>NZ_JASZYK010000020.1 GCF_030317035.1 Variovorax sp. J22G73
GTCGGTCTGACGCGTTTGCCCAGCTTGACGTAGAGCTCAACCGCTCGAATCCGATCTTCGTAGGAATACACGAACTACCTCCTGGTAGTCCAAGTTTTCGTCCGCACCCCCTTACTGCGTTTAGAGGGTCAATTTTCGGTGGCAATCAACAGGCTGGGCTAGTAGTGCCGTGGGCCCTTTGCTGCTCCGGCTTGTAGCATCGCCTTGCAGCGTTTGCGAGAGTTGGGGAACCGAGCTGAATGCAATTCAATCGGTTGTCGCTGGAAAGCTTGCGCAAGTCATGCCGGAAGGTCAAACGATATGTACCGGTGCCGAGTCCTCAAGTTTGGCGTGAAGCGCGAGGAATTTGTGTAGCTTCAATGCATCTTGCAGTCAATCACACTGAAGGAGGGGGCGGTCGCTCGAATTCTGGCCTCGAAATGCCTAGCGTTGCGGCTTCTTGCTCCCACTCGCGCACTACATCCAGTACGTCCCACACAACGTGTCCGGCTTTTGCCTCGGTCAATCCATAGAACGCTGCGGTGGAAAGCACGGTGTCTAGGTTCGGCCGATTGTCCGAATCATCGAGGCTCAGGACATGAGACGCCTTGTCGATGTTCGGGTTTACATCGAAGGCGGGAGCCAACCGCCACGCATTCCTTTCGCGAAGGAAGCCGTGATTCCGCAGATGGTCGTCGCGATTGCCCAGCGCGACGTTGAAGACGACCCGACGAAACAGTTGCGTCAGGTCATCGCCGATGTGCTGACGACCCTGGGATTCGAGAAATTGGGCGAGCTCGAGGTAGCTTGCGCTCTCGCCCCGCTTCTTTTCCAGCAGCGTCATCGCTGATGCATACAGGCGCCGCGTCTCGCCCGTGCGGTCGAAGCGCTTAACGCAAAACGTGCGATGCACGCTGCCGAGCGGCAACAGCCTTGCCTGTGGAACGTCGATCCCTGCGCGCTCAGCGAGGCGGTGCGCCACGAACTCCCAGGCGCCGACGTCTCGCTTGTCAGTCAGCATGGGTAGCTTGGCAATCCAATGCTCTCCAAGTTCCTGATCCAAATAGCTGATCTTGGGCCGCGCGCCACCCAAAGACGCCCCCCTCAGGCGCATTGTCGTCAGCACATCTCGCGATGCAACGTTTCCGAGGGCCTCATGAAAATCGAAGTTTTGCGCGACACCTGCGAGGCTGTGCAAGTCGATGGGCGCTGACGTCGGAAGTGTGCCTTCGTTCAGATACTGCGCCTCACCAGGCGCGCGAAGCCGCAGTGCGCCTTGACGCGCCAAGTCCTGTACCGCGCACAGAAGATCCCAAGTCCGCAGCTCTCGCGTACTGCGCTGCTCGTCTCGCGCCTGACGCGCCTCCCATTGCGCCAGGATCGACTGTCCCCATCGGTCCGGACAGATGTCTCTCAGCGCCCCGAAGACTCCGCCTTCGCTCGGCGCGAAGAACACCTGCGTGCTCAGCGGCAGATCGGGCCCGAGGGCAAAGGCCTGTCGATCTGCGAGCCACGAATCCGTGTACTGAAAGCGGATGTGGCCATGATCTTTGGCAAGCATGCCCACCGCTTGCGGCGCACCGAGATCGCTGTCCAGCCAAACCTCCAGTTCGCCTGCGCCGAGGTCATTGGTTAGTTTCATGATCCAGCACCCCGTTCATCGACCGACAGAGCTGCGGCCACGTAACGGCCGCCACCGCACCGTGCCGCCGCGTTCAGAGGCAGCTCGATGCGAATATGGTCCGACCTCGATCAAGGTCCTTCGCTCGAAGGCTTGCAACCCTCCAATCGTCGTGACACCATGCGCCGAAAGGTCCGTCATGTCATCCGAGAACGCAACTTCCTCGCAAGCGTGCCAACAGCGCGAGCGCCGTGTGCTCGACATCGGACTTGTGTATGAGGCTGAACTCTGGGCCTTCAGGCGCGAATGACGGCGGAGGAATATCGAAAGTGTCCGATCGGGTCGCTGCACGCTCGAACACATGAGTTGGTTTTCGCGCGAGAAGGCGCAGCGCATGAGGCTCATCGACTGTCCGTATTGACGGGATAGCGAATCGACGGTGTCCGACCGGCGATCAAGGTCCGGACGGTACCTAAGTTTTTGCATCATCTTGCTCCTTCAGATTCTTAGGCCACAGCAGCTGGTGTCTGACCAAGGAGTTCTCGAACGCGTTGCACCGCTTCATGAGGTCGATGGTCGCGTCGAGGTCGTCGTAGTTGAACGCCGCGGTCCAACGCCGAATGTTCGCCATCGCGTCCAGGTACGGCTTGGTCCGCGCTGCGCGCGTCATCTCTCGCAGGCAGTCGAGGTATTCGTCGCGAAAGAGCGTCGGCACGATGATTCGCGCCTCACCCGCAGCACTCAGCTCCGAGTTCATGACCAGCCGCGCCAGACGTCCATTGCCGTCGTTGAATGGATGCACCTCTGACACGATGAACATCGCAAGCAGCGCGCGGGGCATGCCAGCGTCCACGTCGTGCAAGAGCAGCCCTGCCTCTCGCAGCGTGCCCAGGACCAGGCGGGGGTCGACAAACGTCGTATTGCCCGCCGCGCTGCGCGAAGACTTGAATTTGCCAGGCGATACCTCGGGCCGCGCCGCCATCATCAGTCCGTGGCGCTCTCGCAGGGCTTCCTCGAAGGCCTTGGCATCAGTGATCGCCCTCCCCCGCCACGGACCCTTGGCCTGATCGAAGACGCTTTTAATGTCGTGGGCATCCTGAGGCCAAGGCGCGCTGATCTTGCCTTCAAGGGCGATTGCGCGGGCCTCTTCGGTCTCGAACTCGATACCCTCTATGAAATTGCTGAAGTACGACTCGAGGAAGGCGAAGTTGGTGGCCGCAAACGGCGAGCTGGCGACATAAGCGATTTCCTGCAGCTCGCTCATCTTCAAGGCCTGGACCAGCGTGTGGAACAGGTCCATCCGCGCGGCGTCGTAGCCCCTCGCACGGCCGCTGCCGCTTGCGCTGGCCATCTTCTGATCGGGGAATGCACCGAGGATTGCGCCCATCAATCGATCGAGCTGCTGCAGATGCGAACGGGGTGCGTTCAATTGCGCGCCGACAGCCTTCACGCGCTCTCGCAGGTCGATGAAGGCCTGCTCTCCGCGGTAATGGCAAACAGAGATCAGTCGCTGCTCAAGCTCCTCGGCGCTGACCTTTCGGTCGTATCCCGGATCGTCGTCGCTCGGGGCCGGTGCCACGGCATCGAGCAGCATCCGGGCTGGGCTCGGGAAGTAGAGTTCGCGACCTTGCATCGGGGTATCACCCTCGACGGGCCCCGGGCCACTCGATAGCGCAACCCTCAGACCCGGGAGTTCCACCACGCGTGCTTGACTGCTGCCGGCGAGGTAAATCGTGCTGCCCACCATTCCATCGAACGCACTCCGGTAGGCGACGACGGTCTTGGGGAAAAGCGCCGCCAGGATTCGGATCTTCTCCCGCTGGAACAGCGCTGGCCAGTCGGCGGCAGGCAAAGGCGTGGCGATGCCGCTGTGCACTTGGTTCAACTCGCCGGAGGCGACCCGGCGCTGCACCACACGCTGCTCCGTGGGCGTGAGTTCTGCATCAAGAAAGAGGCGTTCGGCTTGTTGCTTCATCGCTACCTGCTCAGCCTTGGCTGCAATGACCGACTTGTCCTGCATGGACATTCGCAATCACGGTTTTGATGGCCGTCAGTGCTGAAGTCATGATGCGGCGTCGCGCGGCCGCTTGCCTCTGCCCCCAGATGGCCTCGGCGACGGTGCTGCAGCGCTGGTCGAAAGGGAACAGGCATCACGAGCCGCGCTCATGAACAGCGAAGGAGCGATAGGGCTTTCTCGCCACAATGACAAGAATCGAAAATGGCACGATCAGGGACCATGCGCATCCTCCTGTCGACGCGTTTTCGGTTTTCCATCGAAGGCTCGCCCGCGCTGCATCATTGCTCCGCAGCTTTGAAGCTTTCCCACAGGTGGTCACTCACGTCCTGCGCCCCGTCCAACCCGCTATGCAAGAGTCGCGCCTCGAAAAGTCGTCTGAGGCTTAGCCGCTCGGTCGGTGGGACGTCGAACGAGTAGACGCGTCCGGAGGAGGTGATCAATGCCCTCGCCTGCGCATTGAACGCAACGACCGGCGAGGTCAGACGAATCGCGTCGTCGTCCATGACTGCCACGATTCGCAGTTCACCCAACCACTCGAACACTCTCCAGGCGCGCGACGTAACGCTTGGCTGTTCATCCACCACCGGCGCAGGCCTCAGGTTGGTGAATTCAACGATGAGAAAGCGTTTGAACAAACGTCGATGACTCATGGGTTCGACTGGTTTTTTGTTTTTTGCAAAGCGAGCCGAGGTGAACCCGCAGCAAGCAGGTCATCCATTCGAGACAGGCTCCAAACTGTCCTTGGCGGCACCCACAACAGCATCCGGTCTGAGCGCCAGCACCTCTCTTGGGCTCGGCCCGCCCAGATAGGAGTTCTTTGACTCAAACCATCCCGCCACATACCATCCGAAATAGCCATCGAAGATCTGAAGAATCTCTGCGACACCGGGCAATGGTTGCCACTGCGCGTCGAACAGGTACACCGGGACCAAGAGCACCCCTTCATGCTCGATGCTCAAGATTTGCCCGCTGCGCAGCCATTGCTCCGGCACCTCGTGAGGAGTTTCTGACTGGGGGTCGAGTCTGCGTCCCAACTCAGCGACAGGAATCCACTCTGTCCCGCCGAGGACTGCATCGACGAGCCGTTGATGGGCCACCTTCTCGGTTCGGCTTGCGATAGATTCTGGAGGATTCATGGTTCAAGTTGGTAGTGAGGTTGGAAAGCCCGGCCTTGAGGTACTAACGTACACAGGCGGGTTCGAGGACTAAGAGTCAAGCGTCTTCTTGTCGGCCAGCAGCATTGCGTCCACCGACTCGTCGGCCATTGCTTCGCCACGATGCCGAGCCGGTTCGAACGCCAGGGGCATCCCATCGAGAACTGACAATGTCTGGGCTTCCGGAACGACTTGCTCAGATTGGTCCGACGCTCTGGAGCCAGCGCCCAGCGCACGCCGAACGGCTTCGAAGTGCGCCTCCGTCAGGCCAACGCCGACCTCACACAGCACCACAGCCCCGCATCTGTCAAAACGGGATCGTGCCAATCCCGTGCCGGACAGCGTGTCGTCCAGGATGACGAACGGCTCGCCGTTGTGGTGTGCAGACATCCAGGCTTCGATTGCCTCCAGTCGAGACCTGCCTCTGTTCTGGGGTGCCTCCCACGCCGTTGGATGCAGTGCAGCTGCGACCTTGGCCAACCCGGTTCTCATAAATAACTCTTCAAAACCTCGGCGATCCAAGAACCTCAGCCAACTGGTGGTCAGGACCACCGCCGGCTGGTACGCGTCGATGACACGCAGCAGTGTTTTGACCGCAGGTGCATGAAAGAGCGTCTCCCAGAGACCGTCGGGCACGCCTCCTGCGAGCACGTCATAACCGCCGTATGGATCGTTGAGGCAGAGGACATCGTCCAGGTCAAGAAAGAGGATGGGTCGCATGACTGGAAATTGCGCAAGTTGAAAGCACGGTCATCCGCGGCGAGCTGGCGGGGCGACAGAGCCCGCATGCTGGATCTCAACTACGAAAGCGGGATTGAAGTCTCCGTTCTCGAAGTTTCCGTTCCAGTCGACATAGCCTCGCGGGTTGCACACCACCCGGCAGCTGTCGACCTGGTAGTCAAAGCTCGTATGCGTGTGGCCGTGGACCCAAAGCGCCGGCACGTCGAAGAACTCATCTCTGAGTTCGGTCACATAGGCCGCGGACGTCCATTCCTCGGCGTACTTCGGCGCCAGTGAGTTGCGGTGCGGCGCATGGTGAGTTACAACGACCGTGGGGCCACCGAAGTGCTCAGAAAGCTTCCTGCGCAGCCAAGAACGATGCCGCCGATGAATGAGCAAGGTGTCGATGGGCTGGATTCGCCGGCTGGTGAACGTGCTCGTTCCGGGCTGCGCGGCAACACGGATGGCGGTGTAGTCGACCACATAGCGCTGACTCTCGGCCATGGCACGAAATCGATCTGACAAAAGTCTCGGCGCGCCGCCCGGGAAGCCAGGATCGACGATATGCAGGCCGAAGTCGGTCCACAGCGTGCACCCCAGAAACCGAACACCGCCGATGACCGTCTCGTCGCAGTCCAAGAAGTGGATGTCGTGCTCTTTTGCCTTGTCGCGCATCCTCGTCTGTTCCGACCCGAGGACGGCTTCGTAGTACTCGTGGTTGCCGGCGACTTGCACGATGGGTTGGTCGCCGAAACCCATCGACCCGCGAAGCAAGGCTGCAGCGGCGCTACCTGGCTCCAGGATGTCGCCTGCCAAAACGACGACGTCATACTCTAAGTTTTCGGGAACCTGGAACGTGTTGAACTCAGCATGGAGGTCAGAAAGGATCAGCAGCTTCATCGCACGCTCGCCCGATCGGTTGGGATGTCGACGACAAACGCGGGGTTGAAATCGTCGTTCTCAGGCACTCGCTTGCTCATGCCGAGCATGTAGCCACGGGGGTTGCAGACGACGCGGCAGTGCCCGATCCTGTAATCGAAACTCGTATGTGTGTGGCCATGCACCCACAGCACGGGGACCTTGAAGAACTCCTCGGGCAGCTCGCTCGCAAACGCTCCCGACACCCAATCCGTTGCGTAGATGGGGGCCAGAGAATTGCGGTGCGGAGCATGGTGCGTCACCACGACCGTTGGCCCGGCAAATGGCTCTTCGAGCTTTGCGGCAAGCCATGCGCGGTGAACCTGGTGCAGAGCCAGCGTGTCCGCCGGCGTCAGCAGCCGCTTCGACGGCCGCTCGCTGCCTCTTGCTCCAGCCGGTGCTCGATCCTCGTGCACCCTAATGGCGCGGTAGTCCGTAAGAACCCGCTTCGACTCGGACACCGACCGTGGAACATCTGACCGAGCGCCGTCTTTGGTGTCGATGCGCAGGGCGAAATCCGTCCAGAAGGTGCAACCCAGGAAGCGCACTCCGTCAAGCACCACCTCGCCGCAGTTCAATGCGTGGACGTTGGTGCCCTGCACGGCCATCTGAAGGTTGGCCAGGCCGCTGGACAGCACGTCGGCATAAAACTCGTGGTTGCCCGGCACATAGATGACCGGCCGGGTGACGCCGAAGTTGGCAGTACGACGCGCCCAGTGGACCGCTTTGATCGCCGGAACAGCTACGTCTCCCGCCAGCACAACAGCATCGAACTGGACCTCGGGCACCGCGAAGGTTCCGAATTCGAGATGCAAGTCTGACAAGACCAAAAGCTTCATGGCCCACTGCTTTCAGACGCAGCGGAGCTGTTGGTGTCAACTGCAATGCCAAGCGCACGCATCAGACTTCTTTCATGATGCTGCAGCACTCGCTCGTCGATGTTCCCCAAGTGTTTCTTGTAGATGGCCGCGATCGCGCGACCGTCCAGCCTCGTCGCCTCTGTGTGCTGACGTGCAAGGTCTTCCAGTAAGGGGTACGTGCTCAGACGATGCAGAGCACGGAGGGCATCAGTCATGAAGACTGCCTCCCCGCGGCCTCGGGACTGTGTTTTTTGGCGCTGATGTGTTGGCAAGAGTTCTCCCTTCGAGCAGCGGCAAGCACATCGCAGGCAAGCGAAGTTGTCTATGGCGTCTCTCTCACACGTACGCTTCATGCCAAACCTCGAGTTCTGTCATCTACCCACAGGCCTTGTGGGCTTGGGTACCGATTGGAGATTGCTTCAGTCATCGGCATTCATCGCTGCTTCCAAAAAATCCAGGACAAGTTAAGCAACGAGACCTTTTGACGAAAGCGCACGTGAGTCCCGCGAGTTTCCGAGCTTTCAAAGAACAGGAAGCTCAGGCCGTATCCACTGAATGCGCCTTTCCAGCGCCTCGCTGAGAAACTCTAGGTCCTCATTGTCAATCGAGCCGTCTTCCGCTTGGAGAACAACACGCCAGGGATTTGCCCCAGTTGCCCCAGATGGCTTGCAAAGCCACGCCTGCTGCACGCTCTCAGGATTCCAACCCCACTCATCTTGCCCAACCCTACGCGCGATAGTGATGTCCATTACCTCGTGGCTCTCGTCTACAAGAAGCTCGTGGAGCATGCCTCGATCCAACATCAGATAGGTTCTCTCAACATCAGTACCTCGATCTCTTGTCTGGACTATGGCGATTCCAAAATCACGAGGTAGCTCAATCATTCTTACGTTGAACTCCCCATCTTCCGAGAGTCCGTGAAATCTCATCTTGGCCAGCACAAATCCGGGCTGATATTTTTGAGTAATCATCTTCTGTTAATCAGGATGGCGACGGTACTGCTCAGGTCGAGAGTTTCGGAACGCTGTCGGTGCAGTCGTGACATGTCACGCGTCTTCCAAACATACGTCGAGTTGCGCCAGCAGTGAGCAAAGCGTGACGAGCGATTCTTCAGCTGCTTCCAGCTTCTGCTCGACAAGACCGTTCCTCAGCCGCTCTAGTTCGCCGCGGATCGCACTGAACAGGTTCTCGATGCGTTTATTCGCGTCACTCGCCGCCGGAAATGCAGGCACGCTACGGCGATACAGCTCAAATTCTCGTTCTGTGTCTTCGACCTGAATGCCAAGTTCGTAGGCATACCACTTTGGAGAAAGAAAGTCCTGGCGGGCAAGCGCTTTCCCGATGTCCTGTCGCTTGTTCTGCAGGCTCCGGATAAATGCTCGCATCACTGGGTCTCCTGCTCTCTGTTGAAAGCCGGTGGCCAAGCAAAAAACGACCCCATGTCGACGCCGAATGCCGCAAACGGTGACGACGCGCCCATCAATCCGTCGCGCACATAGTCGATGTCTTCGTGATGATGCCCATGCACGAGAAGCTTGGCGCCGAGCGCGACCGCCAAGTCATCAAGCACCTGGAATCCGCGTGGATGCGCAGAAGGGGCCTCGTGCGTCACGAGGATGTCTGCTTGCATGGAAGACAGCGCTTCGACCTCCTCAGGAAAGATGCTTGAGAAGTGCTTTCGCGCATAGCCGCCGCGCCACTGATCCACAGCGCCGGCTTTGCCTCGACGCGCGTGCGCGAGCAATGCCTCGCGCGAAATAAAACGCGCTCGGGACGTCGGATGGGCCGGATCCCAGATTTTTTTCCTGAAGACACCTCCTAGTCCAGCAATCCTGTAGCCTGCGATCGTCTCGACACGGCCATGCAGATTTCGGTCACCGAGCTTCGATCCAAACAGGTGATCGAAGTCTTGGTCGCTGTCGGTGTCATGGTTGCCGTGGATGAACCACACCTGCGTCTGGTCGAGAATGGAAGATAACTCGACGTGCAGTGGTTGGCGTGGCTGCAGGTCGCCCAGCAGCACGATGGCCACAGGCAGAAAACGTTTTACCGTCTCAACAACGGACAAGAACTCGCCATGCGGGTCACCACAGAAAATGAGGCCTTCCCTGTAGCCGCTCGGGGAATTTCCCTGATGCTCTGGATTTCGGCGTTCGTCAGAAGACTTCCCCATCGCCGCGGGCGAAGAGGTGTAAAAGTGAGAGCGAAAGGTCATAGCGTCAAGGGTTTCAGCGGCCGTTGCGTTGGTTGAAAAAGCAACCCTCTAGCTGTGAAGCGAGTGGACGAGCCTTTCGGCCGGATAACTCCAGGCTGCCCCGATGATTCGCTCGAGTGCCACCCGTTGGGCTGGTCCCATTCGCTCTCGAGATTCGACTGCAACTTGTCGTCGAAGAGATTTCGCGCTTCCGTCTGTCCAAAGGACGTGGCAACAAAACGGCTTGCGACTGGACGCAAGCGAACCGTGCATCGATCTTGAGGGATGACGATGCGTGCCGAACGTCCAACCAAGGCTTCTGCTTCTTTGCAATCCGATTTCAGAAACATGAACGATCTTGCTCACTACAGAAGGGACAGGTCACGAAAAACTCTTGATCTTCGGCAAGAGACGATCGGATCGACCGCAAATGGGTTGCGCTCTCGACGAACAGCGGGAAGCCGCCTTCACGGACATCTACAACCGCGCGGAGAACGAAGCTTAATTCGATTTTCGCATACAATTCGCCGGGGTTCAACAGCCGATGTGAAAGCAGTTGAACCACGCCACGAATGAGGATTGGCAGTTTCGGGATGGTGGGCGCGGCCAAGCTGGTAGCTACGAGTGAAGTGCGCGAATTTTCGGATCCGGTGAGCATGAATTTCATGCGATAGGCCGCGGCGCGCCAACGCGTTGTTCTCTAGATCCAGTCTTGAATTCGCTAGTCCTCCCACGGGTCGCGGATTGCGCGGGCAACTCGTCGCTCGGCAGGCGATGGAGGCAGGCGCCGCCCACGCCGACTCAGGCAGCGATTCGAGCGCCTGTGACGACGTGACTCTTCGTGGCAGGCCGAAGTGTGTTTCCCGCACCTACCGACCTCACGCTGGTGTTGGCGAAGTACGGCCTGCACACGTCATCTATCTGGTCAGGTGGCACGCGCGAGCGAGGAAATTCCATTCACTCGCTGGCGCAGCGCGTGACCGGCCGGCGTGGACCGAGCAGCATCATCTGGCCCTCCAATCGCATTTTCAGGCTGCGTCCGCCCTGGCAACTAGCGCGATGCTTAGACATCGCGCAATGGTGCGCATGCGACTTGTGGAAACGACAAAGCGTCGCCGACGCTACGGGCATGTCGCGATCTCGATCACGAGCCGGGGATATGCGCGTTGCCAGCTCAGTTGCGTGTCGCCCCGTAGCCTCGCGGATTCCACACCACGCGGCAGCGGCGCACGTTGTATTCGAAGCACTCGTGGGTGTGGCCGTGAATCCACGGTACCGGCACATCGAAGAGAGCGTCTGGCAGTTCGTTCACGAAGGCGCAAGAAGTCCAGTCATCGGCAAAGCGCGCAGCGAGTGAGCGTCGATGTGGTGCATGGTGAGTGACGACCACGGTAGGGCCGCTGAACGGCTGGCGCAGCCTGTCGAGCAACCAGGCGCACTGGAAACGATGGATGGCGCAGGTGTCCTCAGCCGTGAGAACGCGCACCGGCGGGTTACGCCTGGCTTTTCAGGCGACCTCCAAATCCGTGATTAGGATCATCGCGTAGTCGACTAACAGTCTGGTGGTTGTCTTTTTGTGCGCCGCTGGATCGCTGCGCCGGCCCTGCGGAGTATCGAGTGCCAAGGCGAAACCGGTCCGCAGGGTGGCTCCGAGGAACCGCACCCCGCCAATCAGCGCCTCGCCTGCATCCAGCAGATGCACACGCCCGTCGCTGGTTGCGGCGCGCATCGTCCGGAACCGTGTCCATAGGGCCACGATAGAACTCATGGTTGCTCGGCACATTAACGACGAGTTCGTCGCCGAAGCGCGCGCCCGCCCACTCGACTGCGCGTTGAGCGGGTGAATGAACGTCTCCGGCAAGCACGGCAACATCGAACTCGACGTCGCGTGGCGGCTCGAATGCAGCGCATTCGAGGTGCAGATCCGAGGCGATGAGGATTTTCATATGCGTGCGCTCGCGCGCCGAGCAAGAACCGCATGGCGCATTGTTTCGGTCACCGCCTGGCCCATGCGCACGACCGTTGCGCAACGTTTGCCGTCTCGTCTTCTCGTCAGATCTGCTGATCGACCGCGACGAACGATGCGATCAGCCGCTCCGGCGGATCGAACAGCAACAAGTTCTTCATCTGGCGATGGCGCCGCGAGAGCATGCGCCACGGCTTTCCGTGCAGCAGTTCGGTGGCGCGTACCACCCTGTGCGCACGCACATCAAACAATGACTGATTGCGTTGCGCGAAGCCGAACAGCGGCGTCTCCAGGTCGTTTGGCCATGTGTGGGTATACGGGCCTTCCACACCTTTGAGCGACATCGCCTGCTCGAACTCTCCGCAACCGCCGTAGCCGTAGTGCATGGCAAATTCCGCAGCCCTGGAAGCCGAGACCTCATTGACTAGTGCACGGCCCTCACGGCCTTGGTGAACGCGGCGCTGCTACGCGGCCTAAACGTCCCGGGATCCAACGATGGCCCGGCCGCGACATGGACGGGCCGCATCGCCGGAGGCGCAGCCAAACACACAAGCGCGCCTGGATCGACGTCAGAAGGTCGTGAGGCTCCGAGAGAAGACGTGCGTGCTCCAGCGTCGTCCAGAACTGGTGCAGGTCCTCCAAAGCGCCACGCAGCACGTCCAGCCACATGCGGGCCTCGCCCACATCATCCCCTTCTTGTTACGCCCTTCTCTGTTCGCAAAGAGCCGCTCGACAAGGCCCCCCATGGCCCATCGAGTTCTGTCGAGCGTGCGCGAGCCGCGAGGAGGTCCTGGCGTACCAGGGCGGCTTCCACGTCGAGTGAGATTTCTTGAAGTACTGCAATCCGTCACTGGTGGTGAGCCCCTCTTGAAGACGATGGATGCGAGCGATCCTTACCCTGAGCAACCAGCGGCTGCCCATGGCGCCGCGATTGCAAGGCTGTGCACCCGCAGCCGTTCGCTGGCGGCATTGGCGCTGCGTACGCGCTGTGGCTCTGGATCCCCGCGGCGCGGGCTCGAAACTCGCTCGCCAGGCCATCTGCGCCTTTCCAGTGTGCGCGTGCACGAATTGCGCGCAAGGTTGCCCCGAGCTGCTGCGCGTGCCTGCGCACCCGGTCAGCCCCGCCAAGCGACGTGCCATCGCGTGAAGTGCAAAGTCATCGCCAGTGCGACGCTGGCGAAGATGCAACGGATCCGGTGCTGCAGATAGACTGCGAGGCCTTTTTGGCTTTTTGCCACAAAGTCGTGGACTGCCGTCATGCCCGCTAACAAACGTTCTGCCGAATGAAGCGTCATTCGAGCGGCAAGGGGTTACCAGCATGAATTCGGTTTTCGCATAATTTTTGCTCGCCCGCAAGGTTCGGCCACTGAAACAAGTGGCTCCATGCAAAAGAACTCACCCCATCGCCGCGAAAACAGGATCCTCGCGGCCATCCTCAAGGAACTGCGCCTCAATGTCGGCCTCAACCAGATCGATCTCGCGGCTCGGGCGCAAATGCGCCAAAGCGACGTCTCGAAGATCGAGACCGGCGTGCGCCAGATCGACTACCTCGAGCTGCGCCAATGGCTGGCTGCCACCGATTTCGACGTCGCGAGCTTCGAGGCCGAGTTTGCATCCCGAGTCGAGCGCATGGGACTCACCCACCCCCCCAAAGCCAAGTAGCGCTTCGTCTGGCACGCCACCCGACAGGTGACGTCAGGTCGCGTCACGCCGCTTCCCGTGCGCGCGCTGCGAGGGATGCCGTGCACCCTTGCGAGCCAGCCGGCGCGCACCGCCACGAGCGCAGTTGCGCAGGGTGCCGCCCTCTCCCGCCACAGCATTGCCCTTCGGAACCGGCGTCACCTCGATGCCCTTGATAAGATCTTCGCCGCGTCGATGATCAAGTTCTCTTGGGCAGCGCGGGCGATGACGCCGCTTGCGACACTTCCAAGGCATCGGCCCAGGCGCAAAGGATCGGGCGGAGGCGCTCGATGGCCACGCCGCGGTTGTAGGTCTCGATCAGCGAAGAACCCACCGTGTGGTCCAGGACGAGTTCAATGTCATCGCGGTCGAACTCACGGTGCCCCTGCGCTGTCGTTTGGGCATCGGCCCACGTCGAAAACGCGCTGCGCCAGCTGTGAGGGCTGTGCAGCCCGGCCAGGCCCAGGCCTTCGCGAAAGTGCCATTACATGGTCTCGGCGGTGATGTGGGTCGCCTAGTTGTAAGGGCCGAAGAAGACGTAGTCGCTTTGCCGCTCGAGCTTGTGCAGCATCGCCGCCAATTGCGGGGCCAGGGGAACGTCATGGAAGGCGCGCCAGCCCCGGTCACTGGCCTAGGGTCGGCGACCATCGGCTTCATCATGTCGCGCGGGAAGGGCACGACCGCGTTCTCCAGGTACATACGCCCACTTCAGCGCGACCGCGTTGGATACTCGCAAGCCGGTATGGGCGAGAACGACATGGCACAACCACACTTAGAAGCATGCCGGCGAGTCGTCGCGCACGATGATGGCCAGGCGCACAATTTCAAGGATGGCGGGTAGGTCCTCTTGCCCATTTTGCTATCCAGACGGTACTTGCGGATACGGGAATTGGGCCGTAACGAGGTCAGCGGCGTGGCATCGATGCAACCGATCTCGATTGCATGATTCGCCGTGGCCCGCACCAGGGACAGCACCTTGTACGCAATCGAGACGAAGTCCTGCGCGCACCGCTCGATCGACCCCATGGCGACGGGCACGCTGGTAGTGCACATGGGCGTCTTCCACAACAGGTGCGGCTTAAGGTGGTTGTCCAAGTGCCCGCGAACCTCTTTGGAGTACTTCGGATCCCAGAACTTGGAGTCGGTATTCAACCGCCAATACAGGTCGGCGATCGTGCCGAACATGGCGCGTTCGTCGATCCGAGCGCCCAGGAGGTGCACCTTGCGGAAGGTTGTGGGGCTGAAGGCCTCGTTCGCAGGGGCAAAAACACCCGGGGTCCCCCTGTTTTCAGACCGAAAAAGCCTGGCGGCCCACCAGCGAAAAATCAGAACCGTGAACCGGTCCTTCAGGGGGAAGATGGTGGAGCTGGAGGCATGCGAACTGTCCATGAGTGTTTGCGGCAGCGCGGCTCCAAAAATGAACTGGAAGGTGAGGGAGACTCCCAAAAGTTCTCCGCTTCCGCTCAGATGCTGGCGCTCAACAGCTTCACTCAGAATCCCATATCCACTCCGGTTTTGCCCCAAAACTTCTCCACAAAGTCCCATATCCACTCCGGAAACTCCCAAAACTTCTCCGGAAACTCCCAAAACCTCTCCGGAAACGCATCTAAGTCATTGATTCATATTGGTTTTTTCGCCCCTAAAGGTATTAAAGAGATAAAAGAGATTAAAACTTCCTAAAGCGAGCGCGGGAAAGCGGAGAACTTTTGGGAGTCGTGGACCATGAATCTCAGGCGAAAAGTCACCCTGTTTGGGCAAATTTCACCCGAAGCCCCCAAGAGGCATCAAACCACGTAGCTTCGAGGCCAGCGCGCAACGCGCCGTGACTCGTTCTCCCACAACGGGTGTGGGAAATTGCTCCGTGATCGCCCAATCCAGAAAACCGTATGAGAGAACAGGGGCGCGAGGCGATATGCGTGCGAGTGGCTAACGCGCGCGGCGTGAATGTCCGACAGGTCCACACAGCAGGAGGGCCGAACATGACAGTTCGACATTGGCTTACCTAGAACTCCCATGCGTAAACCGCGTCGCCGACCTGCAAGCTCCCGCCCGATCCCGCCTCGCGGCTTGCTTTACGCACAGGCCGAACCGGTGCGGAGCGAGTCAGGGTCGCTTTGAGGGGCTTTGGGCGGATTGCGGGGCAGGTGGTGAAGCCGGCAAACTGGAGGCACCGCGCATGGAGGCTCCCAGAAAATCCATGAGTGTCACTTCCAGTTCCTCGCGGTTGCCTGGGCCTGCACTGCCTTCAGACAATCGAGCGAAACGGCTTCGCGGGCCTTGTCTATGACCGACTTGAACACGGTCGTTCATGAAGTTGTAGCGCCAGTAAAGCGTCTGCACCGGTGTATCGGAACTGAGCCAGCAACTCGCCATGCATCTGCTCGTTAGGAGCGAGATTGGTCGCCAAGAACACGTGCAGGATCTGCTCGACGCTCGCGGGCAGGTCTGCGCGCGTCGCCTGAGTGCGCACGGCCTCAAGCGCTGCAGTGCGCGACGCGCTCACCCTTTCAGCGAGCTTGGAAGACGGCCTTAACGAGGATGTTTTTCGAGCCGAAGTGGTAGTTCACCGACGCGACGTTGACGCCCGCGAGCATCGTGACGTCGCGCAAGGACGCCTTCTCGATGCCATGACTTGCAAGCAGAGTCTCAGCGGCCCGCAGATTTTCCCGGCGGACTGGGCGTGCCCAAGGCGGAACGGCAGCGCAGGCTTGGCTCAGCGGTTTCATCGAGGAGATGAAGGCCTCGGACTTCGTGGCGCAGGCGCTGGCGCGACACGCAATCGAGGGCGCGGCCGTGGCTCCCGCAAGCCGCTAAAGCTATCCATCCGCCAGCCTCTCCCATGAGAGAACAGGGAGCAGACTCAGGGTCGAATTGGTCGAGGGCTTCCCCCAACGCATGCTGCATCGGCAGCGGTCTCACGATTTACACCCCGCACGTCCTGACAGAGCAAGGCTGGCACCTTCTCCTCACCACTTCACCCGTACACCCATCGCCGCATTAATCGAACTGCCTACGCGCGTGGCGCCGCCCGATGCCCACAGCTTGCCAAGCTCCCCGTAGATACTGGTACGCTCGCTTAATGCCAGCGTGAAGCCCGCGGCCAGTTCGGTGCTGGTGCCGCCGATGGCCGTACCGATCGGGGTGATGGCCGCCGGGTTCACGAAGCGGGACACATCGTTGCCTCTCGAACTTCGGTACACGTTCACGCGGCCGTAGGGCTGCAGCGTGCCGATGCCGGTGGCGAAGCTGCCCTTCACACGCACGCCCGCTCGGCCGATCCAGCCGCTGTCGGCGTCCTGCTGCACGAGGGCGCCGGCGATCTGTGCATCGTCGAGCCGCTGGCGGCGATGAATAAGCTGCAGCTGCGGCTCGATCGACCAGCCGCTGCTTCCCAGGGCAAAGGCTTTGCCCACCTCGAGCGAGGCCAGCAGGCTGTTCCCCTTGCCGGAGACGCCGACACTCAACTGCGGCTGCAAGGTGTAGCGGTGGCGCCCTGCCTGAAGCACCATGTCGGCGTAGAAACCGTCTTCGCTCGTGTAGGTGCCGTACAGGCCCAGGTATTGACTGCGCAGGTTGTTACGCCCGGCGGCGGTGTCGAGCAGCCCGCTGGCGAATCCACTCACGCTGGTATCGCCCTCGAGTTGACCGACATAGATGCCAGCGCGCCAGTCGGGCGTGGCCAGCAGGTCCGTGCCCGCCTGCAGGCCCGTCACGCGACCTTCGCTTCGGGGCGACACGGTGCCGCCTTGGCGGATGTTCATGTCCGTGGAAATCAACCGCCCCCAGGCACGGCGATTGCCGCCTTCCGCACTCGGCGAGACACCTGCGCTGCCGCGCACATCGTCGTCGCCGATGCGCTGTCGCAGGTTGCCCAGCATGCCCAGATCGCTCTGGCGCAGTTGGCTCGGCAGTGCCGCGAACAGCGATGCCTCCGCGCGATAGGCCGGCAGCGGCACGCCAAACGCTCCAGACCCGCTCGGTGGGGCGTCGGCACGCAGGTACCAGTCTTCGCCGCGTCCGCCCGCGTCGCCCGCATACAGCCGGTACTCGAACGCGCCGGCATCGACGTGTCCACCCGACAGCACGAAGGCGTCCTTGGTGGTCTGGGCAGTGGTGGTAGCCCCGTTGCGCGCGCTGATCAGTTCGATGCCCGCGCCGATGGTGGGCGCGCCCAGGCCGCCCAGATTGGACACCTGCACCGTGGTGCGTCCGCTGACCGAGGCAGCGGGGCCGTCGAGCACCAGGCGGTCGGCGATACCAGGGTTGTCCAGCTTGGCGCCCAGGCGCAGCACACCGTCGTTGCCGACGTAAGGGCCGCTCAGCGTGAGCGTCGTGCCGGGAGCGCTGCCCAGCAGAGAGACGGTGCCCGCATTCGACAGGCCCGCCATCCGCTGGCTGAAGCCCACAAGGTCGAGCGTGGCGCCGCCCGTGACCACGCCAGCCGAGGCCGCGCTGAAGGCGTCGGCGGCGCCGGCTTTCAGCGCGCCCATTGCCACGCGCGTTTCGCCGCTGTGGGTCGCGGAACCGGCGAGCGTGAGCGTGCCCGTCCCCGTCTTCACCAACGACCCGCCTGCGCCGCTGATCGCGCCCGAGAGCACCGCGTCGCCGTTCAGTCCGCCGAGCGTGAGCGCCTTGGCGCCAAGCACGATGTCGCCCGCGCCGCGCAATGAACCAATGGCCACGCCAGTGGCGGCCTGATCGATGCGCAGCTGCGCGCCGGTCTGTATGGTGACACTGGCCTTGTCCGCGCTGGCCTTGTCGGCAAAAGCGATCACGCTGCGCGCGCCGTTGACGATGCTGGCAGTGCCCGCGCTGGCGCTGTCCTGGAAGCGAACGCTGCCGCCCCTGTTGTCAATGGCAGCGCCAGCGGCAGTGCTGGTGCCGGCGAACTGCAAGCTGCCTCCCGCGCTGGCCGGCCCAGCGCCAGGACTTGCCAGCGTGTACACCAGGGTGCCCGCGTTGGCCGCACCGCCGAACTGCAGCCCTGCATCAGCCGCCACGCTCACCGGGCCACTGCCCAACGCGCCGGTGACGCTGGTGGCCAGCACGCCGGCATCGACCAGTGTGCCGCCCGAGTAGCTGTTCACGCCACTGAGCTCCAACGTACCCGTGCCTATTTTGCGCACCCGGCCAGTGCCGCTCAGCGTGCCGGCATACGTGCCGGCGGCCTTGTCCTGATCGAAGGCCACCTCAGCGTTGTTCACGATGTCGCCTTGCAGGCTGGTTGCGCTGCCTTGCAGTACGCCGCCCTTCACGGTGGTGCCGCCGCTGTAGGTGTTAGCGCCGCCAAGGATCAGCCTGCCCGCGTCTTCCTTGGACAGCCCACCGGTGCCTGCGAGTGCTACGTTCAGCGAGGCGGTCATGCCCGCGCCCCCCGCAGTCCCATCGCCCACGCGCACCACCGTGCTGGCGCCGTTCATGGTGATGCCGTCGCCCTGCACCACGTAGCCATCGACCGCAAACTGCGCGCCTGCGATGCGGACCGCGCCGCCGGCACCGTCCACGGTGACGGTCCCGCCCTTTCCGGCGAACACCGCGAACTGGTCCTGCGCCCAATTGGCATTGAGCTTGCCATCTGCGTCGGTCCAGCCGTCCAGCGAAGGCTGCGGATTGCCTGCGCGCCACGTGCCGCTGCCGCCCGCGACCTGACCATCGTTGTACTTGCTGCTGTCGCCACCGTCCCAGAAGTTGAGCGACAGACCTGCCCGGTTGACCAGGTTGACCTGATTGGCCACCGATGTCTGCACCTGCAAATCGGCCAGCTTGGTGCCGGCCGGCACGCCGCCGACGTCCAATCCGTTGTTGGTCAACGAGCCGCCGTAGCTCATGAGGCGGTACAGCCCGGGCCCAAAGCTGCCGCCGGCCGACTGCGCGACGTTGAGGGTGCCATCGAGTTGCAGATTGCCGGCTACATCGATCAGGTCGTTCAGCGCGCCGCCGGGCACACCCGCTTGGCCGAGCTCGTAGTTCAACGCGGCGCCCGCGGCAAGCGTGAGCGCGCCCAGCGTCAAGGTCCCGGGGCTGTTGCCCGCGGCCAGAACGCCGCCCTTGGCGATGGTGACCGCACCCGAGACGGTGCCGCTGCCTGCCAGCGTGGCTCCGCTCTGCACCAGAACAGCACCGCTGCCGGTAGCGCTGCCACTTATGTTGTTCACGCTCAGCGTCCCCGCGTTGACAGTGGTGCCTCCTGTGTAGCTGCTGGCGCCAGTGAGCGTGAGTTTGCCTGCGCCTACCTTCACGATCGAGCCGCCCGCGCCCCCGATGGAGCCCGAGAGCGTGTCGTTGTTGCCGAGGCCGCCGAGCGTGAGCGCCTTGGCCCCGAGCAGCACATCGCCCGCGCCTTCGAGTGAGCCGATACTCAGGCCGGCTGTGCCCAGGTCGACGATGCGCAGCCGCGCGCCCGCGTTGTTCACTACCGTGGCCTGGTCGGCGCTCGCTCGGTCGTAGAAGTCGATAAGGCCGCCGCTCTCATTGACGAAGCGCGCCTGCCCGGCACTCGCGTCGTTCATCAGGTTGATCTGGCCCTTGGCATGGTTGGTAATCTGCGCTTGGCCTGCCGATGCATCGAACAGAAAGTTGGTAAGGCCGCCGCGGTTGTCGATCACAGTGTTGCCTGCACTCGACTTGTCACGAAACTCCACTGTCGCGCCGTCGTTGGTTGTGACGTTCGCGCTTCCCGCGGAACTCGCGTCGCGGAATGCGACGAAACCGCCGTTATCGGTCGGTGCACTGCCGCGCGCAGCCACGTTGATGGACAGCTTGCCTGCGTCGGCCGCGTCGGCGAAGGCAAGCGACGCGTTGTCGGCAACAGACACGGGCCCAGCGCCGAGCGCCCCGCTCACCATCGCCTCGAGTGAGCCCGCAGCGACCTCGGTGCCACCCGCGTAGCTATTGGCTGCACCCAGCTGCAATGTGCCCGCGCCAGCCTTGCGAAGGCTGCCGGAGCCGCTGAGCGTGCCGGTCAACGCCACGGTGCGTGCCGCATCGATGTCGAAGCCGCCGCCGGCTTTGCCAAGCGTGATGCTGCGCGCACTGGCAGTCTCGCCCGTTACGCGCAGTGTGCCGCCGTCGAGCAACAGCGTGCCGCTTGCCCCGCCCAGGTTGCTGTCTGCGGCGATCTGCAGCACGCCCCCGGTCACGCTGGTTCCACCGCTGTAGGTATTGGCGGCGCCGAGCACCAACGTGCCGGCGTCTTCTTTCGCCAGACCGCCCGTTCCCGTGAGCGCGGCGTCGATGGTTGCAGTCATGCCCGCGCCAGCGGCCGTGCCGTCGCCCACGCGGACCACCGTGCTTGCGTTGCCGAGCTCGATGGCATCGCCACGCACCAGGTAGCCGCCAGTGGCGAACTGCGCGCCTGCGATGCGCACAGTACCGCCGCCGCCATCCACCGTCACCGTGCCGGTGTTGCCACCGAACACTGCGAACTGGTCTTGGGCCCAGTTGGCGTTGAGCTTGCCATCCACGTCACTCCAGCCGTCCAGCGAAGGCTGTGGATTGCCCACACGCCAGGTGCCGCTGCCGCCCGCCACGTTGCCGTCGTTGTACTTGCTGCTGTCGCCGCCGTCCCAGAAGTTGAGCGACAGGCCTGCGCGGTTGACCAGGTTGATCTGTTGGGCCACCGAGGTCTGCAGCTGCAGGTCGGCCGCTGCGCCGGGCGCAGTGCCGATGTCGAGGCCGTTATCCGTCAGCGTACCGGTGTAGCCGATGAGGCGGTACAGCCCCGGGCCGAAGGTACCGCCCGCCGACTGCGCGATATTGAGCGTGCCGTCCAGCTGCAGGTTGCCGTTCACGTTGACGAGGTCATTCAGCGCGCCGCCCACAGTGCCGGCCTGGCCGAGTTCGTAATTCATCACCGCGCCTGCGGCCAGGCTCAGGCCGCCGAGCGTCAGCGTGCCGGGGCTGTTGCCCACCGCAAGGATGCCGCCCTTGGCGATGTTCACCGCGCCCGCGATGGCGCCGCTGCCGGCCAGCGTGGCGCCGGCCAGCACCTGCACGGCGCCGGTGCCGGTCGCGCTGCCACTCGCGTTGTTCACGCTCAGCGTGCCGGCCGCCACCGTGGTGCCGCCCGTGTAGCTGTTGGCCCCGGCGAGCGTGAGCGTGCCGCTGCCCACCTTCACGAGCGAGCCGCCGGTGCCGGTGCCCGGCTGCACGAAGACGCTGCCCTTGTCGCTCACGGTGCCCGAGAGCATGTCGTTGGTGTTCAGCCCACCCAGAGTGAGCCGCGTGGCGCCGAGCACCACCGCGCCCGCGCCCGACAGCGACCCCACTGCAGTGCCGCCGACCGCTGTGGCGCCCGACACGTCCAGCGTGCCGCCCGCCGCGTTGGCGAGTGACGCCTGCGCGCCCGTCGCACTGTCGGCAAAGCGCACCAGGCCGCCTGCCTGGTTGACGATGGTGGCGCTGCCCGCAGACGCGGCCAGGCCGAAGGCCAGCAGGCCCGTGCCGGCGTTGGTGATCGTTGCGGTGCCCGCGCTCGCGTTGTCGAACACATTGATCGCGCCGCCCTGGTTGACAATGGTGGCCGCACCCGCGCTGGCGTTGTCGCCGAACTGCAGCGCGTTCGAACCTGTCGTCGACCAACCCGTGCCATTGACAGTGAGGGTCGCGTTGCCAGCCGTGGCGTCCTGCGAGAACGACAGCGTGTTGCTGCTGTCCGCGCTGGCCGCGCGACCCACGGTGTAGGCGTTGTTGCCCGCGCTCGCCGTGCCGAGCAGAGACAAGACCGTGGCGTTGCCTTGCTGCTGCACCGCGCCTGTGCCCAGCACGCCGCTCACGGTGGTCGTGATGCTCGCGCCGTCTTTGAGAATGGTGCCGCCGCTGTAACTGTTCGCTGAGACCAGGCCCAGCGTGCCGCCCTTGCCAGTGACAGTCAGCAGGCCATCGCCGGTGATCGGACCGCCCACGCCATACTGGCTGTTCGACAGGTCGACGGTGCCGCCGCCCGCCCCGAGCGCAAGCGCACGCGAGCTGGCGAATGGTGCGGAGCCTGGTGCGATGCGTAACGTACCGCCGTTCAGCGCCAGGCCCGTGCCGAGCGCGCCCAGGTTGCTGTCCGTGGAGATCTGCAGCACGCCACCCTTGACGGTGGTGCCTCCCGTGTACGAGTTCGCCGAACCCAGCACCAGCGTGCCCCCGTCGTCCTTCACCAGGCCGCCAGCGCCGGCCAACGGCGCGTTCAGGGTTGCGGTCATGCCGGCGCTGGCGGCGGTGCCGTCGCCCACGCGCACCACCGTGCTCGCCGCGGCGAGGGTCAACGCGTCGCCCTCGACCGTGTAGCCGTCGACCGCGAACTGCGCGCCGCCGATTCGCACCGTGCCGGCTGTGCCGGTTTTATCCACCGTGACGGTGCCAGGGGTACCGCTGAAGATCGCGAAGCCGTCCTGCTTCCAGGTGCCGTTGGCCACCCCGCCCACATCGGTCCAGTTGTCGCCGGGGCTGCCTGCGCGCCAGGTGCCTGAGCCGCCGGCGATCTTGCCGTCGTTGAAATTGGCGCTGCTGGCGCCATCCCACAAGTTGAGCGCAACGCCATCGGAGTTCACCAGATTGACCTGGTGGGCGACGGAGGTCTGCACCTGCAGGTTCTTCGCATCCGTCGGCGCTATGCCGATGTCCAGGCCGTTGTCGGTCAGCGTCCCGGTGTAGTTGATGAGCCGATACAGACCCGCGCCGAATTTGCCGCCCGTCGTCTGCGCCACGTTCAAGGTGCCGTCCAGCTGCAGGTTGCCGTTGACGTTGATCAGGTCGTTCAGCGTGCCGCCCGCCACGCCGGCCTGGCCCAGGTCGTAGTTCAGCACGGAGCCATTGGCCAAGCTGAGGTTGCCGGTGGTGAGCGTGCCGACGCCGCCAGCCACGCCAGCGTTGCCCGCAGACACGACGCCACCCTTGGCCAGCGTGACATCGCCGGCAATGGTGCCGGTGCCCGTCAGAGTCGCGCCGCTTTGCACTTGTACCGCGCCGGTGCCTGTCGCGCTGCCAACGGCGTTGTTCACCGCAAGCGTGCCGCTCGCCACCGTGGTGCCGCCCGTGTAGGTGTTCGCACCGCCCAGGGTCAGTGTGCCGCTACCCACCTTGACAATCGATCCGCCGACACCCGCACCGGGCTGGGGAAAAAGGCTGCCGGTATCGGAGACGGTGCCGGAGATCAGGTCGTTGGTGTTCAGGCCGCCCAGCGTGAGCTGTGTGGCGCCGAGCAGTACGGCGCCGTCTCCCGAGAGCGAGCCGATTGCAAGGCCCGTCGGCGAGATGATGCCGCTGACATCGACTGTGGCACCCGCGCCATTGCTGACCGACGCAGTGGCCGCGTCAGCGCCGCCTGAGAAATACAGCAGCCCGTCAAGGTTGCCGATCTTCGCTGTGCCAGCGGAAGAATTGCCGGCGAATGCCACCGCACCGTTGCCGACGTTGGTGATCGCCGAGGCGCCCGCGCTCGACTGGTCGTTGAAAAGAACGCCCCCGCCCTGCACGTCGATGGTCGCGCTGCCGGCGTTGCTGGCGTTGGCGAACAGCGCGGTATTGCCGATGAGACTCTGGTAGCCCTGGCCATTGGAGGTGATCCTGGCCGTGCCCGCCGAAGCCGACTGCGTGAACACCAGCGTGTTGTTGGCGTCGGCGGTGCCGGCGCGCCCCAGGATGAAGTTGTTGGAGCCGGCGCTGGCGGTGCCGTCGAACACCACCCGCGTGTTCTGGGTCTGCAGGTGCACGTCGCCACTGCCAAACGCACCGTCCACGTGGGCAACGACCACTCCGCCGTCCTGCACCGTCGTGCCGCCGCCGTAAGTGTTCGCGGCATTCAGCGTCATCGAGCCCAGGGCACCTTTGACCGAGAGGCCGCCGACGCCGCCGATGGAGCCGTTCGCATCGAACTGCGAATTCGCCACATCCACAGTGCCACCGCCCGCACCCAGCGTGATGGCGCGGGCAGAGCTTACCGTCGGCGCGCCGACCGCCACGCGCAGCGTGCCGCCGTCGAGCGACAGGCTTGTGCCTGCGGCGCCCAGGTTGTTGTCAGCCGAGATCTGCAGCGTGCCGCCCTTGACAGTGGTGCCGCCCGTGTAGCTGTTGGCTCCGCCCAGCACCAGAGTGCCACTGTCGTCTTTCACGAGCCCGCCCGTGCCGCCAATGGCCGCATTGATGCTGGCAGTCATGCCGGCGCTTGCAGCAGTGCCGTCGCCCACACGAACTACCGTCGCGGGTGCGTTGATCGTCAATGCATCGCCACCCAGGCTATAGCCGTCGACCGCGAACTGCGCACCACCGATGCGCACCGCACCATCGGTGCCCTTGTTGTCCACAGTGACAGCGCCAGCCGCGCCGCCGAAGACCGCGAAGCCGTTCTGCACCCAGCCCGCGTTCGCCACACCGTTGATGTCGGTCCAGTTGTCGCCGGGGCTGCCCGCGCGCCAGATACCGTTGCCGCCGGCAATCTTGCCGTCGTTGAAGTTGGCCGGATCGCCGCCGTCCCACATGTTCAGCGCGAAGCCGCCGGTGTTGACCAGGTTGATCTGGTTGGCGATGCCCGTCTGCAGCGCCAGGTATCCCGGCGGCGTTGGCGCGCTTCCGATGCTCATCGCGTTGGCCGTGAGCGCACCCGTGTAGTTAATGAGCCGGTAGATGCCCGCGCCGAAGTTGCCGCCAGCCGACTGGCTCACGTTGAGCGTGCCGCGCAGCGACAGGTCGCCGTTGACGTTGAGCAGGTCGTTGAGCGACCCGCCCGCCACGCCGGCCTGTCCAAGCTCCATGTCGAGCGATGAACCTGCCGCCAGCGTCAGCGCGCCGGTATTCATGGTACCTGTGCCGCTGCCCACCGACAGGCTCCCGCCCGCAGCCACGCTCACGGGCCCCGCGATCGAGCCGGTGCCCACCAGTGTAGCCCCGCCGTCCACCGTCACGGCGCCCTGCCCTGTGGCACTGCCGGCGACATTGGCGATGCGCAACGTGCCTTGCGCGACGTGGGTGCCGCCCGCGTAGATGTTGCCCCGATTGATCACGAGCTCGTCGGCGCCCACTTTGACCAAGCCACCATCGCCCGACACCTCACCAGTGATGGCAATCCCCGCGTTGCCGCCGACCGTGAGGGTGCCTGCATTGCCGATGACGAACGCGTTGGCCAGCGAGCGTGTCGCGGCGTTCGTGAGCGTGGTGGCGCCTTCGACGGACACGACGCCCTGGCCCAGCGCGCCGTTGGTGCCGAGCGCGACCGTGTTGTTCGCCAACCGCGTGCCTCCGCTGTAATTGTTGTTGCCCAGCAGCGAAACGGTGCCGGCGATATTGCGCAGATCCAGCGTGCCTGTTCCCGAGACCAGGCCATTGAACGTGACCGAACCGGGCACCGACACGGACAATTGGCCGGCGGGCGCGAAGAGGTTCACGCTGCCCAGCGTCAGCGCAGTCGGGCTTGTCAGCGTGACCGGTCCGCCGATGCCCAATGAAGCGTCGCCGAGCGCCTGCTGGTTCGCCAGCTGCAGCGTGCCCGCATAGGCCAGGATGCTGCCGGCAAAGCCGCCGTTATTGCCACTGAGCGCCAACACGCCGCTACCCCTGTGGATCAGGGCGCCCGCGCCGCCGATGTCGCTGGCGATGGTCGCGTCGAGGTTGTCGCGCATGTCCAGCGAGGAACCGCCAGCCAGCGAGACCGTGCTACCCGCTGCCCCATCGAGGTGGCCGATGATCGGGGCCGCGCCTGCGGTCGTGTAGAGCATCGTGCCGGCAGTCAAGCTCACGGCCGTGCCACCATCGAACGAACCCCCAGCAGCGAAGCCCAGCGAACCTGCGTTCACAAACGCGCCGGCGGGCGCGAAGCTGCGGTCCAGCAACCAATCGCCAAGTTCTTCCTTGAAGAGAGTTCCACCGAAGTCGGTGCCGCCGGTGACGGCTTGCGAATAGAGTTGCGTGCCGCTGCCCGCCAGCGTGAGTGTTGAGCCGGGGGCGCCGCCCACGGACAGACCGCCCTGGATCTGGCCGCCCGTACGAAGCGTGATACGGTTCTCAACGTTGGTGGTCAGCAACACATTGCCCTGGATCAGGCCTGCGTTGTCGAGCGTGATCTTGGTGTCCTGCGCGTAGATGCTGTACGCGCCTCTGATCGTCGAACCCGCGGTATTGGTGATGCTCGCGCTGGAGCTCGAGAATCCAAGACCGAAATAGCCAGTGCCGTCAATGACGCTGTTGCCCGTGTTCAGGATCGTGCCGCCAGCGTAGATCAAAGCGCCGCCAAAGCCCTGGATGAGGCCGCCCTGGGAGTTCACCAGGTTGATGGCTCCATTGGTCGACTGGATTCCGCGCTCGTCGGCAATGATCGTGCCGCCAATGTTGTTCACAACCAGCCCGGCGCCGCCGACGATGCCGGACTTGCCGCTGATCGCGCCATAGTTGTTGACGGTGACGTCCGCGCCGACGTAAATGCCCCATGTGCCATCGCCGAGCGTAGCAATGCTGCCGTGGTTGTTGATGGTCCCGCCATTGGCCACCCCTTGATAGCCCCCGTTGACACCAGTGCAATCGAGCGTCGTACCGGTCAACACGCATGCGGCCCAGGCGGGCAATGTCATCGCGAAGCCGCTTGCGGCGATCAACGGACCTGCAAAGCGCAGAGCGCGACCGGCGCGCACACCGGTGCAGCGTTTGCCCCGCGCGCGAGTGGCCTCGGAGACAGCCACCCATGCGCCAATGGCTGCGTTCCAGATCGTCTTGTAAGCGGTATTCATTGAAATTTCTCCCTGGGCGGCGTACACACAAAGCGTGTCGTATTCGATTCGAATTCTGTGGCGATTCGATTTCTCGATCCGATTAAAAATGGGTAATTTAGACGGACGGCATTCGGACGGATCGCGCTAACAACATTCCAAAGACAACGAATCTTCGTGTTTGATTGACACGGAACATTTCCTCGAACCAGCTCTTTCCCATTCGAAGCGATGACCGCGACAGGAGCTAGCAAGTCACAGGGTCTGCATACGAATAATGCAGCTCCAAAACCAATGAAGAATAGAAATCGGCTTGTCCGACTTCACAACTTAACGTTGCCCCGCATTCAACACGTCGGGCGGATTGTGGTTTGATGCCATGAACTTTGCACCTTACTTTTTCTTGCTTCCTAAAGAGCGTTGCGCGCACGATCCATCAGCGCCGCCGCAGTGCGACCTACGCGCAGGCGACCATCGATATCCGTGTCGATGCAGAGCTACAGCAGGCGTTGCCGAATTGATGTCGGATGAGCAACAGCAACGGCGCCCAGTGGGCGCTGCGCACGCGAGGTAGCAGACTCCGCGGCGCGATGTCAGTCCAATGTGGCAGACAACCTCCGCGTGAACTTGGCGACGGTTTCATGCAGTTGCTGTTCGCACCGCAGCGCGTCGTCTCTGCTGAGGAATTCAGCCCACTCATAAGGCGACCCATCGAGCGGCTCTCGTCCACGACCAGCTGCGGTGCGACGCTGGTCGATTGAATCAGCTCGAAAGTAAAATCACCGTCCCTGCCGAAGTCCTCTATGACGCGCCTAGGAATGGCAACTTCGACCCGGTAGATTGCTTGGATCACGTGACTTGCTTTCGCGCCGCGAAGGCGACCTGCTCCTGTCGCTACTGCGTTCTACAGACTGACCTGCTGCAACGGGCAACAACCGGTTCCTCACGACTCGATGCTCACAGGCGCCTGAAAGCTATAGCCCTCGCCGCGCACTGCGACTACAGGCAGCTTTTGTCCGCAAGCCTGTTCGGCCTTGCGACGCAGCCGCGACACGGTGACATCGAGATTGCGTTCGTAGGCTTCCAGCCCAGGCCGTCCCATCGCCATGAGCAAGGTGGTTCGACCAACAACCTCACGTGGGCGTTGCACCAGGCAAAAAACGAGCCGCGCCTCTGAACTCGACAGTTGCACGGAGGCGCCTTCAGGTGCATGAAGCATCCACTGCGTGCTCTGATAGCGCCAGGCTGCCTGGCCACCTGCGCTCGACGGAGCCTCGATCGACGCCGTGGCGACTGGCGTCTCATGGCTTCGCTGCATGAGGTTGTTCAGCACCATCTCCAACTCACGCAAGTTGACTGGCTTGACCAGGTAGTAGT
This sequence comes from Variovorax sp. J22G73, assembly GCF_030317035.1. Classification (GTDB taxonomy): domain Bacteria; phylum Pseudomonadota; class Gammaproteobacteria; order Burkholderiales; family Burkholderiaceae_C; genus Variovorax. The sequence continues at coordinate 28,169 of NZ_JASZYK010000020.1, forward strand.
CCGCGCCCAGGCTCAGGCCTCTCAAGCGATCGTTGGCAATGCCTCGGGCCGTCAACATCACAATGCGCATCGCGCTTCGCGCGCGCAGGCGGGCCAATACGGCGAAGCCGTCTTCGCCCGGCAGGTTGACATCGCACACAACTGCATCAAAGTCGTGGCGTGCCAGTTGGGCGTCCACTTCCTCCGCGCTGGCAACACCACGCGCAAGCATGCCGACACCGTTCAGGTAGCGCAAGACCGTGTCGCGCAAGTCCTCGTCATCCTCAACAACAAGCACGCGATTCATCGGCATAGGCCCTGTCCCTTCAACACGGACGCGGCCAGCACAGGGTCAGAGTTGCCGCCGCCTTTTGCGCAACCTGCACGAGGCAGCGTCATTGTCACGATGGCCCCGCCCTCACGCCGATTCGCCGCCACGACGTTGCCGCCATGAAGCCCGGCAATGCGCTGCACCATGTGCAGACCCAATCCGATGCCGGGCACGCGTCGCACACCTTCCGCGCGATAGAAGCGGTCGAATACGTGGGGCAGGTCCTGCGGCCTGAAGCCAAGTCCCGTGTCCAGGACCTGGATGTCCACGCGCGTCCCCACATCCGCAAGGCGCGTACGAACCTCCACGCGCGAGGTGGCCGGGGCGTACTTGAGGGCGTTCGTCAGGAGATTGTCCAACGCAATATGCAAGAGCGTCTCATCCGCCAGCACCACGACGTCCAGCGCCTCAAGCTTCAAGTCGATCCGGTCATGGGCGTTGCCCTCGTTGTGCTCATCCACTTTCTCGTGGAGCAATTCCGCTAACCGGATCGGATGGCGACTCATTGCCTCGCTGGACGCCTCCAACCACTGGTCCGCGAGCAGGGTGTCCATCAGGTCACTCATGCGCAACACCGTGCGAGCGATCTTCTCCGCCTCCCGCTTGACGTCTTCGCGCGCAAGGCCGAGGCGCTCCTCCGAAAGAATCTGTGCTGCACCGCCGATGGTGCCAAGCGGTGTGCGGAACTCGTGGGACACCATCGCCAGCATTGCCCGCTGCTCGCGCATTGCCATGGCCAATTGGTTGTGCGTCTGGTGGTGCTGGTCAATTTCCTGGCGCAGGTCTTCGGTGCGTTCGTTCACCCGCTGCTCCAGTCGTTCTCCATGCCGTAGGGACAGCGCGAGCGCGCGTCGCTCGCGGTGCCGCACGCGCCAACCCAGGGCAAAGAAGAAGGCCAGGATGTGAATGATGGCGCCGATGGCGTAGCTGTACTGCGTCGCTGTCGTATAGGGCAACCATTGCAGGTTCTTCGCGAAGTGCTGCACGCCGATCGCGAGATACACGGAATATCCCACCAGGCTCGGCCAAGCCTCGACTTTGCGACGCACCAGCACCGCGCACAGCGATACGACGCACACAGAGAAAGCAACCCAGAGCAAGTTCAGCGGCAACCCAATGTACCTATACCCCCCTGCAGCTGCTGCGACGCACGCAACCCCGCACACCACGGTCAGCGCCTTGAAAACAAGGTCCATGCGCGGAAACTGGCGCCCCATATCGAGCATGCTGCGAGCGAAGGCAAAGGCTGCAGCGGTGTGCAGGCAGACGGAAAAGCTATGCAATCGCACCGCCACGACCGGACTCTCGAGCAGACCCAGAGCAATCGGCAGATTCTCCGCGGCAGCGAACAGCAGACCAAGTGTCGAGAGATAGCCGGCGTAGGCGATGAACCGGCGATCCGGCACGGCAATGCCCATCAGCAAGCTCACCGATGCCAGCAGCAGCACCATGCCGATGACCGCTGCGCTTCCGAAGGTGATTTTCTGCTGCGCGCCCGCCAGTTCGCGCAACGACGACACGCCACCGATGAGGCTCAACGCGCGGTCTCCGGCCAAGCGGATCCATACCCAGCGGGGCTGATCGTCGCGAAGCTCCGGCAGGCGCACGGCAGGTAAGGTGCCAGGCCACTCGCGTGAGAGATTCGGTCGCAGACCGCCGAGTTCGCGATGGATCAAGCCGGCTTCTCCAGGGCTGCCTGTAGCAGGCAGCCACACATCCATGGCGTCCACGTAGGGAGAACTCAACCTAAGCCACCAGCCGCCTTCGATCGGATGGGCGATTTCTTCCTGAGACGTCTGGATCTGAAACCGAACCCACCAAGCCCCGCGGGAAAATCCGCCGTTGAAGCCACCTCGAACTGGCTGGAAAAGCCTGGCTTGCGCTGACGCTGCAACCTCCTGCTGAGTGAGTTTGCCCGAAGCGTCGTGGTAGACCTCAAGATGACTGTCGAAGGCGCGTTCTGCGGCCGGTGACCTTGAATCGAGGTGAAGCACGGAGGCTTGCGACTCACTGTTGGTGCCAATCAACAATAGCAGCATCACGGCGAAGCCACTCACCGCGCGCATCAGACGCGAGCAGCTCGACAACACACCTCTGTGCCGATTGAACATGTCACTGCAGCGCGGATGCGCCGTGAGTTCGGTCACGTCGGCCGCAGCTCCGCGTCACAAGCTTCCATCTTGAAATTGGCTCCCTTGCTTTTGTCCCGGCAGTCACATTTCTCGGCCATACGCTCGAATTCGGTCGCGCGATTGGCCGGAGCGCGACCACGGCATCCCGGGTGGCATTGACGCGAATTCTCCAGCGATTGCTTTGCGGACGCACCTTGCAAATTCTTGCATCGGCGCAGTAGAAGACTTTAGGCTTAAAGCTCCTTTCGATGGCCATTGCAGTTTGGCGAAGCGTGCCGACCTCGAATTCGTGTAGCTGCACTTCATCTCGAGGCTGTGCGTGGGTGCGGCATGCAGACCGTGCATGGCACGCACCCCACTGCAGATCGTCGAAAAAAAGTGGTGAGTCGATAGATTCTGAGGAGCTGGAGCTAAAGGCTAGAGGTACGCCGCCGTGTTCGAGGTACAGGATGCCCACCTTGATCCTTGTTTTCCGGAAGTCCCCTCGTTACAGGCGAACCCGGCATCCGTTTCTATGCGGGTGCAACGTTGGTCACCGCGGACCGGCTCCCGATCGAGACCGTATGCGTGATCGATAGCGAGCCGCGCGCCTTGTCGGCGTCTGAACGCAGGGCGCCGCAGTCGCTCGCCCGGCAGGTCGTCGCGCAGCGCGAGCTGCGCCGGGCCATGGCTGGCTTGGAGCTCGAGAGCGTGACCTATCCGCTGAGCACACTGTGGGGCCGGCGCAGTCTGGACCGGCGACTGTATGCAGCCTGGGATCTTCATGCCCGCGAGCGCTCACCGCTGAGTCTGCTGATGATCGACCTGGACCATTTCAAGCTCGTCAACGACGCCCACATTCATCCTGCCGGCGATCGGGTGCCGGTGCATGCCGCGGCCATCATTCGCGACCAGATCGGCCACGACGGCCCGCCGCCCGTTTCGGGGGCGAGGAATTCTGCATCGTGCTGCCAGGCATGGATGCCGGGATGGCGCAGCGACGCGCCGAGCAACTGCGTCGCGCGCTCGAGTAGGCGTCCTGGCCTGATATCGAAGTGACTGCCGGTATCGTCGCGACCTCTGCAGCAGACGAAGATGGTTCTCCCAACGTGATGCCCACGCGCGCAGACCGCGCACCCTACGTTGCCAAGCGAGACGGCTGCAACCGCGTGCGCCGCTTCGATGGATGGTCGTGATCGCAATCGCTGCTCGCGCTCGCGGAACTGAGGCAGACACAAGCGCTCCTGAGCATGCGACCTCGTGGGTCTGCGGTGTGGGACATTGAGACGCGCCAAAGCCGACCGACCTGGTGCGAGATTGCATCGCACATCACGAGCCTCGCACTTATTTTTTGCGAACACCGGGCGCGATGCTTGCCGCGTACTTAGGCAGGCCCTAGCAGCCGCCCTCCGATGAACAACAGGCTGCGGTTCTCAAGTGAATGGCTTCATCGGCCAGAGCGGTCTCGTAGACCACGCTGTCAATGAAGGAATTCGATGCAGATTGATGTTTCTGAGCACTGCGTACTGGCTGCTGAGGACGTCGGCCGGGAGCCGTGCATCGCTCCTTGAGAGTCCCCAATGAGATACACCGTTTGGCCGATCTCTGGAGGACTCACCAGGGAGGCGACGGCGACCTCGAGCAGCGGCTCGCGCAGCCCTGAGATTCCGCGCGGCGCGTGTGAGTCAAAATCAGCCAAGCCTGACGTCTAACGCTCCAGGCACATTTCCGTCAATGCGGGCGCTCAATGAAATCCTATCAACGCGAACTTTTTGCCGACTATTTCCAGCTCTATCTACAGGACGAGGCTGCGGAGGCAAACTTGGGGGAGGCCTGGGATGAGGCAGCAACGCAGCGCATGTTTGCAGTCACAACCGGGATGATCGGCATCGGCACCGCGCGCAACATGGAAGTCCCTGTCACGCTTGAGTTCCATGATGCAGAGCCTCTGCAGAATCTCCCAGACTTCGATCACGTCGTTGAAGGGGCGTTGGTCGTCACCACCGGCTCTCTGGTGCTCGCCGGCTGCACCGACTATTTTCCTGATGCCGAGCGCTTTGCGTTGGAGCCCGGCACCTACAGAGTCAGGCTGTCATGTTCGGGTCTGAATACGCTGTCGGCAGAAGGGCTTGAGGGCAATGATCATTACCTTGTTCAGCTCTGGCTGGGTTCCCCGCTTGAGCCAACTGTGCTGAAACAGCGCTTGGTTTGACCGCGATGCCGAGATTTACACCGAGACCGCGGTGTTCCTGTCGAAGAAGACCTACCCATCTCGGCGGGATATTCAGGATGAGTTCTTCGATTCTCTTTGCCAAACAAGACGCATTGTCCTCACAAGATGCGTGAGCGGCCTGGTCAATCCCTTTGGCTTTACCGCAAGCGTTTCGCTACCAGCCCGGCGGCGATCCGAGCGATGGGGCCGGCGCGGTGGAGCATCGCTTGTCGCGCATGGCAGGCAACGGCGGCTTGAACTGCTGGGCTTCATCGCCGTACTGCAGGACGCCATCGCGCCGTTCAGGCCACCTTCGGTGCCGCGACTCATGCACATCGACCGCGCGCTGTCGCAGAAGGCACCTATCGCGAGTGCGCTGTCTTCGAGACGCCTCGTGCGTGGCTTGATTCGAAGTACCGGTCTTCACCGTTCGAGCATTCCGTCGACGGATTTTCAGGATGGTGTAACCCGGGGGGACAGGCTCGCGAACTACTTCCGACGCGTCAAGTGCTCGCATGCGCAGATCCATCAACGGTCATGTGATTAGAAATCTGCCTCCGTCGTGCCCATGGAACAACCGATGAAAAACAAACACAAAAACAATTCACTGGCGGAGCTGCCGATCAGCGTTCGTCTTGCAGCGATCATCATCTTGGTCCTGACTGCTTTTTGCGCCTTCGCCTATACGGCCGGTTGGTTGACGCCTGCGCGCCTGACACCAACAAGGATGGTTGACTCGCTCGCGCCGGCCGGCGGACCCATCAAGGGATATCGGCGCAACCATGCCAAAGGCATCTGTTTCGCCGGAAGTTTTGAAGCCAATGGCGAGGCCGTTGCCATTTCCCGGGCCCCCATGTTCAAGGTCGGCACCTATCCTGTCACCGGACGCTTCAATCTGGCCGGCCCGATTCCGTCCATGGCGGATGGCACCGGCCGTGTGCGTGGCCTGAGCCTGCGGATACGAGCGGCGGATGGCCAGGAGTGGCGCACTGCAATGATCAACGCACCGCTTTTTCCGGTCGCCACGCCCAGCGATTTCTATGCGCTTCAGCGGGCCAACGCGAACAAACAGGATCCTTCTGCGGCCAAGCAATTCGCGGCCAGTCATCCGGCGTTGCGCGCATTCGGGGCATGGGCAAGTACGGCTCCTTATGCCGAATCCTACGCACAAGATCGCTTCAACAGCCTCAACAGCTTCGTGTACACGAATGCGCAGGGTCGTACTCAGGCTGTTCGCTGGTCGTTCATTCCCACTGCTGCCGTGGTGCCGGTGCCCCCGGAAGAATTGAAGAAGCGTGACGCTGACTTCCTCTTCAAGGAAATTACTGAAAGGACCGCTGCCGCACCCCAAAAATGGAAGCTGGTCCTGACCCTTTCCAATCCAGGCGATCCCACCGCTGATCCGACTCAGGTTTGGCCTGAAGATCGTCGTCAAATAGATGCGGGCATGCTGGTGGTCACAACGATTGTTCCCGAGGCCGACGGAGCATGTCGCGACATCAATTTCGACCCTACGGTGTTACCTGAGGGAATTCACACCTCCGACGATCCGTTCCCGGCAGCGCGATCGGCTGCGTATGCAGTGTCCTATGACCGCCGCACTGCTGAGTCGGAACACTATCCGCGTACCCAGACCGGAGGCAAGCCATGAGCCGTTCCAGCATGAAATTTTCCATTTTGCAGCGTGTGCTCCACTGGGCCATGGCGGTTGGCATCCTAGCGATGCTGTTCATCGGTGTGGGCATGATGTCCACAGTCGATAGCGCTTATCTGGTACTTGTGAGCATCCACAAGCCGCTGGGCGTTGTGATCCTTGCGCTGTCGCTGCTGCGTCTTGCCGTGCGCTGGCGCAGTGGGGCACCGCCGTTGCCGGCGAGCATGAGTGAGCCGATGAAGCTCGCGGCAAAGTTGTCGCACGTGGCGTTCTATGTGCTGATGATCGCGATGCCGCTGCTGGGTTGGTCCATGTTGTCCGCGGCGGACTATCCCGTTTTCCTGGCCGGGATTCGGCTACCCTCGATCGCTCCACCCAGCGCCGAGTTGCACAGCCTGCTGTGGGCCGCCCACAGGGCGCTTGCCTTCATTTTGTTCGCGTTGTTTTTGCTGCACCTCGCCGCCGCACTTCTTCATGCTTGGATTCGAAGGGATGGCGTGTTCGAGGCCATGACATTTGGCCGCGAGCGAATGCGCCGATAGTCAAGTGATCGGACGCGCAGCAAAAGCTTTTTTAGTTGACCTGGCGCCCTGCCAGCGCCCACGGCGGTCAGACGTGCGCGCTGCAGGCGAATGGCCAACCGCATTGGGATACCAACCCAAGAACAATCTCGACGCGATCGCCATGACGCCCCGATGTCAGGCGCTCCTGTACCTGCATTTCCTCAAGGGGACCCGCAGCAGGCCCTTGTTCTGGAAACATTTCAACGTCAGCTTCTCCAGCTATGCGCTGGACCTCTGGTTTCAGGTGCGGAACGACACTGATCTTGCGTCAGTCCGACATCGAATCTACGTGGGTGAGACACGCGGCACGCGAGGTCGCCCCGCTGCATCGCGAAGCCGTGCCTTCCGACCACGACAAAATGCGACAGGCCGGAGTCGGCCAGGAACGAGTTGTTCCCTGCCTTCACGGCTATAACCGCTTCTTGGCTGATTGCCGTCCTTTCGATTTCAAGTACCGGCCAACGGCGCCCAGGACAAAGCAGGCATTTGGCGGCGCGAAGGCTGAGTCACCAAGTGGAGACCGACCGCAAACTACGCTCAAGCGCTACAACACCGAGAGCCTTGTCATCTTCTCCATTCCGTTTTATGAGAGCCTCGCCGCAGGCGTGCGCATCTGCTGGGTGATCCCCGGGGCGTCGCAGGGTCGAAGTCGAGAGGCTGAATGAACACCGCGGCCATCTCTAGCATCGACCAAATGGCCATCGCCAAAGCGCTGGTCTCCGACGGCTGGGATCGCCCATGCGCGACGTTCAGTAGACGCTGGAGCGGTGGCGCTATCACGTGCGCGAAGGAAGATCGATGCGCGCGACGTTAGTCAAGGAATCAGAAGCAACTTGCCGATCGTGGTACGGCTCTCCATGGCGGTATGGGCTGCCGCCGCATCTTCAAGCCCGTACTCAGCGCTGATCCGAACTCGCAATTGACCTGACAGCACCCATTCGAAAAGCTTGGCCGCATGAGCGCGCAGCAGTTGCGGCGTGCGCACGTGGTGGCCGTATACCGCGTAACCCAGCTTAATGCTCTTGGGCAGACTGGTGATTTCGAGCGCGCCGGGGCCGCCCAGGACCGGGCCATACCAAGCAAAGGTTCCGCTCACGCGCAGCGCATCGAGCGATCCTTCGAAAGTCGCAGGGCCCGAGCCGTCGTACACCACGTGCACGCCCTCCCCGCCAGACAGGCGAATCGCCTCCTCGGCAAACTGGCCATCGACGTCCACGATCACATAGTCCGCGCCGGCCTCCTTTGTCGCCGCGACCTTGTCGGCGGAAGACACCCTGCCGATGACCGTGCCGCCGCGCATCTTGATGATCTGTGTCAACAACAGGCCCAGACCACCGGCTGCCGCGTGGACCAGAGCGATATCACCTGCCTGCACCGGATAGAAGTCCGTCGCGAAATGGCTAGCAGTGAGCCCCTGCATCATCAAAGCAGCAGCCGTCCGGTCGTCGATGCCGTCAGGCAAAGGAACCAAAGCCGCTGCCGGAATAAGCACTTTGTCGGCGTAGCTGCCCGGCGCGTAGACCCAGGCGACCCGTTGGCCCGGGACAAAGTGACTCACGTCGCTTCCAACTTCCAGAACGCGCCCTGCACCCTCCACACCCAGCGGCCTTGGATAGGCGAACTCATCCCAGAACTTTCCTTGCCGGACGCCCATGTCCATGAAGTTAACGCCTGCCACCGCCACGGCAACCAACACCTGCCCCGGTCCAGGAATCGGATCCGGGCGCTCAACATACTCAATCACTTCCGGGCCGCCCGGACGTGCCACGACGATCGCTTTCACCATCAGACCTTTACTTGAACGATCATTCAATAACAGGAAGAAAAAAGATCACCTCAAAGCCCGCAGCGCCAGCCTCGCCAAAGGATGCAGTTCAGCGTTTCCAGCGCCGCTACGCGCTGCCAGCCTTATTGCAGCGACGTTTGCGAGCAAAAAGGCGGCAGCGTGACGCTCATCGAGTTCAGCGGACAGGTCGCCGTCGGCCACGGCCTGCCCGATGGCCTTGACCAAAGCAGTGCTCAGTTGCCGCCCTGCCACCTTGCGGATATTCGCCAACTCCTCGCTGCCTTCTCTTTCGGCACCGAATTCGCTGACGGAGCCGACGCCCAGGCATGGGAGAGCGGCTTCTTTCACAACACGTGCCAACAACATTTCGATGCCAGTCAAGGCGCTTGCGCCGGCCTTGAGCTCAGCAACGTGCGCTGCAGTCTCAGCGGACGAATAGCGCTCCAGCGTAGTGCAGTACAGGGCCCACTTGTCGCCGAACGCGTTGTACAGACTCTGCTTACCTATCTGCATGGCACCCGCCAGCATGTCTGCGGAAGACCCCGCGTAGCCGTGCTCGCGGAACACACCTAGCGCTGCGTCGAGGACTTCATCGCGGTCAAATTGTCTGGGCCGAGCCATGCAGCAACTATACGCTGTTTTGTACTGTTTGTTCAATAACCTAGCCTGCCTAGGCTGGAGCCGACCTGCACGGGCCAACATAAGCCCGCCATAACTTGGCGTTTGCGAACCTGCTGTCAGCACGAGAATGGCGCTAGGAGCCGGCTCCAGTGCGCCCTAAGGACCGCAATGCACCCCATATCGGGAGCCCATAGCAGCGTCTCTCATTGGAGACATTGGACCTCGCCCGAAGCAGCCGGCCGCGAGCCCAGATCGGTGCGAGAACGGCACACACACGCGGATTCAATGGCGCAAAATCGAAATTTTGCGAAGGTTCAACGGCGCGCCGCGCGAAGATCGGATGCACCAGCGGTGCAACAAATGAGGGCCTGAAGTTCTAGCCGATAAGGTCCACTGGCGTTCCGCACCAGGACGCAATGGACGGGACAAGCATCAAGTCCGAGGGCGCTCCTGCTCACGTCTCAACGACCTTGCGCAGCAAGGCCACCCCATGCCTCGAGGAGAACGGTGTTGCGGCATCGTGGAGAGCGACATGCTGCACGAACTCATGAGCGATGAGGATCCGGCCCAGAGCCCCTCGGCCCGCCGCCTGCGTGGATATCGACGCGGCGCAGGTGCACGCGATGGTGCAGGCGCTGGAATCCCATTCCCTGGTCCAAAAAAGGAACTGAAACAGAGGCAGGGGCCCAACCACAGAGGCCTGCTTTCAGCACTCATCCCGGGTCAACAAGCCGGCAAACGCCGTGGCGGGTTGCATGGGTCAGGTTATGTCGATGGCAGCGGTGGCGATTGTCCACCGCGCCAATGCGAATCCGTTGCGTCGATCGGGTGGCGCGCAGAGCTTGGCCCGCGAAAGGTGCCGCGGTGGGCCCTATGCCGCGAGCCGCCTCAGAACCGAGGCGCATCAGTTTCGCGCTCTTTCCGCGTTGCGCAGATCCCGGATCTGATCATGGTTTTTCTGGGCACCGTCTGCTTGTCGCTGGACCACCGAACGCACATCAGCCGGAAGGCTCTGCTTGAGCGCCTTGCGGTAGCGCGCGATGCCCGTGTCTTCGCCGCGCTCGCAGGACTCGAGGATTGACAATTCGCTGTCAGCGCCGACGCTGCCCTTGACTTGGAGCCAGCCGCGATGCATTGCGCCCGCGGCCGTACCGCCGGAAGCCGGTTCGCCACCGTAGCGACGCACAAGCTGACTCAGTTCTTCCCCCGCCTGGCGGCAGCCTTCAGCGCGGCTGAAGAAAAGCTGCTTCGCATTGGCCGAATCGACCTGCTCTCCGCAGGTGCGAAAGCCGTACTCGCCATCGCGCGCGTTCTCCAGGAGGTCGTTCAGGACATCCACCACGTCCTCATTGGACAGATCTTCGTGGCTGACGATATCGCTGCCATTGGCCTGCTTGGCGTAGTAGGTTTCGTCGGCTCGGTTCCATGCCGCCAAGGTCGCCGGGCGGGCCTGTTCCCATTCGAGGCGCGAGGCGCCGCGCCGGGTGGCCCATTCGGATGCCAGTTCACGCTCCGCACCCTCGAAGTCCGAGCCCCGATTGACACGGCCTGACCAACCCAGTTCATAGGCCGGGCCATAGTCATCGTAGGTCAGCGCGGCATCGCGGTAGGGCTCTGTCGCGTAGTGCTCGCGCCAGTATGCGTCTTCGAGTGTTGGGTTGACGCCTTCAGCCACGGCCTTGCCGCCCAGTCCGCCGACGACGGCACCGGCCACCAAGCCGACCACGGTGCCGACGGGACCGGCGACCGATCCCGCGGCCGCACCTGCAATCGCACCGCCTGTTGCGCCGACACCAGTGCCAACAGGGTGCGCACCCGGCGTGCCGGTGAGTGGATCACGGTTGGGCGATCCTGCGTCATTCGAGTCGTTGGGGGTTGCCATAGGGGTCTCCTGAAGTGCGTGTTGACTGTTCGCGAGCTCTTCGAAACAAAGAGGTGACTGCAATGTGCGCACTTGGCCGTGCCCGACGCGTCAGCGATCCGACGGGCTTCGTGTAGGCGTTGGCGGACCTGCCTGAGCCTATCGCCAGGCCACAATAGGTGCGACTCTCGAGACCCGCTCCGCAAGGTGCCGATGAGCCGGTCTTCCCACGCAGGCGGCGATGTGCCGCAGTTGTTAGATGCACTTGTCGAGCGGGATTGCGATATTGCAAACTCCAAGATGCGCAGTCACGTCGAACATGTCATGTTTGAGATCGATCTGGTACCGAGCAGGTCGCAAAGAACGGCCGCGTGCGGTTGACTGCTGTAAGGCGGCACAGGTGAAGACGGGGCGACAGGGCGGTCAAGGTCATCCTTCATGGCGTGAAGAGGCGGCTGAGCTTCCAACGTATGGAGGCCAATGAACCCTGGCGTTCAGGCGCCTGGAGCGCTCAAGGCACTGCGAGACATTGCATGCCGCGCCTATCAGCCCGGCCCATCGCTGGCAGCCGCCAGAAGTGGCACTACCAGATCACTGATCGGCGTTGGGATGCCGTGAACGCGAGCCCGTCGCTGCACCACCCCGTTGCGGATGTCCCATTCGAGGGGGCGGCCCGCTTGGCGGTCCGCAAGGATAGAAGTTCCCATGTCGCTCGGCGAGGTCTGAAGTTGGTCGACGATCTCTTGCGGCACATGGTCGCCCAACGCCGCGCCTTCCGCACTGGCCACTTCAAGGCATTCGCGCAGATAGGCCAACGAAAGACGGCCAATGTCGTCCCGGGAAAACATGCCGGCACGACGGCCTGTAAGAACCTGCAGACCGGCCACCGCGTTCTGCATCAGCTTTCGCCACGCCACGGACGTGAAGTCGGCCGACACGTCAACCGAACAGCGTGTATCGCTCAAAGCTGCCAAAACCACCCTGGACGCCGGCACGTCGGGCAAAGTGAGGCGCGCCTTGCGGCGCAGCCACACCGAGGCATCCGGTTCGCGTTGAGCGGGGAACCACACCACCGACGCCAGGACGGATCCGCCGGCCAGGTAGGGTGCGAACAGCGCTTTCTGCTCGACGCCGTTTTGCAGTATGCAGACCACCGTCTTCGCGCTGCCCAGCACCGAAAGCCACGGCGCCGCGGCCTCAATCTGTGTTGCCTTCACCGCGACAAACACCAGGTCGAACGGGCTCGGGATCTCGGACGGATTGATCCGCACAGGTCCGGGAACGACGATGTGGCCGCCATCGAAACGCAGCTCCAGACGCTCAAGCGCCGAACGACCGCAAATCACGGGCGTTCGCCCGACCTCATGAAGCGCCGCTGCCACAGTGGTACCAATTGCACCTGGACCCACAAGGGCAACGGACGGATGGCGGTTTTCGGGACTGGTCGTCATGAAGACCCTTTGATGGTTGTCATGGGCTACCGATGCTCGCGTCACCGTCAGCCGATGGCGATCGTGCCGATGGCGATGACCGAGCAAGCCAGCAACTTGCGGGCCGTCAGTGCCTCGCCGAGGAAAAAGTAGCCGATCAGCGTCGCAAACACCACGCTGGTCTCACGCAACGCAGATACCGCTCCCATGGGCGCCTTGGACATGGCATAGACCACGAGCCCGTAGGCCCCAAGCGAGACCAGCCCGCCCACGAGCGCCGTGATGAACCCCGGGCGCATCGTGAACAGACTGCCAACGCCACGCAGCGCGCAGAACACCACAGGCATCAGGATGCCCCACAAGGCACACATCCACGCCGTGTAGGCCAGCGGAGCCCCCGACAGTCGCACACCGATCCCGTCGACCAAGCTGTAGGCGGCAATGAAACAGCCGGTGCCCAGCGCATACGGCAGGCTCGGAACGACAAGCCTGCGTCCCTTGAAGGCCAGAAACACGATCCCGCCGGATACCAGCGCAATCCCCAGCAGCGCGCCTGTTCCCACCCGCTCTCCGGCGAAGAAGGAGGCCGCCATCGTGATCAGCAGGGGAGAAGTGCCGCGTGCGATCGGATAGGTCTGCCCGAGATCGCCGACGCGATAGCTGCGCACGAGAAACAGGTTGTAGCCAACATGCAGTCCCGCCGAAAGGGCCGCGTACATCCAGCTGGGTCTGGCCGGAGGCGTCAAGAACAAAGCCACTGCTCCGCTGGCCAGCGCCACCGCCAGGCACATGATGGTCATCGACCACAGTCTGTCGGCTCCGCTGCGCAGCAATGCATTCCAGCCCGCATGCAACAACGCAGCAAGAAGCACCAGCATGACAATTGAAACGGACATGCTTCATGCTAGCGGCGCAGCGCCTCGATCAAGGCGAAACATCCTCATTGCACAATGAGCAAATCCTCATGAATCATCGATAGGCCTGCTGAGCCTTGCCCGATTCCGCAAGCAGCCAATCGCGAAAGTAAATGACATGTGACTGCGACTCGATGCCCTTGGGGCAGACAAAGTAGTAGGCAACCGGGGATGGGAACGGCAAGTCAAACAGCCTCACCAGACGGCCGTCGTTGATCTCGGATTCGACATGGCCGCTACGGGCCAGCGCAATGCCCTGGCCCAGCAATGCCGCTTCGATGGTCATGTTGGTGTCAGCGAACCTGACATTTTCCCTGAGCGTGGAGAGACCTACGCCGACTTGTTGCAACCACAGTTCCCACTTCGGCACCAGATCCGCGCCGTCGCGTGTCAGCAATGGATAGCGCAACAATTCTGCCGGCTCGCCCGGCGCCCCGAAGCGCTCGAGGAAATCGGGGCTGGCGACCGGAAAAATCTGTTCCCTGAACAGAAGTTCTGAGTACAAAGCTGCATAGTTGCCATTGCCCAGACGGATTGCAACGTCCGACTCCGCGCTTGAAAAATGGATAGCCTTGTCGGTCGTTTCCAGCGTCAACAGGATTTCCGGATGCTGGCGCGACAGGCTCGGCAATCTCGGGAGCAGCCATTTCAAGGCGAATGAGTAGGTCGTACTGACTCGGAGCCGGACCCTGCCTTTTCCCCCTCTTAGATCAGCGAGCGTTGTGTTCAGGCTCGTGAAGAATTCACGCACGATCGGCGCGAGCGCCGCACCTTCGGGTGTCAGTCTCAACGACTTCCCTCGCTGGAACAGCTGCAACCCCCAGATCTCTTCGAGATTTCTCAACTGGTGACTGACGGCACTTTGAGTGACGTGCAATTCTTCCGAAGCAGAGGTGAATGTGGCGTGCCGCGTCGCAACCTCAAAGGCTCGCAAAGTAGCGGTAGGAGGCAAATCTCTCATGGAGTTGTTTCTTTGAAAGATTCAGAGAGAATTTCATGAATGAAAACTCATGATAAGAGGTTCGTTCGACCTCGGCCAAAGTGCCATCCTTGTTGACTCAGAAAAATCAGAGCAGACGCGCGCGATCCTAAAGTACCGACTATTGGCACTAAGCCATCAAGTGCCGGGGCAGCATCTTGCGGATTTTCCTACGAGCTTGGTCGATGAAGTGCTTGATAACGATCGTCGATGAAATGCACTCTGAGAGATGACTATCGAATAGTTCGCGACGATCTCAGGCTCGAACGGAACGAATTCGAACAACGCTGTACAGACGCTCGCCTTCAGCGGTTCGTCGTCGAGTCTTGGACCTGATCGATCTTGGCGTCGTGTCCTGCCTGCGACACTCACCTCCCCCCACCCCTACCAGCGCACCCGCACGCCCACCGACGCGTTGACCGAGCTCTTGACGCGCGCCGCACCGCCCGAGGCCCACAGCTTGCCAAGCTCGCCGTAGATCGCGGTGCGCTCGCCGAGCGCGAGCGTTAAGCCGCCGGCCACTTCGGTGCTGGTCGATCCGGTCTCGCTACGGATGGCCGTGCTGCCGCCCAGGCTCAGGAACTGCGCCACGTCTGCCCCGCCCGACGCGTGCAGCACGTTGATGCGGCCGTAGGGCTGCAGCGTGCCGGCGCCGGTGGCGATCTCGCCCTTCACGCGCACGCCCGCGCGCACGATGAGGCCGTCGTTCGAGTCCTGTGTGACCAGCGCACCCGCGATGCCCGCATCGTCCATGCGCAGGCTCTGGTGGACGAGCTGCAGCTGCGGCTCCACGGTCCACCCGCCGCCGACGCCGAAGGCCTTGCCCACCTCCAGCGAGGCCAGCAGGCTCCTGCCCTTGCCCGAACTGCCGAAGCTCGCGATCGGCTGCACGCTGTAGCGGTGCTCGCCAGCCTGCAGCACGCCATCAGCGTGCCAGCCACTGTCACCGCTCCATGTGGCGTATGCGCCGATGTAGCGGCTGCGCAGGTCGTTGGTGCCCGCGTCCAGCCCCTGGATGCCACGCGCAAAACCGCTCACGCGGATGTTGCCCTGGAGCTGGCCGACGTAGACGCCGGCGCGCCAGTCCGCATCGGCCCACAGGTCGGTGCCGGCCTGGAAGCCGTTCAGGCGCCCATCGCTGCGTGCGTTCGCAGTGCCGCGCTGGCTCACGTCGATGTCGGTGCTGATCACGCGCCCCCAGGCGCGGCGGCCGCGCGGGGCCGTGCCTTCGAGGCGGTCGGCGGCGTCGCTCGGTACGCTTCGCGCATCCTCTCCGCCGCGCGTTTGCAGGTTGCCCAGCATCGCGAAATTGCCCTGGCGCAGCTGCTGCGCGAGGGCGGCGTACATAGGCACTTCGATGCGGTAGGTCGGCAGGCCGCCGGGAACGCTCGGGCCACCGGGGTTGCCGGGGCCGCCCGGTGTGCCGCCGCTGCCGGTGGTGGAGCGCAGGTACCAATTCTCGCCGGCGCCGCTGGCGTCTGCAGCGTGCAGCCGGTATTCGTAGGCGCCTGCATCGACGTGCCCGCCGGCCAGCGCGAAGGCGTCCTTGGTGGTCTGCGCGGTGGTGCTCGCGCCGTTGAGCGCGCTGATCACCTCGATGCCGTTGCCGCTCGTGAGCGCGCCCAGGCCGCCCAGGTTGATGATCTGCACCGTGGTGTGACCGCTCGCCGTGGCGCCGGCGCCGTCGAGCACCAGCCGGTCGGAGGGGCCTGCAGCATTGAGCACCGTGGCCAGCCGCACAATGCCGTTCTGGCCGCTGTACGGCCCGTTGACGGTGAGCGTGGTGCCCGGTGCGGCGCCTGCCAGCGAGACGGTGCCGCTGTTCGAAAGCGAGGCTACGGTCTGGTTGAAGCCGCCCAGGTCGAGCGTGGCGCCGGCCGCCACGCTGTGCGCCGAGGCCGCGCTCAGTGCGTTGGTCCCGCCCGCGCTCAGCGTGCCGGCGTTCACCTGGGTCGCGCCCGCATAGGTGTTGGCGCCCGTCAGCTTGAAACTGCCCGTGCCCTGCTTGACCACGCCGCCGGCACCCGTCACGGCGCCCGCGAAGGAGGTGCTGGTGTTGTCGCCGCCGGTCGTGAGCGTGGCGCTGCCGAGCTTGACCTCGCCGCCCGCGCTGCCACCACCCGCGAGCGAACCGATCCGCTGGTCGAAGCCGTCCAGGTAGAGCGTGGCGCCGGCCTTGTCGGCCAGTGCGATCGGTGCCGCCGCGTTCAGCAGGCCCGGCGCGCCCAGGCGCAGCGTGCCCTCGGCGATGACGGTGGCGCCGGTGCGGGTGCTCGTGCCTGCGAGCGTGAGCGTGCCCGCGCCCGACTTAACCAGGTTGCCGCTGCCGCTGAGGGCGCCGCTGGCGACAAGGTCCAGGCCCGCGTCGGCGATCTCGACGCTGCCGCCGCCCGCGCCGATGTCCAGGTTGCGCGCGGTGCCGGTGAATCCGGTGCCCGAGACCTGCAGGCGCCCGCCGCTTTCCAGCACGACGTTGCCGGCGGCCGCGCCGAGGTTGCTGTCCGCGGACACGGAGAGCACGCCCGCCTGCACCGCGGTGCCGCCTGTATAAGTGTTGGCCCCGCCCAGCACCAGCGTGCCGTCGCCGGTCTTCGCGATGCCTGCGGCGCCGGCGATGGGGTTGTTCACCGTGGCGGTGTAGCCGGCCGAACCCGCGCCGCCGTCGCCCACGCGAATCTCGGCACGGGCGCCGCCGCCCGCGCCGGTCAGCGTGAGGGTATCGCCGGCCAGCGTGTATCCGCTGCTCGCGAACTGCATGCCGGTGGCCTGTACCGCGCTGCCGGTGTTGTCCACCGTCACCGTGCCCGGCGCGCCGGTGAAGATCGCGAAGCCCGGCTGCGGCAGCATCGGCGCACTGACGGTGCCCACGGTGTCGGTCCACACCGGCGCGGTGCTCGACCAGGTGCCGGTGCCGCCGCCCGATTGCGTCGGGCTCGCCAGGCCGTTCGCGTTCCAGAAGTTCAGCGTCATGCCGGTGCTGTTGACGAGCATGAAGCGCTTGTCGGCGGCCAGGTTCTGCAGAGAAAGGGCGCTGCCGCCCGGCACGCCGCCCAGCGTCAGCGTGCCGCCGCCGGTGAGCGCGCCGCCGTAGTCCACGAGCCGGTACACGCCGGGGCCGAAGCCGCCGGCATTCGTCACGTTCAGGGTGGTGTTGCCCGCGATGAGCAGGTCGCCGCCCACGCTCACGCTGTCGCCCTGGCCGGACGTGGCGAAGTCGGGGCCGGGCGCGCCGAACTGGTAGTCGAACACGCTGCCGTTGGCCAGCGACAGCTTGCCGCCGATGGTGAGCGTGCCCATCGCGCCGGCTCCAATGCCCGGCGCCAGCACGGCCGTGGCGTTGAGCGTGACGTCGCCGCCGATGCGGCCGTTGCCCGACAGGGTGCCGCCGTTCTGTATCGTGACCGCGCCATTCCCGGTCGCGCTGCCAGCCACGTTGCCCACCTGCAGCGTGCCGCTGCTAACCACCGTCGGCCCCGTGTAGTTGCTGGCGCCATTCAGCGCGAGGGTGCCGGTGCTGCCCATCGAGATCCCGCCGGTGCCGTTGATCGTGCCGCCCAAGGTGATGTTCCTGGCGCCTGCGATGCCCAGGTTGGCGTTGAGCACGACGTCGTTCGCGAGCGTCACGTCGGTGCTGGCGGCGAGCGTCGAGGTGCCGCCCACCGTCAGCGCGCCGGTGCCCAGCGCCGCGTTGTTGCCGACGCTGAGCGTGCCGGCCTGCAGGTCGATGCCGCCGCCGAAGTTGTTGACGTTGTTCAGCGCCAGCGTACCGGTGCCGTTCTTGACGAGCGAGCCGCCGCCGGTCACCGCGCCGTCGAACGCGATGTCCGGTGCGCCGCCCACCGTGAGCGTGGCGCCCAGCGAGACGGCGTTCGCCAGCGTGAGCGCACCGCCAGTGCTCGCGAGCGTGGCATTGCCGGTCACGCCAAGCGTGCCGGTGCCCAGCGATGTGCTGGTGCCCAGCGACAGCTTGCCGCCCGCCAGCGTCACACCGCCGCCGAAGTTGTTGGCGCTGCCCAGGGTGACGTCCGCGCCGCTGATCGCGAGCTTGCCCGCGCCGCCGATGCCGCCGTTTAGCGCAAGCGCGTTCGGGCCCGGCAGGCTCAGCGTGGCGCTCCCGCCCAGTCCGACGCTGTTCCCGAGCGCGATGCCCGGCGCGCCTGCGGTCAGGGTCGCATTGGCACCGACGGCGAGCCCGCCGGTGCCCAGTGCGCCGTTGTTGCCTACGCTGAGCGTGCCGCTGCCCAGGTTGACGCCGCCTTTGAACGTGTTGGCGCCGTTCAGGGCCAGCGTGGCCGTGCCGTCGTAGCCGAGCGCGCCGGTGCCAGACACGATCCCGCCGAGCGCGATGTTGCTGGCGCCGCCGATGGCCAGGCCGGCATTGAGCACCATCGCGTTGCCCACGGCCACGTTGGCGCTGCTGTCCAGCGCCGCATTGCCGTTGACCGTGAGCGCGCCCACGCCCAGCGACGTGTCGGTGCCCAGGCGCACGCTGCCGGCCTGCAGGTTCACGCCGCCCGAGAAGTTGTTCGCATTGCCCAGCGTGAGCCGCGAGCTGCCGGTCTTCACGATGCCGCCGAGGCCGCTCATCGCGCCGTTCATTGCCAGGTCGCTGCTGCCTCCGACAGTCAGCTGGGCGTTGAGACTAAATTTGTTGGCTGCGCTTACCGGCGTGTTCGCCAGGAGCGAACTGGCGCCGCTGACCGTCACCGCCCCCTGGCCGAGCGCGGTGTCGTTGCCGACGGTGAGCGCGCCACCGCCCAGGTTCATGCCGCCGGTGAAGGTGTTTGCGCCGTTGAGCGTGAGGCCCGGCGCGCCGGCCAGGCTGATGCCGCCCGCGCCGCTGATCTCGCCGTTGATCGTGAGCGCGCCGCCGCTGCCGCCCGCGCCGAAGTTCAGCGTGCTGTTGAGCACGATGTTGTTGCCCAGCGCAACGCCGGCCGCGCCGGTCAGCGACCCGGCGCCGTCGACGGTCAGGTCGCCTGTGCCGAGCGCGCCGCTGCTGCCTACATCGATCGCGCCGGCCTGCAACGTGGTGCCGCCGCCGTAGTTGTTGCTGCCAGTCAGCGACAGGTTGCCGTTGGCGAGCGTGAGGCTGCCCGCGCCGGCGATGTTGCCGCCCAGCGTCAGGGTGCCCGCGCCGTTGAGCGTGAGCACGCCGTTCAACTGCACCGGGTTGGTGACCGTGCCGGTGAAGGCGGTGTTGAGCGACGACGGGCCGCCCACGATGAACAGGCCCGTGCCCAGCGAGGCGGCCGAGCCGAGCGTGAGGCCGCCCGCATTGAGCGCGAGCCCCCCGCTGAAATCGTTGTTCCCCGACAGGGTGAGGGTGCCGGCGCCCTGCTTGACCACGCCGCCGCCGCCGCTGATCGTGCCGCCCAGCGTCAGGTCGTTGGCGCCTTGCACAGTCAGGCCAGTGGTCACGTTGATGTTCTGTGCGAGCGTGATGCCGCTGACCGAGGCCTCGATGGCGCCGCCGTTCCCGGTCATCGTGCCGGTGCCGAAAGACAGCGCGTTGTCGAAGATCGCGGTGCCGCCGTTCAGGAAGGTGTTGCCGCTCACCACCGCGCCGGTGAGCGTCCAGATGCCGCTGTTGACGATGAGATTCTCGAAATTGAGGTACTGCAGGGCAGAGATGCTCCCGGTGCCGCTGTTGCCTGAACCGGGCGGGTTGACGGTGTTCTGCAGCACCAGCGTGTCGGTGCCGCCAACGCCCGCATCGACCGTGCCCCCCGCCGCGAAAGTCAGGGAGCCCGGCGGCAGCGTGGGCGTGGGAATGGTGATGCCAGGCAGCGGCGTCGCCCCGCCGTTGATCGACGAGCCGGTCACCGCCGTGAAAGTGTCGCTGCTGGTGCCGGTGCCCAGCGTGACGCTGCCGTTGACCGTGCCCGCGTTGGTGAAGGTATTGCCACCGGCGGTGGGGCTCTCGAAAGCCACGCGGCCGGTGATCGTTCCGGTGTTCGTGAAGTTGACGTTGCCCCCACCGTAGACGGCCACGGCAATCGAGTTGAACGGATCGAACAAGCCCAGCGCGGCCATGCCGATGGTGCCGCTGTTGTTGAACGACATGGCCCCGCTGTTGGCGATGACCACCGCCGCGCCCTGCAGCCCGAAGGTGCCGTCGAACGTGCCTTCGATCGCGCCCTGGTTGTTGACCACGATGTTGCCGCTCGTGGGCGCAATCAGGTTGCCGATGGTGAGCGCGCGCGCGAGCACGAGAGAGCCCGCAGCGTTCGCGTCAATGCTGCCTTTGTTGGTGAGCCTGACGCCGATGCCGCCCAAGGTCATCGCTGAGCCGCCCGGCAGTGTGCTCATGATGGCGCCTGCCTGTACCGTCACGCCCAGGTTGTTGGCATTGCTGAGAAAGCTGTTCGGGTTCGGCGGCAGGAGGATCGGCACGCCGGTGCAGCTCACCGCGTCGCCATCGGCAGGCACCGCGGGCGAGCAGGCTGCGTCCGCATCGCCGCTGTGCAACTGGAGCGTCACGAGCGCGGCCAGTCCAATCAACGAAGCAGCGGTGGCTGGCTTACGCCGCCGCGAGCCGGACGAACTCGTACCGCTACCGCGACTCGCACGCGCAGCTTCGGAAACGACCTGGGCTTGTCCCAGGTTGCGATTGAACACCACACGGTGAATGCGGTTCATCAGGCCTCCTCTCGGTCCTTGGAGCGCGGATTATTTGAGGCAATGTTTGCCGCGACATCACTTTTACGCGCCTCTGTTGGTGTCACGCATCACACCTCGAGAGACAAATCAAACGCGGTCTTTGGAAGGCAGATCCAAAGTTCTAAACACTGCCGCGAGAGGTGCTGAAGCAGCTGAAGCAGCTGAAGCTCAACGGGCGCAGTATTGCGATGGCCTATGTGCCCGTCGGCGGTGCCCTCCGTCGTACCGCCCCGCATCGGCCGCAAAAACAATTTCCGGCTGCAGGTGTACGACTGCAAGACGATGAGCGTGTGGAACAGAAACCCGCGGCACGATCGTCGGAGCGCGGCGCGTGGAAGACTTCATCGTCAGCGAATGCTCGATGCGGGTCATTGAAAATTTATACCTCTCGCGCGACTTGCGCTTCGAGATGGCACCAGGCAACAGCGATCTATTCCCCGAGTTGCACGCCGCACCTGAGGTGCGCCGAGCCGGACCGAGTCGCGCGCATCGTCGCGGTGTCGGTATCGCGGGCGTGGCTTTTTACAGCTCAGCCAGGGGCCGGCACCAGTGTCTTGCAGAGTCGCAGCGCCGGCGCGCTCAAACGTGTATCGGTGCTCTGGATGGCGCTGACATCCATCGACGCTCACGCAGTCTCGTGCAGCCCCTGGCGCATCTGCACGGCGCGCCAATCCCTCTCAATGTTGCCCGCTCGAATCGACAGCTGCTCCCGGAAGCTCGTTTTCTACACCCAAACAAGGCGGGTCGTAAGCGTCACGCTGCCCCACCTTTGCTGCAGCCACCCCCAACCTGGCTCGCCAGCAGATCGGTGCCCACGTGCCCGCCTGCAAGACGGGCAGGCGCCCCTCGATGAGGCGCGCACCGTGCCGTCTTGGCGGCTACATACCGGCGGAAATCAACCGGCCTTTAGCGCAAAGGTTGCCGCCTCACGCACCTGACCAAGCAATTGCGCTGCCGCGCACATCGTCGTGGCGAATACGCTGGCGCGGTCTTGGTTGGGGCGATCCGCCCGCGAAATAGCTTGGATCGATCGGCAGTCTCATCGCAGGCCCTGCAGACAGCCGCCTGTCGGGCGCATTGGTATGACGCGGCCTACGAGTGACCGCGCCCGCACCTCACGCGCGCGCACGAGCCTGCGTCTAGCATCGAGCTGACAGTTCCATTCCACTTAATTTCAAGCGAGCATTCATGAATTCGAAGATGGCCGGGTCCCCTCAGACATTGGTGTGGTACGCGGGCGCTGATGGTTGCGTCAATGTCGCCAACCCGCTGTGGCAAGAGTTCACCGGGCAGCGGTTCGAAGACTACAAAGGCTGGGGCTGGCTTCAAGCCATTCATGCCGACGACAGGGCGACGGTGCGCCAACGGTGGGCCGAAGCCCTGGAGGCCGGTCAAGCGTTCACCGTGAACTATCGGCTCCTGCGCGCGAATGGCGAGTACCGCGAGGTTGTGGCTCAGGGCGCACCGGTACACGACGCAGGGACCCTTAAGCAGTGGGTTGGCTTCGTCGTCGACACAAGCGAGGGCATCCGCGCGCAAGCTGAGCGCCAGGCGAGCGAGGATCGCCTTCGTGTGCTCGACGAGATCGGTCAGGCGACGCGTCATCTCCAGAACGCGGACGACATCATGGCGTCGACCGCCCGTGTTCTGGGCAAAGCGCTTGGCGCGACCCGATGTGCCTATGCAGACGTGGACAGTGACAGCAACCGGTTCACCATTCGAAGCGATTGGGCAGTCGAGGGTGTGCCAAGCAGTGCCGGCGTCTACTCGTTGGAGCTGTTCGGTCCGCAAGCCACGTCCAACCTCCGCCAAGGCCTTCATCTCATCGTGAACGATGTGGACGCAGAACTTGGGGACGAAGGTGGCGCACGCATGTTCAACGCCATCGGCATCAAGGCCATCATCTGCGCCGGACTGGTGAAAGAGAACCGGCTGGTGGCGATGATGGCCGTCCATCAGGCCACCTCGCGTCGATGGACCGACGCCGAAGTCCTCGTCGTCTCCGAAGTCGTTGACAGGTGCTGGGCCCACATCGAACGTACGCGAGACGCCGCCCTCCTCAGGGACCAGGACGCAAGGAAGGACGAGTTCATCGCGACCTTGGCCCATGAGCTGCGCAACCCCCTTGCCCCGATCAAGTACGCCGTAGCCATCGCGAGTCGTCGCGCAAACGACGACGTGGTCGCATCGAAGCTCGCGATGATCGATCGCCAGGCGAGCCTCATGGCCCGACTCATTGACGATCTGCTGGACATCTCGCGGATCAGCCGCGGCGTGATCGAACTGCGACGCCAGATCGTCCCGCTGGACATGCTGGTGTCGAATGCGCTCGAAACCGCGCAGGTGCTGCTGGAACGGCAGGGCCATCGGGTCGAAATGCGCGTGGCGCCTGGCATGGACGTCTACGCGGATCCGGCCAGAATGGTCCAGGTGATCGGCAATCTCCTCACCAATGCCGCGAAGTACACCCCTGTAGGCGGCAGCATCGTCGTCGAGGCGTACACAAGGGGGCATCAGGCTGTCGTCTCGGTGACCGATTCAGGCTATGGGATGTCGTTAAGCGACGCGAGCAGGGTGTTCGACATGTTCACGCAGTTGCCGCACACCAAAGCGCATGCACAAGGTGGTCTTGGGCTCGGACTGTCGTTGGTGCGCAAGCTGATGGAACTGCATGGCGGCACCGCCCAGGTGAGCAGTCCGGGTGTGGACCAGGGAAGCACTTTCAGGTTGGAGCTGCCCCTGGCAGATCCTTCGCCGCTATCAGTGGAAAGGACTGCGCCTGAACTGGCGAGGGTCACGGACACTACGGACGACATGAACGGCGCAGGCGGCAGTGCCGATCGGGCTCGGCCCGGAGGCCGTGGGGCACCGCTGCAAGGCGCACGAGTTCTGGTCGTGGAGGACAACGAAGACGGTCGTGAGGGGCTGGTCGCATTCCTGCAAGGCGTGGGCGTCGAGGTGGAGGCGGCCAGCGAAGGCTTGCAGGCCCTGAAGCTCGCTGAGCAGCACCGGCCGGAGATCGTGCTGCTGGATCTCGGCCTTCCGGGCATGGACGGGTATGCGGTGGCACAGGCCCTGCGAGCGCGCCATCCGCCTGAGCGAATGGCCATCATGGCGCTGACGGGTTGGGGGGCGGGCCGGGACCAGGAGCGCACACGTGCTGCAGGGTTCGACGCGCATCTCGTCAAGCCGGTGCAGCCTGACGCGCTTCTTCGCGCGATCGAAGCGGTCATGGGCCGCGCGTCTTCGCCTTGACCGTCCTTCGCCTCGCGTGACAAGAGCAAAAAACCATCCAGTTACCCCCGACGGACGGTATTTCGTCGTGAATGGCCGGCTGTGGCGGACGAGCGATCCGAATCTGAGCGAACACGCCCGAGAAGCCTGGATTGCCAAGTTGATGGCAGCTCGGCGCCAGGTGGGACTTGCGTTGAAATCGGGTGACATTGTGGCGCTGAAAGCGGCACGTGCGGCGGTCGACGCCGCCAAGCGCGCGCTGGGCGAGCGCGGCCCGGTATGGTGGACCGACGGAGCCCCGGACCTCAACAGGCACATGGTGACCCATACGTCCTACAAGCGCTGGTACGAGGAACTGCAACCCGGCCAATGACTGCGGGACACGGTTGCTCGCGCTGCGCATGCGTGCGTTGCACACGGCGAACCTGCCTTCGCGCTGACTGCACATCGCACGAACCAAAAGATCTTCATGAAAATGCCGACCCTAGTTGGCGCGGCAGCAAGGGGGCTTCGCCCCGGCAGGGCAAGCGCTCGCTCTTTCCAGGGAAGGGCAGCTCTGCGCACGTGAGGCACGGCTCGGGCGCTAGGGTGCCAACTGTTCAGCGCCGCATCAGCGCCCAGAGCCCAGAGCCCAGAGCCCAGAGCGCAAGGCTGGTCCGGCAAAACCAGGGGCCCCCATGAGATGCGGCCAGTCCCACCGCGGCGTCGTCGACCACCGCCCGTCTCGCTCACCGCCCTGCTGACTGCTTGCACCGGACCCCGTCGAACGCACGACGTACAGCTTGAAGGACTGGTTGCGGGGTCGCTGAGCCAGACGCTTGCTCTTGCTGTCAAACACAGGCGACCACACCACGCGCCGGCTCGTGAACCGCACGCTCCCGCTGGCCCGTGACAGCCCTGTCAGTTGAAGCCTTCCGTCTGGTCCTTGTACGAGCCGTCGAGCATCTTGTAGCGCCACTGCAGCGTGCGCGACACGTACTGCGACGTGGTCAGTGCCGCAAAGCTGCCGCCCACCGCCACCACCGACCGGCTGCTCGCGCCCTTGGGCACCGAGGTCGAGGCAGAGTTGACGGCGCGCGTGCCGTCGTTGCTGTACACGTTGACCGATTCGATGCGCTCCGCGTACGGGTTCACGAGCCATTCGAGCGTCAAGGTGGTGGCCTCCGGCGCACCGTTGCTCGCCAGCGCCTGGGTGCTCTGGGGAATGGTGTGCCATTGCTGCGTGGCCGCATGGGCGGCGGGCACCACGGGGGTCACCATGCGCAGCGAGAAGCTCAGCGCGGGGGTCAGCGTGGTCGGCGTGGCCGGGTCGGCGTCTACAGCAGTGAACAGCTCGAACTCGTAGCGCGACCAGCCCGGCACCTTGCTCAGGTCGAACTTCCAGTTGGCGCTGGGCGGCTCGCCATACATGGCCGGGTGCGCCCAGTTGGTGTAAGCGGGCGTGGCTTGCGCGATCGACGGATTCGGCCGCAGCGCGAAGGCGTCGGGGCCCGTGATGTCGCGGCTGCGCTGCAGGTTGAAGAGGTTGATGGAGTTGGCGACGAACTGCTGCGGGCCGGCCGGGATCGTTCCCGAAGTGTTCAGGATCGACAGCCAGCTTTGCGGCAGTTCCCCGGGGTCGGCTAGCACCAGGCCCGCATCGGGCAGGCCCGGGCCCTTCACGCGCGCATAGCGCAGGTTGGGCAGGCTCGGTCCGTAGCCGGGGCGGGCGACGTAGATTTCCAGTCCGCTCTGGAAGCGCGACGGTCCCGTGGCGTACTGCTCCTGGAAGGCCGCGGGCAGAAGTTGCTCCTGGCGCCGTATGGAGGCGCGCACATAGGCGTTCACCGCGCGGTGGTTTCCGTACAGCCACCAGTTCGTGTTGCGCGCGGTGGTGGCGGTGTTGGCGAACTTCTTCACCACCAGGATGCGGTTGTCCGGCACGCCGTTCTTGTCGGTGAAGCGCAGGTTCACGACGGCTTCGTCGCGGCTGTCCTGCTGCTTGGTGTAGCGCAGCAGCTCGGGGCGGTTGAATCGCGCGCCGTCCATGTCGGGCGAGGCGATCAGGCCGCCGAAGGAGGCGGCGGCATCGAGGCCGCTGTGCAGGTAGCTTGCGCTGCCGGTCTGCTGGCCCGGGGCATCGTCGACCACCAAGCCGTCGCATGCGGGCGACGAACTGCGCGGTGCCGAGGCCACGGCAAAGCAGGCCGTGAAGCCGGTCTGCAGAAAGTCGAGCTCGGTCACCGAGAAATCGCCGGCGGTCGAGGCTGCCACGGTCGCGGGCGCGGTGGTGGTGGCATCGGCCAGCGGCACCGACGGCGCATCGGGGTTGAGTGTGTTCGACAGCACCGGCGAGCCGTTCTCGAAGGTCACGCGCACCTGGTCGAGCATCCTGTCGGCGCCCGTGTTGGAGCCGCCGACAAAGGGGGTGGAGATGGGGTCGAAGGTGGCCGGGTCGAGCCCGACGCTGGCGAGCACGTCGGCGAGTTGCTTGGCGACGTTGGCGCGCACCGCCTGCAGGACGCCGGCGTCCACCGCTGCCAGCGCGGCCGGGTCGTTCACCAGGGCCAGCGGGTCCTTGTTGGGTGCCAACTGCGCGGCGATGGCGGTGGTCAGCGGGCTGATGTTGGCCGTGGCGTTGCTGCCCGCCGCCGGCAGTGTGGTCACCAGGCTGACCATGGGGTTGCGCAGGCCCGAGGGGTCGGTGGCCACCAGCACGAGCGGCACGGCCGCGGTGCTCTTCAGCTCGCACGTGAAGGCACCCTTGTCGTCGGCCACCAGCGGGGTCACGGTGCAGCTGTCGGCGCCGTTCCTGTCGAGAATGCGCACCTCGGCGCCGGCGAGCGCGGCGCCCGTGGCGACCGTGCCGTCGATCGACGTGACGGCTGCGGCAGGGCCGGGCTCTGGCGCCGGTGCCGGGGTTGGCGAGGGCGCGGGCGCGGCGCCGACCGGAAAGTAGGAAGCCCCGCCGCCTCCGCCTCCACCTCCACAGGCGGCCAGCAACGCCAGCGTCACGATGGACAGGACATGGGGAATCTTCAAGGTCGATGAGGGCATCTTGGGCTTGTCCAAAGGTTGAAAAACTCCGGACCTCCCGGCGTTTTGTGAACCTTAGCGGTCACTTACGGAAATGAAATGATGCAAATGCACCATTCTTGAAACGGTCCGGTGGGTGCCAGGGTTTTCCAGGGCGGAGCACAAAGTCGGCCCTTGCGAATCACGGAAACAGGGGATGCGTTATCCCGCGGGCGCGGCAAGACTGGGCCCATGACCCCACCAGCGTCGCACGACATCGGCACCCTCCTGCTGCAGCTGTACCGGCTCTCGCACGAACTGCCAATGCAGGCGTTTCAGGACGCCGCGCTCGAACTCGTCAAGCCGGTTCTGCCCTTCGACGCCTCGATGTGGGGCACGGCCACAACCGCCGAAGAGGGCATCGACGTTCACACGCTGCACCTCTACCGCAAGACGCCCGACATGATGCGGGAGTACGACGACTTCAAGCACCTCGACTCCGCGGCCGCGAGCTTTTTCGGCAAGGGACAGGGCACCCAGGGCTTCAACTCGGCAAGCTGGTGGAGCGGGCCCCGGTATGCGCCGTTCTTGGACTATGTGCGGCGCTACGACCAGAACAACATCTTCATCACGATGGACAGCAACCCGCAGTCGAACTTCATGCACTGGTTCTCGCTGTTTCGCGCCGACCCCGACGCGCACTGCAAGCCAGAGGAAGTGAGCCTGCTGGCGAGCCTGTCGCCGCACATGATGCAAGCGCTTGCGCTCAACCGCGTGATGCATCTGGACCGAACGCAATCGCCCGCCGCTGCCCTGCAGCCGCGGGGCTCGGCCATTGCGGACCTGAAGGGCGCCATTTACCACTGCGACGTGAGCTTCGTGGCGCTGATGCAGGAAGAGTTCGAGGACTGGCCGCGTCAAAGGCTGCCGACCTCGCTGCTGGAGCACTTCATGACGGTGCAGTCCGCCTTTTTAGGGCGGCATATCGCGGTGTCGTCGCGGCTGGAGCAGCGTCTTTTGTTCCTGGGCGTACGCAAGCGCTGCGCCGCCGACGGCCTCACGCCGCGCGAGCGCACCGTGGCCGAACTGCTGGCACGCGGCGACACGCACAAGGACATCGCCGCCATCCTGAGCCGCTCGCCGGCCACCGTGCGCAACCACATTCAGGCCATC
Organism: Variovorax sp. J22G73; assembly: GCF_030317035.1. Lineage (GTDB taxonomy): Bacteria > Pseudomonadota > Gammaproteobacteria > Burkholderiales > Burkholderiaceae_C > Variovorax. Next base: position 56,674 of record NZ_JASZYK010000020.1, read on the forward strand.
TACGACAAACTGCAGGTGGGCAACGTCGCCGGACTGATCAAGGCGTTGCGCCTCGCGGCTTGAACACCGTGCTCGCGCCAGAGTCAAGCCTGGCGGCGTCCCCGTCCGCAACGATGCAGCAGCTCGCAGCGCGACACTCAATCACAAGTCATTGCAGCCAATTCGTTGCACGGTCGCCAAACAGGTCCCGCTCGTGCCCGCGTACCGTTGCCCGTCCAACGATGCCGCGATCACGCTCACGGCCTGACGCCGATGGACTCCACTGCCAGGAGCGATCCGCGGGCAATCTCTCATTCCGCGCTCGGCGCGATCAACTAAGGAACGCAGAGGCCCACGGACAACGCAAATTGGCTCCAGAGCCGAATTCTGGTGCGGATCGCCAGATGGCAGGGCGCCTTCAGGGCACTCTTCAGAGCGGCGTGATCCTGGCGCTCTTCATCATCTGCCGGGTCAGTTCGATCTCGTGCCGTATCACCTGCAGATAGCCCTCCGGGGTCGAAGGCGTGACCTGGCTGCCAAGCTCAGTCATGGCCGCGATCACCTGCGGATCTTTCACCATCCGGCTAAAGACCTCATAGATGCGCGCGGCGATAGGATCGGGTGTGCCTGCGGGCAGGGAAAGCCCGCCCCATGAAGTCAACTCCACGCCCTGCAATCCCTGCTCGGCCAGCGTGGGCACGTCCAGCAAGTTGGCATTGCGTCGAGTGGCCGCCACGCCCAAGGCCTTGAGCTTGCCGGCCTTCACGTGGGGGTACGCCACTGCGAAAATCGGCATGCCGAAGCTCACCTGCCCGCCGAGCACGGCGTTCACCAGTTCCGACGCTCCCTTGTACGGCACATGCGTTGCGCTGATGCCAGCAGCATGGAGGAACAGCTCGACGCCGAGGTGCGAGGGTGTGCCCACCCCGCCCGACGCGTAATCAAGCTTGCCGGGGTTGGCGCGCGCTTTTTCGACGAGCTCCTGCAGCGTCCCGATACCCGATGCGGGGCTGACAACGAGCAGCACGTCTGACGTCGTGAGCCGCATCAAATGACGAAAGTCCTTCATCACGTCGTACCCGGGGCTGCGGTACATCAGCACGTTCGCGGCCATGGGCGCCGCGGAGTAGATCCAGGTGTACCCATCCGGCGCGGCTCGGGCCACCTGGCGCGCGCCAATGTTGCCGGCAGCGCCGCCCTTGTTCTCGATGATGATCGCCTGTCCGAGCAGGCGGCCAGCGGCCTCGGCGAGGATGCGTGCCCCGGTGTCGGGCCCAGTGCCAGCCAAGTAAGGTACGACCCATTTGATGGGACGGCTGGGCCAAGGGTCGGCTGCCCGCGCAACGCGCGCGAATGGCAGCAGTGGCGCCGCAGCCAAGGCGCGGCACAGCACGCGACGCGACGCGTCGAAGTCGTTGTTCATTTCACTTGTCTCCGGATCTCTTATGTAGCTCTGTTTTTCAGGCGCCCGCTTGAGGCGCTTCGCCAAGCAACTCGCGTGCGATGATGTTCTTCTGGATCTCGCTGGTGCCGGTGAGCACGCGGTACATCCGCAGCATGCGAAACAGGAACTCCACGCGGCGACCCTGCACGATGCCCTCGCCGCCGTGGATCTGCACCGCCGCATCGGCGATGCGGAACGCTGACTCCGAACAGAACAGCTTGGCCATCGAGGCGTCCGCGCGCGCGTCGCCGCCCGCATCCAGCTGGCGCGCGGTCGAGATCATCAACGCGCGCGCCGCCGCGAGCTGCGTGGCCATGTCGGCGAGCGAATGCTGGATGGCCTGGAACCCCGCAATCGGCTGGCCGAACTGGCGCCGCTTGCGCGCGTAGTCGCGGGCATCCTTCAACGCCACGGTGGCCAAGCCCACCATGGCGGGGCAATGCAGCAGACGGTTGACAGTGATGCGCCCCAGCGCCAGCGCCAGCCCTCGGCCTGGCTCGCCGATGAGGTTGGCCGCGGGCACACGGCAGTCGTTCAACAAGATGTCGCCCGTGGTGGACTGGCCTGCCATGGTCTTGTAGCCCGAGACCACCTCGACGCCGCTTTGGCGCAGGTCCACGAAGAAGGCCGAGATCTGGCGGCGATCGGGGCTGTCGGAGGTAGACGCCATCAACACCGCGTAGTCCGCAAAGGGCGAGCCCGAGATGAAGCGCTTGCGCCCGTTGAGAATGTAGGTGTCGCCGTCCAGGCGCGCTTGCGTCTGCAGCGCGCCGGGGTCGGAGCCGGCCTCGGCCTCGGTGAGGGCGAAGCAGATGGCCTTTTCGGCCTGCGCTACCGGCACGATGAATTTGGCAAGCTGCATCGGCGTAGCGTGGCGCGCCAGCGCCCCCACCCGCGGTGGGCCGCTGAGTTCGCCGAACACGTGCGGCGCGAGGGGCGACCCGCTCGCGTAGATCGATTCCTTGATCAACACATGATCGAGCAGCGAGAGCCCCAGGCCGCCCATGGCTGTGGGCAACGTCATGCCGTAGAAGCCCAGTTCGTGCGAGCGGCGCCACACGCGCTGAAGCGTTGGCTTGTCGGGACTGTGTTCGTGGTCAATCCCTTCCTCTCGCACAAGCGCGGCCAACTCGCCGTGCAGGAAGTCAGCGATGCGCGCGATCAGCTCGGCTGCGCGTTCCGAGCCTTCGAACGGCCCGTCGAACAGCGGCGCGCGCACGCTGGAAGCCGTGGTGGCGCTGGCAGTGGTGTCGTCCGAGAACTTGGAGGCAATGGCTTGCGTGGTCATGGCGGTACGTCTCCTCAGTTGACGCGGCGATCGTGGCCTGCCCAATACGGCGACTGGATGACCTTGCGCGCGATCTTTCCGTTGGCGTTCTTCTGCAGCGACTCGACGAACTCGATGCGGCGCGGCCGCTTGAAGCCCGCAAGCCGCTGCGCGCAGAAGGCGTCGAGCGCGGCCGCGTCCGCGACAACGCCGGGCTTCAAGACGATGTGCGCGGCCACAGCCTCGCCCCACTTGTCGTCAGGTACGCTGAACACGCAGGCCTCGTCAACGGCAGAGTGCTGGTACAGCACCGCCTCCACCTCCGAGGGGTACACGTTGAAGCCGCCGCTGATGACCATGTCCTTCTTTCGGTCGACGATGTAGATGTAGCCCTCGTCGTCAGCGCGCGCGAGGTCGCCCGTGTGGTAACGGCCATTCTTCAGCACCTCAGCCGTAAGCTCGGGTGCGCGCCAGTAGCCCGCGAAGATGTCGGGTCCGCCGACCACGATCTCGCCGATCGCGCCCCCGGCCACCGGGAGTCCTTCGTCGTCCACGATCTCCATCACCGACTCCAGAAACGGCCTGCCACAGGAGGCCAGCCGCTCGGGCATCGCGGCGCGTGCGAACAGGTGGTCTTCCACGCTGAGGCCGCACACGCCCGAGGTCGTTTCGCCTGCGCCGTAGCCCTGCGAGAGCACCGGGCCGAACACGTCCATTGCCTGCATGATGCGCGCAGGCGCCATCGGCGCGGCGCCATAACCCAGGCGCCGCAAGTCGGGCAGCGGGCGGTAGCGGCCCTGCACCTCAGCCAGCAGCATGTTGATCATCGTGGGCACCATGAAGGTGTGCGTCACGCGCTCGCGCTTCATCTCGGCAATGAACCGGCCTGGATCGAAGCCGCTGAAAAGTCGGATCGTGGCGCCACTGCACAGCGCCGGCACCAACTGCATGCCCGAGGCGTGCGTGATCGGGCCCACCAGGCCCAGGAGATCGCCAGGCTGCAGGTTGTCGGCGCGCATCAGGAACTTGCGCAGTTGCGCAAGGCGGTTGCCGAAGGTCTGCATCGCAGCCTTGAGCACGCCGCTGGAGCCTGAGGTGTAGTGCAGCACTGCAAGGTCATCCGCTTGTACCCGCGCCGGCAGAAAACGGTCGCTGGCGTGCGCAAGCGCGCCTTCGTACGACGTGGGCGAGTCTTCAACGGCATCGAGCAGCAGCAGGCGCGGCGCAGCCTTGAGGTGCGACAGAAAGCTCTCCGCGCGTTCGGCGGTGGTGACGATCAGCGCCGCCTCGCTGTTGGCGACGACCTCGGCCACCTCAAGCGGCGCGAGCCGCGCGTTGATGGGCGCCTTCACCAGCGCGGCCTTGTAGCAGGCCAGCTCCAGCTCGACGATCTCGACGCAGTTGGGCAGGTACACGCCCACACGGTCGCCGCGCTGCAGGCCCAGGCCGCACAGCGCGTTGGCCAGGCGGTTGGAGCGCTGCTCGAGTTCTTCGTAGGTGACCGAGCGCGACGCGCTCGTGACGGCCAAGCGCTTCGCGTGGATGCGCGCGGCACGCGATGCGAGCTCGCCGACGTTGGCGATCGCGGGGGATGTGGTTTGCAAGTTGTCTCCTGATGTCCGGCGCCATGGCACGGGATGGAGACGACTTTGGCAGCACAGGGCGCACAACAACAAATACGGATTGCTGATGCACGGGCATCAAAACAATTGATAGCCTGCGCGAGCCCCGGCACCCTGCCCTATGGCCTGCCGCGGGTTTTGGGCAGCGCTTCATCCCGCAAGAGCAATTCCGCCTCCCATCGACCGGACGCGATCAGGCGGCGCGTTTCGTCCACCAAGACGTCCATCACTGCCTGCGTCGCGTCGTCCAGCTTGCGCGCGGACGCGGTCGCAAGGAAATAATTGCGTGCCAGCTCGGGCTGCACCACGCGCGCTACGAGCCATTGCTTGCCTCTTGGCGGCGCGTCGCCGATGGCACATGCGGGTGAAAAAGTGAACCCTGCGCCCGCGAGGTACAGCGAACGGATCACGCGTGCGGAGTCGTGCTCGTGTGCGATGTTGAGTTCCAAGCCCAGATCCATCGCGGCGCGCTCCACCTGCGCACGGATGTTGAAGCGGCGCGATTGGAGCACCAGCGGCAAGCCCGCCGCACGGGCGAAGGGAATCTCCGGCCGCGCCACAGGGGCAGCCCTGTGCGCGTTGCGCGCCTTGCTCCGCTTCGACGCGCCGGCGACAGGCTGCGCAGTCATGGCCGCGACCTCGCCTCCGGCGTCGTGGCCGCACACGAACATCGCTTCTCGCACGAACGCCTTCACGTCGAGCCCATTCACGTCCTCGCTGTCCACCAGGATGCCGATGTCCGCGCGACGCTCGACCATGGCCTTGCGCACCATCAGGCTCAGGTCATCGATGACGAACACGCGGATGCGCGGATGCGACTGCTTCAGCCGCGCCAGCACGGGCCCCAGCAGCAGTGATGCCAAAAGGAACGGCACCGCCACGGTGACGGAGCCTTCGAGCCCGCCTGGCCCGCGCTGCAGCCGCTCGCGCATCGCGCTGGCATCCGACAGCAGCTTGCGTGCGTCCTGGTAAAACTGTAGCCCCGCCGCCGTGGGCGTGACACCGACGTGCGAACGCTCGAACAGCGGCGTGCCAAGCTCTCCCTCGAGCTTCTTGATCTGCGCAGTCAGCGCGGGTTGCGCCACATACAACGCACCTGCGGCGCGCGAAAGACTGCCTGCTTCCAGCACGGCGATGAAATAGCGAAGCGACCGGAGTTCCATAGGTGGGGCATTTTCGTCCCCGCGCGCTGCCGCTGCCGGCGAGATCAAATGCTCGCGCAGCGGAGACGTGCCGGCGACGCCCAGGCACGCCGGCCGGTCCACTGACCTTGCACCGCCCCTTTGTGTCTCCTGCCGATTGCACCATGGGCGGTCGAACCGCCCCTACCTGAAGCCGGCTGACCGCCGCCCCGACTGCGCGGCGGCGTCGGCTCCCGTTGGATCGTCCAAGATCCAGCGCACGAGGTGCAGTTCGTAGCCCTTACGCCAGCCTCCCGGCACAGGTCTACGGCGACCGGTTGACGAGCGGTCGTCCTGACGCATGGCTGCAGCGCCCAAGCCGTTGATTCAAAACGCGGGGGCCACAGCCCAACCTGCTACACAGCTTGTCGCGCTGAAGCGACGACGATTCGGCAACACATGTGTTGGCCGGGCATCGCAGCCGGCGCTGTCAAACTTCGGGAGGCAGCGCGCCGAAGTCGGTTCCCGCAAAGTCCTGAGAAACATGCACCCCCTGCGCATCACGCAGCAGCACGCCGCGCCGTTCCATCTCTCGCATCGTGCGATTGACAACCTCGCGAGACAGACCCGCGTACGACGCGATGACGCCCTGCGTGACACGCTTGTCGTAGACCTCGTGGCCTGCGGGCGCGATCTGCGTCATCTTGTAAAGCACGCGCCCCACCATCTCTTCGGACGACAACGAGGAGACGCGCTGGAGCTGCCGACGCAGCACATTCATCCGTGCGGACACCCCCTCGACCAGTTCCAACGCTATGTTTTGATGCCGCGCGCACAACGTTCGCATCGCTGATACCGGCACAAGATAAAGGGTGGAGGGAAGCACGGCGACCAACCTGTGAGCTGCGCGATACTGCGGCTCGCTGAGCGAGCCCCCCAGGTAGAAGTCGTGACGACGAATGAAATCGGTGGTGACGCCGGCCTCCTCCTGAGCACCCTCGCGCCCCTCGACCACCACCCGCACCAAGCCGCTTTCCACACAATAGAACGCACACGTCCATTCGTTCGGCGCCAGGATGGTTTCGTTGCGCGCGTAGGCACGCAATTCGCAAAGCTCCCGGAACGCCAGGCGTTCCAGCGACGGCAGACGGGCAAGCGAGGGATGCAGGTTCACAACGCGATGATGGAAGACAGCGCCGCTGGCGGCAATCACTGGAACAGGGGGTTTTGGCTGTCGCATGCGTCGATTCCGCCATGCCAGCGGCTATTCCCGCGCACTCAGATCGATCAAGCCCTTTTGCATCGCATCGCGCACCGCCCGTGCCCTCGACTTCACTGCCAGCTTGCGATAGATGTTCTTCACATGCGCATCCACCGTGTGCAGCGAGCGATGACTCGACTCGGCAATCTGCCGGTTGCTCAGGCCCTGCGAGATCATGCGCAGCACATCGAGTTCGCGACGCGACAGCCTCGGGGCCGCTTCTCCTGCTCCTGGTTCCGCTCCATCCTCTCCATTCGGTAAAGACTCGGCGCGCGGGGATGACTGTGCGCCGAACTCGAGAACCGCGCGGCCCTTCTCCACAATGCACCATGCGACACGCGTCGCCGCGGCCGAGTTGCCCTCGGCGATCAGCCGCATCAAGCGCGCCAGATCCTGCTGTGCGGCTTCGATGAACTGCAGCGCCAGCGTGGGCGCCGTCGTGCGGGGCGGGCCGTGCGCGGTCGCGCTCGCCATCCCATCGACCGGGTACTCGTCGTCGGGACGCCAGCGCCGGGCCAACTCGCCGCGTGCTGTGCTAAGAGGCGTTGTGGTGCCGCGCATAGACAGTGCATGGATCGGGTCGCGGTTGGAGATGGACATCGATGCCTTGCGTAGCTGGAAATGAGAGTTGCCGGCGCTCTGTCAGATGCGCGCTAGAGCTTGCGTCCGCGTGAGTTCGCCGCCGGCGGCAGGGCGCGACGGAGGTAGACTGGATCGAGCTGGTTCGGCGCGACCTGTGCCAGGCTGCGTTCGACGGGAAGCAGGCTGCCGAAGTCGGTGGAAGCGAATTCCGCAGGCACGTGCACGCCTTGGTCGTCGCGCCGCACGAGGCCACGCTGCTCCATGTCTCGCATGGTCTTGTTGACCACCTCTCGCGAGAGCCCCGCATACGAGGCGATCACCGATTGGGAGATGCGCTTGTCGAAGGCCCCCGTGCTCGCTGGCGCCAGCACGGTAAGCTTATGCAAGACGCGACTCACCACGTCTCCGGTGGACAGCGCCGACATGCGCCGCAACTGGTTGCGCATGAGGGCCATGCGCTTGATGGCGAGGTCCAGCAGGCCGGTGGCCACATCAGGGTACAGCTCGCACAGCCTGCGAAACGCCGCGATGGGAATCAAGTGCACGGACGAAGGCAAGGCCGCCACCAGCGTCTGCCGAGACTGGACAGTGTCTTCAGCCAGCGACGGTCCGATGAAGAACTCGTCCTGGCGGATGAAGTCTGTCGTGACATCAATGGGTTGCGCACGGCCGCCACCATGACCCACCACGCGCAGGAGCCCGCTGGAAACGCAGTAGATGCAGTCCGTCGAACTTCGTGCAGCGAGCACCACTTCGTTGCGTCGGTAGGAGCGCAGTTCGCTGCTGCGCACCAGGGCCTCGCGCTCTTCCTGAGGAACGCTCGCGAAAATAGGATTCAGGTACATGGCTGAAGGACACGCGGTGCCATCGATAAGGTCAACGCCGACTCACGCGATGGGCGAGAGGCTCGTCGGGGGCACTGCCCGCGCTCTACAGGCCGCGCGCACGGAGTCCACTGGCTGTGGGCAGCACGAGCTGCCATCACTAACCCTATCGAGCAGCGCGACCAGCTTGGCTTCCGGTGTGCGCAGTGCCGCTTCAAGCATCGCGTACTGCGCGGCTTCGACGGGGTTGCGCGCGCGCCTGTCTACCCGCGGCTGCTCGAAGGTGGCGAGCAGTTCCTGGACCGAGCGTTGCAATTGGTTCAGGTCCTTGCTAAGGCGGGGCAGTCGCAGTTCGAAATCGGGCGAAAGTTTCACAGGCACCCCGCCAGGGGATCCACGCAAGCGGCACCGGAAGTGGCACCGGAGCTGCCGTCGTGTGCGTCGGCGTCGGCGGTGGCCCTTGCCCCTGCTGCTTCGGTGGCCCGCACGCCGTAGCCTTGCAGCCACTGCGCGCCCACGCGTGAAGCGATGTGCATGTCTTCTTCACGCTCGATGCCGTCCACCACCACTTGGGTCGCGACGTGCGTGCACAGGGAGATCATGCCGCGCAGGCACTCGACGCCAAAGGCGCCACCGCGCGCGCGGCGCAGCAGCGAGGCGTCGAGCTTCACGATGTCGGGCCCGCAGGACTGCAACGCAGCAAGGTTATCGTTGCCTCCGCCGATGTCGCGCAAGCCGATGCGGCAACCGCGCAGTTGCATCTGCACGCAGAAGTCGCGCGCGGCCTCGTGCTCGGTCAGCGTGGCGCTGCCAACGATCTCGATCACCAGCCGCGAAGCCAGCGAGGGCTCCTCGTCGAGCGCCGCGCACAATGACGCCCACCAGTGATCGAGCCTGACGCTTTGCGCGCAGATCCCCACGCCGATGTGCATGGCGGGTTGCCGCCGCAGCGCCGCCAGCGCCTGGCGCACCGCGATGCGATCGAACGCGCGGGCCAGCCCCAGGCGTTGCAGGCAGGGCAGGAACACCTCCTGCGCCAACAGGGCCGGCTCGCTGCGGCTTGCCGGAAGACGCACGCGCCCCGCGTGGTACAGCGTGCCATGGTTGCTGCCCGCGTGCACCACCGGTTGCCATGCGAAGGAGAGCGCCTCGGTGCGCAGGGCTTCGCTCACGCGCAGGGCGACGTCCATGTCGGCGCGGTAGCGCTGGCACCAGCCATCGGCCCGGCTCTCGCGCGAGTCAGGGAACGGTTGCGCGGTCCACAGCGCGAGCTCGATCTCCGACGTGCCGAGCTGCCCGGGCGCGCGCATCTCGATCCAGTCGACGTGCAACTGCACCAGCGCCACGATGCCCATCGCACGCACCGGCTCGGCGCCCAGCACGGCGAGCAGCGTCTCGATGGGCTGGCTGGCGCTGCGCACGGCCTGCGGCAGCTCGCGGATGTTGCTCGCGCCGCACACGAAGGCATCGTTTGCCCACAGCAGGAAGCAGTCGTCGCGCAAGCGGGCCATGTCATGGGCCGCCGACGTGATGAAGTGGGCGCACAGCCTGCGCTGCACCTCGAGGCTGGCAGCCGATGCGAAGTCCTGCCCGTAGGCCTGGGCGAGGTGCGGCAGGTTCGAGATGAACACATAGGCACAGGCCCGGGGTGCCGCAGCACGCAGTTCAGGCCAGCGCTCAAACGCAACGGGCGCCGCGCCGCGCACGTCTTGCCCGGCGTACGCCCGGACGTCGCGGCATGCAGACACTACCGCCGTCGGCGCACACGGCGCTTCAGTCTTTGAGAGGGTGAGCATCGGATCCTTCTTACATGAAACTCGTTGTTTGAACTCCCGGGGAGTGGCGGACCGTTTCGTGCGCTCGAATGAAGCGTCGGGTCCCTCCGCAACAGTCCATAGATCGTGCTGAACGAAGTGGTCGCGCTGTTGATGCAGCGACATCTCAGACATTTGAATACTACGGATTGCCGTAGCAAGCGCGCGCCTTTCTCTGCCTAACTGTGTTCCTTGTCACACATCTCGCTGGACGCGCTCCGCTTCAGTGCGTTTTTTCGCTCTGAGCTGCACACGCCCTCGTCGACATCGAGCTGCTTGTCCAGGGACGCGCGACGTCGAGGTGAATACGTCAAATGCGATTGCAGAATGTGCCCGCGCCGACAGCGGGACAACACGGCGCAAGCGAGATCGAGCTCTTAGCTACACGTTGTAGTTATCAGCACGCGCAAACACAGTTCGCATGCGCAGCGTTCCCCGTCTCTCCGACTTCCTTGCCATGAGGCAGCGTGCGCAGACCTCGTCTGAAGCACCCTTTGTCATCCCTGCATACGGTGCTGGTGCGGGCGCCCCCCAAATGCAAGAGCGCGCCCACGATGAAGGTGCTTGCTGTGAGTGGATTCGGCGACGGGGCCTGCTTGAGTGAGGACCCCTGACAGGGATTGGCCAGCAATCTGAACGAGCACGCAAATCGATCAAGCCACCGCCCGCTCCAGTCGAAGTACGTCCTCGGGCTCGGCTATGACTTGCTCTCGCAAGGGCGGCGCGAAGCTCCCAAGCCGCAAACTTCAGGGAACGCGGCGCGTCAATGGCGATGAAGAGGCACTCATCGTGCTTCTGAAGGCACGCGGTTCAATCTATCGTGAAATCGTGCAGGGGCAAACGAAAAGAAGACAGGGCTCGTACAAAACGGAACGACGTTTCACCGCTGGTAACATGCTCCGTGCCGCGCTTTACCCGCGGGTGCTTCCATGGTTGCACGCGTCCCCACGAAATCGTCGCCACTGCGATGACCTGTGCGCGTTGAGCCCGCACTCAGACGGTCGGTCCGTGGAACCAGCCCTCGACAAAGGGCGCCGCGCCAGCCAAGGCCGGGCCAAACCTGACGCTGCCGCGGTGCGCCTGCGCGATGCCCCGTATCCGCGCACGCCGGCTGGCGCTTGCCAACTGCGGTAATGCTTCCACAGACGATGCTCCGGAAACCGAGGCGACGCTATACACCGCGATACGAAAGCGCATGCCCGCAACTTCGCTGACAACAATGCGGCCCAAAGCCCCGGCTTGCATCGAACCCACCTCCTCGAGCGCGAGCCGAATGAACTGCGCAATGCGCGCCACATCGCCGTGAGCGTCGCCTTGGCCCAGACGGTCGTGCTCGATGGCACCGACGCACCGGCCTCCCAGCGCGTCCGCGAGCATTTGCGCCACAGTCGAATGCAATGGAAATGGCCGCATCGCGGCACCGATCGAGCGACCTGCCGCCAGACGACCCAGATCGGCGAGTTCCTCGGCTTGCTCTTCAGCGCGCGCGGCCGCATTTGCAATATGTTCGAGCACGCCGGGCATCTCCCGCACACCTTGGGTTGAGTCGCGCCGCCCCAGCAGCTCGGTGCCCAGCAGGACTGCGGAGAGCGAGTTGCGCATGCCATGCACTGCCGCGTCTGCCAACTCGTCCAAGGAAGGATCGGCAGTGTGTCGCCTCGCCGTCCAGGCGCTCGCCACCCAAGCGAGCACATCTTCCCGAGCGGCTGGCCGCCCCACTGCTGGAACGGTTGATAGCGGCTGGCGGGCAGGTTGCAGCCTTGCTCCTGCAGCATGGAGCGCCCAGTCCGAAGTCGATTCAGGCATTTGATCGGTCCCATTCCGTCAAGAAGAGCGGAGCTCGCCCCCTGACGTGCCCCTCGCTGTCGGTTGCGCCAATGGCTTACAAACGGACAGCGCATACTTTGCGATGTTGCAACCCCACATGCTGTCGGCAAACTCAGAACGACGCGTCAGCCAACGCCCCTGTTACGTCGCTTCGGCGCCTCAGGCAAAAGCATGCTACCCAGATGACCCTTGCCCGTCGAGTGATTGGGCCGCTTGGCCCGGCGCGGAGCGCCGATCCATGCGACATCAGAGGTCGACTCCTGACGGGCGCCGCAAAGCAAACGGACCGGATGGCGAGCAAGCCGGCGAACACTCGACAGGATCTTGCATCCACGTCGGGTGGCAACTCGATGCGCCGCCGCAGACGTCATTCCTTGCCCCGAGGACACCCCTCAGCAACACACGGGAGGTGGCGGGTCTCGAGGCCGGGATTCTGACGACCAAAGCAACACATTCCCGGTCCGATGCGGCAGCATGCTGCACGCTGCACGCTGCACGCTGCATGCAGCCGCAGAGACTGCCCAGACGCTCCAGCGCTCAGGAGGTCGGAAATCCTGAAGTCGATGCACCGGGGAGACACCAGCAAAGTGTTGTCGGTCTCACATCGAGCATGTCCGGCAATGGAACTGAATTCACGTCCCTCTCGATCAGCACTTACAGCAAACAAGCTCAGGCCTTGCGTCAATGCCGCAGTTGGAAAGGTATGTGAGGGTGCACTTGTCTCTGCCTGGCCAGACGCACCGTGATCGGGCGGCGCGCCACGAGCAGGTCGTTTCACACCTGCCCCGTTTTTGTGCGACCGTTGAACGCTGACGTATTGCTTCTTGGCCGGACGCCGTGCTCAATTTGTCGGCCGCGAAAAATTCGCCCACAGATTTTGACCGCCCGCTGCCGCCCAGCGAATGTTCCTGATCGCAGTTGTGATGCAGATCACACCTGAAGCCGGATAAAAGCCACGCCCGGAGAATATTTCCCCTTGCTTCCTCTGACACGCACCCGAGCAGACATGAATGCAATATCGTTCATGCTCTTTTCCGAATGAAAGTGGCGTGATGCGGTTTGCGGACTTTCATCCAGTCGGATCGCCCATCTCGCGGCGCGACAGTCATCCCGAGGCGACGGTGATGGGGCAGCTGATGTCCAGGCGGCACAGGACGAGCCTTTGGTCGATCCTCGGCATGCTGGTGGCGCTCGCTGCCGTCGGCGGGTTCCTGATTGCACATGAGCAAAACAAGATCCGCAGTGCAGCAGCCACGGTGATTGCAAAACCGCTCGAGCGGGTCGCAGAGGTGAATGCGGCGTTCCAGGAGCTGCATGCGCTGGACGTTCCAGCATGCTCACCGATGCATCTTGCTGCGTTGCGGTCGATCGCCTTTCGGTCTGCAATCATTCGTGACGTGATCTTCCAGGGAGAACACCCTGGTCAACGGTGCAGTGGGAATCTGGGCGCCGCCGCTTCCGCGCTGCCTTCGAAAAGCCCCGACTTCACCTCGGAGACCGGCCGCCAGATATGGCGCAATGTCGATCTGCCGCTCTCGCCCGGCGTCAAATCCACGCTGGTCCAGGAACGAGGTTATGAACTCCTGATTGCGCCGGAGAGTCAGCCTGCGACGGCGGAGCACGGTTACTACGCCCTGAGTGTGGTTCTTCTGAACAGAGCCAACAACAGCATACTTGTGGTACGCGGATCGGATCCGGGAATCGATCAACCACTGCTTGTCTCCGGTGCGACACGTTGGCTTCGGGGCGACCTGGTGTCGGTCGCTTGTTTGCCCGGGCAGATCACGTGCTACGTGCTGAAGGCACATGGAGCTTCCGTGCTGATGAGCAACCTGATGCTGCTCGTCTTCACCGCACTCCTCGCCGGCGTCGGCACGGCGCTCGGCTTTGCCTCATGGTCCGCCCGTCAATTCAAGACGCACACCATTGATGCGCTGCTGCGCGAAGCCGTTCGCAATCAGGAGCTGTTCATGCATTACCAGCCCATCGTCGACAACCGGACCGGCGAGATGGTGTCGGCCGAAGCGCTGATGCGCTGGACGCTGCCCAGCGGGGAAAGCATCTCGCCAGTGGTCTTCATTCCGATCGCCGAGGCGAACGACCTGATTGGCGAGTTAACCCGTCTGGCGCTTCAACGTGTCTCTGAAGACTTCGGCGCCTTTCTTCGCAGCCACCCAAACTTCAAGATCAGCGTGAACGTCGTTCCCGCAGACATGGTGGACGACAACTTCCATCGGTCGCTGCAGCTACATTTCGAAGCGCAGGGCATTGCCCCCACGCAACTGGCTTTTGAACTCACGGAACGCACGTCTGCAAAGCTTGAATCTGCAGTGACCGTGATGGTGGAGTTGGGCGGCCGTGGCCACGAGATCTGCATCGATGACTTCGGCACGGGGTACGCCAACCTGTCTTACCTCAGCGACTTGAAGGTCGACAAGATCAAGCTGGACAAGAAGTTCACCGACACCGTAGGGACGGGAACGTTGAGGGAGAGAATCGTCCCCTCCGTCATCGAATTGGCCAAGGAACTGGGTGTGGAGATCATCGTGGAAGGTGTCGAAAACCACGAGCAGGTCAAATACTTTCGAGAGCGCGGCGTGCACCTGATGCAAGGCTGGTTCTATGGTCGACCGCTGCCGCCGGCGGAGCTGATCCACGCGTTGCAGGCTCCACGGAGCGTGGCAGCGAGCCATCCTCGCCGATCGCCGAACACCCTCCACACCGCCGCGCCGGCGTTCGTCTGATCCCACGCCGCCCGCCCCACGATGCCTGCAGTGCCACGCACAAGAGGGAACCCGCTGCGCAATCCAAAGATGGATCCGACAGCAACGGGGCAACTGTCTTTCACGCACACGGGAGATGACTCTTGAAGACAATCAGGGCCGCACTTGTCGATCACAGCGAAAGTCGCAGACATGAGCTGAGCTCGCGGCTCCGACGGATCGGGCCATCGGTGCGCGAGTTCCGGGACACCAACGAATTTCTCGAGCAGTTGGCCCGCAATCATCCGTGCGATGTCCTGATCATGGCTGTCACCCGTCATGCCGAGTGGTTGGGCGTGTCCGCCATCTGCCGTGCAAAGGATGTCCCCGTCCTTCTCTGCCTGGAGGCGCTGCAATGGAGATCGCTGCCGCGCAGCGACGATTTCTTCGGTGCCACCGTGATTGGTTTCGCGGCGCTGAGCGATGACGAACTTGAATGGAGGATCGAAGCACTCCTGCACCAATCGGGGTTTCATGCAAAGCGCGGCGACGCCGAGCGAGAGGTGACCTGGGGCGACTACCGCTTCGTCATGGATGGCCGCCACGTCGTGATTCACAGGCGTCTGGAAATCCAGCTCCAACCGCTCCAGTTCGATCTGGCCATCACCCTCTTCGGCAATGTGGGGCATGTGGTTTCGCGTGATCTGCTCATGCGCTCATTGTGGAAAGGCTCCACGCACAGCAGCCGGTCCCGGGCTCTGGATGTCTGCGTCGCGCGGGTGCGAACACGTCTCGCGTTGCGCAAAGAGAATGGATTTGAGCTGCTGCCGGTCTACGGCCGTGGCTACAAATTGGTGGCTGCCACGTCAGCCCATGGTGATTTCATCATCCCTCACTCGCTCCAGGATGGCGCATCCGCTCCAGTCGTCGCGATCGGCACCTCGAAGCCGCCGCGCCCGGTTGGAGAGCCAACAAATGGCTGACGGGAACACGCCGCAGCGCCGCAGCGGCTGAACGGGGCAAGCCTGCTTCAACGCGTGTGACGCTCGCAGCGCGCGAACGGCCATGTCGCGCGGCAGCGCACGGCAGGCTTCCCGAAGCCGACTCGCGTCGTCGGACGGAGACCCCTTCGCATAATTCATACGTCGAAAAGCGCATGGTGTGACGGGAATCACAGGTAGATGCACTGAGCTTTAGTGAAAGATGCATCAAAAGATAAAGTTTCCTTTTGTTTTACAAATGGAGACAAGCCTGTGACTTTCCTGCCAAGCTCGAGGGCTCCAAACCGACGTCCGCCCGCCCGCCTGCTCGCTTTGCTGAAGCTTGCCGGCGTGATGTCCGCGATGCCCCTGCTCGTGCTCAGTCGTCCCGCATACGCCGGCAACGGCACGCAACCCGTCACCAACGTCGCCCCCGGGAACATTGCCGAGGGCAGCACGGATGCGATCAATGGTGCGCAGGCCTACCAGATCCAGACGACGGCGCAGACTGCCCTGAGCACAGCCGACGGAGCCACGGGCTTGGCCACGGCGGCCTATACCGGCGGCATTCGCGCACAGATGGCCGCGGACAACGCCCAGGTCAGTGCGAACAACGCAATAAACTATGCGTACACGGTCAACCTCGCTGCTGGCGCGGCGCAGTCCACGGCCAACGCCGCGCTGTCGAGCGCGGGCGCTGCACAGAGCTCAGCCGACAGCGCACAGAACACGGCGAACTCGGCATTGAGCGCAGCTGGCACGTCGCAAAGCACGGCCGATGGCGCCATGGGCCTGGCCTCGGCGGCTTACACCGGTGCGACTCGCGCACAAAGGTCCGCGGACAATGCGCAGGCCAGTGCCAACGCTGCAATGAGCTATGCGTACACAGTCAACCTCGCCGCAGGCGCTGCACAAAACACCGCGGACTCCGCCCAGTCGGCCGCCGGCGCCGCACAGGGGACAGCCAACACGGCACTGAGCACGGCCAACACCGCAGCCAGTTCCGCGGGCGCGGCCCAAAGCACCGCCGACGGCGCGATGGGGCTTGCGTCGGCCGCCTACAGCGGAGCCAACGCGGCCCAGCAGTCCGCCAACGCTGCCCATAGTCTGGCAGGCACCGCCCTGGGCGCGGCCAATTCCGCGAACCACACCGCCGGGGCGGCGCAAAGCACGGCGGATTCGGCGCTTTCGGCTGCGGACACGGCCCAGACCAGCGCGAACTTGGCCCACGTTGCCGCAGGCGCCGCGCAGAGCACCGCCAACACGGCGGTCACGGCTGCCGCTGCAGCGCAAGGCACCGCCAACGTCGCGGTGTCTGCGGCCGCCGCTGCGCAACATACTGCCGACGGCGCGCAAGGAACTGCGACGACAGCGCTGGGTCTGGCGCAGAACGCTGCGCAGTACACCTCGGACGGCAAGCGCTGGCGCTCAACGGCAATGGCGGTGCCGGCACCACGGTCAGCAACGTCCGCGCCGGGCAGGCCTCTACAGACGCGGTGAACGTGGCACAGATGCAGCAGGCCGATCAGGCCACCTTGAGCAGCGCCAACAGTTTTTCAAACCAGCAGGTTCGAGCGCTCCAGGCGGTCATGAACCAGGCCTTCCAGAACGGGCTTTGCAGTTTCAGCAACGGCAGCGTGAGCTGCGGCACGAGCAGCATCGTTCAGGGCAACGGCGCCACGGCCATCGGCAACGGAGCCCAGGCTGTCGGTGACCGCACGACCGCCGTGGGTACCGGTGCAGAGGCGCGCTTCGAGGGCTCCGTCGCGATTGGTGCAGGTGCACGTGCATTGGCCGATCCAACCACAGCCATCGGAAGCAATGCGGTGGCGGCGGGCAACAACTCGGTGGCCGTGGGTGCAAATACGTTGGCAAGCGGCACAAATTCCGTGGCACTGGGGCAAGGGTCGGTCTCGACACGCGACAACACGGTGTCAGTGGGCGATTCCACGACGGGCCTCATTCGTCAGGTCACCAACGTCGCGCCGGGCACACAGCCCACCGACGCCGCGAACGTATCTCAGCTGCAGCAGGCCGTTGATGCCGCATCCACCGCGGCACGCCAGTTCGCCGCCCGGGGAGTGGCCGCTGCCCTGGCCATGCCGCAGATGCCGGCGTTGGCGCCGGGCAAGCAGTGGACAGGTGCCGCCGCAGGCAACTACGCAGGCGAAAACGCATTGGGCGTTTCCTGGGGCTATCAGATCAACGAAGCGCTCAACGTCGGTGTGGGCGTGTCTGGAGCGGTGGGCGGCGGAACCACTCGGCTAGCCACGCGCGTGCAAGTGGGCTTCGCCTGGTAGCACCCGGCAACCTAATTGAACCACCTGCGCCTGTCTATCGTTGTCATGGCTCATCTATTTTCCGCTTGCCGTTGCGACATAGGGCTGCTCGTGCGGGTGCCGAGGACGGCATGGATGCGCCTGTTGCCTGCGCGACGCCTCTATCGCTGCGCTTTTTGCGGCAAGGCCCAGCTGCTTTCTCAACATGCCGTGCAGGAGGAGCGTGCCGCCGCTCGCTCCATGGCAGAAAAGCAGCAACACAAGTGATGTCGAGAGCGACAGGAAGTCCAATCCGATGAGCGGCACGCTTTCCGAGCGCTTGCAGGAACTCATTGCCGAAAAGGGCCGTGGTTGCCAAGCCGACCTGGCCCGTCACTGCGGCGTGACCCGCCCGGCGATCACGCACTGGCTGTCGGGCCGCAACAAAGGCGTCGAGTCCACTTACCTGTTCGCGATCGCCGATTATTTTCGAGTCGATGCGAGATGGCTCGCGACCGGGGAAGGGGCCAAATGGTCCGGTCCTTCGATGGAACTCTGGAAGAAGGTGCAGCCTACTGTCGGGGAGGTGCTGGCGTTGTTGGAAGAAAAGGGCTTTGGCCGATCCAGCCTGACCCATGCAGAGCGCGTCGAGTTGTACCTCTGGCTGGTCGGTGAACTTCCGACGTATCCTGGGCAGCGGCTACTTTGAAATCCGCAAGGAAGGGCCGCAGTGCAGCATCGTTTGCTGGAGTGACGCAGTGCGTTCGCCTGCCCGGCTGAGGTGCGAGCACGAGCCCCCGGTCGCCGTTCCGGGAAACAGTGACTTCCAGCTGTGCCACTGACTGCCCCGCTCTTCAAGGACCGGGGCCCAGCGCCGCTCATGAACTCTCGTGTACCGGATTGGGGCCGACTGCGGTCTCGCACACCGAAGCACGCCTTTCAACCAGTCCAAGCCGTTGCGCGCGAACTGATGTACGAGCGACGTGCAGCCTCGGTGCGCCTGCCCGCGCCGTGGAGGCCGCGATCGAATCTCTGGCCGCCGCGTCTACGACCTGGCAACCCGTCGCCTCCGAGCTATCCCCCACCTGAGGCCATGCGGCCAGCCGGGCGCTGGCAGGACGCCAGCGGCATGGATGCCGCAGCCGCTTTCACCCGCCGCAGCGCTTCGCGCGCCACGAGATACGCTTCGATCTGCCTTTCTCCCAAGACGACCGGACCGCGCCGGTGCGAGGCTTTGGAAGACGATTGGTCATTCGCGGGCAAGGAAGAGCCCGATCCAGAAGACATGGTCACTCCTTTCTTCAATCGGGACATTGATGCACGTCCCGCGCCGGCTAATTTACGGATGGCAGTCGCCAGTTTCAAGGTCTCCGGAACCGCAAACTCGAGGGCGCTGCAGCGCTGTCACATCCCCTGTCCCGGCTTTCACCTCAGCCATTTGGATTTTTTCCATCGTCCTCGAGGCGAATCAGCAGCGTGCGACCGAGGCACTGCAAGGGAAGTGCCCTCGGTCGTCCGCGGCCGTGGCGCGCAGCGCTGCTCACTCAGCCGCGTGCGCAGCGGTGGGCGACCCCGCTGTGCTGGAACTGTCGCCCATGCAACTAACCCAATGAAGTGAGGCAAGTCGGACGGCGCTGTACATCGCGTCGCAAATCTGGCCGACAGCAGCCACTGTGCGGCACTGGAAGATTTCAAATCTTCGTCAGGAGGACTCCATGCACAGGCAAGATCCAAGAAACCGCCAGCGACCGCCTCGCAGCGAGCTGTGGCTGCTGGCTTTCGTCCTGCTTCTGATTGCAATGCTTGGCTTGCTTCATTTGGCGGTGCAGCGCGAGCGCGAAGCGGGGATTGGCCTGATCGAAAGCCAGTCATTCTCGAAAGTGCTCGGCAGCTTTCCAAGCAGGGCCGCCGCACGCTGAAGTCACCGAGCGAGCGCGCATTCCAGCGAGCGGCCAACATCACAGGCCATCCGGACGACCTCCATGAAGCTGTCCAGCTGTACCCATTGCGGAAGCCGTGTTTTTTCGAGAACGTCACGTGCGAGGCCTGCGAAAGCTCACTGGGCTTCTTGCCCACGCGCACCGTGATCGAGCAATGCTTGCCGATTTTCCATTTCATCAAACGAGATGGATTGCAGTCTGGGCTCGCAGGACAGCGACCCCTTCCTCATCGAGCGATGCAGGCGCGGTGAGAAGGCGACGACACCGATAAGGTCGAATCTTGCATCGACCATTCGCCCCGCAAGATAATGCCCAGATGCTGGCACGCATCATCTACCGCAGCATCTCGAAAAGTCCTTCGCCCAACGACATCGCGGCCATTCTTCGCACTTCCAGAAGGAACAACGCCTCGCTCGGGATCACCGGCGCGCTCTGCCATCTCCGCGGCGCATTCATGCAGTATCTCGAGGGGGAGGAGGCATCGCTGGAGCATCTGCTCGGTCGCATCGGGCGCGATCCCAGACATTGCCAGCTTGTGGTGCTGGAGTACCGCCTCATCGCAGTGCGCGCATTTCCGCAGTGGTCAATGGCGGCATTGGAATCGGATGACGAAATCAATGCATCGCTTGGCGCCCTGCGGGACATGGGTTTGTTCGGTATCCAGGCGAGCAGCGCGGCGCCGGCGGTGCGTGCACTCGCGTCGACGGCGCAATGGGCGCGCTGCGCAGGCTGAAGCAGCCCACCGCTGACAGTTGCATTCAGGCGCAGGCCCCGTCACTGCTCCAGCAGCGGAGGGACCGAGCCGGGGCGGCGCACGGCTGAAGCTCGGGGTGCAGACTTCATGCGCGCGCTGCCATTGACGCGCCGGATCTTCAGCGCAGCGAAACGCTGCCATCCCGACACGCTGCTGTCAGCGCGTTGTGACGAAGCGCCTTGTCTCAGCTCGCCGACAGGCTTGCTCGTGCGCGACTTGGGCAAGTACAGGGCACAAGAACACGGTCGAATCAGGGTGCCGGCGCTTGATCTCAGGATCTTGCAGACCCTGCCGGATCTGGCAGTTGCGCCATCGCGCAGATGCGCCAAGCATGAACCTCCAGCCCATCACTCCGGAGCCCCTCATGCGTACAACGCCGACATGCGAGCTGATTCCGGCGGCAACCCTCGATCTGATCTGGTCCTTCAGGCCCGCAACTGATCACACAGGCGATGCAGTTTGCCGGGCAGACTTCCCGAATGGAACATGCCCCGGATCAGCAAATGTTTGGCAGCGACGACGCCGTGCCCCTGTCTGCGGCCAGCCGCGTCCCACCCGCTGCCGAGCGCGCGCTCCACGACGTGCTGGATCGGCTCGGGCCATCGGTGTTCGCGGGCCTCCTCGACAGCGAGGGTGTTCTGCGGTATGCCAACCATGCGGCGCTGCGCGCCATCGGCTGCACGCCTGAGCAGGTGATCGGCCAGCGCTTCGACACCACGCCATGGTGGCAAGGGTGCGAACTGTCCCGGCGACGTCTGAAGGGGGCATTGGCAAGCGCCCTGCGCGGGGAGGCCTCGCGCTTCGATGCGCGCGTCGTCACGGACGGTGCTCACACACTCGTCATGGATTTCTCATTACTGCCTCTGTATGGTCCTGACGGACGCGTGGTGTGGCTGATCCCTTCCGCATTCGACGTCAGCGAACGGGAGCATGCCCAGCGGCAATTGCTGCTGACCCGCCATGCCGTTGAACAGGCCAACGATGCGCTGTTCCTGGTGGGGCCCGACAGTGCATTTCACGATGCCAACGCAGCCGCCTGCCGACTGCTGGGCCTTGATCGCCGACAGGTGCTGCGATTGCGCGTGGCGGACGTCGACACCCAAATGGAGGGGACGACATGGCCTCAGTGCTGGCGCCAGTTGTGCGAGCAGGGTGCGCTGCGGTTCGAGACCAGCATTCGCCACAACGAGGGGCATGAGATACCTGTCTCTGTCTCCGTCAGCCTTGTGACGAGTGACGGCGAGACATTCGCTCATGTCTGCATGGACGACTTGCGGGAGCGCCGTACGGCCGAACGCCGCATCCGGCAACTGCTGCGCTTTGACGAGCTGACCGGTCTTCCGAACCGCCAGGGCCTCTATGAAAGCCTGGTCGCCACTTTGCAGACCAGCGCCCAAACGGCGGTCCTGATCTTGGAAATCGACCGCTTCAAGCGCGTCAACGATGGCCTCGGCCTCCAAATCGGCGACGCGGCGTTGCGTGAATTGGCACAGCGAATCGTTTCGACCGTGCGCAACGTCGACCTGGTCGCGCGCAGGGGCAGCGATGAATTCGTGATCGTGATGCCCGCTCCTTCGGATTCGGTATTTGCTACGGCCCAGGCCCTGCTTGGGGCCATCGCCCAGCCCTTGAGGATCGAAGGCCACGAAATCCACCTGACTTGCAGCATCGGCGTCGCAACGGCGCCAGAAGACAGCGACGGCGTCGATCCATTGATGCGCCGCGCGAGTGCCGCGCTGCAACAGGCCCAGCGCCTGGGCCGCAATCAGTTCTGCGTCTATGCCGACGCGGCACAGGATGACGATCCCGAACGGTTGACGCTGGAGACTGCGCTGCGCTATGCGCTGCGCGACGAGCAGTTAGAACTGCACTACCAGCCGCAAATCGACTTGAAACACGGAAGCATCGTAGGCGTCGAGGCCCTGCTACGCTGGCATCACCCCACGTTGGGCACCATCGCCCCGGATCGTTTCATCCCCATCGCAGAAGAGTCCGGTCTGATTGTCGCCATCGGCGATTGGGTATTGCGTTGCGCGATAGAACAGGCCGCGGCCTGGCAACGTGCCGGGCTGCCGCCCCTGCGCATGGCGGTGAACCTGTCTGCGCGCCAGTTGCTGCAGCATGACCTGGCACAGCGAATCGAAGACCTGCTCGCCGCGGCCGGGTTGAACCCGCGACTCTTCGGTGTCGAGGTCACCGAGAGCACGCTGATCGTCAACTTCAATCAAGCGGTGCAACACCTGCAGGCACTGCGCGCGCTGGGCGTCGAGGTCTCGCTCGACGACTTCGGCACGGGCTATTCAAGCCTGGGCTATCTACGCCGTCTGCCGGTGGACGTGGTGAAGATTGACCGCTCTCTGGTGCCGGACGTCGCTGCGCCGGCTGAAGATGTGTCGATCACGCGGGCCATCATCACCATGGCGCACCGGCTGCAGATGAAGGTGGTTGCCGAAGGTGTCGAGAGTGAAGGCCAGGCGATCCTGCTGGCCGCCAACCGATGCGACCAAATGCAGGGATATTGGTTCAGCGCCGCGGTGACGGCCTCCGAGGTGGAGACCATGCTGCGCGAGGGACGTCGGGTTGATGCGGCGCTGCTCGGACAGCGCTCCAACCCCGAGCAGCGCACCCTGCTGTTGGTTTGCAACGATGAAACCAACGCCGCAGCGCTGCGTCGGCATCTGCTCACCGACGGCTGGCAGGTGCTCGAGGCCACCAATGCCGAGCAGGCACAGCATTTGATGGCAAGACACCGGGTGGACGCGATCCTTTCCGACCCTGCCACCCCTCAAACAATCGGCGTACAACTGCTTGGCGGTGAAAAGGAGCAGTAGCTGGGAAAAATCTGGCTGCACTGTCTGGTGGAGGTTGGCCTCAGCCTTGCGGCCCTGTTGCGCTTGGGCCGCATGCGGCGCAGCGCCAGCCCTTGCTCCCTGTAAGGGCGACAAATCCTCCTGTGGTCATTGAAGTCCTCGCGCCGCAGCCTCACGTGCACACGCACTGTCGTCGTAGTGCACGCGTGTCTGGGCGATCGCTTTCATGCGCATGATCAACGCTTTATCGCTTGCGTGCGACTGATCGATAGATATACACGGCAACTTTCCGTGGCAACCAACATCACGGTGCTGCCCAGTGCACATGGTCCGTGATTTCAGTAGTCCTCGAGCTGCCGCGGCTGCTGGTTTGCGGGATACGGCGGAACTCCGTCTCTCAGACATCGAAGCTGCCTGACACGTCTGCGACTACCTGCCGCTCGGTCGGGCCAGCCTGGCCGCTGCCGCCAAGGTTGTCGAAGGTCTGTTCATGCAGCACCACCCAGCCGGGGACGAGGCTGCTCTCGCGCTTGAGAGCCGGTCCAGCACCTGCCGGTTCGCGGGCAGCTTGCTGGTGACCTGGACCGATCAGCACGTAGTTGTGACGGCATTGACCAGCTGGGCGACGCAACGCCTTTCGGCCCATACGATACGCGAGCCCTGGCTGCGGTGCCCGCCAGTTGTGAGCAGATTTGGGAACCGTTGGAGGACCGTGTTTTGGCGATGCATGCCCGTGATGTGGGCCCTGCAGACGCCCTCCCCTACGCTGTGGCGATCATCAACAGGTCGCGGTCCGTGGGCTTGTCCCAGTTCTCGCCATACGCGGCCGTCGCGTAGAAGCTCACCATCTCATGGCGCACCATGCCGTGCGTCCATCCCTTGGCAGCGAGCCGCTGGATCACAGCGGGATGCGCATTGCGGTGCACCAGCGCTTCTCGCAGGCCTTCGACAAGTTCGGACTGGCGCGCGGGCGCCAACGCGCCGATTTCCCGCACGATCTGCTCAATGCGCTCGGCGAGCCACCGCTTCTCCCATTGCGCCAGCCTCTCGCTGGGCGGCAAGGCCGTTGGCACGGAAGCGTGGACCTCGGCCTGCGCCTCCTGGACCTGCAGCTGCTCGGCCGCGTGCCCGGGCAAGACGCTCTTCAAATAGCGCAGCGGATCGCGCAGCGGTTCCGGAAATGCGCTGGCCGCGCGCTTCTCAACGGCCTCAAGCCCGGTGGTGACCGCTGCCTCGCCGAATTCGTCGATGAGGCGCTCGACGCGGGCGTGGTCGATCCCCAGGCGTTGGGCGCTGGCCAGGACGCTGACATTGACCGGTTCTGTTGCGCTCCTTTGCTGCAACGCCAGCGCCTTTTGCGGTTTCTTTCGTACCGTGAACTGCAAGTCCGACACGAAGCGACCGGACTTGAATTCGAGCATCTCGATCTCGATGTCCGCCACGGCGTTGATCTCGGCCACTGCGGGGCGCAGGGTGTCACGCTTGAAAATGCGGTACTCAAGTTTCTGCAGCCGCTCGTCATCGGGGCGTCCTAGCAACACCGGCCGCCACCAGCCCCAAGCCTTGCGGGCTGTCTGGCCGACGCCGATATAGCGTGAGCAGATCTCATACAAAGCCACGGCCGGATGCGACCCCAGCTGTGAGATGACATCCAGCGAGAGCTTGGCGAATATCTCCGGGTCCAGCAGCTCGTGGCGCATGTTCACCGCGTACGACCATTCCACGAAGACCTGACCGCGTTCCTTGCTCAGACGGGCGTGCGACAACATCCCGCACACGTCCCATGTCTGCCACTCTCCACTGGTCGGCGACTGCCACTCGACCAAGGTCGAAACCATCGCGCGCAAATGCGTCTTGATGATCTTCATGTCCCCTGAGTTGTAGTCCAGCCCGCGGACGATATCGGTCAACGCGGCGCGAAAGGTTTCCTGCTCGAGGCCCTGGTTCTGCGCCAGGTGAAGGAGCACGTTCCATGTTCGGCGCCCCAGAGCGGTGATCTTGCTGTTCTGAGGCACCAACGCGAGCGAGAACACCGGTTTGCGCAGGGGTCCTGCCACCCGGGCCACCGATGTGAGTTCGCGCGCACCTTGATTCATTGCCAGGAACTTTACCGCACCCTGCCCGACAGGTGAATCGGCGATTCACCTGTCGTTGGATGACAAGCCCACCCCTGTCTACTGAAAAAGCTCCACTTCGACCCCGCCTCACGGGCAATTTGCCAAGCGATATTGACTGTAAAAGCTCCGTGGCAGCGCTCTTACGGTCACTTGCAGGGCCGCTGGGCGCGTTTTTTGGCGCTTCTTGGCGTTCACCGTATCCACCGCTGGATCTCCCTGTGCAGGCTCCAGTTGAAGCCGTATCCACTCCGCTCCTTACTGGATTGGCTCCGATGCTCACTGTAAAAGCTCCGGTAGATCATGTAAGTTGTTGATAAAGAACAACTTTTTCGGCTTAAAGAGATAAAGGATTTGAAGGATATGACTTAGAAATACCCGCGCGCGGGGTCTTTGGAGCTTTTTCAGGAAAGTTGCACTCCACGTTGGACGAGATTTGGTTGGTTTGCGCAAAACACGTCCAACCCGCACAATCACGCCATCAAACAAGAAACGGCTTAACAATGGAAATACGACCGCAAATCACGCTAGCAGGGGTTCATCAACAGGCGGAGGAAGCTGCCGAGATGTTGGCCAGCATTCGCTCGGCGATGTTGGCGCCCATGGTTCGCAAGGCCTCACCCACCTTCAGCGCTGACCAGGTGGCCACGATGTGCGAAGCATCCTCACGCGGCTCGTTCGCGCACAAACTGGGCAGCCGCAAGGACATGCCCGCGGGGACCCTCGTTTCCAATGGACGCAAGCGGATCTTCGAATTGGCGGAGGCTCGCCAGTGGGTGCGTGAGTATCGCAAGGACATGCTCCGACCGGAAGGTGCAGAAGCCGTCACGATCTCGATCGCGAACTTCAAGGGTGGCACCACAAAGACGACAACGGCAATGACCTTGGCACAGGGACTGAGCCTGATGGGGCACAAGGTCCTGGTGATCGACACAGACCCGCAAGCATCGCTCACCACCCTGTTCGGGATCCTTCCTGACGTGGAGATCGATGCCAAGGACACCATCATGTCACTGGCAGATGGATCACTCACGACCGTGCGCCCGCTGATCCGAAGCACGTATTGGGACGGCCTGGACCTGGTGCCAGCTGCTTCTTCGCTGTTCGATGCGGAGTTCATGCTGCCTTCGCGCCAGGGCAAGGAAGGTCTTTCTGGTTTTGAGTTCTATAAAGTTCTCGACCTCGGAATCGATGACGTCCGCGCCGACTACGATGTGATCATCATCGACAGCCCCCCTGCCCTGTCGTACCTCACCATCAATGCATTGATGGCTGCGAACGGCATCATCATGCCGCTTCCGCCTGAGACGCTTGACTTCGCATCGTCGACCCAGTTCTGGTCCCTGTTCTCGGATTTGACCGAAAGCATGCTGGAGTCGAGAGGGCAAACCAAAAGTTTTGATTTCATCAACGTTCTACTTTCCCGCGTGCCGCCGAAAGCAGGTAGAGGGGCGTCTACGACCGCTGACGCAGTGCGCGAATGGATCTCAGCCACCTATAAAGAAAAGGTCCTTCCGCTGGAGATTCCGCGCACCTCCATTGCGTCTCAAAAATCGTCCGGGTTCGGCACGGTCTACGACAGCGAAGCGAGTGACGCTAAGGACAAGACGTACAAGCGGGCTCGGGATGCGTACGACCTTTTTGTGCAGCATGTCGAGGTGTCAGTGCGGAATGCATGGAACCGGCAGTTGCTGGCCGATGATGTCTCGGCAGGTTTGAACCGTTCAAACCCCCAGGAGTTGGCGGTTTGACGGCGTCTGATTATGGGGTTGGTGGCTCCCGACAAGGCGTATCGATGCGCGCCTCATTGCTGCGGTCGCACGCGTTTGGTCATCGTAAACACGTCGTTCCCACGTCAGTGCGCAGGCAGTTCAGTCCATTCACGAAGCTCCGGCGCTGGGGGTTTGAACGGTTCAAACCTTGGACGCCAGTTCACGGTTCGTTCTCGTGTGAGGCGCAATTTTTAGCGCCCGCTGGGCCGGTAATCGCCAAAATTGGGAGCGATGAACGGCAGCGGTGGGACGGTAAGGGCGCGACTCGAGGCGCTGCAGGTATCGGCAGTTTGTACGCGGAAGGCAGGGGGTTTGAACGGTTCAAACCCTGGGCGGCGGTTCATCGCTCGTTTTTGTATGACACGCGATCCCTGGCGCCCACTGAGCCCGCACCCGCCAAAATTGGGAGCCATGAAAGGCTGCAGTTCGATGGCAAAAATGCGACTCGGGGCGCGACAAGCAAGGGCATGTGGTACGCAGATGGCAGAGGGTTTGAACGGTTCAAACCCTGGTCGGCCTTTGGTGGTTCGTGCTCGTCTAAGACGCAAATTTTGGCGCTTACAGAACTAGCACCCGCCAAAATGGGGAGCAACGAAGGGTTGCGGTTTGAATATGAAATGGCAGGCCGAGGTGCAGTCAGCAGCGGCCTCTTGTATTCAGGAGGCAGGGGGTTTGAACGGTTCAAACCCTGGGGATGGATTAGAACGTATCTCGTGGATGCCGTGACATGTCGGCCATCCGCAGCGCACAGCGGCATGCGTTGCTCGACGCCAGAATTGGCGAGCACGCACCAAACCGACCTTCTGGCTGCCTCGCTGGACCGGCAAACAGGCCAGGGCTTTTAAAGGATTGATCGATGGCAAACAAGAACCTTATCAAGCGTGCGTTCAGCGTCACCGCCAACCTCCCTTCGCAACGTGCTGAAGGGCCGCTCCCTACTGGATCGGCAATGCTTGAGCCGATTGCCCGCCAAACGGTGCCCGCGCCAGACGCGCCCGCGTCCGAGGAACGACCGATGCGGCTCCTCGAATCGGTCGCCGCGCCTGCGGAGACCCCTCATGCCCAACGACAGAGCGCGGGGCCGCGTACGAGCCCGGGTTCCATGCTCGCGTTCATGGCGGAGCAGTCCGAAGTGCACAAGGAAGTTGTGGAACTGCGTCAGCGACTGAATGCTTTCGATGGCGCTGACGTGGTGAGACGTCTTGATCCTGCGCTGGTGTCAGTCTCCCAGTGGGCGAACCGGGATCGCGCGCACTTCGCGACAGAAGCGTTTGCCAGACTCAAGGCTGAAATCGACAGCGCTGGCGGAAACATTCAACCCATTAAAGTACGCACCATTGCCAGTCCGGCCCAGGGAGCGCCACAGTTCGAGATTGTGTATGGGCACCGTCGGCACCAAGCATGCCTTGAACTCGGCATTCCGGTTCTCGCGCTTGTTGAGGAGGGCATGAAAGATGCCCAGCTTTTTGTCGAGATGGACCGTGAGAATCGCGAGCGCGAGGATTTGTCACCTTGGGAGCAGGGCGTGATGTACACGCGCGCCCTGGAGGAGGGTTTGTTCCCTTCTGCCAAACAGCTTGCGGCGGCGCTGGGCGTCGACATGGGCACCGTCTCGAAAGCAAGGACGCTCAGCGCGCTCCCGCGGGAGGTGCTCGATGCATTCGCCTCACCGCTCGACCTCCAGTTCCGCTGGGGCAAGCTGCTCACCGAGGCCCTGCAACGAGACCCTGAAGGGGTGCTTGAGCGAGCCAGGATCGTCGCTGCGCAAACGCCGCGGCCGTCGTCCACCGAGGCGTTGAAGACGCTGATCCAAAGGTCGACCGGCAAGGCGCGGCCACTGGGTTCGGCGACTTGGCTCAATGGTGAAGGCCATCAGATCGCCACAATGAGCACGGATCGAAAGGGGAGGGTGACCGTTTCTGTTGACCGCCTTGAGGAGGGGCAACTACGGCGCTTGATCAAGCTCCTGGATGGTTTTCTTGGGGTCAAGTCGGAGTAGCGCGCCAGGGCCTCGGTCGGCGTGCGCCAGGCGCGCTACGAGCTCGCCTTGTTGTTTGTTTGCGCTTACTATCAACGTATTGCGCATGCTTGCTGAACCCCACGGGTTGCTTCTATCAGCTGACGAGGGGATGCGACGAAAATCGGCGGTTTGGCACCCATTTATCGCATAGATGATTATTTTTACGAGATGGCAGTTGTCCCGCCCTCAGGCGCAGGTCCGCAAAAGTGTCTGCAGTGCGCCTCCACGCCCGACGAATTGCATCGGCGGCTTGGCCGCTTGCGCCTGCGAAAACCAGAGGGTGCTCCACCGTTTGGGCACCGCGCGGATTTCGGACGGTATTTCTTTCAGGGCCGCGATCAGACGGCTGAACACCAAGCCGGCATCTTCCTTCACTCCATGCCGGCACCCTTCGCTTATGTTGAACCGGGCGGAGTGGGATAGGGCAGAGCGGGTCGAGGCCTGCGGTCGGCCCGCTCCGCTGTGGCGGAGCGCCAATGAACCTTGGCGCATCTGTCGATAGCGGACGTCCCGCTCAGCCGTGCGTTAAGGCTGCGTTGAACGCGGAGCTTCGTTCCATCACCTCAACGAGAAAGTCCATGGCAGCCCGGACCGGGCCCGCGTTTTTCACGTCCCTATGGACCACCAGCCAGATGTCTCGCGAAAAAGATGACTCGTTGTTGGCGACACGAAGCAATGTCTCGTCAGCTTCGCCCAAGAAGCAGGGAAGCCCGCCCACACCTGCGCCCGCACGAACTGCCGCGTGGTGGCCATTTATCTCGCTGAGTTCGCAGGCGATCGGGCGCTTGCCCGCAACGCTACGAAGCCATTTTTGCTGCGGCATATCTTCAAATCGCGCATCGTAGGCAATGAACTCCCAAAGCTCCGGGTGCGGAAGCGCCTCGTAGCTCCGGCTCGCGTACAGGGCGAAGGGCATTGTTCCCAACTTCCGCACGACGCTGCCCGGTTCCGTTGGACGCACCAGCCGCACCGCAATGTCCGCCTCGCGCCGACCCAGCGACACGTGCTGAGCTTGGCCGGACACGGACAACTGGATGCCGGGAAACCTTTTGCGGAACTCCGTCAGATGCTGCGCCAGGAAGCTTGCAACCAAGACAGGCGGCACGCTGAGAGAAACCTTACCGGTGAGTGGCGATTGGCTGGCACGGACGGCCCGCTCGATGGTGAACGCGTCGTCTTCCAAGGCCAGCGCCAGCGTGAACACGTGCGACCCCACATCGGTCAGACGACAGGCTCGCGGCAGCCGCTCCACGAGGCGCACCTGCAGATCGCGTTCCAGGGAGGTCAATCGACGGCTGATAGTTGCATGGTCAACCTTCAACTCGCGGGCCGCGCCCGACAGGGTGCCCATGCGGCCGACAGCGACGAAATGCCTCAGGTCTTCCCAGTCGAACATCTGTGCATTTTCTCCAGGATGGATTGCAGTTTTATGGAGTTTACGCACAGAACTCCCCCCCTAGCATCCGAGTTTGCTATTTCACGGGACAGTTTGATGGAAACCATTTCCTTGAGTCACCGCCAGCGCGGAACCCTGGTTGCAGCAGGCCTTGGATTCGTCGTGGTGCTGCTGGATGTCAGCGTCGTCAACGTCGCACTCGAGACCCTGCGTGTCAGCTTCGGCACCGATGTCGCCGGCCTGCAGTGGGTGGTCAATGCATACACGCTGGTCTTCGCGGCACTGCTCTTGACCTCCGGAGCGCTTGGTGACCGGATGGGGGCCAAGCGGGTCTTCATGGCGGGCTTCGCCGTTTTTACACTGGCCTCTCTCGCTTGCGGTCTCGCGCCGAGCTTGGCGTTGCTGGTGGTTTCGCGCGTCGTCCAGGGCATGGGGGCGGCTCTCCTGGTTCCCAGCTCCCTGATGCTGCTGCAGCAGGCATTTCCCAATCCTGCTCAACGCAGCCGTGCGGTAGGTTGGTGGGGAGCTGCCGGAGGTATCGCCCTGGCAGCCGGACCGGTGCTGGGCGGACTGCTCATTGCGCATGTGGGATGGCGTGGCATCTTTCTCATCAACCTGCCGATTGGCGCGCTCGGATTGGCGCTAACGCTGTGCTACGCACCCACCGCAGCTGCGAAGCCAAGCCGTGGACTTGACCTGCCAGGTCAGCTTGCGGCCATGCTTGCACTCGCTTCCTTGACCGCCGCTTTGACAGAAGCGAGTCGGCTGGGGTGGTTCCATCCCCTGGTCTGTGGGGGAATAGCAATATCACTCATCAGCGCAACCGCGTTCTACTGGCTGGAGCGGCACAGCAAGGAACCCATGCTTCCGCTCTCGTTGTTCCGCAGCACGACCTTCTCGATAGCGACTGCGGTGGGCGTGGTGGTGAATTTTGCCTACTACGGGCTGGTGTTCGTCTTCAGCCTGTTCTTCCAAGCGGTCCAGCAGCTCTCTCCGCAACAGACCGGGTTGGCCTTCTTGCCTATGACGGCCATCCTGATGGTCATGAACATCGTCGCCGGAAGGTTGGTGACCCGCGCAGGTACGCGAGCCTTGATGGTCGCCGGACTGGCGCTCGCCTCCCTCGGGTATCTGCTGCTGCTTCGGGTCGACGCAGACCGCGCGTATCTGACACTGGTGCTACCGATGCTGCTTGCAGCAAGCGGCATCGCGTTGGTGGTTCCAACCATGACCAACGCGACTTTGTCATCAGTCGACGCAGCGCATGCGGGCATCGCGTCCGGTGTCCTCAATTCGGCCCGTCAGATTGGAGGAATGCTGGGGGTGGCCGTGTGCGGGTTCTTCGTGCGCGACACTGAACCAGGCATCTTTCTGCACGGCATGCATGTGTCGCTTGCCTTGGCCGTCGTTCTCTTGTCTGCGGGTGGCATCCTCAGCTACTTTGGGTTGAAAAAGCCTAACCTTGCAGACACGACGGCGCAGCATGGTTGAACCGGCAAAAACGACCGTCGGCTGCCGGCCGACGCCCGAGTTTTCAACAGAATCGGCCCAAAGCCGCCATCCAGATTCCTCTGAAGCTGCCGTTCCCTCCAATCTCGCAAAAGCTGCGCTGCCGTTGAGGGCTTCCCGTAGGAACGACTGCTAAGGCGGAAAGAAGTCTTTCTTCCAAACGCTTGCATTCTCGACTCACGCGCCAGCGCCGATCTGCCCGCCCGTAGGGCGATTGATTCAAGCGGTGCTACGATAAAAGCATCGGGAATACAGCGTCCCGGTCTGCAAAAAGTAGACGGTGTCCCGTCCAAGCGCTGGTCACTCATAACGGAGCTATCCGTGGACACCGCATCGCCTGACGCACATTCCGCATCCCCCGCACCTTCTGTGCACCCTCAGCCCGTTTCCTTCGTTGAAGCACTTCGCTTCTGGCTCAAGCTTGGCTTCATCAGCTTCGGCGGTCCCGCCGGGCAGATCGCGATCATGCACACCGAGCTCGTCGAGCGGCGGCGCTGGATCAGCGAAAAGCGCTTTCTTCACGCACTGAATTTCTGCATGCTGCTGCCTGGTCCCGAGGCGCAGCAACTGGCCACGTACATCGGCTGGCTCATGCACCGCACGCGCGGCGGCATCGTTGCGGGCGCACTGTTCGTGTTGCCGTCGCTGTTCATCCTGATCGCGCTATCCTGGATTTACCTGCGTTTTGGCAACGTGCCGGTGGTAGCCGGCATCTTTTACGGCATCAAGCCTGCCGTCACTGCGCTGGTGCTGCACGCGGCGCATCGCATCGGCAGCCGCGCGCTGAAAAACCGGTGGATGTGGGGCATCGCTGCCGCTGCGTTCGTGGCGATCTTCGCGTTCGACACGAAGTTTCCGGCGATCGTGCTGGCAGCCGGCCTGATCGGCCATGTCGGGGCGCGCTGGGCTCCTGGGGTTTTCGCACTCGGCGGCGGGCATGGGGGCGCCGCCCAAAGCTACGGCCCGGCGCTGATCGACGACGACACGCCGACACCACCGCACGCGCGCTTCTCACGTTCGCACCTGATCAATATCCTCGCGATCGGCGTGGGCCTTTGGCTGCTCTCCATGGGCGTGCTGATCGTCACGCAGGGACTGCAGGGCACACTCACGCAGATGGGCTGGTTCTTCACCAAGGCGGCCTTGCTGACCTTCGGCGGCGCCTATGCCGTGCTGCCCTACGTCTACCAGGGCGCCGTCGAACACCATCACTGGCTCTCCGGCGCGCAGATGATCGATGGCCTTGCGCTTGGCGAGACGACGCCAGGTCCGCTCATCATGGTCGTGGCCTTCGTCGGCTTTGTCGGTGGATGGCTCCAACAGTTGCTGGGGCCGGACTCGGCGTTCCTGGCGGGCGCGCTGGCCGCAACCATCGTGACCTTCTTCACCTTCCTGCCGTCATTCATCTTCATTCTTGCTGGCGGGCCCGCCATCGAAGCCACACACGGCAAGCTGGGCTTCACGGCCCCGCTGTCGGCCATCACCGCGGCGGTGGTGGGCGTGATCCTGAACCTGGCGCTTTTCTTCGCGTACCACGTGCTCTGGCCTCAGGGCTTCGGCGGCCATTTCGACAGGGTCTCAGCGGTGATTGCCGTGGCGGCCGCGGTGGCCCTGTTCCGCTTCAAAGTCGGCGTGATGACGCTGCTCGGTGCCTGCGCGACCATCGGGTTGGCGGTTACGGTGTTGCTTCCCCAACTGCGCTGATCGGGTGGTCATGGATGCTCGAATTCAAGCCTCGCAGGTTGACGCAGACAGGGCTGAACCCCGTTCGATGAGCACCTCCTCGATCGCGCGCCCACGCGTGGCTCTACGGGCTGGCGCACCACGTCCATCGTGAACAAGAAGCGGCCCGCGCCGCATGGTTCGGCTTGAGGCTTTCGCACGAGCCTCTCGACGTCGACCACGGCATCGCTGACCAGCTCCCCGACGGCAATGGACAGGTCGCCGAGCGTCATCGCGTTGAACGGTTGCCCGAGCACCTTGAATGCCAGCGCGGTGACCGCCAGTGACAGCGGAATCGCAACCCGCGAAATG
The DNA here is from genome assembly GCF_030317035.1 of Variovorax sp. J22G73. GTDB lineage: Bacteria > Pseudomonadota > Gammaproteobacteria > Burkholderiales > Burkholderiaceae_C > Variovorax. Next base: position 90,704 of record NZ_JASZYK010000020.1, read on the forward strand.
ACACTGATGCGCGCCGATCGCAGGGATGCGAACAGCACGATGACCATCATGTTCGCGCGTCCCGGCCTAGGACACGCCGATCTGTCAGTTATTCAACGCGCCGACACGGTGGGCGTTTTCCAGATCGAAAGCCGGGCGCATATGGCGATGCTCCCGCGCATGAAATCGGTTCGTTTCTATGACCTGATATTTAAGGTGATGGCCATTGTCCGGCCGGGCACGATCCAGGGCCGAGGGTCCACCCTTACCTCCGCCGGCGCGCGGGCGAAGAAGCAATTAGGGGAGGTTAGGCGCTCCAAGCGCTATCGATAGCGCCTATTCGGCGCACAAGCAGTCGCCAACACACAGGAGATGGTCGCCTTATGTCAGTGAATTCGAATCAAGGTGGACGGCTTCCAATCACGCTCACTCGTCGCGCTGCGGCTTTTCCTTGCGCGAGCGATCGGAATAAGGAGAACTGCCTACGTTCTCGGTCGTCCCTACGCCAGCATCCCCTTTGCGCACAGGTTGCGACGGCTCTGGTGTGCCGGCCTGCTCGTCCGGCCCTTCACCTCGTTCGCTTGAAGTCTTCGCTGTCTGCTTCATCGCCTTCTGCGCGGGAAGCGCATGGTCGGATTCGGGCTTCGAACGATTGGTCATAGGTGTTTATCCTGAAAACTTCGACCCTCTACCCACACTAGATGCCATGATGTCGGACGCTGGCCTGTTTGGTCGTGGCCGCGCACTCCCGCCTCACCGCCTCTTAGCGATGCGCTCCGAAGGCAGCCCGGTAATCAGGTGCTCGGTGAGCGAAAGCCAGGTCTGATAGTCGATCACCAGGATTTTTCGCTTCGGGTTTTGCACGCGCCGCTTTCCAGCCCGCCCTCGTGCGTCTAGTACAGGCGCAGTGAGATTCAAAGCGTGCTGATGGTTTTCTTTCATACCGCTAAAAATGATGGTGAGTAATCACTGGGTGGCGGGGCGTCACTTGGCTAGAGAGCCTGCCCAGCTTGAAGACGCCGAAACGCACTGAAATGCCGGATGGCCTTTTGCTTCTCCCCGACATCCGCGTAGAGCAAGGCAGCATTGCGGTGAGCATCAAGAAGATCCGGTTGCAACCGGAGCGCCTCCTCATAGCTCACCAGCGCGCCTTCGACGTCGCCCGTGCCTTCATGCGCGACGGCGCGATTGAAATGCATCAACGGATCGTCGGGGCAAAACCGAACTCCATCCTCGTACAGCTCGACCGCAGAGTGGCAACGTCCTGCTTCACAGAGGATGAATCCGAGATTCAGGTAAGCATGCGCGTGGGTTGGCTCCTCCACCAGGATCTGCCGGTATATGTCCTCGGCAGCATCCGGTGCGCTCTCTTCCAACGCTTCGGCCCGGGCGAACAGGTCACCGAGGTCGACGCCGCTCTGCGTGGGCAGCGGAGGCGCCGGCAGACGGCTGACGGAGCCGCCGGCGGCAGCAAGCTGCAGGTCCAGGATCAGCTGACCTGTTTCAGGCTCCCAGTGCGCTTCTGCAGAGCGCACTGTCACCCTGTCTCCCTCGGCGGTGATGCGAATGCCTGCCAGAGGAAATTCCAGCGGCATCGAAGCCTTGAGGAGACGCAATGAACGCAGGATCTGCCTAGTCGGAATGCGCGCTGCTCGCAGCTCGTTGGCAGAGCGCAAAAGGACCTGGTCTTGAAAGGAAAAGCGCCAGCCCTTGCCTTCTTCCTTTTCGGGCGCGACAAACCCCAATTCGATGAGCCGGAGCACGACGTGCCTTGAGAGGCCAAAGAATTGGCTCACAGCGTGCTTCGCAGCGGTGGAGGAAGTCTTGTGCGGGTCACCGCTCCATCTTCGCGCGGGCGGTGGGCGTTGGCTTTGTCGGCGCCACCGCTTTGGGTGCCCGCTGCGCCTTGGCCGCGGGGCGCCGGATCGGTGTGACCACCTGGCTCGAGGCCGCCTGCGCAGCTCGTAGTTTTTTCGGTGCCGGTTTGGACTGCTTCTCCAGGCTGGCCATCAGCATCTGCGTGAGGTCGATGATCTGGGCCGATCCCCCATCCTCGGTGTGCTCCGCGGCGATGATTTCTTCACCGGCAATCTTCGCGTCGATCGCCTCGAGGATGCGCCTCTTTTCCTCGTCCTCGAACATCGTCGGGTCGTAGGCGTCCTGCGAAATCTGGTCGATCAGCTGCAGCGCCAACTTGAGCTCAGCCGCAGAGGGCTCGAGCTTTTCGATGTTGAGGTCTTTCAGCGAGCGCACCTCTTCTGCGTACAGCAGCTGCTGGAGCACCAGGCCGTCTTCCTCGGCACGCACCTGTACCACGTACTGCTTGGACTTCCATGCCCACTTCGCCAGCGCGCAACGGCCACTTTCCTGCATGGCCTTCTTGAGCAGGTTGTACGGCTTGCCGCCGCGCTTGTCCGGCGCCAGGAAGTAGGGTTTGTCGTAGTAGATCGGATCGACTGCATCTGCAGGGATGAAGGCCACGATATCGATGAGATGGCTCGCGCCTTCCTCGAGCGCTTTCAATTCTTCCGGCTTGAAGATCACGAAGCGGTCTTCCTCGAATTCATAACCCTTGACCATCTCCGCGCGCGGCACGATCTTCTTTGGGTTGTTCGCGGCGACGTACTGCTGCTTGACCCTTGAGCCTTCCTTGGAAAGCATGTTGAAGTGGACTGCGGCTGAGCTCTCCGTTGCGGTGTAGAGGCGCACCGGGATCGACACGAGACCGAAGCCGAGAGAAAGCGAAGCGATCGAGCGAGGGGCGGCCATGTTGTGCTCCTTGTGCTGGGAATAACAACATGCCACTTTTCGAAGCGCCCGGAAAGAGGCGGGATTCCCCTCCTTGCGGCGTCCCGGCGGGCAGCATGGCCCATGCCGTTACAAAGCTCCCCGGACGGTCAGCCTGGCGAAGAGGGGGGCAACGCACCGTCGCGTTTCAGATCGAGCGCTCTTTCGGCCAGGCCCGGAGGGCAGGGCAGAGCCTCTTTGTTGGTGGCAGCTGGGTGCCGGCTGGCTGGGCGAACTCGGACATGGGACATCATTGTTCGCACCTTGTAGCGCGTCGAGAGGTCCCCATCTCGCGTCGGTTCAAAAAAATGAGGAAGCCAGAAAAATGCCAACGGACTTTTTTTTGCAGGATCGAGAAGGCGGACTTCCCGTTGACGGTCGAAGAGTTCGCTGACGTCAACCGTGTGGCCGCCCTTCGGGCGGCCGGACTGGTCTAGGCAGAGACGGTTGACGCGGTGGATGGTGACCCCGAAGCAGCTTGCGCCATCGTCCTTCGAATGACCCCTGAAGGGCATGCCGCGCTCGCCGGGAACGGCCCCCCGACCTCTGGCTCGGAGGCGAAAGGCGCTCCAGGAAATCAAGCAGGCTGTCCACCTCGGTGGACTTGTCGAACGTCGCGTCAGCGCCCAGCGTGAGGGCGCGGCGCCGAACCGCCCTTCACGCCGCCCATCGCCTGGGTTGTTTCAGAGAACCATCTTGTGGCGTCCGACCCGTTGCGCTTGCGCAGCTGCACCGTGCCGCGGTTGAACTCTGCCGTCGCCTGTAGCCGTCGCACTTGATCTCGTAGATTCACCCTGGCTCCTCGAAGTCGAGGGGCCGTTCGCAGCATGGGCGGACAGCCGGCAAGGTGCGGCATGGCTGCAAATTCGTGGGCGCGTAGGAGACCCGCTGTCAGCCGGAATCGCTTTTCGACGATAGGCAGGGCCCTGCCGCGGTCCCATGTTCATGGCTCGGCGCCGTGCCGAACATCAGAGGAACACCATGACCGACGACCCGAAAAAGACCGGCCTCGACAGGAAGCTCATCGCCCTGAATGAGCCGCACGAGGTTCTCTCGTGGACCAAGTCCCTTGGCTGCACGGAGGCGCAACTCCGAGAAGCTGTTAGAGCCGTAGGCAACTCAGCAGAAGCCGTGCGCGTCTACCTGAAGAAAAAATGAATTCGCACATCCGACGCATCGCTGTCCACGTCGACGAGCCCGACCCGGGGCGCTTCTACTGGGTGCTCATGGAAGAAGGTGACGACGCTTCGCAGTGGCGCGAACTAGAGTCGGCGCCCGAGGGCTACGACATGTGGCTTGACGCGCTGCAGGCCGGGACAACTGCACTCGTCAGGTATGCGCCAGACGAACGCATCGGCCCGCGTGAGGAGAGCAGCGACGATGAAGATGCGGCGCCCGTAGGCCTACCTTTGACGTGATTCGAAATGGCTCTCTACGCCTTGTTGTGCGGCTGGCGAAAGATGGCACGGCATTGGCGCAGAGGGCCGCTCGCCTAACCTTTTTCGCGCTGTTTTACTATGCGGCCCCGTACCAGAACGCAAAACATTTTTGCAGGAACTGCGAGCGAAGCAAAAGCTTGGGCAAAGCACCTTGGCTGCAGCGTCGCAGAGTTGCGCATTGCAATGCGCGCAGTTGGAAACTCGGCCGAGAACGTCCGAGCTTACCTTGACGCCTTAGGTGGCGATGCGCGAACGCAAGGACCTGCTTCAGCCCAACAAGCAGTTGCCAGCGTAGCGGCATCCCAGTCGATCGAGACGACTCCGCCGCCTTTGCCGCCTGCATGGCCGTCAAATTCCTGAGAAATCAACGCCACTTTTTCCTTGTTCACTGAGTCGGCTCAATTCTGCCCGCCCCATGGGTGTGATCCGAAGCACAACACCGCTTTTCCCAGGAACAGCGCCAGGGTCCGGAAGGTTCGCCTCAACAAGTTGAGCCGCGGCCAAAACGGCCGCGCACTGAATGTCGCCCTCCTCGTGGACTGCCAGCGGAAACGACGCGTGCTCGATGCGTCGCAGGAAATTCATGGGCACTACATCACTCCTCGTCGTTTGGTACGGCACGAAGTTTTGTATGCCGCTCCCAATGGAGTGTCAATGTCCCAAATCAAAACCGCAACCTGCTGACGTAACGCGGAGAGTTGAGCAGTTGACCTACAAATTACGCTTCTTTGCCTTTCCTAGACTGCGCGTGGGGCAGCGCTTCCGAACCTCCCTTGACCACAAGCCTGCCTCCTTGGCCCCGCTCCGGCGGGGCTTCTTTTTGATCCGCGCCTCACCCGCGAAGGGGGATTCCGCGACGACAACAGCACTTCCGGACTTCAAAAGTCGCGTGTGCAAACGCACAGCTTCGGTGGAAGGAAACAGGGTGAAAGCGCTGGCTTCCCTACCGTCCTATCCCGCCGAAGGCGACACGCCGCGCTTCAATGCGCGCCGGTGGGTTGGCAGTAAACAATTTCAAGAGGATGAAAGGGAAGTCCTGCATCATTCCCTGCGAGCCTGACGCGAACCAAGTCCCCGCTCATGCCTGTAATGTTCCCTGAACGGCCGTTGATCTGGACGACGCCGCCTCGCCGGGCAGGGACGCCGAACTTGGCGCGAATCGACGTCAGATTGTCTGGTTTCTTTTTACCCATAGAAACCAACGTACTACTTTTTCACGCTCTCTAGGTAGGACGGTGGCGCAACGTCCTGCCTCCCCAGCACTCTGCATCGAACAGCGCACTTCAATTCGCCGCGTTGGTCCGGATCACGTCTGGTGGGATGTGGTGGGTTAGGGAATTGAGGAGACTCGTGCACCTGAGCGGCTTTGAGCGGCTGAGCAAGCTGAGGCAACCGCAGCCCACAGGTTCCGTTTTCGACAATTAGGGTTTTGCGGCCTTTTGCTTACAGTGGAAACACGCTGAAACAACTAGGGTCGGCGTCGAGATGCTGCTTTTCGCGGCTTGCGCCGTTTTCATGAGCACCGTGTTCGTACCTCGATTCTCATTTTCGAGTGGCATCTCACCCAATCTCGCACACCGCCCCTAGTCGCTGTGCAACACGACCGGAAGCGCAAGCACAGCGTTATGCGGAACATTCAGGCTGGCAGCGGACGCCTCTTCTCCGCACGGTTGAAGGGCCGCGTCCGACCCTCCGAGACACGATGGTGGCTGCCAGCGTTTATGTCGGGCACCTGGAGGAAGCGTTTCCCGACGCCGCCGAACTGATCGCATGCTTCTGCGCCTGGCAGCAGGAAGAGCGCCCGCATCGAGACGGCTATTCTTACGTCGAATCCGACCGTTCGCTGAGGTGGCAAAAGACGCACAACGCAGCGGAACACGCGGGACGAGCATGGCTCAGTAATCCCATGCAGCAGACATTTCGCTTCCAGTTGCATCCGGCCGCGACGTCGACTGGTCAGCCGCTTCCCGCATAGGGGCAAAACAGTTCGCGACGCGCGAGTGCTCTTCGCGCGCCGCAGACGACCACTTCCGTCCGCCGACGACAATCGTTCCATGAGCCGACCTGACTTTTTCAAAGATCAAATCACGATCCTGCGTGCGCCGTCTTGGCTGGGCCGGGACGTGAGCGAAGACCGCCCGATTCCGCTGAGCCCTGGCGACTACAAGGTGACGCCTGGCGACCGCTGGACCGTCACGTCCCTGAAGACAAACGAGGTGATCTACGACGGCATCGGGCCGGTCGAGATCATCCGCGAGCGTGCGAAGGCCTGACGCGCTGGCATCGCTGTATCTCTCGATGACCGAAGCCGTCTTAAGGAGCGAAGATAAGAAGGCCTGGCCGCCAGGCTTCGGCGAGTTCGTCAGCGGCACTCGCCCTGTCCAACCCTCGGTCATGAGCGCTGCTGCACCATATCCGCTTTCTCGCGAAGTCGCCTATGGTGCTTTGCACCTGCGAGCTTGGCCTATGCCTGGAGCGAATGACTCTCTCAAGACACCGTCGCAAGCGCAGCGTGCAGCGTGCAGCGCGGAACGCCGCGCGGAGGCGCCACGATGGAGCCCGAAGGTGGCGAGCCAGCGAAGCACCGGCTCGCAGGCAACGCCGCGACAGCGCAGTCCCGGCATTGCTGATTGACGCACCTTGAGCTGTGAAGGAGCCTGGGTGCAAGTTGGAGCTGCGAAGGCGCTGGCGACCATGCAAGGCTCCCATCCCTGCTTCCATTCATGAGAGCTTTGGCTATACTGTATTTTTGTACAGTATGCTGCATATCAAGGTGAAGGAGGCTCGACCATGACCGCTCCCAGCACATTCGTTGCCCGGGTTGAGACAACCACAGGGGCCATGTCCATCAGCATTTCAGACATCGACAAGGACACTATCTCCAGCCGGTTTGAGGCCTTGATGGGCATGCTGGGACAGGTGGTAAACCCCATCGTTCTCACGAACGATCACATCCGCCTTGACGAGGTCCGGCCTGAAACGGTGTCGGCTGACCTGAATTTCAAGTTCGTCGGAAGCAAGCGTGCACGGTTCGCTTCCGAGACAGCCTTCTGTGAGTCCATGAATGAAAACCTGGCCCTGAAAGTCTTCCAATGCGTCACCGATATGGTGAAGCTGCCTGAGGGCGATTTGGACGTGCACTTCGAAGTCTTCCTTCTCATGCAGGATGAGCCCCGTCACTGAGGATCGACGCCGGATCAACCACGACACTTGCGATGGGTGCTCGTGAAATCCTGACTGCTTGGCCCGCGCAAGCCTTTGAAGGCCCGGTTGACGCACAGGCCGCGGCAAACTGGCCGTGACCCTGGGGAAGGCCTCGTCCACCAGCGTAACCGCGAAGTCGAATCCGCGTAGTGCAAAGTTAGGGCGTTGCGCAGCTGGCTCGCCTGCGCCGCCGCGTTCAATTCGGCCTCTGTCGCATTTCGGCCTGGTGCACCCCACATCTTTTGAATGCGAAGCCATTCGGCCGTGTACTTCTGGTGCTCGGGCATCGACCAAGGCCTATCCCGCTCGATTTTCAGCGCGTTTTGAGTTTCGGGCGGCTGACGCTATTCGTCAGCCACGAGCTCGTTCGCATAGATTTCCACGGCTCCACGTCGGTGGACGCCGAATGCTGTCCGCGAGCTTCGCACCCTCAATCCGTTCCACAGTCAGCAGCATGCCTTTGTAGGCGTCCAAGTGCCACTTGGACGTCCGTAATGCGGCGGTTCTGAACTGGGCCCTCTGCTTCTCGTACCGCTCCACGATGCCTTGATGGCTCATGTGCTTGCTGACGCCACGAGCCCGGGCGTTCACTCGGTCGCCCTCCTGCCTGAATCGGGTCATCCGGCGGTCGTGGCCAGCGACCCGGCACTGCTGCATGATGCGCTTTGCGGCGGAGTGGGCATCCCCGCATTGCTGTGTGAGGTGTGCGCCATGCCGGGAAGGGGCGTCGTCGCCGGCCCCTCGCGGACTCACGCGCTACCCATGCGCGGGGTCGGCACCCGATGCAACAGGTCACGTGCCTCCTCGGAGCTGCCACCCATGGCTACCTGCAAGCCGCTCGCGCCGCGTGTCGAGCCCACGAGAGATGTCGCTGAGAAGCAGCGATCCGAGCAGGCATCCGATCACCTTCGGCGCATTGGCGTTTGTTTCCCGGGGCCCACCGCACAGCCCATCAGCAACACGTCCTTCACATCCGTTTGCGGCAGAGGCGACCGTGCTGCCGGATGCCAACGCGTCTGGGCCTCGAGATCGATGACAAGATGTTCTGGACCCGAGAGGTGTTCCGCAAGCTCGGGGAAAAGCATGCGCGTGCGTTCCACCCAATGCCCGTTCGACATGCAGAGAAGTTGAGTGCTCCACATTCGACAGCACACGTACCTTCAGCTTCGATGTCTGCCCGCAGTCGCCCAAAGTTTGCAGGGAACCTGACGGCCTTTATCAGTTTCCTCAGACAGCTTCAACATCGGCGAAGGACGTTGATGGATGATGCCGCCACTCGTTGCGGCATGATACGTTTCGAAGAATGAGCACAAGTCCTTCCATCCCCCGATGATGGGCACTCTTTGAACTTCCGCGCCGAGCGGACCACGCTGATCGCGCATCATGGTCTCTGCCAAAAGCTCGTTGTTCCGAACTACCCTGGTTTGTCGGCGTTCAACCGGCACTGGGCGTCGTCATGTATCTTCCAATCCATCATGAGCAGCGATTCCAACTGGCTTGATAGCGCCCGCGCGCAGTGGCTTTGGCGAGGGGAGAAGCGCCCCCCGTTCGCCGATGTCCCTGCGTCAGGGCAGGTTTCGGTCTGGGATTTTCCGAGGCCGCCAGAGCTTGTACGCGAGGCACGTGAGATCGTCGTGCTCTGGGGCCATCTCGAGGTCGCGCGGACCTGCGCCGCCTGGGCAGTCCGAGAAACGGCCCACCCACCTACCTTCTACCTGCCGCTGGCCGACGTACGGCCTGGACTGTTGCAGCCTGCTGGCAATGGTTCGTTCTGTGAGTGGAAGGGTCCGGCGCGCTATTGGAATCTGGTCGACGGCGCACGCCGCTTGGACCAGGTCGCTTGGAGTTACCCCCATCCCTTGTCTGGTACAGAGCCGCTCGCCCGCTGTGTAGCCTTCTATGCCCACAACCTTGACTGCCGTGTCGGCGGATCGAAGGCCCGGCCACAGGCGGGTCCCTTCTATGGGGGCTGGATCACCGCCGATTTGGCCGGGCCCTTCAAAGGCGGACCCGGTAGCGGAGGTTGGTAGCTGGTCGGTCTCGGTAACCCGAGCGCCTCCGCGCCAGAAAGCGCCATGGACGAGCTGACCTATGACCGATCGCTATCGCTGCTTAGCGGCCCTTCCTGTGAGCCTTCTTCAACGGAGTGATGTCCCTTCGCATCCCCTGGACAAAAGAAGACGGTGTCATCGAGCGAGTTCTCCTCGGCCGATCACGTCATCGTGATCTCGGCGGGAAGCAGGGCCGTTCGGACTGGCCTCTATCCGCAATCGGGCCAAGCTGCCGGAAATCGCGATCAACCTGTTCTGGCATGGCCGCTGTCACAAGGATCCGACTGTCACATCGCCTCGTTCGCTGATCGTCGGGCTTCACGGGGAAGGCGTGCCCGACTGAGAGCCCACTCCGACCTCAGTTCAGATCGATGTTGACACCTTGGTTGACCAGGCTCTGGAGCTTCAGTGCTTCATGATTCAGAAAGTCAGCGAACGCCTCAGGCGAAGACGCCGAGAGGCTCAATCCTGTTTTCTCGATCTGTGCTCGTATAAAGCTGTCCTTCAAGCCCTCTCGCATGTCGGCGTTGATCTTGGTCACGATGGCGTAGGGAGTGCTGGCCGGCGCCATGAGGCCGAACCATGTACCCGACACGAAATCCACACCCAGCTCGCGGAAGGTCGGTATCTCCGGCGCGGCGGGATGTCGTTTGTACGCCGCGATGGCGACGGCAGCCACGCGGCCGCCCTTGACCTGCGAGTACGAAGACATTCCGTCCAACATTCCGTCCACCGAGCCCGCGATCAGGTCCGACATGGCGGGGCCCTGGCCCTTGTAAGGGACGTGGACGAAGTCGATGCCCACTTGCTTCGCAAACAGTTCGGCGCCAATGTGCGGACTGGAGCCCAGGCCCGACGAAGCCAGCTTCAGGCTGCCGGGCCGCGACTTGGCGTCTTCCAGCAACTCCTTCAGCGACTTGCCCCTCAGGCGGTTGGTGACGAGGAGCACGTTGTGGCTGGAGCCCAGCATCGCCACAGGGCGAAACGACGCGGCCGAAAAGGGAAGGTTCTTGCGCAGGACTGCGTTGGCTGTGAAGCCATCGCTGGTGAAAAGCAGCGTGTAGCCATCGGCCGGGGCTCGGCTCACCATCTGCGTGCCGATGATGGTCCCGGCACCCGCGCGGTTGTCGACGATCACCGGTTGGCCCCATGTCTTCGATAGCTTGAATGCGATCTGGCGCGCGAAGTAGTCCGTCACGCCCCCCGCTGAGTAAGGAACCACGATGGTGACGCTGCGCTTCGGAAACGGCTCTTGCGCCTGCACGTGGGGTCCGGCGAGGACCATGGCGATGGCGCACAGACGGCGGAAATTTTTCTTTAAGGCAACTCCGGGCGAACGGGTGCGGTCTTCGCGGCCTGTTGCGCCGTCACCCCTGTGTCGTGCAAGTGCCGGTACGCATTGGCGCCCAGCGCGCTGCCGTGCACCGCCAGATGGGCCCCGAGCTGGATCGCCTGCAGCAACTCGGCAGGCGAACTGCCTTGCGACAGCCCTGTGGACACGATTTGCCGAACCGCCGCGGGGTTGAAGGCGGTGAAGCAGGCATGCAATGCGAGTTGCACGATGCTGCGTTCGGCCGGCGTGAGGCCCGCTTCGGGTCGACCTTGCTCGACGAAGTCCAGGAGCACGTCGGCATAGCCTGCGTCGAGTTGCGCCACGGAAGCCAGGGAGAGCGCATGGGCAGGGCCCAGGCTGTCGATGCGGGCCTGCAGCGCCTTTTCAACCTGCGCAGCCTCGCGCGGGCTGGTGAGCTCTGCCAGGATGTCGGTGGCCTGGCATGCGCTGGCTATCCCCTGCACGGCAACCAGGTGCAGCACGTCGAAGATGTCGGCCTGCGATGCCCCAACCTCGATCGCCCGTTTCATGTGGGTGTTCAGGCCCGCCTCGAACAGGTGCGAGCCGGAGGCATCGAGCGCCACGTACACGAGCTCCACCATGCGCTCGCTCAACGGGCCCGTGCGCGCAGGGTAGCCGGCGTAGCGCGCGTACTGCGCCACGAAGCCCGGGCAAGCCTGGAGCATCGTGTCGGTCCAGGGGCGCCAGTAGCCGCGTTGCGCGATGAAGAATGCCTTGATCCGCGCTTGCTCCTCTTCGGTGGCGTTGTCGGTCGTGCTCATCGCGATGCCTCCGGTGCATTGCCGGCGCACATGAGCACCTGGCCAGTGAGGAACTGGGCTTCAGCCCCGCAGACGTAGCGCAGCAGCGAGTGCAGCGTCTGCGCGTCGAACGAGGGCTGCACCTCCAGCGCGTTGATGCGCAGCGCGCGGCTGCCCCATTCGCAAGCCAGGGTGGCGACCAGCATGCGCGCCGCCGCGCCATCCCCGGCGTCCTGCCAGCGCCCCACGCCCACCGCGGGCAGCAGCAGCGTCAGGCTCGCCTGCTGCGCGTGGCGTGCGGCGAAGCGGACCGCAGACGCATGCACCGCCTCCAGCAAGCCAGCCGCAGGCGCATGCAGCGGCGACAGGTCGAGGCGGGCGTCGTAGCGCGGTTGCGCCGTCGGCTGTGGCTGCGCGATGGCGCGCCACGCCCTGTCATCCCCGCCGCGGACTTCGAGTTCCATCGGCGTGTCCAGGGGGAGTGGCGCCAGCGTGGCCGCAGGCAACGGCTGGCTGCCGCCATAGACCGACGAGCCGCCGTTCAGCGCCAGCATCTGGCCGTGCAGGGGGGCCGCGTCGGCGCTGGCCAGGAACTGGAGCGCGCGTGCCATCTCCTCGGGTGCCGCCATGCGCCCAAGCGGGATCTTGGCCAGCGCGCCCTCGGGCTTGAGGCGGCCGGCCTCGATCAGGCCCGCGACCAATTCGGTGCGAACGAAGCCTGGGCAAAGCACCGTCACGCACCAGTCGGGCCGTGCGCGCGCCAAGGCCCGGGTCTGCGCGATGAGCCCGGCCTTGCTCGGGCTGTAGGCACCGCGCCAGGGAATGGCATGCAGCCCGGCGCCGGACGCCACGTTCACCACGCGCGCACCGGGCTTGAGCCACCGCGCGCAGGCATCGACCACGGCCGCGGGCGCGGCGAGGTTGAGCGCAAGCAGGCGCGCAGTGTGCGCCGGCCCCTGCTCGGCAAGGGGCGTGTTCGACGCATCCGACATGCCGGCGTTGTTGAGCACGGCGTCCAGCGCGGGCATGCCCTCGCCCAGCGATGCGACCTGCGTCGCATCGGTCAGGTCGATGCACCGCAACACATGCGGTGCCGAGGCCGGCGCGGGCAGGCTTGCCCCCAACTGGCCCAGTGCCTGCGCGTTGTGGTCGACCAGCACGCATTGCCAGCCAGCGCTGGCGAACCGGCGTGCGGTGTCGCGCCCGATGCCGCTCGCGGCGCCGGTGATCAGAACGGTTTGCATGCGTGCGCCTTCGGCAAAGCTCAGATGTTGGTGAACGTGATGCCGCCGTCCACCACCAGCGACTGTGCGGTGAGAAAGCCCGCTTCGTCGCTGGCCAGAAAGCAGATGCTGCGCGCGATGTCCTCCACCGTCCCCAGGCGACCCAGCGGCGTGCGGGCGATGCGGTTGGCGTCCCGCTCGGCGTTGCGGTTGCGCTGCGTGCCTTCGGTGGGAACCGCCGAGGGGCACACGGCGTTCACGCGGATGTTCCGCGCGCCAAGCTCAGCCGCCGCTGCGCGCGTGATTCCCAGGATGCCGGACTTGATGCCGGAATAGACCACCGAGTTCGCGGCCGAGCGCATCGCAGCCACCGAGGCCACGTTCACGATCGAGCCGCCGCACTGCGGGTCCATCACCGCCACGGCCTCCTGCAGGCTCCAGATGACCGACTTGAAGCCCACGTCCAGCATGCGCTCGACGGTCTCGGACATGATCTCGGGAATGGCCTGGTAGCGCACCCAGGCGGCGTTGTTCACCAGGATGTCGAAGCGCTTGCCGTGCGCGAAGGACGCCTGGATGGCCGCGCGGATGCCTTCGCGGCTGGCGATGTTCTGCACGATGGCCGCCGCCTGGCCGCCGCGCGACCTGATGTCCTCGACCACGGGGGCGACCAGTTCCTCCTTGAGGTCGTTCACGCAGACGGTGGCGCCGCGCGCCGCCATCTGCAGGGCGGTCTCGCGGCCGATGCCGGCGCCCGCGCCGGTGATGAGGGCCACGCGGCCGAGAAGATCCTTGTTGTTCATTGCTGTTCCTTGGTTCATGTCACACCGAGCGGATGAAGTCGCGACCGATCTCGCTGGCGAGCGCGCCGGCGCCGAAGGCGGCATCGAACTTGTGCACTTCGCGCAAGGCGTGGTGCAGCGGCACCTCCCAGGTGAAGCCCATGCCGCCGTGCAGGTGGATGGACTTCTCCAGCACGAAGGCCGCGTTGCCCAGGGCATTGGCCAGCACCGGGCGGGTGTCGCGCACGCCGCCGAACTCGTCGGTGGCCAGCAGGCGCTGGATGCCCGCATGCGAGGCCTCCTGCAGCAGGCGCATGCGCGCCAGCAAGTGGCGCACCGCCTGCTTGGCCGACAGCGGGCGCCCGAACTGCACGCGAGTCGACATGTACTCGGCCGTGGTGAGCAGGGCGGATTCGGCGGCGCCGTTGACGAGGCCCGCAATCAGGATGTGGCTGTCGCGCTGCAGAGTCGCGAAGCGCGCGGCGTCCAGCACGGCCAGCACCGTGGCGCCCTCGAGGCCCAGCCACCACTGCGGATGTTCGGGGTCCAGCGCGTCGTCGCGCTGCAGCTCGAGCGAGGCCACGTCGAGCAAGGCCCCGCCGCCATCGCCGTCCGCCACGAGCACCCAGTCGCAGTCCATGGCATGGCGCGCATGGCCCGCCACCTTTTCCTGCAGGCTGCCCTGCAGCGCCCACGTGGCCATGCGCTCGCCGCTGACCAGTTCGGCCGCAAGGGGCGAGTCGCCCAGCGCCTTGGCGACCAAGATGATTTCGAGCAGCGGCCACTGGAGCCGCAGCTTGCCGGCCTCGGTCACGACGGGCAGAGCAAAGCCGATGTCCAGCCCCAGGCCGCCGGCCTCCTCTTGGGCGCAAACGCCGCACAGGCCTGCATGGGCCAGCACCTTGGCCGCGTCGCGCATGCCGCGGGTCTGTGCGTCCTTGATCGCCTCGGCCGCCGCCTGGGCGAATGCCTCGATCTCGCTGGTGTGGTCTGGCGTGCTCATTTCTCGAGGTCCTTCGGCAAATTCATGATGCGTTGCGCAATGATGTCCAGCTGCACTTCGGTGGTGCCGGCGTAGATGGTTTCGGCGCGCGCGTAGAAATAGGCCGTGGTGAAGTGCTTGCGCGCACGCCGGGCCAGCGCGCTCGAGCGCGGCGTCACGTGCGCCACCAGCGACAGCGCCATGCCCGCGAAGGCCTGGTGGCACTCCGACCAGTACAGCTTGGTGAGCGAGCCGCGCGCCCCGATGCGGTCGCCCGCCACCATTTGCTCCACGGTGCGCTCGACCAGCCCCTTGAGCGCGTCGATCTCGCCGACCACGTCGCCGATGCGCCGCTGGTAGATGCCGTCGTCCAGCAGCCTGGCGAGCTGCGGGTCCGACTTGCAGGCGGCGACAAGCTGGCGCAGCTCGCAGTCGAAGCGCCATGCGCGGTACATGCGGTTGGTGGCACGCTCGATCGACAGCACGCGGATCGCCGCGTTCCAGCCTTCGTCCGGCGCGCCCAGGCGGGCGCTGTCGGGCACGACCACGTTGTCGAAGAACACCTCGGCGAACGAGTCCTTGCCGTCGATCGACTTGATGGTCACCACGCGGATGCCGGGCGTGTCCATGGGCACCGCGAACATCAGCAGGCCGCGGTGTTTGTCGGCGACCGTGCCGGTGCGTGTCAGCAGCAGGCAGTAGCGCGCCTTGGCGGCGCCGCTGGTCCAGATCTTCTGGCCGTTGATGCGCCAGGTGTCGCCCTCGGGCACGGCCTTGGTCCGCAGGCGCGCGAGGTCGGACCCGGCGTCGGGCTCGGAGAACCCCTGGCACCAGTAGTCGCGCATGGCGAGGATGCGCGGCAGGAAGAGTTGCTTCTGTTCCTCGGTGCCCACCGTCTGGATGATCGGGCCGGCCAGTTCTTTGCCGATCGAGCTCACGCTCTCGGGCATGGGCAGCGCGCCCACTTCCTTGTTCACGACCAGGTGCTCGCGCAGCGTGAGGCCCAGGCCGCCATAGGCCTTGGGCCAGGTCATGCCGGCCAGGCCGGCGTCGTACATGGAGGCCTCCCAGTCGCGGCACTCGTCCAGCGTGGGCGCGCGGTAGTCGAGGCTGTCGGCGCGCATGTGCTCGGGCAGGTGGGCGCCGAGCCATTGGCGCGCGTAGTTGCGGTAGGCGGCGGGGCCCGCCGCGGCGTCCGGAGCGCCCGGGTGTTTGTCGATGTGCATGATCGTCTTCAGTGGGCAGCGCGGCTGCCGGGGTTTGCAACCATCAGGGCGTCGAGCACGAGGACACCCTCGCCGCGCGGCCTGACCAGGATGGGGTTCAGGTCGATGTCGGCCACGTCCGCGGCATGGCGGCATGCGAACTCCGACAGCCGGGCCACCGTGCGCGCAGCGGCGGCCACGTCGGCCTTGGGCTGGCCCCGGGGCCCGTCCAGCAGCGGGAACATGCGCAGGCCGCGAATCATGCGCATCGCCTCGTCTTCCGACACGGGGGCGACCTGCACCGCGACGTCCTTCAGGATCTCCGCGTAGATGCCGCCGAAACCCACCATGACCACCGGGCCGAACACCGGGTCGCGCGACACCCCCGCAATCAACTCGACGCCGCCGCTGGCCATCGGCGCCACGAGCACGCCGTCCAGGCGTGCCCGGGGCGCATGCTGCCGGGCGTTGTCCATGAGGCGGCCATAGGCCTGGCGCACGGCGTCGTCGTCCTTCAGGCCGAGCGCCACGCCGCCGATCTCGGTCTTGTGGGAGATGTCCTCCGAGGCGATCTTCAACACCACCGGATAGCCCGTGGCGCGCGCGCTGCGCACGGCCTCATCGGCCGAAGCCACGACCTCTTCGCGCGGTACGCTGATGCCGGCGGCCTGCAGTGCCTTCTTAGCGTGCAGCTCGTTGCGGAACACCGCCGCGTCGACCCGGTCGACCGGGCCCGTGTACGTGGGCGCGGCGGCCAGGCTCGCGAGCTGGCCGAGGCGCACCAGCCCGGCCAGCCCCGTGGCCGCCGCGGGAATGCTGGGGAACACCGGGATGCCCAGTGCATTGATCTCGGCCACCGCGTCGGCGGGGCCCTGGCTGATGATGACCAGCAAGCGGTCGGGATGGCTGGCGCGCACCTTCGACAGCGCCTCGAGGTACACGCCGCGCAGGCGCGGGTTGTACAGCGAGAGGGCCAGCAGCAGCACCAGCGTGCTGCCGTTGGCGTCTTCCTGCAGCGCGCTGAGCATCTTCAGCAGGATGTCCGGGCGCGCCGACATCTGCGCAGAAGCGTCGACGGGGTTGTTGGTGCCGGCGGTGGGTACGGCTTCGCGGATCCGGGCCCGGGTCCGCTCGGCCAGCGGCGGCAGCGTCATGCCGGCCTGCACCATGGCGTCGGCCATCATGATGCCGAAGCCACCCGAAGCGGCCACCAGCGTCACGGCGTCGGTGGCGGGCAGGCGCTGCGCACCGATCAGGACGGCCGCGTGGCCCACGTCGAGCAGTTCCTCGAACGAGCGCACGCGCAGCACGCCATGGCGGCGAAAGACGGCGTCGAACACGGCGTCGGAACCCATCAACGCGCCGGTGTGGGAGGCGGCCGCGGCCTGCCCTTGCGCGGTGGCGCCGATCTTGAGCACGATCACCGGCTTGTGCTGGCGACGGGCCATGTCCAGCGCCTCGACCAGACGCCCGGCATCGCGGCAGGTCTCCATGCAGCACAGGATGATGCGGGTACCGGCGTCGCTGGCGAGCGCAGCGATGCCGTCGGCCACGTCCACGTCGGCTTCGTTGCCGGTGGCGATGAAGCGGCTCACGCCCATGCCGCGTTCGGCCATGTTGCGCATGGTGAAGCTGCCGATGTTGCCCGACTGCGAGACGATGCCCACCTGGCCGGCCGGCGGCAGGCTCTGTTCGAGCGCGATGGAAAACGAGGCCACCACCTTGTCCACCACATTCACCGCGCCGAGGCAGTTGGGGCCCAGCAGCCGCATGCCGTGCGCGCGCGCCACGTTCACCAGCTCGGCCTGCAGCGCCGCGCCCTCGGGCCCACTCTCGGCAAAGCCGGTGGACAGCACGACCACGCCGCGCACGCCGCGGCGCGCGCACTCGCGCACGGCCTGCAGCGTGGCCGGTGCGGGCACCGCCACGATGGCCAGCTCGGGCGCCGTGGGCGTGTCCAGCACCGAGGCGTAGGCCTGCAGCCCCTGCACGGTGCCGCCCTTGGGGTTGACGGGGTAGATGGCGCCCGCGTAGCCGTACTTGCGCAGCAGCTGGACCGGTCGGCCACCGATCTTGGTGATGTCTTCGGAGGCGCCGATCACGGCCACGCCGTCGGCCTTGAAGAAGGCGTCCAGCCCGGCGCCCGGGGCGGCTTGAACCAGGGTCGACATGGGCTCAGCGTCCCTTGAAGACCGGGGCGCGCTTTTCCAGGAAGGCCATGCGGGCTTCGCGCGCGTCCTCCGTCCTGGACAGGGCCATGGTGAATTCCTGCTCGAAGCGGTAGGCGTCGCGCTGGGGCATGACGTCCACCATGTTGGCCGCGCGCTTGGCATAGGCAATGGCCAGCGGCGCCTTGGCCGCGATCTCGCGGGCCAGCGCCATCGTCACGGGCAGCAGGTCTTTTTCGGCGAGCACGTCTTCGATCACGTTGCGCTGGAGCAGGTCCTGCGCACTCAGGCGCTGGCCGGTGAAGAACATGCGCCGCAGGGTCGAGCGGCCGAACATCGTCTTGAGCATGGACGCGCCGCCGGCCAGGCCCACATTGATCTCGGGCATGCCCACCGTGGCGCTCTCCGAGGCGTACAGGATGTCGCACGCCGCGGCCAGCCCGAAGCCCGCGCCCAGCGCGGCGCCGTTGATGGCGGCAATCACCGGCTTGGCGCACTCGCGGATCGCGTTGCCGGTTTCGCGGGTGATGCGGTTGTGCTCGAGAAAGTCGCCGGCCACTTCGGCGTCGGGGCGGTCCTTCAGGTCGGCGCCCGCGCAGAACACGTTGCCGGCGCCGGTCAGCACCGCGCAACGCACGTCCTCGCGCTCGGAGATGGCGTCGAAGGTGGCCACGAGTTCGCGGCGCATTTCGCGGCTCAGCGCATTGACCGGCTTGCGGTCCATGGTGACCAAGCCCACACCGTCGGAGACTTCCAGACGAACCCATTTATCACTCATACACCACCTCTGTAAGAAGCCGGCTTGCTGCGGCACGGACCAGATAAAAGAAGAAGCATTCGCTTGGCGGCAAGCAGCCATTCCCACGCCGGGGAGCTTCTGTTTTATCCAGGAGGCCGAATGAGCGCTTACCTGTTTGTCGCCATTTCAATATGCTGGATAAATTATAGAAATCACATTGCAATTGATCTCTCAATAATCCGCCGGAGTGTTCTGCAAAAAATGAAGCATTCGCCGGCGGCCGCTCTGCTACGGAGTGGCTACCATGGGCCGAGCCCGTTTTCCGGCATTGAGTCGAGGGCGGTGAATTCGCATTTGTTGAAATCAATCGAATTGACGGTATTCATCGGCGTCCATTTGAATTGAATTGATTTTTTCTGCATTGGAAGTCGAAAAGATGAAAATCGAGCGCCTCGGCGAACTGACCACTGCGTTGGGCGAGTGCCCGGTCTGGCACGGGGGGCAGCTCTGGCTGCTGGACTGCCGCAAGGGCCACGTCCATGCGCTGGACCCCGAGACGGGCGAGGTCACGGCCCTCCACGACGTGCCGGCGCCGCTCGGATCGTTCGCTTTCAACGGGAGCGACCGCATCGTGCTGGCATTGAAGGAAGAGATCGCGGCACTCGACCTGCGCAGCGGCAGGCTGCACACGCTGGCGCGCATCGAGCACAGCCATCCGGACCTGCGCTTGAACGACGGCATCTCGCTGGCCGACGGCAGCTTCGTGGTCGGCACCATGCATGTGTTCCGTCGGCCCGGCGAGGCGCCGCTGGGCGGCCTGTACCGGCTGGACACGCAATTGCGCCTGCACAAGCTCGACGACGGGCTGGGCATTGCCAATGGCCCGTGCGTGAACCCGCTCGATGGCCGTCTGCACGTGGCCGACAGCGAGGCGCGGCGCATCTATTCCTATGCCATGCAACCGGACGGCACGCTGGCGGACAAGCAACTGTTCGTCAGCACCGAGGCCCTGGGGTCCGGGCCGGACGGCTGCTGCTTCGACGACGCGGGCGGGTTGTGGACCGCGCTGGTGCGCGTGGGCGCGCTGGCCCGCTTCGACACGCGCGGCGAGTTGAGCCACAGGATCGAGCTGCCGGTCGCGCACCCGAGCGCCCTGTGCTTCGGCGGCGCGCACATGGACACGCTCTTCGTCACGACCATCAGCGACAGTGGTCGCCTGCGCGCCGCCGGGCCGCTCGATGGCGCCGTGCTCAAGCTGACCGGGCTGGGCTTTCGCGGGGTGGCCCGCCCCGAGTGCCGCATCCCGCTGCCTCGGGCCTGAAGGCTAGGGCGTGGCGTCGAGCCCGGCGGCCTTGCCATGGGCCGCGAAACGCAGTTCAGGCCCTGCCACATGCTCAGCCACGAAATCGAGGAACAGCCGGATCTTGGCGGGAATGATGGGCGTATCGAGGATGGTGGCGTACATCCCCTCATCGAAGCCCTTGTTGCTGATGCGGTAGTCGCTCAACACCCTCAGGAGCCGGCCTTGGCGGATGTCGTTGTGCACGGTGTAGTCGTCCAGCAGCGCAATGCCTTCACCCAGGCGGGCCAGCTCCAGCAGCGCGATGCCGTTGTTGCTGGCATGGCGCGGCTTGAAGGCAATCTCGCGCAGCTGGGCGGGCTGCTGGTAGTGCCATACATAGATGTCGCCGGGCAGTTGGTAGGCCAGCAGGTCATGCGCCAGGAGGTCCTCGGGCATCCGCAGCGCGGGCTTGCCGGCCAGGTAGGACGGCGAGGCCACCAAGTGCCGGTCGCTCTGGAAGAGCATGCGCCGCTTCACGCCGGCTTCCACTGGCGGCGAGATGCGGAAGTCGATGTCCACCTGGCTGCGCCGCAGGTCCACGGGCGCTTCGGCCAGCGTCAGCTCGATATGGATCGCCGGGTAGAGCTTGCGGAAGGCCGCGATCAGCGGCGGAAGCACGCCCAAGCCAAACATCATGCGCGAATGCACGCGCAGCGCGCCCTGCGGTGCGGTGCTGATGGCGGTGATGTTGTCCTTCAGCTCGTTGATGCGCCACAGGATGTCGTCGAGCTGGCGCGCATACTCCTGGCCCGACTCCGTCAGCGCCACCTGGCGCGTGGAGCGCAGCAGCAGTTTGACCTTCAGCTCTTCCTCGATCTCGGTGATCATGCGCGACACGCCCGTTGCCGAGATGCCGAAGCGCCGCGCTGTCTCGGAAAAATTCCGGGTTTGTGCAATGGATTGAAACAGCTCCATGGCGCGCAATTTATCCATGAATCCTCCAGTTCCTGCAGTTCAGATCTGCAGTTTTCGCGAAGGCCAAATCACGGCCGCTGCCTAGAATTTGGCAACCCTCGTGGGCAGAAACTTTTGTGGAGCAATACATGGAATTCGGAGTCTTCATTCTGGCCCAGCAGCGCGGCTATCACCAGACTTCACAGCAGGTCATCAATAATTCCATTGAACAGACCGTGGTGGCGGAACAGGCGGGATTCAACAACGCCTGG
>NZ_JASZYK010000021.1 GCF_030317035.1 Variovorax sp. J22G73
CGCCCTGGCGAGCCTGGCCGGGCCGCTGGCCGCGGCGTTCGAGGC
This sequence comes from Variovorax sp. J22G73, assembly GCF_030317035.1. GTDB lineage: Bacteria > Pseudomonadota > Gammaproteobacteria > Burkholderiales > Burkholderiaceae_C > Variovorax. Next base: position 46 of record NZ_JASZYK010000021.1, read on the forward strand.
CCAGGCCGCGGTGATCGCCGAGCAGTCGCGCCTGCATGTGGAGGGCGAGATTCCGCACGAGACGGCCGCGGCCGTCGTGCAGTGGTTGTCCGCGGCGCGGGCCAGCGACGAGATCGTGACGCTGCACGAGCGCGCCAGCCTGCCCGAGCACCTGCAGCCGCTGTGCGGCGTGTGGTGCGGCTTTCTGGCGCTGCGCTTCGACGCCATCGACAACGGCTGGCTGCTGCTCGCGCGTAAGGAACAGATCGAGACCATCAACTGGGGCGGCAAGCCCGAGAAGCACTACGTGTCGGGCCCGCTGGGCCCGCGCCTGACGCCGCGCGGCTCGTTCGACATCTGGAAGCAGACCGTGAGCGACACCAGCGTGCCGTGGGGCGCGCCTGAAGTCGAATTCGCGGGGCAGCTGCGCGACGAGCTGATTCGCGCCAGTGCGGCGCGCAATGCCGAGGTTTACAAATCTCGAAATGAGCTGATTGCCGTGCTGGGGCATGACCTGCGCGACCCGTTGCAGGCGATTTCCATGGCCGCCAAGCTGATGGAACGCAGCCTGCCCGAGGGCAACACGGTGGGCGAGCGTCTGGGGCAGCGCATCCAGTCGTCGAGCAGCCGCATGGGGCGCCTGATTGGCCAGGTGCTGGATGCGTCACGCCTGCAGAGCGGTCTCGGGCTGCAGGTGCAGGCGGTGCCGATGGACATCGCCCGCTTGCTGGAAGACGCGATGGACGAGGCCCTGACGGCCTACCCTGGTTCGCAGATCGAGCTGAAGGCGCCGAAGTCGCTCGCCATGGTCGGCGACCCGGACCGCATGGCCCAGCTCATCGGCAACCTCGTGAGCAATGCGCGCCACCACGGCTTGCCCGGCGAACCGGTGCGCGTGGCGCTAGAACAAGAAGGCAATGTGGTGGTGCTCCGGGTCGCGAACACGGCGCCGGCCATCGACGCGGCCCTGGTGCCCGAGCTGTTCAGCGCGTTCAAGCGTCGCATCGGGCCGAACGAACGCAACAAGAGCGGGCTCGGGCTGGGCCTGCACATCGCGCAGGCCATCGTGAAGTCGCACAACGGGAGCATCGCGTACAGCCATGTCGATGGACAGGTGGTGTTCACGGTGCGGATTCCAAGGTGAATCACATATCTGGGGCCGCGTAGAGTGCAGTTTTAACGGGCTATCGATACTAGAAGCAGCCCACGCCAACCACCCGAACAACTTGACAATGATTTTGGTATTTAAGTCACGGCCCCTCACACCCAGGCGGGCGTGGCCGGTGCAGTGGTGCGCAGCGAGCGAATCGAGGACGTACTCAAGTGCCAATTGCGTCCGCTGAACGTAAGCGTCCAGTCATCCCATCTTCACCGGCCGCACGCGGTTCACTCGGACTGCTGCCGTGCTCCGACGAGCAACGCTTTCTATGAGATGAGGACGGCCAGCAGCAAGAATTTCTCGGCGTCAGTTCGCACGCGGAGGGGGTCGTGCTCGCCGAGGTAGACGGACACGAACGCAAGCAGGCAGCGCTCGGGTGGTCGGCGCAGGACTTTGTGGTCAATTATTCGACGAGGTCTGGCGGCACGCCTTCGGTGAACCTCACCGTCGCCGTCACCCGCCGCAAGCAGGTTTCCTAGAATTTTGTAGAGATCGTTGCCAAGGCGTGCACACAGTGCATCATGGCCTGGAAGGCGACCAGCAGAACGTGGATTGGCACCTCGAGCTGCAGCATGTCGACACCGTTGCGAGGCAACACGAGGGATTGAGGCCAGCGGGTTGGGCTGCTGGACGTGGGTTTCGTCAGCAAGCTCAATCTTTTGCTGCGTGCTCATGCGATCGACGGCGATGGCCCGTAGCTCCGAGCCAGCTTTCAAGATGGTCGATCTGGAGGCTCACGGGAGTTCAACGAATCCGACACAGTGCCATCCCTGCGATGTTTTGGATGGGAGGCGACAGCACAAGCGTGTCGCATTATTCTGCCGATGGTGGGGCGAGGCACATGCCGATGCGTAGCATCCTCCACCGGCTTGCATCTCCACTGGTTGCAGGCCGCTTCGCTGGCGACGTTGTAGATCTGCGTATCGCGCCTCGCAGCTCGGCAACGAGCATGGTCCGGCGTTCAGGTGAATGCCCTCGGCCTGGCACACCCAGCGGGAGCGATGAACGACGTTGACGCCCGAAAAGGCGAACGGCCACAGGGGTCAGAGCCCTGTGGCCGTCCTAACCAAAGAATCACGACCTTGGAGGGGATTCGTGCGTCATCGGCTGTAAAAATTATCGCGCGCAGCGATCAAAACGCGAAGTTCGCGGTGACCTTGTAAGAGCGCGGCACGCCCGGCGTGTAGCGGTAGCCGCTCTTGTTGATGGATGCCACGTAGTCCTTGTCGAACAAGTTGTAAACGTTGAACTGGATGTCGATGTTCTTGTTGATCCGGTAGGACGCCATGGCGTCGACCACCCAGTACGCGTCGACGAAAGCCGGCGTTCCCACCGCGCCGTCGGTGCCGCGCGAGAGCTTTCCGTTGTAGCGTGCGCCGCCGCCGACGGTCAGGCCGAACGGCAGCTGGTACGTGGTCCACAGCGTGAACGCCTTCTTCGGCGTGTAGGCAAGGGCGGTGGAGCCGTCGGCCAGCACCGAGGGGCCGCTCAGCACGCGGGTGTTCATGGTTGTGAAGCCCGAGGTCACGCCCCAGTTCTCGGTGATGGCGCCCGACACGCCCAGCTCCACGCCCTGCACGCGCTTCTTGCCGGTCTGGTAGTACTGCTGCGAGACCGAGTCCTGCACCACCTCGTTGCTCACGTCGGTGCGGTACAGCGCGGCCGTCAGCGCCACGCGCTTGTTCAGCACGTCCCACTTGGTGCCGAGCTCGTAGGTCTTGGCCTTCTGCGGCAGGAAGTCGGTGCGAGCGGCGCTGTTGCCGGTGCCGCCGGCGGCCAGCTGGAAGTTGGCGCCGCCCGGTGGCTGCGCCGCCGTGCCGTAGGCCGCGTACACGCTGCTGTTCTCGGTCGGCTTGTAGACCAGGCCGATCTTGCCGGACAGCAGGTTGTCGGAGAGCTTCAGGTTGGTCGGCGCGATCGTCGCGGTCTGCGGGCCGTTGCCGGTGCGTGCCAGCGTCAGCGCGGTGGCGTCGTAGGTGGTCGAGTAGTGGTCGTAGCGCAGGCCGGCGGTCAGCTGCCATTGCTCGTTGAACTTCAGCGTGTCGAAGGCGTACAGGCCGATGGTGTCGGTGCTGCCGTCGGAGCCCGTGCCGTTGGGAACGCGGTTGTAGCCGCTCACATAGGGGTTCGGGTTGTACAGGTTGGCGGCAGGCCACGAACCGGCCGCGGCCAGCGTGGTGCCCACGCTGGCGAAGCCCGGCGCGTAGAAGTTGTTGGCGCGCTGCGTCTCGCGAATGAACTCGAGGCCACCATTGAACGAGTGGCCGATGCCGCCCGTGTCGAACTTGGCCGACACGCTCGTCTGGTTGGTGAAGATCGTGTTTTCCTGGTCCTTGTTGGTCGGCAGGTTGCGCGTGACGGTCCAGCTGGCGGGCAGCGTCGGAATGACGGTGTTCAAGAAGCCCGCGTTGGCGGCCGGCAGCGTGCCCACGCCGTTCGTCGACGTCAGGCCACCGCCCATGAACGACGTCAGCATGTAGTCCTGCGAGGTCTTGCCGTAGCGCGTGGTGTTGCGGATGGTGACGTCGGGCGTCAGGTCGTGCTCGATGCGCGCGGTGAACATGTCCGCCGTGACGTTGTCGAAGTCGGAGCTGGTGCCGTAGAAGTTGCTCGAGTCCACGCGCTGCGCGGCATTCAGGTAGGTGCGGCGGGTCAGGCCGCTGCGGATCGCCGTGGCGTCGGGCGTGGTGTAGCCCGGCAGGCCGATAGTGGGCACGCCGCCGTCGGGAACGTTGTTCTGCTTGACGTGCAGGTAGTCCAGGAAGATGCGTGTCGGGCTGTTCAGGCCGAGTGCGATCGAGGGCGCGATGGCCTCGCGCTTGTTCTTCACGAAGTCGCGCCCGGCCACGCCGGCGTCTTCGACCACGGCGTTCAGGCGGAATGCCGCGCCGATGCCGTTGGCGCTGCTGAGCGACTTGTTCCAGTCGACGCTGCCGCGCTTGAAGTCCGCGCTGCCGAAGCTGAGCGATCCCAGGAAGCTGTCTTCCAGCTTGGGTTTCTTGGTCACGAGGTTGATGTAGCCGGTCGGCGAGGTGCGCCCCACGTCGGTGCCCGACGGGCCCTTCACGACCTCGACCTGGTCGATGTTGAACACGTCGCGCGACACCGAGCCCAGGTCGCGAATGCCATCCACGAAGATCGCGCTGGAGCTGTCGAAGCCGCGCATGAACACCGCATCGCCGGTGTTGGTGGCGCCGTTTTCCCCGAGGAAGAACGTGCCCACGCCGGGCGTGTTGCGCAGCGCCTCGGTCAGTGTGGTCGCGCCCTGGTCGCGAATGACCTGTTCCTTGATGACCTGGATGGTCTGGGGTGTGTTCACCAGCGGTGCCGTGAACTTGGGGTTGGCGGAGGTGTCGGTTTTGTAGTCGGTGACGGAAGACGAGTCCTGCACGCGCACTTCGGGCAGCGCGTTCGACGACTGAGCGAAGGCGGATGAGGAGGCGATGGCCATGAGCGTGGCAGCGGCGGCGCCGGACAGGTGTGGAACTGCGCGCGCAACGGTGTGTTTGCGGCTCTTGATGTAGGCCATGAAGTTTTTCTCCGAAAGGGGGCGGCGGCTAGGACTCGACTGGCGACGTCCTGACGGCGGCGTTCTCGCGGAGAAGCTGGGCGGACTGGCTGGGTGAGTCGATTTACAAAGTGTTTGCAAATCGCTGAGAATGATATTGGTTCTCAATACCAAAAGCACAGCTTTGTTTTCAGCCCAGCGGGGTTTCGCCTGTTCCTGTTGTCGGTTGGCAACAAAAAATGGAACGCTGGTCAGCGCCTACGGCGCCAGTGCACCCTCTACTTACCGGAATGCGCGCACGCGTCCGTCCCCTTGGTTGCTGAACTGCAGCGTCGCCACGGCTCAAGGTTGCCTATCTGAAGAGCATGCACTGGGCGGCTATCGGATGTATCTCTAAGACTTCGAGCCGGCGCGCGTCGATACATGCATGACCAAGCTTCCACGTATGTGCCCGGTACCAGCACTGAATGGTGCGACAACTCATCACGGCTGCGTGAGCGCTACGCACGGGGCACACAAATCAAGATGTTTGCAGCCGCTTGCTCAAACGATACAAATACCAACCGGACGCCGCCATCACCAAGCCGACATACAAAATGACCAGGGCGGCTGCCGACCCCCACCCGGAATGGGAAGACGCCAATGTTGCGAACAACGAGTCGCGGGGCAACTGAACAATGCCCCACATGAGAACCAGCGGGATGGCGCGGAGCACTACGGCAGTCCACCCGCACCACCAGAGTTCGCGCCCGCGTTGCCGAATGGCGCGACAGTTTCCGTCGAAGAATTCCAGTAGCCAGTCGTCCATTCGCTTCCTCCTCGTATTCACAGAGAGTATCCGCAGCGCTCGTTGGCCCCTATCGAAACGCGTCAGGCCGCAAGGCGGTGTTCGTAGTACGGGCGCGCGCGGTCATCGAGGATGGCGTACTGCTCATCCGGCTTTCCCAAGTCTGGCCGCAACCAGGCGTCGATGTTTTCGGGCTTGAGGGGGATGGGGCAACGGTCGTGCCCAGCTGCGCGGATCTCGTCCGGCGGCTCGTCCATGATCACGGCGAACGAGAGAAGGTCGGGCTGGCCAGGCGCCGTCCACCTGGACCACAGGCACGCGAGCCACATGTCTTGCGCTGGCTGTGGCATGAATTTGAGGATCGTGTCCTTGCCATCGCGATCGACGTGTTCGTAGAAGGCGTTGATGACCAGCACCCCGTGCGTCACGCCGAACTGGTTCCGCCAGAAGCCCTCCAGGTTGTCGCGCCGGGCGTTGTAGGTGCCCGGGTAGAGCACATCGAAGTTCGCGGGCTTGCCAGCGGGCCGGCAGTGGTAGCGCATCGGCTTGACCACGCGCTGTCCGTTCTCCCAGATCATCACCGGCGCATACACGCCCGGAAAGATCCGCGCGTCACGCGATTCGGGCTGCGTGCGTTTGAGGTCAGCCAGCTTGCCCAACCCCCATTCGACTTTTGCCGTCGCGATGCGCACCTCGTTGGTGGCGGTTTTCGTCGTCTTGACCAAGAGCTTGCGCTCAGCGTCGGCCAAGCGCTTTCGCTGCGCGAAGATGTCCTGCTCGAGCTTCAGGGCCTGGTCAGCGTTGAAGGCGTCGATCAGCCCTTTGATCTCACGCTCCTCATCGTTCTCTGGCGCCTCGAAGGCCGCGTCCATCGCCTTGGGGATCTTGACCTTCGGATTGCCTTGGCGCTCGTAGTACAGCTCGGCGAACGCGCGCAGGGTGAGCACGCCGCCGAAGAGGCGAAAGAACTGCTTGTAGTCGGCTCGGATCTGGGCTGAATAGCACATGCGGCAACTCCACAAAAACCCGCAGGCCGCGGGCCAAGGTTCATTGAAACATCGAATCTCTTGGCTTGAGCGATAAGCGCTTGCAGACATCGATTCATGAGTGCTATCAACTGTCCACGCGATCCCGCGCAAAATGAATTTCGAAATGGGCGCAAGTTTGCCGATCGCTTACGGCAGGTTCGTAAGCGAACCAGCGTCAGCCAAAGTCAGAATTCGAGCTGAGCTTGCTTCGGCGCTGCCACGGCTGTTTTTCTCTCGGCAGCGAAAAGCGGGTCAGGCGCATAACGAGTGAACCCAGTGAAGGACGATCCAATGATGACCTTTCTGGACCTAAGCTTATTGCCCACTGGCAGGGCCGGGCGCAACTCAACGGAGGCGATGCACGTCTTCCGGGAGAAGAGATGAATTCGCGCATTCGCCGTATCTCGGTGCTCGTCGATGAGCCCGAACAAGGGCTTTTCTTCTGGGTGCTCATGGAGGAAGGCGGCGAGGCCCCGTTATGGCTTGAGATTGAGTCAGCAGCGCAGGGCTACGACACCTGGCTTGACGCGCTGCAAGCAGGGGCAAGAGCGCTCATTGAGTACGCTTTCGACGAACGCATTGGACCGCGCAAGCTTGCCTGCGACGATGGCGCCGCGCCTGTTTGAGGGGCCGGTGTTCGAGTGCAGTTGGGCCGATCCCGGGTGCATTTTCACGGTCCCGTTTTCAACAATTAGGGTTTTGCGGCCTTTAGGCCTACAGTCGCAACACGCTGAAACAACTAGGGTCGGCGTCGAGATGCTGCTTTTCACGGCCTACGCCGTTTTCATGAGCACCGTGTTCGTACCTCGATTCTCACTTTCGAGCGGCATCTCACCTTCTATCGCACACCGCCCCTAGCCGCTGTGCACGACCGGAAGCGCAAGCACAGCGTGATGCGGAATATCCAGACTGGCAGCGGACGCCTCTTCTCCGCAACCATCGAGGGGGCACGCCCGACTCTTCAGGACACAATGGTGGCCACCAGCGTTTACATCGGGCATCTTGAGGAAGCATTTCCCGATGCTGCCGAGCTGATCGCGTGCTACATCGCCTGGCAGCAGGAGGTGCGCCCAAATCGAGACGGCTACTCGTATGCCGACTCCGACCGTTCACTCCGATGGCAGAAGGCACACGCTGCTGCAGAAGGCGCTGGACGGGCATGGCTCAGCAACCCCTTGCAGCAAACCTTCCAGTTCAGGCTTCACAAGGGTGCGGCGACCACCGGCCAGCCGGTTCGAGCCTAGAAGAAGCGCGTGTGCGCATGTCGCTAGACCCAGGGGCATCGCTTCATGGGCAACCGCCGGTTCATCATTGTGAGCCGCCGACGACAAATGCCTTAATGAGCCAACCCGACTTTTTCAATAACCAAGTCACGATTATCCGAATTCCTTCTTGGCTTGGCCGGGACGTGCATGAAGAGCAAGAGCTTCCGCTGACCCTGGGGGACTACAAGGTGACACTGGGCAACCGCTGGACCGTCACGTCGCTGAAGACGGACGAGGTGGTCTACAACGGCATCGGACCGGTGGAGGTTGTGCGGGAGCGCGCAAAAGCTTGAAGCGATACCGGATGACCAGACTAGTCGCGCGAAACCAAAACGGGTTCAAGCCACTTCGCCGCGGCTGCTTGCGGTGATAGGCGACGACCGAGAGCCGAAGGCAGTCGGCGGCGAAGTTGTCAGGGCAGGAAGCGCTCGACCGCGTCGAGTTTGTCGCCAGCGGCGGAGGACTGCCGAACACCAGAACGGAGCCATCGCCGAACAAGACCGCGGAGGCGGCACTTCGCGCGGTGAACATTGGGCTCGCCGGTGTCCAGACGTCGAGCTCGGGCTTGGGCGAGGCCCAATGTCTCAGATGGGCCCAACGCAGTCCTAGCATTTGCTATATGGCCGACTGTCGCTGCCGATGGTGACAGCGCTGCGCATGCTGAACCCGGCGACGAGCAGCCTAGGAGGCAAGCGCAAAGCTTGCCGTGCTTAACGGCACAAAATTTCGAAAATACTTGGAATTAGGTATGTAAATTTGTGTTTACATCTGTGATATTGCGTTTGCGCCGCGCGCCGCAGAGCGACCGGTTGTCTCAGTTGGCAGCCGCAGCAGCTTCAGCAGCACGAAGGTGAGCTGCGGCACATCGATCGCACGGGATCGCATCCGTGGTGCCGGCTTAGGACGGGCGCCAGCCGCAGCCTTTCCCGGTTTCAAGTCTTAACGCAGAGGGCCATTGCGCCCAGCCTCCATGAACCGAACTCATCGCATCGTTCGCAACCGCCGTACCGGCGCTTGCCAAGCCGTTCCTGAAACCGCCAGTTCGTCGCGTGGCGGCGCACCGGGCTCCGGGCTCACGGTGGGCTCGGCGCTCGCTGCGGTCGCATTGCTTCTCGGCTTGGCGGCCGCACCAGCTCAAGCCGCTCCGATCACCTGGGTCGGGCCCGCTTCGGGCAGCTGGTTCACGCCGACCTACTGGACCGGCGGAGCCCTGCCCACTGCGGTCGACGACGTGTTCATCATTTCCTCGTCCACCGTTCTGTTGACCGCCAACGCGCAAGCGGCGCGAGCGAACTTCGTGGTCTTGGGCAACGGGGGGGCGGCCAGTCTGTCGCTGATTGCGGGCGGCCAGCTGTTTGCGGGTCGAACCTTCGTCGGGGTCGGTAGCAGCGGCGCGTTGACCGTCGACGGCGCAAACACCGTGCTGTCTACCGGTGGCCTGCTGGTGGGCTTCGCCAACACCGGGACGGTCACCATCGGCAATGGCGCTAAGGTGACCACCGGTGCCGGCGGACTGGGCAACGGGTACGCGGTGGAGATCGGCCTCGCGGCAGGAGGCGCGGGCACGCTCAACCTGAACGCCGGAGGCACGCTGGAATTGGGGGGCGCGGGTGCCATGCCCGACGTGATGCCCGGCGCGACTGGGGTCTTCAACTTCGCCGGCGGCACGTTGCGGGTGATCAACGCCGACCTCACCGCCGCCATGCCGGCCACACTCAGTGGCATCACCTCCACGGTCGACACCAACGGCTACAGCGCCACGCTGTCGGGGGTGCTGTCGGGCAGCGGCGCACTGGTCAAGACCGGTGCGGGAACGCTGAGCCTGCTCGGCGCGAATTCCTACAGCGGCGGGACTCGGATCGACCAGGGGGTGCTTGCCATCGCCGACAGCGCGGCGCTGGGCCTTTCCTCCTCCGAGGTGAGGCTCTCAAACGGAGAACTGCGTGGCACCGCCTCCACCACAGTGAACAACCCGCTGACGCTTGCGGGGCCTGCGACGGTATCGGCCGCGACGGGCACGACCCTGGAGTTGGCCGGGCCGCTCTGGTTCAATGCGGACTTCAATGTGGGCGCCCCGGGTCAGACCGGCATCGTGGCGCTGGCCTCGAGTTCGGGCGGCTATTCGATACCAGGCCGCATCCAGGTGAACTATGGCACGCTGCGCATCACGGGCCCCCTCTTTGCCTTCCTGGCGAATGCGGCCCCGGAGACCGCGGTCGCCGCGGGCGCGGTACTCGACCTGAACGACCGTACGTCCTCCGCCTTTTCCATAGCCAACCTGCTTGGCAGCGGGACGGTGCGCACTGGAACGCTCAATACCACCACGGTGGGTGTGGCTGCCGGCGATTTTTCCGGTGTGGTTGAAGGTGCCGGCGGTATCACCCAGGTAGGCACGGGCACCCTGACGCTGCGCGGTGCCAACACCTACACCGGCGGCACGCGTGTCAGTGGCGGCACGCTGGCGCTGGCAGGCAACGGCTCCCTGTCGAACACGGGTGCGGTCATGGTGGACGCGGGCGCCACCTTCGACGTGCAGGCCATCAGTGACGCGTTGACCAGGATCGGCCCGCTCGCCGGTGCGGGTACGGTCGCGCTGGGCGCCAAGTTGCTGCAGGTCAGCGTCAGCAACACAAGCTCTACGTTCTCAGGCAGCGTCGACGGCACCGGTTCGCTCGTCAAGCTGGGTAACGGCACGCTCACCCTGAGCGGTGTCAACGGCTACACAGGGGGCACGGTGGTCAGCCAGGGCACGCTGCAGCTGGCCGGCGGCGGCTCGCTGGCGAGTATGGGACGCGAGACGGTGGCCGGGGGTGCCACCTTCGACGTGCAGACCGTCAGCGGCTCGGGTACAGGCATCGGCTCGCTCGCCGGTGCGGGCACGGTCGCGCTGGGCGCCAAGTCACTGCAAGTCGGGGCCAACAACTCCAGCACCACCTTCTCCGGCGGCATCAGCGGCACCGGTTCGCTCTTCAAGCAAGGCCTTGGCACGCTCACCCTGAGCGGTGTTAACACCTACACCGGAGGCACACGTATCGGTGCCGGTACGCTGGCGCTGGCAGGCGCGGGCGCCCTGTCGAGCACGAGCGCGGTGACTGTCGACGCAGGCGCCACCTTCGATGTGCAGAACATCATTGGATCGGGCCCCGGCATCGGTTCTCTCGCCGGTGGGGGCACCGTAGCGCTGGGCGCCAAGTCGCTGGAAGTCGGCGCCAACGACACCAGCACCAACTTCGCCGGCAGCATCGGCGGCACAGGTTCGCTCGTCAAACAAGGCACCGGCACGCTCACCCTGAGCGGTGTCAACGGCTACACCGGGGGCACGCGTATCGATGCCGGAACGCTGGCGCTGGCAGGCACCGGCGCCCTGTCGAACACGGGCGCGGTGACTGTCGAGGCAGGCGCCACCTTCGACGTGCAGACGATCACCGGTTCGGCCGCCGACATCGGCTCACTCGCGGGTGGGGGCACGGTCGCGCTGGGCGCCAAGTCGCTGCAAGTCGGCGCCAACGACACCAGCACCAGCTTCACCGGCAGCATCGGCGGCACCGGTTCGCTCGTCAAACAAGGCACCGGTACGTTCACTCTGAGCGGTGTCAACGGCTACACAGCGGGCACCGTGGTCAGTCAAGGCGCGCTCCAACTGACCGGCGCCGGCTCGCTGGCGGGCACGGGAAGCATGACGGTTGCCGCGGGCGCCACCTTCGGCCTGTCGGGCCTGCTCGGCGCGGGCATGACGATTGCAGAGCTGTCTGGCGCGGGCACGGTCCAGCTCGGTGACAAGGCTCTGGCGACAGGCACGAATGCAGGCAGCCCGTCGACCTTCTCCGGCGTCATCGAAGGCGTGGGCGGCTCACTGGTGAAGCAGGGCAGCGGTACGCTGTGGCTAGACGGCGTCAACATCTACACCGGCCTCACCACCGTGACCGCGGGCAAGCTGGTAGTGGGCAGTGACGCCACGAAATCGGGCGCGCGCGTCGAGGGCGCGGTGAACGTGAGCACCGGCGCCACCCTGGGCGGCCACGGCAGCATCGGCGGCAACGTGGCAATCGATTCCGGCGCGCATCTGGCGCCAGGCAACTCCCTGGGCACCCTCTCGATCGACAGCAACCTGACTCTCGCGAAGGGCAGCGTGCTCGACTTCGAATTCGGCACGCCTGGCAGCAGCGTCTCGGTGCCTGGGGTGAGCGACAGCGTCGTGGTTGGGGGCGACCTGGCACTCAATGGCGCCACGCTCAACATCAACGACACCGGGGCCATGGGCCGGGGCCTGTACAACCTGTTCAGCTACGGCAGCACACTCACGCAAAGCAACGGCGGCATCACGCTCGGCACGGTGCCCGTCGGCAGCTTCGCGCTCCAGTACCTCACGGGCAGCAAACAGGTCAACCTGATCAGCTTCGATCCCGCGCTGGTGCTGAATTTCTGGAACGCCAACGGCCTGGCCAGTCCGACGCAACTCGGCGGCGGCAGCGGCACCTGGAGCGTGGCGCAGCCGAGCTGGACCGATGCGCAGGGCTCGGTCACCTCCGTGATGCAGCCGCGCCCAGGCTTCGCCATCTTCGGCGGCGCGGCCGGCAGCGTGGTGGTGGATAAATCCGGCGGTGCGGTGTCGGCCAGCGGACTCCAGTTCGCGAGCAACGGCTACGTGCTGTCCGGCGACGCGCTGACGCTGGTGGCCGATGCCGCATCGCCGGGTCCCGTCGAAGTGCGTGTGGGAGATGGCAGCACCGCCAGTGCCGGGTGGAACGCCACCCTGGCCAACGTCATCGCCGGCAGCGATGGCCTAGCGAAGACCGGGGCTGGCACGCTCACGCTGCAAGGCGCCAACACCTACACCGGTGGCACGACAGTGCGCGCCGGCGCGCTGCAGATTTCTTCGGACGCAAATTTGGGCGCCACAAACGGCGGCCTCACGCTCGACGGCGGCGCGCTGCGCATCGCCCCGGGCACGGCGGCGCTGGTGTCCGGGCGCAGCGTGACGCTCGGCGCGGCCGGCGGCACGCTGGACCTGAGCACCAACCTGCTCGCCTTCCTGGGCGGTATCGGCGGCAAGGGCGCATTGACCGTCACGGGCGCCGGCGGCACCCTGGCCGTCGCCATGCCGAACACCTACGAAGGCGGCACCACGGTGCAGGGCGGCGCCAGCATCAGCGTCGCTGGCGGCGGCACGCTGGGCACCGGCGCCGTGCAGCAGCAGGGCAGCGGCACAAAGATCATCTTCACTGCCGGGTCTGGCGCCGGCGCCAACAGCTACAACGTGGGCCGCGCAGGCCACTCCGACACGGACCACTTGCTGTCGTTCACGCAGGACGCCACCGCGGCATCGTCGAAGCTCTTCGTCAACGGCGCAGGCTGGCAGGCGGGCGGCGTCAACTCGTTGCAGTTCGGCGCCACCAGCACCGCGGCCACGTCCACCATCGCCAACCAGGGCGGCACAGTTTTCTTCCAGCAGAACGCCAGCGCGGGCAGCGCCACCATCGTCAATGGCGACAAGAGCCTGTTGAGCTTCGTTGGTGCGGCATCGGCTGGCACCGCGCAGATCGTCAACCAGAGCGGCGGCCTGGTGCGCTTCGAGGACACCGCGTCGGCTTCGAAGGCCAGCATCGCCAACGCGGCGGGCGGCGTGGTCGATGTATCGGGCTCCACGGTCGCTGGCGGCGTCGAATTCGGCGCGCTCTCCGGCGCGGGCGCGCTGGTGCTGGGGGCCACGCAGCTAACGCTTGGACGTGCGAACACCAACGACGTGATCGCCGGCAGCATCAGCGACAAGGGCAGCCTGTTCGTCCAGCCTGGTACGGGCACCGGCGGCTCGCTGGTGAAGGTCGGCAGCGGCACGCTCACGCTGTCGGGGGCCAACAGCTACACCGGCGGCACCGCGCTGCACCAGGGCCGCCTGAACGTCGGCCATAGCCAGGCGCTGGGCACCGGCGCGCTGTCGATGGACGACGACACCACGCTGGGCTTCAGCGCCGACGGCGTGGTGCTCGCCAACGCCGTGAAGCTCACGGGCCAGAACGATCCCGTCATCGACACCGGCGCCTTCAGCGCCACGCTCGCGGGCGCCATCAGCGGCGGCGGCTTCATCACCAAGCAGGGCACGGGCACGCTGACGCTGTCGGGCGCCAACACCTACACCGGTGCGACCAGCGTCGCGCAGGGCACGCTGAAGGCCGGTGCGGCCAACACCTTCAGCGCGGCATCGGCGCACAGCGTGGCCGCTGGCGCCACGCTCGACCTTGCCGGCTTCAACCAGGGCGTGGCCGCGCTCGCCAACAGCGGCACCGTGTCGCTGGTGGGCGCAGTGGCGGGCACCACGCTCACCGTCAACGGCAACTACGTCGGCAACAACGGCGTCTTGAAGCTCGGCACCGCGCTCAGCGGCACCGGCCCTTCGGACCGCTTGGTGATCAACGGCGGCACCGCCAGCGGCAAGACCAGCGTGCAGGTGACCAACCTCGGCGGCCTGGGCGCGCTCACCGCGGGCAACGGCATCGAGGTGGTCACCGCGCAAAGCGGCGCGACCACCACCGCGCAGACCACGAAGGACGCCTTCTCGCTGGCGGGCGGCCATGTCGATGCGGGTGCGTACGAATACCGCCTGTTTGCGGCCGACGCTGCCAACGCGGGCGAGAACTGGTACCTGCGCTCGAGCACAAATGCTGTTACGCCACCAGTCACACCCGCCACACCCGTCAGCCCCTCGGTGCCTGTGATCACCTACCGGCCCGAAGCGTCGCTGTTCGCCTCGCTGCCGAGCCAGCTGCGCCAAGGCAACCTCGCGATGCTGGCCGACCTGCGCAAGCGCGTGGGCGACGACGATGTGAAGGGCACGGCGACAGCCCCGACGGGTTCGGAGCGCCGCGCCTGGGCCCGCGTGCTCTCCACCGACATCGACATCCAGCAAGGCGGCGCCGTGTCGCCGAACAGCAAGGGCCGCCTCACCGGCTTCCAGGCCGGCACCGACCTGCTGGCCACTTCGAACTGGCGCGCCGGCCTGTACGTCGGCCAACTCGACGGCGACGCGCGCGTGAGGGGCTTTGCCAGCGGCATCCAGAACCTGGCCGTGGGCCGCAACGACCTGCGCAGCCAGTACGTGGGCGTCTACGGCACCTACACCGCCGACAGCGGCTTCTACGCCGATGCCGTGGTGCAGTCGGGGCGCCACCGCTACACGGTGGAGCCGCTGCTGAGCTTCGGCACCGGCGGCAAGGGCAACAGCCTGCTGGGCTCCATCGAAGTGGGCCAGGCCTTCGCGCTGGGCGGCAGCGGCTGGAGCGTCGAGCCGCAGCTGCAGCTGATTCACCAGCACATGGACCTGGGCAACTCCGTCATCACCGGCGCGGTGGTGCAGCCGCAGGCCGACAACGGCTGGATCGCGCGGGCCGGCGTGCGGCTGAAGGGCCAGCTCGACACCGGCGTGGGCACGCTGCAGCCGTTTGGCCGTTTCAACGTCTACAAGACGTCGAGCGGCGCGGACATCGCGCGCTTCGTCAACGGTGCCACCAACACGGACATCGCGGCGCCCACGGGCGGCACGAGTTCCGAGCTGGCGGGGGGCTTCACGCTGGCGTTGAGCCCGTCGACGAGCCTGTATGGCGAGCTGGGCAAGCTGTGGGCATCGGGGGGCAATGCGAAGGTGAAGAGCTCGGTCAATGGCTCGCTGGGCGTGCGGGTGAAGTGGTAAGTCGGGGGCGGGCGTGCCGTAAGGCATGAGCCCGCATCTCGGTACCGAGGTCGCGCGACAGCACGCACACATCGTCGGCTGTCGAGATTGCAGGGGACTCGCGCGCTACAAGGCAGCATAGAGACACGATTCAGGCCACACAGCGAGGAAAGCTTCTCGCGTCGATCATCCTTTACGGACACTTCGGAAGCGACGGCGCCTGCCAATTTCCAGTCAAGTCGCCCGCAGCCTCTTGCCCATCAATGACTGTACAAATTTGACCCTCAGGCTGTCGCTCCACTTTCACCGCATAAGCATCGCCCGAGGAGAGGATCCCGGTGAAAGTGAATGGGCGGAACGCTCCAAATGCGGCGTAAGCCTCAGGCTCCTCCTGCCGCTGCGAGCCCTGAAAACACGGGCGATACTTTCAATCGTTCGCATCCGATTCTTGGTTTGCAATCGACGTGGTGAGCATGGAAGCCTGCCCAACGACAGTCCACGCGATGGGTCGCGATCACCAAATGGGT
Source organism: Variovorax sp. J22G73 (assembly GCF_030317035.1). Classification (GTDB taxonomy): domain Bacteria; phylum Pseudomonadota; class Gammaproteobacteria; order Burkholderiales; family Burkholderiaceae_C; genus Variovorax. The sequence continues at coordinate 15,962 of NZ_JASZYK010000021.1, forward strand.
AAGGTGGCGGTGCGTCGCACGAATTGCGAGCGCGGCACCACGTGGTGGCATCAGACAACCACGAAATTCGAGTCGGGGCCCGCAGTGAATCAGCGGCCCTGACGCAGCCGGAGCTGGCCAAGCTCGGTGAGAAATTCCTGGCCGGTCTCATCCGAGCAAATGAGACCGTGCGAGCTCAAACGCGTCGACGAACGCACAGCTTCCGGAATCCGGCCGTGCAGCCGTCGCGGGGCCGGCACGAGCCGCGTCAGTTTGAGCCATTGCTCATCGTTAAGGCGAATCTTTTTCATAGATTGAAGACTTCGTCCGGCCTGCGTGGTCGCACGCCCTTGCGCTTCACCTTGACCCAGTCGTTCGAGCGAATTCCTGACTGATAAACACTTTCGGCCCACTTGGCGACCAACCCTTCGAGCCGCAACGGGATAACCGCCTCATGAAACACTTGCTCGGCCCGTCCTTTGATATAGCTCACCAGGAGGGTTGAGGGCGGTGGTGCCGCCAGGAATTTGCTCAGCGCCAGCTTGCGCCTGATGAGCGGTCTCTGCGACAAGTCGACGCCTCGTACGGCGAGCAGATCAAAAACGCAGTACGTCACAGGAGGAGCACCCGCATACACCCGTCGCCTCTGCACCCTCTCATGGATCGCCGCGAAATCACTGCGGCCGAGCTGATCGAGAACACAGATCTCTCCATCCAGAAGCACGGGCCACCGCGAAACTTGGAAAGCCCCATGGCGACCTCTGGAAACCAAGCGGTTGCGTCGGCCCCGCTTCGGGTACGAAGCTTGATGGGGCCGTCCCCGCACAGCGCCATAAGGCGGTAGCCGTCGAACTGTATCTCCCACAGCCATCCGGGCTCCTCAAAGTCGATGTGGCGCTCCGTCAAAAGCATGGGCCGGAAGTCGTCGAAATTAACCATGGCAAAGCGTGCTGAACGCCTGATGCCATAGACGTCAGCAAACACCCCGTCTACGTCAGGCCAATGGGCCGCCTTGCAGATCCCGTCACAGCGATCGCGCGAGCGGCGTCGATGGACCGCGATCTACACCAGGTTCGACGAGAAGTAGCTGACGGGCGCGCCCAGCGTCCCGTCCGCCCGGATCGGAAACTTGGCCAGGCCGAGGTTGGCGACGCCGACGAACACGAAGCGCCCCAGCGGATCCACTGCCAGCGGCCAGGCGGCCACGCTGCCGAAACCGAGAGGATTTGTTTGACGAAGGCTTGACGTGGCTGCGGGCGCGGCCTAATCCACCTCATAGACAGACACCGAACCGTCCCCGCCGGTGGTGGCGTAGAGGTACTGGCCGTTGGGGTGCGCGCCCAGCATGACAGGCCCCGATCCCAAGAGCACCATCGCGTTCATCGTATCGCCGCTCCCGCTGTTCGCGATCACATAGGCCCGGGCGTTGCTGCCTGCCGCGGCATCGATCCGTTGGTGCAACCCGTCTTAGAGAAAAATTGTTGCGGTCGACATGGCTACCTCTTCAAGTGTGGGAGATGTGGCGAAGCTGTGCTCACTCTATGCGACGGGGATTCTGTAGCCAACTGACAAACTCCTCAGTCCGACCGCCTACGCGGAAGGGGATCAAGTCGGGTTCCATCCACTTCGCCGCTGCAGCCTGCGGCGACAGCTGCCGAAGAATGGGTTCCTTAGCAAGCTCGTTGGCCAACTCGTCAAGCTGCTCGGGATCGACGGTGCGCCAGTGCATCTTCAGTTGCCTCGCGCAGTAATAGATCCACATGTCGGTGGGAATGTCGTCTTCCATGGCGATGTTGATGGCGGACCGCTGGCCTTCTGTGTTGGCAGGTCAGATGGCCGACAAAATTTGTAAACCTTCTTGCTCGGTGCCGAAGCGTCCTCGATACTGTACATCCATACAGTAATCGGAGCCGCAAATGGCCATCTCCCTGTCATGGGCTGATGGCGAAACTACGCCGGCGGCCCCCCAGCCTTCCTCCCGGGCGAGCAGCGCGCCGCGTTGGCCCGTGGCATTGCCGCACGCCGTCGAATCTGCAATCTGGCGTGGCGACGCCCTTGGAACGCCGGTCACCACGACCATCGGTACCGGCTTCGAAGCCCTGGACGCCGAGTTGCCCGGCAATGGGTGGCCCTGCCAGTCATTGACCGAGGTGCTGCAGGTCCAGCCTTCGGTGCTTGAGTGGCGGCTGCTCGCGCCCGCGATGCGCACGCTGGTCAACCAGGGCAAGCAGATCGTGATCGTCGGGCCGCCGAAGCCGCCGCACCTGCCGGGATTGAAGCACCTGGGCCTCGACGAACGCCACCTGGTCTGGATCCAGGCGGACAAGCCGGTAGAGCGCCTCTGGGCGACCGAGCAGCTCATCAAGGCGAACGCGGCCGGCATGCTGGTGGCCTGGCTGCCGCAGGCGCGCCAGGAGCAGATCCGGCGGCTGCAGGTGTGCGCACAGAGTTGCGACGGGCCCGTCATCCTGTGCCGGCCCGCGGCCGCCGAGCACGAGGCCTCCGCCGCGCCGCTGCGCCTGCAGGCGCGCCTGGGGGTCGACTGGGAGCTGCACATCCACCTGCTCAAGCGCAAGGGACCGCCCCACGAGGGCGAACTGACCTTGCCCTCGGTGCCTGGCGGGCTGGAAGCGATCCTGACTCCGCGCCTTCGTCACCCGAGCGGCCTGATCGCCGCGCGCAAAACCCAAGATCGTTCGCAAGACCTTTCCCGAGAGTTCACCCATGCTGTGGGCAGCCCTTCTTCCCGACGGCCTTCCGGACGACCCGCGGCCGCGTACTGAGGCGCTCGACGGGCTGGCGACGTGGTGTTTGCAGTTCACGCCCCGCGTCGCTGTCCTCGAGGCGCTGCTGCGGTGTCCGGCGGTCGTCATGGAGCTCGAGCAGAGCGTGCGTCTCTTCGGCGGCAAGCGCCGCCTGGTGGAGCGCGTGCGCGAGGACTGCACAAGCCTCGGTGTGCGGCAGCTGAGCTGGGCGCCGACCAGCCTCGCGGCGCTGGCCGTCGCCAGATCGGGCCTGTCCAACGGTTTCGCCAAGCCGTTGGCCCCGCTCCTCGATGCCTTGCCTCTCGAGGCCCTCACGCAGATCGCCGCGCACCAGGCGACGCTGGCCAGGCTGGGTTGCCGGACCCTGGGGCAGGTCCGCGCACTGCCACGAGGCGGCCTGAGCCGCCGCTTCGACGCGCAGCTGCTCGCCACCCTCGACCAGGCCTACGGACTGCGGCCAGAGACCTACCCGTGGGCCCAGCTGCCGGAAACCTTCCACGCCAAGCTCGAGCTCATGGCGCGCGTCGAGCACGCCCCCGCCATGCTCTTCGGGGCGCGGCGTCTGATGCTGCAGATGGCCGGCTGGCTCATGGCTCGGCGTTCCGGGGTGACGGCCTTCACGCTGCGCTGGTGCCACGACGCGATGCGCGCCAAGACCGCGGGCGACGGCGGCGAACTCACAGTGCGCACCGCACAGGCCACGCGCGACACGGAGCACCTGATCCGACTGCTGGCCGAGCACCTCGGCAAGGTCGAGCTGCTCGCGCCCGTGGGCGACCTGGAGCTGCTCGCCACCGAAGTGCAGGCGCTGGAGGAGAAGAGTTTTTCGATGCTGCCCGAGGCACGGCAGTCTGGCGAGAGCCTGGCGCTGGTGCTCGAGCGCATCGCCGCTCGCCTGGGGCCGGACCGCGTGCTGCGCCCCGTGATCCTCGAAGACCACCGCCTAGAGTGGATGTGCCGCTGGCGCCCCGCGCCCGAGCCGGCGCCGCGAATCAAATCCCGTGCAGTCGACGTGCCGCAACCCACCTTCATCCTGCCCAAGCCGCTGCGCCTGGCAACCGAGCACAACCGGCCGCTGTACCAGGGTGTGCTGCAGCTGCTTGCGGGCCCGCACCGGGTGGAAGGCGGCTGGTGGGATCGCACGACCGAGGGTGACGAGAGCCAGCGGGAGACCACACGGCAGACAGCACGCGACTACTGGGTGGCCGTGAGCGAGCACGCCGGCGTGCTGTGGATCTTCCAGATGCGTCTGGCCCAGGAAGAGACCGCGTGGTTCCTGCATGGCACCTTCGCCTGAGCACGGTCTGATCGAACTGCGCTGTTGGACCTTTTGTGATGGACCTCCCTGAGTACGCCGAGCTGCGGTGCGTGAGCAATTTCAGTTTCCTGCGCGGCGCGAGCCAGCCGGGCGAACTGGTCGAGCGCGCCAAGCAACTGGGCTACAGCGCGCTGGCCATCACCGACGAGTGCAGCCTCGCGGGCGTGGTGCGCGCACATGTGGCTGCGAAGGAGGTCGGACTCCAGCTGCTGATCGGCAGCCAGTTCCTGGTCGAGCCCGAAGCGCTGGACCCGGACGCCTCGCCGTTCACGCTCACCGTGCTGGCCTGCCACCTCGAGGGCTACGGCAACCTGTCCGAGTTCATCACCAAGCTGCGCCGCGTCTCCGAGAAGGGAACGTACCGGTTGCCCCTCGGCGAGATCAGCGGCTCCGTACTCGAAGGCTGCGTCGTGCTGGCCTCGCCCAAGCGCATGGCCACGCCCGCGCAGCTGCAATGGCTCGGTGGCTGGCTGCTGCGGGAGTTCCTGGGCCGCTGCTGGTTTGCGGTAGAGAAGCTGCGCCTGCTCGACGACGAGATGTGGCTGCACCGCCTGACCGAAGTAGGCAAGGCGACGGCGATCCCGCTGGTGGCCGCGGGCGACGTGCATTTCCACGTGCGCTCGCGCAAGCCACTGCAGGATGTGATGACCGCTACACGCCTGGGCAAGCCGCTGACGGAGTGCGGCCTGGAGCTCCAGCCCAATGCGGAACGCCACCTGCGCACGCGGCTGAGGCTTGCGCAGACCTACGCCCCCGACTTGCTGGCCGAAACACTTAAGGTGGCGGCGCGCTGCAACTTCAGCCTGGACGAACTGCGCTACCAGTACCCGGACGAAGTCGTTCCGGCCGGCGAGACACCGGCGGGCTATCTGCGTCGCATCACCTACGAGGGGGCAGGGCGACGGTGGCCCGACGGCATTCAGGCCAAGGTCCACGCACAGATCGAGCACGAGCTGGCGCTGATCGCCGAGCTGAAGTACGAGCACTACTTCCTCACCGTGGCCGACATCGTGATGTTCGCGCGCTCCCGTCACATCCTCTGCCAAGGCCGCGGCAGCGCGGCGAACAGCGTGGTCTGCTACTGCACCGGGGTCACTGAGGTGGATCCGGGCCGCATGAGCGTGCTGTTCGAGCGTTTTATTTCCAAAGAGCGCAACGAGCCGCCGGACATCGACATCGACTTCGAGCATGAGCGCCGTGAGGAGGTGCTGCAGTACCTCTACGCAAAGTATGGCCGCGACCGCGCCGCCATCACGGGTGTGGTGATCAGCTATCGCCCGAAGAGCGCGATCCGCGATGTTGGCAAGGCACTGGGTATGTCGCTGGAGACTGTGGACGCCTTGGCCAAAGGCCACCAGTGGTGGGACGGAGGGCAGGTTCGCCCCGAGCGGCTGCAGGAGATCGGGCTGTCGCTGGAATCGCTGCAGGTCCAGCAGCTGATGCACCTGACCGGCCAGCTCATCGACTTCCCGCGGCACCTAAGCCAGCACACAGGCGGCTTCGTGCTGACGAAGGGGCCGCTGTGCCGCATGGTGCCCATCGAGAACGCCTCGATGCCCGACCGCACGGTGATCGAATGGGACAAGGACGACCTCGACGCGCTCGGCCTGCTCAAGGTGGATTGCCTGGCGCTCGGCATGCTCACGGCAATCCGCAAGGCGCTGGACTTCATCGGGCTGCGCAAGGGTTGCGTCTTCGGCATGCAGGACATTCCGGCGGAGGACAGTGATACCTACGACATGATCTGCAAGGCCGACACCGTCGGCGTCTTCCAGATCGAAAGCCGAGCGCAGATGAGCATGCTGCCGCGGCTGAAGCCGCGCTGCTTCTACGACCTGGTCGTCGAGGTGGCCATCGTGCGGCCTGGGCCGATCCAGGGGGGGATGGTGCATCCGTACCTCGCCCGGCGGCAGGGCAGGGAGCCCGTGGTGTATCCAAGCGAGGCGTTGAAGGAAGCGCTGGGCCGCACGCTGGGCGTGCCTGTGTTCCAGGAGCAGGTGATGCAGATCTCCATCCTCGCGGCCGGCTTCACTCCCGGAGAAGCCGACGGGCTGCGGCGCTCAATGGCCGCGTGGAAGCGCAAGGGCGGGCTGGAGCACTATTACTCGAAGATCGTCGACGGCATGACGTCGCGAGGCTACGAGGAGAGCTTCGCGAAGGCCATCTTCGAGCAGATCAAGGGGTTCAGCGAGTACGGCTTCCCGGAAAGCCACGCCGCTTCGTTCGCGCTGCTGGTCTACGCGAGCTGCTGGATCAAGTGCCATCACCCGGCGGAGTTCTTGGCCGCCATGCTCAATTCGCAGCCGCTGGGTTTTTATTCGCCGTCGCAGCTGGTGCAGGACGCGCGCCGGCATGCCGTCCAGGTGCGGCCCGTCGACGTGATGTACAGCGACGTGGATTGCACCTTGGAAGACCTGGACCATGAACCCGCGGTGCGGCTCGGGCTGCGCATGATCGCCGGGCTCAAGGCGGCCTCGGCGGACCGCATCGTTGCGGCGCGCGGTCAGCAGGTTTTCGACAGCGCCGAAGACCTGGCGCTGCGCGCGCAGCTCGAGCTGCACGAGATGAAGTTGTTGGCCGCGGCTGATGCGCTGATGAGCCTGTCGGGTCACCGGCGCCAGCAGGTCTGGGAGGCGGCGGGGCTGCGTGCTGCGCCGGGCCTACTGCGCGAGGCACCGGTCGACGAGGACTTCCTCGAGCTGGACGAAGCGCCCGAGGGCGAGGAGATCGTGTTCGACTATGCGTCCACCGGGCTGACCTTGCGCCGGCATCCGCTCGCACTGCTGCGCGAGCGCCTGACGCTGCGCGGTCTGATGACCGCGCAGGACCTGGAAGGGATCGAGGATGGCGAGCACGTGAGCCACTGCGGCATCGTCACCTTGCGTCAGCAGCCAGAGACGGCGAAGGGCACGATCTTCCTGTCGCTGGAAGACGAGACGGGCGTTGTCCAAGTCATCGTGTGGAAGAGCCTCCGAGAGGTGCAGCGCCAGGAACTGCTCGGTGCCCGGCTCATGGTCGTGCACGGCACGTGGCAACGCGAAGGACTGGTGAAGACCTTGATCGCAGCGCGGCTGGAAGACCTGACGCCACTGCTGGGGCGGTTGGGCGCGGCCACCGTGAGTCGGGATTTTCGTTGAGTGGCCTTGAGCAGAGGGCCACTCGCCGATTAGGTGCGCGAGTACCTTCCATCTCCGTGGCGTGCTGCAACTGGCGGTTCAAGCAACTGCTGCTACAGGGAAGAGGGCGGGCTGCACGGCACCGTCATGGACGCATCACCGAATACGAATTGATTCACAGGCAGTGGCTTTTTTGTACAACCAATCAGGGGCTGGCGACCTGTGGCTCGCCGCACGGTGCGGCGCGCTCATAGAGAATATTCTTTAGCGTGGCTGCCCATGACGTTGCGCAATCGCAGGCTTCGGTGAGATATGCTTGCGTCAACAACACCGCCACGCTTTCTTCGGTTGAAAGGCCGGGAGTCCATCGTGGAGCGCACCAGGGTTGGTTACGTTTGATCCGTCAGGGTCTAAAAATGCCTCGCAATCGCGAGGCATTTTTGTGTCCGCCGGTTGTGTTCGCCGTGCCGACATGCTCTCGACGCGACTAGAAGACCTAGCGCTGCCGGAATGGCTGAGCGCAACGACTAAGGCTAGTCGGCATTTCCATTGGACACGGACGAATCTCTTCATCACTGCCTGGCATTCGCCGCGTCGAAGCAACGATCCCGGTTCGCTCATGGTGAACCGACTCGAGGGGCCCATCCGAACGCTGCATATGTTGTGTAGGTCGTTTGGGTTCGCCCCGAATTTGGTTGTGCCTTGTCGCCGAGTCTGAAGGCGGAGACGCGGGCCAGGCTGTGTTGCGGTTGCGCCCAATGTATTCAGACTCAGAATGCCGTCTGGGTTTGATTTCGTTGCGGGTCAAGCCGTGCCAGCGGGGGGCGCGGATTCGATGGCGAGCCTGGGTACGTCGACGGGTGTGAACATCCGAGTGCATGGACTGGGCCGCGAAGCTCTGTTCCGACGCTTGCCAATCCAAAACTGTAGTCGCCCATTTTTTAAAAACGGAAGATTTCTACATAAAATAGACTCAGATTCTCTAGCGATTTGTATAAAATTTCTCCGGTATGCCCGATTTTTGTACTATCCAGCTTTTTGCACAGGGCGTCTGGAAGGACGTTGGCGCAGTCAGCCTCGCTGGCGCGGCGTCTAAGGGTTGGCGAGCCTCAACGCACGCGGGCTACGATACTGCGTGGGCGGTCGAACACATCGATGCGCGAGATGCACGCGCCTTCAGTAGCCAGTTTCCAGTTGGCGTGGCCGACTTCCAAAATCCACACTGGCCAGTTTTCTTGATCGACATGTTGCCCCAGGGCTTCGGTCGCGAGGAGTTGCTGAAGCAACTGAAATTGCCGGAGACCGCGGAAGAATCTGCCGATTGGCGTCTACTCCTTGCTGGCGCGGGGAATCCAATTGGCAATTTACGTGTCAAGGAAGCTGCTGAATGGCTTGCACAGAAAGAGAGTGCGCTACGTGGCTTCGGGGATGACGAGGTGGCAGCGCGCGAGGAAGATTTCAGCGAGTTTTTGGCGAGCCAAGGCCTATTTGTTGCCGGTTCTTCTGGTGTCCAGGGTGAGTGGCCGAAGCTGTTGCTTACCCGTGCGGATGACGGTCTTCTTTACCTAGATCACACGCTACCTGACCATCGTGCGCGTGTTCACTACATCGTGAAGTTCGGCCGTGGGCGCAATCCACGATTGGCGCAAATTCTTCGCCATGAATCCGTGTATATGGATCTTGCACTTAGGCTTGGTCTTCGAGTGCATGCACCGCTTAGCTTGAGGGATAGAGCTCTTTTTATTCCGCGGTTCGACCGTCGGATCTCGCAAGGTGGCGTCGAGCGTCTTGGCCAAGAAAGCATTGCGGCAATGACCGGAACGGCGGGCTTCGGCATCGCGCTCAGCCATGATGAGGTTTGCCGACGGCTGGTGCGGATCTGCACGGACCCCCAGACCGAAGTCCTCGAGTATCTGCGCCGCGATGCCGTCAACCTGGCGCTGGGAAACAAGGACAACCATGCGCGAAACACCGCACTGCAGCGAGACTTTAATGGTCGAATTGGGTTGACGCCGCTGTTTGACTTCGCCCCCATGTACTTGCATCCCGATGGCATTGCGCGACGCAGTCGCTGGGACGGCAATGACGACGGTCGGCCGGACTGGACGCGCGTGCTTGATAGCGTTTGCGCGGGCGCTATGCCTCAAAACGGGGATCGACACGAAGCCCTCGACCGTCAGTCGCTAGCCAATGGACTGCGGGCTATGGCGCCGATGTTGTGGGAGATCGCGCAGCGCGGAGAAGCGATGGGCATGGAGGCGGACGTTCATGCGCACCTTCGAAAGAGCATCGAGGATCAGGCCAGGCAACTGGAGGCGGTGCGCTGAAGAGCGATCCGGTGAGTCATGGACAAGCGCTATAACGCACCTCCCTTGTATGAGCAACTCGCCCTGCGACGTCAGGCTATCGACGACGTCGTCTCGCATCCCGAATGGACTCTCCAAGAGTGTATAAGTCACCTCAAGAAGAAGATGCGGCTAACTAGTCCGGAGATGGCCTCGTTAGCAGGCGTTTCCACGAAAACGATCCAGGACATCGAGCAAGGCCGAAGTGCCGGCACAGTCCAGACAATGAATAGGATTTTTGGAATGCTCGGGCTGAAACTTGCGGTAGTTCGAGTTCCGGATTCGCGGTAGAGCGCTCCTGCTACCGAGAACAGTGAACTGTGCGTGATTGCAGCCAATCGGTTAGCAAGGGCCGCATGATCTTTCGACTGGTTCGATCCTAGCAGTAAGGGTCAGACGTTAACTCGACCTTGGACCGGTTTCCGAGTCTCGCATGACTAAGCGCTGAGCTTCAACGCGAGATTTGCTCGCTCCCATCAACAAGTGGTTGCTGATGTGGAAGTACCCGTTTTGCTATTCCCGCGATCCAGCAGCCCTGAGATCGAGCTCGGAAGTAAGCACCATTCATTAAATTTGCGCTATCGACGTAAAGCGGCGCGAATAGAGTCGTGCACAAAGCTTAAATGAACTCAAGGCGTTGCGAGCGGTTGTCCATTGGCAGAGACCGTTCAAGATTGATCTGACCGTCTGCGAAACGCACGTGTTCCGCGCCTTTGGTTGATTTGAGGTCAGTTTTTCATAAAATGGATTGGGTCGAATCCGCGCTCTGCTCCCAACACGAAGTGCGTTGATTTTGTTGCAACCCCGAAAAAGTTTGAAATTTCGACGATGCTCACGATGATTGCGGTTTCGATAATCATCTAGGTGTATTCAATGCTGCAGGCTGCTGAACAAAAAAACACGTTTCGCTTGACTTCTTTTAACTCAACGAATCTTCATAAATGGCAACTTCCTCAGTTCGCCTTTGTTCCACGGGAGATGGAAACATTGCGAACAAGCCCCGAACCGGGTCAGGAACGATTTGTCTATAACGGACACGGCGATATTAATGTCGATGCCGCTGGAAGATTAGTAATTTCTGTTCAGGCATTGAACGCGCGTGGGGATCTTGCCCGTAAACAACTCATGCAATCGCTGCTTGCGGACGACGTCGAACTAGACGCTCGCGTTGACTTGGAGCAAGTCATCGATTGTCTGATCGAGACAACAAGTTTGGCAGATGGAAAACCAGATTCGGATTTTCGAGAATTACACACTCGAGTCTTGAATCATTTCCGACAGCTATTGCAAAAGTTTGAACGCTTCGCGTCCTATGATGCTGAGCTTTAAGCGCGTCGGATTCTTTATGCACACCGGCATGGGCCACGCGCTCCAAGTGGCATTCGTCGGATCTGCCTACGGTGCCGGCTTGTATGGGCGCTTCGGAGGTTTTGCACTCTCTGTCTCTACGAAGTGGCGTGCGTTCAAGGCCCTTGACGCTGCCAAATCTATTGCAGGCTTAACAGCTTCTGACGCCTTTACGCTAGTTAACGTTCCTAGCGCACTTGTATCATTTGTTGCGTTCGGTACTTTGGGAGCAGTCGTTTCTCCTTTGACAGGGGAAGCCTTCGAAACATTTTCGGATTTTTTTGCCCTAGCTGACGTCTTAGGAAAATCTGGTGCTTCTGTTTCTAGGCCATTCCGAATAGCAACCGCTTGGACGCTGCGTTGCGACGGTTTGACACGAAGTAGGCCGTTGGACGAATCTTTACGCGCGTAATGTCGCGTGGCTGTGGATTCCGAGCCGTGTCCCATGAGTGCGGCAACCTCGCGTTTTGGGAGAGTGCTCTTTGCCGTTGCCGCGAACCGATGTCGCGCGCTGTACAGAGTGGGATGCGTTTTTCGTTTTGAAGGCGTACCACGAGAGATTGTGTGCATCAACCTGCGGCAGCGGTCGTACCAAGCCTTATAGCTTTGCTGTTTCTGATGAGCGCTCGCGCGTTCAAGATGTCGCTTAATCAACAGCTTTTCAGCAAAATTTAATCCGGAAATATCGATTTCGCGATCGGGGCCGAAGGAGCGGCCGTTGGTATTTTTGCCATTGTCGACGATCAGCATGAGTCTTTTCTGGACTTGATCCAGGCGCGAGTGAGCCCATTCACTAGGGCGCAAACCCGTCAAAATCCCCGCATGAAACCACTCTTTTGTGTCGTTTTTCCACTTACTTTTGCTTAGATCGAGCTTGCGAAACACTGCCTCGATGTCCAGGCTTGAGAGCTTTTTGGCCTTCTGAGTCGATGTTTTTCCGGCTTTTCTTGAGCGTTTGAGCGTTTCCAAGGCCTTCTTTCGCTCCGTTTGCCTCTCCTCCCAAGCGGCGATTTGCTCGGCTCGTGCCTCATCACAAACGAAGTAGCCCAGTACATCCTCTTTTGGGTTCGTCATCCCAAGGAGCTTCCGCTTGGCTTCGAGTGAGTACGGTATACGTTGGGAGATTCTCGAATCAAGCGCATGCTTCATCGCAGCGAGATAGAGGCGTTCTGTTGCCTCCGCCCATTCCGGGCATGTCGCGAGAAATGCCTCCACTGCCCATTCCTCATCAGAAGTGATCGCTATCTGAAGGCGCCCCAGTTGAAATCTGCGCTCAAGTCCTTCGCGCGTAAACCTGTCAAAGAGGCCCTCATAGCGCGCGATCGTGTCCACCGTGCGGGTCAACTTTTTTTGTTTGTGAAACATATGCGGAATGGGCTTCGTGTGTGTTGCACGCTGATGTTACTGTCCAGTTTAAAAGCGCGCCACTTTTGCTCATTTGGCCTACGGACGTGCGGTTCGTAAGAGGGTTACTGCGAGTGTTACTGCGAAGTTTCGGACATTCGCTTCCGTTGCCTTTTGCTTCACTCTTTCTGGCTTCACAGGCAGATAAATCTGTGCTCTGCGAGCTTAGATATGCACTCCGGATAGCCGGCTATCGCACCGATCGAGCTGATCGCTACCCGCCGGGCGCGTGGACGCCGGAGATTGGTCTTCGTTGCCCGACGCCAATCTCCGTTCCGACACGCTCGTTTTTCCTGCCGACTCCTGCTTGCTCGCTGTTATTACTCGCCGCGGGCCGCACTGGCCATCGTCGCCTAGTGATGCCACACGCCCATCTGATCCGCCATACCTTGCTGCCGGCATGTGCCGAAGGTGACCGTTCGTGTCCGCTTCGCCCCGACGATCATGATGTTGGGATGTACTCGAACTTGGCATGTCAGCAAGTACTTCGATGAGCGCCTGTTTGAGCTAGCAGACATGCCGGGGGCAGGTATGCAGCGGGATAGATCTCGGGATTCGATGGAAGCCGAACAGATGCTTGCGGTCCGCACGGTTCCAGGTGCAACGGAGCGAGACCGACGCGAGCCGGTCAGGATGATTGGCAAGTGAGATGCGCGGCACGTCTAACGGCCACGCATGTATGTGCTTGACGCGGTCTGTCGTGAACAAATTGATCGACCCTACGGTCCATCGTTGGAAAAATCGCCCGCGGATTTCCGCGTTCTGATGACACTGGCGCGCGTGCGAAAAGGTGATCTGAATCCACCAGAACGCTTGAAGCGTCAAGCAGTTGCATCCTTCTTGGCCGAAATGAATAAAAGCAGTCCAAGCCTTGCTCTAATCAGCGAATTTGAAGCTGCGCTGCAGCTCTTGTGATGTCTTTAGTTCGCGATGGCGCTATACGTGTGGACCGGGCGGGGCTAGAAGGACCTTCGCAACGTGCGGGACCGTTTGAAGGGCTGCCGCTCTTGGCGTTTTTTCCACTAGAAGGGCAGACGCCTTTTCACTCGACACCCACGGCTTCACCATTCGATTTTTTTGGGGCGCTACTCAAATCGCCTTTTCGTCTAAAAATCGACTGCACGCCGCGAAAATTGCGCCGCACAGATGCGGATTTTTGAGCACTAGTTCATCAATTAGACCGTCTAGTGCAAGCCGGCCCGTTGAAGAAAGAGGTGATGATTGAATGGGCAAAGTAGATAGTCGTCCGAATTAGGGTGAAGATGTGATGCAGCGCCGTTTTAGGAAGCTCTTGCAGAATCCGCAGTGCGTTGCATTCGCCTACCGGGCTAGGAAAGGCGAGACCGCCAATTTACTCCGAACTTGTCAATGCGCTGAGGCAGTGATTTCAGAGCGCAAGTTGCTACTCGGATATGTGGATCTACAACTCCTAATAAGCGTCCAGAGAGGTAGCAGCGTACGGCTCGGCACGATCGCACCTGAGTAATCGGTGGGTGCAGCATCCAACATGGAGCCGGCCGCTCATTTGTGAGGCCAGTGCGAATAAAAATGCATTCCGACTTCGCTCGCTCAAGAATTGGCAGAGAGCCCGATTCGGGCCTAGTTGTTCTCAAGAGTCAACGTTATCTCGGCAAACGTGCGCCCGACCAAGCGGCAGTCATCGAGACTTTGGTTTTTCACAAGATACACCTCCCTCGCTTGCAACGATGTCTGCAGATACTGCCTCGCGATTGGACTCCATGGTTATGGCTACGAGCGGCGCGCGCATTGGCGTCAGCAGCGCTTGCTCGCAGCAACTGGATAAGCACGTTGTCCGCGACGCGTTTACAAGCCCAATGCAGAAGCTCGTAGTTGCGATTGCTTCAGCGGCATTCGATCCGACATCACGTCGTGCGGCCGGATGAATTAGCGTTGATGTAGCCGACATGCTGCCAGCGAAGCGCCGAAGCCATTAACCGCGAAACATATATGCTTGTGCCGAAACGGTTGGTGCATAGCCAGGCATGCATGGCATCACCATAGACTTACACGACCCGGGCCAACGCCTTATCTGGCGGACGACAATTATCTTGAGCGGTCGTGTTGCCTCACCAAGGAATGTTACTCAGCCAAGTTGTCTTCTTTGATTTCATTTTTCTAATGTCTTCCGGGCGCGCAGCGCCCCCTCCCTCGGCTTGGCCGTGCACGTTTAACGCGTGGCAACCGAAGGCAGCGCCGACCTTCTCAGTTGTCCCAGGATCAGGTCCTTGGCCTTCTCAGCCCGCCAAGCCTTGACGCGTCGCTGCAGCGTTCGCAACTGTGCCTTGGTGGGGTAGGCGTCGGGCAACATGATCGAGAGGCGCTCCATCAACTCCTTGGCGGTCGACGTCGGCGCATCGTCGAGCCAGCTTTCGACGACGCCCCACGCGTGTTCGAAGGGATCTGTGCGCGTTCTCCACCAGCGCTCTGGCAATGGACTCTTGCGGTGCGTAGGTCGGACCTCGCCGGCCTTCCATGCCGTGGCGAGACTGTCGACGAACGCCGTCACCTCCACGCTTCCAACCGATGTCATCAATGCACCGGCTGGAGAGGAAGCGAAGTCGCTCAGCATTTGCTGTGCTACCCGGATGTCTCGCAGCAGCAGCACCGGGTCGAGCTGTTCGAACTGCGCACGCAGCTTGCGTTTCACAGCATCGGACACCCGGTCGGAATCCAGCAGCCTGCTGCACGGTGTTGCCGGCGGGTAGTAGGTTTTGTGCACGCGCGCACCGTCGCGCGACTTCGACTTCAGCTTGAACGAGGGCTGGAAGAAGTTGACGTACAGCCGCGAGGCGTTGTAGAGCTGCGCCAGTGCGCGTGTCGCTGGCAATCCAGAGAGGCGTCCATAGCCGACGAGACGGCGCACGATCGAGCCGTTCTTCTGCTCGACCCAGGCTTGGTCATTTTTCCGGTACGCACGCGAACGGGTCTGCTCCAAGCCATGCGTCCGGCAATAGTCGAAGACAGTCTGGTTCATAAAGGCACTGTCGTTGTCCACGCCAAGCATGTCGAAGGGAAGCGCGATACCGACGATGGACAGGGCTTCCACGATGAGCGCCTGGTTGCGAACTGGCATCGCGACGCATTCGGTCCAGCCGCTGGCGATGTCGGTGAGCGTCAAGGTATGCACGAAGTCTCCGCCGACCTTGGAGCCGCCGCAATGTTCAACCATGTCAACTTCGAAGAAGCCGGGCGGCGGGTCTCTCCAGTCGGCAAAGGTGCGAACTGGAACGCTGCCCCGGATGGCCGCACCCACGCCTGTTCTGCGCTTGCGCTGGCCGTCGATGCTGGCACGCGTGGCGGCCAGGGTGCGGTCAATCGTGGCGGCGCTGACTTGCATCAACCGGGCGCGGACCTCGGCGTCAAGCCGCAAATTGCCGTGCCGCTCCATGGCACCAACAAGGATCGGGATGAGCATCTTCAGCCGCTTGCCGCAGACGCGGTCACTTGCCTCCCACAGCATGATCAAAGCTTGCCGTACCCCTTCATCGTACAGGCGGTTCGTCGGAGGTCGGCGCGGCTTCGGCAGTACACCGGCAAGAACGCGTATCGCGTGCTTGCGGTGATAGCCGGTGACGGCCACGAATTCATCGAGGATGCGACTCCGATCAACGCTGGATGCCTGGTGGTATCGCTCACGGATCGCCGCGGTGAGTTCCTTGCGGGTGGTCATGCTGATTTGCCTCTTCACATTGCTTGCTCCCGCCGGACCATCCGGTGGGTAGCAAATTGCGTGAGGCAACGGGTCGCCTTGGGTAGCAAAACTACTGAGTCAATGCGGCCGCTCAAAGTAGTTGACGCCGGGCAGCCTTATCAATGCCGGCGCGCAAGTCAAGCGGGCTCGTTGCATGCAATACCGAGTCGACAGGGACGAAGTAGTAACTCGAGCATCCGGAAGTGCATGCGTCGGCCACGGACGCTGACCAGGTCACAGTGTTGATAGTTAAGTCACGGCGGTCTTCGAGGCGTATGGGATCGCCGCCTCGGTGCACGCGGCGCGGTTGCTTCCACCATCGGCAGCGAGATGAGAGCCAGCGGGCTTAGCGCTACTGTCGACTGGGTCGATAGGCGGCTGGGCCAACTTGTGGCCTCAGCGGCGCAGCAGTCATAGGGACGGGTGAAGTCCAGCTTGCACCGCCTGTCTGCGAACCTTCGGCCCGCTGGAACTCCTTAACTATTAGCCTTTCTCCCTACGGCTTAGCTAGCAAACACTCGACCGAGTAAGCCAATAAATACACTAACGGCGGGCGATTGTGTTTAGATGGATGGCTCCCGGGCTTGCCTTCAATAAACGCTTATGCCGTTAGTGTATTTACTGCGTTATTGGTCGCTTCCCTTTTTGAAACCCCACCGCTGGCGACGCTGCCCACTGCAGCGGCGCAATGCTGCTCGGCAGCTCCAGATGTTTAGCGAGGTGGGTATCCGTGATGCGCTCGGGCTATGCCGACGATGTTCGCGAGGTGTCGAGCAAGCGGCCGACCCCTGCGCGCGCGGTCTTGCGGCTGGCTAAACAGCCAAAGCGTGTCGATGCGGATGTCCAGATGAGATGCCGGGGAACGATTACGAGTCAGCCAGCTGCAACTCGACAGGGACGCGCTGCAGGGTAGGTGCGACGCCATTGGTCGCAGGCATCGCATCGCCCGTGCGCTTGAAGCCGCGAGCCGCCTGCGTACGACGTTGGTGTTCCGGCCGCACTCGATGGCCAGAGCCGAAACCGATGCGCCGGGCTGGCGGCCTTCGGCCAAGATGCACCTCTTGAACTACGCACGGTGGACTCTGCGATCGGAGCTACTGGGATGCATAGGCGTCAGCTAAAACTAGGTGGACGCTAGGCTCGAAGAGGGTCGCGGCGAGCAAGTTCGGACCGCCAGGCGCCCGCCCTGCGAATGCAACCTGAATGCGCTTCGGTGAGGAAATGCCAAGCAACTCTACACCTCACTGCCGACATCGCAGCCTACTCGACAAGTAGGCCCGCGCGAAGTGAGAGACGCCGGGGCACGCACCCGTTCACCCCGCACATCAACTCCAAAGGCATCCCAACAACTGAAGCGCTATTGCACTCATTGTCCGACAAGTGCCAGGCACATTTGCCGGATGCTCACTTAGTTGGCCTACTCAGCTGGAATGGCTGGTTGTTTGCAAGCGTGTTGAGACCTGAGCCTCAGACCCCTGCAGACGTCGTGGCAGAGGGGCCAGACTTCTCGGCACCGGCCGTCGCAGTGCCCTTGTTGGCCACGGGTGCCACCGATTTCACGCGCTTGCTCTTGGACTGCGGCGCGCCCTTCACCGACGCGCGCGCCGCCTTGGGCAAGGCAGTCTTTTTCACACGTACCGTCTTCTTGGGGCTCGTCTTCGCCTGGCGCTGGGCCTTGCGGGCAACGACCTTCGATACCCCTTGCGAGGGAACGGTTGCGTCGGTCGACAAGTTCGCCGCATTTGCGATACGCGTTTTCGCGGAAGCTTTGGCGCGTTTCGCCATCGAATCGAGCGTGTCAGGCTTCGCCACAACCGCAGCTACATCACCTTGCTTCGATGCGAATGCACTCGCCGAGCGCTGCTGGGCTTCAGTGCTGAATTCCTCCAAGGAGCGACCATTGGACAATGCCTCGCGCAACCAACGTGGCCGCGGACCGCGCCCTGACCAGACTTGACCGTCGTTGTTGGCAAATCGCGGTGCTGCTGATTTGTTGCTGTTCGACGCGCCGGCCTTTACAACCTTCGGGCTTTTCACCGCAGTCCTGCCAAAGCCCAGCTGATCCGGCGTCAAGCCGTAATGGGATATGGCCGCCTTGATGCGCTCCACCACGCCCTTCAGCTCACTTTCGCGAAGCGCATCGGCCTCCTTTTGGAGCTTTTCGATCTGCTTGGTAATTTGCGCGAGGGTTTGTGCCATATTGGGAGTCCTATTGAACGATTGAGGACCGGAGCATAGCCGCTTAAGCTTAAGAAGCTCCACAAGCTGCTAATTCCGAAGGTACCAAGCAGAGTGTGAAGTGAGTGTCACAACTCGTGAATCAACGAGAATCGTGCTGCCGTTCTTCCGTACCGCGTGTGCGGCGCTCTCAAATGGTGCACTCAGAGATACCATCTCACTACCACTTCGCGACGGGACAAATCGCCGCACTTCGCGTCAGCTTCCCCTTTCTATGTCTCGTCAGTACCTCGATGTTCCATACAAGTCCAAGGACGCGGCCAAAGCACTCGGCGCGCGCTTCGACGGCGCTGTCAAACGTTGGTATGTTGAGGCGGGCATCGACTTGGGCGCCTTCACCGCTTGGCTGCCGGCAGCTCGAGAAATTGCATCTGAAAATGCCGCCAGCCTGGCAATTCAGATGCCCGCCGGAACCAGCCTGTCCAACGTCAAACAAGGCATAGCGCTGTCCCGTTTGCTCAACAGCGTTGCATCGGCTGTTGCACAAGCTTTTGCCATTGGCGTCTGGACGTTGGTCGAAGTCAACGAAGCAACCGTGCGCAACGGCCATGTGTACTTAGAGGTTGCCGAGCGAGATGCGACGGGCCAACCAATTGCTCGGGCACGCGCCATGATCTGGGCCGGCACAGCCTCGCGCGTCTTACCGGAATTTGAAAAGGCCACCGGCGCCGTGATCGGCGCAGGTATCAAGCTGCTTGTGCGCGCTCGGCCCGTTTTCAAGGCTCAGTACGGCCTGAGCCTCGAGATCGATGCCATCGACTCCGAATACACCCTGGGTGACCTCGAGGCACGCAAAAAAGAGATCCGAACCCGGCTTCAGCAAGAAGGCGTGTTCGAGCGCAACCGCCGGCTTCCGCCACCCTGGGATTTTCGGGTCGTCCTAGTCATCGCCCCGCAGGATGCAGCGGGCTTGGGGGACTTCAGGAAAGAAGCACAGCGCTTGGAGAAGTTCGGTATCTGCCGGTTCGTTTATGCGCACAGCCGCTTTCAGGGCGAAGGTGCTGCGCGAGAGATCGTTTCGGCCGCCGAGCGCGCCCTTGGGGAGCTCAGGGCTGGCGAGCGACCAGATGCCATCGCAATCATCCGCGGCGGCGGTGCAGTCAACGATCTCGCATGGCTGAATGATTACGGGCTCACCCGCTTCATCTGCGACCAGAACATTCCTGTGCTGACCGGGATCGGGCATGAACGCGACAGCACCCTGCCCGACGAAGTGGCCCATGCACGATTCGATACGCCCAGCAAGGTCATAGGCGGCATCGAGCAGCAAATCATGCGCCGCGTCGGAGAGGCGCGCTCCGCGTTCGACGCGATCCTGACCATTAGCGCACAAAAAGCACGTGTCGCGCGGCTGAGCATCGAGCGCCGCGAGGCAGGAATCAAAGTCGACGCAAGAAACCATCTCGCGCGTGCGAAGCAGGACGTCACCGCAGCACTCAACGCTGTGTCCGCGAGCTCGGTGCAACATGTGCATGGTGCCGCTCGCCACAGCCTGGCGTTTTTCAACGAAGTGCGCTCCGAAACGTTGCAGTCCTTGGCCGCGGCCAAGCAGCAAACGCCTGCGCTGATGACCGCTATCCGCGTTGATGCATTGGCGACCCTGGGCGAGGGCAGGGCAGTGACGCGCGTCGTGCTCAATACTGTGGTCGACCGCACGGCAGCGGTGGCACGCACAACAGCGCAGGCGCTCGACGACCGGCTCCAGCGCGTGTCTGAACGTGCCAGTGGCGCTGTTCAAGCTGCTCGCGGCAACGCACAAGCTCTCATGCGTGAGGTCACTGGTCAAGGGCCAGCGAAAACGCTGAACCGTGGCTTCGCCATCGTGCGAAATGACGATGGGCACCCCGTGACGTCGAGCGCGCAAGCCAAGGAAGAAATCGCACTCAATATTCAATTCAGAGACGGTTCGGCCAGGGTTCGAATCAGTCCCGCCGAAGCAAAGGAATCGAAATGACCCAGAGAACATTCAAGGAAGCCTACGGCGTGCTGCAACGGCATGCAGAGACGTTGCGCGATCAAGAAGACCCGAACATCGATGACCTGTTGACCATCGTCATAGAGTCGGTTGAGGCATACAAGGTCTGTAAGGACCGCATTGACGCCGTGGAAGGAGCTCTGAAAGCAGCGCTTGATGGCGTCGGAGTAGGCGCTCCTCCGCAGGCGTCGCCCGTGCGCCCAGGAGCACGGACGCCCAACTCGGCAACGGGTCGCATGAGTCGCGACACGATCCCAAACTCGGCAGAGGCGGACGACGATATTCCTTTCTAGCTCTGAAGCCCTCTTCGACCTACCGGAACCTGACTTTTCACACAGAACTTCAGCGCTTTGGAGCAGACACGCGCCATAGCGTCGGCACAATATGAAGATGTCCCAAGCCGCTCCCGTCATTCGTTCGCGCGCTCGTCGCCAGTCAAAAGCCGCAGCTGCTTGGGTTGCGCACACAGAAGTGTTTTCGGCCAGCGGCTATACGGATATACGCATATTGGACGGCAAGGTCTGCGCGGTAAAACAGTTCAACTACACCACGGCCGTCGTGGTCGGATTGGACCCTATTGGGTATCAACGTCGATATTGCTACGAGCACCGCGCCGACGCTCAGACCGCGCTCGCGGAATGGGATGGAGAAGAGCATCCATCCGGTCCGTGGATCAAGTGCAAGGGCTCTGGTATCGACCTGTTGAACCCGGATTTCTGCTGAGCTTCTCAACGCGCTTTCCGGCCTCTGGAAACACCCCATGTCATCCTGGGCAAAAACTTCCATATGGACGTATTCAAGATCGATCCGAAAAGGGTGCGAGACATATCACCCGAGCTGCTCGACGGCCACCGACGCCTTCGGGTTGTATCCGCAGACATCCTCAAAAGGACGACTGCACAGGAGCGCCTGCTCTTCGGCGTACGTGAGGGCTTGTACAGCTTTCCCACTGAAGAGCTTTGCGAGTTTCTACGAGCTCGAATTGCAGGCAGAACTGCGATCGAAATTGGCGCTGGTCACGGAAGCCTCGCTGAGGCGCTCGCTATTCCTGCCACTGACAATCGTCAACAGGAAGAGGAGGGCATGAAGGGGTACTACGAAGAGATCAGGCAGCCCACGGTTCGCTACGGCGACAACGTAGAGAAACTGGATGCATTGGCCGCGGTGACCAAGTACAAACCACAGGTCGTGATTGCATGCTGGGTCACGCACCGTTTCGAACCAAATCGTCCGGAAGCAGGGGGAAGCCTGACCGGTGTGGATGAGGAAGCACTGATCGCCTCGTGCGAAGAGTACATCTTCATCGGCAACGATCACGTGCACACACAGAAGCCCATCTGGCAGCTGCCTCACGAGAAGCTGACGCCACCTTGGATCTTCTCGCGTGCTGTCAATGGAAGCCCTGATTTCATTGCGACCTGGCGGCGATAACGGCGACTCTGGCCAAACTCCGAGCGGGGAGCCGCATCAGAACGTTGGTGGGGCTCCGAGCGGAAGGCGACTATATGTCGCTCTCACTTTAAGGCTCGTCCAGAAATCGCGGCCACTTACCAAGCTTTCGGTGCGAGGCCCGGACCGTCGCCGTCGTGAAAATAGCCACCGGTCGGTCCGGCCCACCCGAGCGTGGCCAGGCGTACAGCAATCACCGCGCCCTGTTCGACCGTCCGCGGTGCCATTGCACCGCCCATGTCGGTGGCGATCGAGCCGGGGCAACCCGCGTTCACTTTGATGCCGTCGCCGAGAAGCTCCTTTTCCAGCTTCGCAGTGAACATGTTCAGCGCGGCCATGGAAGCCGAATAACCCATGGCGTGCTGGCTCCAAGTGCGCGTCTTCATATCTTCGGTCAGCGTGATCGAGCCCAGCCCGCTGGTGACCATCAAGATGCGCGCTCCCTCCGATTTGCTCACCGACTGCAGCCGCATGTGCCGTTGAAGCAAATCGCTCCAGAAGGCCGTCCGCACTACCCCGAAATGGCCTCCGAAGGGCCGGCAGTGCAACCGCGCCTTGCGCTGGCACCGTGAATATCACGCCTTGAGGTTGGACGAACGCCTGTGCACCACGGGCTGGCCCTCAACTCGGGATCTACTTGTTTTCGGCGATAGACCCGAAAAGCCCTCGCCACTAGGATCCCGACTCGCTGCTTGCTGTGAGTTGCGTGGCGGTGTTGCGACGCGCGGTTGGGCGACCCGCAGTCTGATCAACGCTCCCCGCACCAACGCATGGGCCCCTGGCTTTCATCGCCGCCGCGAACACCAAACCTGCCGATTCGAACGCTCCGTGCGGATCGTTCGGTGTCGCGCGACATCGATGCCAGGGTTGGCTACCGCGCTCTGCGCGTGGGCCGCCGCGCGCGTTTGCAGTTCCATCAACCCTTCCAGACGCGAATACCAAATGACGGCCTTCAAGACATTGCGCCTGCGGCGCTCAGGATACTCAGGGACCCCGTACCTCCAGCGCGCCGTCATGATGATGGTCGCTTTCGTGATGCTGTCTGCCTTGGGCGCCTGCGGCGGAGGCAGCGGCTCGTCGGGTGCATCGTTTGCGCAGCTTCCTCAGCCTGCCGCGCCGGCGGCGCCGCCCGCGCTGGTATCGATAAAGGTCGCTCCTGCCGAGCCTCGCATTGCGGCGGGCACATCGGTTCAATTGGCGGCCACGGCCATCTACAGCGACAACACGCACACCGATGTGACGACGGGCGCAGAATGGACCTCCGCCAATGCGAGCGTGGCAACAGTGGATGCGTCGGGCAAGGCGGTTGGTGTGGCCGCAGGGCCTGCCGCGATCACGGCCAGCTTCGGTGGACAAGGCGGCAGCACAACGCTAACGGTGACACCGGCCACCGTGGTGAGCATCGCGATCACGCCAGGCACTGCAACCATCGCCAAGGGAACGCGCGCGCAGTTCCTCGCCACGGGCACCTTCTCGGACGGGACGGCGCAGAATATTTCTGCCGACGTGGCCTGGAGTTCATCCGGCACCGCGGTGGCAACAGTCGACGGAACCGGTCTGGCGAGCGGCCTGAGCGTAGGGAGTGCGACGATCACGGCGACCTGCCGCAACGCAAGCCTGTGCCCCACGGCGGCCGCTGCAACGGCAACCCTCGACGTCAGCGCAGCCTCCCTGACCTCGCTGGCCGTCACGCCCGCCAGTCCCAGCATCGCGCTTGGCACGACGCAGCAGTTCACGGCTGTCGGCACGTACAGCGATCTGAGCACGCAGGATCTCACCGCACAGGTCAGCTGGGCCTCGAGCGACGTCTCGACGGCGACGGTGAACGCCCTCGGCCTGGCCAAATCCCTGGGAATCGGCTCGGCGAATATCGAGGCCACTATGTCCGGGACGACCGTTGGCACGGCGACGCTGCGCGTCACCCCGGCAATCCTGGCTTCCATTGCGGTGACGCCCTCGTCGGCAAGCGCCACGATCGGTGGAACTTCCGATGGCAAGACGCAATTCACCGCCACGGGAACCTATACCGAAGGCAGCACGCAAGACATCACAAGCCTGGTGACGTGGACGTCCGATGCTCCCTCCGTGGCAACCATCAGCAACGCTGCGGGATCGACAGGCCTTGCGAGCAGCGTGGCTGCTGGGCGCGCGACCATCACGGCTGCCCTGGGCAGTGTCAGCGCAAGCGCGCCGCTGACCGTGCAGCCCAAGACGGTTTTCTCTGTGCCGGGAGCCGCAACCTGGACCGTGCCGGCGGGTGTCACATCCGTGCAGGTTGTCGCAGTCGGCGGCGGTGGCGGTGCGGGCTTTTCGGATGACGGGGGCCACGGCGGTCGGGTGAGCGCGCTGCTGACGGTCACGCCGGGCGAGGCATTGACCCTCTTCATGGGCGGTGGCGGCAGCAGCGTTGCCGCCGGGGGGAATGGCGGTATCGGCGGCGGCGGCATCGCCATCTTTGGCGCAGGTGGCGGTGATGCGACGACGTTCGCGCGAGGCGTCACGGTGTTGCTCATTGCCGGCGGTGGTGGTGGTGCCGGCCACAGCTCCGGTGGAACGCGCGGAGGCGACGGCGGGGGATATGGCTTGGCTTCAGGAGCCCCGGGCTCCGGCGTGGGTGGCGGCGCCGGGGGAGGTGGCGGGATCGGCGGGTCGGCGGGAGTCGGCACCAGCTTGCCCGGCGAGAACGGCACCAGCACCTATGGTGGTACCAGCGCCGATAACGGTGGCGGCGGCGGCGCCGGCTTTGGCGGCGGAGGGGGCGGCGGTTACAACGGCAACTACGGCGGCGGTGGTGGCGGCGGCGGCAGTACAGGCCCCGGCGGCGCAATTTATTCGGTCAGCAACAACGGTGGCAGGGACATCGGTGCGGGCGTGAACCAAGGCCGCGGAGGTGACGGTTCGATCACTCTCACCTATTGACCTTCGTCGACCGATGCCATCGACGCCCAGCCGTGCCCTGTCATCAACTGCGGCGCACCAATGCGATGCCGCGGTACTGAAAGGGTACAGCCCCCGTGCAGCCGCCGGAACAGAATACGTCGCAAAGCCCGTCCCACGGGAGTTCGATGTGCCCCCGCGTTCAGGCGGCTGGACGTCGACATCGGCTCGTACACATCGTGATGACCAAACACGTGTATTAACCCTGGCTCCAGATCCAGGTACGCCGCGTCCGATTTCTTCCCGCACGACGAGGTGCTCAGGCCTTACAGATTGCTTTGCGTCTGCGTGAGCACCTGCGACCCGTGGCGGTACAGCCTGAATGACCACATCTCGCCATCGCACGAATTCGGCTTCCTCTCGATTTACGCGCTCCACAGTGCGTCGACTTGCGGAACCACCGCTGACGTGACTTCGAACCTTCGATGTCCAAGATTGATGTCGCAGGGTTTGTGGCGGCTGTCGTAAGCGAAGTGGTGATCCTCGTCGCATGTCTGGTTTTGGCGGACAGCCGAAGTCTAGCCCGCCGGCAGGGGCGGTATCGCTTCGTCAAGATGGGATGGCTGTTTAGCCCGACCCTTAAAAAGACGCCCGGACTTTGCGACCAGGCGGGCTTTCGCGATCGAACGCTGGATCAGTACATCTTCTTGGGCAACTGCGAAGAGCGGACCAGCTTGCGTTGGCGGCTCACGGCTGCAGCCTTCTTCCGCTTGCGCTCAGTCGTGGGTTTTTCGTAGAACTCGCGGGCGCGAATCAGCGTAAGTAGCCCCACCTTTTCGATCGTTCGTTTAAAGCGCCGCAAAGCGACTTCGAAGGGCTCATTGTCTTTGATGCGGACAGTGGTCATGCAGATAGTTGATGCTGGGAGGCACCCGAGGATCCCAGCAGATGATGTGCCGGTCCGCGAGATACCGCTTAGTTATCGGAACCTAATTATCAGCGCTTTACGGTCCGTATTTTTTCCATGTCCACGATGCAGTTCCTAGCCTTCGCGATGGAGAAGGGCATTTCGGTGCAGCAGCACCTCGCGCGACAGACAGCGGTGACACGTTGGGTGGTGAATCCCCTAAAAGTCCTTGAGGCTTGACGCACAGGTGCCATGCGCGATCTCTACCAAGCCACGTCTACCATGGACGCCCTTTGCCAGACCCATCCGAGTCTTCGCATCAGCGCGCTTTGCTGCACGACGGCTGCCATTCAACAGCCGTCGTGCGTCCAACAGCTCGCGTACGACTGAAGAATGAAAACGTTTGATCGGAAGGCGAAGATGGACGAGTTGGAGACACTCGACTACCAAGGCTGGCACTTCCTGTGCGGTGGCGAGCAGCTACCTTCAGGAGTGTTCTAGGCGACAGTGCGCTACAAAGCACCGCCCGACGATCAGATTCGGACCCTTGTTCTCGATTCTGAGCAATATGGCTCAGCAGACGATGCGTTGAAGCGTGCCAAGGAACTTGCCATTACATGGGCTCACGAGCGTCGCGGCGGCGGCCGTAGAGACGCTTGATCTAAAACTGTACGAGCTCGTCTGGTCAAAGCGATTCTTCCCTCGAAGATTCGAGGTTGTGTTCCTTCTCAATGAAGGGCAGCACTTCGCAAAGAATTTCTTGCAGCGTCTGCCGCAGTCTCATCACTCTTCGAAAGTCTGTGTTTTCGGCGGCGCAGTTCCACAAGCAAGCTCTGCGATCACAATCGGATG
Source organism: Variovorax sp. J22G73 (assembly GCF_030317035.1). Lineage (GTDB taxonomy): Bacteria > Pseudomonadota > Gammaproteobacteria > Burkholderiales > Burkholderiaceae_C > Variovorax. Next base: position 42,246 of record NZ_JASZYK010000021.1, read on the forward strand.
CACCCACACCTGATTCAACGCAAGCAACTCAATTGCCTAGCCTAGCCGTCCAGCAGTAGGTTCAATGCGTCGTGTCTCGAGTCCATACGGCTTTTTGATATTTCCTCAACGACGTCTAAGGGGAGGTCTTGGATCGCATAAGCCCTGACCGCACGAGCCTTAAGGCGCTCGAATTCGTCAAATTCTCTCTTCGAGATGAAGTAGCCGGTAACACGATTGTGGCTAGTAACAGCTACCGATTCGGCTTGGACAACCTCATGGTAGTAACCAAAATTTTCGGCGAATTCGCTTGCAGCAACAGTGATCATCACGCACCTCCGTGTACCCGTACCTTACGGAAAATGCGGAGAATGGCAAGTTAGGTGTGTGGGTGCCCGAAAATCCGTTCATGCCATTTGATTTAACATAAGCTTTATTGTGTTGGTTTATTCTGTATTCGCTGATTAGTAATGTCGTGTTTTGACCAAATAGAAATGTCGCATCGTTGTGCGGTCCAGTTTCTGGATCCGAGGTACAGCGATGGCCACAACCACAGCAACTATCACCATGTCGATGCAAGAAATCGATCGGCTCAAGACAGTTCATGCGGTGGTCGACCGGATGCGCGGGTCGGCCAAGCGGCGCAGCGGCTTGGCAAGAGTCGAAGGCAAATCGAGCGACTTGTGAGCCGGTACCAGGACGACGGGCCTTCCGGCTTGGTCTCACGCAAGCGCGGGCGCCCCAGCAATAACCAACTGGCCCCAAGGCTGCCGAGCGCGCCGCCAATCTGATACGCGAGCGCTACGCCGACTTCGGCCCGACGCCGGCTGCCGAGAAGCTGGACGCATGTCATGCGTGTCGTGCTCAGCAAGGAAACTGTTCGCGCGTTGATGGTGGCACAGGCCTGTGGATGCCAGCGACCACGCTCTGTTCGAAGACCGTGCGCCGGCTTGTGCGCTGCTGATGTTCATCGACGACGCGACCAGTCGTCTGATGCAGTTGCACTTCGTGCCGACGGAATCGGCCTTTGCTTTGTTTACTTCGAAGCCACGTGGTCGTACCTCGAGCAGCATGGCAAGTGGTGGCGTTCGACAGCGACAAGGCCGCCATCTTTCGCGCGGTGCAGACCTCGACCGACTTCGGCCGCGGCGCCACGCAATACGGCCGTGCGCTGTTCGAGCTCAACATCGACATCATGTGCGCCAACACCAGCCAAGCCAAGGGTCGTGTCGAGCGTGCCAAGCTGACGCTGCAGACCGGCTGGATCAAGGAACTGTGCCTGTGTGGGATCAACACGCGCGATGCGGCAAAGGCCTTCGCCCCGCTCTTCATGGCGGACTTCAATGCGCGGTGTGCGAAGCCGGCCAGGCGGGACTGAGCATGGATGGGAGGTCGCAGATGATATTACTTTAAAGTGGCGTGGCGGCCTGGCGCTGTCCTTGGCGGCATGCCGCGTCTGGCGCCACCCCGAAGCGGTTGGCCAGGAAGTCATGCAGGCGATCGACCCGGTCCTGCGCCAGCGGCGGATGCTGGCAGGCCTGCGTCAGCAACGCCCCGATGCCGTCTAGTTGGCTGGCATCGATGATCCGCTCACGCGGATAGCCGATGCTGCCCTGCGCCACCCGGAAGTCGGGCAGCAGCAGGAAATGGGCGATCCGCACCTCGCCGAGCTGGCACTCGCGCAACCGGCCGATCAAGCCCTGCGATTGGGCGTGGGCCTGATGCGCGAGGTTCTTCTCGACAGCGCCGTAGCGCTTAAACACCCCGCGCTCGGACAGTTCAACCTCGTCGGCCTTGACCTCGAGCACAGCCAGGTGACCGCTCGGGAACACGACCACCGCATCGAGCTCGCCATAGCGCTGGGATGCGTCGTGCAGATGCGAGATCTGGAGCCCGTGGTAGATCCTGCAGGCCGCAGGCAGGGCGTCAGCCAGCAGGCGCAGCATTTCGCCCTCGCGGTACTGCCCCGGACTGAACGCGCGGGAAGCTTCAGGATGCAATTCGGCCATGCAGAACTCTATGCGACGCACGGACCGCCACAGCCCAGGCCGGCCACCGAAAACGTGCAATACGCACGCGCTGCGACATATTTTGTCGCCTGGCTCGGAAAACTTGACCACGTCCAAGAAATTCGCCGATGCGGAAGGCCCCTCATGAAACTCAACTACTCGCCGCTCGAAAACCTTGCGGCCTTCGCCCTTGCATTCGCTGCAGGCGTCCTGTCCTCGGCATGCGTTGCCGCATATATCGCTGTGCTGAAGGGAGAGGCAAACATCAAATGAATGCCAATTGAGACTTCTGCCTCGCCTTGGCCGAATCCGGCGGCATTACACTTTGAAACGAATATCAGGATCGACATGCAAACTCCGGAACTCCTACTCAACAAACTGAACGCCGCGCTGCTTGACCTGCATGCGGGGAGCGCTGTCCTCAGCGATCCGAAGTTGTCCCTGGCGCTGAAGCAGGCGCTGAGCCAGTTGATCGTCGCGGAGACTATGTCGAAAAACTGGATCATCGCCGTGGCGGGCTCGCAGGGGGCTGGCAAGACGACGCTGGTTCAGGCGCTCTATGGCCTAGCCTCAGGGCCGGACTCCTGGCTCAAACCCAACGAGGGGCGCGGCGAGAAGATGCCCGTTCTCGTGGTTGAAGATCCGGCGTGCAAGATTCCGCAGGGGACGTTGCGCGTTCTGGACCGTGTTGGCGACAGGACTGCGCTCGCGACGCGGGACGTCAAACCGGCGGAATTCCATGCGGCGGTCTGCGGCGAGCTCCCCGAGGTCGTCCTGCCGGTGCTCCTCGTCCCGCTTCGGCATTTCCATCGAGAGGGGCAGGCCATGCTTCTATTGCCCGGCTACGAAGTGATCGACCGCGACAACAATGCTTGGCAGAACCTCATGCGACTGGCGCTCGTGGGTGCCGCGGGCTGCATCGTTGTGACCGACGAGACTCGGATGGCGGGGGAACAGGAGTCCGCGATCCTGCGGGACATGCTTGCCACCCAACTCAACGGAATGCGGCCGCTGGTCGCAATCAGCAAGACCGAAGGGTTGGCCAGCCAGCCCGAGAGCGTGCAACGGTTGAAACAGCGAGCTGCCGACGTTTTCGACATTCCTTCGGATCGACTGGACGCGAGCGTCCACTGCATCGGCGTGGCGGACCCCGACTACGCGTTGCAGTGGCTGCCGCGACTCTCGGCTGCCTTGAGAGACATCAGTCTGGGCGGATCGGCGGCGCGTAAGACACAGCTCACGCGCCTGGAATCCGTCGTATCCGATGACCTCGGTCGCGTGCTGGACCTTGCCCGAGTCCGGGCTCAACTGCACTACGCCGTGGATGAGGATGTCGGCGGCGCTACCGAAGTCGTGAAGCGATTCCTAGAGGCTTTCGACGGCTCCCGCGACGAACTTCGCGAAGAGGTACGGAAAGCGGTGTCTAAGCTCTCGCAGAAGCACTTCGACTGTGCGCGTAACGAGCTCGACAGGATCCTGCCGGAGCGGCACGAGGGCTTGATGAACAAGTTCAAAGGCGTACTCGACACCGTCTCCGAATCGCAGCAACAACTCGAAAGCAGCGTCAAGGATGCATGGGCAATGTCTGGCCCGGTTTTGAAGCGTTTCGCGGAGGAGACGGAGGGCATTTCGAAGCTTGCAATGGGTGTTCCGAAAAGCTCCGCCGAAACGCCTGCGCGCATCGGCAGCCACACATTGGCCATCGATCAATCGCGGCAACCTGCGCCTGCCGAGACCAGGGCCACGGAGCGCCCCGATGCCGTACGCCCCAACGCGGACGACATCGCCAATCTACAGATCCTGTTTCATGACCGGTATCCCGTCGAGCAGGCCGGTAACGAAAAATCGATCACGAAAACCAACAAAACGTTGGAGAGGACGATCCAGCTTTTGCCGGCGCTTACATTGGAGTTCCTGCGGACAGCGACCCTGCATCCCAGCCTGGTCGGCGTCGATCCGAAGACCTTGCAGCCTTTGCCTGCCGCGGACCTTGCCGCTTCGCTCGAAAAGGTCGGCCAGCAGTTTAACCAAGCGACCGAGCTGTCGAAGTCGATCATGCGGGGCGTCGCCGTAGTGATGGCCGTGGACGTCGGGGTCGACGGAGAGCTCAATTCGGTCCCCGCCCTGATCAACGTACTGACGGGCAGTGGTGGTGCGGCAGCAGCGGCCGGAACGGTCGCCAGCGCGGTCGTTGGCGTCGTCGCGGTGGCGTATCTGGCGCACTCGGCATTGCAGGAAGTGCGGCGCCACGACGGCCAGGTGCGCAGCATCGCGCATGGCATGCTACACAGCATTGCGGATGGGCATCAGATCCATTTCATGGAGCGAGTGGACGAGGTCCTCGACAGGGTGCGCGAACGGCTGGCGCAGCAACTCCGGCGGCGGTACCACCTCGACGAGAAGCTGATGACCCAAGACCGCCTCGCGAAGGCTTTGTCGGATGTCGAGTCGCATCGACGCGAACTTCTCGAGGAGATCGCCCGTTCCGGCGCGTCCGTGAATTGGTTCTCCGAGACCCCCGCGTGACGGAAAGCGGTGCGGCAAGGTCCGCGGACGTCGCCTTCACCGCGCGAAAGCCGGCGGACGGCAGACGCCACCTCAACTGGGCGTTCCGCGCACTCGACCGGTTGATCAAGTCAGTGGGCGACGAGGTACGCCCCTTCCTCGCCGGTGGGAATGCCGAGGCCTATGTTGTCGTCTTCGGAAAGACGCAGGTCGGCAAGACGACGCTGCTGCTGGAGTTGATGGGCGTTGCGCCGGAAGCCATGCAGCGTGTTTCGACGGTGCTGCGCGGCGGGCGCTCGCGGGGCCAGTCGGCCACCGCCACGGTCATGGAGTATGGACGCTCGCCCGATAGTGCATGGTGGCTGCAGCAGGGCCGTACTACGGCCAGCTTCGACACCGACGACGCGGCGACGCTGGCCCTCGCAGAACTGCGCCTACACATGGAGGGCGCCGCCCTCGTGTTTGAGTCGCCTGTGCGTGTCTCAATCCCTTCGGATTGCTTCACGCCGACCCGTGCGGACGAATTGCATGTGCGCATGCTGGATCTTCCGGGCGACCAGGCGGCTAATCCCGTGGAGCGACGCCACGTTGCCCAGATGGCGGGTCGCTATGTGCCCGGCGCGGATCTAATCCTGCTCGTGGGTAGGATCGACGACCTCGGTTTCATGAAGCCGGGCGGGCTGGCCTTGCCGGGCATCGAGGATTGGCAAATCGTGCCTGATCGCTTCCGTATCGTCAGTACGTACTCGTTCACCTCGGAATCTATGCGGGACTACGTCCGAACGGCAGCCGAGGGTCTGACACCCGGCGTTGTTCGCGAGCGTCTGCTGCAACAACTCGGCACCTTCGTCACCCTGACGCCCGAGGCCCGCTCGACGAATCGCCTCTTCCCGCTGGAGTTCGGCGAGAGTCTGGATCGCGCTGCCAGGTACGCTCCCGAACTGGCGGAACGGGTGCGGCCGCTTGTTCACGAATTGAAGGCTGAGCTTCTGGCGGATATTCGCGCATCGGCAACGCCACTTGCCCGCCTGCGTGCAGCGCTGCAGAGTCATTTGATCGTAGCCCGAGTGAAGCAGGCGCAGTTGGCAGAACAGATCAATCGCTTGGCCATGCTCGACCAGCGTGCAGAGGCCGCCCGCACGGACCTCGAGATGGCCGACAAAGCGCTGCTCCGCAGCCAGAAGCGAGTCAAGCCGTGCCAAGAACAACTAGAGGGAATAAAGACCGGGGCGCCCGGTCCCCGCCTCGCAATCGACGCGGACGCGTTCTCCAACAAGTTCAAGAACGTCGACCCCACTACGGTGGGTGGATTGAAGGCGCGCATCGAGGACTACCGGGCATGGGTCCGTGGAGAGTGGAGCAGGCTCGAAGGGGATTTTCATGGCCAGTGCATCGCCATCGTCAAGCGTTGGCCGCTGAACATGCTGGCCGCGACTGCGATGGATGGTCGCGCTATCGATCTCGCCATCGACAAGGACTTCGGCGCCATTAGTACGCGCCTCGAGGGATACTTTCTGGACAGCTACTTGATCCCGAGCAATCGCGCCGAGGATCAAAAATCGTTGAGGCTCGCGATAAAGACGTCCGCAGAATCCCTGACGCGCGAATTCCAGAAGAAGCGAAAGCAGGTTCTGAAAGTTGCGGTAGATCGATGGGAGCAGGACCTCGACAATGCGAAGAAGGCGGTTCGGAGCGCCAGGGCGCTCCGGGCCCGGTTGCGGGGCGTTCACGAACAATGCGTCGATTTTGTCACTCGCGCCATCGCCGAGCGCGACGCCTGCCAGGCTCGCCTGTCCGCCGACGAGGCGCGATGCGCGACGTTCACCGCGCTGCTCGAAGAGGAGTACCGCGTTGAGCTGGACGCGTCACGGCGGCGGATCGGCGGCCACCCTTCTCCCTCATCTGCCTTTATCGAACTGCTGAACGCGGCGCAGATGGTCGAGGCCCGCTCCCACTTGTTCCACCATGCTGGTGCCTCAATGCCAATCACCTCCCCTTCACCCATTTCCTCCCTGCCATGACGCCACACATTGACGCCCAGGAGCGCGAAATCAAAGAATTGCTGCAACGCGTCATGCGTGAACCGCTGCAGCCATTGAGTGAAGGCCTCGACAAGACAACGTCGCGTCTCGAATCACTTGAGCAGCAGGTGGACGATCTCCGTACCGGGACGATCGCAGCGCTCATGGCGCAGGTCTCGAAGGTAGATCGGGCAATCGGGGATCTCCGGCGTTCCAGCAATGACTTGGCCGACGAACTCACGGATACGCTCATTCCCTCTCTTGACCGGGGATTGGACAATCTCCAGAACACCATCAAGTTGGGGGCCGAGCCACTGGGACTGGCACTTCGAACCAGCGAGAGCCGAATCGGGGAGGCGCTCGCGAAGCTGGACGACTTGTCACGACGCGCGGGCAGCCAGGAGACCTTGTCAAGGGAGCTATCCTCGTCCTCTGCAGCGCAAATGCGGAAAGCCGCTGTCGCTGTCACCGACCAGATGCGCTCGACCCAGCAGGATCTTCTGCGCGCGATAGAAGAGGCGTCGCAAAGGGTGGTAGAGGATGCACGTGCGTTCGGCGAACAGCGACACCTGGAGCTGCTGCGAGTGGTGGACGAGAAGCTCGACCGTCTGCGACGACTCTCGTGGCTCGTCGCATCGGTGGCGGGCCTCGCCGCGTTGGGTTGCCTGGGACTATGGATCCGGCAATTTCACTGATGGTTGGTTACAGGCACCGTGTGCGCCTGTGCGATTGGCTTGCGCTACCGACGACGGAGCACTCAAACGGCGCATTGAGCTTGCGGACGACTTGGGCTCACAGCACTTTTCAACACCGATAGAAAGAAGGACCCGCACATGAAAGCAACGGCGGTATCGCTGCTCGCCCTCTTCGAGACCAAGATGCAACTTGAGGTGCCTCTATTTCAGCGGCAATACGTCTGGCAGCGCGAGAAGCACTGGGAGCCGCTCTGGGAGGACATCGCGCGCAAGTTCACCGACTACCTTGACGGTCGCAAGGACGCGCCGGTTCATTTCCTCGGTGCGATGGTGCTTGACTTAAAGCAGACGCCGGCAACGCATGTCGGCAAGCGTCAGGTCATTGATGGTCAGCAACGCCTGACCACGCTCCAGGTTTTCTTGTCGGCGTTCCGCGATTTCTGCAATGAGCAAGGCTGCGAAGACATGGCAAGAGAAATCGCCAGCTTCACGCTCAACAAGGGACTGATGGCGGACGCCGAAGTGGACAAGTTCAAGGTCTGGCCGACGCAACTTGATCGCGGGCAGTTCGCCGATGTCGTAGGCGCTGGGTCGCGTGTCGAGGTGCTGAGGAGCAGCATGTGCAGGCGCTGCGTGACAAGGCCTGGCTGGTGGTCAAGCTCAGCCCACTTTAGATACACCCAACCAAGGTGACCTGCCCCATCCAAGGAACTGATGAGGACATGAGCAAAGGCATCAAGATGCGATCTGCCAAGGATCGCCAGGGTCATCCGTACACAGTCGAAACTTTGCAACGATTGAGCGACTCAGGCATCGGCGCCGCCGATCTCGTCTGCGACGATCACACGTGCGCCTGTGCCGTGCGCTTCGTCCCGCGCTACCAGCAGAACCGGGCCAACCGAATCGAGCCGATCGACGTGCCCGCCTACATCGGACTCACCCGGGGCTCCGGGCACGCCGCCAGTTGCCGCTACAACGCGCAGGCACGCCTGAGCGCCATTGCCGCGCAATCCGACCCGGAATTCCTGAGCGCACTCGACGGCGGAAAACGGGAGCTTCGGCTGCTCGCGCTACACAACGGCTTGAGCAAACCCGGCCTGTCTGGCGATGGACTGGCAGCCACGGGTCGCGGGCCTGAGACAGGCGCAGGAAAGACGAGGATGCAGCTCCTCGCGTCGAACACGAAACTCGACAGCTATCTGCGCACGACCGCCGATCTGCTCGCCTTGCGCGCCCTATGCGAGTCCGATGACGACCTCGCCGACGACTTGATCTTGCGCCTGGGCAGCAAGAAGCTTCCGTGGAAGCAGTTCTTCTTCGAACGCGACCGTTTCGACGAGGCCTGGGAGTGCGTCCGGCAAGGCGGCATCACCCCCCATCCGATCGCCCTGTGCGGCGTGGTGAAGCGCCATCACCATCCTGGGCCCACCGCGACGTACCGGATGAGCTTCCTCAATTGCGACTCGCTGTACCGCAAGACTGACCGCGCAGACAGAGTGGAGACCTTCGAGGTCAGCGTTGCCCATGCGGATGGCGTCTGGTTGAGCAGCTTCGCGGTCGGAAGCGAGATTGTCCTGTTTGGCATCTGCAAGGCCGCCGATACCGTCGAGAAGACCGTGCCCGACAAGCGCGATACCAAGCGGAGCGTGACCTATGTGACACATAGACTCACGCTCGCGCCGAAGTTCAAAAAGCAGGTGGTCGCCATCGCCTAACCTGCGTCCCTGCTTCCTATACTTTCTGTACGGAGCCGACGCGAAATCGTGGCTGCGCATACCGGCACGCCAAACCCACTCACTCGATGCAAACCCATGGCCATCCAGAAAAACCTCTACAACCTGTTGATGTCCGGCAATGAGACGGCGTGGACCGGCACATCGTGGGTAATGGAATACGACCGCGTGTTCGAACACACGAACGCGCAGGTCAAGCAGCAGTTCGAAACGCTGGACGACGCTGCGCTGGCCGCGCTACTGGAACTGCCAACACTTTTTGCCTACGAAAGATTCGTGAACGCGCCGGCCCATGTGGGCCGAATCACCGGCATCAGCCGTCGGCAGAAAGAGTTCGCGTTCACATTCAACTTCGATGACGCCGTCGCGCCCATCCCCCATGCCAGTTTCATGCAACTGCTGCCGGAACTCGACATCGACCTGAAGGGGAGGTCAATCGCAGCCATTGGGCCGTGAAGAACGTTGATCTCGCGGATGTCCTGCACCGCGCCGGACTGCTCCCAACGGGCTTGCTGGGGCCTCTGCGACGCCCTCCGCATGTGTTCATCTCCTACTCATGGGATTCGCCGGAGCACCGCACATGGGTCGCGCAACTGGCCATGACGCTCAGATTAAACGGGGTCGAAGTGACACTTGATCAGTGGCATGTTCGCCCCGGAGAAGACCTGGCTCATTTCATGGCAAGAGGGCTACGCGAGAGCGATCGTGTGCTGATGATCTGCACCGAGGCCTACGTACAAAAAGCGCAACAACGCCAAGGTGGTGTCGGCTATGAACAAGTGCTTGTCACGGCGCAGCTCATGAGGGAGGTCGGCACCGCGAAGTTCATCCCGATCATCCGGCAAACAACCCACCCTCGGCAACTGCCCGACGAACTGGCCGCGCGCATGTACATAGACCTTTCAGACGGCCCGGAGCAGCACGCTAACCAGCAGCGCCTCTTGCGTGATCTGCATGACGTTGGCGTGCCGTTGCCGCCTCTCGGACGGCCTCCATTTTAATCGTCAAGAACTTTGTCCATGACCGAATCCCGTGCAGCCCGCCTTGCCAGAGAATTGACGTACCCACCTGATTTTTTTGACCCGCCCGACCCGCGCCCCGATTTCTGGCCGGACAACCCGGACCTGCGCCGAGCCGTGGACTGGTTCAAGAGCTTCATCTCGCCTCAACAGTGGGTGCAGCGCCGAGAGCAGGCCGCGCGCCGGCTCTACCTGAGCGCCTTGGGGATCGGCGACGAAGGTGGACGTTTTTTCGATGCCAAGGACAGTTTCGGCTGGTACCTGTTTCTGGCCGAAGCAGTCCTGGACCACATCGGCAACTACGACTATGTTTTCGGCTCCCGTGTTGTGCCTGTTTTTCAAGCCATCGGGCGCGATCTTCATCTGCTGAGACAAGTCGAAGGCAGCGAGTTGCGCGTCCAACGCATGGTCACCAAAGAGCGAGGTCAGCCCAATGGAGGGCTGTTCGAATTGCTGGTCGCTGCGTGTTACAGGCGTGCGGGCGCGACCGTTGCTTTCGTCGACGAGAAGCCTGGCAAGAAGCAGACTCACGATATGGACGTCACGCTCCATGGCCAAAGCTGGGCGGTCGAGTGCAAGCGCATGGAAGTCGGGGAGTACGCCGAGAGCGAACGACTGCAGCTTGGAAGGCTTTGGTCAGTTTCTTCCGCCTATCTGGCGGGGCTTGAACGAAGTACGCTGTGTCAGGCGAGCTTTCGCGTGGAACTTGCAAGCGTTCCTGGCGACTACCTGAAGGACAAAGTGCACGACTGGCTCGCCTCCAAGCAGGACAGCCAGGCCTGGGACGACGCCATCGCGTCCGGCAACATCGGCACCCTGGATCTGCGCCCCCTGCAGGCGGTGTTGTCCAAGGACCTGGTGCTGGGCAGCAGTCACCGCATTCTCGAATTGCTGACGGGTCGCTACGTCCGCAACGCCGCCTACCAAACGCTACTGCGGACCATGCCCGGGGAGAATCCGCGTTACGTCGATGCGTGCAACCTTGCTGTCGTCCTGAACTGGGAAAGCCTGAGCGAAGCAGCACTGGACAAGAAGGCGCGCGACATCCGCAAGAATCTGTCCAACGCGAACGCGCAACTGCCTGATGGTCGGCCATGTGTCGTCCACATCGGCTTCGAAGCGGTCGAAGGAGACAGGGTCGAGCGACTGCGCTACGACAAGATCCTCGCGACGGCGCGCCAATTCGATCCAGGTGAGAAACAGCTGGAATACATCTACTGCCACTACTTCGTGCCAGAGAGCCCCCCGGACCAATCCTGGGCGTTTGATGAGACCACGCAATGGTGCGCTATCCGCGCCACCCAGAAAAAGCCCTTGGAGAGGTGCTTTCTGGTCCTTGCATCGGGTGTTGCCAATCGGTCTGGTCCGCATTGGCAGGAATAGGCCATCCAGCGACATGCCGCGCCATGGCTGTCGTGCCAACGTGCCATGCGCTTTCCAAGTGCGTTCGTTGACGCCCGCTGCTCACTATGGCCCTCCCGGCTCGCCGGGACGACGTGAAGACCTTGGTCTGAGCTTCCCATGCTTCGCAGAGCGCGGCGGTGAGCACCGGGCACGACCAAGAATGCATCTTTTTGTTACCATTCGAGCAAGATGCAGCCAACCGTACTCAAGCATCGAAGTCCAAGCTGCTGCGGACGGGGCTAGAGATCACCGCGGGGCAATTCAGCTGACAGACAAGAATCGAGATGGGGGGACTTGCGCATGGCACCGGCTTCCAATGATCAGTACTCTGCCGGCGAGCAAGGCCTGGGGTACATCTATCAACCTCGCTTTGCTCTGCTCCGACTTTTGCAGTTGCCGGAAAATACATCGATCCTGATTGAGAAGGACGATGACCTCGACTTCATCGATCAGAATGGCGTCAAGACTTTAGCCTCGCTCAAACATAAAGGGATTGGTGATCGTCTGACGGATCTGTCCACAGACTTCTGGAAGTCCGTCCGAATCTGGCTCGCGCGCTACAACCGTGACGGACGCAGCGAATCAAGTCTGCGTTTTTTCCTGTTTTCGACGGGTACTGTTTCCAGCACATCATTCCTGCGGCGCTTCTTACTTGACCCGCCCGAGGAAGACGATCAGGTCACGCCACTGTCACAGATTGCGGCGGATGTCCTTGCCAAATCCGAAGCAAAACTCGTCGGTAAAATCGCCGTCGAGTTTCATATGCTCAACGACGATGAGAAGCAAGATTTTCTCTCGCGCATCGTGATATTTGATGGGGCGCCTCGCATTGAGGATGTGCCTTCGATCATCAAGAGCCAACACATGCGCAGCATCCGGCGCGACAACCGTGACGCCATCTTCGAGCGTCTCGAAGGTTGGTGGAACGACACCATCACCAATTTACTGGTCGGCAGGCGCGCAGACGCCATCTTCGGCTACGAACTCTCAGACAAACTTTCCGCGTTTTCGGAGGAGTACCAGTCCGACAACCTCCCAATCACATTCAGAGGGAAGGTGCCCGCTGGAGAAATCGACGCAGACAACGATCCACGACTTTTCGTTGTGCAGTTGCGAGAAATCGGCATCGCCTCCAACCGCATACGCAACGCCATCTTGGACTACTACCGGGCTTTCGAGCAGCGGTCTTCCTGGGCTCGCGAAAGCCTTCTGGTTTCCGGAGAAATGGAAGAGTACGAAGACCGCCTCATTGATGAATGGAGTCGCTACCGGGACGTGGTCTTCGAAGAACTCGATGAGGAAAGCGCCGACGCCGTTCTTCTAGAAGCGGGTAAGGCGCTGTATCGATGGGTAGATCTCGAGAGCGGCGACAGCAGCACGCTCCGCATCCGAGAACGGGTGACCGAGCCCTACGTCGTGCGTGGAGGATTTCATATTCTTGCGAACAATCGTCCGCGTCCAAGGGTGTACTGGCATCCTCGCTTCCTCGACCGTGTCAGTCGGCTTCTGGGGGCCACGGAATGAAGCGATGGGATCAACGGCCATTCGAAGTCAGGAATCTCTTCAATCCTGCCTTCTGCGGCCTGGTGCTCTTCAGGGCGTTGCAGGGCTACGAGGAAGAGAATCCGGACGGCATGCCGTTTTCTCTTGCATTGCTTGTGTTGCCGCTTTGTCTGCAGAAGGACTCTCGTCAAGTAATTGCGGGTAGTCCTCGCAGCTATCTTCTGAAAACTGTCGAGAAGAATCCTCAGTTGCTGATCGGCTTCGCCGATCGCGTCAGCGACCTACTGCCATTTGGGCTCGAAGCCTTCGGCGTGCTGATGGAGCGGGGTTGCTTTGTCGTGTCGCCGGACGGCCGATTGAAGACAGTGCCCGACCGAGTCCGAAAGTCCGTGACAGGGACCGACGAATCCGTCTCCTGCCAGCGCGTCGCACGCATCGTTGGAAAAGAATTCGCCCGCATCGCGGACCGCGTGACGGTGTACACGACCTTTGGAATACGCCCATGAAGATCAAGTCGATTCATATCTACAGCCACGACGGACAGCGCCGAGACCTTCAGTTCAAGACCGATGGTCTGAACGTCATCACTGGTCGCTCGTCCACCGGGAAGTCGGCTCTCTCCGAGATCATCGAATATTGCATGGGGCGCTCGACCTTCAACGTACCGGAAGGCATCATTCGCGACAAGGTGGCGTGGTTCGCTGTGATCTATCAGTTTCCTCAAGAGCAGGTACTGATTGCGAAACCCACGCCAACGGCCGGCGGTACAAGCTGCGGCATCGCCATGGAGCGACGGGGAATTCAACTGGCAGCCCCTGACTTCAAGGACCTAGTGGTCAACACCGATGATGAGGCGGTGGTCGCCCTGCTGTCGCGGTTGCTTGGCATCCCGGAAAACCGCACCGATGTCGCGATCGATCAGAGTCGAGAGAGCTACAACGCAAACGTCAAGCACACGCACTACTACCTGTTCCAAAAGCAAGGTATCGTCGCCAACAAGGATCAGCTCTTCTACCGACAGAACGAGGCATTTCAACCGCAGGCAATCCGTGACACGCTGCCGATTCTCCTTGGCATATCCTCCAATGATCGCTACGAGTGGGAAGCGAAATTGCGCGCTGCACAGCGAGACCTGAAGCTCAATGCGAAGCTCCTGGAACAAGCCCGTGACGCCATCGATACATCCCAGCAGAAAGGCATCGGTCTTTTCTCCGAGGCCAAGACGGTCGGCATCATTGCGCTGGAAGATCAACAGGCCGGGCCCGATGGCGTGATCGATGCCTTGCGCACTGCGTTGCAATGGAAACCAGCCTCGATTCCCGAGGATGACGGCCACAGGATATCTCGGCTCGAAGAAAACATTGGCCAGCTACGCAAGGACCGACGTGAGGTTCAATCGAAGATCGATGCCGCCCGCCAGTTCTCGAAGCAGGCTGGTGGGTTTGAAAGCGAGGCCTTGGAGCAGAAAGACCGGCTCGCTTCAGTCAAGGCTCTGCCCAAGAACCCCGAGACAGGTGAATGGCAGTGGCCATTCTGCGAAGCGAATCTGGCCCTTGAATCCCCCGTCGCGAAAGTGCTCCTCAACGAGCTAGCAACGCTGGACGCGGAGATGAGCATCGTTGCGGGGCAGCGCCCCAAATTGGAGGCGTACCTGGCTGAACAAGATAATAAGGTGCGAGAGATAGTCGATGCGATTAAAAGCAAGGAGGCGGAGCTCTCTGCAGCGATCTCGGCAAATGAAGTGATTGCACAAATGGGAACGCGCAACAATGCGGCGGCACGGGTTGTAGGTCGCATCAGCTTGTTCCTGGAAAACCTCGTTCCCAATGCAGAACTGACCTTGCGCGAGGCAGAGCACCGTCGCCTGAAGTTCAAGGTCGAGGAACTGGAAAAGAAGGTTGGTGCCGACGACAGTCACGAACGACTAATCTCCATCTTGAGCAACATCTCGGCACAGGTGTCTCGGTACATTCAGACCTTCGAGGCAGAGTTCAGCCCGTATCCTGCACGGCTTGATCTGAACCAGCTCACGATCGTCTTTGATCGTCCGGACCGCCCGGTTCCGATGAGTCGAACCGGTGGTGGTGAAAATTATCTGGCCTACCACCTCTCCGCATTGTTGGCGCTGCATCTGTTCGCCTCGAAGAACAACTGCCCGATTCCCAAGTTCATGCTCATCGATCAGCCAACTCAGGTCTACTTCCCCTCGGAGAAGGTCTATCAAGAGGCCGATGGATCTATCCAAAAGACTGAGGCGGATGCCGATCTGGCTGCGGTACGTCGGTTGTTCGAACTGCTACTGAAGTTCACGCAGGTTGATGTCCCCGGCTTTCAGCTCATCGTGACCGAACACGCGAACCTTCGAAATCAATGGTTCCAGGACGCTTTGGTCGAACAGCCTTGGACTAAGCCTCCCGCGCTGGTACCGGAAGACTGGCCTCTGCAGCCAGGTTCATCGTCATGACGACGAGAATAGGCATCAATATTGAATCATTGAAGCGGGACGACGACTACTTCGTCGATCTGGGTCAATCCGTGTGGTTGATGGACAACCACAAATGGGCACTCTACGTCTGGGAGATTTTCCGCCAGCAGGCGGGAGGCGGCCGCTTCACGCTCGCACATGCCGACTACCACTGGGACGGCGGCTATGACTTTCACTGCGACGCCGAGCAGGAGAGAGAACTGATCGCCGCGGACATGCAGCGCCTGCGTGCTTTCATCGAGGAAGACGAGTGGATCAGATACGACTCCTTCATCGCGCCCGCCGTGGCGCGGGGTATGTTCGATGCACTGCACTTCTACTGCCTGCAGGGCGACGAGTGGGATGTCGCCATCGACGAGGAACTCAGGAAATCAACAGAAACGGACCAAGTCATCCACGAGACGCCCGAGTCCCTGGCTTCCCTGGAGGCAATTTCCCCACTGATCTGTGAGCGTCCAGTCCTCCCATCTTGAGTTTCGGAAAGAGGTATAGGAGTCTCGAATCCACTTAACTCTAGGTGGATTCGTGAACACTATGCCTGCAGCTTTTGAGGGTGGCCGTCGTCGGCGCCGCCACAGCGAGGAGTTCAAGGCGGATGCGGTGGCGGCCTGCACCCAGCCTGGCATGTCGATGGCCGCAGTGGCGATGGCCCATGGCATCAACGCCAATCTGCTCCGGCGATGGGTGCACGAGGCGCAGATGAAGCCAGCGAGCGACGCCGTGCGCGCGGAGGTCGATGATGGAGCCAAGGCGCAAGAGCGCAAGACCGTCTTCGTCCCGGTCAGCTTGCCGGCACCGGCACCATCTGCGCAGGCGCCAGACATTCGCATCGAGCTGCGGCGTGGACCAACGACGGTCACGGTGACTTGGCCGGGCGGTGCGGCCAGCGAGTGCGCGGCCTGGATGCGCGAGTTGCTTCGATGATCCGCATCGACGCGATGTGGCTGGCGGCAGACCCCATCGACATGCGTGCCGGCGCCGAGCGCCTGTTGGCGCGCGTCGTGCAAGTCTTCGGCGCAGCGCAGGCGCACCATGGCTACCTGTTCGCGAACGCCCGCGGCACGCGCGTCAAGCTGCTGGTGCACGACGGCTTCGGCGTGTGGTGCGCGGCGCGCCGGCTCAACGCGGGGCGCTTCGTCTGGCCCAGCACCACCGATGCGACGCCTTTGCTGTCGCTCACACCTGCGCAGTTCGACGCGTTGGTCTTGGGCCTGCCGTGGCAGCGCCTTCCAGAGCTGAGCGTCATTACGCGAGCCTGAGTCCCAGACACAACCGCCCTCGCATGCGTGACAGTGGATGTGCCGATGGCATCATCGCCGTGCACTGCCATCATTAACGCATGCTTGGCGTGCGTGGTCTTCCTGTAGCGAATCCTTCGGGAATGTCCGCCGAGACAGCAGCGCTGGTTGGTTGTTTACTCCAGCGTCTGCAAGACCAGGAGCAGCAGCTGGCCGAGCATGGCCGTGTCCTTGCGCAACGCGACCAGGCACTTGTCGAGCGCGACGCGCTGCTGCAGCGCAAGGACCGCGAGATCGCTCTGCGCGAGGCCAAGATCGAGAAGATCACCTTCGAGCTGGCCAGGCTCAAGCGCTGGAAGTTCGGCGCCAAGTCCGAGGCCATGAATGCCGAGCAGCGCCGCCTGTTCGAGGAGACGCTGGCCGAGGACGAAGCGGGCCTTCGCGAGCAGCTCGAGCGGCTTCGGCGTGAAGCCGCCGCGGCCGCAGCCGGCGCGGCTGCCTCGGACACAACGACCAACGCGCCCCCGCGCCGGCCGCGCCGCAACCCGTTCCCGGATCACTTGCGCCGTGTGGAACACCACCACGAGCCCGAGCGCACCGACTGCCTGGAGCCCGGCTGCGGGCGCCCGATGACACGCATCGGCCAGGAGGTCAGCGAGCGCTTGGACATCGTGCCGGCCGAGTTCTTCGTGCACCGTCACATCTACGGCAAGTGGGCCTGCCGCTGCTGCCAGGTGCTGCGCCAGGCGCCCAGCGTGGCAGAAGTCATCGAGGGCGGTATCGCTGCCAGCGGCTTCGTCGCGCACACGCTGATCAGCCGCTTCGTGGACCACATGCCGTACTACCGGCAAGCGACCATCAACGCCCGCAGCGGCGTGCACACACCGCGCTCGACGCTGGCGTCCATCACCGGCCAGGCCGGTGCGGCGCTGGAGCCGCTGCACGAGGCGCACAGGCGCTTCATCCTCAGCTGCGCGGTGCTGCACGCCGATGAGACCCCCGTGGCCCTGCTGGACCCGGGCGCGGGCAAGACGCGACGAGCCTACGTCTGGGCCTACGCCAGAAGCTGGCATGACAAAGTGCCTGGTGTGATCTACGAGTTCTGCCCGGGACGCGGGGCGCAGTACCCGTTGGCATTCCTGGGAGGCCGAGAGAGACACGGCAGGCGATGGTCGGGCACATTGTTGACCGACCGCTACAGCGTCTACGAGACCGTGGTCGATCCGCGGCTGTATCCGGACCGCCTGGGCGCAGCCTGCGCCGCGCACGCGCGCCGCAACTTCGAAGAGTTGACGCACGACGGCACCAGCGTGGTGGGCCTGGAGGCGGTGCGTCGCTTCGCGCGCATCTACGGCGTCGAGGCGCAGCTCAAAGACCTCCGCGATGACGAGCGCCGGGCGCAACGTCAGCAGCTCGCCAAGCCGCTGTGGGAAGAGCTGCGGCAGTGGCTCCAACTGGAGCGCCGGCTGGTGGCCGACGGCGGCCCGACGGCCAAGGCCATCGACTACACCCTTGGGCACTGGACCGCGTTGACGCGGCACCTGGACGACGGTGCGGTCGCGCTGGACAACAACCACCTCGAGCGCCAGATCAAACCCTGGGCGATGGGCCGCAAGGCATGGATGTTCGTGGGCAGTGAACTGGCTGGCCAGCGCGCGGCCATCGTGATGAGCCTGGTGCAGTCGGCGCGCCTGAACGGCCATGACCCCTGGGCCTACATGCGCGACGTGCTGCAGCGCCTGCCGACGCAGCGCGCCAGCCAGATCGAGGACTTGCTGCCGCACCGATGGCAGCCAGCGTGCGGCGCGGCACCATGACCTTGCTCACGCAGGCCGTGATGGTGCGGGCGAACATCGACGTCGACCGCATGAGCGCACAACAGAAGGTTGAGCTGGCTGACGAAATCTACGCTCAGCAGCCGAATCTCCTACCCTCTATCCTCGTGTTGCCTCGGTATGGTGTGGACATGCTGCAGCTTGAGGTGCCGATCCACGTTCTGCTGGTCGCCTTCCAGGCCATGAAGCACTGCGGGCACACCTTGCCGACGATCTCTGAAGACGTTCAGGAGACCTGCTTGCGGCGGCTGACGGCGACGATGCAGTTCACCGAGGGCGTGCCGCAAGACCTCGTCGCGCAGATGATCACGAAGTCCTGCCTCGGCCACCCCGAGCGCTACCTGCTGGCGTTTGTGTACGGCTATCTCGGCCAGCACGATCTGCTGCGCGTGCGAACTGACGCCGAGAAGTTCTTGTTGCTGGCCGCCCTAAACCTAGTTGAGTGCGTTGCTTACGTCGGAGCACAGCTGCAGTCCAAGTGACCCGCGTGCGGCTGGTCAAGATGGTCGGACTGGACGCTCACACTGATCTTTGATCTCTGCCTCGACCTCTTCAACCGATCGGATCAGTTCCAAGAAGGCGATCTCTGGACGGACGAAGAAGTGCTGGGATTTCTCGACACAGTCCGGCCACTCATCACTGCGGCCTGTCTCGTGACCGTCTCCCTGTCATTCGACTGCTCCGGCACAGCGGAAGACACACGCCATCTTGCATCCCTGGTTCTCCCCAGGATACAAGCGTGGCGAACGAAAGCCTGACTATTGGTGGTCGTCCCTCGCCACCCGCTCCGGAGAACCGAGTTCGCAGATTCAGGCCAGCAGCAGGTCCATTGAGCCGCAGGCACTGCCGCACCCTTTACATGAATTTTCGAGCACCCTGATCGCTTACCTCGAACTCTCGCAAGAATTCCGCAAAGTGTTCAGCATTCACAATGAACACCGTACTCTCCCTGCTTCCAGCCACGGCACCGTTCTGATAATCGAGCAGCTCAGCAGGCGTAGATGCGTCCAGAAGCTGCTTACGGAAGCGCAGGAATGGCACTTCAGTGAAGCTTGCGCCTTCCAAGATGCCTTCGGCAAGGGATATCTTGGCTGGCTCAAAATGGGCGACCAACAATGGAGCCGTGGTCACGATGACATTGAAGTACATCCGAAACAGTCTCGACGATGGCGGGATATGAAGAGACCTCTCTTGCAGCGCGAGCGCCTCCGTCGATGCGACCACCTCGCTGGCGATACGCTCTAGCATCGGCCTTCGACCGTTGGCGTCCTGGTCTCGAATTGCACAGAACGAAGCTTCTGGAGTCTGCGGATCGACGCTGAAGTCCTCCCAGCCGAAGAACTTGAACGAGTTTCCTTGGCAGTGCGAAACCCAACCCTTGCAATGTGCACGGGAGCGGGCCGTGCCCTGGCTCGAAAGAAACAACCAGCTGGCATCGTAAACGCGCTTGCATTCCACGACCATCACTGCTGTGTCGTATTGATTCTGCACCACAAGATCAATAAACCCAGCCTGCGCATCGCTTTGACCGCGCCATGCATGCTCCGAGTAGCGCATGCGCCATCCACCGGGTGCCGTCGTTCTGACGAGATGCTCGAGAGCAATCTGCAACGGAAAGCCAGATTCATTGAGAACTCGTATGTGCGCATCCTTCTCAGCCATTCTGCGTTCCTTCCGAACTGGCATCCAGCGTTGGCGGGGCTCCACCGATCGTACGGCGAGCTTTCTCCCCCTGAATCCATGCCACATAGCTTTGCAAGCCTCTTCCGGCGTTACCGCCGCGCAGCGCATCACTTTTCAACAGTGCATCGCGATCCACTTCGTCGGTCGGATCAGCGTTTGCCTTGTTCCACCCCGAAAAGTCGACGATGACAAGCGCGGAGGATATCTCCAGATTTTCCGGCCAATGAGGATTCTCTAGGTTCGCGAAGTAGCCTCGACTGAGTAGGCTAGGGTGGTCCAACGCCGTATAGAACCTATGCCGCCAATACTCCTCCACTTCGGCATAGACGATTCGATAGGTCTCACTAGTGATGCGCTTCGCAATCTTTTTTTGTCTCAATAAATGACGAGCGGACGTCAACCAGTTCAGGCGGTCAGCCCGAGGGGGTATGTGCTCTCCCTGCTCAGTCAGGACGTCATAGGCCCACTGCAAGGACTTCTGAGCCTGCGCCAACAGTTCTTTATCGCTATCTCGAACTCTGTCCTCGCGTTGCTTCTGCAGATTGGTTCGATAGGCCAAGTACGCTATACCGATAGACACCAGTGTCAACGCACTGATGCTGAGTTTCAGTATCTCCATCCAGCTCATACCTGCAACCTCCATCGTCTTTGTTGATTGTCAAAACAGGAACCGATGAGGAACGACCTGGTTCATGCCGAATGCCGTGGACGCATCAGAACGTTTTCCCAACGCATGCATCACCTTGTTGATGTCTGGATGAATTTTTTCCGGATTGCGTTGCCTGTCGCGAAAAAAACGCATCACCGTCCCTGCGATCACATCGGCAACCTGAATTCCTATGGATTCGTGTGATGCCGAAAATTCAAGCGTTGCCTGCTCGTGAAACATGTAGTCGGCAGAGGGCGTAAACACCTCCAATCCAGCATCCTTTATTTTTTCCGCCGACTGCTTCGCATCGCGCAGAATTTCCTCAACCTCCAGTTGCTGGTCGTGCACAAGGCGCACCCCCTTAAGCTTTCGCCCGCGAAATAGATTGATCCTTGCGTAGATGTTCGTGAACGACGAAAGGTTGGGGAGCATCCAAACTTGCTTGTTGAATTTGTTTCGATCAGGTGGGGGAAGAAATCGAAGATAGGCGTTCACGTCCGACTCGCGCATCTTGACGTACTGTATGCCCGCTTCCATTACCATCCGGCGCACCCCCTCCCCCATCTCCGGGTTCTTCTTGGATGCCTCTGCCGCAAACACCAGTTGACTTCCGAATGCGCTCATCAACGAATGATCTGAGGGGTCGACGCAAGCCTGCACGAACTGGTTGAGGACGTGTTCCGAAACTTCGTCATACAGAAAATCGACGGCACCATTTTTCAGGAAATGCAGCTCGGGGCCGTCGGGAAACCCCATCACCGGGGGTAGCAGCTGGTTCGTCACCAGGTTCATGCAGATGAAGAATCGCTTGTCAACGACCTCGACGAACAGCGGAAACTCTGCATCGAGAACTTCGGCTAACACCTCTGCAACAAAGACAGGTTGACTCTGCAGCGACTTCGATTTGAGTTCACCCGTCGGTATCTTGTGCCGAGCTCTCAAGGCTTCGATTTTCCGCAGAAGCGGCACCTCATCCTCGAAGCCCAGTGCCGCCAATACAAAGAAGGGCTGATCAAGGAAGTCGTAGGCCACGCCCGATTTGATGAGATCGCCGCTATGGCCGCTCTCGTCGAGGAAAAAAGAAGGCGGCATCGCGGGCTCCCTCAGAAATGCAGTTGTCCGTCGGAGCGCAGCAGCGAGAACCAACGTTTCATCTTCGTCTCCCGTGTAGCGAACGAACCTTCAGCAAGATAGTGGGCTTCGGCATGTCAATTGCTTCATCGACCGAGAGTCGGCACTGGTAGTTTCGCCTCGCAGCCCCTGATCTTGTTGTCGATGTAAAACAAGCCGAACGCCAGCACGTCCGTTGCCAAGAGACTGAGCCCACGGGCTCGCATGCTCTGCTCACGCACATTCCCACCATACCGACACCGGATGGGGAACAACATTCGCCCATCTTTGCAGCAGATCTGCCGGTTCGCGGACAAAGCGCTCACTCGAGCCCCGCCTCCACGGTTGCCCGATGATTTCGGTAATCATCCATCGCAGCTTTGCTCGTGGCCGTCAGATCGATGTCAGGAAATTTTCGACGCACAGCTTGAAGCAACGAAGGAAACGCCACGGCGAGCTTGTCGCGCGCCCCGCTGACCGCAGCCCATGCCTTTTCCGCCCGCTTCGCGGAGGTGAGCGTCTTGTCGAACACATAGCGCGTCAAATCGGGCGTGTGGTGGTAATGGTCATCATGCGCCAACGCCTCGCGATACGCTTCGCGAAACTCCGTCGCCAGTTGGCGCAGCTCGTCGTCGTAAAGCGCGAAAGCGCTGCTTTCCATGACGCCCCACACGCCCAGCCACATGTGGTGTCCGCTGTCGGTGATCACCTTTGGCAGGTAGACCATGAACTGGTCGATCGTGTCGATGTCGAACTGGCTAAGCAGCCATAGAAGCTGCTTGCGGTCGTGCTCTCGCCGCAGTTGCTCGAGGCTCATCGTCGCAGTGGGCCTCGCGGGGTCGTCTTTGATGACCTGGAAAATGCCCGCTGCGAGCCTATTTGCAAGCGCCTTCCGGGCTTTGCTCTTGGCGTCCGGGACCGCCTCGTCCTCGACGACACTTGAAAAGGCCAGCGCGCGATGCCTATCAAAGTCAAATGGTAGGTCTTTGATATTCGCGACTCCGGTATCGAACACCATCACGATCCGATCCCACCCTACATGCGCGGCAGCAAAACCCAACTCGAAAGCAACGTTCGGATTCGGCGCTCGACGGCTTTTTGCCTTGGGATTGATGATCGTCACATCGGACACCACCATGTCGGCCGCCTTGATCTTGTCCATGATGCTCACCGGAATATTGGGCGAACCCGTCTTGCCACGGGTCGCTTCGTCGACAAGAACCTCATAGTCCGGGAGCTTTTGCATCACCTGCTTGGCAGCGAGCTCCAACGATGCATTGACAAAGCTGCGAGTAGACGCGTTGTCAGATTTCCAAGAGTTGAAGACGACAAACTTCTTCTTCGCAGGTTCTGTCGAGTCGCTTGGTTGCGCCGCCGTCTCTTTTGTCATGATGCCTCCTCACACCAATTCTAAGGACGAGTTCCTGCGCGCCGGCTAGGAACACAGCTCGTACCGCGTGGCCTCAGAGCGCTTGGAAATGCTGCGGAAGATTGGCCCCGTAGGTCCTGTCAGTGGATACAGGTCCTCCAGGATAGCAATGGCTTGGCGAGGGAGCGGCACAAGGTGCGCCAGCGTGCGGCTGTCACACCTCTTCCACTCCCTCAGCTTCATCTTTTCAGAGGGGCAGCGCCAGAGTTGGCGCTCAAGACTAATGTCCTCCGAATGCGCGAGCCGCAGCTGCCCGGACCGCTGGAATAGCAGGGGAGAAAGCTGCATGGCTGCGCGAGTGATGACGTTGCCCTTGTAGGCGTGGATATCGCGCAGTAGCCGTACAAGTTGATGTGGATCAGTGACCGCGGCGTAGCGGCGGGCGCGCGGCGGCGGGAGCCCACCGGTCCGGCTGTTTACGGAGTTCTTGGAGGACTCGAGCGCCCCCACGTCGACGGCGTACTGCCTGCGACACCCGCCGGCACTACCGACTTCAGACGCCATGGTGATTGCGCCGCTCAGCCCCTGAAACCCCCTTACATCCTCCGTTACATCGAAAGACAGAAGAAGCCTAAGAAAAAGAGCTTGCTACCAAATTGGTAGCAAGCTCTTCAATAGCTGTAGGCTCTTTTTTATGGTAGGCCGTGATGGGCTTGAACCATCGACCAACGGATTATGAGTCCGACAGACAGAAAATATGATGGCATACGGTTGGATAGGTAAACTCAGGCGGAAACGGGAATTTCCCCTCTAGAAGCCTCACCTGTCCCGAGTCCAAGATATGGCCGCATACGCCTAAATTGGTTTGATCCGGCTACATGGTGGCTACACGGCAAGGAACAGCCATGGCCCGCCCCCCGCGCAATCAAGCACTCGACCTCTCCGAAGCCATCGACCTCACCACTGGGGCAATCGAGCGGCTGACGTGCCCCCCTGGCAAGCAACAGGCATTTCTGCGCGACAGCAAGGCACCCGGCCTGCGCGTGCGTGTCACTGCCAACGGCGCCAAGTCATTCGTATTCGAGGCCAAGCTAGACCGGCAGACAATCCGGCGCACGATTGGGGATGTGCGAGCCTGGCGCATTGATGCCGCTCGAGCTGAAGCCTTCCGCCACCGTGTCGCCATGGACGGCGGGAACGATCCGCGCGAGATTGCCCGCCAGCGCGAAGGAGCCAAGGCCGCAGCAGCAGTGCAGGCGGTGAAAGATGCTGTGACCGTGGGGGATGCATGGACTGTTTATCTACAGGCCCGCAAACCCAAGTGGGGGGTACGTCACTACGCCGACCATGAAAAGCTCGCCCAGGAGGGCGGCAAGGTGCTCAATCGGGGCACCCGCGGCACCGGACAGACGAGGCCCGGCCCAATCTATCCATTGCTCGCAAGGAAGCTGGCAGACCTCACGCCGGAGGCGATAGAAGCATGGTCCGCGCAGCAGGGGCAGGAGCGCAAGACCTACGGCCGGCTTGCATGGCGCTGTCTAAAGGCGTTCATTACCTGGTGCAGTGAGGAAGCCGACTACAAGGCAATCGTCATCCCAGATGCAGCCAAGACCCGCAAGACCAGAGACGCATTCGGCAAGGCGGGCAGCAAGAAAGACGTCCTCTTGCGAGAACAGATGGCCGCATGGTTCGCTGCAGTGCGTGCCCTCCCCTCCCCTGTCACGGCGGCCTACCTGCAGACGCTACTGCTCATCGGCTCCCGGCGCGGTGAACTGCTGGCTCTAAAGTAGACCGATATAGATGAGCGGTGGAAGGGAATCACGATCAGAGACAAGGTGGAGGGCGTGAGACAGATCCCGCTGACTCCATACGTTTGGTCCCTTCTATCGGCGCTGCCCAGGACAAATGACTATGTGTTCGCCAGCATGCGCAAGGCCGATTCGCACCTGACCGATCCAAACGGCGCGATGACGGACGCTTGCATTGTGGCCAAGGTGGGCCGCGCAACCTTCGGCAACGGTGGACGCGCAGATCAAGCCCTGGCAGCCGCCCAGCGCATCGGCACGGAAGTCGCACCAGCCCAGGCAGGGACAGCACCAGTATTCACGAGCGGCGGTGTCCCTCTGAGCGCTGCAGACCGTCAGGCGGTTGCGGCAGCACTCGGCGGCGCACAGCCCGCAGGAACGGCAACGACCCGCCCGGCCGCGATCCCGTTCCGGGAAGTGCAAGACTTGCGTTCCTCGATCTCTGAAGCCGCCCAGCAAGCCAGATTGGCAGGCAGCAACAGGGAGGCCGCAGCGCTCGACAGCATGCTGGGGAGCATTGACGAAAGCGTCCGACGCGCAGCACAAGGCGGGGCAACGGCTGTAGAGCACTTCCCGCCCGAGATGGCTCAGGCATGGCAGGCCGCTCGAGACCTGCATGCGGAGCGCATGGCAACCTTCCGCACTGGCCCGCAAGCGTCAATCTTCCGTCAAGGCGGCGATGGCCTCCCGCAGGCACAAGGCGCCGAGCTGGCGGCGAAGTTCTTCAGCCCGCGTATGTCGCAGTCGTCGGACATTGCATCGTTCAACCGCGTCGCCACGCCGGAGACGCAGGCCGCGCTGAAGAACTACGCGATTACCGACGCAGCGAATCAGACCGACCGGCTTGGCAACCTCACGAACGCCAAATTCAACCAATGGCTAGATGCTCGCAGCGGTGCGGTAAGCGGGCTCATGACTGAAGGGGAGCGGGCACAGCTTCGCGGTGTGGCCACGGACCTGGCCAGGGCCGATCAGGCTGCATCGCTGAACATGGCGAAGGGCTCGCCCACGGTGCAGAACGCTCTGAGCCTGGGAGCGCTCGACAACAAGCTTTTGAAAGCTGTGCTGAACCGGACACCAGTGATTGGCAGGATCACAGGCCCGATGCTCGAGGCGCTGCAGAACACTGCCAGGGCGGGCCGGCAAGGTGGCACGAATCGGGGGCTTGCTGGCCGATCCTGTGGCCTTTGACACCGCGTTGGCTCAGTACCTCAACCTAGAGGCGTTCTACGGGATGGCATTGAAGACGCAGGCCCAGAGCCGGGCCACGATTCAGGCGCTGGTAGAGCTGAAGTTCCCGCGCCAGATCGTGTACTCGAAGAACGCCAACATCAACAACGGCCAACAGCAGATCAACAACGGCGTTCCCGCTCCAGCACAGGCGCAGGCGGAAAGCAGCGAAAGCACGCAAAACAAAATTTTGGAGAACAGCAATGGCGAATGGATGGACACAAGAACGCCGAGAGCGGCAGTCCCTGCTTATCCGCACCTGGCGACCGTGGGAGAAGACCACCGGGCCAAAAACACCCGAAGGAAAAGCCAAGGTGTCGCTTAACGCCTATACCGGAGGTGCCTGGCGTGAAGCGCGCCAACTCTCCAAAGAAATGAACGCACTGCTGCGGGAGCAGCGGGACACAGTCGAGGCCCTTGCCTAACTCTCATTGTCAGCGCCATGTTCTATGAAGCCAAGAAGCCCAACGTGTTCCGACAGCGGGGCTGCTGGCGACTAGAGTGCTGATGGTTAGGCCAGGATCGTCACCCTGAAGAAGAGCCGCCGAACAGGCCTAGGCCTGCGAAAGCCGGCTTCGCTTCATGCGTCTTCCGCTCGAGAGCGGGCACCGTTCAGCGAGACATTCGCGTGCTGTCTTTGCGGCCGAAGGACCGTTGAAATCTCATCGGTGATATAAACAAGGACTTTTGTTGTATCAAACTGATACACCCCACGGACCAAGCACCGCACATGGCGACCCAAGGCAAGAAGACTCCGAAGTTCGCAGACCCGATGGATGGCGAAGGGGCGCCGATTTTCGCGCGCGTGATTCGTGAGGATGCGGCACCTGGAGAAGTCAATTTACACGTTGACTTGAACGCCGCTCCGGCCCCATCTCGGAGCTTCGTCGCCGACGGATTCAGATTGATAGAGGGCCAGAGCAATAGCCAATCACGGCTCGTGTTCACGCAGTCCCGTCTAGACGGTCGCGGGCTGCGCGCCATCCTAGATGTGCACATGACGCCCAAGGCTCTAGCTGCGCTGGCTCGCGGGATCTCATCTTTAAATAAAGACGAACCAGGGGAAATGGTTGAGATCGCGGAGGAGCCATCAGTGACTGTCGCGTTCGCGTCTAACTTCGCACGTGCCGCTCATAACGTTAGCGGATGCGTCATGGACTTTTACTACGCTTCCCCGTTTTCGCTTAGCCACTCCGTTGGAACCACAGAACTTTTTGTTGAAAGTGCTGTTCGGGTTCAGCTGGGCCTCCAAGATTTCGCGACGATCATCGACGCTCTGTCGAACATTCGCACGGCTGAGGACTCACAGTGAAAACCTTCGATCAGTTCGAGCGGTACGACGTCAGATCTTGGACCGCGAATGCCTTGTTTAGTGGCACTCGCAAGGTTTATCGAGCCTCCCGTGGACTTAAGAAAAAGACGGGCATAAAGACTGTGGCACTCATCGGAGCCATGCTCAGTGCATTAGTGCTGACCTCGCCAACTTATGCTCAGCGGTCCGGCAAGATTGAGTCGACGGAAGCAGCCGTGACGCCGCCGCTCTCTGTCCGAACCCCGAACACAGTGGCATCGCGTGGGATCACTGTTGCATTTGCTGAAAACAGGTCGGCAACAGGTCAGGAGCTTTGGGCGCAATTTGCCGACGCAGCATTTGCCAGTCCAAATGTTGTGAACCCTGGTCGACGAAGCACGAGTTTGGCTGCAAATACGCGATCAACGTTGAGCCTGACTGGAAACGTTGATGTGTCCTATGAGGAGCCGCGATCCTCGGTGGAACTTAGGCCCTCCACCCAGCAATTCATTACTGCAAGAGGATTTGATCGCCTTCGACAGTTTGGCCGTGCACGTTCTGGCTGGGATCAAGGCACGGGTCGAGCACTGAGTTTGGTCTCAGTTGCGGAGATGGATTACTTCGTCTCAACCCTCGATGAGAAGCCAGCAAGAGTCAGTGTCTTCATGTCGCATCTAGGAAACGTAGTCCTCAGTTGGCCTATTCAGGACGATCAGCTGGTCGAGCTTGAGTTTCGAGAAGGCTCAATTTCTTTCTTCTTTGAGGACGAAGAAGACGAGGGCGTTGTTTCGCGAAGCGATTACTCGGCACTTCGCGACCGACTCTTTCAACAGGAAGCTATTGCCGCTTAATGGCTGCACTGGACGGCGAAGAGGTCTTGGTAAGGGCCCTGCCAAATATGCTGTGGGATGAGGTTGAGGCTAGGGCACTCTCTCATGCTTTTACCCAAAAAGAGATTTCAGTGTCTCGACTGGAGGTGCTTTCGTTCGAAAGCATCGTTGAGCTATTTCAACTCGATGTAGCAAAACCAGGTGAAAAGATTGAGCATGCTGGGCTTATCTCTGTCAATGACCTGACGGATACTGTTCATGGTCATGAGTCGAACAGAGGCGTGGCTGTAGAAGACGACCCCGTCGTGAATGATCCTGTTCTCCATGACAATCCGTCACACGCACTCATCAAAGCTTTTTCCGACATCAGGCGTGAAACGCCAAAGGAATTTAGCAAGGGGCTTGCGAGGGCGATCGTCAAAAGACTTCAGTATCGTGCAACTGCCTAGGTAGCCGCAGCTCGTTCGCATGTAAAGCTTATCGACTTAGCGCGTGCTGAGCGAAACTGATGTCAGCTACGGCCTTGAGCTGTGTATTGACCAACCCCATGAGCCGGAAAACGGCTGCGTCCGCTGTCTCCCACGACGATAGCGTGACCATGTAGGCCCGATATAAACGCAGCGCCCCCAAAACGCAGCACTGAGACGTTGAATGCCGGCATACCAGCAGAAGACGCTCGCCGATTCAGCGCCGACGGTTCAACGTGTAGGTGTCGCGCACTCTCTTGGAATTCGCCAAGTAGATCGTCCAAATGATCGCAATGACTGTAGAGCCGAGGACGCCCCCGAGGACTTCGCTGTCCCCGAATACGTCGTCAGCTTTTAGATAGGCGCCGAAGGTGAGCAGCGGCACTGCGATCCCAATGGCAACAGCCGACACAGGGCCGCAGAGCCACAACGCGGCGATTGCATATTTGACAACAGATGCTTCACGCGAAACGCTCAGGCGGGCTCCAGTAAATATGCTGAGCGCGGCCGAACTGAGAACGATGGCCCATGTCCACGTCTTGTAGTTTTCCCAGATCGGGTGCGTTGCAAGTTGGGGTGTCGCAGCTTCCAAGGAAGACAAGGCTTCGCTGATCTGCTGAACGGACCTCAATGGCCCAAGCAGCACTAAACCAACGACCAGCAGCGCGAGCCATCCGCCGACGCCAGTTCCAGGCGGAGTGACTGGCTTCGTTAAAGAAGTCATAGGCGCCTTAGGCTCAACAGCCTTCTTATTCATCCTGATCGCGCCCCATACGAGCGCCGCAACGATGATAAGAACCAACCAGTGCCAGATCGTCATGAGCGCCCCTCAAAGTCCGGTCACTTGTCGCACATATCCGATGGCATCTGGGATGTTTTCCAATCCCGCAGCAACCAACTTTTTCGTCACTTCCTTCAGAGCCTCGTTGGAGAGTGCAGAGATGGCATTTTTGATCTTCGATTTCTCTGGCGCAGGTATCGATGACGCATCGACTTTTGCCAACATTAATTCCCGGATCGTGTCGGCATGAAGCTTTACGGTGACGGTGCCTAAGATGGCCGTCAACCCGCCGTCGTCCTCTAGGAAATCCATGCCTGCGGCGGTGATCTTGGCGCCGGAGTACATCGGCTCATTGCTTAGGGAAAAGGTAATTCCGCTTCGGATCAGGCCATGCTCCTCCAAGTAAACAAGATTGGCCACGATGCGTTGGTCTTCGTCAGAGCCGTCTTCAACGTCGGAGAACAGCTTTCGATGATCGGGCAGCGGGTACTCATCGCGAAGGCCCTCAAGAATCCTCCGCTGCAAGTCGCGATCTAGCTTCATGCTTCTAGCCCTCTGCCATCCGCGGTTCGTGGAGATCAAGAACTTCGCAGGGTGCCGGATTGTGTTTCCTGAGTCAGCTGAGAGGCTCTCACATGAATATGGGAGAGCGCTCGCAAACCCTCGTGGACCTGCTCGACCACGGGACCACACTTCGGCATCACCAACCGAGGAGACACATGAAAAAGATTGCGGTCCTGATCGCGGCGCTATGCGTGAGCTGCGGCGCTCTCTCCCACTCTGGGGGCACCGATAAAAACGGTTGCCACCGTGACCACAAAAACGGCGGCACACATTGCCACTGATCGGAGGCATCAGAATGAAATCAATCGTCCTCCTGGCCGTCGTCCTCACTCTTAGCTCCACGGCCTTTGCCAAGGGCGGCGGCGGTGGCCACAGCTCGAGCGGCTACAGCGGCTCGCACTCGTACAGCTCGGGCACGTCGTCGACCGGGAGCCACTCGACCAGCGGCTATGTCAAGAGCAACGGAACATACGTCGCGCCAAGCCATGCGACCAATCCGAACGGCACGAAAGCGGACAACTGGTCTACCAAGGGCAACGTGAATCCATACACAGGCAAGGTCGGGACGAAGTCGCAGGAGTAAATCCTGGGCTCGCCGCCGAAACTGGAAACGTCTTGTGCGTGCAAGACAACTTTGCTCAGATTGCCTCGGCAACGAGTTTCAGATCCCATGCCTTGCGTTCGCGTTGCCGTGCTTCCTTAACCTAGGGGAATCGCATGAACATTCGAAATAGCCTTCCAGGGCGAACAAAAGTTCAATTGCGCGGGCCGTCCCACAAGCGAGATGAAGGCCAAGTGAAGGGGTCTACAGAAAAGGCGGAGTACAGGCTCAAACTTTTGACGGCGTTCTTGTCGTGCCTGACCGTAGCCGCCGCATTGTTCGGCGGACTTCAGGCATACCTGAACTATCGGCAGCAGGCGACACTGCAGGCGACCAGAGCGCTTCACACAGAGCAGAGAAGGATTTGTATCGGTCTCGTCAACGTGGCGTCCAAAATGTTCTCGGCAACCGAACCCGAGGAACTTCTGCAACTCCATGATCAGTTTGCCGAGATAAAGCACGGCGAAGCGTTGGTGTATTTGGATAAAGAAACCGTCGAGCTTGCTGTTACCGTGTACAACAAATCGATTGAGGCGCTTAAGACACCAGAGGGAGATGGCTTCCGAAAAGGTGTTCAGTGCGCGCTGGCCGAACATCCTTTCAAACTTGCACTTGCATGTCGAAAGCTTGTCTCCAACGCCTTTATTCGCGAGGCAGCTCTTCCACCGAATTTGATCGAGACGTCTTATGTGATGAAGTGGAAGGGCAACTGCAGCGGCTAGATCTCATCTCGCTTCCGATGCGAGACGAAGCGCGGTGCCCTACTGTGATCTCCAAGCCCGCATCCTCGTGAGTGATGCTTGAGCTGGCGCCAGTGCACCTGTTTGACGGGAGCCCGGCCGTGGACCGGCGCGTATCGCAGAGCTGCCCCATGATGATGGTGCAGAACGTCGATGGCGCAATGCCCGCGGAGGTTGCTAAAGGTCTGCGGTAAGCGCGGGCGGCGAGTGCCGGTTCTTACGAGTTGGCCTCGAACCGAACACAGCAGTAGGATCGCGCCATGAAAACCGCTGAATTAACAGGCACTTCGCTCGACTACTGGGTGGCCCGGGCGGAGGGAATCACTCCAACCGTTGAGGTTCAACTCAGGTTCATGCCGTCTACCAACTGGGGGCAGGCCGGTCCGATCATTGAGCGCGAGAAAATCATGATTGCGTGGAACGCCGGTGAGTGGATCTCAGGAGTCACAGCTTACGTGGATGGCCCAAGCGGGCACATGTCCAAGGGTCCGACGGCATTGATCGCGGCGATGCGCGCCTTCGTGACTTCAAAGCTGGGCAGTGACGTGTCGGACGATGTGCACCTTGCCATCGACAAAAAGCGCAACGGCTGAGAGAGGATCTTTGATGGCTATTGAGATGGTTCTGACATTGAGCATCGACAAGGAAGCGCCGGGCTTCTACACGGCGTCGGTTTTGGACAGCAGCGGTGGCCGCGTGACCGCAGAGGTTGACGCATACAGCTCAATCGAGGACGCGATACGAGCGGAGGCACAAGCTGTGCCGGACGGCTTCGCAAGCTTCATGGAGATCCGATATAGCGCATTTTCAACTGGCACCTATTTGCTTGAAGCCATTCCAAGCCAAGCGCGAGAGTTGGCTGATCGGCTGGTTGCTCTTGTCGCCGAAGCGCATCGAATTTCGGAGCGGAGCGCAGCGCATTTCTAGGTCCGCACGCCGTTGCGGGCAGCGTCGACGAATTGAAGGCTGCGCTCGAGGCACGCGGCACCTACCTGGAGCTTTTGGACGCCGGCACGCACGTGCCGCGGCCCTAGTCTTTCATGCGTTTCAGTATGAAGTGACCGGTATTGGTGATCTCTAGGACGCGAGCAGTCCGCGGCGGTAGGTCCGGGTCGATGTTTTGCACCGACGCGTTGACGAGTAGCGCGGCGCGGAGCATCTCTACCTGCCTAATCTCCTCGGGGTCGGTTACGGTGAGCGGAAAGGTGGCGTGCTGGAGTTGCTTTAAATACCTGAGCGTCATGGCTGGCCTCGCATGGGTCGCACTGTTCACACTTGAGACTTCGAAACTTGTCGGATGATTCCGATGCTATTGCAAGCGCAAATTGACGTTCTGCTGGGCGACGCGTGCGGTGCAGACGAAATGCAGCCAGGCACACATGATGGCAGGCGGGCGCAGGCTAAAAAGGCCGCCTCTTTGGGTTGCCCCGGCACCGAATGCAGCAGTAGCATCGTGCCTTGGGGAAGCGCTGCCCCTGCGCATTGCGTGACTTCTGTGTGGCCAGGCATTGATTCAGGCAGAAGATCCCAACCAGCCTACAAGCACCAAGGATATCTGACCATGGACGGCTCTTCGATGCTTAGACAGTGCTTGGTGTGCGATCAGTCTTTCCGCTGGCATCAAGGCCGACTCCCGGGAAGAGTCAACAAATGCTGCTCGCCTAAGTGCAATGGCCAGTTCGGCTCTCGCTCACGCGGTGTTATGAGTTGGGAGAAACCAGAAAATGCGCTCGTGCGCCGCCTTTTAGAAGACGGCTTGACGGTGCGGGAGATGGCTGCCCTGATGGGATTCAGTAAAGGGACCGTTTGGTATCACCTCCGCGAAATCCAAGCACCTTTCGCTGGCCCTAACATTTGGAGTGAGGATGAGATGAACCTCCTGCGCGATTTCGCGGCAGTTATGCGGACACCGCAAATTTCGGAACTAATTGGGCGATCCGAATCGGCAATTCGCAAGAAGATGCGAGCCCTTAGGATCGTGCGGCCGACTTCGTTCTATCTTGAATATGGCCAAAAATTTCACGCGCTGCCGCTCGAGCTAAAACAGGCCATCTTGTTGCACAACAAGTTAAAAAGGAAGTTGAGAGATGAAGAACATCGCCGACTTGAGGGAACACCTGTTCAAGCAGCTCGAGGCACTCGACGACCCATCGCGCAAGGTTGATCTCAGACGCATGCGTTTGACTGCAGATATTGCAGGCTTGATCATTGACGCAGCGCGGGTAGAGGTCCAATTCGCCACCGTAGTTAAAGGGGCAGCGGATTTACCTTTTATTGAGTCTCAAGACCCTGACCATCCCAGCAACAAGCCAGAACGGCCGAAGCTCGAGGCGGTTGATCCGATGACACGCACTGCCCAGATCCTGACTGCAGGCCCGGCGTCAACGCATCCATGGCGCGAATCTGCAAAACGACGCGAGGGATAGAGGACTTTCGTAGGTTTTGTAGCCCTGTCCCCCGGCCCTTTTCTGAAAAAAAAGGGGGTCTATCGGGCTTTTGTAGGTTTTGTAGCCCACCCGGGTGGCCCTTTCTTGGAAATTCGGTCTGACCTCGAAAACCGGATCCGATCTGGATGCCGACGCCTAGTAGGTTTGTCGGGCCCTAAAGACTAAGCTGCACCGTCCCTGTGAAGGAACTAGATGAAGCCGAAAATCACACTTCCGGTGTGGGCCTCAAGGCACTACGACCCACCACCTGTGAAAAACACCCTTCGCATCTGGCTCCGCGAGGGCCGCATTGTCCCTGCTCCAGTCAAATTGGGCGCACGTATTACGTGGATCCCGACGCGCGACATGTTGCTGAAATTCCCTCAGCGCCTCGTCTGATAGATCGGCTGAGAAGCGCCGGATGAAGTGGCTGCACATCGGATGAAGCCAGGGTGACTTGCGGAACGGTTGGTTGACCGTTATCCAGCCGTTTGACGGCTACTGTAGGGCGCACGTCACTCGCAGTCAGTCGTCACGGTGCAGCCGCGGATCGGCTTTTCAGGCGTCCCGTGGGCGATGGAAGGGTGTCGCCCACGAATGCATGGCCGGAGTGATGAGTTTTGCCACGCGATTGATAGTAGCCATGGCTACTAGCAATCAGGCGCACGCACCAACGCCGCCATTTCCCCGAGTTGTTACCAGAATCCTTAGCAGCTATTAGCCATTCAGCGAAAACCGCCCTGATGGAGTGCTTCCCAGTACGGAAAATCGTCTCTGGATCAACTGTCAAGATAAGTCGCTCGCCTTGTTCGTGGCGAAGAGGGCAGACGAGATGAGACCGCTGCCGTACCGCAGCTTCTGGAACGTCAGATCGACGGAGCAAATTTTCTCCGCCGCAGCAAAAGTGGCCAACGCCTGAAAGTCTTTCGTCGAGACGGTAATAACCGCCTGAAACTGCGGCTTGGCTCGAGTGACTACGCCAACACATGGAATTTCCGCCGCCCCCGCGCCTACCTCATCTGCAGCAGAAATCATGACGACGAAATCTTTCGTTGTTCCGATCGCTTCATTAAATGACCCGGTAAATTCAAGATAACAGCTATCACTGCGGGACCGTTTGCCCAGCGCTGGATCTTCGATGGCCCACGCATGAAATTCCAAACTCCATCCTGTGACCATTCCCGAGCGTGAAATTATCTCCCTACTCGCGGCGGCTCTCCGCTTGGCAACCTGCACTTGCTTGCGCATGATTCATTGAGATCATGTACGGCCCAACCCTAGCTGATCAACCGAACTGCAGATCTCCCCCTAAAGGTCAATTGATCCAATAGGTTTTCAGGCCCCACTAAATGCAGAGCGCCAACGACCAGGAGATGACGTTTGGCCTGAGCCCCGCGAGATGCAATGGTGTTAGCCCAGTTTTCATTTCGCGCGGTAAAGAATGCATGTCGCATGGACGCGATAGATCCAAGCGGACTTTCCGCTTGGGCAGCCTCGAGCGCTGGAATATTCGATTGCTCCCAAGCAGAGTGCAGTCTCTTAATATTTGCCAGCATATTGGGCATCGCAGCATCCATTGCTGCCTCCGCCTTGCCGATGTCTGGAGCAGGCACTGAGTCAAGTAGAGCGCCGAGAAAGCGCCCAGACTCGATATAGGTCATCGGGGGCCTGCGCGTAGCTTCTAAGGCACTCGAAAAAACGGTCTCTACGCCAGGCAGCACGGAGATGCTGCTGAATGCTTGGCCCAGTTTTGCAAATAGGGCTGCCCAGGGCTTCAGCATTCTTGTTTGCGGGTCCAACACACATGCGCCCAACTCTGCCCTGTCATGTTCCATTTCGATCAATTCGGACCACTGGAACGCATCCCAGACCCACGACGGAAATGCACCTCCTGTCGGCGGAAGATGGTGCACGGCGCCGAGTATTCGCATATTGCAGCCAACGATGTCGTAATACATGGGTGCCTCAACTCGGGCTAGCGTTCTGCTGCATCAACAACCGAACAACGGCCGCCTCAGCATCCCGCTTTTGCTCATCGATGTATGCGGCGACGTCGGAGACATGCGCAACCCAGCTACCAGACCACAGCATCTTGAACATTGGGAACGGTACTTGGCGACGGTAAATCTTGTTCTGCAGCGACCTGGGGTCGAGGCTCAGCAAGTTGGCGACCTCATGAAGACGCAGCACCGGTCTGTTGACCAGTAACAGGAGCATCAGCTCAGTTTTCACGGACCAAGGTCGTATTCGTCCCGCACGGCGTCGATGATGCTGCGGATTGCTGGCGACGGCGCAGGCTCCGCGGTGTCCCATGAGCGCCCCTCAGCGTCGATTGGGTGCGCCTGCACCGGTAAAGGAATCCCCACGCGCCCGCCCTTCATGTCTCCGACGCGTTCCGCAATGATTCCAGCAAGGTCATTGCTCGATTTCTTCTGCTTTGCCATGGTGCACCTCAGTGGCTCAACTTGCGCGGCTTGCGTGCGGCGGCGCCGAACAACCAGCAGGTAGCACGGTGCAGGAGGTAACAGGCGGCCATGGCAAGCGCTATGAACACCCAGGCTTTGAATGCCTCTCCAGCCGGAACCGCTGGCCCGCTGAATGCGGCGCCGGTCAGAAGCCAGAACACCAGCAGACCCATGAGGGTCCACACCACTGCGCTGAATCGACCAAGACCGGTGAGCATCGCAACCCCTTGTTAGTGAGCCTTGATTGTCCGGCCCTGGATGGGGATTCGCAAACCATGCACCCGTACAAAACGCTGTACCGCCGGCTACATGGTGGCTACATGCCATCAACAAAGTAGTGAGAAAAAGAAAAGGCGCTATCGATTAAATAGCGCCTTAATCAGTGCCCATGCGGCTTGCGGGTGGTAGGCCGTGATGGGCTTGAACCATCGACCAACGGATTATGAGTCCGCAAACCTATCCAGCAACGGAAGTTGCTCGGAGTTGCGGCAATGCAGATCGAAGAGTGTCGAAAAAAGTCCCCGCCCCCCAGCGCGCTACTTGCCCCGTGCCGGAAACTATCAAACCTTGCTCAGCCATTGAAGGGATGCTTTTATTCTGGTCCAATTTTTCATCTGCACCCATAAAAACTGGCAGGCTCTGAAAATCATGGAAGCGCTGCCGTTAAGGGCATCTCTAGGGCATGAAGGCTAAAAATGACGAAGGGGTTAACAACTACTGCGCTGCCAACCTCCGTCAATACAGGGCTTGCAAATGGATTCGAAAATCTCCTCCCCATGCACTCCTTGCACCCCAATCCAAGTTGGATGTAAAGCTCGTGACCTCCGCTCTCTTCGAAAAGGCAGCTTCTGGCGCGGACTACACTATCTCCTGCCGATGGTGAACATAAATGCGTCTCTCGCGTTGTAGTCGAATACAACATACGTTGTTAAGTTGGACGATCCGCTTCTTTTCTCCTGCGCCTTCGTCAACGCTGGAATGAATTGGGCAGCCAGACGTCTTCTCGCCAAATCGTGACACCGATTAGATCGCTTTTGCGGCGCATCGTCGCTTCTACTCCATCAGGTCGCCAGCCTCGCTGTCCATCAGATCTCCGATTCGGTAGTACCCCATGAAGGTATCGAAATTCCGATGCCCGGTCATTTTCATGGCGTCAGCCATCGGGCTCTTCTGGCGCCCTGCTTCGGTCACAAACCCCGATCGCAGCGAGTGCGCTGAGAAGTCCCCTCTCAGCCCCGCCTGCAGACACCGCGCCTGCACGATCTTCCGAACCGCCTTGGGATCCAGTGCATCGCCGGTTACTTTTCCACCCTTCAGCACCCGCCGGAAAATCGGCCCCTCGGTGACCTTCGCCACAGCAAGCCAGGCGTCGAGCGCGGCCGCCGCCAACCCCTTGATGGGTTTCTCATCGTCGTGCGTGCCGTCCTGGTTGGTCTTGGACTGTCCGAGGCTGTAGGTGTAGCCCTTGGAGACCTTGCGCAGGTTGTCCATCACCGCGCCGGCGATTTCAGAACGCCGGCGCCCACCGCTTGAGAATGCAAACAGCAACAGCGCGCGATCACGCAGCCCGCGCGGCGACGCGTCGCACGTCTCGAGCACCTTGAGTAAATCGTCTTTGGCCAGCGCCTGTTGCTTGTGCGGCCTGACGTTGCGCGCGGCGTAGGCGCGCCGCACCGATTTCAGCAGCTCACGCACCTGGGCGTGATCGCAAGGGTTGTCCAGATCGAGGTTCTGGTGCGCTTTCGACAGCACCGCCACGCGGTGCACGAGCGTGTTCAACGAAAACGCCCCCAACTTTCCCTTGGAGCCCCCGTCCACCAGATAGCGATCGATCTCGGCCGGCAGCCCGATGGCCAGCACCGGTTTTTTGCCCTTCGCGCGCGCGGCCGCGGCGGTTCCAGTCTCCGATGACGCCACGTCGAGGGGGTCGACATCGGGCCGCGCATCAGGTCTTTCCGCATCGGGCAGGGCCAATGCGCCGACCTCGTCCGCTGTCACCGCGTCCCTGCCCTCCTCCGACGGCACCTCACGCGACGCGTGGTCGACGATGAACTGAACGACCACCGGCACCTCGACCGGTAGCGAAAGCGCGCGTGCGTAGCGCACATTGAACCAGGCGGCCCAGTAGCGCATGGCCGCTTGGTACGAGGCGAGCGTGTTGGCGGACGTGCCCTGTCGCACGAGCTCGCGCGCCGCGTCCTCGGTTGCATGCGACAGCCGACGGGGATCGAGCATTTCGAGCGCGACGCCGACGGGTGGCGGCGCCAATTCGATCAACTCGAGCGGCAAGGCGGTGGGGTTGGGCTCCCTGGACGTTTTCCTGCGGACGGGGGACATACGGGGGCTAAAATAGCTTCACTTTCGTTGCATACGATACGTTGTTTATCTGATATCTCATCATTTCTAATGATATATAAAGCGCCATAACTTTACTTATCGACCCTAATAATAGGCCTGGATTCGCCTCCCGTCATGACCCTCCCCACTGAAAGTTCGAGCGTTAGCCGTCGGGGACAATAAGTTGATGACACTTAGACTTAATTTTCAAGACAAAGGGACAAGAACTACATGACAGCCGGAGTGTTAGGACAAAAACTGCAGGACTCTCGCAAGAAACGTTGAGCCTTTCTGGACAAAAAATTAGAGACAGACGCAGAACCCGCCTGGATCCTTTTGACAAAAACTTAAGCACAGCCGCAGACGTCGCATCCATGCTCTTTGGATTCGTTATCGGCGTGCAAACGCGCCGCGGGCTGTCCGCGCTCGTCGAGTACTGACACGTCTTCCGCCGACGCAGGCCACGAAAAATTGGCTCATTGGGCGAAAGGTCCAATCAGTGCACACAAAAGCTAGATCGGCGCGCCTATCATCGCCCGCCGACTTGGCCCGCCAACACTGCCAGGCTGCCACGGAAATCGGTGCCGATTGCGACATAACCATAAAGAGGCTTGGGCAGGACCGCCATGTATCCTGCCGGTTTAGCCCTACCCGCCCGAACCGTGAACTCGCCCAATGGTGACGGCCAGCGCCTAGGGTTTGCGCGGCAGAAGTTTCGCGGCGCCTTCGACACAATTTGCGTAGAAGGCAACTACCCCGAAGCTACGAAAAACTGGAGTCCGAGGGGGTGCTACAAAGTTCGCGGTAGACCGTGGCTTGAGGGATGCGATCGAGTTGAAGCCACCGTTAGCAAGAACGGTAAGCGTCGCACCAATGCGGGCCATCCAGCAGCCTTAGCCGGCGTGTCGTGCTCATTGCCCTGGGGCTTGAGGTAACAGCAGCAGATTGGTCACGGGCGTTGTACCAGCGACGATGGTGACGTCCACGACCTGGCCGTGCGCAAGACCAAAAAGTCTTGAGTCGTCGCAAGGTTATACGGGGCCTGTGGCCAACAATGCTGCCGCAGTATCTGAATCTGCGGGCCTTCAATCAGGCACTATCTGGCTGTCTAGCCGCAGGATGGTTCACCAACGTATTGGCCGACAGCCGAAGTCTAGCCCGCCGGCCGGGGTGGCATCGCTTCGTCAAGATGGGATGGCTGTTTGCTTACCGCGGTGTCCTTGGATCCTGACTTACGCATGCTCCTCTACCATTGCTCGAAGCGTGGGCAAACAGACTGCCTGAAGATCGTAGCGGCTTTGTGCTTGGTCGCGTCCTGCGGACCCTAGCGACTTAAAACTTCGCGGATCGCTCATCACTTCGACTACCTGCTTAGCGACAGCCTCGGCATCAAAAAAATCGACAAGCAAGCCCGTTCGGCCATGCTCGATGACTTCCCTTACAGGGCCAGTATCGCTGCCGACCACCGCGCATCCCGCGCTCAAGGCTTCCACGCAACTCCATCCGAGCACGAACGGATAAGTTAGATAGACATGACAAGTCGATACCTGAAGCACCTTGAGATACTCGGCATAGGGCAGTCCGCCCACGAAATGGACACGGCCCATCGGCAGTTGATCCCCCACCTCTTTGAGCATGACTTCACGCCATGTGCTGCCGGTCGCCGACCGACGCCCGTAGCTCACATCGTCGCGACCGACGATGACGCAATGCGCATGGGGACGAGCTTTCATGATCATAGGCAGGGAGCGCATGAACGTGTGAAAGCCACGGTAAGGCTCAAGGTTCCGATTGACGAACGTCACCACCTCGTCTGCGGGGCTCAGCGTGATGCCGCTCCCCGGGAGGGTCAACGAAGCTTCGGGATCCGGCTTCACCCGCTCCGTATCGATGCCGTCGAAGATGACAGCTGCCTTGTGTCGGTACTCTGACGGCAGTTGGCTATGCTGCCACGCAGTCGGCGCGTACGCCGCATCGCAAGCGTGCAGCGCATGCAACAGCGCAGTGTTCTTCATACGCAATGAGGATCTTGCCGCAGCACTGTCCGTAGAGAACTCCGGGTCGAAGTTGTAGTCGGCGCCCTCGGCATTGTAAAAAAATTCGGCAAAGACTATCAGTCGCGCCGCGGGCCAAACGTCCTTGCAAAAAAGTGGCTCACCCCAACCGGGATGGGCCACGATCACATCCGGGCGAAAGCCTGCTGCATCCAGCTTTTGCATCGCAGCGGCACAGGCGGCGGCCCTTATCAGCTTGACCTCCACATCGCGCATCAGGGGCGCGGAGCTTCGCACCTTCGGGATGGCAGGCTTGTAGCGAAAGTAGCGCACGCCGGGCACCTCGCGTCCCTCAATGCCAAGAGCGACTACCTCGTGACCGTCGCGCGCCAGTGCCCCGGCCAGATGCACAAACTGGCCGGGAAAATTCTGGTGGACAAACAGGAAGCGTTTTCTTGCGCCGGCTCCCTTCATTGCCAATTGGCCGCGATGGTCGGCGCGAGTGCTGTTGAGTAAGCGGCGGGCAAGGTGGTCTGTTCCGCCGCCGGTGGTGAAAACGCTGCCATCGCCTGCACCAGGTTCTGAACCTGCGTGTCACTCAAGGTCTTGTTGTTGCCGGACTTAAAAGTCTCGACGTGATAGTCATTGCCAAGATACCAGTTGTTGATCAAGAACTGGTCGCTCGTGCCGATGATGCTTACCTCCAGGTTGTTGCCGACCTTTCGGAACCACAACTGGTCGTTGGCGACATCGGCTGCAAATCTGGCTGTATCGTTGTTTGACGCCGTGCTGTCGTTCTCGGTGATCTGATCGACACCGTAGCCTCGCCCCAGCAGGTAGACGTCGTTTCCGAGTCCGCCCACCAACGAGTCGTTGCCCGCCCCGCCGTCCAATGTGTTGGCCATCGCATTGCCGGTGAGCGCATTGGCGGTCGTGTTGCCTGTTCCGTTGATCGCACTCGTGCCCGTGAGCGTCAGGCTTTCGACATTCGCAGCCAAGGTATGGTTGACCGACGACTGGACCATGTCCGTTCCCTCACTGGCCAGTTCAGTGACCACGTCTGCCGCACTGTCGACGACATAGATGTCGTTGCCGGCCCCACCCACCATTGTGTCTGCACCCGCGCCGCCATCGAGCGTGTTGGCGCCACTGTTGCCGGTGAGCGTGTTGGCCGTGGCATTGCCAGTCGCGTTGATCGCCGCGGTTCCCGTTAGCATCAATGCCTCGATGTTGGCGCTGATCGCATAGGTCACACTCGACTGCACCAGATCGGTTCCGGCACCGCCGTTTTCCGTCACCACATCGCCGATGTTGTCCACAACGTATGTGTCATTGCCCGCGCCACCGACCATGGTGTCCGCGCCCACACCGCCGTTAAGAGTGTTGTCTGCGCTGTTACCAGTCAACACATTGGCCAGTCCATTGCCAGTGCCAGTCATTGCAGCCGAGCCCGTCAGCAACAGGTTCTCGACGTTGGCGCCCAATGTGTAGCTCAATGCAGTCTGCACGGTATCCGTACCGCCATTAGCGGCTTCAGTGACTACGTCTGTGGCTACATCCACCACGTAAGTGTCGTCGCCGAGCCCACCAGCCATAGTGTCTGTGCCGGCGCCCCCATTGAGCAGGTTATTGCCGGCGTTGCCAACAATGCTGTTGGCCAACGCGTTGCCCGTGCCGTTCACATCGCCAGAGCCCGTCAGTGTGAGGTTCTCGACGAAGTTACCGAGTACGTAGGTGACTGAAGACTGGACCGTGTCAGTTCCTTCGGCGTCCAGTTCGGTGACCACATCACCTGCCGCGTCCACGACGTAGGTGTCATTACCAGCACCGCCGATCATCGTATCGTTACCAACATCACCGTTGAGAGTGTTGTTGCCGGCGTTTCCGGTCAGCGTGTTGGCCAAGCCGTTGCCCGTCGCGCCAATCCCCCCGGTCCCCGTCAAAGTCAATTTTTCCACTTCGGCGCTGAGCGTGTAGGTCACGCTGGACTGAACGGTGTCCGTGCCGCCACTAGCCAGTTCGACAACCACATCGCCGACATTGTCGACGACGTACACGTCGTTGCCAGCGCCTCCAGACATCGTGTCAGCACCTGCGCCCCCGTCGATCGTGTTAGCTCCGCCGTTCCCGGTGAGGAAGTTTGCCAGCGTATTTCCCGTCGCATTGATCGCAGCGGTGCCAGTCAGTATCAGATTCTCGACGTTGGCGCTCGCGGCGAAAGTAACGCTGGACTGCACCGTGTCCGTTCCCCCGCCGGCCCCCTCGGTGACGACGTCCGCCGAGTTGTCTACAACGTAGGTGTCGTCGCCGAGCCCTCCGGCCATCGTATCCGCGCCTGCGCCGCCATTCAGGACGTTGTCGCCAACACCGCCGACCAAATTATTCGCCAACGTATTCCCGGTACCGACAAGATTAGCCAACCCTGTGAGAGTCAGATTTTCGACGTTAGCGCTTAGTGTGTAGTCGACCGAAGACTGGACCGTGTCGGTACCAGAAGCTGACGCCTCCGTTACCGTATCACCTAGGTCATCGACCACATAGGTATCGTTGCCGGCACCGCCGCTCATCGAGTCTGCGCCAGCGTCGCCCGACAGCACGTTGTTGCCCGCGTTTCCAACCAAGACATTGTCAAGTTCGTTGCCGGTGCCATTAAGGTTGCCTGTGCCCGTCAGCGTTAAGTTCTCGATATTCGCGGCTAAGCTGTATGTGATTGCAGCCTGGACAAGATCTATCCCTTCGGACTCGTTCTCGCTGACGACGTCTCCGGAGCTTTCGACCACATAAACATCATTGCCCGCACCACCGGCCATCGTGTCGGCACCTGCTGCTCCATTGAGTGAATTTGCAGCCGAATTGCCGTTTAGCACGTTCGCCAGCGCATTTCCGGTTGCATTCACAGAGTTACTGCCCGTGAGAATCAGATTCTCAACATTGGATGTCAGCGTGTAGGACACGCTAGAGAGCACGGAGTCGACGCCGGCGCTCGCAGCTTCGAAGACCGTATCTCCAGTTGCATCCACAACATAAGTGTCGTCGCCGACACCTCCAGCCATGTAGTCGTTGCCGATACCGCCGTTCAGGACGTTGCTCCCGCTGTTTCCGTAGAGGAAATTGTTCGCAGATGTCCCGGTCGCGTCGTTGTCTGCTGAGCCGGTCAACGTCAAACTCTCAACATTGGCAGTAAGCGCATAGCTGACT
Source organism: Variovorax sp. J22G73 (assembly GCF_030317035.1). Taxonomy (GTDB): domain Bacteria; phylum Pseudomonadota; class Gammaproteobacteria; order Burkholderiales; family Burkholderiaceae_C; genus Variovorax. The sequence continues at coordinate 86,212 of NZ_JASZYK010000021.1, forward strand.
GCTGCCCTGACGGCGTCGTTACCTTCCCCAGCCGCCTCAATAACAACATCGCCTACCTGATCAACAACGTAAGTGTCATCTCCTGCGCCCCCAAGCATGGTGTCTGCGCCGGCGCCGCCATCGATCGTGCTGGATCCGAAGCTGCCTCTGATTAGGTTGTCGGCGGCGTTTCCTGTGCCCTGCGACACATACCCGACCAGCTCCAAATTCTCCAGATTGTCGCCAAGTACCCACGCAACAGATGTGCGAACTGTATCGATGCCCGAGTTGATCTCTTCGATGATCGTGTCGCTCGCGTTGTCCACGATATAGGTATCGTTTCCTAGACCACCGACGAGGGTGTCGGCTCCTTGGTAACCGTCTAGAACATTGTTGCCACTGTTCCCGGTAATCCGATTGGCGCCGCCGCTCCCCCTGCCATCGATGTCCGCCGTTCCGGACAGCGTCAAGTCTTGGTCGAATATGTAGTCGCCCTGGTTCCACGACACGCTCGAAATCACCAGATCGACTGATCCGTCATAGTCGTCCACGACGTCACCCACGTTGTCGACGATATAAGTGTCGTGGCCACCCCCTCCGGACAGCGTGTCAGCACCCGCTCCTCCATTAAGAACGTTGTCTCCATCGGTTCCGTAGATGTGATTGTCGGAAGCGTTGCCGGTCCCATCGAGATTCCCTTCTCCCTGGAGATAAAGGGTCTCGACATTCGCACCCAAGACGTAGGAAGCAGTGGCGTACACGGTGTCGAGACCTTCGCCCGAGAGTTCGATGATCTGGTCAAACGAGTCACCCACCATGTAGACGTCGTCGCCTTCCCCGCCGGCGAGCGTGTCGATGCCCGCGTCGCCGGTCAGATAGTCAACGCCTTCGCCGCCATGGAGTTGGTCGTCGCCATCGCCCCCGTAAAGGTAATCTTGACCGGCCCCGCCAAGCAGGGTGTCTTCGCCCGCACCGCCGAAGAGTTCGTCAGTCGCCGCCCCCCCGTCGACATAGTCGTTGCCTTCGCCTGCATCAACATAGTCACCATTGACGCCCCTGATGAGATGGTCGTCGCCCGAGCTCGGGAAAAGCGCCAGAATATCGGCCGGAGTCCAAACGATCTCCGGCGCATCGGTGAACCGAAACTTTCCGATCCCAGCAAAGCCCGACCCTGACGAAAAAAAGCTGTCAATGCTCAAAGAGTTCGTGATCGATCGATCCGACGCATTAACGATGTGAAGGATTAGACTGGTGCCAGGATGGCGCTCGCCGTCGACATACTCATAGGTGTCATACGCGACAAGGTTTTCGGGCAGTACTCCGGCGCCGAACTCGATGATGTCACCATCCCCCGTTGCTTGTGCGTAGACATGCTGGCCGTCGCCGTACTTCGCAATCCGATAGGTATCCCGACCCGCACCACCATTGAGGTTGTTGCCTCCCGCGCCCCCATCAAGCGTGTCGTTACCGCCATTCCCAGCCAGGTTATCGTCACCACCCAATCCGAGAATCGTTTCGTCCTCCGCGCTGCCGAACAGATAGTCATCGTTCTCGGTACCGACTACTGTATGGGTCGAAGAATTGGGGAGGTTGTCCTTGGTATATACCGTGCCAGAAGCGAAAACAATCCGCTGCACACTCGACCCCGTGAAGAAGTTGAGGACGCGAATTCCGTCCTGCGAATCATAAAATCCGATACGCAGATCATCGCCTTCTCTGTAGAAGGTTGTCGTGGTTTCGATAACGCTCGGGCCGAGGACCAAATCATCGACATCGGTGGCAAGTGCGCCCTGGTTGTCGATCACGTCAAATCCGTCCCCCGCGTTGTACACGTAGACGTCGTTACCCTGATTTCCAGCGAGCAGATCGTCTCCTGTGCCGCCGCTTAGCGAATCGTTCCCGGCGCCGCCCACGAGTGTGTCGTCGCCGGTGCCACCCGCCAAGCTGTCTTCTCCGGCCGCGCCATCAACGAAGTCATTGCCCCCAAGTGTGTCGACTACGTCATTCGCACTGGTAAGTACCAGCGCATCGTCGCCTTCCGTTCCGCGTGAAAGCGGAAGATTGGCACGCGTGTAAATGACACCGCCTTGAAACAACAGCCGCTCGTTGCCCGCGTTGGAGAAGAATCCAGCAACTGTGACGGTTCCCAATCCACCTGCCATATGCACGATCAAATCATCGTCTTGCGATGTAAACGTCGTCTCGCTCGCGAGGATGCCAATCCCGAATTCGATGTCGTCAGTTTCGCCCAAAACCGATCCGCGGTTATCTACGAAATCGTCGCCATCGCCAAGTTCATAGCGAACAGTGTCGTTCCCTGCGCCGCCGAGTATTGTGTCATTGCCCGCGCCGCCAACAAGAACGTTGTTACCCGTATTTCCACGAAGGACGTTGTTGCCGGCGTTGCCGGCACCATCAACATCGGATGAGCCGAGCAAGGTCAGGCTCTCAACGTTCGCAGCCAGTTGGTAGGAGGCAAGTGCTTGCACGGTATCGAAACCGCCATCCGCGCCTTCGACGACGATGTCGGCCGCACTGTCGACAACGTAAATATCATCGCCGGCTCCGCCGGTCATCGTATCGACGCCGAACCCGCCATCCAGCACGTTGTTTCCAACATTGCCGTTGAGCCAGTTCGCTAAGCTGTTGCCTGTCCCGTCGATGTTTGATAAGCCCGTCAACGTCAGGTGCTCAACGTTGGCGGCGAGCGTGTAGGTCACCAAGGATTGCACGAGATCGATGCCACCGCCACCCAGCTCTGCGACCACATCTGCCTGGTCATCCACCACATAAGTGTCGTCGCCACCACCGCCGACCATGGTGTCTGCCCCCATCCTACCGTCTAGCAAATTTGCCCCGGCGTTTCCCGTGAGCATATTGGCTAGATCGTTTCCGGTGCCATTGATGGATGCTGCACCAGTCAGCGTAAGATTTTCCAGAGCTACTCCCAGCCCGTAACTCACACTGCTCTGTACAGAGTCCGTCCCCTGACCCACAGATTCATCGACAACATCTCCGAAGCTGTCCACCACGTAGGTATCATCGCCGCCGCCGCCGGCCATGATGTCGTCGCCGGCGCCACCGTTCAGCAGATTGCTGCCGGCATTTCCAGTCAACGCGTTGGCGAGCGCGTTGCCAGTGGCGTCAATATCAGCACTGCCTGTCAACGTCAGATTGTTGAAAAGATTGTTGGCGGCCAGAACGTAGGAGATCGAACTGCGCACCGCGTGCGGCTGGCTCGCGGTGTTCACTTCGATCGAGTCGCCGACGTTATCGACCACGAAGGTCAAGTTCGCGTAGCTTCCTCCGACCAAACGATCCGCGCCAGCTCCGCCGTCAAGCGTCGAGCCAGAGGCACCTGCCGTGACAACGTTGTCGAGCGCGTTTCCGGTCGCAGTTCCAGCACCGGTGAGCGTCAAATTCTCCAAGTTGGCACCAAGAGTGTAAGAGCCGTCCGCAATCACTGTGTCGGTCCCTTGGCCGACCGCCTCCAGCACCGTATCGCCCGTACCGACGATATAGGTATCGTCGCCGCCACCGCCAGCCAGAACGTTAGCCGCGATATTCTGAAGGCCATCAAGACGGTTACTCCCCGCATTGCCAGTAGCACTGGCAGCACTCGATCCGAGAAGCGTCGCATTCTCAACGTTGTCGAAGATGCTCAAACTTATCGTCTCGAAAGAACGAACGGTGTCCGTACCTCCCCCGGCCAGTTCCACAATGGTGTCTCCCAGGCCCAACAAATAGGTGTCATCGCCGGTGCCACCGCTCAGGACGTTCGACGCGCTGTTTTGGGATCCGTCCAGCGTGTTATCCATTGCGTTGCCCTGCCCGGAAACTTCATCCGAGCCGATGAGCACCAGTTGCTCAAGTGCCGCGCCCAAGGTGTAACTGATTGAGCTGTAAACGATGTCGTAGCCGCTGGACTCGACGATGACATCGCCAACGCTGTCTACATAGTAGCTGTCGTTCCCATCACCGCCTTCGAGTGTGTCGAAACCAGCCTTGCCATCCAACACATTGTTTCCTGCATTGCCGGAAATAACGTTGTTTAGTGCATTTCCTGTTCCCACTAATGCATAGCGCAGCGTATTGGCGCCCGCCGAATAGTCGTTAAAACTCTCGAGCTTGAGGTTCTCTACGTTGTCGGTCAGTGTGTAGTCGTAAATGCTGTAGACAAGATCGATCCCTTCGCCAGCGAGCTCAACCACCGTCTTATTGTTCAGGCTCGGCGACTCGATGTAGGCCCGGTCAACGGACATCGCAGCACCGTTCGACCTAACCCGCACTTGATTTCGAAGGCCGCCGTCGACATAGTAGGTGTCGTCACCTGTGCCACCGTAGAAAGTGGCAGCGCCGGTGCCCCCGTATATGCGGTCCTTGCCAGCGTAGCCATAGAGCACGTTGCTGTTCTGGTTCCCGAACAACAGATTGTCCTTATTGTTTCCATAGGCTGTCGTGGCAGAACTTCCGCCGAGAAGGCGCAGCTCATCCATCTGGGACCCCAGTGTCCAATTCACCGCACTTTGGACAATCGAGTAGGTCGTCAACACACTGTTCAGAATAAGTACATCGCCTACATTGTCGACTCGAAAAGTCGCTCCTTGCCCACCAATCATCGTGTCAGCGCCGAGCCCGCCGTCCAACGTGTCAAACCTATCCGCACGACCGATGATTACGTTGTCCAAGTCGTTTCCGGTGGCCGTTTGCGAAAAGGAGCTAGAGCCGATCAGCGTAAGGTTCTCGAGGTTGGCGCCGAGGGTGTAATCCTCAGTCTGGTAGACCGTGTCTATTCCTTCGCCCGCGAGTTCTGTAATGAACCTCGCACCGTAGTAGGAGTCGTCCCCGGCGCCACCGATCAGGGTATCGACCCCGCCGCCGCCTGTAAGTACATTGCCTGCTGCATTTCCGATCAGCACATTGTTGAGCGCGTTGCCAGTGACATCGATGCGCAGCCCTCCTGTCAATGTGACGTTCTCAACGTTCGCACTCGCGGTCCATGTGACCGACGAGGAAACGCTATCGATGCCCTGGCCTACGCCTTCGATGATTGCGTCATCGACGTTGTCAACAACATAGTTGTCGTTGCCGGCGCCACCTGTCATCGTGTTCGCCGTGCCGAACGCAGTTTTTGCTGCAATGTCTGCAGCGTCCCATACGGTACCGTCAAAAAATTCGATTCGCTCAATCTTGCTGTCACCCGACCCGCTGAAATACGAGACCACCCAAGCTTGGTCAAGCGTCGCGTTGTTCAGAATGACAAGGTCGTTCCCGTGCCGCTGCAGTGAAATGTGTGTGGGTTGGACATTGCTGGAAAAGCGCACGGTGTCCATAGCCGGTATGCCTGAATGTCCTGATTCGTAGATGCGATCAAAGCCAGAGCCGTTACCTAAGTGATAGGTGTCTGAGCCCAGATCACCATACAACAGGTCGTCTCCTACGCCCCCTTCAAGCAAGTCATCGCCATCACCGCCGCGCAAGGTATCCGCGCCGTTTCCGCCAAACAAAATGTCGTCGCCACCGAAGCCGCTGAGCGAATCATCGCCTTCCTGGCCTGCAATGACATCATTGCGGCCTTGGAAGCCGAGCAGCACATCGTTCTTTTGTCCGCCGCTCAGCGCCGCGGTACGAATCATTTCCGAGGTCCAAATAACACTTGGATGACCTGCAAAGCGTACGCTGCCGATTCCGCCTGCGCTGACCGCTGTGGCGAACCCATTGGTCACTACTACTGTGTTAATGACGCTACCGCTCACGCTGTCGACTACTTCAAGGACGATGTCATGGTCAACGGCGGTAGTTCCGTGCATCGTTGGCTGATGCCGCACGCGAACATCATCGGGAGACACATCTGTGTCGAACAGGATGATGTCCGCGTCACAGGACATCTGCTCAGATATGACGGCGTAGCCCCCAGTTCGAGACACCTTGTATGTGTCTGTTCCAGCCCCGCCACTGAGCGTGTCAGAACCAGATCCGGCTATAAGTAGGTCGTCGCCGTCGCCACCCAAGATGATGTCGTTGCCGCTGCCGCCCTCCAACGTGTCGTCGCCGCCGTAGCCGAAGATGGTGTCATCGCCGGCAAGCCCATTGATACTTTCTCCAAAGGCCGCCCCTCGTATCCAGTCGTCGCCCGCTGTAGGGGTGTTACCCAAAGCATAGAAATCAGAGTAGCTGTAGTCCGCTCCTGGATCCGCTTCGAACGTAAACCGAAATAGCTGTTGCGAGGGCAAGGAGAAATCCATAAACCCTGACAACACGAGCGTGATCGAAGAATTCCGAACCTTGATTTGAAGGTCAGAGCCAACCGCGTGGACGGTCAAATCACTGAGGCGGAGTCCGTCAGCAAATCGAATCGTCTTCGTTTCTCCGGCGATGGTTGTGGCGTTGAGGTACGTGGTGCCGCTGGTAGCGGCACTGAATGAAGGCCGCACAACGTAGGTATCATTGCCTCGGCCCAAGTCGATGGTGGGTGCAATAGCGTCGACAATATCATTGCCGCTTCCAGCATTCACCTCTTGCGCTGACCCTGTGATGACGTCGTTTCCGTCACCCCCAAATATGCGATAGGCGCGTGTGTCATGCAACACGTCGTCCCCTGCTTCGCCATAGAGCACGTCATTGTCGCCGTCGCCGCCATTCAGGTGGTCGTCGCCCGCACCACCGTACAAAGTGTCAGTGCCCGAACTTCCCAAGATGGAATCGTTCCCGCTGCCACCGTACACAAGATCATCTCCTGCTAGTGCATCGATCGCCTGTCCCGAGGAATCCAGATAGATCGTGTCGTTACCGATCGTCGCCTGCTCCTGTGCCTGCGAGAGAGGCAAATTGGCAAGCGCTATGGATGTCCCGTCTGCAAACTCAACGTGATGCAAAGCATTGGTTGTGAAAGCGCCGAGCACAGTGATCGCGGTATCCGAACTGGTAAGGATTCGAGCAACCAGATTGTCACCAGAACGCACGAAGACCACGTCCGCTAGGGACACGTCGGATTTAAACTTCAGAACATCTTGATCGCCGACCTGCCTGGCGGACTGGACGACAATGTCTTGTCCATCACCAACTCCAAACAGGAAAACGTCGCTGCCGAGTCCACCGTCAACGGTGTCGTTCCCGGCAGCCCCATCGATGATGTCGTCTCCCGACAATGCATCGATTGAGTCGGCAGCAATACGGCCAACGATGCGGTCCGCATAGAAAGTCCCGGAGCCGTCAAAATTGCCGGCGTCTTCAGGCAGATTCACCACAACTCCCTCGGCTTGAAGCTGCTCCCAGGTAACCGAGGACCCATCAGCCAACGCAACTACGTCAAAGGGGCGCTTGCTACCGGAATCCTGATCGCCGGTGAAGTAGATCACGTCACCTTCGCTACCGTACGACAGGCCAAACTTGGGACCGTTGGTCGTGCCCTGCTTAAACAAGCGTAAGCTGGATCTTGCAACGCCTTGCGTGAATCGGAGACTCACCAATTCGCGACCGACTGTATCCTGTTGCAACGAGGCATTCATGCTGTCGCGGCCATCACCGCTGTGCAGGTCAATCGTCACACCACCAACAGTGTTAACCTCGCTCAAGTCGAAAGTGTCGAACCCTGCGCCGCCATATAACGCGACGCCGCTGCCGGCCGCCGTTAATGTGTCATCTCCGGCTGCGCCATACAAGGTCTGACTGGCTTGTGCAGTAAGGTTGACACTCGACGAAGAGTTTTCCTGGAGCCATTGTGCGATCGACCGAGAGTATCCGTTAATCTCGATGTTGCCGATGCCACCGACGTACCCGCCTTTGAGTAAGACGTAGCGGTGATCCTCTGGGGCGCCTATTGCAACAACTAGGTCCCCGCCAGTCCCGCCTACTGCTGTAACCTCGCTGTCGAACGCTACGACGTTGATGCCGAGAAAATCGTCTACAACTTCGACGGTCGCGGCATCCGCGTCAACGTCGGCACTGCTGATCACGTATCGGTCATCGCCCGACCCGCCCTCTAAAGTGTCAGACCCTTTGCCACCGACCAGGGTGTCATTGCCGCCACCGCCGCGCAATTGGTCGTTTCCCTCGCCTCCGTCGAGATAGTCGTTTCCGTGAAAAGAGCTGGCGATGAACTGTGTTTCACTGTCGTCACCGTACAGCGCATCGGTTCCTTTTCCGCCTAGGAGCGAGTCATCTCCGCCACCCCCGACAAGTTGATCATTGCCCTCCCCGCCATCGAGCAAATCGGCGCCATGAAACTCGCCTGCAAGGTGTTGTTGGCTGTCATCTCCGCTGAGGTTGTCGTTGCCCATCCCACCGTACAAGGTGTCATCTTTGCCGCCGCCGACCAGGAAGTCGTCGTCCGCACCGCCATCCAAATAGTCATTTCCGTGAAACGCACCTCCCAACTTAGACTCGTCCTCAGAATCTCCTACGAGCGTGTCGTTGCCGGCTCCGCCGTAAAGAGTGTCGTCCTTGCCTCCGCCGATGGCTTGGTCGTTTCCACCCTCCCCATTCAAATAGTCCGCGCCATGATAAATGCCAGGCAATTTTTCAGCATCGGAGTCGTCACCCCAAAGCATGTCGTCATCGGCGCCACCAAAGAGAACGTCATCCCTTCCTCCGCCTAAAAGTGTGTCGTTGCCAGTGCCACCGTCTAGGAAATCGCTTCCATGTAAAGCTGCGTCCAGGGATTCATAGCGGTCCAGCTTCTTAATTCCGTCGCCGTTCAAATAGTCGTGACCGGCACCGCCTAAAAGGACATCGTCGCCACCGTGGCCTGTTAATACGTCGTTGTCAGCTCCGCCATCAAGATAGTCCGCGCCAAAACCGCCAACAATACGATCATTGCCGGCCTCTCCGTAGGCGACATCTCCGTCCGTGTCCATCGGGAGAAATCCACCACCGCTTACTGCATAGTCTCCATTGGCTTCAGTGTAGATACCCCAATTGCTGCCTTGAATTACAACCGGCTCGCCGGTCGGAGGGTGCCAGCTGTCGTCGGGGCCGTAACGCAGCGGTATATTGATACCAGTCGCGCCAAAGATATAGTCGTTACCAGCGCCGCCGTGCAGGGTGTCCGACCCAGCCCCTCCACCGAGAAGGTCGTCCCCAGCCCCGCCTTCAATGCTGTCGTTACCTGCTCGGCCGTCCAATGCGTCATTCCCGCCAAGGCCTTTGACTACATCATTCCCAGCGCTGCCGAAAATGACATCATTGAAGTCTGGCTCAGACTTCCCGCCGACTAGGTCCCCATTGCTTGCCCAAGAGACTTGACTCCAGTCATAGGTGTTGTAGACGGCACCGTTCTGCGGAATCTCAACCCCGCTTATCAATGCTCGCTGATCTCCAAAGAACGTTCTTGACGCTGTCAGTAGCTCAGTTGGCGAAATCTGCCAAGACTGAGATGAAGCGATAGTGCCATCGCTGTCGACATACGAAACATGCAAAGAAACGGTACCGTCGTCCGCCCCGCCAACATGATGCAACATAAAGCTCGCTTGACTCATTCCGCGGGACAAATCAATTTCGGCGCCGTCGGCAGGGAGTGTTAGGTCTCCTGTTGTTATTTGATAATTTCCAGCAGAAGAGCCTTCCAAGGAAAAAACCAATTTTCCGCTAGATAGAACCGGCAAACTCAAGAACGCGGTGAAGAAGTCGCCGCCGCCGTTGCCTATTTTAATTTGGCCTGCACTTGCGGTATATTCCGGGTCAAAATATGGAGACGCGCTAATTTTTTTCTTTATCGTCACAGCGGGACGCTCTAGCTTAATCCCATTAACCTGGCTAGCAAAGGCCTTTTCCAAATCAAAATCAGCAACGGTAACCGAATTTGTGTTATCTCCTTTTTTATTTATTAAAAGATTTGTGTGTTCAGCATCACCAAAGATACGCAGCACAAATTGCTGAGCACCAACCTTCAAAAGCCACTCCAACTTTCCACCAATGGCTTTGGCATTTCCACTCAGAACGGTGCCTCCGAAATTCAGAATACTATCAACGTCCGCATCGTAAACTACATCTTTTCCGTAAGCGCCGTTGAAAATGTATTGGTCTTTACCTGAGCCGCCGCTCAGCGTGTCGTTCCCCAAGCCTCCATTTAAATTATTGCTAAAATCATTTCCAATAATCTTGTCGGCTTTTGCGCCGCCGATGGCATTTTCAATTACAGACCCGCTGGATATTCCAATGTTGTAGGTAGCGCCGATTGAACTCAGACTTCCTGGTACGAGCGAAATATAGACTGAGTCGTTTTTATAAAGACTTGCGTCTAACGTATCAATACCTCCGGTGTCCCAAATGCTTTTCCTTTGAGCGCGAAAAATTTCAAAATCTCTTATCCCATTAAAATCGGTCGGCGCCGTTTCTTCCGAAAAAGAATAATTATTCGATCCAAGGGAAAAGGTCGAATTGGATCCATAAATAGCTTGGAGGGCATCAACATCGTGTATGAGGGGCGTTATCGCAGAGATTTCTTTACTGTAATATGAGGACGTATAGGACATTACAGAGGTAGAGCGCCTCTCTGTGCCCGAACTAATGCCCCCGTCAAATGGATGCTTTAGACCGAGAGAATGAAGGATTTCATGAATCAGCGTCTCAACTCCTTTTTTTCCAATTCGAATATCCGAGTCGGCGGCTGCAGGATCGTTCGTAATGTAGATATCATTGACCGTTGAATTCGGCGGGAACTGTATATTCTGGCCGCCATTAATTGTTTGGCTTACGTTTCCGAAACGGATTGGCGTAGTTGTAGGGTCAGCCCGATCTGCCTCTACAAACTTTAGCGTGGTGATAGACTCAATTTCGTCAAGGATTCTTCTTACCAAAATCCTTTGCTCAGGCGAAAACGGCTTGAATCCAGCTTGAAGGGCAGATAGTTCTGGATGGCCCTCATAGATGGGCGCGGCCATCAGAAACGAATAGGATACTATTTGACCGGGCGTATATAAAACTGTCGCCGGATCAATAAGAATTCGTGTATCGAAAAATGGCTGCTCCATCATTTTCTCCAGGTATATGGTGGCTTGGCGGCTGCCTCGGCCGAAGCCCTTGCAATAGCTGCGCGTGAAATTGGCAATGGGTCGTCAAGAAGATGAAATGACTGTCGATCTAAAGCATCGCTTTCCGGGCCATCGAACACATTAAGCAAAAACACCTTGCGACCTTCATACAACTTAATTTCTGCCGGGGAGATCACGCCTATGTAAAACGGTTTGCGCAATCTTTTCCTAGCCCTCTTATTCGCGGATAACACTTCGAAATTTCTTACAAGCCCATAAGCCTTATTCGTTGGCTCACTGACCATTTGATATTTCGAGCCAAACCCGTTCGTTGGCGATACGAAGAAAAATTTTTCCACTTCTCCAATTATCACGGCATCTTTTGTCAACATTACTTCAGCAAGGGCCGGATCAACTTCAGCCGCGAACCGCATGCTGTTTTGAGGCGTTTCACCGCGGGTCTGGCCCATTGCAGCAGGCAACGCGATTTGGCTGAAAAGAAAAAATGGGAAAATTAAAAACCAGAATTGCTTCATTTGGTGGTTACTCGATTTGTCAATGGTCTTGATTCAACCCAAAAAGATAGGGAAATTTCTTCCAATACAAGACGCTGGATCATTCGGCTTTCCTGTGCGCTACGCTTCAACTTTCTCTTTGGGCCCAAAAATTACGATTCGCCGCTTTTTACGGGGTCCATGAATTGATGATTCCTTGCATGCGCTATTGGCGTCGTGCGCCGAGTCATATATGGTGGTCGCGGAGCTTCCTCATCGATTCAAGAGTATTCTTTTCATTTTTTGCTTGAGTCTTTCAGGTGGGGCAGCTGAGATCAACCGTTTCATTGCCAATCGCTCGAATATCTTTTCTCTCAGGAGCCGTCAGGTCTTCTATAGCGATCGGCCTCTTTTCAAGCAGCGCGCCAGTCACCGCTCAAGCAGGCTTGTCATTGCCAATTCGCAGCAATGACCGTGTTCAAGCTGCTCTGGTAGTTCGCCGGCAAGGTCGTCTGCCCGGCCGCCGGCGGCGAGAAACTTGCCATCGCCTGCACCAGGTTCTGCACGTTGCTGTCGCTAAGGGTGTGCCCGTCGCTCGTCCTGAATCGCTCCACGTGATATTGGTTGCCCAGGTACCAATTGTTCAGAGTGAACTTGTCGCTTGTGCCGATGACACTGACCTCGAGGTTATTTCCCGTCTGCCTGAACCACAACTGATCCGTTGCGATGTCCGAACCGAACTGCGCCGCATCGGCGTTACCGGCCGTGGCGTCGTTCTCAGTGATGGTGTCGCTGCCGGAGCCGCGGCCCAGCCAGTAGGTGTCGTTGCCGGCACCACCGATCAGCGCATCGTTGCCCGCGCCACCATCGAGCACGTTGGCGGCCGAGTTGCCCGTCAACGTGTCGTTGAAGCTGCCGCCTGTAAGGTTCTCGATGTTCTGCAGCGTGTCGCTGCCCGAGCCTCCCGTGGTTTGTGCGCTGGCAGAGGCCAGACTCACGGTCACGGCCGAGCCCGCGTACATGTAGGACGCGGTATCGACACCACCCAGGCCGTTGAGCGTGTTGTTGCCTGCACCCGCGTACAGGATGTTGTCGAGCGTGTTGCCGGTGCCGTTAATGGCGCCCGTGGCATTGAGGCGCAGGTTCTCCACGTTGGCTACCAGCGTGTGCGTCAGCGTCGACACGACCGAGTCGGTGCCCTCGCCAGCCAGTTCCGTCACCACGTCCGATGCGTTGTCCACGTAGTACGTGTCGTCACCAGCGCCACCCGAGAGCGTATCGACTCCCCCGAGACCGTCCAGCGTGTCGTTGCCGCCGCCACCCGTCAGCGTGTTATTTGCGGAGTTCCCCGTCAGAACGTTGTTCAGGGTATTGCCCGTTCCGTTGATGGCAGAAGTGCCGGTCAACGTGAGATTCTCGACGTTGGCAGCCAGCGCATAGCTCACACTGCTCTGCACAAGATCGGTCCCTTCGTTTGCCTGCTCTGCTACCACGTCACCTGCCGCATCAACGACGTAGGTGTCATTGCCCGCGCCGCCGATCATGCTGTCGCTTCCTGCGCCTCCGCTCAAGACATTGTTTCCGGAATTGCCTCTCAAAACGTTCGCCAGCGCATTCCCAGTGCCGTTGAGTGCGGCCGCGCCTGTCAAGGTCAGGTTCTCTACCTCTGATGCCAGCGTCCAGTTGAGCGACGCCTCGACGAAGTCAGCGCCCCCGCTTGCCGCCTCGATGGTGAGATCCGACGCGTTGTCGACGACATAGGTGTCGTCGCCGCCGCCGCCGGTCATGGAGTCGGCTCCGGCACCGCCGTCCAGACGGTTCACCCCCGTGTTTCCAAGCAGCGCATTCGCTAGACCGTTGCCCGTGGCGTTCGTGTTCGACGTCCCCGTTAACGTCAATTTCTCGAGCTCGGCGCCAAGGCTGTAGCTGATTGACGATTCGACACTGTCTGTTCCACCGCCAGTCACCTCGAGGATGACGTCGCCGACATGGTCAACGACGTACACATCATTGCCAGCGCCGCCAGTCATCAGGTCGGCACCGGCCCCGCCGTCCAGCCGATTGGCTGCAGCATTTCCAGTCAATGAATTCGCGACGGCATTGCCTGTTCCATTGATCGTCCCCGTCCCCGTGAGCACCAGGTTCTCCACGTTGGCGCCCAGCGTGTAAGTCACGCTGCTTTGCACGAGATCGGTGCCCTCGCCCGCAACTTCGGTGATCACATCGCCTGCCGCATTCACGAGATAGGTGTCATCGCCCAAATTTCCCATCATCGAATCGTTGCCCGCCCCGCCGTTCAGCGTGTCGTTGCCATCGCCACCCATCAACTGGTTGTTTGCGCCATTTCCAATGATCAGGTTGTCCAGATCGTTGCCAGTTGCATTGATCGATGCACCACCTGTAAGAGTTAAATTTTCAACGCCAGCGTTATGTTGGGAATTGACCGATATCGAAACAGAACTTTGCACCAAGTCAAAGCCTTCGTCCAAGTATTCAATAACCGTATCGCCCGCGCTGTCTACGATGTAAACGTCGTCGCCAAGCCCGCCGATCAGAGAGTCGTCTCCAGCATCTCCGGAGAGCAGATCGCTTCCATCCCCTCCACGAAGAACGTCGTAGCCAGACCCTCCGTACAACGAATCATCCCCGCCGTTGCCAACAAGCTCGTCGTTTCCTTCGAGCCCGTAGATCTTCTCGGCGCGATCGCTTCCTGTCAGAGTTTGCCCATTGGCGTCTCCGCGCAATGTCGTGACATGTTCGCGAAGCTGCTCCCATGCCCAGACCGTGCCGTCCGCGAAACGAACTTCCTCGATCGCGTTGTCTCGATTGATCGTGCCATCAGCCCTGGTGGAGTACATCGAGTAGATCGAAAGCGTCCCCCCGTCGCTGAACGTGAACTTAATGATGTCTGCCTTTAACTCCACGTCAGAAACGTTGATCAGCGAAATGTTCGAGCCAAGTTCCACAATGTCGAAGCCTGATCGATTTGGATCAGAAGAATCGCCGTCGTCCCAAACAGTATCTTTACCATCGCCCAAGTTGTAGCGATAGGTGTCGTTACCGGAATAGCCACTAAGTCCATCATCGCCTGCACCACCGTAAAGGGTGTCGTCGCCCTTACCCCCCTGCAACTCATCGACGCCGGCATTCCCGAACAGCATGTCATCTCCACCGCCGCCGTTCAAGTGGTCATTGCCATCGCCACCGAAAACTGTGTCGTTACCGTCTTTAGAATTGATAGTGTCATTTCCCGCGTGCCCATCAATGACCTCTGCAGTCTCAAACGAGTTGGTCGTATCGTCGCCAGCCGTGGTAATTAGCGCCCTCGCTCGAACTTCATCAATGGTCCATATCGTTCCATCTGCAAAATGCATGGTCTCGATCCACGAACCAGCTTTCAGCGCACCCGTATCGCTGTCGAATCTGCCGAAGAAAATGTGTCCTGAAGCTGCTGCAGCGTTAGATATCTCCACTATCCCGGCAGCGTCAATTGAGACGCTCAGACTGTCAGGGTCAACATTGCCCAAGATCTCAATGCGATCAGTCCCACCAGCGTCCTCGACGATCAAGCTCTCGTCAGGGAATTGGTACCGGTAGGTATCATTGCTTACGAGGCTGGAGTCGCGCGCGCTGTCGACCCCGGCACCACCGACGAAAGTATCGTTGCCCTCCCCACCGAACATCTCGTCGTCGCCGCTACCACCGTCGAGATAGTCGTTGCCGCCGAGGCCGTACAGGAAGTCGTTGCCGCCGCCGCCAATTAATTTGTCCGGGTTTTCGGAACCATACAAATCATCTCGCGCTGCGGTGCCCGTAGCGACCGCCACGACATCGCCGCTCGCCAAAGATGTTCCGTCCGCGAATTCGATATTCTGAACAGCATTGCTTGAATTCGTAGGACTTCCGCCCAGGTAGAACGACTTCACCGTGACGGAGTCAGTGGTGCCTGCGATCTTGAACACCAAGTCATTCCCAACGCGCGTCACATCGATATCGCCCGGCGCAATGGAGGCCCCAAAGCGCAGGACATTGTCGTCCTCCGAACTGCCCCAAGCTGCGGCGCTGATCTCGTCCTGTCCATCCCCTCGCTCGAAAAGATAGAGATTCTTGCCAACGCCGCCGTTCAAAGTGTCCTGTCCCGCACCTCCGATCAAAACGTCATCGCCGCCATCGCCGTACAACTGGTCGTTTCCTTCGCCGCCTATCAGCAGGTCGTCTCCGTGATACTGGATCGCAATTCCGGCAACATCAAACTGATCTCCATAGATCACGTCGTCGCCGACGCCGCCTTCGAGAAGATCGCTCCCGCCACCGCCGAGTAAGAAATCGTTCCCTAGCCCACCGCTGAGCGTATCTGCGCCATGCCGATTGCCGGGAATCCAGTTGGTGACATATCCCCCGTCGTTGTAGGTATCGGTATCGCCAAACATCGTGTCGTTGCCATCCCCGCCCACAAGGTCATCATCGGCGACTCCTCCTGTGAGACGGTCATCACCGCCTCCTCCAAAAAGCACATCGTTACCGCCGTCGGCATAAAAAGTAGATCCAACGAAATTGCCCCGCAGCACGGCATCGGCACTCGGCACGTAGGCGCCGTCACCGGACAAGATGTCATTTCCATCGCCGCCTACCAAAAGATCGTCACCCTCTAGCCCGTTGAGGCCATCCACGCCTGCGCCGCCATACAGCGCGTCGCTGCCCTGCGATCCCAGCAACTGGTCGGACCCGTCTCCGCCATCCAGCAGGTCGCCGTTCAACGCGTCTAAAGGGTCATAGGACGTGTAGAAGCCCAAACCTGCAATCCAGTCAGCGCCGGCCAGAGACCCGTAAAGCCAGTCGTCGCCACTGCCTCCATCGAGAACGTCACTTCCGTAACCGCCTCGGACGTTGTCATTGCCACCGCCCGCCGAGACATAATCCTCGTCGTTCGTACTCCATGAGTGAGAGACTTGGTTGTACCAAGCACCCACATTGACAAAGTCATTTCCACTACCCAGCACGATCTCATTGTTCGCGGAGGCGGCATTGATCCAGTGCGCAGTTGCGCTCAAGTCGGTGTAACTCGTTCCAGCAACAGTTGTAGGAGGGGGGTTGGCTCCCGCGGCACCCGGATTGCTGGTCCATACGTCAATGCCACCGGCTTCTGCGGACGGGGAGGCGGGAAGCCGAACTCCGGCCAGAACCAGGCCAAGATCGCCATTGCTAAAGTTTTGCACGGTGACACTGCCCTGTACCGTCTGGCGGTTTCCTGGTCCCTTCAACGACTTCGTGATCAAAAGATCACCCTTGCCACCGGCGCCAGGTTTCCAGATCAACGTAATTAACCCCGTACTGTCTCGCCAGACGTTGTCGGTCATCTTGCGAATCGTGCCGCTCAACGCTATTCCATCGAACTTCAGGCTGCCGTCGGCGTCTTCGACTACATCGTGGCCAAACTTGCCGTTAAAGATGTAGACGTCGTCGCCCGCGCCTCCGCGGAGTGTGTCCGCGCCAAGGCGCTTAGCACCCGTCGAACTACTCGAGGGAGTAGCCCCGCCGTCTAGGACGTTCTTTAAACCATTGCCAATAATTAGGTCATTGCCCATTCCGCCAGTCGCGTCCTCAATCTCGCTTGCTTCGTAGATTGCAACGTTGTATTTGCCTGCGCCGACACCAATCGAACTGAAGTAGGCCTTTCCGGTGGTGAAGTCTGTCGCACGCAAATCGACTTCGTTGTCGGTGGTTGTATTGCTGGCGTCAATCTTGTCGTTCTCTCCGCCGTTATCTATGAGAAGTCGACCTTCGTTGCTGTTAGAAAAAACGTAGGAATTCCCGCTACTGGCGTTCACGTTCTCCGTGAGCAAACCCATTGTCTGAAGACCCAAGGCATCGAAGAGCATTGGGGTAATGGGCCGGAAGCTGCTTGAGACCGCTCCGTATGACATGACGGAGTATTGCTGCGTTCCGTATTCGCCCGGCAACGAGCCATCGAGCGTCGGGTGCGATAGTCCGAGAACATGGCCAAATTCGTGGAACATCGCCGATAGGGCTTGGTCTGCGATAGCCCCTTGGGTTAGGCCCGTTATCGACGTGTTAAGGAACACGTCTCCAAGGCGCGGATGGTCAGGAAGAGAACCTGGAGCGAAATTTCTGTTGTCTTCGCCTGACAAGCCAACGCGTACATCCGCAAGTGCGGGGTCAGTCACAAGTTCAAAAGTGACGTCGGCGTAAGTGGATTGCCACGCCTTTATTGCTTGATCGAAAACCGCTTGCCTCTGATCGGCCGATATAGCTGCGAAACCGTTCTGTATCAGCTTGGCATCGCGATACTCGGCTTGGATGTACTGAGTCCATTCCTGGCTCGCATTGTTTTGTGTGATCTGAGGAAAGTATTTAGCCCAGTAGGTTTCTAGTGAACCAGTCGCATAGTCCGGCGCGATATCCAAAAATGCCACTTTAATCGTCTGGCCATCCGCCACCTGTCGCCTCGGCTGAAGGCGGGTGACCTGATCAGCAATTTCCGTGCGGGTCAGCTGGCGAGATTGACCCGTCACTTGATCGACGACTGTCAGTAGCTTCTCCATTCGACGCTCCTTTGGTATATCAGTAAGGTTGACTAAAGAACTGACTCAAACGCGAGCGCCACGGCTGGGTTCTGATATCTCTTACTCGATCAGCTTCGCTTTTGCTCTGTTCAACGCCGCGACCGCCGGCATAAAGTAGTTGTAACGTTCCGAGGGAGCTATCAGCGCAAGCGTTGTGCATTGCGATCTGACACCACTTGAACGCGGCTGCATCGTCTCTGGGTTGACCTCGTTCGGGATTGCCTTCCGCGGCGGCCCTGCAAAGCCATTCCTGAGCTGCTGCATTGCCGCCTTCTGCGGCTATTTCCGCCCATTTGCGTGAAGTAGCATTAGGGAGCATTGCTTCCTCTACGCACTTGTCACCAATGGTCACGCCCCCTGCGCATGCGGTCGGTTTTGCATTGCCCCACCTCCCGTTGGTCAAATTCATCAGCTCTGTCGCTGCCCACGGATTGCCTTCTTCTGCAGCGGCAACCGCGCTGCGTAGATAAAGCTCGCGCGATATCTCCCTTTGTCTGATTTGCGCGATTTCCCAGGATGCCGTCTTGCTCCCCTGCATTTGCGCTTTCTCTAACCACTGAATGTTGTAGCTTCGGTCCTCAGGGGCGTTCCACTTGCCATCGCGCGTTCTGCGCACCATTCCCAGTCGAAGCTGCGGCCCAACATCGCCGCGCTGCGCGAACCGCTCAAGGTTCCGAAGCTCGACGAGGCTTCCCATCGTGTCAAACCGACTTCGGTTGCTCCAATCGGCCTCGCATGAGGTTCCGCCAGGTGTCGACTCCTGTCCGTTGGCAGGCAATAGAAGCGAGACATGGACGAGCGCAGTCGCTAAAGTTAAGAAAACTAGTTTGGTTGGTTTCATATTGGTCTATGACGCAGTTGT
This sequence comes from Variovorax sp. J22G73, assembly GCF_030317035.1. Classification (GTDB taxonomy): domain Bacteria; phylum Pseudomonadota; class Gammaproteobacteria; order Burkholderiales; family Burkholderiaceae_C; genus Variovorax. Next base: position 105,101 of record NZ_JASZYK010000021.1, read on the forward strand.
CGACCCATGGACAGCACTGTGAGCCGGATGCCTCGCTTATCGCTCCCTCAGACTCTCGCTCGTAGCCCGTTGCACAGGACTAAGCAGAAATTCAATGATTCGGCGCTTCCCCGTTTTGATCTCCGCCGTGAGATTCATCCCTGGAGATAGCTTGATCGACCTGCCATCCACATCGATGGTTGTGTTGTTGAGGTTCAGCGTGACGGGAAAGATTGCCCCACGCTTCTCGTCATTCACTGCATCTGCCGTCACGGTCTTCACCGTCGCGTTGACCGTGCCGTAGCGCGTGTATGGGAAGGTCTCCAGCTTGATCGTTGCTTCCTGGTTGGTGTTGACAAAGCCGATGTCCTTGTTGTCCAGCGTCACCTCGGCGGTCATCTGTGCGCCGTCTGGCACGATGACCATCAAGGGCTGTGCTTCTGTGACTACACCGCCGTCCGTGTGCGTAGCCAATTGCTGAACTGTGCCCGCTACCGGAGCCTTCAGAGTTGTCAGGCGTTCTCGCTGCCCGGCCTTGGCTAGATCTTGCGTTCCCTGCTGACGCTTGAGTTCGGCCGCCGCCTCACGTGTCCTCAAACTGTGCTTGGTCTCGGCGATATAAGCAGCCCGTGTGTTTTCGCTTTCCCTTAGCGTGGCATTCGCCTCAGCCAACCTTGCTCGCTGAGTGGCTAGGTCGCGCTCCAGTTCGATGCGTTCACGCGTGCGATCCTGGTTCGCGTGACTGGACATGAAGCCTTGGTTGGCCAGTTGATGGAAGTCAGCTTCCCTTTGCTTGGCTATAGGCAACGTCGTTTCGAGCTTGGCAACCATCTCGCGTACTGTGGAAATCTCGGCTTGGCGGCGGTTGATTTCGGAGGCCGCCTTTGCGAGCTTGGCCGTGATGTCGCTCCACTCGTCAATCAGTTGTACGCGCGCTGAACTGAGATCAGGATCTGTCCAACCCGCCGGAACGCTTTTGCCCAACTCAGGGCTGCGAGCAGACGCATTGAGCGCTTGCAGCAACGCCCGCGTGCGTAGCACCTCCGACTGCATGGACTTCAATTGTTCATCGATGCTGGTCTTATCAGCGTTTGCACTCGTGGGATCGAGCTCGACCAGCGCCTGGCCCGCCTCAACGTGGTCGCCATCACGCACCAGTACGCGCTTGACAACGCTCACCTCCAGCGGCTGGATGATCTTGGTCCTCTCACTCACGATGATCTTGCCGGGCGCCACGGCCACGATGTCAATCTGCCCGAAGATGGACCACGCTAACGCCATGACAAACAGTGCGATCAACGCGTACGCCAGGCGTCTCGGCGCTGGGTGCACGGGTGTGTCCTGCAAGCTCAACGCAGCGGGAAGAAAGGCTGCTTCGTCAGCCAGGCGCCGAGGCCCAGCGAGTTCGTGACGGTGCCTCCACGCGGCGTTGAAGATCGCGCGGTAACGGCCCAACAGCTCGAAGACCGGATGGCGAACGCTTGGCGCATTGGCGGCCGGCGTCGCAGTGGAGACGTCTGTCGTCATACCCCGGCCCCCACTCCTGCGCCCTCTGTGGGTAAGCCACCATCTTGCATTGCCCACAAGTGGGCATAGATGCCATTGGGCCGCGTCAACAAGGTCTCGTGGGTTCCGCCCTCGACGATCCTCCCCTTGTCCATGACGATGATTCGGTCTGCCCGCCGCACCGCGCTCAGTCGGTGGGCAATGATGAAGACCGTTCGCCCCTTGCAGATTTGGGCCATGTTGCGTTGCACGATGGCTTCGCTCTCATAGTCCAACGCACTTGTCGCTTCGTCGAAGATCAGGATGCGCGGTTGGGTGAACAGGGCCCGTGCAATGGCGATTCGCTGGCGCTGCCCTCCTGAGAGGCTTGCACCTTGCTCACCGACCACAGTGTCGTAACCCTCAGGCAGTTCGCTGATGAACTCATGCGCCCCGGCCAGCCGGGCCGCATGAATAATGGCTTCAAGCGGAGCGGCTGGGTCTACGATGGCTATGTTCTCTCGCACGCTGCGATTGAAGAGCGTGTTCTCCTGCAAGACGACACCCACTTGCCTCCTGAGCTGTGCCGCGTCTATGAGGCTGATGTCTATGCCGTCGACCAGCAGCCGGCCTTGCTCGGGCGAGTACAGGCGCTGGATCAGCTTGGTTAGAGTGCTCTTGCCGGAGCCAGAGCGCCCAACGATGCCGATGACTTCGCCGGGCCTCACATCGAGGCTGACGCCATTGAGCACCGGTGAAGCCTCAGGACGGTACCGGAAGGTCAGGTTGTCCAGCGTGACGCGGCCCTTGAGGGCCGGCAGCTGAGCAGCTGTGCTCGGCGGGACTTCGGTGCGAGTGTTCAGGATGTCGCCCAAGCGCGCCATCGAAATGCCGGTCTGCTGGAAGTCGGTCCACAGCTGCGCCATACGCATGATGGGCTGGGACACGCGTTGGGCGAACATGTTGAAGGCGACAAATTGGCCGACCGTCATGTCGTTGTTCATCACGAGATGTGCGCCGTACCAAAGAGTGGCGGCATTGACGAGCTTGCCAATAAGGTTGACTCCCTCGTGGGCCCAGCTCGCCAAGTTCTGCGTTCTGAAGCTGGCGGAGACATATGCCGCGAGTTGGTTGTCCCATCGGCGTCCGAACGCCGGCTCTAGTGCGGTGGCCTTCACGGTCTGGATGGCGCTGACGGTCTCCACTAGCATGGCCTGGTTCTCCGCTCCGCGGGCGAACTTCTCATCCAGGCGACGGCGCAAGATGGGAACAACAGCCAGGCTCAGACCAAAATACAGCGGCATGCTCACGAGCACGATCAAGGTCAGCGGCACGCTATAGAACAGCATGACGGCTACAAAGACCAGGGAGAAGACAACGTCGAGCAGCACGGTGAGCGCGTTGCCCGTAAGGAAACTGCGGATGTTCTCGAGTTCGCGCACTCTGGCCACAGAATCACCGACGCGTCGAGCCTGGAAGTACGCCAGGGGCAACTGCACGAGGTGGCGAAACAGCCGTGCGCCAAGCTCGACGTCGATGCGGTTCGTGGTGTGACTGAAGACGTAACTGCGCAAGCCATTGAGCAACGACTCGAAGACGACTACGACCAGCAGACCGATCACGAGCACGTCGAGCGTGGTCATCCCGCGATGCACCAGCACCTTGTCCATCACGACCTGGAAGAACAACGGACTGACCAGCGCGAAAAGCTGCAGGATGAAAGAGATGAAAAGCACTTCGCCTAGCAGCTTGCGATGCTTGACCAGGCTGGGAATGAACCAGGAGAAGTCGAACTTGGCGAGTTCGCCTGCGAGGCTGGCGCGGCTGGCGATGAGAATGAGTCGTCCAGTCCAATGGGCGGCAAAGACGTCCAGCGGCTCGATCACAGGCCGTGCACTGTCTGCCGCAGGATCTTGAAGAAGGACGCGTTGCGTGTCGCATTGAGCAAGAATCACGAACCGATCGCTACCGTCTTCGTTGCGCATCACAGCCAAGGCAGGTAATGGCGTTAACGATAGACGCTCGATGGTGTTCTGGGAGGACTTGGCTCTAAGCCCCAGGTGCTTCGCCGCCAGAATCAGTGTCGCGGCGTTAGGGACCTCTGACAACGAAAGGCCCAGTTGGTGCGCCAGCAAAGGCGCATCCGCTGAGACCTGATGAAAGCGCGCAATGGTGCACAGGGCGACGAGCGCCGGCGCAGCAGCAAAGCCTGATTCGACCGCTTTTCGTGGCGCGCCATCATCTCCGTGCTGTTGCACGACCGTCTCCACCACTCCCATTTTTGGTCCCCAGATTATCTTTTTGAAACATCAAGATACCTGAGTAGGAGCTGACTGACAAGAAAAGCTTGCGGCTCGGCGCTCTTGCGCACCTTGTTGAAAATCAAAGTTCTCAAAAGAGCCCGCGCAGCTTCGCAAGATCGTCAATTTTCATCGACTCTCCCACTAGAGTCTCAATTTATGAGGCTCTCAAGCGCCCGGCTGATTTCGCCTCCGCATGACTCATGCCTGCGCTTCCTGGGATTTCGAACAACCTAGACTTCCTGCTCGATGGCAACAAGCCTTGCCGAAGATCGCGACGTCTTGTCGAGCGGACGATGCTCTCAGCCTGCGTACGGGTACGCTTGCGCAAGGGGGCAGTGGGCACGGCAGAGGCAGCAGCACCACCTTGGTAAACACCCCGACAATCCCAACACCTTCCACCTTCTGCACAGCGGGCACTCGGCCCCTTGTCGCGTGACACATACGACGCACACGTCGTCGCGACGGCGTTCACCTTAGACGCGACAGCCAAGCTTCGTTGGGCGCCTCTTTTGCCAAACGCAGACCTGAGCGCTCGATAATTTTTTGCACCTCGGGCAACTTGAGGACAGAACATGCCTCGACTTTAGGCACAAAGACACGTCGAGAGGTGACTAAATATTCTGCGAAATGCCGAATGCCCCAAGGCCAATGATTGAATCTGTTTTGCTCGATCGGCGACCACAGGACACCATACTGTCGAGTCCACACCTCGGGCAGCGGCTGCCGCACCACCTCGACGACCAATACACCGCACACGGCTCCAACATAGGCTGCTGCAGGACCTGCGACGAGTTGCTCAACGACGCGCGAAAGACCCCGCAAATCGTTGACCAAGGTGCCGCCAAGCAATTCGTCCGAAGTCAACAGGCTCCAGAACCTTGGAATGGTCCTGCCTGGGGTCCGCCAGCATCTGCCAGTAACAACCTTTCACGTGATTCCACGCGTCACGGTAAGCGATACGGCCCCAGCCGATGCGCGCCATGCGCACAGGCTCAGGCCACAAGGCGGGCACGAGATGCCACGGCTGCCAGCCGCCGCCCTGGGACCAGACTTCGATCGACTCCAGAGGGATGCCCCCTTCTCGAAATTCCTCCTCGGCCTCCGCTGCAGCACGGGTTGCTTCGATCGTCCAGATCATGTCTGCCTTGCCCACAAGAGCGTCATCTTCTGCAAAGGACCAGCCGTAGAACACTTGATGCAACGTATGCACACTGACACGCAAGAGGATCGACACGTCATTGCCGCCTCGGTTCATCTTCCATTCTCTTCGAGCGATTTCCTCATTGATCCAAAAGCAGATTCGATAAATACCGTGACCATCGGGCTTGCGGCGCAATGCCTGAAAAAGTGGCTTGTGAGGCGAGCGCTTTGGATCGTTGTCCCAGCGTCTAGCACCGAAGTCGCCTTCCAGCGAGCGCAAGCCGTGCAGGTTGTCAAAACGGTATCGGTACTCAGGATCAGGATCGGTCGACGCGGCTGTCATGGGGAACATATTGAATCTGCCGGCATCCAGCATGTGCCGTCGTGCAGCCCAACGCATAGTCCCTGCGGAAAGCGTGCCGTCCCCACGATAACGAATACAAGTGCGCTCAGGTGCGATCGAGCAGCTCGCGCATGGTCCGCGGCGAACGCAAGGTCGTCGCCTGAGGGGCGCGGTACAGGCTCTGGGTGTGAGTGCCAAAAACCTAGGCAATGAAGGCCTTGCGCGAATTGAGCCGCACGCTCGGCCTCCGCGTGTGAGAGATCGACAAAAACGCTCGCTCGCGTAGCACGCGTCTCACACAATTCGGTCGCGAGCTCAATACGCACGGGGTCGGCGCCAGATCGCGCGCGTAGAGTTGACCTGTTGCCTCCCTCGCCCAGCGCGTCCTCTGCACGTGCTTGTCAAGGAAGTCGATCACTGTCGGATCGAACTCAAGAGACCAAGCAGCACCCGGCAGTCGGTACGCAATACCGCGCGTACTATCGCGTTTACTACGGCGCTCACTTGCTTTGGCGAAGAACTTCATCAAAGGATCGCGTGAGCGTCGCGGAGTCGAAATGACCGCCGTTGATCGGGACAATGTGCCGCGTGGACGGCTTCACGGGAAGCGAATCGAAGAACGCCTGCGTGCGCACCCATGACCAGACGGTGGATTCACCTACCATGCCATCGAGCACCGCAATCGTGCGCTCTGCTACAAAGCTCGCTGCAAAAAAGGCATCCGCAGCGCCATACGGATGAAATCCAGCGCTGCATGCCGGCAGTTCGACTTGCGTGTGCTCTGGCCAGCCGGCCGCGTTCACAAGCTCATCTGCAGGATCGCTCGAAGGCCAAGAATCGCTGGCGCACTCAAGTACCGCGTGCGCCGCGGCGCAGTGAGGCTCCATCCAGGCGTACACAACGGGAACTGCACCGAGCGAGCGAGCCTTCAGTTGCGAGATCGCCGTACGCACGCTGCTTTCCCCAGTGGCCTCGATCACGAGATCGTAGTCCCCAGGCACGCAAACCTGGTCTATCCAGGGCACGGCAAGCGCGGCGACACCTAGCACTCGCGTCCCGGGGATTTCCAAGTTCAGCCTTTCGGCCATCATCACCGCCTTGTTCTTGCCCAGTGCGGACATCCCAAGAATGTGGCGCGAGCAGTTTTCCGCAGAAAACGCGGGGGTGCGGACGAAAACTTGGACTACCAGGAGGTAGTTCGTGTATTCCTACGAAGATCGGATTCGAGCGGTTGAGCTCTACGTCAAGCTGGGCAAACGCGTCAGACCGAC
>NZ_JASZYK010000022.1 GCF_030317035.1 Variovorax sp. J22G73
GTACAACGAGAAGCGGATCAAGATCTCTCTTGGCTCTCTCAGCCCTATCGAATACCGGGTGAGCCTTGGGCTTGCGACATAAATCAGTCCAAGTTTTTATCCGCACCCCCCGCCTGGGCGTCGACCACATGCACTTGCGACACCCCTGCTCGCACGAGCAACTCGAGCAACGGGCTGGCAAGCGAGCCGCAGCCCAGCAGAAGCACCTTCTTCTGGCGGCGCTTTTGAAAGACCGCAGCGCGATGATCGCGTGTGAGTGCCCACGCTGGATCAATTCGTTCGAGCAGAAGCGGCTCGAGTGCTGGCAACGAGGAACCCAGGCGCCCAGACAGCTGAAACCCGTAGAAGACACCGCTTTGTGCAACGACGACAAACTTGCGCCGGATCGCGTCAGACCTAGCCCTGGCCCTCACCCGGGCGTTCTTGTGTTCACGGCCTATCGGCGACTTGCTGCCCTCGCCGTCGTCGAACCAGGCTTGAACCGAAGTCTGGTGATCGGTGGCGCTGGCGACCAATGCTTCAAGCTGGTTGAAATCACGAGGCCAGGTAGTCGGTGTCCAACTCATGTGCGCATCGATTTCCACAAGCATGACGTCGCCGAGTGTCATCGTTCCGCCGGCAAGCTTGTGTCGACGCGCCAGAACGTTCGGATCCTGGTCGCCGAAAGTCAGAATCGCATTGCCGTTCTCGTAGACAGCGGCCTGTCCGACTGCTCCAGCGGCTAGCATGCCTGGGTAGCTGATGAAGGTTTTTTTGGGCGATGGACGCCGATCGCGCGATCGACGCCGCCGCAGGCACCATCGTGCCCAGTAAGCGAGACGTTCCCGATGGAGTTCTTGCTCAACCCACACAGGGTCATGACAGCGCTGCAAGAATTCCTCAAAGATCTCGAGTGCGCGGTCCACTGCTTGCAGCGGCTGCGTGTAGTCAATCGGCCACGCCTGCATGCCCAGGCACACGCGACCGTCTTCCTCGACATGCGGAAGCTCAAGGCACAGTTTCTCGTCCACTTTGATCTGCACGGGGTTGGCCGGGAAATCGCGAGGCACCGTCAATGAGACCGGGTTGCCCTGTAGCGCAGGATGGTCGAGCGCTAGGAGCCAAGTTCGTGCACGGCGTCCTGTGCCTTTTGCTGCGCCGCCCTCCGCTCCGCCTTCTACACTGCCTGCTGCGTCCTCTCGCCCATGCCCCTTGCCAGGCCCCTTCCCAACACGTTTGGCGAACGCAGCACCCGCGCCATCTAGCCATGCCTCCACCGCCTGGCCGGCGACCTCGAGCGCGGATCGCGCGCGTTGACTTAGCTCAGGCAAGCGTTTTCCTCGAACCCATGGGCGTCGGCGAGCCGGGCTCGCGCAGTTGCATAGGCACCGTCGCGCGCAGCCCTTTCAACACATCGTTGCTGGGGGGCTGGCTCGCCCTCCAGGCGTCGACGCCAGCCTGCCCGAAGACACTGCGGATTCGCTGCGCACTGCGCGAGTCGTAGTCCTCGTGGAAAAGCAGCGCCAGATCGTCCTTCAGCCGCGTATGCCATTGCGCAAACTCGTGCGCGCGCACACCGCCATCGGGGTTCCAGCGATCGGCAAAATTCTCATACGCCAAGCCGGGATTGGCCACGCGGTAGCTGCCATTGCCACGCTGGATGTACCTCGGTAGCTGGTCGACCAATTCAAGCGCCAGTTCGATCGGTGATGAAAACGCGTTCGGACTTGCCGCATGCAAGTCGCGATAGGCGTGCCCCGCGAGCGTGACGAGGATGACCGAGATCGGCATCGCTGCCTTGCGTTCTTCAGGCAACAGGTGGTAGTGATTGTCTCGATGCAGCTTGATCAGTTGCACGGTTCGACGCAAAACATCATCAAGGCCGATCGCACGGTTGGGCAGTGGATCGACCTGACTGCGTCCGTCCCTCGCGAACACCCAGCCGGCGCCCTGGTGAAATGCAAACCGCAGCTGTGCGATGGTGCAGAACCAGTCAGCGAAGTCCTCCGGATTAGAGGGGGTCCATGTCGTTTCGGGATCGCGCACCCGCAGGTCGGTGCCGGTGATCTGCTGGCTGCCAGGAATGGCAGGCGTGACATCGAAGTAGAACGGCTCACCCGGGTATTGCAGGCGCCAGCAACGCCGGCGCGCCTCGGGCTCCCCGGCGGCTTCGGGAAGGCCCTTGAGCGCTTGGCCGAACTCTTCGAAGAACGCCTCGGCCTTGATATTTTCGAAGCCAGAGCCGGTGAGCTTGACCACCACGTCGAGGTCGAATTTGGCGTTGCCGCGCGGAGAAATGGTGGTCTGGGTGCGCATCGATCCCTGGACAACGACATGCACGTCGTTGTCAGCCATACCCAGCTTGGCTGCAATGTGCCGCGCCATCACCTGGTAATGGGCCTCCGCGCGCGACCGCTCCGAAGGGTCGAGTTCCAGACGGGTAAGGATGGAGAGGATGAACGTCTCCCACTGACGCGTTGTTGGCGGGCGGCCAGCTCGGCGGCGATCGACTTGGCAAGGGATAGCGACTGGTTCATGGCACTGGCCTTCGGTTAGTGGAAAAAGGATTAGCGCTAGGAAATTGGCTGGGAAGAGCTAGGTAAATGAGATGGACGCACTGCTATCGGGCAGGCTCACCTGGGCGGGCAGGATGTCGATCGTGGGCACGAACGCTCCCCGCTGCGGCGCCCCTAGCAATGTGCGCTCCCGCTCGTAAAGCCGCACGGGTGCGTGGTGGCGCGCCTGCAACTTCTGGCCGAACAGTACGCACGCTGACGCAGGCGCGATGAGGACGCAGTGAATTCGTTCAACCCGCCAGATATCCTGGAGCAGTCTCAAGGCTTCATCGATCTTGACGGCCAGAAGATCCAGATCCGGTTGGCCAGCAATCGCCGTATGGCTCGACTCACCGGCAACGATGCGCACCATCGGAAGCCCGACAAACGGAAGCTCCATGTCAGGCAGGGCCGCCGTGAGGTACAACAACAGCCCCGCTTCCTTGGCGCCCGATGACGCTGAGACCTCCACTCTGAACCGCTTTGGATCGGCAGGTTTGCCGTCTGTGGCCGGCCAGGCCCAGCGCTCGCCAAGTGCATCCGGCGCCGCATTTCGATTGGGCTGAAACAGGTGCACGGTCGTGGCGTTTCCGATCAGACGACCTGTCAACGCCAGGGCCGACATGACATGCGTCGGAAACACTGCGAGCTGTGCCGCAGCGGCAGTCCCCTCAGCGTTTCCGCTTAGCTGGTTTTGCAGCACAGGGATTTCGGTCTTTAGGCTATGAAAAAGCGCCTGCCAATAGTGCGCTTGAGTACTGACAGATGCGTTGCTGGCGTTGGCCATGAACCTGAGCGGGACGTGATCAGCCAGACGCAACTTGCGCGCCCACATCGCCTGTTCGACAGCCCGAAGGTTGAACCCGACACTCTGGCCTTCTATATTACCGCCGACCACAATGGCACGTGCAGCCGGGAAACGAAGCGCTCCGAGCAGTCGGTTCACCTCGGCGATGTTTTGCTCTCGCATCGCAAGCAGGCGGTCCGCACTGTATTGGTCAGGCGCGACGCGATCGATCAGGCGATGGCACTTGTCGCACAGCAGCATGATGTTTTCCGCCACCGTTGCCAGTGCAGCCGACATAGCTGGATCTCCGCGGGGACCGCTCGGCGAAGAGGCGACGATGTGGGCAAGGTAGCCGTAGTTCGCCCTGCGGCCGGCCGAGAAGTGCTCTCTCAACGATTCCCCGCACCCTTCCATCTGGCAACGCCATGCCGCAACCGAAGCAACTTCGAACTCGGTGGCGCGGTCAACTTCACCTTTTCGGCCCTTCGTCACGGCGTCCCGGCTTGTCAGCCAAGCGCTGAGTTGCGCGAGACTGAGCGGCATCGGCGCATTGGAGCTGAAGTCAACCACGGTCATCGAGCCCTCGATGTCCACCGTAAACACACGTTTTGCGGCCAGCGCGAGCTTGAGTTGGGCAGTCGCAAGTTCCTCCAGATCACCGAGCCCGATCTCCTGCCAATCCGATGCGCCCTTCGATCGCGAGTACACACCGGCTTGGTAGGCATTCTTGACCAGCAAATACTCATGCGCACCCGCCTGGGAGGCGAGCTTCAGCGATGCGGCAAGTTGAGAGTCGGTCAGAGAGTTCATCTGGATGTTGGGGCCGTCAATTGCCTCAATGGTAAGACGAAAAGTTCGGTGTAGCGAACTTTCAGATAGCCAGTTGTAACTGAATTCAGGTGGAAAAAGTTCGGAGAAGTGGCATAGAATTTTCAGCTGTGCATTTGTCGCCATACCCGAAAGATCAATGGCCACCAAGCTAGGCGAGAAAATTCGCGCGCTCCGTCTGGAAAAGGAGCTGACCCTGGAGGCCCTCGCGCTGCGTGCCGGCCTGAGCAAGAGCTATCTGTGGGAACTTGAGAATCGCGAGTCCCAACGCCCTTCCGCGGAAAAGATGCAAGGCCTTGCCGATCAACTCGGGGTCGATGTCTCTTATTTCCTAGACGACTCCGTCGATCAAGCGCAGGAGGCGCACGTGGACAAGCAGTTCTTTCGAAACTATTCCAAGCTGGCACCAGACGACAAGGAGCGCCTTCGGCTCATACTCGAGACCTTCAAGCGCAAATAGTCCCAAATAGTCCAAGGGCGACGCATGAGCATGGATACCCCCGCGAAGGCAGCCACCCGACTCTCCCACCTGCTCGACTTTGCTTCTCAGGCAGGTCATTTCCAGCGGTTTCCTGTCAACGTAGAGCAGCTCGCGCTCGACATCGCAGGACAGTTCAGGTTCAAGGACCCCGTGCTCACGGTTCAAGCCGTAGATCTGAAGACTTTCGAGGCCGGCCTGTTTAGGGTTGATGACGGTTGGGCACTTCTCTACAGCGAGCGCATCCGGTCGACGGGACGCGTGCGTTTCTCCCAGGCTCATGAACTGGGGCACTACCTGCTTCATCGCGAAAAGCAGGAGTCATTCGAGTGCAGCGAGAAGGACATGGTCGCATGGGGTTCGCCCGAGCAACAGATCGAGGCGCAGGCCGATGAGTTCGCTTCCTCCCTTCTGATGCCGCTCAACCATCTGCGCCAGCGCATTGATGAGACTCGCGTTGACTTTCGCATGATCGGAGAATGCGCCGACGTGTTCGGCGTTTCCTTGACAGCAGCAGCACTGCGCTGGGTCTCGGCAACGCTAGAGAGCGCCGTTTTGATTCTGTCACGCGACGGCTTCGTGGATTGGGCTGTTTCTTCCGATCGGGCCAGGAAGAACGGCGCATTCTTTCGCACAAGAGGACGTGTCAATGAACTGCCCGCGGGGTCCCTCGCAGCCGACTCTTGCAGGGTTACCGAAAAGGCGGGCTGCACCGTCGGCGCTCGCACTTGGTTCGTAATAGTCCGGTCGAAGCCGTTGTTGACGGCGTGACGGTTCAGGTCGTGATGTCGGTGACGTGTTGAAGCAGAGCGAACGCCACGCGCCATGCACGCCCGTCGCAGTGAACCGTTGCTGTGCGCTGGTTGAGCCGAACGATTTCTCCGACGTGTCGCTTCAGGCTTTGGTCGGTGAAGCTCACACGCTGGCCGACGTGGAAGTCCTGCTTGTGATGAATCTCCGGCGGCGGCCTCAACGGTGCCGCAGGCGCCGGTGCGGTGGCCCCTTGCTGCTCATCCACCGGCACGACGGCCGCATACAGCACGCTGAAGCGTTGTTTGCTTTGCTCATCAAGCAGTGTGACCTGCCGGTCCTTCATCGCCGCGATGCGAGCCTCGCGCAGCTTGCCAGTGCCCCAGTCCCAATACTTCACCAGTTGACCCATGTGCAGCTGCGAGCGCGCCTGCACGATGCGCCTCGGGTCGGCCATGAGTTGCTCGATGACCCAACTGAGCTGGTACAGCTCGGCGCTGGTCGCCATGGGGAGATCTTCGATCTGCTTGACACGCATCCTGACGATTTTGCCAGCGGCGGTGTGCTCAAGCCGCGAGCTTGTCAGTCGCTTGCGAGGATGTCGCAGCAGCCCTCGAGAACTCGCCGGCGACTGCCCACGGCAGTAGCTCGTCGATGCGATTGATGGGGTGGTCTGCGATGCGGTCGAGTACGTAGCGCAGGTACGCCTGCGGATCCATGCCGCAGAGCTTGGCCGAGCCGGTCAAGGTGTAAATCACCGCAGCGCTTTGCCCACCGGCGTCAGAGCCGAGGTGCAGGTAGTTCTTGCGCCCGATCGCGACGCCTCGCAACGCCCGCTCAGCGGCGTTGTTATGCGCTTCGATCCGACCGTCGTCGACGAAGCGCGTCAGCGCGGTCCAGTTGCTCAGCGAGTACCCGATCGCCAATGCCATCGGCGACTTCGCCGAGACCTGCGACAGCGCTGTGTTGAACCATTCCTTCAGCTCGCTCAGCACCGCCGCGGTGCGTGCCTGGCGAACTTGCATCCGCTCGTGCGGCGGCTTGCCTCGGATCTCCGCTTCTACTGCGAAGATTTCGCCAATGCGCTGCAGCGCCTGATGCGCCAACGTTCCGCCGAGCTTGTGCTGGCGCTCGTGGATGTCCCACAGCTTGCGTCGTGCATGGCTCCAACAGCCAGCTTCGTTCACCCCCCCATCTTCGTATAACGGGTGGTAGCCAGCGAAGGCATCTGCTTGCAGGATTCCCCTGAAGTGCCGCAGGTGGCGCACAGGGTGTTCTCCCTTGCGATTCGCTGAGTATTGGAACCACACCGCCGGCGCCGCCGCATCGCCGCTGGGCCGGTCATCCCGCACATACACCCACAGGCGTCCAGTGCGAGCTTTAGCGCCCGTGCCGCCGAGCACGCGGATCGGTGTGTCATCGCCGTGGATCTTGTCGGCCGCCAACACATAGCGCCCGATCGCTTCGGCCAGCGGGCTCAGCAGGCGTGCTGCCTGCGCCACCCAGTCTGCCAAGGTCGAGCGCTGCAGTTCCACGCCTTCACGGGCGTAGATCTGGCACAGGCGATACAAGGGCGTGTGGTCGCAATACTTGCTCACCAGCACGTGCGTCAGCAGGCCGGTGCCGGCCAGACAGCGATCAATGGGGCGGCTCGGCGCGGGCATCTGCGTGATCGTGCTGCAGCTCGCGCAGGCGAGCTTCGGGCGAACGTGGCGCACGACATGGAAGCAGCCCGGCTCGTAGTCGAGCACTTCCGAGATGTCCTGGCCGATCTCGCGCAGGTCGCGACCACAGGCTTCGCAGCTGCAACCGCTGTGCGGCATGTGCATCACGATGCGTCGCGGCAGGTGATCCGGCAAATCCCGCACGCCGGTGCGCTGGCGTGCTTGGCGCTTCTTGCGGCCTTGCTCGATGGACGTGACATTGGAAGGGTGCACACCGTCTTCGGTGTTGGTGCCCTCGGCATGTGTCGTTGGCGTCCCAGCCGGCTGCGCGAGCTGGCCGCCCACGAGCTCAAGCTGCGCGTGCTCGAGCTGTTCGCTGGAGCGACCGTACTTCATGCGCCGCAGGTAAGCCACCTCGACCTTGAGCTTCTCGACGGTCAGCAGCGCAATCTTCAACGCCTCTTGCGAGCGCTGTACCTCGCCGCTCAGAGCGGCGTTGGCAACCAGCAGTTCCTCGGAGGTCATGGGGTGCGACTGTGCCTGTCGCCACCCATCCTTACAGCGGGAGTTGCCCTGTCAACTGCACACGACCAACTATGCCGCCGCGCGCGGCTGCCAGGTGCGCTCGGGTCGGCGCCAGTCGATGCCTTCGAGCAGCATCGACAGCTGGGCAGCGCTCAGCGAGATCGAGCCCGACTCGGCCTGCGGCCAGATGAAGCGGCCACGCTCCAGCCGCTTGGCCAGCAGGCACATGCCATCGCCGTCACTCCACAGCAGCTTGACGAGATCGCCTCGGCGACCACGGAAGACGAACACATGACCGCAGTACGGGTCCTCGGCGAGCGCGGTCTGTACCTTCGCCGCTAGCGTGTCCATGCCGCAGCGCATGTCCGTCACACCAGCTGCCAGCCAGACCCGAGTGCCAGCGCGCGGGCCGATCATTCGCTCTGTCGCAGCGCGCGCAGGACACTGCGAAGGCTGCTTTCGTCGACAGCCCCGCGCAAGCGCAATTGGGTGCCAGCGAACTCCAACTCAATAACGCCACCGCGCGGGGGCGACCTCGGTGGCGCCACAGCGCGCTCGCCTGACGCGGGAATCGTCATGACCTCGCCCACCGGCGCGACCGTCACCGGCAACAGTAAAGCCGCCGCCGTGCTGCCTTCAGTCCGAAGATGTTCCCTGCGCCACTTGAACAGCATGTTGGCGTTGACGCCGCCGTGCAGCGCGATTGCCGATACGGACGCACCCGGCTCCAGGCTCTGTCGCACCAACTCCAGCTTGAACGCCCGGTCGTGATGACGCCGGCTGGCCTTGCCTGCGCCTTGCTCACTCTTCATGGTGTGCACCATCTCCATTTAGCGCACACCTCCAAGCGGGTCTGCGATTCGGGTCAGATGCTTCCAGCGTCCCTTGCATCAGGCAAGGACGGCCTTCGTCGGACTATTACCTTGCGGCGTATGCAGGAAGTGTCTTTCTCGTACTCGTTAGACTCACGCTTGCGCTGCTTGCCTTTAGAGGGCTGCGTTCTCAGAGCATATTGAAGGTCTTGCTTGCCAGTGACGCGCTGGCATTCGCCACCGCCGTCGCGACTCGGGTTTAGTACTAAATGTGTGCTTCGGCTCTAGTAGCATCGGCCCAGCTTCGACAACAGTCGGCCAACCAGTCGTTCAGCGTCCGAAAACGGCTGACCGCTCTAGACTGATGTGAGTCGTTCGCGCATCCGGACTTGGGCGGCTGCATCCGCCAACACCAGCCATTGAGCATCGCCGGCCGCTAACACGTCTGAATGGCAGCTTCTTCGTGTCGCGGCAGAATCATGTCACCCTGAGCGGAATTAGAGTTCTGCTAATGTCAGCCCCTCGTCGGCTGTGCTCAACGATGGTCCTACAGCGCTGTCAGCGGCTGGTGATTCGGGAAATCTTCCTTCGCCGCCGCTACGAGAGAGCCAAAGCTAATGTTCTTGCCGCCTCCGCCTTGCTTGAGGGTCCGCAGCGCCGAATGCCACATGGCTTGACCCGCCCCATGGAGCTGAAGCTTCGAAAGGTTACCACCGGCCCGCGTCCACAACTCTTGTTCACGCGGCCCGGTTGGGAAGAGTTCGATGAGGCACTGCTCCAGCTGGCTCCAACGGTCAGCATCGACATGCATTGACGGCGCGGAAGCGCTGACAGGTGTTTTCCTCCCGCCGCGACTCAACGCGATCGGGAAGTTCTGCTCAACGTTGTCAGCCTTGAAGACGGGATGCTGGTCGTCCGAGACAGCCTTAGGAACCTCTTCTGCTACGTACTCGAACAGGTCGAAGACCTTGATGACTCCGCTGTTGTCTTTGTCCGCGGCGCCCTTTAGCCCTGCAAGCAACGCCGTGGTGAATATGCTGTTCCTCGCTCCCGTGAAGACCCCGGACTCCTCATCGGCGCGACACGATGCCATCAAGGCTCGCCCTGTACCGACCGCGAGCTTCGCGAAAGCGCTTGGGCTGTAGCCAGACTTGAACTCGTGGCCTTGGCCGTCCGTCAGGCCCTTGGAAAGGATGGCGCCGCCCGCGTGGCAGGAGTCGATGAAAACAAGGACGCGCTTTGCCTTGATTTGGCCAAGTGCGGCCGCCAGGTCGCCGGAACTGATGGCGGTGGCTGCGAGGTCGGCAAGGTCGCTGTCCACGGTGAGCAGCGCACTGTCATCGCCACCGGCGCTTGGCAGAACTGCTCCGTGGCCAGAGAAGTACACGCAGACGGTGTCATCTTCCCCGGCGCGGGCGGCCAGAGCGCCCAGACCATTTAATACCGTTTGTCGCGTGGCATCGGCATTGAGCAGCGACACGACGTTGTCCTGCGCATAGCCGCAGTAGTCAGCCGACGACAGCGTCGCGGCGATGTCCATCACGTCGTTCAGGATCGCGCTCGGCAGGGATGAGATGTGTTGGTACTTAGATACGCCGACCAGCAGCGCATGTCCTTGGTGGTAGCTAGGCGAAGTCATGACTGAAATGGGTTGTGATACGCGGGTCACCGATAGCCCACGATGTCGGTGTCGCTGGCGTAGAGCCGCAACTGCTCGTTGTCGGGGAAGTCCTTCAGCATGTGGAAAAGAAGCTCTCGCGCTTTAGGTCGGCCGCCGAATCGAACTGAACTCAGCGCCGCATGCCAACGGGCGGCGCCGCTCTGGAATCCTCCAGGGAGGTCTGACTTTTTTCCTCCTGCCCGTGACCAGAGCTGCTCGTCATCAGGGCCGGCGGGGTAAAGATCGCAAGCTGCATCTTCCAGAGCGGCCCATTTTTCAGTGACCGTCGGAGCAAACACCCCCAGCCGCCAGCGGGTAAATATACCCAGCAACCCGGAACACGCACGGAGCGCCGGCAAAAGGTCAGCGCGCCGACGCGTCGAATAAAAGTCGGCGAGAGTATTCGCAGCGCGGTCCCAGCGCTGGGACGCAACAAGCGTCCCCAACCGCTCCGAGGAAGAGGTGGAAAGCACATTCATGCCCCGCAGCATCGTTTCGAGCCATCTGGTGAACATCGACTCAGAGAACGACGCCAGCGCGGCGACGATCGAAAGGCTTGCGTCGACTGACACAGACGGCCTACCAAGGATAGCTTGCAGCTCGGGGCTCGCAACGATGGCTCGCTCGAGCGCGCCTTCGGGCGCTGTAGCTTTGCCAATGGCCCCAGCCTGTTCCAGCCATCCGACAGCTGTTGCCTGCAGGTACGCATTTCGTTGGGGCAGCCGATGCCAAAGTTCAGCTCGTCTCGGGAACGAACAGACATCCGCAAGCGGTGTGTGCGCCAAGGCTTCGAGCAGGCTCGGCTCGGCTGCATGCCCGTCGACGAGCTGCTCCAAGACGGTGTCTCGAACATCAGCGGGCTTCTTAGGTGCATTCCACAGCGAGGACTTCTTCTTGATTGCAGTGGCCCAGACCTGTTGCGCGGAGATGTCTTGGCCACGGATGCCCGAGAGCACTTCGGGGTCAGAAACCGCCATGTCCGCAGCTATGCCCACCAAGCGCGAATCTTTCTCGCTGACCGCGCACTCCAGCACCTGCGCAGCGGTCGCGTGGCCAAGCGCAGCCTTCAAGCCTTCGGAATGGTCCGCGGCCTTGTCGACCTTGAGCTGCTGGCACGCCGCGTCACGCGGTGCCAGCGTCGCCGCTAGAACGGTGCCATAGGCCACCAGCCAGCGCTTCTTCAACACAGGTGCGAGCAACTGCTCCGGCTTGGAGACCTGGAGCTTCTTGGGCACAGCAGCAGCAAGGCGCTGCTCAAAGGCGCGCTCAGTCGGCAGGGCATCCACGACCGCAGAAAACGCGGGCGAGTTGCTCTCGGCCCACCGCCAGACCGCTTTGTAGATTGGCGCACCGTCCTTGCGTGACGCGACCAGCAGCCCCGTAGTGGCAGCGGCCCGCCACGGTTCGAACGCAAGCTCCTCTTCTCCAGCGGCTTGTGCGAGTTCACCGAGCTCGGCATCTTGGGCCGGCTCGAACTTCAGCTTGGCCACGGCAAGCTCGACCACTGACCAGAACTGCTCGGCCTGCGAGAACCCGGCCAAGAGCAAATTCCTCAAGACGAGCAGCTGGCTCGCGCTGGCAGCAGGGACGAGTCCTGCAAGCCTGATCAGGAGCGCGCTTTTGGTGGCAACGCCTACCCTCGGGTCCGGGGAGAGACCATCGACCATGCGAACCGCCGCAAGATGGTCATCGAAATCGCCCTTGCCCTCAAGCAGGGTGTGTAGCCTCTCAAGACGGCTCAAATCCTTGACCGCTGCTAGCGTCACCCCGAGGTCAGCGGCAAGCACCACCAAGGGGGCGAGCGGCCGTTGACCACAAAGCACCGTAGCCACAGCCGACGCCGGCACGACGTCATCCGGATTGACCACGGCATGCTTTGGCCAGCGAGCGCGAAGCTGCTCAGGCGTGCAGACGATTGTGGGCAGCGGCTGCTCCACCAGGTCGGTAGGCCCAAAGCTCAGTCGAAACGCAAAAGAGCGACGCATCTCGGGGCTGAGGTTCTGCCACAGCGCATCGACTAGCCCCTCAAATCCTGGCACGCCTACGCTGACGACCGGCAGCTGCTGCGTCGCCAGCGCGTTGGCCGCTCCGACCAAGTTCGGTGCATACGGCTCATGAATTCCAGCAAGTTGAAGGTCGAAAGTCGTGATCGAAATCGGGAACTGGTTTACGGCCGTTGCCAGAAGCCCGAACAGCGGGGCTAGGCTACCGAGGTCGCAGACGTCGTTCAAGCTCACTATGAGCGCGTGAGACAGGACCATGCCGCCGCGGGATGCGCTCGGGTCCAGGAACGTCTTGGCAATCACATAGTGGTCGCCAACGGGGAAGCCCCGGACGAACGGGGACCACCCCTGCACCCCACCCGGCACGCCGTCGGGCAGGTCCAGTCGGCCATAGATTTCCGCCGCAAGCCGAGATTTGTCGCTCGAATCCCGCAAGCCATGCCCACGCTCGCTAACCTGTCCGTAGACGGCCTGCTCGACTTGCATATGCGCTCAGGCCGGTTCGGCCATCAGCCGCTCGATAGGCAGCGTAATGTCCTTATCCTTCTTGCCATCAGGCAAGATGACGAAGCCGAACTCCTCCGGGCCGCGAATCGCGTACTCCTCATTAGACTCGGTCTTGCTGAGCGCCTTCTCCAGGGCCGACAGACCCATGACCGTGGGAGATTCCCAGTTGCTCCGGACGAACGACCAGAACATCGGCAGCGTTTCTGCAAGCAACTTATCCGGCAGCGCGCTGGTTTCGAGCTCGTCCCAGCAGCTCAGCAACACCGTCAGGCGAGGTTTGCGCAGTTTGCGGTCCAGGTTCAGCTGGGCGATGTAGAGCAGCATCTGCAGGAGTTCGATCGTCCGGGCCTGGTCTGACGACTCGTACTCGGTGACCTCTTTGGTCTCAGAGCCGGCGAAAGCATGCAGCGGCCGGGAGAACAGGTCGTCCTCCGCACGCAGCGAGTGCAAGCGAAGCAGCACCACCCAATCCGTGGCGGCCAGGACGCGCTCACGCCACGCAGCGGGAATACGCCGCTGCTTCACAAGGTTGCGCACCTGCTCGCCGCCGTAGTCCGGCCATACGAGTTCCGCAGTGCGACCGGCATCGTCCTTGATGGGCCAGACGCTCTCGACGTAGGTGCTGGCGGGAGTGTGGTCGGTCGCCTTACCGTCAGCCAAGCAGCTGAGCGCAGTGGTGAAGGCTTCCAGGTTGGACGCGGCGCCGTTGCGCTTGAGCGCGCATGACTCGACCATCAGTCGCTTCAAGAACTGCGCGCCGTAGTGTGTCTTGCCGACATTCGATTCGCCGACCAAAAGGATGCTGTGTTGAGCGGACACCGGTTATCTCCTACCGTAGCGGAACAGCAGGTCGTGGCCGGCTACTTCCGATGTGGGCAGCTGCACGCCTGGGCGCTTGGTCTCAAGGATCCAGTTAAACAGCTTCTGAAAGCCTTCTGCGGCCTCGACCTCGCCGCGTTTAAAAACGCTGACCGTAAACTCGGGCACATTGGATGCAGTGGAGCCCAATGACTTCCTGATTTGCGCCTCCATCGCTGGCGCCACTTCCACATCGCCTTTGGTCCAAATAAGAGCCAAGCGCCGGCCTTGTGATTCAGCGACCGCACGCTGAGCCAGTAGCAAGAACTCGTTTCTGGCAGTGCCCTTCGCGGGCCCAGCGAATGCTTGTCGGTCGGCAATCAGCAAGGTGACGTCAGCATGCTTGGCAATCCAGCGGGCGCCTTCGGCTTCCGAAGACTGCCGATTGATGGACCACTTCTGGAACCACTCTCCAGGGGCGTCAGCGAAAAGCAGATCGCGCAGCGCTCCATCCTGGCGACGGAAGGCCAGGTGGAGCATGCCCGGTGCGCGCGCGGCCCGGCTGGTGGTATGCGGTGGGAAGTGAGGGGCTTGTTGGCCAGGTTTCCAGCGAAGGTTATTGGCGACAGCCTCCCAACCAGCCAGCGTGTACGAGTTGCTGAAGAGGCTGTCTTCGCACGTCAGGTTGCCACGACTGAGCAACAGATAGAACGCGGCCAGCACCGTGGTTTTTCCTGAGCTTTCCGGACCCACGATTCCAACGGTTATGGGCTTGCCCCTGCCACTGATGAAGTTGAGGTCGGACTCGCCAAGGGCGGAGCCGCTCCACGGCACGGCCAGTTCGTCTGGATTAGGTTGCGCGGTCGTGGACGTTGGGACGACCTTCTTCCACTCAGGGCAATTTGCGAGCTTGATGTGACCCAGGGAACATGTGATGTTGTCGTCAGCGGAGCATTTGGGGTGCGGACAGCGGTCCATGGCGACCTACTTCCGCTTCGAACGCTTGACGCCGACGTTGGTCGCTCGCGCGCTTTGAAGTTCTCGGAAAAGGTAGGTGCCCCACTCGGCGGGCGTCATCTTTGCAGTTGCATCGATGCCGACAAGCGGACGGAGCTGCCCGGCGTCGATGGTTCCAGGGTTCTGCGGGTGACCAATCACGGACAGCAGAGGGCCACGTCCTTCCGCTGCTTGCACGTATTGCGCCGCGAGGTTGCGGAACGGCTGCATGAATGCGGTGGTTCGCGCGTCTTGAACCAGCGCGGCGACTTCCTGCTTGCCGCTTTCGGCAGCAATTGGGTCTATAGGCAGGCAGCGGATGGTTTCCTTGAGGAACGACGATACGCTCGCCGGGGAGTAGGTCGGAACCTGCTCATGAAGGTCCAGCGCCATCAGGGCCGCCGCCTCATAGGGAGGAAGATCGAGATAACTCTCGTGGGCACTGGGCGAGTAGAGGGCTTCCTTCCACCAGAGGAGGTTGGTGCGGCGCTGCAAGCCGGCCGTTGCTCCGCTAAAGCTTTCGAGCGCCTTCTCGACGTGGTTGGCAACTGCGGTTGCCAGCGCTGTGAATGGCCCTGCAAGGTCGACAGGAGTGGGCGTAAGTCCCTTAGCCATAGCATCCAGCTCGCTACCGATGACAGCGCTCATCTTCTCCGCGAATGAAGCGGCCCACTGTTGCGGTTGGTTATGAGGCGCATACTGGTTGCCCGGATTTCCGGCCCAAGGGCCTGCAGAACGATGTATTGATGTCTCAAGCGCCACTCGGTCTACGGTTGGCCACTTGACCTTCTGCGCGGCCACCGCGGGCGGGGCGTACTGCAGCGGGTCAATCGTAATCATCCCCGGCGTAGCCCATTCCTCCTCAGCGCGGGCATCGACCTTGGTTTCAATCTCGCCAACCGCCTCGCGCCAGACCTCTTCCTCGCCAGAGGTCTCTGCCTGTGCGAGAGCGTTGCGCGCCGTGTTGACGAACGCAACCGAGATTGCATCATCCAACCGGGCGGCCAGGACGATTGCATCGAGGAGGATTGCTCGCAGGATGGCCACGGGAGGACGGGCGTACGCGTTGGACACGGTCTCCCACTGCTCGCGCAGCGCCGTCATCGCCTCTTGGATGGTCGGATCGTCCGATGCGATGCCAGGGTCAGCGGCTGCCATGGTGAAGCGGACCGTCTTGGCAGGGGCCTTCTTCAAGACCGCGGAAAGGTCTTTCGCTGTAGCGCGCAGCTTTTCGAGTTTGGTGTCATCGCCTTTCAGATCGATGGCGCCAATTTCGAGGAATCTCATCAGATATTCGCTACTCATGCGTGGCCCTCCTGCCATTTTCGATTTGCAACTAACCGTAGCTTAACGCCTCAACTGCAAAGGTTCGCGGCTCGCCGGCCGGGCTGCGTCGGCGGCAAGCTGAATGCTTGGACGGCTACTCCACCATCGACAGCAGCCATCGGTGAACGTAGGTCAACCAGTGAGCCGTTGACCAATTTGGTGTACAGAGCGTGAGCCGGGCCGCATGCCACGACAGACGGCAACCGCTGCAAAGCAGTCCCTCACGCTCGCGCATCGCGAGAGACCGCATCGGGCCCACTGCGGAAGTTGCAGCTGCACGAAAGCGGACACTGGCCGAGATGCCGCCGCGCCTCGGGGTGATGCAGGTGTCACGACGCTTTGCACCGTCCTACTCGTTCTTAACCTCCGGCTTGCCTGCCCTGCGATTCTGATTCATTCACTCGCTGCCCCCGAACGCCGGGCTGCCACGGAAACCCTATCGCCCGCATAGTGGGGAAGGTCGGCCGCATGACTGCAACCACGAACGAACAGCACACATCCAACTCGCTTGGCAAAATCGAAGCTTGTTTTAACTGAGTCCGCAAAAGCTACATGAATCAATACGCGTCCGATTTCATCGATGTTGGCTACACTCAATTTTGCACCTCCAATCGAGCTTGCGGACTGGGTCGACGAGGTGCATCAGCTCGCCGAGGCCGATACCGCGATCCGCGTGTGCCGTCGAGTCGCTGGCTAAACAATGGAAGCTTCCTTGTCCCAGCCCTACCTCGTGTGACACCGCTCCAGGAGACCCTCGTCGAGCTTCTGGTGCGTCCGGCCACCTTCGGGTCTTTGTGCCAACTGTCCTCTCTCTTCGAGGGCTATGGCAGCTGAAACTTGAATCGGCATGTGGACGGCGCCTACGGCGAACTCGCTTGGTCTGGCCTTCTGGTGGGGATCAACCTCGTCGACGTGCCGTCCGAGGCTGCGGGGAATCTCCTCGTTTGGCCGGGGACGCATCGAGCGACGCAGGCCAGGTTCGACAGTATTGAGCGGCCACTGAGCCCGGATGCTGTCAGAGAGGCCATCAGAAGGCATGAGTCAACGGGCACTCCGAAAGCGCTAAGTGGCCCAGCGGGCACCGTCACGTTGATGGACCATCGGCTTGAACACGCCATGTCGCCGCATCGTAGATCGTCGTTCACGAGGCACGTGGTGTATTTTCGCCTGCCGAGCTTCACCGACAAGCCGACGGAGGTTTGCGACGCCCACCATTTCCTGCGGCACGGGTGAACACTGAAAGGCCTGCGGCCCAAGGCTGAAGCTGCCCTCCTCTCAGAGAAACCTTGGGCCGTCGCTGCGATTTGCACCGTGCGAGAAACCGGGGTCGGGCGACAAATGACGGCGCTTGGCCGACTCTATCCGGTCGCGTAACCGTCGGAAAATTGGCCAAAAGCAGTCGGGATGATGCCAATCTCCAATCGAACGATGGCCCGGGGTTGTGCCGCTAACATTTATTGGCATCCGAAGCGGAGACGCCGGTGGTGGTTTCACGACGGCAGTCGACGCTCACCGTGAACGCGGTCCGGTGCGACTCCTCGTTGTCGCGAACCATCAATGGCAGCGCCAGTCGATCGAGCACGTCCGCCGGCAGCGCCACGCAGACGATGCCGCTCGTGTAGCGCACCATGAACGCGAGATGCGCCGACGTCACGGCATCGCCGCGATGATGAGGTCGCCCTCGTTCTCGCGGTGCTCGTCGTCGACGACCAGCACGAATTCGCCGCGGGACATAGCCCGCACGGCAGTCTCCACATCGTCGAAGACCATGCCGCCGGGTGCCAGGTCGCGCTTGGGGAAAAACTCGCGCAGGCCGCCGTCGCCTGGCCCAACTGCTTGCGCCTTCATGCCGCCACCTCGGCGCGGCTGACTGCAAGCATTGTGGAAATTCGGTTCGCCGCGACGGCCAGGCCGCGCGGCACCTCGCCATCCCATTCGGCGCCCAGGCGGCCCGCGCACGAGGTCACCGAAAGCGCCATGACCATCTGGCCGTCGGCATCCACGACAGGCGCGCTGAAGGCATTGACGGCGATCTGGTGAATCGGCGAGGGCGACGCGCCGACGGCGGTGGCGATGCCGCGCTCGCGCACCAGCCGCATGGTGTCATCGAACGCCGCTCGACGCTCTTCGGTCGTCTCCCGCGCGGCAGTCGATACGCGCAGATCCTCTTCCACCAGGCGGCTGGTCATCGCTTCCGGCAGGAACGCCGCGAATGCGCGGCCCGTTGCAGACCGCGTGATGCTCATCACGAGACCGGGGCGAAGTTGCTCGCTGACCGGCTGGCGCGACGGCTCCCAGTGGATGGCCGTCGGCCCGTGGTTGCCCCACACCGACAGGCACAGCGTGTGCTCGCCGAGCGCCGTTGCAATGCCGGGCATTTCATCGACGGCGAGCCGGATCGCTCGCAGATCCGCCGGCTTGGACGTGCCCAACCGCAATGCCGTGGGCCCGAGGTCGTGCGCGTAGGCCACCATGTACTTGCCGCTGCCAAAGGCCAGCGGGCGCTGGCCCGATTGCGCGATGCGTGCCACGCGGCCGATGTACACGACATGGTCGCCGCCCGGGTATTCGGCGACCTTCACGCATTCGAGGTGCGCCGCCGCGCCGTCCAGCACCGGCACGCCACCCACGCCGCTGGTGTGCGCCATGCCGCTGAACTTGTCGTCACGCGACTTCGCGAAATGGTTCGACACGTCGATCTGGTCGTCGGCAAGGATGTTGACCGCAAAATGATCGCTGCCGTGGAACGCCTCGTAGCTCCTGGATGACAACGACTGGCTCCAGAGGACCAGCGGCGGATCGAGCGAAACCGAACTGAACGAGTTGGCGGTGACGCCGTGCGCGACACCCGATGCATCGCGCGTGGTGACCACCGTCACCCCTGTGACGAAGGTGCCCAGAACATCGCGCAACTGCCGGGCTTCGAAGGATGCGATCGCTTCCATGAGGTTGTCTCCATATGCATTTCAATGCGCTGGAGTCTAGGAACCGCGGATGCCATCAACAATTCGAGTATTGCGATGAATTGATAATTTGGCTCGATAGATCGAGGGCCAAAGCCAAAGCCCAAAAACTCTTGTCCGGGCCTGCCGCTCAACTGCGCGGATGCATGTCCGCCTGCCTCACGAACCGGATGAAGCTCTGCGTGGCCGGACTGAGCTGGGCCGTGCGGGCAGTCACCACGCCGAAGTGACGCGTCATGTCGACCCCCTCGATCTCGATGTGCGCGTGCTTGGCCACGCTGCCGCGTTGCGATACAGACCTCGGCAGCAGCGTCACGCCCATGCCCGCGTCCAGCATGCCGAGCAGGGTATTGAGGTTGCCCACGACCTTCGACGCAGGCAGCTTCAGTCCCCGCGCCTGAAGCGCATCGGCGATGCGCGCGCGCACGCCCTGGTACTGGTCGACCACCATGAGCGCAATCGACGCCAGGTCTTCGGGGCCTACGCTCCTGCGCCGGGCAAGCGCATGGCCGCGGGGCGCGACGAGCAGCATGTCGTCCTGCCAGAGCGGAACAAAGCGATAGCGCTTGTCGCGGCCTTCGAGTGCGAGCACCGCGACGTCGGCATGGCCGTCGTCGATCGCGGCGAGCACGTTCGCGTACTGCAGGTCCAGCAGCTCGACCTCGACATCGGGGTACCGCTCGCCATAGGCCTGGATGATGGGTGGCAGGCGAAGCGCCGCGATGGTCGGCGTGGCCGCCACCACCACGCGCTGGCGCGCGTTGCGTGCCTTCTTGCGAAAACCCTCCACCAGGCGCGCCAGGCCTTCGAGAGTCTTGACGGCCTCGCGCAATAGCGCTTCGCCCGCGTCGGTGGTCTCCACCTTGCGGGTCGTGCGCCGCAGCAGCTGTGCGCCCAGCGAAGCTTCGAGCCGGTTGATGCGCCCCGTCACGGTGGGCTGCGTCACATGCAGCTGCTGCGCCGCCGCGCTGAAGCTGCGGGCGCTCGCCACGACCACGAAGGTCTCAAGCTCGATGAGGTCCAGACCGATCGCGGAGGGGATTTGCGCCATCGAGGCGGAGGAAGGAGAAGCCATGCGGGCGGGGCCTGATCTATCGAGCTAATTTATAAGTGTATCGTGGTTCTCGATTTGTTCGAGAGGCTGTCGACCTCAACAATTGCCGCATGCCCCGCACGACGGGGTGGCAATAAAAGTTGGAGACAAGACCATGATCGACCGCAGGAATTTCTGCCTCTCCGCGCTCGCGGCCTCTTCCGTGGCTTCGCTGGCGTCGTTCCACGGCACCGCGCTCGCCGGCGACTACCCCGACCGCGCCATCAAGCTGATCGTGGGTTTTCCCGCGGGCCAGAGCACCGACACCAGCGCGCGCCGCATCGCGCAAAGCATGTCGGAGACGCTCAAGCAGGCCGTCTACGTCGACAACCGCCCCGGTGCGGCCGGCATCATTTCGCACGAGGCCGTCAAGAACGCGACGGCCGACGGCTACACCTTGCTGATGGGCTCCACCGGTACGCTGGCAATCAACCCTTGGCTGTACCAGAAGCTGCCCTACGACCCGCTCAAGGACTTCGAGCCCGTGGCCTCGGTCTCGGCCTCGCCGCTGGTGTTGTTCACGGCCGTGGATTCGCCCGTCAACGACCTCAAGCAACTGATCGCGCTGGCGAAATCACTGCCCGGCAAGGTGAGCTACGGCTCCAGCGGCAACGGCACCACCGGCCACATCGCGATGGAAATGCTCAAGAAGGAGGCCGGCATCGACCTCCTGCACGTGCCTTACAAGGGCTCGCCGCCGATGATCACGGACGTGATCGGCGGGCAGGTCAACGTGGCTTTCGACACGGCGGGCGCGGTGCTGCCGATGGTCAAGGGCCGCCGCATCAAGCTGCTGGGCATTGCCACCCTCAAGCGCTTCGAGGCGGCGCCGGAACTGCCCACGCTGGCCGAGCAGGGCCTGGCCGGTTTCGAGGCGATGCCATGGTCGGCCATCCTGGCGCCCAAGGGCACGCCGGGCGCCGTGGTGCAGCGGCTGAACGCCGCGGTCAATACCGCGCTGAAGGACCCGGCCGTGCTCGAGCAGTTCGTTTCCACCGGCAGCTATGCACTCGGCGGCTCCTCCGCGCAGTTCCAGAGCTACCTCGCGCAGCAGCACGCGCGCTGGGGCAAGGCCGTGGTCGCCTCCGGCGCCCGCATCGACTGAAGAACACCTCCACTCCACCCGACCAAGGACAACTTCCATGAAAACCACAGCACCCCCGCGCCAGATGAGCCTGATCGCCTTCCTGCAGGCGCAGAACTGCACCAACTACGTCGGCTCGTGGCGCCACCCCGCGAGCATGAGCGACTTCATGACGCCGGAGTACTACCAGCGCATCGCACGCACGCTGGAAGACGGCCTGTTCGACATGGCCTTCTTCGACGACCGCCTGGCCATGCCCGACATCTACGGCGACAGCCACCGCGAGACCGTGGCGCATGGCGTGCGCGCAGTGAAGATGGACCCCTCGACCATCCTCATGGCCATGGCCTGCGCAACCAGCAAGCTGGGGCTGGGCGCCACCTACTCCACCACCTACTACGAGCCCTTTCATGTCGCGCGCCTGTTCGCCACGCTCGACCTGATGACAAAGGGACGCGTCGCATGGAACGTCGTCACCTCGCTCAACGATTCAGAGGCCGCGAACTTCGGGCGCGACGAACACATGGAACACGACGCGCGCTACGACCGTGCCGACGAATTCATGGAAGTCGTCATGGGCCACTGGGACAGCTGGGAAGACGACGCGATCATCCTGGACAAGGCCAGCGACCGCTTCGCCGACCCCGACAAGGTGCACCGGCTGGACCACAGCGGCAAGTACTTCAAGTCGAAAGGGCCGCTTCCCGTACCGCGCTCGCAGCAGGGCCACCCGGTGATCCTGCAGGCGGGCCAGAGCGGGCGCGGCCAGGCCTTCGCGGCGCGATGGGCGGAGCTGGTGTTCGCGAGCTACCCCAACCTCGAAGGCGGTCGCAAGCAGTACGCAGCGTTGAAAAAGGCGATCGCCGACGCTGGCCGCGACCCCGACCAGGTCAAGATCGCGCCGGCCGTTAAATTCGTGGTCGGCGAGTCGGAGCAGCATGCCCGCGACAAGCTGGCGCTCGCAGCCTCGACCGCCCGGCCGATCGACGGGCTGGCGCTGCTGTGCGAAGTGCTGAACGTCGACTTCGCGGCACGGCCCTACGAACTCCCGTTCACCGACGAAGAACTGGCCGCCCAGTCGTGGCACGGCCTTCGGGACCGCGTCATCGCGGCCAGCGGCAAGAAGAACCCCTCGGTGCGCGACTTTGTCGAGAGCTCGGGCCGGGGCACGGTCAAGGAAGGTCCGAACTTCGTCGGCACGCCCACGCAGATCGCCGATCAGATGCAGGAGTGGTTCGAAGGCGCCTGCGACGGCTTCGTGATCCAGGCGCTTCACACACCGGGCAGCTACGAAGACTTCGTGCGGCTCGTCGTGCCCGAGCTGCAGCGGCGCAACCTGTTTCGCAAGTCCTACGACGGCGCCACGCTGCGCGACACGCTGGGCTTGAAGCGGCCGCTGCCGCGCGACTGGCGCGAGGCCGAGAAACTGGTGTCGGCATGAAGCGCGAGATCAAGATACTCACGCCGGTCGGCATGCTCGGCTACGGCATTCCCGAAGCCGACTTCATGCGCGGCATCGACGCGGGGGCCGATGCCGTCATCGTCGATGCGGGCTCCACCGACCCCGGCCCCTACCTGCTGGGCCTCGGGAAGATGATCGTCGCCGCGAGCGCTTTGGAGCGCGACCTGCGCACCATCCTCAAGGGCTGCAGAAAGCGCGGCATCCCTTTGCTGCTCGGCTCGGCCGGCGGCCCCGGCATTCGCGCGCACGTGGACGAAACCATCGCGGTGATCGGCCGCATCGCCGCCTCGGAAGGCTGGCGCCTGAAGGTCGCGGCGATCTACGCGGACGTCGACAAGGCCGTGGTTCTCCAGCGCCACGAGGCCGGGCGCATCGGGCCCTGCGCTTCGGCGCCGCCCGCGACCCGCGAGGACATCGAGACCTCCGAGCACATCGTGGCGCAGATGGGCTCCGAGCCCATCCTGCAAGTGCTGCGCGAGCATCCCGGCATCGACGTGGTCGTGGCCGGCCGTGCCTACGACCCCGCGCCCTACGCCGCGTTCTGCCAGTTCCACGGCATCGAAGACCCGGGCATCTTCTGGCACATGGGAAAGATCATGGAATGCGGCGCCAACTGCGCCGAGCCCAAGGGCAAGGTGATCCTGGCGACGGTTCGGCAGGACAGCTTCGACCTCGAGCCCATGAGCGCGAACGAGCGTTGCACGCCGCTGTCGGTGGCGGCCCACACGCTGTACGAGAAGACGCGGCCCGACCTGCTGTCGGGTCCGGGCGGCATGCTCGACCTGACCGGCGCAACCTACGTGCCGCTGAACGAGCGCACCGTGCGCGTGAAGGGCAGCGTGTTCCGCCCGTCGCCCAAGTACCTCGTGAAGCTCGAGGGCGCTGCCATCGCAGGGCAGCGCACGATCTTCGTCGGCGGCATCCGCGACCCGATCCTGATCGCGCAGATCGAGCCTTTCCTGGAGGCGCTGCGCAAGCGCTTGGGCGCGGTGTACCCCGAACTCGCGTCGGGGGCAGCCCAGATCCACTTTCACGTCTACGGCAAGAACGGCGTCATGGGCGCGCTCGAACCCGAGAAAGACTTCGTTCCGCTCGAGGTGGGCATCCTCGGCGAGGTCACCGCGCCCACGCAAGAGCTGGCCAACGCGATCTGCAGCAACGCGCGCATCGGTGTGCTTCACATGCCGTACAAGGGCCAGATGGCCACCGCCGGCAACTTCGCGATTCCGCTGAACCCGCCCGAGAATCCGATCGGCCCCGTGTGCCGTTTCTCGCTCTATCACCTGATGGAAGTCGAATCGCCCCTGGAGCTCTTTCCATCGCACATCGAGGAGGTCGGCGCATGACCGCACTGAAAGACCTGGCCCAGGTCATCCGCAGCAAGAACTCCGGCCCCTTCGAACTCACGTTCGACGTGATGTTTCCCGACGCCGCGGCCTACGAGCGCGCCGAACGCAGCGGCGTGCTGTCGCGCGACCTCGTGTGCAGGCTCTACGGCGTGCCATCGGACGACATCGTGGCCCTGCTCTTCTTCAGGCCCGCGCTGGCCTTCAAGTTCACGCTGCGGCGCGGATGGGCGCAGGGCAGCATCGGCGAGCGCGACACCTTCGGTGCACAGCAGCATGCACCGCTCATGGCGATCGACATTCCGTGAGCGACCGACTGCTCGACGTCCCGACCATCCAAGCGCCCTTGCCTCTTTTTTTCCTGAATACCTGAACACCTTCCCGGAGACACACATGAACGACACGAGCTCGCCAGCACCGGCCCTCACCCCTACGGAAAGCGAGAAGATCGCGCGCTTCGCGCTCGAACTGCGGCTGGCCGATGTTCCCGCCGACGTTCTGGCGCTGGCCAAGGAGCACCTGCTCGACGTGATCGGCATCGCGCTAGCCTCGTCGAAATTCGACATCGGCGCGACGGTGCTGAGCGGCGCGCAGGAACTCGGCCGCGGCGACGATGCCACCGCGATCGGCAGCGGAACACGATTGCCCGCAGCCTCCGCCGCGCTGGTCAACGGCGTACTGGCGCATGCGCTGGACTTCGACGACACCCACATCGGCGCGATCTACCACGCGAGCGCGCAAGCCATGGCAGCGGCCATGGCGGCGGGGCAAGCCAATGCCGCGACCGGGGAAGAAGTGCTGCTGGCCTTTGTCGCGGCGCTGGAAATCGGTTGCCGGCTGGCGGCGGTGGGCGCGCCGGACTTCCATAACCGCGGCTTCCACCCCACGGCCCTCTGCGGCACCTTCGCGGCGGCGGCTGCGGCGGGCCGCCTGTACAAGGCCGACCACCAGGCGCTGGTGTGGTCGCTCGGGTTGTGCGGCAGCCTGGCTTCGGGCATTCTCATCGGCGGCAACTCGTGGCTCAAGCGCCTGCATCCGGGCTGGTCGGCCCACAGCGCGCTGGCGGCAGTGGCGCTGGGGCGCGCGGGCTTCCTCGGCCCCAACACCGTGTTCGAGGCCGCCAAGGGCGGCTTCTACCAAACGCACATCCAGCGCATTCCCGAAGGAGACCAACTGCCCACCGCGGCACTCGGCGACACATGGCAAACGCGTGGCATCGCGCTCAAGCCGTATCCGTGCTGCCACTTCATCCACGCCTTCGTGGACGCCGCGCTCGCGCTGCGTGGCCAGTTCGCGTTGGACGACATCGAGCGCATCGAATGCCCGCTGACACCCGACCTGCACAAGATGGTGGCGGAGCCGCGCGAGGCCTGCATTCGCCCCACCATTCCCTACCGCGCGCTGTTCAGCGTGCAGTACGTCGTCGCGCTGGCGTTGGCGCGCGGCCGCGTCGATCTTGCAGCCTTCCATGACGAGCCGCTGGACGCGCAAGACGTGCTGGCCATCGCCGCGAAGACCTGGTGCGTGCCCGACCCCGACAGCGACTTTCCGGTGCGTTTCCCCGGTGAAGTCGTCATCCACCTGAAGGACGGCCGCGTGCTGCGCTGCCGCAAGGCGGCCAGCCTGGGGACCCCTGACGTGCCGTTGTCGAGCGAGGCACTGCAAGCCAAGTTCATGACCAACGCGACGCGCGCCGTCGACAGCCGCACGGCCGCACGGCTCATCGACAAGGTAATGAACCTCGAAACCGCCGCATCGCTCGACGAAATCATGGCGCTCTGCGCGTCGGGGACGGCATGATCCGCCGGCGCTCGTTCGCCGTCACGCTGGGTGCCGCGCCGCTGCTGGCGGCCCGTGCCTTCGCGCAAGCGCCCTACCCAAGCCGCCCCGTGCAGATGGTCGTGGGCTTTCCGCCGGGACAAGCCTCGGACGTCGGGGCGCGCGTGGTGGGGGTGAAGCTCGGCGACGAACTCCACCAGACCGTCTATGTCGAGAACAAGATCGGCGCGGCCGGCATCATCGCCCACCAGTACGTGAAGAATGCGCCCGCGGACGGCTATACCTTGCTGTATGGCTCGACCGGCACGCTGGCCATCAACCCGGGCCTGTACCGCAAGCTCCCTTACGACCCGCTCAAGGACTTTGCGCCGGTCGTGCTGCTGAATTCCAGCCCCATGTTCCTGGTCACGCAGGTGGACACACCGGTCAGGAACCTGAAGGAAATGATCGCCTACGCGAAGGCGTCGCCCGGCAAGATCGCCTACGGATCGAGCGGCAACGGCGTGACGCAGCACATCGCGATGGAGATGCTCAAGAAGGAAGCCGGCATCGACATGCTGCACGTGCCCTACAAGGGCTCGCCCCCGATGGTCACGGACCTGATTGGCGGCCGGGTGCAGTTCGCGTTCGACGTGTCGACCTCGATCCTGCCTCACGCCAAATCGGGGCGCGTGCGGCTGCTGGGCGTGAGCAGCGCCGAGCGCCTTCCCACCATGCCCGACGTGCCGACGATCGCGGAGCAAGGCCTGCCCGGCTTCGAAGCCCTGACGTGGGCCGGCCTGCTGGTGCCGGCGAAGACGCCCGCCGGGGTCATCGAGCGGCTCAACACCGCGGCCAACGCGGCGCTGCGCTCCAGGCAGGTGCTCGATCACTACGCAAAGTCGGAGTCGACGCCCCGCGGTGGAAGTCCGGACGAGTTCGGTCGCTTCCTGAAGAGCGAGGTCGAGAAATGGGGCAAGGCAGTCACCGCTTCCGGCGCACACCTGGACTAAAACACGCAGAGCGGTGGTCCACAGTGCGCGCGGGGCGCAATCCAAACTGCTATCAGTGCGATCGTCTGGCAATCTCGGAGCTTTGCATTGCGAGAACTGGCGCTGCTCGTCCTGCATCATGCTCGGCATTCCGTTCGCCGCCACTGCTCCGGATTTGCGGCACCGAATGAGTGTGACCAAGGTTTTCGTGCAAACGACAACGCGTTATAGGTAGGCCAGAAGGGGGCACCGCAGTGCCAGCCAACTCGGCGCGCGGCGATCTCGTCGAACCCGCAAATGTCAGATCGGCGACGAGGTGATGTCCTGATCGACAACGCGCACGCATGGGCGCCTGCTTCGACAAGCGGCACGGCGATCGGTTGCACACAGACCCTTGCTCTACGCGCTCAAGAGAAGCTATCGCGCCTTCAAGACGACAGCATCAAGGGCCGATCGCCGAGACTGGAGGGCCAGACGCCAGGAACAGGGCTGCGAAACTCGAAGAGCGCGCCTTCCATGGGCCCTGGTGACTTCCATTGCGGGCGGACGAGTGAAGTCACGAAGATTCTTCCTGCATCTCGTCCACCGAAGGCGCACATCGTGGGCGCGAGGCAGGGCATACATATGCGTTCAATGACATGGCCGACCGGATCGATGCGATTCAACACCGCAGCCGAAACCCCGGCTGACCAATAGATACCCTGCGAGTCCACCATACCTCCGTCAGGCCGGCCGGCCTTTTCATCGAGCCACGCCAGAATGCGCGGAGTGCCCATGCCTCCGGATTCTTCGTCCCAGGGGGCCATGTACAACTGGCCGCGGGCACTGTCCGAAAAATAAATCGTGGTCCCTTCGCGGTTCCAAGCGATCCCATTGGCTACAACTAAACCGTCGTGGATTTGAACTATTGCGCCGTTTGCGCTCGCGCGATAGAGCGCGCCTGTCGCTTGCTTTTCGGCGCGATCGTCCATCGATCCGAAAACAAACCATTGCCCGCTCGGCGAAACTTTTCCGTCGTTTAGCCGATTCTCAGCGACGTGGTCGACCACTGCCACCTCGTGCAACTTTCCGGTCAACAGATCGATTTGCACCAGTCGGTGTTGCAATGCCAGCCATGCATGAGAGTCGCCACAGAGCGCCAACGCGCCGACTACTTCGGGCAGTTGCCAGCGCGACAACTCTCCGGTTTGAGGATCCAGACGCAGAAGATGCGGGGCGCGAACGTCGATCCAATAGAGTGCCGCTTCGCTGCGATGCCAGACAGGCGACTCGCCGACCTTGCAGCCCACCGGCCAGGCGACGAGCTGCTGCAATGACGGGTGCGGCAGCGCCGTCGGAACAATCTGCTCAGCGCTGCGCGGCGCGTGCATTGGTAAATTCGCTCGCTGCAAAGGAACCGCCTTGGTAGCGCTCGGCTACCGGGTCGTCGCTCACGCGAGCCTCGAGTTGTTCAGCAAAACCATCGGCGCTATGGGTCGGCCGGTAGCCAAGCTCGAATGCGCGTGCATTGGGCCACCAGGAACGCGAGTTGCCCGAAGCTCCGTAAACAATTTCGTTATCGTAGTTGGCCGTAAGGCCCACGGTGACCAGCGCCGCTAGGTCTTCCGGATGAATCCAGTGCGAGAGCATTCGCGCATCTGAGGGCTCCTGCGCGCAGTGCCCGATGCGCAGGCCGAACCCGCGCACGCCGTGCTTGATCGCGTACAAGCTGGCCAGTGCTTCCATGAAAACCTTGGTCAAGCCGTACCGCGAATCCGGCAGCGGGTGCACTAGTTCTGCGAGCGGCGTGTCGCGAGGATACAGGCCCACCGCATGGTTGGACGTGGCGTAGATGACGCGATCGACGCCTGCCGCGTGTGCCTGATCCCACAACTTGATCGTGCCCTCGATGTTGGCGGGCAGGAGCACGTCCCACTCGGCCTCACGAGGGTAGCCTGCAAAGTGCACAACGGCCGAAGCGCCCTGCACCGCTCGCTCGAGCGATGCTTCGTCATTGAGATCGATCTGAAAGACCTTCTCGTTCGGCTTGGCGGCCGTCATCGGCGCACGATCCACCAGGCGGAGCTCCGCGCACTGCGTCGATAGGTAAGGCCGGAGCGCTTGGCCGAGCCTACCCGCTGCCCCGGTCAGGACGATGCACTCCCGCATCACGCGGCGGCCTCCTTGCTCAGCGGATAGCGCGCCTGATTCACTTCGCGCCATGCTTCGAACGCGGCTTGCCGCTCGGGATCCGTGAGCGGGTAAGTGCCGAACAGCGAGTCGCCGGCGTCGATGCGAGTCTGGACCCAGTCTTCATAGATCGTCTGACGATAGGCAATGGCTGCGATCTCGTCGGCGACATGCCGCGGGATGCACACGACGCCTTCGGCATCACCCACCATGACGTCGCCAGGATAGACCCCCACGCCGCCGCAAGCGATCGGCAATCCGATATCGATGGCGTGGTGGCGAATCAGGTTCGTCGGCGCAGAAGGCCTCTGGTGGTAGGCCGGGATCGCCATCTGTGCAATTTCTGGAGAATCACGAAAGCCCCCGTCGGTCACGACGCCTGCCGCGCCGCGGCGCAGCAGACGCGTGAGCAACAGGTTGCCGGCTGAGGCAGCTGACGCGTCGCCACGGCTGTCCATCACCAGGACATGTCCGGCCGGGCACTCTTCCACGGCCACACGCTGGGGGTGCTTGCGGTCATTGAATGCCTCGATCTGGTCCAGGTCCTCTCGCGCCGGAATGTAGCGCAAGGTGTAGGCGATACCGACCATGGAGACAGTGTTTGACCCCACCGGCCGGACGTTCTGCAGGAAAGTGTTGGAGAAGCCCTTCTTGAACAGGGCGGTGGTCAACGTCGCCGTCGAGGTCTTCGCGAGGCGAGCGAGCGTGAGGGAATGAAGTTCGGTCATTGTTCAGATTTCGTGAGAAAAGAGCGTGGGCGACGCGCCTGCAGGTAGGTCGTCTCTTCAGCAGTGCCGGCATTCCAACCCCCGGTGGCGATGGCCGTGTTCTGGGTGCTGGGGTGTTGCGCGATGAACTCTGTGTTGAGCTCGATCCCGAGGCCCGGTGTCGTCGGTACGTTCAAGAGGCCGGCTTCGGCAGCCAGGTTGGTTCGGAGCACTTCGGCCCTGCCGCTCCAGTCCGGCTGCATGCGCTCCAGGATCAATGCATTGGGAATGGCGGACAGGAGATGAACGGCCGCGACTTCTGCCACCGGCCCTAGGGATCCTGAATGGGGCGCGACCATCACGGCCCAGGCTTCCGCCATGCCGGCGAGCTTTTTCATCTGCGTCAAACCGCCGAAGCGGCCTGTGTCGGGCTGCAGCACATCAACCAAGCCCTCCTCCAACAGCGGCTTCATGCAGGTCAGACTCGACAGCCTTTCGCCAG
Source organism: Variovorax sp. J22G73 (assembly GCF_030317035.1). Taxonomy (GTDB): domain Bacteria; phylum Pseudomonadota; class Gammaproteobacteria; order Burkholderiales; family Burkholderiaceae_C; genus Variovorax. The sequence continues at coordinate 29,745 of NZ_JASZYK010000022.1, forward strand.
TCGCGAGCGGTAGTGCCAGCTTTTCGCGCATGAGGCGCCAGCCGCGCAGGTCATCCGGCGCCACTGGCTCTTCCAGGAAAAGCAGATTCAATGGCTCAAGAGCGCGACCTATCGCAACAGCGTCGGCGGCGGTGAGCCACGGGGGGCCGTGCAGGTCAACCATCATGTCGACCTCTGGGCCCACGGCCGCACGGATTGCGAATGCGCGCTCTACGACGTCCTTGATACCGCCGACTTTGATGGCGCTTACGCCCATGGCAACCGCGGCTTGGGCGGTCTCGACGGAGGGCGCATGAACGTAGTACGGGATCTTCGCGCGCGTGGTCCCGCCGAGCAGGTTGGCAACAGAGGTGCCGAGCGCCAGGCCTTTCAAGTCCCACAAAGCAGTGTCGATCGCAGCCAATGCGCCCATACCGACCACACCCGTCTGGCCGTGGCCCATCATGGCGACCCGCATCTTTTGCCAGAGGCGCTCGATGTCGCTGGCGGGTTCGCCTACCAGAAGGTGGCGCAGATCGCGCACTGCCGTTTCGACCACGCGCGGCCAGCCTGAGCCTTCGCCGGTACCAATCAAGCCTTCGTCCGTTTCGATGGTCACGAAAAGCCAATTACGGCTTGTCGCCAGTGCGCTTTTCCCAGTCGCGGTCCATCCCGTATGTCCAGGCGCTTGCGCCTGCATTAGGTGGCAGCGAACGTCCTTGATCTTCATCATTCAGCCTTGATGTCTGCTGCCTTGATCAACGCTGACCAGCGCGTCAGCTCCGCGGCGTAGAGGGTTTCAAAATCCTTGGGTGTCTTGCTGGTCACCACTTCGGAGCCCAGCTGCTCCGCCCGGTGCTTGAACGTTTCCGACGATGCGGCAGCCACCACTGCCTGGTGCAGCCGCGCGACGATAGGAGCCGGGGTGCCGGCACGCACGGCAATGCCTTGCCAACTGCGAATAAACGTGCTCGTTGGCAAGCCGAGCTCGCCGGCGCTCTTCACGTTAGGCAGGCCAGGAATGCGGTCCTTCTGCATCACCGCGAGCGGACGGATCTTCTCGGCATCCACGGTTCCCTTGAGAGAGCCGGACATCAGGTCGAACATCATGTCGATCTGCCCGCCCATCAAGTCCTGGTTGGCCGGAGCGCCGCCTCGGTACGGCACATGGATCATCGAGGTGCCACGAGCTCTTTTGTACAGCTCCATCGCCAGGTGCGACGAAGTGCCCACGCCCCCTGAACCCACGCGCAAACCGCCGGACGCCCGCTTGGCAGCGGCATCGACTTCGTCTGGCGATTTGATGCCGCTTGCGTTGGACGCAAGCATCACCACCGGCACGCTTGTGATCTGTGAAACCATCGTCAGATCCTTTGCGGGGTCGTACTTAACGCCGGCCAGCGCGGGGTTGGTGGCCAGATGAATGGCCGCGAACAGCAGCGAATAGCCGTCCGCCTCCTTGCCCAACACGAGCTGCGTGGCGATGTTTCCCGATGCGCCGCTGCGGTTGTCGATGATGACCCGTTGCCCGAGGGACTTGCTCATCTCGTCAGCGAGCGCGCGCGCGATTGAGTCTGCGGAACCGCCGGCAGCGAAGCCGACATAGAGCGTGATCGGCTTGTCGGGGAACTTCTCGGCGTGCGCTGCAGTGTTAACGCCACACGCGAGCGTGCAGACAACGGAAGCGATCGCCGTGCGCCAGCGAATGCGAGGGATGAAGTTTTTCATGGTCTCCTTTTTTGTGAAATCTGCCGCGCTTGTTTCAGGCTGCCGTGGCCCAGCGGGGTGAAGCCGTCAGGGCGTGGCAGCCAGCGCCAACAAATCCAGGCGCGACGAGTCGGTATGTTCGAGCGATGCCCGCGCTGCGCCGTCGGCGTCGCCGGCAGCGATAGCGTCGATCAGGCTTCTGTGCTGCTCGTGAACCAGGTCTAGTCGGCCAGGACCGTAGCCTCGGCTGCGGCGAAACGCATCGACCAGGCTGGAGCGCCCTTCGAGCATTTCCAACGCGAGTGGGTTGTCTGCCACGCTGTCGATCAAGCGATGTAGCTCGCGGTTGGCGGCCACGCAGGCGCCAATGTCGCCATCGGCGGCCAACCGTACTTGCGTCTCGGCCAGCTTTTTCATGGCCGCGACGTTTTCAGGGGTCGCCTTGATCGCAGCCTCTCGAGACAGCATGGCCTGGATCGCCCCGCGAACCCGATACAGGTTGTCGATGTAGCGCGCGTCCACCGTGGGAATCACCGCGCCGCGGTTCATCCGCATGGCAACCACCCCCTCCCCTTGCAACTGAAGCAATGCCTCTCGCACCGGGTTGTTGCTCACCTGGTAATGGCTAGCGAGTTGCGCGAGCGTCACGTGCGAACCGAGAGGCCACAGGCCAGCAACGATGTCGGCTCGAACCTGGTCTCGCAAGCGCATGTAGGTGGGGGTGTTGATCGCGTTCATGCCCAAATCATACTTCATTATGGATTTAATTAAATGTTCAATGTAAGATCGCGCCAACCAGAACTAGAGGAGACATACGTTGAACTTTCGGTTTACCGCGCTCGGTTGCGCATTCGCTGCTTCGGCCTCGATGGCCCTGCCCGCCCACTCTCAGTCGTCGTTGACCATCTACGGGCGGGTCGATTTAGGCCTCTTCATTCAGCAGGGCGGAACGACCCCCATCAACGGTGGCCGCGCGGGCAATCCTTTCGGGGACAGCACTGAGCTCAAACAAGGTTCCGCCGGCCGGCTGGGGTTTCGCGGAACGGAAGATCTCGGAGGTGGGTGGTACAGCGGCTTCACCATGGAGCATCGGTTCCAACCCGATACCGCAACGCCTGAGGTGCCCTTTTGGCAAGCCCGCTCCTTCGTCGAGATCGGCTCCAAAACTTTTGGCTCGGTTTACCTCGGCCGCGAGTACATCCCTGCCTTCTGGGTGGCGCTGAAGCTGGATCCCTGGGGCTTCGACAGCGTAGGCACGCCGGGTCCGAAGCACCAATTTGCGAACTACACGGTGGACAACGGCATCCGAAGCAACAACACAGTGGGCTACAAGACGCCGCTGTGGAACGGTTTCCAGGCCAACCTTGCTGTTTCCGCTGGAGAAAAGCTGCGCCACGACTCATGGGGCGCCAACCTCGAATACACCAACGGCCCGTGGTACGTCGCTGCGGCGATCGACAAGACCGACGAAAAGCAAAAGCTCTCGATGGTCGGTGCAGCCTATGACTTCGACATCATTCGGGTGGCCTTGACTCGCTCGTTGGCCACGGTGGCGGGGAACAAGAACCGCAACACCACGCTGACTGGCCGAATTCCCGTCGGCCCCGGCGTGATCAAGCTCTCACTCGCCAAGCTCGAGCTCGGCCCCTTGCAGGACTCGAACACCCGCTTTGGTGTCGGCTACGAACACTTCCTGAGCAAGCGGACCTCCATCCTCGGCAACATCGGCTCCGCCAAGCAAGACCGGTTGACGCGCACGACGCTGTACGACCTCACGCTGAAGCACAACTTCTGATCCTCGTCGCGCGCCGGCCACTGCGGCGCGCTTATCCCAGTGGCGACCGATGGCAGTGCTGTCGGCCGCTCGCTCCACCGGCAAGCACCGATGCCATCGGCTGCTTGCCGCACCCATCCTTTCGACATGCAACATCACGACAATCTGATTGGCGGCAAATGGACGCCGGGCAACAGCTACGCTGCAAACCTCAACCCGAGCAACCTGCAAGACGTCGTCGGCGAGTACGCCCAAGGCGATGCGAGCGACGTCGATGTCGCCGTGGCAGCAGCAAACGCTGCCTTCCCGGCCTGGGCCACGGGCAGCATCCAGGCGCGTTCCGACGCGCTCGACAAGATCGGCACCGAGATCTTCGCGCGCAAGGAAGAGCTGGGCACGCTGCTGGCGCGCGAAGAGGGCAAGACCAAGGCCGAAGGCATCGGCGAGGCCACGCGCGCGGGCCAGATCTTCAAGTTCTTCGCGGGTGAATGCCTGCGCCTGTCGGGCGAGGTGCTGCCGTCGGTGCGCCCGAACATCGGCGTGGAGATCACGCGCGAGCCGGTGGGCGTGGTCGGCCTGATCACGCCGTGGAACTTTCCGAACGCCATTCCGGCGTGGAAGATCGCGCCCGCGCTGGCCTTCGGCAACTGCGTGGTGCTGAAGCCCGCCGACCTGGTGCCCGGCAGCGCCTGGGCGCTGAGCGAGATCATCAGCCGCTCGGGCATTCCGGCCGGCGTGTTCAACCTGGTGATGGGCCGCGGCAGCGTGATCGGCGAGGCGCTGGTCAAGCACCCCGGCATCCATGCGATCAGCTTCACGGGTTCGGTGGGCGTGGGCCGCAACATCGCGATCCAGTGCGTGACCAACCACAAGAAGGTGCAGCTCGAAATGGGCGGCAAGAACCCGCAGGTGGTCCTGGACGACGCCGACCTGGCGCAGGCCGTGGAGCTGAGCGTGCAGAGCGCGTTCTACTCCACCGGCCAGCGCTGCACGGCGTCCAGCCGCCTGATCGTGACCGAAGGCATCTACCCGAAGTTCATCGCGGCCATGAAGGAGCGCATGGCCAGGATCAAGGTGGGCGACGCGCTGGCGCAGGGCACCGACGTGGGGCCGGTGTCGTCGAAGTCGCAGCTCAACCAGGACATGGAATACATCGCCATTGGCAAAGGCGAGGGCGCGACGCTGGCGGCTGGCGGCGAACTGCTGAAGCTGGAGACCGATGGCTACTACATGTCGCCCGCTCTCTTCAGCGAGTCGGCCGCGTCGATGCGCATCAACAAGGAAGAAATCTTCGGCCCGGTGGCGAGCGTGATTCGCGTGAAAAACTACGAAGAGGCGTTGGCCACGGCGAACGACACGGAGTTCGGTCTGTCGGCCGGCATCGCGACCACGTCGCTGAAATACGCCACGCACTTCAAGCGCCACAGCCAGGCTGGCATGGTGATGGTCAACCTGCCGACGGCGGGTGTGGACTACCACGTGCCCTTCGGCGGCCGCAAGGGATCGAGCTACGGTCCGCGCGAGCAGGGCAAGTACGCGCAGGAGTTCTTCACGACCGTGAAGACTGCGTACACGCTGGCCTAGGCCTTCCAGAACCGTTTGACGGAGGATCGCCTTCGAGGAAATCGCACGTCACCGTTGATCGCTTGACCGCCGAACGCGGCAAGCGCCCGAGTAACCGATTCATCAATCAAGAGACATGACAGTGAAAAAAAGCATTCCGGTATTACTTTCTATCGCCGCACTCCTATCAGGATGCGGTGGAGGTGGCAGCGACAGCGGCTTCAGCGGGTTCTTTCCCCAGTCCAATCCTCCGGCAGCCGGCGGGCAAAGCGTGCAACCTCCTCCCGCCTCGGACCCGCCAGCCGCCGGCGAAGGAGAGGTCATTCCTCCCGTCACGCTGATCGATCCTCCATTGAGTGAGGCGGCCAAGACGATCCTCGCCACCGACTCGGCGGACTACAAGCTCCTTCAGCCACTCAACGATCCCAACTTCACGCTGCTCGGCCGCGTGAAACCCAGGACCACAGGCGAGCTGAGTGCAGCGGGCCTGACGAACTCGTTTGGCGTAGGCGGCGAGACCACCGATCGAAACTACACGTACTACGAAAACTGGGGCGAATACATTGCCCCGCTGGGCGTGACGAAGGTGCGAGTGCAGACGGGCTGGCACGACATCGAGAAAGTGATCACCACGCCATCAACCTACGACTGGGCCAAGTTCGACAAGATCGTCAACGGGCTGACGGCGCAAAAGGCGCAGCCTTTCGTCTTCCTCGGGTATGGCAACGAGCGTCCCGGATGCGTGGACTGCGGGCAAACCGGTCTGTCGAGCAAACTAGTTCCCACCGGAGAAGGCCGCACGCGATTCCTCGCGTTCGTGACGGCTGCAGTGGATCGCTACAAGGATCGTGTGTCCGATTGGCAGATCTGGAACGAACCCAATGGTCACGTGGAAGCCTCGGAATTCGCGAAGTTCACTGTCGACGTGGCCCAGACCATCAAGAAGGCCCAACCGGCGGCGAAGCTCACGATCGGCAACTTCACCGCGGGCGTACTCGGGAATGGGGCCACCGATGGCCTGCCATATGCCCAAACCTTGTTTGACTACTTCGCTGCCAACAAGGGGCCACTTGTCCCAAGCAGCGACGTGTCGGTCGGGTACCACCCATACTGGGGTTTGCCAGAGCACGAGTTCACCGGATACCGCAATTTCCGAGATGCGGTGTTCGCAAAGGGCTTCAAAGTGCGCCAGGACGAGAACGGCATGCCCTCCGGCGCCTGCCTCTACTTCGCGAACTGCGGCCCGGGTTCGGAAAAATGGGACGAAAAGAACCAAGCGAAAAACGCCATGCGCCGGGCGCTCGGGGATTTCTACAAAGGCTTCGAGACCAGCATCTTTTCGATCTCCGACATGCACTACGACTACGGGAAGAACAACAAGGGCCTGCTGGCCACAGGCCTCTGGGATGCGAACATTGATGAACCATTCAACAATGGGGATTCGACCATCAAGGCAAAGAAGATCGCCTACGGCTCGTACCAGAACATCACGTCAATTTTCGACAATCGAATGTCCGTCGTCCCCGCGCCGGTTCAGCCGCCCGCATTGCAGCCAGTAGCCTGCACCGCCAAAGCGACCTACACGGGACGTCCCGAGCTCGGATCAGTTAACGTGGTCATCCACGCATACAAGCAACTCGACAAGGGCGTGACGCGCAGCCTACTTGCCATCTGGGTCAGCGCCTCCAACGGCTTGCCATATGACTTGCCGGCGTCGAAGATCAATATCGACTGCAAGAACTTTCATTTCGCGGGCATGGCCACGAGAGGCGCTCTGCCCAAGTACGTGGACTTGTTGGATGGCCGCGTCTACTCGACAACCGCCGCCGTTATCACGGCAAACGATGCGTCAACAAACAGTGTGGCGCTCAAAGACATTACTGTGACCGATTGGCCGATCGTGATTGCTGACGATGGCGTGGTGAACTTCAGATCCAAGGAATAGCCGCTTGTAGCCTCCCCAGTGACCTACTGGGGGGCGAGTTGAGCAAAACAGGATAGCCGGCCCCCCGCCCTCCGTCTGCGACGGCCCTCCCGAAGAAGCGATGAGAACGGCGCCTTGTTCTCGCGCTACTACCTCGATGCCGAATCCCTGAAGGCGGGAACGCTGGCGTGCTGAAGACGGGAGGCGAAGAAGCCGCTCAAAGGTCGCCAGCTCGATGGGAGTCTTCGGGCGCGCCGCATGCTTTTGCAGCACAACACGACGCTCTTGTGCAGCCCGCTCGGCGCCGGAGAAAAACGAATTTGCGCGGGTCGCTTGGCGAAAGCCATGGCATGCTTTCCCTGCTACGGGCTACGGGCTACGGGCTACGGGCTACGGGCTGCGGCAGCACAGGCTGGGCTCTGTTCCCCACAGCGACGGCCGATACGTGATGACGCCGTATCCTATGTTCGAGGGGTGGGACGAAGCAATGCCCGCCCGCATCGGCAGGCGATCGCTGGAGCTGGCCGTCTATGTGCTGCCGGACAAGCTGGCTGCCATGGTGTTTCTCGGCCCCATGTCTTTGATGGTGCGCACGGCCTCCGATTGGCCGAACTGCAAGCACTGCCCTGGCAGCCCCATAGCGCGGGGGCGGGTTTCAAGCGCCGCGTGACTTACGCGTCCAGGCGCTCTACAGCCTCACGTGCAGTCAAACCGCGCACGGCGGCAAGAAGCTCCAGCTGCGCAGCGCGCGGCCGAGCCTTGCCTTGCTCCCAGTGGTAGATGGTCTGGCCTGAAACACCCACCAGCTGCCCATAGCTCGCCGCCGAGATGCCGATCTTTGATCGGTGAGCAGCCAACCTGGCCGCGCTGAAGCGGCGCTTTGTCGCGTCGCCGTCTTCGGGCCCTCCGGCCGCCACGATGCGCGCGGAGCCCTTGGTCAGGCGGCGCAGCTCCTTTTCGAGAGAAGCGACTTGCCGGCGGAGTTCGGCGATGGCTGAACGATAGGACGCCGAGGCCTTCTTCAGTGTTTCGATTTCCGTGCGGGCTTCTTTGCGCGCTACGCGGGAAATTTCACTTTTCAGGATGGATGCAATGTTTGGCATGGCGGCATTGTGCCGCCCGGCCATCTGCGGTTGCTGGCTTACGCGGTAGCAGCGCCGTCTGCGCCGCATGTTCCGCAGGCCACGCTTCCGCGCTACGCGCCACGAGCGTTGGGTTGGAACGCGCGGGATGGTCGGGGTGGGTTAAGGTCAGGAGAAAGGGCTACCTGATCGCGGGCAAAAACGCGATTCCCTTAAACCGGGCGCTCGCATTTTGAGGCGTTAAGTGTTATTTTCGTGCGGACCATGGATGCTCCAAACGCCGCAGACAAATCGTCCCTCGCGCCAAGCGATCGCTTGCCTCTGCCTGGGCAGTACATCGTAGGCCCAGCGTTCGACCAGCAATTTCGGGAATGGGTTGCCGCCGAAGCGGCCGTTTTTCTAGCGATCGAACATGGAGGCGTGCTCAACAAGGCAAAGCTCGCCGAGCTGAGTGCTGACGCACTCGAAAAGCACCGGCTGCTTTGGGCCGACGCAGAAGCGCTTTCTGCTCGGTTGGACGAAAAATCCTCGTGGGATGCCGGCATGCGAATTAGCAAAGCTAGCGGCTTGCTTCGAAAGCGATGATGACCCGCACAGATATTTCGCTGCATGACCTCCAGGACCAGTTGCGGGAGGAGGCCCGCCGAAGCCGAGCGCGGTCGTACTGGACGGGCATCGGCGTTCTTGCCGCTACGCTCTGCGTAGCCCTCTTGCTGCGGCACTACTGACCGCCGTAAGGTCGACGAAAGCGCGCCGCGTATCTCTCTACATGGACCCCGGGACCGAAGGCCCATATAGCGCACGCGCCGATCGGCCACTTCGGCAGGCTTGGAGAAGTATCACGGCCGTCACCTTGTCGAAGCGCTAGAACAATATGCAGCGGAGTTCGCCGACCCAGGCAGCATTCCTGTGAGCTTCGTTGCCACGTTTGAAAACACAAGCACCGCAGACAAGCGATGCACGAGATCGACCGTGACCGCGGAAACGTGTGGGATGCGCGAGTGAGCTCGGACCCGGCACGTGAAGAATTTTCCTTCGGTGTGGGCGGCCGCGCTTTCTTCGTCGTCGGTTTGCATCCGAATGCGTCCCGCCTTGCGCGGAGAGCTCCGATTTCGTGTTTGGTCCGGTCGGGGCCGGGTTCAAGGCTCGACAGGGCGACACGTTGAACAGCGGCGACTGATCTTGCCTCTTTACGCGCCTGTACACGGTTTGCACGCGAGACTGTGAATGTGGACCGACGTTTCGACGGTAGACCCGAAAAGCGTCGCCAAGTCCCTGTAACTGGATCGAGAAACAAAGTTTGCCGGGAAAAGGGTTCGGAATCCCCAAAACGGACGACTCACAGTCTCGCGTCGTGCCTGTCTTTTCATCTTTCACGCCAACGCTTGCCGCGGTTCGAGAACGCACAACGTGCAATTGAAAAACTTGATTGTCAGGTTGGCTGAGCCATGCGCGCAGCTTGGTCAGCTTGGTCATGTGCTATGGCTTATCTCTTGGCGCGGCCAAGCTGTTCATCGGCCACCGTACCTAGCCCTTTGGCTGATCTTCCGTCCAAGCGAGAAAGCATGACAGGTGCTGGTGGGCGTTTGGGAACTGGTCTTCGAGGCGAGTCAAGTAGACATTCGCCGCGACCATGGTGTCTTGCAGGGCGGACCGCGCACCTTCAACAGAAACGGAGAAGAGGCGCCCTCCCAAGGTTGAAATACGTCGCAGGGTGTAAGTATCGAAGATCGGCAAAAGTCTGCAGCGAGTCGGATTACATGGGCGCAGTCGGAATGATCGCAGCTCCGAAGCGCCGTAAACCTACATCAATATCTTCGCCAAAGGCCCAATGTGAGTGTTTTTGGGAGATGCATATGTCCGACAACACCAAGCAGACCGGCCTGGACCGAAAGCTCATTTCTCTCGAGGAAGACTACGAGGTGCGGGACTGGACCAAGAGTCTGGGCTGCACGCCGGCCGAGCTGCGCGAGGCCGTGAAGGCGGTAGGCAACTCGGCGGAAAAGGTCCGCGAATACCTGGCGAAGAAGAAGTAGCCGGCAACAGCCATGCCGAAGGCAGACGCGCTTTCCGTCTACAAGGCGAAGCGCAATTTCGACGTCACTGCTGAACCCGCAGAGGGAGGCGTGGCAAACCCGGAAGCGCTTTCGTTCGTCATCCAGAAGCATGCCGCCTCACGGCTGCACTACGACTTTCGCCTCGAGCTGGACGGCGTCATGCTGTCCTGGGCTGTGCCCAAAGGCCCCAGCTTTGACCCCAAGGAGAAGCGGATGGCCATCCACGTGGAGGACCATCCAATTTCCTATTCCTCCTTCGAGGGCATCATTCCACCGAAGCAGTACGGCGCCGGCACGGTGATCGTCTGGGACCACGGCACCTGGGAGCCTGTGAGTGATCCGCGCAAGGGCTTGGCGGCGGGCAAGCTGGTATTCAAGCTGCACGGCCAGAAGCTGGAAGGCTTGTGGGAGCTTGTGAAGATTGCCAAGGGTGGCGAACGACAGGAACCGTGGATCCTTTTCAAAAAGAAGGACGACTTCGCGCGGCCGCACGCGGACTACGACGTGGTCACCGCCCTGCCCGACAGCGTGATTTCCAAGCCATTGAAGAAGGCTGCAGCCCGGCCTGCAGCGGTAGGGAACCGAAAGACTGCCAAGCCTGCAGATCCGCTGGCCAGCGCGCGCAAAGCTGATCTGCCCGCCAAGATCGGGCCCCAACTCGCCACACTGGCCGCCGGCGTCCCGTCGACGGGCGACTGGCTGTACGAAATCAAGTTCGACGGATACAGGCTCATGGCTCGCATCGAAGAGGGCAAGGTGGCTCTCATCACCCGCGGTGGGCATGACTGGGCGGCCAAGATGCCTGGCCTCGTCGCCGAGCTCGGTGAGCTCGGCCTGAACTCGGCCTACCTGGACGGGGAAATCTTGGTGCTCGGCGCCAATGGCGCGCCGGACTTCAATGCCCTGCAAAACGCATTCGACCGGCGCAAAGGCGCCGATCGGATTGTGTATTTCGTCTTCGATGCCCCATTTTTCGAAGGAGCCGACCTGCGGGAAGTGCCGTTGAAGGAGCGTCGCGCGCTTCTACGAGATTTCTTTAAAGAGCGCGCATCTGAGCACGTGCGTTTCAGCGCTGATTTTCCGGCCGATCCGGCTTCGATTTTGAAGTCTGCGTGCCAGATGCAGCTTGAGGGTGTCATCGCCAAAAGGGCCGACGCCCCGTATGTGTCGCGGCGCAGCGAGACCTGGCTGAAGCTGAAATGCAAGCTCCGTCAGGAATTCGTCGTGTGCGGGTATACCGACCGGACGGACAACAGCGCCCAAATCGGAGGCTTGCTGCTTGGCATTCATGATGACCAAGGCAACTTGATCCCCGCGGGCAGCGTCGGAACCGGTTGGAGCGGCGACGAGGCGGCTGAAATCAAGCGGAAGCTCCTGCCGCTGGCTGTCGACGTATCTCCATTCGACAAAGGCACCTCGAAGCCGGGTCGATGGTCCAAGCGCAAGGTGGGGAGCGAGCGGTGGGTGAAGCCGGTCATCCTGGCGGAGGTATCGTTTGCCGAGTGGACACCTGATGGTCAGGTCAGGCATGCATCCTTCATCGGGCTGCGCGACGACAAGCCGGCCAAGGCCATCGTGAGAGAGCAACCGAAGGTGGTTGACGCGCCTGCTGCTGAGGGGGCCAGGGGCGACAGGGCCGGCTTCGGAGCCAGCGGTACCGATGCCGGAAAAAGCATCAAAGTAAGCCACGGCGAGCGGGTGATCGACGCCTCTACTGGGGTGACCAAACTCGACCTGGTGAGGTACTACGAATCGGTCGCCGAGTTCATCCTGCCGCACCTGAAAGGGCGCCCCTGCTCTCTCGTGCGCGGACCTACCGGCGTAACTGGGGAGCTGTTTTTTCAGAAGCATGGCGAAAAAATCGGCATTCCCGGCATCACCGAGCTGCCGGAAACCCTTTGGCCAGGGCATACGTCACTGCTAGAGGTGGGCAACGCAAAGGCGCTCGTCGGCGCTGCCCAGATGAACGTGATCGAGTTCCACACGTGGAATTCGACGGCTAAGGCCATAGGCAAACCCGACCGGATGATTTTCGACCTCGACCCTGGTGAAGGAACCACCTGGGAGCACATCCAGGAGGCAGCGACCCTGGTTCGAACCATGCTCACCGCCCTAGGTTTGAAATGCTGGCTGAAGACCAGCGGTGGCAAGGGTCTGCATGTCGTCGTCCCCCTGGCCCCGCGCTACGACTACGACACGGTCAAGGGCTTTTCCCAAGCGGTGGTCCAACACATGGCCAAGGCCATTCCTGCGCGTTTCGTCGCCAAGAGTGGGCCCAGCAATCGGGTGGGCAAGCTTTTCATCGACTACCTGCGCAACGGGCACGGCGCGACCACGGCCGCGGCATTCTCCGCACGCGCACGGCCAGGCCTGGGGGTGTCAATCCCGGTGAGCTGGGACGATCTTCCCAAGCTGAAGAGCGGCGCACAGTGGAACGTGCGCACGGCGCGCGAGCACCTGTCTTTCCAGACGTCAGACCCGTGGGCCGAATATTGGAAAACGCGCCAGCCGCTGGCAGAAGCAATGAAGTTGCTGGGGTACAAGCGGTGACAGGCATGCGGATTGCCGTGAGGACGCTATGCCAATGGACAGCCTTGGAGTTCGCCAGCGTTCACGCCGGAAGGCGGAGCGCCCCTGCGCGCTTGCGCGCTGGAAAGCGCGGTGGCGAGCCCTCGTTCGATTTTTCACATAGCCCCAACGGGGCGCCCAAGGATTTTTCCCATGCCCGAAGCTGATTCAAGCATTCCCCTTCCCGCCGCACCCGAGTCAAGCCGAGCGGTCCTGCAGGCACTCGCGGAGCGAGTGGGCCTCCTCGTGCCGGGAGCATCGCTCTCGCATCAACAGATCGCCTTCGCCGAAGGCGTTGTCGACCTGGTGAAGCAAGGTCGTATCAGCGGGGGCCGGCCCGCATGAAGCTGTCTCATCTTGCGCTCACGATCATTGAAGATCCGGACCACCCCGACCGCTATCACTGGATTCTGCTCGAAGCCACCGGTCATGAGGTCGACCAGCTCAGAGAATTCGCGGCGTCTGAGGAAGCATATGCCACCGCTCAAGCAGCCTTCGACGCCGGCGCACTTCGTTGGCGCGCGGAAATGTCGAACGAAGACGAAGATGTAGATCCAGTCGGTGAGGGCGGTATCGACCCCGAATGAACGTCGGTGGGAGCCTCAAGAAAAGGCCCAGCGCGCAGGCTGGGCCCAACCCTTTCAATTCACCATCCGGGAAAGGGGCTGATCGAAGTTTTGCGCGACCAGCCGCAAACACCCTACACGTGCATTCAAGCCACCAATGTCGGATGACGGCGCGGTGATGCGCATTCCTACAAGACCTCATGTAATGAGAGCTAATTTCAGTGCATGGTCCTACATGCCCTTCTCGTCGAAGATAACCGCCTGATCCGCGAGAACCTGATACCGACCCTTGAGGCGCTATCGCAGGCTCGAGTAGAGGGCGTAGCCGAAACCGAAGCTGAGGCAATCGCGTGGCTCGAATCCCACGATGGATGGGACGTCGCAGTGGTCGACCTTTTCCTGCGCCAAGGGTCAGGCCTTAATGTGATCGCCTGGTGCAGCTCAAGGAAACCTAACCAGCGCGTTGTCATCTTCTCGAACTACGCCACCGACGAGGTCCGGCGCCGCGCCCTGCAGCTGGGTGCTGACGCTGTATTCGACAAGTCCACAGAAGTAGATAGCCTCCTGGATTTCCTTGACGGCCTTTTGCCTTGAGCTAGTTATCGAGGGGGAGGTCGCCGGCAAGCGCGGCATGCCCTTCGGGCGTAATGCGAAGGACGATAGCGCAAGTTGTGTCGGGGTCCCCTTCGACCGCCTCAACCAGCTCTGCCTCGACCAGCCCGGCCGCCCGGAGCACGGCCACGTTGTTTACGTCAGCGAACCGTTCCACGGTCAGCGGGAATTCCGCTCTCTCGATCCTGCGAAGAAAGTCCATTGGCATTGGTCAGGTTTCCTTTTTTTCATCCGAGCCGAATTGGGGATCGCTTACCGCATCGCAAGGCGTGAACTTAGCCGTTCTAAATCCGAGTTTGTCCAGCCAGCCGGCACCCAGCTGCCCGTGAAAGGTCCCAGCCCTTCGGGGACCGACCGGAAAGTTCCCCGCCTTTGACACGGCGGATGCGTAGCGAGTTTCTCGCCAAGCCGGGCGGGCGCGTGTGTAGCATCATTGTGCGGTTTCGCACCGCTACGCGTAGAGAAAGCGATTCTCGCCTCTTTCCGGCCGCTTCGAAAAGTGGCATGTTGTCTTTCCCTGGACAAGGAGCAAGCATGGCCGCCCCTCGCTCGATCGCCTCACTTTCTCTCGGCTTCGGCCTGGTCTCGATCCCGGTGCGCCTTTACACCGCAACGGAGAGCTCATCCGCGGTCCACTTCAACATGCTTTCCAAGGAAGGTTCAAGGGTCAAGCAGCAGTATGTCGCTGCGAACAATCCAAAGCAAATTGTGCCGCGGGCGGAGAAGGTCAAGGGCTACGAATTCGAAGAAGACCGTTTCGTCATCTTCAAGCCCGAGGAGCTGAAGGCACTGGAGGAAGGGGCAAGTCACCTGATCGACATTGTGGCGTTCATTCCTGCCGATGCGGTTGATCCGATCTACTACGACAAGCCCTACTTCCTGGCGCCGGACAAGCGCGGCGGCAAGCCATACAACCTGCTGAAGGAGGCGATGCTGGAAAGCGGCCGCTGCGCGCTCGCGAAATGGGCATGGAAGTCCAAACAGTACGTGGTACAGGTGCGGGCCGAGGACGACGGCCTGGTGCTACAGCAGCTGCTGTACGCCGAGGAGGTGCGCTCGTTGAAAGACCTCAACATCGAGAAGCTCGAGCCGTCCGCCGCTGAACTGAAGTTGGCGCTGCAGCTGATCGACCAGATTTCCCAGGACGCCTACGACCCGACGATGTTCGAGGACGAGGAAAAGAAGCGCATCCTTGAGGCGATAGACGCGAAGATTGCCGGCGAGGAGATCATCGCTGCGGAGCACCCCGAAGATGGTGGCTCGGCCCAAGTCATCGACCTAACCCAGATGCTGATGGCCAGCTTGGATAAACAGTCGACGGCCCCTGCGAAAAAGCCTCGTGCTGCGCCGGCGGCCGCAAGCCAGGTGGTTACCCCAATTCGACGCCCCGCGGTCAAGGCGCAAAGGGCGCCCAAGCAGGCTGCTCCTGCAAAGGCGGCGCCAGCCCCGCGCGCGAAAATGAAGCGGTGACCGGTTCAAAGACTCCCTCGTCAGCGTCGATGCGCGCCGCGAACCAGTTTTTTGGCCTCTCGAGGCACGCGGTGCTCCGGCTCATCGAGTTGGGATTTGTGGCGCCTGAGAAGGAGGAAGGCAAAGGGTGGCGCTTTTCCTTCCAGGACCAGGTCCTTCTGCGCTCTGCCAACGAGTTGCGAGCAGCGCGCATGCCCACGCGGCAGATCTTGCGTTCCTTGCGACTTCTCAAGGCATCGATGCCGGCTGAATTTCCTCTTGCAGGCCTGCGCATCACGGCTGAAGGCGATCGGGTCACGGTACGCTCTGCAGAGGCCCATTGGGAGCCCGAAACTGGCCAACTGATCCTTGACCTGCAGCTTGCGGCGGGAGGCGGCTCAATCAGTCGCATGCCGCCAATGCCGCCACCCACGCCAAGCGGCGTGGACCTGGCTGACTTGTTTGCTCAGGCAGAGCAGCTGGAAGAGAGCGCAGCGCATATTGCCGAGGCCATGTATCGACAGATCCTGGTCGAGGACCCCGCCTTTGCGCACGCCTACCTGAATCTCGGTTTCATGCTCTGCGAAGCTGGGCGCTGCCATTCTGCGGCGGAACTGTATGAGGATGGCGTGCGCTTCTGCCCTGACGACCCGTTGATGCATTTCAACCGCGCTGTCGCTCGTGAAGGCACCGGCGACCTGAAAGGCGCGCTCGAAAGCTACGAGGAGGCTATTCGCTTGCAACCGGATCTCGTGGACGCGCATCGGAACGCCGCCCTGCTCTACGCGGACGTCGGGCAAAAGCAGATGGCCATCCGACATTTCAACGCGTTCCGGCGTCTTAAACCGGGCCAATCCGCGTAGCCCGGTCCGAAGCGCCGCCGTTAGGCATTGTCTGTTTTCTCGCAAGCACGCCTATTCACCTACGCCCCCTGCGACGCATTCCCGACAACACAGCGGGTCGCGAACTAGCACTCTTTTTGGTGCGCAATTTCGCGGGCCATTCCAAGGAGACCGTCATGGACGATGCCAACAATTCTTCCTCCAAAGTAACCAGTGACAGCAACGACAAAATCATAAGTGGTACCTCGGATGCAAAACACGTAGTAACCGACGCGGTGGCCTCTGGACGGGCCTTTGCGGAAGATGCGGTGAAGGTGGCAAACAAGAACATCGACGCCTTGAAGTCTCAGTTGGTGCGTGGACGCCAATGCTTGACAGAGGCCATCAACGACGAGCCGGTGAAGGCCGTATTGATCACCGCCGTCGTCAGCTCGATGTTGACGGCCCTTTTGCTATCGGCGCGGCGTATCGACGGCCGCTAGCTTTAGGCGCTCAAAGCCATGATTCACCCCATTTTTATGACGGTGCTGCGTCGGCCTGACCTGTTCGCCACGCACCTAACCAACTATGCAGAGCTCGTCAAAATCGAACTATCCGCTGCCGGGTCCGCTTTTGCAGTACGGGCTGCGGCGGGCGTAATCGCGTTCGTAGCTCTGCTGCTGGCCTTTGGCCTGACTGGTGTGGCAATCATGTTCGGCGTTATGCAGGGCGCTTTCCATTGGGTGCTTGCCGTGGTGCCAGGCATAGCGTGGCTACTCGCGGCGATATGCGCGGCATTGGCGATGCGCTCCACTGTGAAAGAGAAAGTGGCAGACGTGAAAGAAGAACTCGAGGCCGATTACAGAGTGCTTCGAATGGTCAAGGAGGCAAGGGATGACTGACTCCACAACTCCGCTCAGCGCCAAGGCGAAGATCGCTTTGTCGAGGTCACAAATCCTCGCAGCCATGGGCTATGAAGAGGTGCAGGGAGCTCCCGCAGCTGCGCTTAAAGTGATTGCGCTCCCAAAGTCGCGAAGAACGTCCGCGCTGTCCAATTTAGGCGACAAGATCGGTCAGAGCGTTGTCGGAAGCTGGTACCGCCGAAGCGCAATCAGCACTGCGTTACAGCTGGCTGAACCAGTCCTGAAAGCCTATGCTCGAAAACACCCAGCGAAACTTGTTGCCTATGCCGCTGGCACAGGAGCTTTGCTGTGGGTTGCCAAACCCTGGAGGCTGCTCTCAATCACTACGGTGCTTGGCCTCATTTTGAACAGTTCACGTATGTCCGACGTGGAGGGCCGACCGCGAAGCTGACGGAGGGGGCAGGGATCATTCTGGTGCTCCATGGCCGAGCGGGTGCATGAGGCCGACCAGGTTGCTCGGCAACCATGCCGAAGCACTTATATAGCGGCACCGAAATGCACAGCACTTTCCTACGAGGTAGTTCGCCTACCACCCACGTGGATGCATTGGGCCCGGCTGAATGGTGCATCACCGGCCGACGTAGACCGGCTTCGCGGAGGCGCCACGCATCCGCCCCTTGACATTCAGGAGACTTACCATGAACAAGACTTCCACCTTCATCGCCGTGCTGACTCTCGCCGCATCCGGCGCGGCTTTTGCGCAGGGTACGCCGCCGAACACCTCGTCGCCGAACCCTGCCACAGCCGCCGGCACACAGAACCCGGCCGGCGGCCCCATGGGCACCACGGGCACGATCCCTGAGAACAACGCCGGCTCGAGCATGAGCGCCGGTACCCCAGGCTCCGGAAGCTCGGGGGGCAGTTCAGGCAGCGCGAACACGGGCCGTACCAACGATACGAACGCCATGGCGTCCACCCGATCGATGCGCCCGGCACGCGCCGATCGCAATTGACCGGTAAGCCGTGAGCCGAGGCCGGTCCATACACGTCCGGGCGATAGGGGTCGCTGCGCTGGCGACTTTGCTGTTCACTCCCTTGGTCGGCGTCGCGGCGCAGGGGGACGCGGAGCGTCTGGCCCGGGCAGCGGTGGCTGCGAACGACAACAAGTCCGGGCCGTTCGCTGTGGTCGATAAACAGCTGGCGCGTGTGTTCGTCTTCAAAGGCGACGGCACGCTGCTGGGGTCGTCGCCTGTGTTGCTGGGCTTGGCACGGGGCGATGCTTCGGTTCCGGGCATCGGTGAGCGGAAGATGTCCGAGATCCGCCCTGACGAGCGCACCACGCCGGCAGGACGTTTTGCCAGCGAACCCGGAAGAAACTTGTCGGGCGAGGACATTGTCTGGGTTGACTACGACGCGGCTGTGTCGATGCACCGCGTGCGTCCCAACGTAAAGGCGGAGCGACGCCTGGAACGCCTTGCTACGCCCACGCCTGATGACAATCGCATCACCTTTGGCTGCATCAACGTGCCGACAGCTTTTTACGACTCGTTTGTGAAGCCAGCATTGGGTGGTCGGCCGGGTGTAGTCTATGTGTTGCCCGAGAAAACGAAGCCGGAGAGGTCGCTTTTCGATTTCCTTTGAGAGCCTGTCCTGAATTTTGTGTGCGAGGCATAGCAATGACGACCAGAAGCATCTATGCCGATCGGCAAGACGAAGATGAAGAATGCGGCGATCGCGGGCAAGTCCGCTGTGCTGGCGAAGATTCCCAAGGAACTGCTTGACCTTCGTGAGCGGGCCGATGACCGGGCCGCACTCCGTCACACTTGGGCTACCCGAGCGGCACGGCCAAGCCCGATGCCGATAGCAACCAGCGCAACGGCAGCAGCGGCAAGACCGTGCTGACCGAAGAGGGCCGCTGCGCATAGGGGTGCCGCGGGGGTCGGGATGCGAGCTTCGAGCCGCTACTTATCCCCAAGCACGAGTGGCGCTTCACCTGATTCGATCACAAGATCATCGCCAGGTGTATGCCCGCGGCATGACTATGCGCGAGGTGCAGTGTTTCCTTGCCGAGCAGTACGACGTGGAGGTGTCGCTGGCGTTATCAGCAGCGTCACCGACGCCGTGATGGCCGAGGTCGACGCATGGCAGGCCCGCCCGCTGGAGCCTATGTACCCGGTAGTCTTCTTCGACGCGCTGCGATTCAAGATCCGCGAGGACGCGGCGGTGCGAAACGAGGCGATCTACCTGGCGCTGGGCGTGCTCCCGACGGCACGCGCGACATCCTGGGGGGCTGTGGATCGAGGGCACCGAAGGGGCCAAGGATGAAGGTATTCCCGATCTAAAGACGCGCGGCGTGACCGACATCCAAATCGCGGTCACCGAGGGTTGGAAGGGCATGCCCGAGGCGCAGGGCTACGCGAGCTGTAAGGACCGCAAGCTGCTGGCCGCGGCGATCAAGCCGATCTACACGGCTTTGAGCGCCGAGGCCGCTCAGGCCGAACGGGACGCTTTCGAGCAAGGCGCCTGGGGCCGCTAGTACCGTTGTGGCCGCGTGGCGCCGGGCCTGGGATCGGGTGATCCCGTTCTTCTCGTTCCCCCCGGCGGTGCGCCAGGTGATCTACACGACCAATGCGATCGGGAGCATCAACGCGCGGCTGCGCAAGATCATCAAGTCGCGTAGGCACTTCCCGAGCGACGACGCGGCCACCAAGCTGATCTGGCGGGCGCTGCGCAACGTCACGGCCGACTGAGGCCGCGCAGCGCACAACTGGAAGGAAGCGATGAATCAGTTCGCGGTACTCTACGAGGACCGATTCAGGCAGGCGGCCCGCTCGATGGCCGCGACGCTTTTCCACGCCAAAGCCGGAGCGTCGAACAACCAGCAGGTACTCGCCACGCTACTCGTCCTTGGCCTGCAGGTTGACCGTGGTGTCGGCAAGTTTTGAAGAAAACTCGTCACCCTGGTAGATCTCTTTGACGGCCGCGTCCAGCTTTTTCTGGTCCTCCTTGTTACCCAGAGCTTTGGCGTATGCACTCGCCGTACCAAAGCCGGCAATCCCGTAATGAGTCATGCGCTGATACTGCGCAATGATCACCGCATCAAGGACGGGCCCCCTCTTCGGAGCTTCTTCGGTTGTGTGCTTCGTGGCTTCTGCCACAAGGCCCTCCATGCCTTTGCAGTGCTCTTTGGACACCTTTTCGCCAGTCGAAGCGATGAGTTCCTTGAGTGTCGCGGTGTGCTCCGCAATACCCTCCTGACTTTTTGTCAGCAACTCCTTCAAAGCTGAATCAGAGGCTTTTCCGACAAGCTTCTTGACGCAGCGCTGCATTTGGTCGTTCGCCGACCATAAGTCTTTCAGTTCATCGATGTACAGGTCTTCGAGGTTTTCGGGCGTGGACATGGTGGTCTCCAGTTGAGGGGGCCTCTAGAGTGACGGCTACGGATCCTCGCAGCGCGGTCCTTGAGGCCGAGCAGCTGTAGGCGATGGCACCCGGTGCGCTCGACCTGTTTGTTCTGTCGCCTTTTTATCAACGACGAGGGAGCTGCAACCCAAACTGCGCTTACCTCCTACAGATTTCAAAGCTCTCCACGCCCCGGCCAAATACCCAAACATCAAGAAGATCAGCGTGGCCTCTCAAGTTACAGAAAGCTTTTCAAGGAGACTTATGACTTCAAAAAAATTACGGCTCGTTGTTCTTTCCGCTTCTCTGGCGCTGGCCTCTGGCGCTTTTGCCCAAGCGACCCCACCCGCCGGCGCGGCATCGGCGCCGGCGGGTGTGGGCACGTCTCCGCAAACGGCGGCCGAGGCGACCCGAAAGGCGGTGCCACGCTCCGATACGGGCACGGTGGTGCGCACGTCTCCATCCGTGGTCGACAAGGCTCGCCAAGCTGCCCCGACCGCATCGCCCGTTGAAAGCAGTTCCTCCGCAGGTACATCGAACGATGACCCAGTGCGTCGTGCTAATCGCCCCGCGCGAGCCGATCGCAACTGATCCCCTTCCCTAAATTGCCATTCACTGGAGCAAACATGAACACACCTATCATTCCTGCGAACACCACCACCGCTACCGACGGCTCGGGTCGTCTGGTTACCGGCCTTTTTCCTGATCGAGCAAGTGCAGAGGCGGCATATGGCGCAGCGCACGATCGTGGCTACTCAAAAGACGATCTGAACCTGGTCATGTCCGACGAAACGCGCGAGCGCCACTTTGCCGGCACCACCGCTGGCAAAGAAACCGAGCTCGGCAACAAGGCAGCTGAGGGCGCAGGTATCGGTGGCGCCATTGGCGGCACCGTGGGCGCTATCGTCGCTGCAATCGCTGCGGTGGGCACGAGCCTGGCGCTCCCGGGTCTAGGTATTGTCATTGCGGGCCCGCTGGCGGCCGCCCTGGCCGGAGCTGGTGCGGGCGCCGCAGGCGGCGGACTGATCGGCGCGCTGGTGGGATGGAACATGCCCGAAGAGCGCGTCAAGGAGTACGAAGAGGGCATCAAAAAGGGCGGCATCCTGATGGGTGTTCGTGCAAAGAATGACGACGACGCGGCTCATATCGAAACCAACTGGAAGACCAGTGGAGAAAGCGTCTATCGCTGAGTTCCAGCTTCTTTACGAACTGATTTGCGCGGGGGGAATTTGGCGTAGCCAAATCGCGTGCTTTACCCGGCCTCGCGCCGGGCGTTTTTTGACACTGGGCGCTGCACTCTCCGACTTCAAGACGCCGAATTCGGCCTGGCGCTCACGCATTCACACGACCGCGTGCCTACGCACCTCAACCCCAAGGTATCGTAGTCGCCGAAGATTTCCCCGCCAATCCTCGGCGTTGGAAGTCGACCCGGTCTCGATGTGTCGCGGTTCAACGCATTGCCGTTTTAACCGCATCCTTTTTGGGCGCAGACGGCACATGGCGATGACGGCCGAAGACAGCAAAGCATCTGCGCCGACGCGGCACTTCTAAGTCGTAGCCGGCGGTCAAGGGCCCCAGGTCAGGTCCTTGATGCTCAGGAGGTCCCGCGGAAGCACCGGAATTGCTCGGGCGTGCGTTGCTTTAACGTCAATAGATGGGAAGGAAAACCAGTTTTTCAGGTTTCGGCCTACATGTTTGAACGCTCAGAGCACCGAGAAACTCGTTATGCCTACACCTGAAGCCAAAATCGAGCGAATTCAGCGACTTTCAGCGGAGGAGCGCCTTTGGCAGCCTTCACCGGAAGACTGGTTGAGGGATCAAGATAAGCTCAATCAAGCAGCCCGAGCAGCCCAAGCAGCCCAAGCAGCCGCCCAGCCTCCTTGGCCTAATACCGGGTGTGAGTTCGGATCGGATGAGTCGGCTTAAGTTTTCGATGTAAATCCGCGAATATGGCGCGGAACTTACCCGACGCTGTTTTTCACATTTGAGTTAGTTCGCGGGAATTGCGAGCGTCTGACGGGAGGTGGCTCGACTAGATGGTGTAGCTGTGCCTGGCCGTCTTGCGTCTGACAGCAGGCCGGCGCGGCGATCTCTCCCGCGACGTGACGAAGGGCGAGCACCCCACCCCGACGCACCCAAGGCCGATACCTTCGTGCTGTTCGAGCTCATCGCCGAGCGATATGAGAGGAAGAGCGTCGCCATTACGGCCAACGCACCGTTTCAACATGGGACGAGATCTTCCCCGACAAGGCCATGACGATCGCCGCGGTCGATCGCCTTGTGCATCACGCCACGATCACGGAGATGAACGTGGACATCTACCGCCGCCGCGCTCCGTTGCCGGCTCGTCGGCAACACAGCGCAACGACAACTACTCAATGATCTTGCTCGACCGCACCGCTCAAGATAATTAACGGTGGCCGCTCAAAGTAGTTGACGCCCGGGCAAAGGGCTGATGCCCGGTGTCGCCCGCGATGCTGGTGGCCGTCGCGTAACACGCCATGCACCTTGGCTGGCTGGATCTGATGGATCGGCTGTGCCGCACCGGCATGTCCATTGCTGAAATGCAAGTATCCACGCTCGTGCGCAAAGCCTGGAGCAGCCCGAGCCAGCGTAAGGGGAGTTGTTGCAGGCTCACCGCGTACATGCTCACGCGACTATTGCGCATTGGGTGCAGGCCTTGGACCTCATCGACCGCAAGATAGTGCGACCATTGGATGGCCACGGGCGAGGCTCCTGCGGATTTGCCGCGCCAAAGGCTACCCTAAGCGCTGCCGGCTGCGCCGCGTGCATTCAGCTTCGCAAACCTAGTAGCAGCTTAGCGGGCGTGTCGCTAGGTTCACTGGCGTTCCGCTCCCATCCTTGACGTTGACTCGACCTGATGCGCGGCATACTGCCCGTCATGACGTCCTTGATGTTTCCCCGTGTCTACCTCGCCGGCCCCGATGTGTTCCGACCGGACGCCGTTAACCACTTCCAGACATTGGCTGACGCCTGTGAAGAGTTCGGAATGGAGGCGCTGGCTCCGTTCGACGCGGCGCTAGCTTCCGCCACACCCCGTCAGATCTTCGAGGAGAACATGCGCATGCTGCGACGGGCAGACGGAATGATCGCGAATCTGGCGCCTTTCAGAGGCGCCGAGCCAGATGCGGGCACTGTCTTCGAAGTGGGAGCAGCCCATGCTCTGGGCATTCCCGTCGTGGCGTACGGTATGGGCGCGGGGAGCTACTCTGATCGGGTGCGAGCGCTTTATGGAGCGATTCTTGATGAAAAGGGCATCCTGCGCGACAGCGCCGGCCACCTCATCGAGGACTGGGGATTCCCTATGAACCTCATGCTCGCATGTGCGGTACCCATCGAAGACGGGCCCGCCGGGGCCCTCCGGAAGCTGCGTAAATTGCTGCAAACAGAGAACTAGTGCGCACAAAAAAGATGGCTGGCGCTGCGATTCCTTCCGGCGCCACGGCCCCCACGGCCGGACGAAAGTGACAAAACCTCGGCTTTGTCAACCTCCGGCGGAAAACCGCCTTCTCCGTCCTGCGCAAGAGGCCGTTGACATTATTCACCCTCGGTTTCATCGTCAACGGCGCGATTGGACTTGCTTTGCGCCACGCACTGCATAAACGTAGGCTTGATCAAATCGCTGTTTCTCCAGCCCGCCGGCACCCATGTGCCGCAAAAAAACGTCTCAGCCCGTCCACCTGGTCCCAGCCGGAAAAGGGCCCCGTCACTCAGCCGCATGTGAGTAGCTCCGTGCTCATCGTGCTGGCCGCGGAAAGGGCTTTGTAACGTCATCCGGCCATTTTGCACGCTATGGGACGCAACCAAGTTGCCAGCGAATCTGGCTCTTTCCAAGACTCGGTTCGGATCCTGCGCCGAAGCTTTGAAGTTAGTTCGAGAGCATGAGTGCGGCCAATGTCGATGGCTCGTAGTCCTGGTCCTACAAAGCAAAGAGTAATTCGGAATGTTTCAAGATGCTGCTGGAGACTAATCTCTTACCATGCTTGAAATTCGCTTAGCTTGGCGACCCAATGTAATCCATCGGACGTTCGCTTCTATTGGGGAGGCAGATAGATGGATCGCGGCAACGTCGCGTAACAGGCGCGAACTCGAAAGGGTCCTCAAAGCCGCGATTGAATACTATGGGCCCGGCTCCCACTGGATTGAACAGCGTGAAGGGACAAGCAATGGCTGAGATTCGCCTTTGTACAAAGTATTTACTGCGCGGAGGCCGCGTACATGTGATTTCGACCGGTTGGCTGATGGACACGCCCGCCGCTCGTTCCCAAGTCCAAGAGATGATTTCCAATACAAGCCGTTTCAGTGTTGTTGCTGAGTGCTGGATAGAGGAGAAGGCGAGTGGGAATTTTGTAGGATCTTCGGCGCGACATTTCGAATCCAGTAGCCCGTGCTGAGTCGGCTGATTTACAGGAGCGTGTCCAAGAATCCTTCGGGAGAGGATGTCGCAAACATTCTGTCCGCCTCCCGTCGCAATAATCGTGAAATTGGAATCACGGGCGCGCTGTGCCACCTTCGCGGCACGTATATGCAATATCTTGAGGGTGAAGAGGCTGCTATAGAGTGTGTGATGGCGGCCATTCTGCAAGACCAACGGCATTGCAACCTGTCCATTCTTGAATTCAGGTTTATCGCAGCAAGAGCATTTCCCCAGTGGTCAATGGCGATGCTCGAATGGAGCAGAGATATCGAAGTCACACTGGGCCCATTGGCAGACATGGGCCTGCATGGGATCACGTGTACTTCGGCGGCGCCGGTGTTTCGAGCGCTTACGGCGTTGAAAGCGTGGCGAGCCCTTTAAGGCGCCGCCGCCTGGCAGCACTGCCGCGTGGCTCTTTTATCCCAATCGCCATCAAATGAGTCCCTCGTCCTAGAAAGCCGTCGAAGCCGTTTGCTGGCTTTACAGACAAGACTTGTGCGATGTTCCTACGGTCGGCCGATGCTAGAAACCCAGCGGCGGCGGCGGTATACCAACTTAACGCCTGACCGCGGGCCCTCGCAGGCAGGTGTAGGAGCGCGCGAGTTCTCAGGACATCACGATTAGCCCCGCATAGACTGGATACTTTGCTCCGGCTCCGCCCGCGGGTCCCCAAATGGTCTGCTCTTCGACAGCCGGCTTGACCAAAAAGCATGCGCGGTTTCCGGCCCCTACCAACAACGAGCCAGCGCATCGGACTGTTAGGGGGGGAATTTCTCTCAATCGGAGATCTTCCCATCGGGCGGTCACTGCGCATTGAGGCATGGCGCGCCCCTCCCAGGTAGGCTGGACTTCGCAAGGCGAGGTTACGAGAACCGAGGGAGGCGCGACAGCCTCAAGCCTCTGTCCGACAGTGATCGTCACAAGTTCCATGCATGTTGATGTAGTCCGTGGCCGGTCGTCGATCGCCACCCATTTGCCCCTCCCCTCCTCGCGGAAGGAATGTTCCCATGGACCCCAAAGTTTCTGATCCGCCGAATGCTCCTCCCGCCATTGCTTCAAAACCGGCTTCGCTGGCGCTGTCAATCCGACTCAACGGCAAGTTGCACGAGCTGGACGTTGAACCATGGGTGACGTTGCTCGATCTGCTACGCGATCGTCTCGGCCTCACAGGGACCAAGAAGGGGTGCGACCACGGTCAATGTGGCGCGTGCACCGTTTTGCGGGATGGGCAGCGGATTAATTCCTGCCTTACGCTCGCTGTGATGCACAACGGCAGGAACATCACAACCATCGAAGGACTCGCAAATGGGGAAGAGCTGCACCCGCTGCAAAAATCGTTTGTAGCTAATGACGCGCTCCAATGCGGGTACTGCACACCCGGCCAGATATGTTCGGCCGTAGGCCTGATTGCTGAAGACCAGGCCCGCACAATTGACGATGTGCGCGAACTGATGAGCGGCAATATCTGTCGCTGCGGCGCCTATCCGCAGATTCTTGCTGCCGTTTGCGAGGTGGCGTTCGGGCCAAAATCATGACACCCTTCACCTACATCGAAGCGGAGTCGGTCGACGCTGCCCTAAAGTCGCTCGCCGCCAGCGCTGGACAGGGGCAGGCTCGTTTGATCGCCGGAGGGACCAATCTCATCGACCTGATGAAGGAGAACGTAGAGCGGCCGATGCGTCTCATCGACATCAACGGTCTCGATCTACGGGGCATAGAAACTACTGCTGCCGGCGGACTGATGTTAGGCGCGCTTGCACGAAATGCAGCAACGGCATACGACGAGAGTGTTCGCCAAAACTACCCCTTGTTAAATGCGGCGCTCCTAGCGGGGGCCTCCCCACAGATCCGCAACATGGCCACCAACGGCGGCAATTTGCTGCAACGCACCCGTTGTGTGTACTTCTACGATATCAGCACACCGTGCAACAAGCGCCGCCCGGGGACGGGCTGTTCGGCCATCGGAGGCCTTACCCGCCAGCACGCAATCCTCGGTGCCAGCGATGCCTGCATTGCCACGCACCCGTCGGATATGTGTGTGGCCCTTGCGGCACTTGAAGCCACAGTGCATGTTCAATCGCAGCAGGGCCGAAGGACCATTGAATTAGCCGACTTTCACCGCTTGCCGGGTGACCAGCCGGAACGGGATAGTACGCTTGCCCCTGGCGAATTGATTACCCATATTGAGTTGCCGCCTGCGGCACAGTATCAGTCTCATTCCGCCTATTTGAAAATCCGAGACCGCGCATCCTACGCATTCGCGCTTGTGTCCGTGGCGGCCGCGCTGGATCTGGATGCGCATGGGATCGTGCGCAGCGCGCGCATCGCGCTGGGAGGCGTAGCGCATAAGCCGTGGCGTTCAGTGGAGGCTGAGCAAGTGCTCGCCGGCAAAGCAGCGAATACGCCGAATTTCGAGGCGGCCGCCGGGGTATTACTCCGCGGAGCCCGCAGCCATGGCGATAACGCTTTCAAGCTCGTCATGGCCCGTCGCGCAGTCGTCCGCGCGCTCGAAACAGCTGCCAAAGGCACCCGGGATCATGGCGACCATCCCAACGACAGTCCTGGACGACCGGATTTGAAGGAGCACCCATGACCGACCTCATCGAATCCTTGCACGCGCCGACGGCAGACGAGGGTACAGGTTCTGTAACTTTAGGCATGCCCGTCTCCCGGGTGGACGGCCGAGCGAAGGTGACCGGCGAAGCGCGCTATGCAGCGGAGCATCCTGCGGAAGGCCTTGACCGGGAGCTGGCGTACGGAGTGATCGTCAACAGCACCATTGCCAAGGGTCGTATTTTGAGCATGCATATAGAAGCCGCGCTCGCGGTGCCCGGGGTGATGGACATTCTTACCCATGAGAATCACCCGAAGACACGGTCGCTTGGCGTCTTCTACAAGGACATGACTTCGCCGGGGGGATCTCCCTTCAAGCCGCTGCATGATGCAAACATACGTTACAGCGGCCAACCCATTGCGCTCGTCGTGGCGCAGACGTTCGAGGCCGCCCGATACGCCGCCTCACTTGTCATCGTGGACTACGACATCGAGCCTCACGAGACGGACCTGATGGCGCACCTGGACCGAGCCCATAAGCCAAGCAGACTGAAGGCGGGCTATTCCCCGCCGCCCGGTGAAAAGGGCGATGCCGAAATGGCTTTTGCGAGGGCGCCCGTGTCGATCGACGCGGAGTACTACAGCGGCGTGGAACATCACAATCCGATGGAGATGTTCGCCTCGACCGTGCTGCGCGACGACGAAGGCCATTACTTGATATACGACAAGACGCAGAGCTCACAGAACAGCCGCTGGTATGTCTCGCGTATCTTTGGACTGTCGAAGCACAAAGTCACCGTGCGCAATCCCTACGTAGGTGGTGCTTTTGGCTCAGGTTTGCGCCCGCAATACCAGCTCATCCTCGCGATGATGGCCGCGATTCATCTGGAGCGTTCGGTGCGGGTGGTTATGACGCGTCAGCAGATGTTCACCTTCGGCCATCGACCCGAAACCTTTCAACGGGTTAAGCTCGCCGCAGAACGCGACGGGACCTTGCGCGCGATCGTGCACACCGCACTCGCCGAGACCTCCAGATTCGAAGACTACGTTGAGGTCGTCGTCAATTGGTCAGGCCAGCTGTACACATGCGACAACATCAAGCTCGGCTATGAAATTGTTTCGCTTGATCAGTTCAGCCCGATCGACATGCGAGCGCCCGGGGCTGCGCATGGTGTCCACGCGCTGGAGGTGGCTATGGACGAACTAGCGCATGCACTGCAGATGGACCCGCTCGCGTTACGCTTAAAAAATTATGCCGAGCGCAATCCGATGGACGACATGCCCTACTCCACCAAGGAGCTGGCCGCCTGCTATCACCAGGGCGCAGAACGATTCGGGTGGGCATCCAGGTCACTAGAACCGCGCAGCATGCGCGACGGTCATGAACTCGTTGGCTGGGGAATGGCAACGGGCACCTGGGATGCGATGCAGATGTTCGCCCGCGCAAGCGCGGTACTTTACGCCGATGGGCGCTTGCTAGTGAGCAGCGCTGCCACGGACATCGGCACCGGCACGTACACGGTGATGGGGATGATCGCGGCGGCGGCAATGGGGCTTCCATTGGAGCAGGTTACTTTCCAGCTGGGCGACTCTACTCTGCCTGTTGCGCCCATCGAAGGCGGCTCCTCTCATGTCACGACGGTGGGCTCTGCGGTCCAAGGAGCATGCGAAAAGCTGCAGCGCAGGCTTTTCCGAATGGCCCGCGCGTTGCCGCATTCCCCTGTGGCCGAGGCACCATTCGAGCAGATCGAATTCGTGGAGGGGCGGCTTCGCCTGAAGCAGTCACCCGAAAAAGGCATTGCGCTGTCAGTACTCATGTCAGCAAACGGTATAGACCGCGTGGAGGAAAAGTATCTCCTCCTGCCGAGCCTGTTCAAGCAACGCAAATATGTCCGCGCAACGCATTCGGCAGTGTTCTGCGAGGTCAAGGTGGACGAGGCATTGGGGACCGTGCGAGTCACGCGGGTAGTGAGCGCCATTGCTGCTGGCCGCATCTTGAGTGCCAAGACGGCGCACAGCCAGGTCACTGGCGCTGTGGTATGGGGCATCAGCCAAGCCCTGCATGAGGAAACCCATTCCGACCATCGGCTTGGGAGGTTCATGAACCACAACTTGGCCGAATATCACGTCGCGGTGAATGCTGACATTCACGACATCGATGTGATCTTCGTGCATGAAGACGATCGCGTGGTGAGCGAGCTTGGCGCGAAGGGAGTGGGTGAAATCGGCATCGTTGGTGTTGCTGCCGCTGTCAGCAATGCCATCTTTCACGCAACGGGGCGGCGAATTCGTAGTACGCCGATGACACCGGATAAAGTGATGGCACCGTAGATGCGCGCAAAGGGCTTTTTCGGGTCCAGCCTTCTTTGGCAATGGCAGCAATGCCACGCGCGGATCCGGCTGAAGAAGGGCGTTGTCAAGATCCGGTGAACTAAATTCCATCGGGCTTAACATTGAAATCCCTTGCAAGGACAGCAGGAGAGCGCGACTGCAACAGCGTTGCGGCACGCCTATTTAAACGCTTGATGCAAGCCATTTCGTAGTGAATCTCGGGCGCGGCGCGGGAGAGACCGCTGGCTGGACTGTGCAGGGCTTTGGCCTTGTTCGTCGTTGCACCGCCTCCGCACGTTGCCCCGCCTGTCCTGGGGATGTCACCGGTTTGACGGTGTCGCTTTTACGAGCCGCCTCGTTTGGTTTTTAACAGGCCGCGAACGTTGAGCGCTGCGAGACAGACCTGCAAGGCGATGAGTGCATAGGCCGACGTATGCACACCCCAGACAGTCCAGGCGGCATTGCTGAGAAGAAAGACCCAAAAACCAATGTTCCTTCGCCTCTCTTTGGTCGATGCGACAAGCCAACCCGCCAGCAGGGACAGTGCGAATGCCCCCCATTGAATTAAATCGAGAGCCTCGTTCATTTTTTTAAAGTATTTGCCGGCTCACATTGCAAGCGGGTTGATAGGACGGGAGGCTTTTAGAGCGGGACCGCAGACGAGCTTGAAACATATGATTGTTGAAACCTCGTTCCGACCGGGATGCGACGTGCGGGAAACTTCGCCAAGGGTTGGATGGTCCAACCCGCCCTCCTTGGAGCAAACGGGAGCTTGCCGCTGCAGCGCAAGTCCGCCGGGCGTCGCTGGAGCTCATCGGAGGAGGCGATCGTTTTCCGGGCTTGTTCAATCCTTGAAGAGGTGCTCGAGGAAATCGTAGGAAACCGGCGCATCGATGCTGCTTGATGACGGGTAGTCGGCAGTCGGCCACACCTCTCTACCTTTCAGTTGTGTGAACAAAGCAGAGTTTGTGTCCCTCGGGGTCGAGGCAGTACGCAGCATAGAAGTCCGGCGCGTAGCGCAGCCGCAAGCCAGGCAGGCCCTGGTCCACGCCTCCATTCGAAATCGCGGTTCGCCAGGCGGCGTCGACCGCCGACCGCTCGCTGGCCAAGAAGCTCACCTGCGTGCCGTGGCCCACCGTGGCCTCGCCGACGTCGAAGGGCATACTGACAACAAACTGCGGCCAGCGCCGCCCCGGCATCCGCCAAACGAGTCCCGCCGGTCCCACGTCCTCAAGCGGCACTAAGCGTTCGAGGCCGAAATGAACCAGCACGCGGTCGTAGAACGTGCACAGCCGCGGGAGGTCTTTCGCACCGATCTGGATGTGCGCGAACATGGCGGCCGTCTCAGATGAACGGTACGCCGCCCGTCACGGGGATGGTCGCGCCGGAAATGTAGCTTGCCTGGTCAGAAGCCAGCAGAACGTACACCGCCTGCAATTCAGCGGGCTGGCCCGGACGCTTCATCGGCGTCTGGGTGCCGAACTCCTTCACCTTGTCCGGCGGCATCGTTGAAGGAATCAGCGGCGTCCAGAAGGGCCCAGGTGCCACGCAGTTCACACGGATACCCTTCTCGGCCAGCAGTTGCGCCATACCCCCTGTCATGTTCTGGATGGCGCCCTTCGTTGCCGCGTAGGCCACGAGCGTCGCGTTCGGTTTGTCCGCATTGACCGAGGCGGTGCTAATGATCGCGCTGCCCGGCTTCATGTGTGCCACGGCGGCCTTGCAGAGAAAGAAGTTGGCGTAGACGTTAGTGCGAAAAGTGCGGTCGAACTCGTCCGCGGTGATCTCTCCCAGGTCTTTATGACTCATCTGAAACGCCGCGTTGTTCACCAGGATGTCGAGCTTGCCAAAGCGCTGCACCGCCGTGTCGACTAGCGTCCTGCAATGCGCCTCTTCGCAAATGTCGCCCGGCACTGC
Source organism: Variovorax sp. J22G73 (assembly GCF_030317035.1). Classification (GTDB taxonomy): domain Bacteria; phylum Pseudomonadota; class Gammaproteobacteria; order Burkholderiales; family Burkholderiaceae_C; genus Variovorax. Next base: position 61,351 of record NZ_JASZYK010000022.1, read on the forward strand.
AACGCACATCCGGCCCTCGCGTTCGAGCAGCTCCTTGCAGGCCTGCGCGTCGCCCTCTTCCTCCGCCAAGTACGAGATCAGTACGTCGGCGCCTTCACGCGCGAACGCGAGCGCCACAGCACGGCCGATGCCGCTGTCGCCGCCCGTAATCAACGCGGCCTTTCCCTTGAGCTTGCCGCTGCCGATATAGGAGGACTCGCCGAAGTCCGGTCGCGGTGTCATCATCGACTCCAGACCAGGGGGGGCCTGCTCCGGTGTGTTGAAAGGGGGGCGGGGGCCCGCGTGCTGAGGATGTGTCATGGTTCGCTCCGTTTCACCACGTTTTTGAAGAGGTCAGCATTCAAGGTATGCGTTGTTTCAGTTGCTTCCATCGGACAAATGCTCGACCCCACGCCTCACTGCTGCGATAGGGGAACTTGCGCCGTTCGTGATCGCTGCGTTTCCCTGATGTCTATGAGCAGTTGGCCTCGGTTCAAGGTCGCACATACGTTGTTAGATTAGCCCCCTCAGCAGCGCAATAAAAGGCGGAGAGGCTGCACTGCGAGCGTCTTAAGATCACGGTCCGTTCAAGGGAATCCCCCGTGCGCAGACTTCGCTTCCTCACCAACCGCCACCGCGCGCCGTCCACCAACATCGCGCTCGGCCTGCTGCTGGCCTTCAATGCCGGCGCCGTGAACGCGGGCGGCTTCCTCGTGCTGCACATGTACACCTCGCACATGACCGGCTTCGCCTCGCAGCTGGCCGACGGCATGGTGCTGGGCAACCTCACGCTGCTGCTGAACGCGCTGGGCGCCATCCTCGCGTTCGTGAGCGGCGCCGCGGTGTGCGCGGTGCTGGTCAACTGGGGCCGGCAGCACCGCATGCACGGCGTGTATGCGCTGCCGCTGGTGCTGGAGGCGGCGCTGATGTTCCCCTTCGGGCTCATGGGCGCCATCACGCTCACCTGGGCCACGCCGTTCGCGGTGCCGCTCACGGTGCTGCTGCTGTCCTTCATCATGGGCCTGCAGAACGCGGTGGCGTCGAAGACCTCGGGCGGCAGCATCCGCACCACGCACATGACCGGCAACATCACCGACATGGGCATCGAGATCGGCAAGATGCTCTACTGGAACGGCCGCGCCGGGCAAGACACGACGGCGGTGCGCCACGACCGCGCCCGCATGCGCCGCGCCGGCGGGCTGGTCGGCATGTTCGTGCTCGGCGGCGCGATGGGCGCGCTGGGCTTCAAGTACGTCGGCTTCGTGTGCGTGGTGCCGCTGGCCGCCTTGCTGCTCGCGCTGTCGACTCCGCCGCTGCTGCGCGACATTCCGCGCCTTCGAGCACCCTCTCTTAGCTGAACTCCGCAGAACGTCGATCGGTATGTGGGCTGCTCGCAGCGCCGGCAAAAGCCCTGCGTTCAAGGGGCCTCGATGTCAAAACTGCCCGTTCTCTTATAGATTTCTAGTTCATAAACCCGCTTTAAACATTCGATATCTGCACATGTGTCGCGGACTTCCTCTTTCCAACGCGCATGCTGCGACTTTAGAGTTCGAACATTCGTTGCTTGGAGTTGCGCTCGAAAGATGGATTCAAGCTGAGAGTCCAGTCTACCAAGCAGGGGATCAGCGCATATTTTTTCTTTCACGGCGCTCGCGGGCAATTTGCAATCAAAGGAAGGCTTGGACGGCTCGGAGAGGTATGGCGGGGGCGCTTTTCCCAAAACTGTTGTGTTTTTAAAAGGCGAGTTCAGCACGTCGGAAGGTGTTTTGACCACCTCTGTCGCTGCAAGGAGGTCGACGTTCCCCAATCGTGGGGTGCGAACTATTTCGACCACTAAGTAGAACGCGAGTGCCAGCGCCATCGCGAATATGAGAAAGTGCAGGGTTTTGAGCGCACGTGCTTTTGTATGGCCAAGATTTTTTGACATTGGTAAATAGAGTACAAGCGCTGTTCATCTTGCGCAGAAAATGCTGTCACTACTAGTGGCACTGATAGGTATATTCGGCACTTGTAAGAGGTCGTCCAGCCAAGCGCGCGACTCAGCATCGCTGGGTGCGCGCCAATCGCCTCGCGGGGACAGCGATCCACCTGACCCCACCTTAGGCGAATGGGCACGCAGCTGCGTTTGAACTGGCTGGTTTGAAAGAAGCGGTAGAGGAAGGTGCACAGATGGCGCTTGATATCGGCCAGTGTGTAGGAAGTTCGCGGTGCGCCGACTTCATCGCCTTTCGCCATGGGCTCGGGCCAAGGTCCCGCCTCTCGGTCGTGCCATGCGCACCAGGCCAGGTAGGCCACCTTCGATGGCCGGAACCCGTAGCGCAGTGTGTAGTACAGGTGGAAGTCCTGCAGTTCGTAGGGACCGACAGTGTCCTCCGTTCGCTAGCCGGGCTGCGGATCACCCTCGTTGCCCGGCATCTGGACGCGACCCAGGACGCCCACGCGTGCCGCGGGCATCGGGAAGCGCAGAAATTTCCACGATCAAGCCGGAGCATACGACGCCAGCTATCCACTACGGCTGCATCAACGTGCCCGCCGCCTTCTACGACGGGTACGTAAAGCCCGCTCTTGGATCTCGACGGGGCGGGGTCGACGTGGTGTCAGATGAGGCGAAAAATCCTTTATCCAGTTTCTCGGCAATCCACACCGGCCGCGCCTCTGCCTCCCAACAGGATCTCGCGCGGCCGACGCGCAAGTACTAAGCCATAAGACGGCGCGTCGGCAAAATCGTTCCGGCAGGCCCGTATTCTGGATCTCTATTTTTTTGAGGCGCGGCTTAGTTTGGTCGCCACCTACTTAATTTCTATCAAAGGCACCAGTCCGGCGAATGCTCGCATCGCCCGATCACCCTCTAGGACTACCAATTCTCTTAATAAATCAACGTCGCCCAAACTAGCAAATCCCATACTAAAATTTTTAAATTTTCGTAAGTTGCTGCTACCGCTGACTAACACACGAATATCAGCATGCCGAGGATCCCTTAATATTTTCTCGAACATTTTTCGAATCGCCTCAGGGGCACCTTCTAGATGTTGGCAAAAACGCTCGCCGTCAAAAACGAGCATCCCGGTGATACCTAACTTCGCATTTTGGACGCTTGCGGATTTGGCGAGCTTACGTGCTTCCTGAACCGTCATTTTCATGGCATCTTGACTCGTGTAAAGAAGCTCGAAAATCTCGAAGCGGCTATTTTCTTCTGGCATATGAGCTTCCTCAGCAGTCTTGCGGAGCGGACCTAGGTGGCCTCTGGCGAGCAGGCGTCTCCCATGATAACGGTTTCAATTCTCGAGCCACGTCGGTGGCCGTATCTCTAGCACGTAGCCGAGTCCGCGGACAGTGTGCAGAAGCTTGATATCAGGGGGCTGTTCGAGCTTGTTTCTCAGTCGCCCGATAGTAACCTCCACCACGTTGCTAAGGTTCTCCGCGTGTGCCCCCCATACATGTCCCGCAAGCGCCGAGCTTGAAAATATTCGACCTTGGTTCTGCAGAAGAAACATCAACAGCGAAAACTCTCTGCGGGAAAACGAAATTTGCACCGGGCCGCGCTTTGCTTTACGGCGATGGATATCAACTTCAATGTCCGCTATCTTGAGCGTAGTCGAGATGCTCTTGAATTGCTGTCGCCTTAAGGCCGTCACCTTTACCACTAGCTCGCTCGCAAAGAGAGGCTTGATAAGGTATTCGGTTGCCCCTAACCTCAGCCCTTCCATTCTGTGCGCCAGCTTGTCGCGTGGGGAGACAACAAGGATTTGGGCTGTGCTGCGGCGCCTCACGTCCTGTAACCACACTCTATAGTCTGTATTGGGCGAGGCCACATCAATGATCACGACGCCATATCTCCAGCTCCTGAGGTGACCTCTGGCGCTCTCTGAGGTCGTCGCGACATCTACTAGGAACCCAGCTTTTTCTAGATCATTCCTGTAGTATGAGGCGGATTCCGGCAAATCTTCAAGTACGAGAATACGCATTCCCCATACTAAATTGCTTTGCGGTTAGCTGACAATATGCGGTCCCGCGCCTTTTAGCAGGTTTTGAGAGTTCGCAGTTTCAGGCGCCACCTCGATTTCGGCGCTTAGAACCCACAGCCCCGGTAGCAGGTTGGGGCGTCCCCCCGCAGCAGTGGCGTGGGAATTTCGAGCGCGACGGAAAGTTCACGCTGACCGAAAAATGGGTACGCGGCTGGCGACTCTCTCACACTGCTTGCTAGATGCGCACTAGCCAAGAGTCTTGCTTGATCAGACCTGCGTCTATCGACAGCGCTTGCGCAGCCGTCCCATCCATTCGGCGTCGAAACTATTGACCCCTCTTCTCGTCCATCTTGTCATGGACCCAAAGCATTGCTTTTCGCTCACCTTGCCTGCGGGCTTCCGCCTCACTGCTGTAAGACTTGGCATCTTCAGGCAGGTCCTTCGATTCACCGTAAGGGCCCGAAAGGTAGCCGACCTGGACAATGAACATGCCGCCTGGCCCGTCCTGGGGCACGCACGAGAAAATACAGTCGCGGTAAAGAAAAAGTCGGGGGTCATCGTCGGGCATTGTTTTCTCCTTCGACGTACCTTCCATCATCTCTGCCGGCCTCGGCGTAGGACCCGCGCCCGTCGAACTCGGTCGGCCCCCTGACCTACGACGAGACTCCTCTGCTCTGACGTGGTTGCCGCGTGCCAGCCTGCTTCACTGCCGTTTCACTGAGCCAACCCTTGGGGCTATGAACAGTTCACGAAACAATCCGCAATTCGGTCCTTCAGCCGACACCGCAGCGCAATGCAACGCCTCAGACCTTATTGCAGGCTTCATCTCCTCAAAGAGCTTTCCATGCGTGGGAGCGAAGTCCGCCTTGAACAAAGATCGAATCAGATTCGGCCGCTTCGCATCGCTGGGTTCGGCTTCAAATGCGCCCCAGCTAAATGATGCGTTACTGGCGTTCTCCGCGGAGTTCGAGAACCCCGGTAACGGACCAGTCTCTTACATGGCCATCTTTGACAACGACGAGCCACTTTCAGAGATGGAGTTCGAGGAGCGTTTGTGGGAGCAGCTGCAGAGCATGCACGACGTCGATCAGCGGCGTGGCTTCGACTGGAATCCTCAGGTGAGTGCCGACCCAGGCCGCCATGACTTCTCTTTTAGCAATGGCGGTCGCGCGTTTTTTGTTGTCGGCCTACATCCGGGAGCTTCTCGTCTAGCGCGACGCGCGCCTATGCCGTGTATGGTTTTCAATTTCCATGACCAATTTGAATCTCTCAAAGCGTCGGGAAAATATCAATCGATGCAGGACGCAATTCGCGCGAGAGATATGGAGCTCCAAGGGTCGATCAATCCTGTACTAGCTAGGTTCGGCGATTCGTCGGAGGCTAGACAGTACTCCGGCCGTGCGGTCGAAGCTGGCTGGAAATGCCCCTTTCACCACTGAACCCACAGATGTCTGAAACTCATCCCACCGGCTGCTGCAGAATTCCCCCCCAATCGGGCGTCGCGTTTCGCTTACGCGCAAGCGAGGTATTGCGCATTTACGATCCTTACGGAGAGCAGGTTTCGGATCTCTTCGCCTTCGCTGATAACGATCATGCATGCAGTTTATCCTCGGGGCGCACCATCGACTATGCCTCGAAGATCTACTTGACGAAAGGTGACGCGTTGTATGCCAATGACAGCCGCATAATGTTCCGGATATTGGAAGACCAGGTGGGTAGGCACGATTTCCTTCTGACGCCCTGCAGCCAAGAAATGTTTGAGATCCTGTACAACCATCAGGGCCACCATCCCAGTTGCTTCGAAAACTTGTACCGTGCCTTTGAGCCGTTCGGAATTCGCCCGGAGCAGATTGGGACGACTTTTAACGTTTTTATGAACGTCGTGGTCCATGACGATGGCAGCGTTAGGGTCAAGCCGCCGCTCTCTCGCGCTGGAAACTTTATCGAGCTTCGTGCCGAAATGAATCTCCTGTGCGGCCTGACCGCATGCTCAGCCGAGAACTCCAACAACGGTGCGTTCAAGCCCATAGATTACGAAATCCTTCGCCGTCCATGCAATGAGTAGTCTGATAGGGTGAGGGCGAAGGGGGAAGCGCCAGGCTCAGCCTGCAGGCACTCTCGCTCACGCCCAAGGGACGGGCACTGGGTCGAGCATTTACCGTTTGCTCACCTCGTCTCCCAACGTACCTCCTTTCTTGCGCTAGGGCTGTATCACTGGATCTTGCTCGAAGCCACTGGCCATGAGGTCGACCAGCTAAGAGAATTCGCAGCCTCAGAGCAAGGCTATGCCACCGCGCAAGCCGCCTTCGACGCCGGCGCACTGCGTTGGCGACAATGCTATGACTTGAAGGTCAACGCATACGTGGTCAAGCCGATGGACTTTGGACAACTCGTGAGCGCGATCGCAAACCTCGGCGTGGTCTGGGCCGTGCTGAATCAGCCGCCGCCAGGGGCTGTCACCGCCCAGCTAGCAGTGGCCTGATCTCCATTTGCTAGGCTAGAAGCAAAGCGACCTCGCTTCGCTGGCGAGATCGATCATGAGCTCCTGAAAGTAATGCCGCTCATCAGAGCGAAGCTTCTCGAGCTCCTTGTCTGCGTCGGGCGGCCGCCGAGTCGCGCGCGTACGAAGATGAAGCTGACTGCGCGCTGATGCGTGCTCCTACAAGGCCTCCGGTAACGAGAGCTATTTTCCGTGGATGGTCCTACATGCCCTCCTCGGAAGGCAACCGTCTAATCCGCGAGAACCTAATTCCTACGCTTGAAGCGCTGTCGCAGGCTCGCATAGAAGGTGTGGCTGAAACGGAAGCCGAGGCGATTGCCTGGCTCGAGTCACGATGGTGGGGACGTGGCGGTCGTGGACCTTTTCCTGCGTGAAGGGTCAGGCCTCAACGTGATTGCATGGTGCCGCGCAAGGAAGCCAAACCAGCGGGTCGTGATCTTCTCGAACTACACGGAACCGCGTCCTTGTGAGAGCAGACCCTTTCAGTAACAGGTCGCCGTCCTACGACGGTCTTGGCCCACACTTTCATCGTTGCCCTTTAAGCGCGGATCGCCTTTGCCGCAGAAAAGGATTTGTGATGAACAAAGTTTCCAGTCTTTTCCCCAGCGCAACGAACATGATCCGTGTCGATCACACGCATGTGTTGTCAACGTTCCATCAGTACAAGCCCGAGGCTCCGCTGCGGGTGCGCCAGGCGCTGGTGAACACGATCTGCACTGCGCTTGAAATCCACGCTCAGCTCGAGGAGGAAATTTTCTACCCAGCAGTTCGGCAAGCCGTTGGGACCGAGCTGATCGGAGAAAACTTGGAGGAGCATCAGGAGATGAAGCGATTGATCGCACTGCTCAGGCGAATGGAGCCATCGGCGCGCGACTACGATCAAACCTTGATGACGCTCATGCGTGATGTCATCCACCATGTAGCGGACGAAGAGACGATTGTCTTACCTGCAGCCGAACTCCAGTTGGCAGGCGAGCTAAGTGATCTGGGCCTTCAAATGACCAAGCGGCGGCTCCAACTGGTTGCCCCTCGCGCCGGGCAGATCGCCAAGGACATGGCCTGGGCCGCCTCGGGAAACAAGCTTCTCATGGGCCTCGGCGCTCTTGGGCTTCTTGGCGCAATCGTCCTGGCAGCGAGTAGGCCTCGCACCAGCCATTATCTGGATTGAGGGTCTCATGCGCGCCGACCCTTCGGGCACCTATCCGGCGAGCGCGGGCATTCTTTTTGGCCTCGGTCTCGGCGGTTTTTTCGACGGAATCGTATTGCATCAGCTCCTTCAGTGGCACCATATGCTCAGCAGCTGGTACCCGCCGACGACACTCGAGAATCTGCGCCTGAACACGCTGTGGGACGGAATTTTCCACAGCGCGACGTACATCTTCGTCATACTGGCCGTTTATCGTCTCTGGCAGGCTGCGCGGCGAGGTCAGGTGTTTTGGTCAGGCAAGCTCATTTGGGGGACCGGCTTTATCGGCTGGGGCGCCTTCAATCTGGTCGAGGGGTTGATCGACCATCACCTGCTGGGCATCCACCATGTGAACGAGTTGGTCGGCACCGGCGCCCGCCAGGTTTGGGATGTCGCATTCTTGGTCTGGGGAGCTGCGATGCTGATAGCTGGGAGTTGGTTGTGGAGATGGGGAGCGCGCGACCATCAGGCGAAGGCCGTCCTGCTTCGCTAAGGCACCCATCCGCCATGGCAATGCTCAAGCGCCACGCGGCGCAGCTCATCCTCCTCATCGCGCTGCTCCTTGCCATGACGCCTGTTTGGCGCTGGGCTGCCCTGCCTGCGTCCCCAACTTTTGAAGAAGTTTCTCAACTCATCTGTATTGCGCCCCGAGCAGAAGCAGAGCTCACAGTACTACCGATCTCAGGCGACACCTCAATGAAAGGAAGTGGAGATGAACAAGCCCAATGATGACGTCTGGCCCTTCCCATCCAGCGCACCGAAGCCAGCTGATGAGCCGGTCGTTCCCGACAGTGAGGAGTCAGAGGCCCAGAGCACGGACTTGGGGGGAAAAGCGGGCGAGGATGAAAACGCACCGGGTTTCGTCAAGCAACGAAAAGATTGACTACTGGCGATCGCTGGCGCGCGGTGGAGACGGCGGAGTTGAAGGGCTACTGCCCGCGGCGCGAGCGCTTCCGATCAAAACGCAAGGGCGTGGAAGCGTCGAAGGGCGACGAATCCGCGAACTTCGATTTGCATGAAGTCCTTACTGCGGTGCTGAATACTGAGAGAGCCGGATGGCGTGGCGATTCCGGGCTCTCTCTGATTTCATTGCCGGGAAACCGAAGAGTTGATAGCTAACTAGCGCAGCGCGTCATCGGTCCAGTAACGGCGTCCAGCAATAGATCCTCCAAAGGTCGCTGCGATCGCACCGACGACGAGCGCCAGGAGCAATGCAAGGGCCGCCTGTGAGCCACGTTTGGCCGCCTGATCCGCCACTTGTCGCGCCTTCATTTCGGCCTGCTGTTTTTGCTCAGCCGTAGCCGGCTGTGTCGGATCGACGCCGCCGGCGCCTGCCGCTTGCGCGAGTCGCTGCTGCGCTTGATTTTTGATGCTGTCAACCGAAAGCTCGGAAGGCATTTCACGACGCACCGCGCCAGTAACGGCATCTGACGACGCCCCGGCCGCTGCAGCAGTTCCTAGCACCTTGCTGCCCCCGCTCATCACCGATCCAATCAGTGAGGTGACCAGGTACGCTGTGACCACGGTGGCCAGTCCCCAGGTCAGGAGTCCATGGAGGGAAGCGTCGGTTTTGTCCGGGGCGCCCGCCAAATGGGCAGCGACCCAACCCCCGGCGAAAAGGGAGAGCGCATTGCTAACCACCCACCACAGGCCCGCTGCAATCCCGAAGGTCGATGCGTCGGGACTGCTGTATCGAAGGGGATCCACTGTGCTTAGTCCGAGCCCTGCACCTAATAGGCTCAGCACCAACTGAATGGCCATGGCAACGATGACGCCAGCTACTACAGCGCCCCACGACACGCGATGCCAGCGTGGGCGGGGGAAATCTGAAGAGCTTGGGGCGAGGGTCTCGCGCCCGCTTCGGGGGGGATAGGCCGTGGTGTTCATAGGAATCTCCGTTAGTGAACACTCAGCGTGAGCGCCTGTATTGGCAATGACCACGGAAGCGTTCGCGTCCATACGTAGGTTAAGAACTCGCGCTTCGCTTGAGCCTTGGCCCGGGCCCGCCATGAAGTTCCAGCGGTGGTGGCCCTTAGCGTATCTTCCTACCCGAAGATCTAGTGATCGGACGGAAGATGCGCAGGCCCTCGCTCCCAAATGTTTCGATTTCCTCTACTTGCTAATAGCTCCTCCGATGCAGAACATTTCAAAGGTCGTTGATGCGCCGCAAGGTGGCGACGCGCACATGCCCCCGCCCGTCGTCGGTATAGGAGGATCCGCAGGAGGCCTCCAAGCATTGATGACGGTTCTGGAACCTCTCAAAAGCGACTTCCAGGCCGCGATCGTGGCTGTCCTACACCTTTCCCCCGACCATCAAAGCCATGCGGCGGAGGTCCTTCAGCGGATCACGAAGCTCCGGGTCAGCCAGGTCACAGAGCGCACGTTGCTCAAGCCTGGCCATGTATATGTGATTGCACCCGGGACCAATCTGATCACCGACGATGGTCATGTGCAGCCAGCGGAGAAAAGCAACAAGCGACCGTCAGCGGTGATTGACCTGTTTTTCCGTACGCTGGGCGAAGTTCATCGCGAACGCGCCGTCGCCGTTGTGTTGTCGGGCACGGGTAGCGATGGCGCCTTGGGCATCAAGCACGTCAAAGAGTTCGGAGGTTTCGCGGTCGCCCAGCAGCTAGAAGGCTGCGAGCATGACGACATGCCGAAGGCGGCGATCGCTACTGGTGCCGTGGACCTGATCTTGAGTCCTGCGGATATCGGCAAGCGCTTGGCAGGGCTGGTCACTCTGCCCAGTTCTGATCGAGAGACGGCGAGCCTCCGCAAAGAGGAAACAACCAACGCCCCATCAAAGGAAGAGTCGGACCAGGATCCATACCAAGACGTACTCAACGCTTTGCGGGTACGCACGCGTCACGATTTCAAGAATTACAAGCGGGCCACGGTCCGGCGCCGCTTGGAGCGCCGAATGCAGGTCAACCAGCTTTCGAGTCTTCAAGACTATCGGGACTTTTTGAAGCAGAACCCCGAAGAGTTCGCGCCCCTCCTCGCTGACCTTCTGATCAGCGTCACCAACTTTTTTCGTGATCCCGGGGCGTTCGAGGCCCTGCAGAACGAGGTGCTCTCTAAACTGATGGAGCAGGTCGAGCCAGGCAGCGAACTGCGCGTTTGGGTTGCAGCGTGTGCCTCGGGCGAAGAGAGCTATTCCGTGGCCATCGCGTTGCAGGAGCAAGCTGATCGGATGGCGAATCCGCCGAGCGTGCAGATTTTTGCCAGCGATATCAGCAACTCGGCTCTCGCCACCGCCCGAGCTGGGGTGTTCCCACCAAACATCTCGGCGGACGTGTCGGAATCTCGCCTGATCGGCTTCTTCGAAAAAGAAAAAGGCGATTACTTTCGCGTACGCCCTGCCATTCGCGAGAAGATCATTTTCGCTCAGCACAACGTGCTCAGTGATCCTCCATTTTCGAAGCTGGATCTGATCTGTTGTCGCAACCTGCTGATCTATCTGGATCGAACCGCGCAGGCCGCCACGTTGGAAATGTTTGCCTACGCGCTCCGCCCGGGCGGCTACCTGTTCTTGGGCAGTGCCGAATCAGTGGAGGCGCTTAGCGCGGCTTTTGAAACAGTGGACAAAGAGCATCGGATCTTCAGGCTTAGGCCGGGGTTGGCCTCCATACCGCGAGTAAGAGTCCCGTCTCAGTTGTCCACGGGCGGTGCCTCGCCACCCGATCGACAGGATCCGGCAGCCCCGCGCGACGCTTTTGCGACCTATGAGCAGACCCTCGCTGTTGTCCATGAGCGCGCTTTGGTGACTGCCGCTCCGCCGAACGTGTTGGTCGACGCTGCCTATGAGATTGAACGCGCATCGCACGGCATCGGACGATTCGTGGCCTTCAACGCGGGGGTGCCGACACGCAATCTTCTCAGCAACGTGGCTCCAGATATCCGAGTTGAGTTGCGTACCGCACTTTTCCGCGCGGCCGAATCAGGTCGTCCCGTACAAACGGTCTTTTTGCGCGACCAACTTGGTACGCCGCAAGGTGGAGCGCTCATGGCGCTTTCAGTGCACCCGATCCGAGGCAACGAAGGTGAGCCTATGCGCTGGCTGGTGCTCTTCGATGAGCCCGTGAGCATGCTTAAACCCCGAGTTGGTGACGAGACCGAGGCTGCGCCGTTCGTGTCCGCGATCGAGAGACTGGAGAATGAAAACAAGGCGCTGAAGACGCTGCTCCAAGACACCTTGGACCGTTCTGCCGTGTCAAACGAAGAGCTCAAGGCGTCGAATGAAGAGCTCCAGGCCATCAACGAGGAACTCCGCTCTGCGAAAGAAGAACTCGAAACAAGCAAGGAGGAACTGCAGTCCGTCAATGAGGAATTGACGACCGTCAACTTCGAACTCCGGTCGAAGGTCGACGAGGCGGGTCGCAACAACGACGACCTGCGCAATCTCATTGAAGCATCCGACATCGCAACGGTCTTTGTGGATTCAGCCATGAGCGTGAAGCGTTTCACGCCTGAGGCAAGCAAGCTCTTCGCGCTTATCCCAACCGATGTCGGCCGTCCGCTGATGGATGTGAAAAGCCGCCTCGTGTATGAAGAAATAGTTCAAGATGCAAGCGCAGTGTTCAGACATCTACGACCGGTAGAGCGCAGCGTCACTAGCATAGACGGCGAACACTTCCTCGCTCGAATCCTTCCCTATCGCACCAGCACCGACAAGATCGGGGGCGCCGTCCTCACATTTGTCAACGTGACCGCGCTTCGTGACGCGGAAAGTCGTGTGAGGCTCAGCGAGGAGCGGCTGCGCGACGCGATCGCCGCCAGCAGCGATTTCTGCGTGATCAGCACAGATATGGAAGGCGCTATCACAACCTGGAATGAGGGTGCTGAACAGATCTTTGGCTATTCGAAATCGGAGGTATTGGGACGCCTCGTCGACCTCCTCTACACCGAGCAGGATCGGGTAGGCGAGGTTCCCGCCAGGGAACGCGCGGAAGCGCTAAAAACAGGCCGCTCGTCTGACGAGCGGTTCTATCGTCGAAGTGACGGCACCGCCGTTTTTTGCAGTGGCGTCTTGACGCCACTTCACAGCGGCGAGCCCATAGGGTTCCTCAAGATCGCACGCGACACTTCGGCCAGCAAGCGTGCAGAGCAGACCCAAAGTGATGAACTGCTCAAAGTAAGGCAGGTTTCGGCTTCCACGAAGGAAGCACTGGACCTCAAGGATCGCTTTCTTGCAGTTATGTCTCATGAGTTGAAGCAACCGCTCAATCTCATCAGTGTGAATGCTGAACTGATGGTGCGCCTTCCTGAGTTGAAGACGTTACCTTCTGCTCTGCGCATAGGTCGCACCATAGGCCGCGCTGTGGCAGCGCAGGAGAAGATCGTCAACGATCTTCTCGATCTTTCCAGGATTCAGACTGGAAAGCTGCGACTGAACAAAGAGCCGCATGACTTGGTCGAGATCGTACGCGTGATTTCGCAGGCGATGGCCCCGGATGCGGCGGCGAAAAACATTCGGCTGTACGTCACCTTTCCGGAGCGAGCCATTTGCGACTGCGATGCCGTGCGCATCGAACAGATCGTATGGAACCTCTTGGGGAATGCACTGAAGTTCACCCCGGACGGCGGGACTATCAGCGTAAGTGTCGAAACCAATGCCACGCATGCAAAGCTTGAAGTGCGAGACAGTGGACCTGGCATCGCTGCCGAATCACTGGGGACGGTTTTCGAACTGTTTCGCCAAGCCGCCGCGGCGGAAAACCTTGGCTCGCAACGCGCGGGCCTCGGCATCGGGCTTGCACTAGTGCGAGAACTCGCACTTGCCCACGGCGGAAGCGTCGAAGCTACCTCGCCCGGCTTGGGAAAGGGAGCAGCTTTTCAGGTGTTGCTTCCGCTTGACATAGACCTAGCCGCCACGACCAGGCAGGCGGAGCCCACCAACGGACTGACCGAAGGCAGACGCGTACTCGTGGTGGACGACGATGCCGATATGCTTTCGGTCTTTGCCAAACTCTTGGAGCTCGAAGGAATGGCCGTGACTCACACGCCAAGCGCCAAGCAGGCGCTCCATCTGCTATCCGAGGGAGCGTTCGACCTCGTTTTCTCCGATATCGACATGCCCGAAATGTCGGGCCTGGAGTTCATTCAAAAGGCGCGGGAATTGCGGCTGGCCAAGCCATTTCAAAGCGTCGCGATTACCGGTTTCGGCCGTGAGGTCGACGTTCGCTCAGCACTTGAAGCCGGATTCGACGCCCATCTTTCGAAGCCTATCTCGCTCGAGCGCATTGCCGCGCAGCTGAAACTCCTCGCCGGCGCGCCCACGTAGATCGCTAACTACTAGGTGGCGCATGCGACCAGCCAGGCGCTCGTCAATGGCGAGTCGCAAGAAACCTTCTGACCTTTGTCGCGTCGATGGTTACCCTCAGCTGGGCGGGCTCGGTCACGAGGCGATGGACGATGGCCGCGATGATGTTCCCATTTCTCGCGATGACGCCTAGGCAGGATTCCTCCGGCCCCCCGAGCACGTCACAGGCCGACCGAGTCATATGTACGAGCACCCTGCCGAAGTCGGTCCTGACGGAAATTTCGTATCCGTCGCCCCGGTAGTCGTCGGTGCTCATCGGAGTACTCAACGCGGTCGCTGTGGGTTTCGCTGAAGCTGGGTCAGCTTTTGGGCTTTGCCAGCTGCTCCTGCAGGGCGTCGAGCCGGGATGCAAGCTAATCGCCTTCGCCTCAAAACTTCAGGGCACGCCTTGGTGGGTCAGTCTTTCAGGTCAGCCGGCACTTTGCCGCCGTTTGCGGCCAGTTTGTTCATGACTTGGCGGTGCAGCCAGATGTTCATGCTGGCTGAGTCATTGGTATCGCCGCTGAAGCGAAGTTCGTTCGCCAGTTCCTTGCGTGCAGCCAACGAGCTATCCAGACCCAGCAGTTTCATCAGGTCAACGATCGACGTCTTCCAGTTGAGCTTTTCCGACGACTTGGACGCCATGTCGTCCAGAATCTTTTGCACATCGATTTCAGAAAGAGGTGCGGCCGTGGGCGTCACCGAAGGCGGCGTTCCAGTGGTAGGCGTGGGACTTGGCGCGGCTTGGGTCGGCGCGTTGGCGGCTGCACCAGCAGTGGCCGACGGCGCATTTGCAGCGTGGGTCGATGGAAAGATTTTGCTGAAGATATTTCCCAGGATGCTCATGTTCATTGCTCCAAAAAGTAAGAACATGGTCATCGAAAACGCCGTGCGAAGTAGGAAAGCGTCGCATTCGGCGCCCAGCGGAGATCGAACTGGTGCCTATCCCTCTCCCGGATTACTTGGAGGAAGCATCGTCGCCTCTTCATCAATGGAGTGGCGTTCCTTCAGCGGTCCGTGTTCCTTGGCGCGCTTCGCGAGACGCACGTAAAAGTCGGCCAGTTCTCTGAGATCCTGTTCATCCAGATCCTCGATCCCGACCATACGGTTGCTAGCCGTCTGACTCGCAGCCAATAGTTCGTTCAGCTTGAGGTGGACCGCGACGCTGTCCTTGTTCTGGCTTTGCTGGATCAGAAAGACCATCAGGAATGTAATGATCGTCGTCCCCGTGTTGATGACCAGCTGCCAGTTCTCGGAAAAACCAAAAATCGGCCCGAGGACGGCCCAAACTGCCACTGCGATGATGGCGAGGCAAAATGCGGCAGGACTTCCCGCCCAACGCGTGACACGACTTGCGAACCTGTCGAACGCTGCAAGTACGGGGGACCGGGTGGCGTAGCTTGCACTCGCGGTGTCGGGCATGGATCCCAAGGTGTCTCGGGAGCGAGTGTTATTTTCAGTCATACCCCCAAGGGTAGACAAAAAACTGTACTGAACCTGACCAACCCGACACCGCTTGCCGAAACTCAGACCCGGAAAAAAGGCCGCCAAAACCTCAGCCGCTGCGTGCAATCACTGTACATCTCGTTCGGCCACTTCTCGGCGAACGAAGTCAAAGTGGCACAGGGTCCCATCCGCAACCCCCTCCGCAGCGCGGCGAGCTTGGTCGAGATGGCCATCTTCATCGTGCAAGGAGCAGTCTGGTGGGCGAGATGGCCACAATACTTGCGGCAGCCTGGTCGGCGGTACCGCGGCGGGCGTCTGGTGAGGGTGCTTCCGTTACCGCCAGCTCTGCTGGATCGTCGTTGCAGCTGCCAGAGCATAACAATGTGTATCCAATCAAACACTGGGCTTGACGCGCCGGCGAGGGGGCGAGCGGAGGTGCGGATTTACGCCTTCCCGGTCCGAATCGGTGGGCTTAGGCCATGTATCGTTGGCGTGATGCGACGTGCTCCCGACGTCTGCGCCTAAACTCGCGCAGTACCTAGGTCCAGGACGTCACCATGCACCATTCCTGCTGCTCGGGGCATCGATGGTCGAATTTCTCGTATGAGTCACCCTAGACCTCTTATGCACCCAGACGATGCCGATGTCGAGGCGCGCCGTGTGCATGCCTTGCATTCCACGGGCCTGCTCGATACGCGCGCAAGCGAGAGCTTCGATAGGGTCACGCGTCTAGCGGTCGCGTTATTCGATGTCCCTATCGCCTTGGTGTCGCTGGTCGATACGGATCGGCAGTGGTTCAAGTCGCGGCTTGGACTTGATGCTGTCGAGACCACACGAGATGTTGCTTTCTGCGATTACACGATTCGCGCCGCCGAAGTGTTGGTTGTGGAAGATGCTGCTCTGGATCCTCGGTTTGCAGGGAATCCCTTGGTTACCGGAGAACCCCTCATCCGCTTTTACGCCGGGGCGCCCTTAATCCTGCAATCGGGCGAGGCTCTGGGGAGCCTCTGCATCATTGACCGTTTACCGCGAACATTCACGATCGCTCAACGCGGGCAGCTGCAAGACCTTGCAGCAATGGTCGTGGCGCAGATCGATCTACACCGAGCTGCCGGGCGCGTTGATGATGTCACGCAGCTTCCCAACCATGCTCGAATGCTGGAAGACCTGACCGATCTCGCCAAGCTCTTCCCTGGTCAGGATCGAACGATGCTGCTTGTGGAGGCAATGGATCATGGGGCCGTTCGAGACGCCGCACGGGCCATCGGAATAGCACGGGTGGAGGACTTCCTTAAAAATCTCGCTCTCACTTTGCAGCGGCTGCTGCGCGAAGGCTCAGAACTTTATTTTGTTGGCGTGGGTCGCTTCGCCGTTCTCACCGCTCTCAAGGGTCCAGAACTGGGCCGCCTCGTGGATTTGCTAGATCAAGCGTTGACACAGCCAGTGGCCAGCGGAAATCTTTTCGTCGAGCTCGAGGCGGCCATTGGTGTCGTGCAGTTCACGTTGATGCCAGAAGAAGCACAGGAGGCATTGCGCAAGGCGATGACCGCCGTCCACCAGGCAAGAGCGGCGGGACGCTCGCGGATGGTTTACGAACAGGAGTTCGACGTCCGCCATCAACGCGCGTTTGCCATTCTCCGCGATCTTCCAAATGCCATTGCGAACGACGAGCTTTACTTGGTCTTTCAGCCCAAACTTCGAGTGAGTTCCGGCGTCTTCGAGGGAGTGGAGGCGTTGCTGCGCTGGAACCATCCGCAGCTGGGAAATATACCGCCTGGCGTCTTCATACCGTTGGCAGAAAACACAACGCTAATTCATGACATCACCAACTGGGTGATCGATGCAGCCCTGCGGGAGCTTGTTGCTCTTTCGTCACGCGACTTGTCAATCGCCGTCGCTGTCGCCGTAAATGTCTCTGCACGTAATCTTGAGCGGCCTGATTTCATAGCGGACCTCGAGCGCATCCTTGCAAGACATCCCGTCATGCCCGACAGGCTGCACATTGAGTGCACCGAATACAGCCGGCTGACCGATCCGGCGATCATGGAAGTTCTGCTCAAGATTCGGGCGCTTGGCATTCAGCTGTCACTTGACGATTTTGGGATCGGCTATTCCAATCTGACCTGCTTGGAAAAACTGCCCTTTCAGCTGATCAAGATAGATCAGTCTCTTGTCATACCGATTGCCGGCAATCCGCGAGCGCGGCGGTTGCTCGAAGGCGTTGTCGCGCTCGGCCATGGCATGGGATTCCGCCTGCTGGCCGAAGGCGTGGAGACCCAAGAAGTGTTCCGACAAGTCATCGATCTGGGCTTTGACCATGTGCAGGGGTATTACCTCTCCCGACCGCTATCGCCTGAGGCGCTCATTCGTTTTCTTGAAAATCCACCGTCAATTGACAACGTGGTACAGCCGACGTCTGGGGGCAGCGGTGCTCAAACAGACTAATCATCGCGAGGTCCGCCTAGCGACGCTTTGATCGATCAGGCTCTCCATTACAGGGGAACAGGCCGCCGGCCTGTGTGGCGCTAAGCATTGAATTGAAAAGTGCTCCCTGTCCCTCTTCGCACCCGGTCGACAACAGGGCTGATTCGATGCCGGGCAAATCGACGCCCTCGGCTGCGATAGTCAGGTCAAAGCCCTGGCCCAAGCCTACTAACGCCGCCACAATGCCAGCGCTCTCAGGTTCCGAGCGCATTTTCTCCACGAAGCTTCGATCAATCTTGACCTTGTCCATTCTGAAATTTCGCAGATGAAAAAGGCTGGAATATCCGGTGCCAAAGTGGTCCAGTGCAATGCGCACGCCCGCCGCCCGCAACGGTGCCAACACCATCTGGGCGCCGTCAATATCTGCGACGAGCGCGCTTTCCGCGATGTCCAGTTCCAGCCGGCTTGGAGGCAAACCGCTTTCGGCCAGAATACGCAGCACCCGCGCGGGCAGCAGCGCATCTTTCAGCTGGCTCGGGTAGATGTCCACAGCGATGCTGACGCGCGAGGGCCATGCAACCGCGCTGGCGCAGGCTTGTCGCAGAATTTTTTCCGCCAAAGCATGGATAAGGCCCACCTCCTCCGCGATAGCGATGAACTGTTCCAGCGGCACCTCTCGACCGTCAGGGCCGATCCATCTTGGCAGGACGTCAAAGCCAATCACAGC
The DNA here is from genome assembly GCF_030317035.1 of Variovorax sp. J22G73. Classification (GTDB taxonomy): domain Bacteria; phylum Pseudomonadota; class Gammaproteobacteria; order Burkholderiales; family Burkholderiaceae_C; genus Variovorax. The sequence continues at coordinate 79,879 of NZ_JASZYK010000022.1, forward strand.
ATGTGTTTTGAGATTGACGGTGGGCTGGAAGACCGGTTCGATATTTCCAGCATCGATGGCTTCCCTCAGCGCTGCTTCCATGCTTGACCGGCTCTTCACCCGCGCATCCATCTCAGGTTCGAAAAACCGCAGCGCCGAACGGCGTTCCGCCTTGGCGCGATACAACGCGATATCTGCCTTGCGCAGGGCTTCCACCACCGTGGTCGCATCAGATGGAACCAACGCGATCCCGATGCCTACCCCGACCCGGTGCACTGCACCACCCGCCAAGATGGGGCTGTTAAGACCTTCGATCACGCGCAGCGCGATGTTCGTTGCCGCTTCGGGGCCCGCAAGGTGGGTCGCCAGTATGGCGAATTCGTCGCCGCCAAAGCGGGCCACCATATCGCCTTCACGCATAGCCGAAAGCATTCGCTGTGCAACTTCAGCCAGAACTTCGTCGCCTACGCCGTGCCCGTGTACATCGTTGACCTGTTTAAAGCCGTTCAAGTCCATGAGAAAAACGCCGTGCGCGGCACCTGCACGTGGCAGCGCTGCGATAGCTGTACGCAGAGCATCGTCGAATCGGCGCCGGTTGGGCAAGCCGGTCAGTCCATCTTGGAAGGCAAGTTCTCTGATGCGTCTTTCGGCGGCTAAGCGCCTTGCCAGCTCTCGGCGCTGACCGAAATACTGTCGTGCGCCGAAAACGAGCAAAGCGATGCCCAGCAGCGTGCCGATCAGCAGCGCTTCGTCGAGTTCAATCTTGGCTTCCTGTGGACCGACTGAGCCCTCCCCCTGGAAAATGTCGATGGCATACGCGATGTACAGGGCAACCAGAGTGCCCGCAAAGATCAGCGACAGGTCCCTGATCGCGAACTTATGACGCATCAGGAAGCCACGGAAAGATTTGAAAGTCATTCACAGGGGAAGTGGCGACCGTCCACCTAACACAGCGCTCGTCGTGTCCGTCAGACCACGAAGCTTAGGCTTGCCAAAATATTCGTCTGACAGCATGCGTGATCACCGCTTTTTGCAACCCCGTTATACGCTATTGACGGACTGGAAGTGCGATGCATGCGCAGAAGGCGATGTGGCCGTGAAATATACGTGACACCGCTTGTCGTATGGCTTGCAGCCATCAGGCATTGACTCCCGGCGAAAGCTGTTAATGCTCTGGAGCGAAGCCGGCACCAGACTACAACTCGAACGCGCAATTTTGCCTAGGATGGGTTGATTCGTCCAACGCCATCTTCCAACGCCAAAAAGATCATGCCCGATCAAGTGTTCTCGCGTCGCTACCTACTGATAGCAACCCTCTCGGCCTCTGCTGTTGCAAAGCCCATGGCCCTCTGGGCGGCAACGCGTGGCAATACAGTCATCGACGAGCTCAATGCAGCCAGCGCCACGCCGACGCTCGCCCAAGGCGCCCGAGGTGCGGCGGTGGTGCGTGCGCAGATCCTACTAGACCGCGCCTGGTTTTCGCCCGGAGAGATCGATGGCGGATTCGGGGCCAACATGCGTCGTGTCGTCACCGCCTTTCAAAAGGCAACCGGCATTGCCATAACTGGGAAGGTGGATAGCGCAACCTGGGAGGCACTGAGCAAAGATAGTGCGCCGCTGTTCGTGACTTACACGATCACCGAGAAAGACGCGGCGGGCCCTTTCACCGTCACGCCGGCCGACATGACCGAGCGCGCCAAGCTCAAATCGCTCGACTACGAGAATATCCAGGAGGCCCTGTCTGAGCGCCACCACATGGCGCCACGGCTGCTCAAGGATCTGAACAATGGCTCAAGGTTCAAAAGCGGCGATGCCATCACTGTGGTCAACGCCACGACCGATGCCGATGCCGCCGTGGTCTTGTCGGCGAAGTCGATCGAGATCGACAAGGGCGAGCACGTGCTCTTCGTGCTCGATGGCGCAGGTAAGCCGCTGGCTGGATTTCCGATCAGCATCGGCGGCGCGCTCGATCCGTTGCCGCTCGGCAAAATGAAGATCACCAACGAGGTGAAAAGCCCAACTTTCACCTACAACCCCGCCATCCTCAAGAAAGGGGTTCCTGCCAACGCGCAAAAGGTCGATGTAGCGGCCGGACCGAACAATCCGGTCGGCGATATCTGGATGGGTCTCTCGAAGCCGCACTGGGGGATCCATGGCACGCCGGCCCCGGACCGGGTTGGCCACGAAGAAACGAATGGCTGTATCCATTTGACCAATTGGAACGCCGCTCGCGTGGCGAAGCTTGCCAAACCGGGGTTTGCGGTCGAGGTGAAGGCCTGAGATCGTCGGTTGTGCAGCCTGCCGTGTCGAAGTTGGCGTATTTGGCGCTGGGCACGTGGTTTGCGACGTGCAGCGTCGCAGCCCAGCCGGCAAAGCCGCGACACGGCGCTGCGCTGCTTGACACACGGTCGCTTGCGATGCCGGTCGATGGCGTCCACCCGTCCGTCTTGCAGGACACTTTTGCTGACGGCCGCACAGAAGGCCCACATGAAGCACTTGACATCATGGCGGCACGCGGCACACCCGTGCGCGCGGTTGACGACGGCACCCTGGCCAAACTTTTCCACAGTGTGCCGGGCGGTCTCACGGTCTATCAGTTCGATCCCACGGGCCAGCTCTCTTACTACTACGCACATCTCGACCGTTATGCCGATGGTTTGCATGAGGGCATGGCGCTGAAGCGCGGCGACCTCATCGGCTACGTCGGCAGCACCGGCAATGCATCGCCGAGCGCGCCACACCTTCACTTTGCGGTTTTTCGCCTTGGGCCGGAAAAGCATTGGTGGCAAGGTAGCCCCATCAATCCTTACCCGGCATTGAGGCGGCTGCGTTAAAGCAAGAGCGGCATGTCATGACAAGCGCTCTGCATGACGCGCAAACGGCTACTCTCCGCTGGCGACGCACAGCGCGTCGGCCGCGGCGCGTAATTAGGGGGCATGCTGCGCGCGGGCACTTGCAGCACATTGGAGCTTTGCGTGTAGCTTGCCGCGTTGCGGCGTGCCGACGCCGGGGCCCAGATGCCGAGCAGCGATCACGGCCGCAGGCCGCGGCAGCTCCACAGGGACGAACGCAGGACCTGCGCCGTGGTGCTGGGCGCCGGGCGTGGTTGAGTTAGAGCGCCACCCACGCGCTCTCGACGGACGCTTGACAACTGGACGTCGATGCGCCGCGGCTTGGGTCACCCTTGGGATACGTGGTGCTCGGGATCACGCCCATGGGACGAGCAAAACTGAAGCGGATTCGAAGCGATCCATCGAAGCAGCCCCTCCCGCCGCGGTTTTTGCGGATGTTGGGTCTACGTTATTGGCTGTAGCGCCTAAAGATTACACCCGAGAGGCGTGGAGCATGTCGAAACGCGGAGGCGATTTCCTCGATTCTGCGTGGTCTTCAAGATCAACATAACAATGAAAACATCGCCCCTTACCGTGTCTCCACAGGGACGCGCGGCAGCTCTCGAACGTGAACGGTATCGCAAGATGGCACGTTCCGCGCACGCCTATGTGCGCGGCAACACCAAACAGTTCTACGAGTGGCTCGACGCTTGTCAGCCGAGCACATTACCTGAAGGGCCGCCCGTTTGGATATGCGGGGATTGTCATTTGGGGAACCTTGGCCCGCTTGCGAACATGCAGGGAAATGTCGAAATTCAAATCCGTGACCTTGACCAGACCGTGATAGGAAATCCCGCTCACGACATTATTCGGCTCGCACTCTCATTGGCCATGGCGGCTCGCAGTTCGGACCTACCAGGCGTGGCGACGGCCCTGATGATGGAACGCCTCGTGGAAGGGTACGCCGCATCGCTGACGAAACACCACGATGGAGCTACACGGCGAAAGATCGGGACAGTGCCAGCTGCCATCGCGCCAGTTCTCGCAATGGCCGGGCGACGTTCATGGCGTCACCTGGCCCGCGAACGTCTAGAAGATCCGTCGCCTCGTATTCCGATGGGACGACGCTTTTGGCGCCTTAGCGGTGAAGAGGAAGAAGCAATCTCGCAGCTTTTTGAGAAGCGATCCGTATCGAGGCTGGCATCACTGCTCACCTCGCGAGCGGACGACGCGTCTATTCATGTCAAGGATGCAGCTTACTGGATGAAAGGCTGCAGTTCGTTGGGGCGTTTACGTTATGCGGTGGTACTTTCAGCGGGAGGCCCTGCCTCTCAGAATCAGTTTTGTCTTATGGACCTAAAGGAGGCAGTTGCAGCGGCTGCCCCGTCCTATTCAAAAGTGGGGATGCCACGAGACCATGCAGCCCGGGTGGTCGAAGGCGCGCGAAACCTTTCGCCCCATCTCGGGGACCGCATGCTCAGTGCTCAACTCCTTGGGCAACCAATCGTGTTGCGTGAGTTAATGCCGCAGGACTTAAAACTCGAGTTTTCGGAGCTGTCAGCGCACGATGCTTGCGAAGTCGCAGAATATTTAGGGTCGGTGGTCGGACAGGCGCACGCCCGGCAGATGAACACGCAGACGGCTGTGTCCTGGCAGGCTGAGTTACGGAAACACAGGTCGAAGTCTCTCGACGCTCCCTCGTGGCTATGGAATAGCGTCGTTGATTTGGTAGCAAGCCACGAGGCAGGTTATCTGCAGCACTGCCGGCGCTACGCGGAAAAATTGTAAAAATCACTGGTACAAAACGCCTTTCGGCGACCAGCCATCTTCCCGTCTGCCGCGAAAGAGCAGGGGCAGCAGCGCGTTCAATGCTCAAAAAGACCACGCCACTGGCGTAAATTGTCTTTCGACGCAGCACTTTTCGCTCTTGGAACACGTCAGTTTGCAGATGGGTGGAACATCGCTATCGCACGCACAAGGAAAAAGAACAGATTAAACCCTTGAGTCCTTTTTTTCCGATTCATCGGAAGTCGCGGCTACTTACCCGCAGGCCCTGCAAGAGATGGGTGTGGTCTGTGAGCTGGGAAGCCACGAGAGATTGAACGCCCTTTTCCGATTGCCAGGTCCCATCGACTGTAAGGAGCATGGAGCCACGCAGCGCGAGGCGCTGCACTTCGGCTATCGACGGCCAAACGATGATGTTCGTGGTGCCCGTCTCGTCTTCCAGCGTTGCGAAAATTACTCCGCTCGCGGTGCTTGGCTGCTGCCTGTGCGTGACGATGCCGCTGGCACGCACCTTCTGTCGATCCTCAGCCGTCGTCCAATGGCCGCGTTTTCCACTGGCACCAAGCGGCTGAGCTTGTCGCGCGCGATCACGAAGCCGCCAGTGTGCTGGCTCAAGTGCCGAGGAAAACCGCGAACCTCGTCCGCCAGTTCTATCCACTTCGCCACCAGCGGCTGCGCGCGGTCCAGTCCGTTTTCTGCAAGAGAGGCGGTGCTGATCCACTCTTCGTCAGTGCCGAACGCAGTCTTGGCCAACTGCTCGGCGACCTCGAGGGGAAACCCCAAGGCCATGCCGACATCGCGGATCGCGGATTTGGAACGGTACGCGGTGACCACGGCCGTGAGCGCGGCGCGATCGCGTCCGTACTTTCGGTAGATGTACTGCATGACCTCCTCGCGCTTCTGATGCTCGAAGTCGATGTCGATGTCGGGTCGCTCCTTCCTTTCCTCGCTCACGAAGCGCTCGAACAAGACGTTCATTCGCGCTGGATCCACCTCGGTGACCCCAAGGCAATAGCAGACAGCCGAGTTCGCGGCCGAGCCGCGCCCTTGGCACAGGATGTTGCGCGACCGCGCGAAGCGAACGATGTCCTCGACCGTCAGGAAATACGGCTCGTACTGAAGGCGCGCAATGACCGCAAGCTCGTGTTCGATTTGCGCGCGGACCTTGTCCGGCATGCCTTCAGGAAACCGCTCGGCGGCGCCGCGGTAGGTCAGCTCGCGCAAGTGCGAAGCAGGGGTGGCGCCGGCAGGCACAATTTCGTCCGGGTATTCGTAGCGCAGCTCTTCCAGGCTGAATGTGCATCGCCGGGCGACCTCGACGGTTTCACTCAGCCACTCGTGTGGGAATTCCTCCGCCAGCACGGCGCGGCCGCGCAGGTACTGCTGCGCGTTCGAAAGCAGATCGTAGCCACACTCCTGCACTGGCCGGCCGACTCGCACTCCGGTGAGCACGTCCTGCAGCTGCTTTCTGCTCGTACAGTGCATGAGCGGGCTGGCCGTAGCCACGATCGGCACGCCGGCGCGCCGGGCGGCGACCTCGAGGGTGTAGAGCCTGAGTTCATCGTCCATTTCCAGCCAGCGCGAAGCCGCAACCCAGGCCCGATCGGCGAACCACGTCTGGAGCCACATGCACTGCGAAAAAATCTGCTCCTCAGTCGCTTCCTTTTCCGGCAACAGCAAGGCCAGGCAACCGGCCATGCCAGCGAGATGCGGCGCCTTAGCGGTCTTCCCCTCGACGTCGGCTACATGAGCGACGTACGACCCCTTTGCAGCCCTGCGGCGCGCCAAGGTGATGAGTTCGCTCAAGTTGCCATACCCGCGGCGGTCCTGCGCGAGCAGGACGAGCCGTGCAAAGGGCGCGCCGCCTGTGGTGGTCAGCTGCAGTTCGCTGCCGACGATGAAGTGAATCCCCCGCTCACGAGCCTCGATGTGGGCACGAACCACACCGGAAAGCGTTGCCTCGTCGGTGAGTGCCAAGCTGCTGTAGCGCTTCTCGGCAGCACGTGCGACCAGTTCTTCCGGCAAGGACGCGCCCTGGAGGAAGGTGAAATTGGACCGGCAGTGCAGTTCCGCATACGGCGAGGGATCAGGCAACATACTGTTGTTTTATACAGTACATCCGTGAGCAAAGCGTGGAAACAGGAACTAATTAACGCATTGCGCGCTTCCTCACCAAGAGATAAATACCGCCACGCCAGAACACAACTATCGTCTACGATTTGGGAGACGCAATAGTGAAAAAGATGCGGCAAACTGCAGAACAGCTGATGGATGCGCTGCTTGACCTCGTGGCGAACGACTCCGGCCTTTTCTCGCAAATGACTGATCTGGGAAGAGCAAGCGTGAGACCGACTGCCGAACACCTTGAAGGTGCGAATTGGACCGTTCGCAGCGATACAAACATCGACCAGTATCGGCCTGAGATTGCTCGCGCCATCCGCGAACTCCAAGCCAAATTCGACCTGGCCTGTTAGGTTGCAGGACTCCAACCTAGCTATGGTGTGATTCCGTTGCACGCCGTCGGCTTTGCGGTTGACTACGCAGACTCGTGAGGCTGAGCCTTGAAGAACCTCTGCGATCTAACGCCGAGCCAGAGCCGCCCCGTCTACCGGCCGCCGCTTGGCCATGTCGTCAACCCCTTGTACGGAGAACTGAATGGCAGAAAACGAAGTGGCACGGAGCGAGCAACTTGACCTCGCGGACCAATACCTGGCGAAGGTGAAAACTTCCATCTCGGCACTGAGCCAGACAGAGTACCTCCCGAAAGAGGTGTTGGCGGCCCTGCAAGATCTAACGAGCGCAAGCGACTGCTTGAGCACCGTGCTGCGGCAGTTTTATCCTCAGCTCTCCAAATAGTTGGCACATCCGGATCTGCGTCAGACGCGAAATTCGTCGAGCGTTTTGCCGGAGGCCATTGCGTCCCGCAACCACAGCGGGCGACGGCCGCGGCCCGTCCATTTGTTGCCATTGCCGTCTCTGTAGATCGGTGTCCGCGTTGTCGAGGGTCCCTTTGGTCGCAGATTTCCTTTGCGCGATGTCGAAGCGCCCCTGCCGAACAACATTTGTGGCGTGATGGCGTACCGGGCGATGTTCTCCCTCATCTCACGCAACACCTGGTCGACGGCGCGCTGGCGTAATTGGTGCACCTCCTGTTCCAGGTCGGCAATGCGATGCTGAAGCTGCTCATAGGTTTCTGCCATAGCGATTCCTTTCCTGCCTTCCGATCAAGACGCCATCAGGCCGCCAACTTATATTCGTAGTAAGGCCTGAATCTGTCACCCAGGATCGCTGACCTGCCCCCTCCTGCCGTGCCATTCATAACGAGGAAGTCCGGGGTTGCAAGATTAATTGATCTCTGTGGTTGTTGAGCTGGTTCGAGCTGCATCGCCAGCGCGCTGGCGATGCAGCTGGGCGAACTTCGCCGGTGGCATTCGCTGGCAACTGCTGTGCGGCCTGACCTCGTTGTAGTCCTGTCTCCATGCCTTGATGGCCGATCTGGCCTGCTGCAGCGTCTCAAACCATTGCTCGTTCAGGCACTCGTCCCTGAACTTGCCGTTGAAGCTCTCGATGTAGCCGTTCTGCATGGGCCTTCCGGGCTCGATCAGGATGTGGCGAATGCCGTGGGTCTGCGCCCAGCCCATGAACGCACGGCTGGTGAACTCCGGGCCGTTGTCGGTGCGCACGGCCAATGGGTAGCCTCTGAAGACAGCCGCCTGGTCCAGCAGCCGCGTGACGTACTGACCCGAGATGCCCCAGTCCACTGAGATGCTCACGCACTCGTGGCTAAAGTCGTCGGCCACCGTTAGGCACTTGATGCGCCGTCCGGTGCTCAGGCTGTCGCTGACGAAGTCCATGCTCCACACCTGGTTGGCCGTGCTGGCAAGTTGCAGCGGCACGCGTTCGTTGGCGGGGCGTTTGACCTTCTTGCGCTTGCGCACCGCCAGATTGGCGGCGCTGTACAGGCGGTAGACACGCTTGTGGTTCACGCCTGGGAAGTGCGGGCGCAGCATGTCGTGGATACGCCGATAGCCGAAGCGCCGCCGCGCATGTGCGACCTCGACGATCTTGCTGCTGAGTTCCTGGTTCATGGCGTCGACCTCGGGTGGATTGCGGTAGCTGTCGCGCGAGAGCTCCACAAGCCTGCACGCGCGTCGTTCGCTCAGATCACATTGCTCGATCATGGTGGCGACGGCGGCACGCTTGGCCTGTGGGGCTAACGCTTTACCCCGAAGGCGGTGTTCAGTGCGTGGATGTCCAGATGGGCCTCTGCCAACAGCTTCTTGAGCTTGTTGTTCTCCGCCTCGAGTTCACGCAGTCGCCTGGCGTCAGGCACATCCATTCCGCCGTATTTGGCGCGCCATTTGTAGAAGGTCGCGTCGCTGAAGCCGCCTTTGCGGCACAGATCCTTGATCGGCAAGCCGGACTCGGCCTGCTTGATGAAACCGATGATCTGCTCCTCGGTATATCTGCTCTTTCTCATGTCCGTCATTCTCCAAGTTGACGGACTTCGCTGCCATTACGCTGGTACGGCTGGAAGGGGGCAGGTCATCGCTTCCAGCTCGTCAAGCGTGCGCTCCTCAGGGCTCAGCCAAGCGTTGAGATCTTCCAGCGCTAAGGGAAAATGATGCAACGGTCACGCCCTGCGATCGCCAACTCACGACGAGAGTCCTAGAACCACGTGTTGGCTACAGCATATGAATACATAGTGATACGACGTGCCACAAGGTCGTCACGTGATCTCCGGTTGACTCCGACCCAACCTGACATCTTTTACAAGGCCAGTGTGTTGAGCCATTGCCACGAGGGGCGCCCCGCTGCTGGACTACTGGTCCCGTCACTGCCACATCGCCAAAACTAGAACACAAGTGAATCGGATAGCCCGTTTCGGAAAAGCAGCCTATTGGGGCACACATCGTAAATTTCAAGGTTCGGCCGCGTGCGCGCCACTGCCACCCTTTACTTAATGCTGCTAGCGCGATTGCGCGAGCGCCAACGATAACCCTCGATGAGAGCATTCGCCAAACGACTACTAAGCGGCTTAGAGCCTACATGATCGCTTATGCGCCGATCGCGCCGCGTAGCTAGCCCGATAAGACTGCGGCCGTCTGGAACATGTTGTCGTGTTTCTGCGGCTTTGTTGAACATTCTGTCTAAACCTGCGGTAGTCATGAACTTGTTGTCTCTAGTTCACGTGACATAAAGATCAAGACACCTTCAGAAATCCCATATAAATCAACAAGTTACAAACTGAGGACTGTCAGGAGCATCTTGTCGCCGCAGGGTTAGCAGCTACGTGCCGGCGCCCGAGCCGCCCCCCGAAAAGGCACGCAAACCCGGGCGCGTGGGCGTGCAGTTGCATGAGGTGCTGCAAGCCGCCGACGACCTTGTGGCACGTGGCCTGAAACCCACGATCGAGCGTGTGCGCCAGCACTTGCATGGCGGCTCGCCCAACACGATCAGCCCGATGCTTGACGAGTGGTTCGCGCGGCTGGCCGTCCGCCTGGCCGCGCCGGCGGAAAGCGCCGCCGCACAAGCCGCGGCCCCCGGCGCTGCGCGCCCCGCCCGTCCGGTGGACCCGGCTGATGACGTGCCTCTGGGCGTGACCGAAGCAGCTCGAAATTTGTGGCGCGCGGCACTCACACACTCCGCGCAGGTTCACAACGCGCAGATCCAATCTGACCATCGCGCACTGGTGCTCGAGCGCGAAGCAATGGCTGTGCGCGAAGCTGACCAGCAGCGCCGCGAGGCAGCCTTTGAGGACAAGAAGGCAGACCTGGACAATGCCCTCGCCTCCTCCCAACGCGCGCTCACCGCGATGGAAGTGCGACACGAAGCCCAGTTGCAGGACGCCGCCCGCTCGCTCGCCGACGCGAAAGCGGAAGTCCGGGCCCTGAAGAAATCGCTCGCAGCGGCTGAAGCGACCAACACGGCCGTGCGCGAGACTGCCGCAGCCGACGTGACGAGCGCCAAGCGCGGGGCGCAGGATGCGGAAGAGCGCCACATCGGCCAGGAGCGTCGTTTATTGGCCGAGGTCGACCGCGCCCGCGAGGAAGCCGAGCGGGCCAACCTGGCAGCTGCGCAAGCAGCCGCCCGCGACCAAGCTGCGCTGACCAAGGCGGCTGAGCAGTTGGCCACCACACGCGAACAGCTGAACACTGCTGTGCACAAAGCACGCGCAGACACCGTCGCGGCCCAGGCTGAGACATCTGCTGCGCGCGCCACCGCACGAGACGCACAGGTGCTGGCGGACAGCAGTTTGGCAAAGCAGGCCAATGAGCTCAATCAGGCACGCGCCGAACTGGAACATGTCCGAACTCGGCTGCACGAGACACGAACGCTCCATGAGCGAGAAATGACCGCCCATGAAGCTACACGACAACTACTCCAACGCGCAATAGGTGCGCCTGCGGCCGCAAGCGCGAACAGCAAGGATTCGAACCCTGCGCTGTTGGGCCGCGCTCCGCGTAAGCGGACCGACAACTGAATGGGCACGTCCTGCCCTGGTTCATGGACCTCCCGCAGCACCACTGCCCCCCCTCTGCGCGGCGCCACCCGCGAAATGCTTGCGTTCACAGCGACGCGCGGAGCCAGTCATTGCTACCGCCTATGCAGCGCACGCTCTTCAAGATGCGCTTCATAGGCGCCAACGCTGGTCGCTTTCATTGCGCCTAGGTCCGCAACGAGGGCAAGCCCATTCCAGCAGTGATCCTCGCCATCGACTTCGAGCCGGTGCCGCGCAGCGTCAGACTGGGGCTGTTCGTCATCAAGGAGATCGCAAAGGCCCACAGTAGCGAATCGACGGCCTCGCCCGACACGACGCAGGGAATGACCTTCGCGTTGCGCTTCCCGGCAAATCCGCAGCGCTAGCCCTGCCAGCCTCTCTGCGCCAAACGAGACCCGACACGACCCTCCGGCCGATGGCAGGACTCTGCTCTGAGCCGCAGAACATGGCTTACCAGTCGCGCTGCGTGCGTCTTGGCAAGGCTGCACGCACAGCAGAATGCGCTGTGACACCCGGGCGTCCGCGGTCCCAGACAAAACTGGATCCAGGGCAGACGTTCAAAGACCGCCGTTGACCTCGAACGTTCCGCAGACCATTGCCTTGTCCAACTTTGTTGAGGTCGTCCTGTTGAACAAATCGTCCTGAAGCAGCGGTCGTCTGAGGAGGCCGGCGAGTGGCCAGGAGCTGCTATCCAGGATCCCTCCCGAAATCGCTTGATAGCCGTCAAAAAAGCTGTTGAGGAATACGAATGAATCCGCAAAACGACGCGGATCTGTGCCTGGACTGAACGAGTTGACCGCGATGCTGAGTCATCGTCAAAACATGAAACGCTTCGAGTTGCTCTCTTGACCAAAAACTTTCAATTAATGCATGGAGAGATCCAGACCCATCCTATTGCAAAACTCAAAGGTGAGGAAAAGCATGAGGAACGCAGAAGCGACGAACGCCCCGCCCACCTTGATGGAAGTGAGTACTACTGCAGCTGTCTTTTGATTTCTGTCCTTTTGTCCCCGATCGTAATGCCACTTGACGGCTAAAAACATGCCTATGCTAAGCACGAGAACCTTAAAAATAACAAAAGAGATAGGTATTGAATTCATGATTGAAGGATATGAATGGTGAAATACGGCGAAATGCCCGAGTGCGGCGATTAGCCCAATAGACCGATGGAGAAACAAGAAAATCAATCTAACGAAACGGTTGCGGTGAGCTAAATGAGCGTCCGCAAGGCGCGTCGCGAGGCACGCAAGACATGGTCGAAAGGCGGAGCAATCTGCCGGTACTACAGAAGCACTCTCTTCGCGTTGCTGAGTGTTCGTCTTCCAGCCTGATACGTACAGAATCAGATCAACGGAAAATTTCCGTATCAGAAGGAAGGAGACGGGAAGTCGCTCCGGCCACGCCGACGTTCTGATACGAAAATCTGGAAAATGGTCCACAACGACCGTATCAGAAGGAGATGCCCATTAACCGCTACGAGAAGCTTGCCGACGACATCGCTCAGCGCATTCGCACGGGTAGCCTGAAGGAGAACGATCGCCTTCCCTCCGTGCGCGAACTGAAGTCGCAGCTGGGTATCAGTGCGTCTACCGTGTTCTCTGCTTACTACCTGCTGGAGGCGCAAGGGCTTGTCGAAGCGCGGCAGCGGTCGAGCAACTTGCCGCCGGCATGACGCGAGCGCTCAAGCGGATGGATCCTTGGCAGACCGTCGAGGATCTGTCACCAGGAAACGCCCTATTACGCCATCAGATCTCCCTCCGCTATGGCAGCGTCGGGATGGATGTTCCTGCGTCAGAACTGGTCATCACCAGCGGAGCGATGGAAGCACTCAATCTTGCGCTCGAATCGGTCACGCAGCCAGGCGACGTCGTAGCGATCGAAACGCCAACCTTTTATGGTGCGTTGCAGGCATTAGAGCGGCGCGGTCTTCGCGCGGTCGAGGTTGAGACCCATCCGCGAACCGGCGTAGATCTCGACTCTCTTGCTCGAGTGATCGACGAGCATCCGGTGAAGGCCTGCTGGTTCATGCCGACCTTCCAGAATCCAATGGGCAGCACCATGAGCGACGCAGCCAAAGAGCAACTGGTCGGCATGCTCGCCACCCGCGCCATACCGCTGATCGAAGACGACGTGTACGGCGAGCTCGCGCATGGGGCTCGGAGACCGCCACCAGCCAAGGCCTGGGACCGGACTGGCTGGGTGCTGCACTGCAGTTCTTTCTCGAAATCGCTGGCACCCGGCTATCGCATCGGTTGGGTAGCAGGCGGTCGCTTTGCAGCCACTTTGGGTCGGAACAAGTTGATGAGTTCGCTGGCGACGGCACTCCCTTCGCAACTAGCGTTGCAGGAGTACCTGCAACACAAGAGTTTCGATCGTCACCTGCGAGCCTTGCGGCATTCGCTCAGCCGCCAGCAGGCTGCATGCTTGCGACTTATCGAGCGATACTTTCCGACTGGAACGCAAGTCACGTGCCCTGAGGGTGGCTATTTTCTGTGGCTCGCGCTGCCAGAAGGTGTCGACTCGCTCACACTGCAGCAGGACGCCCTTCGGCTCGGCATAGGCGTAGCACCGGGCCATTTGTTTTCAGCCGACCGTCGATACACCCGGCACCTACGCATCAACTACGGGCATCTTGCCGACCCGCGGTTGGAAGGGGCCATCAGAAGTCTTGGAGATCTCGCCAACGCGCAGCTTAAATCTGCAACTGAAAAATCGGAGCCAATCTTCGACGGACATTCGTCGAGACCCTAGTCTGCGTCAACGCAGGTCAAGGTCCGCCGCCCTGGATTGACTCTCAACGGCATGCGTGCCGCTTCTGTCCAGTCGTCGACGCCTCGCTGCAAAGATGGCACGAAAGCCTCAAGCGGTAGCCCCGACTTTTCGGCAACAAAGTTGAGGGGGTCGTGGACGAGTGCGCTTTTCGCGCTGCCGAGTGGCCGGTTGAAAATTTCTTTAACTCTCAATGCAGTGATCGTATCGGCCAGCCTCCGTGTCGGAAAATTTGACGGAATGGCGACGCCGCGCAGCCGGATCCGGGCACGCGCAGCAAGCGTTGCCCCGATGTGCGTGGCCTACTTTCGACGCGAGGCGCTGCCTACCCGCTACATTCCTCCGCACAAATGGGAGACGTGCTTGAAATCGGTTGCTTTGAAGTGTGCTGGCTACGCTGCAAAGCTGGCAGTTGCATCTGATGCGGAGCCATTCGTTGCGGCTACTGCGGGATCGTGCAGTAGGTTCAGAGGCGTGGAGACACTGCAGTGCTTCGGCGCCTCACGCGGACCGAGCTTTCAGCGGCGTCACGGTGAACCCAGGGCTGGTACGTCCAGCAGGCCGTGCTCGCGCATCAACTCCGCGGTTGTGGTCTCTTCTAGGGAGTAAACGCCTCGCTTCTCTTTCCAAACCAGCGACTTCTCCTGAAGGGCTCCGAGCGCCGCCTGGACGTTGGAGACCTCGGGTACGGTTTTCTCGTCCGGCGCGAGTGCAGCAAGCATCGTTCGGTAGCTCTCCATGGTCCCGGTCTCGAACGGCGCGTACTTGTCGCCCTGACTCGCCAGGACACGCAACACGGCCGACTGCAGGGGCGTGAGGGCGTGGATCACCCGCAGCGTCTGCTGGTCAGCTTCCTCGATCTGCTGATCCACTGCCTTAGCGAAGGCGGCACCGGCGTCCGCCGGCTTGATGCTGAAGTCAAAGCGGAGGCTGTCCGCCGCCGCGCCCAAGATCTCCGGGCGGAATCCCGCGCGCTCGAAGAGCTTCGTGACCGCATCCGGCTCCAGCGGGCCGGCCAGGCCGACACCTTTGCAGAACCACTGGATGTAGCCAGCGTCGAGGGGCGGAAATGCGACCAAGGGCGCGCCGAAGAATGCCTGGTCCTTGCTGTTGCGCAGCATCGCCAGCTTGTCCCGGTTGGACCCCGTAGCGACGATGCGCAAACCGAAATGCGCGCTGCTGTTGAGCTCGTCGCGCGCGGCTTTCAGTGCGAACAAGGCGTCATAGCCGCCGTCCGTGGTGATCGCGTGCTGGGCCTCGTCGATCAAGAGCACGATCGGCTGCTTGGTCTCGTCGGAGAGCGCCGCCAGCGCGCCGCTCAGTGAGATCTCCTTGCCCAGGCCGACGCGGTCAAGCGAGAACGCTACTCCCCCGACAGTGACCTTCTCCATGCCGGCCGCTTTGGCCAGCCGGGCGACGATGCCCTCGTGCTTGGCCAGCTCGGCGCGCACCGCGCCGACGATCACTGCGCCCGGATCTGCTTGCTTGTTCGCCCAGAGGTCGACGTAGAGGACGGTGGCGCCATAACGCTGCAGCGCGGGGCGTAGATCCTCGCGCACGAAGGTGGACTTCCCGGTGCGCCTTGGCGCGGCAAGGAATAGCCCGGAAGCGGATGCTGATCCTACGGCCGAAGCCATGATGCCTTTGACCATTTGCTCAGCGAGCTCGGTGCGGTGAAAAACGATGTCGGCCATTGAATGTCTCCACGTACGCATTGCCCGGACCCCAGGGCGAAACCGGTCGATTACGGTGGACTATAGGCGTGAAACTCGAATTATAGTCGGTATCTGCCAATTATATACCTGTTCCATAAAGCACTGTAGTCGTCCTCCGGCGCGACGATCGATACGCTGTGGGCGGAATGCTTGCGGCTAGCACCCAGCCGAGAGACAGCACATAGAGGCTTGCTCTCTCTCCACCCGCATCTCGCTGTGCTCGCATGTATCTGGGCAAACAGCTTGATGCGCTTCGAACTGAACATTGGACTGGCGCGCACACGAAGTGCGCCGCCTGAGGATCGCGACTTTGAGCAAGACTGGGCCAACGTACTTCGTTGGCACCAGTGTTGCGGCATCAGGCGGAGAAGAAAAGACTTTCAAAGACCGAAAGACAGATTCCGAGCGACGCGAAGGTGGCGCGCATGGCTCACGACAATTATCTTGAGCAGCCGCTCAAAGTAGCTGACGCCGGGCACGCGCCAGAAGGCCACAGTGAAGAGCAACGCGCGTTGTGGACTGAACCCGCTGCAGGGGGCGATGCCTCAGCTCCCTGTAGGCTTGACGCTACTCACTGCCCATTAGATTGCCAGCCTCACTGTCCATCATGTTGCCCACACTCCGATGCCCAGTCATCTTCATCGCATCGGCCATCAGCGTCTTCTGGCGTCCGACCTCAGTCACGAAGCCTGACGGCAGGTAGTGCGCAGAAAACTGACCCCGCAGCCCTGACTGCGCGCACCGCTCCTTCACAATCTTCCGAATTGCCTTGGGATCCAGCGCGTCGCCAGTTACTTTTCCAACCTTCAGCACGCGCCGGAAGATCGGTCCCTCCGTGACCTTCGCCACGAAAGCCAGGCGTCGAGTGCGGCCGCCGCCAACCCCTTAATGGGTTTCTCATCGTCGTACGTGCCGTCCTGGTTGATCTTGGACCGACCTAGGCTGTACGTGTAGCCCTTGGAGACCTTGCGCAGGATCTCCATCACCGCGCCGGCGATTTCAGACTGCCGTCGCCCGCCGCTTGAGAGCCTCCTGAAAAGCCGGGGCGCTTCATTTCTTCGAACTGGCTTATTGCACACGCTTTAACTTCGCTGTACAGGATGCCACCCCTCGGGGGCACCACGCTTGACTTCGTGCCAGCACTGCCAACCGTCGTGCCAGCCTGTTCACCACCGCCGCATCGTGATGAAGTGTCGTCAATACATGCGGCAGCGCCCCCGTCTCTGTACGGCCCTTACCTTAACTCTGCCAGATGCGAATCCAAAAGAAAAGGCATAAAGTGGCCTCAGATCGGCCGATAGAGGTCGCATTTTTCAGCGACTATAAATGCAGAGCACTAAAAGCCACAGCCGACTTGAAAAAAAGCTGACGAGGGAATTTGCAAATATCAGACCATGAAATCAACAGCGATAGCCCAACCCTCTGAACCCATACCAGTGGAGCCTAATCTGATAAAGAGCGTGTTTGTATTGGAAGATGGTCAGGAGGTGAGTGAGGATGATTATTGGAAAGGGCGAGTGACAAATTTTTCGCCTATTCACTCGCACAAAATGCTCTTTCGACGACTGGAGCCAGCAAGTCTCGACAAGGCGATTCGAGTAAAGTGTGGCCTGAGCGACGATGAACCGATTTGGCTTGAAGCTAGTGCACCCGATTAATAGGCTTCCGCGTGATGAGCGGGAAGTTCAGTGAACCTTTTTGACTGGAGCTTTCTCGTGCCGGCTCAAAAGCACCTTGGCAAGGTGGAAGATGAAACCGGTGGGTAATCGGCCAGTGGAAGCACTCTCAAGAATGCTGCGTCAGGCATGGACAATGCTGTCCGCCTAAGTTAAGCGGGCAGCAGAATGCACCTCGATCCGAGCAAGGGCGCCGCCACAGCTCAGCCTCAGGCTGAAGTCATGGCAGCGTGTACTGAGCGTGGGGGCGTCGACTGGCAAATTTTTCGTCCTGCTCATCGTCGAAGCCGAGCGGCGCAGCCGTTTCCTCAATTCGTTGCCGTGAGCGAACCGCTGTGCTGGGCTTCAATGCTTCGATAATTCGCGAGCGTGCTCCTCATCTAGTGAGCGTGCTATTCGGAATCGCCGTGCTTGGTACTCGTGGCGCGCGGCATACCATGTCATTCAGCGTTTGCGCCCCTGTGGCACGCTTCGTGAAGGGCCAGCGCTTGAGGCGGCCGTCGACCCTGGTTCCCCGCTTGGACATGAGACGCACCGGAGAGATTGGAAATTGCTCTCCGCTCAGCGCCGCCGGCGTGGCTGATCCATTCGGTCGACTGAGTGAGATTTCAACGCCTGCTGGCCGCACTCTACTGGCCTCGCACCGGCGTCAGGGATTCAAGCCATGCGGTGATGAGATATTCGCGAACCTTGGCTGCCACCTGCCAGGCACGACCATGGGCTACGCGCCGAGCAGTTCCTTACGGCACACCTCCCTGCAACTCCTCCATACGATTACCTGGGGCTGCTGGTCCTGCCTTGCGGGGACAGGACGGTAGTGCCGTTGCCGTCACTGGCTGCCCGCGCAAGACGACGATATACAGCGGCACAAAAAGTGCATGCCCGTCCTCGATTTCGTCCAAGTCTTGCATGGTCAAACGCGCCACGTTGCGCGCTTGACCTGGAGACGCTTGCTGCGAGTCAACGAATACGATCGCCGGCGTCGGTGCCTAAAAGGTTGGCAACGTGTGACTGGGTGCCAGCCTGGCTGTGGTAGTAGCCCAAAACGGTCGCAACGTCGGTGTGCCCCGTCATCGCCATGGTGTCTGCCTGTTGATTGCCACCGAAAATTGACCCTCTAAACGCAGTAAGGGGGTGCGGACGAAAACTTGGACTACCAGGAGGTAGTTCGTGTATTCCTACGAAGATCGGATTCGAG
>NZ_JASZYK010000023.1 GCF_030317035.1 Variovorax sp. J22G73
CCCACGCAAGACCTTGGGGTTCCGCACTCCGGCGCAAGTCCTCTTCGAAGACTGTTTCAACCAGAATGTCGATATCCAACCCATCGTTGCACTTGGGATTTGAGGCCGCCAGACAAAGAAAAGGCGACCCTGCTGTCCGCGTCCCTCCGCTTCGCTGCGGGCAACCTGCGGTGCTCACGTTTCGCGGGGTCCCGCCCAAACTCGCTTCGCTCAAACAAGGGCGGGCCCTGGTCCGCGAAACGCTCCGCTCCTCGGCGCGGCCAGAAGGGAGGTGAATACCAACAGGCCATCGCTGCGCTCGGCCTGCCAGTTTCCGACAGCCGAGACCAGTGGCAATGTTGGTACCAGCACCAGGCATCGCAGCCGCAAAGCGGCAGCGATGCCTTGGGGGCCGAGCGCAGCGATGGCCCGTCTGGTTCTCTGCCCCTCTGGCTGCGCCGAGGAGCGGAGTGTTTCGCGGATCAGGGCTCGCAGCTGTTTGAGCGAAGCGAGTTCTGCGAGACCCCGCGAAACGCGAGCACCGCAGGTTGCCCGCAGCGAAGCGAAGGGTCGCAGACAGTGGGGTCGCCTTTTCTTTGGCAACTTTCTTTTGGCGAAGCAAAAGAAAGTGGCTCGCCCGCCGGGGCGAGACCCGGCCCCGGACAGCAAACGGCAAGCAGGAGCAAAGACGATTCAAACCGCTTCCTCCTCAACCACCCGCCGCGTACTCCCCCCACCCATCCGATCAAACGCCAGATAGATCACAGGCGTGGTGAACAGGGTCAACAGCTGGCTGACAATCAGCCCCCCAAAAATCGCAAGCCCCAGCGGACGGCGCAACTCCGCCCCATCCCCGAAGCTCAACATCAGCGGCACGGCAGCGAACAGCGCAGCCAGCGTCGTCATCAGGATAGGCCGCAACCGCAGCAAAGCCGCTTGGTGAATCGCCTCCCGAGGCGACTTCCCCTGCGTACGCTCCGCATCGATCGCAAAGTCGATCATCATGATCGCGTTCTTCTTCACGATGCCGATCAGCAAAATGATCCCGATGATGCCGATCACCCCCAGGTCGTTGCCCGTGATCATCAGCGCCAGCAACGCGCCGACCCCGGCGGATGGCAGCGTCGACAAGATCGTCAGCGGATGCACGTAGCTCTCGTACAGCACGCCCAGCACGATGTACACGCACACCACCGCCGCAAGAATGAGCCACAGCTGGTTCGACAGCGACCGTTCATAAGCGCCCGACGCCCCCAGGAAGGTCATCGTCACGCTGCTGGGCAGCCCGATGTCCTTGGCGGCCGCGCGAATGGCGTCCACCGAATCGCCGAGCGACACGCCCGGCGCGGTGTCGAAGTTCAGCGTGCTGGCCGGGTACTGCGCCACGTGCGTGATCTGCAGCGGCGCCTGCTGCTCCGAAATCTGCGCGATGGCCGACAGCGGCGTGGCCGTGCCCGAGCCGGCGATGAGGTTCAGCTGGCCCAGGGTCTGCGGCGTGTTCACCATGCCGGGTTGCGCCTCGAGGATCACGCGGTACTGGTTGGTCTCGGTGAAGATGGTCGAGACGATGCGCTGGCCGAAGGCGCTGTACAGCGCGTCGTCCACGGTGCTCGCGGTGATGGACAGGCGCGCGGCAGTGTCGCGGTTCACGTTCACGAAGGCAGCCAGGCCCTGCGCGCCGGCATCGCTGCTCACGTTGCGCACCTTGCTGGAGTCCTGCAGCCTGGCCACGAGCTTCTTCATCCACTCGGTGATGGCCGCGCTGTCCACACCTTCGAGCGACACGCGGTACTCGGTGGGGCCGGTCTCGGCGTCGATGGTCAGGTCTTGCGTGGGCTGCAGGTACAGCGTCACGCCGGCCACCTGGTGCACGCGCTCGCGCAGGCGGTCCATCACCTCCTGCTGGCTGCCGCGGCTCTTCTTCAGGTTGATGAGCATGCTGCCGGTGTGCAGCATGGTGTTGTTGGCGGCGTCCACGCCCACGAAGGAGCTCAGGTTCTCGACGTCGGGGTCTTCGAGCACGGCATGAGCGGCCTGCAGTTGCAGCTGCGCCATGCGGTCGAAAGACACGTCCTGCGCGGCCTGCACGCGGCCTTGCAGCTGGCCGGTGTCCTGCGTGGGGAACAGGCCCTTCGGAATGCTCAGGTACAGCACCACGGTCAGCACCATGGTCAGCAGCGCGACCAGCAGCGTGAGCGGCTGGTGGTCGATCACCCAGTGCAGCGAGCGGTCGTAGCGCACCATCACGCGGTCGAAGAAGCGCTGGGCGCGCGCGCCGAAGCCCTTGCCGCCGGGCTCTTTCTTCGGCTCGTGCTTGAGCCAGCGCGCCGACATCATCGGCACCAGCGTGAGCGAGACCACGGCAGAGATCAGGATGGTGATGGCCAGCGTGACCGCGAATTCGCGGAACAGCCGCCCCACCACGTCCCCCATGAACAGCAGCGGAATCAGCACCGCGATGAGCGACACCGTCAGCGAGATGATGGTGAAGCCGATTTGCGTGGCGCCCTTGAAGGCGGCCTGCAGCGGCTTCTCGCCCTCCTCGATGTAGCGCGCGATGTTCTCGATCATGACGATCGCGTCGTCCACCACGAAGCCGGTGGCGATGGTGAGCGCCATCAGGCTCAGGTTGTTCAGGCTGTAGCCCAGCAGGTACATGAGCCCGAAGGTGCCGATGAGCGAGATGGGCACCGCGATGCTCGCGATGACGGTGGCGCGCAGGCTGCCCAGGAAGGCGAAGATCACCAACACCACCAGCACCACGGCCAGCACCAGTTCCATTTCCACGTGTTCCACCGAGGCGCGGATGCCGGCGGTGCGGTCGCTGAGCACGTCGATCTTCAGGCCCGCCGGAAAGCCCGCCTGCAGCTCGGGCAGCTGCTTCTTGATGGCGTCGACCGTGGCGATCACATTGGCGCCGGGCTGGCGCTGCACGTTCAGGATGATGGCCGGGGTGAGCTTGTTGTCGGTGGCCTTGCTGCCGGCCCAGGCGCCGAGCTGCGTGTTCTCGGCGCTGTTGACCACCTGCGCCACGTCGACCATGCGGATCGGCGCGCCGTTCTTGTAGCTGACGATGAGGTTCTTGTAGTCCTCCACCGTGAGCAGCTGGTCGTTCGAGTTGATGGTGTACGCGCGCTTGGGGCCGTCGAAGCTGCCCTTGGCGCCGTTGGAGTTGGCCGCGCTGATGGCGGTGCGCAGCGTGTCCAGCCCGATGCCGTTGGCCGCGAGCGCCTGCGTGTTGGCCTGGATGCGCACGGCCGGGCGCTGCCCGCCGCTGAGCGACACCAGCCCCACGCCCGAGACCTGGCTGATCTTCTGCGCGAGCCGCGTGTTGACCAGGTTCTGCACCTCGGTGAGCGGCAGCGTGTCCGAGGTGATGGCCAGCGTGAGCACGGGCGCGTCGGCCGGGTTCACCTTGGCGTACACGGGCGGCGCGGGCAGGTCGGCCGGCAGCAGCGAGCCGCCGGCGTTGATGGCGGCCTGCACCTCCTGCTCGGCCACGTCCAGCGTCTGGCCCAGGGTGAACTGCAGCGTGATGATCGACACGCCCGCGGCGCTGGTCGAGCTCATGCGGTCCAGCCCCGACATCTGGCCGAACTGGCGCTCCAGCGGCGCGGTGACGGTGTTGCTCATGACCTCGGGGCTGCCCCCGGGGTAGAGCGTCTGCACCTGGATGGTCGGGTAGTCGACCTGCGGCAGGGCCGACAGCGGCAGGAAGCGAAACGCCACCAGGCCGGCCAGCACGATGGCCACCATCAGCAGCGAGGTCGCCACCGGTCGAAGAATGAACGGGCGTGAAGGACTCATCGGGCGCGGCGCTTGCTGTCGTTCGGGGTGTCTGGGGAATCTGCGGGTGTGCCTGCCGGGCTCAGCGGATGGCGCCGCCCGGGGCGGCGGGCGGGGTGCCCGGCGTCAGGTTGGGCGCGGCCGGCGGCGTGGACGTGGCCGGTGGCGAGGTGGGCGACTCGGCCGGAGGGGCGCTGCGGGCGCCGCCTGCACCGCCTGGGCCACCTTGCCCGGTACCGCCTTCGCGGCGACCCGCACCCCGTTCACCGCGTTCACCGCGTTCGCCACGCTCGCCCCGGTTCCCGCGCCGCGCCCCCGACGCCGCGCCGGCCGCCGGCACCGCCGGTCGGTCGACCGAGGTCTGCACGCGCGCGCCGTCCTTCAGCCGGTCGCCGCCTTCGGTCACCACCTGCTCGCCGGCCTTCAGGCCCGACATGACCGCCACGTTGTCCACGCTCGACTCGCCGCGCGTCACCGTGCGCTGCGACACGGTGCTGTCGTCGTTCAGCACGTACACGTAGTCGCCGTTGGGCCCGTGGCGCAGCGCCGTCACCGGGATCACCACCGCGCCGCTCACAGTGCGCAGCAGCAGCCGCAGGTTGACAAACTGGTTCGGGAACAGCGCGTTGTCGGTGTTGGTGAAGCGCGCCTTGGCCTTCACGGTGCCGGTGGCGGTGTCGACCAGGTTGTCGAGCGTGGCGAAGGTGCCGTTGGCCAGCCGCCGCGTGCGGGTGCGGTCGAAGGCGGTGGCGTCGAGCCTGGCGCCCTGGCCCAGGCGCTCCTGCACCTCGGGCACGCGGTCTTGCGGAATGGAAAACTCCACGTCGATGGGCGCGATCTGCGTGATGGTCGCCACGCCGTTGGTGGTGCCGGTCGAAATGTAGTTGCCCGCGTCGATGGGCCGCAGGCCGATGCGCCCGCTCACCGGCGCGGTGATGCGGCTCCAGGCGAGGTTGAGCTTGGCGGTGTTCTCGTTGGCGCGGTCGATGGCCACCGTGCCTTCGAGCTGCTTGACCAGCGCGGCCTGGGTGTCGACGTCTTGCCGGGCAATGGAGTCCTGCCCCAGCAGGGTCTGGTAGCGCTGCAGCGTGACGCGCGCGGCGGCCAGCTGCGCCTCGTCGCGCTGCCGCGCGCCGCTGGCCTGCGCCAGCGCGTTCTGGAACGGCGCGGGGTCGATGGTGGCGAGCACGTCGCCCTTCTTCACCATCTGCCCTTCCTGGAAGAGCACGCCCGTGAGCACGCCCGACACCTGCGGCTGCACGATCACGTTGGCCAGTGGGGTGACCGTGCCCAGCGCCTCGAGCTGCACCGGAATGTCGGCCTGCTTGGCCGTGGCGATGCCGACGGTGCTGGAAGCGGCGCCGCCGCCACCTCTTCCACCGGGACCGCCAGGCCCCCCGGGCCCACCCGCGCGGGCACCGCCCCCGGGGCCCGCCCCCGGACCGGCCGCGGGCGTCTTCGACCGCTGGATCAGGTACCAGGCCCCGCCGCCCAGCGCCACGAGCAGCAGCAGGGTCAGCAAGGCGCCGACCCAGCGGCGCCGGCGCACCGGCGGATGGGTTGGCGACACGTTGGAGGGCAAGGCTTCGGGTTGTTTTTCTTGTTCCATGGACGGTGCGTGCGAAGGATGCGGAGGTGCGAACCGGGGTAGTACAGCGCGGAATGGTAGTCCGGCTGTTTGCTGGGCCGTAAAGCGACGGTAAAGCTGTCACATGTCGGTGCGGGACGCCCGATCGTGCCTGCAATTCGCGCCGCCCCGATGCAACTCGCGCCCCCGTCCTGCATTCCGTCGCACGCCCGTGGCGAGGCGGCGCGCACCCCGGCACAGTCCGCTCCATCGATCCCCGTCCCTTGCCCTCGTTCTTCCAGATTCCTTCAACCTTCAACCGTCAACGGAGCGCCACCATGCTGATGCAAGTCATCCTCCATACGCCCAAGTGGGTGTTCGCCGTCTTCTTCCTGCTGCTGTGGCTGGGCGCCAAGCAGCTGCTCACCAACCAGGTGAGCCTGAGCCGTGTCACCCTGATGCCCGTGGCCATGGGCGGCCTGTCGGTGTACGGCATGGTGTCGGTGTTCGGCGATGCCGTCGGCCCGCTGCTGGGCTGGGCCGCCGCCGCGGTGGTGATGCTGTCGCTGGTGCTGCAGCGCCCGCTGCCCGCCACCACCCGCTACGACGCGGCGCAACGCCGCTTCCACGTGGCCGGCAGCGCGGTGCCCCTGGCGCTGATGATGGGCATCTTCCTGACCAAGTACGTGGTGGGCGCCGCCCTGGCCATGCACCCCGAACTGCGCCAGCAGGCCGCCTTCGGCCTCGTGGTGCCGGTGCTTTACGGCGCGTTCACTGGCGTGTTCGTGGGCCGTGCAGTGCGCCTGTGGAAGCTGGCCATCCGTACCGACGCCATGGCGGGCCAGGTCAGCGCCGCCTAAGATCTTCGAGCGGTACGCCAAGCGGCCCTGTCGCCCCAGCCTTCCAGGAACAGCCACCATGAACGCCCTCCTGCTGATCCTCAAGATCTCCGTCGCGGTGGTGCTCGTCGCCTCCATCGCCGAAGCGCTCGTGCTGTCTTTTCGCCATGGCTGGCGCGGCTACGACTGGAAGGCCTCCGCCATTTCGGTGGTCGACTTCCTGGTGCGGGAGTACCCGCTGCGCTGGGTGCTGCCGCTGGCGTTCTGGACGGGCGCCATGGACTGGTTCTACGCCCACCGCCTGTTCAGCCTGCCCATGGACCACTGGAGCGGCTGGGTCGCCTGCTTCATCGGCCAGGAGTTCTGCTACTACTGGTACCACCGGGCGGCGCACCGGGTGCGCTGGTTCTGGTGCACCCATGCCATCCACCATTCGCCGAACCAGCTGAACCTGTCGGCCGCCTACCGCTTCGGCTGGACCGGCCGCCTCACCGGCACCCTGGCCTTCTTCATGCTCGCGCCACTGCTGGGCATGCCGCCGAAGGTGGTGCTGCTGATGTTCACGCTGAACCTGCTGTACCAGTTCTGGATCCACGCCACCTGGATCCCGCGCCTCGGCCCGCTGGAATGGGTGCTGAACACGCCCTCGGCCCACCGGGTGCACCACGCCTCGAACCTGGAATACCTGGACGGCAACTACGGCGGCGTGCTCATCGTGTTCGACCGGCTGTTCGGCACCTACATTCCCGAGCGCGCCGACCTGCCCTGCCGCTACGGGCTGGTGAACCCGATCACCTCGTACAACCTGCTGGAGATCGAGTTCAGCCAGTGGCGCGCGCTGCTGCGCGACCTGGCCTCGGCCCGCTCGCTGCGCGCCTTCGCCGGCTACTTGGTGAAACCGCCGGGCTGGAAGCCCGAAGGGCCCGGCGACACGACCGAGGAGCTGCGCGAGCGCGCTGCGTTGCAGGCCGCGCCGGTGCCACCGGCGGCACCGGCTACGGCGGCCCCCCTCCCCGACTTCATTCCCGTGCAGTACAACAAGGAGCTGTCATGAACTACACCTCGTCCAATCTCCCGAACGCCTCCAGTGCCTCGCCTTCCGAGGTCGAGCGCCTCGCCCGCCGCCGCGCCGGCGCCAAGATGGGCTGGTACATCCACGCCTTCGTCTATGTGCTGGTCAACGTCGGGCTGGTCGGGCTGTCGGCCTCCAGGGGCCACACCTGGGCCATCTACCCGCTCATGGGCTGGGGGCTGGGGCTGCTGATCCACGGGGCCGTCATCTGGTTCGTGGCGCCGGGCGGCGGCTTCTACGACCGCCTGGTGGAACGCGAACGCCGCGCGCTGGCCGGCAGGAACCACGGATGAGCGTGGCCCCGCTCGCGGCCAGTCCGAGGCCGCCCGTTCCCCGCTTCGGGGCCGAGAACCTGCGGGACATGCTGCGGCATGGGCTGATCACGGCCGTGTTCTGCTGCCTCATTGCCGGGGCGCTGACGCTGAGCGAGCACGGCAACGGGAACTGGGCCGACCACCTCGTCTACTCGCT
Organism: Variovorax sp. J22G73; assembly: GCF_030317035.1. Lineage (GTDB taxonomy): Bacteria > Pseudomonadota > Gammaproteobacteria > Burkholderiales > Burkholderiaceae_C > Variovorax. The sequence goes on from NZ_JASZYK010000023.1 coordinate 7,715, forward strand.
GGCGATCGGCATGCTGAGCTGGCTGTTCATCGACATCAGCCGCCTGCTGGTCACCGGGCACCGCGACATCCGCTGGCCGCTCGGAGGCTGGGGCTACCTGCTGGTGGCCGTCGGCGTGACCTTCGGCTTCGTGGGCGGCAACTTCATCGGCGACGCATGGATCGGCGCGCCGATGCTGGATTTCGCCGGGCAGAAGCTGGCCACCGGGGTCGTCATCACCATCGCCGCGACCATCGGCATGTGCTACTTCTTCTACAGCCTGGGCAAGAGCAAGCACCTGCAGGTGCAAATCGACCTGGCGCAGCGCGCGGCCACCGAGGCGCGGCTGAAGCTGCTCGAAACGCAGCTGGAGCCACACATGCTGTTCAACACGCTGGCCAACCTGCGCGTGCTGATCACCCTCGACCCGCCGCGCGCCGTGGCCATGCTCGACCGGCTGAACAGCTACCTGCGCATGACGCTCAGCGGCTCGCGCGCGCTGTCGCATCCGCTGTCCGCGGAGTTCGACCGGCTGGGCGACTACCTGGAGCTGATGTCGGTGCGCATGGGCGAGCGGCTGCGCTACACGCTGGAGTTGCCCGACGCGCTGCGCGACGTGCCCGTGCCGCCGCTGCTGCTGCAGCCGCTGGTGGAAAACGCCATTCGCCACGGGCTGGAGCCGAAAGTGGAAGGCGGCCTTGTCGCGGTGCGCGCGCGGCGCGAGGCCGACCTGCTGGTCATCGAGGTGAGCGATACGGGTGTCGGTGTCGGTGTTGGACTCGATGCTGCGCCGTCGTCCGAGGGTGGCGGTTTCGGCGTCGAGCAGGTGCGCGAGCGGCTGGCCACCGTGTACGGCGACCGGGCGCGCATGCGCCTGGCGCCGTCGCAGGAGCCCGAAGGCGGCACCTGCGCCACGCTGAGTTTTCCGCTGCCGGCCTGACCCCGCACACCAAGAACACACCCGACGACTTCACCAAGATGCAACCCACCGCCCTCATCGCCGAAGACGAACCCCTGCTGGCCCAGGCCCTCAAGGCCGAGCTGGCCGCCGCCTGGCCCGAACTGCAGGTGGTGGCCACCGCGGGCGACGGCCGCAGCGCCGTGCGCGAGGCGCTGCGGCTGCTGCCGCAGGTGCTGTTCTTCGACATCCGCATGCCCGGCCTCGACGGCCTGGGCGCCGCCGCCGAACTGGCCGACTGCTGGCCCACCGACGAGGCGCCCATGCCGCAGCTGGTGTTCGTGACCGCCTACGACGAGTACGCGGCCCGCGCCTTCGAGGCGCAGGCCATCGACTACGTGCTGAAGCCGGTGCAGCCCGAGCGCCTGCGCAAGACGGTCGCGCGGCTGCAGCAGGCGCTGGCGGTGCGGCAGCCTTCTTCCACGCCGGCCGTGGCCGACGAAGCGCTGGAACGCACGCTCGCGCAATGGCGGCAGGTGCTGGGCGCCGCCGGTGCCGGTGCTGGGGCCGGGGCCGGGGCGCCGACCGCCCCGCTGCGCATGATCGCCGCCAGCGACGCCGGCGGCAGCACCGTGCGCATGGTGCCCATCGATGAGGTGCTGTATTTCGAGGCGGCCGACAAATACCTGCGCGTGCTGACGGCGTCGCACGAGTACCTGATCCGCACGCCGCTCAAGCAACTGCTGCCGCAGTTGGACGCTGACACCTTCTGGCAGGTGCACCGCGCGGTGGTCGTGCGCAGCGCGGCCATCGAGTCGGTGCACCGGGACGAGGCCGGCAAGATGCACCTGGCGCTGCGCGGGCGGGCGGAGAAGATTCCGGTCAGCCGGCTGTACGCGCACCTGTTTCGCGCGATGTGAAATTGCACCGCTGAGCCAAAAGGAAAAACAGGCAAAGAAAAAGCCGGCCCTTGCGGAGCCGGCTTTTTCAATCAGTCACAAACACTGTGGCAATTTAGCGCCAGTGGCCATGGCCGCGGTAGTAGCCGCGGTTGTAGTAGCGCGGGCCGTAGTACGCCGGCGGGCCGTAGTAGACCGGGGCCGGACGGTAGTACACCGGCGGTGGCGGTGCGTAGTACACCGGGGCCGGCGGGTAATAGGCCGGTGCGGGCGGGTAGTACGCAGGTGCCGGCGGATAGTAGGCCGGAGCGCCCACACCCACCGCGACGCCCGGCACGCCGACGCCGATCGACCAGCTCACGTCGCTGCGGGCGCTGGCCGATGTGGCTGCAAACAAGGCGCCCGCTGCCACGACACCGGCGGCGGCCCATTTGAAGAAAGTAGAACGTGTGAGGCTCATGATGTTGGACTCCTTGAATCTGTCGGGCCGGCTCGGGTCTGAGCCGCCCATGTATGTATTGAACGCGGCAATTGCAAACCGGGTGCACCCGCCAATGTGAAGAACGTTGCCAAAGGTAACCCCTAAGGGGTGCCCTCTAGAATGGACCAATGACCTCCCCGACCGACAAAAACGGCGCCAAAACGACCGCTGCACCGAGCAATTTCCTGCGCCACGTGATCGAGAACGACCTCGAACAAGGTGCCTACGCAGGCCGCAAGTGGGGCGGATCGCCCGGCAGCGCCGCCCACCACGCCGAGGGCATGGCCGACCCGGCCAAGGTGCGCATGCGCTTTCCGCCCGAGCCCAACGGCTACCTGCACATCGGCCACGCCAAGAGCATCTGGCTGAACTTCGAGCTTGCCAAGGAATACGGCGGCGTGTGCCACCTGCGCTTCGACGACACCAACCCCGAGAAAGAAGACCAGGAGTACGTCGATTCCATCCGCGACGCCGTGAAGTGGCTCGGCTACGAAACCTACCTGGCCGACCGCCCCAGCGCCCCCGGCACCCTGCAGCCGCACGAGTACTTCGCCAGCAACTACTTCGACTTCATGTACGAGGCGGCCGAATACCTCATCGGCGCCGGCCTGGCCTACGTGGACGAGCAAAGCGCCGACGAAGTGCGCGCGAACCGCGGCGACTTCACCACGCCCGGCAAGGACAGCCCCTTCCGCAGCCGCAGCGTCGAGGAAAACCTGGCGCGCTTTCGCGCCATGCGCGACGGCCAGGTCGCCGACGGCGCCGCCATCCTGCGCGCGAAGATCGACATGGCCAGCAGCAACATCAACATGCGCGACCCCGCGCTGTACCGCGTGCGCCGGGCCCACCACCACAACACTGGCGACAAGTGGTGCATCTACCCGATGTACACCTACGCGCACCCGATCGAAGACGCGCTCGAGCAGATCACCCACAGCATCTGCACGCTGGAGTTCGAAGACCAGCGCCCCTTCTACGACTGGCTGCTCGACCGCCTCGCCGAGGGCGGCCTCATCGCCAGCCCGCACCCGCGTCAATACGAATTCGCGCGGCTCAACGTCACCCACGTCATGACCAGCAAGCGCAAGCTGCGCCAGCTGGTGGAAGAAAAGCACGTCGACGGCTGGGACGACCCGCGCATGCCCACCATTGCCGGCCTGCGCCGCCGCGGCTACACGCCGGAGGCGCTGCGCCTGTTCTGCGAGCGCAGCGGCACCACCAAGTCGGGCGGCTGGATCGACTACGCCAGCCTGGAAGCCGCGCTGCGCGACACCCTCGACCCCGTCGCCCCGCGCGCCATGGCCGTGCTCGACCCGGTCAAGCTCGTCATCACCAACTGGGGCGAGCTGATGGGCGGCCCCGACAAGGATGAAAACGCGCTGGACGACTGCTCGGCCCCCGTGCACCCGCACCACCCCGAAATGGGCAAGCGCGAGTTCAAGCTGGGCCGCGAGGTGTGGATCGAAAGCACCGACTACGAAGACGTGCAGCCCAAGGGCTTCTTCCGCCTGTTCCCGGGCAACAAGGTGCGCCTGAAGTACGGCCACGTCATCGAATGCACCGGCGCCACGCGCGACGCGAGCGGCAAGCTCGTCGAGGTGCAGGCCACGCTGGTGCCGGACACCAAGAGCGGCACGCCCGGCGCGGACGCCGTCAAGGTCAAGGGCAACATCACCTGGGTGGCCGCCGCGGACGCGGTGCAGGCCGAGGTGCGGCTGTACGAGCGGCTGTTCTCGGAAGCCAACCCGGGCAGCGGCGAGCTGCTGGAAGAACTGAACAAGACGAGCCTGGAAGTGTGCTCGGCGTTTGTCGAACCCTCGCTGGCCAGGGCCGAGCCGGGCGTCGGCATCCAGTTCGAACGGCACGGCTACTTCGTGCGCGATTCGAAGGGCGGCGCGGACGGCAAGCTGGTGTTCAACCGCGCGGCGGGCATGCGGGACAGCTGGGGCAAGTAAGCCCTTCGGCGTTCACACCGCAAAGCCGGGGCCTCGATGGCCCCGGCTTTTTCTTTGGCGGCGCGTCAGCGTTGGTTAGTCAGCGTCGGTTATTCAGGCCGCTTGTAGACCACGCCGAGCACCGCGCTGTTCTCGTCGGTGGTGCACACGGCCGAGCGGCCTTGCGGGCCGACCTTCAGGTTGATGGTGTAGACGCCATCGCGCGGCGTGGAGCCGCTGTCCACCGCGATGCTGCCCGCGGGCACCCGCAGTTCTCGCGCGGCGGCCGCCACGCAGTTCTTGACGCTCGCCTCGGGCGCGCCGCCGACGCGAACGGAAGTGCTGTTGCAGGCGGCCAGCAGGAGCGCCGCGCCGGCCATGCTTGTGATCTGGAGGAGGCTTCGCATCGTCATGAGGGTTCCCTGGTCTTTGGCTGGATGGAATGAAATTAAGACGCGCAAACGCTCGCTTCGTTGCAGGACAGCCCCGCTCCAGCCTGTGGCCCGCGACCGATTCATAAACCGCCTGCGGCCGCCGCATCGGTCGGCTTCGGCTAAGCCGTTGATTTCAAAGAAATTTCCGTATGAAAGTCGAAACATCGAATTCATACGGAAAAACCGTTGTCCTCTCGTTGCGCCACACCGGCAAAAACCCTCGCGCAACTGGTGCGAGACTATCCGCCGCAGCTGGCCGACACGCCACGCGCCGCCACCCGCCCATGAATCTGCCAACCTCGTCCCGCCTGATCCGCTTCAACAAACCCTACGGCGTCCTCAGCCAGTTCACGCCCGAGGGCCGCTGGCGCGGGCTAAAGGACTTCATCGACCTCCCGGGCGTCTACGTCGCGGGCCGGCTCGATGCCGACAGCGAAGGCCTGCTGCTGCTCACCGACGACGGCAAGCTGCAGGCGCGCATTTCAGACCCGCGCTTCAAGATGGAGAAGACCTACTGGGTGCAGGTCGAGGGCGTGCCGACCGACGAGGCGCTTGCCGCGCTGCGCAGCGGCGTGCAGCTCAACGACGGACCGACGCGCCCCGCTCGCGCGCGCCTGCTCGACCCGCCGCCCGCCGTGTGGCACCGCGAGCCCCCCATCCGCGAGCGCAAGAGCATTCCCACCGCGTGGCTGGAGCTAGCGATCAGCGAAGGCCGCAACCGCCAGGTGCGGCGCATGACCGCGGCCGTCGGGCTGCCGACGCTGCGCCTGGTGCGCGCCGCCATCGGCCCCTACACGCTCGACGGACTGGCACCCGGCACCTGGCTGGAACAACCCGGCGGCTGAGCCGCCCGCCGCACAACCCTTCATCCGACCCCTTTCCATGCACACCAAGCCTCCCTTCCCCGACCTCTCGTCCAGCGTCTTGAACCGCCGCGCTGCCGTGCTCGGCGCCCTCGGCCTGCTCGCGCTGCCCACGATGCACGCGAGCGCCGCAACCTCGGCCAACGCAAAAACCAGCAAAACAAAGAAGCAGCCGGCGCCCGACGTCTGGCCGCACGCCTCCCTGGTGCCGGGCGGCGTCGCCCGGCTGTCGCTCGGCCCCTCGGCCACGCGCCCGAAGGCCTTCGCCGGCGACGTGCCGCTGCTGGTGCTCGGCGACCCGATCGAATGGACCGCGCTGGTCGGCATTCCGCTAGCGGCCGAGCCCGGCGAGGCCAGCATCGCGGTGCGCGCCGAAGGCAAGCCCGAGCGGCAGGTCGCCTACACCGTCGCCCCCAAGCAGTACCGCGAGCAACGCCTGACGGTGGCGCCCCGCACGGTCGACCTGTCGCCCGAGGACGAGGCCCGCTACGTGAAGGAGCGCGACCACCTCACCGGCGTGATGGCCACGCTCACCGACCTGCGCCCCGACGCCGCGCTGCAGATGCGCGTGCCCGTGCCGGGCCGCCGCTCCAGCTCGTTCGGGCTGCGCCGCGTGTTCAACGGCCAGTCGCGCAATCCGCACAGCGGCATGGACATCGCCGCGGGCACCGGCACGCCGGTGCTGGCGCCGCTGCCGGGGAAGGTGATCGACACCGGCGACTATTTCTTCAACGGCGGCACGGTGTGGATGGACCACGGCGGCGGCCTGTTGACGATGTACTGCCACCTGAGCCGGGTCGACGTGAAGGTCGGCGACGTGCTGAAGACCGGAGAGGCGCTGGCCGCGGTAGGCGCGACGGGCCGGGTGACGGGGCCGCACCTGCATTGGTCGGTGATGCTGAACCGGGCGATGGTGGATCCGGCGTTGTTCATTGCGGGGTGAGTTCGCGAACGGCCCCGCCGAGTGCCAGCTTCATGCGTCCCTCCGAAGCCCTGGCCTTTCATCGCGCGCGCATTGTTGAAATAGCGCTGCGCCATCGCGTGAACAATGTTCGCGTCTTCGGCTCGGCCTCTCGCGGCGAGGACGGACCCGAGAGCGACCTCGACCTGTTGGTCGACCCCACGGAGCAGACCACGCTCATGGACATTGGCGCGATCCGCCACGAGTTGAAGAACCTGCTGGGAGTGAGAGTCGACGTGCTCACACCCAACGGCTTGCCGCCGCGCTACCGCGATCAGGTGCTTCGCGACGCCGTGCCGCTGTAAGGAGCAACGCGCCGCTCCGTTGCGCGGTGCTGTTTTCCACGTGGGCATGCAAGGTGTTGGACGCGGGGTGTTCATCGCCGATCGGGTAGTCACCCCGAGTTGCGAAACCCGACTCGCCTCCTAAACTCGCGCCATTCGAACAAGGGGTGGATCGGGAATGGCCAGACAGACAAAAGCCGAACGCCGGCGCAAGCGCGCACGAGGAGAACTGGCAGGCAAGGGATGGTCGGCGACGATCATCGGTGTCTTGCTGCTGGTCGGGCCCAGCTTCATGCAGGGATCCATCGTCGGCACATTGGGCCCGGCGCTTCGTCCGGCGGGCTGGGCGGCGCTGGCAATCGGCGCAGTGCTGCTGGGGCTGCACTACGTCATCGCCCGCAAGGCGCCGCTGCCGAAGGTGGAACGCGTCGCACAGCAATCGCCTGCCTTCGAAGCGGCTGCGCCGGCACCATCGCCATCGGTGGCCCACCGGCGCGAACCCGTCTTCGCACCTGCGCCGCCTCGTTCCACGTCCTCATCGGCATCCGTGCTGCGGCACGAGCGCTCATGGAGCCCTGCCGTGCTCGCAGCCATCGAATGGCGCCGCTTCGAAGCGGTGTGCGAAGCCCTCTACGCACAGGCCGGATTCACGACGCGCAGCCAATCGCATGGCGCGGACGGGGGCGTCGACATCTGGCTTCAATCCAGGCACAGCGACATGCCTCGCATCGTCCAATGCAAGCACTGGCAAAGCAAAGCCGTGGGCGTGAAGGAGATGCGTGAGTTCTTCGGTGTGATGGCGTCGCACCAATTGAAGAGCGGCACCTACGTCACGAGTTCGACCTTCTCCGCCGAGGCCGCTGCGTTCGCCAAGGAAAACGGTATCCACGCACAGGACGGCGCCGCGCTGCTCAAGTTGATCGCCCAGCGCACACCCGAGCAGCAAGCGGCATTGCTCGCGGTGGCTTACGAAGGCGAATACTGGCGGCCGACTTGCGCAAGCTGCGGCACCAAGATGGTCGAGAGAAACTCGTCCAAGAATGACGGCAGCTTCTGGGGCTGCGCCAACTACCCGAAGTGCCGGGGCAGGACGATTGCAAAGTCCAAGGCATCTGCAGAGGTCTGATCTCCAGGCGAGCCGCCTTCAGGCGCTGCGATGAACTCGCTTGGCGCGGCGACTACAGCATCGCAGACAAGCCGCGCCACTTGCTTATCTGCTCATCTGCTGGCCGCGCTTTTCGGCCACGCGGCGGTGCACCACGCAATCAACCCCAGCAACCCCACCTGCACCGGCAACCGCACCACCAACGCCCAATACGGCACGTTCGCAAACAGCTCAGGCCGCTGCAGCATGTAGAAATGCGCCGGCGTCACGGCCAGCGTGAGCAGGAACAGCCCCACGCCCGCGGCCCGTCGCGTCGGTCGCCACAGCAGCCCGACCGCACCCAGCAACTCGAACACCCCGCTCACCAGCACGGCCTCGCGCGGCCAGGGGATGTACGGGGGCACGATGCGCATCTCGGTCTCGGTCAGCGCGAAATGCGCCATGCCGCCGATGGCGAACCACAGGAAGACGAAGGCCAGGCCCGCCACGCGCCAGCGACCCAAGGCGGGCGTGGCCGGCCTGGCGGGGGTGGCGCTCATCGCGCGGCCAGCCTCACAGCGGCTTGGTGAGGTACACCGCCTCGCGCCCGACGATCGTGCGCTGCGCGGGCATGAAGATCGTGCAGTCGTCGCACAGGGCGCGAATTTCTTCGGTACCGTTGGTGGCGATGAGTTCGCCCTTGGCGAAGGTCTCGAAGCCGATCAGCGGGCGCACGAACGCGAAGTCTTCCGACTTGATGACATACGTCTGCAGCAGCTCGAAGCGCCGTTGCGGTTCGGGCTCGGGGTTGGCCGGGTTCTTGTCGACGAGGCCGAAGTACGCGAGAAAGTCGTAGGTGACGGCGGTCGCCAGCTCGGACGCCGAGCGCAGAAAGTGCTGGCCGCACTCGACCACCATGGCCACGCCCTTGCCGTCCGGGCCGCCGTGGCTGCCGTACTGGATCAGCGGCGTGCCCGAGCCGAGGCCGTCGGGCATCACCAGGTGCACCGACGGGCGGCCGATGGCCAGCGCGACCTTGGCGTTGCGCTCGAACGCCGGGTACACCCAGAACGGCACCACGGGCTGGCTGGTCGAGTGGATGTCCAGGATGTGGTCGGCCGCGTCAACCACCGGGCGCAGGATGCGCGCGCGGCGCAGTTCGGGGCTGTCCTCGGCGCCATCGAGCCACTCGGGCGACCAGATGCGGTTGAGGTTGTGCACGATCTGGCGGCTGTCGTAGGGCGACTCCTCCTTGAACGACTCGTAGGCGTCGATGTTGGCGAAGGCCACGGTGAGCGTGCCGACCTTGGGGCGCACGTTGTTGTCGAGCAGGTGCGTGGCGGCGGTCATGCCGCAGATCTCGTTGCCATGGGTGAGCGCGTTGATGAGCACGTGCGGGCCGGGCTTGCCGGATTCGAAGCGGTGCACGTAGTCGATGCCGACGTTGCCCTTGCGGTAGGCGGAGAGGTCGCGGGGGAGGACTTCGAGGGCGGGGGGAGATTGGGTCATGGGGCTCTGCGGTCGTGGGAGTGAAACGAAAAGGTCCGGCGAGTTTGCTACAGGCCGCGCGTTTGTGCTTCGGCTGGCACCGGGCCGGGGACCAGGCCGCCGACCGGGCCGGGCAACGAACCGAGCAGTGCATAGCGCGTGGCCTTGCCCTGCCCCGTTCGCTCGAGCAGGCCCGCCGCGACGAGCTCGGTCAGCTCGCGGTAGGCCGTGGCGCGCGACACGCCGGCAATGGCCCCGTACTTCTCCGTGCTCATGCCGCCCAGGAACCCGCCGGGGCCCGCGTCGTACAGCTTGTTCAGCACCTTGCGCTGGCTGGGCGCGAGCTCGGGGTGGGCGGCGTTCAGCGCGGCCCAGAAACCGCTCTCGGCACCCGCCGCCTGGATGTGCGCCACGGTGGACAGGCACGCCTTCTCGACGCAGCCCGCGAACCAGTGCACCCATGCGGTCACGTCCATGTCGCCCTGCGCGCTGGCCGCCTGCAGCTGGCTGTAGTAGCCCGACCGATCGAGCCACAGCTGCTGCGACATGCTGAACAGCCGCTGGCTGCTTCGCAGGTCTTGCGCCAGTGCCAGGTCGCTCAGCGCGCGGCCGATGCGGCCGTTGCCGTCTTCGAACGGATGGATGGTCTCGAACCACAGGTGCGCGAGGGCGCTGCGCACGATGCCGTCGATGCCCGGTTGCGCGCGGCCCGCCTCGAACCAGTCGAGCAACGCGCGCATGTGCGCGGGAACGTCGCGCGACGGCGGGGCTTCGTAGTGCACCGTGTCGGGCTTGCCCAGCCGGGGCGTGACGATCTGCATCGGGTCTTCGTGCACACGGTAGCCGCCGGTCACGATGCGCGTGATGCCGCTGCGGCCGTTCGGAAAAAGCGCGGCATGCCAGTCGAACAGGGTTGCTTCGGCGAGCGGCTCGTTCCAGCGGGCCAGGGCTGCCTCGACGATGTCGAGCGTGGCCTCGGTGCGCTCGTCGCGGGGAATGCGGCTCGCGGGCGTCAAGCCCAGTCGCCGGGCGGCGGAAGCCCGCACCGAATTGACCTGCAGCGTCTCGCCCTCGATCTGCGCGGTGGCGATGGCCTCGCGCGACCATTCATCGAGCTGAAGCTCGCCAAGGTCCACCAGCTGCAGGTTGCTGGCCACGCCCAGCATGCGCCCCTGCGCCAGCCGCGCCGCGGACAGCGCGGGCTGCAAGGCCTGCGCATCGACTTCGAAACGCGGCCATTTCTTGGTTTGCCAGATCCACATGAAGCGCATCTTAGGCAAATACGCTTCAAAAATGAAGCGTATTTATGCCCGATACGCTTCAGGACAGTTCGACGCCTACCAATTCACCTCCCGCTCCGGCGTAGCCGAAATATGGTGGATCGACAGGTCCGCCCCGTCGAACTCCTCTTCCTGCGTCAGCCGCAGCCCCACCGCTTTCTTCAGCGCGCCGTACACCGCCCAGCCCGCCAGGCCGGCCCAGGCCACGCCCATGAGCGTGCCGATGAGCTGCGCCCACAGGTTCACCCCGCCGATGCCGCCCAGCGCCTGGGTGCCGAAAATGCCGGCCGCGATGCCGCCCCAGGTGCCGCACAGGCCGTGCAGGGGCCACACGCCGAGCACGTCGTCGATCTTCCATTTGTTCTGCACCAGCGTGAACATCTTCACGAAGATGGCGCCGGCCACGCCGCCCACCACCAGCGCGCCCAGCGGGTGCATCAGGTCGGAGCCGGCGCACACCGCCACCAGCCCGGCGAGCGGGCCGTTGTAGACGAAGCCGGGGTCGTTCTTGCCCATGGCCAGCGCCACCAGCGTGCCGCCGACCATCGCCATGAGCGAGTTGACGGCCACCAGGCCCGAGATCTTGTCGATGCTCTGCGCGCTCATCACGTTGAAGCCGAACCAGCCCACGCACAGCACCCACGCGCCCAACGCCAGGAAGGGAATGTTCGACGGCGGGTGCGCGCTGAGCGAGCCGTCGCCGCGGTAGCGGTTGCGGCGCGCGCCCAGCAGCAGCACGGCCGGCAGCGCGAGCCAGCCGCCCACGGCGTGCACGACGACCGAGCCGGCAAAGTCGTGAAACTCGTTGCCCGTGAGCGAGGCGATCCAGCCCTGGATGCCGAAGTGCTTGTTCCAGGCGATGCCTTCGTACAGCGGGTACACGAAGCCGACGATCACCGCGGTGGCGATCAGCTGCGGCCAGAACTTGGCGCGCTCGGCGATGCCGCCCGAGATGATTGCGGGAATGGCCGCCGCGAATGTCAGCAAGAAGAAGAACTTCACCAGCTCGTAGCCGCTTCTTGCCGACAGTTCGGTCGCGCTCACGAAGAAATGCGTGCCGTACGCCACGCCGTAGCCGACCAGGAAATACACGATGGTCGACACCGAGAAGTCGACCAGTATCTTCACCAGCGCATTGACCTGGTTCTTCTTGCGCACGGTGCCCAGTTCCAGAAAAGCAAAACCGGCGTGCATGGCCAGGACCATGATGGCGCCGAGAAGAATGAACAGCGCATCTGCGCCCTGTTTGAGTGCGTCCATGAAAGCTTCTTGCAGTTTTTGATTTGAATTGGTGCGTCGCACCCGAATCAGTCGGAGCGGCGGCCAAATCAAGCAAAAATGGTGCCTATCAGCTCTTTGATGGTGCGGAATGAACCAAACAAGGGCTTGCTACGCCCTTTCAAAGCCCCTCGCGCACCGGATCAGCCCGCGCTGGCGCCCGTGCGCAGCGCGTCGCGGTAGCGGCGGCTGCAGGGCACGGTGGTGCCGTCGTGCATGTGCAGGCGGGCGTCGCCGCCGTCGAGCGGCTCTATTTCCTTGATGCGGCCCAGGTTCACCGCGTGGCTGCGGTGCACGCGCGCGAAGGTGGCGGGGTCGAGCTGGGTGAGAAAGTCGGTGAGCGTGGCGCGCAGCAGGTAGTCGTGCCCGTTCACGTGCAGGCCGACGTAGTTGCCCTCGGCCTGCAGCCAGTCGATGTCGGTGGCGGCAATGAGGAATTCGCGGCGCAGCTTGCGCACCAGGAAGCGCTCGGGCCGCTGCGGCGCCGGCGGTGCGACCGGCTCCGATAAGGGCTCTTGCTGCGCCGAGGGTTCGAATGCCCCCGGTTCCGCCCGGATCCCGGCGGGCCGCACGACCCCCGCCTCCGGCGCATCCAGCACCCTCGCCTCCCCTTGCAGGCGCAGCAGGAACAACCGGTACGCCCAGATGCCGAAGACGATGCTCGCGTACGCGCGCACGTCCTTCAGGTACTCGTAGCTCCACTGCGCGGCCCAGTCCGCGAAGTCGTAGTGCGCCCCGGCCAGGGCGTAGACCGCCGCGCGCAGGCCGAACATGCCGGCCACGTGCACCAGGCTGAACGCCACGCTGGCCACCCCATGCAAGGCCACGAAGCGCAGCAAGTGCCCGCGCGCCAGCGGCGACAGGCGCCGCTCGACCCACACCAGCGCAGGCACCAGCAGCAACAGCACGAGGTGGCTGGACACCTCCCAGGTCACGACCTCCCAGTTCTCGGCCGGCACGGCGCGGGTGCGCATGTCGACCAGCGCCACCATGGTGCCGAACACGGCCTGCAGCCCCATGAGCACGATCCAGAAAGCCACTTCCACGGGCCGGCGGACCGGCTCATAGCGCTCGTACAGGTTCTTGCGGGGCGGAAGCATGGGCTGGAATTCTCGCGAAAAGCGCGCCGCCCGGGCCCCGGGGCGGGCTGAATTCGTCCCTGCGGGCCACCGCTCGTCACAAAGCCGGGCCGGTCCGTCCCATGGGTGCGCCGCGCGGGGCCGGCGGGCCGGAGCATGGCGCCTTTCCGACGTTTCCAGACCCCTTCAAGGAGCTTGCAATGAGCGCATCTACTGGCGCACCCACCCCGCCCGGCCACCGCCGCCACGACATCGACGCCCTGCGCGCCCTGGCCTTCCTGTTCGTCATCCTCTATCACGTGGGCATGTACTACGTGGCCGGCTGGCCCTGGCACCTGAAGAGCCCGCATGCCGCCGAATGGCTGCAGTGGCCGATGGTGGCGCTCAACATCTGGCGCATGGACCTGGTGTTCCTGGTGTCTGGCGTGTCGCTCGGCTTCCTCAGCCGGGGCCAGGGCACCTGGGCGCTGCTGCGCAGCCGCGGCGTGCGGTTGCTGCTGCCGCTGGCCTTCGGCATGGCGGTGATCGTGCCGTACCAGGCCTACGCGCAGGGCGTGGCCAACGGCTACGTCGCGCCGGGCTTCGGCGCCTTCCTGCTGCGCTACCTGTCGATGAGCGCGCCCTGGCCGAAGCAGGCCTTCGATGGCGCGGAATTCGGCATCACCTGGAACCACCTGTGGTACCTGCCCTACCTGTTTGCGTACACGGCGCTGGTCGCGGTGACGCTGCCGCTGTGGCGCTCGGCCGCCGGGCAACGGCTGCGCCGCGCCTTCAACGGGCTGCGGGGCTGGCGGCTGCTGGTGCTGCCGGTGGTGCCGCTGCTTGTCTTCACGCTGCTGCTGGCGTCGCGCTTTCCGGGCACGCACAACTTCGTGCGCGACTTTTACCTGCACAGCATCTACTTCACGCTGTTTCTCTACGGCTACTGGATGGGCGTGGACACGGGCGTGTGGAAGGAGCTGGAGCGGCTGCGCCGCGTGTCGCTCGTGCTGGCCATCGCGGTGATAAGCACCTTCTTCGCGCTGCGCGCCGGCATGAAGGCGCCCTTGCCGAGCTCGCTGACCGACCTGCTGCGCGTGCTCTACCTGTGGCTGATGGTCGCGGCCATCCTGGGCCATGCGCACCGCCACCTGAACCGCCCGTGGCCGTGGCTGCGCTGGGCCAACGAGTCGGTGTACCCGTGGTACGTGCTGCACCAGACGCTGATCGTGGCCGGCATCACCGTGCTGGCGCCGCTGGCGCTCGGACCCGTGGTCGAGCCCGTGCTGCTGGTGGTGCTGACGCTCGCGGGCTGCTGGCTGCTGACCGACGGCGTGATACGGCGCGTCGGCTTCCTGCGTCCGCTGTTCGGGCTGAAGATCACGCGGCCGGCTTCGCCGCGGCCGCTTGCGCCTCCTCCACCGGCACGAGGATGGCGTTCCCCGTCGCCACGAGCTTGAGCTCGCCTTCCCCCGCACCCTCGCCTTGCGCATACAGCTCCGCCACCGCGAACACCTGCTTGCGCCCCGCCTTCACCACCCGGCCGCGCGCGACGAACGCGCGGCCCACGGCGGGCGAGATGCAGTTCACCGAAAAGTGCGAAGCCAGCACGCGCCCCGCCACCGTGGCGGCCGCGAAACCGCTCACGGTGTCGAGCAGCGCACCGATGAGCCCCGCATGCAGGAAGCCCGCGTACTGGCCCATGTCTTCCTTGCGAAAGTGCATGCGCAGCTCGGCCTCGCCGTTGGCGGCGCTCACGACCTCGAAGCCCGCCCAGCGGTTGAAGCCGGCGGTGGCGTTGATGGCCTGGATGGTGTCGAGCATGTCGGTCGTGGCGGTCATGGCGTTCATGGCGATCTCTTCTCGGGTTGATGCAACACGGCCCACTCTAGAAAGCACCACCCGCATTCGCCGTCGCGCGCGCGACGGCGAATGCGCCCTGCGTTACCTTGGCGACACGCGCCCTCAGAAGTCGAACTTGGCCGACAGCTCGAAGGTGCGACGCGGCGCCAGCAGCACCTGGCTGGTCGCGCGGCCGGCCCACGTCGCGTACAGCTTGTCGGTCAGGTTGCGCACGCGAAAGGTCAGCAGCGTGTTCTGCATGCGGTAGCTCACCGCGGCGTCGAGCGTGGTGAAACCGTTGATGCGAATGTCGTTGGCCGTGTCGGTGTACATGTGGCCGGTGTGGTTCAGCGAGGCGAAATACTCCAGCCTGGAACCGTCGGGCCGGTAGCTCGCGAACAGGTTGGCCACGTGCTCGGGCACGTTGGGCGGCGTCTTGCCCACGCGCGACACATTGCCCGCCTCCACCAGCGTGTCGAAGCGCGCGTCGAGCGCGGCCAGGTTGCCCGACAGCGTCCACTCGCGCGTCGGCCGCCACACGGTCGACAGCTCGATGCCGCGCGACGACTGGCTGCCGTTGTTCACCGTGTTGTTCGGGTTGGCGGGGTCGCGCGAAAGCACGTTGCCCAGCTCGATCTTGTAGGCCGCCGCGGTCCACTCCAGGTTGGCCTGCGGCAGGCTCTGCTTGAAACCCACCTCGGCCTGCTTGCCGCGCGACATCGGAAACGCCGCGTTCGACGCCGACAGCAAGAACAGCGAGTTCACCGGCAGCGTGGCGTTGGTGTACTGCGCATACACGCTCGAACCGGGCGTGATGTCGTACACCGCGCCGATGCGCCCCGACGTGGCCCGGTAGCTGGTCGAAAAGCGCGAGCTGCTGCCCAGGTTCAGGTCGACGATGCCGCGGTCGACCTCGGTGCGGTCGTGCCGCAGGCCGGCCACCAGCGTGAGGTTCTTCAGCGGCTTCAGCGCGTCTTCCACGAACACCGAGCTCACGCGCACCTTCGTGTCGGTGTTGGTGCGGTTGCCGCCGCCGGTGCTCAGCGCGGGGTTCTCGTTGAACGGCGCCAGGTACGCGCCGAACACCGGCACGCGCAGCAGGCTGGCGGTGGCGGCGCTGCTGTCGGAAAAGCGGCGCTGGCTGCCGAAGCGCGTCTCGCTGTATTCGCCGCCGGCCACGAAGCGGTTGTCCATGCCGCCCAGCGTGCCCTTGTGCGTGGCGTCGAAGCGGTCGAGCCAGAAGTCCTGGTCGTGCGTGATGAGCGTCTGGTCGCGCGCGATGTTGGCCGGCGCCACGAACACGGCGCTTTCCGAGTTGCGGAACACGCGGTTGGCCTTGTTGGCCGAGAACTCGTTGCGCCACGACCAGCCGCCGTCGAGCTGGCCCGTGAGGCGCGCGCGCAGCCAGTAGGTCTCGGAGCTGTTCTCGTCGTCGGGCACGTTGTAGTTGTTGCCGGCAAGGCGCCGGTCGATCACGCGGCCGTCGGGCGTGCTCACCACGTTGGTGGGTTGCGTCGCGAAGCTGCGCGGCACCAGCGGCGTGCCCCAGTAGGCCTGGTTGTCGTCGCGCAGGTAGTCGAAGGACAGGTCCAGCTTCACCGAGCCGCCGAAGTCGACCGCCAGCCCGCTGGTGAGGTGGTCGATGCGCTCGCCGTTGCGCGCGATGGTGCCCACCTTGCTGTCGTTGCGGCTGTAGTCCAGCCGGTAGGCGCTGGCGTCGCCCAGCGCGCCGCCGAAGCCGAAGGCCGCGCGCGTGGCGCCGTAGCTGCCGTACGAGAGCAGCGCCTCCTTGTGCGGGTTGTCGCGGTCGGGCTGCTTGCTCACGAAATTGACGGTGCCGCCGATGGCGCCTTCGCCGTCGAGCACCGAGGCCGGGCCCTTCAGCACTTCGATGCGCTCGTAGTTCCAGGTGTCCTGCACGCGGTTGGTCACGCCCGCGCCGGAGCTGCGCACGCCGTCGTACAGGTACTGCAGGCTGGTGAAGCCGCGCGTGGACAGCGTGGTCGGCGCCGAAGGCGGCCCGCCGCCCGACAGGCCGGCCATGCCGCGCAGCGCCTCGCTGAAGGTGCGCGCGCCGCGCTGCGCGATGGCCTCCTGCGTGAGGATCTCCACAGAAGCCGGCGTCTCGCGCACCGACAGGCCCAGGCGCGACGCGGTGCCGCTGGGCGCGTTCAGGTGCAGGCTGCTGGCGTCGCGGCTGTCCTCGATGGTGACGGTGCCGAGCTCGGCGGTGTCCTGCGCGTAGGTCGACGGAAACGCGGTGGCGGCGGCCACCGCCATGGCCGTGCGGATGAACATGGTCATTGGAATGCTTGCTTGGGATTGAGAAACGAAACAGAGGGGCAAAGGGACGAAGGCGCCGCCCGCGCCTACGCCACCGAGAACCGGCGCAGCCGCCACGCGGCCACGCCGAACAGCAGCAGGCTGGGCACCAGCAGCTGCAGCACGGCCCACGCCGCCTGCCCGCGCACGAGGCCCGCGGGCTCCTCTTGCCAGGCGAAGGCCGGAATGCGGTCGAAGTCGGCCGGCGCGAGCGCGTCGCGCGCGTCGATGCGGGCAAAGAAAAAGCGCTTCCACGCCGCGTGGTACGCCACGGTCTGCGCCTCGAAGCGCGCCTGGCGCCGCGTGCCCGTGCCGGCCAGCGCGGTCATGCCCTCGTAGGCCACGGCCGCCGGAGACACCGCGCTGAAGCGCCCCAGCAGCACCTGCTGCCGGGCCTGCTGCGTGTCGAAGCGGTCGAGCGCGGGCTGGATGGCGGCGTCCACCTCTTTCTCGATCAGGTAGTTGCCCAGCAGCCGACCCGCGATTTCGATCTTGCCGTCGCGCGGCACCAGGACGGCGCCGCGGCCGACGTGCTGGTAGTCGGTGCTCATCAGGTCGGCGTGGCGCTTCATGGCCTCGGCGGTGACGATGCGCTGGCGCGTGGCCAGCTCGGTGCGAGAAGGCGCGGGGCTGGCCTGCGTCACGGCCAGGTTCAGCAGCACGGGCGCGACCAGCACCAGCAGCACCCACGCGATGACGAGCACCATCGCATTCGTCGCCGACGACGCGCCGAAGGCGTTCACCGCCACCACCAGCGCGAACCAGAAGAGCGCGTAGGCGCCCACCAGCAAGGCCCACCACAGGGTGGCGTCCGACGAGGCGCCCATGCCTGTGGCGCCTGTCATGCCTGCCGCGCCCACGGTACCGGCGTGTCGCGCCACGAGCAGCACGGCCACCGGCAGCAGCACCGCGGGCCCCAGCAACACCGCCGCGCGCACCGTGAGCTTGCCCGCCAGCAGCGTGCGCAGGCGCAGCGGCTGCGACAGCAGCAGCCGCAGGGTGCCGTTCTCGCGCTCGGCCGACAGCAGGTTGTAGCTGAGCGCGAAGATCAGCAGCGGCAGCAGGTACACGATGACGAAGGCCAGGTCGAAGTGCCCGCTCAGCAGGTGCCACGGGCTCTCGATGTCGCTCGGGTTCATGAACACCACGCGGCTCTGGCTGGTGACGTGGAACTGGCTGGGGAACAGGTCGCTCTGCCCCAGCGCGACCGGCCCCAGCGCGGCGGTCGGCAGGATGGCGTGGTGCCCGCCGTAGCCGCTGGCCATGCGCGAGGGATCGGCCGGGTTCTCGAAGGGCGTGGGCTGCGCGGTGCCGGCGAAGATGCCTTCGAGCAGCACGCGCTGCGCGGCGCGGGTGTCGCGGTCGGCCTGCGCCACGGCGGCCTGCGCGCGGTCGCGGCTCGCGGTCTGCAGCAGGCCGTTGCCCAATGCATAGGCCACGAGCAGCACGAAGAGCGCGCCGACGGCCCACAGCGTGCGCTCGGCCCGCAGGAGGCGGCATTCCTGGCGCATCACGGCGAGCAGGCGGCGGCCTTGCGGCGGATGGAGAGAGGGGGTCATGGGCATGTCTGTTCGGGTGTCTGTTCAGAGCGCCCGCTGGCGCACGGTGGCGAAGGCCGCGAACGCGGCGGACAGCAGCAGCCCGGCGACCAACACCGCCAGACTGCGCGCCTGGTGCAGCAACGCCCAGCCGGCGCCGGGCGAGTGGTAGTCGAACGGCGGCACGGTGGCCCACAGGCCGGGCGCGGCCTGGTAGGCGAAGTGACGGTCGCCCATGGGGTCGGCATGCGCCACCAGGTCTTCGCTCATCAGGTCCTGGATGTGGCGGCGATGCAGTTCGGCCGCGGTCGTAAAGCTGCGGTGGTGCGCGAAGTCGGTGCCGGCCAGGCCCATCGAGAAGCTGCGGATCGCGAGAATCGGCAGCAGCAGGCCGCTCCATTCCTGCACCTTCTGCTGCTGTTCCCAGGTGTCCCACAGGCGGCCGTAGTGGCGGTCGTACACGGGGTAGGAGGCCTGGTCGTCCAGGCGCAGCGCGATGCCCCATTTGCTGAGCGGCACGTCGCGGCCCCAGCGTTCGGTGGTGCCGAAGTTCTTCTGCCAGACCTGGTCGGACACCGACTTCAGCTCCGCCCCCAGCGCCTGGTTGAACTGCAGCCGCGTCGGGCTCGGAAACCATGCGCGCGACAGCTCGGACAGCACGCGCGGCGCCATCACGGCCTGGCCGATCCACAGCGCGAGCAGCAGCGTGATGGCCATGCGCGAGGTGGACGACGCGGCCGACACGCCGAGCACCAGGAACACGAAGATGCCGAGGTACACGGCATAGCCGAGCGACCATGCGGCCAGCCGCAGCAGCGCATCGAGCCGCTCGCCCTCCCCGGCGCCGATGGCGACCGCCACCGCCGCGATGAGCGCGGCCGGCACCAGCAGCACGCCCAGCGAGGCCGCGAGCGCCAGGGCCTTGCCGCCCAGCAGCCGCAGCGGCGAAACCCCGAGGCTCAAGGTCTGCCGAAGAATGCCCTGCTCGCGTTCGCCGGCGAACGCATTGAAGCCCAGCACGATGACCAGCAGCGGCCCCAGCACCTGCAGGATCCAGCCGACCGAGAGGTTGCCGAAGCGCTGCAGGCCGGTCGCGTCCTGCGCGGCGTTGAACTTCACCTCGCTCTGCCGGTGCGCCTGAAGCCACACGGTGCTGCCGATGAAGGGGTTGATGCCCGAGTCGATCATGGCCAGCGCGGCCTCGGGCTTGAAGGCGTGCATGCCCTGGTGGGCGGCGTCGTGCGGGTGGCGACTGTCCTGGTGCAGCCAGTCGCGGTAGTCCATGGCCTGGGCTGCCTGCTGTTCTGCGCGCGCGTCGCGCTGATGGGCCCAACCCACGGCGAGTGCCGTCAGCAGCAGCACGGCCACCAGGCCACCGGCCCAGTAGAGGCGGCCGTCGCGCAGGCGTTCGAGGAATTCGCGTCTTGCGATCCAGTTCAGCAGCATGTCGGTGGGCTCCCTGGGTCGTTGTGTTTGGTGTTTGTTGTTGCGGCGTGATCGCGCCCCGAATGCTCGCCACCGCGAATCGAAAAGCACTTCATCTCAAGCCCTCATGTGCTGGAGATAGAGCGACTGCAGGTCCGTTCGCGCGATCTGCGCCTCGCCGTCGAGGCTTTCGACCAACCGCCCGCGTTTCATGATCCCCACGCGCGTGGCGGTCTGTTGTGCGTGGAACAGGTCGTGCGTGGTGGTCAGCACGGCCACGCCGCTGTCGGCGGCGCGACGCAACAGGTCGGAGAACTCCGCGGCCGCGTGCGGGTCGAGCCCGGAGGTCGGCTCGTCGAGCA
Source organism: Variovorax sp. J22G73 (assembly GCF_030317035.1). Taxonomy (GTDB): domain Bacteria; phylum Pseudomonadota; class Gammaproteobacteria; order Burkholderiales; family Burkholderiaceae_C; genus Variovorax. The sequence continues at coordinate 28,125 of NZ_JASZYK010000023.1, forward strand.
GCAACGCCTTGGCCTGCTTGGCGATGGCCACCGCGATCCACACCTTCTGGCGCATGCCCTTCGAATACGCGGACACGCGCTTGTCGGCAGAGGAATGGTCGAGCCCCACCTCGGTCATCAGCTCGAGCAGGCGCTCGCGCGGCAGCTCGTGGCCGAGCGCCAGGCCCGCGAAGAAGCGCAGGTTTTCCAGGCCCGACAAGGTGCCGTACAGCGTGACCTGCTCGGGGATGTACGCCACGTCCTGCTTGGTGGCCACCGGGTGGCGCGTGACGTCGGTGCCGTTGATTTCGACCGTGCCGGCGCTCGGCGCGATGAAGTTCAGGAACAGGTTGATGGTGGTGGTCTTGCCCGCGCCGTTGGCACCCAGCAGGCAGTAGATGTCGCCGGCGCGGATGTCGAGGTCGAGGCGGTCGAGCGCGGTATGGGCGCCGTACTGTTTGGTGAGGCCGGTGGCTCGGAGCATGGAAGAAAACCAGGTTGGAAAGAAGACGCGCGCAGGCTTGCGCCGGCGCGGGTGCGCCGAAACATTCGACAAGGGTTCGTGGGGGGCCGGCGCTTCGCGCGGGGGCGCGCCGGTCGGCGCTCTTCAGTCGGCGCCTGGGGGCTGCGCCGTGCTCAGCGCTTGTTCTTGTTCTTCGCGCCGCCCTGCCGCGCCTTGAAGCGCGGGTTGGACTTGCAGATGACGTAGGTGCGGCCGCGCCGCGTCACCACCTGGCAATCGCGATGGCGCTTCTTGGCTTCCTTGAGCGAGGAAAGGACTTGCATGGTCGTACTCGGGCCGTCGCTGGCCATGGGTTTGGGAACCCGCGACTATACGTTATTGAGAATACGTTCTCAATAACGATTCGATGCCGATCGACGGCGTGCTGCCGTGCGCGTGCGTCGGTGCTTCGGTGCTTCGGTGCTTCTGTTCGTCAGTGCGCCTTCGCGCGCGCCTTCGGTGTCTTTTGCGCCTTTTGCGCACCCCGCGCGCACGACGCGCACAGCCCGTGCAGCGTCACCTCGTGGCTCGTCACCTGGAAGCCCTTGGGCGCCAGGTCGTCCATGGGGCCGGGGCAGGCGTGCAGCAGAAAGACCTGCCCGCAGTTCGAGCAGTGGAAGTAGTGATGGTGGTGGTCGGCGCCATCCGCATCGTGCCCGTCGTGCCCGTCATGCTTCGTGTGCCCGTGGTCTTTCGCGTGCGCGCCGGGCTTGCAGGCGACCTCGTAGCGCGCCGGTTCGCCCGGCAGCTCGACCTTGGCGATCTCGCCGTCCGCCAGCAGCAGCGACACCTGGCGGTACACGGTCGACAGGCTGATCTCGGGCACGATCTCGCGCGCATGCGCGAGGATTTCAGGGGCGGTGAGCACGCGACCGGCGTCGCTGAAGGCGGAGAAAACGGCGTTGCGTTGGCGCGTGAGACGTTGCATTTTTCGATGATAGTGGGCCGCGCCGAAGCGCTTCGGACGGCGGCGCGAACAACCTTGCGCCCGGTGCCGTGGCCGTCCTCAGGCGCAGGTCAGGCCGGCGTGGCATTCTCGGGAGCCGAACGCTGTGTCCGAATTTCCATGGGAGACGAAAACGTGAGATGGATCCATCGGCGGAGCGCGCTGGCCTTCTCGGCCGCCTGCGCCGCCTCCGCCCTGCTTGCCGCTTCGGGCTGCGGGCGGCAAGGCGCGTCCAGCGCACCTGGCGCATCTTCCGCACCTGTCGCACCCCTGGCCCCCACCGCACCCGGCGCCGAGGCCCCCGGCAGCGTCGCCATCACGCAGGACGACATCGACTGGTTCCGCCGCAGCAAGGCCGAGTGGATCGCCTGCGAATCGGGCGCGCCGGCCATCGTGCCGCCCGAGCTGTCGCTGGAGCAGTTCGGCGAGGCGCTGGACGGCGGCAACCCGCGCGTGTCGCCGCTGTTCGACCGCTTCGTGAAAGTGACCTCGGCCTTCTTCCTGCACGCGAGCTTCGCGCCGGGGCACTACGGCTTCGTGCCGCCGCTGGGAAAGCGCGATGCATTCGATGTGTCGGCGGAGCACATCCGCCTGCTGCAGCACGCGAACTGGCGCACCTTCATGATCGATTGCAAGCGCCCCTACGGCGACTTCACGCACTACGAGATCGACATGGCCGACATCCTCGGGCTGCCGGTGGCCAAGGACGCCAAGGGCCTCGCGCAGATCGGCAAGGACGCCGAGCAGCGCATGGACGCGCTGCACGCCGACATGCTCTACGCGCTGCAGGCGTACATCCGCTTCGCGCGGCTGAGCCCGGGGCGCTACGTGGTGCCCGAGCGCGGGCTGTCGCAAACGGTGGGGCGGCCGCTGTGTCGGCCGGTGTCGGCGACGCGCATCGCGATGTACCAGCGCGCGCTGTCGGCGGCGGGGCCGCATCCGGATTCGCGGCGCACGGCGGCGTTGAACGAGGCGGCCGGGGCGCTGTTCGCGCTGGACTGATCGGCCACGGGCGGGGCCGTGCGGCTCAGTCCTGCGGGTCGTCGGCGGGCGCGTCTTCGGGTACGGCACCCGGCATGCTGTCCGACGCAGGCTTGGCCTTGCCCTTCTTGCTGCGCGCGGCCTTCTTGGCAGCGCGCTCGGCGTCGGCGCGCTGGCCCGCGGCCAGCCACTGCGCAAACTCCTCGGGCGTCTCGAGCGTGATACGCCCGAGGTTGCCCGCGCGAAACTCGTGCATCACGATTTCCGCCGTCTTCTGCAGGTTGACCTTGCCCTTGCCCAGCAGCGCGCCGCGCTTGCGGCCGATGGTGTCGAGCAGGTCCTCGTCCTTCATGCCGGCCATGGTCTCGGTGTCGAGCTCGACCAGCTTGAAGCGGGTGGCCACGCCGGCGGCGTAATGCACCTTCAGGTAGTCGAGCAGCTCCAGCGCCACCTCTTCCTCGTCGAAGGCGTTGCGCCCCACCGCGCCGCTGGCGGCCAGGTTGTAGCCGCTCTTGGGCACGATGATGCGCGGCCACAGCATGCCGGGCGTGTCCCACAGGTAGAAGTCGTCGGCCAGCACGATGCGCTGCTCCAGCTTGGTAATGCCGGCCTCGTCGCCCGTCTTGGCCTTGCGCCCGCCGGTGAGCGTGTTGATGAGGGTCGATTTGCCCACGTTCGGAATGCCGCAGATCAGTACGCGCATCGGCTTGGCCATGCCGCCGCGGTTGGGCGAGAGCTCGTGGCAGGCCTTGACCAGCTGCTGCGCGGGCGTGGTCTGGCTCGCGTCCAGGCCGATGGCGCGGGTCGCGGGCAGCGCGTTGTAGTGCGCGAGCCAGCGCGCGGTCTGCGCGGGATCAGCCAGGTCCTGCTTGTTGAGCACCTTCACGCTCGGGCGGCCGGCCGTGAGCTCGGCCAGCATCGGGTTGGCGCTGGAGCCGGGCAGGCGCGCGTCGAGCAGCTCGATGACCACGTCGATGTCCTTCACCCGCTCGGTGATGGCCTTCTGGGTCGAATACATGTGACCGGGGAACCACTGGATCGCCATCGGTGGGGTTCTTTCTTTTTTCGCGCTGCCGCTGTCTGGAATGGGGAGGGCCTCGCAGGGCCGGGTGCGCATTGTGGCCCCGGAACCTGAACGCAAGCCTGAACGACGTCTTCGCTACGTTTTTGCTACGTTTTCGCTACGTTTTCGCTACGTTTTCGATAGCTGCAAGTGCGCATTCTCGCCGTCCACCGAAAGCCGCGGCCCGGCGCGTGCAGCCCTTAGTTCTCGCTCATTGACAGCGTGTTGCACACACGCGCAATCCCCTAGACGGTTTTGCATCGCGGGGCGCCATTGCGCGCGGTAACGCCCCTATCATTTGAAACAAGTGCGGCGCCCGAGCGTCGGTCGAATCGAAAACCCTTCATGGAGTTACACACGATGAAACCCGTCTCCGAACTGCTCAAACGCCATGACTCCGCAGCATGGCGCACCTCCCCGGACACCAGCGTGTTCGATGCGCTGTCCACCCTGGCGCGCTTCGAGGTCGGCGCGCTGATGGTGATGGACGGCGAGAAGCTGGTGGGCTTCCTGTCCGAGCGCGACTACACCCGCAAGGTGGCGCTGCAGGGCAAGAACTCGAAAGACGTGAAGGTGCGCGAGATCATGACGCCCGACGTCATGACGGTCACCCCGCAGACCCGCACGCGCGCCTGCATGACGCTGATGAGCCAGCGCAAGTTCCGCCACCTGCCGGTGGTCGATGGCGACAAGGTGGTCGGCATGATCTCCATCCAGGACTTGATGGACGACATCATCTCGGACCACGAGGCGACCATCGAGCAGCTGACGACATACATCCAGAGCTGAAGTCCCCACGCCGAACAGGGCGGCGCAGGCCAGGCCAATCGCCGCATTGCGGACCCTGCCCGGCGCGTGGGTAGGGAATAGACCTACGCGCGCACCCGCGCTTCAGGGCGCACAGTGGGCTTTCGTTCATCCATCCAGCAGGGACATTGCATGCAGATTCAGGTCAACACGAGCAACGGTATCGACAACAAGGACACGCTGGAACGCTGGGCCGACACGGAGATCAAGCAGCACCTGAGCCGTTTCGCCGAGGACGTCACGCGCGTCGAAGTGCACTTGAGCGACGAGAACCACGACAAGACCGGCGGCGCCGACAAGTGCTGCGTGATGGAGGCGCGCCTGGCGCACCACCAGCCGCTGGCGGTGACGCAGCATGCGGCCAGTATCGACGAAGCCTTCCGCGGCGCGGCCGACAAGCTCAAGCGCCTGCTCGACAGCACGCTGGGGCGCCTTCACAACCATCGCGACCGCGGCTCGATCCGCACCGACCCGAGCTTCATCGCGGAATAAGCCCGGCAGCCCGGCGGAGGCACGGCAAGGGCCTAGCCCCGCCCTGCCCCTGGGGTTGTCAGCCCCGCTTGGCGTTCGCCATCGCCTTGCCGACCTCGTTGGTGCCCTGCGCGGCACCGCTTTGCGGCACCACCTCGCCGTCGCGCGAGGTCACCTCGGACAGCCGCGCGGCCAGTTGCTCCGGCGTGTCGGGGGCAATGCCCAGCCAGGCGCCCTGCGTCATCGTGATGTGGGCGGCCTCGAAGGTGCCTGCGCCCGCGCACAGGATGGTGCGGTTGGGCGCGTCCTGCGCGGCCAGCACCAGCATGGCGGGCACCACGGCCTCGGGCTTGAGCGCATCGAGCACTTCCTGCGGCATCAGGCCTTCGGTCATGCGGGTGGCGGCGGTGGGGGCCAGGCAGTTCACGCGAATGTCGTTCTTGGCACCTTCCAGGCTCAGCGTCTGCATCAGGCCCACCAGCGCCAGCTTGGCCGCGCCGTAGTTGCTCTGGCCGAAGTTGCCGTACAGGCCCGAGGACGACGTGGTCATCACGATGCGGCCGTATTTCTGCTCGTTCATGAGCGCCCAGACGGCCTTGGTGCAGTTCACGGCGCCCATCAGGTGCACGTCGACCACCAGCTTGAAGTCGTCCAGCTCCATCTTGGCGAAGCTCTTGTCGCGCAGGATGCCGGCGTTGTTGACCAGGATGTCCACGCGGCCCCAGGCGTCGACTGCCTGCTTGACCATGGCCTGCACGGCCTCGAAGTCGGTCACCGAGGCGCCGTTGGCAATCGCTTCGCCGCCCGCGGCCTTGATTTCGTCGACCACCGCCTGCGCCGCGCTCACCGAGCCGCCGGAGCCGTCGCGCGCGCCGCCCAGGTCGTTGACCACCACCTTGGCGCCGCGTGCCGCCAGGGCCAGCGCGTGCTGGCGGCCCAGGCCGCCGCCCGCGCCGGTCACGATGGCCACGCGGCCGCTGAAGTCGATGCTGTTGCTGCTGCTCATGTCTCTCTGTCGCTTTCCTAGGGAGTTGCCGTTGGGGTTGCCGGTGTTCAGCGCCGCCCTGGGGGCGGCAGCGTGGCTTTTTAACCCAGAAAGGCGGGGGCGCGCAGTCTCCCGCGCGGGGGACAGTCTCGTGGGTGTCAGCGGCCGCGGCGGGCGCTGTGGTGGCCTTCGTTCAGCGCTTCAGTGCCGCGACGAACTCACCTGCTCGCAGTACGCCACCAGCTGGTCGAGCTCGGCCGACTTGTCGAAGAAGGCGTCGGCGCCCAGTTGCTGCGAGCGCTCCCGCATGTCGGCCGTGGCGTAGTTGCTCAGCACGATCACCTTCTGGTGCGGTGCGCGGTTGCGGCAGGCGTGGATCACGCCCAGCCCGTTGCCGCGCTTGAGGAACAGGTCGACGATGGTCAGGTCCCAGTCGTCGCGGTGCAGGCGCAGCCAGGTGATGGCTTCGTCCTCGGTGCTGGCGGAGGCCACAACGTGCGCGTCGGCCACCTCCTCCAGGAAACCCACCAGGTTTTCCCGGATGACCGGACTGTCTTCGACGAGGTAAGCCTTGAATGTCATGCCTGCATGGTCGCCCTGCACCGCGCACCTGCGGTGGGCGATGCGGGCCAATGCCTGTAGGCCATCGGCCCCCGCCCCTGTCGTCATGGGAACGGGAGCAGGGCGAAAGTCTTAAGCCGGAGCGTGTCAGGCCGCCATGGCCATGCGACCGCGCGCGATGCCCAGCCGCGCGGGCGACACGTACTGCTCGCGGTAGATCTCGAAGGGCATGGTGTCGGCCGCCTCGATGCGCTTCTGCTCCTGGATGGAGTCGGCCGTCATCTGCTCGAAGCCGGCCTGCAGCGCGGGCGGGAACGGCAGCCCGAGCAGCTGCGCGCGCGTTTGCTCCGACTGGGCACGCACGAAGCCGATGAAGGAGTTGCCGTGTTCCTGCTCGATGGCCGCGAGCACGCGCGCCGAGGGCAGGCTGTCGGGGTTGCGCAGCGCGGCCAGGGCAGCGTGCACCGCGTCGGCGTGCTGGGTGCCGCTGCCGTTTTCCTGACCATGTGCAATGTCCAGCGCCTCGGCGATGGGCAGGCACTGCTCGGCCAGCTCCGTGCCCCAGTCCGCCAGCGACACCTCGCGCCCCTCGCGCTGCAGTTGCAGGCCGGGTTCGCGACCGCGCGCGGCCGTGAGGTGCTGGTTGTGCGCCAGCTCGGCGATTTCCTGCGGCGTGTCGTCGGCGCTGTCGCTCAGCAGGCAGTGCAGCAGGAACACGTCGATGAAGCGCATGGTCTGCGCGTTGATGCCCACCGTCTCGAAGGGGTCGAGGTCCATCAGGCGCACCTCGACATACTCCACGCCGCGTTCGCGCAGCGCATGCAGCGGGCGCTCGCCGGGGTGGATCACGCGCTTGGGGCGGATGGTGCCGTAGAACTCGTTCTCGATCTGCAGCAGGCTGGTGCCCAGCTGGTTGTAGTCGCCGCCCAGGTTGCGGATGCCGATGGCCTCGTAGGCCGGCCACGGGCGCGTGAGCGCGTCCTGCAGCGAGGCGCCGTAGCCGTCCAGGCTGTTGTAGCTCACGGCCAGCGAGGCCTGCGCGTCGCTCTGGTAGCCCAGGCGGCCCATGCGCAGCGAGGTGCCGTGAGGCATGAACATGCTGCCGTCGCCCAGCGGCTGCAGCTCGTGCGGGCGGCCCGCCACGAAGCTGGAGCACAGCGCCGGCGAGGCGCCGAACAGGTACAGCAGCAGGAAGGCGTGGCGGCGGAAGTTCCGGATCAGCGCGAAGTACTGCTCGCTCGACACATCGGGCAGGGACCAGTTGTAGTGAATGCCCGAGATGGTCTGCATGCGCCGGCCATAGCGGTGGCTCAGGCCCATGCGGTACACGCTCTTGGCGCGGCCCACGTTCGACGACCCGTAGCGGCCGATGGGAATGGTCTCGTCCGTGGGCAGGCCGCAGGGCATGCTGGAGGCCCACAAGCGCTCGTCGCCCAGCGTGTCGAGCACGCGGTAGGTGAACTGGTGCACCCGGGTGAGCTCGTCCAGGGCCGATTCGACGTCGCCATGGACGCCCGTGATGAGTTCGAGCTGCGATTCGCTGAAGTCGGTGGTGATGTGCGGGTGCGTGAGCGCCGAGCCCAGGGCCGCGGGGTGCGGCGTGAGCGCGAGCTTGCCGTCCGGCAGCGCGCGCAGGCTTTCCTTCTCGATGCCACGTCGCATGCCTTTCAGTCGTGCGGCTGAAAGTGCACCCAACCTCTCCAGCAATCTGTTGCTCATATTGTTATGACTCATCAATCTTCTTGAGGGGCTGGAAGGTAGCACGGGCGCGCGGGCGTTGCTTGCGCAGGGAATCCCGGCCTTTTACGCCCTTCGATGCGCTACCTTTTTGATAGCTGCATGCACCGAGACAACGCCTGCCCATGCCCCGAATGGCTTGCGAAAAACCAGGCCTTCAGGCCTTCGCGCGGCCTGCCGACAGGTCGATCTCGTCCGACTGGTAGACGTGGATCTCCGGCACGCCGTCGGCCATGGCGGCCAGCGCCTTGCCGAAGGCGCGCGACGCATCCACCCGAAAGTGCACCTGCAGCGCGGCCATGTCGCTCCAGCGCTCCACGAAGGTCAGGCGCAGCGGCTGCAGCGCGTCGGTGGTGACTTCATGCGAGATGCAGCCGGGCTCGGCGCGCGAGCGCAGCACATGCTCGGTGCTGATGGCCAGCATGGCCTGCAGCGTGTCGGGCTTGGCCAGGGCGTGTCCGATGACGAGGATCATGGGTCGGTCTCCTTTCAGGTGGCGGCCTGCAATGCGGTCAGCCCAGCACCCGCAGCAGGAAGCGGTTCAGGTCGGCAATTTCTTCCATGCACACCGAATGCGCCATCGTGTATTCATGCCATTCGACGGTGTAGCCCAGCGCGGTCAAGGCGTCGCGCGAGCGCAGCGCGGCGGCGATGGGCACCACCGGGTCTTGCCGGCCGTGGGCGAGGAACACGGGCGTGTCATGGTTGGCGGCGTGGCGCTCGGCGGCGGTGGTGGCGGCGATCGGCAAATAGCCCGAGAGGCCCACGATGCCCGCCAGCCGCTCGGTGTGGCGCAGGCCGGTCATGAGCGACATGGCGCAGCCTTGCGAAAAGCCCGCCACCACGATGCGCTCGGCCGCGATGCCGCGGGCCTTCTCGTTGGCGATAAGCGCCTCGATGGCGGCCTGCGAGCGGCGCAGGCCGGCCTCGTCTTCCTGCGCGGCCAGGTCGGCCACGGCAATGTCGTACCAGGCGGGCATCTGGTAGCCGCCGTTGATGGTCACGGGAATGACCGGCGCATTCGGGAACACGAAGCGCACGGCACCCACGGAGGAGAGATCGAGCTCGTTGGCGATGGACACGAAGTCGTTGCCGTCGGCGCCCAGGCCGTGCATGACGATCACCGTGGCGGTGGGGTTGGGGGCGGTTTCGATCTCGATGGGGGGACGGGCAGCGGACATGGTCGGACGAAGGTAATCAGAAAAACCGGAAAGATGGATGGCCGGACCTTAGCGCATCCAGCGCCTGCCAGAGCCGGCGGAGCCCACCCGCGCGCACCGGAGCAGAGCGCGCAAGGGGCATGGAAACGGCCGGTTGGCTGACTTGCGCATCGCCGCGCGCCACCCAACATGGCCCGAAGCACACTTAAAAACACACCAAGGAACCCGCGTGAGCCATTCCCCACCCATGGTCGAGACCAAGCTGGCCGGCGTCGTGCTCGTGTGCGGCGAGTGCGAAGAACGCAAGGACGGCCCCTCGAAACTCAACGCCCGCCAGGTCCGCAAGGAACTCAAGCACGGCCTCTCGCACATGCCGGTGCGCCTGCGCGTGGTGCAGTGCAGCTGCCTGGGCCTGTGCCCGAAAAAGGCGATCGCGCTGGCCGCCGTGGCGCAAGGCCACGCGCCGCTGGCCGCCGAGGTGTGCCGTGAAGACGATGTGGAGGCCTTTGCCAAGGCGGTGGCCAAATCTTTGAAGTGACTCTGAAGTGGCTTTGAAGTGAGGCCGGATGGCGCCGGAATGCTGCGCAGCCGCTCAGCTCGCCAATCTCAGCCCGCCAACGTCACTCGGCCTTGATGCCCACCGCCTTCACGATCTGCGCATAGCGCTCGTACTCCGCCGACACCAGCGTCTGGAACTGGCGCTGCGGATAGCCCGTCGCCTCGATGCCCTGCGCCGCGAGTTCGCTGCGCAGGCCCGGGGTCTGCACGATGCGCCCGGCGTCCGCGGCAATGGCGTCGATCACCGGCTGCGGCGTGCGCGCCGGCGCGAACAGCCCGAACCACGTGCCCGAGCGGTAGCCCTTGTAGCTTTCGGCCACGGTGGGCACCTCGGGCAGCAGCGCGTGGCGCTTCTCGCCGCTGGCGCCCAGCGCCACCAGCCGGCCGCTGCGGATGTGCGGCAGCGCCGGGCCCACGGCGATGAACATCACGTCGACCTGCCCGCCGATCACGTCCTGCATGCCCAGCGGGCCGCCGCGGTAGGGAATGTGGGTCACGTAGATGCCCGCCTTCTGCTTGAGCAGTTCCATGCTCAGCTGCTGCGGGCTGCCGTTGCCGGCCGAGGCGTAGTTGATGCGCCCCGGATGCGCCTTGGCCGCGCGCACGAAGTCGGCCACGGTGCGGAAGCCGGTCTTGGGGTTGGCGACCAGCACGAAATCGATTTGCCCCAGCGACACCACCGGCACCAGGTCGCGCCGCGCGTCGTACGGCAGGCCGGCCTGGATGTTGGGCAGGATGGTGATGGGCCCGTCGGCACCCACCAGCAGCGAATAGCCGTCGGGTTGCGCCTTGGCCAGGCCGTCGGCCGCCAGGATGCCGGCCGCGCCGGCGCGGTTGTCGACCACCACCGGCTGCTTCCATTGCTCCGACAGGCGCTGGCCGAGCAGGCGCGCGAGCACGTCGGGCGAGCTGCCGGGCGTGTTCGCCACCGTGATGTGCACCGCCTTCGAGGGAAAGGCCGCCGCTGACGGCGAGGCAGGTGTCTGCGCCTGTGCCTGCGCTCCCAGGGCGAGCGACACGCCGGCCCACAGCGCCAGGACCGGTTTGAGCAGCTTCAGGGGGGAACGCACGCGCATGGAGAACTTTCGGTTGCAGAAGACAAAGCGCGCGATTCTGTCGCGCCTTGGCCCGCAAGCGAACGACCCATTCGTCAGATGCTTAGGTGTATTCGGGCATATGGCGCAACCGCCACAGCGTCTGTGCCGTCTAAAGCGCCTACAGCGCCTGCAGTGCCCGCAGTTCCCCGTAGAACGCATCCACCTGCCGCTGCGCACCGTCACGCATGGCCGCGTTGCGCCGCGCGCAGCTTGCCGCGTCTTCCAACGCGCCGGCCTCGCCCACCTTGCGCGAGGCGTCCTGCACGAAGCGGCACACCGGAAAGCGGCGCTCGCCGAAGGCGCGCAGCACGGCCTGCGAAATGCCGTGCGAGGACAGCATGTCGGCCAGCACCACCGCGTCTTCCACCGCCATCGCGCCGCCCTGCCCCATGAACGGGGTCGACGCATGCGCCGCATCGCCGATCAGCAGCACCCGCCCCGCATGCCAGGGCAGCGGCGCCTGCACCTCCTCGACGGCCGTGTACAACACTTCGGAGTGCGCGCCCAGCTGCGCCAGAAAGGGCCGCGCCGGGCCGGCGAATTCAGCGAAGCGCTCGCGCATGCGCTCGGGCCAACTTTCCTTCGGGTACCAGCGGCCGGCGGGTTCGCTCACCGTGCCGAAGAGGTACAGCCGATCGTCGCCGATCGGCATGATGCCCAGGCGCTTGCCGACGCCCATCATCATCACCTTCGCGTTCATGTCGCGCGGGCGCTGGTGCACGCTGCGCCACACGCCGAAGCCGGTGTAGCGCGGCACCAGCGCGCCGGCGACGGCCTCGCGCACCTGCGAGCGGATGCCGTCGGCGCCGACCACCAGGTCGAAGCGCTGCTGCGTGCCGTCGGAAAAGCGAATGTCGGCATGCGCGGCATCGCCCGGCGCATCGATGGCCGCGACCGTGGTCGCCAGCCGGATCTCCACGCCCAGCGCACCGAGCCGCGCGGCCAGCACGCGGTGCATTTCAGAGCGCTTGATGCCAACGATGGGCGCCGCGCCGCCGCTGGAGCGCGGATAGAACACATCGACGATGGGCGCGCCCTGGTGGTCGAGGTACACGTTGCGCCCGTCCTCGATGGCAAAGCCCGCCGCCAGGATGCCCGGCAGCACGCCGACCCTGCGCAGCGCCTCCAGCCCGTTGCCGTAGATGAAGATGCCCGAGCTCTGGAAGCGCCATTCGGCCTGCTTCTCGACCAGCGTCACCCGAAGGCCGCGGTCGGCCAGCGCGATGGCGGCGGCGCAGCCCGCAATGCCCGCGCCCACGATCAACACATGTGATGTCTGTTTCATGCCGTGTCCCCGTGTCCTCGCTCGTTCACAGCTGCGTGCGCACCGACCACAGCTCCGGAAAGAAGCGGTGGTCGACCACGCTGCGCAGCCAGCCCACGCCGGCCGAGCCGCCCGTGCCCGGCTTGAAGCCCAGGATGCGCTCGACCGACACGAAGTGCCGCCAGCGGTACTGCGAGAACACGTCGGCGATGTCCATCAGCGCCTCGCCCAGTCGGTACAGCTCGTTCTCGGGCGTCGGGTCGCTGTACACCCACAGCCACGCCGCCTCCACGCCCGCGTTAGGCACATAGGGCGCCGACCAGTCGCGCGCCAGCGCCTCGGGCGGCACGGCGATGTCGCGCCGGTGCAGCAGCGCCAGCACGTCGTCGTACAGGCTGGGGGCGTTCAGCGCGCGCTCCATCTGCGGCCAGACATCGGGGTTATTGGCATGCGCGCGCGCCAGCGCCACCGACTTGTTGCCCAGCAAGAACTCCACATGCCGGTACATGTACGACTGCTGGCCCGAGGCGATGCCCAGCGTGTCGCGGAACTGGTTGAACCCATGCGGCGTGATGGTCGAGAGCACGTCCCAGGTCTTGCCCAGGTACTCCAGCAGCGCACGCACCCGCGGCGCCAGCTGCAAGGCGCCGGCCACGTCGTCTGCTCGAACGCGCGCCTGCATGTTGGCCAGCTCGTAGTGCAAGGCCTTGAAGGTCAGCTCCTTGCAGTGCGTGATGCACAGGAACACCATCTCGTCGTGCCCTTCGCTGCGCATGTGCTGCAGGCTCAGCAGCAGGTCGTTGCGCTGGTGTTCCAGGTAGGGGTTGCTGCGGCCCTCGAAGGCGACCAGCGGCTCGCCGTCGGTGTGCCGCACGGTGGCGGCGCGCTGCGCGTTGTCGCCGGCGGCGACGGGCTTTGCCAGCGACAGCTCGAGCGCGGGGTCGCGAACCTGGGGAATGACTCTTTTGCGGGTGATGGCCATGCGCCCATTGTTCGGCGCGGGCGCGGCGGCCTCAACCTCCGGCACGCCGGATCTGGGCACCGTTCGTCCGCAACGCATGCCTCTTGAACGACGGCGTGATGTGCCCTGTGTCAGCCCGCCCCGTCGCGCCGCGCGTACGCGCTGGGCGTGAGCCCCGTCCAGCGCTGGAAGGCGCGCGAGAACGCCTTCTCCGACGCATAGCCGACCGCCTCCGCCACCTGGTGCAGGCTCAGTTGCCGGTTCTTGAGCTTCTCGGCCGCCAGCGTCATGCGGTAGGAGCCCAGGTAGTGCATGGGCGTGACGCCCACCAGCGCGCGAAAGCGCTCGCTGAAGACGGTGCGCGACAGGTAGCTGGCCTGCGCCAGCGTGGCGACCGACCACGGGTGCGCGGGCCGCTCGTGCATCAGCGCCATGGCGCGCGCGATGGCCTCGTCGTCGAGCCCGCGAAGCTGGCCCAGGGCCGGGCTCGGCGCGTCGCCTTGCCCTTGCGCACCGGCCTGCAGCGGCGTCTGCGGCTGCGCGTAGAGGTGCTCGCACAGGATGTGCACCAGCAGCAGGTCGGCCATGCGCGCCGCCGACAGTTGCCAGCCGGGGCGCTGCGCGGTGGTTTCGTTCACCAGCGACTCCATCGCCTGCGCCAGCGAGGCGGTGGTGGGAATCTGCGCGCGCCGCAGCACGATGAGCGGCGGCAGGCTCGCGATGATCGAGCCCAGCCCCTGTGCCGGCATCCACAGGTGCAGCGAGAACAGCGTGGTCGCGGCACCGCCGCCGCCGTGCGAGAAAACGATGGGGTGGTCGCCGTGCCGGCCGACCGAGTGCGCCTCGATCAGGCTGCGAAACGGCACCTGCGCCAGCCCGGGCGCCGAAGACACCGTGTGCGCCCCGCCCTGCGGCAGCATCGCGATGTCGTGCGGCGCGACTTGCACCGGCTCGCCGCCGTCGACCGCGATCCAGTAAGGCGCCCCGGTGCACATGCGAATCAGCGGGCCGTCCACGCCGCTCGAATGCAGCGCCCAGGGCGCCGACAGCGAGAAGCGCGCCGTCACCGCCCGCTCGGACCTGTACGTGGCCAGCACGTGGCTGAGTGCATCGCCGTCGCGCGCTGTGTGCATGCTGTTCGTGGCGCCCGCGGGCCCCGCTGTTCGAAGGGGGCGATTATCTGGCACGGCAGGCGGGCGATTCGCCGCGGCGCTACCCATGCGGCCCGTGGATGCAACACAATGGCGTTCCGCATGAAGACCTCCACCTCGCACCCGAAGCCCCCTCTGGTCGCCGCCCCATTCGACAGCGAAGCGCTGCTGCGCGACAACGGCCTGCGCGTGACGCGCGCCGCGCAGACGGTGCTCGAACTGCTGGCCCACGCCTCCCAGCCGCTCACGCACGAAGACGTGGCCGCGGCCTACACCACTTCCACCGGCGAGGCGCCCGACCGCGTGACCGTGTACCGCGTGCTCGACCGCCTGGTCGAGGCCGGCCTGTGCGACCGGCGCGTGGGCGCCGACCGGGTCAACCGCTTCTCGCGCCATGTGGAGGCCGCCTCCGGCAACACCTTCGAATGCGACCAGTGCCACAAGGTGCTGGCGCTGCCGTCGGACCCCGAGCTTCCGAAGGTGATGGGCCGGCTGGGCAAGGCGCTGCGCAAGCAGGGCATCGACACCCGCCACACCGCGCTCACCCTGCACGGCACCTGCGGAGAGTGCGCCCGCTAGCCCTGGCTCACACGTTCCAGGACGGGAACGGGTCCTGGAAGTTCTGCCACCACGAAGCGCCGAAGCGCATTTCGTTCTCCGTCAGCAGGCAGGCATCGAGCCGCGCGCGCAGCGCGGCCTCGTCCATGCCGATGCCGATCAGCACCAGCTCCTGGCGCGCGTCGCCCGTGGCCGGGTCCCAGTTCTTCTGGATCAGCGCCAGCGCCTCCTCGTCGGTCGGCCAGTGCTCGCGCGGCACCGCGGCCCACCAGAAGCCGGCCGCCCCATAGCGGCAGGCGCCGCCGGCCTGCGACCAGGTGCCCGCGCGCGTGGCGCGGCTCGCGAGCCAGAAGAAGCCCTTGGAGCGCACCACGCCTTCCCACTCGCTTTGCACCAGCTTCCAGAAACGCATCGGGTGGAACGGAAGCCGCGAGCGGTACACGAAGCTGCGAATGCCGTAGGCCTCGCTCTCGGGCACATGCTCGCCGCGCAGCTCGGCCAGCCAACCCGGCGCCTGCTCGGCCTGCTCGAAATCGAACAGGCCGGTGTCGAGCACGCGGTCGAGCGGCACCCGGCCGAACGCCGACAGCTCGATGCGCGCGCGCGGATTCAGGCTGCGCAGGATGGCCATCAGCCGCTTGCGCTCCCCGGGCGTGACGAGGTCGGTCTTGTTCACCACCAGCACGTCGCAGAACTCGATCTGCTCGATCAGCAGGTCGACCACCGTGCGCGTGTCTTCATCACCCAGCGACTGGCCGCGCTGGCCCAGGCTGTCGGCCGAGCCGTAGTCGCGCAGGAAGTTGAAGGCGTCGACCACCGTCACCATGGTGTCCAGCCGCGCCACGTCGGCCAGGCTCTTGCCGTCTTCGCCCGCGAAGGTGAAGGTCTCGGCCACCGGCAGCGGCTCGGAGATGCCGGTCGACTCGATCACCAGCTGGTCGAAGCGCCCTTCCTTCGCCAGGCGCCGCACCTCGAGCAGCAGGTCTTCGCGCAGCGTGCAGCAGATGCAGCCGTTGCTCATCTCGACCAGCTTTTCCTCGGTGCGTGAGAGCTTGGCGCCGCCGTCGCGCACCAGCGCGGCGTCGATGTTCACCTCGCTCATGTCGTTCACGATGACCGCCACGCGGCGCCCCTCGCGGTTGTGGAGGATGTGGTTCAGCAGCGTGGTCTTTCCGGCACCGAGAAAGCCGGAAAGCACGGTGACGGGGAGGCGGTCGGCCATGGGGGCAGGCTCCATATATGCAACAGGATTGCATTATAGGGAGCATATGCAACACGGTTGCATATTTGAGCGGGCTGGTTTCCCGGGATGCCCTCCTCGTCTTCCCGCCTTCCCGCCCCGGCGTTGCCCTAGTAGCTCAGCTTGGGATACCAGTCCTTGCCCCGCCCCTCGGGCGTCAGGTCGAGCAGGTTCCAGATCGGCATCGGGTCGGGCGCGCCGCGCGGGTCCTGGCCCGCGTCCGCCGTGCCCGGGCCCATCTCGGCGGCCCAGAAGTGGCGCAGCACCTTGCCGTCGCGCCGGAACACGTTGAACGCCGGCACGTCGCCGCTGTCGGGCGTTTCCCCGGCGTAGTCGGCGTTGAAGCTGTTGCCCGCCGATGAATACAGCGGCAGGTGGTGCCAGCCGCGCTCGGCGGCGAAGGCCGTCATGCGTTCGATGGGCGAGGTGGCGATCACCGCGAAGGCCACGCGCTGCAGGATGTCGGGCATTTCCCCGTCGTAGGCGCTCAGCAGCGACGTGCACATGGGGCACGGCCGCTCGCGCTGCGGGCCGAACATCCAGTTGTAGGTGATGAGCGTGGGGTGGCGGCCGAAGAGTTCGGAGAACTTCACCGGGCCGTCAGCGCCCTGGAACACATAGTCTTCGGGCACCTCGCCGCCCGGCGGCAGCGCCCGCCGCATCTCGGCCACGCGCTCGATGCGGCGGCGCAGATCGATTTCTTCCGCGAGCAATTCGGTGCGCGCCTTGCGGTACGCGACGCTCTCGCCCGGAAAGCGAACGGGGCTGGACCTTGCGAGCTGGCTGGCGGACGCAGGGCCGAAGGATTCGGTGGCGGCAGACATGGCGAATCACCTCCTGGAGGGTGGCGGGTGGGTGCAAAGCGAGAACGAGAAGAAACCGAGAAAAAACCGCGAAGCTGAGCGAATGTTGCGCCCGCGCGCGCCGCACCGCCAGTACGCGCTTTTCCCATGTAGCGAGCGAATTTGTCCTACCCGGCCAGCCACCAGCAGCGCCGTCGCAACCCGGGAACGCTACATCTCGAACGCCGGCACCCGCCTGCCATCGACGTCCGTGAAGCCATAAGCCAGCGCCAGGTCGGCCACGCGCAGCACCTCGCCCGTCTTTTCCATCACCTGCGCGTCGCCCGCCAGTGCCGCCACCGCACGCCCCAGGTAGCGCGGCGACTCGGTGCGCGCCAGCGCCGGGCGCTCCTGCCAGTGCGCCTCGTCGGTCTTGTGGCCGGCCAGCACGAACTCGGTGCGCATCCAGCCGGGCGACACGGCCACCGACGCCACGCCATGCGGCCTGAAGTCTTGCGCCATGCCGAAGGCCAGGCGCGTCATCGCGGCCTTGGCGAGGTCGTAGTACAGGTTGCCGCGCAGGTAGCGGTCGCGGTCCCAGAAGGTGGTGGTCACGACCAGTCCCTTTTTCTGCCGCAGCAGCAGCGGCGCGGCGCAGCGGCTGGCGAGCAGGTGGTTGCGCACGCCGCGGTCGAACATGGCCTCCCAGTTGGCCAGCGGGTGCTCCCAGAAGGGCGCGTCGAACACGCCGGTGAAGCTCTCGTGCCCGCCCCAGGCGTTGTTCACGAGCAGGTCGAGCCGGCCGGCCTCCTGCGCGACGCGGTCGAAGAGCGCCGTCACTTCTTCCTCGCGCGTGTGGTCGCACTGCACGGCGATGCCGTGACCGCCGTGGCGCGTGACCTCGTCGGCGGTGTCGTCGATGCTGCCGGGCACCGCGGCCATGTCCGACAGCGCCAGCAACTGCCCGTAGCTGCCGGCGGGCTTCGTGCGCGTGCTGCGCCCGGTGACGTACACGGTGGCGCCGGCCGCGCCCAGTTCGAGCGCAATGCCGCGCCCCGCGCCGCGGCTGGCGCCGGTGACGACGGCCACGCAGTCTTTCAGGGGCGGGGGGGTGTCGTGGTCTTGCATCTTCTTCATCGCTATTTCATGTCCTTCAATGGCATTGGCTGGGAGCGGCCGAAGATAGAACGCCCTCAACCCGCCGTCTTGGAAGAACCCGCAATCGCCCGGCCGAGGAACTCGGTCGGCGTGACGCCGCACAGCGCACGGAACTCGTTGACCAGGTGCGACTGGTCGTAGAAGCCGCCGTCCAGCGCCACCTCGGCCCAGGCCGGCGTCAGGCCGACGTGGGCATGGAACAGCTGCTGCAACCGCCGCTCGCCAACGCCCACGGCGGCGGCCACGTCGCGCAGCCGCTCGCGCCCGTCGGCGGCCGCGATGCGCCGCGCCGCGTGCAGGGCGATGGCACTGCCGGCGGGCTCGCAGCCATCGAGCCGGCGTTGCAGGGCCGTGTGCAGCAGCGCAACGCGCGCCGCGTCGCCGGGCGCCTCGGCCATGCGCTCCAGCAGGCGCGCGCCTTCGCCGTGCCAGAGCGCGTCGAGGTGCAGCGCGCTGCCGCCGATGTCCCCGGCCGGCAGCCCGAGCAGGGCCGCCGCGGCGCCCGGACGCAAGGTGACAGAAATGCCATCGACCTGGCGCCGCATGCGCACCACGACCGGCAAGGCCGAGGCGCCGATGGCCTCCACCGGCTGGCCTTGCCCCTCCCCTTCATCCGCCGTCGGCGCGTCGCCGAAGTTGAAGACCAGCCGGACCGCGCCGTCGGGCAGCACGCGCTCGCGCACCTCGTGGCCGTCCGCGAAGCGCTCGCGGTAGCGCAGGATGTGCGACACATGGCCGCGCAACTCGGCACCCACCGGCAGCGCGCGCAAGGTGCCGGCGGGCACGCTGGACTCCGGCCCGTGCAGCGGGTCGTCGTCGAGTCGCAGGAAGAGGCGTTCGGCCATGGGCTGCGATTGTCTGGAAAAACCCGCGCGGCGGCGAGCGCGCGGCCGTGGCGGAAAATCGGCGGCTCCTCTTGCCGCTGCTTCCTCGAATGTCTGCCGCTCTGCACGTCGCTCTTCCTGTCGCCCTTCCCGTTCTGTATTCGTTTCGCCGTTGCCCCTACGCGATGCGCGCCCGCCTCGCGCTGCTGGCCGGCGAACAGCAATGCGAGCTGCGCGAGGTGGCCCTGCGGCACAAGCCGCCCGAGATGCTCGCGGCCTCGCCCAAGGGCACGGTGCCGGTGCTGCTGACGCCCGAGGGCGAGGTGATCGAGCAGAGCCTGGACGTGATGCTCTGGGCCCTGCGCCGCAACGACCCGCAGCGCTGGCTGCAGCCGACGACCGGCACGCTGGACGACATGCTGGCGCTGGTCGCCACCTGCGACATCGACTTCAAGCCGCAGCTCGACCGCTACAAATACCCGGACCGCCATGCGGACGGCGGCGAGCCGGCGCGCGAGCGTGGCGCGCAGTGGCTGCGCGGCCTCGAAGCAAGGCTGGCGCACTCGCCCCACTCGCCCCACCCGACCCATCACCTGATGGGCGACCACGCCACGCTGGCCGACGCGGCCCTGATGCCCTTCGTGCGCCAGTTCGCGGCGGTCGACGCGGCCTGGTTCGACGCTCAGCCCTGGCCACGGCTTCAGGCGTGGCTGGCGGGCTGGACCGCGTCGGCGCTGTTCGAGCGCGCCATGCACAAGTACGCGCCGTGGAAGACGGGCGATGCGGCCGTGGAATTTCCGCTGGGCTAAGCCCCCATCGCCACCGCCGAAGCCCGCTGGATGCACTCGATGAAGTGCTGCGCCGCCGGCGTCGTCAGCTGCCCCTTGCGGCGCACCACGCACACGTTCAGCATGGGCAGGTGCTCCTCGACATCGACGCGGCGGATGCCGTGCCGCTTGAAGGTCAGCTTGACCAGCGGCTCGACGAACAGCCCGATCAGGTCCATGTGCCCCACCAGCCCCAGCGCCACCGTGACCGACTGGCCCTGGATGATGCGCGAGGGCGGCGGCAGCCCCAGCGGCGTGAACAGCGGCGCCACCGAGTCGCGTCCGCGGTGATCGTCACCCGGCAGGATCCACTCGCCCGCGTACAGGTCGAGCAGCGAGCGCGCGCCGCGCAGCGGATGGCGGTTGCGCATGCCCACCACCAGCTGCACCGGGAACAGCTCCAGCGCCTCGAACTGCGGGTCGAGCGTGCCGGGCACCACGTGCGCCACGGCAAAGTCCAGGTAGCCGTCGCGCAGCCGCGCGAGCATCCAGGGCAGCACGGCCTCGCTGAACTGCACGTCGACCGCGGGCAGGCGCGTGTGAAAGTCCTTGAAGGCGCTGGGCAGCACGGTGAGCGCGAAAGACGCGCTCACGGCCATCGACACCGAGCCCGTGGCGCCGTCGCGAATCTGCGCAATCTCGTCGCGGGCGCGCTGCATGTCGGCCAGCAGCAGCCGCGCGCGCGGCGCAAAGGCCTGGCCGAACTCGGTCAGCCGCACGCCCTTCACGCTGCGCTCCACCAGCGGGGCGCCCACCTCGCGCTCCAGCTCGCGCACGATCTTGGTCACGGCCGGCTGCGAAATGCCCAGCACGCGCGCGGCGGCGCGGATGCTCATCTGCTCGACCACGGCCACGAAGGCGTGCAACTGGTTGGGTTTCATCGGTGCCTTGCGCCGTCATAGGGTTTGAACCATGACAACAAAAAGTTATCTTTCCGCCCCAATTATTGTCTTTTCATGACAGCAGCGAGTCTCTAGCATCCGGCGCGGTCGACGCTTGCCTTTGGCCGGCTCCGACCCTTCCCTCGAAAAAAAGCAAACTCACTGGACAGACATGAGCACCCCAAGCAACCGGCTTTCACCCGCGTCGCCAGCACCCTCGGCTTCGGCGCCCTCCCCTGCACGCCGGCGCCAGACCATCGTGGCCACCACCATCGGCAACGGGCTGGAGTTTTTCGACTTCACGGTCTACGGTTTCCTGGCCCTGGTGATCGGCAAGCTGTTCTTCCCGACCTTCAATTCGTACGGCCAACTGCTGCTGACGGTGGCGAGCTTCGGCGTGGGCTTCATCATGCGGCCGCTGGGCGGCATCGTGATCGGCGCCTATGCCGACCGCGCCGGCCGCAAGAAGGCCATGACGCTCACCATCTTCCTGATGGCGCTGGGCTGCGCGCTGATCGCGTTCACGCCCACCTACGCGGCCATCGGCGTGGCGGCGCCCATCGTCATCGTGCTGGCGCGGCTCATCCAGGGCTTCTCGGCCGGCGGCGAGGTCGGCGCGTCGACCACGCTGCTGGTGGAACACGCCACGCCCGCCAACCGCGGCTACATGGCGAGCTGGCAGTTCGCCAGCCAGGGCCTGGGCGTGCTGATGGGCGCGGTGGTGGTGGGCGTGCTCACCACGGCGCTGTCGCCCGAGGCCATGCTGAGCTGGGGCTGGCGCGTGCCTTTCGTCATCGGCATGCTGATCGCGCCGGTGGGCATGTACATCCGCCGCCACCTGGAAGAGTCGCTGCACATCACGCCGGCCGAGGCCGCGAAGCCGCGCGAGAGCAGCCTGAACATCGTCTGCACGCAGCACGGCAAGACGGTGCTGGCGGCCATTCTGTCGCTGGTGGGTGGCACCACGGCCGCGTACGTGGTCACCTTCTACATGCCGACCTACGCGGTGCGCGAGCTGGGCTTCACGCCGTCGGTGGCGCTGTTCGGCGCGGCGCTTACGGGCCTCATCTCCTTCGCCTTCGCGCCCTTCGTGGGCAAGCTGTCCGACAAGGTGGGCCGCAAGCCGCTCATCGTGTGGAGCCGCATCGGGCTGGCGCTGCTCATCTACCCGGGCTTTCTGTGGCTCAACGCCTCGCCCACGCCCACGGTGCTGTTCGTGGTGCTGGGCGTGTTCAGCTTGGGCCTGGTGGTGCAGACGGTGCCCGGCATCACGATGCTGCCCGAGATGTTTCCCAAGGCGGTGCGCGCGAGCGGCATGTCGCTGGTGTACAGCGTGGGCGTGGCCCTGTTCGGCGGCTTCGCGCCCTTCATCAGCACCTGGCTGCTGAACGCCACCGGCAGCAAGCTCGCGCCGGCCTGGTACCTGGTGGCGATGACCGTGGTCTCGCTGCTCGGCCTGCTCTGGCTGCGCGACCACACGGGCCGCGACATCGATGCGGCGGGCGCGCACGCCAACGGCTGATCGCACGCTGCAGGCCGACTGCATCCGGCGGACCGACCGCCTCCTTCATTTCAAGACATCCAAAGCACAGGAACCCCACGCCATGTCGACCCCATCCAACACATCCACCCACCGCAGCGCCGCCACGCGCCATTTCTCGGGCACCTACGCCGAAGCCCGCGCCAAGTTCCTCGACGCCGCCGCCCAGCGCGGCGCGGCCGTCGAGTCGTTCGTGCACCCGGAGCACCGCGGCGCGCTCGGCGAAGAGTTGGCCACCGACGTGGCGCTCATCGGCGCCATCGACGCGAAGAAGGTGCTGCTCGTCACCTCGGGCACGCACGGCCCCGAAGGCTTCTGCGGCTCGGGCGCGCAGGTGGCCACGCTGAACGACGCCGACCTGCTCGCGCGGCTGCAGCAGGCCGGCGTGGCGCTGCTGCTGGTGCACGCGGTGAACCCGCACGGCTTCTCGCACCTGCACCGCACGAACGAAGACAACATCGACCTGAACCGCAACCACATCGACTTCGGCGCGGCGCTGCCCGTGAACGCGGCCTATGCCGAGGTCGAGCCCCTGGTGCTGCCCGACGCCTGGCCGCCCACGCCCGCCGACGAAGCGGCCGTGCACGCCTACATCGGCAAGCACGGCATGACGGCCTTTCGCGCCGCCGTGACCAAGGGCCAGTACACCTCGCCCGACGGCCTGTTCTACGGCGGCACCGCGCCGTCGTGGAGCAACAAGACCATCCGCGCGATCCTGCGCAAGTACGCCGCCTCGGCCACGCACCTGGGCTGGATCGACGTGCACACCGGCCTGGGCCCCTACGGCCACGGCGAGAAGATCTACCCGGGCCGCAACACGCCCGAAGACCTGGCGCTGGCGCATGAATGGTGGGGCGCCGACGTGTTCGCGCCGTTTGCCGGCGACTCGGCCTCGGCCGACGTGTCGGGCCCGGTGATCTCGACCGCGTACGACGAATGCCCGAACGCGCGCGTCGCGCCCATGGGCCTGGAGTTCGGCACGCTGCCCGACCTGGAAGTGCTCGACCGCCTGCGCGCCGACACCTGGCTGCGCCGCCACCCCGAGGCGCCGGAGTCGCAGAAGCGCGAGATCCGCCAGCGGCTGCGCGACGCGTTCTACTGCGACAACGAAGAGTGGAAGGGCATGGTGCTGGGCCAGACGCGCGTCGTGCTGCTGCAGACGCTGCAAGGCCTGCGCAAGGCCTGACGCGGCAGGCGCGCCGACCTCAACTGAAGTTGGGCGCGCGCCGTTCGCGCAGCGAGGCCACGCCTTCGCGCACGTCGGCGCCGGCGAAGCCCATGAACTCGAGCGCCAGCGAAGCGTCGAAGGTCGGGCCGGCCTGGCGCAGCCAGTTGTTCAGCGCGTACTTGGTCAGGCGAATGGCGCTCTGGCTGCCGGCGGCGAGCCGGTCGGCCACCTCGTAGGCGCGCGGCAGCAGGTCGGCCTCTTCCACCGCCAGCGACACCAGGCCGATGCGCTCGGCCTCCTCGCCGCTCACCGGCTCGCACAGCAGCAGGTGGTACTTGGCCTTGGCCATGCCGCACAGCAGCGGCCACACGATGGCCGCGTGGTCGCCCGCCGCCACGCCCAGGCGGGTGTGGCCGTCGACGATCTTCGCGTTCTTCGTGGCGATCGAAATGTCGGCCAGCAGCCCCGCCACCAGCCCGGCGCCCACGGCCGGGCCGTGCATGGCGCTCACGATGGGCTTGTCGCAGTTGATGAGGTTGTAGACCAGGTCGCGCGCCTCTTTCCACACGCGCTGGCGCACCGCGTCGTCGGTGGTCATGTCCTGCACCATCGCGAGGTCGCCGCCGCCCGAGAAGCCCAGGCCTTCGCCGCGCAGCACGGCGCAGCGCACCGAGTCGTCGGCGGACACGTCGCGCCAGATTTCCGCCAGCTCGCGGTGCCCGTCGTGGCCCGCCGTGGGCAGCTTGCCGTTGGCCGCGCGCATCTGGATGTCGAGCACCGCGCCGTTGGCGCCGCGGCGCGTGATGGCAAGGGTCTGGTAGCGGGCGTAGTCCATGGCGGCGGTGTCTCCAAGAGCGGGTTTATTTTTTCGCGGCCACCTCGCGGCAGCGCTTCACGTTCGCGTCCAGGCGCGGGGCCAGGCCGGGCTCGCATTCGTCGGAAGGCGCGAGCCGGCACATGCCGACCACAGCGTAGTCCATGACGGCGGCGGTGCACATCGGGTAGGCCGCCAGGTCGGGGTTGGCCGTGACCTTGAAGCCCCAGCGCTCCGAGAACTGCACCGTGCGCACCATCGCGCCGTGGAAGAAGCTGCGGTCCTTCGCGGCGATGGCGGCGTCCATGCGAGGCAGCTCCTCGTTCAGGTAGCCGACCGCGTCGAGCGGGAAGTCGGCGGGGTTCTGCTGCGCGATGGCGACGGATGCGGCGAGCACGAGGGGCAAGGCGGCGAGAGTGCGAAGGGCCGCGGCGAGCGCGCGGCGTGGGGGCGTGCGGTGGAGATGCATGGCTTCGAATTCTGCAACGTTTTGAAGCACTTTTGAATGCGCGGCGATGCGTGGAAGCGACGGCGGTGCTTCAGTGGCGCTTCGGTACCGCTTCAGTGGATTCAGCCCTGGCGGCCCTTCTTCTGCCTGTCGTACTTGCGCCAGTACTGGAACTCGTCCTCGTGCACCTCGAGGTCGATCTCGGAGATGCGCGACTGCAGCCGTTCCTGCACCTCGGCCACCGCCTTGTTGTAGACCAGCGGCCCCACCTCTTCCAGGAAGAAGCCAAGCAACGCGCCCGCCGCGATGTTGCCGATGGGCTCTTCCATGTTCTCGCGGAAGTAGCGTTCGATGGAGGTGATGGCCAGCTGGCGCGCTTCCTTCGATATCTCGATGCTCATGACAGGGGTTCCGGTGATGGAGTCGGACGATTGTGCGGTTCGCGCGGTTCGCCCATTCGCTACCATGCGCCCCACAACAACACCGGAGACAGACACCATGGCATTCCGCCCCGCCGCGCTCGCGGCCCTTGCGCTGGCCACCCTGGCAGGCTGCACCTCGATGACGCCCACCGTCCCCCAGCGCCAGCTGATGCTGGTCGCCAACGACGAGAAGCAATCGTGGAACGACGCCGGCGCCGTCATCCTCTCGCCCATGGGGCGCGACACGGTGCAGGTGCTCGACATCGGCACCGACCCGCTCGCGCCCAGGGTGCTGGGCACGCTGCAGCTGGACAACACCATCGCCGGCCCGCCCACCAACCTGGCGATCACGCCCGGCGAGACGCTGGCGCTGGTCGCCAACTCGCTCAACGTGGTCGAGGAGAACGGCGTGCGCAAGCAGGTGCCCGACAACCGCCTGTTCGTCATCGACCTGACCACCACGCCGCCCAAGCTGCTCGACACCCTGCAGGTGGGCAAGCAGCCCTCGGGCCTGTCGATCAACCGCGCAGGCAACCTGGCGCTGGTGGCCAACCGCGCCGACAACTCGGTGAGCGTGCTGCGCATCGCGGGCAAGCAGGTGACGCTGGTCGACACCGTGGCCATGGGCGAGTCGGTGGCGCACGTGCGCTTCACGCCCGACGGCAAGCGCGCGCTGGCGGCCAAGTTCACCAGCCACAAGATCGCCCTGCTCGAGGTCAACGGCGAGAAGGTCAGCTACAACAAGGTCGACCTGGCCGCGGGCCTGTGGCCCTACAACGTCGACGTGACGCCCGACGGCAAGCTGGCGCTCACGGCCGACAACGGCAACGCGGGCGCCTCCGACGGGCAGGTCGACACCGTGAGCGTGATCGACATGGAGGCCGCGCCGCCGCGCGTGGTCGACAAGGTGGTGGTCGGCGACGGCCCCGAAGGCCTGGCCGTGAGCCCGACCGGCAGGCATGCGGTGGCCGTGATATTGCGCGGCAGCAACTCGGCGAAGAACGCCTACTTCTACAACCGCAACGGCTCGGTGGTGCTGCTGAAGATCGACGGCAAGAAGGTCACGCGCGCCAACGAGGTGGTGGTGCGCGGCCTGCCCGAGGGCGCGGTGTGGAGCGCCGACGGCAAGTACCTGTACGTGGGCAACTTCATCGACCAGGACATCACCATCCTGCGGCTAGACGGCGACACGCTGGTGCCCACGGGCAAGTCGTTTCCGCTGCAGGGTCATCCGGCCGCGATGCGCGGGACAATGACGCACTGATCCACCCTCCCCCGAACGAAGACAAGCCATGGCGCAACCCAAACGACAACTCCGCACGCTCGAACGCGGCATCCTCTGCCTGGTGATCGGCGCCGCCGTTCTGCTGGGCCCGCGCTTCCTGCAGGGCACGCGCTGGTTCGAGATGGTCGCGGGGGCCTACCTGGTGGGCTGGTTCGCGCTGGTGCTGGGTGCGGTGCTGGTCGTGGGCGAGCTGATCAAGCGGGCCAGGCAGCCACGCTCATAACGAAAAAACAACGACAAAACCCGCCTCTCGGCGGGTTTTTAGCAAAGGAAGCAGCTCGGCTCCCTGGCAGTGACGGGCTAGGGCGTTGCGCCCCAGGCCCTGCGGACTTTTCAGGCCTTCTTCTTGCGCATCTTGCCGACCAGCTCCACCACCGCCAGCACGATGGCGCCGGCCACCAGGCCCACGCCGGCGTTCACGCCCATCGAGCCGAGCGTGCCGAACACGCCGCCCGTGGCCTTGGCCCAGTCTTCCACCGCATGGCCCAGCGCCGGCACGCCGTGCACCAGGATGCCGCCGCCCACCAGGAACATGGCCGCCGTGCCCGCCACCGACAGCGCCTTCATGAGCCACGGTGCCGCCCACAGGATGCCGCGGCCCAGGGCCTGCGCGCCGGCGCTCGCGCGCTGGCTCAGGTAGAGGCCCGCGTCGTCGAGCTTCACGATGCCGGCCACCAGGCCATACACGCCGATGGTCATGATCAGCGCAATGCCCACCAGCACGCTCAGCTGCGTCGTGAAGGGCTGGCCCTGCACGGTGCCCAGCGTGATGGCGATGATTTCGGCCGAGAGAATGAAGTCGGTGCGCACGGCGCCCTTGATCTTGTCTTTCTCCATGGCCACCACGTCGACCGCGGCGTCGGCCACGGCTTTCTCGTGGCGCGTGGTGTCGGCGTCGTGTTCGTCCTTGTGCAGGAACTTGTGCGCGAGCTTCTCGGTGCCTTCGAAGCAGAGGAATGCGCCGCCCACCATCAAAAGCGGCGTCACCAGCCAGGGCAGCCAGGTGCCGATGGCCAGCGCGGCCGGCACCAGGATGGCCTTGTTGATGAACGAGCCCTTGCACACGGCCCACACCACCGGAATTTCGCGCTCGGCCCGCACGCCGGACACCTGCTGCGCATTGAGCGCCAGGTCGTCGCCCAGCACGCCGGCCGTTTTCTTGGCGGCCACCTTGGTGAGGATCGACACGTCGTCGAGAACGGTCGCTATGTCGTCGAGCAGCAGGAGCAGGCTGGTGGCCATGGGCAATGCGGGGGGTTGAAAAGAAGCGGCGAGCTTAGCCGCAGCCGCCGCCCCGCCCCTTCAATACCCGTACGCAACCGACCCGAAGCAGGCCGCAATGCGCACTTGCGGCCGGTGAATCAGAGCGCGCTGAGCGCCAGCCCCAGCACCGCGGCGAGCGAAGCGCCGAACAGCACAAGCCCCACGCGGCGGCGGCGGTGCGTGAGCATCCACAGCGCCACGCCCGAGAGCGACAGGAAGATCAGGCTACCGGCGAGCGTGTCGACCAGCAGGATCCACGGCAGCGGCATGCCGCCGCCCTTGTGCATGTTGGTGAGCGTGGCGACGAAGCCGTTGTGCGTGGTGGTCACGCCCACCGAACGGTTGCCGTGCCAGTACTCGGCCTGCACGATCTCGTTCGGGCCGCCGAAATTGAAGACCCAGTGGGCCGGCTGCGTGAGTGCGGGGGCGCCCTTGTCGCTCTTGTCGGCCCAGGCCACCGGCTTGGCCGGCTCGATGCGGCTCGAATTGGGCGGGCCGCTCATGCGCAGCGCGTCTTGCAGCCAGCGGCTCATGGCCTCGGGCGTCTCGGGCACGGGCTCGGGCAGCGCCAGTTGCGCGCGGGTGCGCTCCTGGGCCTGCGGCAGCTTCAACACGTTGCGGTGGTTGAGCCAGATGCCGCTGAACCCGAACAGCAAGCCCAGAACCGCGCCCCACAGGCCGAACCAGCCGTGGGTGCGGCGAATCCACTGCACGAGGGTGGTGCGGCGCTGGTGGGCCCGCACGCGCGCGGCGTGGCCGGTGGTGCTTTCGCCAGTGCTGCTGTCGGGGCTCATGAACTTCAGGCGACGCTGCGCTTCAGTCGGATTTCCTCGACGCGCACGGAGCCCATGGCGGTCGTCTTGGCGGTCTTCATCTCGCGCTTGAAGCCGGCGAGTTCATGAAAGCGCAGGGCGCGGTCGTTGCGAATGGGCACCCACACGGTCACGGTGGTGCAGCCTTCTTCTTCCAGGCCTTCGCGGGCGGCGTCCCACAGGGCCACGCCCACGCCCTTGTCCCAGTGCTCGGGCTTGACGTAGATGGCCCAGATCTCGCCCGTGGTGGGCGGCGTCTTGGGGTCGCGCGAGCGGTCGTAGCCCACGAAA
The DNA here is from genome assembly GCF_030317035.1 of Variovorax sp. J22G73. Lineage (GTDB taxonomy): Bacteria > Pseudomonadota > Gammaproteobacteria > Burkholderiales > Burkholderiaceae_C > Variovorax. Next base: position 56,661 of record NZ_JASZYK010000023.1, read on the forward strand.
CCGACGATTTCGCTGCCCAGCACGGCCACGCGGACCTGCGGTTCGCTGTATTCGATGGCTTCGCGCCACTTGGCCTCGCGCGAGGCCGGGGCCAGCACGGGCAGTTCTTCTTCGGGGAGGATGCCTTGGTAGGCGGCCTTGGCGGCCAGGGCATGGACTTCTGCGACGGCCTTGGCGTCGCGCAGGGTAGCGGGGCGAACTTCGTAATCTGACATGAATGCGGGGAATCGGATGGAACCGCGTATTGTCGCTGCACCGCTAAACTGCCTGCTGTATCCGTCGTAACAACAGGAGAAATCGACATGGCCAAAGGTCAGCAACGCGCCAACAAGGAAGCGAAGAAACCGAAGAAGGACACTTCGCCACCCAAGCCCGTGGGCACCGGCGGCATCGAGCCGGTGCGCACGATCACCACCGCGGTCATTCCGCGCGGCAAGCTCAAGAACAAGTGACCGGCGACGCGCCAGCACCGGCCCCGGCGACCCCTGATGCCAATGCGGCCGCCGCGGCCCCCGCGGTCCCGGCTGCCAGGAAAGTCCAGCCGCGCAACCCGCTGCACGGGCTCACGCTGGAGGCCATCGTCACCACGCTGGCCGACTACTACGGATGGGAGCACCTGAGCGAGCTCGTTCCCATCCGTTGCTTTGCCATCGACCCGAGCGTGGGCTCCAGCCTGAAATTCCTGCGCAAGACGCCGTGGGCGCGCGAGAAAGTCGAGAGCCTCTATCTGTTCATGCTGCGCGAGCAACGCCGAGAACAACAGAAAGAACAGCAGCAACCGAAGCCGCCAGACATTCCACCCCAGCCATGAAGGTTCGACTCTCGCCGTCGGGCCTCGCGTTCGACACCGAGGCAGGCACCACCTTGCTGAACGCCGCCGAAGCCAGCGGCATCGAACTGCCCGCCTCGTGCCGCAACGGCACCTGCCGCACCTGCATCTGCAAGCGGCTGTCGGGCGAAAGCCGCCACACCATCCAATGGCCCGGGCTGAGCGCCGACGAAAAAGACGAGGGCTGGATCCTGCCCTGCGTGGCCGAGGCCGTGAGCGACCTGTCGCTCGAGGTGCCGGGCGCGCGCTCTCTCTTCGCCGACTAGGTTTTCAGACTAGGGCCGCGCAGCCGGTACCGTGGGCACCGCCACCGGCATGCCCGCCACCGCAGGCACCGCCACCACCAGGCGGTCGCGCTGCGCCAGCGAGGGAAACAGCTTGAACCAGGTGATGGCGACCAGCATCGTGCCCACGCCGCCCACCACCACCGAGCCGACCGGCCCCAGCAGCGCCGCCGTGGCGCCCGACTCGAACTCGCCCAGCTGGTTGCTCGCGCCGATGAAGATCGAGTTCACCGCGCTCACCCGCCCGCGCATGCCGTCGGGTGTTTCCAGCTGCACCAGCGTCTGGCGGATCACCACGTTGACCATGTCGGCGCCGCCCGAGACCGCCAGCGCGATGAGCGACACGATGAAGCTCTTCGAAATGCCGAACACCACCATGCACAGCCCGAACAGCGCAATGGCCATCAGCAGCGTGCGGCCCACGTGGCGCTCCACCGGCCGGCGCGTGAGCGCGATGGACATCACCAGCGCGCCCACAGCCGGAGCGCCGCGCAGCAGGCCGAGGCCCCAGGGGCCGGTGTGCAGGATGTCCTTGGCGTAGATGGGCAGCAGCGCCACCGCGCCGCCCAGCAACACCGCGAACAGGTCGAGCGAGACCGCGCCCAGCACGGGCTTGCGCTTCCAGATGAAATCGACGCCCGCGAACACCGTGGCCAGCGTGACCGGCTCGCGCGCGGCGGGCGTGTAGGCGTAGCGCAGCCGCAGTACCAGTGCGCAGGCCAGCGCGAAGCACACCACGCTGGCCCCGTAGACCACCGCCATGCCCGCCACGAACAGCAGCCCGCCCAGGGCCGGCCCGCCGATGATGGCACCCTGCATGCCGGCCGAGCTGAAGGCCATGGCGCGCGACAGCATGGTCGGCGGCACCAGCAGCGGCGTCAGGGCCTGCTGCGCGGGCATCTGGAAGGCGCGCACCGCGCCCAGCACCAGCGACAGGCCCAGCAGCAGGCCGCGCGTGTCGTGTTTTTCCAGCACCGCCAGGAGCAGCGCCAGCGCCACCAGCCCCTGCACCGCGAAGCAGGCCGCCACGATGCGGCCCCGGTGGTGGCGGTCGACGATGTGCCCGGCCAGCAGCGCCAGCAACAGCGCGGGCACGAACTGGTAGAGCCCAACCAGGCCCAGGTCCCAGGCGCTGCCGGTCAGGTCGTACATGTGCCAGCCGATGGCCACCAGCAGCATCTGCGAGGCGGCGGTGCCGAACAGGCGCGCCGTCCACATCTGCATGAACGGGCGTTCGCGCGTCAGGTCCGAGAAGCTGGGGGGAGAGGCTGTGCCCGCGGCCGGAACGGCGGGGGCATCGGGAGAATCGGGAGACTCGGGAGAAGGGGTGGAAGCGGGAGCGGGGCCGGACATTCGTTCGAGGATAGCCGAGGCTTCGTGAGCGGGTCGTGAGGGCGCCCCAACGGCCCTGCACGGCGCTTTGTGGCGCGCGACGGCCTTCCTGGACACTCAAGGAGGCACCCGAGGCTTCAGCGGGCGTCTCTACACTCGACGCCTCCATGACCACGCCGCCGCCCTTCCCTGCCGCTGAACCCGTCGCTGAACCCGCCGTCGAACCTGCCATCGATGTCTTGCACGAGGATCCGTTCCTGCTGGTGCTCGACAAGCCCGCCGGCCTGCTCTGCGTGCCCGGCCGCGGCGAGGACAAGCAGGACTGCCTGAGCGCGCGCGCCATGCGGCGCTGGCCCGACGCGCTCATCGTGCACCGGCTCGACATGGGCACCAGCGGCCTGGTGGTGATGGCGCGCGGCATCGAGATGCAGCGCGCACTGAGCGCGGCCTTTGCCGAGCGCCGCGTGCACAAGCGCTACGAAGCCATCGTCGATGGCACGATGCCGATGCGGGACGACTGGTGTTCGATCGATGCGCCGCTCGCGGCCGACTGGCCTCGCCGCCCGCTGCAGAAGGTCGACCCCACGGGCAAGCCGAGCCTCACGCGGTGGAAGGCGGTGTCTTCGTCTTCAGACCAGGGGGGCGCTTCGACGCATGTGCTGCTGGAGCCATTGACGGGACGGTCGCACCAGCTGCGCGTGCACCTGCTGTCGATCGGCCATCCCATCCTGGGCGATGCCTTGTACGGCGACGCCGCCCTGCAGGCACGCGCACCGAGGCTGCTGTTGCATGCGAGCGAACTGGGTTTCGTGCACCCGGTGACGCAGCAGGCGCTTCGGTTGCGAAGGGCGCCTGATTTCGTGCCTGCTTGAGCGTCGACTCCGGCTCTTTTGCTCGACTTCGTTTTTCCGGCTTTTAGTACAAGCCGCCCTTGACCACCAGCACCGGCATGTTCGCGTCCTGCAGCACGCGCTGCGTCACGCTGCCCAGCAGCAACTTCTCGATGCCGCTGCGGCCGTGCGAGCCCATCACAATCAGGTCGGCCGCGATGGCGATGGCCGTGTCGACGATGCCTTCGTGCACCACATGGCCGTCGATGACGCGCTGGTCGCTGTGCAGGCCTTCGGCCGCCAGGGCCGCCACGCCGCGTGCGAGCGCCGCGTTGGCGCTGGCCGTGGCGGCGGCGAGGTATTCGTTCTGGCCGAGCGCGTAGTCCGCGCCCACGCCGATGAAGGGGTAGTTGTCGATCACGTGAATCAGCGTGATGCGGCTTCCGAAGGCCAATGCGAGGCCGCTGGCCTTGCTGACGGCGAGCATGGAAGTTTCGGAGCCGTCGATCGGAACCAGGATGTGATTGAACATGGCGGGACCTCGCTTTCGTTCGCAGACAGACACGGTCCCTGAAGAAGACACAAGGGACCGGGACTCGAATTTAACCTCTGTTGCATGACGGGCCTGTAGGACTCCGGCCAGCAACGGCACAGCGCTTTGCGCGAGCGCCTTTTGCGTGTGCGCTCCACAGCCTTTCACACGCTTTTGACACGCTTTCGCGCGGGTTCAGTCCCCCTGGAAACCCTTGGCGCGGCAGGTGATGACCAACGTGTCGCGCCAGCCTTCGCCGCCCTCTTCGAGCGGCTGGATGGGCGTGGACTCGTGGATCACGCGTGCGTCGTCGAGCACCAGCAGGCTCCACGGCTCGGTCATGGTGAAGCGCTCGCCGCGGCGGCCGTTGGCCTCGAACACGCGCGTCTCGCCGCCCTTGATGCCGTGCCGCCCGACCAGCGCCACCGCCACCAGGTCCACACCGTCGCGGTGCGCGCCTTCGGGCGTCGGCCGGCCGATGCCGCCGGCCGTGTCGATGCGGAACTGGTGTGCTTCCACGTACCAGCGCTGCGGCGCGCCGCGCATGTCGCTGCTGGCCTTGCCGAGCTGCTGCAGCAGGCGCTGCCAGACCGGTTGCGCCACCGTGTCTTCGAGCATGGGCGCGAACCAGCGCTGCATGCCACCGTGCAGCGCGTTGTATTCCACCGGCTGCCAGTGCGCGCGGTGCGGCACCTGCGCCAGCGTGGCGTGGTCGTCGGACTCGACCGTGAAGCACGCGTGGCGCCGCGTGCGGTAACGCCCGCCGTCCTTCAGGTATTCGTCGGGCGGGAGCGCGTTCCAGTCGGCGTGCAGTGCCTCGAGCTGCGCCAGCGGCACGCCCAGCCATTCGCTGACACCCTGCGGGCTCAGCACCGCGTAGCCCTGCTCGCGCAGCGCGGCGGGCAGTTCGGCGGGGGCGATGAACGGGGGAGTGAAAGCGGCCGTGGTCACTGTGCGCTGACCTTCACGTCCTTCCAGAACGCCACGCGGTCGCGGATTTCTTCAGCTTCGGGCTTGGGGTCGGCGTAATACCAGGCGGCGTCGGTGTTGAGCTCGCCGTTGACCAGCAGCGAGTAGTAGCTCGCGGTGCCTTTCCAGGGGCAGGTGGTCTTGTGGTTGCTGAAGGTCACGTGATCGCGATGGAGCGAACTCATCGGGAAATAGTGGTTGCCTTCGACAAGCACGGTGTCGTCGCTTTCGGCGATGGTGACGCCGTTCCAGGTTGCTTTCATGATCTTGGTCTCCAGAGGGAGGGTTGCGGGCGCTGGCCGTTGCGCTGCCGCACGGGGCGGGGGGTATTGTGCCGCTGCTGCGGCGGCGGTCGTCTTGCTGATCGTATCGGCCTTATATGGGGGGTTGTTTTCCGGGGCCGGGTCTCGCCCCGGCGGGCGATCTACTTTCTTTTGCTTCGCCAAAAGAAAGTAGCGGCGGCCTCAAATCCCAAGTGCAACGATGGGTTGGATATCGACATTCTGGTTGAAACAGTCTTCGAAGAGGACTTGCGCCGGAGTGCGGAACCCCAAGGTCTTGCGTGGGC
>NZ_JASZYK010000024.1 GCF_030317035.1 Variovorax sp. J22G73
CAACCGCTTTTCGCAATCAGCCGCCGAAGTCATTTCAGCGAAGCCTTCGATTATGCACTGCTTTTTCAAACCGCGTCAACTTCGAAGGAAGTTTTTTTACCCGACTCACTCACAGTCAATTCCGAAGAACCCACCGCGACTCACTTTGCAGTGACTGTCAGTCCAGCCCGCAAGTATATGCCAGGATTTGAGCCCGGCAAGCCCAGCGACCAAACAATCTTGCAATCGCGTTGCCCGTCTGGCCGCGGGCCCACATTGACGCACTGCAGACCCGAGAGAGTGCCTCCTCCGATAATCCGCACCACATGGCACTCATCACACTCCTCGACGCCCAACTGGCGTTCGGTCACGTCCCCCTGCTAGATCACGCGGACTTCTCTCTTCTTGAATCGGAGCGCATCGGCCTGATCGGGCGCAATGGCGCCGGCAAGTCCTCGATGCTCAAGATCCTCGGGGGCCTGGAGAAGACAGACGACGGCACTCTTCAATTGCAGCAGAACCTGCGCGTGGCCTACGTGGCCCAGGAACCGGCGCTCGACATGGACGCGGACGTGTTCACCGCCGCCAGCCAGGGCCTGGCCGAAGTCATTGCGGTGCGCGACCTCTATCTCTCCGGTGCGGACGGCCTCGACCTCGACGCCCTGCAGTCGAAGATCGAAGCCTTCGACGCCTGGAACTGGGAGCAGCGCGTGGAAGAAACGCTGCACCGCCTCCACCTCGACCGCAACGCGCGCGTCGGCTCCCTCTCTGGCGGCACGCGCAAGCGCGTTGCCCTGGCCCAGGCCCTGGTGGCCGCCCCCGACGTCCTCCTGCTGGACGAGCCCACCAACCACCTGGACCTCGACTCCATCGAATGGCTCGAACAGCTGCTCATCGACTTCAAGGGCAGCGTCGTCACCATCACCCACGACCGCAGCTTCCTGAACCGCGTGGCGACCCGCATCGTCGAGCTCGACCGCGGCAAGCTGAACTCCTACCCCGGCAACTTCGAGCAATACCTTCTGCAGAAGGAAGAACAACTCGCCCAGGAGGCGGTCATCAGCGCCAAGGCCGACAAGCTGCTGGCCCAGGAAGAAATCTGGATCCGCAAGGGCGTGGAAGCGCGCCGCACGCGCAGCCAGAGCCGCATCACCCGCCTGCAGGAGCTGCGCGCCAGCCGCACCGCCCGGCGCGAGGTGCAGGGCAGCGTGAACATGGACGTGGCGTCCGGCCAGTCCAGCGGCAAGATCGTGGCCGAGCTCACCGAGGCGACCAAGTCCTTCGGCGAGAAGACCGTGATCCGCAACTTCAGCGGCACCATCCTGCGCGGCGACAAGGTCGGCCTGCTCGGCCCCAACGGCGCGGGCAAGACCACGCTGCTGAAGCTCATCCTGGGCGAGCTCGAGCCCGACAGCGGCAAGATCCGCCGCGGCACCAACCTGCAGGTGGCGTATTTCGACCAGATGCGCGACAAGCTCGACCTCGACGCCACCCTGGAAGACTTCATCAGCCCTGGCAGCGAGTGGATCGAGATCGGCAGCCAGCGCAAGCACGTGAAGAGCTACCTGTCGGACTTTCTCTTCTCCCCCGCGCGCGCCAACTCCCCCGTGCGCTCCCTCAGCGGCGGTGAGCGCAACCGCCTGCTGCTCGCGCGCTTGTTCGCCCGCCCCGCCAACGTGCTGGTGCTCGACGAGCCGACCAACGACCTGGACATCGACACGCTCGAACTGCTCGAAAGCCTGCTGCAGGACTACGACGGCACCGTGTTCCTCGTGAGCCACGACCGCACTTTCCTCGACAACGTGGTCACCAGCACCATCGCCTACGAAGGCGACGGGCGCTGGCGCGAGTACGAGGGCAGCGTGCAGGACTGGCTGATCCAGTCCAAGCGCGCCCGCGAAATCGCCGAACAGCGCGCCGCCTCGGCTCCGGCGTCTGCCCCGACGCCAGCGGCCACCCCCGCGCCCGCCGCCGAAGCCCCCGCCCCCAAGGCGGCAAGCGCGCGCAAGAAGCTCTCATATAAGGAGCAGCGCGAACTCGACGCCCTCCCCGCGCAGATCACCGCCCTCGAAGGCGAGCAGAAGCGCATCACGGAAATGCTCGAGCTCGACGGCGGCGCCCTCTACGCCAGCGACGCCTCGCGCGCCGCCGAGCTGGCCGAACGCCACGCCAGGATCGACGACGAACTGCTCGCCGCCCTCGAGCGCCAGGAAGAATTGGGCGCCACGCGCTGACCGGCGACCCCGCCGGCACCGGTCGTCCGCCCGTCCGACGCGCGGCGGGCGCCGACTAGGCTATACATGCGGCTAACCCCTCAAAGCCCCGGTCCAAGCCCCGGGGGAGCCGCATGCCTTCTTCCTTCCAGACGCTGTTCCGCCGGTCTGCAGCGCTCCTTGCGCTGGTGATCCTGGGCGCCTGCGCGCAACTGCCGCAGAACGTCGACCGGCCCGTCTCCCACGCAATCGCCTCCCCCACCACCGGCACCGCGCTGGCCGACCTGGTGCAGCAGCGCCGGCAGGCCGACAAGGCGCGTTATGAATCCGGCTTCCTGCTGCTGGGCGGTCCGCAGGCCGCCTACGGCAGCCGGCTCGCGCTGGTCGAGGGCGCCCAGAAGACGCTGGACCTGCAGTACTACGCCATTCACGCCGACGCCAGCACCGGCCGGCTGGTGCGCGGGCTGCGCGCGGCGGCCGAGCGCGGGGTGCGCGTGCGCGTGCTGCTCGACGACTTCCACACCACCGGGCGCGACGCGCTGGTGCTGGGCCTGGCCTTCATCCCGAACATCGAGATGCGGCTGTTCAACCCGCTGGCCGGCTCGCGCGACTCGACCTTCAGCCGCCTGTTCAATTCGATCGACGACGCCTCGCGCATCCAGCAGCGCATGCACAACAAGCTGTTCCTGGCCGACAACGTGCTCGGCGTCACGGGCGGGCGCAACCTGGGCGATGCCTACTTCGGCAATGCGACCAACGGCAACTTCGTCGACGTCGACGTGCTGGCGGCCGGCCCGATCGTGCAAGACCTGTCGCGCAGCTTCGACAGCTACTGGAACAACGAGCGCGCCTACCCGGTGCAGTCGCTGGTCACGCGCGAAGAGTTGCAGGCCATGCGCGACCGCGCGAAAAAGGCCGACCAGGAACTGGTCGCGCAGGCCACCCGCGACCACGACGAAAAACCCAGCGACGACGCACCGCCCACCGCCGAGCAGCGCGCCCGCGCCTGGGACGAGAAACCGCTCGACCTGCGCACCGCCACCTTCGTCTGGGCGCCGGCCGTGATGCTGGCCGACAAGCCCGGCAAGATCGCCGCCGATTCCGCCTCCGGCCCCGACACCCCCAAGGCGCCGGGCCTGGTGGTGAGCCAGCCCGACGACAAGGCCGGCACCTCGCGCGGCGTGGCCTCGCTGGAAGCCGCGTCCGACCTGGCCGCCAACGGCGACACCGTGGTCGAGGGCCTGCTGCAGCTGATCGGCCAGGCGCGCTCCGACCTGCTCATCATTTCCCCCTACTTCGTGCCCGGCAAGGACATGCTGCAGGCCTTTTCCGCGGCGCGCGCGCGTGGCGTGCGCATCCGGGTGCTGACCAATTCTTTGGCGTCGAACGACGCGCCGGTGGCGCACGTGGGCTATGCGCGGCACCGCGAGGCGCTGCTGAAGATGGGCATCGAGCTGTACGAACTGCGCAGCGAGCAGAGCAATTTCGGCAGCGTGTTCGGTTCTTCAGGCGGCAGCGGCGGCGGCGCGGGTGCAGGCTCCGGCAGCGGGTCCGGCAGCGTCACGGGCGAATCGCGCGCCATGCTGCACTCCAAGGTGCTGGTCATGGACGGCCGGCTGCTGGTGGTCGGCTCGATGAACCTCGACCTGCGCTCGCAGCTGCAGAACACCGAGATCGCGCTGCTGATCCGCAGCAACGAGCTTTCGCGCGCGGCGTCGGAGCAGATCGAGCGCGGCATGGACGAGCGCTCGTGGCACGTGGAGCTGGTCGACGGCTCGCTGGTGTGGCGAGCCCCGAAGGACAGCAAGCTGCCGGACGCGACCTCCGAGCCCGACACCAGCGCCACGCTGCGGCTGATGCTGAAGCTCTTCGGGCCGCTGGCGCCCGACGAACTGCTCTAGGCAAGCTCAGTGCTTGTGCTGGTGCCCTGCCGCGGCGGCGGCATCGGCGCCTTCGGGCGCGCCCACCGGCAGCGTCACGTCCAGCGCGGTCTTCACGCCCTTGGCGTCCTCGAACTTCAGCGTGAACGGCACGCTCGCGCCCTTGGCCAGCGCGCCCTTCAGGTCCATCATCATCACGTGGTAGCCGCCGGGCTTGAGCTCGACGGTCTGGCCCGCGGGCAGGTCGAGGCCGCCGGGAAGCTCGCGCATCTTCATGACGTCGCCTTCCATCTTCATCTCGTGCACCTCGGCCGTGCCCGCCGCCGGGGTCGCGATGCCCACCAGCTTCGTGCCGGTGGGCGCGGTCAGCTTCATGAAGGCGCCCGTGCCGCTCTGGCCGGGCACCGACTGGCGCACCCAGCCGTCGCGCACGTCGACCGTGGCCACGCCCTGCGCCACCACGTTCAGCCTGGCGGCCGGGCTCTTCAGGCCCGCGGTCGAACTGCCCGAGGCCGGCACCTCGGCCCAGTCGGCCACGCCGGTGTCGCAGGTCTGCAGCACCTTGAACCACAGCGTCCCGGGCGCCGCGGGCACCTTGCCGCGCAGCACGAACTCGGCGCGCTCGCTGCCGGGCAGGGCGCTGCCGGGCGTCTCGGCGGTCCAGCGCACTTCGCCGTCGCCGTTCTTCGTCACGTCGAGCTTCCAGCCCTTGCGTGCCTGCGCGTCGCTCAGCACGAAGCCCTTGGGCAGGCGCACGGCCAGCCCGGTGGTGGCCTTGGCGCCTTCGCAGGCATGGCCCACGCGGAAGGCCGCGTTGTAGTCGCTGCCCACGGTGGCCGCGCCCGGCGGCAGCGTGACGTGCGCAAATGCGGCGCCCATGCCGCACAGCATGGCGCATGCCGCCAGGGTCTTGAGCGCGGGCTTCGAATAGTTCGTCATGTCGTGTCGTCCTTGCAGGTGGAGTGAGAGAGTCAAAGGTCGAACTTCAGTTCGGCCACGTAGGTGCGTTGCGGGTACGGGTGGAAGGCCCAGTACTTGTTGTTGTTCAGGTTGTCGATGCCGAAGGACGCGCTCCACTGCCGGTCGATCCGGTAGCGTATGCGCGCGTCGACCACGAAGAACTTCGAGAAGCCCATGTACGCGGCGCCGTTGGGGTCGCTGTTGTCGAGCGTGCCGTACTGCTTGCCGCTGTAGCGCGCGCCGACCGTGTAGCTCCACCTGGCGTCGGGCCGGTAGGTGGCCAGCAGCGTGGCGCGCACCTTGGGCACGCGCGGCTGGTCCTGCCCGACGCTGGCCGCGAAGCCGCTGTTGGCGGCGATCTTCGAGCGCGTGAGCGTCAGGCTGCCGCTCAGGTCGAAGCCCTGCACGCCCACATCGACCGCGTTCAGCGCCACCTCCAGCCCGCGCGTGCGGATGGCGTCCACGTTCTGCACCGTGCTCACCAGGTTGTTCAGCGCCTGGCTGTACAGCGCGTCCTTGGTGTTCTCGAAGAACAGCGTGGTGCGCAGCACGCCATCGAGCCCCCAGCCCTTCAGGTCGCGCTCGGCGCTGAGCTCGGTGGTCCACGAGCGCTCGGGGCGCAGGTTGGGGTTGGTGTTGACGATGCGGTTGCCGTCGATGGAGCCCTGGTACAGCTCGCTCACCGTGGGCATGCGCACGGCACGGCCGGTCGAGGCCTTCAGCAGCCAGTCGGAGGTGGCCTGCCAGGCGACGGCGGCCTTGGGCGAGTCGTAGCTGTTCTTGCGCGGCGCGAAGCCGATCAGCGTGCTGGCGTTGCCGAGCTGGCCGCCGTAGGCCTCCCAGCGTTCGTGGCGCAGGCCGAGCGTGGTCTTCCAGTCTTTCGCGAAGCGCCAGGTGTCCTGCACGTAGAGCGACTGCAGCCGGGTGTTGCCGTTGAAGGCCGAGAACGGCGTCACGGGCGAGCCGTCGAGCCAGTCGAGCGTGTTGCCGACGCTGGTGCGCAGGCGGGCCGTGTCCTGCTGGAAGCCGAAGTCGACCACGTGCGCGCCCACGCCCTCGGCCGAGCCGGTGGGCCGCCAGGTGCCGGCCGCCTTGAAGGTGTTCCAGCCCGAGCCGCCCATGTCGGTGGTGCGCCCCGGCCCGCCGTTGAAGGCGCCCGGCAGCGGCGTGGTCGGCGTGCGCGAGGTGTCGCTCGCGTAGTCGAACAGGCTGGCGGCCACCTCCCAGTCGAACACGCCGCCGGTGTGGCTCTTCACCGAGAGGCCGTGCATGTAGTGCGTGAGCGCGGTTTCGGTGGGCGCGAGCGCGGCGCTGGGCGCGTCGAGGTTGTAGCTGCGCCCGCCGATGTTCACGCGCCCGCCGTACACCGGCCGGCCGAGCGCGTCGCGCAGCCAGGTGTCGACGCCGCCGTGCGTGGTGTTGTTCCAGGCGCCCAGCGTGTAGGTGGCGCGCACGGTGGGTGAGAAGTCGTACGCCACCTTCAGCTTGGCCTGCTCCTGCCTGGTGTCGTAGATGGTGGAGCCGCCCACCAGCCACCACGGCTGGTTCGACGGGTTCAGCCCGAGCACTGCGCCCGTGACCGGCGTGCCCGCGTTGCCGAGCGTGCCGGCGCTCACGAGCCGGTTGCCGAACACCAGCGCCTGCCCCTTGCTGTGGGTGCGCGAGGCGCTGAGCCACCACGACCAATCGCCGCTGCGGCTGCCCAGCGACAGGTCCAGCTGCTGGCCGGCCGGGGACGAGTGGCTGTTGTACAGGTCGAAGTTCGACACGAAGCCGCTCAGCTTGACGTGCGCCTCCAGCTGCGTGGGCATGCGCGTGACGTAGTCGACCACCGCGCCCACCGAGTTGCCGGGGTACGCCGCCGAGAACGGTCCGTAGAGCACGTCGACGCGCTCGATTTCCTCGGGCGACACCATGCCCCAGCGCGGCGCGTAGGTGGCGCCGTTGCCCAGCGGGTTCGACAGCATGATGCCGTCGGCATAGACCATCGAGCGCGCGCTGTTGCCCGTGCCCGAGGCGCGCGTGGCGAGCACGGCGTGGTTGAAGTCGCCGATGTAGCGCTTGCGCACGACCAGGCTGGGCAGGTACTTGAGCGCGTCTTCGCTGTCGGTGGCGTTGACGGTTTCCACGATCTGGTCGTGCGTGACGCCTTCGATGGTGGTCGGGATCTGCGCGGGCAGCGAGGTCGGGCGGCCGCCGGTCACGGTGACGGTGCTCAAGGCACCGGAAGCACCGGATGCCCCGGAAGCACGGGCGTTGCCGGGAACCTCAGCGACCTCGGCGTTTTCGGCGGTGTTCGCCTGCTGCGCCAGCGCGGGCGCGGCGAACGGAAAAATGGGAAACGCCATGGCGATCGCCAGGGCGCGGGAATGCTTTTTCAAGGGGAACCTTCTCCACGAAACTTCGAGCCGAACAGGCCGCGTGCGCACGTCGGTCGTGCGCATGCGGCATGGGTTGCGAAAGCGTCAGGAGAAGGTCGGGGGCCCGCGCGCCGGCAACGGCGCGGCGGTGGCCGCGGCCAGGCGCGCGGCGGGAATCGACTGGACCACGCGGCCCAGCGGCAAGGGAAGATCGAAAGCGGGCACCGCCAGGGCCGGCGGCGGCGCGCCGGTCAGCACGCACAGCGGGCAGTCCATGTGGGAGGCGCCCATTTCCTGCGCGCCGTCCTCGGTGTGGACCACCACCTTGATGGAGCCGACGCTGGAGCACACCAGCTCCATCGCCTGCGGATGCACCAGCGGAGAGGCCACCGCCACGCCCAGCGACAGCACGAACCACAGCAGCACCCAGCGGCCGACGAGGCCGAGGAAGCGGGTGTGGGGGCGCAGCAGGTGCATGGCGGTCGCGATTATCTGCGCACTTTGCCCTTGGCGGCAGGGGCCGCGGCCTTGGCCGGGGCCTTCGCGGGTGCCTTGCCGGCGGCCTTGGCCGGCGCCTTGCCGCCCTTGGGCGCCGGTGCCGCCTTGCCACCCTTGGCCGTCGGCACTCCCTTTGCGCCCCTTTGAGTGGCCTGCCCGCGCTGGCCCTTCACGGCCTTGCCGCCGCGCACGGCCCGGGGCGCGGGCGAAGGCGCCGCCAGCGCCGCCATCGGCGCCGCCGTCTGGGCCTGCGCGTCGGTCAGCACCGGCGTCACGGTGAAGCCGCGCGCCGCCATCAGCGTGGGCAACCCCTGCGCGCCGATCATGTGCAGCGCGCCCACGGCGGCGAACACGCCCTTGCCGCCGGCATGCAGGCGCTCGATGCCGTCGGCCAGGTTCGGGTTGCGGTCGTCGAGCAGGCGCTTCATGAGCCGCTGCTCGGCGGGGGTGTTGAGGCAGTCGCACCAGTCGGCGTAGCGGGCCAGGCGGGCCGCGTCGCTGCGCGCCCACACGTCGGCCAGCTCCTTCAGCTGGCCGCGCAGCTTGCCCGACTCCAGCTCGTCGAGCGCCGCGTCGATCTGCTCGCCCTCCTCGGCCTCCGATTCGCCGGTGAGCACCTTCAGCTGGGCGGCGGCGCTTTCGAGCGCGACGATCGGCTTGTTGCTGTTGCGGGCCGACACGGCCAGGGTTTCGTCCACGCCGAACTCGGGGTACAGCCCGTCGGCGCGCGCCACCAGCCCGGCCAGCGCCGTGACCTGCAGGATGGGCTGCAGCTTCGACAGCGCACCCGGCGGCACGCAGGCCTCGGCGTTCTGGCGCTCCAGGCGACGGGCGCGCTCGCCGGTGAGCACGCGCGCCAGCGCCTCGGGGTCGGCCGGCCGGGCCATGGCGGCGGCGGTGGCCTCGTCGCGCGAGTCGATTTCCAGCGCCAGCGTGTCGCTCTGGGTCAGCGCCTTCTGGATGGTCGGGCCGGGGCGCACCCAGTCGCCGCGCCCGACGTGGATGGTTCCGTACAGCCACGAGGTGCGCCCGTCGCGCTCGATGCGCCAGAGCATGCCGCGGTCGACGCCGTTGCGCAGCGCGGTGCCGGGCTTTTCGAGGCTGGCGATGGCCGAGGGCGGGCAGGCGGCCTGCGCCGCCGAGAAAGTGAACACGCAGCAGGCGCCGGCCAGCAGCTGGCGCGGCAGCCGCGGCAGTCGCGCCAGCCGCGACCACTGCGACAGAGGCCGCAGCCCCTTCACGAGGCGCAAGGGCGCTGAAAAGTCGATGTCGCGCATCTGGGCGACGAGGATCCGGAGTATCCGCAAGGCTTGCTCCACGATGAAAGAAAGTCCGGCATTCTCACAGCAGCGCTGCCCATAATCCGAAACCATGCAGAGCATCTTCCACCTTGCCTTTCACGTTCGTGACCTCGATGGTGCCCGCCGTTTCTACGGCGACGTCCTCGGTTGCGCCGAGGGCCGCAGCACCGACACCTGGGTCGATTTCGACTTTTTCGGCCACCAGATTTCGCTCCATCTCGGCGAGCCCTTCGCCACCGCGCGCACCGGCCGCGTCGGCGACGTGATGGTCCCCATGCCGCACTTCGGCCTGGCGCTCGCCCTGCCCGACTGGCAGGCCATGGCCGCGCGCCTGGAGGCCGCCAGCACCGAATTCCTGCTGAAGCCGCAGGTGCGCTTCGAAGGCCAGCCCGGCGAGCAATGGACGATGTTCTTCCACGACCCGTTCGGCAATCCGATCGAGGTCAAGGGTTTCCGTTCCCTGGACACCCTCTACGACAAGTGAGCACGCCACGTGAGCCCGCGCCGCGCCATGTCCCGCCAACCCGCCGCTGACGACGCTCCGGTCACGCGGGGGGTGGGACGGCTGTTCGGGCGCGCAATGGCCGCATTGGTTCCCCTGGTCGTCGCCGTCGCGGCCCACGCCCAGCAGGACTGCGAGCTCAACGGCCGCGGCGTGAACCCGGCCAACGGCGCCACCACGGCCGGCAAGACCGGCCTGCTGCGCTGCAAGGACCGCGCGAGCGGCGAGCTGCAGCGCGAGGAACAGGTGCAGAACGGCGTGTCGATGGGCCTGGTGCGCATCTACGAGAAGGGCAAGCTGGCCAAGGAGCACAGCGTCAACGCCAAGGGCAACATCCAGGGCCGCGCCCGGGAGTTCTCGCCCACCGGCCGCGTGCTGCGCGAGGCCACCTACGACGACGGCCAGGAACGCGGCCTGGTGCGCAGCTTCTACCCCGACGGCAAGCTGCGCCGCGCCATGTTCTACCCCGACACCGGCAACGGCAGCGAGCGGGCCTCGGTCGAGTTCACCGAGCGCGGGCAGCTTTCGGCCCTGCGCTGCGCCGACACCCCGGCGCTGGCGCCGGTGGTCGACGACGCCAAGCTCTGCGGCTTCTCGGGCACGGGCCCCTCGCAAGTGGAGCTGTTCGACGCGGGCGGCAACCTGCGCTCGCGGCTGGCCTATGTGTCGGGCAAGCGCGTGCGCTCGCAGAGCTTCTACGACAACGGCAAGACCGCCGTGCTCGACGAAACCGTCGGCAACCAGCGCACCGAGCAGAACTATTCGTCGGAAGGCGTGAAGCGCCGCGAAACGGCCTACCTGCTGCAGGAGCGCACCAGCGTGCGCATCCGCGAGCAGGCATTTTCAGAAAAAGGCACGCTGGTGCGCGACCAGCGCTGGAACAGCGCGGGCGAGCCGATCGTGGACGACAGCTACTACCTGAACGGCCAGCCGAGCAGCAAATCCGCGTACAGCGGCGGGGGCGGAACCGGCGACGCGCGTTCGGTCGAGGTCACCGAGTTCTACGACAGCGGCGAGCGCGCCGCGCAGGGCCGCTACCAGCTGGCGAGCCGCGGCCGGCAGACGCCCGTGGGCACCCACCAGCGCTTCAGCGAAAAAGGCACGCTGCTGGCCGAGTCGACCTTCGACACCAAGGGCCGCGTGACGCGCGAGCGGGTCTGGGACGAGAACGGCGAACTGCAGCGCGACGACGAGGTCTTCGAGGACGGCTCGCGCAAGGCGTTCTCCAAATAAGGCTCGCCCCCAGGCTGCGCGCACTTCGTGTCGCTTCGCCAACCCCCTGCCGGGGGCAACACCTGCGGCCCGGCGAAGCCGGTTCCGCGGTGTTTCCCGAAAAATCGGGTGCAAGCCGAAAAAAGCCTGCTGCCGGGTCAGTCGAGCTTGATGCCGGCCTGCTTGATGATCGGCCCCCAGCGCTTGGACTCCGCGCGCGACAGCGCCGCGAACTGCGCCGGCGTGCCGGGCATGGCTTCCATGCCGAAGTCTTCGAAGCGCTTCTGCACGGTGGGCGTGCCGAAGGCCTTGTTCAGGTCGCCGTTGAGCTTGGTCACCACCGCGGGCGACAGGTTGGCCGGGCCCAGGATGCCCTGGAACGCGAACACCTCCGTGTTGGGCACGCCCACTTCGGCCAGCGTCGGCACGTTGGGCAGCAGCTTGCTGCGCGCGCCCGAGCCGATGGCCAGCACCCGCACCTTGTTGCTCTGCATGATCGACAGGCCCGAGGCCAGGTCGAGGAACATGCACGGCACCTGCCCGCCCATCACGTCGGCCATGGCCGGCGCGGCGCCGCGGTACGGAATGTGGGTGATGAAGGTGCCGGTGCGCACCTTGAACATTTCCATGGCCAGGTGGTGCGGCGAGCCGTTGCCCGGCGACGCGTAGTTCACCTTGCCGGGGTTGGCCTTCACGTAGGCCAGGAACTCCTTGAAGGTCTTGGCCGGAAAGTCGGGGTGCACCACCAGCGCCAGCGGAAACTTGCCGATCGCGCCGATGTAGGTGAAGTCCTTTTCCGGGCTGAACGGCAGCTTGCTGAACAGGTGCTCGTTGAAGGCCAGCACCGCGTTGTCGGCCGACAGGATGGTGTAGCCGTCGGGCTTGCTCTTGGCGACCAGGTCGGCGCCGATGTTGGTCGAGGCGCCGGGGCGGTTGTCGACCACGATCTGCTGGCCCAGCGTCTGGCGCATCGATTCGGCCAGCACGCGCGCGATCACGTCGGTGCCGCCGCCCGCCGGGTAGGGCACGACCCACTTGATGAGCTGCTGGGGGTACTCCTGCGCATGGGCGAAGGGCGAGGCGGCCACGGCGGCGCCGGAGGCGAGCGTGGCGAGAAGGGTGCGGCGATCCATGGATCAGTCTCCAGTTTGTAATTCGAAAGCGGACAGGGATGGTACGGGCAGCGCGTGCAGCGCGTCGGCCAGCGCGGCGCGGCAGCGCGCCTCGTCGCCGACCTGCTCGAACAGCAGCAGCGCCAGGCGCGCGAGGAACAGCGATTCGCGCTCCACGCCGGCTTCGCTGATGGCGCGCGCGCACTCGGCATAGAGGCGGTCGCGGGCGTCCGGGTGAAGGGGATGCGACGGTTGCAGGGGTGTGGTGCTCATGCCAGGGTCTCCAGGCGCGCGGCCGCTGCGCGTGCCAGCGCAGGTTGCAGGGCGCCGGCCGGCAGGCGGTGCCAGCGCGCGGCCACGTGGCCGTCAGGGCGCAGCAGGTAGACGGCACCGTCCTGCGCGCCGAGCGCGGCGAAGACAGCAGGCGATGCGTGCGCGTCCGCCGCCTCGGTGCCGGGGCTGGCGACCGTGCGCACGGCGAAGGGCAACGCGCCGTCGCGTGCCGCGGCAAGGTCCGCCGCCGGCGGCGACGCCAGCTCGGGCCGCAGCACCAGCAGCGTGAAAGCCGGCGCGACCAGGTCCGTGAGGTGGCCGCGTTCGAGCGGCTGCTCGGGCATCACCTCGCCCGGCAGCGGGCCGGCGGGCAAGGTGTCGCCGTCGCTCGACAGCGGCGAATCGGCATAGCGCACCGCCTGCGTCTGGCGCGGGTTGATGAGCTGCGCGATGCCGCGGTGCGCCTCCGACAGCGACAGCGCCGCCTCGCGCAGCAGGTCGAAGCCGCGCGAGGGCGGCGACATGAACTCGGTGCTGCGCATCGCGTTCTCGGCGTTGACGTGGAAGGCCGCGATGCGCTCCTGCGAGTACGAGTCCAGCAGCGCCGCGTCCGACACGCCCTTGGCCACGAGGGCCAGCTTCCAGCCCAGGTTGTCCGCGTCGTCGAAGCCCGAGTTGAGCCCGCGCACGCCGAAGATCGGCATTGCATGCGCCGCGTTGCCCGCGAACAGCACGCGGGCGTGGCGATAGCTGTCGAGCGTCATCGCGCCGGCGCGGTACACCGAGGTCCACACCGTCTTCCACGGCAGGTGGCCTTCGCCGATGGCGTCGAGGTGGCGCTGCACGAACTCGGCCACGGCCGGCGGCTGCAGCGCCTCTTCGGTGCTCTGGCCGGGGCGCAGCTGGTAGTCGATGCGCCAGATGTCGTCGGGCTGGCGGTGCATGAGCACGGTCGAGCCGGGGTTCCACGGCGGGTCGAACCAGGCGCGGCGCTCGGTCGGGTGGCCGCTGCGCAGCTCGATGTCGATGATCACGTAGCGGCCTTCGTAGCCCGTGCCTTCCAGCGCGAGCCCCATCGCCTTGCGCACGAAGCTCTGGCCGCCGTCGCAGGCCGCGAGCCACTGGCCATGCAGCCGGTAGGCGCCCTCGGGGTTGCGCACGTCGAGCGTCACGCCGTCTTCGTCCTGCGCAAGGCCGGTGAGCTCGGTGCCCCAGCGGATGTCGATGAGCCCCGGCGTGGCCTCGTTGCGGCGGAAGATTTCTTCCAGCAGGTAATGCTCGGCGTAGTACTGCTCGAGGTTGATCATGGGCGGCAGCTTCTGCTGAGCGTCGGTCGGCATCTCGAAGCGGAACACCTCGGCCGTCTTGTAGAAGCTGCGCCCCACGCTCCACGGCAACCCCTTGCCCATGAAGCCGGGCAGCACGCCCAGGCGCTCCATGATCTCCAGGCTGCGCCGCGAGATGCAGGCCGCGCGGCTGCCCACGCACACCGTGTCGTCGGCCTCGAGGATCACGCAGCGCACGCCGTGGTTGGCCAGGCCCAGCGCCAGCGCCATGCCGACCGGGCCGCCGCCGGCGATCACCACCGGGTGGCGGCCGGGCTCGACGCCGCGCAGCTCACCGTGTTCGCCAGGGTCGACTTGCTCCAGCGGCGGCGTCCAGGGCTTGTAGCGGGTGTAGTGGAAGGCGCCGACCGAGGGCGGCAGTTCGGTGGCACTGGCCGGCGGCGGCACGGGGCCGCTGGCGGCATCGCCCGGGGCGGCTGCGGGAGGGTTCGTCATGCGACGGGATTGTCCCGATGCGCGGGCCGCGTCAATGTCATAACTTCGTACGAGGTATTTACCCTTGATCGTCCGATTCCAACCCGCATGAGCACCGCATGAGACGCTGGCGCATCCACCCCACCGACACCCCGCTGGCGGCCGCCGTGGTCGGCGACGTGCTGTCCGGCGTGGGCACCGCGCACCTGGCCACCAGCTACCTGAAGGCGATGCAGCGGGTGATGCCCGTCACCTTCTGCACCGTGTTCGCGGTGAGCGCCGCGGGCCGCATCGAGGCGGTGTCGGCCGCCAGCAGCTACGGCAGCACGGCCGAGCGCACGTCGGAGCGCTACGTGGCCCAGCGCTTCGACCTGCTCGACCCCAACATGGCCTGGCTCGCCGCGCGCAAGCTGCCGCCGCGCGCGCAGCTGTGGCTCGGCCACCAGCGCGCCGACGAGGTGGCCGACCCGGCCTACCGCGCGGCCTGCTACGGCGACGTGGGCATCCGCGAACGCGCGTCGGTGCTGTTGCTGCTGCCGACCGGGCAGCGCGTGGCCGTGAGCTTCTACCGCAGCCTGGCGCAGCCGGAGTTCGGCGCGCAGGACTTCGCGCTGATCGAATCGCACGCCACCCTGCTGGCCGATGCCACCGCGGCGCATGGGCGCAGCGCGGTGGCCGTGCGCGAAGCCGTGGAGCCGGCCCTTGCCTCGCGCCTGCTCACGTTGAGCCTTCGCGAGCGCGAGGTCATCGGGCACCTGATGGCCGGCCGGACGGCGAAGGAGGCGGCGCGGGGAATGGGGGTGGAGCTGACGACGGTGCGCACGCATCAGTACCGGGCGTTCCGGCGGTTGGGGATACGGTCGCAGAAGGAGTTGCTGCGGGGGGCGGTCGCCTAGTTGCGGCTGCGGCCTGGTACCGATCAGGTGGCGGTCATCGACAGCGCGTTTCGAACATGCAGTTCGAACACATGCGTCATTCTTTCGAGCACATGCAGCTCGGCGTCGTTCGGCGCGTGCGACTTGTCCAGCGCGTCGCGGACCTTGCCCCACGCGGGCAACAGCGCCCGTGCCATCTTTGCGAACTCGGCCAGCGTTTCGGGCAGGCGAAAGCCACAGTCTTCGCACAGCGCTTCCCACGAATGGCGGCCCACGGCATCGAAGGTTTCCTCGTCGCCGATGAACAGCGCCAGGCCGGTATCTCCGTATGCGCGCACGCACAGCAGGTCATAGAAAGGCGCGAGGCCGTAGCCCTTGTCGTCGACCAGCACCGACACGTTCTTGGCGTGCGCGTCCGAGTTGCCGATCAGGTAATTGAACATCACCCAGCGCTGGAACCGCAGCAGGTCGATGCCGCGCACGCCAATGCCGCGCAAGGCCTTGACCAGCAAGGGAACGCTCACCAGTCCCCCCGCGCGCTGGTACTTCCAGCCCGCGCCATGGCCCAGCAGCTGGCAGCCGTCGATCTGGTGAAGGCTCACGATGTTGCCGGCCGCCATGAGACGGTCGTAGCGCTCGACCACATAGGCCGCCTCCGGTATCCGCAGCAACCAGACGTCAGGCACCGGCAGGCGAAGCGCGCGGGCCAGCTTCATGCAGGCAAATTCGTTGATCGCGCTGGGCTGGTAGCGCGCCTGGCGCGTGTCCGGCTTGAGGATGTGCGTGGTCGGCGAATGACCGACACTGTCGCTCAGCCGCTGGGCCGCGGGATCGAAGCGCAGGCCGACCTTGTCTTGCGCGCCGGCCAGGGACATGGTCGCCTCGGCATTGGACAGGAGCAGCGGCGTGTGGTCCCGCTCCGCCAGCCGGCGGCTCAGCACCTCGAACGGCAACGCGCGGTATTCCTGCGCCGGCACCGGCCGTGCTTCGGACGGCAGCAACGAAAGCACGCCGGGAAGCTCCGCGCCCAAGCGCCCCAGCAATTCGAAAGACGAGGCGCCGCGCAAGTGAATGGCGCTGACGATGTCCTCGAGCGCCTCGGCCTCAGGCAGCAGGTTCTCGAAGAAAGACCGGACCGCGTGGCCGGTGTAGCGCTCCGCCGTCAGGCCAAACTGCGGCGCCAGCGCGTAGTGGCCCGGCTGTTCCAGCCATTGGGCGTCGTATTCGAAGAAGTACTCGGCGGCGGCATGACCGAACCACCCCATCGGGCGGGCGTTGGCCCAGATGCGCAGCCTGATCATCGGGCGCTCGCTCCGCCGTCTTGTTGCCAACCGTCGAGGCTGACCTTCAGCCCCAGGCCGGTCGCCAAGAGCAACAGCTTCAATACCGAGCAACGGCCCGGGTCGCTTTCCGCGTCCCGAATGAAAGACGGGCTGACGCCGCATACCGACGCGGCCTGTTCGCGCGACAGGCCTTGGCGTTTGCGCTCGGCCGTGAGTCGCGTGGCCAATTCGGGGAGAACGTCAGGGGCGAGCAGCATAATTTGACCTTATGAGAACATTATTGCTCTCAAATTAAGCAAATCAAGTGCATTTGCTCTTATGGGGTCAAATTCAAGTTTTTGACCTTATGAGGTCAAAACCTGCCGTCATCGCCATCAAACCTAGGTTTTTGACCTCATAGGGTCAAAAACGTCAGCCCTTGGCCGCCTCTCCCTCGTTCCCCTGCGCCTTCACCAACGACACCGGCGCCTCCTTCGGCCGTCCACCGGTCGACACGATCTCCTGGTCGATCGCCCCGAACAGCGAGCGCCCATCCAGCCCCTTCATCTCGATGCGGATCGTGTCGCCGAACTTCATGAACTCGGTGGACGGCTGGCCGTCCTGGATGGTCTCGATGCAGCGCTTCTCGGCGATGCACGAGTAGCCCTTGGGCCAGTCGGTGTGGCCGTTCTTTTCCACGCCCTTGTTGCTCACGGTGCCGCTGCCCACGATGCTGCCGGCGCGCACGTTGCGCGTCTTGGCGATGTGGGCGATGAGCTGGCCGAAGTGAAAGGTCATCTCGGGGCCGGCGTCGCACATGCCGACCTTGCGGCCGTTCCAGCTGCTGTGCAGCGCGAGGTGCACGCGGCCCTTCTGCCAGGCGTCGCCGAGTTCGTCGAGGGTCACGGCCACGGGGCTGAAGGCGGTGGCGGGCTTGCTCTGGAAAAAGCCGAAGCCCTTGGCCAGTTCGGCCGGGATAAGGTTGCGCAGGCTCACGTCGTTGGCCAGCATGACCAGGCGGATGCCCTCCAGCGCCTGCTCGGGCGTGGCGCCCATGCGCACGTCGCCGGTGACGACGGCGATCTCGGCCTCGAAGTCGATGCCCATGGCCTCGCTGGGCACGATGACGTCGTCGGTCGGGCCGAGGAAGTCGTCGCTGCCGCCCTGGTACATCAGCGGGTCTTGATAGAAGCTCTCGGGCACCTCGGCGTTGCGCGCCTTGCGCACCAGCTCCACATGGTTCAGGTAGGCCGAGCCGTCGGCCCACTGGTAGGCGCGCGGCAGCGGGGCCATGCACATGGCCGGGTCGAAGGGAAAGGCGTGGCGCGCGCGGCCGGTGTTCAGGGCGTCGTACAGGTCCTGCAGCTGCGGGCTCATGAAGCCCCAGTCGTCCAGCACCTGCTGCAGCCGGCTGGCGATGCCGGTGGCGTAGTGGGCGAGCGTGAGGTCGCGCGAGACAACGACGAGCTGGCCGTCGCGCGAGCCGTCCTTCAGGGTGGCGAGTTTCATGATGCGGTGCGTGCCTGCGTGAATGCGTGGGGAGAATGCGCGGGGATCCGCGGGGAAGACGCCGCGCCGGCACCAGGCCGCGCGCCGCTCCCACTTAAACTGGTTGAACGGGCGGCAGTGTACCGAGGTGGTCTTGGTGAACCTCCGCGCCAGCACCCCACTCCACACACCGATGCCGACGTCCGTCGCTCCCCCCTCGCTGTCCGCCGGCCTGCCGGCGCGCCCCCCGTGGCGGGCGCTGGCCGGGCTGACGCTGGTGGTGGCGCTGGCGCACCTGCTGTTGCTGGGACTGGCGCCGATGGCGATGGGCCCGGAGCCCTCGCCGCTGGCGAACAAGTTCATCACCCGGACCATCGTGATCGCGCCGCCGGCGGCCGAAAAAGCCGCAGCAGCACCCGCGGCCACGCCGGTGGAAGCCCGGCCGGCAGCGCCACCGAAGCCGCGTCGCCCGCGCGCGCCCTCGGTGCCCAAGCCAAAGCCGCAGCCCACCCAAGCCCCCCAGGTCGCGCCCACGCCGGAGCCGGCACCCGACGCGTCCATGCCCGCCCCGCCGGACACGCCCGACCTGACGGCGCAGGCCGCTCCCGATTCAGGAGCAAGCGCACCCGAAGCGCCCGCCAGCGCCGCAGCTGGCGGTGCTGGCGGTGCTGCCGGCGCGACCACGGCGGCCGGCGGCACAGGCGACGGCTCGCCCGGCAGCACCGCCGGCGCCGCGAGCCCCACCTCCGGCAACATCGCCGGCACGCAGTCGTTGCGCATCCCGGGCTCGGTCAAGCTGTCGTTCGCGGCCACCGGCCAGCGCGGCGCCTCGCCGATGCAGGGCGTGTTCGGCACGCTCGAATGGCTTCAGGACGGCAGCACCTACGACGCGCGGCTCACGCTCAAGCTGTTGTTCGCCACCATCCTCAGCCAGCACAGCGCGGGGCGCATCGGCCCCTCGGGCATCGAGCCCGAGCGCTATTCGGAGAGCCGCAAGGGCGAAGTGGCGGCGCATTTCGCGCGCGAGCAGGGCCAGATCGTCTTCAGCAACAACGCCCCGCCGGTGCCGCTGCTGCCCGGCGCGCAAGACCGGCTGAGCGTGGTGATGCAGCTCGGCGGCCTGCTGGCGGGCGACCCGGCACGCTACCCCGGCGGCAGCCAGATCACCGTGCAGACCGCCGGCACGCGCGAGGCCGGCACCTGGGTGTTCAACATCGAGAACGAAGAAAAAGTGACCGTGCAGGCCGGCGAATACACCGTGCGCAAGCTCACGCGCAGCCCGCGAAAAGACTTCGACGTGAAGCTCGAGGTCTGGCTCGCACCGGCATTGGGCTACCTGCCCGTACGGATCAAACAGACACAGCCCAACGGCGACTTCGCCGACATGGAATTGCGCGAATCCCTGCCTGCGGGGCCCACGAACTGAGGACAAAGTCACATCATCGAGGTCAAAAGCAGAAATTAACCCGTTGGTTCTACAAAAGGACAACCTGTCTTGAAACTGGCGCGTTGATTGCTATCTAACCCCCATGAACGCCATCGACATCCTTACAGGGCCCGCCATGAACATGCTTTATGACTCGGAGTCTTTCGTCGTCGTGCACGTGCAGCCCCATGAAGGCGACGAGCCGGCACAGCCCAATGTGCCGGTCCTGGAGCGCCACGGCTTCGAAATCGTGGACAAGCGCTCGGGCAAGGAGGTGTACCTCGACGGCTCCTGGGCCGAACTGTTCCAGCAGCAGATCGCGGCCTGGCAGCTCAACACCCCCACCCAGGAAGAAGTGGAAGACACGCTCGAAGGCTACGCCGAGCTGGCCCACACGCCGGTGCTGGTGCACTGAGCCACTGACCGGTTCCAGTTCACGCGTTCCGGTCCTCTTCCGGCAAAACTTCCGGCAACAAAAAGCGCCCCGCGGGGCGCTTTTTGCATTCAACGCGCCGTCTTCAGCGGTAGATCCACTTGAACATCGGCCCCACCAGCAGCAACACCGCCACCAGCCGGCACACCTGAAACGCGGTGACCACCGGCACGCCCAGCTGCAGCACCTTGGCCGTGATCGACATCTCGGCGATGCCGCCCGGCGAGGTGCCCAGGATCATCGTGGCCGGGTGAAGCCCCGTGGCCCAGGCCAGCAGCCAGGCCACGCCGCCGCACAACACCAGCATGCCGACGGTGCCCAGCGTGACCGAACCCAGCCAGCGCGGCGCGGTGTGCAGGAACTCGCGGCTGAAGCGCACGCCCAGGCTCACCGCGATCACCAGCTGCGCGGTGTTCGACATCCAGCCCGGCACCGCCGACAGCGACACCCCCGCCACCGTGAAGCCCATGGCCACCAGCAGCGGCCCCATGAACCAGGGGTTGGTGCGCTTCAGCGCGCGCATCGCGAGGCCGCCGACGCCGGTCGCCACCGCCAGCAGCGCCAGGCCGCCCAGGTTCACTTCGCGCGCACCGGGCGGGTTGATTTCCAGGCCGTGCAGGCCGCTCCACTGCATGGCGAACGGAATCGTCACCGTCACCACCACCAGCCGCAGGCTGTGCGCGGCGGCCACGAGGTCGGTGCGCGCGCCGGCCGATTCGGCCATCAGCGTCATCTCCGAGGCACCGCCGATGGCGCCCGCGAAGTAAGTCGTGGCTCTCATGGATTTCGCCGGCACATGCGGCATGCGCGCGGCGTGCATGCCGTGCAGCCAGCGCCCGAAACCCCAGCCCAGCAGCAGCGCCCATGCGATGGCCAGCAAGATCGCCCACCACACGCCGGCCACCAGCGACACCACGTGCGGCGTGAAGTACAGGCCCAGCGCGGTGCCGATGGTCCATTGCCCCGCGTTGCGCAGCGGCGTGTGGCTGGCCGTGGGCGCGCCGGCGATCGAGGCCAGCGACACCGCGAGCAGCGGACCGATCATCCAGGGCAGCGGCGTGCGAAGCGCTAGGCACACGCCCGCGGCGGCCAGCGCCAGCAACAGCGTGGCCAGCACGCGAACAATGAAACGGGAAGACACGAACAGAAGAAAACAGAAGGAAGCGGGGTCTCGCCAACAGCGAACAGCGCGGACAGGTCGGACAGCAAGAAGCGGATTTGGACGGCACGGCAGGCGCGCGCGGCGAGCATAGTATGGCGCGATGCCTCCTTCACACTGGCCCGCTCGGGCTCCCCGGTTCCTGTTCCCCTTGCTGGCGGTCGCCGCCGTGGCTGCCATCGCGGGCTGCGGCGTTTTCCAGCCGGGCGCTGATGCGCCAGATGCTCCCAACGCTCCGATAGCGCGCCGCATCGCCGCGCTGCAGCCCGTCGACGCCCTGCTGCTCGGCGAACAGCACGACGCCCCCGAGCACCACGTGATCGAGCGCGAAGCCGTCGAGGCGCTCGCCACGCGCGGCCAGCTCGCCGCGCTGGCGCTCGAGATGGCCGAAGAAGGCCGCGGCACCGCCCATGTGGCGCCCACCGCCACCGAGGCGCAGGTGCAGGCCGCGCTCGACTGGAGCGACAAGGCCTGGCCCTGGGCCAGCTACGGCCCGGCGGTGATGGCCGCCGTGCGCGCCGGCGTGCCGGTGGTCGGCGCCAACCTGCCGCGGGCCCGCATGAAAGACGCCATGGCCGACGTCTCGCTCGACGCCCAGCTCAGCGGCGAGGCCTACACCGCGCAGCAGGAGGCCGTGCGCGAAGGCCACTGCCGGATGCTGCCCGAGTCGCAGATCCTACCGATGACGCGCATCCAGGTCGGGCGCGACCGTGCGATGGCGCAAGCCATCGTCAAGGCGCGCAAGCCGGGGCAGACCGTGCTGCTGATCGCCGGAGCGGGCCACGTGGTGCGCACGCTGGGCGTGCCGCAGCACCTGCCCGACGACATCAAGGTCGCCACCGTGCGCCTCATGGCGGCACCGGCCACCGCCGAGGTGGTGCCCGGCGAATACGACAAGACGTGGCGCACGCCGCCGCTGCCCGAGAAGGACTACTGCGCCGAGCTCAAGCGCCCGGTCAAAGCGCAACCCGCAGCGCAACCCAAAAGCTGAGCCCCATGAAAAAAGCCGCGGGCCCGAAGACCCGCGGCTTGGCGAAGCGGCTGCCGCTCAGCGCGCCGAGATCGTCGACACCGCCGAGTTGCCGGTGGCCGATGCGGTGATCTGGTTGCCCGTGGTACGCAGCGTGCTGTTGCCCACCGCCCCCGAGATGCCAACCCCGAAGTTCACGCTCGTCACCGTGGCCGTCACCGCGCCGGTGTTGACCTGGTAGTTGCCGATGGCCGCGCTCGGCGTGCCGGTGTTCAACGCGGTCTGGGTCACGCGGTTGGTCGCGCTGTTGCCGACCGCCTGCGCGGCCAGCGTGTTGCCCGTGACACCGACCGTGCCGCCCGACACGCCTGCGCCCGTGCCGTTCAGCGCCACCTGGTAGCTGCCGCCCGTGCTGCTTGCCGACACCGCGCCGCTGTTGACCTGGCTGTTCAGCACCGCCGCGCTCGCCCCCACGTTCAGCGCCAGCGGCCCGCCCAGGCTCGACGAACCCACCGTGGCCGCCGCGCCGTAGCCGCTGCCGCCGCTGGACTCGAGCACGTTGGTCGCCGCGTTGCCGCGCGCCAGGGCGGCGGTGGTGTTGCCGTCGATGGAAACACTGCCGCCGTTCAGCGGCGCCGGGCCCGCGAGCGTCACGCCCGCTGCCGTGGTGGCCGAAGCCGTCACGCCCGCTGCGCTTTGCTGCACGTTCGCGATGCCGGCGCTGGCGCCCTGCGTTGCGCCGCTCGCCACCGTCAGCGTGTTGGTCGCGCGGTTGGCCGAGGCCTCGGCGAAGGTGCTGTTGCCCGACACCGTGACGGCGCCGTTGTTCAGCCCCTGCGTGCCGGCCACGGCGCGGTCGTCGTTGTAGATCGTCGTTGCGGCCGTGCTGCTGACCGTGGCGGCGGGGTTGCCGACCGTCTGGCGGTTCGACAGCACATGGTCGCCGGTGGCTGTGACAAGGCCCGCGCCGGTGTCCAGCGTGGCCGAGCCCGCGCTGCCGAGCGGCTGCGTGTTGGCCGCGCTCACGCCCAGCGTGTTGGTCGCGTCGTTGGTCACGGCCAGCGCGGTGTTGCTGTTGCCCGAAAGGCGCACCGTCGAGTCCCGCGACGCGGCCGGCGCGAACAGCTCGAGCGTGGACGACGCCGTGACCGGTGCCGTGCCCGACTGCGACGACTGCAGCGCCGAGCGCGCTCCCACGTTCGCCCCGGCCAGCGCCACGCTGTTGAGCGCGGTGTTGGCCACCGCCTTGGCGCTCTGGCTGTTGCCGGACACGTTCAGCGTCGAGCCGCTCACCGACGACAGCGCGGCGGTGTCGACGCCCACGCTGCCGGTCGCCGTGGCCGACACCGCGCCGGTGCCCTGCTGCACGTTGGCCAGCGCCTGGTCGGCCAGCACCAGCACCTGCGAGCCCGGCAGCGCGGTGGCCGCGGCCGTCGGCAGCAGGCCGCCGCTCAGGGTGTTGCCCTTCACGTCGATGCTGTTGGTCGCGGCGCTGCCGGTGGCGGCCACGGTGTTGCTGTTGCCCTGCAAGGTGGCGCTGCTGCCGTTCAGCGCGTTGGCGCCGGTGAGCGTCAGCCGGGCCACGCTGTTGCCGCTGGCGCTGACCACCGCGTTGCTGTCCTGCGCGTTCAGCACCGCGACGGTGGCCGACTGCGAGGCGCCGCCGCTCAGCGACGCCGCGTTGGTCGCGCGGTTGGCCGAGGCCTCCGCGTAGGTCGCGTTGCCCGTGATGGCAAAGCTGCTGTTCACCAGCCCCGCGTTGGCGGGCGCCGCACGGTCTTCGTTGTAGAGCGCGGTGTCCGCCGTGGTGGTGACCGAACCGCCGGCCGACTGGATGTTCGCCAGCACCTGGCCGCCGATGGCAAGGCTGGCGCCGGGCACAGGCCCTTGCAGCACGACCGCCGGAATGCCGAAGCCGCCCGCGCCCGAGGTGCCGCCCGCCACCGCCACCGTGTTGCTCACGTCGTTGATCACGCCGAGCGCGGTGTTGCTGTTCTTGGCGATGCTCACCGACGAGCCCGACACGGACGCCGGCGCGAAGGCCTGCGTGAACGAGCGCGACACCACCGCCGCCGCGCTGCCCTGCGCGGACAGCAGCGCGGAGCGGGCCGCGACGTCGGTGCCGGCCAGCGACACCGCGTTGCTCGCGGTGTTGGCCACGGCCTTGGCGCTTTGCGCGTTGTTCGACACGCTCAGCGTCGCGCCGCCGATGGCCGCGCCGGGCATGGTGTCCACGCCGAAGGCCGCCGCCACCTTCGAAGACACCGTGGTGCCGGTCACCAGCTGGATGTTCGACAGCGCGTGGTCCGCCACCGCGCCCGCCACGCCGCCGATGCTGGCCGCGCCGCCAATGGGCAACCCGTTGCCCACCGCCACGCTGTTGCCCTTCACGTCGATGCGGTTGGCCGCGGCGTTGCCGGTGGCCGAGCCGGCGGCGGCATTGCCGTCGACGCTGACCTTCGAGTCCTGCAGGCTCGCCCCGCCGAGCACCACCTGCACGCCGTCCTTGTTGGCGAGACCGCCGGATTCCTGCCCGGTCTGCGACGTGACCGAGGCGCTGGTGAGCTGCAGGTTCTGCACCGCGGTGGTGGTGGCGACGCCGACGCCGTCCACGCTCACGCCGTTGGCCGCGCTGTTGCTGGTGGCGCCGGCCACCGTGGTGTTGCCGCTGGCGTCCACCTTCGAGCCGGCGATGTTGCCGTCGACCGTGGTGCGCACTTCGGGCCCGCCGGTGCGCATCGCCAGGACCTCGCCCTGGCCCGACTGCGCGTTCTGCACGCTGAAGGCCGCGTTGGTGTTCAGCGTGGTGCCCGTGAGCGTGGCGCCCGTCAGCCCGAAGCCGGCGGTGTCGATGGTGTTGCCCTTCACCGCCACGGTGTTGCCCGTGGCGCGGCTGCCGTAGGCCAGTGCCTGCGCCGTGTTGCCCGAGCTCGACACGGTGCTGTCGGTGAGCGCGCCCGTGACCGCGGTGCGCACCACCGTGCCGCCTTCGGCCCTGGCCGAGATGACAGTGCCGTTGCCCGCCACCGCCTGCGTGTTGGTGACGTTGGCCACCGAGGCGTTCGCGCCGCTCAGGTTGTTGATGTTCAGCGTCACGCCGCTGGCCGCGTCGTTGCCGTAGGTGGCGGCCACCAGGGCGTTGCGGTCGTTCGCCACGCCGGCGTCGGACACGCTGCCGGCCACGGTCACCGAGAGCGTGTTGGACCCGACGGCGGCGGTGTTGATGTTGGTTGCCACCGACTGGTCGTTGAGCACGCCGTAGGCCGCGCGCACCGTGGGCAATGCCGCGGCGTTGTTGTCGAACGGCAGCCCGCTCGCAAGGTTGACCGACACGCTGGAGGCCGCGCCGGCTGCCGGCGTGGCGCTCACGTTGCCCGCCGTCACGCCCAGGCTGTTGCCCGCCGTGTTGCCGTAGGCGATGGCGCGCTGCAGGTTGTCGGTGAGCGAGGCAGAGCCGCCCTGCAGGTTGCCGTTCACCGCGATGCGTGCCTCGGGGGTGGACAGCCCCGCGCCGACGCCCGAGTTGGCGTCGGCCGTCTGCACGCTCGCGATGCCCGCGCCGGTGCCCACCGCGTTGCCCGACAGCGTGAGCGTGTTGGTCGCGCCGTTGCCCAGCGCCACTGCTTCCTGCCGGTTGAGGGTGAGCGACAGCGTGCTGTCCGCCACGGGTGCGCCGCCGCCGTTGGCAGTCAGCCAGACCTGCGAGCCCTGGTTGATGGCCGCCACGCCGCCGTCGTACAGGCCCTGCAGGTTGCTCAGCGTGGCCGCGCCGCCGGCGGAGACGCGGCCGTCGGAAGCAGCACCACCCGAAAGCAGCGCGTTGCCGTTGCCCAGGGCCACGGTGCCGGCCGCCAGCGACAGCCCCTGCGTCACCTGGTTGCCCTGCGCCGTGGCGGCCACGGTGTTGCCCGACACCTTGACCGCGGCGCCGTTGGTGCCGCCGGTGCCCACCGGTGCCTCGCCGGTCTGCGCGGCGATGACCGAGGGCATGACGTAGGCCGTCAGCGGCGCCTGGTAGTTGGCCTGCTGGTTCGCCACGGCGGCGGTGCCGCCGAACGAGGCCGCGTTGCCGCCCGTGGAAATGGCGCTCGACGCGGTGTTGCCGGTGGCGTCGGCCGTGATGCTGTTGCCCACGAGCGTCACAGGCGCGCCCTGGCTCGACTGCACGCCCGCCAAGATGGCAGCGCCCTTGGTTTGCGCGAACGTCGTCACGCCGAGGTTGCCCTGGCTGTTGAGGATGGCCAGGTCGGCGTTCACGCTGCTGGTCAGGCCCACGCCGTTGTGCGTGCTGTTGTTGGCCGCCGTGGCCGCGGTGCCCGAGCCCGCCACGCTCACGCCGTCGACCACGATGCGGTTGCCCGCCGTGCCGGCGGTGGCGCCCAGCGCCTCGTTGCCGGTGGCCGCGCTGGAAATCACGTTGCCCTGCACCGACAGCGACCCCGTCAGCGTGTTGGCGCCACCCGCAGGCGCGCCGCTCACGATGCCCAGCACCACCGACTTATCGTTGATTGCCTGGTGCATGACACCGACGATGCCGTTGCCGTTCGCCTGCAGGTTGGCGACCACCGCCGAGCCCGCGAAGGCGGGCGCGCCGCCCGGCTGGATCTCGGCCGTGTTGGTCGCGGTGTTGGCCTTGAGCACGGCGGAAATCGAGTTGCGGTCGAGCGCCGCCTGCACGGTCAGGGGGCTGAGCGTGTTGGTCGTCAGCACCAGGTCGACCAGGCTGTTCTGCACCAGCGCGCCCGAGCTGGCGCCGGTGGCCGACTGCAGCGTGGTCACCACGATGTTGCCCTTGGCGTCGAACAGCGGCACGCCCGCCGGGTAGGTCAGCACCGAGGTGCCGGCTTGCGCCGCGCCGCTGGCCGAGGCCGTGCCCGACACCACCGAGCTGCCGCGGTTGAGCGTGGTCGATGCCGAGATGGTGTTGTCCGCGTTCACCACGCTGCCGCTTTGCAGCACGGCCGACTCCTGCAGCAGGTGGGTGTCGATCACGTTGGCGTTGATGACGCCGGTGTTCGAAGACACGCCCAGCGTCGCGGCGTTGTCCACCGGCAGCGGCGTCAGCGGCTGGATCGCGTTGGCGAAGCTGTTGCC
The DNA here is from genome assembly GCF_030317035.1 of Variovorax sp. J22G73. GTDB lineage: Bacteria > Pseudomonadota > Gammaproteobacteria > Burkholderiales > Burkholderiaceae_C > Variovorax. Next base: position 26,758 of record NZ_JASZYK010000024.1, read on the forward strand.
CGTGGCGGTGGCGCCGACCAGGTTGCCGGCGGTGGCGGCGGCCACGGGGTTGGGCACGCCCGGCGTGCCGACCGAGGTGGTGCCGACGGTGGCGCTGGTGACGGTGGCCGTCACGTTGGCTGCGTTGGTGTTGCCCGAGTTCACCGTCGGCGTACCGGTTACCGTGCCGTGGTAGGCGGCGTCGACCGAGGTCTCGGCGGCCTGCGCGCCGCTGCTGGCAATCAACGCCATCGCCACGGCCGAGCCGATGCGGCTGCGGCTGAACATGGGCGCGCGTGCGGCCCGGCTTTGGATCTTGCGTGCTTTCATTGCGTGACTCCTGGATATGAGGAAACGGACGGGGTGAAAAACTGGAATGCCTGCGCGGGTTCAACCGCCCTTGGCGGATGCGTCTGGCGACGAGGCGGAAGCGGAGGGGGAAGCGGTGGGGGAAGCGGTGGAAGAGGAAGCTGTAGAAGATGCAGACGAGGCAGCAGGCGCGGCGCCCACCACCGGGCTGCCCACGCGCAGCTTGGCGATCTCCTGCAGGCCCGGGCCGTCGCGGTGGATCGACGTGTCGGCCGCGTCGGGCCGCCAGGTGACGCTGATGGCGCCCGGCGGCACGCCGCGGTTGGCCAGCGCCGAGGTCACGGCGGCAATGCGCTGGTCGGTGAGCTCGTCGCGCTTGCGGGCGTCCCAGTTCTCGGTGTCGCGCGCCACCAGCACGATGTCGGTCGCGCCCTTCTTGGCGGCGCCTGCGATCTGGTCGATCAGCGCGAGCGAGCTGCCTCCTAGCGTGGTGGCGCCGAAGTCGAAGGCCACCTGCGTGGCGCTGCCCGTGAGCCGCGCGCCGCCGGCGCCGGTGGCGTTGACGGCCACGTTGCCCTGCGCCACGGGCGAGGCCGCCGCAGCGCCGCCCACGGTGGCGTCGGTGGGGTTGTCGACCTTGCGCAGCTCGGCGGCGGGCACCATCGGAATCTGCTCGCCGCCGCCGGGGCGCATCGTCATGCAGGGCCGGTGGTCGACCTGCGTCACGGCCGCCATGAGCCGCACCACGCCTTCTTCGAGCGCGGCGCGCACGCCCATCTGCACCGGCTCCTGGCCCTTGGCGCCGATGTCCACGTCGTACAGCTTGCTGCCGAAGAAGCGGAACACGTTCAGGCCCACTTCGTAGCCGTTGAACTGCTTGGTGAGGCTCACCGTGCGCACCACCATCAGCGACTTGGTGTCGACGATGCGCAGGTCCACGCTCACCGACTGGCTGAAGGTGCGCGCCTTCACGCCCACCTGGTTCACCGCGACCTCGGCGCCGCCGGAGTTGATGTTGTAGTTCAGCTCGGTGATGCCGCCGACGATGAAGTAGTCGGACTTGTTGATGGTGCCGCCGAAGTACGGCAGCCACGGCACGTTCTGCCCGCCGTTGGGTCCGCCCACCTGGTGGGCGCGCCCGTCTCCGAGCTGCCGGCGGTCGGCGTAGGCGAGCTCGCGCTCGGCGATCACGGGGTCGAAGCGCTCGGCGATGCTCACCGCGCCGCCGAGCTTGCCGAGCGCCGAATACACCATCAGCGCGCCGCCCTGCGTGATGGCGTTGCCTTCGTTGATGCTGTACTTGCCGGTGTAGTCCTTCACGTCGCCCACGCCGATGACGATGGGCGGGCGGCGCGTGGCGGCGACGTGGTCGGCGTAGCAGGCGAGCACCGCCTCCATGGGCGTGACGTTGTCGCGCACCGCCGGGCCGAGCACCACGGGCGCTTCGCCCGGGGCGAAGCGCTGCTGCGGCGCGGCGACGCAGCCGGCGAGCACGGCAACCGCCGCGGCGGCCAGTGCGGCCAGGGAAAGGGAACGTGGGGTGTGCATGGTGCGTGCCCTGTTCAATTGAGCACGCCGAACGCGCATGCCGAACTGCCGCCCACGCTGGCGGTCTGCGCGCCGGCGTTGCCTTGCGTGGAGTTCAGCGCCTGGTTGGCCGCGCCCTGCACCTGCGTGCTGGTGCCGCCGATGACGGCCGAGCCGACCGCGCCGGCGTTGGCCTGCGAGGTGCCCACCGTGGCGCCGCCGAGCGCGCCCACGGCGGTGCGGCTGTCGTTGCCCGACGCGTCGGAGCGCGCCCCCGCGTTCGACGGCGAGTTGGCCACCGTGCTGTTGTTGCCGTCGTTGCCGGTGGAGGTGGCCGAGACGTTGCAGTTGTACTGGCGCCCGATGTTCGTGTTGTAGACCGGCGCCGCGTAGTAGCCGCTTTTCTGCTTGCGCACCATGTCCTGCACCGCGGCCTGGTTGACCTTGTCGGTGCTGGTCTGGAACTGCCACGACGTGTTCTCGCCCACGTTGTTGGCGCGCGCCAGCGGCACCGCGCTCGCAAGGGCCAGGGAAAACGCAAAGGCAAGCGCAAGCCTCGGCGCGGCATGGGGCGCGGGGCGATTGCGGTGGCGCCGGGACGTGGGGTCGCCGACGGAAAGAACGACGCGAGGCATGGCAGCTCCTTTCGAAAAACCGCACTTTTCGAAACCGAAAGTGCTACGTTTAGCGACTGGATGCTAGGGAGGGGGCCCCGCCGTCGGAATCCCGAGAACCGGTGGAATTGAGGGGGTCTACCCCAATGCCGGAGCCACCGGATCCGGTGGATCGCGCACAAAAAAACGGCGGGGAGCGACGCGCCGTCGCTCCCCGCCGTTCATGATTTTCAGCCGCTCAGGCGTGCGCCTTGATGGAATCGGCCAGCGTGTTCACCAGCGTGTCGATGTGCGACTTTTCGACGATGTACGGCGGCGCGATGACCAGCACGTCGCCCGCGGCGCGCACCAGCGCGCCCTTGTGGAAGCAGTCCAGGAAGATGTCGTAGGCACGCTTGCCCGGCAGGCCCGCGATGGGCGCGAGCTCCACCGCCGCGGCAAGGCCCAGGCTGCGGATGCTGATGACGTTGGGCAGCCCCTTGAACGCGCTGTGGAAGGCGTCGCCCAGCACCTTGCCCATTTCGCCGGCGCGCGAGAACAGCTGCTCCTGCTTGAACAGGTCGAGCGTGGCGACCGCGGCGGCGCAGGCCACCGGATGGCCCGAGTAGGTGTAGCCGTGGAAGAACTCGACCACGTGCTCGGGCGCGTCGGTCTTCATCATCGCGTCGTAGAGCTTGTCGCGGCAGATCACGCCGCCCAGCGGAATCACGCCGTTGGTCACGCACTTGGCGAAGTTCAGCATGTCGGGCACCACGCCGAAGTAGTCCGACGCGAAGTTGCTGCCCATGCGCCCGAAGCCGGTGATGACCTCGTCGAAGATCAGCAGGATGCCGTGCTTGTCGCAGATTTCGCGCAGGCGCTTCAGGTAGCCCTTGGGCGGCAGGTACCAGCCGGCCGAACCGGCCACCGGCTCCACGATGATGGCGGCCACGTTGCTCGGGTCGTGCAGCGGCAGGATGCGCGTCTCGAGCTCGACCAGCGGGTCTTCGGCCCACACCGGTTCCTCGTTGTGGATGTAGGCGTGGTTCACCGGGTCGTGAATGAAGCGCATGTGGTCCACGCGCGGCAGGAAGGCCGAGCCGAACACCTTGCGGTTGCCCGGAATGCCGCCCACCGACATGCCGCCGAAGCCCACGCCGTGGTAGCCCTTCTCGCGGCCGATGAACACGTTGCGGTGGCCCTCGCCGCGCGCGCGGTGGTAGGCCAGCGCCACCTTCATCGACGTGTCGGCGGCTTCCGAACCCGAGTTGCAGAACAGCACCTTGTTCAGGTCGCCCGGGGCGAGCGCGGCGATGCGCTCGGCGGCCTCGAAGGCGCGGTCGTTGCTCACCTGGAAGGCGGTGGCGTAGTCGAGCGTGTCGAGCTGCTTCTTGATGGCCTCGTTGATGGGCTTGCGGTTGTGGCCCGCGCCCACGCACCACAGCGAGGAGATGCCGTCGATCACTTTCTTGCCGTCGTGCGTGGTGAACTCCATGCCGTCGGCGGCGACGAAGACGCGCGGGTCTTTTCGGAAATGACGGTTGGGGGTAAAGGGCAACCACTGGTTGTCCATGTTGAAGTCCTGATGGGCCATGTCTCGCTCCTGCGGGTATGTGGTGGACGAAAATCGCGATTCTGGCACCCCTGCCACAATCACGCCCCTGATGACGACCACTACGCCTTCCTCACCCGCCTACATCCTCACCCTCTCGTGCCCCGACCGGACGGGCATCGTGCACGCCGTGTCGGGCTTCCTGCTCGAGCGCGGCGCCAACATCGAAGAGGCCGCCCAGTACAACGACCACGGCACCGGCCTGTTCTTCATGCGGGTGCGCTTTGCCTGCGTCGAGCACAGCGAGGCGGTGCTGCGCGAGGAACTGAAGGGCTTTGCCGCAGGCTTCGGCATGAGCCTGCAGCTGCATGCCGCCGCCGAGCCGATGAAGACGGTGATCCTGGTGAGCAAGGAAGGCCATTGCCTGAACGACCTGCTGTTCCGCTGGAAGAGCGGGCTGCTGGCCATCGACGTGCGCGCCATCATCTCGAACCACCGCGACTTCTACCAGCTGGCCGCCAGCTACAACGTGCCCTTCCATCACATTCCGATGACGGCCGCGACCAAGGCGCAGGCCGAGGCCAAGGAGCTGGAGATCATCGAGGCCGAGGGCGCCGAGCTGGTGGTGCTGGCGCGCTACATGCAGATCCTGAGCAACGACCTGTGCCGCAACCTGGCCGGGCGCGCCATCAACATTCACCATTCGTTCCTGCCCAGCTTCAAGGGCGCCAAGCCTTACTACCAGGCGCACGACCGCGGCGTGAAGCTCATCGGTGCCACCGCCCACTACGTGACGGCCGACCTCGACGAGGGGCCGATCATCGAGCAGGACGTGGCCCGCGCCGACCACACCGACACGGTCGAAGACCTCACGGCCCGCGGCCGCGACACCGAGAGCCAGGTGCTGGCGCGCGCGGTGAAATGGCACAGCGAGCACCGCGTGGTGCTGAACGGGCACCGCACGGTCGTCTTCCGCTGAGGGCAGGGCGCATGTAAGCGGGTGTAGCATCCGGCGCCCAGGAGCCGCTCGGCGCTCCTGCAAAGCCCATCGATGAGACACCTGCCGCACCTCGCCCTTTCCTTCGCGCTCGCCGTCGGCCTCACGGCGCTGACGATTTCCAACGCTTCGGCCCAAGCCTCCTCGGCCCCGGCACAGCTGACACAGCTGGCGCCACTGGCGCCAGACGCCCTCTTCGCCCGTGTCTCGCCCGCTGTCTGGGTGCTCCAGGCCAGCGACGCCCAGGGCAAGGTGCTCGCCGTCGGCACCGCCGTGGCCACCGGCACGGGCAGCGCGGTAACAAGCTGCCAACTGCTCGCCAAGGCCGCGAGCGTGACGCTCAAGCGCGACAACGTGAGCTATGGCGCGACGCTGGAGTTTCCGGACGCCGAGCGCGACCTCTGCCAGCTTCGCGTTCCCAACCTCCCCGGCCCGCCCCTGGCCCTCGCGCCCGCGGGCTCGCTGCAGGTCGGCATGCCGCTGTACACCGTGGGTTCGCCCCGCGGCAGGGAACTGACGCTGGGCATCGGCATGCTGGCCGGGCTGCGGCGCGGCAACGCGGGCCAATTGGAAGCCCTGCAGCTCAACACCGCACCGGCGGCCGGCATGGGCGGCGCCGGCCTGTTCGACGCGCAGGGTCGGCTGGCCGGGCTGGTCAGCGCGGCTTCCATCGTGACGGGGTCCGCGGAACTGGCAATGCCCGCGTCATGGATCGCCGAATTGCCGACACGCGGCCGGGTGGCCGTCGAGCGCATGGCGGCGTTGCCCCCATCTGCGTCATCCGCTGGCGCATCGGTCGCGCGGCCGAGCGTGGTCGAGTACCGGCTGCTCGACCGGCTGACCGGCATGTCGCGCCAGGTCGTCTACCGCGCGGACGCGAGTCCCCCGGACGGAGCGCTCAGCTTCAACAACGGTGGCTGGGTGGAAAAGCCCGGCGGCGAGGTCGTGGGCGTCACCACCGCCATCGCCGGGGAGTTCGACGCGGTGATGCCGCCCGGCGGCTGGGCCGGCGAAATCCTCAAGCAGAAGACGGTGTGGAGCACGCGCTACAGCTCGGTGCTCGGCGGTATGCGCGTGAACATGGACCTCAACGCCGTGGCGGCGGACAACACCACCCTCGCGGTGGCGGGCCGCAACCTGAACGTCGTGCGCATCGAGTACCGGGGCTTCACCCAGCGCTTCGCGAATGCGGGCGCCGTGGTGGGCAACCAGTACGGCCACTACCGGGCCGATGCCTGGTTCTCACCCGAACTGGGCCGCGTCGTGCGCTTCGAGGTGCAGACGCGTGGCGGCTCCCTGACCGGTGTCTTCCACATCAACGAAGTCCTCGAGCTCGTCGACATTCGCTAGAGGACTTCGCGGGGGTGCGGCGCCAGTTGTGGCGCCAGTTGCAGTGTCAGTCGCAGCGTCAGTTGCGGTAGGGGTTGTTCGGCCGGCGGTCGTAGCGGTTCGGCACGCCGTCGCCGTCACGGTCCCAGCGGCCGGCGCTGTACTGCCAGCGGCCGCCGTCCTGGCGCCACTCCGGCGCGCGGTAGGCGTAGCCCGGGCGTTCGCGCACCCACACGCCGCCCACCCAGGCGTGGCGGCCACCACGCCATTCATAGTGGCCCGGCGCCCACACGTAGCCGCGGCGCGGCGGCGGCACGCGTTCGAAGCGCGGCGGCGGCGGAGCGACCTGGATGACCACAGGCTGGGCCTGCGCGGTCGTGGGAACGGTCATTGCACCCACCGACAGCAGCGAAGCAGCGCCGATGGAAAAAGCCAATGCGATTGTTTTCATGAAGGACTCCTCATGAGTTGTTGGAGGAGCCTTCATGCTGCCGAGCCCATGTGAACCGCCTGTAAGCGGGGCGCGAAGTCTTGTGTAAAGCTGTTTCGCACGCCGACGGCTCCCAACGACCTCCGACGGCGCTCTCCTCACGCCGCGCGAGCCCTCACTCCTGCAGTTCCTTCAGGTCGACGGCCGCGCTCATCGCCGCGTGCCCGGCCTTGTTGGGATGCAGGTGGTCGCCCTTGTCGAACTGCGGGTTGAGCGCCTGCGGATCGGCCGGATCGCGCAGCGCGGCATCGAAGTCGATCACGCCGTCGACGTCCTGCAGGTTGCGTATCCACCGGTTGACGGCGTTGCGCATGGCCTCGTTGCCCTCGTTGAAATAGGGCGTGTTCTTGAACGGCGGCACCGTGCCGATCAGCACCTTCACACCCTTGGCGCGCGCCTGCTTGACCAGCTGGGCCAGCCCCTCGGTGATGCGCTCGGCGGTCGGCATGTCGCGCGGCGCCACCGCCAGGCCCGGCAGGCCCGCGAGCACGCTGCGGCCGATGTCATTGGTGCCCATCAGCACGATGACGTGGGTCACGCTGCTCTGCGCCAGCGCGTCGCGTGCAAAGCGCGACAGGCCGCTCGGGCCGATGCCGTCGAGCAGGAGGCGGTTGCCGCCGATGCCCGTGTTGACCACGGTCACCTCCTGCGGTGCCTCGGGGCTGTCGCGCAGGCGCGTGGCCAGCAGGTCGGGGTAGGCGCCTTCGCCGGTCTCGCCGCTGCCCGCGGTGATGGAGTCGCCGAAGGTCACCACCGTGCGCACCGGCTTCGACGTCAGCACGTCCAGCCCCGTGACGATGTGGTTGATGCCCTGCGCGGTGGCGTCGCGCAGCTTGGGCGTCGCGACCGCGTTGCCGTGCACCACCCAGCTGGTGTCGCTCGAGCGCATGTGCACGGTGGCCGCGGGCGTGTTGCCGTCGAAGAACGCGCTGACCGTCACGTTCTGCCCGGCCTCGATCTTCAGGTCCACGCCGTCGCTCCAGGCATCGGCGCCGGGCGCGATAGTGAGGCTGGAGCGCCCGCCGAACTGCAGGATCCGCAACGAGATGGGCGAGATAGCGTCCGCGCCGGTGCTGCGCGCCACGCTCGCTGCCGCGATGCGCATCGGCACCTTGCCGAAGCGGTTCGAAAAGCGGATGCGGATGTGCTCGCCATCGAGCGTGGGCTCCAGCAGCTGCCGCAAGGTCTGCGCCTTGAACGCGTTGCCGGTGAGCCCTGGCAATTGCCCCATGCCCGGAACCGCGGCCAGCTCACGAAAGTCCAGCGGCGCCACCGCCCATGCGGCCACCCAGTGCGCCTCCGCCGGCTGCTTGGGCGCACCGCTCTCGGTGGGAACGGCATGCACGCCCACGGCCAGCGCCGCCAGGCAAAAAGCGGCCACCCAATGCGCGAGAGCAACCTCGCGCAGGCGGGCGAGCCAACTGGAAACCGATTTCATTTAGGCAAAAACGACTAAGTTTAGGCAGCTCCTTTGTCCTTTGCGTGACCGGGTCTAGTTGCGTGGTTACCAAGTGTCGACGTAGGGCGTGACCGGCTGCCGCGCCCGCGTGGCGGACTCCAGGCCGCGCACCAACCAGGTGCGCGTGTCCGCCGGATCGATGACCGCGTCGATCTCCAGCGTCTGCGCCATGTGGATCGCCTCGCCATTGGCGTACTGCTGCGCCACCAGCTGCTTGAACAGCGCGTCGCGCTCCGCGCCTTCGGCCACAGCCGCGAGTTCCTTGCGGAAACCCAGCCGCACGGCGCCTTCGAGGCCCATCGCGCCGAATTCGCCGGTCGGCCAGGCCACGGTGAACACCGGCGCGTCGAAGCCGCCCGCCGTCATGGCCTGCGCGCCCAGGCCGTAGCCCTTGCGCAGCACCACAGCGAAGAAGGGCACGCGCAGGTGCGACGCCACCATGAACATGCGGCACACATGGCGCACCTGCGCCTGCGCCTCGACCTCGGGGCCGACCATGAAGCCGGGCGTGTCGCACAGCGACACCAGGGGCAGCCCGTGCGCATTGCACAGCTGCATGAAGCGAGCGGACTTGTCGGCCGCCTCCACGTCGATGGCACCGCCCAGGTGGTGCGGGTTGTTGGCCATCAGGCCGACCGGGCGGCCCTCGATGCGCGCCAGCGCGGTGACGATGCCCGCGCCGAAACCCGCGCGCAGCTCCAGCAGCGAGCCCGTGTCGGCCACGCCGCGCATCGCCGCGCGCACGTCGTACACGCGCAGCCGGTTCTCCGGCACCACGTGGCGCAGCGTGCGCGGGTCGGCGCATTGCCAGTCGGTGGTCGCGCCCTGGAAGTACGACAGGTACTGCCTGGCCGCGGCCACGGCGGCGGCCTCGTCTTCCACCAGGATGTCGATCACGCCGTTGCGCGACTGCACGCTGCTCGGGCCGATCTGCTCGGGCGCGAAGGTGCCCAGCCCGCCTCCTTCGATCATGGCGGGCCCGCTCATGCCGATGTTGCTGCCCTTGGTGGCGATGATGACGTCGGCGCAGCCCAGCAGCGCCGCGTTGCCCGCGAAGCAGCGGCCGTGCACGATGCCCACCACCGGCACCTTGCCCGACAGCGCCGCGAACTGGCTGAAGGTGTGGTTGTTCAGGCCCGCCACGATGGGCATGTCGGTGTCGCCCGGCCGGCCGCCGCCGCCCTCGGCGAACAGCACCACCGGCAGCTTCAGCTGGTGCGCCACCGCCAGCAGGCGGTCGGTCTTGTGGTGGTTGCGCATGCCCTGCGTGCCGGCCAGCACCGTGTAGTCGTAGGCCAGCACGGCGCAGCGCGACACCTCGGGGCCGAACTGCTTCGCGTTGATGCTGCCCAGGCCGGTGACCATGCCGTCGGCGGGCGTGTTGGCAATCAGGTCTTCGAGCGTGCGGCGGCGCGTTTGCGCGGCGATGGCGAGCGCGCCGTACTCGATGAAGTTGCCGGGGTTGCTGGCGGTGTCGCACAGGTCGGCGATGTTCTCGCGCGCGGTGCGCCCGCCTTGCGCGTGGCGCTTGTCGACGGCCGCCTTGCGGTTGATGTCGAGCGTGGGCGCGTGGCGGTCGATGACCTTGCGCAGGTCGGGGCGCACCGCATCGAGATCGTGCGTGGTGCGCGCCTCGGCCTCGACGGCGTGCGCATCGACCGCCTCCAGCTGCACCAGCGACTGGCGTTCGACGAGGTAGTCGCCCGGCGCGGCCAGCAGCGCGACCACGCGGCCCGCCACGGGGGCGTGCAGCAGGTGCTCCATCTTCATGGCCTCCAGCACGCCGAGTTGCGCGCCGGCGGGCAGCACGTCGCCCACCTCGACCTCGAACTGCACGAGGCGCGCGGGCATCGGCGCTTTCACGGTGAGCTCGTCCGAGCCGTCGTCAGCAACCACGACAGAGGCGACATTGGCGACAGGCGCCGCCATCGTCTTCTTCGCTTGCTTGTCGAGCGCGGCCGCCGCCGCCAGCAGGTCGCCCAGGTGCGCCTCCACGAAGCGCGTGTGCACCGCCTGCGTCGCGAACTCGGGGCGCGCCGCAATCGCGCGCAGCAGCGACAGGTTGGTGGCGATGCCCTCGATGTGGCATTCGTCCAGCGCGCGCAGCGAGCGGCGCAGCGCGTCTTCGAAACGCGGCGACGGCGACTGCACGATGAGCTTGGCCAGCAGCGTGTCGTAGTGTGGCGAAGGCGCCAGGCCCGCGTAGCCGTGCGTGTCGACGCGCACGCCGGGGCCCGAAGGCAGGTCGAAGCGCGCGAGCGTGCCGCCGGACGGCCGCGCGTTGCCTTGCGCGTCGAGCGTCTCGGCGTTGATGCGCCACTGCAGCGCAAAGCCGCGCTGCGACGCGGTGCGGTCGGCCTGCACGCCAAGGTCCGCCAGCGAGCGGCCCGCGGCCACTTCGACCTGCAGCTGCACCAGGTCGAGCCCGGTCACCGCCTCGGTCACCGTGTGCTCCACCTGCAGGCGCGGGTTGGCCTCGATGAACACGAAGGGCAGGCTCGTCGATGCCGCGTCGACCAGAAATTCGAAGGTGCCGAGGCCGCGATAGCCCACCGCCTTCGCCATGCGCAGCGCCGCCTGCGTGACCTGCGCGCGCAGGGCCTCGGGCAGCGACGGGCTCGGCGCGATCTCGACCAGCTTCTGAAAGCGCCGCTGCAGCGTGCACTCGCGCTCGCCCAGGCTGGCGACCGCCGTGCCATCGCCCAGCACCTGCACCTCGATGTGCCGCGCATTGCGCATCAGGCGCTCCACGTACACGCCCTCGATGCCGAAGGCCGCCCTGGCTTCGGACATGCAGCGCGCATGCGCCTCGGGCAGCGCCTGCGCGTCGAGCACCGCGCGCATGCCGCGCCCGCCGCCGCCGCCGATGGCCTTGACCATCACGCCCGCGCCCTGCGCGTGCTGCTCGGCGAAGAAGGCCTGCGCCTGCGCGAGCGTGACCGCGCCCGCGCTGCCCGGCATCACCGGCACCTCGCACTGCGTGGCCAGCGCGCGTGCGCGCGCCTTGTCGCCGAACAGGCCGAGCTGCTCGGGCGTGGGGCCGATGAACACGAGGCCGGCGTCCGCGCAGGCCTGCGCGAAATCGGCGCGCTCGCTGAGGAACCCGTAGCCGGGGTGCACCGCGTCGCAGCCTTGCGCACGGGCAATGGCGATGAGCGCGGCAACGTCGAGGTAGGCCGCGGGCCCGGTCGCGTCGAGCGCGACGGCGGTGTCGGCCAGCTGCGCGTGCAGGGCCGCGGCGTCGTCGCGCGCATGCACGGCCACGCTGGCAATGCCCAGGTCGCGCAGCGCGCGCACCAGGCGAACGGCGATCTCGCCGCGGTTGGCAATCAGGACTTTGGAGAACAAACGAAACCTCTCAGCTTGGGTCTTTGAGCAGGCGACGCAGCACCTTGCCCGCGCCCGTGGTGGGCAATGCATCGATGAAGCTCACGGCGCGCGGCGCCTTGTAGCTGGCCATGTTGTCGCGCGCCCAGGCCACGAGCGCATCGGCCTCGAGCGTGGCGCCGGGCTTGCGCACGATGAAGGCCTTCACGACCTCGCCCTTCTCGGCATCGGGCTGCGCAATGACGGCCGCCTGCGCCACCGCGGGGTGCTTGATGAGAATGGTCTCGACCTCTTCGGGGAACACGCTGTAGCCCGAGACCTTGATCATTTCCTTGAAGCGGCCGATGAAGGTGAGGTAGCCGTCGGCGTCGAGCTTGCCCATGTCGCCGGTGTGCACCCAGCCGTTGCGCAAGGTGGCGGCGGTGGCCTCGGGCTTGTTCCAGTAGCCCTTGAACACGCCCTTGCTGGTGAGCACGATCTCGCCGACCTCGCCCGCGGGCAGGTCGGCCTGGGTGTCAGCGTCGACGATGCGGATCGTCACGCCCGGCACCGCGATGCCCTGCGTGCCCCAGCGCGGCGCGTGGTGCGGCGTGTAGGTGTCGCAGGTGTGGGTTTCGCTCAGGCCGTAGGCGGCCTCGAAGGACGTGCAGTTCGGCGCATGCGAGCGCCACTGCCGTGCCAGCGGCTCGGTGAAGGTGATGCCGAAGCTGGTCACCGGGTTCATCTGCAGGCTCGACAAGTCGAAGCCGGCGATGTCGGGCACCTGCATGCAGGCCACGTTCATCGGCGCGATGCTGTACCACCAGCTCACCTTGCAGGCGGCAATGGCCTGCAGCACCGTGCGCGGGTCGAAGCGGTGCAGCAGCACCGACGTGGCGCCGCTGAGCACCGGCACGTTCACGCCCATCAGCATGCCGGCGATGTGGTACAGCGGCGCGATGGACAGCAGCACGTCCGCCGGGCCCACGCCGTTGCAGTCGGCCGCGGCGCGCGTCTTGAAGAGCGCGTTGCCGTAGCTCAGCATCGCGCCCTTGGGCAGGCCCGTGGTGCCCGAGGTGTAGGTCATGAGCGCGATGTCGTCCATGTCGATGGCGACGGGCTGCGGCCTGGCGTCGGACTGCATCGCGGCGAGGAAGTCTTCACAGCCTTCGACGCCTTCACAACCTTCGGGAAGGGTGCGCTCGCCCTTGCGTTCCGCTGCAAGCTCCGCAGGCAGGTCGAGCGAAGGCTCCGCGGGCAGCAGGTCGGCGTAGTGCACCACGAACACATGCTCGAGCGCGCTTTCGGGCTGCACCTTGCGCACCACCGGCAGCAGCGCGGCGGCCGCGACGATCACGCGCGCCTTCAGGTCGTTGACCTGGTAGGCCAGCTCGTGCTCCTTGTTCAACGGGCCGCTCGGGCAGACGATGGCGCCGATCTTCTGGATGCCGAAGTGCGCCACCAGGTACTGCGGGCAGTTGTTCAAAAAGAGCACCACGGGCTCGCCCTTCTTCACGCCCAGCGCCTGCAGGCGCGCGGCGAAGGCGTCGCTCGCGCGGTCGAGCTGGGCCCAGCTCATGGCGTGGCCGTACCAGACGCAGGCGGCGCTGTCGGCGCGTTCGCGCGCGTGGCCGCGCAGGTATTCGTGCAGCGGCTGCTCGGGGCGCGGTGGCAGTTCGCGCAGGTGCTGCGCGGCGGGCTTGGTTGTCTCCATGGCGTCACTTTCTCAGGGTTATCGATAGCCGCCCATGCAGGGCGGGCGCTTGCCAATGCCGCATGGTGCACGAACAATCCTACCCATGGGTATAACTTCCGCGACACGGCACAAACCCTCTGGAGACCAGAGCGACGCAACGACACAGCCCCACCTGCCGCAGGGCACCGGCCGCCAGCGCGCGGCCACGCAGAGCACCGACGTGCAGCGCGAGCGCATCCTGCAGGCGGCCGCGCAGCTCTTCGCGGCGCAGGGCTACGCCAACACCACCATGGCGCAGATCGTGCGCGCGCTGGGCGTGACCAAGCCCTTCGTGTACTACTACTTCCGCGACAAGCAGGAGATCTTCGAAACGCTGTCGTGGCGCCCCGCGGTCGACTGCTTCACCGCGCTCGACTTCGCGGCCGACGACCCGCGCCGCGCCAGCGAGAAGGTGCTCGAGGGCCTGGAGCGACTGATACGCGCCACCATCACGCACCACCCCTGCGCCTTCTTCGCGTACCGCGAGCCGCAGGTGTACCGGCCCGAGTACATCGCGGCGCAGAAAAAGCTCGCGCACCACTTCTACGACCTGCTGTGCCCGCTGCTCGAAGAAGCGCGGCGCGACGGCGACCTCGACTTTGCGGAAACCAAGATCACCGCGCTCGCGGCCTGCAGCCTGCCCGGCTTCCTGTACAGCTGGTACCGCCCCGGCGGCCGGCTCTCGCCCGACGAGGTCGCGGCCGAACTGACGAAGCTCGCCAGCCGCGTGATCGGGCTGCAAGCGAAGAACTGACCGATCACCATCCCCGGAGACACACCATGAAGTTGAAGAATGCGCCCCTGGCGCGGATCGCCCTTGCCTGCCTGGTCGCCACCATGGCCACGGCCAACCCGGCCCAAGCCCAGACTCAGGCCCCGCAGCAGACCTACAAGATCGCCTACATCGACCCGCTCTCGGGCCCCTTCGCCAACGTCGGCGAGCTCATGCTGATGCACACGCAGTACGCCATCGAGGACATCAACGCCAAGGGCGGCGTGCTGGGCGGCACCAAGCTGCAGCTGCTGCAGTTCGACAGCAAGCTCTCGGCGCAGGAGAGCCAGAGCGCGCTGCAGGCGGCCATCGACCAGGGTGCGAAGGCCATCGTGACGGGCGGCTCGGGCTCCTCGGTGGTCACGGCGCTGGTGCAGTCGGTGGCGCGCTGGAACCAGCGCAACCCGGGCCGCGAACTGATCGTGCTGAACCACTCGTCCATCGACCCCGAGATGACGGGCAAGGCCTGCAGCTTCTGGCACTTCCAGACCGAGGCCAACACGGCGATGAAGATGAAGGCGCTGGCCAACTACATCAAGAAGACGCCGGAAGTGAAGAAGGTGTACCTGCTCAACCAGGACTATGCGCACGGCAAGCAGTGGGCCAGCTACGGCCGCCAGCTGGTGGGCCTGGCGCGCCCCGACATCCAGTTCGTGGGCGAGACGCTGCACCCTATCGGCCGCGTGAAAGACTTCGCGCCCTACATCGCGAACGTGAAGCAGAGCGGCGCCGATTCGGTCATCACCGGCAACTGGGGCCAGGACATGACGCTGCTGCTGAAGGCGGCGGGCGACGCGGGCTACAACCTGCGCTACTTCAACCACAGCGCGGGCTCGGTGCCGGGCACGGTCACGGCGGTGTCGCAGGCCAAGCTGGGGCAGCTGACGTGGGTGGCGGAATGGCACCCGGGCGAGACCGACACGCCGAAGGTCGACGCGCTGGCCAAGGCCTACAAGGCGAAGACGGGCAAGGACTTTCTGGCGCCGCGCATCGACATGACGCCGCGCCTGCTGGCCGCCGCGATCAACAAGGCGGGCAGCACCGACACGGTGAAGGTGGCGCACGCGCTCGAAGACCTGAACTTCGACTCGGTGGTGGGGCCGGTGCGCATGCGCGGCGAAGACCACCAGCTGCTGTTGCCACAGGTGGTCAACACCATTGCGCCGGTGGACGGCAAGACGGTGAAGGTCGGCTGGGAAGGCACGAACTATGGCTTTCGCACGGACGCGATCTACACGGGGAACGAGCTGGCACAGGGCACTGACTGCAAGATGGTTCGTCCCTGATTTTTGTTCTGTCCCTGTTCCGGGCGCTCTTGTTCGGGACGGGTGCGAAGGCCGCCGGGTACTCCCCTCCGCGAATGTCCCCCGGCCTGCGGCCTCCTCCTTTATTTCGCTGCGGGGAGTACCCGACGCCCTGCTCACCTGGGCACGCTGCCGGTGCTCCGCTGATCAAGCACCGCAGCGCATGACGATCACGACGGCGCGGTGCCCCTTTGCGAGAAATGAATGCAAAGGGACTTCTCGCTTCCTGGTCACGGTATCGAGTACCAAGATTGATGTGCGAAGTCAATCTGAAACCTTTGGAAGGAGAAGCCCCATGAACGAGA
>NZ_JASZYK010000025.1 GCF_030317035.1 Variovorax sp. J22G73
GCGCGCGCCGGCGTCGACCAGCTGCGCTTCGTCAAGCCAGTTGTCGACGACGTCTTTTTCTTCCTCGCGCAGGGTGGCCAGCAACGCTTGGTATTCGCTATTCATGAAGTTTCCTCTGCATCTTGTCGGTGCTGTCCGGGCAAAGGTAAGCGGCGGCAGCAAGGAGAGCGGTGGCTCGTGTGTAACGCCGCGCCGTGATCGTAATCCACCGGGACCAGGGCCGCTGCCAAGCAGTGAGGTCACGCGACGGTAATTTGCGTAGGACCTGCCCCCTTTTGGGTCGCTGGGCGTTGGGCCGCGGCTTGCCGACTTCGTAGGACGCACTCTTCATGCTGGAGATTTCATGCAAGAAACTTGCTCTTGACCACACCATCCTTAGCGCTCTTGAAGGAACGGGTTGGCGCCGCCACCGCTTCTGCCATGCGGCCTTGCTTCTCCGCATTGCGCATGAAGTCGACCCTTTCCACGAAGATCTCGTTCGGCGTCGGCTCGGCGTCTGCTGGAAGATCGCCAGGGCCTGATCGGCGAACTTATGAAGTAGCCCGAAGCGCTCGCTGTTTGTCTGACCAGAGGTCAGGTCCGTCTGTACCGTTGGCGGCACCAGTTCGATCACTTCAACCTTGCCGCCTTGCTCTCAGGAAGGTCTCGCGAACCCACGCAGTCAGTGTTCCTCTGCCAGGGTAGCCCGATGCCCTCATGGTGGCAGCAATGCAGCGGCGTGAGTGAGGCAGTGCTCGACAGCCGCCGCTTTTCTGTTCCTGCGAGAACTCAGGTCGTCGGCCCGCACAGCCCGCTGGCAAGTCGAGCTTCTGCTGGTATTCGTTGTACCAGCCCATCAGGGAATTCTTTGTTGGACAACCCAGCTGGCGGATGGTGGGTCTGATGCGTTTGCCAAGCTTGATGCAGGGCTCAACGGTTCGATTCGATCCTCGTAGGAATACATGGACTACCTTCTGGTAGTCCATTTTTTCGTCCGCACCCCTCTAGAGCCAGAGATCAGCGGAGTTCAACACGCGGTCGACGCATCACTGAACCTGGGCTGAAGAAACAGATGCGCCAGCATCCGAAGCAACGCGGCGGAGCAACTCTGTCATCGCACGCGCCTGCGATCTCGCGGTGTCGTCGTCGCCGGCGATGTCGTAGGCGCGGTCTTCGCTGCGCAGCAAGCGCGCGGGGCGTTCGACGCTCCACACGGCAATGCGAGCGGTGGCCCGCAAGCGGCGCTCGCTTCGAATGTAGTCCACGCGGCTCAGCTGCACCTGGAGCGACGCGGTGGGCGACTGCTCGCTGCATGACGCCTCGCAAAGGCCCCAGGCCGGCAACTGCGCATGCAGGGCGGCCATGAACTCGCGCGACATGCCGACCTCGATGCGTTCGCCCCAGAAGGTATCGGGCCACTCCGCCACGGCACTGGCATCTGCGCGGTAGCGCACGCGCCGCGTCGTGAGGTACTCGGGCACCTCGATGCGGCTGACCGACAGCACGCGCGAAGCGCTCCTGTTGGTTGCGGGGGATGCAACCGCGGTGGACGAGGCGGCCACGGTGGAGGGGGCTGCCACCGCGGGCGGCAGCATCAGCAGCACGGCGGACGGGTTCGACGCGCAGCCCGCCACCGTCGTCACGACCGCAGCAGCCAGGGCGCGGCGGGCCCAGCAGGTCCAGCTCTTGTGCATGTTCATTCGCGTTTGTTTCCGAAAATGATGGCGTTGGGTTTTTCTTCGAGCAGCTCGCTCCACGAGCGAAGGCCGCGCGCGGCCTGCGACAGGTCTTTCACCGCGCCCTCCAGGTCGGCGCGCAGCGGCGCGCCGGGCGCCGCGAGGTCGGCCACGCGGTCCATCGCCACCTTCGCGCTTTCCGACGCCTGGCGCGCGCCGACCAGGGTGCGCTGCAGCTCGGGCTGCGCCTGCAACACGGTCTGGCGCGAGGTGTCGGCCAGGCTGGTGATGGATGCGAGCGTGGTCGTGGACGTGGCCTGCACCTGCTTGATGGCTTCGGTCGCGGCATTCAGCGTCTTGCGCGATTCCACGGCCGTGAGCTGCAGCTCCTTGGACGCACCGGCGAGAACGGACTGCGCGCCGTCGAGCGTGCGCTGCACGGACACCAGCGTGTTGCGCAGGTCCTGCACCGCCGCGCGCACATCGGCCACGGTGTCGCGCAGCGGCAAATCGGCCACCTGGTCGATGAGCGCGCCGAACTTGTCGCCGACCGCCGGTATCTCGGGCACGCCGGCGCCGCCCACCAGCGTGGTTGGTGTGCCCGGCATGAAGTCGAGCTCGATCGCCTTCTGTCCCGTGACCACGCTCTGCGAGGCCAGTCGCGCGCGCAGCCCGCGCTGCACCAGGTCGGGTACGTTGAAGGCCTTGCCGCCGCCATTGCCGACCTCCAGCGCCGAGGGCCGGAGCTTCAGCGCGATGGGGATGGTTGTCTTCAGCGTGCTGCCGTCCATCTGGATGCCGATGTCCGTCACCTGCCCGATGGTCACGCCGCGAAAGGTCACGGGCGCGCCGATCGCCAGACCGCTGACGTTGCCCTGGTAGTAGATGCGCGCCTTCTGCTGCTTGCTGAAGAAGTCGCTGCCGCCCAGCCACAGGACCGACGCGATGATGATGACGAAGGCAGCGACGACGAAGCCACCGATGAGCAGGGCGTTGCGTTTCATGCGGGGGCCTTGGGTTGGTTCGAGGTGGTTTCAGGCGGCACTTCGCGATGGAGAAAAGCGCGCACGGTGGGGTGTTCGGCTGTTTTGGCCAGTTCGCTGGGGCGGCCATGGGCAATGGGGTGCTTGCTGTCCGCGTCCAGGAAGATGCCGTCGTCCGCAATGGCGAAGAGGCTCGGCAGCTCGTGGCTCACGAAGACCACCGCCGCGCCGGTGCGTTCGCGTATGTCCAGGATGAGATCGTCGAGGCGGCGCGAGCTGATCGGGTCGAGCCCGGCGGACGGTTCGTCCAGGAACAGCAGCGGCGGCTCCGCCGCGATGGCGCGCGCCAGGCCAGCGCGTTTCTTCATGCCGCCGCTCAGGTCGGCGGGGTAGAAGTCGGCAAAGTCCGCCAGCTCCACCCATTCGAGCACCTCGCGCGCTTTGGCCTCGCGCTGCCCGGCATCCAGCTTGGTCTGCTGCTCCAGCGGCAGGCAGATGTTTTCCATCACGGTCATCGAGGACCACAGCGCCGCGCTCTGAAAGAGCATGCCGAACCCCGAGCGGAGCCTGGCGCGCTGCGCGTCGTCGCTGGCCCAGAAGTCGACACCGTCGTAGGTCACGCTGCCGCTCGCCGGCGGCAGCAAACCGACCATGTGCTTGAGCAGGGTGCTCTTGCCGCAACCGCTGCCGCCCATGATGGCAAAGATGCACCCCTTCTCCACCTGGAGCGAGATGCCCTGCTGGATCAGGCGTTCGCCGAAGCGCATTTCCAGGTCGTCGACCGCGAGCAGCGCCATTCAGATTCCCAGCGAGTTGGCGCACAGTGCGAAGATTGCGTCCAGCACGATGATGCCCACGATGCTCGTGACGACCGCGCCGGTGGTGGCCACGCCGACCCCCGCAGCGTTTCGCTTGGCGAACAGCCCGTAGTAGCAGCCGACCATGCCCACCATTGCGCCGAACGCCAGCGACTTGCCGAAGCCCAAGCCCAGGTGCGTCCAGGTGAGTGCGCCGGCGGTGCGCTCCATGTAGGCTGCGGCGGACACGTCAAGCATGCTGACCGACACCACCATGCCGCCCACGAGCCCGGCCATGCAGGCGAACACGTAGAGCAGCGGCATCATCAGCAGCAGCGAGGTCACGCGCGGTAGCACCAGAAAGTCGACGGCCGGAAGGCCCAGGACTTCCAGCGCGTCGATTTCCTCGTTGGTCTGCATGGTGGCCAGTTCGGCAGCAAAGGCCGCGCCGGTGCGCCCTGCGATGACCACCGCGGTGATGATGGCGGCCATCTCGCGCGCCATGGCGATGCCGACCAGATCGGCCACGAAGATGCCTGCGCCAAATTTGGCGAGCTGCACGGCGCCTACGAACGCCAGGATGGCGCCAACCAGCGAATTGACCACCAGCACGATGGTGACCGCACGCGCGCTGCTGTCGGCCATGACGCGGCCGAAGTCCTTCGCGCGAAAGCGCCAGCGTCCCCGCAGGGCCAGCCCCGCGGAGAGCAGCACCTCGCCCAGGAAGTTGATTGGCCGTTCGAAGGCGAGCGCGTTCAATGCCAATGCAGCCAGCCGTTCAGAAGCGGGCCTTCAGCGCGGCCACCGGCCCCTGGAACTTGATGCGCAGGCGCTGCACGCCTTCGCCTTCGCGCTTCAGGTCAACGTCAGTGACGGCGTAGGCGAGCGACACGCCGACGTTGCGCACGGGAAACCATTCCATGCCAGCCGATGCGTTGTAGATACTGCCGTGCACGCCGCTGCCGCCGCCCTTGCGGATGCCCGAGCCGTCGAAGAACAGGCGCAGGTCGGGCGTGAGCGCGTGGCGCACGCCGACTTCGAGCATCGGCGCGATCGCGTCGTCGCTGTCGTGGCGGTTGTAGTTGCCGTTGTAGCCCGTGAATCCCAGGCCAGTGAGGCCGGCGTTGGCTGCGCCGTAGGCGTTGGTGTCGAGCGACACGCGGTAGTAGCCCAGGCCGGCGCCCACGCCGAATACCGTGTTGCCCGAGCCGAACCAGTAGCGGTAGCCCAGGCGTGCCACGTCGAGGTCGAAGTTCAGGTTCACGCCCGCGGTGGCCGTGGCGCCGAACGGGCCCGACGTGTAAGCACCGCTGTAGGAGTTGGCATAGCCCTGGCTGTAGCGGAATGCGTCGAACGAGATGCCGTGGTTGTCGCCCAGCAGGAACTCGCCGGAGATGCGCGGCATGGTCTTGCGCTTTCCGTCGACGTCGCCGATGTTCAGCGCGCCAAACGAGTTGCCCACCGCCGTGCTGATGTCAGGCTTGGCGCTGAAGGCGCCCACCGACAGGCTGACCCGGTCGAGCGCGGGGGACATCTGCGCCAGCGCCGATCCACAGCCGCAGGCCAGCGCCACAGCACCGCCCAGGCGCACCCATACCGTCAACTTCGTTCCGTCGTACTGCATCTTTTCCTCTTGCTGCTTTGAAAAATTCGGTTCATCCGCGCAAGGACCCCGCGTTCGCGGCGCGCTATCCTTCGAGCAGACATCTGGTGAAAACGTACGTTAATGTACGGATAGAGGTGCGCCGTGTAGGTGAACACCCCGACACGCATCACAGGTGTGGAACTTTTCGGCTCGAGACAGGCGAAGGAAGAATGAAAAAACTCCCCACCCGCAGCGATGCGGTCAAACATCGCGAGTTGCTGCTGGACGCCGCGGAGGCGGTCTTCGCGGAGCTTGGCGTCCATGTGCCGCTGGAGCTCGTGATCGAGCGCGCCGGCGTGAGCCGGGCCACGCTTTACCGCAACTTCGTTGATCGGGAGGCGTTGGTCACCGCGCTCGTGGAGCGCGGATTCGAGAAGCTGGAGGTCGTGGCCGACGAGGCGGCCACGCGCGACGACGGGCTGTTCGTGTTCCTGACGGTGGTCGGCGAAGGCCTGACCGATGGTGCGCCGCTGATGAACTTCTGGGAGGCCATCGACCCCGCGCATCCCGTCATTCAGAACACGATCTCGCGCTTTGCCGGCCTGCTGAAGCCTTTGCTGCGCCGCTGCAAGGCTGCCAAGCTCTGCCGGCCCGATGTGACCGCAAGTGACCTGGTGCTGGTCTGCAGCATGCTCTGCGGCGCCAAGGACTACGGCCAACTGTTCGACAAGCGAAAGGCCATGAAGCGGGCGCTGATGCTGTGTTTCGAAGGGCTAGCGGTGCGGAACGAAGGCGAAGGGGGACGTTAAAAAGGACTGCCGCCTTGTGCATCGACCTGTGGCTTCGGCGCCGGCTGCGAGGGGCGGGGCCCAGGTCTCAGATGCACCCGCTCCATGGCACGGTAACCGGGGCCTATATGGGACTGATAGCGGGCTATTAGTTGTATGGCCGCAACACGCCCTCGCACCTTGCCATGCATGGCTCGAGGCCGCCATCCTCGGGATTCAAGACTATCGGCGCAACTTCAAAATCACCGTCTGAAGCCGCGCAGGGCTTGGCTTTGGTGGCTGGCGCCGAGGCTCATGTCGGAGGCGGTCTCCCGGAATGAGAGAAGGAGCTCAACGGGTTTACGCTGAACGGCAGTGTTAATTCCCTCTCATTAAATCTACTATTTGTCTCCTTTGTTAACACTATGAGACATTATGAAATTGCCACCTCAAGCCCTCGTCAGCGTTGCTGCCGCAACGCTTTGTCTGAGCTTGGCCGGTTGCGGCGGAGGTGGTGGTGGCGGCCAGAGCTTCCCCTTCCTGCTGCCAACAACCACGCCGACAACCCCCACCACACCCACGACGCCGACTGAGCCCACGCCCACCGATACCAGCGCCGTCAAGCGCGGCGTGCTGAGCGGCGCCGGCAACCCGACCGCCGACATCGGCATCGACAGCGACTTCTATCTCAACTACACCGATGTGACCCTGTTCGGCCCCAAGGCCAACGGCGCATGGCCGGCTGGCGTGGCCTTGCGCGGTGCGGACGGCATCGCCGGGCCGGCGGGCTCGATGGTTCGCTACGGCACCGTGGATCCGCTGGTCACCGACGGCAATGTGGGCGACTTCTATCTCAACACCGCGACTGCCACGCTGTTCGGGCCTAAGGTCGGAGGCGCATGGCCTATGCCGGGCGTGTCGCTGATCGGCCCCACAGGCTCGACGGGCGCGACCGGATCGACGGGTTCCACTGGCGCGACAGGCGCAACGGGTGCGTCCGGCCCGACGGGGGCCACAGGGCCTGTCGGCGCAACGGGCGCGACGGGCACGACAGGTGCCACCGGAGCCACGGGCTCAACGGGCTTGACCGGAGCCACGGGCGCCACGGGCGTGACGGGGCCGACCGGCGCCACCGGCCCTGCCGGCGCTACAGGTTCGACTGGCGTAACCGGCACTACGGGCGCCACAGGCATCACGGGCGCCACTGGACCGACAGGCGTCACTGGGCCTGTCGGTGCAACAGGCGTGACGGGTGCAACGGGCGCGACAGGCGCGACAGGTGTCACGGGCGCCACAGGTGCGACCGGCCCCACGGGCGCGACCGGCGCTTCGGGCTCGTCGACCTTCAACGTCACTTATTCCGCCACTGCGGACAACATCTACGGCAACGGCAGCTACTCGATCGCGCCTTACTCTGCCGACCTCACGGACATGACCGGCGATGGTGGCAACTACGGAGTGCTCTTGCCTGTCGACTGCGCACAAGCAGATCTGAAGGTGGCATTCTCGAAAAACACGCCCAGCGCCTACACATTCTCCGTCTTCAAGCAGACCGTCTTTGTGCCCAATTCCCCATTGACGTTGACACCGCTGTCTTGCACGGTCTCGGCCGGCACCAACAGTTGCGAGATTGCTGGTTTCAACCTCGCCGCGACAGGCGAAGTGCTGCTACTGCAGTTGCAAGGCACCCAAGGCATGAACGTCAGCAACGTCTCCGCTTATGCGCTGCTAAGCTGCAAGCCCTGAACTTCGTTCAAAGCCCGTAGAAGGTCTTGTTGCCTTCGATGCGCGCCCGCTCGGCGTGCGGAAACTTCCGTTCTTCGAGCAGGCGCCGAAGCGCCTCACGGCCCTGGTCGCGGGCATTCGCGAAATAGGCGCTCACGGCCAGTTCGTCGAGCGCGCGCCATGCGTAGACCGCAGTGTCCACGAACAGCGAATCTGCCGGGTACGCCATGGCCGCAGCCTGCTGGGCATAGAGATGCGCCAGCGCGAACTCGTCGCGCAAGCGGTGATAACGCGCCAGCGCGCACAGGGGCTCCGCACGCGTCGGTCGCATCTGGTACGCCGCGAGATAGCCGTCGCGTACCACCGACGGTTGAGCGCCGAGTTGCTCGTCGAGCGCGGCCACCTGGAACAGCGAGAACCAGCGCTCTTCTTCCCATCCCCCCATGGCCGCGCGCGCCGCATAGCGCTCGCGGCTTTCCGCCCGCCGTCCCGCATCGCGGTAGCTCTGCGCCAGGTAGAAGCAATAGCGCGTGTTGCCGGGCTCGTCGCGCAGCGCGCGCTCCAGCACCTCGATGTCGCGCAGGTAGGTGTCCGTGCTGCGTGCGCGTGCGCCGTCATGCGACACCAGGATCGACGGCGCCAACAGGTTCTCCCATGCGTGCGGCAGGTTGCAGGTCAGGTACTCGTGCAGCACGCCTTCCCAGCGCCATGGCAGCCGCGTGGCCACCAAGCTGTTGCGAAAGTAGTTCCAGCCGCTGCTGTTGCACTGCAACTGGTAGCCATCGGCCGGCAGCGCAGGCCATGCGAAGCCTTCGGGCACCGCAAGCGTTTCGTCCGCGTCGATGAACAACACCAGGTCACCCTTCGCGCGCGCGAGGTCGAGCGCCTGGTTGCGGTTGAACGCGAAGTCGCGCCACGGCCGTTCATGCAATTCACCGGGTACGTCCTTCATGAACTCGCGGACGCTTGCCTGAGTGCCGTCGCTCGAGCCGGTATCGACGATCACCCAGTGGTCGATCCACGGCTTCACGGAAGCCAGGCAGCGCTCGATCACCGGCGCCTCGTTCTTGACGATCATGTTCAGACAGATGCGAGGCATGGCGAAAGTGGTGGAGTACGGTGAAGCGCGACGAAGAAGATTCTGCCTCGGCCTGCAGGGGCAGTTTCTGGCCGAACGCCGAAAGGCTTGGGCTGGTCAGAGAGCCTTCTCACGGCGTGAAAGGTGTTTCTTGGACGTACTGCAGCACATATTCAATGCAATCGGTACTTCTTCGAGGTCGGGGGGAACTCAAGAGCGCCGTCCCGGGCTAGGCGCACGGCGTTAGGCAGCGCCGGTCAGATGGGATTTTCGACGCTCTGCCAATCGTTGGAAGCCTTGATCGCCCGCCCCGTGGGCCGTGTGTGACGGTCGTCGCCATCACGGACGGGAAAATGGATAAAATGGGAAAAATCAAGGATTTCCAGGATTTGTCATGAAAGTTCAAGCCGTCGATGCACGTCCTAGCGGGATCGAGCGGCTCGCGCGCGACCTTCCCTCGTTCTCCGCGACCAAGCTCGCCTCGGGCATGCAGGCGGTGAGCCACACGGTAATGGCACGCGGTGCGGTAGTGATCACGCGCC
Source organism: Variovorax sp. J22G73 (assembly GCF_030317035.1). Classification (GTDB taxonomy): domain Bacteria; phylum Pseudomonadota; class Gammaproteobacteria; order Burkholderiales; family Burkholderiaceae_C; genus Variovorax. The sequence goes on from NZ_JASZYK010000025.1 coordinate 9,133, forward strand.
ACGACCGACCTTCCATGGTGCTGATGTCGGTGGAGCGCTATCTGCAGATGGAGCAGGCGTCTGAGCCGGATTTGAAGGCGCTCACGTGCCGTTTCGATGACATGTTCGCGCGCATGCAAGGCGAGGCGGCTGCGCAGGCCATGGCCGATGCCTTCGCGATGGCTCCCTCGGAGTTGGGCGAGGCCGCGGTGGCGCAGGCCTCTGTCCAGGCGCCGCGCGACGCGACACGCCGCTGATCGTCGATGCCGGCTCGGATCTTTGTGCTGGCCGGCGTCAACGGCGCCGGCAAGAGCAGCGTGGGCGGTGCCGCACTGCTGCACAAGCAAGTCACGTATTTCAACCCCGATCTGGCCGCCCGTGCACTGCGTGACGCCAGCCCTGGTTTGGCGGCCGAGACAGCCAACGCCCAAGCCTGGGAGATCGGGCGCAGGACGCTCGAGCGGGCGCTGGCCGAAGGCCTGAACTTCGCGTTCGAGACGACACTGGGTGCCCGAACGATTCCCCAGATGCTCATCGACGGGGCGCGGCAGGGGGCACAGGTGCATCTCTGGTACGCCGGACTGTCTTCGCCCGAACTTCATGTGCAGCGGGTGCAGGCACGCGTTGCGGCCGGTGGCCACGACATTCCCGAGGCGAAGATTCGCGAGCGTTATGAGACCAGCCGAGCCAACCTGATTCGATTGCTGCCGCGGCTCGCGAGCCTGCGCCTTTATGACAACAGCGCCGAAGGTGACCCCAAGGCAGGACGCCAACCCCAGCCCCAACTGCTGCTGCACATGGAAGGCGGCCGCATCGTCTTTCGGATCTCGCTGGATCGGGTGCCGCAGTGGGCCAAGCCGATCATGGCCGTCGCCTTGGCGTAGTCTGTCGGCGCCAAGGCAGCGCGCGAAGACGCCGCATCCGTCGCCACGCCTTAGGCCGGCGAATGGGACAACCATGGCCGCGCTGGCCGCAGCGGCGATCCGCCAAACGTTCGAGCTTCGCGAAACGCTGTGTGTGCCCGGTGCTGGCTGTGGCAAGGCAGGGGGCCGTCGATGTGGGACACAATCGGCCGATCTGCCACCTGGAGACCGGCAAGAAGCGCAGTGAACTCTATGCGAAGGTGTAGGCGCAGCCGATGAGCCGGCTGGCCAAGGAACTGGGCATCTCGGATGTGGGCCTGCCCAAGGCCTGCAGCCGTCACGCGGTGCCCGCCCCCCGCGCGGCTATTGGGCCAAGCTCCATGCGGTCCAGACGCCGCCTCGAACCCCTTGCCCACGCCCGAGCTGGACGTCGTCGTGCATTTCGCGACGAGCGATCCGCAAGAGCGGGAGCGACAAAAGCCCATGGAGCGCAGGCGCACCGAAGCGTTGAATGCATAGGTCGCCGACGCGGCGGTTCACGTTGTCGCGGGCTTCTTCGAAGACCTCGACGGCGCGCACCCGTTGGTCAAATCAACCCAACGGTACTGCGACCGGATTCCGAAGTTGATCGCCCAGCACAAGCGTCGAGGCAACGACGCGTGGCGCCTGACGAAAGAGGAAGACCGTCCGCCGAGCGACAACCAAGGCCGATACAGCTTTCTTCATCACGGGCCGATGGACATCAGGGCCTCCCTGGGCACGATGGACTGGGTGCTGCGCTTTTCACGCCTCGATCTTCCGGGGCCTGGTGGCCGCAGGCATGGTGATCGCGCGCCGCGAAGCGCCGACGGGTCGTCCGATCAACCGGTTCGAGGGCCCGGCCATCGAGGCCCGATTCAAGGGCGAGACGTTCACCATCCAATTCTCCCAGGGCTATCGGCGCGTCCACCTGGACGCCGACAAACTCGCGAAAAGGAAGAAGGAAGATTCCTGGGCATTCGCGATTCCGGCCGCCATCGGGATGATTGCAGTCCTGCTGATCATCACGACCGGTTGGCGTCGGCGCAGCGCGCCATCGCCGAGCTCATGCCTTCTCTGGGCGACTCAACGGCCGCTGAGCAGGTGAACCGGCCGCAAGGGACGAATGCGCCGCGAGACGCAGACAGCGCACTATGCAGCGCGAGCATCGCTGCCCGATGCGCGTTGACCTGAGCCAGACATCTGAAGTGACCGGCGTGGGTGCGACGGGCATCTGTCGTGTGGGATGCCGAATCGGTGCGCTTTCGTCCGACAAAGTGGGATGTCGAGATTCGCTAGTCTCGAGCCAAGGCAAATTGCATGTGAGTGCGATCTGCCGCGACTTCCGCATGCGCTGCGTGGGACGTAGGGAGAAATGCCCAGCTCTGCTGGGCATTTTTCTAGCGCCGCGCGCAGGGTTTGATTTCCGAGCCTTCAAGCTTCTGTCTCTTTGCTTTCCTATCTCCATGCTTGAACGAGCTGCCGATCCTCTTGCCGATGCGGTCGCGACCGCTACCACCTCCGCCGCGGCTGCAGATGCGCAAGACATCCCTCCAAAGCCACAGTCCACATCAGCAACAACGCCGCCTCTGCCGAAGCGTCCCCGCGCCGTGCTTCCGCCGGGCCTTTCCCTCGCGGCATGGAAGCAGTTCCTGCGAGTGGCAAAGCCCTTCTGGCTGGGAGACAAGCGCTCCACTGCCTGGACGCTGCTCGGGTTGCTTGTCGGCTTGATGCTGCTAGACACCCAGCTCGCAGTGATGCTGGTGGCCAAGACGGGTGAACTGACTTCGGCGCTCGCCGCGAAGGACGCAGACCGCTTCTGGGGCGCCGTGCGCGGCAGCCTGATCGTGCTGGCGATGGCGGTGCCGGTCTATGCCATCTACTACTACATGCGCGACTCCTTCGCCAACCAGTGGCGCAAGTGGCTCACCGCGCGTTTTCTCGATGGCTACCTGGGCAAGCGACGCTATTACCACCTCGGCGCGGATGCCAGCATCGACAATCCCGACCAGCGGATCGCGGAAGACATCAACACATTCACCGGGCGCAGCATCAATTTCCTGCTCGTCGTCCTGGGCTCCTCGATGCAGCTGGTGGCGTTCAGCGCGGTGCTCTGGGGCATCAGCAAGCTCCTGGTGGCCTTCCTGGCGATCTATGCCATCGTCGGCACGGTGGTCGCGCTGTGGATCTTCGGCCAGCCCCTGATCCAGCTGAACTTCTGGCAGCTCAAGCGCGAAGCCGACTTTCGCTTCGACCTCATGCGCCTGCGCGAGAACGCCGAGAGCATTGCGTTCTACCGGGGCGAGCCGCAAGAGCGCGCCCAGATCGATCGACGCTTCGAAGACGTCTATGCCAACTACGACAAGCTCATCAAGAAGCAGCGCAGCCTGAACCTGTACCAGCGGGCCTACAGCCAGCTCACCTTGGTGCTGCCGGTCGTGATCCTCGCGCAGGGCGTGCTGAGCGGCGAGCTGGAAGTGGGGCGCGCCACGCAGGCCGTCGCCGCCTTCGCCGCGGTGCTGACGGCCGTGACGGTGATCGTGGACAACTTCGAGTCGCTCAGCAAGTTCGTCGCCGGCATCGGTCGGCTCGACATGCTGGCCAAGGCCGTCGCCTTGCCGCAACTGCACAAGGAACCCGCCACGCCCGCGGTCACCGTCGACGCCAGCGATGGCAAGCGCATCGCGTTGCACGAGGAAGGGGACGCGCTGCTGATCGAGTCGCTCACGCTGTACACGCCAGGCTTCGGCCGGCTGTTGCTGGAGAACCTGGAGCTCGAACTGAAACCGGGCAACGGCCTGCTCATCACCGGCCCCAGCGGAAGCGGAAAAAGCAGCCTGCTGAGGGCGATCGCCGGCCTGTGGGACCACGGAACCGGAACCGTGCGTCGACTGCCGTTGCACAGCTTGATGTTCCTGCCCCAGCGCCCCTACATGCCGGTCGGGAGCCTTCGGCAGCAGCTGTTGTACCCGGCGCGGGAGGTCGAGGGCCTCACGGACGAACGGCTGGGTGAGATCCTTGCCGAAGTTCAGCTTCCGAGCTTGATGGAACGCGTCGGCGGCCTCGATGCGACGCAACATTGGGAAAAGGTGCTGAGCATGGGTGAGCAGCAGCGCCTGTCGTTCGCGCGCGTGCTCGTCCAGTCTCCCGGCTTCGTCATCCTCGACGAAGCGACCAGCGCACTCGACGACGCCAACGAGGCCGCGCTCTACCAACGCTTGAAAGACGAGGGCGTCACACTCATCAGCATTGCGCACCGGGCTGCCGTGGTGCCGTTTCATACCCACGTGCTGTGCTTCGGAGGGGACGGCAGTTGGACGCTGAAGGACACAGCGACGTTTCTTGCCAACCGCAACAATGACGCGCAGACCGCGGAGCATCCGTCAGAGCCTGTTCGAAACGCGACTTGAGAGGGTTCAAGGGACGACTGGACGAGGCCGGCATGAGCCATCGGTGGGCAGCAAAAGCGACTCCTATGAAGACGCCCTGGCCGAGACGATCAACGGCCTCGACAACGCCAAGTGGGCCCATCGCCGGGCGCCGTGGAGAAAGGACGCGGTGGTGTACGCGACGCTCGAATGGATGTCCTGGTTCAACCACCATCGCCTGCTCGAACCCATCGGCTACACCCCGCCTGCAGAAGCTGAGGGAAGCTATTCCAAGCGATTCGCCAGTCAGCCCGTCAAGACGTCGGCATGGCTTAAACCGACCGGCCTCCATGAAAGCCGGGGCGATTCAGTCAAGCCGCGAGACGATGTTCGTAGTACGGGTGCGCGGGGTCGTCGAGGATTGCGTACTGCGCATCCGGATTTCTCATATCCGGCCTCAACCAGGCATCGACGTTCTCCCGGTCGCCGGCGACAAGGGCTGATGCTCAACCGGTCGGTCAAAGAGAACGCGACACTCTCATGTCTGAACCTGCCTAAGTTCAGGTCTGGCCCCCCTGCTGAACATGCGCGCCGAAGCCGGCGCGGTGAAGCGCGTGCTGGACAGGCTGAACCTGAGTCCGGCACGGCTGGACCGCAATGTTTCAGCCTATTCCGGCGGCAATCAGCAAACCGGCCAGGCACGGCTCATGACCCTGCCGGAAGACATTGCCGCCCAATGCGTGGCGCGCCAGGGAATCGGTATGCCTGATCGCTACGGTCCGGCGGCCCCACGTTCCGTCAGGGCGCTGCTGAGCGCTCTGGCGAAGCACCGCGAGCGTCGCTTCAGCATGATCGAGAACACCGATGCGCTGGGGGTCAGCGCATTGGCCGCTCCAATCCAGCGCGCTGGCATGCCCGCCCTGGGGGTCATCGTGATCGCGGGTCCCTCCTCGCGCTTGACGTCGGAGCGTATGCAGGAATTCGGGCCCGCATTGCTTGCCGTCGCCGACGAGCTCGCAGCGACAAGCGATGCGTCTGCGTTGATGAAGTCGTCCAATGCGGCAACTCGGCGCGACATCACTGAAACCCTGGCTCGTGCGGGCGAAGACCCAGCCGAGGGCGGGGAGCGCGAACGACACAACGCAGTCAGGGCAGCGGCGCCCCACTGAGCGGTGCCCGCATGCCGACAGACCCAACCTGCGAATCGGAACGGCTTCGAACAGCCGCTCAGACAACTGAGTCAGGCCGGCTGTTCTCGGAGCATCTCCAACATGGCCTTGATCGCAGCCCGGTACCCGCCAGGTCCTAGACCGGCGATCACGGCGGTGGCCACCGCGGACATGTAGGAGTGGTGGTACATCTCCTCTCGGCGATGGATGTTGGAGATGTGGACCTCGATGATCGGCCCCGGAAACATCTTGAGCGCATCCATGATGGCCATGGACGTGAACGAATAGGCCGCGGGATTGATGATGATTCCGCTGCCCGCGTCGATGGCCTCGTGGATCCAGTCGATCAATTGGGTCTCGCTGTTGGACTGATGGAACTCCAACGGGATCGCCCCGGCTTCGTCGCGGCACATGGCCTCGATTTCGGCGAGCGTGGTCTTGCCGTAAATCGCAGGCTCACGCTTGCCGAGACGGTTGAGGTTCGGACCGTTCAGAATGAAAAGCGGCTTGGTCATGGGTGAGTACGCTTGCAATGCGAGAGGGTTTCAGAAGCCGCTGTGGAACAGCTTCGCGGGGCCGGTGACAAGCCAGGGAAAGAAAACCATCAGGAACATGATCAGGAACTGCGCGATCATGAATGGCATCACTCCCTTGGTCACTGTGTCCATCGACATTCGACCGACGCCGGCCACCACGTTGAGTACCACGCCAACCGGTGGCGTGACCAAACCGATGGCGTTGTTCATGATGAACATGACGCCAAAGTAGACGGGGTCGATCTTGGCGGCGATGACGACCGGCATCAGAACGGGCGTGAGGATCAGGATGGTTGGCGTCATGTCCATCGCGGTGCCGACGATCATGACCAGCACCATGATCGCCACCATCAACAGGATGGGACTGTCCATGAAGGGTTGGAGCATGCCTACCACCTTGCCGGGAAGGTCTGCCACCGTGATGAGCCAGGCTGAAACCATGGCCGCAGCCACCAGGAACATCACCACCGCGGTGGTCTTGGACGCCTTCTTGAAAATGCCGAACAGCTGCGCGAGTTTGAGGCCGCGGTAGATGACCGTCGCGACGAACAGGGCGTACACCGCCGCCACCACGCCGGCCTCCGTCGGCGTGAACACGCCCATGCGCAAACCGACCAGGATGATCACCGGCAGCATCAGCGCCCAGCCACAGCGGCGCAGCGTGGTCAGCAATTCCTTCAATGGCTTGCGCGGCGGAGGCAACACGCCTTCGTTGCGCGCGACGTAGGCCCAGGTCACCCACAGCGCAAGCCCCATCAGCAGGCCCGGCGCGATGCCGGCCATGAACAGCTTGGAGATCGAAACGTTGGCCGTGACGCCGAAGATCACCAGTCCGATGGACGGCGGCAACACCGGCGCAATCACCCCGGACGCCGCGATGAGACCAGCCGCGCGATGCGGCGCGTGGCCGGCGGCCACCATCATCGGCAGGAGCATGGCGGTCAGGGCAGCGGCGTCGGCCACCGCGCTGCCCGACAGAGCCGAAAGCATGATCGATGCGACGATGGTCACGTAGCCCAGGCCGCCTCTGATGTGACCGACAAGTGCCATCGCGAATTCGACGATGCGCTTCGACAGTCCGCCTTCGTTCATGATCTCGCCAGCCAGCAGGAAGAAGGGCACTGCCAGCAGGGGGTAGCTGTCTGCGCCGCCCAGCAGGTTCTGCGCGAGGATCTGGGCTTCGAACAGGTCCATGTGCCACATCAGTGCCACGCCGCTGACCAGCAGCGCAAACGAGATCGGGATGCCGATGGCCATCGCCAGCAGCAGGGACCCAATGAAGATGGTGAGTGTCATGCTCGCTCGCTCTGTTGTTTGGGGAGGTCGGCGCCATGCGGGAGGTTGAGCGCGGCCAGGTCTTCGGATTCCTGGACCATCACCAGGTCGTCATCGTCCATGTGACCGGTGAAGAGCAGCCACAGGTCCAGAAGCAGCACGATGCATGCGCAGGCCGAAAAAGCCACGCCAGCCGCATGCAACACGGCCATCGGCAACTGGGTGGAAGGTGCCAGCACATCCATGTTGATGCTGGTTTGTTCCAGCGCGCCCCTGAAGACCAGGTAGCAGACATACAACATGGTCAGATGGCCGAGCACAAGGCAGATCTTTTTGCCGAATGGGGGCAGGCGCGACACCAGGGCGTCGGTGCCAAGGTGCGCGTGCTCGCGCAGCGCGACGACGCAGCCCATGAAGGTGATCCACACGAACAGCCAACGCGAAATCTCTTCGGACTGCGTGATCGACGAGTTGAAAACATAGCGCAGAACCACGTTGCTGAAGACCAGCGCCACCATGATCATGAGCGCCACGGCCATCACGTTGGTGACACCGCGGCAAAAAGAATCGATCAGCTTTACCATGCCTGCTCCTCTGTACGACCCGTCGGCGCGCAATGCTCTCGGTTGCATCGCGGCGCCCCCCAAACGACCGCCGACTCCAACTCTCAGGAATTGGGGCGGGCTTGAATTCGCAGAATCAGAACTTGGAGACGCGGTCCAGTTCGGTCTTGAAGAGCGTGATCACGGCCGGGTCATACGCAGCGGAAAACTTGTCGTAGATCGGCTTGACTTCGGCGCGCATGCGGGCCGTCTCGGCGGGTGCAACGGCGTTGTACGTCATGCCCTTGGCCTGGAGTTCGACCAGGGCCTTGCCGGCGGCCTCGCGGCTCGCCGCACGCTGGTAAGTCTGGGCTTCCGTGGCGGCTTCTTGCAGCAACTTGTGCTCCGCAGGTGACAGCTTGTCCCAGAAGCGCTTGCTGACCTGAATCGGGTTTGTCGCGTACACATGATTGGTGCCGCTGACGTACTTCTGCACTTCGTAGAACTTGCTGGATAGGATCACCGAATACGGGTTCTCTTCCCCGTCGACCGCCTTGCTTTCGAGGGCGTTGTACAGCTCGGCGAAGGGCATCGGCAACGGGTTGGCCTTGAAGGTCTTGAAGGTCTCCAGGAACACCGGATTCGGGATGACGCGCAGCTTCAGGCCATCGAGATCTTCGCCCTTGGTGATGGGCCGCTTGCTGTTGGTGACGTTGCGGAACCCCAGGTCGAAAAATCCCAGGATGACGATGCCCTTGTCAGCCAGCTTGGCGCTGACCATCTTGCCCAGCGGGCCGTCCACCATGGCGTCTGCCTGCTTCCCGTTGCTGAACAGGAAGGGGAAATCGAACAGTCCGAATTCCTTGACGACGCCGGTCAGCGAAGTGGTGGACGCCACAAGCATTTCCTGCACGCCGCCCTGCAGCGCGGATTGCTGCTGCAGCTCGTTGCCGAGCTGACTGCTGGCGAATTCCTTGACCGTGATCTTCCCGCCGCTCTTGGCTGCCACGAGCTCGGCGAACTTCTTGACGCCCCAACTGGTCGGGTGGTCGGTGTTGTTCAAGTGGCCGAAGCGGATCGTTCGTTCCTGAATGTCCTGGGCTTGGACAAGCGTGGCGGCGATGAGCAGTGCGAGGCCGCCTGCCAGTTTCAAGAATTTCGATGCCATGAATGTCTCCTTGGATTTGGAATGTAAGAATATTATTGAATCATCTGGTGAATCGCAATGTATATGATGATCAGGGTATTCTCTGATTGCCGAAGAAGCGGCCCGAACCGAAAACTGCGCAGAATTGCGATCCGCTCAGGAGCAACCTTGTTGACCGACCAATCCCTAGATCCCCAGGACAGCGCCACCGTCGGCGAGGTCGCCTATCGCCGTATACGCTCGGACATCGTGCTGGGCCGCCTGACGCCGGGGCGGCGTCTGCCGCTGGAACGGATGAAGGAGGCCTACGGCACCAGCGTCAGCACGCTGCGCGAGCTCTTCAGCCGCCTGGCCACGGAGGGACTGCTCGTCGCGGAAGGGGCCCGTGGGTTTCAGGTCAGCGCCGTCTCGTCGGCCAACCTGCGGGACGTGGCGTCGATGCGGCTTCTTCTGGAGAGCCATGGACTCAAGGAGTCTTTTCAGCGCGGCGACCTGGAGTGGGAAGGACGGGTGGTCGCGGCTCATCACAAGCTGGCAACCATGGAAAAGCGAATGGCGACCGATGCCCAGGCGCCGGCGGAAACCTGGCGCCAGTACGACTGGGCCTTTCACGTGTCGCTGATCTCGGCTTGCGGGTCCGACTTGCTGCTGCAGACCTATGCATCGATTTGCGACAAGTACCTGCGCTACCAGATGATCGCCGCCGTCTTTCGCGGCAAAGAGGCCGAGGACGAGCACCAGGTTCTCCTGGAATGCGCACTCCGCAAGGACTGGCAGCGCGCGCAACAGACCCTGACCACCCACGTCGAGGATTGCGTCACGCAGATGGCCTCGGTGCTGGACGCCGCCTGAACCGAATTTCGTGAGCTATCCCATGACATCGTCAACTGACCCGCTGCGCATCGGCGTCCTCGGCGCCGCGCGAATCGCCCGTTCATTCGTGGAAGCGGTTCGGCCGTCGGCCAAGGTCATGGTCAGCGCCGTGGCGAGCCGCGACAGCGAGCGCGCTGCAGCCTTCGCGCGCGAGCTCCACATCGGCCGGGTCCATGCCAGCTACGAGGAGCTCCTTGCCGACCCCGACATCGACGCGGTGTATGTGCCGCTCCCCAACAACCTGCATGCGGCGTGGTCGATCCGGGCCGCCGATGCCGGCAAGCACGTCCTCTGCGAGAAGCCGCTCGCCGCCAGTGCGGCGCAGGCACAGGCCATGTTCACGGCTGCCGAGAAGAATGGCGTGTACCTCGTGGAGGCCTATCCATACCGGGCTCAGCCGCAAACGCTCAAGGTTCGCGAACTCATCGCGGCCGGCGCGATCGGCCGCATCGAGCTCATCCAGGCATCCTTCGGCTTTCCCATGGCCGACGCCGCCAACATCCGCATGGACCCCAGCCTTGCGGGGGGGGCGCTGATGGACGCAGGCTCGTATCCGGTGAGCTTCGTGCGCACCGTGGCAGGCGCGGCGCCGTTGCGCGTGTCCGCTTTGTCGCGATGGGGCGCGACGGGCGTCGATCTGACCACGATGGCAACGCTCGAGTACCCGGATGGTGTTGTTGCGCAGATCTCGTGCAGCTTCACCACAGCGCGTCACCGGCACGCATTCATTGCGGGCGACGCGGGTTCCATTCACACCACCTACTTCAACGATACCGGCGCCGACTTTCCTCCGCTGGTGGACCTGCGCCGAGGCACCGGATGGGATGCAGCGCGTGAAGTGATCAAAACCGAAGCGCTTGCCGGATTTCTGGCGGAAGCAGAGTCGTTTCACGACCTCGTGCGATTCGGTTGGGGCGGATGGACGGGCGCCACTCCTGTCGAATCGATCGACATTGCGAGGACGCTCGATGCGATAGTGGCCAGCAGTCGCCTTGGCGCTGCGGTTGACGTCGCTGATGAGCAAGGGAATTAAGAATGTCGCTTCTAGGTCGTGCAGCGTTGGCAATGTGGTGGGACATGGCGCCTGAGATGAAGGTCGAGTTCGAGCATTGGCATTCGCATGAACATTTTCCCGAGCGCCTCGGCGTGCCCGGGTTCCAGCGGGCATCGCGCTGGACAAGTGCTGACGGGGGCGAAGGCATTTTCGTCATGTACGAACTCACCTCCCATGCAATTCTTTCATCGGATGCTTATGTCAGTCATCTGAACACGCCCTCGCCATGGTCCGTGCGAATGATGCCGCACCATCGGAACATGGTCCGCAGCCAGTGCCACGTGCTCGAGTCGTCGGGCAGTAGCGTTGCAAGGAACGCGCTGACGCTGCGCGTCTCGCCGCTGCAAGATAGCGCCGACACGCTGCGTGGCTTTTTCAAAGCGCTTTGCATGGAGCTCGTCCAGCGGCCGGGAATCGTGGGTGCGCACCTGTTGCGCCATCAGACACCATTCGTCGCCGAAACCACCGAACAACGCATTCGCAAATCCGCTGACCGCGTGGCCGATTGGGTGTTCGTTGTTCATGGGTACGAGACAGAAGCCGTGCAATCGCTCGTCGATGCCGATCTTTCGGCTGGGGCCTTGCGGGCGTCAGGCGCGGCCGAAGGTGCGACAAGCGGTCTCTATACGCTATCGCATTCGGCGACGCCCGACGACATTGCCGGCTTGAACGCACTTTGACGGCCATGCAACGGGATTGCTGCGAGCCGTTCTCCACTTGAAACTGGCGCGTGATCATTGCGTAGCAAATAGGGATGACCTTGCCAGTCAGCCGGTACGTTCACAACGCCTGCACTTATGACGACTTTGGCTGATGCGGGGTGAAGTTGCATGCGGCTCCTAGAACCCGCAGGCCTCCAAACTCCGTCGGATTGAAGTGACCTGAATAGGCACCTCGTTGCCCTCGCATTCGCCGGGCATGGCCCCGGCCCAAACGGCTTCGCTGTTGATGACCTGAACGAGCTGGGCGCCGCTGACCAGCTTCATGCCGCCTCCATCCGGGCCAAGAGAGCGGGGGACGCTTGTCGTCGGGATCGACCAGGCACATTGGCGTGCCGAGTTGCACACCTTTGCTGCGGTCGTCGGGACGTGGCTGAACCGGCGGCAGTTGGCCATCGTTTGGCGGATGGCTCGGCGCCTCACTCGACGGTTGCACCGAAGTCGCCAGAATGAACTCAGACGGTGAGGCTTCCATGCCGCTTTGGACGGAGATCGAGTCATCGGGCAGCACTTCGCCGCGCTGGCTCACATGCGCTGACAGGCCCGACATCTCGACGCGCTACGAGCTTTACAAAGAGGGCTTGGCAATCGCATCGCTCTTGTCTGTGAGGCGACAGGGCAACCCCGCGACGACATGAGGAATTGACCCCCCTCATGGCAGGAGCCAAGATGGAAGGCAGCGTGCATAGCAACACTTGAATTGAGCTGGATACCAATGCTTGTCGTGCCTCGCAGACCCGCGCTTCTGCAGCAGACGTTCTTCATATGCCGAACGGCCGTGCAGCCAGAGCGGGCTTAAGCCGTCAGAATCGCGCCGTCGTTTTCTGGAGTCATCGATGCGCGCGTGTTTTGTCCTTGCTTTCGCCCGGCTGCTGGTCGGACCTGCATTTGCTGGCCTGCTGTTCCTTGCGACCACTGCGACGGCACAGGACCTTGCTGGCGCCAAGGACAACCCGTTGCTCAAACGCTTCGCGGGCTCGACCATCGTCGGGTACGACTTCAAGCGCTTCGACGAATACGTGGTCCCCACCGGCACCTATAAGGGTTACGACACCACGTCGAGGAAGCGCAGCTGGGCGGGCACCGTGGCGGTCGAAGGGGCGTTGACACGGCTCTGGTACGAATCCGCGTGCGACACGTCCACGGCGGAGCTGATCCGCAATTACCAGAATGAGGTGCAGGCGGCCGGAGGTGTCACGCTCTACGACTCGGGCCGTGACGACAACTTCAAGAGCCGCTCCTGCTTTCTGTGCCCGTACAGCTGGAACGAGATCAAGACGAGCCGCAGCACTTACACTTTTTCGGCGGCCGACCCTGCGACCGCGCGCCTAGCCAGCTTCAAGGTTGCGCGGCCGCAAGGTGATCTCTACGTCGTCGTCGAAGCCGTGCAGTGGGCCAAGGAAAGCAAGGACTACAAGTCAGTCAAGGGCGCCTACGCCGCCGTAGACATCATTGAAGTCGGTGCAATGAAGCAGAACATGGTCAGCGTCAGCGCCGGAGACATGTCGAAGGCCATCGCCGCCACCGGCCGTGTGGCGCTCTACGGCATCCTGTTCGACACCGCCAAGGCCGACATCAAGCCCGATTCCAAGCCTGCCCTGGACGAGATCGCCAAGCTGCTGAAGGCCGAGCCGGCGCTCAAGCTGCGTGTGGTCGGACACACGGACAACCAGGGCGCGCTGGAGAGCAACATCGCGCTGTCGAAGCGGCGTGCGGAGGCCGTCAACGCGGCCCTGGTCGGCCAGTATGCGATCGCCGCAAGCCGACTGGGCGCGTACGGCGTCGCGGACCTTGCGCCGATCGCCAGCAACGCAGCCGAAGACGGTCGCGCCAAGAACCGGCGTGTGGAGCTGGTGCCGCAGTAGCCGCGGTGCCTGAAACCGCAAGCTGGATGCGCAGCTTTTGATGATGAAATTTTGAGCATGTAGCTCGAATTCAGAACGATCTGTTGGCGTGCGAGCTTGCATGGCGGTCCGTTTTGCGAGGCTGAGATGCCATGCCGCTGGTCCGTGATCGTGCTCCGACTCGCTTTACTGGCCCGGCCGTCCTGTCCGCCACTTGGGCTATTCCCCAAACGGTTCGACGCCCATCAGGCCGTCCCCGCTCGCGGCGCAGATTTTCTTGAGCAACGGCAAGGCCGGAAGAGGTTTTCATGTACGTCGCTTTCGAACAATGATGGACGAGCTGTTGGGGATGCCTTCCTCGGAATCGTCTGGATAAATCGAATTTCCTTGTCCCTATCGTCCCCTGACGACGTTGGCGATAGCGCTTTGACGGCATGCCCTTAAGCGCGACTGCAGAGGAAAGTTCCTGGCAAAGCCAGGTAGCTTGCGGCCATGGCCGCAAAATTACCTCAACTCTCAAGAACAGTCAGCCCCCGGCCTTCTGCCGCCCAGACTCCTAGGACTCGTTGTCTTTACGAGGGGAAGCTTTGGCTTCATTCATATCCGACACTCGATACACGGTGAGCCTTAATGGAGCCGCTTGCACGCGAGACGATCAAGAACGCGCAGAACACAATTCGCGCCAAATTACTGCGGCAGGCATCGGCGCCAACGGCCGGCGCGATGGAACCCGCGCATGGAATAGCTCCGCCCAATCGCGTGCATCGAGATTTACAAATACGTGATGCCGCGCTGAATGGCACTATCGAGCTATGAAGATACGCAAACTCATCGGCCTTGCAATCAATGCCTCTGGCCTCGCCATTCTTTTCGCCGGCGTCATTCACTGAGTAGCAATTTCATTCGCGCTCGCGCACTCTGTGCCCACTGCTGCGAACGGAACAGTCGAGGAAACGAAGTATGCGCTCCAGCTCAATCAGTAGGGTGCGAGAGCAGAGGCAGCTGACTTGGGTCTATCGGGAATCGCCTGATGTTCACGGGACGGTGCCTGAACAAACGCATGCTGTCAGCCGGCTCCTACGAGGCGCATACTAGGCCCATGCGACTGAGCCAATTCATCAAGGAGAACATCGAGTCGATCCTGGCGGAATGGGAGAGCTTCGCCCGTACGATGATCCCGCCAGCGGAGACCATGTCGATCGCCGAGCTGCGCGATCACTCCCACGAGATACTTCTCGCCATTGCAGAGGAGATGGACTCGGCGCAAACAGAACCCGAGCGCGAGGCCAAGTCCAAAGGTCTGGCTGAGCCGCGGACCGGCGCCAGCTTTGCGAGCGTGCACGGTTCGCTGCGACAGCGTGTCGGTTTCGACCTGAGTCAGTTGAGTGCAGAGTACCGGGCCCTGCGTGCCTCCGTGTTGCGCCTTTGGATGAGGCGTATCCAGGCGGTCGATGCGTCCGTGCTGGAGGAAATGACTCGCTTCAACGAAGGCATTGACCAAAGCCTCGCGGAGGCGATGCTCACCTACTCGGAGCACATGGCCAATTCGCGGGACACGTTCCTCGCGGTGCTGGGCCACGATCTGCGCAGTCCGCTGGGAGCGCTGAATTCTTGCGTGCATCTGCTTGGCCACGTCGTAGATGGGAAGCCCAACGAGCGAGCGCTGCGCGTCGCCAAACAAAGCATCGCCTCCATCGGCGAAATGATCACCGACCTGCTGGAGTACACCCGCACGCGCCTAGGGCGCGGCATCGAAGTGACGCCGCAGACTGGCAACCTGGCTCAAGTCTGCGAAGAAGTCTTTGACCAGGTCAGCGCCGCATATCCCTCGAGGATCTTCGAATCTGAGATCGCACCTTCGGTTCTCCTCGACTTCGATGCCCCACGGATGCGGCAAGTGCTCACCAATCTGCTGACCAATGCGGTCCAGCACGGTGACCCCAAATTGCCCGTTGCACTCACGGCAAGTCAAGATGATCAGTCAGCGGTGCTGACCGTCAGGAACCGCGGGACGCCTATTCCGCCCGATTCGATGCAGGTGATATTCAACCCGCTGGTCCAAGTTGCATCAACCACCTCTGAGCCCCATGAGCGTCCGTCCACGAGCCTGGGTTTAGGCCTTTTCATTGCCCGGGAGATTGTCAAGGGTCATGGCGGCACCATCGCAGTCACGTCCTCGTTGCAAAGCGGGACGTCTTTCATCGTCACCCTGCCGCGTTGAGCGTGTCGCCAAATGGCGGCTCGTATCGGCCACCATTCTTGTAGAGGCATTGAAATAAGGCGAGGCTGCCCAAGGATCCGTGGTTCGGAATGACAGGTGCTCGCGGGCGGTCCGGATGCTCCATTGCGAGCCGCTCTTGAGGGTCTCGAGATCATCAGGAGATCGGGATCGACACGCCCAGGCCTGGCCTCGCTCCCGCTGAAACGGCCGCGACCGCCGTCGCCCGTGGCTGCTGCGCAGGTAGTCCACGAAGAGCTTGCCCACGCGGTTGCTCGGCCCGCTCTTGGTGACGCCACGCGCGGGGATCGACTTGGCCAGGTGCTGCAGAATCGCCTGCGAGAACCCCTTGACGGTGTCGTCGTCGCATCGAGGCGCCAGCGGCACCACCACATGCAGGCCCTTGCCGCCACTGGATTTCAGCCAGGCCTCCAGCCCGAGGGCATCGAGCATGGCGCGTACCAGGGTCAAGGCCTGCTGGATGTGCTCCCAAGTCGAGCCCTCCCCGGGTCCAGGTCAAAGATCATCCGGTCGGGCTTGTCGATGGCCTTGGCGATGGAATTTAATGTGTGGAACTCGATCACGTTCATCTGCGCAGCGTCGACGAGCGCCTGCGGTTTTGCCACTTCGAACAAGAGAGGTGTGCCCAGACCGGCGGGTTTCCAGCAGCTCGGTGATACCGGGACTGCCGATCTTCCCCCGTTTATCTGGAAGAACAACTGGCCGCCTGCGGTCGCCGGCCCGGTCGAGGTCTGGCGCGTCCGAGGCGCTGCGCCCTATCGCCACGGCTTCCACGATGCGCACTCATGTGCGCAGCATTTCCTCGTATGTCGGGCATTTGGCCTACAGCGGGGCACGTGCGCAAATCGCCTCTGACGCGTTTTAGAGCCGTTAGATTGGTCGTTTCTCTACGAGCAACCTTTCACGATCCGAGCCATGGCAAATCAAACCAAGACGGTGGCGCTGCCGAACGCCGAACCCACGGGGGTACCAGGCCTCGACGAAGTGACCGGTGGCGGCTTGCCTGCCGGTCATCTGTATTTGATCGAAGGCACTCCGGGGGCAGGCAAAACCACGCTGGGGCTGCAGTTCCTTCTCCAGGGGCGAGCGCTCGGGCAGAAGGGCATGTACGTCACCCTGTCAGAGACCTCCGAGGAACTGGCGCAGGGCGCGCTGTCCCATGGTTGGGATCTGGAGAACATCGAGATTTTCGACCTGGTGAGCGACGAGGGCTTGAGCGCCGAGGCCGAGCAAAGCATTCTGCAGCCCTCCGACTTCGAGCTGGGCGAAACAATCCGCGGGGTGATGGCACTCGTGGAGCGCGAGCAACCTGTGCGTGTGGTGTTCGACAGCCTGTCAGAGCTTCGGCTTCTGTCTCAAAATCCGCTGCGCTACCGCCGGCAGATCCTTGCACTGAAGCGCTTTTTCCTCAAGCATCATTGCACCGTGCTCATGCTCGATGACAAGTCGGCTGCGGCTGGTGATATGCATCTTCACAGCATCGCGCATGGCGTCATTCAACTCGAACAGAACACTGGCACCTACGGGCCCGACAAGCGTCGCATGCGCGTGGTCAAGTTGCGGGGCGTGAGTTTTCGCGAAGGCGATCACGACTTCCGGTTGGGCCGAGGCGGCCTGCAGGTGTTCACTCGTTTGGTCGCCAACGAGCACGGTCGCACGCACGCAGATGAGCGCTTCAGTTCGGGCAATGCGGATCTTGACCGACTCCTTGGAGGAGGCCTGACGCCCGGCACGAATCTGCTGTTTGCGGGCCCGGCTGGCGTGGGCAAAACGACAACGGCTGTCTCCTGCGCGCGCGCCAGCCTGGAGCGTGGCGCGAAGGCAGCCTTCTTTCTTTTTGACGAGGGCATCAAGACGCTATTGACCAGGTCACGTGCACTGGGCCTGGGCGTCGACGATTACGTCGCCAACGGGCAGTTGACGCTGAACGCCGTTGATCCGGCAGAGATCTCCGCAGGGCAGTTCTCACATCGCGTGCGCGAAGCCGTAGAGAACCAAGGTGTGACCACCGTGGTCATAGACACCTTGAACGCATACCTGATTGCAATGCCCGGCAACAACTTCTTGCTGCTGCAGATGCACGAGTTGCTCACCTACCTCAACTTGCAGGGCGTCACGACCATCGTGGTGCTGTCGCAGCATGGCCTGTCAGGTGACACGCCCAACGATGTGGATCTGAGCTACTTAAGTGACTCGATGCTTCAGCTTCGTTATTTCGAGGCTCGCGGTCAACTCCTGAAGGCCATTTCCGTGGTCAAGAGCCGAACCAGCGAACATGCCACGTCGATCCATCAATTCCGCCTGGGCCGGGGCGGGTTGGAGATCGGCGCCGCGCTCACGGATTTCGAGGGGGTTATGGCTGGGGTTCCCCGCTACCGCGGTAGAACCAAGTTGCTCGGCGACGCCGAGGCGTGACGAGATGGAGCACCGAGTATTGGTATTGGCGCCCTACGGGCGTGACGCGCAGGTCATCAGCGATGTTCTGGCCGCTCGTCGGATCCGCACCCACATCTGCAAGGACAGCCGCGAGTTGATCAGCGGGATTGCCAAGGACTCCGCTGCGACGATCCTGACAGAGGAGTCGTTGAGCGAGGAACTGGTCTGCGAACTTCGAGCGATGTTGGCCGAGCAGCCGCCTTGGTCCGACTATCCGTTCGTGGTCCTTGCTGCTCGTTTGACCGTGCATCGCAGCAACCGCGCCCAATCGGCATTGCAGGGACTCAGCAATTTGGTGCTGCTCGAACGTCCGGTCAACGCGGATACGTTGGCCAGTGCTGCCCAGTCGGCGTTGCGTGCACGTCGACGGCAATATCTGACGCGCGAGCATCTGGCCGACCTGGAGGAATCCAAGCGTAGTGTCGAGCGCATCAACAACGAACTGGAGGCGCGCATCGCCGAGCGCACTGCGGATCTCGCTGGGGCCAACGATCGGCTTATGCGCGAGATCATGGAGCGAGAGCGCGTTGAAAATTCGCTGGTCCAAAATCAAAAAATGGAGGCGCTGGGGCGGTTGACCGGTGGGATCGCGCATGACTTCAACAACCTGTTGCACGTCGTCAACCTGAATCTGCAGCTGCTGGAGCGTTTGAAGGTGCAGGAGGAGCGCGTAGGCGTCTATGCGCGACGCGCCAAGGAGGCTGTGGAGCGGGGCTCACGCCTGACCGCACAGTTGCTGTCCTTCGCGCGCACGCAGAGCCTGGTGCCCAAGCTGCATGATGTGAATCAGCTGATTCGCAACATGGCGGAGCTCATCTCGATTTCCATCGGGTCGCATGTCAATCTTTCTTTGACATTGTGCTCGCAGGCAGCGTTCGTTATCGTGGACGCCTCACAGATGGAGATGGCGATTCTCAACCTTTCGGTCAATGCGCGAGATGCCATGCCAAACGGCGGGACGCTGGAGATTCACACCCAGATTGCACCGGCCGATGCAGCAGGCACTTCCGAGGCACCCGAATATCCCTTGGGTTTTGTAGACGTCGTCGTCCGAGACAGCGGCACAGGCATTCCAGAAAACCTTTTGGACAAGATCTTCGATCCGTTTTTCACCACCAAGCAGCACGCTGGAACCGGACTTGGTTTGAGCCAGGTCTACGGGTTCGCTCGCCAGTCGGGTGGCAATGCCATTGTCGAAAGCGTGGTCGGCGAGGGGACATCGATCAAGTTGCGCTTTCCGCTGGCGCCGCAGCCGCAGGACGCTTCAAGCGCGGTTGCGAACGTGGAGCCGGCATCCAGAGAAACGGTACAGGCAGAAATCCTGGTTGTCGAGGACGATCCCGGGGTACGCCGTAGCATGGTCGAATGCCTTCAGGTGCTTGGATTTCGAGTGCGGCAGGCTGCGGACGGTGCGGCGGGCCTTGTGGAATTGCAAAAGGCGCGCCCGGACCTGCTGCTCGTGGACTATCTGATGCCACGGATGAATGGCGCTGAACTGATTGGGCATGCCCAAGCGATGTACCGCGGCATGCCGATACTGATGGCCACGGGCTATGCCGATATGAACGCGGTGCAAAAGCTGATCGGCCTTCAATCGGTGCTGGCCAAGCCCTTCGACCTCGACACACTCGGCTTGGCTGTTTCGGCAGAGCTGAAGCGAAACAGCTGGCCGAGCCAGGCAGCGGTGGATTCAGACCTTTTATGACCCAGACTGTCACCCTAGAAAACTGCGAGAGCGAGCCCATCCACATCCCGGGCCTGGTGCAGCCGCACGGGGCGCTCATCGCGTTCGACGCCTCCACGCTGAGCGTGACGCGCCTGAGTGCGAACGCCGCCGCGCTGCTGGGCGGCACGGCCCCGGCGCTGGGGGAGCGGCTGGCGCCCACGCACTTCATGGGCGACTCGCTGGTGCACGAGACGCTCCACGAGGTCAACGACACGCCCATCGCCGCGACCGAGCATTCGCCGGTCAACGTCGAGGTCGCGGTGGCGGGGCGGCTTTTCGACCTGATCGTGCACCGCATGGGCTACGAGCTGATCGCCGAATTCGAGGAGCGCTCGGCCTCGGCGGACGCGGTGTCCGACTTCGCGCTGAAGGCGCACCGCGCCATGGACCGGCTCAAGCGGCAGGGCTCGATCGACGCCTTGCTCAGCCTGGTGGTGGACACGGTGCACCAGCTCACCGGTTTCGACCGCGTGATGGCCTACCGCTTCCGGCACGACGACAGCGGCGACGTGGTGGCCGAGCGGCGCCACGAGTCGCTCGAGCCCTTCCTGGGGCGCCGCTACCCGGCCAGC
>NZ_JASZYK010000026.1 GCF_030317035.1 Variovorax sp. J22G73
GCTGCTGGCGGTCATCAAGTTCCGTGGCAACAAGCTGTACCACGAGCACATCTACTGGGACCAGGCCAGCGTGCTGGTGCAGGTCGGGTTGCTCGACCCCAAGCTGCTGCCGGTAGCGGGCATCGAGACCGCGCGCAAGCTGCTGGACGAGACGCTGCCTTCGAACACGCTGCTGAAGTAGCGTGCACCGCGCGGCGGCCGGGACCGAGCCGCCGCGCTGCAAGCGAGCAGGTCGCTTACACGGTCATGTTCTGCTCGACGTCCATCGCCTTGCGGCGCGCCAGTGCCAGGTTCGACTTGGCCTTGTCAAGCACCAGGTACACGAACAGGCCTTCCTTCTTCTGCATCGGCCGGATGATGTGGTACTGCCTGCCGAGCGTGATGAGGATGTCCTCGATGACGTCGTTCAGCCCCAGGTCGCGCATGGTGCGCAGCTTGGCGCGCACCACCTCGGTGTTGCCGGCGGCCGCCACCTCGAGGTCCACGCCCGACCCGATCTGGCCCAGGATCATGCCGCTGCTCGAGTCGACCAGCGCGGCGCACAGGGCGCCGTCGCAGGTCATCAGGTCGTCCATGGATTGCTTGATATTTGCCATCGAAATCTTTCGTAGTCCCTCGCCCCTGGAAGTCGGCAGCCACCCGGGCGAAGAGTGGCGGCTGCCGGTGTCGAACCGATGCCGTTCGGCCAGCCGCCCCAGGCCTTCAGGCCTGCTGCAGCGACAGCGTGGCCTGCTTCGCGAAGTAGAGGACCTGGCCGATGATGGCTTCCTTGCTGGCCACCACGCTCACGATCAGCGTCACCTCGGGGTGGCGCGCCTGCAGCATCAGGATGTGGCCGTGCGTGGCCTCGATGCTCACGTTGTCGCAGTGACCCAGGTCGCTTTCCTCGCCGGCCACGGCGCCCAGTGCGGCGAGCGAGCTGGCGATGGCGGAGAGCCGCGAGACCTGCGCGGTGTTCTCGACGCGCGCGGCCAGCTCCAGGCCGTCTTCGGTCGAGATGACCACCGCCTTCACGCCCTTGATCTCGCGCATGAGCGTGTCGATGGCGGATTCGGCCGCGAGCTTGATGTGAGGAGAAATGTTCATGGCTGCCGGAAATGGAAAAAGAGGGATTCGGGCGCGGCGCTGACGGCGTTCATGCCTCGAGCTGCAGCAGCAGCAGCTCCAGCAGCTGCACGACCTGCCGGGGGTCCGTCACGTTGGCCGCGAGCACCGGGCACAGCACGCCCTTGGCCTGCATGCGGCGGGCGTAGGCGTCGATGTCGGGCTGCGGGTGCGCCTCCATGCGCCCGACCGCCACCACGCAGGCGGTCTGCGCGATGAGCTCGGCGAAGCCGTCGAGGTAGATGTCCAGGTCGGCCAGCGGGTCGGGGCGGCTGTTGTCGATCAGCACCACCAGGCCCAGCGCGCCGCGCGCCAGGATGCGCCACATGAAGTCGAAGCGCATCTGCCCGGGCGTGCCGTACAGGCGCAGCTTTTCGCCGTTATCGAGCGTGAGTTCGCCGTAGTCCAGGCCCACGGTGGTGGTGGCCTTGGCGACCGAGGCGTCGCTGTTGCGGACGTCGGTGCTCACGGGCGGGATCTCGCTGACGGCACCGATGGCAGTGGTCTTGCCGGCACCCATGGTGCCGGTGAAGAGGATCTTGTGTTCGACGGTCATTTGTGCGCGGTCGCCAGCAGACCGAGCCGGCTGCGGATGCGGGCCAGGAGGCCGGGTTGCACGGGGTCGCGCGCCGGCGCGGAGGGGGCAGGCTCGGGCTGCGATCCGTCAGGGGATTGCGCGAGTGCGGCAGTGTGTGTCGCCGCCTGCGCGGCGTCGGCCACGTTCTCGATCAGGCCGCTGCGGCGCAGGTCGGCGATGAAGTCCAGGCATTCCTGCGCGCCCATGCCCGAGCGCTGGCGCAGCACGCCCAGCGAGGTCGGCCGGCCGGTCATCAGCGTGGCCAGGCGGATGCGGTGCGGCGCCTCGAGCAGGGCGGCCGGGGGCCAGCGCAGCAAACGAAATTCCGCATCGTCGGCCAGCACCGCTTCCGCCGCGGCCAGGCCCAGCCCGCGCGCATGGACGACCATGGCGCCCAGCCGGTTGAGCGTCTGCTCCAGCGCGTCCGCGTGCAGTGGCAGCGTCAGGAAGTGGCCGCCGCGCTGCGGATCGACCTGGCCGACGGCCAGCACCGGCACCGGCGGGGCGGGGTTTTCGCTGCCGGGCGACAGCGCCTCGCCAACGACGCGCAGGTCCGCCCGGTCGATCTTCCAGGCCCAGTGCTGGTGGGTGCGGTGGTCAAGCAGGCGAACCAGCGACTTGAACAGCAGCTCTTCGCGCGGCGGCAGCCCCTCGACGCTGAAGCTCAACAAGGCGCGCTGGCCTTTGACGGCGGAGTGCGCGGCGTTGCTCATGCCTGGAGCAGGTGCGGAACCGTGCGCAGCCGTTCAGGGCGCAACAGCCGTTGTGATTGCCGTTGTGATTGCAACTGGGGGCTCCGGGGCTGGGGTGTCGACATGGACTTGCGCGGGGCGCCGCTCGAGGTGAATACTGCGCAGTTATTTCTGTTTGTAACGACAAAAATATAACATCTGTTGCAAATAAAAACACAAGATTACAGGCAATTTTCCGGGGCCATCGAGCGCGGTCGCGGCGGCCGTTTCGCCAACGCCTTCACTTCGCGTAGGCCGACGCCCAAAGCCCGAAAAGCACTGTTTCGGCGGAATTAGCATGGAGCGCATCTGCCGAGGAAGGCAGACAAGGGCCGAGATTTCCTCGTCGATCCATGTTTTTTCCAAAGGATTCCGTCATGAAAAGCATGAACCTCCGCACGTTTGCGCTCTCTTCCGCCATGGTGGCTTGCAGCCTCGCCTTCGTGGGTTGCACCACGACGCGGCCGCAGGACCAGTCCAGCAGCGTGTCTTCCCGCGCATCGATCGACGCCCAGACCGATGCCGCTTTGTCCAAGCTGTACGACTCCGTGAAGGGATCGCGCGAGCTGGTGGCGCGCTCCAGCGGCGTGCTGGTGTTTCCGGCGGTAGTGGGGGGTAGCCTGGGCGTGGGCGCCGAATATGGCCGCGGTGCGCTGCGCGTGAACGGCCGCACCCAGTCCTACTACAGCACCACCGCGGGCTCGGTGGGCTTCCAGGCCGGCGCGCAGTCGAAGGCGGTTGTCTACCTGTTCACCACCCAGGCTGCGCTGGACAAGTTCCGCAACAGCAAGGGCTGGACGGCCGGCGCCGACGCCACGGTGGCGCTGGCCACCATCGGTGCCAACGGCAGCATCGACACCAACACCCTGCGCCAGCCGGTGGTGGGTTTCGTCATGACCAACGTGGGGCTGGAGGCGGGTGTGTCGCTGTCTGGCGCGAAGATCAGCGAAATCCAGCTTTGATGGTTCAGTGGCCGAGTTGCGCGCGCAGCTCGGCCACTTGCTTGCGCAGCGATTCGTTCTCGGCCGTGAGTTCGACCACGCGCCGCTGCAGCGCCTGCACCGATTCAGGCGCATCCTGAACCGCATCGGCGCCTTCCTGCGCCGATTCTTCACGCGGCTTCTTCTTCGAATCGCGCACCCGCTTGGCGGCCTGCTTCAGCTCGTCCTTGCCGGCGTTCGCGGCCGTCACTTGTTCTTCGGCGGGCAGCGTGGCCACGGCGGCGGCGGTGTTGATCGAGATCACACCCGACTTCACAGCCGCCACCAGCTCGGGCGCCGCCTGCTTCTGGATCTTCTCGATCATGCCGACCTGGCTGCTGCTCAGGCGCGCGGCGCGGGCGATCGCTTCGCGGCTGCTCAGCGGTGCTTGCGGGGGCAGGGTGGGGGCAGCGTCGTCGGCGGGCTGATCGACATCGAACGGCGGGTCGTTGGGGTCGGTGGGCGTCACCACCGTCTCGGCCGCGGTGCGCGAGCGCTGCTGGTCGACGATGTCCTTCTTGCGCAGCGCGAGCACACCGCGCAGGAAGTCGGAGATGCTGCGGCGGCCCAGGTGCTGGTCGATCATCCACAGGTGCACGTCGTCGATCGACTTGAAGCGCGTGTTCTGCACCGTCTGGAAGGGCAGGCCGTGCTTCTGGCAGATGCCGTAGCGGTTGTGGCCGTCGACCAGCACATCGCCCCACAGCACCAGCGCGTCCCGGCAGCCCTCGGCCAGGATGCTGCGCTCCAGCGATTCGTATTCCTCCGGCGTCAAGGGATCGATATAGGCTTTGAGTTCTTCGTTGACGACGATGTTCATGGGGAGGCGGGGCGCGCAGCAGGCAAAGGGGCGAGATTTTAGAGGGGTGCGGCGAGCGGGCGACGCCGGGCCGGTCGGGTGTCTCCGTTTGGGCCGGCCAAACGTCTATAGGGGTAGGGAGACATTGCTAATTCGATGTGTCATTCCTTTGTCAAATAGTAATGATTCTTATTTAATTTAAGCGACCCGAGCACCGAAACCGCGCGGGTCCCCATCCCTTTCAGCGTGCCTCGCGCGCGCCGTTTCCACATTCGACGCCCGATCCCCTCATCTGGAGTTGTTCAAAGATGCTGTCACTTTCGTCCGAGTCATCGCTGGGAGATGTCTTCGTCGCCAACCGCGCGCAGTTGCTGCACGTGGCCCGCAGGATCGTGCGCACCACCGACCTGGCCGACGATGTCGTGCAGGACGCCTACCTGCGCATTGCCGACGGCGCGTGCGACCGCAAGGTCGACAAGCCCATGGGCTACTGCTGCCAGGTGGTGCGCAACCTGGCGCTCGACCACTGCCGCCGCCAGTCGCTGGAGGCCACCTACCGCACCTTCGACGTCGACATCGAAACCCTGGACGTGCCCGGACCGCCGTCGCCGGACCGTCTGCTGCGCGACCGTCAGGTCGTCGGGCTCATCGACCAGGTGCTATCGCAGCTTCCGGCACGAACGCGCGTGGCCTTCCAGCTCTACCGGCTCGAAGGCCTCACGCAGCGCGACATCGCCGCCCAGCTCGGCTGCGCGCTCGGCCTGGTCAACCGCCTGATCGCCGAGGCCGACGAGGCCATCGGCGCCATGCACCACCTGCTGGAGGACTGACGCGAATTCCCCGCCCGACGCGGGGCCGGTCTTGGAGCGACCCGTGGGTGTAAGGTAAAAACCGTACACGCATGGCACAAGAACAACCCGGGCAGCACGACCAAGACGATCCCACCTGGCGCACCGCCTGGGCATGGGTGCGCCGCGAGCGCGACCGCGAAGACTTCGATGAAGCCGCGCGCGCCGACATGGTGGCGTGGCTGCTTGCCGACCCCGCCCATCGCAAGGCCTACGACAAGGCCGCGCGCCTGTTGCTGCTCGCGGGCCTGGTGCCGGCGCGCATCGACGTCGATGCCTGGAAGAAAAGCGGAAAGCTCCCGGGCGACCCCGGCAACCCTGGCGACTGCGCCTGAGCGTCGCGCGCCGCCGGCGGCGCACAGCGAATCGATGAACAGATTCGCGTCCCGAGCGTCATGTTGATCAGAAGCGCAGCAAAGCGCTTCACCCGATCAACCGCACAAGGACGCTCCATGTCTACCAGCTGCTTCGACCGCGAAGACGAAACCTTCATCGTCCTGGTCAACCACGAAGACCAATACTCCATCTGGCCCCACTGGAAGGCCGTGCCCAGCGGCTGGAAGGCCGTGGACGGCGTCAAGGGCGACAAGAAGACCGCGCTCGACTACGTGGAGAAGAACTGGACCGACATGCGCCCCAAGTCGCTGCGCGACTGGATGGCGGCGCAGGAGGTCGCATCCGCCACGCCCGCCGCACCCGCCGCAACCACCGCCGTGCACTGATGCCCGTGCCGGCGAGCGTCTCGCTGCTGTGCCTGCCGTGCGCGGGCGCCAGTGCGTCCATGTACCTGCGCTGGCGGCGCCTGCTGCCGCGCTGGATCGAGGTCGTGCCCGTCGAGCTGCCGGGCCGCGGCGCGCGCATGGGCGAGCCCTTCGTCGAGAACTTCGATGCGCAGGTCGAGCGCATCTGCGTCGAGCAGGCGCGCGCCATGCAGGGCGCCTTCGTGCTCTTCGGCCACAGCATGGGCGCCTTGCTGGCCTACGGGGTCACCCAGCGGCTGCGCATGCTGGGCCGGCCGCTGCCGCGCGCGCTGTTCGCCTCGGGCAGCTCGGCGCCGTCGCAACGCGACCCCGGCCGGCTGCCCGACACGCGTGACGACGCCGCGCTCACCGCCGACCTGCGCAAGCAGGGCGGCACGCCCGAAGAAGTGTTCGCCAGCGCCGAGCTCATGCGCATCACCCTCGACACGCTGGGCGCCGACTACCGCGTGTGCAACAGCTTCACGTACACGGCCGATGCCTCATCGCCGTTGCCGATGCCCTTGCACGTCTTCGCCGGCCGCCAGGACGACATCGACGCGCCGCGCATCGAGGCCTGGTCCGCACATGCGGCCGGCGCGTTCACGCTCGACTGGTTCGACGGCGGCCACTTCTTCCTGCGACAGCACGAGGCGGCGTTTCTCGACGCCGTCACGCGGCGCCTGACCCAGGTGCAAGCCGCGGCCGCGGCTGGAGGGCGGCATGCGCCTCATGCCCTGGCATGACGCCTTGCCAAGCGGCATGGAAGTGCATCGCCTGGATTTCGACCTGACGCGCGATGCCCCCGACGCATGGGCCGTGCTGACGTCGGCCGAGCGCGAGCGCGCCTGCCGCTTCGCGCAGCGCGCCGACCGCGTGCGCTTCGCCGCCACGCGCGCCGCCGCCCGCCGCTTGCTGGCGCGCCGCATCGGCTGCGCCGCCGCCGAGGTGCCGCTCTCGCCCGGCGTGCACGGCAAGCCCTTCGTCGATGCGGCCGGCGACATGCCGCTGTTCAACGTGTCGCATTCGGGCGACCACGCGCTCATCGTCATCGCCGACGCGCGCGAGGTGGCCGAGGTGGGCATCGACATCGAGCACTGCCGAGACGACGTGGACACCGAGGCCATTCTCGACATGGCCTTCACCGCCCGGGAGTCGCGCGAGGTGCGCACCGCGCAAGACCCGCTGCGCGCGCTGTACCTGCGCTGGGTCGGCAAGGAAGCGCTGTTGAAGGCCGTGGGCGTGGGCGTGCCCGAGCACCTGCTGTGTGTGGGCATTCATCCGCAGGCAGGCGGCGCGCTCGCCGTTGCGTCGAGCGTGGCCGCGTGGGCGGGCTTCAACGCCATGGCCTTGCCCGCGCCCGACGGCTACGCCGCCGCGTTGGCGTGGCGCGCCAGGGCTTCCGAATGAGCGAATGCCGACGGCCCGACGCCGTTCGCGCCCTTGGCTTTTTTTCTATGGACATGGAGTGAGCGAGATGGCACGCACGCCGACAGCGACAACACCGAACGAAGGGCACCCGGCGTCCCCCGACTTCGTGGCGCACCTGCAGGCCCTGGCGCGGGCGCGGCCCGACGAGGTCTGGCTCACAGTGGCGGGCGAAGCCGACGGCGCCTACGTCGAGAGGCAGCTGACGTATGCCGCATTCTCTGCCCGCGTGCGCGCGTTGGCGGCACGGCTCCAGCAGCAGTTCGCCAAGGGCGAGCGCGCGCTCGTCATGCTCGACAACGACGAGCACTACGCCGTGAGCATGCTCGCGTGCTTCCATGCCGGCGTGATCGCGGTGCCCGTGTTTCCGCCCGAATCCATGCGGCCCCAGCACCTGGCGCGCCTGACCGGCATCGCGCAGGATTCGCAAGCCCGCTGCGTGCTCACCTCCGCGTCGATGCTTGCGGCGATGGCCGACGCATCCGCGTCGTTCGCGCAGGCGTCCCTGGTGGCCGTCGACACGGTGGACACCGCGCTCGCCGCGTCGTGGGCGCCGTTCTCGCCCGCCGCCGACGACCCCGCCTTCCTGCAATACACCTCGGGCTCGACCTCCGCGCCCAAGGGCGTGATCGTCACGCACGGCAACCTCATGGCCAACGAGCGCGCCATTCGCGACGGCATGGGCATCGGGCCCGGCGACAAGTTCGTTTCGTGGGCGCCGCTGTACCACGACATGGGCCTGATTGGCGGACTGCTGCAGCCGCTGTACAGCGGCATTCCGCTGGTGCTCGCATCGCCGCGCTACTTTCTCGAGAGCCCGGTGCGCTGGCTGGAGCTCATCTCGCGCCACCGCGCCACGCTCAGCGGCGGCCCCGACTTCGCCTACCGCCTGTGCCTGGACCGTGTGAAGGGCGCGCGGCTGGCGGGGCTCGACCTGTCGTCGTGGCGCGTGGCCTACACCGGCGCCGAGCCTGTGCGCGCGGACACCGAGGCCGAGTTCATCGAGCGTTTCGCACCCGCGGGTTTCGACCCCGGCGCCGTGTACCCCTGCTACGGCCTGGCCGAGGCCACGCTGTTCGTCACTGGCGGACGTCGCGGCGGCGGCTTGGTCGCACCCACTTTCTCCACCGATGCACTGGCCAAGGGCCAGGGCGTGGAAAGCATGCAGGGAGTGCAGCTCGTGGGCTGCGGCGCAGTGCCGGCCGACCACATGGTGCGCATCGCCGATCCCGCCTCGCTCGCGGCGCTGGACGACGGCAGCGTCGGCGAAATCTGGGCCAGCGGCCCGAGCATCTGCGCCGGCTACTGGAACAAGCCTGAAGAAACGCAGCAGACCTTCGCCGCGCACGAGGGCCGCCGCTGGCTGCGCACCGGCGACCTGGGCTTCCAGCACGCGGGGCAGCTCTACGTCACGGGGCGCATCAAGGACCTGATCATCGTGCGCGGCCACAACCTCTATCCGCAGGACATCGAGCGCACGGTCGAGGCCGAGGTCGAGGCCGTGCGCAAGGGCCGCGTGGCCGCCTTCTCGGTGACGGGCTTGCAGGGCGAGGGCATCGGCGTGGCGGCCGAGGTGTCGCGCAGCATGCAGAAGCTGGTGCCGCCGCACGTGCTCGTCGACGCGCTGGGCGCCGCGGTGAGCGAGGTGTTCGGCGAGGCGCCCAGTGCCATCGTGCTGCTGAACCCGGGCGCGCTGCCCAAGACCTCCAGCGGCAAGCTGCAGCGCCAGGCCTGCCGGGCCGGCCTGGCCGCTCGCACCTTGGATGCCTATGCGATCTACGAGCACGGCGGCTTCACGCTCGGCGGCAGCGCGTCGGCCGCGGTTGAAACGCCGGTGCTCGACGAAGTCGCGCAATCGGTCGCCGGCATCTGGAAGGAAGTGCTCAAGTGGCCCGAGTCGCGCGCGCTGCCGCACGACGCGCACTTCTTCACCTCGGGCGGCAACTCGCTGGCCGGTGTTCAAGCGTGCGCGCGCATCGCCCGGCACTGGCGCATCGCATTCGACCTGCGCGACCTGTTCGAGCAGCCCCGACTCGCCGCGTGCGCCGACATCGTGCGCAGCCGCAAGAACGACGCGCACCAGGCATCTTCTTTCGCGCCCGCCTTGGCACCCGCCTTCGCACCGATAGAGCCGCTGTCGGCCGAACGCCGCCTGCAGCCCTTGCCGCTGTCGCACGCGCAGGCACGCCAGTGGTTCCTGTGGAAGCTCGCACAGCACAGCACCGCGTACCACGTGAGCGGCGCGCTGCGACTGTCGGGCGTGCTCGACGCCGCCGCGATGCATGCCGCCTTCGAAGACCTGGCAGCGCGCCATGAGTCGCTGCGCACCGTGTTCCTGGCCGGCGCCGACGGCACGGCCGAGCAGCTCATCAGCCCGACGTGGGCGCCGTTGCTGGAGCGCATCGACCTGCGCCACCTTCCGGCGGAAGAGCGCGAACAGCGCGCCGCCGATGAAGTGCAACGCCGCCACGCCACGCCCTTCGACCTTACGCAGGGGCCGCTCCTGCGCGCGGCGCTGCTGCGCCTGTCGGACACCGTGCATTTGCTGGTGGTGGTGATGCACCACATCGTGTCGGACAGCGCGTCGATGCAGCTGTTGCTCGACGAACTCGCCACCGGCTACGCCGCGCGGCTGCGCGGCGATGCGCAGCGCCAGACGGGCGCGCGCATCCAGTACGTCGACCACGCCGCCTGGCAGCGCGCCTGGCTGGCCGGCGGCGAGGCCGAGCGGCAGCTGGCCTGGTGGCGCACCCAGCTCGGCGAAGACCACCCCGTGCTCGCGCTCGCGACCGACCGCCCACGCACCGCACACACGGCGCGCATCGCCCGCCCTGCGGCACGGCACAGCGTCGAAGTGCCCGCGGCCCTGCTGAACAGCTTGCGCCGCGCGGCCGCGAACGAAGGCGCGACGCTCTTCATGGTGCTGCTCGCCGGCTTCCAGGCGCTGCTGCACCGCTACTCGGGGCAGGAAGACATTCGCGTCGGCGCACCGGTGGCGAACCGCGGCCGCGTCGAGGCCGAGAGCATCGTCGGCTTCTTCGTCAACACGCTGGTGCTGCGCAACCGGGTCGACGCGCGCATGCGCCTGTCGGAGCTTGTGAAGCAGGCCAGGGAAACCGTGCTCGGCGCGCAGACGCACCAGGACCTGCCTTTCGAGCAACTGGTCGAGGCCCTGCAGCCGCAGCGCAGCCTGGGCCAGAGCCCGTTGTTCCAGGTGATGTTCAACCACCTGGTCGAGGACTACAGCGCGCTGGCCCGACTGCCGGGGCTCGAGGTGGCGCACCACGCATTGCCTGACGGCGAGGCGCAGTTCGAACTGGTGCTGGAAGCGCGCGAGACGCCCGACGGGCGGCTGACCGTGGGGCTGGTCTACGCGGCGGAGCTGTTCGACCGGGAGACGGTCGAGCGGATGGCTGGGCACTACTTGGCGGTGCTGGGGGCGCTGGCTGTCGAGCCTGAGATGG
The DNA here is from genome assembly GCF_030317035.1 of Variovorax sp. J22G73. GTDB lineage: Bacteria > Pseudomonadota > Gammaproteobacteria > Burkholderiales > Burkholderiaceae_C > Variovorax. The sequence continues at coordinate 10,669 of NZ_JASZYK010000026.1, forward strand.
CTGTCGGGGATGTGGCTCTGATCGGGGCTGAGGAGCGCGCGCAGCTTGCGGCGTGGAGCGAGAACACGCGTCGCCACGAGGGCGCGCAGCCGGTGCATCGGCAGATCGAGGCGCATGCGCAGTTGAAGCCTTCGTCACCCGCGCTGGTGTTCGGTGATGAGGCACTGACGTATTCGCAGCTCAATGCACAGGCAAACCGCTTGGCACATCGACTGATCGGCCTGGGCGTGGGTCCTGATGTTCTGGTCGGCATCTGCGTGGAACGCTCCACCGAAATGATGGTGGGCATCCTTGCGGTGCTGAAGGCAGGCGGCGCCTACGTGCCACTGGACCCTGAATACCCCGCAGACCGCCTTTCATACATGGTCGAGGACAGCGGCATCTCACTGCTGCTGACCCAGAGCCATCTGCGCTCCTTGATTCACGGAGTCGAAGCACTCCAGGTGCTGGAACTCGACACGCTCGATACGTCTTCCGAATCGAACTCCGACCCGCAAGTGGCCTTGCACGGCGAACACCTCGCCTATGTCATCTACACCTCGGGTTCCACCGGTCGCCCCAAGGGCGCAGCCATCCGCCATCAAGCATTGTTCAGCTGCATGGCCTGGATGCAGGAGTTCTACAAGCTGGAAGGCGCCGACACGGTCCTGCATAAGGCTCCGTTCGGCTTCGACGTGTCGGTATGGGAAATGTTCTGGCCCCTGACTTCAGGCGCAAGGCTGGTCATCGCCAACCCAGGCGATCACCGCGACCCGGTGCGGCTGGTCGAACTGATCCAGAAGCACCAGATCACGACACTGAACTTCGTTCCCTCGATGCTTCAGGCCTTCCTCGCCTATGAAGGCATCGAGGCGACAACGAAGCTGAAACACATCATCTGCGGTGGAGAGGCCATGCCGGCGGCCACGCAGAAAGAGGCTTTGCAACGGTTGAGCGGTGCCACCTTGCAGAACCTGTACGGCCCCACAGAAACGACGATCCACGTCACCCAGTGGACTTGCAGGGACGACGGCAGCACGCAAGTACCCATCGGCAGGCCGATCAGCGAGACGCAGGCGTACGTGCTGGACGCGAGCCTGAACGAAGTACCGGCCGGCGTCGCTGGAGAGCTGTACCTGGGCGGCGTCAACCTTGCACGCGGCTACCTGAAGCGGGCAGGCCTTACTGCTGAGCGGTTTGTGGCGGCCAATGATGGACAGCGCCTGTACAGAACGGGCGACCTGGTCCGCTGGAACAACGAGGGCCAGCTGGAGTACCTGGGGCGAATCGACCACCAGGTGAAGGTGCGGGGCTTCCGTATCGAACTGGGCGAAATAGAAGCGCAACTTCAAGCCCAGCCTGAAGTGCGAGAAGCGGTCGTCGTAGCGAACGAAGCAAGGCTCGTCGGTTACGTCTCGGGCAACAACATCGACACGGCAACGCTGAGGGAGCGACTGGGCGAAGCGCTGCCCGACTACATGGTCCCCAGCGTCCTCATGGTCCTCGACGCACTCCCGCTGAACGCCAACGGCAAGGTAGACCGCAAGGCGCTCCCCGCACCGGAGTTCACCAGCGACAAGCCCTACGAAGCCCCCCAAGGCCACATCGCCGAAACCGTGGCCGCCATCTGGTCTGAGGTCTTGCAGCTCGACAAGGTCGGCCTGCACGACAACTTCTTCGACCTCGGCGGCCATTCGCTGCTCGTGGTCCGGGTGCACCGCCTGCTCGAAGACAGGCTGCGCACCACCGTGCCGCTGGTGCAGCTCTTCAAGTACCCCACGGTCGGCGCGCTCGCCCAGTGGCTGGCGCGCGGTGCCGCCGCCACGGCCGCATCGAGTGCCGCATCGACCGCGGCCGGCGACGACCGCGCGCTGCGCCAGCGCGCCGCCTTGCTTCAACGCCGCAAAGCCGCGGAAAGAGTCAACTGATGCACACCCTCGACGCACCCACCGAAACCGCCGAAACCGCAGCCGCCACCACCGGCATCGAGATCGCCATCGTCGGCATGGCCGGCCGCTTTCCCGGCGCCGACGACGTGGACGCGCTGTGGCGCAACGTGCGCGACGGCGTGGAGTCCGTGGCCAGCTTCACCGACGCGCAACTGCGCGCGCAGGGCGTGTCGCAGGCGTTGCTCGACGACCCCGCCTACGTCAAGGCCGGCACCCAGTTCAAGGGCTTCGACCAGTTCGATGCCGGCTTCTTCGGCTACTCGCCGCGCGAGGCCGAGTACCTCGATCCGCAGCAGCGCATCTTCCTGGAGTGCGCGTGGGCCGCGCTGGAGCACGCGGGCTGCGACGCGCACCGCTGGCCAGGCAAGGTCGGCGTGTACGCGGGCGAGGGGCCCAACCTGTACCTCATGCGCCACCTGCTGCCCGTCTTCGGCCTGGGCGACGGGCGCGGCATTGCCGACCTGCTGGGCCTCATGAGCGGCAACTCCGGCGGTTCGCTGTGCACGCGCGTGGCCTACAAGCTGAACCTGCGCGGCCCGGCCGTCACGGTGCAGACGGCTTGCTCCACCTCGCTCGCCGCGGTGCACACCGCCTGCCAGGCGCTGCTGGGCTACGACTGCGACATGGCGCTGGCCGGCGGCGTGTGGCTCAACCTGCTGCAAGACGGCGGCTACCTGTACCAGCAGGGCGCCATCCTCTCGCCCGACGGCCACTGCCGCGCCTTCGACGAGCAGGCCGCGGGCACCGTCATCGGCAGCGGCGCGGGCCTGGTGGTGCTCAAGCGACTGGACGACGCGCTGCGCGACGGCGACACCATCCACGCCGTCATCAAGGGCTCAGCCGCCAACAACGACGGCGCCGACAAGGTCGGCTTCACCGCGCCCAGCGTCAACGGCCAGGCCGAGGTGATTCGCGCGGCCCAGCTGATCGCGGGCGTGGAGGCCGAGTCCATCGGCTACATCGAGGCGCACGGCACGGGCACGGTGCTGGGCGACCCCATCGAGCTGGCCGCGCTCACGCAGGCCTTCCAGGCCGGCACCGGGCGCACGGGCTACTGCGCCGTCGGCTCGGTGAAGACCAACATCGGCCACCTCGACGCGGCCGCCGGCGTCACCGGGCTCATCAAGACCGTGATGGCGCTGAAGCACCGCACGCTGCCGGCCAGCCTGCATTTCGAGCGGCCGAACCCGCAGATCGATTTCGTGGCGAGCCCTTTCTACGTGAATGCGACGACCCAGCCCTGGCCTGCGGGCGCCACGCCGCGCCGGGCCGGCGTCAGCTCGTTCGGCATCGGCGGCACCAACGTGCACGTGGTGCTCGAAGAAGCGCCCGCGGCGCTGCCCGCTAAGCAGGCGCCCGGCTGGCAGGTGCTGCCGCTGTCGGCGCAGAACGCCGCGGCGCTGCAGAAGGCCGGCCGCCAACTGGGCCAGCACCTAGAGGCATCGACCGAACAGCCGCTGGCCGACATCGCGCACACGCTGCAAAGCGGACGGCGCCCGATGCCGCTGCGCGCCGCCATCGTCGCCGACAGCCATGCGATGGCCGCGCAGGCGCTGTGCGCGCCCGAAGGCGGCTTCGAGCAGGTGCTGCGCGCGCCCGCCACCGCGCCCGAAGTCGCCTTCCTGTTCCCCGGCGGCGGCACGCAGCACGCGAACATGGGCGCCGCGCTGTACGGCGACGACCCGGTGTTCCGCGACGAGGTGGACCGTTGCTGCGCGTTGCTGAACGACACCGTGGGCATGGACCTGCGCCAGCTGATCTACCCCGCGGCCGGCGCCGAAGCCGCGGCGGACCAGAAGCTCTCGTGCATCGAATACACGCAGCCCGCGCTCTTCGTCGTCGAATACGCGATGGCCCGCGCGTGGATGGCGCGCGGCGTGCAGCCCGCCGTCATGCTGGGCCACAGCCTCGGCGAATACGTGGCCGCCTGCCTGGCCGGCGTGTTCAGCCTGGAAGACGCGCTGCGCATCGTCACCGCGCGCGGTCGCCTCATGCAGTCGATGCCCGCCGGTGCCATGACGGCCATCGCGCTGACCGAGGCCGAGCTCGCGCCGTTCCGTGCCGCCGGTTGCGACATCGCCGCCATCAACGGCGAGCAGCTGTGCGTGCTGGCGGGGGAGCTGCAGGCCATCGAGGCGGCCGAGCAGCAGCTGTTCGCGCGGGGCCTCATGCCGCGCCGGCTGCACGTGGCCATCGCGTCGCACTCGGCGCTGACGGAATCGATCGTCGCCGAGCTGCAGCAGGTGGTGGCCTCGGTGGCGCGCCATGCGCCGCGCATCGCGTTCATTTCCAACGTCACGGGCTTGCCGATCACGCCCGAGCAGGCGGTCGACCCGGTGTACTGGGGCCTTCACCTGCGCAGCACGGTGCGCTTCGCCGACGGGCTGTCTGCGCTGCTGGCCACGGCCGGGCGCGTGCTGCTCGAGGTCGGCCCCGGCGAAACGCTGGCCGGGCTCGCGCGCCAGCATCCCTTGGCTGCATCGGCTGCGGGCATCTGGGCGAGCCAGGCGCATCCGCAGCAGCAGGCGCGCAACGCACGGCAACTGGCCAGCGTGACCGGCGCGCTCTGGTGTGCCGGTGTGGACATCGACTGGGCCGCCTGCCGCGCCGGCCAGCCGCGCCGGCAGGTGCCGCTGCCGAGCTACCCGTTCCAGCGCCAGTCTTACTGGGTGGAGGCAGGCAGCTTCGAGCGCGCGACGCCTTCCGCCGAGGACGCGGCTGGCAATGCCTTCTACGTGCCGACCTGGACGCGCACCGAGCCGCTGCGCGTGCAGCACAGCGCGCCGCCCGCAGGCACCTGCACGCTGGTTTTCGGTGAAACGCGCGGCCTCACGGATCGGCTGATTTCTCGGTTGCACCAGGGCGCCGACGCGCATCCCGTGGTGTGGGTGGAGCAGGGCCCGGCCTTCGTCGAGATCAGCCCGCGCCACTACGCCGTGCGCCCCGGCCAGCGCGCCGACCATGCGCAGGTGCTGCGCAAGGTGCAGGCCGAGCTGGGCCCCGTCTCCAGGGTCTTTCACCTGTGGGGCGTGGACGACGAACTGGCGCCGCCTTCGCAATCCGCCGACCTGCTGGAGCGTGGCTTCTTCAGCCTGCTGGCCCTGGCGCAGGCGCTGGACAGCACCGCGGCCGCGGCTGGCAGCGAGCGCGCGCTGGCGCTGCAGGTCGTCACCAACCAGATGGAAGACGTCTCGGGGCTGGAACCCCTGTACCCCGAGAAAGCCACGCTGTTCAGCCTGGCCAAGGTGATCGGGCAGGAGTACCCGTACATCGACTGCCGCGTCGTCGACGTGGTGCTGCCCGCGGCCGGCAGCGAGGCCGAGGCGTGGCTGGTGAAGCAGCTGTCGGCCGACCCGCTGCCGCGCGGCACCGATCCGCTGGTGGCCTACCGCGGCCCCCACCGCTGGGTGAAGGCCTACGAGCCGCTGGCGCTGCCGCCGCAGGGCGCGGCGCCGCACCAGCGCTTTCGCAAACACGGCGTGTACCTGGTCACCGGTGGCCTCGGCGGCGTGGGCCTGTCGGTGGCGCGCCACCTGGCGCAGGCATGGCAGGCCAGGCTGGTGCTGCTCGGTCGCACGCCGCTGCCCGAGCGCGGCATGTGGGACGCCTTGGCCGCATCGCCCGAGCAACCCGCCGCCTTGCGCCAGAAGCTGCTGCAGCTGATCGAGCTCGAAGCGCTGGGCGGCGAAGTGCTCGCGCTTTCCGCGGACGTGACCGACGCCGCGCAGATGCAGGCCGCGGCTGCGCAGGCGCGCGCGCGCTTCGGCGCCATCCACGGCGTGATCCACGCGGCCGGCCATGCCAGCAGCGGCATGATCGGCCCGCGCACGCGCGCCCTGGTCGATGCCGTGTTCGCGCCTAAGCTGCGCGGCACGCAAGCCTTGCTCGCGGCCGTGCGCGACGATGCACTCGATTTCGTGCTCTTGTGTTCGTCCATCTCCAGCATGGCCGGCGGCCTGGGCAAGAGCGACTACGCCGCGGCCAACGCCTACCTGGACGCACTGGCCGCGCAGGCGCAGCGCAGCGCGGGCCACCCCGTCATCTCGGTCAACTGGGACGCCTGGCGCGACCTGGGCATGGCCGCGGGCATGGTGCTGCCCGAGGGCGTGGGCATGGACGGCCCCGAGGGCGCGCTGGCGCTGGAGCGCATCGTCAACGGCCCCGCGCATGCGCAGGTGCTGATCTCGACCACCGACCTCGCGCAGCGCCTGGGCGAACTCGACAGCGGCATGCTGGAACTGATCGAGAACGGCCCGCTGGCCCACGCCGCGCGCACGCCCCATGGCGGGCGCCGTAACCACCCGCGCCCGGCACTCGACACGCCTTACGCCGCCCCCGAAGGCGAGCTCGAAACCGGCCTGGCCGGCGTGTGGCAAGACATGCTGGGCATTGCCGCCGTCGGCGTGAACGACAACCTGTTCGAGCTCGGCGGCGACTCGCTGCTGGCCATCCAGATCCTGGCGCGCGTGCGCAAGGCCTACGAGATCGAACTGCACCCGGCCGCGTTCTTCAAGGCACCCACCATCGCCGACCTGGCCTTGCTGGTCGAGACGCGGCTGATCGAAGAAATAGAGAACGCGGAGAACGACGACCCCGCCGATCTTGCCGACCCCATCGACGCCGCACCGGCTCGCCTGTCCGCCACCGTCTGAAGACCCCCATGCCCGACACCCAGGATATTTCCGCCCGCCGCGCCAACCTCAGCACGGAGCAACGCGCCCGCCTGCAACAGCGGCTGCGTGGCGCCAGCACCGGCGCGCGCCAGGCCGAGAGCGCCATTCCCCCGCGCCCCGCCAGCACCGACCGGAACCGCGCGCCGCTGTCTTTCGCGCAGCGCCGCCAATGGTTCCTGTGGAAGCTGGACCCGGCGCGCACTGCCTACCACCTGAGCGGTGGCCTGGTGCTGACCGGCCCGCTCGACACGGTTGCCTTGCATGCGAGCCTGCAGGCGCTGGTGGACCGCCACGAGTCGCTGCGCACCGTCTTCAGTGAAGAAGGTGATGAAAGCGACGGCGGTGCGCAGCAAGTCATCCAGCAGGGCGTGACGGTCGCGCTTCCCTGCATCGACCTGAGCGCGCTCAACGCCGCCGAGCGCGAGCAGGCGGCGCGCGACGAGGTGCTGCGCATTCGCACCGAGCCCTTCGACCTCACGCGCGGCCCGCTGATGCGCGCCGTGCTGCTGAAGACCGGCGAGCAGGCGCACCAGCTGCTGGTGGTGATGCACCACATCGTGTCCGACGGATGGTCCGTGCAGCTCTCGCTCGACGAGCTCGCCGCGCAGTACGCCGCGCGCGCGCAGGGCCGGGCGCCGGCACTGGCCGCGCTGCCGGTGCAGTATGCCGACTACGCCGCGTGGCAGCACCAGTGGCTGGACGGCGGCGAGGGCGAACGCCAGCTCGCCTGGTGGCGCGACCACCTGGGCACCGAGCAGCCCGTGATCTCGCTGCACACCGACCGTCCTCGCAATGCCGACGGCCGCTACGGTTCGGCGCGCGTCACCGTCGCCTTGCCCGCCGACACCGTCGCACGCTTGCGCCAGCGCGCCCAGGGGCAGGGTGCCACGCTGTTCATGGCCTTGCTCGCGGGTTTCAACGCGCTGCTGTTCCGCCACACCGGCCAGGCCGATGCGCGCGTGGGCGTGCCCATTGCCAACCGCAACCGCGCGGAAACGGCGGGCGTCGTCGGCTTCTTCGTCAACACGCAGGTGCTGCGTTCGCAGATGGGGCCGCGCACCACGCTGGCCGAGTTGCTGGCGCAGACACGTGACACCGCCATCGGCGCGCAGACCCACCAGGACCTGCCGTTCGAGCAGCTCGTCGGCGCGCTGCGCCCCGAGCGCAGCCTGAGCGCGAACCCGCTGTTCCAGGTGATGTTCAACCACGTGCGCCGCGACCACCGCTCGCTGGCCGAGTGGCCGGGCGTGACCGTCGAGCGGCTGGACTTCGAGGAAGAAGACGCGCAGTTCGAGCTGACGCTGCAGACGCTGGAGTTCGAGGACGGGCGGGTGGAGGCGACCTTCCTGTATGCGGCGGAGCTGTTCGACAGGGAGACGGTCGAGCGGATGGCTGGGCATTACCTGGCGGTGCTGGGGGCGCTGGCTGTCGAGCCTGAGATGGCTGTCGGGGATGTCGAGCTGCTTGGGACTGACGAGCGCGCGCAACTTGCGGCGTGGAGCGAGAACACGCGTCGTCACGAAGGTGCGCAGCCTGTGCATCGGCAGATCGAAGCGCATGCGAGATTGAAGCCTTCGGCACCCGCGCTGGTGTTCGGTGAGGAGGCGCTGAGTTACTCGGAACTCAATGAACGCGCGAACCGCTTGGCACATCGATTGATCGGCCTGGGCGTGGGTCCTGATGTTCTGGTCGGCATCTGCGTGGAGCGCTCCACCGAAATGATGGTGGGCATCCTGGCGGTGCTCAAGGCCGGCGGCGCCTACGTTCCCCTGGACCCCGAGTACCCCGCAGATCGCCTTTCATACATGGTCGCGGACAGCGGCATCTCGCTGCTGCTGACCCAGAGCCACCTGCGCTCCCTGATTCCCGGTGTCGAAGCACTTCAGGTGCTGGAACTCGATACGCTAGATACATCCTCCGGATCGAGCTCTGACCCGCAAGTGGCCTTGCACGGCGAACACCTCGCTTACGTCATCTATACCTCGGGCTCCACCGGTCGCCCCAAGGGCGCGGCCATCCGCCACCAAGCATTGTTCAGCTGCATGGCCTGGATGCAGGAGTTCTACAAGCTGGAAGGCGCAGACACAGTCCTGCACAAGGCTCCGTTCGGCTTCGATGTGTCCGTATGGGAAATGTTCTGGCCCCTGACTTCAGGCGCAAGGCTGGTCATCGCCAACCCCGGAGACCACCGCGACCCGGTGCGGCTGGTCGAACTGATCCAGAAACACCAGATCACGACACTGAACTTCGTGCCGTCGATGCTCCAGGCCTTCCTGGCCTACGAAGGCATCGAGGCAACGACCAAGCTGAAACACATCATCTGCGGTGGAGAGGCCATGCCGGCGGCCACGCAGAAGGAGGCTTTGCAACGGCTGAGCGGTGCCACCTTGCAGAACCTGTACGGCCCCACAGAAACGACGATCCACGTCACCCAGTGGACTTGCCGGGACGACGGCAGCACGCAGGTACCCATCGGCAGGCCGATCAGCGAGACGCAGGCGTACGTACTGGACGCGAGCCTCAATGAAGTGCCGGCCGGCGTCGCTGGAGAGCTGTATTTAGGCGGCGTCAACCTTGCACGCGGCTACCTGAAGCGGGCGGGCCTTACTGCTGAGCGGTTTGTAGCGGCCAATGATGGACAACGCCTGTACAGAACAGGCGACCTGGTCCGATGGAACAACGAGGGCCAGCTGGAGTACCTGGGCCGCATCGACCACCAGGTGAAGGTGCGGGGCTTCCGCATCGAACTGGGCGAAATAGAAGCGCAACTTCAAGCCCAGCCTGAAGTGCGAGAAGCGGTCGTCGTAGCGAACGAAGCAAGGCTCGTCGGTTACGTCTCGGGCAACAACATCGACACGGCAGCACTGAGAGAGCGCCTGGGCGAAGCGCTGCCCGACTACATGGTTCCCAGCGTCCTCATGGTCCTCGACGCACTCCCACTGAACGCCAACGGCAAGGTAGACCGCAAGGCGCTGCCCGCACCGGAGTTCACCAGCGACAAGGCATACGAAGCCCCAGAAGGCGAAGTCGAGCAAGCGCTTGCAGCCATCTGGTCCGAAGTCCTGAACGTGCCCCGCGTAGGCCGCACCGACAACTTCTTCGAACTCGGCGGCGACTCCATCCTCAGCCTCAAGGTCACCGCGCGCGCGGCGCGCGCTGGCGTGCACCTCACGCCTCGCCAGATGTTCGAGCACCAGAACGTGGCGCGCATCGCGCATGCGCTGCAGGCCGGCCGGCCCGCCGACACGCAGGCGATCGCGCCGCTGAGCGCAGCGCGGCGCGCGGGAAAGCTCGCGCTGTCGCATGCGCAGATGCGCCAGTGGTTCCTGTGGCAGCTCGATCCGTCGAGCACCGCGTACCACATCAGCGGCGCGCTGAAGCTCGCGGGCCAGCTCGACGCGCAGGCCGTGCGCGCAAGCTTCGACGCGCTGGTGCAGCGCCACGAGTCGCTGCGCACCGTGTTCCGCGCCGACGCGCAAGGCCGGGCCGAGCAGGTCGTGCAACAGGTCGGCGCGCTCGACATGACAACGCTCGACCTGGCCGCATGGGGCATCGAGGCCGAGCGCGAAACGCGCAGCCGCGAAGAGGCGCTGCGCCTGAGCCACACGCCGTTCGACCTGGGCGCGGGCCCGCTGCTGCGCGTCGGCCTCATTCGCCTCGCACCCGACGAACACCTGCTGGTGGTGGTGATGCACCACATCGTGTCGGACGGCTGGTCGATGCAGGTGCTCGTCGACGAGTTCGTGACGCAGTACCGCGCGCGCGCTCAAGACAACCAAGCCGACCAAGCCACGGCAGCGGCGTCGCTGCCGCCGCTGCCGATCCAGTACGCCGACTACGCCGCATGGCAACGCGACTGGCTCGAGGCCGGCGAACGCGAACGCCAGCTGGCGTACTGGACCGGGCACCTCGGCACCAGCCAACCCGTGCTGCAACTGCCCACCGACCACGCCCGCAAGCCCGATGGTCGGTACAGCGCCGTGCGACATGGCTTCGAGTTGCCGCGCGACCTGGTGCAGCGCCTGCAAAGGCGCCTGCTGGGCCAGGGCGCGACGCTGTTCGTGGGCCTGCTCGCCGGCTTCCAGGTGCTGCTGAGCCGCTACACCGGCGAGCCCGACATCCGCCTGGGTGTACCCGTGGCCAACCGCCACCGCGCCGAGACCGATGGCGTTATCGGCTTTTTCGTCAACACGCAGGTGCTGCGCAACGTGCTCGACGAGCGGGAGAGCCTGGCGCACGTGCTGTCCCGCGCGAAAGAAGCGGCCCTGGGCGCGCAGGCGCACCAGGACCTGCCGTTCGAACAACTGGTGGAGGCGCTGCAGCCTGAGCGCAGCCTGGGCACGAGCCCGCTGTTCCAGGTGATGTTCAACCACCAGCGTGGCGATTTGAAGGCGCTGCAGAAGCTGCCCGGCATCACGCTGACCGAGTGCGACCTGGGCGCGCAGGCGGCGCAGTTCGAGCTGACGCTGGAGACCAGCGAGAGCGATGACGGGCGGGTGCGGGCGAGCTTCAGCTATGCGCAGGAGCTGTTTGCGCCGAGCACCATCGAGCGGATGGCGGGGCACTACCTGGCGGTGCTGCACGCACTGGCCGACCGGCCACAGCAGGCGGTGGGCGATGTGGCGATGCTTGGGGTGTCCGAGCGGGAAGCGCTGCAGGCGTGGAGCGAGAACTCGCAGCGCTTCGGCGACTCGGAACCTGTGCATCGGCTGATCGAGCGCCAGGCGCGGGCTCGTCCCGACTCGGTGGCGCTGGTCTTTGGTGATCAGACCCTGAGCTACGGCGAACTCAACGCACGTGCCAACCGGGTTGCACATCGCCTGGTCGCCCTGGGCGTGGGCCCCGAGGTTCTGGTCGGCATCGCGGTGGAGCGCTCCATCGAGATGGTGGTGGGCATCCTGGCGATCGTGAAGGCCGGCGGCGCCTACGTACCGCTGGACCCCGAGTACCCGGCAGACCGCCTGGCCTACATGGTCCAGGACAGCGGCATCACCATGCTGCTGACCCAGAGCCACCTGCGTTCGCTGGTGGACGTTGCCGGGCTGTCCCAGGTGCTCGACCTGGACACGCTGGACACCTCGGCCGAGTCCGACACCGATCCGCGGGTCGATCTGCACGGCGACAACCTCGCCTATGTCATCTACACCTCGGGTTCGACCGGACGCCCCAAGGGCGCAGCCAACCGCCACCGCTCGCTGTTCAACCGGCTGGCGTGGATGCAGGAGGCCTACCAGCTCGGTGAAGCAGACACGGTGCTGCAGAAGACCCCGTTCAGCTTCGACGTGTCGGTGTGGGAGTTCTTCTGGCCATTGATGCAGGGCGCCAGGCTGGTCGTCGCCAACCCGGGCGATCACCGTGACCCGGCAAGGCTGGTGGAGTTGATCCGCCATCATCAGGTAGACACCCTGCACTTCGTGCCCTCGATGCTTCAGGCCTTCCTGGCTTACGAGGGAGCCAAGGCGTGCACGAGCCTCAAGCGCATCGTGTGCAGTGGTGAGGCTTTGCCGGCGGAAGCCCGGGACAAGGTGTTCGCTCGGCTGCCGCAGGCCAGGCTCTACAACCTCTACGGCCCGACAGAAGCCGCCATCGACGTGACGCACTGGACGTGCCGCGACGACGGCAGCACGCAAGTACCCATCGGCAGGCCGATCAGCGAGACGCAGGCGTACGTGCTGGACGCGAGCCTGAACGAAGTACCTGCCGGCGTCGCTGGAGAGCTGTATTTAGGCGGCGTCAACCTTGCGCGCGGCTACCTGAAGCGGGCGGGCCTTACTGCTGAGCGGTTTGTAGCGGCCAACGATGGACAACGTCTGTACCGCACGGGCGATCTGGTCCGATGGAACAACGAGGGCCAGCTGGAGTACCTGGGGCGAATCGACCACCAGGTGAAGGTGCGAGGCTTCCGCATCGAGCTGGGCGAAATCGAAGCCCAACTCCAGGCCCAGCCGGAAGTTAGAGAAGCAGTCGTCGTAGCAAACGAAGGCCCGGCGGGTGCAAGACTGGTGGGTTACGTCTCGGGCACCAACATTGACACGGCAGCCCTGAGAGAACGCCTCGGCGAAGCGCTGCCCGACTACATGGTCCCCAGCGTCCTCATGGTCGTCGACGCACTTCCGCTGAACGCCAACGGCAAGGTAGACCGCAAGGCGTTGCCTTCGCCGGAGTTCACCAGCGACAAAGCGTACGAAGCACCAGAAGGCGAAGTCGAGCAGGCGCTTGCAACGATCTGGGCTGAAGTCCTGAACGTGCCCCGCGTAGGCCGCACCGACAACTTCTTCGAACTCGGCGGTCACTCATTGCTGGCGCTTCGTCTTCTGGAAAGCGTTCGCGCGAAGGGCTGGACCGTTCAGGTGCGAACGCTGTTCCAGCACCCGCAACTCGAAGCCTTCGCCCAAGCTCTGATGCAGGAGCAGGGTCGCGTCGAAGTGGTCGTGCCGCCGAACGGAATCCCAGACGGTTGCGAAGCCATCGATCCCGGTATGCTGCCATTGATCGATCTCGACGCTGCTCAGATCGCGCGCATCGAATCCGCGGTCCCCGGGGGCGCCTCGAACATCCAGGACATCTACCCGCTGGCCCCATTGCAAGAGGGCATGCTGTTCCATCACCTGCTGCAGACCGAAGGCGATGCTTACATCACCTCGCATTCGCTGAGCTTCGACAGCAAGGAACGGCTGGAGCGATTCATCGACAGCTTCAATCAGGTCATCTCCCGCCACGACATCCTGCGCACTGCCGTGCTGTGGGAAGGCTTGAAAGAGCCGGTGCAGGTGGTGCATCGCCGTGCAGAGCTGATGTTGCAGTGGGTGGACGAAGACCCGGCCAACGCAGAGACCGCGGCCGACCGCCTGGAAGCCAAGGTCAATCCGTCGCACTACCGCATCGACGTGCAACAGGCGCCAATGATTCATGCTGTCGCGGCCCACGACCCGGTGCAGGGACGCTGGTTGCTGCAGCTGCCCAGCCACCACATGGTGCTGGACCACACGACGTTGGACTTTTTAATTGAAGAGATCTCGCTGATC
>NZ_JASZYK010000027.1 GCF_030317035.1 Variovorax sp. J22G73
GCTGCTGGCGGTCATCAAGTTCCGTGGCAACAAGCTGTACCACGAGCACATCTACTGGGACCAGGCCAGCGTGCTGGTGCAGGTCGGGTTGCTCGACCCCAAGCTGCTGCCAGTGGCGGGCATCGAGACCGCGCGCAAGCTGCTGGACGAGACGCTGCCTTCAAACGCGCTGCTCAAGTAACGAGCAAGGAACGCCGCGCGCGGGGGGCGCCGTGAACAACGCCCTGCGCAGCGCCCGGCTTCGTCGCGCTCCTAAAATGCCCAGCGTGAGCGCCCTCCCCACCCCCAGCATCCCCCGCAGCCCCACCGAACGCCGTCCGATCCGCGAGCTTCCCGACGAGCTGATCAGCCAGATCGCCGCCGGTGAAGTCGTCGAGCGCCCCGCCTCGGTGGTGCGCGAGCTGCTGGACAACGCGCTGGATGCCGGCGCCAGCCACATCACCGTGCGCCTCGCCTCGGGCGGCGTGCGGCTGATTTCGGTGGAAGACGACGGCCTGGGCATTCCACGCGAAGAGCTCACGGTGGCCCTGCGCCGCCACGCGACCAGCAAGATCGCCAGCCTGAACGACCTGGAAACGGTCGGCACCATGGGCTTTCGCGGCGAGGCGCTGGCCGCTATCAACGCCATTGCCGAGCTCAGCATCCTGTCGCGCTTCACCGGCGCGGACACCGCTTTTTCACTCGACGGGCGCACCGGCGAGCTGCGGCCCGTGGCGCGCTCCACCGGCACCACGGTGGAGGTGCGCGAGCTGTTCTTCGCGACGCCCGCGCGCCGCAAGTTCCTGAAGACCGACGCCACCGAGCTGGCCCACTGCATCGAGTCGGTGCGCCGCCATGCGCTGGCGCGGCCCGAGGTGGGCTTTTCGGTCTGGCACGACGGCAAGCTGGTCGAGCAGTGGCGCGGCGCCTCCACGCACGAGCAGCGGCTGGCCGACGCGCTGAGCGATGACTTCGTCACGCAGAGCGTGGCCGTCGAGCGCACCCACGGCCCGGTGCGCGTGGTCGGGCGCGCCGGCATTCCCGACGCGGCCCGCTCGCGCGGCGACCAGCAGTTCTTCTATGTCAACGGCCGCTTCGTGCGCGACAAGGTGCTGTCGCACGCGGTGCGCAGCGCTTATGAAGACGTGCTGCACGGCCAGCGCCAGCCGATCTACGCGCTGTACCTCGAAATAGACCCCGCGCGGGTCGACGTGAACGTGCACCCGACCAAGATCGAAGTGCGCTTTCGCGACGGGCGCGAGGTGCACCAGGCGGTGCGCCACGCCATCGAAGACGCCCTGGCCGCCCCGCGCGCCGGCGACGCCGTGGTGCCATCGGCCGCGCAGCAACCCTTCTTCAAGGAAACCCAGCTGCCGTCGAACGCCGGCTGGTCGCAGCCGGCCATGAATTTCGTGGCGCAGGAACGCGGCGCGGGCGACCTGGAGGCCATGTGGCCCCAGCGCACGAGCCCCGCGGGTTCCACGGGCTTCGTACAGGAGGCCGGGCCCGCGCTGTGGTCCTCGTCTTCGTTCGCCTCCCCGGCCTCGGCGCCGGCCGCGTTCAGCCCTCCCGCCAACCTGGGCGCCAATCCCGGTACGGGTGCCTCAGCCCTCCAGGCCAACGACCAGGCCTGGCCGCTGGGCCGGGCGCTGGCGCAGCTGCAGGGCATCTACATCCTGGCCGAGAACAGCCAGGGCCTGGTCATCGTGGACATGCACGCGGCGCACGAGCGCATCGTCTACGAGCGCCTGAAGACCCAGCTCGACGGCGCCGCCATCAGCAGCCAGCCGTTGCTCATTCCGGCCACCTTCGCCGCCACGCCCCAGGAAGTGGCCACGGCCGAGGCCTGCGCCGACGTGCTGCCCACGCTGGGCCTGGAGATCACGCCGTTTTCGGCGCGCACGCTCGCGGTGCGCGCCGTGCCCGGCACGCTGGCCGACGGCGACCCGGTGGAGCTGGCGCGCAGCGTGCTGGCCGAGCTGGCCCAGCACGACGCCAGCACCGTGGTGCAGCGCGCGCAGAACGAATTGCTGTCCACCATGGCCTGCCACGGGGCGGTGCGGGCCAACCGGAAACTGACCGTGGACGAGATGAACGCACTGTTACGCCAAATGGAAGCAACAGAACGTTCGGACCAGTGCAACCACGGCCGCCCGACCTGGCGCCAGCTGTCCATTCGCGAGCTCGATTCGCTGTTCATGCGCGGGCGATAGGGTTTTCGGCGCTTTTTTCAGGGTTTTCGAGGGTTTTGGACGGTCATCCGTGCGGCGGGCACGCACGTTGCATAGGTTCACTGAAGCGCCAACGAGCGTTGTTTGAGGGGGTTACCAAAGTGCAATGTCGGCGCACGGCGGTCAGAGCAGGTGAACTTTTCCGCCGACTTCGCTGTCCCTCAACCCCATGATGAAACGCTGGACCCTCCTCGCGTCTGTCTTCTCGCTTTGCGCCCTGCTCGCCGCCGGTTGCTCGACGCTCGACGCGCAACAGCGTGAGTGGATCTTCCAGCCCAGCGACCGCAGCTGGGGCAACACCGCCTCCATGACCCAGGGCATGGAAGACGTGTGGATCGACTTCCAGTCTTCGCTCACCGGCGAGCCCGCCCGCCTGCACGGCCTGTGGCTGGGCGGCGCGCCCGAGACCACCGACACCCCCGTCATGCTCTACCTGCACGGCGCGCGCTACAACGTGGCCGGCTCGGCGCCGCGCATCCAGCGCATGCACGAGCTGGGCTTCTCGGTGCTGGCCATCGACTACCGCGGTTTCGGGAAGAGTTCCAAGGGCCTGCCCTCCGAGGAATCGGCCCGCGAGGACGCCCGCGCCGCCTGGACCTGGCTGGCTGCGCGCCACCCCAAGCAGCACCGCTACATCTTCGGCCATTCGCTGGGCGGCGCCATCGGCATCGACCTGGCGGCGCACGTGAACGACGAGAGCGGCACCATCGTGGAAAGCACCTTCAGCTCCATCGCCGACGTGGTCGCCAGCTTCAAGTGGGGCTGGCTGCCGCTGGGCCCCTTCATCACGCAGCGCTTCGAGGCCATCGACAAGGTCAAGGACATCGGCGCGCCGCTGCTGGTGGTGCACGGCACCGCCGACAGCCTGATCAACCCCACGCTGGGGCGCAAGCTGTACGACGCGGCCACCGTGCCCAAGCTGTTCGTGCTGGTGGAAGGCGGCTCGCACCACAACACCAACTCGGTCGGTGAAACGCAATACCGTTCGGCGCTCACGCAGCTGTTTCGCATGAAGCCGGAGAACATGGTCGCCAGCAACGCCGGCGTGCCGCGCCCGACGCCCAAGCTCGCACCGCCCGCTGCAGGCGCCCTCACGCCGCAGGACGTGAGCGGGAAGGTGCTGCCGTCGGTGCCCGCGGCCATCTGATCACCGCGAGCACTGGGGCCGCGCCGCCCCTTCAGCCGACCGCCACGCCGCGGCCGATGGCCCGGCGGGCGCCCAGCGCAAACACGAACACCCCACCCATCGCCGCCGCCAGGCCGGCGAGCATGCCCGCATAGCCCGTGCGGTCCAGCAGGAAGCCCGCGGCCACCGGCACCACCAGGCGGCTCAGCGCGAACAGGCTGGCCTGCAGGCCATAGTCCGCGGCCTGGTGACCGTCGCGCGCGAAGAACATCATCAGCCCGAAGGCCAGCGACGCGGCCGCCCCCATCGCCAGCGCAACCAGCAACGCGCCCACCGCCAGCCACGCTGGTGGCGCATGCAGGCCCACCAGCGCCGCGAGCAAGGCGATGCAAAGACAGCACAGCAGCGCCACACCCGGCACCGCGCGCTCCACGCCGGCCCGGCGCATGACCGCCGCGGCCACCATGCTCGCCACTGCCGCGACCAGCCCGCCGCCGACACCCACGAGCCACGCCACCTGCGGCAACGCGAAGCCCCGGTCGATCAGCAACGGCTTCAAAAAGAACCACGCCGCGCCGATGAAGGGAAAGCACGCCAGCAGCAGCACCGTCCACGCTCCAGCGCCTGGTTGCGCGAAATAGCCGCGCGCCCGGCCGTTCGACACGCCCTGCACCGGCGTTGAAGCCGCGGCATCGCCTTCGTTCACGCACAGCAGCGCCAGCACGCCCGCCACCAGCAGCCCCGCCATCACCCAGAACGGTGCGGCCCAGCCCCACTTCGCCTGCACGAGCAGCATCAGCCCGCCGCCCACGATGGCGCCCAGCGACAGCGCCGCCGAACGCAGCCCGCCCGCGCGCACCCGCGCCGCGGCGGGCAGCAGGCGGATGGCCAGCGCATTGACCGGAATGTCGGCCCACGTCGACATCAGCGCCGCCGCCACGGCCAGCACATACAGCGCGAGCCGGTCGGCCAGCAGCGCGCGCTGCGCCAGCAGGCCCAGCACCGCGGCAAAGCCGAGGCACAGCAGCACGGCCCACGCGCGGTAGTGCCCCCCGCTGAATCGCAGCCGCTCCACCGGCACCGCGAGCACGAACTTGAAAACCGCCGGCAAGCCCGCGAGCTGGAACAGTCCGATTTCCAGCCCGCTCCAGCCGTGCTGCCGCATCACGACCGGCAGGCCCAGCCAGAGGTAGACGCTGGGCGCGGTGAGCGCCAGGTTCAGCCCGGCGAAGAGCGACTGCAGCAGGTTCTCGCGCAGCCGGGACATGGGCGAACGGCTCATGCGGCCCGCCTGCGCGCCACCAGCACCTGCAGCGGCACCATCGGAAATTCGGTCGATGCAAAGCGCCGCAGGCATTCGAAACCCACGCGCTGCAACGCGGCCTCGCCCGACCCTGCAGCGCCCACGTGGCGGCCCAGCATCATCATCGGCAGGTAGAACGGCAGCACCGCCGCGGCGCCCTCGCGCGACGCGCCCACCTCGGCATGCGCGCAGACGAAGATGCCGCCGGGGCGCAGCGACGCCAGCACCACGCACAGCAGGGCGTCGATGTCGGGCACGAAGTGCAGCACCGACGAGCACCACACCAGGTCGTAGCCCTCGCCGATGCCGTCGCGCACCACGTCGCCACCCACCGCGCGCACGCGATGCGAGAGCTGTTCGCGCGCAATGTTCTCCCCGGCGACCGCCGCCGTGGCGGGCCCGTCGAACACCACGCCTTGCGAGTCGGGCCAGGCCTTGGCCAGCGCGATGCCGATCCAGCCGGGGCCGCCGCCCAGGTCGAGCCAGCGCTTCGTGCGCGCCGCCTCGGGCACGCGCGCCATCACGTGCAGCGCGGCCTCGACGCTGACCGCGCGCTGCTCCTGGCCGATCTGCACGCGCGCGGCCTGGGCCCAGTCGGAATCGGCGCCTGCAGGCGGCCGCGGCACCGCCTGCGCTTCTTTTTTGAGTTGCGCCCCTCCCAGCAATTGCCCGTGCAACCGGCCTCCCGCCGCGCGCAGGCTGCGCAGCCGAAACAGCAAGGCGTCGCCGCAAAACGCCGCGCCGTCGCCCAGCAGGAAACGCCGCGCGCCTTCGCTCACGCGGTAGCGGTGAACGCCGCCGCCGTCGGCCTCGGTGCGGTCGAGCACGTCGAGGCTCCACAGCAGGTCGAGCAGCGGCCCGGTGGCCGCGGGCTGCAGGCCGAGGCGCTGCGCGGTGTCGTGCGCGGTGGCGTGCTCGCGCAGCGCGTCGGGCACGCCGAGCTCCAGCGCGGCGGCCAGTGCGTCGGCCTGCACGGTGGCGCTGGCGATGTCCCAGTAGCGTTGCAAGGGATGTTGCAAGGGATGGTGTGGCGAAGAAGTCATGTCGTCTGTGCGCATCAAAGCGGTGTCAGGAAAAAAGGAATGCCGCATGCGTCACATCCGCCAGTTCAGCCGTACGCCGACTTCACGCGGCGGGCTGTACACGGTGACGATGCCGTTCTGGTAACCCACCGCGTCGTAGCGCCGGTTGGCCAGGTTGCGCACGTAGGCCGTGAGCTCCCACGGGCCCTGCGTGTAGCCGCCCGACAGGTCGAGCCGGCCGTAGCCGTTGCGGCTGTAGCGGTTGGCCGCGTCGAGGTAGACCTTGCCGGTGCCCGACAGCGTGGCCTGGGCATGCCAGCCCTTCGGCGCGTCGTAGCGCAGGCCCAGGTGGCCGTCGACGTCGGGCGCGAACGGGTTGCGGTGGCCGTCGTACACGGCGCTGCCGTCGCGAAAGCGCTCGAAGCGCGTGCGGTTCAGCGCCAGGCCGGCGCGCAGCTGCCAGCCCTGGCCGAAGAGGTAGTCGAGCGACAGCTCCGCCCCGCTCGCGCGCGCCGACGCGGCGTTGGTGACGTACACCGTGCCGGGCACCGGCATCTGCTGCACCTGCATGTCGTTCACGCGCATGGCGTACACCGAGGCCGCATAGCGCAGCCGGTGGCCGGCCACGGTGCCCTTGGCGCCGAACTCCAGCGAGCGCACCTTCTCCGGCTGGTAGGCCGCATAGCGCGCCGCCGGCACGAAGACGTTGAAGCCGCCCGCGCGAAAGCCGTCGGACACGCTCGTGTACAGCTGGTGCGTGGGCGCGAGCTGGTACTGCAGCGCGAGCTTGGGCGAGAAGTGCGTCCAGTCGGCGCGCTGGCCCGCATTGGCTGTGCCGCCTGCACCCGCCGCGAACCGCACCGCGTTGCGCTCGATGCGCGCACCCGCCGACACCGACCACGCGCCCGCCAGCGGCACCGACCAGTGCGTGAACAGCGCCGACGAATGCCCTTCGAGCGTGGCCGCCGACATGCTCGACGCCAGCGGCAGCTTCTGCGTGTTGCGCAGGTCGTGGTCGTCGCGGTCGAGGTACACGCCCGCGAGCCACTGCGCGTCGCCGAGCCGGCCTTCGAGCCGCAGCTCCTGCGACAGCGTGCGAAAGCGGTGGTCGCGGCCGATGTGCAGCAGGTCGGCGGGCTGAAAGTCGGTGTCCTGCTGCACGCGGTCATTCACGTTGTTTTGCGCGGTGATCGAGCGCAGCCGCGTGCCGTTGTCGAAGCTGTGCGTCACGTCGAGCGACAGGCTTCGCCCGCCCGACCGGTTGTAGCTGGCCGTGCCCGAGCGCACCGTGGCGCGCTGCGCGCCGGGCGAGCCCCACAGGGCGGCGCCGTCGTCGTAGTCCTGGCTGGCGACGCGCAGCGTGGCGTCGGTGCGCACGCTGGGCGTCCAGCGCAGCGCCAGACGCAGCGCGCGGCGCTCGCGGTCGTCCTCGGTGCGGCCGGTGTAGGTGTTGCGGATGAAGCCGTGCTGCTGCGAGGTTTTGGCCGCGATGCTGGCGTAGAGCGTGTCCTGCACCAGCGGACGGCTCAGCGCGAAGCGCAAGGCGCGCCGCTCGCGGCTGCCCGCCTCCATGCCCACGCTGGTGCGCGGTTCGTTGCCCGGCTGGCGCGAATGGATGGCGATGACGCCGGCCTCCGCATTGCGCCCGTACAGCGTCGACTGCGGCCCGCGCAGCACCTCGACGCGCTCGACGTCGAGCAGCGCGTCGTCGAAGCCCTGCGCCATCAGCGTGGGCACGCCGTCGAGCAGCAGCAGCGTGGACGAAGAAAAGCTGAAGAAATTGGCGCTCAGCCCGCGCATCACCGGCGACAGCACGCCGGCCTGCCCGAAGGGCTGGAAGCCCAGGCCGGGCGTGAGCTGCTCCAGCGTCTGCAAGCCGGTGGCGCCCTGCGCCTCGAGCGTGTCGCCGTCGAGCACCGACACGCTGGCCGGCACGGCATCGAGCGGCTGCGACTGCTTGGTGGCGGTGACCGAGATCGACGGCAGCTCGGGCGCCTGCGCGGCCGCCGTGCCGCACAGTGCGCAGAGAAGCGGAGAGGCCCAGGCGGCACGCGCGCGGGAACAGAAAAGCAAGGAAGCCATGGTTGGAAATCGCCAAGAAGAGAAGAGAAGAGGTGAGGAGCGAAAGGCCTTCGAAGCCTTGGCGCGACGCTTGCCCCAGCGTATTTCCAAACAAGAATGACTATCATCTGAGTTCGAATGCATTCCGGTCCGTTTCATATGCATTCGCCCTTTCCATCCATTTCCCGCCCCTTCCGTTCGCCTGCGAACGAGCCTCGCCATCGCCTTCCGCATCGCCGCCACCGAAGCCCACGCCGCCCCTTCCGGCGTGGCGGGCTGGTCGCGCCTGCAGCTGCCCGACACGGTGGGCGATTGCCATGCCGAGCGGCTCGACATCGACCAAGGGCTGGCCGTGGTGCGCTCGCGCTACCTACCGCGGCGCGACCTGGCCGAGCACAGCGCGCAGCAGGACGGCGCGCGCCGTTTGATCCTCACCTTCGCGCTGCAGGGCGACTCGGGCTATGAGTCGCAAGGCGGGGAACGGCTGGCATTCAGCGCGGGCTTCACCACCGTATCGGCCGCGCGCGACAGCGTCGGCGAGCGGCGCTACAAGGCCAACGAGTCGGTGGCGCAATTGCGCCTGCTGGTCGACGAAGACACGGTGGTGCGCTACTTCGGCGAGCAAGGCCGCCACCGCCTGCTGCCCGACGCCGGGCTGCGCCCGCTGGCCTTCGGGCGCACCAGCGCCGCCAGCGCCGCGCATGCGGCCGCGCTGGGCCGGCGCAGCGCGCAACCGATTCAGAACCCGCTCGACCTGCACATCCACGCACTGAGCCTGCTGGCCGGAGAAATGCGCGCGCTGCAGGCGCCCACGCCGACGCCCGCCGGCAGGCTGTCTCCGCAAGACATCCGCAAGCTCGAACAGGCACGCGACCTGATGCAGGCGCAGATGCAGTCGCCGCTCACCGTGGCCTACCTGTGCGCCAGCGTCGGGCTCGGCGAATCGAAGCTGCAGCGCGGCTGCCGCGAGCTGTTCGGTGCCAGCCCCTACCGCCTGCTGCTCGAACTGCGCATGCGGCGCGCCCTTGCGCTGCTGGAGGCCGGGGCGCAGGTCGCGCAGACCGGCTGGCAGGTGGGCTACGCGCACCCGGCCAACTTCAGCGCGGCCTTCACCCGGTTCCATGGCCGCGCGCCCAAGGCGGTGCGCGGCCGCCAGCGCTGAGCAAGACCTGAACCGGCGTGCGGCCGCGCCATTTGCTACCCTCGGCGCACCATGTCTCCCAGCTTCGTTCCGGCCGCCGAGGCCGCTCCCCCGGCAGCGCCACGCGCAGCCACTTCCACCACGCTTCTCACCGTTTCTTCCACCCCGCTTTCCCCAGCCCCCCAGCTCCCCCCGCGCTTCGTCGCCCTCGCGGGCCCCACCGCCTCCGGCAAGACCGCCGCCGCGCTCGCCCTGGCGCGACTGCAGCCGGTGGAAATCATCTCGGTCGACTCCGCCCTGGTCTACCGCGGCATGGACATCGGCACCGCCAAGCCCACCGCCGCCGAGCAGGCCGCCGTGCCGCACCACCTCATCGACATCCTCGATGCGCGCGAGAGCTACAACGCCGCCGCCTTCGTGGCCGATGCCACGCGGCTCATCGGCGAGATCCGCGCGCGCGGCGCGCTGCCGCTGCTGGTGGGCGGCACCATGCTGTATTTCAAGGCGCTGTTCGACGGCATCGACGCCATGCCCGCGGCCGACGCGACCGTGCGCGCGCAAATCGACGCCGAAGCCGCCGCGCTGGGCTGGCCCGCCATGCATGCGCGGCTCGCGCTGATCGACCCCATCACCGCCGCGCGGCTCGCGCCGCAGGACAGCCAGCGCATCCAGCGCGCGCTCGAGGTGTGGGCCAGCAGCGGGCAGCCGCTGTCGAGCTTTCACGCGAGCGACAACAAGACGGCCAGGCCGGTCGAAGGCGGCGTGCTGTTCTCGCTGGAGCCCGCCGACCGCGCCTGGCTGCACGCGCGCATCGCCGAGCGCTTCGACGCCATGCTGGCGGGCGGCCTCCTGGACGAAGTGCGCGCCCTGCGCGCGCGCGGCGACCTGTCGACCGACCTGCCCTCGATGCGCTGCGTCGGCTACCGCCAGGCCTGGGAAACGCTGGACGCCTGCGGCAACACCGCGCCCGACGCCAGGGCCATGGCCGACCTGCGCGAGCGCGGCATCGCCGCCACGCGCCAGCTCGCCAAGCGGCAGGTGACGTGGCTGCGCAGCATGCCGCAGCGCACCGTCGTCGCCTGCGACGCGCCCGACGCGGTGCAAACCGCCGTTCAACTGATCTACAAGACCACCCACCCCGGATGACGCTGCGCATTACCAACCTCGGCAAGCACTACGGTGATGTGCCCGTGTTCGAGAACGTGACACTGGCCGTCGAGCCCGGCGAGTTCGTCGCCATCGTGGGGGAGTCGGGCGTGGGCAAGTCGACGCTGCTGAACTGCATGGCCGGCCTCGACAGCTGGGACCAGGGCACGGTGGTGCACGACGGCACCGACATCGGCGCGCTCGACGGCGAAGCCTGCGCGCTCTGGCGGCGGCGCCACGTGGGTTTCGTGTTCCAGGCCTTCCATGTGCTGCCGCACCTGGACGTGGCGCAGAACGTGTCGCTGCCGCTGATGCTGCTCGGCCAGCAGAAAGACCAGGGCCGCGTGGCGACCATGCTCGACGCCGTGGGCCTGCCCGGCATGGGCGGCCGGCTGCCGCAGACCTTGTCGGGCGGCCAGTTGCAGCGCGTGGCCATCGCCCGTGCACTGGTGCACCGCCCCGCCCTGCTGCTGGCCGACGAGCCCACCGGCAACCTCGACCCCACGACCGCCGCCAAGGTGATGGACCTGCTGATCGGCCAGACCCGCGAGCACGGCGCCTCGCTGGTGCTGGTGACGCACTCGGAAAGCGCCGCCGCCCGCGCAGACCGCCTGCTGCACCTGACGGCCGGCGGCATCCGCCCGTGAACCTGGGCGCCTGAACGGACTACTGCTGCGGCGCGATCAACGCGGCGAAGCGCGACAGGTCGACGTTGCCGCCGCTGATCACGATGCCCACGCGCCGGCCCGCGATGGCCTTGCCGGCCGCGATGGCACCCGCGAAGGCCAGGCAGCCGGTGGGCTCCACCACCATCTTCATGCGCTCGGCGAAGAAGCCCATCGCATCGACCAGCTGCGCGTCGGTCACGGTGAAGATGTCGTCCACGTCGCGCTGGATGATGCCGAAGGTGTACTCCCCCAGGTGCTGCGTCTGCGCGCCATCGGCGATGGTCTTGGGCGTTTCGATGTGCACGATCTTTCCGGTGCGGAAAGACTGCTGGCCGTCGTTGCCCGCCTCGGGCTCGACGCCGTAGACCTTGCAGTCCGGCGACAGCGCGCGCGCCGACAGCGCAGAGCCCGACAGCAGCCCGCCGCCGCCCAGGCACACGAACAGGTGGTCCAGCGGCCCGGTCTCCTCGATCAGCTCTTTCACCGCCGTGCCCTGGCCCGAGAGCACGTCGGGATGGTCGTAGGGCGGAATCATCGTCATGCCGCGTTCCTGCGCGAGCCGCTTCGTGAGTGCCTCGCGGTCTTCGGTGAAGCGGTCGTACATCACCACTTCGGCGCCGTAGCCCTTGGTGGCGGCCACCTTGGCGGCCGGTGCGTCCTTGGGCATGACGATGACGGCCGGCATCGACAGCAGCCGCGCCGACAGCGCAATCGCCTGCGCGTGGTTGCCTGAAGAGAAGGCGATGACGCCGCCCTTGCGCTGCGCGGCTTCGAACTTCGACAGCGCATTGAACGCACCACGGAACTTGAACGCGCCCATGCGCTGGAAGTTCTCGCACTTGAAGAAGAACTGCGCGCCCCAGCGCTCGTTGGCGGTGGTCGATTGCAGCACCGGCGTGCGGTGGGCATGGCCTTCGAGCCGCGCGGCCGCGGCGGTGACGTCGTCGTAGGTAGGTAGTTGCATGGGGCCAGAGCTTAGCGGCGGCTTGCAAATTTTTGCAGTCCCGATGGGTAAAAACCCGGTACGCACGGCGGCGGCAATGTTCGTACTCTGTATACAGAGTTCAGAAAAAAGGTCTGCCATGCCCGCCCAGCTCGTCAGCATCGAGGTCGCGCCCGACCTCGTCGACCAGGTCTACCGCGCCCTGCTCGGCGCCATCAGCAGCGGCACGCTCGCGCCGGGCGAGCGCATCACGCAGGAAGACATCGCGCAGCGGCTGTCGGTGTCGCGCCAGCCCGTGCTGCAGGCGCTGCGGCTGCTGAAGAAAGACGGCTTCGTGCGGGACGCGCCGGGCCGCGGCGTGCTGGTGGCGCCGCTGGAGGCCGAGGCGATGCGCAAGGTCTACCAGGTGCGCGGCGCGCTCGACGCGCTGGCCGCGCGGCTGGCGGCGCAACTGTGTTTTCGCATCGACCCCAAGCTCATGGAGCGCGGCCGGCGCGCCGCGCGCGGGCGCAACGTGGAGGCCATGCTCGACGCCGACGTCGCCTTCCACCAGGCCATCTACGCCGCCTCGGGCAACCCGCTGATCGGCCAGAGCGCCGACCCGCACTGGCGCCACCTGCGCCGGGCCATGGGCGCGGTGCTGCAGGCCGAGCCGCAGCGCGAGTCGCTGTGGGACGAGCACGAGGCCATTGCCGCGGCCATTGCCGCCGGCGACGCCGAGCGCGCCGCGCGGCTGAGCGAGGAACACGTCTCGCAGGCCAGCCAGGCCCTGGGCGAGCGGCTCGCGCAGCTGTCGCGCGGCGGCGCCCGCGCACCGATCACCCCACCGAAGACCAAAGGAGACAAGGCATGAAGCTGACCCCCGAGCAACGCGCGCAGTTCGAGCGCGACGGCTACCTGTTCTTCCCCGGCCACTTCTCGGCCGACGAAACCCGCGTGCTGACCGACGCGGTGCCCGAGCTGTACGCCCGGCGCGAGGCCTTCAACGTGCGCGAGAAAGGCTCGGACGCGGTGCGCACCAACTTTGCCGCGCACCTGGTCAGCGAGCCCTTCGCGCGGCTGGCGCGCCACCCGCGCATGGTGGGCCCGGTGATGGACCTGTTCGACGAAGAGGTCTACATGCACCAGTTCAAGATCAACGGAAAGATGGCCTTCGAGGGCCAGGTGTGGCAGTGGCACCAGGACTACGGCACCTGGCTCAACGACGACCTGATGCCCACCGAGCGCGCGATGAACGTGGCCATCTTCCTGGACGACGTGAGCGAGCACAACGGCCCGCTGATGTTCATTCCGGGCAGCCACCGCAAGGGCGTGGTCGATGCCAGGCACGACCTCACCACCACCAGCTACCCGCTGTGGACGGTGGACAACGCGCTCATCGCGCAGCTGGTGGAGCGCGCCGGCGGCAAGCACGGCGGCATCGTTTCGCCCAAGGGGCCGGCGGGCTCGATGATCCTGTTCCACAGCTGCCTGGTGCATGCCTCGGGCAGCAACCTGTCGCCATTCAACCGCGTGGCCGTGTACCTGAGCCTGTGCGCGGTCAGCAACCACATCCGCCGCCACAAGCGCCCCGAATACATCGCGCACCGCGACTTCACGCCCATCGCGATGCTGCCCGACGACTGCCTGCTCGCGCCCTGCCCGGTCGAGGTGCCGTGGAAGCACGGCCTGCCCGAGAGCGCGCTGAAGACGTCGCTCGATGTCATCGACGAAGTGGAGGCCTGACCCCATGAGCCTCTACGCCCGCCTGCAACAACGCGCCGCCGAAGGCCGGCCCATTCGCATCGGCCTGATCGGCGCCGGCAAGTTCGGCGCCATGTACCTCGCGCAGATTCCGCGCACGCCCGGCGTGCAGCTGGTGGCCATTGCCGACCTGTCGCCCGACGCGGCGCGCGTCAACCTCGCGCGCGTGGGCTGGCAGCCCGAACGCGCCGCCGCCGGCTCGGTGCAGGAGGCACTGAAGCACGGCACCACCTGGATCACCGACGACTGGCAGGCCGTGACGCGCGAGCCCTCCATCGACATCGTGGTCGAGTGCACCGGCAACCCCATTGCCGCGGTCGACCATTGCCTGGACGCCTTCGCGCACGGCAAGCACGTGGTGAACGTGACGGTGGAGGCCGACGCCTTCTGCGGCCCGCTGCTGGCGCACCGGGCGCGGCAGGCCGGCGTGGTCTATTCGCTGGCCTTCGGCGACCAGCCCGCGCTGATCTGCGACCTGGTCGACTGGGCGCGCACCTGCGGCTTTCCGGTGGTGGCGGCCGGGCGCGGCCACAAGTGGCTGCCGCACTTCACCGAATCGACGCCCGGGACGGTGTGGGGCAACTACGGCCTCACGCCCGAGCAGGCGAAGCGCGGCGGCCTCAACCCGAAGATGTTCAACAGCTTTCTGGACGGCTCCAAGCCCTCCATCGAAAGCTCGGCCGTGGCCAACGCCACCGGCCTCACCGTGCCGTCGGACGGCCTGCTCTACCCGCCCGCGAGCGTGGAAGACATTCCCTTCGTCACGCGCCCGAAGAGCGAGGGCGGCGTGCTGGAGCGCAAGGGCATGGTCGAGGTGGTGTCTTCCCTGGAGGCCGACGGCCGCAAGATCCCGTACGACATCCGCATGGGCGTGTGGGTCACGGTGGAGGCCGAGACCGACTACATCAGGAACTGCTTCGAGGAATACAACGCCCACACCGACCCGAGCGGGCGCTACTTCACGCTGTACAAGCGCTGGCACCTCATCGGGCTGGAGGTGGGCATGTCGGTGGCCAGCGTGGCGCTGCGCGGCGAGCCCACCGGCGTGGCCACCTGCTGGAACGCCGACGTGGTCGCCACCGCCAAGCGCGACCTGGCCGCGGGCGAAATGCTCGACGGCGAAGGCGGCTACACCGTGTGGGGCAAGCTGCTGCCGGCCGAATGCTCGCTGCGCCTGGGCGGCCTGCCGCTGGGGCTGGCGCACAACGTGAAGCTGGTGCGTCCGGTGAAGAAGGGCCAGAGCCTGGCATGGGCCGACGTGGCCATCGACACCGGCACCGCGGCGTACAAGCTGCGCAACGAGATGGAGGCGATGTTCGCGCCTTCGGTGCAGGCCCGGGCGGCTTGAACCGGCTGAACGCTTGCTGAACCGAGCGCGAAACGATGCATTGCGCCGCGGCGCCTTAAGGTCAAGAATATTCTGCTCGGCACGGCGCCCCCGTGTCGAAATGGCCGCCGGCGGGCCGTCATTGTGGTGAGCGATCCTGCTCAGCAGCTTCTTCCATGACGGAGAGACACCATGCAGTACATGTTGATGTTCTATCAGCCCGCGTCCGAGTTCGAACAACGCGACGACGCCTCTTCACGGGCCTACCGCGCCAGCTGGATGGCCTATGCCGACGCCGTGCGCCGCGCGGGCATTTCGCTGGGCGGCCACGGCCTGTTGCCGCCCCTGACCGGCACCACGCTGCGCGTGCGCGGCGACAAGCGCCAGGTGCAGGACGGCCCCTTCGCCGACACCAAGGAGCAGCTCGGCGGCTACTTCGTGATCGAGGTGGCCGACCTGGACGCCGCGCTCGAATGGGCCGAGCGCGCGCCCTGCGCCACCACCGGCGGCGTGGAGGTGCGCCCCGTGTTCACCGCCACCGCCATGGCCGCCGCGGCATGAGCGGCCCGGCGGCGCACCAGGCCGCCGAGCGCGCGGCGCGCGATTCGTACGGGCGGTTGCTGGCCATTCTGTCGGCGCGCACGCACGACATCGCCGCCTCTGAAGACGCGCTGTCCGACGCCTTCGCGCGCGCGCTCGAGCGCTGGCCCGCCGACGGCATTCCGCGGCAGGCCGATGCCTGGCTGCTGAGCGTGGCGCGCCACCGCAAGCTCGACGCCTGGCGCCACACCCGCGTGCAGGACAAGGCCACGCAGACGCTGATGCTGCTGGCGGGCGAGGTCGATGACGGGACCGCGCACGGCCACGACGGCGCCGCCGTGCCCGACGAGCGGCTGCGCCTGCTCTTCGTGTGCGCGCACCCGGCCATCGATGCGCCGGCACGCGCACCGCTGATGCTGCAGACCGTGCTCGGCATCGACGCGGCGCGCATGGCGGGCGCCTTTCTCACATCGCCTTCCACGCTGGCCCAGCGGCTGGTGCGTGCCAAGGCGCGCATCCGCGCGGCCGGCGTGCCCTTCGAATACCCGCAGGCGCGTGAGCTGCCGCACCGCCTGCGCGACGTGCTCGACGGCATCTATGCCGCCTACGGCACCGGCTGGGACGACGTGGACGGCGCCGACGCCCTGCCCCGCGGGCTCACCGGCGAAGCCATCGACCTGTGCCGCATCCTGTGCGGGCTGATGCCGAACGAGCCCGAGCCGCTCGGCCTGCTGGCGCTCATGCTGTTCTGCGATGCCCGCCTGGCCGCGCGCCGCAGCGACACCGGCGCCTACGTGCCGCTCGACCAGCAGGACATCACGCGCTGGAACCACGAGCTGCTGGCCGAGGCCGAGCACCACCTGCGGCAGGCTTCCACGCTGGCGTCGCTGGGCCCCTACCAGCTGGAGGCCGCCATCCAGTCGGCGCACTGCGAGCGCCGCGCCGGCGCACCCGTGCCGCCCGAAACACTGGTGTCGCTGTACGAAGGCCTGCTGGCGCTGCGCCCGAGCATCGGCGCGCAGGTGAGCCTGGCCTGCGCATTGGCCAATGCACGCGGGCCCGAAACGGGCCTGCAGGCGCTCGATGCGATTCCGGCGGACGAGGTGGCCAGCTACCAACCGTTCTGGGCGGCACGCGCGCACCTGCTGGCGGCCGGCGGTGCGCGCGCCGCCGCGCGGCAGGCCTACGACCGCGCGATCGGGCTGAGCACCAGCGCGGTGGTGCGGACGTATCTCGACGCGATGCAGCAGCGGCTTTGAGACGGGGCGCTGGCTTCAACGTGCGTTGAAAAACACAAACTTCAACGTGCGTTGAGAAATACGAACTTCAACGCGCGTTGAAGGTGCGCGGAAACAGCGCCGCCTGCGACCGGTCGCGCAACCGGTAGCTCATGGCCGGCCGGCCCAGCGTGCCGGTGACCATGCCCGCTTCTTCCATGAAGTCGCCGTCGAGCATGCGCTTGCGGAACGCGCTCTTGTCGATGTCGCGGCCCAGCACCACCTCGTAGGTGTGCTGCAGCGCCGGCAGCGTGAAGGGCTCCTCGAGCAGAAAGGCCGGCAGCGAGGTGTATTCGACCTTGCTGCGCAGCCGCGCGACGGCCGCCTCGAGCAGCTCGCCGTGGTCGAAGGCCAGCCGCTTGCGCGCGGCGGCATCGACTTCGAACCACGCCACCTCGGCCGCGTTGGCGCCGCTGCGCAGCTGCATGGCCTGCGCGGGAATCAGCGCATAGAAGCAGTGCGTGGTCGACCAGCCCCGCGGGTCGCGCTGCGCGCCGCCCCAGCTTCCGAGCTGCTCCAGATAGGGGGTTACCACGCCGGTCTTTTCGCTGAGCTTGCGCAGCGCGCAGCCTAGCAGGGTGGCGTCTTCGTCGATGTTCACGAAGCCGCCCGGCAAGGCCCACTTGCCGGGGAACGGCTCGTCGGTGTCCGCGGCGCGCTTCACCAGCAGCACCTGCAGCGCGTCGCCGAGCACGGTGAACATCACCACGTCGACCGTGACCAGCGGGCGCGGAAAGGTCAGCGGGGGAAAGTTCGACGAAGGTGTTTTCACGGGAAGACTTGACTCCGGATTTGTTAGTTGTACTATACAACCCTTGATTAGTTGTACTGGACAACTCTCAAACAATGTCAGGCTGTCACACGCCAGGAAGGGAGAAAAACAAATGACGAACAACAACATCAGCGCCGCCACCATCATCAATACTGCTACCGCCACCCCGCGCAGCACCCGCGACCTGCCCGCCTACTTCGCGCAGGGCCACCGCCCCGAGTACCTGCTGTTCTGGGGCCACCAGGCGCCTAAGGCCGGCGTGAACAAGAGCTGCTTCAGCCAATGGTTCGAGGCCGGGTTCAAGCTCGACGGCATCAGGTACCGCACGGCCGAGCATTTCATGATGGCCGGCAAGGCGCGCCTGTTCGACGATACGGCGACCTGCGAGCGCATCCTTGCGGCGCGCACGCCGGGCGAGGCGAAGAAGCTGGGCCGCGAGATCGGTGGTTTCGACGAGGCGGCGTGGGTCGCGGCGCGGCTGGACATCGTGACGCAGGGCAACATCGCCAAGTTCGCGCAGAACCCGGCGCTCGGCGCCTTCCTGCTCGGCACGGGGCATCAGGTGCTGGTGGAGGCCAGCCCGGTCGACCCCATCTGGGGCATCGGCCTGGCGGCCACCGACCCCGCGGCGCAAGACCCGCGCGCGTGGCGCGGGCTCAACCTGCTGGGCTTCGCGCTGATGGCGGCGCGCGATGCGCTCAAGGCCGCGCCCGACGTTCTGGATACGCCGGGGCAGTCGCAATGAGCCCGCTCGAACGCTATGAAGGTTGCCTGCTCGGGCTGGCCTGCGGCGACGCCGTGGGCACCACGGTCGAGTTCCGCACGCGCGACAGCTTCGAGCCAGTAACCGACATGGTCGGCGGCGGGCCCTTCGGGCTGGTCGCCGGTGAGTGGACCGACGACACATCGATGGCGCTGTGCCTGGCCGCCAGCCTGGTGCACCGCGAGGGCTTCGACGCCGTCGACCAGATGAACCGCTACTGCAACTGGCGCAGCGTGGGCTACATGAGCAGCACCGGCAACTGCTTCGACATCGGCGTCACGGTGTCGGGCGCCCTCACCCGCTTCCTGGCCTCGGGCGATCCGTTCGCGGCCGACCCCGACCCGCGCACGGCGGGCAACGGCGCGCTGATGCGGTTGGCGCCCGTGCCCATGTTCTTCGCGCCGAGCGCGCAGGCCACCTGGCAGCAGGCCGGCGACAGCACGCGCACCACGCACGGCGCGCAGGAGGCCATCGCGTGCTCGCAGCTCTTCGCGCTGCAGCTGCGCGCGGCCCTGCTCGGCGAGAGCAAGGCGGCCATTCTTGCCACCGCACCGCTCGCCGTGTTGAGTGAGAAGGTCGCGGCGCTGGCACGCGGCGACTACGCGACGAAGCCGCGCGAGCGCATCAAGGGTTCGGGCTATTGCGTCGAGTCGCTGGAGGCGGCGCTGTGGTGCTTCGCGCACACGCAGTCTTTCGAAGAAGCCGTGCTGGCCGCCACCAACCTGGGCGACGACGCCGACACCACCGCCGCCATCTGCGGCCAGCTGGCAGGCGCGTTCTACGGCGTGGGCGGCATTCCCGCGCACTGGCTGGACAAGCTGGTGATGCGAGACGAGATCGCGCAACTGGCCGGGCGCCTGCTCGCGATGACGCGCTGACGCGCTGAAGGCGCCGGCCGCAGCAGAAGCCTTTGCCTACTCCTGCGGCACGGCGACCGCTTCCCCCACGCGCCGCGCGTCGAGCTGGCTGCCGCCCTGCGCCAGCGTCACGCCCACCACCACGTTGCCCGCGTCGCGCCGGAACACCAGCTGCGCGCCGATGCCGGCCACGGCGAAGCGGTCGGGCCCGGTGGGCGTGAGCGCGTTGTAGCCGCGCCCCGTCTCGCGCACCAGCAGCCGGCCACCGCGCACCGTGAAGCTCAGCGCCTGGGTTCGGCTGACGCGGTATTCGCCCTTGTAGTCGTCCAGCCGCTTCGCATCGATGGGCACCTCGACGGTGGACACGGGGTAGCGGCTCTTGCCGATGGCCAGCATCACCGACTGCATCGGCGCGCGCGCGTTGCTGCTGAGCACGACGATGGCCTCGCCGGTGTCGGGCGCCAGCAGCCACAGCGTGCGGTAGCCCTCGGTGAGGCCGGCGTGCCAGTAGGTGCGGCGCCCGCCCTCGGGGCCGCGCACCATCACCGCGTAGCCGATCTCCGCGCCCTCGTAGCGCGCCAGCGGCGTGAGCATGCGCACGGCCGCCGGGCCCAGCGGGCCGTTGGCGCCGGCCAGCACGGCGCGGCTGAAGGTCAGCATGTCGGCGGCGGTGGAGCGCAGCGCGCTGGCCGGCGCGTAGGCCTGCATGTCGAACAGCGGCTGGCGGCGGTCGCCGGCAAAGGCCGGGGCCATGCGCGAGGCCTTGTCGCCGAGAAAGATCACGGTGTCGTTCATGCCCAGCGGCTCGGTGATGCGCGCGCGCACCAGCTCGCCCCACGAGGTGCCGTAGCGCTCGGCCAGCAGCTGGCCCAGCAGCGCCATGCCGAAGTTGCTGTACGCGGCCTCGCACGGCGGCGCCGCGGCCGTGAGCTTGATGCGCGCGAGCGCGGCCCAGAACATGGGCTTGTCGAAGCTGCGGAACTGCTCGGCCAGCGGCGCGCCGCCGGTCACGCCGTCGGCCATCACGGGCATGCAGCCGGTGTGCGTGACCAGCTGGCGCAGCGTGACCGAGGCCACGGCGGGCGGCAACGGCTGCTGCGGCACATCGGCCTTGCCCGCAAGCAGCTTGCCCACGGTGTCGTCCAGCTTCACGTCGCCGCGCTCCACCGACTGCGCCAGCAGCAGGCCGGTGAACACCTTGGTGACCGAGCCGATCTCGAACATCGGCTGCTCCGCGCTGTTGGCCGCGAGGGCGCGCGGCGGCGTGGGCGGCTCGGGGTTGTAGGCCGCGCCGTAGGCGGCCTGGCCGCCGCGCAGCGTGCCGACCACCAGCGTGCCGCGCTCGGCGCCGAGGGCGGCCCTGGCGAGCACCAGCGGGTCGCTGGCCAGCGTGAGCGGTTGCGGGGGTTGAGGAGACTGAGGAGGCTGAGCTTGCTGCGGTTGCTGGGACGTCTGGGCGGCGGCGGCGCCCACCAGCAGCGGCGCGAGGAGCCAGGCGGCGAGCCAATGGCGGGACAGGGCACGGGGCAAAAGCCGCATCGTCGGGTACCTCAGGCGTCGGTCGAAGAGGCGCCATGGTGCCACGGCTGGGCTGGCGGCCGTGCAGGCTTTCGCGCGCCGCCACAATCGGCGCATGCGCGCACTGCTCACCACCTTCTCCTGGCAGGAACTCCGACACCACCCCTGGCGCAACGCGGCGGCCGTGCTGGCCGTGATGCTGGGCGTGGCGCTGGCCTTCTCGGTGCAGCTGATCAATGCCTCCGCGCTCGACGAATTCTCCAGCGCCGTGCGCTCGGTGAACGGCCAGCCCGACCTCGAGGTGCGCGCCGTGCAGGGCGGCTTCGACGAGGCGGTGTTCGCGCGGCTGGCCAAGCACCCGCAGGTGACGCTGGCGAGCCCTGTGGTGGAGTTCCAGGGGTTGGCGCTGGCGGGTGATGGCAAGCCTGGTCGTTCGACCGGCGACAGCCAGGTGCCCATGCGCGTCATCGGCATCGACGCCCTAGTGCTGCCCACCATCGCGCCCGCGCTCATGCCGCAAGCCGCGCCCGGCGCCGACCGCTTCGCGCTGTTCGCGCCCGGCCAGGTGTTTCTCAACGCCGCCGCGCGCACCGCGCTGGGCCTGCCGGCCGAAGCGCCCGCCGGCAGCCGGGAAACCGTGCAGTTGCGCAGCGGCGACGCGTGGCGCCAGCTGGCCGTGGCCGGCCATGTCGCGGCCGGCGGCACGGCGCTCGCGGTGATGGACATCGCCGCCGCGCAAGACCTGTTCGACCAGGGCGGCCGCCTCAGCCGCATCGACCTGCGGCTGGCGCCCGGCACCGACCGCGCCGCCTTCACCGCCGCGCTGCAGAAGTCGCCCGACTGGCCCGCGGGCGTGCAGTTCGCCGAGCCGGGTGACGCGGCCGAGCGCGTGAGCAACCTGTCGCGCGCCTACCGCGTCAACCTCACCGTGCTGGCGCTGGTGGCGCTGTTCACCGGCGCCTTCCTGGTGTTCTCGGTGCTGGCGCTCAGCGTGGCCAAGCGCGCGCAGCAGTTCGCGCTGCTCGGCGTGCTGGGCCTCACCCCGCGCGAGCGGCTGCGGCTGGTGCTCACCGAATCGCTGGTGCTGGGCCTCATCGGCAGCCTGGCCGGCCTGGCGCTGGGCACCGCGCTGGCGGCCTTCGCGCTGAAGGTGCTGGGCGGCGACCTGGGCGGCGGCTACTTCGAAGGCGTGGCGCCCACGCTGCACTGGAGCGCCAGCGCGGCCCTGCTCTACGGTGGGCTGGGCGTGGCCGCCGCCCTGGTCGGCGGCTGGTGGCCCGCGCGCGCGGCGCAGGCGCTGCCCGAGGCGCAGACGCTCAAGGGCCTGGGCGCCGCGCCGGTGCAGAGCAACGGCCACTGGCTGGCGCTGGCGTTGATCGCGCTGGGCGGCGCGCTGGCCAAGGTGCCGGCCATCGGCGGCATTCCGGTGGCGGCGTACTTGTCGGTGGCCTGCCTGCTGGTGGGCGGCATCACCGCCCTGCCCTGGCTGATTGCGCTGCTGTACGACCGCATCGCGCCCCTGTTCGCGCAGCGTGTGCTGCCCATGCTGGCCGTGGAGCGCGCGCGGCGCATGCGCGGCACCGCGGCCGTGGCCGTCAGCGGCGTGGTCGCCAGCCTGAGCCTGGCCGTGGCCCTCACCGTGATGGTCGCGAGCTTCAGAGATTCGGTGACGCAGTGGCTCGACGTCGTGCTGCCCGCCGACCTGTACGTGCGCGCCACCTCGGGCGGGCGCGGCAGCAACAGCGGCGGCGGCAACAGCACCGACACCGCCACCTTTCCCCCCGCCTTCGTGCAGGCGCTGGCGCAGTTGCCCGGCGTGGCGCGCA
Organism: Variovorax sp. J22G73; assembly: GCF_030317035.1. Lineage (GTDB taxonomy): Bacteria > Pseudomonadota > Gammaproteobacteria > Burkholderiales > Burkholderiaceae_C > Variovorax. The sequence goes on from NZ_JASZYK010000027.1 coordinate 22,244, forward strand.
CCGGCACCCTGCGCACCCAGTCGCTGCAGCTCGACGCCACCCGCCCGGCCGTGGCGCTCATTGCGCGCAGCCTGGAAGGCGGCGCCACGCAGTCGCTGCCGCTGGTCGGTTCGGCCCTGGCCGTGCCCGAAGGCCAGGTCGGCATCTATGTGAGCGAGCCGATGGTGGAGCTGTATGGCGCCCGGCCCGGCACCACCTTCGCGCCGCTGGCCGATGCGATGGGCGCCGTGGCGTCGGCAAAGGCAAAGCCCAGCTTCTTCGTGGCCGGCGTGTGGCGCGACTACGCGCGGCAGTTCGGTGCCATCACCATGGATGCGCGGGACTACGAGCGCATCACCGGCGAGCGCAACGTGAGCGACGTGGCCGTGTGGCTCGCGCCTGGCGCCGCCGAGGGCGAGGTGCAGGCGGCGGTGCGTGCGCTGGCCGCGCGCCAGGGCGGCGGTTCCGCCGAGTCGGTGGAGATCGCGTCTGTCGGCCAGATCCGCGTGACCTCGCTGCGCATCTTCGACCGCAGCTTTGCCGTCACCTATTGGTTGCAGGCCGTGGCCATTGCCATCGGCCTGTTCGGCATTGCCGCCAGCTTCAGCGCCCAGGTGCTGGCCCGGCGCAAGGAATTCGGCCTGCTCGCGCACCTGGGCTTCACCCGTCGCCAGGTGCTGGCCGTGGTGGCCGGCGAAGGCGCCGCGTGGACCGCCATCGGCGCCGTGGCCGGCCTGGGGCTGGGGCTGGCCGTGTCGGTGGTGCTGGTGAAGGTGGTGAACCCGCAGAGCTTCCACTGGAGCATGGACCTGCTCGTGCCGTGGGAGCGCCTGGTGGTGCTGTGTGCCGCCGTGGTGGCCGCAGGCACCGTCACGGCATGGCTGGCCGGCAGGGCCGCCGCAGGCAAGGACGCGGTGCTGGCGGTGAAAGAAGACTGGTAAACGCCCAACGGCACAGCCCCAGCGCCGCAGAAGCGAAGCGCCTGCAGCGCCCCAGGCCGAGCGAAGCAATGGCCCGTCCGGTTCCCCCGCCCCTCTGGCTGCGCCGAGGAGCGCAGCGTTTCGCGGATCAGGGCTCGCCCTTGTTTGAGCGAAGCGAGTTTGGGCGAGACCCCGCGAAACGTGAGCACCGCAGGTTGCCCGCAGCGAAGCGGAGGGACGCAGCCAGTGGGGTCGCCTTTTCTTTGCTTGGCGGCCTCAAATCCCAAGTGCAACGATGGGTTGGATATCGACATTCTGGTTGAAACAGTCTTCGAAGAGGACTTGCGCCGGAGTG
>NZ_JASZYK010000028.1 GCF_030317035.1 Variovorax sp. J22G73
GATCAGCGAGATCTCTTCAATTAAAAAGTCCAACGTCGTGTGGTCCAGCACCATGTGGTGGCTGGGCAGCTGCAGCAACCAGCGTCCCTGCACCGGGTCGTGGGCCGCGACGGCATGAATCATTGGTGCCTGTTGCACGTCGATGCGGTAGTGCGCCGGATCGACATGGGCATTCAGCTGTTCAGCCGCTTTGGAAGACTCGACGCCAAGCCACTGCAGCTTCAGCTCGGCATGGCGATGCACCACCTGCACCGGCTCTTTCAAGCCTTCCCACAGCACGGCAGTGCGCAGGATGTCATGGCGGGCGATGACCTGATTGAAGCTGTCGATGAAGCGCTCCAGCCGTTCCTTGCTGTCGAGACTCAGTGAATGCGAGGTGATGTATGCATCGCCCTCGGTCTGCAGCAGGTGATGGAACAGCATGCCTTCCTGCAGCGGGGCCAGAGGGTAGATGTCCTGGATGTTCGAGGCGCCGCCTGGGACAGCGGATTCGATGCGCGCGATCTGGGCAGCGTCAAGATCGATCAACGGCAGCATACCGGGATCGATGGCTTCGCAACCGTCTGGGATTCCGTTCGGCGGCACGACCACTTCGACGCGTCCTTGCTCTTGGAGCAGAGCTTGGGCGAAGGCCGCGAGTTGCGGGTGCTGGAACAGCGTTCGCACCTGAATGGTCCAGCCCTTCGCGCGCACGCTTTCCAGGAGGCGTAGTGCCAGCAATGAGTGACCACCGAGTTCGAAGAAGTTGTCGGTGCGGCCTACGCGGGGCACGTTCAGCACTTCAGACCAGATCGTTGCCAGTGCCTGTTGGACTTCGCCTTCTGGCGCTTCGTAGGCCTTGTCGCTCGTGAACTCCGGCGAAGGCAACGCCTTGCGGTCGACCTTGCCGTTCGCGTTCAGCGGGAGTGCGTCGAGGACCACGATGATGCTGGGCACCATGTAGTCTGGGAGCGCTTCACCCAGGCGTTCTCTCAGTGCTGCCGTGTCGATGGTGTTGCCCGAGACGTAACCAACAAGCCTTGCACCTGCTGGGCCTTCGTTTGCCACGACGACCGCTTCTCTAACTTCGGGCTGGGCTTGGAGCTGGGCTTCGATCTCTCCCAGCTCGATGCGGAAGCCCCGCACCTTCACCTGATGGTCGATGCGGCCCAGGTACTCCAGCTGGCCCTCGTTGTTCCAGCGCACCAGGTCGCCTGTTCTGTACAGGCGCTGTCCATCGTTGGCCGCCACGAACCGCTCAGCAGTAAGGCCTGCCCGCTTCAGGTAGCCGCGTGCAAGATTGACGCCGCCCAGGTACAGCTCTCCAGCGACACCGGCAGGCACTTCGTTGAGGCTCGCGTCCAGCACATACGCCTGTGTCTCGCTGATCGGCCTGCCGATGGGCACCTGGCTGCTGCCATCGTCGCGGCACGTCCAGTGCGTCACGTCGATGGCGGCTTCTGTCGGGCCATAGAGGTTGTAGAGCCCGGCAAGCGGCAGCCGAGCGAACACCTGGTTGCGAGCCTCGGCGGACAGGGCTTCTCCGCTGCAAACGATGCGTCGCAACGAGGTACACGCACCGACGCCTTCATGCGCCAGGAAGGCCTGAAGCATCGAGGGCACGAAGTGCAAGGTGTCGACCTCGTGATGGCGGATCAACTCCACCAGCCGTGCCGGGTCACGGTGATCGCCCGGGTTGGCGACGACCAGCCTGGCGCCCTGCATCAATGGCCAGAAGAACTCCCACACCGACACGTCGAAGCTGAACGGGGTCTTCTGCAGCACCGTGTCTGCTTCACCGAGCCGATAGGCCTCCTGCATCCACGCCAGCCGGTTGAACAGCGAGCGGTGGCGGTTGGCTGCGCCCTTGGGGCGTCCGGTGGAGCCCGAGGTGTAGATGACGTAGGCGAGGTTGTCGCCGTGCAGATCGACCCGCGGATCGGTGTCGGACTCGGCCGAGGTGTCCAGCGTGTCCAGGTCGAGCACCTGGGACAGCCCGGCAACGGGCACCAGCGAGCGCAGGTGGCTCTGGGTCAGCAGCATGGTGATGCCGCTGTCCTGGACCATGTAGGCCAGGCGGTCTGCCGGGTATTCAGTGTCCAGCGGCACATAGGCACCACCGGCCTTCACGATCGCCAGGATGCCCACCACCATCTCGATGGAGCGCTCCGTCGCGATGCCGACCAGAACCTCGGGGCCCACGCCCAGGGCGATCAGGCGATGTGCAACCCGGTTGGCGCGCGCGTTGAGTTCGCCGTAGCTCAGGGTCTCGTCACCGAAGACCAGCGCCACCGAGTCGGGACGAGCCCGCGCCTGGCGCTCGATCAACCGATGCACAGGCTCCGAATCGCCGAAGCGCTGCGGGTTCTCGCTCCACGCCTGCAGCGCTTCCCGCTCGCTGCTCGACATCACATCCAGCCCGCGAATCGATTTTTCTGGATGCTTCGTCAGCGCCTTCACGATGCCGCCGACGGCCATCTGCATGAAGTTGCAGATTCGGCGCGCGTCCACGGTTTCGACGATCTGTGCGACCAAAATGAAGTCATCGCCCAGATCGTCCACCGACATCACGAAGGGGTAGTTGGTGCGCTCTTCTTCTGAGAGAACCTCCATACCCTCCCACGCTTGAGCAGGTTGATCCGGCGACGGCGATGCGCCGTGGCGGTAATTCAGCAGTGCAGAGAACAGCGGCCTGCCGCCCGGCAGCGCGCTGCAGCGCTGGGCCAATGAGAGGTTGGCGTGCTCGTGGTGCAGCAGTTGGGTGAGTGCTGCGTGGGTTTCCTTGACGCACTGGGCCACGCCCTGTGCGCCGAGCTTCACGCGCAGCGGCAGCGTGTTGATGAACAGGCCCAGTGCGCGTTGAGCGCCCTCTCCGCCTTGCATCCGGCCGAAGAGGACGGTGCCGAAGACGACGTCGTCCTTGCCCGTCGTCTTGGCCAACACCAAGGCCCAGGCCAGATGGAACAACGTGGCGGCGCTCACGCCGTGGCGCTGCGCTTCGCGCCGGATCTGTTGAGCGAGCTGAGGCTCGAGCTTCAGTCGTGCTTCTTCGACTCGCGTGCCGTCGCCTTGCACGTCGAGCAGGTTGAAGGGAGCCGTCGGCTCGTCCACGTCGCCCAGCATCTGGGTGAAGAAGGCTTCATGCTCTGCCTGGCTTACGCCGAGGCGCGCCTGGGCGACATAGTTCCGGAAGGGAACGGGCTCTGGCAGTTCCGAATGCTTGCCTTGCTGGATCAGCGAAATCTCTTCAATTAAAAAGTCCAACGTCGTGTGGTCCAGCACCATGTGGTGGCTGGGAAGCTGCAGCAGCCAGCGTCCCTGCACCGGGTCATAGGCCGCGACGGCGCGGATCATCGGCGCCTGCCTCACGTCGATGCGGTAGTGCGACGGATCGACGTGCGCAGCGAGCTGTTCGAACGAGCGTCCCGCTTCGACGTCAAGCCACTGCAGCTTCAGCTCGGCATGGCGATGCACGACCTGTACTGGCTCTTTCAAGCCTTCCCACAGCACGGCAGTGCGCAGGATGTCGTGGCGGCCGATGACCTGATTGAAACTGTCGATGAATCGCTCCAGCCGTTCCTTGCTGTCGAAGCTCAGTGAATGCGAGGTGATGTACGCATCGGCTTCGGTCTGCAGCAGGTGATGAAACAGCATGCCTTCCTGCAGCGGGGCCAGAGGGTAGATGTCCTGGATGTTCGAGGCGCCCCCGGGGACGGCGGATTCGATGCGCGCGATCTGGGCAGCGTCAAGATCGATCAACGGCAGCATGCCGGGCTCGATGGCTTCGCAACCGTCTGGGATTCCGTTCGGCGGCACGACCACTTCGACGCGTCCTTGCTCTTGGAGCAGAGCTTGGGCGAAGGCCGCGAGTTGCGGGTGCTGGAACAGCGTTCGCACCTGAACGGTCCATCCCTTCGCGCGCACGCTTTCCAGCAGGCGTAGCGCCAGCAATGAGTGACCGCCCAGTTCGAAGAAGTTGTCGGTGCGGCCTACGCGGGGCACATTCAGGACTTCAGCCCAGATCGTTGCAAGCGCTTGCTCGACTTCGCCTTCTGGTGCTTCGTACGCTTTGTCGCTCGTGAACTCCGGTGCGGGAAGCGCCTTCCGGTCCACCTTGCCGTTGGCGTTCAGCGGGAGTGCGTCTAGAACCATGATGACGCTGGGGACCATGTAGTCGGGCAGTGCTTCGCCGAGGCGCTCTCTTAGGTCTGCCGTGTCGATGTTGTTGCCCGAGACGTAACCAACAAGCCTTGCACCCGCCGGGCCTTCGCTTGCCACGACGACCGCTTCTCGCACTTCTCGTTGGGATTGGAGTTGCGCTTCGATTTCCCCCAGTTCGATGCGGAAGCCGCGAACCTTCACCTGGTGGTCGATGCGGCCCAGGTACTCCAGCTGGCCCTCGTTGTTCCAGCGGACCAGGTCGCCTGTTCTGTACAGGCGCTGTCCATCGCTGGCCGCCACGAACCGCTCAGCCGTAAGCCCTGCGCGCTTCAGGTAGCCGCGCGCCAGCCCTTCGCCGCTCACATACAGCTCGCCCGCCACCCCCATCGGCACCAACCCCAGTTCGCCGTCCAGCACCTGCATGCCCAGGTCCGCGATCGCCACGCCCACCGGGCTGCGCTGCTGCCCCAGGTCCGCCTGCGTGATCCGGCGGTACGTCACGTGCACCGTCGTCTCGGTGATGCCGTACATGTTGATCAGCTGCGGCCTGTCGTCACCGAAGTGCGCCATCCAGGGCCGCAGGCGCTGCGGGTCCAGCGCTTCGCCGCCGAAGATCACCACGCGCAGCGCCAGGTCGTTCTGCTCGTTTTTCTCGTTCTTCTCGTTCTTGTAGGTCTGCGGCAAGGCCACCAGCTGCCCGAAGGCCGAGGGCGTCTGGTTGAGCACCGTCACGCGTTGCACACGCAGCAGCTGAAGAAAATCTTCCGGCGAACGGCTCACCCAGAACGGCACCACCACCAGCTTGCCCCCGGTGCACAGCGCACCGAAGATTTCCCACACCGAGAAGTCGAAGGCGTAGGAGTGAAACAGCGTCCAGACGTCGTTCTCGCCGAAGCCGAACCACGGCTCGGTGGCCTGCAGCAGGCGCGTCACGTTGCGGTGGCACAGCTGCGCGCCCTTGGGGCGCCCAGTGGAGCCCGAGGTGTAGATGACGTAGGCGAGGTTCTCGCCGTGAGCCTGTACATCAGGGTCTGCTTCCGACTCCGTGGACGTGTCCAGCGTGTCCAGTGCCAGGACGTGGACCGACTCGGCGCCCGGCAAAGCCCCCAGATGGCTCTGGGTCAGCAGCAGTTCGATGCCGCTGTCTTCCACCATGTAGGCCAGGCGGTCCGCCGGGTACTCGGGGTCCAGGGGGACATAGACGCCGCCGGCCTTGAGGACGCCCAGGATGCCCACCACCATCTCGATGGAGCGCTCCACCGCGATGCCGACGCGGCTCTCGGGCTTCACGCCCAGCGCGATCAGGCGGTGTGCGAGTCGGTTGGCACGTGCGTTGAGCTCGCCGTAGCTCAGGGCTTCGTCGCCGAAGGCCAGCGCGGGTGCTTGGGGTCTGGCGTGCGCGTGGCGTTCGATCAGGTGGTGGATCGCCTCGCCATTGCCTTCGCCCTTGCTTTCATCCATGTGGCCTTGGCGCTGCGCGCCCCAGGTCCGCAGCTGGTTCGATTCGGCCTCGCCCAGCAGGTTCACCTCGCCCACGGTCTGTTCGGGGCGTTCGGCGAGCGCGTCCAGCAGCCTCAGGTAGTGCCCGGCCATGCGCTCGATGCCTTGCGGCTCGAACAGCTCCGCGGCATAGCTGAAGCTGGCACGCACGCGGCCGTCGGCGTCTTCGCTGGTGTCCAGCGTCAGCTCGAACTGGGCGGCCTGCAGGCCCAGGTCGTACTCGCCGATCGACAGCCCGGGCAGGCTCTGCAGTGCCTTGAAATCCCCACGCTGATGGTTGAACATGACCTGGAACAACGGGTTCGTGCCCAGGTTGCGCTCGGGTTGCAGGGCCTCCACCAATTGCTCGAAAGGCAGGTCCTGGTGGGCCTGCGCGCCCAGCGCGGCGTCCTTGGCAGCCAGCAGCACCTGCGCCAGGGTCTCGCGGCCGTGGAGCACGCCGCGCAGTACCTGCGTGTTGACGAAGAAGCCGATCACGCCTTCGGTCTCCACCCGGTGGCGGTTGGCAATCGGCACACCCACGCGAATGTCCGACTGGCCGCTGTACCTGCCCAGCAGCACCTGGAACCCCGCGAGCAAAGCCATGAACAGCGTCGCCCCCTGGCTCTGCGCGCGCTTGTGCAACGCCCTCACCAGGGCGTCTGGCAATTCGAAAGCATGACGCGCGGCACGGTAGCGGCCGTCCGCCCGTCTGGCATGGTCGGTCGGCAACTGCAGTACGGGCTGCTCGGTGCCGATATGCGACTTCCAATAGGCCAGCTGGCGCTCGCGCTCGCCGGCCTCGAGCCAGTTGCGCTGCCACACGGCGTAGTCGGCGTACTGCACCGGCAGCGGCTCGGCGTCCACCAGGGTGCCTTGCGCACCCTGGACGCGTGCGCGGTACTGCGCCACGAACTCGTCGACCACCACCTGCATCGACCAACCGTCGGACACGATGTGGTGCATCACCACCACCAGCATGTGCTCCTGCGCCGACAAGCGAATCAGCCCGACCCGCATCAGCGGGCCGACACCCAGGTCGAACGGGGTGTCGCTCAGGCGCGCAGCCTCTTCCTGCCGGCGGGCTTCGCGCGCGTCGCCCGCGGGAACATCGCTCAGGTCGACGATGGCGAGGTCGAGCGCGGCGGCCTCGTGAATCACCTGCTCGGCCAGGCCACCGGCCTCCGCGCGGAAGGTGGTGCGCAGCGACTCGTGGCGCCGCACCAGCGCATCGAAGCTGGCGCGCACGGCGTCCACGTCCAGCGTGCCGCTGAGCTTGAGCGCGCCGCTGATGTGGTACGCCGTGCCTTGCGGGTCGAGCTGCCACAGGAACCACTGGCGCAGTTGCGCATACGAGAGATGGCAGCGGCCGAGCGCCGCTGCGTCGCGCGCCAGGATCGGGAACTGCCCGAGCGTGAGCCCCTCCGAGCGGATCTTCTGGTAGACCGTGCGCCGCTGTTCGGGCGTCAGTCGCGAGAAGCGCTCCGCGATGCGACGGGTTGCAAGGGTTTCCATCAAACAGTCTCCATGCTGTCAAGCAGCGAATCGATTTCCGAAAGGGCCTGGCTGGCCGGTTTCGCGTGGTTCTTGTCGGCGATGAGCGACGCCATGTCCGCCAGAACGGGGTGCAGGAACACGTCCTTGATGGCGAGGTCCATCTGCATGGCGCTCTGCGCGCGCGCGACGGTCTGGGCGGCCAGCAGGGAATGACCGCCGAGTTCGAAGAAGTTGTCGGTGCGGCCTACGCGGGGCACGTTCAGGACTTCAGCCCAGATCGTTGCAAGTGCTTGCTCGACTTCGCCTTCTGGTGCTTCGTAGGCCTTATCGCTGGTGAACTCTGGTGCAGGGAGCGCCTTGCGGTCGACCTTGCCGTTGGCGTTCAGTGGGAGTGCGTCTAGGACCATGAGGACGCTGGGGACCATGTAGTCCGGGAGCGCTTCGCCGAGGCGCTCTCTTAGGTCTGCCGTGTCGATGTTGTTGCCCGAGACGTAACCAACAAGCCTTGCACCCGCCGGGCCTTCGCTTGCCACGACGACCGCTTCTCGCACTTCTGGCTTCGCCTGTAGTTGCGCCTCGATCTCGCCCAGCTCGATGCGGAAGCCCCGCACTTTCACCTGATGGTCGATGCGGCCGAGGTACTCCAACTGGCCTTCGTTGTTCCAGCGGACCAGGTCGCCCGTGCGGTACAGGCGTTGTCCATCGTTGGCCGCCACAAACCGCTCAGCAGTAAGGCCCGCCCGCTTCAGGTAGCCGCGTGCAAGGTTGACGCCGCCTAAATACAGCTCTCCAGCGACGCCGGCCGGCACTTCATTGAGGCTCGCGTCCAGCACATACGCCTGTGTCTCACTGATCGGCCTGCCGATGGGTACTTGCTTGCTGCCATCGTCGCGGCACGTCCAGTGCGTCACGTCGATGGCGGCTTCTGTCGGGCCATAGAGGTTGTAGAGCCTGGCCTGCGGCAGCCGAGCGAACACCTTGTCCCGGGCTTCCGCCGGCAAGGCCTCGCCACTGCACACGATGCGCTTGAGGCTCGTGCACGCCTTGGCTCCCTCGTAAGCCAGGAACGCCTGAAGCATCGAGGGCACGAAGTGCAAGGTGTTGACCTCGTGATGGCGGATCAACTCCACCAGCCTTGCCGGGTCACGGTGATCGCCCGGGTTGGCGACCATCAGCCTGGCGCCCTGCATCAATGGCCAGAAGAACTCCCACACCGACACGTCGAAGCTGAACGGGGTCTTCTGCAGCACCGTGTCTGCTTCACCGAGCCGATAGGCCTCCTGCATCCACGCCAGCCGGTTGAACAGCGAGCGGTGGCGGTTGGCTGCGCCCTTGGGGCGTCCGGTGGAGCCCGAGGTGTAGATGACGTAGGCGAGGTTGTCGCCATGCAAGTCGACCTGAGGGTCAAGAATGGACTCGGCCGACGTGTCCAGCGTGTCCAGGTCGAGCACCTGGGACAGCCCGGCAACGGGCACCAGCGCGCGCAGGTGGCTCTGGGTCAGCAGCATGGTGATGCCGCTGTCCTGGACCATGTAGGCCAGGCGATCCGCCGGGTACTCGGGGTCCAGCGGCACATAGGCCCCACCAGCCTTCACGATCGCCAGGATGCCCACCACCATCTCGATGGAGCGCTCTGTCGCGATGCCGACCAGAACCTCGGGGCCCACGCCCAGGGCGATCAGGCGATGTGCAACCCGGTTGACACGTGCGTTGAGTTCGCCGTAGCTCAGGGTCTCGTCACCGAAAACCAGCGCCACCGAGTCAGGACGAGCCCGCGCCTGGCGCTCGATCAGCCGGTGCACAGGCTCCGAGTCGCCGAAGCGCTGCGGGTTCTCGCTCCACCTCGAAAGCTGCAGCAATTCCGCCTCGGCCATCACCTCGATCCCTTGTGCGAGCTGCTGCGGACGCTCCGACAGCGCGGTGACCACGCCCGCGAGCGCCGCATGCACGTAGCCGCACACGCGCTGCGCATCCACGGTCTCGCTGATCTGCGCCACCAGCTCGAAGCCCTGCCCCAGATCGTCCACGGACATGACGAACGGATAGTTGGTCCGCTCCTCGCCGCCAAGCACTTCCATGCCCTCCCACAAAGGGGCGACACCGTCCCCTTCTGCCTCCGGGCTGTAGCGGTAGTTCAGCAGCGCGGAGAAAAGCGGTGTGCCGCCCGCCAGCGCGCTGCAGCGCTGGGCCAATGACAGGTTGGCGTGCTCGTGGTGCAGCAGTTGGGTGAGTGCGGCGTGGGTTTCCTTGACGCACTGGGCCACGCCCTGTGCGCCGAGCTTCACGCGCAGCGGCAGCGTGTTGATGAACAGGCCCAGTGCACGTTGGGCGCCTTCTCCGCCTTGCATGCGGCCGAACAGCACGGTGCCGAATACGACGTCGTCCTTGCCCGTCGTCTTGGCCAACACCAAGGCCCAGGCCAGATGGAACAACGTGGCGGCGCTCACGCCGTGGCGCTGCGCTTCGCGCCGGATCTGTTGGGCGAGCTGAGGCTCGAGCTTCAGTCGTGCTTCTTCTACTCGCGTGCCGTCGCCTTGCACATCCAGCAGCTTGAACGGGGCAGTGGGCTCGTCCACGTCGCCCAGCATCTGGGTGAAGAAGGCTTCATGCTCGGCTTGGCTCAAGCCGAGGCGCGCCTGGGCGACGTAGTTCCGGAAAGGAACGGGCTCTGGCAGTTCCGAATGCTTGCCTTGCTGGACCAGCGATATCTCCTCGACAAGGAAGTCCAGCGTCGTGTGGTCGAGCACCATGTGGTGGCTGGGAAGCTGCAGCAGCCAGCGTCCCTGCACCGGGTCATAAGCCGCGACGGCGCGAATCATCGGCGCCTGCCTCACGTCGATGCGGTAGTGCGACGGATCGACGTGCGCATTGAGCTGCTCGAAAGCGCGTCCCGCTTCAACGTCGAGCCACTGCAACTTCAGCTCGGCATGGCGATGCACGACCTGCACCGGCTCCTTCAATCCCTCCCACAGCACCGCGGTGCGCAAGATGTCGTGCCGGTGGATGACCTGGTTGAAGCTGCCGACAAACTGCACCAGCCTTTCTTCGCTGTCGAAGCTCAATGCCAGCGGCGTGACGTAGGCATCGCCTTGCGTCTGCAACTGGTGATGGAACAACATGCCCTCCTGCAGCGGCGCCAGCGGGTAGATGTCCTGGATGTTCAAGGCGCCGCTCGGAACGGCGGATTCGATGCGCGCGATCTGGGCGGCGTCGAGTTCGATCAGCGTGAGCATGCCCGGCTCGATGGCTTCGCAATCCACGGGAATTCGGTTCGGCGGCACGACCACTTCGACACGCCCCTGCTCCTGCATCAAAGCCTGGGCGAAGGCTGCGAGTTGCGAGTGCTGGAACAGGGTTCTCACCTGCACCTTCCAGCCCCGGGTGCGCACGCGCTCCAGCAGCCGCAGCGCCAACAACGAATGCCCGCCGAGTTCGAAGAAGTTGTCGCCACGGCCCACGCGCGCGACGCCCAGCACCTCGGCCCAGATGACAGCCAGCGTTTCTTCCAGTTCGCCCCGCGGTGCGTCGTAGGCGCTTGCCCCGTCGAACTCCGGCGACGGCAAGGCCTTGCGGTCCACCTTGCCGTTGGCGTTCAGCGGCAACGCGTCGAGCGCCACCACGACGGCAGGGACCATGTAGTCCGGCAATGCTTCGGCCAGCCTCCTCCTGATCAGCGCCGTGTCTATGCCTTGCCCCGACACATAGCCCACCAACCTGGCGCCGCCCGGTCCTTCGTTGGCGACGACCACGGCCTCGCGCACCTGCGGCTGTGCGAGCAGCTCGGCCTCGACTTCGCCCAGCTCGATGCGGAAGCCCCGCACCTTCACCTGGTGGTCGATGCGGCCCAGGTACTCCAGCTGGCCTTCGTTGTTCCAGCGCACCAGGTCGCCGGTGCGGTAGAGCCGCCCGCCCTGTTCGTCGAACGGATCGGCCACGAAGCGCTCCGCGCTCAGCGCGGCCCGGCCCAGGTAACCCCGCGCCAGCAGCGCGCCTCCGATGCACAGCTCGCCCACGGCGCCGCGCGCCACCAGGCCTAGATCGGGTCCGACCACGCGCAATGCACGGCCCGCGAGCGGCGTGCCGATGGGCATGCGCGAGGGCACCTGGCCGCCGGCCTGCAGAAAGGGCGTGCAGTCGAGGACGGACGCCGTCACCGTCGCCTCGGTAGGCCCGTAGGTGTTGAGCAGCTTCACGTGCGCCAGGCCCGCGTTGCGCCATGCGTGGAGCCCTTCGGGCGGCATTGCTTCGCCGCCCGCATGCACCTGGCGCAACACGCCATAGGGCCGCGCGCCATGCGCCGCGAAGTCTTGCGCCAGCAGCAGCCAGTAGGCCGTGGTGAGGTCGGCCACGCTGATCTGCCGTTCGATCAGCTCGCGGTAGAAGGTCGCGCTGTCCCACAGCACCGGCCCGCGCAGCACGATGGCGGCGCCCGCGACCAACGGTGCGAAGGTCTGCTCGATGAAGCCGTCGAAATTCAGCGTCGAGAACTGCAGCATGCGGTCGGCCTGCGTCAGCCCGAAGAATCGCACCGTCTCGCGTGCATGCGCCGCCAGCGCCGCGTGGGAAATGCCGACCCCCTTGGGCCGCCCCGTGGAGCCCGAGGTGTAGATCAGGTAGGCCAGGCCCTCTGCGTGCAGCGCCACCTGCGGATCGTGCGCGGGCTGCCCGCCGAGGTCTTGCGTGTCGAGCGCCAGCGTGGCGACCGACGCATCCACGGACAGGCGCCCGGCAACATGCGACTGCGTGAGCAACACCACGATGCCGCTGTCGGCCACCATGTACGCAAGCCGGTCCGCGGGATAGCCCGGGTCGAGCGGCACATAGGCGGCACCGGATTTCAGGATGGCGAGGACGCCCACCATCATGTCGATGGAGCGCTCGACCGCAATGCCGACCCGGTGCTCGGGTTTCACGCCCAGCGCGATCAGGCGGTGCGCCAGCCGGTTGGCCTGGGCGTTGAATGCCGCGTAGCTCAGCGTCTGCTCGCCGAACACCAGCGCCGGCGCTTGCGGCTGTTGCCTCGCCTGAAGCTCCAGCACGCGGTGCACAGGCGTGCGGTCGGGGTGCGTGGGCGTGTTGATGCCCCAGGCGCCGAGCTGGCGAACTTCCTGGACGACAAGAATGTCGAGTTCGCAGGCGGGCCGCAGCGGCTGATGGGCCAGGGCTTGCGCAAGCGATTCGATCGCACCCAGCAGCATCTCGCACACACGACGCGCGTCGACGGCTTCATGAATCTGCGCCACGAGCTCGAAGCCCTCGCCCAGGTCGTCCACGGACATGTCGAAGGGATAGTTCGTGCGTTCCTGGCCGCCGACGATCTGCATGCCTTCCCAGAAAGTGGCGTGCTGTGCTTCGTCTTTCTGGGGGTTGTAGCGGTAGTTGAGCAGTGCGGAGAACAGCGGCGTGCCGCCCGGCAGCGCGCTGCAGCGCTGGGCCAATGAGAGGTTGGCGTGCTCATGATGCAGAAGCTGGGTGAGTGCTGCGTGGGTTTCCTTGACGCACTGGGCCACGCCCTGTGCGCCGAGCTTCACGCGCAGCGGCAGCGTGTTGATGAACAGG
>NZ_JASZYK010000029.1 GCF_030317035.1 Variovorax sp. J22G73
CTGCGTGATCGATTGATCAGGCAGACGAATTCATAGAGTTTGGAATCAGCTTTTGGCGAATTATTTTGAATGCGTCAACTTGGCATAACACCTTGATCTGTATTTTGATCAAAGTTATAGGGTCAAGCCGCACGAGCAATTAGTATCAGTTAGCTTAACGCATTACTGCGCTTCCACACCTGACCTATCAACGTCCTGGTCTTGAACGACTCTTCAGGGGGCTCAAGGCCCCGGCAGATCTCATCTTGAAACGAGTTTCCCGCTTAGATGCTTTCAGCGGTTATCTCTTCCACACTTAGCTACTCGGCAATGCCACTGGCGTGACAACCGATACACCAGAGGTGTGTCCACTCCGGTCCTCTCGTACTAGGAGCAGGCTTCCTCAAATCTGCAGCGCCCACGGAAGATAGGGACCAAACTGTCTCACGACGTTTTAAACCCAGCTCACGTACCTCTTTAAATGGCGAACAGCCATACCCTTGGGACCGGCTACAGCCCCAGGATGAGATGAGCCGACATCGAGGTGCCAAACACCGCCGTCGATATGAACTCTTGGGCGGTATCAGCCTGTTATCCCCAGAGTACCTTTTATCCGTTGAGCGATGGCCCTTCCATACAGAACCACCGGATCACTATGTCCTGCTTTCGCATCTGCTCGACTTGTCAGTCTCGCAGTTAAGCACGCTTATGCCATTGCACTATCGTCACGATGTCCGACCGTAACTAGCGTACCTTCGAACTCCTCCGTTACGCTTTGGGAGGAGACCGCCCCAGTCAAACTGCCTACCATGCACTGTCCCCGATCCAGATAATGGACCTAGGTTAGAACCTCAAACACACCAGGGTGGTATTTCAACGTTGGCTCCACAAGATCTAGCGACCCTGCTTCAAAGCCTCCCACCTATCCTACACAGATCTGTTCAAAGTCCAATACAAAGCTACAGTAAAGGTTCATGGGGTCTTTCCGTCTTTCCGCGGGGAGATTGCATCATCACAAACATTTCAACTTCGCTGAGTCTCAGGAGGAGACAGTGTGGCCATCGTTACGCCATTCGTGCAGGTCGGAACTTACCCGACAAGGAATTTCGCTACCTTAGGACCGTTATAGTTACGGCCGCCGTTTACTGGGACTTCAATCAAGAGCTTGCACCCCATCATTTAATCTTCCAGCACCGGGCAGGCGTCACACCCTATACGTCCACTTTCGTGTTTGCAGAGTGCTGTGTTTTTAATAAACAGTCGCAGCCACCGATTTTTTGCAACCCATTCATGCTCCGTTGTTCACTTCACACTAATAGGGCACACCTTCTTCCGAAGTTACGGTGTCAATTTGCCGAGTTCCTTCTCCTGAGTTCTCTCAAGCGCCTTAGAATACTCATCTCGCGCACCAGTGTCGGTTTGCGGTACGGTCGTTGTTAGCTGAAGCTTAGTGGCTTTTCCTGGAACCTCGTTCAGTCACTTCACGGACAAGTCCGCTCGATCGTTGGCCTCGGTATATGTGCACCGGATTTGCCTAATGCACGCCTACATCCAACTAAACCAGAATAATCCAATAACTGGATGACCTATTAAGATCCGTCCCCACATCGCACTAACAATCGGTACAGGAATATTGACCTGTTTCCCATCAGCTACGCATCTCTGCCTCGCCTTAGGGGCCGACTCACTCTACGCCGATGAACGTTGCGTAGAAAACCTTGCGCTTACGGCGAGGGGGCTTTTCACCCCCTTTAACGCTACTCATGTCAGCATTCGCACTTCTGATACCTCCAGCACGCTTTACAACGCACCTTCACAGGCTTACAGAACGCTCTCCTACCACTTGCAATAAATTGCAAATCCGCAGCTTCGGTAACTGGCTTAGCCCCGTTACATCTTCCGCGCAGGACGACTCGATCAGTGAGCTATTACGCTTTCTTTAAATGATGGCTGCTTCTAAGCCAACATCCTGACTGTTTTAGCCTTCCCACTTCGTTTCCCACTTAGCCAATTTTAGGGACCTTAGCTGGCGGTCTGGGTTGTTTCCCTCTTGAGTCCGGACGTTAGCACCCGGTGCTCTGTCTCCCAAGCTGTACTCATCGGTATTCGGAGTTTGCCTTGGTTTGGTAAGTCGCCATGACCCCCTAGCCAAAACAGTGCTCTACCCCCGATGGTAATACTTGAGGCACTACCTAAATAGTTTTCGGAGAGAACCAGCTATTTCCAAGTTTGTTTAGCCTTTCACCCCTATCCACAGCTCATCCGCTAGTTTTGCAACACTAGTCGGTTCGGACCTCCAGTACCTGTTACGGCACCTTCATCCTGGCCATGGATAGATCACTTGGTTTCGGGTCTACACCCAGCGACTGATCGCCCTATTCGGACTCGATTTCTCTACGGCTTCCCTATTCGGTTAACCTTGCCACTGAATGTAAGTCGCTGACCCATTATACAAAAGGTACGCAGTCACCCCTTACGAGGCTCCTACTTTTTGTAAGCACGCGGTTTCAGGATCTATTTCACTCCCCTCCCGGGGTTCTTTTCGCCTTTCCCTCACGGTACTAGTTCACTATCGGTCAATGATGAGTATTTAGCCTTGGAGGATGGTCCCCCCATATTCAGACAGGATTTCTCGTGTCCCGCCCTACTTGTCGTTAGCTCAGTACCACACAGGTCATTTCACGTACGGGGCTATCACCCGCTATGGCCAGTCTTTCCAAACTGTTCCGTTATGTCTTGTGCTATCACTAACAGGCTTCTCCGATTTCGCTCGCCACTACTTTCGGAATCTCGGTTGATGTCTTTTCCTCGAGCTACTGAGATGTTTCAGTTCACCCGGTTCGCCTCGCATGACTATGTATTCATCATGCGATACCTTTGCAGGTGGGTTTCCCCATTCGGAAATCTCCGGATCAAAGCTAATTTGCCAGCTCCCCGAAGCTTATCGCAGGCTATCACGTCCTTCGTCGCCTATCATTGCCAAGGCATCCACCACGTGCTCTTATTCACTTGACCCTATAACTTTGACGTTTCTTGCGAAACACAAAATCATTTCAAGGAATATGTCAGGTCTTTCACCTGACGCGTTATGCCGTACATTCAATTCGATTTGACTCGAAATTGAAGTTTCTTTTGACGCAATCAAAAATTCTATGCTGCTGATGGCACGGTCTGCACTAAACCTTTACGAATGTGCAGTTTCCATCAGCAGCGCTGATTCGACTCTATGAATTTTTAAAGAACAGCCGATTGATCAAGAGATCTTGATCAACAACAAAGAAGCCTCATACTCGCGCACAAAGCCGCTTTGGTGTTGAATAAGTACCGAATTATTGGTGGAGGATGACGGGATCGAACCGACGACCCCCTGCTTGCAAAGCAGGTGCTCTCCCAGCTGAGCTAATCCCCCAAAACTCTCACACGAGAAATCAGAAGATTTGGTGGGTCTAGTTGGGCTCGAACCAACGACCCCCGCCTTATCAAGACGGTGCTCTAACCAGCTGAGCTACAGACCCAATCGAAGATCAACAAAGATCTCGACTTCTTCCAACAACCGATAAGTGTGGGCGTTTAAATTAAATTGCTTGTTTCCAGAAAGGAGGTGATCCAGCCGCACCTTCCGATACGGCTACCTTGTTACGACTTCACCCCAGTCACGAACCCTGCCGTGGTAATCGCCCTCCTTGCGGTTAAGCTAACTACTTCTGGCAGAACCCGCTCCCATGGTGTGACGGGCGGTGTGTACAAGACCCGGGAACGTATTCACCGTGACATTCTGATCCACGATTACTAGCGATTCCGACTTCACGCAGTCGAGTTGCAGACTGCGATCCGGACTACGACTGGTTTTATGGGATTAGCTCCCCCTCGCGGGTTGGCAACCCTTTGTACCAGCCATTGTATGACGTGTGTAGCCCCACCTATAAGGGCCATGAGGACTTGACGTCATCCCCACCTTCCTCCGGTTTGTCACCGGCAGTCTCATTAGAGTGCCCAACTGAATGTAGCAACTAATGACAAGGGTTGCGCTCGTTGCGGGACTTAACCCAACATCTCACGACACGAGCTGACGACAGCCATGCAGCACCTGTGTTACGGTTCTCTTTCGAGCACTAAGCCATCTCTGGCGAATTCCGTACATGTCAAAGGTGGGTAAGGTTTTTCGCGTTGCATCGAATTAAACCACATCATCCACCGCTTGTGCGGGTCCCCGTCAATTCCTTTGAGTTTCAACCTTGCGGCCGTACTCCCCAGGCGGTCAACTTCACGCGTTAGCTTCGTTACTGAGTCAGTGAAGACCCAACAACCAGTTGACATCGTTTAGGGCGTGGACTACCAGGGTATCTAATCCTGTTTGCTCCCCACGCTTTCGTGCATGAGCGTCAGTACAGGTCCAGGGGATTGCCTTCGCCATCGGTGTTCCTCCGCATATCTACGCATTTCACTGCTACACGCGGAATTCCATCCCCCTCTACCGTACTCTAGCTATGCAGTCACAGATGCAGTTCCCAGGTTGAGCCCGGGGATTTCACAACTGTCTTACATAACCGCCTGCGCACGCTTTACGCCCAGTAATTCCGATTAACGCTTGCACCCTACGTATTACCGCGGCTGCTGGCACGTAGTTAGCCGGTGCTTATTCTTACGGTACCGTCATTAGCCCTCTTTATTAGAAAAGGCCGTTTCGTTCCGTACAAAAGCAGTTTACAACCCGAAGGCCTTCATCCTGCACGCGGCATGGCTGGATCAGGCTTTCGCCCATTGTCCAAAATTCCCCACTGCTGCCTCCCGTAGGAGTCTGGGCCGTGTCTCAGTCCCAGTGTGGCTGGTCGTCCTCTCAGACCAGCTACAGATCGAAGGCTTGGTGAGCCTTTACCTCACCAACTACCTAATCTGCCATCGGCCGCTCCATTCGCGCAAGGTCTTGCGATCCCCTGCTTTCATCCGTAGATCGTATGCGGTATTAGCACAGCTTTCGCTGCGTTATCCCCCACGATTGGGCACGTTCCGATGTATTACTCACCCGTTCGCCACTCGCCGCCAGGATTGCTCCCGCGCTGCCGTTCGACTTGCATGTGTAAGGCATGCCGCCAGCGTTCAATCTGAGCCAGGATCAAACTCTATAGTTCGATCTTGATTTTTGCGCCTGACCTCGCGGCCAAGCAAAACTCATAAAAAAAGAATTAAAGTGAACTTCACTTCTATCTCATGAGCGTTTTTAAGTCTTGCGACTTGTTCCGAAGAACTTACGCAATTACCTTCAAACGCCCACGCTTATCGGCTGTAAATTTTTAACGATCACCGAAGCAACATTCGTCTACTTCGTTTAACTTGCTGCGATCAGCGAAGCCTTGTAGTCTATCACGGTTTTTTAAGTACCGTCAAACTTTTTTCGCTTTCTTCAACTTCACCAGCCAACCGCTTTTCGCAATCAGCCGCCGAAGTCATTTCAGCGAAGCCTTCGATTATGCACTGCTTTTTCAAACCGCGTCAACTTCGAAGGAAGTTTTTTTACCCGACTCACTC
>NZ_JASZYK010000003.1 GCF_030317035.1 Variovorax sp. J22G73
TGCAGAAGGATCCCACGCTGGTGGCGGCCGTTCTTTTGCGCGACCATACCCGGCACCGCGACGACGCCACCGTCGTCGTGATCCGCCAAAAGGAATAACCGATGAACAGCACCGTCGTTGACGACCGTGAAGATGCGCTGGCCCGAAGCCGGCGCGAGGTCGATGAACTGCGCGCGGAGCTCGAGGAGACCAACCGCGGTGTGGTGGCGCTGTACGCCGAGCTTGATGCGCAGGCCGAACAGCTGAAGAAGGCCACCGAGCTCAAGAGCCGCTTCCTGGCCTACATGAGCCACGAGTTCCGCACGCCCATCAGCGCCATCCGCAGCATTGCGCGCCTGCTGAGCGACCGCGTGGACGGCCCGCTCACGCCCGAGCAGGAAAAGCAGGTCGGCTTCGTCAACACCACCGCCACCGAGCTGGCCGAGATGGTCGACGATCTGCTCGACCTGGCCAAGATCGAGGCCGGCCGGGTCGACATCTCGCCGGCCTGGTTCGAGATGGTCGACCTGTTTTCCGCCCTGCGCGGCATGTTCCGCCCGGTCCTGCACAACCCCGACACCGCGCTGATCTTCGAGGAGCCCGAGGGGCTGCCCCGGCTGTACACCGACGACCGCAAGCTCTCGCAGATCTTGCGCAACTTCATCTCCAACGCGCTCAAGTTCACGCCGCACGGCGAGGTGCGGGTGACCGCGGCGCGCGTGGGCGAGGACACGGTGAAGTTTTCGGTGTCCGACACCGGCATCGGGATTGCGCCCGAGCACCACGCGGCCGTGTTCGACGATTTCTCGCAGGTCGACTCGCCGGTGCAGAAGCGCCTGCGCGGCACCGGCCTGGGCCTGTCACTGTGCCGGCAGCTGGCGGTGCTGCTGGGCGGGCATGTGGAGGTGGCGAGCGAGCTGGGCAAGGGCTCGGTGTTCTCGGTGACGCTGCAGATGCAGGGCCAGGGCCCGTCCGAAGGGCGATGACCATGTCGCTCGAACCGCTCATCAACACATCGATCGACCGTTCTCGCCACACCGTGCTGGTGGTGGACGACAACCCCACCACGCGCTACGCCACCACGCGCGTGATTCGCGCTGCGGGCTTCGAAACGCGCGAGGCCGGCACCGGCGGCGAGGCGCTGGTGCTCGCGTCGCAGCACATCTCGGCCGTGGTGCTCGACGTGCACCTGCCCGACTTCAGCGGCTTCGAGGTGTGCCGGGAGCTGCGCATCAAGCCTTCGACCGCCACGCTGCCCGTGGTGCACCTGTCGGCCACCTTCGTGCGCAACGAGGACAAGGTGGCCGGCCTGAACGCCGGCGCCGACGCATACCTGGTGCACCCGGTGGAGCCGCCGGTGCTCATCGCCACGCTGCAGGCGCTGATTCGCGCGCGCATGGCCGAGGAAAAGCAGCGCAACAGCGAAGCGCGCTTTCGCGCCATTTACGACCAGGCGCCCACCGGCATGGCGCTGATCGACGCCGAGGGCCGCTTCGCCGACGTGAACCCCGCCATGGTCGCCATGCTGGGCCAGTCGCGCGACGCCCTCATCGGCCAGCCGGTGAGCGCCTTCGCGCCCGAGGAGTGGATGGCTTTCGTGAAGGCGCACACGGCGGGCGACCTGGGCACGGGCGGGGCTGCTTCCGCAACGCCGTCCGCATCGGGCCAGGGCAGCGCGCCGAGCGCACCCTGGAAGGGCGAGTTCCCGCTGCTGCGCCAGGACGGCTCGTGGATCCGGCTCGAATGGACCATGTCCGCGCAGATCGAGCCCGGCCTGCGCGTGGGCATCGCGCTGGACGTGTCCGAGCGCTTCGAGCTCGAGGGGCGCCGGCGCGAGGTGCTCGAGCGCGAACAGGCCGCGCGCGCCGCCGCCGAGCGCCTGAGCCGCACCAAGGACGACTTTGTCGCCGTGCTCTCGCACGAGCTGCGCAATCCGCTCAACGCCATCGGCGGCTGGGTGCATGTGCTGAAGGTGGGCAACCGCACGCCCGAGCAGATGGAAAAGGGCCTGAGCGCCATCGACCGCAGCGTGAAGGCGCAGACGCGGCTCATCGCCGACATCCTGGACGTGTCGCGCATCAGCTCCGGCAAGCTGCGCCTGCACCAGGAATGGATCGAGCCGCGCGGGCTGGTCAGCTCGGCCATCGAGGCGCTGGCCGCGCCGGCCACCGCCAAGCAGCTGACCATGGTGTTCGACCAGGCACCGGCCGACCCGCCGGGCTGGCTGGACGCCACGCGCTTCCAGCAGATCGTGTGGAACCTGCTGTCGAACGCCATCAAGTTTTCCGACGTGGGCGGGCGCATCATCATCGAGCTGCAGCGCGAGGGCGACCTGCTGCACCTGTCGGTGCGCGACTTCGGCCGCGGCATCAGCCCCGACTTTCTTCAACACCTGTTCGACCGCTTCTCGCAGAGCGATTCGCCGGACAACCGCTTCCACGGCGGCCTGGGGCTGGGGCTGTCGATCGTGAAAAACCTGGCCGAGCTGCACGGCGGTAGCGTGTCGGCGCACAGCGAGGGCGAAGGCCAGGGCGCCGTGCTGCAGGTGGTGCTGAGCGTGGTGCCCTCGGGCGACGCGCCCATCCTGCTCGTCGACACGCCCAGCCTCGACACCCGGCCGACCGGCTCCCCGGGCCCCACCGACCGCATGCTCGCCGGCCTGGACGTGCTGGTGGTGGAAGACAACGCCGACGCGAGCGAGATCATGACCGTGGTGCTGGCCGACGCCGGCGCCACCGTGCGCTTGGGCGTGGACTTCGACAGCGCGCTGCAGCTGTTCGAGCAGAAGTGGCCCGACGTGCTCATCAGCGACATCGGCCTGCCGGGTCGCGACGGCTACGACCTGATCCGCGAAGTGCGCCAGCGCGAGCGCACCTTGAGCAAGCCGCGGCTGTTTTCCGTAGCGCACACCGCCTTCACCCGGCCGCAGGACCATGCCAAGGCAACCGAGGCGGGATTCGACGCTCATCTGGGCAAGCCGCTGCAGCCGCACGCGCTGCTGACGCTGATATGCGGGCGTCCAGCGGGCCTGCTGCGCTAGGCGGCGTGCCGCCGCCCCCGCCCGGCGCGCGGCCCACGGCGCGTGACGGGCAGGGGAAGGATTTGTAGCCGCTGTCTGACGGACAGCGACGGCGCAAAAGCGCACGCTGGGCCTTTTCATCCACGGACGAGAAGGATCTGCCATGTCCGCACATGACATCAAGGACCCCGGCCTGCACTTGGCGAAAGCGGTGCAAGCGGCACACGCGCAGGAGCCGTTGCCGCCGCCGCACAAGCTCCATCGCCGCCTGGCCCGCTTCAACGCCCTGCGGCTGGCGCCAGCGCAGCCCTCGCTGAGCTGGCAGGGCGACCTCGCGCGCGAGCACGCGCACCGCCTGCTGGAAGGCCGCTTCCTCGAAGACATGCGCGACGGCGTGCGGGCCGCGGCCTGCGTCTCGGCCGGCAACGCGGGGCACTTCGTGCACTGGTTCGAAGCGCTCGCGCACGGCGGCCCCGGCCAGCGGCATCCGCTGTTCGACTGGCTCGCACAGGAGGCCACGCTGGCGCAGATGCGCTGGTTCCTCACGCAGGAGGCCGCGGGCGAGGCCGGCTTCGAAGATCTGCTGGCCTACACCCAGGTCAAGCTGCCGCCGCAGCCCAAGCTGGAGTGCGCGCGCAACTTCTGGGACGAGATGGGGCACGGCAAGCAAAGCGCCATGCACGGCCAAATGCTGGCGCACATGGTGCGCGAGCTGGACCTGCGTCCGAACATCGAGACCACCGTGTGGGAGTCGCTCGCGCTGTCGAACACCATGGTCGGGCTGGCGACCACGCGCCGCTACGCGTACCACGCCATCGGCGCGCTGGGCGTCATCGAGCTCACGGCCCCGGGGCGCGTGAAGCAGGTGGCCGCCGGCATGCGCCGCCTGGGGCTCAGCGGGCGTGCGCGGGCCTACTTCGACCTGCACGGCGCGCTCGATGTGTCGCATGCGCGCGCCTGGCTGCGCGAGGTGATCCACCCGCTGGTCGACGAGGACCCGGCCTGCGGCCAGTTCATCGCCGAGGGCGCGCTGATGCGCCTCGAATGCGGCGCGCGCTGCTTCGAGCGCTACACCGAAGAACTGCATGCCTTGAATGCCCCGGAGCCGGTCGCATGCTGACCCACGCCGCCGCCGTGCTGCGCCAGGTGGGCGCCAGCGGCTACCGCTTCACCACCGTGACGCCGCTCACGCACCAGCGCGTGCTCGCGCGGCGCGGGCGCGAGCCGGGGGCCACGCTGCGCGACGTGTTCGGCTGGAACCTCTCGTTCGAGGCCGGCGCGCTGCCGCCCGCGCTGCTGGCCGACATGGAACACGCGGGCCTGGTGCGGCGCACCGGCACGCTGCTGCGCAGCAACGTGCGCATCGCCAGCCTGGGCGACGACCTGTTCTTTCACTCGGCATTTCCGACGGTGGAAGAAAACGCCGTGTTCTTCGGGCCCGACACCAGCCGCTTCGCGCGCTTCGTGCTGCATGCGCTCACGCAGCGCCGGGCGCAGGCGCGTGCCCGCGTGCTGGACGTGGGCTGCGGCAGCGGCGCGGGCGGCATCGCGGTGGCGCGCGCGCTGGCCGCCACGGGCACGCCGGCGAGCGTGGTCATGAACGACATCAACCCGCTCGCGCTGCAGTACGCGGCGGTCAACGCCGAAGTGGCGGGCGTGCCGGTGACGCTGGCGCAGGGCGACGCGCTGTCGGCGGTAGAGGGCGAGTTCGACCTCATCGTGTCCAACCCGCCCTACCTGGACGACGCCGCGCAGCGCGCCTACCGCCACGGCGGCACGCGCCTGGGCCGGGCGCTGAGCGCGCGCATCGCGGTCGAGTCGCTCAAGCGGCTGGCGCCGGGCGGGCAGCTGCTGCTGTACACCGGCGTGGCCATGGTCGACGGTGACGACCCCTTCCTGGCCGAGCTGCGCCCGGTGCTCGAAGCCTCGGGCTGCGAGTGGTCGTATGCGGAGATCGACCCCGACGTTTTCGGCGAAGAGCTGGAGCGGCCGGTGTATGCGCACATCGACCGCATCGCGGCGGTGGGGCTGGTGGCGACGCGCACGCAGACGCAGGAGCCGGGCTGATGGTCGCCAGGCTGGACCTCGACCTGGCCCCTGACCCTGGCCTGGACCTGGACGGCGTCCCCGACACCGGCAGGCTCGCCGAGGTGCGCGCCTGCAGCCTGCTCGAGCGCATGCCCAAGTGGCTCATCTGCGTGCCGCTGGTGGTGCAGTGGCTGTGGCTGTCCGCGCGCTACGGTGGGCCCACAGTGGCGTCGGCCGCCAATCCGCACCTGACCGCGGGCGGGCTCGTGGGCGAAGGCAAGCTGGAGTACTTCCGCGGCATGGGGCCGCTGGCGCGCTCGCTCACCGCGGATTACTGCGCCGTAGTCAACGATGGCCCGCCCGGCGAAGCCTCGCTGGCCCGCGCGACGCAGGCGATGGCGCAGTCAGGACTCGCGTTTCCCGTGGTCGCGAAGCCCGACCTGGGCCTGTGCGGCTACGGCGTGCGCCTGCTGCAAGACGCGGCTGCGCTGCGGGCCTACCTGGCCGGCTTTCCGCGCGGCGAGACGGTGGTGCTGCAACGCTACCTGCCTCAGGAGGGCGAGGCCGGCATCTTCTACGCGCGCGACCCGGTCACCGGCGAAGGCCGCGTCATCGGCCTGGCGCTGCGCTACTTTCCGCGCGTGACGGGCGACGGCCGCAGCACCGTGGCGCAGTTGGTGGCCGCCGACGTGCGCGCGCGGCGCATCGCGCGCTCGCCGCGCCACCAGTGCAGCGTGCCGCCCGACAGCGTGCCCGCGGCCGGGCAGCAGGTGCGCCTGGCCACCATCGGCTCCACGCGGGTGGGAGGCCTGTACCGCGACGGCGCGGCGCTCATCACGCCGGAGCTGGTGCGCGCGGTCGACGCGGTGGCGCGCGACATGCCCGACTTTCGCTTCGGCCGCTTCGACGTGCGCTTCGACAGCCTGCGCGCGCTGGGCGCGGGGCGCGGCTTCACCATCATGGAAGTGAACGGCGCGGGCTCCGAGGCCATCGAGGCCTGGGACCCCGACACCGGCGTGCTGCAGGGCTTTCGCATGGTGTTCGCCAAGCAGCGGCTGCTGTTTCGCATCGGCGCGGCGCAGCGCAAGGCCGGCGTACGGCCCATCGGCCTGCTCGCACTCGCGCGGCTCAACCGGCGGCAGAACCGCCTGGTCGGCCGCTACCCGCCCTCCAACTGAGCCGACCCGACCGCATGCACAACGACAGACCCGCTCCCCTGCTCGAAACCCGCTGGGCCGATTGCGAAGAAGACGTGCGTGACGCGCAGCGTCTGCGCTACCGCGTGTTCGCCGAAGAAATGGGCGCGCACCTGGCGCCGCCCGAAGGCACGCCGCCGGGGCTGGACGCCGACCGCTTCGACCCCTTTTGCGACCATCTGCTGGTGCGCGCGGTGGACCCCGCGAACGGCCCCGGCCCGCTCATCGGCACCTACCGCGTGCTGACGCCCGAGGCCGCCTCGCGCGCCGGCGGCTACTACACCGACACCGAGTTCGACCTGGCACCGCTGGCGCCGCTGCGCGGCCGCGCGCTGGAGCTGGGGCGCTCGTGCGTGGACGCCCAGTGGCGCTCGGGCAGCGTCATCATGGCGCTGTGGTCCGCGCTGGGGCAGTACATGGTCGAGCACCGGCTGGACACCATGATCGGTTGTGCCAGCATCGGCCTGGGCGATCAGGGCCTGGAGGCCGCACGGCTGTGGCACCGACTGTGCCGCACCCACCTGGTGGAGCAGCGCTGGCGCGTGGCGCCCCTCGTGGCCTTGCCGCTGTACAGCGCAAGCGATGCCGATGGCGACGCCGACAGCGACATGGCCCCGCCCGCGCCGCCGCCCCTCATCAAGGGCTACCTGCGCTGCGGCGCGCGGCTGCTGGGCCCGCCCGCGCTCGACGTCGCCTTCAACACCGCCGACCTGCCCATGATGCTGCGCGTGGACGACGTGTCGCCGCGCTACCGGCAGCACTTCTTCGGCGTGGACGCATGACGGTGCCGGCTGTGGTGACGCCTGCGATCACGCCGGCAGTGGCGCCCGTGGTGGCCGGCGCCCGTTCACGCCGCGCGCTGCGCTCGGTGGTGGCAGCGCAGTTCTTCAGCTCGCTGGGCGACAACGCCTTGCTGATCGTGGCCATCGGCCTGCTCATGCAGCGCCATGCGCCGGGCTGGATGACGCCGGCGCTGCGGCTGTTCTTCTACCTCTCGTACGTGCTGCTGGCCGCCTTCGCGGGCGCGGTGGCCGACGCCGCGCCCAAAGGCCGCGTGCTGATGGCCTCCAACCTCGTGAAGCTGGGCGGCTGCGCGCTGCTGGTGTGGCATGTGCAGCCGCTGGTGGCGTACGCGCTGGTGGGGCTCGGTGCGGCCGCCTATTCGCCGGCTAAGTATGGCATCCTGCCGGAGCTGCTGCCGCAGGACGAACTGGTCAAGGCCAACGGCTGGGTCGAGGCGAGCACGGTGGTGTCCATCCTGTTCGGCGTGGCGCTGGGCGGCGCGCTGGTGAACAAGGGCCACGCGCTGCCGGCCATCGGCGCGGTGTACCTGCTGGCGGCCCTGTGCACGCTCGCCATTCCGCACAGCCCCGCGCGCAACCGCAAGGCGCTGGCGCACCCGGGCGAGCTGCTGCGCGATTTCCGGCGCTCGCTGGGGCTGCTGTGGGGCGATGCCGACGCGCGCATTTCGCTGGCCGTGACCAGCCTCTTCTGGGCCGCGTCGGCCACGCTGCAGTTCCTGGTGCTGCGCTGGGGCGCCGAGCAGCTCGGGCTCACGCTGGCGCAGGGCGCGCTGCTGCAGATTGCGGTGGCCGTCGGCATGGTGATGGGCGCCATGGGCGCGGCACGTTGGTTTCCGCTGGAGCGCGCCAAGCGCGCACTGCCGCTGGGCGTGGCGCTGGGCGCGGTGGTGATGGGCATGACGCTGGTCACGCAGACCGCGGTGGCAGTCGCGATGCTGGTGGGCATCGGCGCGCTGGCCGGGCTGCTGCTGGTGCCGATGAACGCGCTGCTGCAAAGCCGCGGGCTGCTGCGCATGCACCCGGGCCAGTCGATCGCGGTGCAGAACGCCAATGAGAGCACGGCCTCGCTGGCCATGCTCGGCGTGTACGGCGCGCTGCTGTGGTTCGACGCGCCGCTGCTGCCCACGCTGGCGGGCTTCGGCGGCTTCTTGGTGCTGGCGATGGGCACGATCTTTCTGTGGTCGCGCCGGCTCGGCGCGCGCGACACGAGGGCGGCGAAGAAGGTGCAGGCGCCTTGAGGCGCCGCTGCACGCGCCACTCCGCCACTCCGCCACTCCGCTAATCCACTCCTAAGCTACTCCGCCCAGCGAAACCGCGCCGTGAAGTTGCGCAGCAGCTCGGGCTCATAGGTGAAGTCCAGCCCCCGCATCGCCTGCGCGCGCCGGGCCACCGCGGCGAGCGCGTCCGCCACATAATCCATATGGTCGTTGGTGTAGACCCGCCGTGGAATCGTCAGCCGCATCGACTCGAGCGGCGCCTTTTCCTGCACGCCGGTGAGCGGATCGCGCCCCAGCAGCAGCGAGCCGATCTCCACGGCCCGCACGCCCGACTCGATGTACAGCTCGCACGCCAGTGCATGCGCGGGAAACTGCTCGCAGGGAATGTGCGGCAGCAGGGCCGCTGCGTCCACGAACACCGCGTGGCCGCCAGTGGGGTACTGGATGGGAATGCCCTCGGCGCGCAGCCGCTCGCCCAGGTAGGCGACCTGCCCGATGCGGTAGTTCAGGTAGTCGGGGTCCATCGCTTCTTCAAGGCCGACGGCCAGCGCCTCCAGGTCTCGGCCCGCCAGGCCGCCGTAGGTGATGAAGCCTTCGCTGACCACGCACCGCTCCTGCACGGCGCGGAACAGTTCTTCGTCGTCGCGAAAGGCGCAGAAGCCGCCGATGTTGACCAGCCCGTCTTTCTTCGACGACATGACCGCGATGTCGCCGCAGGACATCATCTTGCGCACGATCTCCGGAATGCTGTGCTGCGCGTACGCCGGTTCACGTTCGCGGATGAACCAGGCGTTTTCCGCGAAGCGGGTCGCGTCGATCACCACCGGAATGCCGGCGCGCCGCGCCATGTCGGAAGCCGCCCGCAGGTTGCCCAGCGCAACCGGCTGGCCGCCGGTGGTGTTGCAGGTGACCGTGGCGACGATGGCCGCGACATTGGACGCGCCCTCGGTCTCGATGAGCCGCGCAAGCTCGGCCAGGTCGAAGTTGCCCTTCCAGTCGTGGTACTGCCGGGTGTCGAGCGCCTCCTTGTTGAGCGCGTTGAGGGCGCGCGCGCCGGCCAGCTCGATGTGCACCTTGGTGGTGTCGAAGTGAAAGTTCGACAGGAACACCGGCTGCTTCGCGCCGCGCCGCTTGACGAGCTCGGGGTAGAGCATCTGCTCCGCGCCGCGCCCCTGGTGGGCAGGCACGAGGTGCGGGTAGCCGAACACCTTGTCGATGGTCGCGACGAGCCGATAGTAGCTCCGGCTGCCGGCATAGGCCTCGTCGGCGGCCATCATGGCGCTCCACTGCCGGTCGCTCATGGCGCCGCTGCCGCTGTCGGTCAGCAGGTCGATGTACACGTCGTCGCTGCGCAGCAGGAAGGGGTTGAGCCCCGCCTGCTGCAGCGCCTGCTCGCGGTGCTCGCGCGTCGTCATCGCGATGCGCTCGATGGTCTTGATGCGGAACGGCTCCGGTATGCGTTTCATAAGGTTTCCATGGCCGGGGGTACGGCCGTGCAGCAGGCAGGTTGAAAGGGAAGGAAATTGCGTCGTTCGGCTGAACGACGTTTTTTCGTTGTGAAGGACAACCTGATTGTTCGATCTGCTGCTGGAAATGAGCTTCCATTTCTCTCGATTGCGCATTGAAAAAGGATGAACTCTTGTACGATACGCGCTTTTCAAGAGAACATATTGCACATGCTCAAGCTCGACCGGATCGACGTGCGCATTCTTGGCCTGCTGCAGGAGAACGGCCGAATGTCGAACCTCGAGCTGGCCGAGGCCATCGGCCTGTCGCCGGCGCAGTGCAGCCGGCGTCACCACCGCCTGGAAGAAGGCGGCGTCATCGCCCGGTACGAGGCGCGCCTTCGGCCCGCCGCGGTGGGCCTGCACGTGACGGCCTTCGTGCACATCGGCATGGAGCGGGGCCACATGCGCGACCTCAAGCTGTTTCGACAGACCCTGGCCGGGATGCCCGACGTGCTCGAGTGCCATTCGGTGACGGGGGACTTCGACTACGTGCTCAAGGTGATCGCGCGCGACCTCGAGGGGCTCAACGTGTTCCTCACCGAACGGCTGGTGGCGCTGCCGGGCGTCAACTTCGTCAGGTCGAGCGTGTGCCTGGAAGAAATCAAGCCGCGCTCGGGGCTGCCGCTGCCGGCGTAGCGCACCAGACCCGGCATGCGCCGGCGCGCCCTAGAACGTGTAGCGCGCGCTGACCCGCACCGTGCGCGGCTCCATCGGGTGCACATGACGGTCGTTCACGCCGCCGTTGCAGCTGCCGCCCGCCACCTCGCCCGCGGTGCACGAGGCGTAGTAGTACTCGATGTCGTTGCCCTTGCGCCCCGCCAGGTTGAACACGTCCAGCCCCAGCGTGAGCTGGCGGTTGACCGCGTAGCGCGCGCCGAAGTTCAGCAGCGTGGTGGCGCGCGAGCGCACGGTGTTCAGCGTGTCGAGCGCGCGCGGCCCCATGTAGCGCAGCCGCAGCGACGCGGTCAGCGGCCCTTCGATGTAGGTGATGCCTGCCGCCAGCACGCGCTCGATGGCGTTGTCCACGTAGTTGCCCTCGCCTTCGGGCGCCGCGCCCTTGAAGCGCGCGCGCGACAGCGCGGCGTCGACCTCCAGGCGCCAGGCGCGATCGAACTTCCAGCGCAGCGTGGCCTCCAGCCCGCGCCGCGAACTCGCGCGCCCCGGCTCGGTGGTGCCCGCGTCGCCCACGTAGACCAGCTCGGAGGCGAGGTTGAGCTTCCACAGCGCCACCGTGGCCGTGAGGTCTTCGTTCGGCTGAAAGCGCCAGCCGATTTCCGCGCCGCGGCCCTTCACCAGCGCCGGCACGCGCTCGGCCGCCTCGCCCGTCTTCGGGTCGGCGGTGATGGCGGCGCCGCGCACGTCGTTGCTGTGAAAACCCACGCCCGCGTTGAAGTAGAACTCGTGCGCCGGCGTGGGCGCGAAGGCCAGGCCGAACTTGGGGCTGACCTGCGCGTCGTGCCCCTTGCCGCTGTTGAGCGGGCCGTACACCGGCTCGCGGCCCTGCACGTTGTAGCGCAGCGCATCGCCGCGCACGCCCACGTAGCCGCGCCAGCGCTCGCTGAAGTTCACTAGCTGCTGGCCGTACACCGAGAACAGGTCCTGCGAGACCTTGTCGTTGCGCACCGTGGCCAGGCGCTGGCGCGCCTCGGTGTCGTACAGGCCGACCTCGCCGATGCGGTCGCCGCGCCACTGCGTGCCGAAGCTCAAGAGGCCGTCGAGCCCCGCGATCTTGTTGCCCACCGAATGCGAGCCCTGCGCGCCGAACACGCGGCGCCGGTCGGTCTGCTCGAACTGGTCGCCGTTGACCGGGTTGTTCAGGAAATAGGTGAAGTCGGAGAACAGGTCGAAGCGGTAGTCGATGGCGTAGGCGCTGAACTCGGTGTCGCCGTTCGGGCCCTTGTCGAACCACTTGCCCGACAGGCTGATGCGCTGCGTCTTGCCGCCGTCGGTCGGGTTCAGGCTGCCGAAGCGCGGCAGCGCGCCGCTGTCGATGAGCCGTTCGGGCACCTGGTCGGTCGAGGTCCAGCTGCTCTTGTAGGCCATGCCGGTGATGCTGAAGCCGCGCGAGGGCGAGCCCTGCGAGTAGCGCAGCACCGCGTTGGCCTTCTTCAGGTTCTCGGGCACGTTCCACGGACCGTTGTTGCCTTCGAGCTCGATGGCGCCCAGCCAGGTCTGGTCGGCCACCGTGCGCGAGCCCGCGGCCAGCAGGCGCTTGAAGTCGTGCGACCCCACCGTCACTTCGGCAAAGGGCGCCTCCAGCGCGCTGAAGTAGTCGAGCGAGGCGCTGCCGGCCAGCGAGAAGTCGCCGCTCTGCGCAAAGTAAGGCCCCTTGCGGTAGCGCACGCCCGACACCAGCTCGGGCATCAGGAAGTTCAGGTCGGCATAGCCCTGCCCGTGGCCATGCGTGGGCATGTTCACCGGCATGCCGTCCACCGTCACCGCGAAGTCGGTGCCGTGGTCGAGGTTGAAGCCGCGCAGGAAATACTGGTTGGCCTTGCCGTCGCCCGAGTGCTGCGTGGCGACCACGCCCGGCACCGCCTCCACGATGTCGCCCGGGCGCAGCTTGGGCCGCGACTGGTAAGACTCGCGCTCCACCGCGCCTTCGCTCGCGCTGTCGGCCGTGCCGATGGCCGTATCGCGCGGGCCGACGATCTGGATCTCAGGCAGGTGGTTCTGCTGGCTGGGTTGGGCGCAGGCAGCGGCGCTGCCGAAAAGCGCCCCCAGCAGCCAGGGCCGCGAGGCCGTGCGGGACGGAAGTTTCATGGGGCGGTTGTCTCCGGCGGATTGTTCTGATGATGCACGGGCAGGTACATCGGTTACGCACGGAAACGCCCACCGGATGCGGGCGGGTGCCAGCAGCCGATAAGCTGGCCCGCATGGACACACTGGCCGGCTTGCTGGTTTTCTTCCTGATCGGTCTTGCGGTGGTCCCCTTGCTGCTGCTGGGGCTCTATGTGCTGGCGAGCTGGTTCGGGCTGGGCATGGCCGACCGCGTGCTGGCTGCGGCGGTCGGGATGCTGCGGCTGCAGTGGTTGGGCGCCAGCGTGCTGAACATCGTGGGCGGCCTCGCGCTCACCGCGCTGGGCGTGTGGATGGGCTTGAGGCCGGACCCGGCGGCCTACCGGATGCTGGGGGCGCTGCTGGTGCCGTTCGGGCTGTGGCGGACGGTCAGGGGCGTTGCGCTGGCAGGCGCGTTCGCCAGGGACCGGGACGCGCCGTGATTCGAGTGCCCTAGGCAATGTGGGTGATCACCGTGCCCGCGATGCCCTGCGCAAAGTCGTCGCCGAACACGCGTGCCGGTGTCTCGAAGCCCGCCCGGTGCGCACCGCCGAGCACGCGCCGCGCCGCTTCCACGGCCGCCAGCGGCGTGTACGAATAGCCGTTCACCGTCTCGATGACGGCGCGAGCGACCTCGCCGCCCGCGCCGGTCACTTCGACCACCGCGCGGGCGCGCTGCGCATCGCGCTCTTCCTGGCTCGGCCCGTCGGGCAGTTCAGACAATTCGCCCGACGGAAAAGCCGTGCCCGTCACGTTCACGAACATGGCGATGTCCGGAATGCCCGTCGAATGCCAGGCCGTGACGAGGTCGCCGAACGACAGCGGCGCGCACACGACTTCGCCGTCGCCATTGCCGAAGTCGAACAGCGCGGGCTCGGCCTCCGGCGTAGGCACCAGGGCACCGTTCACGCGCGCCATCAGCCCCGCGCCCACGATTTCACCGGCGCTCACGGCCGACCCGCGCGACATGGACCCGGCCACCTGCAGCGCGATGCGCAGCGACATGGGTTGCGCGACGCGCCGCGACAGCTGCAGCGCCAGGCAGTCGGTAGGCACCACGTCCCAGCCGACGCCAGGCAGCAGCATCACGCCCGCGCGGGCGGCGTCCGGGCCGAGGTGCTCGGCCAGGCGGTACACGTTGATCTCGGCGGTGATGTCCAGGTAGTGCACACCGGCCTCGATGCAGGCGCGCATCAGCGGCTCCGCGGTCCTGGCGAACGGGCCGGCGCAGTTCAGCACCGTGTGGAAGCCGGCCAGCGACGCGGCCAGGCTGGCTGCATCGAGTGGGAATGCGCTGGAGGGCAGGTCCAGCTCACGGGCCAGCGCGGCGAGCTTGCCCGCATCGCGCGCGGCAATGACGACATCGAGCCCCGCCGCCTTGGCCTGCAAGGCCACCATGCGGCCGGTGTAGCCGGTGGCGCCGTAGATGAGCACGCGATCGACAACCCTGCTCATGGCTGCGCCGCCTCTGCGTGCTGCCAACTCTTGTAGACGAACTCCAGGCTGTAGCCATCGGGGTCGAACACGTTGGCGGCGTAGTAGCGCGGGTCGTAGTGCAGCCGCGCACCGGGCGCGCCGTTGTCCCTGGCGCCCGCGGCCATGGCGGCGCGGTAGGCGGCATCGACCGCGGCGGTGCCGTTCGCGACGAAGCCCACATGCATCGCCTGCACCGGCTGCCCTTGCCCCGGGCCTTTCGCCAACCCGTCGCGCAGCCAGAAAAACACGCGCCCGTTCGCGCCGAAGCCCTTCAGGTCGGGATGGCCGGGCGGGCCGTCCTTGCCCGCGTAGTCGTGCCTGCGCGCGATGCCCAGCGGCGCCAGCGCCGCCGTGTAGAACGCCACCGAGCGCTCGACATCGCTCACCGGCAGGAAGATGTGGTCCAGCATGGAATGGCTCCTTGAAATCAGATGTTGTAGCCGCCTGCCACTTCGATGTTCTGCGCGTTGACCCAGCCGCTGTCGGCGGAGAGCAGGCCGGCAATGACGCGGCCCACGTCGTCGGGCGCGCCGATCCGGCCCAGCGCGGTCTGCCCGGCGAGCAGGGTCTCGAACTCGGGCATCTGGTCAAAGGCGCCGCTGGTCATGTCGGTGCGGATGGCGCCCGGAGAAATCGAGTTCGCGCGAATGCCGCGCGGGCCGAACTCCTTGGCCATGTAGCGCGTGAGCACTTCCAGCCCGCCCTTGAACGCCGCATAGGGCGCCGCGCCCGGCGTGGCCACGCGCGTGGTGGCGCTCGTCAGATTCACGATGTGGCCGCCGTCGGCCATCAGCGGCAGCAGCGCCTGGGTCAGAAAGAACGGGCCCTTGAGGTGCACGTTCAACAGCCCGTCGAACTCCGCCTCGGTCACCGATTCGATGCCGTTGAACGCGCCGTAGCCCGCGTTGTTCACCAGCGCGTCGAAGCGGTCGCGGCCCCAGGTGGCGGCCAGCGCGGCGGCCACGCTGTCGCGAAAGCCGGCGAACGAGGCCACCCGGCCCACGTCGAGCGCCAGCGCCACGGCCTTGCCGCCCCCGGCTTCTATCTGGCGGACCACGTCCTGCGCGCCTGCGGCGTGGCTGTTGTAGGTCACGATGACGCCCATGCCGCGCTGCGCGGCGTGGATGGCGGTGCTGGCCCCAAGGCCCCGGCTTGCGCCGGTGATGATGACGATGCTCATGTGTGTGCTCGGTTGAAAAGGGATGCCTGAACGATAGGTTCGGCATCGCATGGGGGGCTGCCCGTTCCTGCCTCAAGACTGCCTATTCCTGCCGCTGGCCTGTGTTTGGAGCACTTCAACGGTTGCGCCGCCGCGCGCATTGCGGTCTGATGGCCGGCATGGAAGAACAACTCGTTGAACTGCGCCGCCTCGCAGCCAAGGCCAGGAACCGGATGACCGAAACCGGCATTCCCCGCGTGGCGATGGTGCAGGGCAAGATCCCCGAGCACGAGCTGAGCGCGGTCTACGACCCGATGGTCAACCTGATCCTGCAGGGCAGCAAGTCGATGACCGTGGGCGACCGCACTCTGCACTATTGCCCGGCCAACTACTTCGTGATGTCCGTCGACCTGCCGGCCGTGGGCACGGTGTGGCCGGCCGCCACCGGCGAGCCCTACCTTGCCGTGGCGCTGACGCTGCAGCCCACGGTGGTCGCCGCGCTGATTGCCGACTTGCCCAAACCCGCCCGCAGCGAGAAAGCCGAAACCGGCTTCTCAGTCGCGGCGGTGACCCCCGACCTGATGGACGCATGGGTGCGCATGCTGCGCCTGATGGAGCGCCCGGACGACATCCCCGCCCTGGCGCCCGTCTACGAGCGCGAGATTCTTTACCGCGTGCTGCAGGGGCCGCAGGGCGCCATGCTGCGCGACATCGCGACGCCCGACAGCGCCATCGGGCGCATCGGCCTGGCGATCCAGTGGATACGCCGCGACTTCGCCGAGCCGCTGCGGGTCGAGGACCTTGCGCAAAAGGCGGCCATGAGCATGTCGGCGTTCCACCGCCACTTCAAGGCCGTGACGGCCCTGAGCCCGGTGCAGTACCAGAAGCGCATCCGCCTGCTGCAGGCGCGCACGCTGATGGTGGTGGGCGGGCGCAGCGTGACCCGCGCCGCCTTCGAGGTCGGCTACGAAAGCGCGACGCAGTTCAGCCGCGAGTACGCCCGCGCCTTCGGGCTGCCGCCGGGGCGCGATGCGCAGCAGATACAGGCGACGTATGCGCCGCACCGCGACAGCGGCGTTCGCACCGGCACCGGCAAGGGCGCTTCGCGCGGGGCGCGGGCGGCAACCCACTGAGCTCTCCGGCCGGCGCGCACATTCAAATCACGTCGGCCACCGTCGCGCGTTGCGCGGGCGACTTGAAGCGGGCCACGTCCCGCCCGGGTGGCAAGCCGAACAGGCGCGCGTATTCGCGGTTGAACTGCGACGCGCTTTCGTAGCCCACGGAGTAGGCGATGGACGCCGCGTCGCGCGGCTCGAACAACAGCAGCCAGCGCGCCCGCAGCAGGCGCAGACGCTTCTGGTATTGGATGGGTGTCATGGCCGTGATCGACTTGAAGTGGCGGTAGAAGGCCGCCACGCTCATGTCCGCCATCGCTGCGATGTGCTCCACGCGAAAGGCCTCGGTGTAGTGCTCGCGAATCCAGTGGATCGCGCGGCGAACCTGCGGCAGCCGCCCGTCGGGGCGCGCCATGTCGCGCAGCGTGCCGCCGAGCGGCCCCTGCAGCGCGCGAAACAAGATTTCGCGTTCGATCATCGGCGCCAGCACCGCCGCTTCCGCCGGCCGGTCCGTCAGCCGCATCATGCGCAGCCAGGCGTCGAGCATTTCGTCGGTCGCCGCCACGCCCTGGAAGCCAGGCGCCTGGGTCGCCGCACCGTTTTCGACTTCACCATGCAGCAGGCCGGCGATGACCTGGGGGTCGAGCGTGAGGCTGATCGCGAGGTAGGGGCGGCCCGGACCGCCCTGGCGAATCTGGCCGGTGGCGGGCACGTCCACCGGCACCAGGAAGTACGTGGCCGATTCGTATCGCGACAGCTTGTCGCCGATGGACAGCGTTTTCGCGCCCTGCAGCACCAGGTGCAGCATCGGCTGGTAGACCTGGTCCGCGCAAACCTCGGCACGCACCATCGCCACGCGCGGCAGCCCGGTGGCGGTCCACTTGTTTTCCGCGCGCATCACGATGCTGCGCAGTTCGTCCATTGCATTCGTCATCTGCCGATCATGTTGCCGCCCCGGCGGCGGCACAAGACTCGTGAGAAGAAAAGGCAATGACCGGAGAGAAACCGGCAGCCGCGCAACGCCGGCGAGACGAACACTTGAACGCACAGGACAACGCGTCCGCGCGTCCGCGCATCCGCTCATCCGGGACGCGGGCACGTCAGCCTGTGCAACCAGTCAGCCAAACAACCCATCAACCATTCATTCAAAGGTCCATCATGAAACTGGAAAGAAAAGTCGCCATCGTCACAGGCGCATCGAGCGGCATCGGCGCGGGCATCGCCAAGGCGCTGGCCGCCGAAGGCGCGAGCGTGATCGTGAACTACGCCAGCAGCAAGCAGGGCGCCGAAGCCGTGGTCGCAGCCATCGAGGCGGCGGGCGGAAAGGCGCTCGCGGTGCAGGCCGACATGAGCAAGTCACAGGACGTGGCCCGCCTCTTCGACACGGTGCAGGCCACGCACGGCAGGCTCGACGTGCTGGTGAACAACGCTGGCGTCGCCGTGTTCGAGATGGTGGCCGACCTGACCGAGGAAGCCTTCCACAAGCAATTCGACATCAACGTGCTGGGCTACTTCCTGGCCATTCGCGAAGCGGTGAAGCACTTCGGCGACGACGGCGGCAGCATCGTCAACATCAGCTCGATCCTGAGCACCGACCCCTACCTGGCCTCCAGCGTGTACGCGGCCACCAAGGGCGCCGTCGACACGATGACTTTCGCGCTGGCCCGCGAACTGGGGCCGCGCAAGATCCGCGTGAACTCCATCCTGCCGGGCCATACCAACACGCCCGCGACCGACGGCAACTTTGCCGGCGAGTTCGGCGCCAAGCTCATTGCCGGAACACCGCTCGGGCGATTCGGCGAGCCCGGGGATATCGCACCCGTTGCGGTTTTCCTGGCGTCGCAGAACTCCCGCAAGGTCACGGGCGAGTCGCTTCGCGCCGCGGGCGGCGTGCGCGGCGTGGGCTACTGAGCGTCAGGCGCGGCCCATCCGATCAACATCCAAGGCCCGCTCGAACACGTTCAAAAATTCTGCGGTCATAGACTTGTCGCAGGCAATCTGAAGCGGGGTTTCCAGCCTCGCGATGCAGTGTTGCATGGCCCCGATGTCCATCCGAAGCCTCTGCCGGTTGCAACAAACGATGCAACGCACGAGGCGAGGTTCGAAGGACTCGGCGGCAGCCCCACATCACGGATCGAACGACAGGAATGGCTGAAGGTATGAATCACCGAGTTCGGGTTGTCAGCGTGTTCGCCTCAGGCCCCGACGGCGGCAACCCGGCCCCCATCGTCGTTGACGCGGCCGGCATGACGGACGCCGATATGCAGCAGGTGGCGCGCTCGCACGGGCACGAAAGCGGGTTCGTGTTTCCGGCGCCGGCGGGTTCGGGCTGCGACTTCGAGTTCAGGTTCTGGGTGCCCAACCACGAGATGTCGATGTGCGGGCACGCCACGGTCGGCGCGCTCTGGCTGCTGGAGCGACTGGGCCGGCTGCCCGGCGACAGCTACACCATCCTGACGCGCAGCGGCCGCGTCGAGGCCAAGGTCGGCGAGCGCACGGAACAGGGCGCGCAGATCGAAATCTCGCAGCCCCTCGGCCATGTCGAGCCGCTGGCCGATGCGGACAGGAGCCGCGCTGACATCGTCGACGTGCTGGGCCTGAATGCGGACGACCTCCTGCCCCTGCCGGTACAGAACGCCGCGACCAGCCGCGTGAAGACGCTGGTTCCGCTGAAAAGCGTGGCCACGCTCGACCGCCTGACGCCCGACTTCTCCCGCATCGAAGCGCTGTGCGAGCGCATCGGCTCCACCGGGCTCTATCCGTATGCCGTGTCCGACCCGGGCGCGCAGGTGGTCGACGCGCGGCAGTTCCCGAGCTCTTCGGGCTACCCCGAAGACGCCGCCACCGGCATCGCGGCCTCGGCGCTGGCCTTCGGCCTGCTGTCCAACGGGATGGTGGAGGCCTCGCAGCGCCGCATCGCGATTCGACAAGGCCGCGCGATGCAGCGGCCCTCCGAAATCTCGGTGCGCTTCCGGCTCGACCAGGGGCGCCCGGCGGGCTGCTGGCTCGGTGGCGCCGTGCGGATGGCGCAGCACGAGCAAGGCGATTTGTCATGAGCAACAGCAACAGCAAGCGCAACAGCACCTGCCCTGCGGGCCGGCCCGGTTAACCAACGAGGAGAAAACCATGCAACGTAGAGAGCTTCTTCAACTGGGCCTGATCGCGGCGCCCACGATCCTTCTTTCGAACTCGGCACGGGCGCAAGAGGGCGAACTGGTCATCGGCTCGGCCGCCACCAACCCGCCCTTCGGGTTCCGCGACGGCGACCGCTATTCGGGTTTCGACTTCGAGGTGTTCACCGAAATCGCCAAGAGCCTCAACCGCAAATGGCGGCTGCAATCGATGGAGTTCGGCGCGCTCATTCCGGCGCTGCAGACCGGCAACATCGACGCCATCGTGTCGCAGCTCTTCATTCGCCCGGCACGCCAGAAGGTCATCGACTTTTCCGACCCCTACTACAAGAGCGGCCTCATCGCGGTGACCCGCATCGACAACAAG
Organism: Variovorax sp. J22G73; assembly: GCF_030317035.1. GTDB lineage: Bacteria > Pseudomonadota > Gammaproteobacteria > Burkholderiales > Burkholderiaceae_C > Variovorax. The sequence goes on from NZ_JASZYK010000003.1 coordinate 19,777, forward strand.
ACCATCAACTCGCCCGACGACCTCGCGGGCAAGACCATCGGCACCGAGACCGGCACGCTGGCGGTCGAGTTCATCAAGGACCACGTGAAGGGCGCGACCGTGGCGCAGCTGTCGAGCGTGAACAACGCCTTGCTCGCCCTGGAGGCCGGTCGCACGGACGCGGTGGTCTACGACAAGCCGGTGCTCATGTACTACGCGGCCAACGTGGGCAAGGGAAAGATCCGCATCGTGCAACCGGCGCTCGAAGGGCTGGACGTGGGCGTCGGCTTCAAGAAGGGCAGCCCGCTGGTCGCGCCGACCAACGTGGCGCTGGCGGCCATGCGTGCCGACGGCCGCCTGAAGGCGATCCGCGAGAAGTGGTTCGGCGTGGGCGCCGACTGAGCGCGGCAACGACACCCCCAACCCCGCACTTGATCGGACCTCTGAAGTGAACTTCGATTGGACCGCCATCGTCGAGGCCCTGCCCGAACTGATGCAGGGCCTCCAGCTGACCCTGTGGATCGCGCTCGCCGGCCTGGCCGGCGGCATCGTGCTGGGCGTGCTCACGGGCGTGACGCTGACCTATGGCGGCTGGAAAGCGCAGGCCCCTGCGCAGCTCTATGTCGCCCTGATCCGGGGCACGCCCATCACCGTGCAGGTGATGTTCGTGTACTTCGCACTGCCCATCCTGCTGAACGTGCGCATCAGCGCGACCAACGCCGGCATCCTGACGCTCATCATCAACTCCGGCGCCTACAACGCCGAGATCGTGCGCGGCGCGCTCAACAGCGTGCCCCACGGGCTGCGCGAAGCCGGGCTCGCCATGGGCCTGGGCTTTCGCAAGGTGCTGACCCACGTCATCGCGCCCATCGCGGTGCGCAGGGCGCTGCCGGCCATGGGGAACCAGTTTGTCGCGGTGGTGAAGGACACGTCGATCTTCCTGGTCATCGGCGTGGGCGAGCTCACCCGGCGCGGGCAGGAAATCATGGCGGCCAACTTCAAGGCCGTCGAGATCTGGGCCGCGGTGGCGCTGATCTACCTGGCCGTCATCAGCATTCTTGCTTTCAGTCTCCGATACGTCGAACGGGCGGTGCGCTTGCCATGACCATGGTCGAATTCAAGAAAGTCACCAAGCGCTTCGGCGCGAACCTGGTGCTCCAGCCCATCGACCTTGCGGTCGACCAGGGCGAGGTCGCGGTGGTGATCGGCCCGTCCGGATCGGGCAAGTCGACCATGCTGCGTTGCGTGAACGTGCTCGAGACGATCAGCGAGGGCGACCTGCTGGTCGACGGCGTGAGCGTGCGCGGCAACGCGCGCGACGTGCGCCACATCCGGCTCGAGGCCGGCATGGTGTTCCAGCAGTTCAACCTGTTTCCGCACCTCACCGCGTTGCAGAACGTGATGTTCGGGCCCATTCGCTCGCGCAACAAGAGCAAGGCCGAGGCGCGCGAGATCGCCTGCGCCCTGCTGCAGAAGGTCGGCTTGGCGGAGCGCATGAACCACTACCCGTCGCAGCTGTCGGGCGGGCAGCAGCAGCGCGTGGCCATCGCGCGCGCGCTGGCCGTAGGCCCCAAGCTGATGCTGTTCGACGAGCCCACCTCGGCGCTGGACCCGGAGCTGCGCCAGGAGGTGCTCAAGGTGATGCAGACGCTGGCGGCCGAAGGCATGACGATGATCGTCGTGACCCACGAGATGGCCTTTGCCCAGCGGGTCGGTTCGCGCCTGCTGTTCATGGACGGCGGCCAGCTCGTGCACGACGGCAAGCCGGCCGAGCTGCTGGCGAACCCGCCCAGCGAGCGCCTGCGCGACTTTCTGCTGCACGTGCACTGAGGCATTGCAGGGCGCGACAACGGCGGCACGCGCCGCCGTTGTCGATGCCTGCCGGTTCCCTTCCCTGTTTCCTGGAGTTTTCAGCCGTGATGAATGCGTCGGCCTTCAAGGCCACCTATGGTTTCAACCGCGACGAGGTCAGGCTCGGCAACTGGCGCGAGGCGCCGTGGAACGTGTGGGCGTTTCGCCATGTCAGCGAGTTCATCCCCACCGCCCGCATCGCCGCCACGCCCGGCCTCACCGAGGAGCCCGTCGCCAGTGCGGACGACCTGCTGCGCCAGCAGTTCACGCGCGGCGGCACCGCGCTCAGCGTGGCCGATGCGCTGCGAACGACATCGACCGACGCCATGGTGGTGATGAAGCGCGGGCGCGTCGTCGCCGACTTTCATGCGCCGCAGTTCGACCTGCAAAGCCGCCACATCCTGTTCTCGGCGAGCAAGTCGGTGACCTCGGTGGTCGCGGGCATCCTGCACGAAGACGGCCTGCTCGACTTCGACGAGCTCGTGCCCCGCTACGTGCCGGAGCTCAAGGGGTCGGCCTACGGCGATGCACGGGTGCGCGACGTGCTCGACATGCGCGTGAGCCTGGACTTCGAGGAGGTCTACCACGACCCCGACGGCCTCTACGCGCGCTACCGCCGGGCCGGGCTGCTGGAGCCCTCGCGCCCTGGTGAAACCGAGAACGAAACCGTGGTCGAGTTCATTGCCAAGCTGAAGAAGGGCAAGGGAGCGCACGGCGGTCCGTACCACTACGCCTCGCCCAACTCGGACGTGCTCGGGCTGGTCATACAAGGGGCCTCGGGCCGGCGCTTTTCCGACCTGGCCTCGCAGCGCCTGTTCCAGCCGGTGGGCGCCAGGCAGGACGCCTACGTGACCGTCGACCGCGCCGGCACGCCGCGCACGGGCGGCGGCATCAACATGACGCCGCGCGACCTCGCGCGCATCGGCGAAATGCTGCGCCAGGGCGGCACGGCCAACGGCCGGCGCATCGTCTCGCAGGCGTGGGTGGAAGACACCGTCACCGGCGGCTCGGCGCAGGCCTGGGCTGGCGGCGAATCCACGTCGTGGCTGCCGCAGGGCCGCTACCGCAACAAGTGGTACCAGACCGGTGCGGGCAACGGCGCCTTCTTCGCGCTGGGCATCCACGGCCAGTGGCTGTACGTGGACCCGCGCGCCGAGATGGTGATCGCCAAGTTCTCGTCGCAGCCCGATGCCATCGTGGACGACGCCAAGACGCTCAACCTCGCGCTGTTCGAGGCGATCGCGAGGATGGTCTAGATGGCCTGACGGCTGCGCGCCGTCGCCCTCGGCCCCGCGCACCCATTCGATTCGCAGGGAAGGCCCCCTGCCATCCCTTCACTCTTTCGCAGAGCCCGAACCCAGCATGCCACTGACACCCCCGACCACAGACAACACGACCAGCGCAAGCAAGGCGCCAGTGACCGTCTTCGGTCCCGACTTTCCCTTCGCCTTCGACGACTGGATCCGCCACCCCGCCGGCCTGGGCGTGCTGCCGGCCGAGCACCACGGTGCCGAAGTCGCCATCGTCGGCGCCGGCATGGCCGGCATGGTGGCCGCCTACGAGCTGATGAAGCTGGGCCTGAAGCCGGTGCTGTACGAGGCATCGAAGATGGGCGGGCGGCTTCGCTCGCAGGCCTTCGAAGGCGCGCAAGGCGTGGTCGCGGAGCTGGGCGGCATGCGCTTCCCGGTGTCGGGAACGGCGTTCTATCACTACGTCGACCAGCTGGGGCTGGAGACCCGGGCGTTTCCCAACCCGCTCACGCCCGCCTCCGGCAGCACCGTGGTCGACCTGGAGGGCGCGACGCACTACGCGCAGACGCTGGCCGACCTGCCGCCCATGTTCGCGCAGGTGGCCGACGCCTGGCGCGAGGCGCTGGAAGACGGCGCGACGTTCACCGCCATGCAGGACGCCATCCGCACGCGCGACGTGCCGACGCTGAAGGCCCTGTGGAACCGGCTGGTGCCGCTGTGGGACGACCGCACTTTCTACGACTTCGTCGCCACGTCGAAGGCCTTTTCCGGCCTGTCGTTCCAGCACCGCGAGGTGTTCGGCCAGGTCGGCTTCGGCACGGGCGGGTGGGACTCCGACTTTCCCAACTCGATGCTCGAGATTCTTCGCGTCGTGATGACCAACTGCGACGACGAGCAGCGGCTGATCGTCGGCGGCGTGGAGCAGGTGCCCCTGGGCCTCTGGCGCCACGCGCCCGACACGCTCGCGCACTGGCCCGCGGGCACCTCGCTGGCCAGCCTGCATGCAGGGGCGCCGCGCGCGGGCGTGGAAGCCATTCGCCGCCAGGCCGACGGGCGCCTGGCCGTCATCGACCGCTGGGGCGACCGCCAGGCGTACGCCGCCGTGCTGACGACCTGCCAGAGCTGGCTGCTCACCACGCAGATCGATTGCGACGAGTCGCTGTTCTCGCACAAGATGTGGATGGCGCTGGACCGCACGCGCTACATGCAGTCGAGCAAGACCTTCGTCATGGTCGACCGCCCCTTCTGGAAAGACAAGGACCCGGAGACCGGCCGCGACGTGATGAGCATGACGCTGACCGACCGCCTCACGCGCGGCACCTACCTGTTCGACAACGGCCCCGGCAAGCCCGGCGTGATGTGCCTGTCGTATGCGTGGATGGGCGACGCGCTGAAGATGCTGCCGCAGTCGCCCGAGAAGCGGGTGAAGCTCGCGCTGGGTGCCTTGAAGAAGATCTACCCGAAGGTGGACATCGCGAGCCACATCATCGGCGACCCGATCACCATCTCGTGGGAGGCCGACCCGCATTTTCTCGGTGCCTTCAAGGGCGCCCTGCCCGGCCACTACCGCTACAACCAGCGCATGTTCGCGCACTTCATGCAGGACGACATGCCCGAGGCGCAGCGCGGCATCTTCATTGCGGGCGACGACGTGTCGTGGACGCCGGCGTGGGTCGAGGGCGCCGTGCAGACATCGCTGAACGCCGTGTGGGGCATCCTGCGGCACTTCGGCGGGCGCACCCATGCGGACAACCCCGGCCCGGGCGACGTGTTCCACGCCATCGGCCCCATGGCGCTGCCCGAATGAACGACCTGCGACTGGCGTTGCTGCAGTGCGAATCGATGCCGGGCGATGTCGCGGCGAACATGCGGCGGCTCGCGCAGGCGTGCGAGGACGCCGCGGACGCGGGCGCGCACCTGCTGGTCACGCCCGAGATGTTCCTGACGGGCTACAACATCGGGCGAGCGGCGGTCGCTGCGTTTGCAGACGGTGCACGGCACCGCGAGCGCGTGGAGGCGGTTGCCGCTATCGCGCGCAGGCACCGCATCGCGGTCGTCTTCGGCCACCCGGAGCGCGTGCCGGGCGGCGGCGTGGCGAACACCGCCGTCTGCGTGGACGCGGGTGGGCAGCTGCTGGGGCGCTACCGCAAGACGCACCTGTTCGGCGACCTGGACCGCGACATGTTCAGCGCAGGCGCGGGAGACGAAGCGCTGTTCGACGTTCTCGGCTGGAACATCGGCATGTTGATCTGCTACGACGTGGAGTTCGCGGAGAACACGCGCCGGCTCGCGCTGCAGGGCGCGAACCTGATCGTGGTGCCCACCGCGAACATGGTCGGCTTCGACTTTGTCGCGCAGCACCTGGTGCCGACCCGCGCGTATGAGAACCAGGTGTTCGTCGCGTACGCCAACTTCTGCGGGCGGGAAGCGGATCTTGCGTACGGCGGACTGAGCTGCGTGGCGGCGCCCGATGGCACCGTGCCGGCGCGTGGCGGCCGGCTGCCTGCGCTGGTGATGGCGGACCTGAAATCGGAGGCCTTGGTCGAAGGGCGACGGCGGCTGCGGCACCTGGCGGATTTCCGCGGCATGCGGGACGCGGGGCGCTGACCGCCGCGCGGTGAATCAGTGTTGCGCGTTCGCCGTGCGGGAGTCTTGGCTGCCGGCAGTTCGCAATCTGCGATTGCGATTCGCGTCTTGCTATTTACTGTCGGCGGGAAGCGAGCCATGCAACACGACACCCGGCACGTCGAGCACATGCATCAGCACGTTCCCATGCGTGGAGTCGGTGACGAAAAGCGTCGACCTGTCTGGCCCGCCGAAGGCGATGTTCGTGGTCGACGCACCGGCCGGGCCGCGCAGCACCATCACGGGTTCCGCGCGCGTGTTCAGCACCCAGACGTAGCCCAGCCCCGGGTTGGCGACCAGCACCCGCCCCTGCATGTCGACGGCCAGCCCGTCGGGCCCGCTGGGCCCGTAGGACGTGAAGAACTGGCTTACCTTGGCGACGCTGCCGTCGGCCAGCAGCGGCACGCGCCAGACGCAGTTGCCCCGCGTCACCGCAAGGTAGAGCACCTTGCCGTCCGGAGACAGGGCCACGCCGTTCGGGCTGGGCACGTTCGACAGGAGCAGGTCGAGCTGGCCGCCCGGGCGCAGGCGATAGAGCCGGCCCGATGGGTCGTGAAGCCCGCTCTGCCCCTGGTCCGTGAAGTAGATGTTGCCCTGCGCGTCGAGCACCAGGTCGTTCACGCCCTTGAAGCTCTCGGTGTTGCGCCGCTGCAGGTGCGGCGTGACGCGGCCGGTCCGCACGTCCACCCGCATCAGGCCGTTCTTGTAGTCGGTGACGAGCAAGGTTCCGGCGTCGATGAACTTCATGCCGTTGGGTTCGCCGTCGTACTCGGCCACCTGCGTCCATGCGCCCGCCGGATCGATACGGAAGATGCGGCCGAAGGGAATGTCCGACACGTAGAGGTTGCCCGCGTCGTCGAACACAGGCCCTTCGAGGAAAGAGTCGGTCGGCGCCCCGCCGCGGTTGGCGTCGGCCCAGACACTGCGCTGGGGCCGCCGCAACGGCGTGGGCATTGTGGTGAAGGTCTGCAGTTCGAGCACCTGGGGCGCTTGCAGAAAGTACATGGGGGTCTCCTTGTCAGCCGATGCCGCGGCGTTCGATGCGCGCAGGCCCGACTTGATCACGCGGTCGCGAATCCGTAAAGCTTCGCGGGGTTGTCCACCAGGATGCGATCGCGCACGGCGGCGCTGTCGCACCAGGCCGCGAGCACGTCGGCCAGGTCGGCATCGTTCACAGTGTCGGGGGCTTCGGTGGTGTGGGGCCAGTCGCTGCCCCACACCAGGCGCTCCGGCGCCGCGGCGACCAGCGCGCGGCCGAGGTCGAAGGCATCGCCGTAGGCGGGTGCTCCGTCGCGCGACCGCATGTACACGCCCGACAGCTTCATCCATGTGTTGCCGCCATCGAGCAGGCGACGCGCTGCCGCATAGGCCTCGCCTTTGGTGCCTTCGGCCGGATCGATGCGGCCCATGTGGTCGATGACCAGCGGCACCGGCAGGCCGGCGAGCACCGGGGCGAGCGCCACCAGCTGCTCCGGCTGCACGAACACCTGCACGTGCCAGCCCAGCCGGGCCACCTTGCGCGCCAGGGTGGTCAGCATCTCCGGCGTGGTGACGCCCCACGACTGCGGCGTGACGAAGTTCACCCGCAGCCCGCACACGCGCTGCGCTGCGAGCGCGTCGAGCGCGCTGTCGGCCACTTGGTGCCCGACGACGGCCACGCCGCGGGCCTGCTCTCCCAGTTGCGCGAGCGCGTCGAGCGTGCAGGCGTTGTCGGTGCCGTAGGTGGAAGGGTTGACCACCACGGTGCGCGAGGTTCCGAGCCGCTGCTGCAGCCGGCGATACGCCGACACCTCGGCGCGCGGCGGCTGGCGCTTCCAGTGCGGCGACGGCGCGAACCGCGGGTCGAAGATGTGCATGTGGCTGTCGCAGGCATCGCGTGGCAGCGCGAGCGCGGGGCGGTGGGTTCCCACCGAATGGGGGACCGGCTGCGCGTCGGGCGCGTCGGGCAACTCAGACAGGTCAGGCATGGGGTTCATGAAGGGTCTTCAGTCGAGCTTGATGTTGCCCTTGCGAATCACCTCGGCCCACTTCGCGTCTTCCTTCTTCAGGAACTCGGCGAACTCGGCCGGCGTCGAGCCCACCGGTTGCACGCCGACGTCCACGAAACGGCGCTTCACATCGTCTTCCTTCAGCACCTCGATCACCGCCTTGTGGAGCTTGTCGGCAATGGGTGCGGGCGTGCCGGCGGGCACGAGCAAGCCGTTCCATTCGTAGGCCTCGTAGCCGGGCGCCACCGTTTCGGCCAGCGTCGGAACCTCCGGCAGGCGCGCTGAGCGCTGCGGCGACGACGCCGCCAGCGCGCGCAGCTTGCCGGACGACACCAGCGGGTACGAGGCGGCGATGGTGCTGAACATGAAGTCGACCTGCCCGCCCATGACATCGACGATGGCGGGGCCGCCGCTCTTGTAGCCGACGTGCACCATGTCCAGGCCGAGCCGCTGGCGCAACAGCTCCGCCGCCAGCCGCTGCATGGTGCCGCTGCCACCCGACGCGTAGTTCATCTTGCCGGGCTCGGCCTTGGCCTTGTCCACCAGGTCCTTGATGCTCTTGAGGGGCGACTCCGCGCGCACGATGACGATGTTGGGCGCCAGCGCGACCAGCGCCAGCGGCTGCAACGCGTTGCTGGCGTACGGCATGCGGGGGAACAGGTGCGGGTTGATGGAGTACGGCGTGGCGTCGTACAGCACCGTGTAGCCGTCGGGCGCGGCCTTGGCGGCGAAGGCCGCGCCGATGGTGCCGCTGGCACCGGGGCGGTTGTCGACGATCACGCTGGTACCCAGCTTCTGGCCGACGCGCACCGCGAGCACGCGCGCCAGGGCATCGGCAGAGCCGCCCGGCGCGTACGGAACGACGAGGGTGATGGGGCGCTCCGGGTAGGCAGCGGAGGCGGAGGCGGAGGCGGAAGCGGAAGCGGAGGCCGGGGCGGCATGCGCGAACAGGGTGGCGAACACAGCGGTGCCGACGCACGCCGCGAGCAGGCCTTTGTCGAAATTTTTCATGGTGTCTTCAGTGAGGGGTGACAGCTGCGGCGATGGCGCAGCGCGTTCATTCGCTCTTGAGGTCGAGCGAGCGGGCCAGCTCGCCGTACAGCCTGACCTCCTGCGCCAGCTGCGCGCCGAAGGCATCGCCGCAGGTGTTCTGCGCCTCCATGCCGAGCGAACGCAGCTTCTCCCGCGTGGCGGGCGCCTGCGCGAACTCGGTGGCGACACGGCGCAGCGCGGCCACCACCTCCGGCGGCGTCTTCGCGGGCGCCAGCAGGCCGTACCACGCGTCGGCCGCGTAGCCCTTGACGCCCACCTCCTCGAAGGTCGGCACGTTCGGCAGCAACGCCGAGCGCCTGGGCGCCGCCACGGCCAACGCCGTCAGCTTGCCGGACTGCACCTGGTTCAGCACCGAGCCCAGCGTGGCGAACGAGCTGTCGACCTGCCCGCCCATGAGGTCGGTCGTCGCCTGCGCCGCCCCCTTGTACGGAATGTGGTTCATCGAGGTGCCGGTCAGCTGCGTGAAGTGCGCGCTCGCGAAATGCCCGGAGCTGCCGGAGCCCGGCGTCGCATACGTGCGCTTGCCGGGCTCGGCCTTCACCGCCTGCACGAACGCGCCGAAGGACTTGACCGGCATCGACGGGCCCACCACCAGCACCGTGGGGCTCACGGCGAGCGAACACACCGGCGCGAACGAGCGCACCGCATCGAACTTGACCCGCTGGCTGTAGAGCGCGGGAATCATGGTGTGGTTGGTCGCGCCCAGCAGCAGCGTGTAGCCGTCTGCCGGCGCGGCCGCGACGGCCTCGGCCGCCAGGATGGTGTTCGCGCCGGGCTTGTTGTCGACGATGAACGGCTGGCCCAGCGCGCGCGATGCGTGGTCGGCGAAGGCGCGCGCCACCACGTCGGTGGGGCCGCCCGCGGAAAAGCCGACGAGCACGCGTACCGGCTTGGCGGGCCATGGCTGTGCCTGCGCTGGTGCTGGCACTTGCACCTGCACTTGCGCCTGCGCTGCCAATGCCGTCATCAGCCCGAGCGCGGCCACCGCGCAGCGGACGCCTTCATTTCTCTTCATGTCTGTCTCCTTTTTCTTGAGCACCGGTCGCCATGCTTCAGGTGGTTGCCGCCTGGCGCGAGAGCACTTGCAACAGGTTCCTTGCCGCACCGACGCCCATGTTCAAGTAAGCATCGCTGGTCACGCCGCCGATGTGGGGGCTGAGCACGATGTTTTTCTGGCCCTGGAACGGATGGCCGGGCGCAATCGGCTCGACCGCGAAGCTGTCCAGCCCGGCCATGGCGACCTGGCCCGAACGCAGCGCGGCCAGCAGCGCCTCTTCGTCGATGAGCCCGCCGCGCGCCGTGTTGACGACGATCACGCCGCGCTTGCATTGCGACAAGGTGCGCGCATTGAGCAGCCCGCGGTTGTCGTCGGTCAGCGGGCAGTGCAGCGACACGGCGTCGGACTCCGCCCACAGCGTCGCCAGGTCGACGGGCTGCACATGGTCCGGCAGGTTCCTGGCGAAGGGGTCGTGGCCGATCACCCGCATGCCCAGCGCGTCGGCCATGCGCGCGAAGCGCAGGCCGATGGCGCCGAGCCCGACCAGGCCGATGGTGCGCCCACCGAGCTCCAGGCTCTTGTGCGTCGCCTTGTCCCAGTGACCGGCGTGCATGCGCGCGTCGAGCGCCACCACCGACTTGGCGCAGGCCAGCAGCAAGGCGAGCGCCTGCTCGGCCACGGCTGCCGCATTGGCGCCCACGGCCGCCACCACCTCGATGCCGCGCGCCTGCGCCGCCGCCTTGTCGATGGTGTCGGTGCCGCTGCCGTGCTTGGAAATCACCTTCAGCGAAGGCGCCGCGTCCATCACGGCGGCGCCCACCTTGCCGTAGCGCACGATGATGGCCACGGGGTCGTGCGCGCGGCACAGGGCGACCAGGTCTTCTTCGGTCGGCGTCTTGCCGGCGTACACGATGTCGTGGCCTTCGAGCAGCGCGAGCGCTTGCGGCGCCAGGTCGGCACCGGTCACGAGGATGGCGTTGGCAACGGCGGCGCTCACAGCGTCTCGCCTTCCTTCAGCACGCCGGCCGTGCGCAGCGCCGTGTTGAGCCATTTGGCGGCGGTGTCGCCCTCCTTGATGGCGGCGATGCGCGCGGCCTCGTCGCGCACCTTCTTCGCCGCCAGCGGCAGCAGCGATTCGATCTTCTCGCGCTCCACCACGACCACGCCGTCGCCGTCGCCGATGACGAAGTCGCCGGGGCGCACCGTCACGCCGCCGATGGACACCGGGTGGCCGATGCGCCCGCCGATGTTCTTCGTCGGCCCGTTCGGGTTGGTGCCCACGCTGAAGACGGGGAAGTCCATCTCGTCGATCTCCAGGCTGTCGCGGCAGGCGCCGTCCATCACCACGCCGGCGATGCCGAGCTTCTTGCAGGCCGTCATCATGATGGTGCCCATGAGGGCCGAACTCAGGTCGCCCTTGCCGTCGATCACGAGCACGTCGCCGGGCTTGGCCATGGCGATGGCCGCGTGGATCATCAGGTTGTCGCCGGGGCGCACTTCCACCGTGATGGCGGTGCCGGCCAGCTTCATGCGCGGGCGCAGCGCCTTGATGCGCCCGTCGAGCGCGCCGCGCCGTCCGGCCACGTCGGCCAGGATCGCGGGCTGGAACCCGGCGGCCTGCGCCACGATGTGCGCGGGCACGCGCTCGAAGTCGCGAATGATGTCGGGAAGGGCATCGGTGAGGGTCGAGGACATGGGTAGCTTTCCGTGAGAGAAATAAAGGGGGAATGAAGGGAACGAGGTTCAGTCGGGCTTGACGGCCATGGCGACGACCTCGGGGTGCTTCAGGTGGCGCACGACCTCGTCGTGCAGGCGCTGCACCACCGGCGCGGCCGTGCAGGGTCAGTCCATCTTCACGCCGGACGACTTCACGATCTCGCCCCAGCGCACGCCGTCGGTGCGGATCAGGGACGCGAACTTTTCCGGCGGGCCGGTCATCACTTCCGCGCCCTGGGCGGCCAGCTTCTTCTGCACGTCGGGCGTTGCCAGGGCCTTGTTGAAGGCCGCGTTCAGCTTCACCACGACGTCCTTCGGCATGGCGGCGGGGCCGGCCACGCCGAACCAGGTCACGGCCTCGAAGTCCTTGTAGCCCGACTCGGCCAGGGTGGGCACGTCGGGCAGGTCGCGGTTGCGTTGCAGCGAGGTGACCGCCAGCGCGCGCAACTGGCCGCTCTTGATCTGGGCGATCAGTGTCGGCACCGACGAGATGTACATCTGGATCTGCCCACCGACCAGGTCGGTGAGGCCCTGCGAGGCGCCCTTGTAGGGAACGTGCGTGAACTGCACGCCGGCCGCCTTCTGAAACTGCTCGGTGGCAAGGTGCGCCACGGTGCCGTTGCCCGAGCTCGCGTAGTTGAGCGCGGTCGGCTTGGCCTTGGCCGCGGCCACCACGTCGGAGAGCTTCTTGTAGGGCGACGCGGCCGACACCACCACGACCAGCGGCGCCGAGGCGACCAGGCCGACCGGGGCGAGGTCTTTCACCGGGTCGTAGGGCAGCTTCGCGTAGAGCGACGGGTTGATGGCCAGGTTGCTGGTCTGCCCCAGCACCAGGGTGTAGCCGTCGGGGTTGGCCTTGACCGCAGCATCGACACCGATGTTTCCGCCGGAGCCGGGTTTGTTGTCGATGACGATAGTCCAGCCTTCCGAGGTGGCGACCTTGTTCGCCACTTCGCGGGCAATGATGTCCGTGCCGCCGCCCGGCGGGAATGGCACCACGAGGCGGATGGGGCGCGAGGGATAGGCCTGCGCCAGTGCCATGCCACAGGTGAGAGCGAGGGCGGCGCCGAGGGCCGCCCGACGGGAAATGGAGCTGTTGCTCGAGGTACGCATGGGGTTGTCTCCGAATCGTTCGATGAGTGCCTGGCAGCGGTGCTCCAGGGCATGCGGCGACTTTAGTTTTGCGTTCCGCTCCATACAATGGTGGTCCATGAGACGCAACATGGACCACAGAGTGAAACGAAATGGCCACTGCAAAAAACACGAGCACAGCAAGAACCGCTACCGCGAAACCCGGCACGGCCAGACCCAGGCGGTCGGCTGAAGTCGTCGAGGCGCCGCGCGAAGCCGACCTCGAGGCCACCGGCGGCGTCACGGCGGTCACGCGCGCCCTGCAGCTGCTGGACACCTTCGGCATGCAGGACGAGCGGCTGTCGCTGGCCGAACTCACGCGGCGCAGCGGCATGCACAAGACCACCATCCTTCGCCTGCTTCGCACGCTGGCGCTCGCCGGCTACGTGGTGCAGCGCGACGACGGCGAATGGCGGCTCGGCCCGGCCGCGGGCTGGCTCGGTGCCCGCTACCAGGCCAGCTTCGACGCCAACAACGTGGTCGAGCCGATGCTGCTCGCGCTATCGCAGGCCACGGGCGAGAGCGCGGCCTTCTACGTGCGCGAAGGCAACTCGCGCACATGCCTCGCGCGCGTGGAGGGGCCGCAGCCGATTCGCCATCACGCGCGCATGGGCGCGATGCTGCCGCTGGAGCTCGGCTCGCCGGGGCGGGTGATCCTTGCGTTTTCGGGCGAGCCCGGAAAGCTCTATGAAGACATTCGCAAGAAGGGCTACCACTTCTCCATCGGCGAGCGGGAGAAGAACGTGGCCACGGTGTCGGCGCCGGTGTTCGGCCTGCGCTGGGCCTTGCTGGGTTCCGTGTGCATCTCCGGGCCTTCCGACCGGCTGCCCAAGGCCAAGCTGCTCGGGCACGCGAAGACGATCATGAAAGCCGCCAACGAACTTTCATACGCGCTCGCCGGTCGACCTACGGCGCAGACGCCAGCGGTCGTTTCGACGTGGCATCCGTAGGCGAATTGCGGTGGGTTCGAATGTTGAAGGCGTCGCGACCTCGACCGTGGTCCGTGCTCGGCTCCTCCGTGCCATCCGCACTCCAGTGCCGCCACACGCCGACCTCCAGGCCCTTTTGATAGCGGCCCTCGGCCGCAGGCTGTCCGTCCGGATAGAAGTCGCGCCAAAGGCCCTCCTCTTTTCCTTCGACGTACTGCCCTTGCGACACCACCGCCCCGGCGTCGTCATACGCGACGAACAGTCCGTGCCTGATCCAACGCGTCCTGTCGGGCGACAGCACCCTTGCGTAGCGGAACTTGACGGCGCCTGATTCGTAAAGGATTTCGGCGATCTCGAGGTCGACTGGGTCAGCCATGTTTTCTGGGCATTGGTGGCGTGGTGGAAAAGACGTGGTCGCAGCCGTCGGCAGCGGTGGAGCTGGCTCGCCCCATGACACGCGCCCACGGCGCGCCCTCAGCGCTCATCACTCATCGCTCATCGCTCGCGAACCAATTGGGCGTATCGCCACACTCCCCACACCGTTCCGACGGCAATGCCGATGCCCACGCTCCAGCCCGCCGACAAACCGAATCCGAATGCCAGCAGCAGCATCAACGCGGCGCACGCCAGCGAGATGAAAAGCAGCGTGACGAAATCGAAGCGCGCGACCTCGAATGTTTCTTCGGCAACGCCGCGGCTGCGGTGACCCCGCTTGCGGCGCTGGCCCCGGAACAACAAGACATCGAGAACGAAATCGAACAAGCCGATGAAAAGATCGGCCAGGATGCTCCACATCGGGCGGCTCCATGCGTGTGACGGCACCCTGGGCTGTTGTTTTTCTCGCGATGGTCCGGCCAGGGCGATGCGGCGGACCATGACGAAATGTTACCGCGCTCCGGCCAGGGAAGCGACTGCATGCCACAACCCCCGCAGCCCCGCAACCCCGCGGTCGCACTCACTCCGCGACGGCCGGCTGCACAGCCTGCGCTCGCGAAGACCGCGCCTGCCGAACCGGCGAAGGCGCTTCCTTGCGGATGTCCGACGGCGAGCGTCCGTCCACCCGCCGCATGGCGTGCGCCAGCGCGGCGCCGCTGTCGAAGCCGACGCGGAACGCGATCTCGCTGATCGGCAGGTCGGTGCCGCTCAGCAGCTCGCGTGCGGTCTGCAGGCGGATGCCCTGTTGGAACTCGCCCACCGACAGCCCGGTGCCGTCGCGAAACAGGCGGGTCGCGTGGCGCCTCGAAATGCCGAAGCGTTCGCACAGGGCGTCCAGCGGAATGTCCTCGTCGGCGTGCAGCGTCAGGTACTCCTTCAGGTCGGCCACCAGCGCCATGCCGTGCTCGCGCTTCGACACGTTGGGCATCATCTCGCCGGCGATGACCTCGGCGATGCACTGCACCAGCAGCGCCGCCGACAGCGAACGCTTGACGCCCGCGTGGCCGTAGGCGCCGTCGTCGCTCTTCATCGCGAGTTCCTGCAGCGTGCGAATGGTCGACGTGCGGCGCACCAGCACGGCGGCGCGGGTGCGACGGTGGAACTCGCTCAGCGAGCCGATGTCGCGGTCGAGCCGGTGCAGCATGTCGCCGGTGGCGTACAGCGCGACATGGCTGTTGGCACCGATGCCCGCACGCGTCTTGTGCGCCCGGTTCGACGGCACCACCGCGAAGCGGTCGTGCGACAGCCAGGTGCCCTCGCGCCGGTCTTCGTGCTTGAGCTCGAGCGTGCCCTGGCTCGGCAGGATGAACATCACGCAATCGTGCCAATGCCAGGGCTTGGCGTAGGCGCCGCTGTTGGCCAGGCTGGCATGCCCGTCCTCCGCCGCGATCACCAGGTTCTCGGTTGCCGTATGGCAGAGTTGTTCAAATGACCGCAACATGGGTGGACCTGCCCTTATCGAGTTGGCGAGTTGGCGAGTTGGCAAGCTAGCGAGTGTCAGGTTGGCAGCGTCGATGGGCATGGCGCACCCGAAGTCCGTGGCAGTTCGACAGGCTTCGGGCGGGCCGGGCCCGTCGGGGGCGCCGCATGTCGACAAAGCAAGATTGGCGCCGGAGCGGATTTTGCGCCCTGCGTCCCGTGTGTCCAGCGCCTTGCAGTTCGGCCAACTGCGTTGCTTTCAGTAACCCGCCACGCGCTCGACCACCCGCAGCAAGGGCGCGTTGGCCAGCAGCCGCTCGCAGTTCTCGGCGATCTGGTTCACCACCTCCGGTATGGGCATCACCGCCGCCATGTGCGGCGTGACCATGACCTTGGGGTGCGCCCACAGCGCGTTGTCCGGCGGCAGGGGCTCCTGGTCGAACACGTCGACGATGGCGCCGCCGAGCTGCCCGGCGTCCAGCGCGGCGACGAGGTCTTGCTCGCGGAGCTGCGGGCCCCTGCCGCAGTGCACGAGCTTGGCGCCGGGCCTGAGCCGCGCGAACAATTCATGGCCGAGGATGCCCGTGGTTTCGCTGGTCAGCGGAAGCATGCAGACCAAGATTTCGAGCTCGCCCAGGAACGCGCCAAGGCCCGCGTCGCCGCCATGCACACGCACACCGTCGATCGGCTTGCCCGAGCGCGACCAGCCGCGCACGTCGTAGCCCGCATCGCGCAGGGTCGTGGCAAGGTGCGCGCCGATCTGGCCCAGGCCCATCACGCCGACGGTCACCTGGCCCGCGAGCCTGTTGGGCGGGCGCTGCCAGATCTTCTCGCGCTGGTTCCCGGCCACGATGTCGAAGCCCCGGTGGTAGTACAGCGTGCACCAGAGCACGTACTCGGCCATGCGCCGGGCCAGGTCGTCGTCTATGACGCGGCAGACTGGCACGTCCGGCAGCGCCGGGTCTCCCAGCAGGTGATCGACGCCGGCGCCTATCGAATGCGCCACGCGCACCGCGCGCAGGTGCTCCCAGGTGCCCGGCGGCTGGTTCCAGCAGACGGCCACCTCGGCGGCGCGCGCGGCCTCGTCGGTCGACTTGACGACGGACCAGTCCGGCAGCCGCTTCGCGAGCTGCTCCCCTATCGACGTGTTGCTGTGCAGGAAGGCGCCCGCGACGGCCAGGACGGGCATGGTGTCAGGCCTCCAGCAGCGCGTCGGCCAGCAGCGCGAGCCCCTCTTCGAACACCGCGTCCTCGATGGTCAGGGGGAACAGGAAGCGAATGACGTTGCCATGCACGCCGCAGGTGAGCAGCAGCAGGCCCTTGGCAAGGGCGATGTCCTGCACGCGCTTCACGAACTGCGGCAAGGGGGTGCCGGCCTCGTCCCTGAACTCGATGCCGACCATGGCGCCCAGCCGGCGCACCTGCGTGATCGAGGGCACGCGCTCCCTGAGCCCGTCGAGCTTCTCGACCAAGCGGTCGCCCAGCACCTCGGCGCGTTGTGGCAAGGCCTCGCGGTCCATCACGTCCAGCACGGCGAGCGCCGCGGCAACGGCCAGCGGGTTGCCCGCATAGGTGCCGCCCAGCCCGCCGGGCGCGGCGGCGTCCATCAGTTCGGCGCGGCCCGTGAGCGCGGACAGCGGAAAGCCGCCGGCCAGGCTCTTGGCCATGGTCAGCAGGTCGAAGTCGACGCCGTGGTGCTCGAGCGCGAACAGCTTGCCGGTGCGCCCGAACCCGGTCTGCACCTCGTCGACCACGAGCAGGATGCCGTGCGCGTCGCAGATCTCGCGCAGCTTGCGCAGCAGCGCCGTGGGCGCGATGTAGAAGCCGCCCTCGCCCTGCACGGGCTCCAGCACGATGGCCGCGACGCGCTGCGGGTCCACATCGGCCTTGAACAGGCGTTCGATGGCCAGCACGCTGTCTTCCACGCTCACGCCGAGTGCCTCGGCCGGATACGGAACGTGCCACACGTCCGGCGGCATCGCGCCGAACCCGGCCTTGTACGGATGCACCTTGCCGGTCAGCGCCATGCCCAGCAAGGTGCGCCCATGGAACGCCCCGGAGAAGGCGATGACCGCGCTGCGGCCCGTGGCCGCCTTGGCCACCTTGATGGCGTTTTCCACGGCCTCGGCGCCGGTGGTGAAGAGCGCCGTCTTCTTCGCGAAGGCACCGGGCGTTCGGCTGTTGAGCTTCTCGCACAGTTCGACGTAGCTCTCGTACGGGGTCACCTGGAAGCAGGTGTGGTGAAAGTCCCGCAGCTGCCGTTCGACCGCGGCCATGACGGCGGGGTGCCGGTGGCCCGTGGCCAGCACGGCGATGCCGCTGCCGAAATCGATGAGGCGCTTGCCGTTGACGTCCCAGATTTCTGCGTTCTGCGCGCGGGCCGTGAACGACTGCGTCTGCACCCCGACCCCACGCGGGCAAGCCGCCTGGCGGCGTTGTTCGAGCACGGTGTTCTTGTCGGGGGTCGCGAGCATGGAAGGGTCCTGGGCTGGGGGGTTGAAAACGCGAGCGCGGTCGGCTCGAACAGGGCGCGATTCTATGCATCTCGTGAAAATATAAAAGCTATTTTTCACGCAAGTGAATGTCTTCAATTTCCGCGTTCGATGATGCGAGCGGGCTTTTCCGGCCCGGCGGCGAAGGTCTGCAAGGTACGATGGCCCCCCGCGTTGTTACAGGTCGCGTGAAGCGCGCCGAAGCGCCCGGCAACCGGGCAACCGAGCCCATGAGCAAGACAAACACCAGCAAGACAAAGCCCGCCGCACCCAAGGCCGCGGCCGTGCGCCGCAAAGCCCCGCCGAAAAAAGCCGCGCCCGCCAAGTCCACAGCGTCCGCCGCGCCTGCCGCGCCTGCCACCTCCCCGCGCAGCAAAGCCAAGAGCGCCGACCCGATGGCATGGCTGGGCCGCGAGATCAAGAGCCTGCGCAAGGCCAAGGGTCTGTCGCTGCAGCAGCTGGGCAGCGCCTGCGGCAAGTCGATCGGCTTCCTGAGCCAGGTCGAGCGCGGCATGAGCACGCCCTCGATCAGCGACCTGCACCAGATTGCCGACACGCTGGAGGTGCAGATCAGCTGGTTCTTTCCCGATGGCGCGGCCGCGGAACCCTCCGACGGCGGCGTGGTCGTCAGGAAGGCGCGGCGCCGCCGGCTCGCCTTCGCATCGGGCATTGCCGACTACCTGCTCTCGCCCAACCTGGACGGCCCGCTGGAGCTGCTGTGGTCGAGCATGGAACCGGGCGCGGAGAGCGGGCCCGATTTCTACGACCACATCGGCCACGAGGGCGGCGTGGTGCTGCGCGGCGCGCTGGAGCTGTGGGTGGGCGAGCAGCACTTCGTGCTGGCGGAAGGCGACAGCTTCAGCTTTCCCAGCAGCACGCCGCACCGCTACCGCAACCCCGGGGACACGGTGACCGAGCTGTTCTGGGTCGTCACGCCGCCGTCCTATTGACGCACCGACGCCCGCGAAAGGACTCGCGCAGAGGGCGCTTGCGACCCCGTTTTACTTGCCCGTCGATTTACGCAATAATGAAAATCTGAGTGCAAATTTTCATTTGCATAGAATATTCTCACGGCGCGCTGGCATCGCGGTCGGTTTTCGATGGGGTCGGGGTACCAAACGATGAACAAGCGCTACATCTATCCGCAGGTGCGTGCGACGGTCGGCGAGGCGGAATGGGCGCAGCGGGTGAACCTTGCGGCCTGCTACCGGCTGCTGGCGCACTACCGCATGACCGACCTGATCTACACCCACGTGTCGGCACGCGTTCCGGGCGCCTCGGGTGAATTTCTCATCAACCCGTACGGGCTGATGTTCGACGAGATCACCGCCTCCAGCCTAGTGAAGGTCGACCACGCGGGGCGCGTGCTGCTCGACGCCACGGGCATCGGCTTCAACCCGGCCGGCTTCGTGATCCACAGCTGCATTCACCATGCGCGGGCCGGCCTTCACTGCGTGATCCACACGCACACGGCCGCGGGCATGGGCGTGGCCGCGCAGGAGCGCGGCCTGCTCGACATCTCGCAGCACGCCATGCGCTTTCATGGCGCGCTCTCGTACCACGACTACGAAGGCGTGGCGCTGGACGCCGACGAGCAGCCCCGCCTGGTGGCCGACCTGGGCGAGAAGAACAAGGCCATGGTGCTGCGCAACCATGGCCTGCTGACGGCGGGCGAGACCGTGCGCGAGGCCTTCGACCTGATGTTCTACCTGGAGCGCGCCTGCCAGGCGCAAATCGCCGCCCAGGCCGGCGGCGCGGCATTGCGCGAGTGCAGCAGCGAGGTCGCGCGCAAGGTGGCCAGGCAGTTCACGGAGCCGGACGGCAGCGAGCTGCACGACTGGCCCGCGCTGATGCGCCTGCTCGACCGCATCGACGACTCTTACCGGAACTAGCAGGCAACGGGCGCCTTCCCGTGCGCCCTTCGCCTTCGCTCCTTGCTCACACCGCCGCGTCCGCGCGCGGCAGCCGCAGGTGCTTCTTCAGCGTCTCGAACACCTGCCGCGTCACCGGGTTCACGACGTGGCTGCGCACGTAGAGGTGGTACGCCAGGTCGGGCAGCCGCGGCATGCCGTCGCCCGCGCCCAGCACGCGCAGGCCGGCATCGAGCTGCTCCACGCCGCGCGCCGTCACGCCGAGCCCCGCGCGCAACGCGGCCTTGATGCCGATCAGGCTCGACGAGGTGTAGCGCGGCGTCCAGGCCACGCCCGCGGCGTCGAGCGCCTCGTGGCCGAGCCGGCGGAAGATGCTGGGCCCGTCGGCCATGATGAGCGGCACCGGCTTGGCCGGGTCGTGCACGTAGCCCGCGGCGCACAGCCACACGGTGGGCGAGTTGCGCAGCACCACGCCTTCGAACTGCGACTGCGCGTCGGCGCGGTTGGAAATGATCATGTCGACCTCGCCGCTCTTGAGCGAGGTCATCAGGTAGGGGCTGCGGCCGATGTGGATGTCGAGCTGCAACAGCGGCGACGTGCGCGCCACCTCGGTCAGCAGCAGCGGCAGCATGGTCTCGGCCACGTCGTGCGGCGCGCCGATGCGCAGGTTGCCTTCGAGCTGGCCCTGGCGCAGGCTGCGCAAGGCCTCGTCGTTCAGCGCGAGCATGTGGTGCGCGTAGCTGAGCAGGCGCTCGCCGTGCTCGGTCAGGCGCTTCTGGCGGCCCTGCTTGGCGAACAGGGGGTGGCCGATCTGCTCTTCGAGCCGCTGCATCTGCTGCGTGATGGCCGACTGCGTGCGCTCCAGGTGCACGGCCGCGGCCGCGAAGCTGTGGTGGCTGACCACGGCGGCGAAGGAGCGGAGCAGTTCAAGGTCGAGGGTGGCCATACATTAATTTTATTGATGTGTTTGTTGCGCCACTTGGATTGTTGCGTCATGCCGTCGTCACTAAAGTGAACCCATACCGAACACAAAGCCATCCCCACTGGAGAACACGCATGAGCAGCACGTCAGGGCAACGCCAGCAGGCGGTTACCGCATCCATCGACAGCATGAAGAAAGCCATTGGCGGCGCTCAAGCCACGCGCGAAAAGCTCGGCGTGGTGCTGGGCGCGCTGGAAGGCCTGGCCGCGCACACCGAGTACTGGGGCGCGGCCGACTTTCCGGCGCCCGAGGCGGGCGAGCACCAGGCCCGCTACCTGATCGCCGAAGACGCCGACCAGAGCTACGCGCTGTACCTGAACGTGATGCGCCCGGGCAAGAAGATCGTGCCGCACAACCACACGACCTGGGCCTGCATTGCCGCCGTGGAAGGCACCGAGCACAACCGCGTGTACGAGCGCACCGACGACGCCAGCGTGCCGGGCGTGGGCACGCTGAAGGAAACGGCGCTGGTGGTGGTGGCGCCGGGCACGGGCATCGCGCTGATGCCCGAGGACATCCACTCGGTGGAGATCCAGGGCGAGCAGGTGATTCGCCACCTGCACATGTACGGCCGCGCGCTCGAAACGCTCAACCAGCGCACCGCCTACGACCTGGCCGCTGGCACGTACCAGACCATGGGCATCGGCGTGCAGACGCGCCGCTAGGCCCGCGCCTTTTTTTCCCTTCATTGCTTCATGCGGGTCGCGCGCTGCGCGGCCTCGCAGGAACCCTTTCGTCTCAACGACTTGCCCTCATGACCTCTTTCATCGACCCGAAGACCCTCAAAACCTGGCTGCACGACGGCGCGGAAATCGCGCTGCTCGACGTGCGCGAGCACGGCCAGTACGGCGAGGCCCACCTGTTCTACGGCATTCCCCTGCCCTTCAGCCGGCTGGAGCTCGATGCGCCCCGGCTGGTGCCGCGCCGCGGCGTGCGGGTGGTGGTGTACGACGAAGGCGCTGCGGCCGGTGGGGGCGCTGCGGCCGGTGGGGGCGCTGGGGCCGCTGAAGACGCTGCTGGCAACGACGACGACGTGGCGCAGCGCGCCGCCGCCCGACTGGCCGCCCTGGGCTACACCGACGTGCACGTGCTGCAAGGCGGCGCACGCGGCTGGCAGGCGGCGGGCTACGTGCTCTTCGCCGGCGTGAACCTGCCTTCGAAGACCTTCGGCGAACTGGCCGAAGAGGTCTATCACACGCCCCGCGTCAGCGCCGACCAGTTGGCCGACATGCTGGCGAGTGACGCACGCGTGGTGGTGCTCGACGGCCGGCCCGTGAGCGAGTTCCACAAGATGAACATTCCCGGCGCCACCTGCTGCCCCAACGGCGAGCTGGCCTACCGCGTGCATCGGCTGGTGCCCGACGCCACGACCCCCATCGTCATCAACTGCGCGGGCCGCACGCGCAGCATCATCGGCGCGCAGACGCTCATCAACCTGGGCGTGCCCAATCCGGTGTACGCGCTGGAGAACGGCACGCAGGGCTGGTACCTGAACGACCACGTGCTCGAGCACGGCGGCACGCGCCGCTACGCGGACGACAGCGGCAACACCGACATGCGCCCCGCCGCGCAGGCCCTGGCCGCACGCTTCGACGTGCCGACGGTGCCCGCGCAGACGGTGCGGCAGTGGGCCGCAGACCCCGCCCGCACCCTGTTCCTGTGCGACGTACGCACGCCCGAAGAATTCGCGGCCGGCAGCTTGCCGGGCGCGCAGCACACGCCGGGCGGACAGCTCATGCAGGCTGGCGACCAGTACTTCGGCGTGCGCGGCGCGCGGCTGGTGCTGCTGGACGACGACGGCGTGCGCGCACCCACCATCGCCAGCTGGCTGCGCCAGATGGGACACGACGCGAGCGTGCTCGAAGGCGGTCTTTCGAGCGGGTTGTCGCTGCCGCCCGCGACGCCCGCGGTTGCGTCGCCGCTGGCCACCATCGATGCCCGAACGCTGGCCGCCCGCATCGAGAAGAACGACGTGGCCCTGGTCGACCTGCGCGGCAGCATGGCCTTCCGCGCAGGCCACATTCCGCAGGCACGCTGGTCGATACGCCCGCGCCTGGCAGCCGATGTGAGAAGCGAGACGCGCCAGCTCGTGCTGGTGGCCGACGACGCCGCGCTCGCGGCATGGACGGCGGCGTCCGAACGCGTGGACGCGCCCGCGCCCGCGCCGCTGCTGCTCGAAGGCGGCATGGCCGCCTGGCGCGCCGCCGGTCTTCCCGTGGAAGCCACGCCCGCATTGCCCGCCGACAGCGACTGCATCGACTACCTGTTCTTCGTGCACGACCGCCACGACGGCAACAAGGAGGCGGCACGACGCTACCTTGCGTGGGAGACGGGACTTGTCGCGCAGCTCGATGCGCAGGAGAAGGCGGCCTTTCGCCTGCCTTCAGCCGCTTCGAAACCTTGACTGCGAACCGACAAAGCAACGCCCCGAAAGCAACCCGGTTTTTTCTGTTCCTTCCTGTCCGTTTCTCTTCCAGGAGTTCCGTCATGTCGCCTGTCAGTCGCCTCTCGCACCTTGCCCGCCTTGCCGTCGCTGCCCTGGGGCTCTCCGCGCTCGCGGTGCAGTCTCACGCCGCGGAGCCGCTGCCCCCGCGCAACGGCTTTCCGTCGCAAACGGTGAAGTTCATCTCGCCGTTCCCGCCGGGCGGCGGCAACGACGCCACGGCGCGCCTGGTGACCACGCGCCTGCCGGAAATCATGGGCCAGGCCGCGGTGGTCGACAACCGCGGCGGCGCGGGCGGCAACATCGGCGCCAAGGCCGTGGCCGACGCCAAGCCCGATGGCTACACCGTGCTCACGTCGCAGGTGTCGATCATGGCCGTCAACCCTTCGCTGTATGCGCAGGCCGGCTTCGACCCGATCAAGAACTTCATTCCCATCACGCAGATCAACGCCGCGCCGCTGGCGCTGGTGGTCGATGCCAATTCGCCGCTCAAGAGCTTTGCCGACCTGGCCGCCAAGGCCAAGGCGAGCCCCGGCAAGGTGACCTATGCCACGCCGGGGAACGGCACGCTGTCGCACCTGGTGGGCGTCGTGCTGGCCAAGGACAAGGGCGTGGAAATGACGCACGTGCCCTACAAGGGCGCCGGCCCCGCGCTCACCGACCTGCTCGGCGGCCAGGTCGATGTGCTGGTGACCTCCACCGCGTCGGTGTCGGGCCTGGTGCAGAACGGCAAGCTGCGCGTGCTGGCCGTGACCAGCCCGCGCCGCATCGGCGTGTTCGCCAAGGTGCCCACGCTCGAGGAGCTGGGCTACGCCGGCGCGCGCTTCGAGGACTGGTACGGCTTCTTCGCGCCGGCCGGCACCCCGCCCGAGCGCGTGGCCTACCTGAACGAAGCGATCGTGCGCACGCTGCACCTGCCCGAGGTGACCAAGCTCGTGACCGACGGCGGCAGCGAAGTGGTGGCCAATTCGTCGGAAGCGTTCGCGGCGCAGTTGCGGCAGGACATCGAGCGCTGGTCGCGCATCGTCAAACTCTCGGGTGCGCGTGCAGACTGAACACCGCAAGGCCTCGCAATACCTCGCAGGACCTCGCAGGACCCTGGTCCGTCCCGGACGGTCCGCGGTTGAAGCAACATAGCGGCCCGACCATCGCGAACCGAACCTTTCCAGTCTCGCTCACCATGACCGACTCGCACGCCACCCCTGAAGACCTCGCGCCCGACACCCGCCTCACGCGCACCGGCAAGACGCCGTCGTATGCCGGCGGCTCGCCGGTCAACACGCCGCTGGTGCGCGCGAGCACCGTGCTGTTCGACAGCGTGGGCGCCATGCGCGACGCACGCGCGCGCCGCGACGGCGAGCGCATCTTCAGCTACGGCGCGCGCGGCACGCCCACCACCTTCGCGCTGGAAGACGCGGTGAGCGAGCTCGAAGGCGCGTACCGCACGCGGCTCTTTCCCACGGGCCTGGCCGCCATCGGCATGGTGCTGCTGTCGTACCTGAAGCCGGGCGACCATGTGCTGATGTCGGACAGCGTGTACGAGCCCACGCGCAACCTCGTGCATTCGTTTCTCGCGCCCTACGGCATTCGCAGCAGCTTCTTCGCGGCGGACGGCAGCGGCATCGAAGACCTGTTCGAGCCCGCCACGCGGCTGGTGTACGCCGAGTGCCCCGGCTCGCTGGTCTACGAGATGTGCGACCTGCCCAGGCTCGCCGCCCTGGCGCACGCGCGCGGCGCGCTGCTGGCGGCCGACAACACCTGGGGTTCGGGTCTGCAGTACCGCCCACTGGCGCTGGGCGCGGACATCTCGACCATGGCCGCGACCAAGTACCTGTCGGGCCACTCCGACGTGATGATGGGCACCGTGGCCACCACCGAGGCCGCATGGCAGCCGCTGAACGAGCGCTGCGACGCCTTCGGCATGACCGTGAGCCCCGACGACGCGTGGCTGGTGCTGCGCGGCATCCGCACGCTGTCGGCGCGGCTGCAGATGCACGAGCGGCACGCGCTCGAGGTGGCGCACTGGCTGCAGCAGCGCCCCGAGGTGGCCGCCGTGTTCTGCCCCGCGCTGCCGCAGCACCCCGGGCACGACATCTGGAAGCGCGACTGCAGCGGCACCAACGGCCTGCTGTCGATCGAGCTGCGGCCTGGCATCGACAACGCGGCGGTGGAGCGCTTCGTCGATGCGCTCACGCTGTTCGGGCGCGGCTCGTCGTGGGGCGGCTATGAAAGCCTGGTGGCGTGGACGAACATGCGCGCGGCGCGCAGCGTGACCGATTGGAGCAGGCGCGGGCATGTGGTGCGGCTGCATGTCGGGCTGGAGACGCCGGCGGATTTGCTGGCGGACCTGGCGCGCGGGTTTGTGGCGATGGCGGGAAAGGGATGAAGGCGTGAGCGCGTGAAGACGTGAAGGGCAAGTTCGGCCAAGATGTCGCGACCCCTTCAAATATTTCGAACAACTGATATGCAGCAGCTCGTTTATCTTTGACCACCTACATTGTCTGACGAGCGCGAGTTCCTTAACTCAGTCAAGAAGAGTGGCGACCTTCACAGCCCTTGGAACTCGCCGCCATCCACGCCTGAACATTTTCGAGCGTACCTAGAAAGAATGTCTACGCATGAAAACGCTGCATTTCTTGTTTTCCGGCATGCCGACGATGGCCTCGTCGGCGTCTTCAACATCACCAATATCGTCAGGGGCGCGTTCCAAAGTGGCTACCTCGGCTACTACGTTTTCGCTGGTCACGAGAGACAAGGCCTGATGAGGAACGGGTTAGAAGCGGTGGTTCGCTTTGCTTTCCAAGACCTCGAGCTGCATCGGTTGGAGGCCAACATCCAGCCGACCAACATCGCCTCGATCGCGCTTGTGAAAGCCTGCGGCTTTCTGAAGGAAGGGTACTCACCTCGCTACCTGAAAATAAACGGGCGCTGGCGCGATCACGAGCGATGGGCCGTCCTCGCTCCATAGAAATTTAGCTGGCGGTACTTCGACGCCAGTCGGCGGCGGATTCAACTGGTCGATGCAACACACTTATAGGTGCTTAGGCAGAAGGAGTGTTGCAGATGAAGTACCGGACACGGACCTACTACACGAGTACTAGAAGGCATTGATGTGGGAGCGATGGAGGGAAGGTTGGACCCCCCACCAGATCGGCCAGCTGTTGGACCGACCTCACACTTCCATCCAGAACATCTTGTCCAAGACCGCTGGCATTCGACCTCCGGAGCGACGGCGTCGCCAATGCACTGACCTTGGCAGAGAGAGATGGATAGGCTGCAAGGTGAAGTGGAGTTATCCCGGCATCGTTCCGTGCGTTGACGTTTGCGCCCTTGGCAAGCAGGTGCTTCGCCATTTCGGGTTGATCTTCGCCTGCTACGCCGTGCAGTGGCGTGAAGCCCCACTCGTCGGCAGCGTTCAAGAGAGCCTGGTCCTCGTCAAGCAGACGTGTCACCAGAGCGAAGTCTCCGTAGACCGCAGCGTTGTAGATGGGAAGGGGCTCACTCAAAGCAAATCCAATTTGGCATTGATGCCGCAGTTTGTTGTCCAACGTTTATGGCCGTCAGCTGTCGGCCTCTGCAGTGGCCTGGAGCAGCATGAAACTGACGAAGCTTTCCGTCCCGTCTTCGACTGAACCTTCAGGGTCGATGCCGTCGAACCGTATGACCGGCCACGGCTGTGCGCCTGTCAGGTCGAATGCATGGAGCTCGTCGCCACCGTCACCGCCGAAAACGAACCAGCCGGGGAAGAGGCTCTTGAACAGCTCGACCCTGCCGGGTTCGGCTGCGCTCTCGGCATCATCGAGGCACAGGTTGTGAAACGGCGCCGGAAGCGGCCCTTCGCCGCCGTTGCTGAAGGCCAAAAGCTCCAGATACTCCTTCGGAAGCGCAACCTCCACGGCATCCGCAAGAGCCTGGAGCGCGGCCATCGATGCGCCTTCGTTCCTGAACCACGTCTTCGATGGGGGTAGCTTCATTGCCATTTCACCGGTTCTCTCGACTGTCCGCTCGTGGCCGATTACAGCAGTTGGAGTGCTTCCGTCAAAGCAGCTTTTGAAGCCGAAGCGACCGTTCGACTTACTCAGGCTCCGCGGTGAAACGATGCTCGTTGGACAGCGGAACGGCTTGCCACCACTCAGGTACTAAACCCGAGGAGGCTCATACGAGAGGCACGACGAGCACCGTGCCCACTGCGCTCCTCGTCCGACGAAGCCGGGGCGCGCACCCTGTGCGCTGGCAACGCTCCCCGTATCGGCAAAGCGACTTGTCTCCACAGATTGGGCAGGGGCTGGAAAGTCGAACGCCGTCCGAGCGCCCGCGAAAAGCCGCTTGCCCCCGGTAGATCAACTCCAACGAAACGGAGCAGGTGTGCTCGTTATCAGCATGCTTCTGGTGCTTCTGGTGCTTCCGGCCTCTTCCGAGGCTTGGCAGTCCAGTTCGCCCAATGAAGTCTTGGCCAGGACCACCGCGATATCCGGTCAGAATGAGAGGCTATGCAGCCCCTGTTCGACGCAATCGCATCAATGTCCGCCCCCGTGGACGCGCAGCGCATCTTCCACGGCCGCGGTGGGCTTCATCCCGAGTGCGCTCACTTGTCGCTGGACTTTTTTCCGCCGGTTTGGGTGTTGACCAGCTTCAAGCCTGCGACCGACGGCGAACTGGCTGCAATTGGCGCCGCATTGGAGCGTCGCTGGTCGCAGTTGGCACCGGGTGAAACGCTGCAATGGGTGTTTCAGTGCCGGCATGAAGGCCAGAGCAGCACACAACTCATGGGCGGTTCTCTGCCCGACCCGCATTGGGTCACCGAGGAGGATGCTCGCTATCGCGTCAACGTGGGCCGGGGCCAGAACCACGGGCTGTTTCTCGACATGGCCGAAGGTCGGCGCTTGGTTCGTGCGTTTGTGAAGGCGCGCCCAGACGCCCGGCGCGTCAAGGTGCTCAACCTGTTTGCCTACACCTGTGCGTTCTCGGTGGTCGCATTGCAGGCAGGGGCCCGGCACGTCACCAACCTGGACATGAGCAAGGGCGCTCTGGCCGTGGGGCAACAGAACCACCGCGCCAACGGCGTGCTCGCCGGCGCGAGCTTCCTCCCCCATGACGTTTTCAGTTCTTGGGGGAAAATCACGCGCGGAGGCCCCTACGGGCTGGTCATCGTTGACCCACCGAGCTATCAAAAGGGAAGTTTCGTTGCGACCAAGGACTACGCCCGGCTGATTAAGCGCTTGCCTGACCTGCTGGAGCCCGATGGCGTTGTCCTGCTATGCCTCAATGCCCCAGAACTGGGACCCAAATTTCTGCAGGAGCAAATGAGCGAACTGGCGCCAGAGCTGGATTTCATGGAAAGACTGGCGAATCCAAGCACCTTTCCCGACATCTCCGACGAGCGGTCGCTGAAGGTGTTGGTGTACCGGGCGCCGCCGGATGTTCGACATGAGGTCTGAAGGGCGCGCTACGCATAAGCGCCGCGGGCGGACGGCCCCCTGCAGCGCCTTCGTGTGAATTGAAGCAAGCCGTCGAATGCTGGTCCTGGCCCGCATCCTGCTACTGCCGCCGAGCTGACCAAAGGGCCAGACTGGGCCATCAGGCTGCACCGGTCCCTCAGGGGGGCGAGTGAGGTGGGGGCACCAGCCCAACGTTCGCATGCTAAGTTGACGCTCCGTGCTTTTCGATGCAGGCGCGAATGCAAAACGGGCATTAAATCAATGACTTAGGGGTCAAATCATGTAAGATAATATGAATTACCTTAAATGAATCTCATGGCTGAGTGGCAGTTTTACGGCCGGACCGAGCCGCTATCAGAGTTGAACCGCATTGTGCATGCAGGGCGTTGGTTCTTTTGCCGCATCGAAGGGCGCCGCCGAATTGGCAAGACGTCCTTGCTGTCACAGCTGGCCAAAGGCGATGCCTCTCTGTCTCAGCGCCTCATCTACATGCAGGTCCCTGACTCGGATGAGCGGGATGTGGCGACTGCTTTTCGGCGCTCGCTGGCGGACTGTGAGCACAGCCTGGCGCAAAGCTTGAGCGCAACGGTGGTGAACTTTCCTTCCATGGCGCGGGCCATTGGCGAACTATGCCGCGCGGGTCTGGTCGTTGTCATCGACGAGTTCCAGTACTTCACCCGGGCGGTGTTGAAGAGCTTCAACTCCTTCTTGCAGGCCGAGGTCGACAAGCTGCGCGGCTCCAACATCAAGCAAGGCGGCTTGTTCGTTCTAGGCTCGCTGCACGCCGACATGAACGAGCTTCTCGAAGACAAGGGGGCGCCGCTCTACGGCCGGCTGACCCAGCGCATCAAACTTGACCACTGGGACTTCGAGGACCTGCTGGACGTTTTCCGTAGCCAGAATGTGCTGGCGCCCTCTCAGTGGCTCACCCTATGGACGTTCTTCGAGGGGGTGCCAAAGTTCTATCACGATGCCTTCGAGCAAGACCTCTACCAGGTCGGGCCGGAGAATTTCGCCGACGAACTGCTGACAAGATTGTTCTTACGGAGCTCGAGCCCGCTATCTGAGGAAGCCGACACTTGGTTCCTGCGCGAGCTCCGGGGGCGGTACCTTTCCATGCTTACCTTCCTGGCCGAGCACGCCGGCTGCGGTAACGGTGAGTTGCTGGCAGGGGTTGGTGCGCCGGAAGAGAAGACGCAAATCAGCGCGTATCTGGTCAAGCTCGTCTCAAACTACGAAATGATTTCCAAGCTCAATCCAGTGTTCTCGGATGGCAAGAGCCGCAACGCCCGCTACTACATTGCCGACAATTTTCTGCAGGCCTGGCTGGCGGTAGCTAAGCCGGCGCGGGAGGCGGCGCGCTTGAAGCCACTAGAAAAGACGCTTGAGTTGGCGCGACCGCGGTTATTGAGTGTGGAAGGCTTCGCCTTCGAGAAGCTCATCCGGAAACTGCATCAGGAGTGCTCGCGTAAGGGGAAGGGCGACTTTGACCTGTCCAGTGTGCATCTGGGCTACTGGAACCGTCCTAAGGATGCAACTCGCAACGTGGAAATCGATGTAGTGGCGCTAGATGAGCCAAACAAACGCGTACGGTTCGGGTCGTGCAAGCGTTCGGCCGACGCGCACACCAACGAGTCTCTTGCTGGGTTCAAGAGGCACGTCGAGGGCTTTTTGGCTGCCAAAGACCACCGGCATCTGCAGGGTTGGACCAAGGAAATGGTTCTGTTCTCTCCGACTTTTACCCAGGGGGACCGCGCGCATTTCGTGGGCAAGGGCTATTTGGCCAAGGACCTGAACGACTACGCAAACCTCTTTTGAGGGAGGGGACGAATGGCTGGTACTGGCCGGATTTTGCCTTTTTAAACGCCCGCTGTGCGCGCGCCGCTAACATCACGCGTCAGTTTGCTCGGCTATCTCTAGCGCCTCTTCCACCTCGATGCCGAGGTAGCGCACGGTGCTTTCCAGCTTGGTATGTCCGAGCAAAAGCTGAACTGCGCGCAGATTCTTGGTTCGGCGATAAACCAGCGAGGCTTTGGTGCGCCGCATCGAATGCGTGCCGTAGGCCGCCGGATCCAACCCGATCTCCTCGACCCATCCGTCGACGATGCGCGCGTACTGACGTGTTCAAAGCTACAGGTTGCCGAGCAGGTGCTGGCAGCCGATAAGACGGAACCCTTCGGACGGCTTCGGGCGCATGTGCCGGCCACGTTTGGTCGAATGCGGGTGCTGCCGTTGCTGCTGCGGTTTGCCGAGCTGCACCCGGGGGTGCGACCGCACATCTCCTTCGCGGACCGTTTCGTGGATCTCGTCGAGGAGGGAATCGACGTAGGCATTCGCATTGGCGGGGCCGATACCTGGCCAGCAGCCCTAGGACATCGATTTCTTGGCACCGAAAGGCTGATCTTCTGCGCGGCACCTTCTTATCTGAAGCGCCGAGGCACGCCGGAATCGATCGCCGATTTGTCCACGCACGATGCGGTGACCTACGGTCGTGCTGATGGAAGCGCCAATCCCTGGCTCGTCACGCACGGCGGCGGACCGGCAGAACGCAGCTTTGTTGAGGGGCGCATCATCGTCTGCGATAGAGAAGCACAGGTCGAGACGGTGCTTGCGGGTGGCGGCGTTGCGCAACTCGCGACTTGGCTGGTCGAGGAGCATCTGGCCAGCGGTCGGCTGGTTCAACGCCTCCCGGACGCTGCCATCGACGGCCTGCCGCTTCATCTAGTCTGGCCACGTAGCCGCCAGTTGCTGCCCAAGGTGGACGGGCTGCTCAGCTACCTCGGTAGTTTGCTTGAGATACGCTGAAAGCGAGCTAACAGCCGGTGCTCATGACCGACTGCTCCTAGCCGACTGTAGCCGGTCAAGCCGCCGTCGTGAACGGGCCCACTGCAGTCTTTCAACATTGTCCAAAGCTCCAGCTCGCCGCGCCAAAGCCAAGAGACATCTCCTTCCAAGCATTTTTTTGACCAAGCACGCTGAATAAAATTCAGCATGTCCGCCGCCTCAGTCCCACGCCCCCAGTGCACTGCTTGCCTGCGCCCGCTCAGCGCCTGCATTTGCCAGTGGGTCGCGCCCACCGCCCACGCGGTGGAGGTGCTGGTGCTGCAGCACCCGCAAGAGGTACATGAAGCCAAAGGCAGTGCCCGCCTGCTGCACCTCAGCTTGGCGCATTGCCGCTTGGTGGTGGGTGGGGCATTTGCCGTGCCAGTGTGGCCGGAGGACGGCAAGCACACGCTGCTGCTGTACCCCGACAGCCTGCAAGATTCCGCCCCGGACCTGCGGCTCCCCCCCCCGCTACCGCCCGAATGGCCGCAAGCCCCGTCACGCCTGCGGCTGGTCGTGCTGGACGGCACTTGGCGCAAGAGCCGAAAGATGCTCTACCAAAGCCCGCCACTGCAACAGTTGCCCCGCTTGGCCCTGCGCAACCTACCGCCTTCGCACTACCGTATCCGCAAAGCCCATGGGCCCGACCAGCTGTCCACGCTGGAGGCGACCTGCTACGCCTTGGGCCAACTGGAAGGCGGTGCAGCGCGGTTCCAGCCCTTGTTGGATGCCTTCGACGGGTTTGTGGAGCACCTGGAGCAGGCGGGCGGGCAGCGAAACGCGCAAACAGACAAGTCCTTCCCTCGGCCAAGGGTTACGGGGTTCATCTAAGTGACGAACTGAATAGCCGGTTTTGGCTGCGTCGTGCCAGCGTTGTGCCCGCTGCCTTACTCGTCAGTTTGCTGGGCTTCCGCCTGGCGACTCCAGGGAGCATCGAGCGCCTCACGCCAAGCCATCCAGCCTGGCTGCATTGCCGCAAGCTCAAACAGCGTCTGGTCCCGCGCGACCATGCTCTCCAAAGTGACCAGCATTGCTTCGGCCATGTGGAAAGCATCCCCCGTCAGGAACTGCCATCCTCCATCGTCCGCATCGCGTGATGCCATAAGCACAGGCTTTTCGCCATCAACGATGGACCGCACCGTGAAACAAGCCACGTTGGGCGGACTGTCGAACGGCCAACTCTGCGACTCGGTGGTCATGCTGGATCCCATGTGTAAACGATCGATCGACACGCAAGTATTTGACTCGCAAGAGACACCACGGTCAGGTCCGATGAGACTCGAGGCTCGCCACGTGCGCGCGAGAAAATTCCACGCCCTTGCGGCACAGCGCCAGGTCGCACCCCAGGCTGCGCAGCCCCATGTGCACGGCCGCGTCGATGTAAGCCTCGGGCTCGGCCACGCCGCGTCGCACCGCCTGGATGGTGCCGGCCGAGGCGCCCTTCAGGAAGTCGGTGGCGGCTTCGACGTTCTCCACCTCGAACTGCCCGCTGTCGCGCCCCATCACCAGGTCGGCGGACATGTACTTGTCCACCAGCGAGCCGTGCGGCCACACGTCCATGCGAATCAGGAACTCGGTGTGCTTGGGGTCGAGCAGCGAGCGCACGAGGTACAGCCTGAAGCCGACCGAGAAGCGCTGCCAGGGCTCCTTCAGGAAGTCGTAGACCGGCAGGATGTCGGTCATGAGCGCGTCGCTGGTCGCGATGCCCGCGGCCACCATCGCGGCGTCCAGCGACTCGAAGTAACGGTAGAAGGTACCGCGCGAAATGCCCGCCTCGCGCGCCACGTCCTCGATGCCCGGAAACGCGCTCACCCGCTCGGTGAAGGTGCGCGCGGTGGCATCCAGGATTCGCGCGCGCATGAGCACGCGGCGCTTCTCGGCCACTTCAGGCCGGTGATCGGGGCGGTGGTCGGGCCGGCGATCGAAGGTGTCCACCATCGGTGCGCTCCTGCCTCTTGTTTCGCGTGAATCGGGGTCGCCGAATATAGGGGCAGTTGCGCCGCGGCACCATCGGCACGTGCCCGACAGGGCACTTCATACGCACCTGCCCGACCGGGCCCTCCATCCACACGGCGAATCGCACATCCCGTCAGGATGACGAATCGTCATTGGCACGTAGGGAAACAGATGTGGCCGGCCCGTGGGCCCGGCGCTAGATTCACCTCATCGATGCGCATCGATTTCACGAAACCGGGCAAGGCATGGCGCCTTGCCCCGGGGTACATCACGTCATTCGAGGAATCCACATGCTCACCATTGCCAAGCCCCCTGCAGCCGCTACATCCGCATCGGCCACAGCCGCCACTGCCGTTCCTCCCCGCAAGCAGCCGTCGGTCAACGCCGACGAGTGGGTACGGCCGAACCGCGAAATCATCGAGCGCGCCACGCGCCTCGTGCCGCTGATTCGCGAGCACGCGGCCAAGACCTCCGAAGACCGCCAGGTCGCGCCCGCCGTCATGCAGGCCATCGAGCAGGCGGGCCTGTTCAAGCTGCTGGTGCCCAAGCGCTACGGCGGCCTGGGCACCAACCTTCGCACCTTGATGGAGACGGTGGCCGAGGTGGGCCGCGGCGACGGCTCCACGTCGTGGGCGGTCGCGCTGCTCAACGTGTGCACCTGGTTCGCCACCA
Source organism: Variovorax sp. J22G73 (assembly GCF_030317035.1). Taxonomy (GTDB): domain Bacteria; phylum Pseudomonadota; class Gammaproteobacteria; order Burkholderiales; family Burkholderiaceae_C; genus Variovorax. The sequence continues at coordinate 53,827 of NZ_JASZYK010000003.1, forward strand.
CCTATTCGCAGCGCGCGCAGGACGAGGTGTTCGGCCAGAACCCGAACGCCAAGTGCTGCGGCATCTTCACGCCGGGCAGCAAGGCCGAGCGCGTGGAAGGCGGCTACAGGGTCAGCGGCCGCTGGGCCTATGCGTCGGGTTCGTTCGCGGCCGACTGGGGCACGCTGGGCATGTTCCTTCCGAATCAGGAGGGCGGCTTCACGCCGGCGCTGGGCCTCATTCCGGCATCGGCATGGACCATCGAAGACACGTGGTTCGTCACCGGCATGAAGGGCTCGGGCAGCAACACCATCGTGGTGGTCGATCACTTCGTGCCCGACCATCGCATCCAGACCTTCGCCGACCTGATGGAGGCCAGGTTCGCCACGCCGCACCAGGACACGGAGCCGCTGGCCAACATGGTGTTCGTGCCGGTCGCCGCGCTGGTGCTGGTGGGCGCGCAGCTGGGCCTGGGGCGCGCCATGATGGACCTGACGCTGGAGCGGCTGCCCAACAAGCCGGTGGCGTACACGACCTATGCGCAGTCGAAGAACTCGCCCACGCACCAGCTCGCCGTGGCCTCGGCCGACACCAAGATCGACCTGGCCTACCTGCTGATGCAGCGCGCCTGCGCGGACATCGACGGCGCGGCCGCGCGCGGCGAGGTGATGTCGCTGCTGCAGCGCGGGCGCGTGCGCAACGACACCGGCCACATCTTCGCGCTGGTGAAGGAGGCCTTCGACATCTTGATGACGGCCAACGGCGCGGGTGCCTTCGCGGAGCCCAACATCATGAACAAGCTCTGGCGCGACAGCGAGATCGCCGGGCGCCATGCCTACGTGACCACCGAAGTCGGCAAGGAAGCCTACGGCCGCTTGCTGCTGGGCGCGGACGGCGGCATTCCGCTGGTGGCGCTGTGAACGTCGCGGCACCGCTGTTCGCGGCAACCGTCGCGCGCGCGCACCCCGCGGCGCCCGAGGCGCTGGGCCACGACTTCAAGGCGAGCATGCGCAGGCTGGCGGCGGGCGTGTGCGTGATCACCACGCTCGACGAAGGCCGGTTCCTGGGTTGCACGGCCACGGCGGTGACCTCGGTCTCGGCCGAGCCGCCCACGCTGCTGGTGTGCCTCAACAAGGCATCGAGAACGCACGCCGCCGTGATTCGCGCGGGCTTCTTCGGCGTGAGCGTGCTGTCGGCGGGCGACGAGCAGATCGCGCGCGACTTTGCCGGCATGAACACAAACACGGGTGCGGTGCCCGACCGCTTCTGGGACGACGGCTGGACCACGCAGCACTCGGGCGCGCCCGTGCTGAGCAACCGGGCCGCGGCGTTCGACTGCCGGGTATCAACGGCCACGGCGGTGGCATCGCACACGGTGATCTTCGGCGAGGTGGTCGGCGCGCGGCAGCAGGCGGGCAGCCTGCTGGTGTACGCGGGAGGGCGGTTCATCCAAGTGCCCGCGCAGTGATGCGCAGGACCTGTCGCTCAGCGCTTTGCTGTCATCGCCCCACCTACCACCGCACCTTCACACCCACGCTCGCGTTCACCCCGCTCTTGATGCGCGCGTCCCCGCTCGACGACCACAGCTTGCCCAGCTCCGCATAGAGGCTGGTGCTCTGCGTCAGGTGCAGGGTGGCGCCGCCGGCCAGCTCGGTGCTGGTGCCGCCGGTGGCGGTGGCGATGTCGGTGTAGGCCGCGGGGCCGACGAAGCGGGTCACGTCGGAGCCGCTACCGCTGCGGTACACGTTCACGCGCACATACGGTTGCAGCAGGCCGGCGCTGGTGGCGATCTCGCCCTTCACGCGCACGCCCGCGCGCAGCAGCCAGCCGTCGTGGCTGTTCTGCTGCACCAGGGCGCCGACGATGCCGGTGTCGTCCAGGTTCACGCGCTGGTGCACCAGCTGCAGCTGCGGCTCGATGCTCCAGTTTTCCGCGAGGGGAAACGACTGGCCCACCTCGATGGACGCCAGCAGGCTGTTGCCCTTGCCCGAGCTGGCGAAACCCAGCGTGGGCAGCGCGGTGTAGCGGTGGCGCCCGGCCTGCAGCACGCCGTCGACGTACAGGCCGCTGTCGTTCTTCCAGGTGGCGTAGGCGCCCAGGAACTGGTTGCGCAGGTCGGTGGAACCCACGCCGTAGTTCTGCAGGCCGCCGGCGAAGCCGGTCACGCTCATGGTGCCGTCGAGCTGGCCGACGTACACGCCCACGCGCCAGTTGGGGTCGGCCCACAGGTCGGTGCCGGCCTGGAAGCCCGTGAGGCGCCCTTCGCTCGTGGGGCTGACGGTGCCCGACTGGCCGATGGTGCGGTCGGTGCTGATGACGCGGCCCCACGCCTGGCGGTAGCCCTGGTCGGGCGAGGCGGTGTTGGCGCCGCTGGCACCGTCGTCGCCCACGCGCTGGTGCAGGTTGCCCAGCATCGCCAGGCCGGCCTGGCGCACCTGCTCGGGCAGCGCGGCGTACAGCGCCACTTCGTTGCGGTACGTGGGCACAGCGATGCCGCCGAAGCCGGTGCCCGTGCCAGTGCCGGTGCCGGCCCCCGTTCCCGCGCCGGTGCCCGCGCCGAGGGGCGTGCCGGGGTCGGTGCCCGTGCCCGTGCCTGTGCCACCTCCGGGCGGCGTCACGGTCGCGGTCGAGCGCAGGTACCAGTTCTCGCCCGCGCCGCTGGCGTCCGCCGCGTACAGCCGGTACTGGTAGGCGCCGGCATCGACGTGGCCGCCGGCCAGGGTGAAGGCGCTGCGGGTGGTCTGCGCGGTGGTGGTCGCGCCGTTGATGGCGCTGATCACCTCGATGCCGTTGCCGGCAGTGAGCCCGCCCAGGCCGCCCAGGTTGACGATCTGCACGTTGGTGGTGCCGCTGGCGATGGCGGTGGCGCCGCTGAGCACCAGCCGGTCGCTCACGCTGGTGCTCGTGCCCAGCGCGGTGCCCAGGCGCAGGGTGCCGCCGTTGCCCACCCACGGGCCGTTCACGGTGAGCGTGGTGCCGGGCACCGTGCCCACCAGCGACACGGTGCCGCTGTTGGTGAGCGAGGCCACGGTCTGGCTGAAGCCGGCCAGGTCGAGCGTGGCGCCATTGGCCACGTTGAAGGCGCTGGCGTTGCTGAAGGTGTTGGTCGCGCCGGCGCGCAGGGTGCCGGCCGCGACGCTGGTGGCGCCGGAGTTGGTGTTGGCGCCACTCACCGTGAGCACGCCCGCGCCGGCCTTGATGAGGTCGGCCGCGCCCGAGATGGGCCCGGTCCAGCTCAGGTTGTTGCCGTTGGTGTCGATGGTGCCGGTGCCGCCCAGCAGCAGGGCGTTGCCCACCGTGAGCCCGTCGGAGCCGGCAATGACGCTGGCGGTGGCGCCGGGGTCGATGGCGATGGCGCCCGTCAGCACGGCGCCGGTCTGCAGCGTCAGGCTGTTGCTGCCGGCCGTGAACTCGACCGCCGACGCGCGGGTGACGCCGTCGCCGCCCAGCCCGCCGGCGATGGTGCCGCTGTTGGTCACCGCCAGGTTCGAGCCCAGCAGGCCGACGCCGCCCGCGCCCGTTGCCCCCGCCGCGCCCCCGTTGCTGGCGAGGCCGCCCGCGCCCCCTGCACCGCCCGCGATGGTGCCGGTGTTGCTGACCGCGCCGCCGGCGCCCTGCGACGAGAGGCCGATGCCGCCGTCTCCGCCCGCGCCCGGTGCGCCGTTGCCCGTGGCGCCGCCGCCGCCGTCACCGCCCGCGCCCCCGGCACCGCCGAGGATGCGCGCCGCGTTGTTCACGGTGATGGCGCTGCCGGCCAGCGTGAGGCCGATGCCGCCCGCGCCGCCGCCGCCGCCGGACGCATTGAGCTGGGCGGGCGTGAGCGTGGTGCCACCGGCACCGCCCACGCCGCCTGCGCCACCGGCGATGAGGCAGAGGTTGGTGAAGGTGAGCCCTTGCGTGGCCGCGTTCAGATAGAACCCGCCCCCGCCGCTGCCGCCCCCGCCGGCTTGCGAGAAGGCGTCGCCGCCCGCGCCGCCCACGCCGCCCACGGCCGGGCCGGAGTGGGTGAAGCTGGCGAGCGCGCCGTTCAGGATCGCGCCGTAGCCGCCGGCACCGCCGCCGCCCGCGGCCCAGTAGCCCTGGCCGCCCGCGCCGCCGTTGCCGCCGGTGTAGCTGTCGGTGGACGAGGTCGTGTTGGTGGGAATCGTCGCGCCCTGGAAGCCGCCGCCGCCGCCGCCACCGTAGCCATCGCCCGCGCCGAAGCCGCCGGTTTGCGACTGGCCCACGGCGCCGTTGTCGCCCTGGAACACGCCCGGGCTCACGGCGGTGCTGGTGGTGCCTGCGGCACCGCCGGTGCCCGGCGTGGCATTCGCGAAGGTGCCCTTTACCGCGTCGCTGCCGGCCAAGACACCGGCCGGCGTCGAAGCGCCGCCGTTGCCGCCGCTGGCACCCAACGTCGAATCGTTGAGGCCGCCGCTGCCGCCGTTGCCGTCGCTGCCGCCGGCGCCCGCATGCAGCATCGGCTCGCCCACGGGCTGTCCGCCCGCGCCGCCCGCGGCCAATGCGGGCCCGGCGCATACCAGCGCGACGGCCATCGCCACGGCACGCGTGCCGGACGAAGACTTCGAAGAAGACCGCGCGTGACCGCGCGAGATTTCGGGGGCGGCGACCCAGGTGCCGAGTGTGGGATTCCAGAGGGTCCGAAAAATCTTGTTCATGGCTTCAACTTGTTCCTTCGTTACCTGATCGGGCAGGCGCCCACGTGCGACAGCAATGGCTTGCTCCTCCACACGCCGTGATTTCGAATTTGCAAGTCAAAAATGTAAGTACGCGTAGCAACTGGCGATATGCCCGATAACGGGTACCTCCCGAGTCCCCGGGAAGGCCCGTTTTCACTCGCGTTGGGTCGCAGATGACGGTCTTGTGAGGCATCTACCCTGAACTGCTTCGAGAAGTAACCGATGTTTCTCGATGGGTGCAAAAGTACTCAGTTTGGGGAGACGCCTCGGCGGCGTCTTCGGTGCCCGCCGGCCTCGCTCAGTCCGGCCGGGGCTTTTTCCCTGGCGTGGGAAGAAACGCGGTCGCCAGCCCCAACAGCGGCAGGAACGAGGTGACGCCGTAGACCCACACGATGCCCTTCACGTCCGCCAGTTCGCCAAGCCCGGCGGCGCCGATACCGCCGATGCCGAACATCAAGCCGAACATCAGGCCCGAGACCAGCCCCACGCGGCCGGGCACCGCCTCCTGCGCGTACACCACGAGCGCCGCAAACGCCGACGACATCACCAGGCCCACGACAACCGCCAGCACGGCCGTCCAGAACAGGTCCGCGTATGGCAGCGCGAGCGCGAACGGCGCGACGCCGAGAAACGAGATCCAGATGACCGCCTTGCGGCCGATGCGATCGCCCACCGGTCCGCCGGCGAAGGTGCCGGCGGCCACCGCGGCCAGGAAAATGAACAGGCACAGCTGGCTTTGCTGCACGCTCAGGTTGAAGCGCTCGATGAGATAGAACGTGAAGTAATTCGTGAAAGACGCTATATAGACGAACTTTGCGAACATCAGGATGCAGATGACGACCACGGCGCGAATCATCTGCGGACCCGACAGGCCTTCACCATGGCTGCGCGCAAGGCTTTTCGCCTTCGCTTGTCCGTGGTGCACCACCCAGCCGGTCAGGCGGTACAGCACAAGAATCGCAAGCACCGCCACCAGCATGAACCACGCGACCGCGCCCTGCCCGTGCGGAATGACGATGGCGGCCGTAAGCAGCGGCCCGATGGCGCTGCCGGTGTTGCCACCCACCTGGAAGGTCGATTGCGCCGTGCCGAACCGCCCGCCCGACGCCAGGCGCGCGATGCGCGAGGCCTCGGGGTGAAAGGTGGCCGAACCCACGCCCACCACAGCCGCCGCCACCAGCAGCATCGGGAACGAACCGGCGACGGCGATCAGCGCAACGCCTATCAAGGTCATCACCATGCCCGAGGGCAGCAGGTAGGGTTTCGGGTGCTTGTCGGTGTACATGCCCACCAAGGGCTGCAGCAGCGAGGCGGTCACCTGGTACACGAGGGCGATGAGGCCGATCTGCCCGAAGCTGAGCGAAAAGTTCTGCTTCAGCAACGGAAAGATCGACGGCAGCATCGCCTGGATCAGGTCGTTGAGCAGGTGGGCGAAGGCCGCGCCACCAACAATGGGCAAGAGAAAGCCGTGGGCTTTCGGCTCGATGAGCGGCGCAGCGGCGGCGCCGAGGGTTGCAGATTTCACAGTCATGAACATGCCGGCGACACCGGCGAAAGAGGCAAAAACCCAAGCGTAAGGCGAAGCGAAAAGGCAGTCACGCGCTGATCTGCCAGTGGCTGTAGAGTTTCTGCCATGCACCCGCATCCAACGGACGAGCACCAGCACTACGACAACCTGCCACGCGCCATCGCGGTGATGGAAAGCATGTGGCCCACGGGCTCGTCCACCGGCTGGCACACCCACCCGAGGGGGCAACTGCTGTACGCGACCGATGGCGTGATGGTGGTGCACTCGGACGTGGGCTCCTGGGTCGTGCCGCCGAACCGGGCGCTGTGGATGGTCGCGGGGCTGCGGCACAGCGTGACGATGTCCGGCGACGTGCTGATGCGCACCGCCTACATCGACGAGAGCAAGATCGCGAGCCTTCCGCAAGACAGCTGCGTCATCAACGTGTCGCCGCTGCTGCGCGAGCTGCTGGTCGAGGCGGTCAGGATCTCGCCGACCGAGGCCGTCGAGGGCCGCGACGCCCTGCTGCTGGACCTGCTGGTCTGCGAGCTGCGGGTGTCCAGCACCATTCCGCTGCATCTGCCGATGCCCGTCGACGCCCGGCTGCGGTCGATTTGCGATGCCTTGTCGAGACGGCCCTCGGACGCATCGAGCGCGGCCGACTGGGCGCGCTCGATCGGCGTGGCCGAGCGAACCCTGCACCGGCTGTTCGCGAAGCAGACGGGCATGACCTTCGCACAATGGCGGGAGCAGGCGCGGCTGCTGCACGCGCTGCGCAAGATCGCCGAGGGCGACAAGCTCATCGACGTGGCGCTGGACTGCGGGTACGCCAGCCCGAGCGCGTTCGCCGCGATGTTCAAGCGGCACTTCAAGACGTCGCCTTCGAACTTCTACCGCTGACGCGTTGCCTTGAACGCCGGTTCGCGGGCTCTCGCGAAGAACCGCAGTCAGCCGGCGCCCGCGTCGACACCGCGGCACACCCCGAGAGCGACAAGCCCCGTCACCACGAGCATCGCCGCGGAGTGAACGCTAACGGCAGCGAGCGCCAGCAGCAGCGAGCCAGATGCGCCGAACGGCCGCGTCGCCGCCGCATCGCCCATGCACAACGGGACCAGCGCGGGCACCAGCATCAGGCCGGCGCCGTGGGCGGTGGACATCATGAAAGACCAGAGCGCCAGGCCCGCGTGGCCTGCCAGGCCTGCGTGGCCCGAGGCGCCACGGGCCCGGCCCGGCATGTGCCCCACCCTGCGCCTTGCCAGGTGCAACCCCACCACGCCGACCAGCAGCACGCCCGCCACCGTCTGCAGCAGCACCCGGTCCATCGACAGCCCGAGCACCACCGCGGCGGCCACGCACGCGACCGACGCGACATGCCCGAGCGCGAGGGGCAGCAGCGCGCGCAGCGCCTGCGCCCGGTCGCGCGAGCGCAGCCCCACGGCGGCGGCGAGCATCCAGCCGGTGGCCGGGTTCAGCCCGTGCAGCGCGCCGACCCCGGCGACCGCCAGCCATGGCCACAGGTTTGCCATGAAGGTCTCACAGGCCGAGGTTGCTGCGCGTCAGCGGTGCGAGCAGCAGGCGCCGGCCGCCGCCTTGGCATCGCCCTCGGCCGGCGCGTAGCGGTCGTGGTGGCGCACCCATTCCATCTTGTGCGGCACCTCGCGTTCGCCGCGCCCCTCGGGCACGAGGTCCATCAGGGCGTAGGCGCCCATCATCACTTCCACGCCGCGGCCATAGGTGGAATAGGTGTGGAAGACGTCGCCGGCGCTGGCCGCGTCGTTCGTCCCGTCTGCGTCTTTCCGGTAGAACACGCTGACGCCCGGCGCCTCCTGCCCCGGGAACGACTGCATGCGGTAGTTGTAGCCAACCGGCCCGGCCGCGAGCTGCTCGGGCGTGAAGCTCACGCCGAAGTCGAAGTTGAAGTCGCTGCCGTGCGACGACACCCAGTCGAAGCGCCAGCCCATGCGCGCGCGAAAGCGCTCGATCTGCGCCAGCGGCGCGCGCGAGACGGCCACGAACTGGATGTCGCGCTGCGCCAGGTGCACGTTCATGCCGTCGACGTGGTCGGCCATGTAGCTGCAGCTCGGGCAGCCTTCGGCCCAGTCCGGGCCGAGCATGAAGTGCTGCACCAGCAACTGGCGCCGGCCGCCGAACAGCTCGGCCAGCGTGCGCGGGCCCTGCGGCGTGTCGAACACATAGGGCTTGTCCACGCGCTCCCACGGCAGCGCGCGACGCTCGCGGGCGAGCTCGTCGTGCAGGCGCATCAGTTCCTTCTCGCGCGCGAGCAGCGCGCGGCGTTCGGCCAGCCAGCGCTCGTTCGAGACGACGGCGTGGCCGGCGGTACCTGTTTCGGTCATGGTGGTGTTCATGGTGTTGCTCCTGTGACAGATGAATGCCGGCGGGATCAGGTCCGCGCCGTCTTCGGCCGGCGCACCGCGCGCACCTTGCCGCTGCCGCCGCCACCGCAATAGAACAGGTCGGCCCCGTCGGACTCCAGCCCGCTCACGCCCACGCCGCTGGGCATCTGCAGGCGCGCCAGCACGGCGCCGCTGTTCGGGTCGATGCGGCGGATGTCGCTGTCGTCGCCTTCCCAGGTGCCGTGCCACAGCTCGCCGTCGACCCAGGTGACGCCGGTGACGAAGCGGGTCGACTCGATGGTGCGCACCACGGCGCCGGTCTCGGGGTCGACCTGGTGGATCTTGCGGTCGCGGTAGGCGCCCACCCACAGGCTGCCCTCGGCCCAGGTGAGGCCCGAGTCGCCGCCACGGCCGGGCGCCGGAATCGACGCCAGCACGGCGCCGCTGGCGGGGTCGATCTTGTCGATGCGCGAATCGGCGATCTGGTAGAGGTGTTTGCCGTCGAAGGCGGTCCCGGCGTCGCAGGCGAGGTCGAGCGTGCGCACGGGTTCGCCGCTGGCGGGGTCGAAGGCGAGCAGTTGCGCGCCCAGCGCGGCCCAGACGCGTTGGCCGTCGTGGGTGACGCCGTTCACGCTGCCGGTCTCGGTGCCGCTGCCGCTATCGCTGTCGCTGCGGGCGAAGGGACCGTACTCGCGCACGATTTCCGCGGCCTGGCACGGGGCGGAAGATTCCGAGAGGTCTGAAGCGAAGGAGGCGGCCTCGCGGCTGTCCGTGGTTGTGTTGCAGGTCATCGTTGGCTCCTGGTGGTGCGCCGTGGATCGGCGCCTGGAGACAACTCTATTCAATAGGCAGCGCAGCGGGGAGTAACAAGATCGTCGTGAATCCCGCCAGCGGCGGCGCCAGCCAGCGCCGCGCCCGCGCCTGGCCGATGGCGCGCACGCGGCCCTCGGCCTCCAGCTCGGCCAGCGCGCGCTGCACCGTGCGCTGGCTGGCGTCCAGCGCCAGCGCGAGCGCCGAGGTCGACCACGCCGCGCCGTCGGACAGCAGCGCCACCAGCGCGCCCTGCTCACCGTCGATGGGCGGCGCGAGCACGACCACGTCGCGCGTGCCGCCTGGCACGAGCCCCGCGGCGTGTGGCACCAACCCCGGGGCGTGCGGCACCAACCCTGAGGCGTGCGGCACGAGTGCGAAGCCGCGCGGCGTCGCCTCCACGCGCGCCATGGGCTTGACCAGCGCGCGCAGCCGGCCGATTTCGACGCGCAGGCGCGCACGGTGCGTTTCGTCGGGGTGGCGGGTGCGGAATGCGTCGGCAATCAGCGCCTCGCGCTCGACGTCGCCGGGCCACGCCTCGGCCAGCGCGCGGGCCAACGCGAACAGCACCGGCCGCCGGGCGAGCGACTGCCAGGTGGCCTCTGCACCCTTGCCTGTTCCGACCGCGCGGCGGCAGGCATCGACCACCAGCGCGCCGGAGCCGAGCAGCGCCGCCACCTCGTCGAGCCGCAGCACCTGCTCGCTGCCACGGCACAGCCGCCGGGCGGCGGGGCGCTCGAGCACGGCGCGCATTTCCGCCACCTCTGCCAGCAGCGCCGGCACGCGGGCGCGCTCGGCGGCCTCCTGGGCGCGCGCGAGCGCGGTGCGTGCGGTGTCAATGCGCAGCGAACGCAGCGCGAGCTCGGCGGCGCTCAGCTCGGCCACGGCGGCCAAGGCCGGCGGCAGGCCGCGTGCGTCGAGCCGTGCCAGCGCGGCCGAAGCCGCTTCGAGCCGCCCGAGCAGCAGCAGCCGGCGCGCCGCGATCAGCCGCGCCTGCAGCGCGTTGGCATGGTCAGCGCGCGCCTCCAGCGCATGGGCGGCCGCTTCGAGCGCGCGTGGAGTGCCGCCGAGGTCGCGCATCGCCAGTGCCACCTCGGCCTCGGCGACGACGCAGCGTGCGCGCGCCAGTTCTTCATGCGCGCCGAAGCCGCTGGCGGCGCGCCGCAACAGCTCGCGCGCGCGGGTGAGCTCGCCGAGTTGCGCCATCGCGATGCCGCGCAGCGCCAGCGCGGGCGGATCGTCGCGCAGCGCCACGCGCTTGAGCGCGCCCAGCGCATCGCCCGCGGCCAGTGCGCGGGCGGAGGCGGCGATGAGCGAGTCCATGCGGAAAGCGTGTCGGGCTTCGTCGTGTGGACCGGCTCAGGCCTGCGCGGGCGCCGCGGCAATGAGCGGCTCCAGCCTGGCGCGCAGGCGCCGCACCGCGACCTCGTGGCGCAGCGTTTGCACGCCGCGCCCATAGGTTGCGGCCTTGCGGATCAGCCGCATCTGCTCGCGCTGCAGCTGTGCCTTCAGGCGCCGGGCGCGCAGCCCGAAGCGCCAGCCCATGTCGCGGCGCACCTTGTAGCGCGCCAGCGGGTCGCCCAGGCGCACCCATTCGTCGTCGCGGATCAGCTCGCGCTCCGGCACGAACCACGCCGCCAGCGCGTGCAGGTAGGCGCCGTTCTCGCGCGCGGCCACGCGCCAGAAGATGCCCGCCGCAATCACCACGGGAATGCCCTTCACGGCCAGAAGAATGGCCATCTGGCCGTAGCCGCCGTCGAACAGGTCTTCCAGCCACGGCGAGTTCCACACGAAGTGCATGGCCCACGCCAGCGCGAAGCACAGGAAGGCCACCGCGATGCGCACCGCCCTCGAGCGCTCGGGGTGCAGCAGGTACCAGGCCACGCCGAAGGAGGCGATGGTGGTGTAGGCCGCATGGCTCCACAGGCCGCTCAGCAGGCCGCGCGTCAGCAGGTTCAGCAGCACCGGGTACACCTGGTTTTCCAGCGGGAAGTGCATCGACGCGTTGACGGTGTAGCTCAGGTTCTCGATCACCTGAAAACCCAGCCCCGCCATCGCGCCCACGATGAGCACCGACAGGTACGTTTCGAACTGGTTGCGCGCCACCAGCACCAGCAGGATCACGCCCGCGAGCTTCAGGAACTCTTCGGTGACCGGCCCCGCAATGGCCGGCCCCCACACCGCCACGAACTCGGGCGACACCAGCTTGGCGCACAGGCTCTGGATGGCGATGTTGGCCGGCGCCGCGAAGTACACCGCGCCCAGCCCGCCCCAGGCAAAGGCCAGCACGTAGCCCTCGGGCGGGTGCTGTTCGAGCAGGTCCAGCGTGCGAAAGGCCAGGCAGAAAAACAGCGTGTACAAGCCCCACGCCAGGAGTCCGAGAAACGCCGTCACCGGCACCACCCGGAACCCCATGGAGAACATGTGCACCGTGTAGAACAGCCCATTGACGATCAGCGCCGCCAGCACCCAGAAGGCCGCGCGCCGCGGCTGGAAGAAGGAGTCGGTGCCGACCGGCCAGACGCCTTGACCCTGCCCGTGGTCCTGCAGGGCATCGCCCTGTTCTTGCTCGAAGACAGGCGTGCTCATTCGGCCTCCGCCTCCAGGTCCATCGAGTCGAGCATGCGCCGGGCGTCGGCCTGCGCTTCTTCCAGCCCGTCGTTGGCGCCGTAGAAATCGATCTGCACCAGCGACTTGCGCGGCTGGTCGACCACCTGCCAGAAGCGTCCCGCCAGCTTGGCGCCGTAGTACGCGAAGGTCTTGCCCTGCAGGCCCCAGGAGGTGACAAAGTCGGACACGTCCCCTTCGATGGTCAGGCCCTGGCCGCGCTCCATGAGCCGCTGCTGCCGCACCATGGGCCCGTCGGCGCCGCCCGCCCACTGGCCCGTGGTGACGAGGAACTTGTGCGCGCCCTTGAACAGCATGAGCGAGCGGCCGGCCCTGGAGCGCGACACGTCCATCTGCCAGCCTTCGGCGGGCGTGAAGCGGGCCTGGCCGACGGCCACCGTTTCGCCGGCTTCCAGCGGCCGGTTGCCGGGCGTGTGGCGGTCCCAGAAAACGAGGCCGCCCACGTAGACGGCAATGGCGAGGAGAAGGGCGAACGCGCCGGGCCAGGTGCGATACGGAATACGGCGGGACGGCTCATGCATGCGCGGATCGTGCCATACGGGCCCGGGGCCGCAGGGGCCCTGTTTGCCTCGCCTCCCCGCGCTGAGCGGGCGGCAGCTCTAGTCGTCGCTGTCGCGCGCGACGAGCCGGGCCACTTCGCGGTCGAAGGCCTCGTACTGGCCGTCGCAGAAAAGCTCGCAGAGCCGGTCGACCTCGGCGCGGCTGCGCGCGTCGACCACCGTGGCGTCCTGCTCCAGCTTGGCCTTGCCGAAGAAGCCCTTGCGCATCTGCATCGACACGGCCTGCAACTGGTAGCTACCCGCGCGGTCGCTGCCCAGCGCCGTGACCCACAGCTCGCGCCGGTCGGGCTCGTTGCGCAGCACCACGGCGGGCAAGGGGCCGTCCTGCTGCTCGTCCCACTCGCGGTGCTGCTCGGCCCAGGGAAAGGCATCGATGGCGGCCATGAAGGCGACCAAGTCGGTTGCGCCCTGGGGGTCGGTCTGCTGGTAGTCGTAGCCGGTCTTCTGGATTGCGCAGGTCAGCATGGGCGGGGCGCCTTCGACGGTGTCTGTCGTGTCGGGCGCTCGAGGTGATGAGGGCCTTCATTCTGTGGCCGACCGTTGCACTGTCGTGTCAGCTGTCAGCCTCGACTTTCACATTCAATTCTTTAATTCGTTGCACTAAAGTTCACATTTTTGGAGAATAGCGAAACTAACGAATTCATCCCATGCCGCTCGACTACCTCTGCCAGCTCGACACCGCATCTCTTCCCCTGGAGACGCGGAACAAGACCGAGATCGTCCGCATCTCCAGGCTGGCCGCCGTCGGCCTGCTGCACGCGGAGATCAAGCCGGACTTCTTCGGCAGGGAGCGCAGCGTGCTGCCCGAGTCCGCCACGGTGCTGGCCATCACCGATGCCGGCCGGGAAAAGATCGCCAAGCTCAAGCTCGGTTTCGAGGACACGGTGCCAGGCACGCTCACGTAGCCCACGCAACCAGGCAACGGCCTTCAGGCCACCCGCCCTTAGCCCAGCTCGGGCGCGTCGCGCAGGATGGCCGCGCGCATGTCCGGCGGAATGGCGATGGCGCGGTGCGTTTCCAGCGAAGTGGTCACGATCACCTGCGTCATCTGCATGCGCACTTCGCCGGTCTGCGCGCCGAAGCAGCGCACCGCCAGCGTCATCGAGCGCGAGCCCAGCCGCTGCACGGCCAGGCCCAGCGTCACTGCGTCGCCCATGCGGCTCACGGCGCGAAAGGCCACGTCGAGCTTCACGGTCGGCAGGCCGATGCGGCGCTGCGCGACCAGGCCGTGGTAGCTGAGGCCCAGGCCGTCGTTCACCCAGTCTTCGATCAGGCCGTTGAGCATGACGAAGTACTGCGGGTAGAAGACGATGCCCGCCGGGTCGCAGTCCGAGAAGCGAATCAGCCGCGGGCGGCGGAACTCGCTGCTGGGGGCGGCCAGGTCGACGTGCGCGGCCGAGTCACCCTGGTTGTCGCCCTGGCTGTCGCCTTGGCTTTCGCTGCTGATGCCTTGTTCGCTCATGCTCAGCCTTCCTCTCCCGAAGGCTCGCCGCGCATCACATGCACGCGCAGCAGGCCCAGCTGCGTGTGCAGCTGTTTCACCGTCTTCATGTCGAGCCCCGAGAACATCTCCAGGATCCACTGCTCGTGCTCGCTGGCCATGGTCTCGAAGGTGCGGCGGCCGGCGGGCGTGAGGCTCACGATCCACGCGCGGCGGTCGTCGGGGCTGGGCGCGCGCGCCACCATGCCTTCGCGCTCCAGCTCGTCGGTGAGGCCGGTGACGTTGCCGCCGGTGACCATCAGGTAGCGCGAGAGCACGCGCATCTTCAGGCCGTCCTTGTAGCGGTAGAGCTGCGCCATGTAGTCGAAGCGCGCCAGCGAAATGCCGAAGCGCTCGCGCAGCCGGCGCCGGATTTCGGCCTCGATCTGCGTGGTGCTGGCCAGCATGCGCAGCCACAGCTTGAGCATGGCGTGGTCTTCGTGGCCGGCGCGGGCCTCGTGGCCCAGCTCTTCGGCGTCGCTCAGCGCGGCGTGCGATGCGTCGCCGCGCGTCATGTCACTTCCCCGCCGGACACCGAGATCGACTGGCCCGTGACCGACGCGGCGCCCTCGCCACACAGCCAGCGCACCGCATCGGCCACCTCGGTGGGCTGCACGATGCGCTTCTGCGGGTTCACGCTGGAGAACTCCGCCAGCGCGTCGGCCTCGCTGCGCCCGGTCTTGCCGACCACGTTGGCCACGCTGTTGCGCAGGATGTCGGTGTCGGTGTAGCCCGGGCACACGGCGTTCACGGTGATGCCCTTGCGCGCCACCTCCAGCGCCAGCGAGCGCGTGAGGCCGACCACGCCGTGCTTGGCCGCGGTGTAGGCCGCCACGTAGGCGTAGCCCTTCTGCCCCGCGGTGCTGGCGATGTTGACGATGCGGCCCCAGCCGGTGTCCAGCATGTCGGGCAGCGCGGCCTGCGCGCACAGGAAGCTGCCGGTGAGGTTGACCGACAGCATGCGCTGCCAGAGTTCGAAAGAGGTCTTCAAGAAGGGGGCGCTCTCGGCGGCGCCCGCGTTGTTGACGAGCACCGCGACCGGCCCGCGCGCCGCGCGCGCCTCGGCGAAGGCGGTCTGCACCGCGTCGGGGTCGGCCACGTCGGCCGTTGCCACGCCGTGGCCGCTGCCGATGAGCGAATCGGCCACGCGCTGCAGGGCCTCGCGGTCGCGGCCCAGCAGCGTCAGCACGGCGCCTTCGGCGGCCAGGGTGCGGGCAATCTCGGCGCCGATGCCGCGCGCGGCACCGGTCACGAGGGCATGGCGGCTGGTCAGTGAATTTGTTTGCATACCTGAATGGTTTAGTTCTGAATTATTTTAACGCAACGCTCCCTGCGGCCTGTCTCGAGCCGCCCCGAGCCGCCCGCTCAGGCCCTCGCGGGCTTGCCGTCCCACGTGCGCGGCCCCACGCCGCGCTCGCGCAGCTTGAACTTCTGCACCTTGCCGTTCTCGGTGCGCGGCAGGTCGGCCAGCACGTCGATGTAGCGCGGCACCGCGAAGTACGGCAGCCGCCCTTCGCAGAAACGCGCGAGCTCGGCCGGGTCCACCTGCGCGCCTTCGCGCGGCACCAGCGCGGCCATCACCTCGTCCTCGGCCAGCTCGGAGCGCACCGGGTACACCGCGCACGAACCCACGCCCGGGTGGCTCAGCAGCACCTGCTCGACCTCGAAGGACGAGATGTTCTCGCCGCGCCGGCGAATCGCGTCCTTGATGCGGTCGACGAAGCGAAAGGCGCCGTCGGCGTCGCGCACCACGCGGTCGCCGGTGTGGAACCACAGGTTGCGCCAGGCCTCCACGGTCTTGTGCGGCATGTTGAAGTAGCCGCTCGCGAAGGCGTGGGGTTCGTCGGCGCGCAACAGCAGTTCGCCGGCCTCGCCCGGCGGCAGCGCCACGTCGTCCTCGTCGGCCACGCGCGCGTCGAAGCCCGGGCGCAGCCAACCCATGACGCCGCCGCGCGGCGAATCCGGCGCGGTGGCAATGGCGAAGTTGGTCTCGGTGGAGCCGTAGCCCTCCAGCAGGTGCACGCGGGTGCGCGCCTTGAAAGCAGCGCCCGCGGCCGCCGGCACGCCGGGCCCGAGGCCGATGCGCACGCGGTGCCCGCGCTCGCCGGGGCCTTCGGGCTGCGCGAGCAGTATGGGCACCATCGCGCCCAGCAGGTACACCACCGTCGCGCCGCTCGCGCGCATCGACGGCCAGAAGCCCGAGGCCGAGAAGCGCGACTCGAACACCACCTCGGCCCCCGTCAGCGCGGCCTGCGCGAAGGTGTTGAGCGCGTTGATGTGAAACAGCGGCAGCGTGGTGCACAGCACGTCCTGCGCGCCCACGCCGAGCACCTCCGCGCTGTTCACGCCCCACCAGAAGTACTGCGCGTGCGGGCACACCACGCCCTTGGCCGGACCGGTGGTGCCCGAGGTGTAGAGGATGGCGATCGGGTCGCCCGGCTGCACGGGCGCCGGCTCCGCAGGCTGTGCACCTTGCGGGTACGGCACCACGCGCACGCCGGCGGGCGCCTGCCACCCCAAGGCCGGCGCGTCGCCCACCACCCAGATCTCGCGCAACGCGGTGCGTGACAGGTCGGCCGTGGCCAGCCGCTCCACGAAGCCCGCCTCGATCACCAGCAGCTTCGCCTCGCTGTCGACCAGGAAGTACTCGAGCTGCGGCCCCATCGACGCCGTGTTCACCGGCACCACCGCCGCGCCCATCCAGCCCGCGCCCAGGAAGCTCTCGACGAACTCGATGCGGTTGCCGCACATCACGGCCACGCGGTCGCCGCGCGCCACGCCGGCGGCCGCCAAGGCACCGGCGCGCACAGCCGCCGCCTGCGCCGCATCGGCATGCGTCCACGCCTGGCCAGCGATGCGCAGTAGCCCGCGCGCGCCGAACAACGCGGCCTGCCGCCGCAGCATGTCGGGCAGCGTGCGCTGCGCGGGCGGCACGGCGCGCGGGTCATTCGTCATCGTGCGTGCCTCCGCCCAGGTAGGTGGCCTGCACGCGCGGGTCGCTGGCCAGTTCGGCCGAAGCACCCGACAGCGCGATCTCGCCGGTTTCCAGCACATAGCCCTGGTCGGAGCTTTCGAGCGCGGCGCGCGCGTTCTGCTCCACCAGCAGGATGGACACGCCGTCGTCGCGCAGCTTGCGCACGATGGTGAGAATGTCGCGCACGATCAGCGGCGCCAGCCCCAGGCTGGGCTCGTCGAGCATCAGCAGGCGCGGCGCGGACATCAGCGCGCGCCCCACGGCCAGCATCTGCCGCTCGCCGCCCGAGAGCGTGTCGGCGCGTTGCGACCTGCGCTCGGCCAGCCGCGGAAAGCGGTCGTACACCGACTGCAGCCGCTTCTTCATGGCATCGCCGCGCAGGCGCTTGGCGTAGGCGCCCAGCTGCAGGTTGTCGAGCACGGTGAGCTCGCCGAACAGCTCGCGCTTCTCGGGCACCAGGCACAGGCCGCGCTCCACGCGGGCCTCCACGTCCAGCCCCTGCAGGTCTTCGCCCTCGAAGCGCAGCGTGCCCTTGCACGGCAGCAGGCCCATGGCCGCGGCCAGCAGCGTGGTCTTGCCCGCGCCGTTGGGGCCGATCACCGAGATGATCTGGCCCGGCTGCAAATCCAGCGACACGCCGCGCACCGCCTCCACCTGCCCGTAGGACACGTGCAGGTCGCCAATTTCCAGCATCGCTGTCATTTCGTTTCCCCCAGGCTCGTCACTTCGTGTACTTCTCCTTCCCCCTGAAGGGGGCCTGCGCCTTGGGGCGGCCGTGCGGCGCTCATACGACGCTCCCCAGGTACGCCGCCTGCACACGTTCGTCGGCGCGCACCGCCGACGGCACGCCCTCCACGAGCTTGGAGCCGAAGTTCATCACCACCAGCCGGTCCACCAGTTTCATCACGAAGTCCATGTCGTGTTCGACGATGAGGATGGTCACGCCCTCCTCGCGCAGCTTGCGCAGCAGGTCGCCGAGCGCCATCTTTTCCTTGCGGCGCAGGCCGGCCGCGGGCTCGTCGAGCACCAGCAGCACCGGGTCGGCGGCCAGCGCGCGCGCGATTTCCAGGATGCGCTGCGTGCCCAGCGGCAGGCTGCCCGCCAGCTCGTGCGCGCGGTCGCCCAGGCCGATGCGGTCGAGCTGGCGCTGCGCCTCCTGCAAGATCTGCTGCTCTTCCGCGCGGTCCAGCCGCAGCCCCGCCTTCAGGATGCCCGAGCGCGTGCGCGAATGCGCGCCCAGCGCCACGTTGTCCAGCAGGCTCATGTGCGGGCGCAGCTTCACGTGCTGGAAGGTGCGCGCCAGCCCCAGGCGCGCCACCGCGCGCTGCGGCATGCCCGCGATGTCGTGGTCCAGGAAGCGCACCTGGCCCGCGCTCATCGGCAGCGTGCAGGTCAGCAGGTTGAACATGGTCGACTTGCCCGCGCCGTTGGGCCCGATGAGCCCGACGATTTCGCCGGCCTTCACGTCGAAGCTCACGTCGTTCACCGCCACCAGCCCGCCGAAGCGCTTGACCGCGCCGTTCACCGACAGCACCTGCGAGCCCCGCTCGGGCAGCGTGCGGTGCGCCAGCGGCGCGACCGGCGCCGCGTCGTGGCGCGACGGCCCCTGCGTGGTGCCACGACGCTGCGTCCAGCGCCGCCGCCATCCGCGCAAAAGCCCCATCACGCCGCCGCGCGCGAAGTGCAGCAGCAGGATGAACAGCGCCGCAAAGGCCACGGCCTCCAGCTGGCCGGCGCGCTGAGTGAGCATGGGCAGCACGTCCTGCAGGCCGTTCTTCAGCACCAGCACCAGCGCGGCGCCCACCAGCGCGCCCGCCAGCTGCCCGAGCCCGCCGGCCACGGCCATCAGCAGGTACTCGATGCTGGCACGCACGTCGAAAGGCGAGGGGCTCACGAAGCGGTTCATGTGCGCGTAGAGCCAGCCCGCCAGCCCCGCGAACAGCGCGGCCGTGACGAACAGCGACAGCCGCACGCGGTATGCGTCGGCCCCCACGCTCGCCAGCAGCGTGGCGCCGCCGCGCAGCCCGCGAATCGCGCGGCCGGGGCGCGACTGCAGCAGGTTGTGGCTGAACAGGCAGGCCAGCCCCACCACCACCCAGATCAGGTAGTACATCGCGCGCGGGTCGGCCAGCGACCAGCCCGCGACCTGCAGCGCCGGAATGTTCGACAGCCCCGTGTGACGCCCCAGCGCGTCGACGTTGCCGAACAGCATCGCGATCGACAGGCCCCACGCGATGGTGCTCAGCGGCAGAAAGTGCCCGCCCAGGCGCAGCGTGAGCATGCCGATGGCCAGCGCCGACAGGCCCGTGAGCAGCAGCGCGAACAGCAGGCCGATCCATGGCGACATGCCCTGCGTGGTCGTGAGCCAGGCCGTGGCATAGGCCGCGATGCCCACGAAGGCCGCCTGCCCGAACGACGTGGCGCCGCCCACGCCCGTGAGCAGCACCAGCCCCAGCGCCACCAGCGCGCCGATGCCGATGTCGTTGAGCAGCGAGACGGTGAAGCTGCCCGCCACCACCGGCACCAGCGCCAGCACGACGACGACGCCGGCCACCCACGCCATGCGTTTGCGGTTCGGATTCAGGTTCGGGCTCATTGGTCCACCTCGTCTTCTTCCTCTTCGGCGTGCACGGCCATGAAGGAGCGCAGCATGAGCACCGGGATCAGCAGGCTGAAGACGATCACGTCCTTCAGCGCGCCGCTCCAGAACGAGGCGAAGCTTTCGACCACCCCGACCGCGAGCGCGCCCACGGCCGTCATCGGGTAGCTCACCAGCCCGCCGATGATGGCGGCCACGAAGGCCTTCAGGCCGATGATGAAGCCCGAGTCGTAGTACATGGTGGTCACCGGCGCGATGAGCACGCCGATGAGCCCCGCCAGCAGCGACGCGCAGCCGTAGGCCAGCAGCGCGGTGCGCACCGGCCGGATGCCGACCAGCCGCGCGCCCACGCGGTTCACCGCCGTGGCGCGCAGCGCCTTGCCGGCCACCGTGCGCTCGAACACCAGGAAGAACAACCCGCTGAGCACGATGGCCGCCCCCACCATCAGCACCACCTGGCCGCTGACCGTGAAGCCGTCGCCCAGCGTGAACACGGCGCTGGTGAGCGGCGTGGTGCGCGAGCCTTCAGGCCCGAAGAAGAGCAGCCCGAGGCCCGAAAGCAGAAAGTGCAGCGCCAGCGACACGATGAGCAGCACCAGCACCGACGCATCCGCGATCGGCTGGAACACCACGCGCGCCAGCAGCGGCGCAATGGGCACCACCAGCAGCACGGCCACCGCGATGTGCACCGCCACCGGCACGCCGGGCCGCGCGGCCAGCCACGCCAGCACGCACGGAATGGCCGGCAGCACGCCCCACATCAGCACCGCCCTGGGAATGCGCGCGGTCTCGCCGCGGCGCAGCAGGCTGCCGATTTCGGTGGCCAGCGCCAGCGCCGCCAGCACCGCCACCATGCCGATGGTCGGCGGCACGCGGTCGGTCTCGAAGGCCGCGAGCGACAGCGCCGCGAAGGCCGCGATGTCGCCGAAGGGCACGAACACCACCCGCGTGACCGAGAAGATCAGCACCAGCCCCAGGCCGGCCAGCAGGTAGACGGCGCCGTTGGCCAGGCCGTCGGTGAGAAGAATGAGTGCCACGTCCCATGTCATCGCGCGGCCCTCCCGGGAAAAAACGAAGGCGTGCGGTTCAAGGTGCGAGCTTCCATTGGCCGTTGTCGAGCTTGACGATCACCCGGGCGCGTTCGTCCACGCCGTAGAGGCTGCCGGGCTTGAAGGTGTACACGCCGTGCGTGCCCACCACTTCCTTGGTGCTGAAGATGGCGTCGCGCAGCGCCACGCGGAACTCGGGCGTGCCCGGCTCGGCCTTCTTCATGGCGCGCGAGGCCGCGTCGGCGAACACCAGCCAGCCGTCGAACGAATAGGCCGAGAAGGCGTCGCTCGTCGGCGCGTTGTTGACCTTCTGGAACACGGCGCGGAAGTCGGTCGCGATCTTCTTGGTGGGGTAGCCGTCGGGCAGCTGCTCGGCCACGATCACCGGGCCGGTGGGCATCAGCGCGTTCTGCCCCGCCGCGCCGACCACGCGCACGAAGTCGGGGTTGATCAGGCCGTGCTGGCCGTACACGCCGCCCTTGAAGCCGCGCTCCTGCAGCGCCAGGAACGGCAGCGCGCCGGGCGTGCCGGCGCCGCCGGTCATCACCGCGTCCGGCCGCAGCGCGACGATCTTCAGCACCTGTCCGGTGACCGACGCGTCGGCGCGCGCATAGCGCTCGTTGCTCACCACCTTGATGCCGGCGCCGGGCGCGGCCTTCATGAGCGCGTCGTACACCAGGTCGCCCCAGGCGTCGGAAAAGCCGATGTAGCCGACCGTCTTCACGTTGTTGCGCTTCATGCGCTCGACCACCGCGTCGATCATCAGCTGCGTGGGCTGCGCCACCGTCATCACCCACGGGTTCTCGTTGGGGTCGAGCAGGATGGGCGTGAGGCCGATCATCGGCGTCTTCGCTTCCTTGCCCACCTGCGCCATGGCGATGGCGGCGGGCACGCCCGAGGTGCCCATGAGCACATCGACCTTTTCTTCCTCGATGAGCTTGCGCGCGTTGCGCCCGGCCGTGGTCGGGTCGGAGCCGTCGTCCAGCACGATGAGCTGCACCTTGCGCCCGTTCACCTCGCCCTTGTAGGCCAGCGCGGCCTGCATGCCCTTGGCGTAGGGCACGCCCAGCGAGGAGTTGGGCCCCGACAGCGAGACGCTGAGGCCGACCTTCAGGTCGGCCGCCAGCGCGCTCGCCACACCACAGGCGGTCAGCGCCGCGGCGAGTGCGCCGCGTGTCAAGGTCTGCATCAGGCTCTTCATGTCGTAGCTCCGGTGAGGATGGTGGAAATGAACGGGTAACTCGAATCAGATGAACAACTGGATGGCCGGCAACGCGCGCGCGGCGTTGAGCAGGTCGATGCGCTTCTCGCGGATCGACCAGCCGCCCGGTGCGCGAACCAGGTGGTGGCGCGCGGTGCCGCTCAGCAGCACCTGCGCTTCGCCACGCGCCTCCACGTAGAGGAAGGGCGTGCGCAGGCGCACCTCGCCGTCGCTTTCGTGTTCGATGCGCGAGGGCTGCAGCACATGCTGGCTGTGGCTGGCCGGGTGTTGCGAATGCGCGCGCGGGTTCTTCAGCCGTTCCACGCGCAGCTGCAGCAGCAGCCGGTCTTCGTAGGCCAGCGAGTTGTGCGAGAACGGGTCGGCCTGCGCCGCGCCGAGCAGCGGCACCCAGTAGTGGCCGTCGGCGGCGAACAGGGCCAGCCATTCGTCCAGCCGCCGCTCGTCGAGCAGGGCCGCCTCGTGGGCGGCGAAATCGCGCGGGTCGGTCATGCGGTGGCCTCCATGGCCTTGGCCCAGGCGCGGAACTGGTTGCGCATCAGCAGCTCGTTGGTGCCGTTGGTGGTCACCGTGGCGTGCTGCGTCTCGGCCGGGTCGTGGTTGCGGTGCAGGCTCACCCACTCGTTGCCGCCGGCGCGCAGGCCCTGCTGGATGCTCTCGAACAGGTGCACGTCGTCGTGCGCCACCACCGACATCGGCGAGAACACGAGGCGGTTGTAGCTCATGGCGCGCTCGAACAGCAGCGCGGGCGCGCCGGTCGCCCTGAAGCTCCATGCCTCGATGAGCGTGCGGTCGGCCGCCAGCGGGCGAATCACGCGAATGGCTTGCGGCGAGCCCTTGACCGACAGGCTCGGGTAGAACACCGAGTTCTGCGGCGAGCGCTGCAGGATGTCGGTGGCGCGCGCCTCGCCGTGCGCGGCGCGCATCGCGGCCTCGTACTCGGGCAGCTGCGCGTAGTTGGAGTGGATGCTGAAGTTCACGCCCAGCACGCTGTGGCCGTTGGCGAACACGCGCCCGCCCATCTTGTCGAAGAACTCGTAGCCCGAACCGAAAGGCAAGATCTGCTCCATCGCCATCGGCTTGGGGTCGGTGGGCGCATGGCCCTCCCAGAGCGCCTCGGCGGCCTTGGTGGCCGACTCGTGCGTGGACATGGGGTGCACCGTGTCGTTGATGTTCTCCAGGTACATCTTCCAGTTGCAGTGCACGATGTTGCGCAGCACGCCGCCACCCACGGTGAGCTTGCCTTCCGGCGAGCGGTCGACCATGTTGTCGATGGCGCCCAGCACCTCGCCGAAGTAGTCCTCGAACGCCGGGCCGGCGTCGGACAGCCGCACGAACACGAAGTCGCGGTACACCTTCACGTGCTTCACCACCGACAGGCCCTGGCCCGATTCGCAGGCCTTCAGCTGCGTGCCCTCGTAGCCGTTCTTCAGCGGCAGGCCCAGCGGCGCGCCGTCGAGCTTGTAGGTCCATGCGTGGTACGGGCAGCGGAAGAAGCGGCCGGTGTTGCCGCTTTCGTCGGTCACCAGTTGCGTGCCCTTGTGGGCGCAGCGGTTGTAGAGCACGTGCACCTCGCCGTCGGGCTGGCGCACCATGAGCAGCGGCCGGCCCGCGATGTCCTGCGTGACGAAGTCACCGGGCTCGGGCACCTGGCTCGCGTGGCCGAGAAAGACCCAGGTGTTGGCGAACAGGCGCTCCTGCTCGAGCGCGAAAAGCTCGTCGCTCAGGTACAGGTCGCGGTGGACACGGTCGTCCTGCACCAGCGCCGCGACAAGATCGGGGCGGTTGCGGTAGGTGGTCATGGCGGTGTGCTCGGCGGTGTGCTCGGCGGCGTTGCGTGGGCTGCGCAGGCTAGGGAACCAGCTTCCACTGGCCCTTGGTCATCTGCACGATGACCACGCCGCGCTGGTCGGAGCCGTAGCGGTCGTCGGGCTTGAAGGTGTACACGCCGTGCGTGCCCACCAGCTCCTTCGTGCTCACGATGGCGTCGCGCAGCGCGGTGCGGTACTGCGGCGTGCCCGGCTCGCCCTTGGTGCGCGAGGCCGCGTCGGCCAGCAGCAGGTAGGCGTCGTAGGTGTACGACGAGAAGGCGTCCGTCGGCACCACGCCGTTGACCTTCTGGTACGCGTTGCGAAAGCCCATCGACACCTTCTTGATGGGGTTGCTGTCGGGCAGCTGGTCGGCCACCAGCACCGGGCCGCTGGGCACCTGCAGGCCTTCGATGGAGGCGCCGCCCACGCGCACGAAGTCGGCGTTGATGAGGCCGTGCGTGCCGTAGATCTTGCCCTTGTAGCCGCGCTCGGCCAGCGCCAGGTAAGGCAGCGCGCCGGGCGTGCCGGAGTTGCCGGCGAACACCGCGTCGGGCCGGGTCGCGACGATCTTCAGTACCTGCCCGGCCACCGACGAATCGCTGCGCGCATAGCGCTCGTTTGCCACCACCTTGATGCCGGCGGCATCGGCGCTCTTCACCAGCGAGTCGTAGGCCAGGTCGCCCAGCGCGTCGGAAAAGCCGATGAAGGCCACCGTTTTCACGCCCGACTTCTTCATGCGCTCGACCACGCCGGCGACCATGAGCGGAAAGGGCTGCGACACGGTCACGGTCCATGCGCCCTCGGGGCCGGCGATGGTCACGGGGGTGGGCGAGATGAGCGGCGTGTTCAGCTCGCGCGCCACCGCGGCGATGGCCATGGCACCGGGCACGCCCGAGGTGCCGATGAGCACGTCGACCTTGTCTTCGGTCACCAGCTTGCGCGCGTTGCGCCCGGCGGTGGTCGGGTCCGACGCGTCGTCGAGCACGATGAGCTGCACCTTGCGGCCCGCGATTTCGGGGTGCTCCGCAATGGCGGCACGAATGCCCTTTTCGTACGGAATGCCCAGCGCCGCCACGGGACCGGAGAGGGAGCTGATGAAGCCGATCTTCAGGTCGGCTGCCATGGCTTGTGCGGCCGCGAAAGCCATCGCGGTCGCTGCGAGCAGCGGGGTGAGCTTGTTCTTCATTTCAGTTTTCCGTGGGTTTCACTGTTTGCTATGCATGAAGTCGATGGGCTTCTGTGGCTTTTTTTCGGGGTCGGTGAACAGGCCGCCGGCGTGCAGCCGACCAACGACTGCGCTGAAGGCCCGCCCCGAATGCATCACGGCACCAGCTTCCACTGCCCCTTTTCGAGCTTCACGACAACCCGAGAGCGGTCGTCGGAACCGTAGCGATCGGTCGGCTTGAAGTTGTAGACCGAATGCGTACCGACCAGCTCCTTGGTGGTGACGATGGCATCGCGCAGGGCGACGCGGAACTGCGGCGTGCCGGGTTCGGCCTTGCTGGCGAGCGCGCGCTGGGCCGAGTCGAGGTAGATCAGCCATGCATCGAAGCTGTAGGCCGAGAAGGTGTCGGTGGGCGCGGCGCCGTTGGCCTTCTGGTAGGCGGCGCGGAAGTCCATCGAGATCTTCTTCATCGGGTTGGCATCGGGCAGCTGCTCGGCCACCACCACCGGGCCCGTGGGCGCCAGCAGGCCTTCGACCGACGGACCGCCCACGCGGATGAAGTCGGGGTTGATCAGCGAGTGCATGCCGTAGATCTTTCCCTTGTAGCCGCGCTCGGTCAGCGCCAGGTAGGGCAAGGCGCCGGGCGTGCCCGATGCGCCGGTGATGACTGCGTCGGGCTTCAGCGCCACGATCTTCAGCACCTGGCCCGCCACCGACGAATCGCTGCGCGCGTAGCGCTCGTTCGACACCACCTTGATGCCGGCGGCCGGCGTCGACTTCATCAGCGCGTCGTACACCAGGTCGCCCCAGGCGTCGGAGTAGCCGATGTAGGCCACCGTCTTCACGCCGGCCTGCTTCATCTTCTCGACCATCGCGCCCATCATCAAGGGAGCGGGCTGCGGCAGCGTGACCATCCATGCGCCCTCTTCGCCGGCGAGGTCGGCGTTGGCGATGGAGATCAGCGGCGTCTTCGTTTCGCGCGCCACGCCCGCGATGGCCAGCGAACCCGGGGCGCCGGCCGTGCCGATGATGACGTCGACCTTGTCCTCTTCGATGAGCTTGCGCGCGTTGCGCGCCGCCGTGGACGGGTCGGAGGCATCGTCGAGCTGGATCACCTGCACCTTGCGCCCGCCCACCTCCGACTTGTAGGCCAGCGCGGCCTTCATGCCCTTGTCGTACGGAATGCCGAGGGACGACACGGGGCCCGACATCGACGTGATGAAGCCGACCTTCAGGTCGGCCGCCCACGCGCCCGCGGTGCTCACTAGCGCGCCCAGGCCCGCGGCGACGGCAGCGAGGGTGCGAATTCGGTTCAGGACTTTCATGGCGATGCTCCAGAGGTGGTTTTTTTGAATGGAACGAGGGAAAGCGGGGAAATGAATTCAGAGGGCCAGGCTGCCGACGCTGGTGCCGCCGCACACGTACAGCACCTGGCCGGTGACGAAGCTGTTGTCCGCATCGGCGAAGAAACGCACGGCCCGTGCCACGTCGGCCGATTCGCCCAGGCGCTTGACGGGCACCGAGGCCGCGAGCGCGCGCTCCTTCTCGCTGCCGGCCTCGACCACGTCGTAGAACATGTCGGTGCGGATGGGGCCCGGGGCGACCACGTTGACCGTGATGCCGTCCGCGGCGAGTTCCAGCGCCCAGGTGCGCGCCATGCCCAGCATGCCGGCCTTGGTGGCGGAGTAGCTGGTGCGCGTGGCCAGGCCGAGCGCGGCGCGCGACGACAGCAGCACCACGCGGCCGAAGCGCTGCGCGCGCATGGCGGGCAATGCACCTTGCACGAGCTGGATGGCACAGCCCAGGTGCAGGTCGACCAATGCGTCGAGGTCGTCGAGCTTCACGTCGGGCAGCAGCGCGGCGCGGATGACGCCGGCGTTGTGGACGATGGTGGTGGGGGCGAAGCGCTCGACCAGTTCCTTCACGGCCTGGCCAGTGGCGGCGCGGTCGCTCAGGTCGACCTCGAGGCTGTGCAGCCTGGGGTGGTCGATCTCGGCCTTGCGGCGTGCGAGCGAGATCACCTCGTAGCCCTGCGCGAGCAGGTCTTCGCAGATGGCCCTGCCGATGCCCGCGCTGCCGCCGGTGACGGCCGCGACCTTGGGTGCCGCGCCGCTCATGCCGATGCTCCGACCAGCGCCAGCACGCGCAGCGGGCTCCCGCTGCCCTTCTCGATCTTCAATGGCGGGCAGATCAGCACCGCCCCCGCGGGCGGCAGCAGGTCGAGGTTGCTCAGGCACTGCAACCCATAGCGCCCCGCCCCGTGCATGTAGTAGTGGCACGGGTACGGCGGCCGCAGGTGGTAGCCCTGCCCCGCGTCCGTCCCGATGGCCTCCGAGCCGAAGCCCAGCACGTCGCGCTGCTCCACCAGGAAGCGCACGGCCGCGGTGCTCGGCCCTGGCGTGTGCTGGCCGGTCTCGTCGAAGTTCTGGTACGCCTCGGGGTCGGTGCGCTTGGACCAGTCGGTGCGCATCAGCACCCACGCGCCCTTCGGGATGCGGCCATGCGCGGCCTCGTAGGCCTCGATGTCTTCCAGCGTCAGCAGGTAGTCGGGGTCGTCCTTCACCTGCGGCGAACAATCGATCACGCAGGCCGGCGCGACGAAGTTCTGCACGGGAATGGTGTCCACCGAGTTGTTCGGCAGGTCGCGCCCGGAGATCCAGTGGATGGGCGCGTCGAAGTGCGTGCCGGTGTGCTCGCCGCACGAGAAGTTGTTCCAGTACCAGCCCGGTCCGCGCTCGTCGTATTTCGACACCTCCTCGATGCGGAAGGGCCAGCACTGGCCCATTTCAGGCGGCAGCGCGATCTGCGGGAACTCGGGCGTGAGGGTCTGCGTGAGGTCGATCACGCGGATGCGGCCGGTGGCCATCGCGCTCACCAGGCCGCCGAGAACTGCGGCGGCGGACATCGGTTCGGTGGTAGTCGTCATCGTGGGTTTCCTCTTTCAGCCGCCGGCCGCCAGTTCGCGCTCGAGCACCTTGGGGTTGTCGCGCCAGCGCTCCAGCCACTCCTGCGCCACGTCGCCGGGGTACACGTCTTCCACGCCGTCGCGCAGCGCCTTCACGATGGCATTGGCCAGCGCGGTGGGCGCGAGCTTGGGCGGCGGCGTGTGCTGGTTCCATTCGTCGTCGATGGGCCCGGGGAACACGTTGATCACGCGAATGCCGGCGGGCCGCATCTCGGCGCGCAGGCACTGCGCGAGCGAATGCGCCGCGGCCTTCGACGCGCTGAAGGTGCCGTGCGGCGGAAAGTTGCTCAGCGCGTAGATCGACAGCAGGTTCACCCACGCGGTCGCGCCGGTGGCGCCGTCGGCCGACCGGCCCTTCAGCGCCGGGCCGAACTCCTGCGCCAGGCGCAGCAGGCCGAAGTAGTTGATGTCCATCTCGGCCTTGGCCACGTCGGTGCCGCGCCGCGCGCCGATGCCGAAGGTGCGGTGCACCTCGGCGTTGTTGATCACGATGTCGACCTTGCCGCCGATGGAGCCGGCCAGCTCGGTCACCTGCCGGCCGTTGGTCAGGTCCAGCGGCACCAGCGTGACCTGCGGCAGCGCGGAGATGTCGTCCAGCCCCTCGCCCATCTTCTTCCACGGCTCGGCGTGGCCGACCCAGACGATGTCGGCGCCGGCCTTCACCAGCGCGCGCACGATGGCCTGGCCGGTCTCGGTCTTGCCGTCGGTCACCAGCGCCTTGCGGAACTTGGGGTCGCTGGTCATCTCGCGCAGCATCTTGTCGTCGGCCATGTGGGCACTCCCTTCATTCGGAAAACCAATGAGAACGGCTTGTCCTGCGCGGTCGAGCCGGGCACCGACACGCACGCGCGAAGGCGCCTCGCCGACCTCGCCGTGCAGGTGCACCATGAGCGTGGGGCCGGCATCCAGGTGCACCAGGCCCAGCCGCCACGGCAGTCGCTCGCGAAAGAACAGGTCGTTGCTGTGGTGCAGCGTGGTGCTGCCCAGCAGCTCGCCCTCGCCGCCCTGCGCGCGCCAGCGCAGCGCGGCGGACAGGCACTTGTGGCACACCTCGCGCGGGGGGTACTGCACCGTGCCGCAGTCTTCGCAGGTCTGCAGCTCGAAGCGGCCCTCCGCGGCGGCGGCCGTGAGGCCCAGCGCCACGCGGCCGCGCGCGCCGGGCGGCAGGTTCATCTGCCGGGTGCGCAGCACCGGGTTCTTGCGCGGGGGGCGCATGAAAGGCATCGTCATGCGGGTCTCCCGAGGATGACGGCGCCTGTGCACAGGCAGCGGTCGTAAGTGACCATGCCGAAGCCGGCGACCAGGCCCAGTTGCGCATCGGGCACTGAACGCGCGCCGGCTTCACCGGTCAACTGGCGAACGGCCTCGACCATGCCGAGAAAGCCACCCGCGGCGCCAGCCTGCCCGGCAGAGAGTTGCCCGCCGCTGGTGTTGTTCGGAAAGCTGCCGTCGAAGCACATGGTGTGCGACTGCACAAAGGCCGAGCCCTCGCCCTTCTCGCAGAAGCCCAGGTCCTCGAACTGCATCATCACGATGACGGGGTAGTCGTCGTAGGTCTGCACGAAGTCGAGCGCGGCGGGCTGCACGCCGGCCTGCGCATACAGGTCGTCGCGGTCCTTGCGCCAGCCGCCCTGCACCATCACCGGGTCTTCGGCGTAGGCGTTGTGCCGCTCGATGGCGCCGCGGATCACCACGTGCGCCAGGCCCAGGTCGCGCGCGCGCTCCTCGCTCATCACCAGGAAGGCATCGGCGCCGGCGCAGGGCATCACGCAGTCGAACAGGTGGATCGGGTCGGAAATGGGTCGCGCGGCCATGTACTCGTCGAGCGTGAGGCCCTTCTTGAACATCGCGTTCGGGTTGCCGAGCGCGTTGGTGCGCTGGTCCACGCAGATGCGGCCGAAGTCTTCGCGCTTCGCGCCGTAGGTGCGCATGTAGTTGGCGGTGATGAACGCGAAGATCGAGTTCGGCCCGCCCGAGCCGTACGGGTAGCTGGCATCCCGCGCGAAGTTGCTGAAGCTGCCCAGCGTCTGGCGGAAGGAGTCGACGTGGTTGGTGTCGGCGCCCACGCAGGCGACGATGTCGGCATCGCCCGCCTGCACGGCGCGCGCGGCGCGGCGCAGGCACATCACGCCCGAGGCACCGCCGGTGGGCACGTGGTCGAGCCAGCGCGGCGACAGCCCCAGGTGCTGCGTGACGCCCACGGCCGTGTCGGGCGCGAGCGAGAAGCTGCTGAGGCACAGGCCGTCGATCTGCTCCTTGGGCACGCCGCTGGCCTCGACCAGCGCCTGCACCGCCTGGCCGATGAACCAGTGCGCGGTGTGCGTGGAGTAGCGCACGTAGGGCACGGTCACGGGCACCGCGACCGCCACGCCCTCGTAGGAAAGCCGTTGCTTCGTCATGCGTGGCCCACCTGCCGCTTCTTCATGGCGCGGGTGTCGATGCAGTGGCCCTGGCCCGGCAGCGACTGCGCCATGTCGCGCAGCTGCCCGCGCTGGATCTTCTGCGAAGGCGTGAGCGGCAGCGCATCGACAAAGGCCACGTAGCCCGGCGCCTTGTAGTACGCCAACTGCGCCAGCGCGTGCTCGACGATGCTGGCGGCAATCTGCTCGCGCTGCGAGGCGTCGGCGTCTTCGCGCACCACGATGCAGGCGAGCACCTCGTCGCCGCGCACCGCGTCGGGCGTGGCGGCCACGGCGGAGGCCTTCACCGCCGGGTGCTGGTTGAGCACGCTCTCCACCTCCACGGCCGAGATGTTCTCGCCGCTGCGGCGAATCACGTTCTTCTTGCGGTCGACGAAGAAGAAGTTGCCCTCGGCGTCGCGCCGCACCAGGTCGCCGGTGTGGAACCAGCCGTCGGCCCAGGCTTCGCGCGTGGCGTCCTCGTCTTTCAGGTAGCCGGAGAAGAAGTAGCGCCGCGGGTCGTCGCCCGAAGAACGCACCAGCAGTTCGCCCGGCGCATCGACACCCACCTCGCCGCCATCCTCGCCCACGAGGCGGATCTGCACGAAGTCTTCCTGCCGGCCGAAGCAGCTCGTGCCCACCAGGCGCGGTTCGCGGTTGGCCATGATGCAGGCGGCCGCGCCGGTCTCGGTCATGGCCCAGGCCTCGACCAGCGGAAAGCCGAAGCGCGCTTCGAAGGGCGCGTGGTTCTTGCGGTCCACGCCGGCGCCGAAGCCCCAGCGGATCGCGTGGTCGCGGTCGGCGGCCGAGGCGGGTGCCGACAGCAGCATGGCCGGCATCACGCCCAGGTAATGCACGATGGTCGCGCCGCTTTCCTTCGCGCTGGCCAGCCAGGTCTTCGGGTGGAAGCGGTCGAGCTGCACCAGGCAGCCGCCCGCCACCAGCACCACCATGGTGGAAAACGCCATGGCGTTCATGTGGTTGAGCGGCAGCGGCGTGATGACGCGCTCGGCATCGGGGCGAATGCTGCACACGCCGTCCAGCGCGGCGTACCACTCGCCCGCGCGCAGGAAGTAGGCGTTGCTCAGGATGCAGCCCTTGGGCCGGCCCGTGGTGCCCGAGGTGTAGAGCAGGCCGCATTCGGTGTCGACGCCCACGGGTTCATGCGCGCGCGGCGCGGGCGTTTTCGCCGGCGGTACCGCGTCGTCGGGGCCCATGGTCTCGAAGGCCACGCCGGCCTGCGCCGCCGCGGCGTGCAGGTCGGCGGCGCGGCCGGGCAAGGTCACGGCCAGGCCGATCTCGCTGTGGCCGATCAGGTAGACCAGCTCGGCCGAGCGCATCTCGGCGTTGATGGGCACCACGCTCGCGCCCAGGGCGTTCAACGCGAGCCAGTGGAAGATGAACGCGGGCCGGTTCTCCAGCAGCAGGCCGACGCGGTGGCCGTGGCCGTAGCCCGCTTGCGCATAGGCCGCGCGCAAGCGCTCGATCTGCGTGGCGGCTTCGCCCCAGCGGATGGCGCCCGCCTCGATGCCGTAGGCCGCGGCGGTCACCGATTCGGTGAACAGGAATTCGGCCTGCGGCGTGCGCTGTGCGGTCGCCATGAAGACCTGGTGGACGGTGTCGTGTGCCATCTCGTCCTTCAGATGAAGAGCTGCACGGCCGGCAGCGCCGCGTCGCAGTTGAGCAGGTTCACGCGCTTGAGCGTCATGCGCAAGGCGCCGTCCTGCACGGTGAGGTGGTGAAAGAAGGTGCCCACGTAGAACTGCAGCTCGTCGCCCTGCGACTCGGTGTAGTGGAACCCGGTGCGCACCACGAAGCGGCGGGCCTCGGCGTTGAACTGCTCGACCACCGGCACCTGCAGCAGGTGGTGGCAGCGGCTTTGCGGCTGTTGAGAGAACGCGCGCGGGCTCTTCAGCCGCTCGATGCGCAGCTCGCGCAGCAGCTTGTCTTCGTACAGGTGCGAGGTGTGGTTGAGCCCGTCTTCCTGGTCGGGCACCAGCGGAATCCAGTAGAACGCGTCATCGGTGAACAGCGCGTTCCATTCCTCATATCGACGTGTGTCGAGCAGGTGCGCCTCGTTCACCACGAAGTCGACCAGGTCCTGGCGAGCGATATCGGCGGTGGCCATCACATCGTCTCCGTCATGCGCTGCACCCAGCTGCGGTACTGGTTGCGCATCGGCAGTTCGCTGGTACCGCCGGTGGTGATTTCCCCGCCCTTCAACTCCGACGGGTCGTAGTCGCGGTGCAGGCTCACCCACTCGTTGCCGCTGGCGTGCAAGCCGGCCTGCATCCCGCGATAAGCCTGCAGGTCGTCGTGCCCGACCACCGAAAAGGGCGAGTTGATCAGCCGGTTGTACATGGTGGTGCGCTGCAGCAGCTCGGGCGGTGCGCCCTTCAGGCGAAAGGTCCAGCTCTCGATCAGGGTCTTGTCCGCGGAGATGGGCTTGACCACGCGAATCGCCTGGATCGCGCCCTTGATCGTCAGGTTCGGGTAGTACACGGTGTTGTGCCGCGCCATGCCGAGGATCTGCGCCGTCTTCTCTTCGCCGTAGCGCGCCTTCATGGCGTCGTCGTACGCGGGAATCGCCTTGTACTTGCTGTGGATGCTGAAGTGCACGCCCGTGAAGCTGTGGCCGTTGTCGTAGGTGCGGATGCCCATGTCCTCGAAGAACTTGTAGTCCGACATGAAGGGCACGAACTGCTCCACGGCCATGGGCTTGGGTTCGTCTTCGGGCTTGTCGGCCCACATGCGCTTGGCGGTGCCGGCCGACGACTCGTGCGCCACCATCGGGTGCATGGTGTCGTTGAGGTTCTCCACGAACATCTTCCAGTTGCACTGGTGCATGAAGCGCAGGCAGCCGCCCGCGATTTCGAGCTCGCCTTCGGGCGAGCGGTCGGCCATGTTGTCGATGGAGCTCAGCGAGTCGCCGAAGTACGCGTCGAAGTCGGGTCCCGCGTCGTTGAGCTTCACGAAGATGAAGCCGCGGTGGCTGCGCACATGCTTCACGGTGGCCAGGCCCTTGCCCGATTCGCACTCGTGCAGCTGCGTGTGCTCGTAGCCCGTCTTCAGCGGAATGGCCAGCGGCGCGCCGTCGGTCTTGAAGGTCCAGGCGTGGTACGGGCAGCGAAAGAACTTGCCTGTGTTGCCGCACGGGCCGTTCACCAGGCGCGAGCCCTTGTGGGCGCAGCGGTTCATCATCACGCGCACGCTGCCGTCGGTGTGGCGCACCACGATCAGCGGCTTGCCCGCGATCTCGTTGCTGATCCAGTCGCCGGGCCTGGGCAGCTGGCTCTCGTGGCCCACGTAGTTCCAGGTGTTGGCGAAGAAGTGTTCCTGCTCCAGCTCGAACAGTTCCTGGCTGGTGTACAGGTCGCGGTGCACGCGGTCGTGCTGCACCAGCGCGCGAACGGCATCGGGGTTGTCTCGGTACGAGGTCACGGTCTGGCGGCTCCTGGCTTCAGAGGTCGAGCACCAGGCGCGCACCCTTGGCGCGCGAGATGCAGATCTGCATCACGTTGCCCTCGGCCTTCTCGCGGGCGGTGAGCACGTAGTCGCGGTGGTCGATCTCGCCGTCGATCACCGGCACCGCGCACACGCCGCATTCGCCGCGCTTGCAGTCGAACATCGGGTCGCAGCCGTTGTCGATCAGGCAATCGAGGATGCTCTGCGCCGCGCCCACGGTGAAGCGCTGGCCCGACTGGGCGAGCTCGACCTCGAAGGGCTGATCGCCCGCTTCGGCGACGGGCTCGGTGAAGAGTTCGAAATGCACGCGGTCGTGTTCCCAGCCGCGGGCCTGGGTGCGTTCGAGCACCGCGTCGAGCATGACCTTGGGGCCGCACACGTAGAGGCGGTCGCCGTCGGGCACGTCGTCCAGCAGCGCATCGATGTCGAGTGGCGCGCCGGCCTCCGCGTCGGCGTGCACGCGCAGGTCGTCGCCCAGCAGCGCCTGCAGCTCGGGCAGGAAGGCCATCAGCTCGCGGCTGCGGCCGGCGTAGTGCATGCGCACCGGCGCCGCTTCGGCGCGGCGGCGCGCGGCCATCGTGGCGAGCGGCGTCACGCCGATGCCGCCGGCCACCAGCACCGAACCGCCGGGGCCGGTGTGCAGTGGAAAGTCGTTCTTCGGCGCCTCGATGGTGAGGGTGTCGCCCTCTTTCAGCTGCTCGTGCATGAAGCGCGAACCGCCGCGGCCCTCGGCCTCCTTGCGCACGGCGATCACATACTCGGTCGGCGCGTTGGTGGCGTTGCGCGCGGTCGCGAAGTTGATCAGCGAGTAGTGGCGCCAGTCGGTGGCGCCGCCGGGCAGCGACACCTGCACGCGAATGTGCGCGCCGGCCGCGAAGCCGGGCAACGGTCGGCCGTCTTCGGCGCGCAGGCGCAGCATACGGATCAGCGGGTTCAGTGGGCGTGCTTCGGCGACGCGAAGCTGGAGCGTGGCGGTGGGGGCGGTCATCGTGCGTCCGTTGTCTCTTCTCTTCAGGCCAGGGCGTGTTGCGCCAGCGCGGCCTGCAGCTTGTGGCCGTGTTCGTCGGCGAGCGCAGCGTCGCGCAGCTCGCGCAAGGTGGCGGGCGCGAGCTGTGCGCCAGCGCGCTCGACGGCGCGCATCACAGTGTCGTAGTTGCGAATGCCGCGCTCGTGCGTGTCGCTGTAGCCCTTCACCAGCCGCTGGCACTGCGCCAGCTCCACGGCCAGCGCCGGGTTGCGTTGCGCGGTAGCGGCGATGCGCTGCAGCCATTCCTCGATGCGGCGGTTTTCCTCGGCGTAGCGCATCGTCGACAGGCGCCAGCGCTTCATGGCGGCCACGGTGCGCAGCATGAGGTAGCCGCGCAGCGAGCTGGTCTGGATCACACGGCCGTGCTGCGTGAAGCGCTCCACGAGCTTGCGGGGCAGGGTCGAGTTGGTGAGCCAGCGGCCGATGCCGCCGGGCAGCGTCTCGCAGATTTCCTGCAGCCGCGGGTGCATGTACTCGTTGATGGCGAGCACCTGGCCCGGCTGCACGCGCGCTTCGCCGCGCACGCGTTCGAAGCGGGTGGCGCGGGTCTTCAACGCGGCCACGCGGGCGGTGTCTTCGTACGACATCCACAGTGCCAGGTGGCGCGCGGTTTCGCGCAGCAGGCGATGGGCATCGTCGGGCAGCTTGGCAATGGCGGCCATGCGGTCGAGGTACAGCGCGGCGTAGGGCGGGTCCTGGTAATCGATGAGGCGGCGCACGCCCTCGAGCAGGAAGTCTTGCGCCGGCAGGGGAAAGTCGCGCTGCACGCGCTCGACCAGCGCGCGCACGGCCGGGTGGCGCGGCTGGGGCGCCGGTGCGGCAGCGGCTGCTTCCTTCGCGGGTTCGCCGTCGTCGCCACGCTGGGCACGGTCGAACGCCGCGCCGAAGGCCTTCAGGCTGGGCTTCACGCCCACGCCGCCGCGCTCGATGGTCGCCTCGAACTGCGCGCGGCTGAAGGGCAGCACGCCCGAACCCGCGAGCGCGCCGAACAGCACGGCGCTGATCACGCTGCCCGAGGCTTCCGCCGCCTGCGCCATGTCGAAGCGGATGAAGCGCTTGGCGGCGCGCGCGGTGTGCTTGAGCAGCTGCTCGCTGTCGACGCGGCCGTCGCCCAGCGCGCTTTTCTCGGCGATGGAGAACACGCGGTGCGTGGACGCGATGAGCGTGGTGCGGTCGCTGGTGACCAGGCCGCGCTGAACGCCGCGGCCCGCTTCCATGAGTTCCGAAGCCAGCACCACGTCGACGTCGCCGGGCAGCGGCATCAGCGCCAGCACGGGGCGCCCGCCATCGGCCTGCGCCTGGGCGTCGGGGTACAGCTCGACGTAGTAGATGGTCGCGCCGGTGCGCTGGGCCACGCCCGGCACCGAGGTGGTCTGCGCCACGTAGCCGTTGGCCTCGCCCATGTCGACGATCCAGTCGGCGAGCACGCCGCCGCCTTCCCCGCCCATGGCGAGGATGGCGATCTTGATGGGTTGTGCCTTGAGGGTCGTCATCGTGTCGTCGCTTCAGAAGGCATAGGCTTCGCGGCGGCGCGCCTCGCCGCGCTGCAGCCAGCCGATGACGGCGGCGCGCACGCGCTCGCGCAGCACGTCCCAGCGGCTGGGGTTGCTCACGACCTGCGCCTTGTAGAAAGAGGGGCACAGCACGGCGGCATGCGACACCTCGCCGCACACGCCGCAGCCCACGCAGCTGTCGAGCACGGTGGCGACCGGGTCGGTGCGCAGCGGATCGGGGTTGGGCTTGATCGACAGCGACGGGCAGCCCGACAGCCGAATGCACGAGTGGTCGCCGGTGCAGGTGTCGGAATCGACGCCGAACTTCTCGCGCACCATGCGCTTGCCGTCGGCCACGGCCTTGCGCACCAGAGGCTTCTCGCGGCGCTGCTTGTTGAGCATGCACTCCGACTGCGCGATGAGCACCTTGGGGCCGCGGGTCTTGGTGGTGAGCGCGTCTTTCAGCGCGTCGCGCATGCCGGCCACGTCGTAGGTGCGGCGCAGCGTCTTCACCCACTCGACACCCACGCCGCGCACGGCGCGTTCGATCTCGTGGCCGGTGCTGCGCGTCTTGTTGACGGCGTTCGACGAAAGAATGTCCTGCCCGCCGGTGGCCGAGGTGTAGTTGTTGTCGACGACGATGGTGAGGTTGTCGCTCTTGTTGAACACCGCGTTGGCCACGCCGCTGGTGAGGCCGTTGTGCCAGAAGCCGCCGTCGCCCATCATCGAGATCGCGCGCTTGCCTGCCGGAGCGTTCAGCGCCGCGGCGCCCGCGCCGCCCAGGCCGTAGCCCATGGTGGTGTTGCCGATGTTGAAGGGCGGCAGGATGGAGAACAGGTGGCAGCCGATGTCCGCGCTCACGTGGTGCGCACCGAGCTCGCGCTCGACCAGCTTCATGGCGCTGAAGATGGGGCGCTCGGGGCAGCCGGTGCAAAAGCCCGGCGGGCGCGCGTGCACCACGTCACCTAGTGCGGCCAGTGCCGTCGATGGCTGCACGGGTTCAGGCGCGGCATCGACGCCGATGGCGGCCACTTCCTTCAGCGGGATCACCTTGCGCACCGGCACAGGCACGGGCAGCGGTGCCAGGCGCTCGTAGCGTTCGCAGAACGTGCGCGCGCCCTTCAGCAGCTCGGAGGCCGTGTACTCGCCGGCGACGGGCAGCATGTCCTTGCCGTGCAGCGCGGTGGTGGAGCCGGCCTGGCGCAGGATGGTCGCGAGGTTCTGCTCGACGAAGTTGGGCTGACCCTCTTCCACGATCATCACGGCGCGCTTGCCTTCGCAGAAGCGGATGACTTCGCTCTCGATGACGGGGTAGGCCACGTTCATCACGTACAGCGGCACCTGGGTGTTGCCGTACACGTCGGCCAGGCCCAGGCGCTCCAGCGCGCGCAGCAGCGTGTTGTAGCTGCCGCCCTGCACGATGATGCCGATGTCGTCGGCGTCTTCGGAGAAGAACTCGTTGAGCTTGCGCTCCTCGATGAAGCGCACGGCGGCGGGCCAGCGGTCTTTCACCTTCTCCTGCTCGTGCACGAAGCTGGCGGGCGGCAGCACGATGCGACCGACGTCGCGCTGCGGGTTTTCCAGCGCGTCTTTCAGCGTGAACTTGGCGCGCTTGTTGTCGCCCGCGATGAAGTGGCCGTGCACGTGGCACGCACGAATGCGCAGCTGGAGCATCACGGGCGTGTTGCTGGCCTCCGACAGGTCGAAGCCCTGCTTCACCGCGTCGACGATGCTCGGCAGGTTGGGGCGCGGGTCGAGCAGCCAGATCTGCGACTTCATGGCAAAGGCGTGGCTGCGCTCCTGCATGATCGATGAGCCCTCGCCGTAGTCTTCGCCCACGATGATGAGCGCCCCGCCGGTGACGCCGCCCGAGGCCAGGTTGGCCAGCGCGTCGGATGCCACGTTGGTGCCCACGGTGGCCTTGAAGGTGACGGCGCCGCGCAGCGGGTAGTTGACCGATGCCGCGAGCGTGGCGGCGGCGGTGGCCTCGCTGGCGCTGTTCTCGAAGCGGATGCCGTGGTCGGCGAGGATGTCCTGCGCGTCGGCCAGCACGTCCATCAGGTGCGAGATAGGCGCGCCCTGGTAGCCCGCCACGTACGACACCCCGGATTCCAGCAAGGCCTTGGTGACCGCCAGAATGCCTTCACCGCGAAAGACATCGCCGCCCGAAAGGCGCAATTTCTTGACTTCTTCGACGAACGAACGCTCAGCCATGTGGGTCCTTGTTGTCTATCGTGGGACGATGCGCTTCAGCTGCCACATCATGCTTTCTATAATGTTGACAAATGAATGTATCCACAATCATGAATTACCCTAGACATGCAAACTGCGTGCCCGCCACATGCACGGGGTGCGTTCATGGCTGAAAAAGCCGCACCGCCCCATCGCTTCGTCGACGACTACCTGCCGGCGTTGCTGGCGCAGGCCAGCCAGCTGATTTCCTCGGAGTTCCACGAGGTGGCGCGGCAGCAGGGTTTCTCCATTTCGGAGTGGCGCGTGATGGCGTCGCTCGCGGGCAGCGAGGCCATCAGCATCGGCCAGCTCGCGCAGGTGACGGTGACCAAGCAACCCACGGTGACGCGGCTGCTGGACCGCATGGAATCGCGCGGACAGGTGGAGCGCCTGCCCCATGAGAGTGATCGCCGCATCACGCTGGTGCGCATCACGCGCAAGGGGCTGAAAGCGGTCGAGCATCTGATGGAACTGGCGCGCGAACACGAGCGGCGCGTGCTGGAGCCCTTCGGCCTGCGACGCGCCGAAGAGCTCAAGCAGACGCTGCGGCAGATGATCGACCTGCACGTGAACCTGCCGGTGGCCGAGCAGGTCGTGGCGCCGGACGAAGACTGAGCTTGCGGGGCCCGCCCGGTCAGGCGCGGGTCAGAGGTGTGGCTGGTTGGGCACCAGCACCGCGCGGCCGCGGTGGCCGCGTTGCGCGATCCAGTCGAGCGCGCGGGCCGCGTCGGCGAGCGCGAAGGTCTGCACGTCGAGGTGCAGGCCGCCCTCGCCCGGCTTCCCACGCGTTCCCAACCTGGCCAGCAACTCGGGCGCCGCGGCACGGCCTGCGGATTCACGTCGAAACATGTTGAGCGGCAACAGCGCCACATCGCGTTGCAGGAAGTGAGCGATGTCCAGCTGCAGCGTCGGGCCCGCCGTGTAGCCGACGAGCACCGCGCGGCCGCCCGCACGCACGGCAGGCAGCACCTTCGCCAGCACTTCGCCGCCGACGGTGTCGATCAGCAGGTCTGCGCTCCCTGCCGTGGGCGGTGCCGCGTCCGGGCTCACCGCCGTCGCGGTGCAGCCCATGCCACTGGCCAGCTGCATCACCAGCGAGCCCACAGCGCCGGTCGCGCCGGTCACCAGCACCTGCTCGCCCGGCTGCAGCCTGGCCACATCGTGCAGCGCGACCCACGCGGAGGTGCACGGCGAGAAGAAGGCGGCGCCCAAGGGCATGGACACGTCGTCCGGCAACGCGCCCAGCGCTTCGTCGGGCGCATCGATCAGCTCGCACCACGTGCCGTCGAACAGCGTGCCCAGGCCGCTGCCGCGCAGCCACACGCGCTGCCCGATGTCGTAGCGCCCGCTCGCGACCACCACGCCCGCGGCCTCCACGCCCGGCGTGTAGGGCAGCGGCGGATGGCGCAGGAAGCTGCCGCGCCACACGGTGCGGTCGATGTGGCCGACCGTCGCGGCCTCCATGCGCACCAGCGTGCGTCCCGGCCGCGGTACCGGGTCCGCGCGCGTTTCCAGCACGGGCACCGCGTCGAAGCCGTGGATACGCACGGCCTTCATGGCAGCGTCGCCAGAAAGTCGAGCACCGTGTTCGCGAAGGCCTCGGGCATCTGGTCGGGCAGCGGCACCATGCCGCCTTCGATGTCGACGATGCGCGCCTGCGGCAGGTGGTGCTGCAGCTCGATGGCGTGCGGCGCGGCGAACGGGTCGAGCGTGGCGCGCACGATGAGCGCGGGTTGGGTGACGAGGCCGATGCGGTCTTCCATGCGGTAGGAGGCCACGGCGCGGTGGCCGTCCTCGACACGCTCCACCTTGAGTGCGTCGCGCACGAAGGCTTCGAGCAGGTCGGGCCGGCCCGGCGGGTAGAAAGCCTGGCGCTTTTGCCACAGCGCCGCGAGGTGCGAACCGTCTTCGCTGGGCGCCACCTCGTCGATGGGCGGGCGTTGCGCCCGCGCGCGCCTGAAGGCCTCGTCGGTGTACGGCGTCGAAGACAGCACGAGGCTGCGCACGCGATGCGGGAAGGCCGCGGCCAGCTCCACAGCGACAACGCCGCCGGTGTGGTGGCCCACCACATCGGCTCGCGGAATGTTCAACGCGCCGAGCAGCTCGCACGCCACGCGCGCCCATTGCGCGATGCTCGCGGGCACGCCGCCGTCGGCCGAATCGCCGAAGCCCGCGGTGTCCATCGCAATGGCGTACCGGTGCGCGCCGAGCAGCGGCAGCACGGCGCGGTACTCGGCCCAGCTGCGCGGCGACTGGTGCAGCAACAGCACGGGCGGCGCCTGCGGATCGCCGCAACTCGCGCAATGCACCTGGCCCACCGACAGGTCGACGAAGGCGCGGCGGATGCTCATGGCTGCGTCTCGTCGGCCGGCGCGCGCCACAGGCCCGCATGCCGCAGTTCGCCCAGCGTGCGCGAGAGCACGTCGCGCCGGTAGGCAGCAACGTCGCGGCCTTCGTAGTCGTAGAAGCCGCTGCCGGTCTTCAGGCCGAGGCGGCCTTGCTCGACCATGCGCCCGACGATGGCCGGCGCGGTGTAGCGCCCCTTGTCGAGCGAGGCAGACATTTCGCGGCTCGCGTGGTGCAGGATGTCGCAGCCACCGAAGTCGATGAACTCGACCACGCCCAACGCGGCAAACCGCAGGCCCAGGCCGTAGCGCGTGGCCTTGTCGATTTCCTCGGCCGTGGCGGCGCCCTCTTCGATCATTCGCGCGGCCTCGTTCATCACCAGCGCCTGCAGGCGCGGCACGATGTAGCCCGGCGACGCGCCGCACACCACGGGCAGCTTGCCGATGGCCTCCATCAGCGCCTTGGTGCGCGCGAGCACGGCGGCATCGGTGCCGGGGTGGCAGCTCAGCTCGACCACCGGGATCACATAGGCCGGGTTCAGCCAATGCATGTTCAGGAAGCGCTCTGGCAGCCGCACGAACGCGGCCAGCTGCGTGACGAGGATGCTGCTGGTGGTCGAGGTGAGGATGGCGTCGTCGCGGCAATGGCGGTTGAGCTGCTCGAAGGCCTCGCGCTTGGCTTCCAGGGTTTCGGGCACGCCTTCGAACACCAGGTCGGCCGCGGCGAGCGCCTGCGGTGCGGCGGCCGCGTCGACGAACGCCACACGCGCGGCGATGCGCGCGACCTGGCCCGCATCGATCACGCCGAGTTGCGCGAGCCCCGAGAGGCTGGCCGCAATTTCGGCACGCGCTTCGTCGCGCAAACGCTGCCACGCTGCGTCGCTGCGCTGGCGAAGGTCGACCAGCGCGATGCGGTGGCCGGCATACGCGAAGGCGATGGCGATGCCGCGCCCCATGCGGCCCGCACCGACGGCGGCGAAGCGGGGCGG
Source organism: Variovorax sp. J22G73 (assembly GCF_030317035.1). Lineage (GTDB taxonomy): Bacteria > Pseudomonadota > Gammaproteobacteria > Burkholderiales > Burkholderiaceae_C > Variovorax. Next base: position 95,556 of record NZ_JASZYK010000003.1, read on the forward strand.
CGCCGGCTCATTCGCCATCGTGCAGCCTCTGCCGGAGTTGCGCCGCGCTCAGCCCGGCCAGGCCCAGGCTTTCGAAAGTGCGCGGGCCCTGGCGCAGGTCGCGGCCCAGGAAGCCGCCGACGATGGCCAGCAGGCCGTGCGCAATGGGCGCGTCCACGCCCGCGTGCCGCGCGGCTGACGCCAGGAAGGCGAGGCCGAGCTCGGTGTCTTCGGTGATGTAGCGGTGCGTGTGCAGGTCGATGTTCTCGCGCCAGTCGCCCGACTTCACGAGCTGCTTGTGCGCGTCGCCGTACATCCAGCGGTCGTTGTCGTAGTGGTCGGCCAGCGGGTAGTGCGGCGCGCCCTGGCCGAAGGCCTCGCGCACGGCGATGCGCTCTTGGTCGAGCCGGTCGGTCACGTCGCGCACGGCGCGCTGCGTGCCTTCGTTGTGGATGTCCCAGCGCTCGAAGTGCTGCAGCGGCGCAGCGTTCATCACCATCAGCGGCGGGTGGATGACGGGGCCGGCATTCATGAGCGCGCCCGAGAGCGCGTCGCCGCAACCGTGCACGGCCGGGTAGGCGCGGCGGATCACCTCGATCGCCTGCGCCTCCTTGCGCGCCGGGTACACGCCGGTGGGCAGGCGGATGGCGCGGATGGTGACGTTCACCTCGCGCTCGCCGTGCTTGCGCGCCAGGTAGGGCAAGGTGCCGGTCTCGGCCCAGGCGACATCGGCGTGGTTGCCGGCCGCCTTCACTGCCCTGGCCATCACGTAGCTGCCGAAGGTGCCCGGCGGCAAAAAGACGACCTGGCTGTCGACCAGGTGCGGCGCCATGGCCAGCGCGATGTCGTGCTGGGCGATGGCGGGCGTGGGAATGACGATAAGCTCCGCGCCCTTCAGCGCCTCGCCGATGTCGGGCGTGGCCAGCGCAATGGGCACCTCGCGCGCCCCGGCGGCGTCTTTCAGGGTGATGGCGCCGGCGCGAACCAGTGGTTCGAGCGCCGCGGCGTCGCGGCGCCACAGGCGCACTTCATGGCCGGTTTCAGACAGGTCCGCGGCGGCCGCATAGGCGCCGTGGCCGCCTCCAAGAATCGCAATTTTCATGTCGAAAGTCGAATAGCAGGTGTCGATGAACCGGCGGCCGCAGCACGGACCGGGGGGAGCGATGCCCTATTACATTACTTTTCATCGATTCAGGTGTCAACCAAAATCCGGCGAAAACAGCTTGCTCGGAAACCCGCGATCCGCGACGCGGCCGCCAGCGCCCACTGTTCGGTATTTCGCACAGCTCGTGCTGATGCGGGTCCCTTATCGATTGAATGGATGCTGGCTACATTGGCTGCCAGACACCCGACAAACCCCAACGGACACCAAGGAAAGCACCATGAACGACATCGGCAAGGCAGGCACATTCACCCTCGGCACGCGCACCGTGCACCGCATGGGCTACGGCGCGATGCAGCTCGCCGGCCCGGGCGTGTTCGGCCCGCCGAAGGAACGCGCGGGCGCCATCGCCGTGCTGCGCGCGGCGGTGGAAAGCGGCGTGGACCACATCGACACCAGCGACTTCTACGGCCCGCACGTCACGAACCAGATCATTCGCGAGGCGCTGCACCCGTACCGCGACACGCTGACCATCGTGACCAAGATCGGTGCGCGGCGCGGCGACGACGGCGCATGGCTGCCCGCGTTCTCGCGCGAGGGCCTGACGCAGGCCGTGCACGACAACCTGCGCAACCTCGGGCTGGACGTGCTGCAGGTGGTCAACCTGCGCAGCATGCTTTCGGTGCACGGGCCGGCGGAGGGCTCGATGGAAGAACCCCTCACCGCGCTGGCCGAACTGCAGCAGCAGGGCCTGGTGCGCCACATCGGCCTGAGCAACGTGACGCCGACGCAGGTTGCCGACGGCCGGCGCATCTGCCCCATCGTGTGCGTGCAGAACATGTACAACCTCGCGCACCGCGAAGACGACGCCCTCATCGACGAGCTGGCCAGGCACGGCACCGCCTACGTGCCCTTCTTTCCGCTGGGCGGGTTCACGCCGCTGCAATCGACCGCGCTGTCAGAGGTTGCGAGCACGTTGGGCGCAACGCCGATGCAGGTCGCGCTGGCGTGGCTGCTGCAGCGCGCGCCGAACATCCTGCTGATTCCGGGGACCTCGTCGGTGGGCCACCTGAACGAGAACCTGGCGGCGGTCGACCTGCGCCTGCCGGCCGACGCGATCGCGAAGCTGGACCGGATCGCAGGCGGCGCCTGAGGCGGCCGGCCTGCTACCCTGCACGCCGCTCACTCCAACGCCCGCCCGGGCACCCGACACAGATGGCCGATCTTCCGCACAGCACCGCCGCCGACCGCAACAAGCAGCCCATCCTCGACGTGCTGCGCCGCACGCTCGGCGAGCGCGGCACGGCGCTGGAGATCGCGTCGGGCACCGGCCAGCATGTCGCGTGGTTCGCGGCGGCCCTGCCCTCGTGGACCTGGCAGCCCACCGATGCGGATGCGCGCGCGCTGCCCGGCATCGCAAGCCGCATCGCGCAGGAAGGCCTGGGCAACGTGCGCGCGCCGCTGCTGCTCGACGTCATGGCCGCGCCCTGGCCGTCGCAGGGCGAGGCATTCGCGCAGGGCTTCGATGCAATCTACTGCGCGAACATGCTGCACATTTCGCCGCCGGCCACCTGCGCCGCGCTCATGGCGGGCGCCGCGCGGCACCTGCTGCCGGGCGGCTTGCTGGTCACCTACGGCCCCTACTTCGAAGACGGCACGCCGCCCGCGCCCGGCAACCTGGCGTTCGACCGCAGCCTGCGCGAGCGCGATGCCTCGTGGGGCATTCGCCGCTTGGCGGACGTGGAAGCACAGGCCCGCCAGGCAGGGCTGTCGTTGCGGGCGCGGCATGAGATGCCGGCGAACAACCTGCTGCTGGTCTTCGGCGCCTAACGCACCGACACCGGCTCCGCCGCCGTCACCATCACGGCCGCGGCCAGCGCCACCGCATCGGGGCCCGCCGGAAACCGGCGCTGGCCCGACCCATCGTTCGCCGCGCGCCACACCACCTCGGCCACGTCGCTCGCGACCGTCACCGCCGCGGGGTTCGCGAACGCGGCGAACACGCCCTGCGCATACGGCGCATAGGCCGGCGGAAACACCCCGTCCATGCGCGAGCCGGCATTGCCGGTGAACCCGGTCGACAGTCCGTAACCCGGCTGCACCAGCTTCACGCCCACCCCGAAGGCCGCGAGTTCATGCGCCAGCGATTCGGTGAAGCCCTCGATGGCCGTCTTGCTCGCGGTGTACACGGCCACCAGCGGCATCGGCGCCAGCGTGGCGCTGGAGGTCACGTTCACCACCAGCCCCGCGCGGCGCTCGCGGAACTGCGGCAGCACCGCCTGCGTCATCGCCATCACGCCGAAGGTGTTGGTCTCGAACACCTCGCGCACCGTGGCCATGGGCGTGGGCTCGAAGGCGCCCATGAGGCCGATGCCGGCGTTGTTGACCAGCACGTCGATGGGCCCGCTGGCTTCTACAGCGGCAGCGATGCTTTCGGCGTTCGTCACGTCCAGCGCCAGCACGCGAAGCCGGGGCGACGCGGGCAGCAGGTCTTCGCGCGGGGTGCGCATGGTGGCGATCACGTGCCAGCCTTGGGCGAGAAAGTGGCGGGCGGTTTCCAGGCCGTAGCCGGACGAGCAGCCTGTGACGAGCACGGTTTTCATGTCTGTGTTTCCTCGGTGGTTTGAACAAGGCCCGAACGATATCCAGCATCTTTCGGACCTTCTACAATGAAAAGTCCAGAATCATTTGCGAACGTCCACGCATGAAAGACCCGCTCTGCGACGTCATCGCGCTGCTGGAGCCGCGGGCCGTGTTCTCCAAGGGCATCAGCGGTGCCGGCCGCTGGGCCGTGCGCTACGCGGAGTTCGGCGAGCCGAGCTTCTGCGCGGTGCTCGAGGGCAGCTGCCGCCTGGCGGTCGACGGGCAGGCCGAGCTCACGCTCGCGGCCGGCGACTTCGTGCTGATGCCGGCCACGCCGGGCTTCACCATATCGGGCTTCGAGCCCGCGGCGCCGGTGCACATCGACCCCCGGCGCGCGCCCGCGCCCACCGGCGAGGTCCGCCACGGCACGCGTGGCGGACGGCCCGATGTGCGGCTGCTGGGCGGCTACTTCGTGTTCGATTCGCCCGACGCGGCGCTGCTGGTGTCGCTGCTGCCCGCGCTGGTGCATGTGCGCGGCGTCGAGCGGCTGTCGGTGCTGGTGCGGCTCGTGGGCGAAGAGTCTCGCGCGGCGCGTTCGGGCCGCGAGCTGGTGCTCACGCGGCTGGTGGAGGTGCTGCTGATCGAGGCGCTGCGTTCCTCTTCAGGCGACGACGCCCCGCCCGGCCTGCTGCGCGGCCTGGCGGACGAGCGCCTCGCCCGGGCGATGCGGCAGATGCACAACGATCTCGCGCGCTCATGGACCATGGCCCAGCTCGCGCAGAAGGCGGCGCTGTCGCGCTCGTCGTTCTTCGACCGCTTCACGCAGGCGGTCGGACTGCCGCCGATGGAGTACCTGCTCTCTTGGCGCATGGCCCTTGCCAAGAAGCTGCTGCGCCAGCAAGACCTGGCGCTGGACGAGGTGGCGCAGCGCGTGGGCTACAGCTCGGCGAGCACCTTCAGCACCGCGTTGAGCCGGCACGTGGGGCAGCCGCCCGGCCGCTATGCGCGCGCGCTGGCGGGTTGAGGCACACGCCCTGCGCCACGACCGGTCGGACCGCCCTGCCCACCTGGCAGCCACGCTACGACGCCCTGCGTGCGCGCCCGCACCTCGGGCGAAGCTAGGCAGGTCGCGACGGCCTCGTAGCCCGGCGCGCCCGCATACGGCGCCACGCGCGTGGGCGGGCTGTGGTTGGCCGGGCACAGGATGATCGATTCGTGCGCGCCGATGGCCGCCAGGTCCAGCACGATGCACGAGCGCGTGAGCAGGAACAGCGGCCGCCCCTCGGGCCCGCTGCTGCGGCGCAGGTGGGCCATCAACGCTTGCTGCGTGGCCTGGTCGAGCCCCTGCTCCACCAGGTCCACGACCACGGCGGTGGGGCCTTCGGCTTCCAGGCCGGCCAGCAGGGCGAGCAACGCGTCGGACGCCGTGGCGCCGTCTTCGAGCAGCCACGCCAGCGCCCGGTCCACGCGCAGCCGCAGGGCGGGGTCCGCCTCCAGGTTCGAGGTCGCACCACCGTTGCTTGACCGGTTCAGCCCCATGAACACCGCGCCCGGAATCTCCTGCGCCAGGCGCAAGGCCAGCCGCGTCTTGCCGCTGCCGAGCGGTCCGACGATGTAGTTCAGCGGCCGGATGTCGCGCAGCATGAAGCGCTCGCCGCCCCATGGCCAGGGCAGCTCGAACTCCACGTGCAGCGCGGCAGCGGGCGCCAGCGCGCGCGCCAGCTCGCCCACGCTCGGCGTCTGGCCGGCCGCGAGGTCGGCGCGCAGCTTGCGGACCTTGTCGATGGCAACTTCCAGCTCGCGCATGCGGCCTTCGAGCAAGGCCTGGTGCGCCGCCAGCGCGGGCGCCAGGCCGTCGGCATCGCCGTTCAGCACGCGCGCGACCTGCGCCAGGCTGAGGCCCAGCGTGCGCAAGGCCACGATGTCGGTGCCGCGGGCCATCTGGTCGGGGCCGTAGGAGCGCCAGCCGGCCGCGTTGCGCGCGGGCGCCAGCAGGCCACGCTGCTCGTACAGGCGCAAGGCCTTGGCGGACACGCCGAGCCGGCGGGCGGCCTCGGAAGGGTTCAGAAATCGGGCGGAAAGGGTCACGGCATCACCTCGTTGTGGGACTGATGGGCGTCTTTATGAAGGTGGCCGCAGGGGCCGGGTCAAGCGGTCGGGCCGCAGAGCCGCGCGGTTGCGCAGGCGACAGCGCGCCCTGGCGCGGGCGCATCGTATCGCCAGAAAATGCGCCGCATGGACATCGAAAAATTCCCCAGCGCGCTGATGCAGACCATCGGCTTCTCGCAAGTGCTGCACACCTCGTCAGACAAGGGCTCGGCACGCGTGCGCTTCGTCGCGCGGCCCGAGTTCGCGCACAGCAACGGCACCGTGGTGCAGGGCGGGCTGGTCACGGCGTGGCTCGACTGCGCCATGGCCTTCGCGGTGAATGCCAAGGACCCGACGGCCAGCCTCGCCAGCCTGGAGCTCAAGGTGTCGTTTCTCGACCGCGCCGAGGTGACCACCTTCGAGGCCGAGGCACGCATTCTTCGCTGGGGCCGCAGCGTGGTCTTCCTCGAGGCCGACCTGTTCGCGCCGGACGGCCGCCTGGTTGCGCGCGCTTCGTCCACGGGCAAGCTGGTCAGGGCGCCGGCCTGACACAGGCCTAAGACCGGCCTGGCACAGGCTGACAAGCGCGCTGGCGGCAGCGCTCAGTCGCACGGCTGGAAGCGCCGGCACTCCGCCACCAAGTGGATCGAGGCCACGGTGTTCTCGCCGTCCACGTGCCGAGAACTGAACTTGACCCACGCACCCTCGGCGATGCCCGTCATCAGCGCCGCGTCGAGCACCCTGAAGGTCTGCACGGTGAACGGCAGCTTCGACCTGGGCAGCAGCTTCAGCCGAACGTAGGCCTTGCCGTTCGGCTCCTGGTGGAAGGAACGCACCTGCGCACGCGTCAGCACTGCATGAGCTGGACCTGCCTGCGAAGCGGCTTCAGATGACGGGTCTTGTGCGACCGCGTTCGCGGCGGTGTTCGCGGCCGCCAGCAGTGCCATGCCGAAGCCAACGAGAACGATGCGAAGCAGCCTGGACAACATGCGTTAGGCTCCTCGAGTCAGGGCATCGGGTCGCGATCAAGCGACCTTCGGCTCCGGCAGGATCGACGTCAGCGCGAAGTCGATGAGATACAGCCACGTCGCCTCCAGCCCCATGATGCTGTGGTGGTCCGAGCCCGGAACGGTCTGCACGCTGATGGGCGTCGGCCACGCTTCGATGAGCCTGGCGGAGCGCTCGGGCAGCACCACGTCGTCGCGTTCGGCGAGCAGCACCTGCGTCTTCGCGGCCACCTCGCGGCTGTGTTCGAGCGAGTTGAACTGATGGCGCAACAGCAGCGACAGCGGCACCAGCGGAAAGCGCCGCTTCGCCACCTGCAGCATCGAGTCGTAGGGCGTCACCAGCTGCAGGCTTGCGAACTCCTGCCGCGCCACCAGCTGGATGGCCACGCCCGTTCCCAGGCTGCGGCCGACCACGTGCAGCCGCGCATGCGGGAAGGCGCGGCGCAGATGGTTGGCGAACTGCGCGGCGTCTTCGACCGAGGCGATTTCCGACGGCCGCCCCTGCGAGTCGGCCACGCCCCGGTAGTTGAGCGCGGCAAAGCCGAAGCCCTCCGGCAGCCAGTGCAGCATCTGCGCGGTGGCACGCACGTCTTCGCCGCGGCCCGCGAAGTAGATGAACAGGTCCTGCAGCGCATCTTCGCCCTGCGGGTGATACACGTAGCCGCGCACCATGCCGCCCGGCACCGTGTGCGAGTAGGTGGAGAAATCTTCGGACAGATGAACGACGGGCAACTTGCGCGCGTTGAACAGGATGTCGCCCTGGCGCGTGGCCAGCAGCGTCCAGTAGGCGGCAAGGCTGCCGATGGCGGCCGCCGAGGCCGACAGGGCGACACGAAAGACTTTGTTGGATGACAAGTGAGAAGCTCCCGGGAAAGACTGAAAGGTCGCCTGCAAGGCAGGCGGTTTCAGGGCCTAGTTTCGCCGCGTTGCAGCAACCCCGCGCATCGGCGGTGGAAAGCCGGGGCGCCGGCTATCCGCGATCGCTTCCCCACGCGTGGACCATCCGGGCAGCAGTTGCGCCTGTTCGTCGGTGGGCCACGGGTGCGGCGCGCACATCGACGACTCGATGGGCTCGGCGGTATGCACCGTTCGTGGGCTGCCCTGTTGCGCCGCGGCGTCGTGCAAGCAGCGGGCAGCGCGCAGGCCCGCGTCGCACTCATGCATCGCCGTGTCCGCCGCCCATGCTTTCGCTGTGTGTCCTGGCCACCTGGGCCCATGGCAGCCCGAGCTTTTCCGAAAGGAAGCGGGTCAGCCGGAGCACCTTGATGCGCGTGGTGTGCGCCAGCAGCTTGTCGAGCACGGGCAGGTGGAGGTTGTGCATGCGCTCCACGAGGTTGCGGCTGTCTTGCAGCGTCTTCGTCTTGCCGACATCCCTGAGGAGTTGCAGCAGTGCCCGCTCCGGCACGGAGACCACGACTTCCGGGCGCCCACCGGGCCAGGGCTGCAAATCGTCGTCGGAAGGCATTTGCGCATCGAACAGCGGCGTTGTTTGATACACGCTTTCAAGGCGATCCGTGAACCACGACGAGAGCAGCGCTCGCTGCTCATCCCATAGCGTGATGGTTTCGCGAACAGTGACGTTATGACGAATTCCGCGCCAAAGGAGCGCGGTCTTTCCGCCCACATGCAATCCCGGATGGCGGCGCATCAGCAAGGCAAGGCAAGGCAAGGCAAGGCAAGGCAAGGCATTTTTCTCGCTTCAGGGTGTCGCCGTGCAGCGTGTACGCGCCACGGCCCAGATGCGTCAGCCAACCGGCTTGCGCGAGCTGCGAGGCACGCAAAGCGCCCACGCCGTGTTCGTTCAGCCATTGCACGTCCAGCGTCTCTCCGCTGAGAACAACCGCCAGCATCGGCTTGAATGAAAATTTCTCGGCAGTGGTGCTCATGGACCAGCCATGGCGCAAATTTCATTCAACTTCCATTGGACATGTTGATGAAATCGCACAAGTTTATTTTTAAGATCAACTATTGATTGAACTTCATCCATATCGATGGTCAGGTTTGGCGCGCGGGCCGTTGTGGTTCAGCGCTTCTCCCGATGCGCCACGCCGTGCTCATCCGTCCACCGCCCCGACCACGTCAGCGGTTAGAGCTGGCCGCCAAAACCCCTCGGGCACGTAGCCCCCCACCACGCGGTAGTTGTCCGGCCAGCTCTCGTTCGTGTCGATCTTCACCGCGGTGCCGAACAGGTCGTCCCAAAACGCGAAATGCTTGGGGTAGCAGCCGTCCAGGCCCTCCGCGTCGCGGCTGTGGTGCCAGTGGTGGAAGTTGAGCGTCACGACCAGGTAAGGCAGCGGCCCCAGCCGCACCGACGTATCGGTGTGGTTGAACACCGCCTGCACGCGCGCGATGACGATGTACACGTTGATCTCGCTCTGCGAAAAGCCCAGCAGGACCGCGGGCGCGAGAATGACCACGGTCGACAGCACGGTCTCCACCCCGTGGGTGCAGCTGCCCTGCATGTGCTCGACGCTGTGGTGAATGGAATGCAGCCGCCAGCCGATGGCGGTCTGGTGATAGGAGCGGTGCAGCCGGTAGCGCGCGAGGTCGCTGATCAACATCAGCAGCAACAGCGCCCAGCCGAACGGCAGGTTACAAAGCCGGCCGCGCAGCGTGTCCTGCGCGACCGGGTGCACGACAGCAAACGTGCCGGTCGCGGCATAGAGAATGGCGTGGACCAGGACGAGCGCGAGCTCCAGGAGCAGGTAGCCGGCACGAAGTACATGAAGTCGGTTTGCCACGCGTTGCGAAGCACCGGCATGTCGGCGCGCGGCGGCCTGAGCTTCTCGATGGTGGTGTACAGCAGCGGGGTCGCCGGCAGGTCGAAGATGAACCAGTCGACGCCCAGGTAGGGCATCTTCGCGGGCAGCAGCGCCGCGCTCGCCGGCAGCCAGTCCTGCCCCGCGCCTTGCTCATGCCCAGTTGCGAGCCGAACACCGCCACAGCCAGCCGGCACAGCCCTCAGGCCGACAACCGCCGAACGCGGTTGAAGACGATGTTCGCCAGCGCGCCGCACCACACCATGGCCGCCAGCAGCACGCCGCGCATCACATCGAAACTCAAGACCTCGCGCACCTCGGCGTGCTGAGGAAGGCAGAAACTGGAACATCAGCATGGCCAGCATGCTGAAGTTGGCCAGCACCAGCGCAACCACGCCCTTGCCGCTGCGCAACGGGCCTTGCTACAGGGCCAGGTCGACGTCCTTGCGCGCTTCAAGCGCGAGGTCGTTCTTCATTCGGCCGACGGCGTCCGTGGATGAGGGCGTGCGTAGGGGTGCTGAAGATGATGTGGCGCGGGCATGCGTCGTCGGTCGTCGGGTGGCGACCGAGTATCGATGCGCCATGCCCGCTAGCGCCCCAGGTGCTTGTCGAAGAAACGCGCGATGTCGCCAAATGCTTCTCGCGTTTCCGGCGCATCAGGGTTGATGCCGTACTGCGCGTGCGATTGCCCTTCGTACACGTTCAGTTCAGCCTCGACGCCGGCGCGGCGCAGCTTGCGGTGTGTGCGCACGGTGTTCGACAGGAACAGGTCGCGAGTGCCGGTGGTCAGGATGGCCGGCGGAAAGCCCTTGAAGTCGCCGTAGATGGGCGAGAGCTGCGGGTCTTTCAGGTCGCGTCCGCCGGCGTAGAGCATCGCGGCACGGCCGAGCCAGCCGTCCCAGGTGACGAGGATGTTGTCAACCCACTCGTTGGTCTGGTACGTGTCGCCGATCTTGGCGATGTCGGACCACGGCGTGCCCGGCGCGATGGCCGCGGGCAGCGGCACGTTCTCGGCTTTGGCGCGCAGCACCAGCGCCAGCGTCATCGCGCCGCCGGTGGAGGTGCCGAACACACCCATGCCGCGCGCACGGTTGGTCTTGAGCAGTTCCTTCCACACCGCCATGGCGTCGTCCATGGCCGCGGGATACGGGTAGTCGGGCGGCATGCGGTAGTCGACCGACACCACCTTGTAGCCGCCGATGCTGGCAAGCAGCATGGCCTCTGGCAGCGCCGCCTCGCCGGGGCCGAACACATAGCCGCCGCCGTGCACGTGCATCAGCAGGCGCCGCTCGTTGCCCGGCGCGAACTTGTTGGGCGTGACGACGAACACGTTCACCCCGGCAATCTTCGTCGGCAGCACGCTCACGCCCAGCTTCTGCTTGAGCGCCGGAAGCGCGGCGATCACCGGTGCGGCGCGGCTGTTGACCAGCGCCTTCCACTCGGCGGCGTTCTTGGGCTCGGCGTTGAAGTGCGACGGATACGGCGCCCCGATCAGCGCCTGCATCTGCGGACTGACGTCGTTGGTCGGCGTGGGCAGCGTCTGTGCCGGCGAGCGCCGCGCACCGGGCTGCGCGTTGGCGGTGGCTTGCGCGGTGGCTTTGTCGGTGTAGGTCTGCGGCACCTGCGAACAGGCGGCGAGCACGGCGGTGGCCAGCAGCGCGGCGAAAGAGGCAATCCGGTGGTTCATCGTCTTTTCCTGAGTTGCGCCGTGATGCTCTCATTGGCGCGGCGCAGGAGGCCTCCGTTCAAACCCCACCTGCATGGGCGCAGTTGAAACAGCACCGCTACATCTTCTGGTCGGCCCGGGCCCGGATGCAGCGCGGTCTCGCAGCGAGCTTCAGGCCATCGCGCCCGCTACCTTCTTCTCGCAGTATGCGAGGAACTGGTTGATCTCCGCCGCCTTGTCGAACACCGCGTCCGCACCCAGGCGCAGGCACTCCGCACGGTTGCCGGCGGACGCCGCGTTGGTCAGCGCCACGACCACGCCCCTTACACGCGCCTTGCCCCTGCGCTTTCCGTTGACATCGCCGCTGCTGGCGTCTTCGACGCGCGCTCCGGCTAATGCCGCCAGCACGCCCAGCCCCGAGCCCTGCGCCAGGTTCAGGTCGACCACCAGCAGATGCCAGCCGCCGTCATTAGCACGCAGCCACGCGACCGCTTCGGCCTCCGAGGGCGCCGCGCCCATCACCTCGGCGCGCAGGTAGCCCTCGATGACGACCTTCAGGCTGTCCTGGATCAGCGGTTCGTCCTCGACGATGTAGACGGCAAGTTTCATGGCAGCCACGCTCGGGCTTGCGCGCGCGCGGGGGTGTAGGCAAAGGGCGCGTCCGGGTGCTGACGCCGCCGCTTTCGGTGGCATTCAGCGAAATCTCGGCGCAGTTCCGACCGCATCAACCGGCCTGGGCCACGCCACAATGTCGGCTCTTCGAGCCCGCCGCCCCACGCCCTGGCCTCCCTGCCCTCCTGCCGTCCTCGCCCCGTGTTGTCCATTCGCACCCCCACCCTGTCGGCCCGCCTCCTGCTGGTTGCCTCCGCGGCGCTGCTGCCGCTGGCCGTTGTCTGCGGCTTCGCGCTGCACGGGCTGCTGCAGGGGCAGCGCCAGCAGACGCAGACCTCCACGCTCGGCGTGGCGCGCGCGCTGGCCACGGCGGTGGACAGCGAACTGCGCCTCACCGTGGCCGCGCTGCAGGCGCTGGCGCTGACGGAGCCGCTGGGCGCGCCGGAATCCTCGGGCCTGGTCGACGCGCTGCTGCTGTCGAAGGCGCTGCGCGCCTCGCACCCGGAGTGGCGCGGCGTGCTGCTGGTGGCGCCCAACGGCAAGGTCATCTTCAGCACCGAGGGCGCCGTCACCGGCACGGGCGAGAACGTGGTCGAGGCCGCGAGCCTGGCCCAGGTGGTGCACAACGGGCAGCCCGCGGTCGGCCCGCTCACGCCCGGGCCGCGGGGCAACCCGGCCTTCGCGGTGCGCGTGCCGGTGGTGCGCAACGGCGAGGTGCGCTACGTGCTCACGGCCATCGTGCGGCCCGAGGCCATTCACGCGGTGCTGATGCGCCAGCGCGTGCCCGAGGGCTGGGCCGCCTCGGTGTTCGACTCCAACGACCTGCGCGTGGCGCGCTCGCGCGAAGACGCGCGCTTTCGGGGCCAGGCGCCCAGCGATTCGCTGAAGGCGCTGCTCGGCTCGCGCCGCGACCGCCAGGAGTTCGTCGGAAGCACGCGCAACGTGGACGGCGCGCACGTGCAGACGGCCGTGTCGCGGCTGGACTTCGCGCCGTGGACGGTGGCGCTGGGCGCCCCCACGGCGGTCGCCGAAGACGCGATGCGCCGCACGCTCATCGCCTACGGCAGCGGCCTCTTGTTCTCGCTGCTGCTGGGCGCCCTGGCCGCCTGGTGGATGTCGCGCGCTATCACGCGGCCGATGGCGCGGCTGCGCCAGAACGCCGACGCGCTTGGCCTGGGCCAGCCGGTGAGCGACGTGCGCTCGGGCATCGCCGAGGTCGACGCCGTGGGCAACGCGCTGACCTCGGCCGCCACCCAGCGCCAGCGGCACGAGGTGGAACGCGAGCGCCTGCTCGGGGCCGAGCGCGACGCCCGCACTTCGGCACAGGGCGCGCAACGGCGGCTGGAGCGCCTGGTGAGCGCCAGCGCCGCGCTGTCGCGCTCGCTCGAGGAAGACTCCACGCTGCACGCCATTGCCGAGGTGATCGTGCCCGAGGTGGCCGACCTGTGCCGCATCGACCTGCTCGACGAGCACGACGTGCTGCAGCGCAAGCTCACGCACCACGCCGACCCCGTGCGCGGCGCGCAGATCGCGGCCATGGTGGGCACGCGCGAAGCGCCGGCCGACGTGCCCGGCTTTTTTCCGTGGGCGATCGCCACCGGCCAGGCCTTTCTGCATAACCTCGACGAGCCCGGCCTGCTCGACAACGCGCACCCGCAGCTGCGCGACTTCGTGCAGGGGCTGGGCATTACCGCGGGCTGCGTGGTGCCGCTGGTGGCGCGCGGCCGCACCATCGGCGCCATGGCCATCCTGCAGGACCGCTCGAAGCGCCGCTTCGGGCCGGAGGACGGCGCGCTCATCGGCGAGCTGGCGCAGCGCGCGGCGCTGGCGCTGGACAACGTGCGCCTTCTGGCCCGCGCGCGCCAGGCCCAGGCGCAGGCCGAGGTGGCCAGCAAGGCCAAGGACGAGTTCCTGGCCATGCTGGGCCACGAGTTGCGCAACCCGCTGGCCCCCATTTCGCTAGCGCTCACACTCATCGAGCGGCGCGACCCGGCGGCGTTTCCGCGCGAGCGCCAGATCATCGAACGTCAGGTCAAGCACTTGTCGCGGCTGGTGGACGACCTGCTCGACATCTCGCGCATCGTGTCCGGAAAGATCGTGCTGCGGCCCGAGCACGTCGACCTGCGCGACACGGTGGCCAAGGCGCTGGAGCTCACTCTGCCCGCCCTGCAGGCGCGCGGCCAGATGCCGCACGTGCTGCTACCCGACGCGCCGGTGAGCGTGCAGGGCGACCCGTTGCGGCTCGCGCAGATCGTGGGCAACCTACTGAACAACGCCGCCAAGTTCACTCAGCCCGACGAGCGGATCGACATCGCGCTGCGCACGCACGACGGCCAGGCCGAGCTGACCGTGGCCGACGCCGGCATCGGTATTGCCCCCGCGCTGCTGTCGCAGGTGTTCGAGCGTTTCGTGCAAGGCGAGCAGCAGTTGCAGCGCGCCGCGGGCGGGCTCGGGCTGGGTTTGGCCATTGCGCACAGCCTGACGCGACTGCACGGCGGCACCATCGAGGCGTACTCCGCCGGGCCCGGGCAGGGCAGCACCTTCACTGTGCGGCTGCCGCTGGCGCGCGCCGAGGCCGCATTGCCGCTGCTTACAGCCAGCGCCAGTGCCGACACGCGTCCGCGGCTGCGCCTGCTGCTGGTCGACGACAACCGCGACGCGCTGGTGGTGCTGGCCGACTGGTTCACGCTGGAAGGCCACGAGGTGAGTACCGCCGACAGTGCGGAGCGTGCACTGGAGCTGTTGCAAACGCAGTCGGCGCCCTTCGACGCGGGCATCTTCGACGTGGGCCTGCCCGGCATGAGCGGGCACGACCTGGCACGGCGCTTGCGCGCGGATGCGCGATGGCAAGGCATGGTGCTGCTCGCGCTGACGGGCTACGGCCAGGAGTCAGACCGCGACAAGGCGCGCTCGGCGGGCTTTGACGCGCACTTTGCAAAGCCGCCGGATCTGCAGCGGATCCAGGATGCGCTTTTTCGGCGTTGACCGTCACGCATACAAGAGAAGAGGCAAACCCTGCAAAAAGGAGCCTCCGCGGAATCCCGAGATCGATTTCGGGTTCGGCGCTAAGAGGTCGAGTGACGACGGCACGGCGCCGCTGCGAACACGGTGGCGCCGAGTGGACGGCCAGCGCAGTCTCTTGCTGACTGATCTCGGGCGGCCTGGGCAAAAGCATGAGTGCCGTCCGAAGACAAAGGCAGTCGACCACTGTGCGCAATGTCGAGCACTGGGCCGTGGACATTGGAACGATACACACTGCAGTCCGTCAGTGCGGGCGTCGCCATGGTCTTGGGCTGCGGGCATGACACGCCTGTGCTGGCGATGCCGAGCTGGGGCGTTGTCGATTCGTGATGCTACGACGGAGCTTGCAATACGGACGCGGGCGCCTTCGTTGGCTCCGCGAAGGGCGGGGGAGGGCTTGCCTGTGAGCCCTGACGCTACCACCTCGTTCTCGCGTTCAAGGCCCTGCGCGCGCTGCGCGTGCTCGGCGCGTGCCGCGCGCCTGCGGCGGCCTGGAGCGCTGCGCTGCGAGGCGGTGGCGGGGTCTCGCAGGCAATCCCGCCTGTGCCACCCACAGGAGTTCGTCATGAACACATCCACTTCCTCCGTTTCCGTCTCCTCTCTGTCTACCTTAAGCGTGCGCGAGCGCAGCGTGCTCGCGGCGCTGCGGCCGTTCCTGGGCGCCGATGCCGAGGGGCTGTACGAGGCCCAGGGCCGTTCGCTGCACAAGCTGGTGTGCTTCGCGCGCGATTCATCGCTGCCGGGATGTGTCCAGCTGATGAGCGGGCTGCGCCTGGCGCGGGAGCTCCTGGCCGAGGAACTGCGCCCGGGCGAGGCATTTCGCTCGACGTACGCCGTCTCCGACTACCTGAAGCTGCACTTCGCGGGCCAGACGCATGAGAGCTTCGCGGTGCTGTTCCTGGACGCGCATCTCACGCTGCTGGCCTTCGAGGACCTGTTCCGCGGCACGCTCACGCACACGAGCATCTATCCGCGCGAGGTGCTCAAGCGCGCGCTGCAGCACAACGCGGCGGCCGTGATCCTGGCGCACAACCATCCGTCGGGGGACGTGGAGCCGTCGGCGGCCGACCGGGCGCTGACCGATGAGCTGAAGCACGCGCTGGCGCACATCGACGTGCGGGTGCTGGACCACTTCGTGGTCGCGGGCAACCGCGCGGTGTCGATGGCCGAGCGCGGCCTCGTCTAGCGAGGCCCGGGGGCGCGGGTGCGCCCCCTTTTTCTTCTCTCGTCTTCTTGTCTTCTCGTGTTCTTTCATCGGGGCACGGGCCTGGCGCTCTCGGCGCCTTCTTGCTCACGCATGGCTCCGATTGCGCTTCCCATGTGCTGCAGGGTCGCTGACTCGCGCGCTCCGCGGGTGCTTGTCATGAGCCGCTGCGCGGCTGGCGCTTGGAGACACAAAGGACGCAGAACTTGGTGTGCGCGGCGTTGCCGCGGACGATGTGAACGGCTGCGCCGTCAGAAGTGCACCCCGGTCATGGACGGCGCGGGCGTGGCGGCGTCGGCGGCGGCGGCGGCGGCGGTGACGCGTGGTGTCCGGTTGTCTGCTGTCGGCCCGCCTCTGGATCGACGCATGGCGCGGGTCGCTCCCGGCTCCAGGGTGAAGGCTTCGCCCTCGTCCTCGCCCGGTCCTCGCGGTGCTCGGCTGCGGCCTGCGGGCGCGCCCTGGACCCGCTCGCTGGCCCCTTGCCCGGTCTGCGTCGAGGCGGCTCCGACAGCAGATTTCCTTCCACCACCACCGCGGCGTGACGCCGCAGAAAGGCTTCGCCATGACCTCCAACGCAACTTCCCACTCCTCGCATCGCGCTGCGCGCGACGCTCGTGGCGAGACTGCCACGGGCGTTCCCCCCGTACCCCCCGAGGACCCTCCCACTGCAGAGTCTCTGGATGCGGGAGCAGCCCCGCGTTCGCGCGGGCGCATCGATGTGCGCCAGGCGATCACCGAGCGGATCGTCGCGATGCTCGAGCAGGGGGGCCATGTGTTCCGTGCGCGCTGGGTCGCGGCGGCGTCGCGCGGGTTCCCGCGCAACCTGCACACGGGCCAGCCGTACCGGGGTGCCAATGTGCTGGTGCTGTGGGACGAGGCCCTCACGCAGGGCTACGCCACGCACCTCTGGATGACTTACCGGCAGGCTGCGGCGCTCGGCGGTCAGGTGCGCCGGGGCGAGCATGGCGTCATGTGCGCGCACTTTGAGCGCGTGGCGCGCGGCCGCAGCGGTGAAGACGCACCCGGGGGCGGTGGCGACGGTCTCGATGACGGTCAAGGCACTCGCGATGATGGCAGCCGGAGCGGCGTCGGTGGTCCTGGCGCGGCGCGCACAGGCTTTTTGCGTTGCCGGCCGTTCTGGCTTTTCAACCTGGCACAGGTCGACGGGCTGCCGCACGCTGTTGTGGCGGCGGCCGCGGAGGCTGCCGTGTCCGGGCCTGATCACAGTGGTGTCGGCGCTGGCGAGCCGCGCGGCGCCGTGGAGTGCGCCATGCGCCTGGCGGCCGGCTGCGATGCCGTGGTGCGCCACGGCTTCGAAGGCGCCATGTACGTGCCGGCGCTTGACGAGATCCGGCTGCCCTGGCCCAAGCGCTTCGTCGATGGCGAGAACTACTGCGCCACGCTGCTGCACGAGCTCGTGCACTGGACCGGGCACCCGTCACGCTTGCACCGCGCCTTCGGCGCGCGCTTTGGCGACGCGGCCTACGCCTTCGAGGAACTTGTGGCCGAACTCGGCGCGGCGTTCCTCATGGGGCACTGCGGTCTGGTCGAGGCCACCGTCGAGGGGCATGCCGCCTACCTCGAGGCATGGCTTGAGGTGCTGCGGCGCGACCGTACCGCGATCTTCACGGCGGCGCGCCATGCCGGGGACGCCTTCGACTGGATCCTGGCGCGCGCGCTGCCGGAGCTCGGCGAGGGATGAGCATTGCCGAGCGCGATGATCCGCACTCCACGCGGTCGCCGTTTGAAGAATGGACGGTGGAGGGAGATGGGTATGGGCAGTCGCGGGGACCATTGACACACCGGCCCGGGAAACGGCGTGCCCGGCGGGGGACTCGCCGCCGACGAGCGAGAAGTCAAGTTGAGACGATAAGCAGGACGCACACAGGAGACAGGTAAGACGCGCGGCGGACACAGTTTGGACGCGATTGCAGGCCGTCGGACGCGAAAGGAACACAGTTGGAGGACACTTTGGATGCATGTGCCGGCCTTCGGCCGGTCGATCTCACGCTCTCGGGCGGTCCTGCGGCCCGCCCGATGAAGGAACGCTGCTTTCCCTGGAGAGCGCCGAGGGGAAGTCTGCCGTCGGGCCAGCCCAACGGCAGACCTTCAGCGTGCGCCCACCCCCGCCCAGGGTCGATACACCATACGCACCTACAAGATGTCGGCAAACCCGCATGAATACTAGGAAGTTGTGTGTTACCTAACTTTTGCCTGTATCAAAACCATGCCACAAGGCCGCGTCGATGCTAGGCAGAGCGGTGTTACTGTGTGATGACGCGTTGATTCGGGTGGGACAGAGGGGAGTTAGCTGTCCCGTATACGCACCAATCAAGCATAGTGACATCTCAATGTCTAGGTCGCGGAGCCTGCAGCACTTTCTTCAGACCGTATGAGACGCCTGCTTTGAAGAACTGTGAGTCGCCTTCGCTCAGTCCAGCAATATGCTCGCATTAGCGGCAAAAAACGCGACCGGTCTTACGGGCAAGAAGTCTATGTCGCATGCGGTCTTCGTGTTAAGTGGTTTCTAGGAGCGTAACCAGGTTTGGCATAACGGTCTTGACCAAGCGGCGCGTTATTGCTTTGAGTCGCACAGGTCTTGAGGCATTCGCGAGCGGAAAGACTAGCGGCGCGTCGTGCGCGAACTGGGCGCCCGACTTTTACGAGGAAACATTGCGCTTTCGGGTTGTAAACGCGACCCAAAATCTTGTAGCCTCAGGGCATTTAAAAGAGGCACCAGATCATTTGCGTGTGAGGCTAGCGGCATTTGATTGGCGAGGGTCTAGCTTGGCCAACCATATGTGTTCAATGCGCGCCAAGCGTGGCGGCTTCAAGAGCCGCTCGCTGATCTGACATTTTAGAAAACGCATCGACCACGAACTCGCAACGCTCGCCGAGCCATCGACCACGATGAGCGTGCGGTCTAGAATGAGAGTAATTCTCATTGTCTCGACCCTCGTTTTCATGTCCTCCCCCGCTGCTGCAGCCCCGATCGACGCGCTTTACCGCGAGCATCGCGACTGGGTGCAAGGCTGGCTGCGGCGCCGGCTGGGCGACGGCCACACGGCCGCGGACCTGACGCAGGACACCTTCGTGCGCGTCATCGTGGGCGGCCAGACGCAGGCCATCCGCGAGCCGCGCGCCTACCTGACCACGCTGGCGCAGCGCGTGCTCTACAACTTCTGGCGCCGCCGCGAACTGGAGCGCGCCTGGCTCGATGCGCTCGCGGCCCAGCCCGAAGAACTGGCGCCGTCGCCCGAGGCCTATGCGCTGGTGCGCGAAGCCATCGAAACGCTGGACCGCTGGCTCGACGGCCTGCCGCCCAAGGTGCGCGAGGCCTTCCTGCTGCGCCAGCTCGAAGGGCTGGCGCACGGCGAGATCGCGGCGCGCATGGGCGTGTCGATCACCTCGGTGGAGCGCTACGTCAAGCAGGCCATCGTGCACCTGTACACCTGCCCGGCGCAGGCCGATGCCTGAGGTGCCGGCGCGCGCCACGCCGCCGTTGCTCGACGCCGTGACCGAGCAGGCCATCGACTGGCTGGTGCGGCTCGACTCGGGGCACGGCAGCGACAGCGACCGCCGTGCCTTCGCCCACTGGCTCGCCGCCGCCCCCGCGCACGCCGCCGCGTGGGCCACGCTGCAACAGCGGCTCGACCAGCGCATCGCGCCTGCGCTGAACCAGCTGCAAACCGGCGGCCACGCGCCCACCGGCGTGCGCGCCCTGAGCACGCCGCCACTCGACCACCGCACCCGCCGCCGCGCCCTGCTGGGCGGTGCCACGGTGGCGCTGCTGGGCGCCGCGGGCGGCAGCGCGCTGTGGGCCGACCGGCGCGCGCCGCTGATGGCGTGGTCGGCCGACCTGCACACCGGCACGGCCGAGCGCAGGCGCTTCGTGCTGGACGACGGCAGCGACCTGCTGCTGGACGCGCGCTCGGCCGCCGACCTGCACTTCAGCCCCACGCAGCGCCTGGTGCGGCTGCGCGCGGGCGCGCTCATCGTGCAGGTCGCTTCCGAAGCGCAGCGGCCTTTCGTGGTGCAGAGCGCGCAGGGCAGCGTGCGCGCGCTGGGCACGCGCTTCATGGTGCGGCAGGACGAGGGACGCACGCTGGTGTCGGTGCTGGAACACAGCGTGCGGCTGATGCCGATGCGGGAAGACGTTCGCATGGCTCCCACCGACCTGGCCGAAGGCCGCAGCGCATGGCTGCAGGCCGACCGCGTGGAGCCCTTGGGCGCCACGCGCGCCGACCCGAGCGCCTGGTCCACCGGCGTGCTCGAGGTGCACGACCAGCCGCTGGCCGACGTGCTCGACGCGCTGCGCCCGTACACGCCCGCCATCCTGCGCGCCAGCCCCGAGGCCGCGCGCGTCGGCGTCTACGGCGTCTATCCGCTGGACCGCCCTATGGAGGTGCTGCAGGCGCTGGTCGACACGCTGCCGCTGCGCGTGCGCCGCTGGGGCGACTGGGTGGTGTACGTGGACGTGGACGTGCGCGGCAGCTGAAAACGCCTCGGTACTGCGTCGGCACCACATCGACAGCGACGGCCTGACGGGTTTGCGACCCCTCGCGGGACATACAGGGTTGAACGCACCGATCAACCGCACCGATTCGAGGATGTCCGACGTGACACTGCCCCTTCTTCCGTCCGCCAAGCGCCTGCCCCGACGCCCGTTCCAACGCCCGCCAGTGCCCCTGCACCAAGCCACCTTCACGCTAGCCGCCCTGCTCGCTTGCAGCACCGCGCCGTTCGCGCAGACCCTGCCCGCTTCACCCGATTCACGCACGGCGGTCGACGGCGCCATGGCGTGGAACCTGCCGGCCGACGACCTGGGCGTCGTGCTCGCGCGCATCGCCCGCCAGGGCGGGCGCAGCATCAGCGCCGCCCCCGCCCTGGTGGCCGGGCGCCGCGCCCACGCCGTGCAGGGCCGCTTCACCGTGGCGCAGGCCGCGCAGCAGGCGCTCGCGGGCAGCGGGCTGGCATTGGCGCAGACGCCGGGCGGCACGCTGACCGTGGTCGCCACCGCAGCGGCAGCCCCGTCTTCCTCATCGGACGCGGGCTCGACGCTGGCCGAAGTGCGCGTCATCGCGGACGCCGACCGCAGTGGCACCACCGAAGGCACGGGCAGCTACGCCGGGCGCGGCCCCAGCGTCGCGGCCACCGGGCTCAACCTGAGCCTGAAGGACACGCCGCAGTCCATCAGCGTGATGACGCAACAGCGCATCGAGGACGAGAACCTCACCAGCATCAACCAGGTGCTGGCGCGCACGCCGGGCATCTCGACCTCGGTGCTGGGCACCGAGCGCTCGGCCGCCAGCGCGCGCGGCTACGCCATCACCAACTACCAGCTCGACGGCGTCAGCACCCACACCGAGTTCCTCGGGCTGGACGCCCTGCCCTCGCAAAGCATCGCCGACATGGCGCTGTACGACCGCGTCGAGGTGCTGCGCGGCGCCTCGGGCCTGACCACGGGCGCGGGGGACCCCTCCGGCATCATCAACATGGTGCGCAAGAAGCCCACCGCCGCCTTCCAGGGCTCGGTCGAAGCCAGCGTCGGTTCGTGGGGCGATCGCCGCGCAGTGCTCGACCTGTCAAGCCCGCTGAACGCATCGGGCAGCGTGCGCGGGCGCATGGTCGCGCTGTACCAGCAGGGTGACAGCTACATCGACAACTACAGCAAGAAGAAGGACGTGCTCTACGGCGTGGTCGAGGCCGACCTGACTTCATCGCTGAAGCTCACCGCCGGCATCGACCGCCAGGAGAACCGCTCGCGCGGATCGCTGTCGTACCTGGGCTACCCGCTGTTCAACAGCAGCGGCGAGCAGGCCGACTTTCCCGTGTCCTTCAGCGGCGCCGGGCGCAACAACCGCTTCAACACCAATTCCACCAGCGGCTTTCTCACGCTGGAACAGTCGTTCGCCAACGACTGGAAGCTCAAGCTCTCGGCCAACTACCTGCGCTCCAAACAGCGCGAAGACTCCACCTACCTGGCGGTCAACAGCAGCCTGTTCGACAAGTTCACCGGCGACGGCCTGCGCCTGAACAGCGAGCGCCGCGACTACGACCTGCACAACAAGACCGTCGACCTGAAGCTGGGCGGTCCGTTCACACTGTTCGGGCGCCAGCACGAGGCGCTGATCGGCATCGACTACACCGACTTCCGCAGCCTGACAAACGGCAGCTTCGACATCACGGGCATCAATGGTGCGGCCGTCAACGTGTACAGCTGGAACCGGGCCGACACCCCCGTGTTCGGCGAGCGCTTCGTCACGTTCGACAGCACGCGCCGCCAGAAGAGCATCTACGGCGCGGGCCGCTTCCAGCTGAGCGACCAGCTCAAGCTCATCTTGGGCGGCAAGCTGCTGGACTACGACAGCGACTACATCACCGACACCACTGCCGGCTACCACACGACCTCGCCGTCGTCCGAGCGAGGCAAGTTCACGCCCTATGCCGGCCTGGTGTACGAGCTGAACCCCACCCACACGCTCTACGCGAGCTTTGCCACCATCTATAACCCGCAGAGCGCGCTCGACCGCAACGGCAACCTGCTGGCCGCGCAGGAGGGCAACACCTACGAAGCCGGCGTGAAGAGCAGCTTTCTCGACGGCCGCGTGACCAGCAGCGCCGCCGTCTACCAGATCCGCCAGGACAACATTTCAGAACCGGACGAGGGCTACTTCATTCCCGGCACCGCCGCCACCGCCTCGCGCGCCGTGAAGGGCGCGAAAACGCAGGGCATCGACCTGGAGCTCACCGGCGCGCTCACCCGCGACTGGAACCTGACGGCCTCGTACAACTACAGCGCTTCGAAGGACGCGACCGGCCAGCGCATCAACACCACCTTCCCGCGCCAGATGGGCCGCTTGTGGACCACCTACCGGTTGCCCGGCGAGTGGCGCCGGGTGACGCTGGGCGGCGGCGTGGAGTGGAACGGAGGCATCAGCTACACGGGCAATGCCTGGCAGATCGACCGCACCGTCACCGCGCAACAAGGCGCCTACGCCGTGGCCAGCCTGATGGCCCGCTACGACGTCAACGACAAGCTGTCGCTGACGCTCAATGTGCAGAACCTGTTCGACCGCAAGTACATCGCCTCGATGTCGGGCTGGTGGTACTCGGGCACGTACGGGGCGCCGCGCAGCGCGCAGGTGATTGCGCGGTACAAGTTCTGAGGGGAGGCGGGGCGCATTGCGCCGCCTGCCGCCTCAATGCTCAATGTCCGGATCCTGCATCCACGCGGGGATGTCACGCTGACTGTGCAGAACACGCCATACATCGATGCGGTCAGGTTGCTCGACGTAGAACACAAGAAACGGAAAGCGCGTCAGCGGCCACGAGCGCAGCCCTGGCAAGCTGAGCTCATGCGCATGGCGGGTGGCACCAGTGCCCGGGTGTCGACCAATGTGCGTATACGCCCTTTCGAGCTCGTCGATCAACCCAAGCGCGGCGTGTTCCGCGTTCTCGCCCAGGTAGTAGTCAATGGCCTCTTCGACATCCCGATTTGCCTGTTCACGCGGGACGACCGGCTTGGCCCTCATGCGCTCTTGCGTGGCTTGCTGGCCTCGGCGCGCGACTTCGGAGCGACCTTCTTGCCCGCCTTGCCGACCCTGTCGCGCAGCGATTGAAAGTAGGTGGGATCTGCCGTCGCTGCTGACGGTGATGCAGCGCCCTGCAAGAGCAGTTCGCGCAACTGCAGGCGGTCCTGGTCCTTGCGAATCAATTCACGCACGTACTCACTGCTGGTGCCGAATCCGCGTTGCGCCACTTGCTCGTCCACGAAGGACTTCATTGAGTCGGGCAGGGAAACGTTCATGGTGCTCATGAGCGGCAGAGTACGGGTTTTGGCAAAATTTGGCAAGAATATTGGTTTTGCAACGGGCCTCAATCCAGCGTCGCACCCGACTGCTTCACCAGCTGCTGGTGCTTCGCCAGTTCAGCCTTGAAAAATGCCGGCGCCAGGTCGGGCCCCGTGTCCAGGAGCGTGAGCCCCTGCGCCGCGAAGGCTGTCTGCGCTTCCGGCGAGGCGAGCGCGGCCTTCGCTGCCGCGTAGTCGCTGTCGACCACGGCCTTCGGCAGCCCGCCAGGGCCGATCAGCGCAATCCACGCGTCGAAGCTGTACTTCGGCACGCCGGCCTCGGCCACCGTCGGCACGTCGGGCAGCGCCGCCGAACGCGTCGATGTCGACACGGCCAGCGCGCGCAAGGTGCCCGCCTTCACCTGCGGGCCGACCTGCGAGATGGAAACGAAGCCCAGTTGCACCTGCCCGCCGATCATGTCGGTGATGAGCGGGCCGGTGCCGCGGTAGGGCACGTGCTTCATGTCGATGCCGGTCTCGCTGATGAGCAGTTCACCCGCCAGGTGCAGGGTGCTGCCGTTGCCGGCGGAGCCGTAGTTGAGCTTGCCGGGGTTGGCCTTGGCGTAGGCCAGCAAGCCCTTCACGTCGCGCACCGGCAGCGCCGGGTTCACCACCAGCACCAGCGGCACGGTGGCCAGCACGGCGATGGGCGTGATGTCCTTCAGGGTGTCGTACGGCATGGTCTTGTAGATGCCGGGGTTGATCACGTGGTTCGACGAGATCATGCCGAGCGTGAGCCCGTCCTTCGGCGCCTTCACGATCTGGGCGGTGCCCGGAATGCCGCCGGCGCCCACGAGGTTCTCGACCACCACCGGGTGGCCCGTGGCCTTTCCGAAGGCCGGCGCGATGGCGCGCGCGACGGCGTCCACGGTGGAGCCCGCGGCCAGCGGCACGACCATGCGAAGCGGCTTGTCTTGCGTGTCTTTCTCGGCATGGGCCGCGTTGATGCAACAGGCGAGCAGCGCCGCTAGCGCGGCGCGGCGGGACATCGGGGGGTTCATGGGCTTGTCTCCTTGTTGTTGATCTGTGCGCTCAGGCGTGGCGTTGCTGCAGCGTCTCGAACGACACGAGCTCGCCGGCGATGGCGCTGGCCGCCACTGTCGGCGGGCTCGCGAGCCACACCTGGCCCGGCCCGCCGCGGCCGGGAAAGTTGCGGTTGATGGCGCTCACGCTGACCTGCTCCGGCGCCGTGGAGCCGCCGGGCCCGCAGTTGCCGCAGGCGCCGCACGAGGGCTGCAGCATGCGCGCGCCGACTTTCTCGAAGGCGTCCATGTAGCCCTGGGCAGTGCAGTGGTCGCGCACGGCGGTGGTGCCGAACTGCAGAAAGAGCTGTACGTGGGGCGCCACCTTCAGGCCGCGGTCGGCGGCCCAGCGCAGCACCTCGTGGTAATGCGCGAAGTCTTCTCGCTTGCCGGCGGTGCACGAGCCGCCGTAGGCGATGTCGATGCGCACGGGGGCCTCCATCTGCGCCTGCAACTGCGCCAGGGGCAGGCCGTTGCCGGGGTCGCCCGGGCGCGCCACCATCGACGGCACGCGCGCGCAATTGACGCGCAGGGTGTGGGCGTAGTCGGCGCCTTCGTCGCTGTGCATCCACGGCGCGAGCACCACGTCGATGCCGCGGCGCTCGCGCAGGAAGCGCACGGTTTCCGCATCGGGCGCGACGATGCCGGTGAAGCCGCCGAGCTCGGCCGTCATGTTGGTGAGCGTGGCGCGCTCGTCGGTGCCCAGCGCCGCGACGGCCTCCCCGCAGAACTCGAACACCTTGCCCACGCCGCCACCGCCGCGGATGAACGGCTGCGCGAGCAGGTGCAGCACGATGTCCTTGGCCGTGACGCCCGCCGGCACGCGGCCCTCGAGCACGACGCGCAGCGACTGCGGCACCGTGAGCCGCACGGCGCCGGTGACGAACGCGTTGGCCATGTCGGTGGTGCCGACGCCGAAGGCCACGCAGCCGAGGGCACCGCTGTGCGGCGTGTGCGAATCGGTGCCGACGACGAGATGGCCGGGCAATGCGTAGTGCTCGGACACCATCGCATGCGAGATGCCCGCCACGTTGCGCTCGCCGTCGTTGGCCACGTCTAACTCCGCCTCGGCCTCTGTCAGCGTGCGGTGCGAGCGCAACGCGTAGGCGGCCGCGAAGTCGCGCTGCGCCTCGACCATGCGGTGCACGTTGGGCACCAGCCCGGCACGCACGTGCGCGGGGCTTTCCTCGACATAGGAGGTGTGGTCTTCGAACACGATGACCGAGGCCGGATCGTGCAACGCGAGCGGCCGGCCAAAGGTGGCGTGCAGCATGTGCGCGGCCATGCCGGTGTAGTACTCGTGAATGAAGCGCCAGTCGGCGCGCACGAAGGCGCCGTCGCCGGGCGCGGGGTGCGCCTCGGTCAGCTCGGTGGCCAGAGCATGGCGGGCCACGATCTTTTCGAACAGGGTGCGAGGGCGTTCTGCCGGTGCACCGGGCCGGCCCGCCTCATCATGCCGCCCCGCTTCATCGGGCACGGCCGTGATGTCACGCATGAACCGCTGGCCGAAGCGAAGCAGCCCGCCGCTTCGCAGGATGGCCGCGGCCAGCGCGTCGCGGCCGGCCACCAGCTCGTCGAGCGTGATCGCCTCGCGGGCCTGGATGCGTTCGACCAGCCCGAAGTCGGTCGAGGTGAACAGGCCGATGTTGTCGGCGTTCTGCCGGTAGATGCGCTCGAAGCTCTCGGCAATCACCAGCCGCACGCCGGCCCACTTCTCCGCCGCCGGGCTGTGCTCGCGCGACGACCCCTTGCCGTAGCGCGTGCCGGCCACCACCACTTCCACGCCGTGGGTGCGGATCGCGTCGATGCCGATGGGCGTCGCGTCGCCCGCCCTGAAGCCGGTGTACGGATAGCGACCGAGCTTGTCGTCGTAGTGCGTGAGGATGGGCAGCGGCGTGATCTCGTCGGTCGAGATGTCGTCGCGCAAGGGGCGCGCCTCGGCGAGCGGAACGCGCTCGCCGCGCAGGCTGCGCATTACCGTGTCGGGCGACCGGCTCAGGAAGAGAACGGCCGGTGCGAACAGCACGGCTGACGGACTTGAGTCGCTGGCTTGCAAGGTGGCTGGCATGCCCCATCTTCACGGGCAGGCCGCTGCACGAAAAGCGCCGATGCGGCAGACGGGCTCTCGCAAAATGCGAGATCGGGTCTTACCCTTGCAGCCGCTCGATCAGCGCCGCGACCGCGCGCGGCCGCGGCGTCTTGCGCAGCGCGAACATGCGCAGCTCGCGCTGGGCCCACGGTTCGTCGAGCGGGCGCCGCACGAAGCGCGGGTTGCCCGCGTAGGCCGCGGCGGCGCTCTGCGGAATCACGGCGATGCCCATGCCCGCCTCGACCATGCGGCAGACCGCGTCGAAGCTGCTGACCGACACGGTGGGCGCGAAAGGCTTGCGCAGCGCCTCGGCGCGTTCGTACAGCGACCGATCGAGGGCGCCGCCCTGGTGCACGCCGATCAGCGGATGTTCGAGCGCCTGCGCGAAGCGCATCGCCCGCTTCGCGGCCAGCGCATGGCCGGCCGGCAGCACCACCTGCAGCGGGTCGGTGGCGAAGTGCCACGACTCCAGCCCCGCGGGCAACGGCATGTGCGCACCTGCGCCCACACCGACGCCTACATCGGCGCGGTCGTCGAGGCAGGCCCGGATCACGTCGCGCGTGTCCTGCTCCTGCAACGACACCTGCACCTCGGGGCATGCGGCCATGAACGCGCGCAGCCGCTCCGGCAGGAAGCCGATGACGGCGGACATGTTGGCGCAGAGCCGCACCGTGCCGCGCACCTCGTCGCCTTCGGTCCGCACTTCGCGCACCAGGGCCTGCAGGTCTTCGTCGATCTTCTCGCCGCGCGCCAGCACCAGGCGGCCCGCGTCGGTCAGCACGACGCCGCGCGGGGAGCGAATGAGCAGCGGCGTGCCGAAGGCATGCTCCAGGTCGGCCAAGCGCCTGCTGAGCGCGGAGGGCGCGATGTGCTCATGCTCGGCGGCACGCACGATGGAGCCCGCCCGTGCGGCGGAAACGAACAAGCGAACACTGTAGGGGTCGACGCGGCGGGCCAAGATGGGCTTTGGGAGTGAGGCCGCCATTGTCGGCCCCATGCTGCGTTCGCGGTCGCCGTCGCTGCGCATCAAAGCGCTGCGGAGTCCTCGTCGCTCGCCGCGCGGGCTTCGCTCTCGGTCATCTGCACCTCGCTCGCGAGCAGCGGCTTGCCGATGGGCGCCGCCGCCGTGCCGGCCCGCACGGCCGCCATGTCGGCCTCGTTCGGGTACTGCCCCGCGATCCAGTAGTCGAACACGCGCCGCACGATGGGCGCCGCGTGCGCCGCGCCGAAGCCCGCGTTCTCCACGATGGCCGCGACCGCGATAGACGGGTTCTCGGCCGGCGCGAAAGCCATGTACAGGGCGTGGTCGCGCTGGCGGGCGTCCAGCGCCTTGCCGCTGGCGCGCGCCTTCGGGCTCAGGCCTACGGCCTGCGCGGTGCCGGTCTTGCCGGCCGAGGTGTAGGCCGCGCCCGCGAACACGCGCGTGCCGGTGCCGCCCTGCGTGACCGCGACCATGGCGTTGCGCACCACGTCGACGTGCTTCCTCGCATAGCCCAGGTCCTGCGGCGGCGGCTGCACCTGCCGCACCACGCGGTCGCTCACCGTGTCCTTGATGGCCCGCACCAGGTGCGGCTGGTAGCGCACGCCCGCGTTGGCCAGCGTGGCGTTGGCCGAGGCAAGCTGCAGCATGGTGAAGCTGTTATAGCCCTGGCCGATGCCCAGCGAGATGGTTTCGCCCGCGTGCCACTGCTTCATGTCGGCGCGGCGGTAAGCATTGCGCTTCCACGTGGTGCTGGGCAGCACGCCGCGCACCTCGCCCTTCAGGTCGATGCCGGTGAACTGCCCGAAGCCCAGCGGGGCCATGAAGTCGTGGATCAGGTCCACGCCCATCTCGGTGGCCAGCGAATAGAAGTAGGTGTTGCTCGAGAACTGGATGGCGCGGTGCATGTCCACGCCGCCCAGCCCGCCGCGGTGGCTAAGAAAGGTGCGCCCGCCGAAGTTGTAGTAGCCCGGGTCGTTCTCCACGGTGGTGGCGGCGCGCTTGCCGGTCTGCAGCGCGGCCATCGCCATGAAGGGCTTGTAGGTGGAGCCCGGCGGGTAGGTGCCGCGCAGCGCGCGGTTCAGCAGCGGGTTGTCGGGCGACTCGGTCAGCGCCTTCCAGCTCTCGGTGTCGATGCCTTCGACGAACAGGTTGGGGTCGAAGGTGGGCTTGCTCACGAAGGCCAGCACCTCGCCGGTCTTCGGGTCGATGGCCACGAGCGCGCCGCGCCGCTCGCCGAACATGTCTTCCACCAGCCTCTGCAGCTTGATGTCCAGCGACAGCATCACGGTGTTGCCGGGCGTGGCCGCGTGGCGCGCAAGGCGGCGCACGGCGCGCCCGCCGGCCGATGTTTCCATCTGCTCGGCGCCGGTCTGGCCGTGCAGCACCTGCTCGTAGCTCTGCTCCACGCCCAGCTTGCCGATGTGGTCGGTGCCGCGGTAGTTGGCGCGCTCTTCTTCGTCCCAGTCTTCCATCGCGGTCTTCTCGCGCTGGTTGATGCGGCCGATGTAGCCGATCACGTGCGAGGCCACCTCGCCGTGCGGGTAGGTGCGCAGCAGCCGCGCCTTGATCTCCACGCCCGGAAAGCGATAGCGCTGCGCCGCGAAGCGCGCGACCTCCCCGTCGCTCAGGCGCGTGCGGATGGGCACGGAGTCGAAGCTGCGCGAGTCTTCGCGCAGCCGCTGGAAGCGGCGCCGGTCGCCGGGCGTCACGTTCACCAGCGTGGCGAGTTCGTCGACGGTGGCGGCAATGTCGCCGGCCTTCGACGGCGTGATCTCAAGTGTGTACGCGGCGTAGTTGGACGCCAGCACCACACCGTTGCGGTCGACGATGAGCCCGCGGTTGGGCACGATCGGCACGATGGCGGTGCGATTGCTTTCGGCGCGGTCGGCCAGCTCGTCGTAGCGCACCACCTGCAGGTGGACCAGGCGCGCGCCGATCAGGCCGAAGCCGAAGAGCACCACCCCGCCGATGACCAGCAGGCGGCGGCGAAAGCGCGAGAGCTCGGCGCCGGTGTCGCGAATTTCATCTTTCATCGGAAGAACAAATACCTTTCGCTCACATCACGCGAATGCCGAGCTCGCTGACCAGCGTGGCGGCCTGGTCGGAGGAAATGATCGCGCCCTTGAAGAACTGCGCCACGTGCGCAATGCGCAGGCCGCCGAGGTCGACCGAGCGCAGGTCGGCGCCGTCGAAGCGTGCGTTCTTCAGGTTGGCGTCGCGCAGGCTGCCGCCTTCGAACACGGCGTCGCGAAAGTCGCAGCCGCCGAGGTCGGCGTCGGAGAAGTCGAGCCGCTCCAGCGTCTGCTTGCGAAACGACATGCCGCGCAGGTCGGCACCGGACAGCAGCGAATCGTGAAAGCCGATGCCGAGCACCTGCGCTTCGTGAAAGTGCGCACCGGTGAGCTTCACCTCGGTGAAGAGCGTGGCCGACAGCTTGGCGCGGTGCCAGCCGGTGTTGTTCAGGTCGCAGGCCATGAAGCGTGCGTCGGTGAGGTCGGCCATCTCGAAGTCGGCCTGGCGCGTGCGGCACGACATCCAGCGGCTGTCGGCCAACTGGGTCTTGCGGAACACGGCCTCGGCGAAGCTGCACTCGACGAACTTCGCGCGGCGCAGGTCGAGGCCGGACAGGTCGGTGCCGTCGAAGTCGCACTGCTCGAAATGCAGCGCGGCGGGTGCGTCGGCGAGCAGGCGCTTCAGTCGGTCGCGGTCGATGGTTTCGCCGGCGAGGGTGGGGGCGGTGGAAGCGTCGGTCATGGAGGAAGCGGGAAAGAGGGATGAGAGACGCCAGGGTGCGCGTCGGTTCCTTGAAGCTTGCAGGGATTGCAATGGTTCGGACGGTCGGGATGTTTGCCCACCGTGGGGAGGCGATGCGTCGCTGGCGAACGTGCTCATCGCTTCACCGCCTTGGCGCACAGCGCCAGCAGCATCGAGAGCACGCGGGCCTTGTGCGCTGCGTCGAGGTCGTACACGCCGAGCATCTGCGAGAACCAGAAGCCGTCGGCCGCCAAGCGGCACACCAGCAGCAGGTCGGGCGCCTTCACGGCCAGGTGGTCGGTGGCGAGTTCGATCTTCATGCGCTCGTTCCAGCGTTCGCGGTACTCGGGCGTGCCGAGCGCGAGCAGGCCGATGGCCAGCTGCATCTCGATGTCGTCGGGCCCGCCATCGCTGTCGAAGCAGGTGCGGATGTAAGCGCGCGCGTTGCGCCCCGGCGTGGCGGGCTCGGCCGCCAGCAGGCGCGCGAAGCGGTGCTCGAACTCCGCGAAGAGCTGGTCGGACAGCGCATCGAGCAAGGCCTTCTTGTTGGGAAAGTGGTGCTGCAGGCCGCCCTTGGTCACGCCGGCACGCCGCGAAACCTCGTCGAGCGTGACCGCGTGCGCGCCCTCGCCCACGAGCAGCAGGCGGGCCACGCTGAGCAGCTGCTGGCGCACGATTTCGGGTTGTTTCTGGCGGCGGTGGGCTTCGGTCATGCAGGCGGTTTCTTGGTGTTTTTATAAACAATCCATCTGGATGGTTTGTTGAGTTTACTTCGGCAATGCGCGTGCCCGTTTCGCGTCGGTAGACTGGCGGCCCGTCTTTGGCCCCTCTCTTTCTTGGCGACTTCCTCCACCATGCAGACTTATCGAGATGTGCCTGCCCAAGCCGATGCACTGGCACAGCGGCTGCGCGCCGGTGACGTGTTCGCCTACCCCACCGAAGCCGTGATGGGCCTGGGCTGCGATCCGTCGAACGAGGCCGCGGTGACGCGCATCTGCAAGCTCAAGCAACGCCAGGTCGAGCAAGGCGTGTTGCTGATCGCGGCCGACTTCTCGCAGGTGGCGCCCTACGTCGACATGGCGCAGGTTCCGCAGGCCGCGCTCGACCGCGTGCTGGCGAGCTGGCCCGGGCCTTTCACCTGGATTTTTCCGCGCAGCGAACGCGTGTCGGCGTGGGTGTCGGGCCGGCACGCCGGCATTGCGCTGCGCGTGACGGACCATCCGGTGGCGGCTGCCCTGTGCCGTGCCTTCGGTGGTGCGCTGGTGTCGACCAGCGCCAACCCGCATGGCCAGCCGGCCGCGCGAACGGGCGACGAAGTGCGCTCGTATTTCCCGCTGGGCATCGATGTGCTGGTCGACGACGCCGTGGGCGGGCTCGCGCGGCCGAGCGAGATTCGCGATGTACTGACGGGGGAGCTGGTGCGCGGCTAAGGCTGCGGTACGGGCTGTAGTTCGGGCAGCAGCGCAGGCGGCAGTTCAGGCGGCAGCGCCACCGCGAGTTCGGGCACCGGTTCAAGGGACAGCTCGGGCGCCGGCGTCCAGAAGCCCTGCATCTCCATCAGCCCCGCCCTGCCCTGCGCACGCAGGTAGCCCGCCGTGGTCCCCACCGACACATGGCCCATGTTGTTCTGCACCACGTGGATCGGCACCGGCGAGCGCCCCTGCCTGCCCTGCAGCGCGTGCGCACCGTGCGCATGGCGAAGCCAATGGATGCTGGCGCGCTGAAGGTGCTCGGCCTGCGCCTCGTCGAGCGTCTGCGCGGCGCGCGCGACGAAGAGCTTGATGGCGCTGTAGAAACCCGAGGCCGACCACGGCTTCGGGTGCTCGGGCAGCAGGTCGAAACGCGCAAGCACATGGATGTGGCTGTTGCCCGGCGCACCCACCTGCCGTTCGAAGCCGTGGTGCGCGAGCTCTTCTTCCAGGTCGGCCACGAGGTCGGCGGGCACCGGCACTTCGCGCTTGCGTCCGGCCTTGCCGCTGACCGACAGCAGCCATCCGCCGGCGTCGCGCCCGTCGGGCGTGCGGTACGTCACCCGTTGCAGGTCGCCGCAGGTGGCGCCCGTGATTTCGGCCAGCCGCAGCCCCGTCGCGTAGACCCAGCGCATGCCGCGGCGCAGGCGCCGTCCCGCTTCGGTGGCTGCATGTTTGGCAAGCAGGCTGTCGAGGTGCGCCCACTGTTCGAGGCTCAGCGTGCGGTGCTGCCCGATGGCGCGCGGCGCCTCCAGGGGTTCGGTCATCGCAGCGAAGGGGTTGCGCAGCAGGTAGTTCTCGCGCATCAAGAAGGCGAACAGGCTGCGCAGGATGGCCATGGCCTGGCGCACCGCCGTCGGTGCCAGCGGCCCTTCGAGCGGCCGCCACAGTGGTGACCAGCGCTGGTTGTGGCGTGGCCCGCACCAGGCCGCAGGCGGATCGCCGAGGAAGCGGCGATAAGCCGCCGCATCTTCCACATCCAGCGAGGACAAGGCCGCGCGCCGTTCGAGCACCGCCCACAGCAGCAGGCGCTCGGCCTCCCTGCGGTAGGAACGTTGCGTGGGAGAGAGTTCGCCGGGCTCGTCTTGCGCTTGCGCGCACTTGGCCGCGAGCCACGCGCCGATGGCCTCGTGATCGGTCTGCGCCGCGATGCGGCATTGGTCCTGCGCGGCGCGGTGGTGGCCACTGCGGCCATCGAGTTCGGGCGGGGACACGAACTTCTCATAGGGAACAAGGGCCGTGCCGCGTGGAACGACCGCGGCGAGGTCGAGCGCGCTCACCTGGTGGCGTCGCTTCGCGGCATGGGAGCCCACGCGCAGGCCGAGCGGCTCTTCGTTGGCGCGCAGCCAGTCGAGGATGCGCCCGGCCTTGCGCTCGCCCACGCCGGGCACCTTGACCCACCAGCGCGCGCCGGTCTGGTTGATGTGCGTGACCAAGGCGGCCAGGGTCGCGAGGCCGCCGCGCTCCAGGCGCTCGGCCATCGCATGGTTGAGCCAGGTGGACACGCTGTCGCCGGGGCGAGGGTCTTGCGCCGTATGGCTCTCGAGCCAGCGCAGGGCCTCGAGTTGCCGCTCGACGACGCGCATGCGACGCGACGCGCGGCCCGTGCCTGCGCCTGCGCCTGCGCCGCTCTCGGCTTGCGCCCCGCCCGGATACGCGGCCTCGTAAGCTTCGATCTGCTCGGCTTCGGAGAAATCTTCGAGGCCCTGCGCAAGCGCGAAATCGCTGAGGCTCGGGAGCGGCGTCGCGGGGGAAAACTGCTCGGGGTCGAGGAGGATGAGGCGCGCGGTACCCGGGCGCTGCTCGCGGCGTGCAGCGGCGGCGAACTCGTCGCGGATCCACGCAATGGTGCGGCGCACGACCCGCAGGTCGGTATGCTCGCCTTCCAGCCGCAGGTAGCGGTCCCAACTGGTGCGCTCGTCGATGCCCTGCGCCAAGGCCCGCATGAAGGCGAAATGGCCTCGGTGGAGTTTGCGGGAGGGCGGTGGCGTCATGGTGCTGGAGGCGCTGTTTGTTTATGTCAGCGCCAGAACTGCCACCAGGCGCGCGCGGGGGCGGGTTCTGGTGGCGCGGGCGGGGTTTGCGCGGACTCGGCGGCCTCGCGCATGCGGCGGCGCAGTTCGACCTCCAGCGCGTGCGCCGTGCCATAGGCTTCGCGCTCGCCTCTCTGGGCGCGGGCGCGCCAAGTCAAAGCCAGATCCTCGAGGGTCGCGTCATCGAAGTGTGCGAAGGGTGATGACGTGCCGGGTGATGTCATGAAGTCCTGTGGTGTGCTGAATCGGATTGATCAGGGCCATTCTATTTCGATGATTACGTGAATAATCATTCATGCAATATTTGGATGCATTTCTAGAGTTTGCAGCGTGAGTCGAGATTAAGTTGTTGGTTTTGCTGGGGATATTTGGCCTAGCAGTGGTTGGGCTGCGTGGCGATGCTCGTGCCTGACGACTGATTTTGCATTCGGCCATGCATATTTGAGGTCGTTCCTGTGCTGCATCTAGGAAGTCCTAACCCATGGTCTAAATATCGGCTGCAACGTGCTGTCGCATCAAAGGAATCTTCTTGAAGCCTGCGCTCACTTTCGCTTTTTCCGAGTTGCCTGCTGTTTTGAATGCGCGATCCGTAGCACTGAGCCGTACGGCGTCGATAAGGGAAATGTGAGAACAATTGGGATTGATGGCACGGGTTAGAGTGTTCGGCATCGGCCTCTAATGTTCTCGCGGTGAGCGGCTGCGTAGGCTTGCAGCTCGCCCAGATACGTGTGGGCAGCTTAGTCATTCAGTCGGGCTGCCGTTGCAGTTCCTTGGGCAACCGCGGCGCCCTCCCCTGGAGCCTAGGGGGAAGAGCCCAGCGCTGCTTACTGCACCTGTGGGATTCGGAAGAGGTTGGGATCCGTCGTGGTTCGTGACATTGGGTTAAGTAGAAGCCGCAGCCTGATCCCAGGCCTGGACCGATCACGGCCATCAGGTCGGCGGCGTGAGTCGAAGAAATGTTGCCGCCTAAATCCCAATGGAACTCACATTATGGTGAGCTTGCCGCTTTTCCCGTCACCCCAGGCTGCGCGCCCGGCGAATGGCATCTGCGATCGCCGACTCCAGGGCGTCGACCGGTGCACCGATGGCGGCGCTCGGCGTCAGCGTGATGGTCACCTCGCCAGCTTTTGAACGCACCAAGGTGCCGAACTTCTGCCCGTCGGCCTGGACCTCGATGCGCTCGCTGCGTTCGAAGCCGGGGGGGGCGTCCAGAAGCCGAGCGAGCGTCAATGCCGGCGACAGGCTTTGGCCCCGCAGTTTCTCCACGCGCTTGAGCAGGCCGCGACGGTCCAACGCCATGGCGGCATTGAGTTGCTCGGCGTGGCGGAAGCTGATCTCCAGCGGCGTGCGAAAGCATTCCACGACGGCTGACGGCAACTGCGCCACCATCAGAGCCTTGCGCACCCAGGTGTGGCTCACGCCCAGGCCTTCTGCGAGCTGGCGCTGCGTGGGGAATAATTGCTCTTCCAGGGCGCGCTGGTACATCACGCCCTGCTCGTACGGTGACAGGTCGGCGCGTTCGCGGTTCTCCCGGTCCATGGCGGCAAACAGTGCCGAGTCGCCTAACTCGTCCACCCAGATCGACGCCAGTACCGGCATGCCCAGTTCCAGCGATGCGCGATGCCGACGATGGCCGAAGACCAGTTCGAACTGGCCTGGCTCTTCTTTCAGCGGACGAACCAGGATCGGCTGGACATTGCCGCCCGCATGTTCGATGTCTGCCTTGAGTCCTGCGAACTCACTGGTCTTGAACGACGACTCGTGCCGGTTGGCCCAGCGGCTGGGGCGAATCGTTGCCGGATCCATCTTGCGGGTCGGCAGCGAGCCTTCGTACTGGCGAAGCTTTTCGCGCAGTGTTGCCATTTCGCCCTCGACCTGCTGGA
The DNA here is from genome assembly GCF_030317035.1 of Variovorax sp. J22G73. Taxonomy (GTDB): domain Bacteria; phylum Pseudomonadota; class Gammaproteobacteria; order Burkholderiales; family Burkholderiaceae_C; genus Variovorax. Next base: position 131,661 of record NZ_JASZYK010000003.1, read on the forward strand.
TCTGCCCGCGGAAGGCGAGCATCTGTCCAGGGCCCGTTCGCGGCGCATGGCCGCCTCCGCCGACTGCGGGTGGAAACCTGGTTTCCACGCTGGCCGCTGCGTGCGGCGCAGGTTCTTCGGCGGGCGCCGCCTTGGGCAATTCCATGGGTTGCGCGGGGGCCTGTGGAAGCGACAGGTTGGCGGTGAGCGCTTCGAGGCGCTTTCGGGTACTAGACATGGTGCGGACTCCTGAAGCGTGGAAACCCGGTTTCCACAAGCGGGGATCGCGACGCCCCGAACGGCGGCGACGGCAAGGTTGGCCGTCGCGAAGGGAGCACGCATGAGGTGCTCCCGGGATTGAAAAAGGCGGACGTCGCGCCGAGCTTCGAACTGACGTGTCGGCCGCGTGCGAGCCTAACGGATACGCTTTGGTGTGGAAACCTGGTTTCCAGAGCGTCCCAGTCGGTACGCAGCCGATTGCTCGAAACCAACGGCTCTGCGATTTTTGAGAGCGCCCCGAATTTGCTCTCTGGCGTGGCGCTGTTGCACTTCACGGCAGCAAGTGAACAAAGTCGTGGCAAAGCATTTGCGAAAGCAGGCTCAGTGCGAAAGGCACTCGTCGTTGATGCTGACGTTCGAGTGCTCGGCAGCGACTGCACGTGGGCAGGTTGATCTGTATATCTAGCTAGTGGCGTTTGAGCGAGCGCTGAAGACCATGCACGAGCCGAGCGCTGATCCGCAGCAGCGTGACTCGGTGGAAACCAGGTTTCCACGCAAGCAGCTGTTCCATTCTTGAGTGCGGCGTTGCCCTTGAACTGCGGCGATGCGCAGCACTTGTACAGCACAGCGATAGGCACGGCGGCGCGCACGACGCCGTCCTCGTCTGGAAACCTGGTTTCCACGGCGGCGTACGTCTCGAAGCTCGCGCCGAGTTGATGGGATTTATCTTGACCGAAGCTCCCCACCCTCAACGCCCTTTCCCTTGCGCGGACCACGCACCCACCACCGATTGCTCGACCAACTCGACGAACGCGTCATACGCATCGACCGCGCGCTTGTACGTCTTGGCCGCGCCTTCATAGCGCTGTACGTCATACACGGTCGCGAACTCTGCGGCCTTGTTGCTGGTAACGCTGGTCTTGGGAATTTCCACCGGCAAGGTGTACTCGCCGTATGTCGCCTGGATCCATTGGCGCACGGCTGGCATGGCGGGGTCGGCCGCGTCGACACGGCTGAGCAGCACGTGCAGGAACTCGAACGCCTTGCCTTCGCGGTCCTTGCTCTGCCCGTCGAGATTGCTCCCGAGGTCAGCCAGCAACGACCAGAACTGCGCCGACGACGCAAAGTCCAATCCCGACGGCGGTACCGGCACCACGATGCCGTTGGCCGCCCAAAGCGCGTTGATGGTTACATAGGAAAGAGACGGCGGCGTGTCGATGACGATCACGTCGTACAGGTCACGCACGCTCTCCAGGCCTTCATTGAGCACGTCCCAGAACTTGGCGCCCGGCTCCTGCATCTGGCGCGCTGGCAGCGCGAACTCGGCCGAGAACAAGAAAGGAGCGGCGGCCACCAAGTCGAGGCCGTCCCAGTAGGTCGATCGGATCGCGTAGCGGATATCGCTCTCAGTGCCGTCGCAGAGCGGGCCGATGGTCATGTCCTCGGTCACCTCGGCTTCGGGCAGCAGGCCGTGTAGCGTGGTGAGCGATCCTTGCGGATCGGTGTCGATCGCCAGCACGCGATGTCCGCGCAAGCTCAGGCCCTGGGCCAGCACCATCGCGGTCGTGGTCTTGGCCACGCCGCCTTTGAAATTACCGACTGCGATGGTGATCGCCTTGCGACCGGTCGGGCGCATCTTGTCTGCGCGATAGGTGCGCGTCCAGCGGCGAAGTTCGTCGAGCTCGAAAGTGCGCTTGCCGCCGGAAGGCGTCAGACGACCTGCGGGAAGATCTTCTTTGGTAATGCGGTAGGCGACATGCGCCTTGTCGACGCCGCACAAAGCAGCGAGTTGCGCGGTGGAATAGACCGGCGGAATCTTGCGAGCTTCGGGAGCAAGCAGCATGCCCCGGATCTGCTCGACCATGGATCCCGCGCGCGTGGCGAGGCCGGCGATGCGCTCCATGTTGATGACTTGCCTCGGGGGCGTCTGGGTGTCGTTGGAAACCTGGTTTCCACTGACGGGAGGCACGGGGACGGACATTGGGTGAACCCTATTCGACAGAATCCGGCAATTCTACGAGAATCCATCGAATGAACAAGTTCCACCGATTCTTCAGTGTCCATGCACCTGCCTAATGTGAGTACGGATAGGGAACCCGTTCCTGGCACCCCGCCGGGACGGGGGATTTTGCGGTCTCTCGCTTGCTTTGAGGCGGACAGAGTGCACCAGAAGCTGCAATCAGCCTGCGGAACGGCGCTCGATAGGCCTCCAGCCCCCTGCGCGAGGGCCAGAAGCCCATATCCACTCACATCAGACCCCATAGACACACACAACAACGACCGGAGAACCCCAATGGATCTCACACCAAATCCCATTCGATCTCACATTGAATCCCAGAACCACTCACAAAACCCTCGCCAAGTCCTTGTCAGCAAAGAGAAAAGTAGTTTGCCAAACTCTTCAAATTCCCAAGTGTTACTTTTCAAATAGAACAAGGCGGCTAAATTCTTTGTGAATTGACCGATTCACAATACGAAGGCATGATGTGAACCCAAGCAATTGCGATACATCAGACATGGCCGAGGAAGAGGCTCCCCCCAGCGCCCCGCGCCAACCACCGACTGCCGAAGAGCAGAGCGTCGCCAAGGCCAACGAGGCCATTGCGATTCGGCCCAAGCGCGGCCGTCTCACGCTGTTGTCCCGCCGCATCTACAACGCGCTGCTGTATCACTCGCAGCGCCAGGGCGTTGACGAACCCGTCTACAAGCTCGCGCTGAGCGAGCTCATCGGCGACGCCCGCTTCAACTCCAACAACACCGAGCTGCTCAAGGCCCACCTGCGCGACATGCAGGCGACCACCATCGAGTGGTCGACCAGCGGCCCCGCGTTGAAGCGCTGGGTGTCTTCCCAGCTGCTCGGCACCGTCACCATCGAGGAACAGGGCAGGGGCCGACCTTGCATGGTCACCTGGCGCTACCCCGAGGAAATCAAGGAGCGGCTGGTCCGTCCGCACCAGTACACACGCGTGCTGCTCGAAATCAGCGGCCAGATGCGCAGCTATTCCGCCGCCGTGCTCTACGAAATCGGCGCGCGCTACCTCACGTCCCCCGGACGGCTTTCGATGCGCGAGGACGTTGTCTGGTGGGCGGCCGTGCTGACCGGGCGCAGCGACATCAAGGAAGTCGACTACCGCTTCCTCAAGCGCGACGTCATCTCCAAGGCCCTGGCGGAAATCGAAGCGCTTTGCGAAGACTTCAGCATCGAGCTGATCGAGCACAAGCGCGGTCGCAAGATCGAGGAGATCCAGTTCCGCGTGATTCCCAAGGTGCAGCAGCGCCTGGGCGACATTCCGAACGCCGAGCGCAACGTTTTCGACCTGGCACTCGTGGGCCGCCTCATCGCCCTCGGCATCAAGCAGGAAGAAGCGCAAGACCTCTACGCCACCACCGACGAGGCCCAGTTGCGCGCGACCCTCGATCACGTCGACCAGCGTTTGCGCAGCCCGACCATGCCCGAGCTGAAGTCGCCCGCTGCTTACCTCAAGGACGCGCTCAAGAAGGGCTATGCCGCCGTCAAGTCGTTGCCGCCAGCCGGCACACTGCCGCCGGCAGCGACAGCAAGCACTAACACTCCGGCGCCACCGGCGATTCCGCTGTCGCCGTCCGATCGCATGCAGCGCATTCGCGAACTCTGGGAAAACGACCGCATGGCCCAGGCGCGCGCCATGTTCGGCGAGATGCAACCGCCCGCGCAGGGCGAGCTTCGCACGCAGTTCGAGGCTCAACGGCTGGAGCAACTGGCGCCGCCCATCGCCCGCGCCTGGCGTCGCGACGGCCCGGCCAGCCGCGTGGCCGCCAGCACTTTTTACAAGTGGGTCGCGCAGATCACCTGGCCCGAGGAGCCGTCCGATCGCGTGCTGCTCGACTTCGCGCTGCAGCGCGGCGTGGCTGGCATTTGAAGATCACGCGCCGCGCGCGTGATCTTTTCCTCGCTTTTCAGTTCGGCCTACACGGGCCACCGTCGTTCGGCTGACACTTTCGACCTCTTCCTGCGCCAAACATGGCCTCGTTATCACTTTTGGCGGACAGCCCGAGGCAACGAACGCATGGCAGAAGAATGGACACACAACGAAGACGCAGGCGAGTGGCTGCATTTCTTCTACAAGGAAGGTCGCATACGCACGGCGGTGCGAATCAGCCGGAGCGCCCTGGAGACCTGCTTTCACTCCGCCGCGGGAGAAAGCCTGGTCAACATCTACGTCGCCCACGTCGAGGTCATTCACGACAAGGTGCGCGCGCGTCTCAGAGCTGGCGATCGCTTCACCGCTGAAGCGCCGCTGAGCCTGTTCGCCAGTGACTTCGAAGATCGGCGGCAGGCGATGTACGTCGACCTCGTTCCGCCTCAGATGATCGAGCAGACCGCCCAAGAGCTGGATGGCAAGTTCACGGCCGAGCAGTTGGAGGCGGTGGCGTCGTGGATGCGGAAGCGGGTTGTTTCCTCTACGCGCCGTTAGTGGATTTTTGACATTGCGGCTCACTCATGGCGAGACCATAAGAGGAGTGAATGAAGTGCGGGTCAACACGCTGGCAAGCCGCCGAAGCGCCGAATAGACTGCCCACGCCTCATTCACCGCACAAGGATTCCCATGCCGATCGACACCATGGCCACCTGGCACAAGCTCGTCAAATCCCAGGACGCGACGGGGCTCAATGACCTGCTGGCCGACGACGCCGTCTTTCATTCGCCGGTCGTGCACAAGCCGCAGGTGGGCAAGGCCATCTCGCAGAAGTACCTGGCGGCCGCGTTCCAGGTGTTCTTCAACGACAGCTTCCGCTACGTGCGCGAGGTCAAGGGCGAGCACGACGCCGTGCTCGAATTCATGGTCGAGATCGACGGCATCAGCGTCAACGGCGTCGACATGATCAAGTGGAACGACGAAGGCCGGATCGTCGAATTCAAGGTCATGCTGCGCCCGCTGAAAGCCGTGAACCTCATCCACCAGAAGATGGGCGAAATGCTCCAAGCCGCTGCAAGCGCCTGATTCGAACCCCGAAGCCTCGCTACCAACCGCCGCCCATCGCCCTGAAGGTCGCGACCACGGCGCGGCCCTTGTCGGACTGCTCACGCACCAGTTGGTCGCGCGCGGCAAGCAGCTGGCGGTCCTGCTCCAGCAGCTCCATCAGGTTGAGCACGCCGCCTTCGTAGGCCTGTTGCGTGGCGGCGCGTGCCCTCGTGTCGGCATCGACTTCCAGCAGCAGCTCCTTGCGTTCGGCGTCCAGTTGCCATTGGCGAACGAGCGCGTTCTCGACGTCTTCGGTGGCACGAAGCAACGACTGCCGATACCGCGCCAGGGCTTCGGCCCTTACGCCTTCGGCGCGCTCCAGCTCGGCGTCCACGCGCGCGAAGTCGAACAGGCGCCAGTGCATGCCGATGGCCGCCAGGGGCTGGAAGTTCGCGGCCGACGGCGTCGCCGTGCGCAGGCTCTCGAAGCCCAGCAAGGCCGAGAGCGAGAAGCGCGGATAGTATTCCGCCCCCGCAACGCCGACGCGGGCGTTGGACGCGGCAAGATGCCGCTCCGCCGCGATCACATCGGGCCTTCTGCTCAGCAGGTCATGCGGCGTCAGCGCCATCGCCATCGACGGGATTTCCGCGCGTTCGACCGGCGCGGCCAGCTCGGCGGCGTAGGTGCCCGGCGTGGCGGCCATCAGAACGTCGAGGCGGTTGAGCTGCGTTTCCTGCTCCGCCTGCAGTGACGGCAAGCTCGCCCTGACCTGCGCCACACGCGCCTCGGCTTGCGCGCGTTCGCGCGCCGTGGCCATGCCTTCGCGCAGCCGCGACTGCACAAGCGCCAGCAGCTCGCCGTCGGTCTTGATCTGCGCGCGTGCGAGTTCGATGCGCGCCTGCGCCGCCCGCACGCGGAAACAGGCGTCGGCCGCTTCCGCTGCAACGATGACCCGCACGCCCGCGTGATCGGCCTCGGCCGCCTGCGCTTCGGCCGTGTCCGCTTCCGTGCCGCGAGCCTGTCGCCGGCCACCGGCGCGCAGTTCAGCGTGCTGCCGCCGGAGAACGCCACGGGCAACTTCACCAAGATCGTGCAGCGCATTCCGGTGCGCATCGTGCTCGACGATGCCGACGGCGTGCTCGGCGTCTTGCGCCCCGGCCTCTCCGTGACCGCCGATGTCGATTCACGCGACGTGCAGCAACTGAGCGCCCGCGGCGCCGGCGAACCGTGAACGCACCCACTGCCACGACAGCGGCCACTGCAGCGGCCACCCCCGGCGCGCACGCAGGGACCCAGGGCGTGGTCGACCCCGCCGGCATGTCGACCGCCAGCAAGGCCATCGCTTTCGCCGCGATGTGCGTGGGCATGTTCATCGCGCTCATCGACATCCAGATCGTCTCTGCCTCGCTGCGCGAAATCGGCGGTGGCCTGTCGGCCGGCACCGACGAAACGGTGTGGGTGCAAACCAGCTACCTCATCGCCGAGATCATCGTCATCCCCATGTCGGGATGGCTCTCGCGCGTGCTCTCCACGCGGTGGCTGTTCTCCATTTCGGCCGCGGGCTTCACGCTCACCAGCCTGCTGTGCGGCATTGCCTGGAACATCCAGAGCATGATCGCCTTCCGGGCGTTGCAAGGCTTCATGGGCGGCTCGATGATTCCGCTGGTCTTCACCACGGCCTTCGCGTTCTTCCAGGGCAAGCAGCGTGTGTTCGCGGCGGCCATCATCGGCGCCATCGCCTCGCTGGCGCCCACGCTCGGGCCGTCGGTGGGCGGCTGGATCACCGACAGCTATTCATGGCACTGGCTGTTCTTCGTCAACCTCGTGCCGGGCATCTTCGTGGCCGTCGCAGTGCCCATGCTGGTGAAGATCGATCGCCACGACTGGTCGCTGCTGCGCAATGCCGACTACCTGGGCATGCTGCTCATGGCGCTGTTCCTGGGCTGCCTCGAATACACGCTCGAAGAGGGCCCGCGCCTCGACTGGTTCGGCGACCCGCTCATTGCCGGCGCCGCCTGGGTGTCCGGCGTGGCCGGCGTGCTGTTCGTGTGGCGTTCGCTGCGCTATGAACACCCGGTGGTCGACCTTCGTGCACTCAAAGACCGCAACTTCGCGCTGGGCTGCCTGTTCTCGTTCATCACCGGCGTGGGCATCTTCGCGACCATCTACCTCACGCCGCTGTTCCTCGGCCGCGTCAGGGGCTTCAGCGCGCTGGAAATCGGGCTCGCCGTGTTCTCCACCGGCGTGTTCCAGATCCTCGCGATTCCGGTGTACGCCTTCTTCGCGAACCGCGTCGACCTGCGCTGGCTGATGATGTTCGGCCTGGCCTGCTTCGCGTTGTCGATGTGGCAGTTCACGCCCATCACGCACGACTGGGGCGCCGCCGAGCTTCTGCTGCCGCAGGCGCTGCGCGGCATCGGCCAGCAGTTTGCCGTGCCCCCGACCGTGACGCTCACGCTGGGCGGCCTGGCAATGAACCGGCTCAAGCTCGCCTCGGGCCTGTTCAACCTCATGCGCAACCTGGGCGGCGCGCTGGGCATCGCCGTGTGCGCCACGCTGCTGAACGACCGCACCAACCTGCACTTCTACCGGCTCGCGGAGCACCTCACGCGCAGCAACGAAGCCACCACCGCGCTGCTCGAAGGACTGGGCGGCCGCCTGCAAGGCGCGACCGACCAGCTGGTGGGCGCGTCGGCGGCGCTGCGGCAGCTCTGGAACCTCACGTTCCGCGAGGCCCTCACGCTCACGTTCTCCGATGTTTTCTTTGGCATCATGGTCTGCTTCATCGTCGCCACCGCGATGGTGCCGCTGATGCGCAAGGTGACGCCGCCCAAGGCGCCATCGGCCGACGCGCACTGACCCCACCGCACTGCATCGCACCGGAGCCGCAAACCCATGAAACCTAACACGCCCGCCATGCTCACCACGCCTTCTGAGCCCCCCACGCGCATCGACCCCGCCCTGCGCATGAAGTACTGCCCCATCGTGCGCAGCCTGGCGCGCGTCGGCGAGCGCTGGAGCATGCTCATCCTGCGCGACGCGTTCTACGGCATCACGCGCTTCGACGACTTCGTCAACAGCCTGCAGATCGCGCCCAACATGCTCATGCGCCGGCTGACCTCGCTGGTCGAAGACGGGCTGCTGGAGCGGCGCCAGTACAACGACAAGCCGCCGCGCTACGAGTACATCCTCACGCCGCTGGGGCACGACTTCAGGCCCGTGCTGCTGGCGCTCGTCACCTGGGGCAACCAGCATTTCGCGACCGAGGGCCGCAGCGTCGTGCTGAAGGAGAAGGGCACCGGACGGCAGATCGACCCCGTGCTCGTCGACAGCGCCAACGGCAAGCCGATCACCGAAAGCGACTACGTGCTGGTGCAAGGCACGCCGCCGCAGCGCGCGGCCGCGGCGGTGCCCGCAAGCCAAGGCTGAACAAGAACCGCACACACAGGCCGAGACCTTCGCACGGCAATTTCCATGGACGGCCTCGACCTGCTCAAGACCTTTCTCGAGGTGGCCAACCGCGGCAGCTTCTCGCGCGCGGCGGGCAAGCTGGGCATCTCGAAGGCCAGCGTCAGCAAGCACGTCGCCAGCCTGGAGAGCAGGTTCAGCGTGCGGCTGTTCAACCGCTCCACGCGCTCGGTCACGCTCACCGACGCGGGCCGACTGCTGCAGGAACGCAGCATGCCGCTGATGGAGATGGTCGAGCTGACGCAGAGCGAGCTCGAAGCCCGCGGTTCGCGCCCGAGCGGCCGGCTGCGCGTGACCGCGCCGCACGGGCTGGTGCAGACCGACTTTCCGGCGCTGCTGGGCGAGTTCATCACGCTGCACCCCGACGTGCACATCGACCTGCACCTGAGCAACCGGGTGATCGACCTGGTGGAGGAGGGCGTCGACGTCGCGCTGCGCGTGGGCCGCATCGGCGACGAGAACCTCATCGTGCGGCGGCTGCGCCCCATGGCCCTCACGCTGTGCGCCACGCCCGCCTACTGGGCACGGCGCGGCATGCCCGCCACGCCCGACGACATGCGCCAGCACGACGTGCTCGCCTACTCGGCGGCGAGTGGTTCCCCGCACCTGCCGTTCGAGGTGGAAGGCAAGCCCTACAACATGCCGGTGCGTGCGCGCATGGACGCCAACGACGCCAGCGCGCTCGTCGCCGCGGCGCTCGCGGGCATCGGCGCGGTCTGCGTGCCCGCGCTGCTGGCGCAGCCGCACATCGGCCGCGGGAGCCTGGTGCCGGTGCTCGCCGAATTCATGCCGCGCGACCTGTGGCTGCATGCGGCCTACACGCAGCGGCGGCACAACAGCGCGGCATTGCGCGCGTTGCTCGACATGCTGGAAGCGCGGATGCAGCAGGAAGAGGGCGCGGCCACGCCGAAGCCGTCGCGCCCGCCCGCATGGAAGGGGCCGCGCTGGGCGGACCCGGACCTCGCAACGGCATAGCCGAGCCGCGGCCCGGGCACTGCTGACGCTTCAGGTCCGCCCTGATCCGCCAGCGGACGCGCGCGACAGCGTCGCCAGTTTCTTTCTCGCGCTTTGCAGGAACCCGACACGCTCGGCAGGCAGCCGCGCCTTCGTTTCCCCGAGCGCGATCAGCTCCAGCACGCCAGCCGCCGACAGCTTCGTGCCGAGCGGGTCACGTGGATCGCGGGGCGCCAGGTTGTCGAGCCGGGTGTTCGAGACCACGTGCACCTTCAGATGGCGATGCAGCGTCTTAGACAGCTTCTGGCAGGCCGCGGTCATCGCAACCTCGTCGGGCGTGAGCTGGCCGTGCACGACCAGCAGCTCCAGCGTGCCGTCCTTGTCCTCGCCCAGCAGAAAGGCGCGCACCACCGAGTCCTTGAACCTCGAGCGCAGCATCGCGCGGACCGGCTCCGCGGCGGCGAACGACTTCAGCGCGATGCTGCGTAGCTCGTCGTGGAAGACGAAGGCGCGGTCGACCTGCACCGTCTCTTCGAACGCGTCGGCCTCGTCCGGCTCTGCCTTCGGCTTGTGTTTCTCCTTCTGCTTCTTCAGCATGCCGCTGCCCACCAGGTGCTCCAGCGTGCGCGCCACGTCCGCGGCGTCCAGCTTCGAGCGCCGAGCAAGTTCGGCATGCGAGAACTGTTGTTCGGGTGCCGCGTAGAGCACCTTCAGGAGTTTCTGCACCTCGGGGGCAAAAAGGAAATCGGCCGCGCTCATTTTTTCCAGGTCCTTGCAAGAGGGCACGCATTATGGGGAGCAATGGCGTGGCAGGTCTGTCAAATGACACGGCGAGTGCGGCGAAAATCCACCGCATGCTTCTTCCTGTAACCAATGGCGCCGAGCGCGCGGAAACCCTGGCCGCGCGGCTGGGCTGCACCGTCGCCAGTTTCTCCGAACCCCAGGGCCCCGCGAGGCCCGCGTTGCTGGGCAGCGTCGCCACATTCGCCGCCACGCTCGAGGAGTTCGGCGGCCGCTGGGAGGCCGGCGACAAGGTGCATGTGTTCGCGAGCTGGCCGATGCTCGAAGCCGCGCTGCAACACGTCATCGCGCAGCGCGAGCGGGCGAACTTCGGTTGATGCGCCCGCCTCGCCGCTGGTCGCTAGTGAGAGCGCAGGTCGGCAAGAAATTTCTGCGCCCGCTCGCTGCGAGGCTTCGAGAAGAATTCGCCCGGCAGGCCCGCCTCCACCAGGCAACCCTGGTCCATGAACCAGACGCGGTCGGCCACTTCGCGCGCGAAGTTCATCTCGTGCGTCACGCACATCATCGTCATGCCGTCGCGCGCCAGCGACTTCATCACCTGCAGCACCTCGCCCACCATCTCGGGGTCCAGGGCGCTCGTGGGCTCGTCGAACAGCATGGCCGGCGGGTCCATGGCCAGCGCACGCGCAATCGCCACCCGCTGCTGCTGGCCGCCGGACAGCTGCCCGGGAAACGCGTCGGCCTTCGACGCCAGGCCGACGCGCTCGAGCAACTCGAGCGCGCGGGCGCGGGCCTGCGCGCGCTTGTGCTTTCGAACGCTGATCGGGCCCAGCATGATGTTCTGCGCGACCGACAGGTGCGGAAACAGGTTGAAGCTCTGGAACACAAAGCCCACCTGGCTGCGGAACTTGTTCACGTCGATCGACGGCGCGTGCACGTCCTGCCCGTCGAAGCGAATGGTGCCGCCCTGGATGTTCTCCAGCCGGTTCACCGTGCGTATCAAGGTCGACTTGCCCGAGCCCGAGGGCCCGCACACCACCACGACCTCGCCCTTGCGGACCTCCGCGCTGATGTCGTTCAGGGCACGGTAGTCGCCGTACCACTTGTTCACGAGATCGAAGGCGATCAGGGGCGTGTTGCTGGAAGACATGGTCATGCGGCCTGCTTGGGAACGATGGGTGAGGAGGTGGTGGGCGCGGCTGACGATGCGTTGGCCAATACGGCGCCCCCGAATCCGCCTTCGCGCCGCGTCGCGATGCGGTGTTCCAGCCAGCGCGCCAGCCGCGTGAGCGAGAAGCACAGGCAGAAGTAGATGGCCGCGAGCACGAAGTACACCTGGAACGGCTGCGTCATCAACGAGCTGTTGATCTGGTTGGCCGCGAAGGTCACTTCGTTCACGCTGATCACGTAGCCCAGCGAGGTCTCCTTGATGGTGGAGACGAACTGGCTCACCAGCGCCGGCACCATGTTGTAGAGCGCTTGCGGCAGCACCACCTTCGTCATGGTCTGGCGGTAGTTCAAGCCCATGGCGCGCGCCGCCTCGGTCTGCCCGCGGGGCAGGCCCTCGATGCCGGCGCGCACGATCTCGGCCAGGTACGCCGCCTGGTAGATCACCAGCGTGATCACCATCGTCGTGAACCCGCTGACCGTGCGGCCCGTGAGCACCGGCACGAAAAAGTACACCCAGAAGATGAACATGAGCAGCGGCACGCCGCGCACCACGTAGACCACCGCGGCGGCCGGAAAGCGCAGCCAGGCGAACCCGCTCATGCGCGCCAGCGCGAGGGCCACGCCGAGCGGAAAGGCGAGCGCCAGGCCGAGCACGGAGAGCACCAGCGTGATCGCCAGGCCGCCCAGCGGTCCGTTCGGGTACTGGCCCACGAGCAGCAGCATGCCGTACTCGCGCAGGATGGAAAGAATGCTGTCCACGGTTTACCTCGTGCGGATGCGGTAGCGGTTTTCCAGCCTGGCCCCGGCGGCCATGATCAGCAGCGACACGCCCAGGTAGATCACCGTCGACAGCAGGTACACCTCCACCGTCTTGAACGACTGGCTTTCGATTTCTCGCGTGGCGTAGGTCAGCTCCGCCACGCCCACCGTCATGGCGAGGCTGGTGTTCTTGAACAGCAGCACCGTGTGGCTCACCAGCGTGGGCAGGGCGATGCGCAGCGCCTGCGGCAGCACCACCAGGCGCGAGGCCTGCAGGTACGACAGACCGACGGCGCGCGCGGCCTCCAGCTGCGACTTGGGAATCGACCGGATGCCGCCGCGCAGCCCTTCGGACACATAGGCCGCCATGCACAGGCCGATGGCGATGAAGGCCAGCAGGAACTCGCTGTTGTGCGCGTTGAGCCACTGCTGCGCCGCGTGCGGCAGCAGCGCCGGCATTCCGAAGTACCACAGGAAGACCTGCACCAGCATCGGCACGTTCTGGTGGTACTCCACGTAGCCGGCCACGCAGGCCTTCGCCGCGCGGCTGTCCGACATGCGCACCACGGCGAGCACCGTCCCCAGCGCCATGGCGAACAGCCACGCCGCCGCCGTGAGCTCGAACATGGTGAGCACGCCGTGCCCGATCCACTGCGGATAGTCGCCGCGTGTCAGCACGGAAAAGTCGAGCTTGCTACCCATGGCGTGCGCTTTCGTGCATGGCGGTCGTCAGCCCTTGATGGGCTCGATCCTGAAGCCGCGCTGCATCTTGTACGGCGTGCCGGTGCCCAGCCATTTGTTGAAGATCTGCTGCGCCTCGCCGGACTTTTCCATGGCCTCCAGCGTGCTGTTCACCTGCTTGATGAACCCCGTCTCTTCCTTGCGCATGCCGATGCCCCAGGGCTCCAGCACCAGCGAGGGCTCGAGCGCGACGATGGGCACGGTGCTTTCCGACTGCTGGCGGAACTTCACGAGGTTGAGCTCTGACACCGCGAAGCCGTCCGCCTTGCCCTGCTGCATGGCCAGGAACGCGTTCGGCGGGTCCTGGAAGGTGATGGTGGTCGCCCCCGGGATCATCTTGCGCACCAGCATCTCGGAGCTGGAGCCCTTCACCGCGCTCACGCGCTTGCCGCTCAGGTCCTTCAGCGTGGTGAAGCCGCTGTCCTTGCGGGCGGCCACCTTCTGCTCGCTGGCGAAGTACTGGTTGCTGAAGGCGATCTGCTCGGCGCGCTCGGCGCTCCAGCCCAGGTTGGCGATCACGGCGTCGACGCGGCCCTGCTGCAGCTCGGGAATGCGCGCGGCCACCGAGATGAGCTTCAGCTCCAGCCTCACGCCCAGCGACTTGGCCAGTGCCTTGCAGAAGTCCACGTCGTAGCCTTCCACCTCGCGCGTCTGCGCGTTGGAGAAACTGAACGGCTCCGCCGTGCCCAGGGTGCCGCACACGAGCACCCCCTTGGACTTGATGTCGGCGAGCTGGTCCGCGCACGCCAGGTTGCCCAGCAATGCCAGGCAGGCGCCGGCGATGAGCGTCGATGCGGTCTTCTTCATGGGTCTACTCCGGGAAGGTTGGGTGGAACAAAAGATTCGTCAGGTCAGCTCGGCCACCGCGGCCTGCAGCAGCTGGCCGCCCTGCTCGATCACGTCGATGCCGGTGGCGAAAGACATGCGCAGGTGGTTGGGCATGCCGTACGAGGTGCCGTCGATGGTGGCCACGCCGGCGTGCTCCAGCAGGTAAAGCACCACGTCGACGTCCGACGCAAGAAGCTGCCCGGCCGGCGTGCGCCGCCCGATCAGCCCGGCCGCGCTGGGGAACACGTAGAACGCGCCATCCGGCGGCGCGCAACTGAACCCCGGCAGCGCCTGCAGCATTTGCACCATGCGGTCCCTGCGTGTCTCGAACAGGGCAGCGGCCTCGGTGACGGCGTGCTGCGGGCCGTCGAGCGCGATCGCCGCCGCGGCCTGGCTCATCGAGCCCGGGCACGAGGTGCTCTGGGACAGCAGCAGCGTGATGGCCTTGATGAGCGCCGCCGGCCCCGCGCCGTAGCCGATGCGCCAGCCCGTCATGGCGTAGGCCTTGGAAACGCCGTTGATCACCAGCGTGCGCTCGGCCAGCTCGGGCACCACGTTCAGGGGCGACACATGCGTCGCGCCGCCGTAGACGAAGTGCTCGTAGATCTCGTCGGTCATCAGCCACACCTGCGGGTGGCGCTTGAGCACCGCGCCGAGCGCGGCCAGCTCGTCGCGTGTGTAGACCGCGCCCGTGGGGTTGTTGGGCGTGTTGAGCACCAGCCAGCGCGTGCGCTCGCCGATGGCCGCCTCGAGCGCGGCGGGCGTCAGCTTGAAGCCCTCGGCGGCGCTGCTGGGCACCACCACCGGCGTGCCGCCGTGCAGCGCCACCATGTCCGGGTAGGAAACCCAGTAGGGCGCGGGAACGATCACTTCGTCGCCCTCGTTCAGCGTGGCGGCGAAGGCGTTGTAGATGATGTGCTTGGCGCCGTTGCCCACGGCGATGTGCTCGGGCTTGTACGCCAGCGCGTTCTCGCGCAGCAGCTTGTCGGCAATGGCCTGGCGCAGGGCGGGTGTGCCGTTGGAGGCCGTGTAGCGCGTGTGCCCGGCCAGCAGGGCCGCGACACCGCCTTCGACGATGTGGCGCGGCGTCGGGAAGTCGGGCTCGCCGATGGTGAAGTCGACGATGCGCCGGCCGGCCGCGCGCAGGGCATCCACGCGCGTCTTCGCGGCCATGCTGGGGGAGGGTTTGACGCCGCCGAGGCGTTGGGCCAACAAGGTGTTCACAGGGCTCTCCAGGAAAAGGTCGGAAGGGGAAGGGCGGGGCTGCGTCAAAAGCCTCAGAGCCCGTGCGGCGCGAAGGCCTTGGCGAGCCACGACTGCTCGGCCTTGCCGTTGGCGATCTCGGCCTTGATGGCGGCTTCGAAGCGCTCCGTCTGCGCCACCGCTTCGAGCAGGCGCGGCGCTTCGGCCTGCGAAAAGGTCACGATGCCGTCCTCGTCGCCGACCACCATGTCGCCGGGGTGCACGACCTGCCCGCCCACGCACACGGGCACGTTGACCGCGCCGGGCCCGTTCTTGTAGGGCCCCCGGTGGATCGCCGCGCGGGCATGGCACGGAAAGTCGGCGTCGTGGAAAGCCGCTGCGTCGCGGATGGCGCCGTCGATGACGATGCCGGTGCAGCCGCGCTGCTGGGCGTACAGCATGATGAGTTCGCCCACCAGCGCGTTGGTCGTGTCGCCGCCGCCGTCCACCACCAGCACGTGGCCCGGGGTGGCATCCATCAGCGCCTTGTAGATCAGCAGGTTGTCGCCGGGCCGGGTCTTCACCGTGATCGCCGTGCCCACCAGCTTGCGCTGCCGGTGAAAGCGCCGCAAGCCGACGATGCCGCTCAGGCGCTGCAGGTTGTCGCTGATGTGCGGCGTGGCCACTTTCTGGAACGCCGCCAGCATCTCGGGCGGCGCCGCGGCCGGGGTGGAATGAACGGCAAAACTCGAAGCAACCATGGGCACAGCTCTCAACATCAATTCGATGGCGAGATTGTGAAAGTTGCCTAAAATTTCAAAAAGCGAATTTTTTCGGGTAGTTCTATGGAAAAAAAGGAAACCGATAAGGGTTTCGCCTGACCATGATGACGTTCAAGCAGTTGGAGGCCCTGTATTGGGTCGTGCAGTCGGGCGGCTTCTCGCAGGCCGCCCAGAAACTGCACACCTCGACCTCCGCCGTGTCGAAACGCGTGCACGAACTCGAAGCCGGCTTCGACCTGGAGCTGTTCGACCGAACCCAGCGCACCGCGCGCCTCACGGAAAAGGGCGAGGAAATGTTCGTGCTCGCCAGGAAGCTGCTCGAACAGAGGGACGCGGCCATCGACCAGATCGGCAAGCCCGAAGTCATCGAGCGCCGCGTGCGCATCGGCGTCACCGAGCTCACCGCCATGACGTGGCTGCACCGGCTGGTGGAGGCCATCCAGCGCTACTACCCCAAGGTCACCATCGAGCCCGACGTGGATGCGAGCGGCAACCTGAAGGACAAGTTGCTGAGCGACGAGCTCGACCTGGTGCTGGTGCCGGACGTGTTCGCCGAGGCGCACCTGCCGAGCCACGTGGTGGGCCGCTTTTCGAGCGTCTGGATGTGCAAGCCGGGCTTCGTCGAGCCGGGCAAGCGCTTCAGGCTGCATGAGCTGGCCTCGCGCCGGCTGCTGCTGCAGGGCAGCAGGTCGGGCGCGGGCACGGCGCACAACAGCTGGATGAAGTCGCTGGGCGTGCAGCCGAGCGACGTCATCATCGTGAACAACCTGGTGGCGATGATGGGGCTGACCATGTCCGGCCTGGGCATCGGCTGCATGCCCGAGGAATGCCTGGCGCCCATGGTAGCCAACGGCTCGCTGACGGTCATTCCCTGCACGCCCGCGCCGCCCGAGATGACCTACGTCGCGATGTACAAGGGCGACCAGAGAAGCACGCTGATTTCCTCGATCGTCATGCTGTCGCAGGAGTGTTGCGACTTCACGCGGATGTACGGCTTCGGCAGGTAGCGCAGCCGGTGAGAGGCGCCCCGGGCCTGGTCAAGCTGCCGTCTCAGGTGCCGTCTCAGGCCCGGTCCTCATGCCCCTGCACATGCCGCACGAAGTCGAAGAACACATCGAGCTCGGTCGACTTGTCGAACACCGCGTCGGCGCCCAGCGCCAGGCATTGGGCCCGCATCTCGCGCGTGGCGTAGTTCGAAAGAATCACCACCAGCTGGTGCGGCTCGCGCTGCTCGCAGCCGCGCAGCACGCCCATGCCGGAGCCTTCTTTCAAAAAGAGATCGACCACTGCCACGTCCCAGCTGCCGTCGTGCTCCTGCAGCCAGTGGATCGCTTCCGACTCCGTCTCGGCGGTGCCCAGCACCCTGGCCTTCGTCAAGTCCTCCAGCGTGGGAATGAGTTGGTCGCGAATCGTCTTGTTGTCCTCGACGAGGAATGTGATGACTGCCATTTTGTTGTGCCCCTGATCGTCCCGATGCCACGAGCCTAGGCGGCATCGGTGACGGCGCGGTGGTCCGCGCGCGCGTGTGGCTGTGGGTGGGCCTCCTACGCCGGGGCATCGGCGCGCGTGGGAAGGCGCGTCTATTTCGTCGTGGGCGGGCTGTCGTTCTGGCGCAGCGGCGTCGCCTCGCCGGTGGCCGGCACATTGCCCGGGCCCTTGGCCGGGTCGGCCAAGCCGTAGACCAGAAAGACCACCACCACGCACACGCCGATCAGCACCAGCAGCCCGGCCATGAGCCGGCGGGCCAGGTCTCCGCGCTTGTGTTCCTGTCTTGTTTCCATGGGCTTTCCTGTTCGTGTTCGTGGTCTTGGTTGAGCCGCAGCAACACGCTGCGGCCAGATCACGATGGCAGGGGCCGCCGGCATTGCCATGGGCGTTCGTCGATTTGTGTTGAAGGGCTTGCGCCTACGTTCAGCCCACGCGCATCGACAGCTCCACGTCGCCCCCGAACGGCGTGGACATGTAGCCGCCCTGCGGCGAGCGCACGCGCGCGAGGTACTCGGGGCTGTGGTCGGCGTTGTCGGCCACCACCAGCGCGCCGGGGCGCAGCCGGCTTTCCACCAGCGCCAGGATCTCGGGGTACAGCGCCTTGGCGCCGTCGAGCAGCAGCAGGTCGATGGTCTCGGGCAGGTCGGCGGCCAGCGTCTTCAGCGCGTCGCCTTCGCGAATTTCCACCAGGTCGTCGAGGCCGCCGGTCTTCAGGTGGGCGCGGGCGCGCGCCACCTTGGAGGGCTCGAACTCGGTGGTGACCAGGCGGCCACCGCCGTTGTCGCGCAGCGCCGCGGCAAGGAACAGGGTCGAAATGCCGAACGAGGTGCCGAACTCGACGATGCTGCGCGCGCCGCCGCTGCGCGCCAGCATGTAGAGCAGCGTGCCGGTCTCGCGCGAGACGGGCAGCGGCACGTCTTTCAGGCGGGCGTAGAAGTCGAGGTACTCGGTCTTGCTGTGCATCAGGCGCGTGCGCTCGGCGGCAGGCAGCGCGGCCAGCGCGGCGCTGGTGGCCGGCGACGCGGCGGCGGTCTCGTCGAAGAGGCGCTCCAGCAGGGGCGCGAGCGGTGCGGTGTTCAGTGTGTTCACGAGGCGGTTTCCTTTGGGAGATGAATGCGGAAATAATATGAAGGAAGCTTCACATTTCCTATTCGCGTTGAAAGCCCACCGCATGACCGACCGTCGAAACGCCCCGATCTCCTCGAGAAGAAAGCCAAAGCAGGCCCGCTCCAGCGACCTCGTGGCGGCCATTCTCGAAGCAGCCCTTCAGGTTTTGGCGAAGGAGGGCGCGCAGCGCTTCACCACCACGCGCGTGGCCGAGCGGGCGGGCGTGAGCGTCGGCTCGGTCTACCAGTACTTTCCGAACAAGGCCTCGATCCTGTTCCGGCTGCAGAGCGACGAATGGCGCCAGACCAGCGACATGCTCGGCGGCATCCTGATGGACACCGCCCACCCGCCGCTCGTGCGCCTGCGCATGCTGGTGCACGCCTTCATCCGCTCGGAGTGCGACGAGGCCTCCATGCGCCTGGCGCTCAGCGACGCGGCGCCGCTGTACCGCGACGCGCCCGAGGCGCTGGAGGTCAGGGCGTCGGGCGAGCGCACGGTGCAGGCCTTCATGCGCGAGGCGTTGCCCGACGCCTCGGAGGCCGCGCGCGCGATGGCTGGCGAGCTGATCACGGCCACCTTCGGCGCGGTGGGCAAGCAGTTTTCGGAAAGCCCGCGCACCGACGCGCAGATCGTGGCCTACGCCGACGCCATGGCCGACATGTTCTGCGCGTACCTGCAAAGCCTGCCGCCGGCCAGGCCGAAGGCGGCCGCCAAACCCAAACCCAAACCCAAACCCAAACCCAAGGCCAAGGCCAAGGCCAAGGCCAAATCCAGACCCGAGGCCAAACCCAAACCCAGGCCCAACGCCAAAGCCAAAGCCAAGTCCGAAGCAAAGACCAGGCGCCCCAGCCCCGCCTAGCCCCCGCCGTTCGCCTTCAGCCGCGCCGCCGCCGAGTGCCCGCCCGCGCCCACCGCCTGCGCCGTGCCCGCACGGGCAAGCCCGAATGGCGGCATGTTGACGTAGATGTTCTCGTAGGTGCCGGGCGACACCGCATAGGTCTCGTGCCAGATGCCCACCGAGCCGTCGGTGCCGATGGCCTGGTTGAAGGCCTTCCAGGCGGGCAGGTGTTCCGCCTGCCTGTCCTTCGCGTAGGCCAGCAGTTGCTCCATCGATCGCCAGTACTGCAGCACGAGGATGGTGCGGCCGAACCACATCTCGCCGTGCAGAAAGCCGCGCTCGGGCTCGCGGTACAGCTCCTTGAGCATGCGCGGCATGGCGGCGGCCACGGGCAGCCACTTGTGCAGCTTCAGCGGCTGGTTGATGCGCATGCCGATCAGGAAGACGACGAAGCCGCCTTCGAGGGTGGCGGTGGTGCGTTCGCGGCGAATGGTGGTCATCGGGGCTCCTGCGGATTCATGCGGCAGTTCTCGGCTGTTGCGGCTGTCGCGGCCGTCGCGGCCGTCGCGGCCGATTACCGGCTACAGCGAAGACCGCACTGTGTCAGCCGACCGCTCCGCATGCCAGCGCGATGCGACGAAATGCCTGCGCGCGGCGCCAGATGCGCCTTGCGCGCAACGATAGGCCGCGGTCAGGTGCCGGTGGGGTGGCTGCTTTACAAACGCGCGCAATGAACTCCTGGCTGAATCCTCCCGCGGCGCCCGTTGCCGCCCGCGCCGTGCCGTCCGTTGCGCGCCCGCGCCCGCTCCCGATGCACGGCTTCGTCGTCGCCGCGCTCGTATTGCTCGTCGTGCTGTGGACCGTGCCGGCCGCCATGTTCTACGCGTCGCCGCCGTGGGACAACGTCGAGGAGCTCTTCTGGGGCGGCAGCATGCAGTGGGGCTACTACAAGCACCCGCCGCTGCCGAGCTGGCTGATGGGCCTGCCGGTCGCGCTCGCCGGCCGCGAGGCCTGGCTGACCTACGCCGCGGGCTTGGGCTGCGGCGTGGGCGCGCTCTACCTGCTGTGGCGCTGGTCGCTGGACATGATGCTGCCTTCGCGCGCGGCGCTGGCATTGCTGCTCGGCACGCTGGTGACGTACCACGTGCAGCGCGCCACCATCTTCAACCACAACACGGTGCAACTGCTGCCCATGGCGGGCTACTGGTGGATGCTGTGGCGCGTGCTGCGCACGCCCGCCGCGGGCCAGCGCGACTGGCTGTGGCTCGGCGTGTTCGCCGCGCTGTCGATGCTCACCAAGTACAGCGCCGTGGTGCAGTTCGCGGTGGGTGCGCTGTTCATCGTGCGCGAGGGGTCGTGGCGCAATGCGCGCGTGAGGCGCGACCTGCTGCGCGCCACCGCGGTGGTGCTGGTGCTCATGGCGCCGCACCTGGCGTGGCTGCTGCAGCACGGCGACCAGACCATCGGCTACGCGCGGCACTCGGTGCACCCGTCGGGCCTGGCCGCGCACGTGCATTCGCGGCCGCTGCGCATCCTGCTGGTGCAGTTGGCGCGGCTGTCGCCGATGCTGCTGTTCGTGGGCTGGGCGTGGTTCACGCGCGAGCGTGCGCCGGTCGCGGTCAATACCGCCGATGCTGTCGATGCGGCATCCGCATCGGCACGCCGCAACGCCTTCGACCGGCGCTTTCTCGCCTGGGCCACCTTCGGCCCGGTGTGCCTGGTGCTGGTGGCGTCCACCTTGCTGCACACGCGGTTGGTCGCCTCGTGGCTCAGCACCTTCTTCCTGCCGGTCGCGCTCTGGGCGGTGGCGATGGTGCCGGGCCTGCAGGCCGAACGCTGGTCGCGCCGCCGCTGGGCGGGCGTGCTGGCGGCCGCGGCGTTGCTGCACGTGGCCGGCTCGTTCGGGCAGGCCTGGGTCGAGGGCGTGTGGAGCGCCCGGCACGGCTACATCACCCGCGCCAACCTGCCTTCCAGGCAGATTGCCGAGGCCGTGGAAGCCGTGTGGCGCGAGCGCGCCGGCGACCGCCCGCTGCGCCTGATGGTGGGCGACACCTGGTTCACCGGCGCGGTGATGCTGCACATGGCCCCCGCCACGCAGTTGCTCATCGACGGCGACGCGCGCACCTCGCCCTGGCTGGCGCCGGGCGCGCTGGCGCGCGAAGGCGGCATGGTGCTGGTGCTCGATACGCCGGAGTTCCGCTCCGAAGGCGCGCTGCTGCAGCCGCTGCTGGCCACCGCCAGCTGCACCGGCAGCCTGCGCCTGCCCTGGGCGGGAGAGGACGACGCGCGCAGCGTGCGCGTGCGCTGGGGCATCGTGCCGGCCGAGGGCGCGCCGGGCTGCCTGCCGGCGGCTTCGACGGCCACGCCCTGAAGCACGGGGCGCAGGCCGCAGGGCCGAGCCGAGCCAAGCCTACCCCCGCCGCGACCCCGCCACCCCCGCCTTCGCCCCCTGCAGGTGCGTCAGCGGCAGCGCCGTTCCCGACTTGATCTCGCGCAGCACGATGCTCGAGCGCACGTGCGTCACGCCCGGCAGGCTGAACAGCACCTCGTGCAGAAAGCGCTCGTAGTGCTTCATGTCGGGCACGGTCACGTTCAGGATGTAGTCCGCCGGCCCCGTGGCCGACACGCAGCGAATGATCTGCGGGCTGGCGGCCACCGCCTCTTCGAAGCGCTGCACCATCGCCTCGCTGTGGCGGTCGAGGTTCACCTCTGCCACGGCCGACACGTGCAGGCCCACCAGCTCGGGGTCGACCAGCGCGGTGTAGCCGCGAATGACGCCGGCCGCCTCCATGTCCTTGATGCGCTTCCAGCAGGGCGTGGGCGACAGCCCCACGGCCTCCGAGATCTGCTGCACCGTTTGCCGCCCGTCATGCTGCAGCGCAGAAAGAATATTGAGGCAATGCTCGTCAAGAGAAACAGAACCAACGTTCATCGCGATTTCCGAGAGATTTATTCTTCAAACAAGGGTCTGCGCCAGTGTATTGAAGAAACACTTACTTCGGGTGCGGCAGAACAATTCCGGGCATGAACGCCCCACACACAGCAACCGCACTCAGACGGCCCGACTACCAGCTTTCCGACAACCTCTGGGCCGAGGCCGGTTCCATCTTCATCACCGGCACCCAGGCGCTGATCCGCATCCTCGCCATGCAGGGCCAGCGCGACGCTGCGCGCGGCCTGCACACGCAAGGTTTCGTCAGCGGCTACCGCGGCTCGCCGCTGGGCATGGTCGACCAGGCCATCTGGAAGGCCGGCGAACGCTTCAAGAAGACCGGCATCCGCTTCGTGCCCGCCGTGAACGAAGAGCTGGCCGCCACCCAGGTGCTGGGCACCCAGCGCGTGGAATCCGACCCCGAGCGCACCGTCGACGGCGTGTATGCCATGTGGTACGGCAAGGGCCCGGGCGTGGACCGCGCGGGCGACGCCCTGAAGCACGGCAACGCCTACGGCTCTTCTCCGCACGGCGGCGTGCTGGTGGTGGCGGGCGACGACCACGGCTGCGTGTCGTCGTCGATGCCGCACCAGAGCGACCACGCCTTCATGGCCTGGCGCATGCCCGTGATGCAGCCCGCCAGCGTGGCCGAGTACCTGGAGTTCGGCCTGTACGGCTACGAGCTGTCGCGCTACTCGGGCGCATGGGTCGGCATGGCCGCGCTGTCTGAAATTGTCGAGAGCGCCGGCACGGTCGACCTCGACGCCGTCAACGCGCGCGTCGCCGCCTGGGAAACCGCCGACGCCGTGCGCGCCGCCACCGGCCACCAGGCGCCGCCCGACGGCCTGCACTACCGCTGGCCCGACCTGCCGTCGCTGCGCATCGAGTCGCGGCTCGAGGACAAGCTCGCGGCCGTGGCCGCCTTCACCCGGCGCAACAGCATCGACCGCCACGTCATCGTGAGCCCGCATGCCAAGGTCGGCATCGTCACCTGCGGCAAGGCGCACCACGACCTGATGGAGGTGCTGCGCCGGCTCGCGCTCACGCCCGAGCAGCTCGCGCGCGCCGGCGTGCGCCTGTACAAGGTGGGCCTGAGCTTTCCGCTGGAGCAAACGCGCCTGAAGGCCTTTGCGCAGGGGCTGGACGAGATCCTGGTGGTCGAGGAGAAGGGCGCGGTCGTCGAGACGCAGCTGCGCGACATCTTCTACAACGCGCCCGCGGACGCACGCCCCGCGCTCGTGGGCAAGAACGACCGCGAAGGCCAGCCGCTGGTGTCCGCGCTGGGCGAGCTGCGACCCTCGCGCCTCATCGAGCTGGTCGCGCACTGGCTGGCCGTGCACTTTCCCGACAACCACGACCTGGGCGACCACCTGCAGCATGTGCGCGACTTCACGCCGCCCGAGCTGCTGGGCAACGCCAGCGACGCCGTCAAGCGCCTGCCGTACTTTTGCGCCGGCTGCCCGCACAACACCAGCACCAAGGTGCCCGAAGGCTCCACCGCGCGCGCGGGCATCGGCTGCCACTTCATGGCCAACTGGATGGACCGCAGCACCGCCGGCCTGATCCAGATGGGCGGCGAGGGCGTCGACTGGATCTCGCACGCCATGTTCACCAGGACGCCGCACGTGTTCCAGAACCTGGGCGACGGCACCTACTACCACTCGGGCTACCTCGCCATCCGCCAGGCCGTCGCGGCCAAGGCCACGCTGACCTACAAGATCTTGTTCAACGACGCCGTCGCCATGACCGGCGGCCAGCCGGTGGACGGCGTCATCAGCGTGGACGCCATCGCGCGGCAGGTCGAGTCCGAAGGCGTGACCAAGGTGGTGGTCGTCAGCGACGCCATCGACAAGTACGACGCCATCAAGAACCGGTTTCCGGCCGGCACCGAGTTCCACGACCGCGCCGCGCTCGACGAGGTGCAGCGCCGCCTGCGCGAGATGGCCGGCGTGACCGTGCTCATCTACGAGCAGACCTGCGCCGCGGAAAAGCGCCGCCGCCGCAAGAAGGGCGAGCTGGCCGACCCGCCCAAGCGCCTGTTCATCAACGAAGCCGTGTGCGAAGGCTGCGGCGACTGCACCGTGCAGAGCAACTGCGTGGCCGTGCTGCCGCAGGAAACGTCGATGGGCCGCAAGCGCAAGATCGACCAGACCAGCTGCAACAAGGACTACTCCTGCGCCAAGGGCTTCTGCCCCAGCTTCGTGGGCGTCACCGGCGGTAAGCTGCGCCGCAAGAGCGGCGCGCTGGCCGCCGGCCGCGATGCCTTCCTGCACCGCGTGGCCGCGCTCGCGCACCCCGCGCCGCACGCATGGACCGGCCCGTACGACCTGCTCGTCACCGGCGTGGGCGGCACCGGCGTGGTGACGGTGGGCGCCGTCATCGCGATGGCTTCGCACCTGGAGGGCAAGTCGGCCAGCGTGCTCGACTTCATGGGCTTCGCGCAGAAGGGCGGCTCGGTGCTGAGCTTCGTGCGCCTGGCCGATTCACCCGAGCGGCTGAACCAGGTGCGCATCGACACGCAGCAGGCCGACGCCATCCTCGCGTGCGACGTGGTGGTAGGCGCCTCGGCCGACGCGCTGCAGACCGTGCGCCACGGCCGCACACGCGTGCTGGCCAACGTGCACGAGATTCCGGTGGCCGAGTCGCTGCGCAACCCCGATGCGGACCTGCACGTCGATCTGCTGCTCGAGAAGATGCGCTTCGTGGCCGGTGAAGAACAGGTCGAGACCTTCGACGCGCAGAGCCTGGCCGAAGAGTTCCTCGGCGACACGCTGGCCGCGAACATCGTCGCGACCGGCTACGCTTGGCAACGCGGCCTGGTGCCGCTGAGCCTGGAGGCGCTGATGCATGCCATCGAGCTCAACGGCGTGGCCGTGGCCGCCAACCAGTCGGCGTTTTCGCTGGGACGGCTCGCGGCCGGCGACCCGGCCGCGCTCGACCAGTTGCGCGCGGCACCGCTGCAGGCGCCCGCCCAACAGGCCGACGAACGCCCGCTGGAAGCACTGATCGCCGACGCGCTGCGCCACCTCACCGGCTACCAGAACCCCGCATGGGCAGCGCGCTTCGAGACGCGCATTCGCGCGCTGCAGAAGGCCGAGTCCGCGCTGCCGGGCGGCGACGCCAGCCTGCCCTTCACGCGCAACGCGGCGCGCAGCCTGCTCAAGCTCATGAGCTACAAGGACGAGTACGAAGTTGCGCGCCTGTACACCGACGGCGCCTTCATGCAGAAGCTGAAGGACCAGTTCGAAGGCGACCTGAAGCTCGAGTTCCACATGGCCCCGCCGCTGCTCGCGCGCCCCGCCAACGGACAGCCGCCCGTCAAGATGCGCCTGGGCAGCTGGATGCTGCCGGCCCTGAAGTGGCTGGCGCACGGCAAGCGCCTGCGCGGCACCGCCCTCGACCTGTTCGGCTACACCGAAGAACGGCGCACCGAGCGCGAGCTGATCGCGCACTTCGACGGCCTGCTGCAGGCCATGTGCGCCGAGCTGAACGCCGGCAACCAGTCGACCGCCGCGCGCGTGGCCGCGCTGCCGATGTCGGTGCGGGGCTTCGGCCATGTCAAGCTCGCGAACCTCGAATCGGCGCGCGTTCGCGAGGCCGAGTTGCTGCACCGCTTTGCGCCGTCGCGCTATGCGAAGCCGGCCGGGGCCGGTGCTGGTGCTGCCACTGCGGGCCAGATCCGCGGCATTGCCATCGTGGCCGGCACCAACGTCTGAGGCGCTTGAATGCGATGGGCCCGGAAGATGCCTTCCGGGCCCATCGCGTCATCGCTTCAGCGCTTCAGCGACCCCGCCTGAATTCTCAGACCGCCGCGCTGCTGCCTTGCCGCAGCCCTGTCGGTCCATCCGGCAGCACCGCCAGCGACGCGGCCACCGCCAGCGCCTGGTCGCGCCGACGCGCATCGTCGGCGTCGTGCGACATGTCCGCCTTCTCGACGCTCGACAGCAGGTTGCGCACGTCGGACACGCGCTGGCCCGCTAGCGGCACCGTGGTGTCGGACTCCAGCTTGCCCATCAGGTAGCGCTGCACGCGCGTCGACTGACGCGCGCTCTGCGTCACCGTCGCGTCGGTGCGCGCGCCGTCCTTGTAGGTGATGTCGGTAGATGCCTTGGCCTCGTCGTCGATCTGCACGAACTCGTAGAACTGCGACTCCTTCGCCGCCGTGAGCAGCAGCGTGGCGTCCGGCGACAGCGCCCGGTGGAAGCTGGCGACCAGCTGCGCCTGCTGGTCCTGGTGAATGGTGCGGTTGCGCGGGTCCTTGCCCGTCACGCTCGTGTCTTGCGAGAGCTTGTACGAGAAGGTGTCGACCTCTTCGGGGCGCATCGGGTTCGATGCGTCCGGCGCCTGCACCATCGACGCGTTGAAGTCGGCCAGCCCGCTCAGCAGGCTGTGGTCACCCGCGTTCAAGGCGATCACGCCCGGTGCCTCGCGCCCCGCCAGCGGCGCCGTCACGCCGTAGTTGCTGTTCAGTTGCGAGAACGCGTCCTTGAACATGGCGACCAGCGCCGCGTCGCCCCGGCCGCGGCTGCCCGCCGCATCTGCCTGCCGCAGGTAGCGCGCCACCGCCTGCGCCTGCTGCGTGGCGTTGCCCAGGATGGCCGGCTGCGACAGGTCGACATCGACCTTCACCGTGCCGGAAGGGCCGGTGGCGCTCAGCGAACGCGCCTTCGCGTCGGCATGGAAATCGACCGCCTGGATGGCGCCCTTGCCGTCGACCTTGCTGCGCACAGTGAAGTCCACCGACGACAGCACCTTCGGATCGAAATCGGTGAAGCCGCCGAACGACAGTTTCGGCGGCACGTCGCCCAGGCCGTCGATGGCGTCCTGGAACGCGCCCGACAGTTGCGTCAAGGCCTTGCGCTCCGCGTCGTTCAGTTCGCCGCCGGACACCTTGACCTCCACCGACAGCCCGTCGGCCTGGCTGCCCAGGCTCAGCTCGACCGTCGCGCCGCTGGCGGTCTTGATCGACAGCTTGACCTGGTTGTCGGCGGTGGCGAACAGGTCGGCCGGCGCGATGGCCGATGTGCCTGATGCGCCTGACGTGGCCAGCGTCACCGATTGCGAGAAGCCGCCGGCCTCGGTGTCGAAGCGCTTCAGCATCGCGGCGCCCA
The DNA here is from genome assembly GCF_030317035.1 of Variovorax sp. J22G73. GTDB lineage: Bacteria > Pseudomonadota > Gammaproteobacteria > Burkholderiales > Burkholderiaceae_C > Variovorax. The sequence continues at coordinate 158,903 of NZ_JASZYK010000003.1, forward strand.
GACCGTTGAAGCGCGTGGCGACAGAGGGCAGGCCGAAGTTGCCGGCCATCAGGGAAGAGATGGCGTCGCCGGGGCGCTGCGACCAGGCGGTCGCGGTGCGGCCGGGCAGGGTGTAGGTCTGCGTGTCGGTGGAGGCGGCGGCTTGGCCGAGGCTGACCGATACAGCGGAAGTGACAGGAACGGCGGCCGCTGCCGTTGCTTCTTTCAGTGCCGCCAGCGGCGTCAGGGGGGTCGTGCGCCACGCGGCGCTCGTGCTGTTCGCCACCAAGGGGCTGACAGCGCTCAGGTTGACGTTCACTGCAAGATCCGATCAAGAAAATGAGCCCGATGTGCGGGCGATCTTTTCTTATCGGCGGGCGTGGCGGTTTTTGAAGGGCAGCGGCCTCAACGCGCAGCGGCCTTGCGCTTGACCGGCGCCGCGGTCTTCGGCGAAGCGACGGCTTTCTTCGTTCCCTTTTCCTTGGGCTTCGCGGTCGTCGTCTCGTCGTCCGCCATTTCCAGGATGAGCTGCACCAGCCGGTCGCGTTGCTCCGGCGAGAACGGCGACAGCTTCAGCATCTCCATGAACCACAGCCCTTCGGTGGCCGCATGCACGAGCGCGCCCCGGTCGAAACCAGAGCCGGCCGATATCTCGGGAAAACGCTCTTTCCAGTAGCGGCGAATCGGGTCGGCGGACTCCTTCAGCATCGACCCCGCGGCGAGCATCTTGGTCGTGATCTTGTCGTTGTCGCCGCTGTTGTAGACCGAGGCCAGCACGTAGGCCTTCAATGCGCGGTTCGGTGAATCGGGCAGCTTCACCGCCTCCGCATGCCGTGCGCCCGCGAGCTTGCTGGCAATGACCTCGTTCGCCGCCGTGAGCAACTCTTCCTTGAAGGGAAAGTGATAGAGCAGGCCCCCCTTGCTCACGCCCGCGCGTTCGGCCACCGCGTCGAGCGTGAGCTCTGAAGCGCCTATCTCCTGCACCAGCACCAGCGCCGCGTCGAGGATCTTGTCTCGCGCGCTGGGCCGTCCACGCTTGGGCTTGTTCTCTTCGACTGCCATCGGCTTGACTCCGTAGTGTCTTGTCTGGGGTTTACTTCGGAATTAGTTTACCGTACAGTCCAGACGGTACAGTAATTCAACTGCTTCAGAGAGCGAGCCCACTGTGAATCGATGGCCCTTGAACTCCACGCACGGCTTGCGGCCGTGGTTGCCGACTCTTTTCAAGGGGAGGGGCCCACGTGTTTGACTGGAGCGTCATTGCCCGCAGCCGCGAAGAGTTGCTCAACGGCTTCCAACTCACGGTCATGCTCGCGTGCCTCGCGGGCGGCCTCAGCCTCGTGGGCGGCCTGCTGCTGTGCGCGGCACGCCTCAAGGCGCGCGGCCCCATTGCATGGGTGCTCACGGCCTACGTCGAGCTCATGCGCAACACGCCGCTGCTCATCACGCTGTACCTCATCTACTTCGGCCTGCCAATGGTGGGCTTTCAGATACCGACGTTCACCTGCGTGGTCGTGGTGCTGGTCATGCAGCACAGCGTGTTCGTCTCGGAGGTGCTGCGCGGCGGCTTCCTCGCGGTGCCGCTCGCGCAGATCGAGGCCGGGCGCGCCATCGGCATGCGGCCGCTGGCCATCTTTCGCATCGTGCAGTTTCCACAGGCGTGGTCGGCTTCGGTGCCCGCGCTGATGTCGGTGCTCGTGCTGCTCATTCACGACACCTCGCTGGGCGCGGCCATCTCGCTGGTCGACCTGACGATGGCCGCCAAGGTGATCTCGCAGCGCACCGCCGCCAGCTTCGAGCCCTTCGTTGCCATCGCGGTGTGCTACTCGCTGCTGTCATGGCTGTTGAGCCGCGCGGGTGGCTTCTTCGAACGCCGCAGCGGCATCGCGAGGTAACCGGCCATGGAACTGACTCTTCTTGCCAACGCCGCGCCGCTGCTGCTGCAGGCGCTCGGCCAGACGCTGGTGCTCGCGCTCGTCACGACACTGCTCGCGCTGGTGCTCGGCTTTCTCATTGCCGAGGCCAGCATGCTCGGCGGACGCGCGGTGGGGTTCGTGCTGCGCTGCGTGATCGAGGGCATCCGCGGCATTCCGCTGCTGGTGTTCGTCTTTCTCATCTACTACCTGCTGCCCCGGCTGGGCATCTTCATCGACACCTTCTATTCGGGCTGCGTGGCGCTGGCGCTCTTCTTCGCCACCTACGTCGCGGAGATCCTGCGCGGCGCGCTTCGCACCATTCCCAAGGTGCAGATCGAAGCGGGCAAGGCGCTGGGCATGCGGCACTGGAAGATCCAGCTCGTCGTGGTGCTGCCGCAGGCCGTGCGCATCGCGCTGCCCGCGCTCATGAACCTCGCCGCCATCGTGATCAAGGCCACCTCGGTGGTGTCGATCATCGGCGTGTGGGAGCTCACGCTCGCCACCAACGAAGCCGTGATGCGCACGCTGGCGCCTTTCACCTTCTTCATTGCCGCCCTGGGCATGTACTTCGTCCTTTGCTACGGCACGGTGCGCTCCGCGGCGTACCTGTCCAAGCGCATGAACAGATCCCAACGGTCCTGACCCACCCCCGCACACCATGATTTCCGTTCGCAATCTCTCCAAGTCCTTCGGTGCCAACGCGGTGCTGAAAGACATCTCGTTCGACGTCGCCAAGGGCAAGACCGCGGTCCTGCTCGGCAAGAGCGGATCGGGCAAGAGCACCATGCTGCGCTGCCTCAACCTGCTGGAGCACTGGGACAGCGGCCATGTCGAGATCGCCGGCGCGGCGCTCGGCCGCACGAAGCAGTCCGGCGGCGACTGGCGCCGCTGGAACGCCCGCGAAGAGGCCGAGGCCCGCCAGCGCATCGGCATGGTGTTCCAGCAGTTCAACCTGTTCCCGCACATGACGGTGCTGCAGAACGTGATGTGCGGACCCAAGCGCATCCTGGGCAAAGACGAAGCCGCTTCGAAAAAGATCGCGCTGGCCTTGCTCGACCAGGTCGGCCTCGCGGAAAAGCAGGGCGCCTACCCCGCCTTTCTCTCGGGCGGCCAGCAGCAGCGCGTGGCCATTGCGCGCGCACTGGCCATGGAGCCCACGGTGCTGCTGCTCGACGAGATCACCTCCGCGCTCGACCCCGAACTGGTCGGCGAAGTGCTGGAGGTGGTGCGCGACCTGAAGCGCCGCGGCCTGACGATGGTCTGCGTGACGCACGAGATCCACTTTGCCGAAGACGTGGCCGACCAGGTCATCTTCATGGAGGACGGGCTGGTCGTCGAAGAGGGCCCGCCCGAATCGATTCTTGCCAATCCGCGCACCGAGCGCTTGCAGAAGTTTCTCACGCGCTTCCACGCACAGAACCGCAGCAACAGGACAGTGGCCTGAAGGCAAATGCGGCCATTCCCGGTTCTCCCGCTCGTTTCTTCCACCGATCTCCAAAGGTTCATCATGAAGTTCAATGCAATTCGTCAGTGGCTCGCGATCGCAGCAACCGTGCTAGCGGCATGCGCCGCTCCGGTCGCACATGCAGACAAGCTGCAGGACATTCTCAAGCGCGGCTACCTCATCGTCGGCACCACCAGCTCGACGCCGCCTTTCGGCTTCAAGGACGACAAGGGCGAGCTGCAGGGCTTCGACATCGACATGAGCCGGCTCGTGGCCAAGGCGCTGTTCGGCGACCCGACCAAGATCAAGTTCGAGTTGTTGACCAACGAGGCACGCTGGCCCGCGCTGCAGAACGACCAGGTCGACATGGTGGCGCAGTTCGCCACCATCTCGCCGTCGCGGCTGGTGCGCGTGGCCTTCACCCCGCGCTACTTCGACACCGGCATGACCGCCGCGATCCGCAAGGACTCGAAGATCAAGACGCTCGCCGACCTCAACGATCCCAGCGTCACGCTGGCCACGCTCACCGTGCCCGAGCAGATCGACCTTGCCAAGCGCATGGCGCCCAAGGCGCAGATCGTGAGCTTCGGATCGGTCGACCAGCAAGCGCTGGCGCTGCGTTCGGGTCGGGCCCAGGCCTTCCTGGTCGACCTGCCCATTGGCATGTGGTACGGCGCGACCAACGCCGAGATGAAGGTCATTCCCGAAGTGTTCGGCGGCTTCCAGAATTACGGCATTGCCTACAAGATGGGTGAACTTACCTGGAGCCAGTTTCTCGACGGCTTTGTCACCGACCTGACCACAGGCTACTCCTACATCGAGTACACGGCCATCTACAAGAAGTATTTCAAGATCGCGCCGCCGCCGCAGCGCAGCTACAAGATCCAGACGTCCAGCTGAGCTGGACCGACTGATCGCCGGGCGCGCCTGCCTGTCGCGCGCCCCTATCTTCGCGGCCTTGGCAAGGCCGCCTCATCCTCTTTCCGGAATTTCCCATGTACACAGTCGCGACACGCGTCGGCGATCCCCTGGGCGCGATCGACACGCCCGCACTCATCCTCGATCTGGATGTGTTTGAACGCAACCTGCAAAAGATGGCCGATTTCGCACGCGATGCAAGCATCCGTTTGCGACCGCACGCTAAGACACACCGCAGCGCTACCATCGCCGCCCGCCAAATTTCCGTTGGTGCCGTTGGACAGTGTTGCCAGAAGGTAGGCGAGGCCGAAGCGCTGGTGCGCGGTGGCGTGCGCGACGTGCTCGTCAGCAACCAGGTGCTCGACATCCAGAAGCTGCGCCGCCTTGCCGGTCTCGCCAAGGAAGCCAGAATTTCGCTGTGCTTCGATGCCGTCGAGCAGGTCGATGCCGCCTCGCGCGCGGCGCAGGAATTCGGCGTTGAGCTTGGCGCGCTGGTCGAGATCGACATGGGCATGTGGCGCTGCGGCGTGCCGCCGGGCGAGCCCGCCGCGGCACTGGCGCTGCACATCGCCGCGTCGCCGGGCCTGCGCTTCGACGGGCTGCAGGCCTACGAAGGCAAGGCACAGCACCTGAAGACCTATGCGGAGCGCGCCGCCGCAATCCAGGTCGCGTCCGAAGCGGTGCAGCAAAGCATCGATGCCATTCGCCGGGCGGGGCTCGAATGCGAGGTGATCGGCGGTGGCGGCACCGGCACCTTCATGTTCGAAGGCGCTTCCAGGCTGTGGACCGAACTGCAGTGCGGCTCCTACATCTTCATGGACGGCGAATATGCCGCCATCGAGGGCAACGACGGGCAACCCTACGCGGAATTCGAGCACAGCCTGTTCGTGCTGTCGACCGTGATGAGCACCGCCGGCAAGGGCCGCGTCATCGTCGATGCGGGCCTCAAGTCGTACACGCTGGAAAAAGGCTTGCCAACCATCGAAGGACACCCCGATGCGCGTCTCGTCGCAGCCTCCGACGAGCACGGCACCATCGCGCTCCTCACGCCGGAAGCCCAGATCCCGCTGGGTACCCGACTCAAGCTCATCCCCTCGCATTGTGATCCGACGGTCAACCTCCACGACCAGTACATCTGCGTGCGCAACGGCCACGTCGAGGCGATCTGGCCCGTATCCGCACGCGGCGCGAGCCACTGAAAAAACGAGGCAACCCACATGACATCTACGGACTACCCCGACACGCTGCTGCTGATCGACGGCGAATGGCAGCCAGCTGCCGACGGCAACACCATGCCGGTGCTCAACCCGGCCACCGGCCAGATGGTCGGCCAGGTCGCCTGCGCCGGCATGGAAGACCTCGAGCGTGCCGTGCAGGCCGCGCACCGGGGCTTCGCGCTCTGGCGCGCCGTGCCCGCGATACAGCGCGCGGCCACGCTGCGCAAGGCCGCGTCGCTGCTGCGCGAGCGCGCCGCATCCATCGCCCGTGTGCTGACCACCGAGCAGGGCAAGCCGTTGGCCGAATCGACGATGGAAGTGCATTCGTCGGCCGACGTGGTCGACTGGTTCGCCGACGAGGGCTTGCGCATCTACGGGCGCATCGTGCCCTCGCGCAACCCCGCCACGCAGCAGCTGGTGACCAAGGAGCCCGTGGGCCCGGTCGCGGCCTTCACGCCGTGGAACTACCCCATCAACCAGATCGTGCGCAAGCTCTCTGCCGCGCTCGCCTGCGGCTGCTCGATGCTGGTGAAGGCGCCCGAAGAAACGCCGGCGTCCGCCGCCGCGCTGCTGCGCGCCTTTGTCGACGCGGGCGTGCCCGCGGGCGCCGTCGGGCTGGTCTTCGGCGATCCGGCGCGGATCAGCGACCACCTCATCGCGCATCCGCTCATCCGCAAGATCACCTTCACCGGCTCGACCGCGGTGGGCAAGCAACTCGCGGCGCTGGCGGGGCAGCACATGAAGCGCGTCAGCATGGAGCTCGGCGGCCATGCGCCCGTCATCGTGGCCAGCGACGCCAACGTGGCGCTCGCGGCCCGCTTCATGGCGCCCACCAAGTTCCACAACGCCGGCCAGGCCTGCGTGTCGCCCACCCGCTTCCTGGTGCACAACAGCCTGCGCGAGGCTTTCGAAGGCGCGATGGTGGCCTATGCGAAGGGCCTCAAGCCCGGCGACGGGCTCGCCGAAGGCACCACGCTCGGCCCGCTGGCCAACGCGCGCCGCGTCACGGCAATGGAGCGCGTGGTCGAAGACGCGGTGCACTGCGGCGCCACGCTCGCCGCGGGCGGCAGGCGGCTCGACATGCAAGGCAACTTCTTCGAGCCCACCGTGCTGACCAATGTGCCGCTGCAGGCCGACGTGTTCAACAACGAGCCCTTCGGCCCGGTCGCGGCCATTCGCGGCTTCGACGACATCGAGGAGGCCATCGCCGAAGCCAACCGGCTGCCCTACGGCCTGGGCGCCTATGCGTTCACGCAGTCCATCACCCAGGCGCGCCGCATCTCGCAGTCGCTCGAGGCCGGCATGGTGTGGATCAACCAGCCGCCCACGCCTTTCCCCGAGATGCCCTTCGGCGGCGTGAAGGATTCGGGCTACGGCAGCGAAGGCGGACCGGAGGCGCTGGAGGCTTACCTGGTCACCAAGGCCGTGTCCATCATGTCTCTCTGAACGGGAACCCGGGCGGGGGCCTTTCGGCCCCCGCGCCCTTGCTCCTCCTCCCTCCCGTTCCCTCCCGTTCCCTCCCGTTCCCTCCGGTTCAGCGATTGACGTCCACCACCACCCGGCCGCGAACCTGCCCGCGCAGCAACTCCGGCGCCACCACCAGCGCCTGGGCCAGCGAGATCTCGCGGGTGTTCGCCTCGACCACCTCGCCCGGCAGCTCGCGCGCCAGCCGAGCCCAGGCGATGGTCCTGCGCGCGAACGATGCGTGCACGCTGTCCACGCCTTCCAGCGCCACGCCGCGCAAGATGAATGGCGCCACGCTGCCCGCCAGTTCCATGCCCTGTGCCAGCCCGCAGGCCGCCACCGCGCCGCCGTAGCGGATACCCGCCAGCACGTTCGCCAAGGTATGACTGCCCACGCAATCGATCGCACCGGCCCAGGCTTCCTTCTGCAGGGGCTTGCCGGGTTCGCCGAGCACCCGCCGGTCCATCACGCAGGTGGCGCCCAGCGCCTTGAGCCGCGGCGCTTCTTCCAGCCGCCCGGTGGAGGCCGTTACTGCATAGCCGAGCCGCGAGAGCAGCGCGATGGCGATGCTCCCCACGCCGCCGTTCGCGCCGGTGACGAGGATGACACCGGCCTCCGGTGCGATGCCGCGCGCCTCCAGTGCCATCACCGACAGCATGGCCGTGTAGCCGGCGGTGCCGATGCACATCGCCGAGCGTTCGGACATCGATGCCGGCAACGGCACCAGCCAGTCGGCGCGCACGCAGGCGCGTTGCGCCAGCCCGCCCCAATGCGTTTCGCCCACGCCCCAGCCATTGAGCAACACGCGGTCGCCCACCTGGTAGCGCGCGTCGGCGCTGTGCTCCACCGTGCCGGCGAAGTCGATGCCGGGCACCATGGGGAACTTGCGCACCACCGGCGATTGCCCGGTGATGGCCAGCGCGTCCTTGTAGTTGAGCGTGGAGTACGCGATGCGCACCACGACGTTGCCCGGCGGCAATTCGCCGTTGTCCAGCGTGGCGACTTCCGCGGTCGTCGCGCCCTTGGCGTCCTTGCCGAGCCGTACCGCGCGAAAACCCCCGGCGCTCGCGACCGGCGGCCGCCCATGCGAAACCGCGACACCCGCTTGCAGCTGCCGCGCGCCCAGCGACGCGCCAATGCGCTCGTTCATCATTTCCGTCGTGCCGTCCGCCATGCAGAGCGCCTTGGCGGCGACCAGCTTCGACACCAGCCCCCGCGGCTCGCCCATGCCCACGGCGCCCATCGACTGGATGCAGGCCGCAACGCCGGCCAGGCATTGCTCGCCGGCAAACTTCTTGGCCATGGCGGCCGCGACCACGGCCGCCGTGCCTTCGTCGTCCGCGAGGCGCGTGGCCCGCAGCGTGAGCAGTTCCATGTTCTCCAGCGTCAGGCTCACATCGACCAGGTTCCAGCGCAACCCCTGCTGCTCGAGCACCGGCCGGCCGAACGCCATGCGCGAAGAGGCATAGGCCACGGCCTCGTGCAAGGCGGTGGACAGCAGGCCGCACGCCATGGCCGCCACGTGCGTGCGCGCCTTGTTGACGCCGGCCATCGCCATGCGAAAGCCTTGGCCGGGCGCGTACAGCATGTCGCTGTCGCGCACGCGGTATTCATGCAGCGCGAAGCCGCCGATGCCCGCCGGCGCAAGACCGTGCACCGGGTCTTCGGGCAGGCGGGTGCAACCCGCCTGGCGCAGGTCGACGATGAAGCAGGCGATGCCCGCCGTGCCGGCCAGTCGATCGGTCTGCGCGAACACCAGCGCAATTTCGCAGCCGCGCACGTTCGCCACCCAGCGCTTTTCGCCGTCGAGCACCCAGCCGCCGTCGACCTTGCGCGCGGTGGTGCGTATGGCTGCAAAGTCGCTGCCCGCGCCGCCCTCGGACATGGCGGTGCAGCCGATCAGGTCGCCGCCCAGCAACCCCGCCAGCCACGCCTCGCGCGCGGCGCCGGAGCCGCTCAGCGCAATGCGCAGCGCGGCGCTGTGGTGGTTGATGAACGCGAAGGCCAGCGAGAAGTCCGCCTTTGCCAGCGCCATGGCGGCGCGAATGCGTGCACCAAAGCCCAGCCCCAGCCCGCCCAGCGCCACCGGCACCTCGATGCCGCCCAGCCCTTGCCGGCATGCATCGCGCAGCAGGTCGCCCATCCAGATCTGCGCGCGCGAAGCGCTCGCAATCTGCGTGGTGCGCGCGGCCGCGAATGCGGCCACGCGCGCCTGAAACTCCCTTTCAGCCGGTGCGAGCGACCGGTCGAATTCTTCGATGGCGCTCATGAATCAGGCCGCACCCGGGATCTTGTAGCTGCGCTGGGGCGGCGGGTCCATCTTGAAGTACTTCTTGTAGATGGCCGAGTACTCGATGTACGAGTAGCCCGTGGTCAGGTCGGTGACGAAGCCGTCGAGAAACTGCTTCCAGCGCAGCTCGCCGAGCTTGTAGGCCAGCCCGTAGTTCTGGTAGCCGCCGTACACCTCGGGCACCACCTTCAGGTCGGGGTTGGTGGCCGCGTACCACATGCCGATGGGCAGGTCGACGAACAGCGCCTGCACGCGGCCCGAGCGCAGCGCCAGCGACTGCTGGTCGACCGAGCCGAAGCTCGACACGGTGGCCTTGGGCGCCATGCGCTTGACCAGGTCGATCTGCTCGGGAACCGTCAGCGTCGCAATGGTCACGGCCGCGTTGTTCAGGTCGGCCAGCGTCTTGATCTTCGAGTCGCTCTTGATGACCACCGTGATGCCGGTGTCGAAGTAGCGCGGCGTGAAGCCCACGCGCACCAGCCGCGACGGCGTGATGGTGGCCGAGTGCGCAAGCATGTCGACCTGGTCGTTCTGCAGCGCGGGCCAGCGCGTGTCGTTGCTCACCAGCTCGAACTTGATCTTGTTCGGGTCGCCGAACAGCGCCTTGGCAATGAGCCGGCTCAGGTCCACGTCGAAGCCGCGCAGCTCACCCTTCTCGTCCTTCCAGCCGAAGGGCGGCGTGGCGCTCGTGGTGCCCACGATGAGGTAGCCGCGCTTGAGCACGTCGTCGAGCTTGTCCGCATGGGCCAGGAGGGGCGCGGCGCTGCTGAGCACCGCGGCCATTGCGCCGAAGGCGCGAAGCAGTTGCATGAATTTCATGGGGAACTTCAAGTGAGGAATTGGAAAATGAATTGTTCGATTCATCTGCCGTGCCGTCTTCCGCGATCCTGCTGCGGCCGGTGCGCGCTTTCACAATCGTGCGCGGGGGTGGCGCGATGAACGTGCTGCCTGCAATGTTCGATGCCGCGCACCGGGTGCCTTCGGCCTCGCCGCATGTGCGGCTGTCCATCCTTCATGTGAACGGACCCGACTACACCGTGGCGCGCTCCGACTGCCTGCGCATCAGCTTCAACATCGGCCCGGCGTTCAAGACCGAAACCATCGGCCGTGGCACGAACGGCGTGCTGTTCTGCGACCGCAACGGCCTGTTGATCACGCCGCCCGACCTGGCGCTGTGCCACCGCTCGACGCACGTGCGCGAGGCTGGCAGGGCACCGCCGCCGGCGCGGCTGGTGGTGTTCGTCATCTCGCTGGAGTTGCTGGCGGCGTGCTGTGTGGAGCGTGGCATCCGGCATGGGGAGTTCGTGCTCGCGCACCAGGCTATCCTGCCGAACAGCGCGCTGCTCTCGCTCGCGCAGGCCTTGCTGGCCGACCTCGGCGAGGGAAGCCCCGACGGGGCCGCCGAGACCGAGTTCCTGGCCAAGGCCTTGCTCGCACGCATCGCGCGCCAGGTGCACCCGCCCGCGCAACCTTGCGGCGCACCCGATCCGGTCGTCGCGGTGCAGCGCCACATCGACGCGCACCTGGCCACGCCCTTGCTCCTTGCCGAGCTGGCCGCCATCGCGGGCATGAGCCCGTTTCACTTCTGCCGCGTGTTCCGCGATGCCACGGGAAAGTCGCCGCACCAGTACATCCTGAACGCGCGCGTGCAGGCCGCTTGCCGGCTGCTGTGGGCAGCCAGCGAGAAGACGGAGAAAGGAAAGAACGGTGATGGAGCAGAGAAGGGCGGCAAGAGCATCCTGGACATCGCGCTGGCCTGCGGCTTCGGCTCGTCGAGCCACTTCTCGACGCAGTTCAAGCGGCACATGGGGCAGTCGCCCCTGCAATGGCGGGCCAGCCAGCGCTGACCGCCGCGGTCAACGAAGGGCGCGCAGCGCGGCGGCCAGGGCTTCGAGCTCCTGCGGCGTGTTGTAGTAGTGCGGCGAGGCGCGCAACACCGTCGGCAGTTGCCGGGCCAGGTGGTCGAGCAAGGCGCTCGACGGCTTGGAATGGCTCACGTTGATGCCCGCGTTCAACAGCTGCAGGTTGACCGCTGCCGCGTCGCGCCCCTGCACGGAGAACGACACGATGGCCGACAGCTCGGTGCCCGGGTCGTGCAGCGCGACGCCCGGCACGTTGCGCAGCAGGTCGCGCAGCGCCGACGCCAGTTGCCGGCAGCGCCGTTCGGCCTCGCCCAGCCCGACGGCCAGCGCGTAGTCGACCGCGGCGCCCAGGCCCAGGCGCGCGGCGTAGTTGTTTTCCCAGGTCTCGAAGCGGCGCGCATCGGGGCGAAGCTCGTAGCGATCGGGTGCGACCCACACCGCGCCGAAGTGGTCGATCATCGGCGGCTCCAGGTCGGGCAACAGCGACTTGCGCACGTACAGGAAGCCGGTGCCCCGCGGCCCGCGCAAGAACTTGCGGCCGGTGGCCGAGAGCATGTCGCAGCCCAGGCGCTCGACATCGACCGGCGTCTGCCCCACGGCCTGGCAGGCGTCCAGCAGGTAGGGAATGCCGTGCGCGCGCGCAATCTTGCCGACCTGTTCGGCCGGGTTGACCAGGCCGCTGTTGGTCGGCATCCATGTGATGGCGATCAGGCGCACGCGGCCGTCGATCATGTGTTCGAGCGCAGCCGGGTCCAGCACGCCCTGCGCGTCGTCCGGAATCACGTCGATCACCGCGCCGGTGCGCTGCGCGACCTGCAGGAAGGCCACGTAGTTGGCGGCGTACTCGGCCCGGGCCGTCAGGATGCGGTCGCCCGGCTTGAAGCGCAGTGCGTAGAACGCCATCTGCCACGCCACCGTCGCGTTCTCGGTCAGCGCAATTTCCGAAGGCGATGCGCCCACCAGGCGCGCCACGCTGTCGTACACCGCGGCGAGTTCGCCCGACGCTTCGTAGGCAGCCTCGTAGCCGCCGATGTCGGCCTCGCGCCGCAGGTAGGTCACCATCTTCTCGAGCACGGGGCGCGCCAGCAGGCCCGCGCCGGCGTTGTTGAGGTGATTGCGGTGGGCGACGCCGGGCGTGTCCAGGCGCAATTTATCGAGCTCGAAAAAGGTGGGCATGGGGGTGAACATAGGCATGGGCATGCGGCTCACTTCTTCGCCACGTCGAGCAGCACGCGGTAGACCCAGTCCGTGCCCTCGTACAGCGAGCGCACCGCAATGCGCTCGTCGTGGCCGTGCATGCCCTTCAGGATGTCGGCATCGAGCGGGTAGGGGTAGATGCCGTACACGGGCACGCCGCGCTCGCGCCACGCCACCGCGTCGGTGCCCGCCTCGAACAGCACCGGAACCACCTGTGCCTGCGGCCACACGGCCGCTGCCTGGGTGCGCAGGGCCCGGTACAGCTCGGTGTCCGTCGACGACTCCGGAATGTTCGACTTCGCCTGGTAGTACTTGCGGGTGGCCTCCTGCGACACCGGCGTGGCGAAGTCGACGTTCACCGCGTCGTCGCCCACCACGCGCCTGACTTCGTCGATCAGCTGGTCGGTGGTGGCGCCCGGCAGCAGGCGCGCGTTGATGATGGCCTCGGCCTGCCCGGGAATCACGTTCGCGGCCTGCCCCGACTTGATCATCGTGATGGCCATGGTGTTGTGCATCAGCGCGCGCAGCAGCGGTGCGTTGGCCGGCTGCGCGGCCATCAGCTCGCGTTCGCCCAGGGCCTGGGTGCGACCGTCGGCAACCGCGAAAATCTTGCGGACCGCATTGGCGGTGGGCCCCGGGTTCTGCCTTGCCAAGGCTTCGAGGTAGCCGCGCGTCTGCGGAATGAGCCGAATGCCGGGCTCGTGGACCGATAGCTTTTCCAGCGCCGCGATGAGCTTGCCGTTGGCGGTTTCGTTCGACGGCAGCGGCCGCGATGCGTGGCCGACCGGGCCGTTGGTGCGCAGGCGCAGCACCACCGACGTCTTCTCCACGGTCGTGACGTTCACCTGCCGCACCGCGCCGTCGGCGCCCTGCAGGATGTAGCCGCCCTCGTTGAGCGCGAACTCTGCGTCCATCTTGTCCCAGTGGTCCTTGGCGAGCCAGCTGGTGTTGTACTGGCCTTCTTCCTCGTCGGCCTCGGCCAGAAAGATGACGTCGCGCGCGAGCGGCACCTTCTGTTCGGCCAGGCGCATGACGGCACGCGCGAACACGGCCATGCCGCCCTTGAAGTCCATGGCGCCGCGGCCGTAGACGAAGCCGTCTTTCTCGATGCCCGCGAAGGGCTCCACGCTCCACTTGTCGCGTTCCACGGGTACCACGTCCGCATGCGCGGCCAGCAGCACCGGCTTCTTCGAGCCGTCGCCCTTCAGGCGCGCGATGAAGTGAACCGCCTTGCCGTTCGGCGCCACGATGACGTCAGTGTGCACGCCCAGAGGCTCGAACTGCGTGCGCAAGAAGGCCGCGAGCGCGGCGGTGTCGCCCGTCGGGTTCGAGGTGTCGAAGCGAATCAGTTGCTGGAGCAGCGCCACCGTCTTCGCGCCTTCAGCGTTCGGGGCGGTGACGGGCATCGTCGGTTGGGCCACAGCGGGCCCTGGCAGGGCGAGCGAAATGCCGAGCGAAAAGACAAGCGAGAAGGGGAGCGAGAAGGCGGGCAAGGAAGCAAGGTGCGTGGCGATGCGCGGAAATTTCACGGCGATCCTTCGAACGGATGAGGGGTCAAGAAAGTGCTCCTGCCATTGTTCGAAGCCGCCTTGCGCGTGTCTTTCCTATTCCTGCGCGAAGGCCCGGTTTCTTCCATGAACCTGCCCACCGCGGCCACCGCACGTTTGCGATGAATTGCGACCGCGCTCGCAAGAAACCGAACGACGCCGCCGCACCGGCCCCGCAGAATTTCGCTCGAAAGAACCAACCGCCATGCAAAGAAAAAACATCGTCGTACTCGGTGCCGGCTCCATCGGCGCCTTTGTCGGCGGAAGCCTGATTGCCGCGCTGGCCGACGTGAGCCTCATCGGCCGTGCCGCCATGCGTGGGCGCATCGAATGCCACGGGCTGGTGATGTCCGGCGCGCACGGCTGGGAGGCCCGCGTGCCCGGCGCGATGGTGCGCTTTTCGGAAACGGCGCAGTCGCTGTGCGCTGCCGACCTGGTGATCGTGGCGGTGAAGAGCGCGGACACCGCCGAAGCGGCCGGGCAGATCTTTCATCTCGCACCGCGAAGCGCGTTGGTCGTGAGCTTCCAGAACGGCATCGAGAACGTCGCGCTGCTGCGCAGCCGCTTGCCCGACAACGTGGTGCTGGGGGCCATGGTGCCGTTCAACGTGGTGCAGCTGCCCGACGGCCGCCTGCACAGGGGCACGGCGGGCGACATCGTGGTGGAGGCGCATCCGCGCTGGCAACCATGGTTGCAGGTGTTCAGGTCGGCGCACCTGCCGCTGCGCCCGAGCGCGGAGTTTCGCGAGGTCCAGTGGGGCAAGCTGCTGCTCAACCTGAACAACGCCGTCAACGCCCTGTCGGGCAAGCCGCTGCGCACGCAGTTGCTGGAGCGCGGCTACCGGCTGGTGCTCGCCGCGTCGATCGAGGAGGCGCTGTCAGCGCTGGCGGTGGCCGGCATCCGACCCGCGCAGCTTGGCGATGTGCCACCCGAACGACTGCCCGCGCTGCTGCGCCTGGCGGACGACGCGTTCGCGCAGGCCGGCGGGGCGCTGGCCAGCATCGATGCCCGTGCCCGCTCGTCGATGTGGGAAGACCTGGAGGCGGGCCGCCTGACCGAGGTGGAGGAACTGAACGGCGCCGTCGTGCGGCTCGCGCGCAGCCAGCACCGCGAGGCCCCTGCCAACGACATGCTCTGCACGCTGGTGCATGCCGCGGAGCGCGGCGGCGATCGCCACATCGAGGCACACAGCCTTGCCGAGCAGCTCGCGTCCCATTGCCCTTCGCTGCACGCCTGACAGGGCGCGCAGCGATAGCCCCGTCTTTACGTCGCCCTGCGCAATCACCGCAATCACCGCACTCCACCCACCTCATGCCCGCCCCTTCTTCCGACGCCTGGCCGGCGCACGCACCGCGCAGCCTGCCGCTTCCGCAGACCCACCTCTACCGCAACGTCGAGGTTTCCGCGCTGCGCTATGGCGAGCGCCCCTTCGTGCTCTTCTACGATTCGCCGCTTTCGTTCCAGCGCTTCAAGGACGAGACCGAGAAGATCGCCGGCTACCTGCAGCGCGAGTGCGGCGTGCGCAAGGGCGACCGCGTGCTGCTCTACATGCAGAACAGCCCGCAGTTCATGCTCGCGTTCTACGCCATCCTGCGCGCCGACGCGGTCGTGGTGCCGGTCAACCCGATGAACGTGACGGCCGAGCTCGCGCACCAGGCAAGGGACAGCGGCGCCCTCGTGGCTTTTGCTGCGCAAGACCTGTTCGAACGCATTCGCCCGCTGCTCGGAGGCGAGCTCCACCACGTGGTCGTCGCGACCTACAGCGACTACTTGGCGCAGCCCACCGACCTGAAGGTACCGGACTTCGTGCGCGCACCGCGCGAGCCCGTGGACCACCCGCGGGCGGTGGCGTGGACGGACGTGCTCGCCCGGTGTTGCGTGCCCGGCCCCTTGCGCGCCGGCCCCGACGACCTGGCTGTGCTGCCCTACACCTCGGGCACCACGGGCCGGCCCAAGGGCTGCATGCACACGCACCGCACGACCATGGTCAACGCTGTGACCGCATCGACGTGGTTCGGCACCACGGCCGCGAGCGTCACGCTGTCGGTACTGCCGATGTTCCATGTCACCGGCATGCAGAGCGGCCTCAACGGGCCGCTGTACGTGGGGTCCACCGTGGTCGTGCTGCCGCGCTGGGACCGCGACGCGGCGGCCGAGAGCATCGCGCGCCACGGCGTGACCAGCCTCGGCCTCATCAGCACCATGGCCATCGACTTGATGGCGAACCCGAAGCTCGACAGCTACGACTTCTCCAGCCTGCGCCATGTAGGCGGTGGCGGCGCCTCGATGCCCTCGGCCGTGGCGCGGGCGATGTCCGAGCGGCTCGGCATCGGCTATGCCGAGGGCTACGGCCTGTCGGAAACCATGGGCGCCACGCACCTGTGCCCGCCGGGCGGCGACAGGCTGCAGTGCCTGGGCATTCCGCTGTTCGACGTGGATGCGCGCGTTGTCGATCCGCAGACGCTCGAGCAGATGGCGCCTGGTGCCGTGGGCGAAATCGTGGTCCATGCGCCGCAGCTGATGCTCGGGTACTGGAACAGCCCCGAGGCCGACGAGGCCTCGTTCATCCGCATCGGGGCAAAGCGCTTCTTTCGCACCGGCGACCTGGCCTCGACCGATGCGCAGGGGTTCTTCGTGTTCGCGGACCGGCTCAAACGCATGATCAACGCGTCGGGCTTCAAGGTGTGGCCCGCGGAGGTCGAGAGCCTGCTCTACCAGCACCCGGCCATCCAGGAGGCGTGCGTCATCGCGTCCGGCGACGCCCGGCGAGGCGAAACGGTGAAGGCGCTGGTCGTGCTGCGGCCGGGCTTCGAGGGCCAGCTGAGCGAAGACCAGCTGGTGCAGTGGTGCCGCCTGCAGATGGCGGTCTACAAGAGCCCGCGCCTCATCAGCTTCGTGACGCAGCTGCCCAAGTCGGCGACCGGCAAGGTGAACTGGCGCGCGCTGCAAGAGGCGGAAGCCGCGCAGTCGGCCCCCATAGATTCTTCTTCCACACCCCCCTTGCAGGAGCCTTCATGAGCATCTACGACAAACTCTCCAGCCTCGGCATCGCGCTGCCTTCGGTCTCGGTGCCCGCCGCAGCCTACGTGCCTTTCGTGCAGGCCGGCAACCTCGTTTTCCTGTCGGGCCACATCGCGAAGAAGGACGGCAAGGTCTGGGCCGGCCAGCTCGGCGCCGACATCACGACCGACGAAGGCAAGCAGGCCGCACGCGCCATCGCCATCGACCTGCTGGGCACGCTGCACGCGGCCGTGGGCGACCTGAACAAGGTCAAGCGCATCGTGAAGGTCATGAGCCTGGTCAACTCGGTCGGCACCTTCACCGAGCAGCACCTGGTGACCAACGGCGCCAGCGAATTCTTCGCCGAGGTGTTCGGCCCCGAGAAGGGCGCGCATACGCGCAGCGCCTTCGGCGTAGCGCAGATCCCGATGGGTGCCTGCGTGGAAATAGAGCTGATCGCGGAGATCGGCTGAGAGCAGGCGCGTCGATACCGCGACGCTTCCGCGCTCCGTTCGCGCTCCGTTCGCGCTCCGTCAGATCGGAATTTCGTAAGCCTGGTTGCTGCGCACCCACGTCGCGAGGCCGGCCTTCATGTTCTTGGCGCGCCACGCGACGAAGGTCTGGTCTTCGTTCAGCGCATCGACGGTCGCTCCCATCTTCGCCGCCGACTCGGCGCGCGCGACGAAGGTCATGTTGCCGATTTCTCCGACCTGCACGTTCCACAGGCTGACATCCGCGCCGTGCTTTCTCCACAGATCGGCGGCCTCCTTGATCAACGCGATGAGTTCTTGCACGTTGATTCCCGGGTTCGGCTTGAACACGTATTGAACGACAGCAGCGGACATGTGTGTCTCCTCGTGGGTGTTGCAGGTCGGGCGAAATGAGCGACCGGAGCGCATTAGCTGCCCGCCGTTTGGGTGAGTCAATTCGACTTACACCTTGGTATCAACTCTTGCGAGTGGTGTGCGCCAGCGAGTTTTCAGGGCACGCCACCAGCGCGACGGTCGGGGAAACGCGCAATTCCAGCCAGTGGAATGGGCAGGATGCGCCAAGGCATCCCGCGGCCTAAGCTGGCCCATTGCGCCCCAAGAAAGTTGTCGCCTCAGGCAACGCGCGCCCCCCGAAGGAGACATGAATGAGCCACAACACCGCCGCGTCGCGGCGCCGCTTCAACACCATGGGAGGCGCGCTCGCACTCATGGCCATGGCCCCGCGTGCGTGGGCCGACACCTTCCCCAGCAAGCAGATCCGCATCGTGGTGCCGTTTTCCCCCGGCGGCCCCACCGACCTCATGGCGCGCGCGATCGGCAAGATTGTGTCGACCCACCTGGGCCAGCCCGTGATCATCGACAACAAGCCCGGTGGCGGCGGCGTCATCGGCATGAGCGAGGTCAAGCACCAGCCGGCCGACGGCTACACGCTGGTTTTTCCGTCGATCCTGGCGGTCACCAATCCGGCGCTGATGCCCGGCTATCCCTTCGACACGCTGCGCGATTTCGCGCCGCTGACGGTGGTGGGTTTCGTGCCCCACGCGGTGGTGGTGCGCACCGACTTTCCCGCGGCCGACTTGCAGGCGCTGGTCGCCAGCGCCAAGGCCAGGCCTGAAGGCCTGTCGTACGGCTCCTCCGGCAACGGCACCTCTGCGCACCTGGGCGCTGCGCTCTTCGCGCAGCGTGCCGGCATTCGCACGACGCACGTGCCCTACCGCGGCGCGGGCCCCGCGGTGCAGGACCTGCTGGGCGGGCAGATCCAGTTCATGTTCCTCGACATGAGCAGCGCGCTGCCGTTCATCCAGGCCGGCAAGCTGCGCGCGCTCGCGGTCGCGACGGCCCAGCGCTTCGACGGGCTGCCCGAGGTGAAGACCGTGGCCGAACAGGGCTACCCGGGTTTCGAAGTGCACGGCTGGTACGGCCTGCTGCTCAAGGCCGGCACGCCGGCGGACGTGACGCGGCGCCTGTACGGCGAAGTCAAGCGCGCGCTCGAGACGAAGGAAGTGCGCGATCTCTTCAAGGCCCAGGGCATCGCGCCCGGCGGCATGCCGCCCGAGCAGTTCACCGCGCTGGTCCGCAGCGACCTGGCGATGTGGAAGCGCACGGTCGACGAACTCCACATCACCCTGCAATGACAAAGGAGCACCCGCCCATGCGCATCGCCATCCCCGACGACTACCAGGACTGCGTGCGCGGCCTCGACTGCTTCTCCAGGCTCGACGCCCACGACACGCGCATCTTCAACGACACGGTCGAGGGCACCGACGCGCTGGCCGAGCGCTTCGCCGATGCCGACGCCATCGTGCTGACACGCGAGCGCACGCGCATCGACGCCGCGCTGCTCGCCCGGCTGCCCAGGCTCAGGTTGATCAGCCAGACCGGCAAGCTCGCGGGCCATGTCGACCTGGCCGCCTGCACCGCGCACGGCGTGCTCGTGGCCGAAGGCAGCGGGGCGGGGTCGGCCACGGCGGAGCTGAGTTGGGCTCTTGCGCTGGCGAGCCGCCGGCACCTGGTCGACGAGGCCAACCGCATGCGCCAGGGGCTTTGGCAAGGGCACCTCGGCCAGCAGCTCGGCGGCCAGCGCCTGGGTGTCTGGAGCTACGGCCGCATCGGCCGGCAGGTGGCCGCCTACGGCCGCGTGTTCGGCATGAAGGTGTGGGTGTGGGGCCGCGAGGCATCGACCGACGCGGCGCGCGCCGACGGGTTCGAGGTGGCACCGTCGCGCGAAGCCCTCTTCGCCGAGAGCGACGTGATCAGCCTGCACGTGCGGCTCACGGCCGACACCCGCGGGCTGGTCACGCCCGGCGACCTCGCCCGCATGAAGCGCACGGCGCTGCTGGTCAACACCAGCCGCGCCGAGCTGGTCGCCGAGGGCGCGCTCGAACAGGCGTTGCGCGCGGGCCGTCCCGGGTTCGCGGCGGTCGATGTCTACGAGCAGGAGCCGGTCATGTCGCGCGACCATCCGCTGCTCGCGCTGCCCAACGTGCTGTGCACGCCGCACATCGGGTATGTCGAGAAGGACAACTACGAGCGCTATTTCGGCATTGCGTTCGACAACATCAACGCGTTCGCCGAAGGGCGGCTCGTCGACGTCGTCAATCCCGAGGCGCTGGAGGCCGCGCGCCGCAGGGCCTGACCGGCCGCGCCGCGCAGGCTCGACGCGAAGACGCCGGCGGCGTCTTCCGTGTCACCCGTGCGCGAGCACGGCCACGCCGTCCGCCGCGCGCACGCCTTCACCCCTGGGCAGCACGAACACCGGGTTGATTTCCGCCTCGACCAGCCGTTCGCCCAGCGCGTCGATCATTCGCGAGAACGCCACGATGGCCGACACCAGCGCATCGACATCGGCCGGCTTGCGCCCGCGAAAGCCGTCCAGCAGCGGCCAGGTCCGCAACTCGCGCACCAGCGACAACGCCTCGTCGCGGACCAGCCCGCCGGGCGGCACCATGCGCAGCGCGGTGTCCTTGAGCAGTTCGGCCGTCACGCCGCCCATGCCCAGCAGCACGGCCGAGCCCAGCGGATCGCGATGGCAGCCGAGGATGAGCTCCACGCCGCCCTCCACCATCTCCTGCACCAGGAACCGGGTCGGCCGCGTGCCGGCGCGTTCATTCACCTCGGCGGCCATGCGCTCCAGCCGCTCGCCGACTCGCTCCGCCGCGATGCCGACCGCCACGCCGCCCACGTCGCTCTTGTGCGTGATCTCGGACGACAGGATCTTCAGCACGACCTTGCCCGCGCCCAGCTCGCGCGCTGCCGCGGTCGCTTCCTCGGCATTGCCGACGATGCGCTCGCGCACGCAGGGCACGCCGAAGCGCGCGAACAGCTTCTTCGCCTCGGCTTCGTTCAGCGAGCCATCGCGAAGGTCGTCGGTGCGAACGGTGGCCGCCGCATCGTCGCCCCGTGCCGCAGGTTCCTTCCACTGCGTCGTTTGAAGCATCGCCGCGAGCGCGCTCGTGCAGCTCTCGGGCGCCATGAAGGCGGGCACGCCGCGCCGGTTCAGCAGGCTCGCGATGCCCGGCGCATGCGGGCTCACGAACACCATCAGCGGCTTGTCGCTGCCCGGCAGGCTGTCGTGGATGGCGCTGGCCATCAGGTCGGGCATGGCCAGCCCGGAGGAGCCGACGATGACCACCACCGCGTCGTAGCTCGGGCTCGCCAGCAGCGAGGTGATCGCGCCGCGCAGCAGCGCCGGCTGCAGGCCCGCCAGCGTGACGTCGATGGGGTTGCGGTCGAGCACCGCGTGGTCGCCGGACTGCAGCGCCCGCAGCGCGGCCGCCGTCGCTTCGTCGGGCGCCGGGGTTTCGAAACCGGCGGTGCCCAGGCTGTCCGCCACCAGCGTTCCCGCGCCGCCGGTCGATGTGAGCACCGCCACGCGCCGGCCCGCCAGGCGCCGGCCGGTGACCAAGGCGGCCGGCAGGTCGAGCAGGTCGGAAAACGCCTGCGCGCGAATGACGCCGACCTCGCGGAACAGCGCGTCGTACATGCGGTCCGCACCGGCCAGTGCGCCGGTGTGCGACACCGCCGCCGCCGCGCCCGATTCGGAGCGGCCCACCTTGAACACCACGACCGGCTTGCCCTTGCGCGCCGCCTTGAGCGCCGCGGCCTTGAACTTCGCGGGGTTGCGCACGCCTTCCATGTAGAGCGCGATGACCGAGGTCGCGTCGTCGTCGGCGAGGTGGTCGATGAAGTCGGCCATGTCCAGGTCGGCCTCGTTGCTCGTGGAGACCAGCTTCGACAAGCCGATGCCGCGTGCCGCCGCGCGCGACAGCAGCGCGCCGAGGATGCCGCCGCTCTGCGACACCACGCCGATGCTGCCGGCCTCGAAATCTTCCAGCTCCAGCGCGCCCGTGGCCGACAGCGTGATGCGGTCTGTGAGGTTGACCAGCCCGATGGTGTTGGGCCCCAGGATGCGCATGCCGCCCGCGGCCTCCAGCAGTTGCTGCTGGCGCCGCGCGCCTTCCGCACCCACTTCGGTGTAGCCGCTGGCCAGCACGATGGCGGCCGCCGTGCCGCGCGCGGCCAGGTCGCGCACCGCCTCGTGCGCGCGCTCGGCACCCAGCAGCACGATGCCGACATCGGGCGCCTCGGGCAGCGACTGCACGTCGGGGTAGCTCTTCAGACCGCCGATCACGTCGACACGCGGATTGACGGGATAGATGGCGCCGCCGAAGCCATGCTTCGTGAGGTACGCGACCGGGCGGCCCGCGGTCTTCGTCGGATCGGCCGAAGCGCCGATCACTGCGACGCTGCGCGGCTTCATCAGCCTGGCGATCGCGTTGTCGGGCACGCCAGGCACATCAGGCACATCAGGCACGTCAGGCACGTCAGGCAACAGGGCGCTCATGCCGCCTTCTCCTTGCCCGCGTTCAAGAACGACAGCACCGCATCGCGATGCTGCTGCGTGGTGTAGCAGATGCCTTGCGCCTGGCTGCCCTTGGCGAACACCTGCTCGGCCGGCGACTCGAAGCTCTGGTTGAGGATCGACTTGCCCAGCGCGATCGCCGCCGCCGAGCCTTGCGACAGCTCGGTGGCCCACGCGTGCGCATCGGCGAGCAGGTTCTGCGCGCTGGTCACGCGGTCGGCAATGCCGAGCTTCAGCGCTTCGTCGGGCTCCACCTTGCGGCCGGTGAAGATCAGTTCTTTCGCGCGCGAAAGGCCCACGCGCCGCGGCAGAAAGTACATGCCGCCGCCGTCCGGAATGAGCCCGCGCTTGATGTAGCTCCACGCGAAGCTGGCCGTGTCGGCGGCCAGCACGAAATCGCAGGCCATCGCCATGTCGGCGCCCAGCCCGTTGGCGCCGCCATTGACCGCCGCGATGACCGGCTTGGGCATCGTGTGCAGCAGCGACACCGAGTGGTGCACGCGCTGCTGGCGGCTCCAGCCGTTGAAGCCGACCTCGCCCGCGGGCGCGTCCATGCGCCGCTGCATGCCGGCCACGTCGCCGCCGGCGCAGAAGCCCTTGCCGGCGCCGGTCAGCACCAGCGCGCGCACCGTGTGGTCGGCGCCGATCTTCTCGAGCGCCACGATGAAGTCGCTGCGCATGCCGTCGGTGATGGCGTTGCGCTTTTCGGGGCGGTTCAGTGTCAGGGTCGCGATGCCTGCGTCGACGCGCAGTTCGATCAGCGACGGCGCCGCGTCCTGGGTGTCGAGTGGGGTGTCCAGTGGGGTGTTCATGGGATGGGTGCTCCTCAGTCTGTGGTGATGTGGTTGTCCTTGACGACCTTGCGCCAGCGCACTTCCTCGGCGCGCACGTAGGTGTCGAGCTGCTCGGGCGCGCCGACGTCGACGGCAAGGCCCTCCGCGTCGGTCTGCTTGGCGAAGGCGGGCGCCTTCACGGCCTTCTTGACCGCGGCATTGAGCCGGTCGATCACGTCCTTGGGCGTCTTCGCCGCCACGTAGAGGCCGTACCAGCTCTCGGCCGCGTAGCCCGGCACGCCCGCCTCGGCGAGCGTCGGCACGCTGGCGTAGGCAGGGGAGCGGCGCGCGGTGGTCACGCCGAGCGCGCGCATCTTGCCGCTGTCGACGAAGGGGCGCACCGCCGAGGCGGTGGCGAACATCATGTCGACCTGGCCGCCCAGAAGGTCGGTCATGGCCGGGCCCGCGCCGCGGTAGGGAATGTGGGTGAGCTCGACCTTCGCGAGGTTCTTGAACAGCTCGCCCGCCAGGTGCGCCGAGGTGCCGTTGCCCTGCGAGGCGAAGGTCAGCTTGCCCGGCGTGGCCTTGGCCGCTGCAACGAGCTCGGCGACCGTCTTGTAGGGGCTCTCGGCGCGCACCACCAGCACGTTGGGCGACACGCCGATCAACGCGACCGGCGCGAAGGCCTTGTCGGTGTCGTAGGGCATCTTCGGCTGCAGGCCCGGGTTGACCGCGTGCGCGAACGTCGCCATGACCAGCGTGTAGCCGTCGGGCGCGCTCTTGGCGACGAACTCGCTGCCGATGATGGTGCCCGCGCCGGGCTTGTTGTCCACGATGACGGGCTGCCCGAGCGCCTGAGACATGCCGACGCCAAGCGAACGGGTGATGGCGTCGGTGCCGCCACCGGGCGCGAAGGGCACGACGATGTGCAGCGGCTTGTCGGGAAAGGCCGCCCACGCCGCGGGCGGTGCCAGCACGGTGAACGACAGGGCGAGCGCGCCAGCGAGCGCGCGAAACGGTGTGAAGGCCGGCATGCGGATGTCTCTCTTTGTTGGGGCGGAATGCGGGAAGGAAGGCACGGATAAAGCGAGCCTTCAGCTTAGGTCGCATACTCCGCCCGCGCACCCGGCCAATTCCACCCAATGGAAATGGCCGGCGCTCTGCGCCTATGAAGACAAGGAGACAGGATGGCAAGCACGCTCAATCGTTCGCTCGAACGCGGCATCGAGATCCTTCGCGCCTTCCGGCCGGGCTCCGCCCTGCTGGGCAACGGCGAAATCGCGGAGCGCACCGGGCTTTCGCCCGCGACCGTGAGCCGCCTCACGCAAACGCTGGTGGCGGCCGGCATGCTGGCGCACGACCGAAGCGCGCGCGCCTATCGCCTGGCCGCGCCGGTGCTGAGCCTGGCGCACGCGATGCGCACCGGCTCCGTCGTGCTGCAGGCCGCCGCACCGCTGATGCGCGCGCTGGCCGAAAAGCTGCGCATCAACGTGGGGCTGGCGGTGGCCGACCGGTCCGACATGGTCTACCTGGAATCGATTCGCTACAACCGCCGTGCGTCGCTGCGCAACGTGGTGAGCGGGCAGCGCGTGCCCATCGAGCTGACCTCGTTGGGGCGCGCCTGGCTGGCCGTGGCGCCAGCCGATGTGCGCGAACTGCTGTTCGCGGATTTCGCTGCGCGAAGAAGCGACTGGCCCCGGCTGCGCAGCGAGATCGAGAAGGCGATCGACAGCGTCGGGCAGCGTGGCTGGTGCGCTGCCTCATGGCAGCCGGAAGTGGTGGCGCTTGCCACGCCGCTGAAGCTGGACGCCGAGTGGGGCTACGTGCTGAATGTGAGCGTGTCGTCCACGGAGCTGCCGGCAGACGTGGCTGCGGAGCTGCACGCGCCGCTGCTGGCGCTGAGCCGCAAGATCACCCGCGCCGTGGACGCGCGGGGCCCGGCTGCAGGCTGATTGCGCATTCGCTTTTGCGCATGCACCGCGCGGCGCCGTCTCCAGACCTCAAGCCGCCTGCCCCTTCTTCCCCTCAGCCTTTGGCGCCTCGCTGCGCGCCAGCCACAACCCGCTCGCCACGATCAACGCCCCGCCGCCCAGCGTCCACGCATCGGGCGCGGCGTGCCAGAACAACCAGTCGAGCATCAACCCCCACGCGAGCGCGCTGTACTCGAACGGCGCGATGGCCGCGGCCTGCCCGTGGCGGAACGCTTCGGCGATGGCCATCTGGCCCAGGAAGCCGCTGATGGCCAGGCCCGCGAGCACCCACATGTGTTCGGCCTGAATGGGCACCCACTGCGGCGCTGCCAGCACGGTGCCGCCTAAAGCCATGCCGGCGGTCGTCCAGAAGACCAGCGCGGCGCTCGGCTCGGTGCGGCTGATGAGCCGCCCCAGCATGTTCGACAGCGCATAGCAAACCGCGGCCACCAGCACCGCCAGCGCGCCCATCGACAGGAACGCGCCCTGCTCGGGCCGCAGCGCGATCACCACGCCGACAAAGCCCAGCCCGATCGCGACCCAGTGCCGCGGCTGCACCGCCTCGCCGAGCAACGGCACGGCGATGAGCACCATCAGCAGCGGGGCGATGAAGGTGAGCGTGTACGCCTCGGCCAGGCCGAGCGTTTTCAGGCCGTAGACGAAGAGCACCAGCATCGACATGTTCAGCACCGTGCGCAGCAGGTGCAGCCGCCAGCGCAGCTTGCGGTTGAAAACGCCGGCGGCCTCGCGCCGCCAGGCGATGTACAGGCCCACCAGGGGCAGCGCGGTGAGGCCGCGCAGCGCCATCACCTGCACCGGCGGGTAGTGGCCGGCCAGGGTCTTGAGCAGCGCGTCCATGCACGCGAAGAAGGCGCAGGCCAACAGCATCGCGGCGATGCCGCGCAGGGTTCCGGTCGATTGCATCGGGGGGTCTTGTCTTCAGGCGGTGGCCGGGGAGGGGCCTTGTTCTTGAGCGCCAAGCATAGGCGCTGCACGCGGTGGGTGACCATGCCGTGGGCGGGCACGGAAACATCTGTCGTTCCGTCCGTCGTCAAGTGTGCTTTTTCAAAGACGGGCCGCGAAATTCGCAGCCCGTCAGACCAGCGGTCAGCTGCCGGTCTCAGGCGCCTTGTGTCGCGCCTTCTCGCTCAACTGAAACAGCTCTCCGGCCTTGCGCGCCAGATCGGCTGCGAGCCAAAGCAGGTTGTCCAGCTGCTGCGGCCCGCTGCCGCCGCACCAGTCGATGTCTTCGCCGTGGCAGACCCACAGGAGCGCTTCGAGTTGAGAGAGTGTGTTTTCCAGAAGATCCGCCGGAGCTGGTGTGTCTTGGGCGCTGTCTTCGGAAACGCCGGGCGTGGGTGGCCGGGCTATAGTCTTGGTAGCCATTTTTGTGCGGGTCCTTTAGAGGTAAGTGCACTTCTTTGGTTAGACGGTCGGGGTGTTCCACCACCCCGGCCGTCGCCTTTTGATACCTCGCTTTTGCATCGGTGCTTTCGCACCGACAACCTGCCGCGAGGCAAGCAGCCTTCAAGAATTTTTCAGTGGCTGTGTGTGTTGCGCCTTTCTGGTTCCCTTGTTGGGCCGTTGAGTTGCCGGGGCATTCACTTTAAGAGCAGAGCCCATCGCCGCAGACGCTTTGTTGCTGCACGAAGTCGCGACAAGCGCCAACAAATACAGCTTCCGCGATGTGCAGTGCACGGGCTCCTGCAGGTCTTGTGCAGATCGTGCGCGCAATCAGGCGCGACGGAACGGCTTGCTCAGATAGCGCGAGCCCTTCTCGCCGAAACGCCACGGCAGATCGATCGCTTTCGTGATGCCGATGCGCGGCCCCACTTCGAGTTCAGGCAGCGCCTGGTTGCCCGACGGCGCCAGCAGCTCGAATGGCGGCGCGTTCAGCGCCATGCCGTCGAAGCCGCGGTCGATGCCCAGCGCCTGGCCGACCCGGCCCGGCCCCGCGCACAGCAACCACAGGTCTTCAAGCCCGCGTCGCTCTTTAAGCCCGCGCCGCTCTTGCATGCGCTCGATGCCATGCGTCGGCTCCAGCGCGCGTATCAACACCCCGGCGCCATGCCCGACCTCGCGGCACACGAAGTTCAGGCACCAGTGAATGCCGTACGACCGATACACGTAGGCACGCCCCGGCGGCCCGAACAGCGCCGCGTTGTGCGGCCGCAGCCCGATGAACCCATGCGCCGCCGGCTCGGTGCTGTCGTAGGCCTCGGTCTCGACGATGCGCCCGCCCACGCCGTCGACCAGCACGGTCACGCCGATCAACCGGCGCGCCACTTCTTGCGCGGGGCCTTCGAAGCCGAGGGATTCAACAACAGAGGGCAAGGTGCGGGAGTGCATGCGCGTCGATCGTAGCCGTGGTGGCCTCGCGATGGTTCAGGCAGCCCGCGCACGTTTCAGGCAACCCAGCAGCACCTGGAACGCCGGTTCGATGTCCGCCTCTTGCACGCACGCGTACCCCAGCAGCAGCCCGCGCTGCGCGCTCTTGCGCCGGTAGTAGCGCGACAGCGGGCGCGTGAGCACGCCGTGGGCTTCCGCGTCTTGCGAGACGGCCACGTCGTCGCAGCCCTCGGGCAGTTGCAGCACCAGGTGCAGCCCGGCGTTGCTCGCCTGCGGGTGCAGGTACGCCGGCCCCAGGTGCGTGGCGATGAGCCCGGCCAGCAGCGCGCGCCGCCGCGCGTACAGCACGCGCATGCGGCGGATGTGCGCGGCGTAGTGGCCCTGGTCGATCAGCTCGGCCAGCGCCACCTGCGTGAGCGCATGGCCTTCGCGGTACAGGTCGGCATGCGCCGTGCGAAAGGGCGCGGCCAGCGCGCGCGGCAGCACCATGTAGCCCACGCGCAGGCCGGGGAACAGCGTCTTGCTGAAGGTGCCGACATAGATCACGGGGCTGTCGGGCTCCAGCCCCTGCATCGACGGAATCGGCCGGCCCGCGAAGCGGAATTCGCTGTCGTAGTCGTCCTCGAAGATCCAGCCGCCCGAGGCGCGCGCGTGGTCGAGCAGCGCGCGGCGCCGCGCCAGGCTCATCACCGAGCCCAGCGGGTACTGGTGCGAAGGCGTCACGAAGATCAGGCGCGGCGGCGTGCCGCCGTGCGGCCAGCCGGCCTCGGGGCTGTCGTCGCCAGTTTCGACCTTCAGCGCGCGCACGCGCGTGCCGTCCATCTGCAGCACCTTGTGAAAGCCCCAGTAGCCGGGCTCTTCCACCCACACGGTGTCGCGCGGGTCGGCCAGCATGCGCAGCGACAGGTCGATGGCCTGGTGCACGCCCTCGGTCACCAGCACCTGGTCGGCGTTGCAGCGCACCGCGCGCGCCACGCGCAGGTGCTCGGCAATGGCCTCGCGCAGCGCCGGGTGGCCGCCGCCGTGCGAATAGGTGAGCAGGTCGGGCGTGGGCGCGCGCCACAGCCGCGACACGATGCGCCCGAAGGTGCGGTGCGGAAACTGCGTCACGTCGGGCACGCCGGGCATGAAGGCGCCCCACTGGCGCGGCGCCGCCGCCGCGTCGGCCACCAGCGCCTGTGCGCGTTTGGCCAGCCGCACGGCGGCGGGCGCCTCGGGGGCGGCGGCGCGCGCGCGGCCGGCGCTCAACTGGCTCTCTGGCGTGGTCGCGGCCACGAAGGTGCCGCTGCCCACGCGCGAATGCACATAGCCCTCGGCCTGCAGCTGCGCGTAGGCGTGCAGCACGGTGTTGCGCGACATGGCAATTTCGCGCGCCAGGTCGCGCGAGGCGGGCAGGGGACTCGAGGGCGGCAGGCTGCCGTCGAGGATGGCCTCGCGCAGGCAGTCGTACAGCTGGCGGTTCAGCGCGGCCCCGGCATCGGGGGCGAGGCGTTGCAGCACAAGGTCGGCACAGATGGATTTCATGCGGGTTTTCAAATGGCCCCATGCATTTGAGCGGAAGCGGATCTTTTCGATGGGGCCAATGCCGGATTCAATCAGATCTTTCGAGCGATCTCCATCCTTCTTTCTTTCCGTCCTTCTTTCTCTTTCCAGCGAGCCTCCATGACCACCAACAGCGAACTCAAGAACCGCCGCCTCGCCGCCACCCCGCGCGGTGTGGGCGTGATGTGCGACTTTCATGCCCAGCGTGCCGAGAACGCGAGCCTGTGGGACGTGGAAGGCCGCGAGTACATCGACTTTGCCGCCGGCATCGCGGTGCTCAACACCGGCCACCGCCACCCGAAGCTGGTCGCCGCCATCGAGGCGCAGCTGGCCCGCTTCACCCACACGGCCTACCAGATCGTTCCCTACGAAAGCGCGATTGCGCTGGCCGAGCGGCTGAACGCGCTGGTGCCCATCTCGGGCCCGGTGAAGACGGCCTTTTTCACCACCGGCGCCGAGGCGCTGGAAAACGCCGTGAAGATCGCGCGCGCCCACACCGGCCGCGCCGGCGTGGTGGCCTTCGGCGGCGGCTTTCACGGCCGCACGCTCATGACGCTGGCCATGACGGGCAAGGTCGCGCCCTACAAGCTGGGCTTCGGCCCGTTCCCGGCCGACGTGTTCCACGTGCCGTTCCCCAGCGCGCTGCATGGTGTGAGCGCGGCCGATTCGCTGGCCGCGCTGGCGCGTCTGTTCAAGACCGACATCGACCCGCAGCGCGTGGCCGCGATCGTCATCGAACCGGTGCAGGGCGAGGGCGGTTTCAACGTCGCGCCCACCGAGCTGCTGCAGGGCCTGCGCGCGCTGTGCGACACGCACGGCATCGTGCTGATCGCCGACGAGGTGCAAAGCGGCTTCGCGCGCACGGGCAAGCTCTTTTCCATGCAGCACCACGGCGTGGAGCCCGACCTGGTCACCATGGCCAAGAGCCTGGCGGGCGGCATGCCGCTGTCGGCGGTGGCGGGGCGCGCGGCCATCATGGACGCGCCCGCCCCGGGCGGCCTGGGCGGCACCTACGCGGCCAACCCGCTGGCCGTGGCATCGGCGCATGCGGTGCTCGACGTGATCGTGGAAGAAAAGCTGTGCGACCGCGCCGCCGAACTGGGCTCGCGCCTGGTGTCGCGCCTGCTCGACGCGAAGGAATCGAACAAGGCCATCGCCGAGGTGCGCGCGCAGGGCTCCATGGTCGCCATCGAGCTGTGCGACCCCGCCACCGGCGCGCCCGACGCCGAGGCCGTGAAGCGCGTGCAGGCCAAGGCGATGGAGCAGGGCCTGCTGCTGCTGAGCTGCGGCATGTACGGCAACGTGATCCGCTTCCTGTACCCGCTGACCATTCCCGATGCGCTGTTCGAACGCGCGCTGGGCATCATCGACAACGCGCTGAAGGCTTGATGGAAATACGCGCATGACCAACACCGACACAAACACCAACCCCCTGGGCCTGAAGCGCCCCGACCTGCTGCGGCCCGCCTGCCTCATCGACGGCGAATGGGCCGGCGCCGACAACGGCGCCACGCTCGCCGTGACCGACCCCGCCACCGGCCGGCACATTGCCGACGTGCCCCGCATGGGCCGCGCCGAAACCGAGCGCGCCATTGCCGGCGCCGCCGCCGCGCTGCCTGCCTGGCGCGCCCGCACCGCCCGCGAGCGCGCCCAGGTGCTGCGCCGCTGGGCCGACCTGATGCTCGCGCACCAGGACGACCTGGGCCGCCTCATGACGCTGGAGCAGGGCAAGCCGCTGGCCGAAGCGCGCGGCGAAATCGCCTACGCCGCCTCTTTCATCGAATGGTTCGCCGAAGAGGCCAAGCGCGTCGATGGCGAGGTGCTGCAGCCGCAGCGCGGCGGCCAGCGCATCGTGGTGCTCAAGCAGCCCATCGGCGTGTGCGCGGCCATCACGCCGTGGAATTTTCCGGCCGCGATGATCACGCGCAAGGTCGGCCCCGCGCTGGCCGCGGGCTGCACCATCGTCGTGAAGCCGGCCGAGCTCACGCCGCTGAGCGCCTTTGCGCTGGGCGTGCTGGGGCTGGAGGCCGGCCTGCCGCCGGGCGTGCTGCAGATCGTGACCGGCGACGCACCGGCCATCGGCGCCGCGCTGTGCGAGAGCGACACCGTGCGCAAGCTCAGCTTCACCGGCTCCACCGGCGTGGGCCGCCTGCTGATGCAGCAGTGCGCGCCCACCATCAAGAAGCTGTCGCTGGAGCTCGGCGGCAACGCGCCGCTCATCGTGTTCGACGACGCGGACCTGGAGCGCGCGGTGGAAGGCATCGTCGCTTCCAAGTTCCGCAACGCGGGGCAGACCTGCGTGTGCGCGAACCGCATCTACGTGCAGTCGGGCATCTACGAGGCGCTGTCGCAGCGGCTGGTGCAGGCGGTGGAAGCGATGCGCGTGGGCAACGGGCTGGAAGCCGGCGTGGTGCAAGGCCCGCTCATCGATTCGCGCGCGGTCGCCAAGGTGCGCGAGCACATCGACGATGCGCTCACGCAGGGCGCGCAGCTGCGCACCGGCGGCAAGCCGCATGCGATGGGCGGCACCTTCTTCGAACCGACCGTGCTCACCGGCGTCACGCAGCAGATGCGCGTGGCGCGCGAGGAAACCTTCGGCCCGCTGGCGCCGCTGTTTCGCTTCGACACGGAAGAAGAAGCCATCGCCATGGCCAACGACACGGTGTTCGGCCTGGCGGCCTATGTGTTCACCGAAGACCGCCGTCGCATCTGGCGCGTGGGCGAGCAGCTTGAAACGGGCATGGTCGGCATCAACACCGGCCTGATTTCCAACGAGGTCGCGCCCTTCGGCGGCGTGAAGCAGTCGGGGCTCGGGCGCGAAGGCTCGCGCCACGGCATCGAGGACTACCTGGAGCTGAAGTACCTCTGCCTGCAGGACTGAGGAAAGAACCGGGGCCGAAAGCGCTTCGGCTTCAGCCCACGGCCTTGATGAGCCGCTCGCGCCCCGCCTTCGCGAGCATCGAGGCCACGGCGCACGAGGCGAGCCGTGCCGGTTCGGAATCGGCGCGGCTCGTGAGGATCACCGGCACCTTGGTGCCCAGCACGATGCCCGCCGCATAGGCGCCGCCCAGGAAGGTCAGGCTCTTCGCGAGCATGTTGCCCGCGTCCAGGTCGGGCACGATCAGCACGTTGGCACGCCCCGCCACCGGCGACACGATGCCCTTGATGCGCGCGGCCTCGGGGTCGATGGCGTTGTCCATGGCCAGCGGGCCGTCGAGCTGCGCCCCGGTGATCTGGCCGCGGTCGGCCATCTTGCACAGCACGGCGGCATCGAGCGTGGACGGCACCTTGGCGTTCACCGTCTCGGTGGCCGACAGCAACGCCACGCGCACGCTGGGCATCTGCAGTGCGTGCGCGAGGTCGATCGCGTTTTGCACGATGTCGACCTTCTCCTCGAGCGTGGGCGCGATGTTGATCGCCGCGTCGGAAATGATCAGCGGCTGCGAGTGGCCCGGCACGTCCATCACGAAGCAATGGCTGATGCGGCGCGAGGTGCGCAGCCCGCCTTCGCGGCGCACCACCGCGCCCATGAGCTCGTCGGTGTGCAGGCTGCCCTTCATCAGAGCATCGACCTCGCCGCGCAGGGCCATGGCCACGGCCGCGTCGGCCGCGGCATGGCTGTGCGGCGCATCGACGATGTCGAAGGCCGACAGGTCCGCGCCGATGGACGCCGCCGCCGCCTCGATGCGCTCGCGCGGGCCGATGAGCACCGGCGCGATCAGGCCCAGCCGCACGGACGACAGCACTGCCTCCAGCGACACGTCGTTCACCGGGTGCACGACGGCCACGCGCAGCGGCGGCAGCGCGCGGGCCGTGGCGATGAGGCGGTCGTAATGGGGGTGAGCTTGGGGGTGAGCCTGACCTTGGGCATTGGGTTGTGCGGCAGCAGATGAAGACGCCATGGCGGGCTCCGAAGGGTGAGGGGTGAAGGGCGTCAGGACGCGCGAACCAGCGGGTGCCGCAGCACGCGCTCGCACACCGCGCGGCGGTCGGTGAGCTTGGCGTGCTCTTGCAGCCAGGCCTTCTCGTCCGCGGGCGTGGCCGCCTTGGTGGCGGTGGCCTTGGCGTGCGTGAGCCGCGCCACGTCGAGCGCGCGTTCCAGCGCTTGCTTGCAGGGCCGGTACTTTTCGGTGGCGTCGGTTTCGGTGGGCCATTGGCTCACCTGCTTTTCCAGCGTCTTGGTGAGCGTGTCGAAGGCCTTGCGGTCGGCCATCGCCTTCAGGTCGGTCACCTGGCTGGCCAGGTCGTTGAGCATGTGCTGGGAGGCCTCGGCCATCTCGCGCACCAACTCCTCGTCGGCGGCCAGGGCGTTGTGGAGGCACGCCATCGTCAGGACGGCTGCGCACAGCCATCGGGTCTTTCGCTTGAACTGCATGGCGGCAAAGCTTAGTCGATGCCGTGCGGCGGGCCCGCGGCGAAAGCCCCGTGGCGGCCGTCAGCGCTCCGCTTCGACGAACGAGTCGAGTTGAAACAGACTGTTAACCAGGCTCTAGAATCCGCGCCAAAACGTGGAGTGCCCCAGTGCCAGGCGTCAAGACCAGGCTCGGGGCATCAGAAAAAAGATCATTTCTGGAGGAGAAGATGAAGCGTGTCGTTCGTGCGGCCCTGGCGGGCCTGGTGTCTCTGGTGTCTCTGGTGGTTGCGGGTTGTGGCGGTGGGGGAGGAGGGGGCGGCGGAGGCGGCGGTGCTGCGTTCCCGCTGGTTGCCGCGCCCGCGGCGCCGCAGGTCAATTACGTCAACGGGCTTTCCATTCGGCTCAACCAGCCTGCCAGCGTCAGCAGCACGGTCTACGAGGGCCAGCAGATTCCCAGCGTGCTGGTCTCGGGCACGCTGTCCGGCGACGTGAGCTTGCTCAACGGCAAGGTGCTCGTGCTGCTGGTCGTGGTGCCGGACCCGTTGTTCGAAGAGAAGCCCTCCGTCAGCATCAACGCGACCGGGCTGTCGGCTTCGCTGCTGTTGACCGGCAAGGTCGCACCGGACGGCGCCAAGGTCTACAAGGACAACATCACGGTCAAGGCCTGCCTCGACGCCGCCTGCCAGTCGGAAATTCGGGTCGAGAACCCGCAGGTGCCTTACACCGTCACCGTCAAGACCGGGCTGACGCTGGGCCAGAAGAGCGTCGATTTCGTGACCCCCTTCGGCACGTACCCGGCCCCGGTGACCGTGCCGGTCGGCTTGCCGGCGGACGCGGCCTCGTGGTCGGTTGCACCGGTGATCGGCGACACCGGCGGCTTCAAGGTCGAGAAGGCCGGCGACGGCTCGCCGAACATCGTCGTTTCGTTGGAAGGCCTTGCGCCCAGCGGCACGACATACAAGGGCAGCTTCTCGGTGAGGGCCAGCACGCAGGACGCCCAGCAGCTGAGCAGGATGCTCGACGTGTCGCTGCAGACCACGGCGTCGGCCGCGCCTTACGCGCCCTCCAGGCCGGAGGCCCGCTTCGTCGTCAAGCAGGGGTATCCGTACCTGACGGGCATGGATGCCGCCGTGTTCTTCCCCGGCAACACCAGCGACAAGATGAGCTACGTGAGCACGACGCTGTCCGCCCCACCGGGTGCGGACACGAGCATGTTCCCCAGCGGCTGGCTGTTCTTCTATTCGTACGACGAGGCGGGGCTGCCCCGGTTCGCGACGAAAAGCTACACCTGGAAGACGCAGGTGCAGGGTTGCTACAACGGCCAGTGCCTGGTGCCCGGCCGCTATACCGCGACGCTGCGGTTTCGCTACGCGCCGGATGGCCAGCCGGTTTCCATGTTCGACTTTCCGGTGGTGATGGACATCGTGCCCTGATGGCTCCGGCAAGAAGGGGCGAAATGGGAGAGACTGCGGCCCCGGCCCGGTTCTCCCATTTTTTTGCCTCTTCAAATCCAAGGCGACCGATGAAGAAACTTCCCCTTGCCCTCGCGTTGCTGGCCCTGTGCACAAGCGCCCTGGCCGCCGACCTGAAGGTGCTCACCGCCGGCGCCTTCAAGCCCGTGGTGGTCGCGCTGGCCCCTGTGTTCGAGCAGCGCACCGGCCACAAGCTCAGCATCGACAACGACACCGCGGGCGCGCTGCAGAAGCGCATCGCCGGTGGCGAGGCCTTCGACCTCGTGGTGCTCACGCCGGCGGCCATCGAGCAGCTGGCCGCGGCGGGCAAGGTGGCCGCGGGCACGTCGGCGCGGCTGGCGCGCGTGGCCATCGGCGTGGCGGTGAAGCAGGGCGCGCCGGCGCCCGACATCTCGAGCGTGGCGAGCTTCAGGCAGGCGCTGCTCGATGCGCGCGCGGTGGCCTACATCGACCCCGCAGCGGGGGGCTCCAGCGGCGTGTACCTGTCGCAGCTGTTCGTGAAGATGGGCATTGCGGCGCAGGTGCAGCCCAAGGCGGTGCTGGTGCCCGGCGGGCTGGTGGCGCAGCGCGTGGTCGACGGCGAGGCCGACCTTGCGGTGCACCAGGTCAGCGAAATCCTGGCGGTGCCGGGCGCCACGCTGGTCGGGCCGATTCCGGCGGAAGTGCAGAACTACACGGTGTACGCGGGAGCGGTGGGCGCCGCGGCGCGCGAGCCTTCGGCCGCGCAGGCCTTCCTGGCCTTGCTGGGCAGCGCCGAGGCACGCGCGGTGCTGGCGCAAAAGGGCATGGAAGCGCCCTGAGCGGCACGCGCAGCCCGTCCTGCTGGCGCTACTTGTCCTACACGCGCTACTTGTCTTGCTCGCGCTTTTGCGCCGCCGCGAACAGCGCCCCGCGAATCAACTGCAGCGACTGCCCGTGGCGGGCCGGATCGGCGGACACGTTCGAGGTGACGGCCATCACCAGTTCCATGGGCGGGTGCACCCAGATGAACTGGCCACCGTAGCCGGCCGCCATGAAAGTCGGCCGCGCCGCCTTGGAGGGCACCACCCACCACATGTAGCCATAGGGCAGCGACGCCGGCAGACCGCCCGCGTTCTGCGCCGTGGTGGCCTGCGCGACAAAAGACGCCGGAACGACCTGCCTGCCGTCCCACACCCCGTTCTGCAGAAAGAGCTGGCCCAGCCGAGCCATGTCTTCGGTGCGCATGCCCACGCCTCGCTGATACCTGGGCTCGTGCAGGCCCAGTGGCACGACCAGTTGCTCGCGCGTGTAGTCGGCCACCGGCATGCCGACCGCCTTCTCGAGCACGCTCGCGAGCACGGGAATCAGCGCGTTGTCGTAGGCAAAGGCCTGCCCGGGCGCGTGGGCCAGCGGCCGCGCCCACGCATCGCGCGGGCGGCCCGCCGGGCGGGTGCCGGTGGGGTCGTCGACCGCGAAGCCGGCGCTCATGGTGAGCAGGTGGCGCACGGTGATGGCCTGCGCGCGCGGGTCGGTGTTCAACGCTGCCCACTCGGGCATGAGCGCGACCACCGGCTGGTCGAGGCTGGCGATGCGGCCTTGCGCGACGGCGATGCCGGCCAAGGTCGACAGCGCGCTCTTCATCACCGAGTGCACGTCGCGCAACGCATCGGGATTGCCGTCGCGCCAGTACTGGTAGACCAGGCGGCCGCCCTGGGCGACGACCACGCTCTGCACGTCGGTGAAGCGCTCGGCGATGGTCTCGTTCACACCCTGGAAGGCAGCGGCGTCGAGCGCCTGTTGCGCTGGCGTGGAGGGCCGCCACTGCGCGGCCGCGCCCAGCGCCACGAGCGGCAGTGCCAGCGCGAGGGAACGGGCAAGGGAGCGAGCCAGGGATCGGGCGTAGGCACGGGCACGGGCACGGGCAAGGTGCCAACGCGCGGGAGTCGAACTGCTTTGCACGGCGTCTCCTTCGTCAGGTGGTCGAACCGCGCGATTCTGCCAAGCCCTCAGAACTTGTACGTCGCCTTCACCCATGCATTGCGCGGCGCGCCGTAGGTGTAGCCGTTGTACCCGCCCAGCCCAGTGTAGTAGCGCTTGTCGCCCAGGTTCTCGATGTTCAGCGAGGCGCTCAGCTGCTTGTTGAAATCGTAGCGCGCCATCAGGCCGATAAGCGTCAGGCCGCCCTGCGTGGCGCGGCCGGTGCCGTAGGACTCGTCGTAGTAGATGTCGCTCTGGTAGCTCACGCTGCCGCCGATGGTGAGCTTGCTCCAGTCGCCCGGAAAGCGGTAGCTGGTGGCCACGCGGAACAGGCGGCGCGGGTACGTGGGGTTCAGCAGCACCTCCTTGTTGTCGCGCTTGGCGTGGTAGGTGTAGCCGCCCATCACCTGCCAGCCGCGTGCGAGCTCGCCCGACACGGTGGCCTCGAAGCCCTTGCTGCGCGCACCCTTCACGGCGCGGTACGGCGCGGTGCCGTCGCCCAGCAGCGGCGCGCCGCTGTCGAGCACGGCCAGGTTGTCTTCCTGCGTGCGGAACACCGAGAAGCTGGTGTTGAGCCTGCCGTCCCAGTGCTCGCCCTTGATGCCCAGCTCGGTGTTGGTGCCGCGCTTGGGGTCGAGCACCTGGTTGCTCGCGTCGCGCAGGGTGTTGGGCTGGAAGATGTCGGTGTAGCTCGCGTACAGCGAATACTCCTTGCTCAGGTCGTACACCACGCCCACGTAGGGCGTGAACACGGCGTCTTCCTTCACGGGCTTGTTGGTCACCAGCGCGCCGCGCGTGCCGTTGGTCCACAGGCGCTGCGACGAGGTGTTCTCGTACCAGCTCACGCGCCCGCCCACCAGCACCGAGAGCGCGTCCGCCGGCCTGAAGCGCACGGCGCCGTACAGGCCCTTTTCTTCGGTCTTGCCGTTGAACTGGTTCAGCGGGTAGTCGAACGAAGGCTGCGCGATGGCGCCCAGGTTGAAGATGCTCACCGTGCGGCGGTCGAAGGCGTTGGGCACCGCGCCCCAGTTGCCATAGCCGTAGGTGTAGCGGTTGATGTTCAAGCCCACCGAGGCCTCGTGCGTGCGCCCGAACAGCTCGAAGGGCCCGGTGGCGTACACGTCGAGCGACTTGTTGTTGCTCTCGGCCGGGTTGTTGGCCACCTGCACCACGCCCAGGTTGGCCAGCGGGTTCAGCGCGGCCGGGTACAGCCAGAGGTCGCCGCTGAAGCGCTCGCGGTCGTTCCTGGCGTAGGCCGCGTCGGCCTTCAGGCGCCAGCCGTTGTCGAAGCGGTGGTCGAGGTTCACGAACAGGCGCTGCGTGGTCATGTCCCATGTGCTCCAGGGCGTGCTGGAGTTGTACGAGCGCGGCAGGCTGGTGGCCAGGCCGTTGCGGTAGAAGAGCGGCGACTGGCCGAAGTTGGCGCCGTCGATGGCGGTCTTCTGGTACTCGTAGCCGGCGCTCAGCAGGGTGCGGGGCGACAGGTCGAGTTCGGCGATGCCGTAGAACACGTCTTCGGCCTGCTTCTTGTTGTCGATGAAGCTGTCGCCCGCGGTGTACGAAGCCACCACGCGGCCGCGCAGCGTGCCGGCGGCGTTCAGGCTGCCGCCCATGTCGAGTTCGCTGGTGTAGCGGTTCCACGAGCCGAAGCCCGCGGTGACGTGGCCCGAGAACTCGGTGCCCGGGCGCTTGCGCACCAGGTTGACCGAGCCGCCCGGCGAGCCCGCGCCGTTGAGCAGGCCGGCCGCGCCGCGAATCACTTCCACGCGGTCGTAGATGCTGGTGCTCGCCATGCTCGACTCGCCCGCCACGGTGTTGTACGAGAGCGTGGGCACGCCGTCGATCAGGGTGCCCAGCGCGAAGCCGCGCGACGAGAAGGTCACGCGCTCGTCGAGCCGGTCGGCCACGATGCCGGGCGTCTGGCGCAGCACGTCGACCAGGGTGCTCAGGTTCTGGTCTTCGATCTGCTGGCGGCCGATGACGCTGACCGACTGCGGCGTCTCGCGCAGCGAAAGCGCCATGCGCGTGCCGGCGCCGGTGGCGTGCGTGGTGTACGAGCCGGTGGCTTCGGTGGTGGTGTCGGCAGGGCCCTGGGCCGAGACGGTCACCGCGGGCAGCGTGGCTTCGTCGGCGCCCGACGCGGCCCGCACCGGCTTGACCACCACCGCGTTGCCGTTGAGCTCGGCGGCCAGGCCGCTGCCCGCGAGCAGCCGGCCCACGGCGTCGCGCGGCGTGAGGTTGCCCGAGACGGCGGGCGCGGTCTTGCCGGCGACCAGCGCGGGCGGGAACATGAGCTGCAGGCCGGCCTGGCGTGCCAGCTCGTTCAGCGCGGGGCCCAGCGGCTGCGCGGTGATCGCGAGGGGGCGCGAAGTGTTGAACACGCCCGCGGCCTGCGGCTGCTGCGCGTGGGCCGTGGCCGACAGGCTCGCGGCGAAGGCGGTGGCAGCGGCGACCAGGGCCAGGGGTGCAAGAACGAAACGCGGTTGCCGCATGGGTGGAGAACTCCGAAACAAGGGGAAAGAAAGGCGTGGAAACGGGGACGAAAAAAACGTCGCTGAACATGGAGTCGCACGGCGCGGCGGAACCCTCACGTCCGTGGCGCAAAATTATTCGAAGGCCTTGCCGGTGCCCGAGACCGGCGGCTCACGCTGACCCACCCGTTCACCCTGTTCGCTCCCTCGCATGAAAGGAAAGCCGATGCCCGACACCGACGACCTTGCTTCGCAGCCGCTCTATCACGGCACCAAGGCCGACCTGAAGCCGGGCGACCTCATCGCGCCGGGCTACGGCTCCAACTACGGCAAGGGCAAGCAGGCGCTCTACGTGTACCTGAGTGCCACGCTGGAGGCCGCCACGTGGGGCGCCGAGCTGGCGCGCGGCGACGGGCCAGGGCGCATCTACACCGTGGCGCCGACCGGCCCCATCGCGGACGACCCGAACCTCACGGACAAGAAATTTCCGGGCAACCCGACGAAGTCGTACCGCTCCAAGGACCCGCTGCGCGTGACCGGCGAGGTGCTGGACTGGAAGGGGCATTCGCCCGAGCAGCTCAAGGCGATGAAAGACGGGCTGGAGCGGCTGAGGCTGATGGGGGTGGAGGCGATCGAGGACTGAGCCGCGGCGCATGGAGCGCATGGAGCGGATGGAGCGTGCGGAGCGCATGAAGCACGGCCGGCCGCCTCCACAATTTCGCCTCGATTGCTCCCTAAGGTGCGCGGGTGCTTCATCTCGCCCGCCTTCCTTTCCGCTTCCCCGTTCGCCTTCCCCGTAGCTTCCTTGCTCGCCGAGCGGGCCCGCGCAAGACGCTGACTACCGTCGTCGGCACGACGCTCTCTGTGCTCGCGGTTCTCGCCGCCGGCTGTTCGCAACCGCCCGCCGCACCGGTGGAAAGCCGGGCCCGGCTCGCTCCCGCGCCAACCCCGCAAAGCGTCTGCAGCGTCGAGCTGTACGGCGACTCCATCCTGCACGGCGGCTACCTCGGCGACCGCCGGTTGAAGGAGCCGCCCGCCGATGCGCTGCGGCGTTTGCGCCCGCGCTACCGGGTGGTCGATCGCTCGGTGAACGGCGAAACGGCCGGCACCCGCTCGGCTTCGTTCGCGAGCGAAGAGCGATCGGGCCGCATCGTCGTCATCCAGTACGGGCTCAACGACGCCATGCAGGGGCTGCCGCTGGAAACTTCTTTGCGCGCGATGGTCGCCAAGGCCAGGGCGGAAGGCCGGCATGTGGTGCTCACGGGCCTGTCGCGCACGCTGGTCGGCGCCGACGTGCGCGACCGGGGCGACGCCGCGGTGCGGCGGGTGGCCAGGGAGCTGGCCGTGCCCTTCGCCGACTGGGGCAGCGTGCCGGTGCGCCCCGCGGAGATGGCGGACATCCTGCACCCGGACCAAGCGTATTCGGCTCGGCTCGTCGAGCACCTGGTGAGGGTGCTGGACACCGTGGCGCCCGAATGTGTGTGACTTGCGCGTGAACTGCGTATAAGAGCTCGGGCCTCGCCGGCCACTACTGGCCGGCGACCCCGACCACCTCGAGCACCGACCCACGCCGCTCCAGCCGCACCGGCAGCAACTGCGGCAGCGCCTGCGCGAAGGTGCCGACCTGCCGCAGGTCGAAGCTGCCGCCCAGCCGCATCGCGCCCACTGCCGGGTCGCGCACCACCAGGCCGGTGTCGCCGTAGCGTTCGAACTCGGCCAGCGCCTGCGCCAGCGGCGTGTCGTCGAAGCTCACGCGGCCCTGGCGCCACGCGGCCACGCCGCCCGGTGCCACGGCGACGACGGGCGCCAGCCGGCCGGCTTCGTCCGCCGTCACGCCCTGGCCCGCGCCCAGTTCGACACCGACACCGATACCGATGCCGGCATCGGCGCCCGGCGCCCCGCGCAAGGCCGCGCCCGACACCCGCACCCGGCCCGACTCCACCGCCACGGTGGTCTTGCCCGCGTCGATGCCCGAGGGCGTGTGGCGCACCGAGAAGCGCGTGCCGACGACCACCACGCGCGCGGCGCCAGCCAGCACGTGGAAGGGCTGCGCGGGGTTGCTGCTGACGATGAACATCGCCTGCCCGCCGACCAGCCGCACCTCGCGGTGCTCGCGGTACAGGCGCACCTCGGCCTGGGTGGCGGCGTCCAGCTGCAGCGTGCTGCCGTCGGGCAGGTCCACGTTCAGCCGCTGGCCGCGCGCGGTGGCGTAGTGCTTCTCGAAGGTGGGCTGGCTGCGCCAGCGGTCCCAGCCGAGCCAGCCGCCGCCGACCACGCCCACCGCCGTCGCGGCCATGGCGGCCTGCGGCACGAGGCGGCCGAGGTCGAGCAGCCATGCGCGGCGGCCGGGGGAGGCGGGGCGCTGGCGCGGCTTGGCGTGCGCGGCGCTTGTGGCAGCGGTCGCGGCGGCGGTGGCTTGCAATGCGTCCACCTTCAGGCCCTGCTTCAACGCATGGACGTGCTCGGCCGGCAGCTGGCGCACGCCGTCGAGGCTGTGGCCGAGCGCTTCGTACAGCGGGCCGTGCGACGCGTCGGCGGCCAGCCAGGCGCTGAACTCGGCCTGCGCGGCGGCGTCGAGCCCGTCGTGGCTGCGCGAGGCCCACAGCGCGGCCTGCAGTTCGGCGGCGTCTTGCGTGCGCGCGTAGGCCTCGAACTCGCGTGCGTCGGCGTCGTCCTGGGCAGCGTTCCGGTCTGCGGTGCGTGAAGGCGTGGTGTCGTGGGGGGCGTCGGCCTGCTTTGTCATGGCTTCTTTGGCTTCTTGTAGTTGGAGTCGCACGAGGCCGTCAAACCCTCACCCCCCGATTCACCCCGCAGCTGCCGCTCGCACGCCCGGCAGGCCAGCCGGCCGCGGGCGATGTGCTTTTCGACCATGCTGACCGAGGCGCCCATGCGCTCGGCGATCTCGGCGTGCGAAAGCCCGTCGAACACATGCAGCACGAAGGCCTCGCGGCAGCGCGGCGGCAGCGCCTCGATGGTGGCCACGTACGCGTTCACGCCCTGCGTGGAGGCGGCGATGGCATCGGGCTGCAGCTGCGCGGCGGCGGCGGGGTGCTCGGCCTCGGGCAGGCCGTCGAGGTCGCGGTGGTCGCGCAGCAGGCTGCGCCGGTGCCGGTCGACCATCACGTGGCGGGCCGTCTGGTAGAGCAGGGCGCGGGGCTCGGCAATGGGCACGGCGGCGCGCTGCATGGCGAGCACGCGTGCATAGCTTTCCTGCACGATGTCGGCCGCCGCGTCGCGGTCCTGGAGTGCGCGCGCGCAGAAATTCAGCAATTCACGGTAGTAACGGGTAACCACAAGAAATCCAAAGCCATGGGACGGTCCCGTCTGCAGGTTGGCTTTGGATGGGTGGCTGGCCTGGACGCTCGGGAGCGGCAGGCATTATCTACGAGGGGCGCATGGCAAGGCCAGGGTCAGGGTCAGAGCCTGGGCATGCATCGGCCCCTCGGTTGCCTTCAGCTCGCGTAGCGCTTTTCCAGCGCGTCGAGTTCGGGCTTGCGCACCAGCCGCTGGCGCTCGGCAAAGGGCACGACCAGCGCCGGGTCTTCGTCGATGCGCTTGGTTTCGCGCAGCACCGTCAGCGCCTTCTGCATGCCCGCGACAGCGCCCTGCAGCGCCGCGTTGGCATACAGCACGATGCCGTAGCCCAGGCCGGCCAGTTCCTCGGCGCCGAAGATGGGCGTCTTGCCGCCGATCACCATGTTCATGAGCTGGGGCTTGGCCAGGCGCCGTGGCAGCGCGCGAATCTGCTCGGCGGTGGTCACGGCCTCCACGAACAGGATGTCGGCGCCGGCCTCGCTGAACTTCTGTGCGCGTTCGATCGCGGCCTCGAAGCCCAGCGTGGCGGCCGCGTCGGTGCGCGCCATGACGAGCAGGTCGGCGTCGGTGCGCGCGTCCACGGCGGCCTTGATCTTGTCGACGGCTTCTTCGGTGGAGATCACGTCCTTGCCCGAGAAGTGGCCGCAGCGCTTGGGCGCGACCTGGTCTTCGAACTGGATGCAGTCGGCGCCCGCACGCTCCAGCACGCGCACCGTGTGGCGCACGTTCAGCGCATTGCCGAAGCCGGTGTCGGCGTCCACGATCAGCGGCAGGGCCACGGCGTCGCGGATGCGCGCGGTGTGGTCGGCAATTTCGTGCAGGCCCATGAAGCCCTGGTCGGGCAGGCCGAACCACATGTTGGTGACGCCCGCGCCGGTGACGTAGATGGCGTCGAAGCCCAGGTCTTCGACGACGCGCGCCGACAGGGCGTTGAAGGCGCCGGGCACCAGCACGCCGCGGCGCGCCTCGGCCAGGGCGCGGAGTGTCTTGCGAGTGGACATGGCGGTTTCCTGAATGAAAAAGAGGGAGGGGGTCGGTGAACGATCGATGGAAGGCGCGGCCTCAGAAGGCGTCGCCGGGCACGCGCACCCAGCCTTCCATCAGCACGCGCGCGCTGCGGCTCATCACGGCCTTGGTCACCTGCCATTGGCCGTCGACCTGCGCCGCCTGCGCGCCCACGCGCAAGGTGCCCGACGGGTGGCCGAAGCGCACGGCCGTGCGCTCGCCGCCGCCGGCCGCCAGGTTCACCAGCGTGCCCGGAATGGCGGCCGCGGTGCCGATGGCCACGGCCGCCGTGCCCATCATGGCGTGGTGCAGCTTGCCCATCGACAGCGCGCGCACCAGCAGGTCGACATCGCCGGCGGCCACCGGCTTGCCGCTGGAGGCGGTGTAGCCGGCGGGGCGCGCCACGAAGGCCACCTTGGGCGTGTGCTGCCGGCCGGCCGCCTCCTCGATGCTTTTGATGAGCCCCATGCGCAGCGCGCCGTGCGCGCGAATGGCCTCGAACCTGGCGAGGGCCGCCGGGTCGCTGTTGATCGCGTCCTGCAGCTCGGTGCCGGTGTAGCCGATGGCCTCGGCGTTCACGAAGATGGTGGGAATGCCGGCGTTGATCATCGTCGCCTGCAGCGTGCCGACGCCCGGCACCTCGAGCGCATCGACGAGCTGGCCGGTGGGGAACATCGCGCCGCCGCCACTGCCGCTGCCATTGCCTTCTTCTTCCGCGGCGGGGTCCATGAACTCCAGCTGCACCTCGGCCGCGGCGAAGGTCACGCCGTCGAGTTCGAAGTCGCCGGTTTCCTGCACCGCGCCGCCCGCCATGGGCACGTGCGCGACGATGGTCTTGCCGATGTTGGCCTGCCAGATGCGAACGACGGCCACGCCGTCGCGCGGCACGCGCTGCGCATCGACCAGGCCGTTGCTGATGGCGAAGGGGCCCACGGCCGCAGACAGGTTGCCGCAGTTGCCGCTCCAGTCGACAAAGGCCTGGTCGATGGACACTTGGCCGAACAGGTAGTCCACGTCGTGGCCAGGCCTGTCGCTTTTCGAGAGGATCACGGCCTTGCTGGTGCTCGACGTGGCGGCGCCCATGCCGTCGATCTGCTTGCCGTAGGGGTCGGGGCTGCCGATGACGCGCAGCAGCAGCGCGTCGCGCGCACGGCCCGGCACCTGGGCGGCGGCGGGCAGGTCTTGCAGGCGAAAGAAAACGCCCTTGCTGGTGCCGCCGCGCATGTAGGTGGCGGGAATCTTGATTTGGGGTGCGAAGGCCATGGGGAGGGTTCCGTTGCGTTCTGTGGCGTTCTATGGATCAGGCGGTCACGGCGGTGGTCGATGCGAGAAAGTCCTGCGCAAAGCGCTGCAGCACGCCGCCCGCTTCGTAGATCGACACCTCTTCCGCGGTG
This sequence comes from Variovorax sp. J22G73, assembly GCF_030317035.1. GTDB lineage: Bacteria > Pseudomonadota > Gammaproteobacteria > Burkholderiales > Burkholderiaceae_C > Variovorax. The sequence continues at coordinate 203,672 of NZ_JASZYK010000003.1, forward strand.
TCGAGGCGGCAGGTCATGGGCACGGCCAGCCGCTCGCCGTTGCGCCGGTGAACCACCAGCGTGAGGTCGGCGCGCGCCTGGGGCTTGCCGGCCACGTCATAGGTCTCGGTGCCGTCCAGGCCCAGCGTGAGGCGGTCGGTGCCGGGCTTGAACTCCAGCGGCAGCACGCCCATGCCGATGAGGTTGGTGCGGTGGATGCGCTCGAAGCCCTCGGCCGCGATGGCTTCCACGCCCGCGAGCCGCACGCCCTTGGCGGCCCAGTCGCGCGACGAGCCCTGGCCGTAGTCGGCACCCGCCACGATGATGAGCGGCTGCTTGCGCAGCATGTAGGTCTCGATGGCCTCCCACATGCGCATCACCCGGCCTTCGGGCTCCACGCGCGCCAGCGAGCCCGCTTGCACCGTGCCATCGGCCTTGCGCACCATTTCGTTCTTCAGCGTGGGGTTGGCGAAGGTGGCGCGCTGCGCGGTGAGGTGGTCGCCGCGGTGGGTGGCGTACGAGTTGAAGTCTTCCTCGGGCAGGCCCATCTTGTGCAGGTACTCGCCGGCCGCGCTGTCCAGCAGGATTGCGTTCGACGGCGACAGGTGGTCGGTGGTGATGTTGTCGGGCAGCAGCGCCAGCGGGTGCATGCCCTTGAGCGTGCGCTCGCCGGCCAGCGCGCCTTCCCAGTAGGGCGGGCGGCGAATGTAGGTCGACGCGGCGCGCCAGTCGTACAGCGGCGCCACCTGCTCGCCCGTGTCGGGCTGAATCGCGAACATCGGCTCGTACACCTGGCGAAAGTGCGCGGGCTTCACGCTGGCCTTGACGATGGCGTCGATTTCCTCGTCGTCGGGCCAGATGTCTTTCAGGCGGATCTCCTTGCCGTCGACCACCGTCAGCACGTCCTTCTCGATGTCGAAGCGCACCGTGCCCGCGATGGCATAGGCCACCACCAGCGGCGGCGACGCGAGAAACGCCTGCTTCGCATACGGGTGGATGCGGCCGTCGAAGTTGCGGTTGCCCGAGAGCACCGCGGTGGCGTACAGGTCGCGCTCCACGATCTCTTGCTGGATGACCGGGTCCAGCGCGCCCGACATGCCGTTGCACGAGGTGCAGGCATAGGCCACCACGCCGAAGCCGAGCTGCTCCAGCTCGCCCATCAGCCCGGCCTCCTGCAGGTACAGCGTGACGGCCTTGGAGCCGGGCGCCAGCGATGTCTTCACCCACGGCTTGCGCACGAGGCCCACGCGGTTGGCGTTGCGCGCCAGCAGGCCGGCCGCGATCACGTTGCGCGGGTTGCTGGTGTTGGTGCAGCTGGTAATGGCCGCGATGATGACGGCGCCGTCGGGCATGCGGCCCGGCTCGTCTTTCCACGGCGCGGCAATGCCGCGCGCCGCGAGCTCGGTGGTGGCCACGCGCGCATGCGGGTTCGACGGGCCGGCCATGTTGCGCACCACCGTCGACAGGTCGAACTGCAGCACGCGCTCGTACACCGCGTGCTCCAGCGCATCGGCCCACAGGCCGGTGTGCTTCGCATAGGTTTCGACCAGGCGCACCTGCGCGTCGTCGCGGCCCGTGAGGCGCAGGTAGTCGATGGTCTGCGAATCGATGGCGAACATGGCGGCGGTGGCGCCGTATTCGGGCGCCATGTTCGAGATGGTCGCGCGGTCGCCCAGCGTGAGGCTCGATGCACCCGTGCCGTGGAACTCCAGGTACGCGCCCACCACCTTCTGCTGGCGCAGGAACTCGGTCAGCGCCAGCACCACGTCGGTGGCCGTGATGCCGGGCTGCGGCCGGCCCGCGAGCTTCACGCCCACGATGACGGGCAGCCGCATCCACGAGGCGCGCCCCAGCATCACGTTCTCGGCCTCCAGCCCGCCCACGCCGATGGCGACCACGCCCAGCGCGTCGACATGCGGCGTGTGGCTGTCGGTGCCCACCAGCGTGTCGGGGAAAGCCACGCCCTCTTGCGCATGCACTACGGGCGACATCCGCTCCAGGTTGATCTGGTGCATGATCCCGTTCCCCGGCGGTATCACCTCCATGTTCTTGAAGGCGCGCCTGGTCCATTCGATGAAGTGGAAGCGGTCTTCGTTGCGCCGGTCTTCGATGGCGCGGTTCTTCGCGAAGGCGTCGGGGTCGAAGCCGCCGCACTCCACCGACAGCGAATGGTCGACGATGAGCTGCACCGGCACCACCGGGTTCACCTGCGCGGGGTCGCCCCCCTGTTCGGCGATGGCGTCGCGCAGGCCGGCCAGGTCGACCAGCGCGGTCTGCCCCAGGATGTCGTGGCACACCACGCGCGCCGGAAACCACGGAAAGTCATGCTCGCGCTTGCGCTCCACGATCTGCGTGAGGCTCTGCGCCAGCAGCGCGGGGTCGCAGCGGCGCACCAGGTTCTCGGCGTGCACGCGCGAGGTGTAGGGCAGCGTGGCCCAGGCGCCGGCGCGCAGGGCCTCGACGGCCTCGCGCGCGTCGAAATAGTCCAGCAGCGTGCCGGGAAGGTTCTTGCGGTATTGGGTGTTCATGGGGCGTCTCGGGTCCCCATGCACGGATGCGGCACGGGGCCTTGTGTGTCTTGTGCTTCGCTTTTTACTTCCGATCCTGGATCGGCGCGAACTTCAGGTCTTCCGGCCCGGTGTAGTTGGCGCTGGGCCGGATGATCTTGTTGTCGATGCGCTGCTCGATGATGTGCGCCGCCCAGCCCGAGGTGCGCGCAATGACAAACAGCGGCGTGAACATGGCCGTGGGCACGCCCATCATGTGGTAGCTCACGGCACTGAACCAGTCGAGGTTGGGGAACATCTTCTTGGCCTCCCACATCACGCCCTCCAGCCGCTCGGCAATGTCGAACATCTTGGTCGAGCCGGCCCCGTGCGACAGCGACTTCGCCACGCCCTTGATGACCACGTTGCGCGGGTCGCTCACCGTGTACACCGGGTGGCCGAAGCCGATGACCACTTCCTTGGCCTCCACGCGGCGGCGGATGTCGGCCTCGGCCTCGTCGGGCGAGTCGTAGCGCTTCTGGATCTCGAAGGCCACCTCGTTGGCGCCGCCGTGCTTGGGCCCGCGCAGCGCACCGATGGCGCCGGTGATGGCCGAGTGCATGTCCGAGCCGGTGCCGGCCACCACGCGCGCGGTGAAGGTCGAGGCGTTGAACTCGTGCTCGGCGTACAGGTTCAGCGAGGTGTGCATGGCGCGCTCCCACTCGGCGCCGGGCTTCTCGCCGTGCAGCAGGTGCAGGAAGTGCGCGCCGATGGAGTCGTCGTCGGTCTCCACGTCGATGCGCTTGCCCTGCGTGGACCAGTGGTACCAGTACAGCAGCATCGAGCCCAGCGAGGCCATGAGCCGGTCGGCGATGTCGCGCGCGCCGGGCACGTTGTGGTCGTCCTTCTCGGGCAGCATGCAGCCCAGCGAAGAAACGCCGGTGCGCATCACGTCCATCGGGTGGGCGCTGGCGGGCAGTTGCTCCAGCGACTCTTTCAGGCTGGCGGGCAGGCCGCGCATCGACTTGAGCTTGGCCTTGTAGGCGCGCAGCTCTGCGGCGGTGGGCAGCTTGCCGTGCACCAGGAGGTGGGCGATTTCCTCGAACTCGCAGACCTCGGCGATGTCCAGGATGTCGTAGCCGCGGTAGTGCAGGTCGTTGCCGGTGCGGCCCACCGTGCACAGCGCGGTGTTGCCGGCGGTGACGCCGGAGAGGGCGACGGATTTCTTGGGCTTGAAGCCGGTGCTGGCTGGGGTGGCAGTGTTGGCGGTGTTGGCGGTGGGGGTGGCGATGTCGTTCATGCTGCTTCCTTTTCTGTGTGCAGGTAGGCGCCGGGAATGCGCGCGGGCCGTCCGTTCTTGTCGACGACCACCATCTCGAACAGCGACTGGAGCGCGGTGCGCGGCTCGCTCCCGAGCTGCTCGGCCGTGCCGCTCACGCACACGGTGAGCGAGCTGTGCCCGACGCGGCTGACCCACGCGCGCAGCCGCAGCACGCTGCCCACCGGCACGGGGGCCAGGAACTGCGCGTCGCCGCAACGGGCCATCACCACGTCGGCCTTCGCGAACGCCCGCGCGGCCAGGAAGGCCGCCTTGGACATCAGCAGCAGGGCGTTGCCGCCGAACAGCGTGCCGTAGTGGTTGGCGTGCTCGGGGAACACGATGTCCGTGAGCTCGAGCGCGGTGGGTGGGTTCGTCGTCATGGATTCGCAATTTACGCAATTGCGTGCCCATAATGAAGGGCTGAATTAGCCAATCATTGCGAATGAAAAACGCGGGTTTTGCAAATATTGCAAATTCTGGTTGTGAATTTCCGCCATTCGCCAGGAGCCTCACGATGAGCAAGACTTTCATGGGCGTGCGCCTGCGCAAGCTGCGCGCCGAGCGCGGCATGACGCAGGTGGCGCTGGCCCAGGCGCTGGGCCTGTCGCCCAGCTACCTCAACCAGATGGAGCAGAACCAGCGCCCGCTCACCGTGGCCGTGCTGCTGAAAATAAGCCGCACCCTCGGCGTCGATGTGCAGCAGTTTTCCGAAGACGAGGAAGCACGCCTGGTCTCCAGCATGCGGGACGCATTGGCCGACAACCCCGGCGGCGAGACCGTGGCGCTGCCCGAGCTGCGCGAGGTGGCTTCGCAGATGCCCGCCGTGGCGCGCGCGCTGCTGGCGCTGCACCGCCGCCACCAGGAGGCCATGGAGCGCCTGGAGATCATGGGCGCCGAGCTGGGCGACGGGCGCGGCGACTTCTCGCGCACGCGGCCCATGCCCTTCGAGGTGGTGCGCGACTTTTTCTTCTCGCACCAGAACCATTTCGACCCGCTCGACACGGCCGCCGAAAAGCTCGCCGCCGAGGCGCGCGGCCACGGCGGGCCGCTGTCCGAATGGCTGCTGCAGCGGCTCATGAAGCAGCACGGCGTGCGCGTGGTGCCCACCGACGACGACGCCGTCGACAGCCAGCGCCGCTACGACCCGACCAGCCGCGTGCTGCGCCTGTCGGGCAGCCTGGAGCCGGGGCAGCAGGCGTTCCAGCTGGCCACGCAGCTCGCGCTGCTGGAGCAGACCGCGCTCATCGAGTCATTGGTGGAAAGCGCCCGCTTCGGCGACGTGCCCGCGCATGCGCTGGCCCGCATCGGCCTGGCCAACTACTTCGCGGGCGCCATGCTGCTGCCATACGGCCTCTTCCTGAACGCCGCGGAAACGCTGCGCTACGACATCGACTTGCTGGCGCGGCGCTTCGGCGTGGGCTTCGAGACCATCTGCCACCGGCTGAGCACGCTGCAGCGCCCGGGCGCGCCGGGCGTGCCCTTCTTCTTCATCCGGGTGGACCGGGCGGGCAACATCTCGAAGCGGCAGTCGGCCACGCACTTTCACTTTTCGAAGACCGGCGGCACCTGCCCGCTGTGGAACGTGTACGAGGCCTTCGCGCAGCCCGGGCGCATCCTGCGGCAGCTCGCGCGCATGCCCGACGGGCGCACCTACCTGTGGGTGGCGCGCACCGTGTCGCACGGCCAGCGCGGTTTCGCCTCGCCGAGCAAGACTTTCTCCATCGGGCTGGGCTGCGACATCCGCCATGCGTCCCGGCTCATCTACGCCAAGGGGCTCGACCTGGCCGACCAGGAGGTGCCCACGCCCATCGGCATGGGCTGCAAGGTGTGCGAGCGCGACGCCTGCCCGCAGCGCGCGTTCCCGTTCATCGGCCGGCCGCTGGACGTGAACGAGAACGAAAGCCGGTTCACGCCGTACGCGGTGGCGGACGCCTGAGGGCGTGTGGCCCGGCGCCACCAAAAAAACAGCCCGCACAAGGCGGGCTGAATGGCCCCGATCTCGCAAAGGGCCTGTGGAGGGAGGTGTCCGCCGGAGGAATCAAGCGGACAAGGCAATGATGGCGACCAAATTGGGAGACTTTGTGGAGGGGCTCGCGGTTTTGCGTTTGCGTTTGCGTTCTCGGGGGCTGTCTACACTGCGGGCCGACGTTTTTTTCCATCCACATTCACCCATGACCTACCAGGCAGGACTCTTCAACGGCAAGCGCGCCCTCGTCGCCGGCGGCACGCAGGGCATCGGCGCGGTCATCGCCAACCACCTGGCCGCGCTCGGCGCGCAGGTGACGGCGCTCGGGCGCAGCGGCGGCGACGGCACGCTCGACGCGGCGGTCGACATCAGGTCGGCCGACATCTCGTCGTCCGACAGCCTGGCCGCGGCGCTGGCGGACATCGACCGGCTGGACATCGTCTTCAACTGCGCGGGCATCCTGCAGCGCGGCGCCGAGCACGACATCGAGGTGTTCGAGAAGGTGCTGGCCGTGAACCTCACCGGCACCATGCGCGTGTGCGGCGCCACGCGCGAGCGGCTGAAGGCCAGCAAGGGCTGCATCGTGAACACGGCGTCGATGCTGAGCTTCTTCGGCGGCGGCCTGGTGCCGGGCTACGCGGCGAGCAAGGGCGGCGTGGCGCAGCTCACCAAGTCGCTGGCCATCGCCTACGCGGCCGACGGCATCCGCGTGAACGCGGTGGCACCCGGCTGGATCGCCACCCCGATGACGCAAGCGCTGCAGGACGACCCCGCGCGCGCCGGCCCCATCCTCGCGCGCACGCCGCTGGGCCGCTGGGGCACGCCCGACGACGTGGCGCGCGCGGCCGTGTTCCTGTGCACGCCGGCGGCGTCTTTCATGACCGGGGTCATCCTGCCGGTGGACGGCGGGTACATGGTGAGTTGAGGGCAGGGGGCCTTCGTCGGCCTCTCTTTCTCTCTCTCTCGGCTACCTGCGGCGCGCGAGCTTCAGTGCGACCGCCGCGAAGACGCCTGCCAGCACCACGAGCGTGAGTTCGAACGATGCGAACACGCCGTCCCCCGCGCGAAGGCTGGCGAGCAGGTCGCGGTCGCCAGCCAATGCACTCGCAAGCGGTAAGGCGGCCAGCAGCACGGCGGCGGCGGCGAAGTGCTCGACCCATGCGCGCCCGATGCGCCGCGCACATGCGTGCAGCAGCATCAACCCCCACGCGATGAAGAACAGGTGAACCTCCCACTCGCCGCGCGCCGCAAGGCCGGGCGGGAGCAGGCGGTTGCCCCACAGGAATGCCGCCATCGCCACCGGAAGGCCCGCGATGGCCGCGACGTTGAGCCGCTCCACCAGCCGCAGGCCGAAGGACGGCGTTTGCTCCACGGCCTGCCGCGCGCGCCGCTTCGCTGTCCACAGCACGAGCCCGGTCGCGACCATCGCCGCGCCGGTGAGGCTGGCGAAGAAGTACAGCCAGCGCGTCACCCCATCGGCAAAGCGCCCCACGTGCAGGCCGTACAGCACGCCGCGGGTTTCGGCGGCCGGGGCGGAGTGGTCTTTCACCTGCAACATCGCGCCGCTCGCGCCGTCGAACACCACATGGCGCGGGCTCACCGACACGCGCCCTGCGTCGCCGCGCACGACCGTCACGCGCGACGCGGCATCGCCGGGGTTGTCGACCAGCAGCCGCGCCACGCGGCCCGTGCCCCAGCGCCGCTCGGCCTCGCGCACCATCGCGCCCACGTCGGCGAGCGGCGCGGCGGTGCTGCTGGCCGCGCCCGCAGGCAGGAACGCCGTCATCTCGGCCCTCAGTGCCTGGCGCAGCTGCGCTGTTTGGAGCGCGCTGTCGGCGCCCCACGGCATGTACAGCGTCATGAGCGTGACGAGGCCGGTGTAGGTGATCATCAAATGAAAGGGCAGCGCGGCGACCGACAGCGCGTTGTGCGCGTCCAGCCACGAGCGCTGGCCCTTGCCGCGGCGGAAGGTGAAGAAGTTGGCGAAGATCTTCTTGTGCGTGATGACGCCGCTGACCAGCGCGACCAGCATGAACATCGTGGCCAGCCCCACCAGCCAGCGCCCGACCACCCGCGGGAGGTAGTGCAGCGAGAAGTGGAAGTAGTAGAAGAATTCGCCGCCGTAGGTCTCGCGCACGTGCACGGCGTGGCCGGTCAGCGGGTCGAGCATGGCCCTGCCGTCGTTGCCTCCGTTGCTGCGGATGTGCCACGAGGCGGCCACGACGTTCGTGCGTTCACCTGCCAGCTCGATCACCCATTGCGTCGCACCGGGCGCCAGCGCCTGCAGACCGGCAACCGCCTGCATCGCGCTGCGGGCCGCATCCGGCGGTTGCTTCAGCGCAGGTATCTCGGGCCGCATCCACTGCGAGAGCTCTTCGCGAAAGTAGCTCACCGCGCCGGTGAGGAACATCGCGTACAGCAGCCAGCCGAACAGCAGCCCGGTCCAGGTGTGAAGGCCGGCCATGGCCTGGCGAAGGCGTGGCGCACCGGTCACGCGGCAGCCCACACGCTGCACGCCGCCGCCAGCAGCGGCATCGCCACCACAGCCAGCCCCAGCCATGCGCGCCGCGCGGTGCGCGCGGCGAACACCCACACGACCGCGCCCGCGTACACGCCGAAGCTGGCCTGCATGCCCAGCAGCACGGCCTCGACCGTGCCGATGGGCAAGGCCAGCACGGCCACGCTGGTCAACGCGGCCAGCGCGTAGCCGCCGAACAGCGCGGCCACCATGCGCGACAGCAGCGCACCCCGGCCCCGGCGCGCCACCGCCATCAGAAGCGGTACAGCGCGCTCACGTTCGCGGTGCGCTCGGCGCTGCGGTAGCAGATGCTGCCGTTGCAATCCATCAGCGACTGCTTGTTCAGCAGGTTGTTGATGTTCAGCGAGAAGCGCCACGGGCCGCGGTCGAAGCCGAGCGCCAGGTCGACCAGCGTGATGCTGGGGTTGGTGATGCCGGCGTATTCCGTGTCCCATGCGGAGCGCGACTTGCCGAGGTAGCGCACGCCCAGCGCCGCGAAGGCGCGGGTGGCATCGCCCACCGGGAACGCGTATTTGCCCCACACCGACGCGCTGTGCTTGGGCGCGCTCATCAGCGGCAGGCCGAGGTCGCCGTCGTTGCTGCGCGTGATGCGCGTGTCCAGGTAGGTGTACTGGGCGATCAGGCTGAGGTTTTTGGTCAGCTCGGCACGCGCTTCGAGCTCGAGCCCGCGCGACCTGACCTCGCCGGTCTGGATCACCTCGCCGGGCGCCTGCGGCGCGGCGGTGGTCACGTTGCTGCGCACGATGTCGAACACCGAGGCGGTGTAGCTCAGGTTCTGTTCCTTGGGCTGGTAGCGCACGCCGGCCTCCACCTGGCGCCCCTTCGAGGGCTTGAGCGGGTCGCCGTTCAAGCTGTTGCCGATCTCGGGCGAGAACGAGGTCGCGTAGTTCACGTACGGCGCCCAGCCCGAATCGAACAGGTAGACCGCGCCCACGCGGCCGGTGGTGGCGCTGGCGGAGGTGTCGTAGTCGAGCGTGCTTTCACCGGCCTTCGGGAAAGTGCGAGTGCCCGAGGCGTCGGCCTTGTCGTGCCGCACGCCGGCGGTGACCACCCAGCGGTCCCACTTCACCTGGTCTTGGAGGTAGAGGCCGACCTGCTTGCTCGGCATGCGGTTCACGTACGGGTCGGCTGCGGGCGCGAGCGGCTGGTGGGTGTATACCGGCGCGAACAGGTTCATGGGCGCGAGCAGTGGGCGGTCGTACGGAAACTCGTCGGTGATGCGCGACTTGGCATAGTCCACGCCCGCCAGCAGCGTGTGCGACAGCGGCCCGGTGTCGACGCGGGCCTGCACGCGCGTGTCCACGAGCAGGCCCTTCCAGTGCGTTTCGCGCGGGGAGAAGCTGCGGTTGAGCGTGTAGCCGTCGGCACGCAGGCCGCGCGGGAACACGTTGGTCTCGGAGCGGTCGAGTTCGCTGTAGCGCATGCTCTGCTGCACCGACCAGGTGTCGTCGAAGCGGTGCTCGAACTCGTAGCCCAGCATCTTGTTGTCGCGGCGCCAGCGGTTGTCGTAGCCGCCGATGTTCACGCTCGGGTTCGGCTGGCCGAACACGCCGGGCTGCTGCAGCTGGTTCTGCCAGGCGTAGGCCTGGTTGTCCTTCTGGTAGCGCCCGAGCAGCGTCAGCTTGGTGTCGGCGCTGGGCTGCCAGGTGAGCGCGGGCGCGATGAAGAGGCGGTCGTCGCGATCGTTGTCCAGCCGGGTGCCCGAGTCGCGGCCCAGCACGGTGAGTCGGTAGGTCCATTCGTTCTGGCTGTCGAGCGCGCCGCCGATGTCGGCCTTCAGCTGCTTGCGGCCGTAGGTGCCGTACTCGATGCCGACTTCGCGCAGGGTGTCGGCCGTCGGCCGCTTGCTCACGGCGTTGACCATGCCGCCCGGCGGCATCTTTCCGTAGAGCACCGAGGCGGGGCCGCGCAGCACTTCGAGCCGCTCCAGGCCATAGGGCTCGATGGGTGCCGCGTAGGAGCGCCCGGAGGTGAGCAGCCCGTCCATGAAGACGCCCGCGGTGCCCAGCTCGAAGCCGCGCAGCAGCGAGAACTCGTCGACCGCCCAGGGCTTCAGGTTGGGCGTGACGCCGGCGGTGTAGCGCAGTGCTTCGTCGAGCGTCTCGGCCTTGCGGTCGCCGATTTCGTCGGCAGTGATCACCGAGACCGACTGCGGGTTCTCGATCAGGGCGGTGTCGGTCTTGGTGGCCGTGGCGCTGCGTCGGGCGACATAGCCGTTGACGCGGCTGGTGGGCGTCTCGCGCTCGGTGGCGGCGGTGACGGTCACAGGCGACAGCGTGGCGGCGTCGTTGGTGCCACCCGTGCTGCCTATGCCGTTGCGCACCGGTGCGCCGGCCTTGCGCAGCGCATACGCGCCGCCGCCCTGGCCGACCGCCTCGTAGCCGCTGCCGCGCAGCACCTGCTCGAAGCCTTCCTGCGGCGTGTAGCGCCCGCGCAGTCCGTCGCTGCGCAGGCCGGCGAGCATGCCGGGCTCGAAGACCAACTGCACGCCCGTGGCGGCGGCGTACTGGGCCAGCACGTCGGCAAGCGTGCCGCCGGCAATGGCGTACTGGCGTGGGGCCTGGGCCGTGGGCTCCGCGGCAAAGGCGGGCGCGGCTACCAGCGCGCAGGCTGGCGCTGCGATCAACGCCGCGCGAATGGCCGTGGTGGTGAGCGCGAGCGCGAACCCGTCGATGCGCCGGTGCCGGCGTGCCTGCTGCGATGTCATGTGTCTGCGTCCTTGGAGGTCTGTGAGAGCGGTGGTGCGCATCGGCGTCGATGCGTCATTCCCCCTGTCACCGGACGAGACGGAAAAAGTGATCACCTCCCTGCGGATTTTTTTCTCGGACTGCCATGGGGCGCTCCATGCGCCGTCCTCGAGCGCCGAGCCGCGTCTACCGCGTCTACCGCATCTACCGCGGCGCCACCGTCACCCAGTAGCGGGTCGCCTGCTCGATGCGCAGCGGCAGCGAGCGCGCCAGCAGCGCCAGGCCGGCGTCGGTGTCGGCCAGCGACACGGCGCCCGACACGCGCAGCTCGGCCACCGCCGGGTCGCAGCGCAGCACGCCGCTGCGGTAGCGGCTCATTTCGGCCACCACGTCGGCCAGGCGCATGTTGCGCGCGAGCAGCATGCCCTGCTCCCAGAGCGCGGCGCTGTTGTCGACCGCGACCTCGGAGCGGATGCGCGCCGCCTCGAAGTCGGCCTGCTGGCCGGCCCGCAGGAGGTGCGAGGCGCCGTCCAGCGCACGAATCTCGACGGCGTGCTCGAACACCGCGACGCGCGTGGTCTGGTCGTCGAGGCGGCGCACGCTGAAACGCGTGCCCAGCGCCCGCACGGTGCCCTGCGGCGTCTGCACCAGGAACGGCCTGTAGGTGGGGGAGGGGTCGGCGTGCGTGGTGACGAGGATCTCGCCGGCCTGCAGCCGGATGTGCCTTTGCGCAGCGGTGAACGCGATGTCCACCGCGCTCGCGGTGTTCAGCACCAGGCGCGAGCCGTCGGCCAGCGTCATCGACCTGCGCTCGCCGGTCGCGGTGGCCACGTCGGCGCTCCACTCGCGCCAGGGCATGTGGCGCCATGCGAGCCAGCCGGCCGGCGCGGCGATCAGCAGCGCGCCCAGCATGCCCATGCTTCGGCGGCGAGTGGGGCGTTGCAGGGCCTGGAAGGCGTCCTTGCCGATGCCCGCGGGCACCTGGGCGAACACGCCCAGCAGCGCCTCGGCGCGCGCCCAGGCCTCGGCATGCGCGGGGCTCTGCTGGCGCCAGCGGTTGACGTTGGCCTGCGCTTTCTGGGCGTCGTCGCCGTAGCGCAGAGTCAGCATCCAGTCGGCGGCTTCGCTCAGCAGCGCGGGGTCGAGCGCTGTGCGGGGAGCGCCGTGCGCCTGCAGCGGCTGCGGAGTGTTCATTTTGGGGGGGCGGCCTGCCGCTCAGGCGACGGACATGCAGGCGACCAGCGCCTTGTGGATATGGCGGCGCACAGTGATCACCGGCATCGCCATGCGCTCGGAAATCTGCTGCAGCGTGAGCTCGTCGAACTGCGCCAGCAGGAACACCTGCCGCGTGCGCGCCGGAAGGCTGGCCAGCATGGCCTCGATGTGCAACAGCGATTCGATGATGAGCAGGCGCGCCTCCGGCGAAGGCGCCTCGGGCTCGCTCAGGTGAGCCACCGCCTCGAGGTAGGCGCGCTCCACCTCGCGCCGGCGCCAGTGGTCGGCCACCAGGCCCTTGGCGACGTGGGTGAGGAACGCGCGCGGCTCGTCGCCGAGGTTGGCGGTGCGCGAAGACACCATCAGCCGCACGAAGGTGTCGTGCGCCAGGTCGGCCGCGTCGCAGGCGTCGCCCAGGCGGCGGCGCAGCCAGCCGAGCAACCAGCCGTGGTGGTCGCTGTACAGGGCTTCGATGGGCGAGGCGGGGGAGCTGGCCGCGGGCATTGAGAACGGTTCTGGGGGAGGAATGTGGCGCGACGAATGCGAACCGTTCGCAATTGTATTGGTTAATTAGTGTTGCCGTGTCGCCTCAAATGTTGATCAGCAAAGTCAATGTGCGGCCGCGCCCGCGCCGTCTCTCAGCTCGCAGTCACACAGCCGAAGGCGGCCCAACGCTCGTTCTGCCCGTCGCGTCCCGCTGGAAACGCACCTGCACCTCGGCCGCGCGCGCCCTCAGCTGCCCGCAGCCGCCATCGACGTCCTGTCCGGCCGAGTTGCGCAGCTTCGTGAGAATGCCGCGCTCGTGCAGCGTGCGCGCCATCTGCTCGCAGCGCTCCCACGACGGTCGGCTGAAAGCCACGCCGTCCACCGCGTTGAAGGGAATCATGTTCAGCACGCCGTACTTGCCGGACAGCAGCCGCACGATGCCCTCGACCTCGTCCGGCCCGTCGTTGACGCCTTCGAGCAGCGTCCACTGGTACTGGATGGGGTAGCCCGTGGCGCGCGCATAGCGCTCGCCCGCGGCCACCACCTCCTCGGGCGACATATTGGGTGCGCGCGGCAGCAGCGTCTTGCGCAGCGCGGCCTTGGTGGTGTGCAGCGACAGGGCCAGCGCGGGCCGCACGCGCTCCTGCAGCAGCCGCTCGAATACGCGCGGGTCGCCCACGGTGGAGAACACCAGGTTCTTGTGGCCCACGTTGCCCACCGTGCCCAGCAGGTCGATCGCCTCGACCACGTTGTCCAAGTTGTGGGCCGGCTCGCCCATGCCCATGAACACCACCTTGCGCACCGGCCGGCGCGCGCGCGCGAGCGCGACCTGCGCAATGATCTCGGCGCTGCCCACCTGGCGCAGCAGGCCGTCGCGTCCCGTCATGCAGAACTGGCAACCGACGGCGCAACCCACCTGCGACGACACGCACAGGCCGTCGCGCGGCAGCAGCACGCTTTCCACGGTCTGGCCGTCGGCCAGGGCGACCAGCAGCCGCTCGGAGCCGTCGGCGCCAGGGTGCACGGCGTGGATGCGCGCCAGCCCCGCCAGCTCGGCCTCGATGGCCGGCAGCGCCTCCATCAGCGACGATGGAAAGAAGGTGCCCGGCAGGCGGCGGCCGCTGTCGCGCGGCAGCGCGTGCGACCACAGCCGAAGAATGCGCTGCTCGTGGCTGGGGCCGGCGCCGGCGTCGCGCAGGCGTTGTTTCAGTTCGTGGATTCGCATGCGCTGCCGAAGGGCATCAAGGCCTGGAGGCTGGGGGATCGGGGGAGGGGAGTGGGCGATTGTGCACGCCGACGTCGGCGTGAGGGCGCGTTTACATGCGATTCGTTCTCATCTGGCTCCTATAATGCCGCGCTCTCCACGACATCGCGCCACCAACAACAGGCCGCCGCCACACCTCGCCAGAAGGCCGGGATCCGTGTGCCGGCACACCCAGAAACCGCGCGTGCGCCGAAGACCGACGGCATAGCGCCGCATGAACCTGCCAGGGACCACGGTCTCTGGCCCGATCCGGGAGAACGAAATCTATGATGCCGCGCATGCCGCTTTCCAGCCCGCGCCCCTTCGCCGCGCGCAGCCCATGACCGCCGTTCGCATTGCCCTTCGCATTGCCGCCGGCATGCTCGGCGGCTACGCCTTCACCTGGGGTTTCATCGCCCTGGCCATCGGCCTGCTGTTCGCCGCGCGCATGGAGTTCCACGACGCCGAAGCCCTGGGCTACATCGTGGGCTTCATCGTTTTCCTGGTCGCGTTCCTGTGGGCCTTCGCGGCGCGCAGCCTGTTGCGCGTGTGGCTCGTGCTGGCCGGCGGAGGCGCGCTCATGGCGGCTGCCGCGTGGCTGGTGCAGCGCGCGCTGCTCTGAACAGCCGCATCGCAAGAACTGCTGACCGAGCGCCCAAGGAGATCATTTTCCGTGTTCCAGAACTTCCGCCTCTCGATGGCCTGGCTTCATACGTGGTTCGGCCTGGTGCTGGGCTTCGTGCTGATGGTCGTCTTCTTCTTCGGCTCGCTGTCGGTGTTCGACCGCGAGATCGACCGCTGGGCGATTCCCGAATCGCGCTTCGCGCCGCAGCCCATGCCGTCCTTCGACAAGATGCTGCTGCCCGTGTTCCAGGACATGAAGCCCACGCCGCAGAGCATCGAGCAGGCCCGCGGGCGCGTGAACGGCCCCATGGCCGAGCGCTTTCCGGTGGTGAAGAACTGGGCCGCGTACACCACGCACCGCGACCCCGTGCTCAGCCTGTTCTCCAGCTACGAGCTGCCCAACGCGAAAGACCCGGAAGACGGCGTGTTCGGCGCGCGCACCATCGACCCGCGCAGCGGCAAGTCGCTGCCCGACGACCACCTGAAGATCGGCAGCCAGTTCTTCTACCCGCTGCACTACAGCCTGCAGCTGGAGTGGATGAACCTGGGCTACTTCATCGTCGGCTTCGCCGCGCTCGTGATGCTGGTGGCGCTGGTCAGCGGCGTGGTGATGCACCGCAAGATCTTTCGCGAGCTCTTCACCTTCCGCCCGAAGAAGCACACGCAGCGCAGCACGCTCGACCTGCACAACCTCACGGGCGTGGTGGCGCTGCCCTTTCATTTCATCTTCGCGTTCTCGGGGCTGGTGATTTTCGGGAGCATCTACTTTCCGATCACCGAGACGCAGCTGCATCCGCTGCACGAGATGCATGAGAAGCACGAGGCGCTGGAAACCGGCCTGCCGCACGACCGCGCCGGCACGCCCGCGCCGCTCGCGTCGGTGGACGCCATGGTCGCCGAGGCCAAGCGCCGCTGGGCCGCGAAGGACATGGCGGGCGACGTGGGCCTGCTCAATGTGCAGCACGTGGGCGACGCCAACAGCTATGTGAGCGTGTACCGCGCCGGCACCGACCGCATCGCGCTCACGGGCGAAGGCATTCACTTCAAGGCGTCGACCGGCGAGGTGCTGCGCGAAGACCCGCCGCTCACGCCCGTGGCCAGCGTCAACACCTTCCTGACCGGCCTGCACCTGCAGCACTTTCGGCATTGGCTGCTGCGGTGGCTGTATGTGTTGGGCGGGTTGTCGGGCTGCGTGTGCATTGCCACGGGCTTCATCTTCTTCGTGGAAAAGCGCAAGCGCCAGCACGCCAAGCAGGGGCGCAGCGGCGCGCGCTGGGTCGATGCCTTCGCGGTGTCCACCGTGACGGGCATGCTCGTCGCCGCGCTGGCCATGCTGATCGCCAACCGCCTGCTGCCGGGCGACCTGCCCGCGCGCGGCGACTGGGAGCGCTACATCTTCTGGGGCGCTTGGGTGCTGGCCTTTGCGCACGGCATCTGGAGAACGTCGGACGTGGCGCAGGCGCGCATCGCGCCCGCATGGGCCGAGCAGTGCGTGGCCGTGGCCGTCATGGCGGTGGCCGCGGTGTTGCTGAACTGGGTGACCACGGGCGACCACCTGCTGCGCACCGTGGGCGCGGGCTACTGGCCGGTGGCCGGCGTCGACCTGTTCATGCTCGCAAGCGCGGCACTGGCGCTGATGGCCGCGCGCAAGCTGCGCCGCCGTGCCGGCGCCCCGGTGGTAGCGGCCGTGTTTCGGCCAGCGCCGGCGCAAGCGGTGGTGGCCGCGGGGGAGGACGCCCGTGCCTGACGCGCTGCTGCTCCTGCTGGCCGTCGTGGCCAACATCGCCGGCCTGGGCTGGCTGGCCCTGGCCATGGACGTGCATTGGGAACAGGCGCGCGGCCCCGTACCGGCCACGCGCGGCACGGTGCGGCTGCTGCGTGTGCTGGGCGTGTCGGGCCTGGCGGCATCGCTGCTGCTGTGCCTGCGCGTGGACCATGCGTCGATGGCCACGCTGGTGTGGTTCATGACGCTGGCCGGCGCCGCGCTGGCCATCGCGTTCACCGCGACCTGGCGCGCACGCTGGCTGGGCCTGCTGGTGGCCTGGGTCCGGCCGGCCGGCTGATTGCTTGAAACGAAGGGGTTGACATGCACATCGAACAAGGCGGCCAAGGCCCCGACCTGCTCCTGCTGCTGCACGGCATGGGCGCGACAGGCTCCGTGTGGTCGCCCCTGCTGGCCGAGGCCGACGTGCGCTGGCCCGGCCGCTGGCTCGCGCTCGACCTGCCGGGGCATGGCCGGTCGGCGCCGCAAGACAGCTACGCCATCGGCCAGCTCGCCGCGAGCGTCGCGCGCGCGGTGCTGCCGCATGCCGACGCCTCGGGCCGGCTCGTGGTGCTCGGCCATTCGCTGGGCGGGGTGATCGCGCTGGCACTGGCCACGGGCTGGTTCGGCGTCGCGCCGCACCGGGTCTTCGGCGCCGGCATCAAGGCCGCGTGGAGCGACGACGAGCTGCGTCGCATGGAGGCGCTGGCATCGCAGCCCGCGAAAAAGTTCGCCACCGAAGACGAAGCGTGGGACCGCTACCTGAAGGTCTCCGGCCTGGCGCCGCTCGTGAACATCGCGGGTGCGGCGTCGACGCTCGCGTTGCGCGGCGTCGCCCAGGAGGCCGATGGCTGGCGCCTCGCGATGGACCCGCGCGCCAACGCCGTCGGCAAGCCGCCGCTGTCCGAGCTGATGAGCGTGGCACGTTGCCCCGTTCACCTCGGCCGCGGCGGGCACGACGCGCTGGTCACCATGGAGCAGACCCGCGCGCTCGATGCCGACGCCACGGAGCTCGGGCCGCACGGCCACAACGTGATGGTCGAGGCGCCCGCGCGGGTGTGGGACTGGGTGAGTTCTTTCGACTGAATCGGCTGAGCCAGCGAAGGCGGCTGCAGCTGCCGTAGTCGCGCGCCACCGGCTGTTCGGTATCGTTTCACGGAACTCCCGCACAGACTTCACTGCGACTTCACCTGCGTGGCAGACACTGCCTCTCGACAGCGGTTCGGCGCTGGTAGAGGCCAGGGAGAAAAAAACCGCTCAGGGAAACCGCCTCGATGCCGACCGCTGTCACTCTTCATTTCGCTTCTCGTTGCTGCACCGTGCAGGCCCATTGACCGGGCCTCGCCACACCTCATAGCACCAGATGGCATCGCCATGGCCCGGGCCTTGCAACGCATGCCGCTGCAAGGCAACGCGCGCTGGTGCGCGATCATCCGCTTCATGAACCCCCCACCGCACGGCCCCCGCTGGCGCTGGTTGCCCTTCGAAGGCAGCTGGCGCTACCACCTGCTCCTGGCGACCCTGGGCATGTTCGTGCTGGGGCCGCTGGCGGGCGTGACCGCGGCCTACATGAACCTGTCGCTGGGCTTCTTCGTCGGCGGGCAGGTGCTCGCGGGGCTGCTCGGCTCCGTGGTCACCGCTGGCTACGGCGCCAGCGGCCGGCACGGCGCCAACTACATCCAGACGGCGGCCGCCTCGGTGGCCAGCATGAGCGGCATGGGCGTGCTGCTGCAGGCCATGGCGTGGATGGGCCTGCCCCAGCCGCCGGCCTGGCAGATGGCGCTGTACCTGGCCTGCATCGGCATGTTCGGCGTGGGCGTGGGCATGCTCTACACGCCCGTGCTGGTGGACCGCATGCGGCTGGCGTTTCCGTCGGGGCTGGCGGTGGCCAACATCCTTCGCGCGCTGACCGACCCCGCGCTGCTGCGCCGCTCGGTGCGGCAATTGGGCAGCGGCGTGGGCCTTGGGCTGGCGGCGGGGCTTGCCGCGGCGCGCTTGCCGGTGCTGGGCGCCATCGGCCTGTCTGCATCGACCTTCGGCGCCGGGCTGGTCATCGGTGCGCGCATCGGCATTCCGGCGGTGACGGGCGGCCTGGCCGGCGTGGCGCTGCAGCCGTACTTCGTGTCCATCGGCTGGCTGCAGGCGGGCGACCCGCCGCGCAAGATCATGTTCCTCATCGCCCTGGGCACGATCATGGGCGCCGCCGTGGTGGACATGGCGTGGATCTTCGCGCAGGCGCTGCGGCGCTGGCGACACCGCGATCCGCAGGGCGCGGCCGATGCCGCGCAGCCGCCCGCCAACGCCCTTCGCCTGGTGCTGTGGGTCATGTTCTGGGCGGGCGCCACCGTGGCGTGCGGCCACTGGCTGCTGGGGCAGCCCGTGTTCTTCCTGGTGGCCGCGGTGGCGCTGGTGTTCGTCTTCGCGCTGGTCAACGGCATCTCGGTGGGCGTGAGCGACGCCAACCCGATCTCCTCGGCCTTCGTCGTCACCATCGTCATCCTGGCTTTCATGGGGCTGCGCGACGCGGGCGTGGGCCTGCTGGCCGGCGCGGTGCTGCTGGTGGCCACCGGCGTGGCCTGCGACATGCAGCAAGACCGCTCCACCGGCTGGCGGCTGGGCACGTCGCGCGCGGTGCAGTTCCGCTACCAGGTGCTGGGCGTCGTCATGGGCGCCGTGCTGGCGGTGGTGTTCGCGCGGCTGTTCATGGCGGCCTACCCCGTGCTGCTGCAGGACCAGACGGTGATGCGCGCCGACCGGCAGCCCGCCGAATGGAGCTCGGCCATGACCTACAAGTTCGTCGGCGTGCTGCGCAGCCTGACGCACGACCTGCCGTTCCAGCGCACGGCCATCGGCGTGGGCGTGGCCGCGGGCCTGGCGATCGAGCTGCTGCGCAAGTGGCTGCGCCCGCGCAGCTTCGTGCTCGACGCCATCGTGCTGCCGTCGCCCTATGCGCTGTCGTTCGGCGGCTTCGTCAGCCTGCCGACCTCGCTGTGGCTGGGCGCGGGCGGCGTGGCGGGGAGCGTGTGGTCGGCGCGCGCGCCTGCCCGAAATGATGCGCCGCAAGACATGAACAGCGCCTCGCTGTTCGGCGGCGGGCTGATCGCGGGGGACGCGCTGGCGGCGGTGGGGCTCGGCGTTGCCAGCCTGCTGGCGATGGTGACCTGAGCGCCTGCCTTTTTCGCTTCAGCGCAAGCCCGCGCCCTCGTCCTTCGCGAGCTTGGTGAACGACAGCAGCGACAGCAAGGTCATCGCGCCCACCACGCCGAAGGCCGGCGAAAAATCCGCTGCTGTCAGCTGGCCCGCGCCACTGCCGTTCCACCACGCCGCCAGCGTGACCAGCGAGGCCCCCAGCGTCACGCCCAGGCTCAGCGACAGCTGCTGCGCCATGCTGTTCAGCGTGGCCGCATGGCTCATGCGGGGCTTGGAAATCTGCGAGAAGCCCAGCGTTTGCAGCGACACCATCGCCATCGAGTTCACCAGCCCGCCGAACAGCAGCGTGACGAAGATCTGCAGGTGCGGCGTGCTCGGCTTGAAGTAGCCGTAGCTCAGGTAGCACAGGCTCGTGAGGCAGGTGGCGCCCACCAGCAGCGAGCGGAAGCCGACCGTGCGGATCGCCTTGGCCATCACCGTGCGCGTGGCCAGCGAGCCCAGCGCCGTGGCCATCGTGAGCGTGCCCGAGGCCAGCGGCGACAGCCCGAAGCCCAGCTGCAGCATCAGCGGCATCAGGAACGGCGAGGCACCGATCGCAATGCGCAGCGGCGTGCCGCCGATGATGGACGCGCGGTACGTCGAGTGCCGAAGAATGCCCAGGTCGATCAGCGGGTTGGCCTTGTGGCGGCTGCGCAGGTGATACACCAGCGACGCCAGCGCACCGAAGCCCGCCATCGCCCAGATGGCCGGCACCGGCAGCAGCGCCTTGCCCACCAGCTCCAGGCTCCCCAGCAGCGCGGTGAGCCCCACCGCCAGCAGCACGAAGCCTTCGACATCGAAGGGCGCGGGCGCGCGGTCTTCCGGCGTGTCGTTGATGAAGCGCAGCGCACCCGCAATCGCCAGCAGGCCGAAGGGAATGTTGATCAGAAAAATCCACCGCCACGACGCCAGCGTGACGATGGCTCCGCCGAACAGCGGCCCGGCCAGCCGGCCGAACGCAGGCGGCACCGTGAACCACACCATGGCCGACACCATCTGCGCCGCAGGCACGCTGCGCAGCAGGATGAGCCGGCCCACCGGCAGCATCATGGCGCCGCCCAGCCCCTGCAGCACGCGGAACGCCACCAGCTGCGGCAGCGTCTGCGCGGCGCCGCACAAGGTCGAGCCCAGCGAGAAGAACGCGACCGCCACGCAGAACACCCGTCTGGCGCCGAAGCGCTCGGCCAGCCAGCCGCTCACGGGCAGGAACACGGCCAGGCTCAGCAGGTACGAGGTGATCGCGAGGTTCAGGTGCAGCACGCTCACGTCGAGCGCGTTGGCGATGGTCGGCAAGGCGGTGGCCATCACCGAGGTGTCGAGGTTCTGCAGGAAGAGGGGAGACGCGACGATGAGGGGAACGATGCGATGGCGGGACGGCATGGGCCGCATTGTCCGGGAGGCGAATTAGGCGAGCCTCGGCGGTGGTTGACGCACGCCGCGCGTCGCGTTTATAGTCGCCGCCGCAGCGCGCAATGCGCTGTCGTAGGCGTTACCGTCATCCAACGCGTCCTTTGTCGAGTGGATCCCAGCAGGGAGTACTCGATCACTCAAGACGCGCCTGTGGCATGACATCACATTCATCTCCCGTTTCCGATTCCGTTTCCGTTTCCGTTCGTTCTTCCGCGACGGCCTTTGCGCAGAACCCTGCGACGACCCCTTCGACGACCTCCGCCTTCGCGGGCCTCGCGCCCGTGGTGCTCGCGGTGTTCCTGGGCTTTCTCGCCATCAGCGTTCCCTTGGCGGCCCTGGCCCTCGAGGTGCGCGACCACCTGGGCTTCGGTGCGCTCACCGTGGGCTGGGTCGTCGGTGCGCAGGCACTGGCCACCTTGCTCACGCGCCACCAGTCGGGCACGCTGTGCGACCAGCGCGGGCCGCGCGCCGCCGTGCTGCTCGGCCTGCCGCTGACGGCCTGCTCGGGCATCGCCTATGCGCTGGCCAGCGCGCTGCCCATCGACCCTGTGGCCAAGCTCGCCGTGCTGCTCGTCGGGCGGCTGGTGGCGGGGCTCGGCGAGAGCCTGTTCCTCACCGGCCTCATGAGCTGGGGCATCGCGCGCGTGGGCCCTGCGCGCACCGGCAAGGTCATGTCGTGGACGGGCATTGCCATCTACGCCGCCCTCGGGCTGGGCGCATCGCTGGGGCTCGTCGTGCAGTCGGCGTACGGCTTCGCCGGCGTGGGCGCGCTCGCGGTGCTCACGCCGATGGTGGCCTGGGCCATCGCCCTCAAGCTGCCCGCGGTTGCAGCCTCGGGCGGGCAACGCGTGCCGTTCCACCGCGTGCTCGGCCTCATCTGGCGACCGGGCCTGGTGCTGGCGCTGGCGACCGTGCCCTATGCCGCGATGGCCGCCTTCTTTACGCTGAACTACGCGGCACACGGCTGGTCGCACGCCGGCACCGCGCTGCTGGGCTTCGGTGCCGCCTACGTGTTCGTGCGGCTGGTCGGCTCGGGCCTGCCCGACCGCTTCGGTGCCACGAAGGTGGCGGTGGGTTCGCTGGTCTTCGAGGCCGTGGGGCAGCTGCTGATCTGGTGCGCTCCCGCGCCGGGCATGGCCGTGCTGGGCGCGACGCTGAGCGGCCTCGGCTTCTCCCTCGTGTTCCCGGCGATGGGCGTCATCGCCACTCGCGCCGTGCCGCCGGAGCAGCGCGGCCGCGCGGTCGGCAACTTCATCGCCTTCGCCGACATCGCGATGGGCGTGACCGGGCCGGTAGTCGGCTTCGCGACGCAGTGGCTGGGCATTTCGACGGCGTTTCTCGTGGGTGCCGGCGCGACCTGCGCGGCCTTGTGCCTGCTGCCTTCGCTGCGGCTCGGCGGCAGCCGCGGCTAGCGCACCTGTGCACCCGCGGACCTCCGCGGTCAGGCCCCCGCGCCGAACAGCCGCTTCAGCCAGCCCTGCTTGGCATGGTTATCGGTGCGGCCCTGCTGCAGTTCCTTGCGCACCTGCGCCTTCACGAGCCGCTCCGCCGACGATTCGGTTGCTTGCAGGTGCGCCTTCACGGTGGCGACGTAGCCACCGTCTTCATGGCGAATGTGGTTGAACAACCACCGCGAGAGCATGCCGTGCAGCTCGGCCAGCACGTCTTCGCCGCGCTCGAAGCGCGCGCGAAATTCCACGGCGCGGCGCACGAAGATCTCGTGGACCTTGCGGTGCGGCGTTGAAAACGGATAGCCCGCGTCCTCGAGCATCGCTTCTTCGAAGGCGAAGTGCGAGGCGGTGTAGTCGATCGTTTCCTCGATGATCCGGCCGACGGCTTTCTGGTCGTTCGCGAGCCGTGCATCGTCGAGCGCATTGATGTAGTGGACGATGCGTTGATGCTGAGCATCGATTTCATGGATGCCGGTGTTGAGTTCGGACTTCCATACGAGATGCGCCATTTGTCTGGACCGGGTTGCTGCGGAAGACGGCAGTATCGGCAGGCCCGGCCGCCCGCCGGTTGACCTGCATCAAGCGAACGCGACGCGGCCGCGTCGCTTCGAACTCACGGCGCGGGCCGTGTGTCGCCGAGCATCAAACGCAGGTTCTGCACCGCCGCGCCCGCGGCCCCCTTGCCCAGGTTGTCGAGCACCGCGCTCAGCACGATCTGCCCCGTGCGTTCGTTGCAAGCCACGCCCAGGCTCATGTCGTTCGTGCCGTTGTGAATTTGCGGGTCCAGCTCGGTCAGCGGCGTGGCGGGCGACATCGGCAGCACATGCACGTGCGCCGCGTCGCGGTAGTGATGCGAAAGGCATTCATGGATGCGCGCGCCCGATGCGTCCGCGGCAAGCAGCCGCGCGTGCAGCCCGATGGTCAGCACGATGCCCTGCCTGTAACTGGCGTAGGCCGGCACGAACAGGGGCCGCTGCGTCAAGCCGGCGTAGGCCTCGATTTCCGCCACGTGCTTGTGCTCGAGGGCCAGGCCATAGACCGTCAGCGAATGCCCGCCCGCCGCCGCCTCGTGCGCCTCCGCACCGGCGCGGCCCTGGCCCGAATAGCCCGACACCGCATGGATGACCAGCGGGTAGTCCGCGGGCAGCAGGCCCGCGTCCGTCAACGGCCGCAGCAGCGCGACCGCCGCGGTGGGATAGCAGCCCGGGTTGGTGACGCGCGATGCCGAGGCAATGCGTTCGCCTTGCCGCGCATCGAGCTCCGGCAGGCCGTAGACCCACCCCGGGCTGGTGCGGTGCGCCGAGCTGGCGTCGATGACGCGCACCGCGGGGTTCTCGATCATGGCCACCGCGTCGCGCGCGGCGGCGTCGGGCAGGCAGAGGATGGCGATGTCGCTCGCGTTGAGCGCGTCGCGCCGCGCGGCCGCGTCCTTGCGCAGGTGGGTGGGCAAGGTGCGAATGCGAAAGTCGCTGCCCCGCAGCCGGTTCTGCAGGTCGAGGCCGGTAGTGCCTTGGTCGCCGTCGATGAAGATGTTGAGGTCCATGGAGCGCGATGGTAGGCACGTGGCCTCGATGGCTCCAGCTAAATATATGCAAGCCCGGATTAAGAAAAGTTAAATTAGCGCCATGCGTGAACTCAGCCTCGACCATCTGCGCACCCTTGTCGCCATTGCCGATCTCGGCTCCCTGGCCAATGCCGCGCGCGCCCTTCACCTTGCGGCGCCGACCGTCACCGTGCAGATTGCGGAACTCGAGTCGCGCCTGGGCGGCCAGCTGCTCGTTCGCGGACGCGGGCCCGCGCAGGCGACCGCCTTGGGAGAGCGCTTCATCGCGCGCGCCCGCAGGCTGCTGGCCGACGCGGACGACGCCGTGGAAGACGTTCGCCGCCAGCTCGCCGGCCAGACCGGCCGCGTGCGGGTGGGCGCGTCGACAGGCGCCATCGCGCACCTGTTGCCGCCCGCGCTGGAGCGCCTGGCCCGCAACCATCCGGGCATCGACGTGAACGTGCAGGTGCTGACCTCCAACGACAGCATGGCGCGGCTCGCCGCGGGCAGCCTCGACCTGGCGGTCGTGGCGCTGCCGCAGGCGCCGGTGCGCGGCGTGCACGTCACGCCCTTGCGGCGCGAGGCCGTCGTCGCCTTCCTGCCGGCGGACTGGAAGGCGCCCCGGCGGCTCACGCCGCAGTGGCTGGCCGAGCGCCCGTTGATCATGAACGACGCGTCTACGCGCCTTTACCGGTTGACCGCGGAATGGTTCTCCGCCGCGGGCGTGCATTGCCGGCCGCGCATCGAGCTCAACTACAACGACGCGATCCGCACGCTGGTCGCCGCGGGCTACGGCGCGGCGCTGCTGCCCGAGGAATCGCACGAGCCCGCGCGCGACCCGCGCATCGCCGTGCGACCGCTGAGCCCGGCGCTGTGGCGCCAGCTCGGCCTTGCGGTGAGCGACCGGGGCGCCAGCGGGCCGACGCGTTTCGTTCTCGACGCCTTGCTGCCTGTGAAGGCGTCTGCTTCTTCGTGAGTCGGCGCGGCGCAGCGCCGGCGTTTGCTCAGGGCGCGGACAGGTGCCCGTTCCACGGCAGGAACAGGTAGCCGTTCGACACCTCCTGCAGCGCGGACTGCACGTCGATCAGCGTGTTGATTTCGTCGAGCGCCTCGTCGAGGTCGTCGATGGCAATCTCGAAGCGCGCGTCCAGCGTGCGCATCGCGGCTTCGTCGGGTGTGCCGGTGCCGATCTCTATGGCCTCCGCCTGCACGTGCGGCGCGGTCGACAGGCGGATGCGAAAAGGCTGCGAGCCTTCGGTGCTCGCAAACAGCAGGCCGGGCTCCTGCGAAACATCGAGGCCGTAGTCTTGCAGCGAGGCTGCCGCGGCCTCCAGGTCGCAAGTGCCCGCGCGAAAGAAAACCATGCAGACTTGGGTCATGCGAACGTCCCTCCTGGCTTGGAAAATCGTTCGCCAATGTAGCCCACGCAAGCCGCCGTATTGCCTGATATCGCCTGAAAACCCCATGCCTCTCCATCGCCTTTTGCCTTCCCTGTTGCTCGTGGCAGCAATGCATGCCGTCGGCGCCACGGGCATCGAAGACATGCGCTCCAACGACGCGATTCACGGCCTCTACGAAATACGTGAGTCGGCCCGCGAGTTCGTCGCGCGCGAGAACGGCAAGGCCGGCAACGCGTGGGAAGTCGGCGAGCCGAACCTCAAGGTGCTGGTGCCCCGATGCGCTGTTCCATTGAAGGCGCGCTGGGACACCATCCGCTGGTCTTCGACGGGCAAGGGCGGTGAAGCGGTGCCGCATGAGCGCCGCGTGATTTCAGTGGTGTGCACGCAGGCGGTGAAGCCTTCGCAGAAGTGGGACGTGCACGTGCCGGTGGTGCAACGCAAATAGGTTGGCTGTTCAGCCGGGTTGTCTCACTTCGGCAGGTACGGCGTGATGTTCTTCAAGGCATTGGCCACGTAGGGCTCTTTCTCGCCGACAGGCGCCACGTAATGCAGCGCCGCGCTCGCGGCCTCGAGCCCTTCGGTGCGCGCGATGATCCACGCGGCCAGGTACGGCGCGGCGAAGCAGCCGCCCGCCGTCGCGACGTTGCCCTGTGCATAGAAGGGCTGGTTCAGCACTTCCACGCCGGCCTCCTGCACCCAGGGCTTGGTGGTGAGGTCGGTGCACGCCGGCACATTGCCCACGAGGCCGAGCTTGGCCAGGATCAAGGTGCCGGAGCATTGGGCTGCGATCAACTGGCGCGCCGGGTCCAGCGACAGGCGCGCCATCAGCGCGGGGTCGGCGACGACCTCGCGCGTCTTGACGCCGCTGCCGACGACCACGGCATCGGCCGAGCGCGCTTCTTCAAGCAGCGATTGCGCATGCACGGTCACGCCGTTCATCGACGTGACCTGCGGCGTCGGGCAGCACAGCGTCACGCGCCAGCCAGGCTTCTTGATGCGGTTGAGCACGCCGAGCGCGATGAGCGAGTCGAGTTCGTTGAAGCCGTCGAAGGTGAGGATGGCGATGTGCATGGTGTTCGTGGGGCGGCCATTGGAATAGGTGGCGCCATCGTAGGCATATCGATCAATACAATCAAAAAATTGTCATGAATACACTTCGCCATGGCTGAAGCCCGCTACAAGCCACTCGTCGACCAACTCGCCGCTGAAATCCGCGAGGGCCGCCTGCCGCCCGGCACCCGTTTGCCCACGCACCGCCGCCTGGCCGAGCGCCATGGCTTGGCGCTGGTGACGGCGTCGCGTGTCTACGCGGAACTCGAGGCGATGGGTCTTGTCAGCGGCGAGGTCGGCCGTGGCACCTTCGTTCGCGAAACGGCGCTGTCCGCGCGCCAGGGCGTCGACCAGCAAGCGGTGGCGGCGGGCCTGGTCGACCTGAACTTCAACTACCCCTCGCTCCCCGGCCAGGCCGACCTGCTGCGTGGCGCCTTGCGCCAGCTCGCCGCCGGTGGCGAACTGGAAGCGATGCTGCGCTACGCGCCCCACGGCGGGCGCCTGCACGAGCGCGCCTGCGTGGCGCGACACCTTGCATCGCGTGGGCTCGAGGTGCAGCCACCCCGAGTGCTGCTGGTGGATGGCGCGCAGCACGGCCTGGCAATCACGGCGATGGCGCTGCTGAAACCGGGCGACGTGGTCGCGGTCGATGCGCTGACCTATCCGGGCTTCAAGGTGCTCGCCGAGGCGAATCGGCTCGAACTGGCACCCGTGCCCGCATCGGGCCAGGGCCCCGACCTCGACGCGCTGGAGCGGCTGTGCGCCAAGCGCCGCGTGAAGGCCATCTACGCGATGCCGACACTGCACAACCCGCTGGGCTGGGTGATGAGCGAAAGCCGGCGCCGCCGGCTGGTCGCGATCGCGCGGCGGCATGGGCTGCTCATCATCGAGGACGCGGCCTACGCCTTCCTGGCGGACGACCCGAGCAAGGGGCCGCCGCCACCGCTGGCTGCGCTGGCACCGGAGACCACGGTGTATGTGTCGGGCCTGTCCAAAAGCGTGGCGACCGGGTTGCGCGTGGGCTTCGTGGTGGCGCCCGACGCCTGGGTGCCGAAGCTCGAACGCGCGATACGCGCCACGACGTGGTGCACCCCCGGCGTGACGACGGCCATCGCCTGCCTGTGGCTCGAAGACGGCACGGTGGAGCGGCTGGAGGCGCAGAAGCGGCAGGACGCGATGCAGCGACAGGCCATCGCCACCCATGCGCTCGCCGGGCTGCGATGCGTGCGCCATCCGGCGTCGTACTTCGTGTGGCTGCCGCTGCCGGAAGAAACGCGCGCCGACCTGGTGACGGCGGCGCTGGTGCGCGAAGGCGTGTCGGTGGCCACGGCCGAGCCGTTCGCCACGTCGGCGCACGTGCCGCGTGCGCTGCGCCTGGCGCTGGGCTCCGTGGGGCTGGAGAACCTGCGCAGCGCGTTGGAAACGGTGCGGCGGGTGGTGGAGGCGCAGTCTTGCTGAGCGCCTGCTGATCACTGCAGAGCGAGTGATGTTCGCCGGGTGCTGCGCTGCAGCCCGGCGAACATCCACTCACTCAAGCTCAGGCGAGGTCGAACCTGTCGAGGTTCATCACCTTGGTCCAGGCCGCCACGAAGTCGGCGACGAACTTCTCTTGCGCGTCGGCACCGGCGTACACCTCGGCAATGGCGCGCAGTTGCGCGTTCGAGCCGAACACCAGGTCGGCGCGCGTGCCGGTCCACTTGAGCGCGCCCGACTTGCGGTCGCGCCCTTCGTACTGCTCGTTGCCGCCCGCGGCCGGCTTCCATTCCGTGCCCATGTCCAGCAGGTTGACGAAGAAGTCGTTGCTCAGCGCGCCGGGCTTGCCGGTGAGCACGCCGTGCTTCGAGCCGCCCACGTTGGCACCGAGCACGCGCAAGCCGCCGACCAGCACGGTCAGCTCGGGCGCGGTCAGCGTCAGCAGTTGCGCGCGGTCGATCAGCAGCACCTCGGCCGGCACGCTGAAGCGGGCGCGCGTGTAGTTGCGGAAGCCGTCCGCGGCCGGCTCCAGCGGCGCGAACGAGGGCACGTCGGTCTGCGCTTGCGAGGCGTCGGTGCGCCCGGGCGAGAAGGGCACCTTCACTTCGCGGCCCGCGTTGCGCGCGGCCTGTTCCACGGCGGCGCCACCGGCCAGCACGATCAGGTCGGCCAGCGAGATCTTCTTGCCGCCGGCCTGCGCGCCGTTGAACTCGCCGCGGATGCCTTCGAGCACCTGCAGCACGTTGGCCAGTTGCGCCGGCTCGTTCACTGCCCAGTCCTTTTGCGGTGCCAGGCGAATGCGTGCGCCGTTGGCGCCACCGCGCTTGTCGGAGCCACGGAAGGTCGATGCCGAGGCCCATGCCGTGGCAATGAACTGCGCAGGCGCGATGCCGGAGGCCAGCACCTTCTTGCCCAGCGCCGCGACGTCCTGCGCATCGACCAGTGCGTGGTCGACCGCCGGAATCGGGTCTTGCCAGATGAGTTCTTCGGCCGGCACCTCAGGGCCGAGGTAGCGCACGCGCGGACCCATGTCGCGGTGCGTGAGCTTGAACCAGGCGCGCGAGAAAGCGTCGGCGAACTGGTCGGGGTTCTCGAGGAAGCGGCGCGAAATTTTCTCGTAGGCCGGATCGATGCGCAGCGACAGGTCGGTCGTGAGCATGGTCGGCGCGTGGCGCTTCGACGGATCGTGCGCGTCGGGAATGGTGCCCGCACCGGCGCCGCCCTTGGCCACCCACTGGTGCGCGCCGGCGGGGCTCTTGGTGAGCTCCCATTCGAAGTTGAAGAGGTTCTCGAAGAAGTTGTTGCTCCATTGCGTGGGCGTGGTGGTCCACGTCACTTCGAGGCCGCTGGTGATGGTGTCGCCGCCCTTGCCGGAGCCGAAGCTGTTCTTCCAGCCGATGCCCTGGTCTTCGATGCCGGCGGCTTCGGGTTCGTGCGCCACGTGTGAGGCGGGTGCCGCGCCGTGCGTCTTGCCGAAGGTGTGGCCGCCCGCGATGAGCGCCACGGTTTCCTCGTCGTCCATGGCCATGCGCGCGAAGGTGTCGCGAATGTCGCGTGCCGCGGCCAGCGGGTCGGGCTTGCCGTCCGGGCCTTCGGGGTTCACGTAGATCAGGCCCATCTGCACGGCGGCCAGCGGGTTCTCCAGGTCGCGCGTGTGCGGCACCTGGCTGTCGTCGTCCTTCACCAGCACGGCGTGGTTTTCCTCGACGCCCGGCGAGCCTTGCGCGTAACGCACGTCGCCGCCGAGCCAGGTCTTCTCACGGCCCCAGTACACGTCCTGGTCGGGTTCCCACACGTCGGCACGTCCGCCCGCGAAGCCGAAGGTCTTGAAGCCCATGGTCTCCAGCGCCACGTTGCCCGTGAGAATCAACAGGTCGGCCCAGGAGATGTTGCGGCCGTACTTCTGCTTGATGGGCCACAGCAGGCGGCGCGCCTTGTCCAGGCTCACGTTGTCGGGCCAGCTGTTCAGTGGCGCGAAGCGCTGCTGGCCGCGGCCGGCACCGCCGCGGCCGTCGCCGATGCGGTAGGTGCCCGCGCTGTGCCATGCCATGCGGATGAACAGCGGGCCGTAATGGCCGAAGTCCGCCGGCCACCAGTCTTGCGAGTCGGTCATCAACGCAGCGAGGTCTTTCTTGACCGCGGCGAGGTCCAGGCTCTTGAAGGCGGCGGCGTAGTCGAAGTCCTTGTCCATGGGGTCGGACTTGGTGGAGTGCTGGTGCAGCAGGTCGACGCGCAACTGTTGCGGCCACCAATCGCGGTTGGTGGTGCCGGCGCCTGCGGCCTGGCTGAAGGGACACTTGGCTTCGGTCTTTTCACTGCTCATGTGGAACTCCTGTTTTTGCTGCGAGGGGAGCGCAAATTCTCTGCCAGAAGCCGCCGCGGGGCGAATAGAAGCACTTAATTCCGGCGATAGCGCGCGGGAGCGGCGCGGGTGTTTTTGAGGCGTGTTTTCGGGGTAGCGCGTTGCCCGTCTTGCTCATCTTGCAAGCAGCATCGAGGTTGCGCCGATGTCGTGTCGGTGCCGTGTCAATGCAGTGGGATGCGGTGTCGCGATGGCGATCTGGCCGCCACGGGGTGCCCGAGACATAATTGTGTCTCGATGAAACCGAACCCCTCCGCCCTCGGCGCCCGCCCCCTCCGTCTCGTGGTGGCGTGCGGTCTTGCGCCTGGTGACGAGGCCGCATCGGCACTGCCGAAGACATGAGCGCCAGGCGCGTCGCCGCCACGCTGTGGCTGCTGTCGTTCCTGGCCTTGTTGCCCAGCGTGCAAGCGGGCGAGCCGACCACCACCGATGCGGCACCGCAGCAAGAAAGCACGCTGCACATCACCGAGGCCGAGCTGCTCTCCGTGGCCGGCACCGGCTATTCGGCGCCGCCGCCGAGCATCGAAGACGCCGCGTTGCCGACCGAGGGCTGGCAGAAGGTCGGCCTGCCGTATACGGCCGGGCGCGAGCTGGTGCCCACACCGTCGGGCGGCGTGAGCACCCTCACCGACTGGTACCGGCTCGACGTCGATGCGCTCGCGCCCTCCACGCAGCCGCGCTTCCTGTACCTGCCGCGCTGGAAAACGCTGGGGCACATCGCGGTGTACGGCGACGGCGTGCTGCTCTACCAGTCGCACGGCAGCCCGGTGCACAACGGCTACAACCAGCCGCTGCTGCTGCCGCTGAACGCGACGGCGAACACGCTGTCGCCCACCTCGGTGCTCATTCGCGTGAACCGGCTGCGCAGCAGCGGCAGCGGCTTTTCCAGCGTGTGGGTGGGCGAGCAGGGCGCATTGGCCTGGCGCTACCAGGTGCGCCAGATGCTGCAGGTGCAGCTGCCGTTCATGGGCAGCGCCGCGTTCCTGGCGGTGGGTGCCTTCGCTTTCGCGGTGTGGCTGGGCAAGCGGCGCGAGTCGCTCTACCTGCTGTTCGCGGCCATCTCGGCGCTGGCTTTCGTGCGCATGCTGCACTACTACGTGAGCGGCGATTACCTGCCGGTGTCCGACGAGTGGTTCGAGTGGCTCACCGTGTCGGCGCTGCTGTGGCTCATCGTGCTCATCCACCTGTTTCTCGAGCGGCTGCACCAGCAGCCTTCGCCGTGGCTCACGCGCTCGTCGGTGGGTTTGGCAACGCTGTGCAGCGTTGCAACGCTGCCGCATGTGTCGGCATCGATTGCCAGCCTCTACCTGATCACGCCGCTGCTCAACCTGGCGGTGCTGCCCGTGGCGGTGCTGATCTTCGCGGTGAACCTGCGCAAGGCCTTGCGCGCGCAGCTGCCGGCGGGCCGGCTGGTGGCGGGGTGGACCGTGTTCGCCGTCACGTTCACCTCGTACGACGGGCTGCTGCAGAACAACCTGGTGAGCCCCGAGAGCGTGTACACCTCGCCCTACGCGATCATCGGCTTGTTCTTCGTGTTCTCGTACATCATGTTCCAGCGCTACACGGGCGCCTTCGCCGAAGTGGGCCGACTGAACCAAGGCCTGGCCGAGCGCCTGCGGGCGCGCGAGGCCGAGCTGGAGCAAAGCTACCAGCGGCTGCGCGTGATCGAGAACCAGCAGATGCTCAACGCCGAGCGCCGGCGGCTCATGCAGGACATGCACGACGGCCTGGGCTCGTCGCTGATCGGCGCCATCCGCTCGGTGGAGCGCGGCATCATGAACGACGCCGCGATTTCCAATGTGCTCAAGGGCTGCATGGAAGACCTGAAGCTGGCCATCGACTCCATGGAGAGCGTGGACGCCGACCTGCTCCTGCTGCTGGCAACGCTGCGCTTCCGGTTGGCGCCGCGCATCGAAAGCGCCGGCATCGCGCTGCAGTGGGAAGTGCAGCCCGTGCCCGCGCTGCCCTGGCTGGACCCGGGCAGCGCGCTGCACATCCTGCGGATCATGCAGGAGTGCGTGGCCAATGTGCTGCGCCACACGCGCGCCACCACGATCCGCTTCAGCACCGCGACGGGCGGGCAGGGCGTGTGCGTGATGATCGAGGACAACGGCGCGGGCTTCGTGCTTCAAGAAGCGCTGCAGCGCGGCGGCCGCGGGCTGCGCAACCAGCAGCGCCGCGCGCTGGCCATCGGCGGGCACGTGAGCTGGGAGTCGGGCAACGCGGGCACGCGGCTGGTGCTGTGGCTGCCGCTGGAGCGCACGGTCGGGGTCGAGCGGCCGGTCGTGCTGTCTTGAGCCGCCGGCTTCGGCCCTTGCTTCGGGCGTTGCAAGGTCCCTTGTGTCGGTTCTTTTATTTCGTGCGCTGCTTCGCCACGAACTCCGGCGTGACCGTGCCCTGCTTGTTGCCGAACTGCGCGATCACGTAGTTGGCGAGCGCGGCCACCTCGGTGTCGGTGTACGCCTTGCCGAACGCCGGCATGTAGACCTCGTTGTCGCGCACGCGCATGTTCACGCCCTGCAAGATCATCTGCGTGACGTTGGAGCCCTCGGGGTCGTTCACGCCGCGCGTGCCCAGCAGCGACGCGAAGTTGGTCTGCTGCCCTTGCCCGTTCCACTGGTGGCAGCTGGCGCAGGCCGCCGCGAACAGCCGCAGGCCCTGCTCGTGGCCCTCGGCCGTGTTGGCCGCGGGCGCCGCGGCGCTGGCCGCCACGGCCCACGGCGCCTTGGCGTCGATCTCGATCGGGTCCTTGCCCGTCTTGGCGGGCACCGTGCGCAGGTAGCTCACCAGCGCCGCGGTGTCCTCGGGCTTCAGGTGCTGCAGGCTGTGCTCCACCGCCTCGCCCATCGGGCCCGAGGCCGAGCCACGGCCGTCGGCATGGCCGGTGGTGAGGTAGGCGGCAATCTCCGCGTCGCTCCAGGCGCCGATGCCGTTCTTCGCGTCGGAGGTGATGTTGTAGGCCCGCCAGCCCTGGATGGATTCGCCCGCCAGGTTGTTGCGCGTTTCCATCGCGAAGGCCACGTTGCGCGGCGTGTGGCATTCGGCGCAGTGGCCCAGCGCCGTGGCCAGGTACTTGCCCTGGTTCCATGCCGGGGGCTGGGCCGGGTCGGGCTCGAAGCGGCTGCTCTTGAAGAAGGCCGCGTTCCAGAAACCCATGGCCCAGCGCTGGTTGAACGGAAAGCCCAGGTCGGCCTGCCTGTTCGGCTGGTTCACCTGGGGCAGGCTGAACAGGTAGGCCTTGATGGCGAGCACGTCCTTGCGGCTGAGCGCGGTGTACGAGGTGTACGGAAACGCCGGGTACAGCCGCTGCCCGTCGGCGCGCACGCCGTCGTGCACCGCGCGCACGAACTGGTCGTCGCTCCAGCCGCCGATGCCCGTCGCCGGGTCCGCGGTGATGTTCGACGAATAGATCGTGCCGAAGGGCAGCACGAAAGGCACGCCGCCCGCGAAGGGCTGGCCCTTGCCGGCCACCGTGTGACACGCGATGCAGTCCGCGGCCTTGGTCAGGTATTCGCCGCGCACCAGCAACGCGGCGTCGGGCGCCGCGCCGGCCAGCACCGGCGCCTCGCCTTCGGAACTGTCGGTGCGGTTCAGGAAGAAGTACAGCCCGGCGCCCACCACGAAGAGCACCGCCAGCACCTGGATGAATCGCTTCATGCCGCGCTCCTTTCGCCCTGCGAAGGCGTTGGATGCGGCGGGGGTGCCGCATCGGCGATCTTCTTCTTCATCGCGTCCTTGTCCTGCGCGAGCAGCGCGCGGTTCACCGGCAGCGCGCGCAGCCGCACGCCCGTGGCCGCGAAGATCGCGTTGGCCAGCGCCGGCGCGGCAATGGCCGTGCCCACCTCGCCGAGCCCGCCGGGGGCCTCGCCGCTTTTCACCGTGTGCACCTCGATCGGTGGGGACTCGTTGATGCGCAGCATGCGGTAGTCGTGGAAGTTGCTCTGCTCGATGGCGCCGCCCTGCAGCGTGATTTCGCTGAACAGCGCCGCGCTCAGGCCGAACAGCAGGCCGCCCTGGATCTGCGCCTCGATGGAGCTCGCGTTCACCGCGATGCCGCAGTCCAGCGTGACCACCGCGCGCCGCAGGCGCACCTCGCCCTGCGGCGACACCTCCACCTCGACCATGGCGCACACGCGGCTGCCGAAGGGGTCGCCCACCGCCACGCCTCTGCCGACCCGCGCGGGCAGCGCGCCTTTGCCCCAGCCGATTTTTTCAGCCGCCAGGTCGAGCACCGCCAGCGTGCGCGGGTTTTTCTTCAGCAGCGCGCGCCGGTAGGCCACCGGGTCTTTCTTTGCGCGGTGCGCCAGTTCGTCGATGAAGCTCTCCATCACGAACAGGTTGTGCGTGGGCCCCACGCCGCGCCACCAGCCCACGTTCAGCCCCGCCGGCATGTCGTGGCGCACCCATTCGACCTTCAGGTTCGGCAGGTCGTAGCAGGGCTCGGCCACGCACTCGATCAGGTCGCCGTCCATGCCGTCCTTGCCCATGAAGGCCGGTGCCCAGCGGCCCAGCACCGTGCCGCCCGCG
Organism: Variovorax sp. J22G73; assembly: GCF_030317035.1. GTDB lineage: Bacteria > Pseudomonadota > Gammaproteobacteria > Burkholderiales > Burkholderiaceae_C > Variovorax. The sequence continues at coordinate 238,385 of NZ_JASZYK010000003.1, forward strand.
ATGCGGTCGCCGAACCAGAGGATCTGGCCTTCGGCATCGACCACCGCCGAGATGTCGTCGTGGTACATCGGGCGCACGATGTCGTGGCGAATGTCTTCCTCGCGCGTCCACACCACCTTCAGCGGATAGGGCACCTGCTTGGCGAAGGCCACCGCCTGCTCGACCGAGTCGGTTTCCAGCCGCCGGCCGAAGCCGCCGCCCAGGTACTGGTTGTGCACCACCACCTTGTCTTCGGCCAGCCCTGTGATCTTGGCCGCCACGCTCACGCAGCGCGCCGGCACCTGCGTGCCCACCCAGATCTCGCACTGGTCGGGGCGCACGTGCACCGTGGTGTTCAGCGGCTCCATCGTCGCGTGGGCCAGCATCGGCAGGTCGTAGGTCGCCTGCACCAGCGTGCCCTCGGGGCGCTTGCCGGTTTCTTTGCCGACGATGGCTTTGCCCTTGGCCAGCGCGTCGGCCAGCGCCGACCGCAGCTGCTGCGTGGTGAGCGCCGCGTTCTGCCCGGGCGTCCAGGTGATCTTCAGCGCATCGAGCCCGCGCTTGGCGGCCCAGAAATGCTCGCCCACCACCGCCACCGCGTCTTTTATGCGAATGACGTCGACCACGCCGGGAATCGCGCGCGCCGCCTTGTCGTCCACCGAGGCCAGCACGCCGCCCAGCGTGGGGCTGGCCTTGACCGTGGCCACCTTCATGCCCGGCACGCGCACGTCGAGGCCGAACTGCGTCTTGCCGTTGACCTTGTCGGCGGAGTCCACGCGGCGCAGCGGCTGGCCGATGAGCTTGAAATCCTTCGGCTCCTTCAGCGCCACCTTCTCGGGCATCGCCAACCTGGCGGCCGCGCCGGCCAGCGCGCCGAAGCCCAGTTGCCGGCTGGAGGCCGCATGGCTCACCACGCCGCGCGCCACCGTGCATTCAGACGCATCGACCTTCCACTGCGCGGCGGCCGCCGACACCAGCAGCGTGCGCGCCACGGCGCCCGCCTCGCGCAGCACGGCGTAGGTGCCGCGCGTGCTGGTCGAGCCACCGGTGATCTGGCCGCCGAGCAGCGGCATGCCGTACAGCGCCTCGTTGGGCGGCGAGTGCTCCACGCGCACCTGGTCGAGCTCCACCCCCAGCTCTTCGGCCAGCAGCATCGCCGAGCCGGTGTAGATGGCCTGGCCCATTTCGACCATGGGCATCACCAGCCGCACGCCGCCGTCGGCGTCGATGCGGATGAAGGCATTGGGCGCGAAGGCCGGGTTGCCGTCGGCCTGAGCGGCGGCCGCGTCGGCGGGCTGCTGGCGCGCGCTGATCGCCGCGAAGGCCTTGCTGCCGCCGACCCAGGTGAAGGCCAGCGCGAGGCCGCCGGCCTGCAGGGCGACGCGGCGGCTGATGCCTGCGGTGCCCCTGAGGTTTGCCGTTCGTGCGGCGGCCTTCACGATGCGCTCCTTGCCGGCATCGAGACCACCGACTGCAGCACCTCGGGCTTGCCCGTGGCCGCCTGCTTGATGGCCGCCCGGATGCGCGAGTAGGTACAGCATCGACAGACGTTGCCCGACATGGCCATGTCGATGTCGGCGTCGCTGGGGTTGGGCGTGCGCTGTATCAGCGCGGCCGCGGACATGATCTGGCCCGACTGGCAGTAGCCGCACTGCACCACGTCGACGTCGAGCCAGGCCTTCTGGATGCTCTGGCCCGCCGGCGTCTGCGACACCGCCTCGATGGTGGTGATGGCGCGCTTGCCGATGCTGCCGACCGGCAGCACGCACGAGCGCACGGGCTGGCCGTCGAGGTGCACGGTGCAGGCGCCGCACTGCGCGATGCCGCAGCCGAACTTGGTTCCTGTGAGCCCGACGATGTCGCGCAGTGCCCAGAGCAGGGGCATGTCGTCGGGGGCGTTGACGGCAACGGATTGACCGTTGATTTGGAGGTCGATCATGGGCCTGCCTTTTTTTGTGGGTTCGCCGTGGGGTGGCAGCGAACCATAGCGCGACTTCAGGATTTGCGCTTGGCCCGCGGGCGGGCTGCGGATGGCGGCATCATCGGGGCCATCTTGGGATGGCCGTGGGCGGCCATCGACAGTTGTTGGAGGGCTTCGGAGCATGCTGGCATTGCGCCCCGTGGGGCAGATCGTGGCGGAACTGGGCGCGCGCCGTCGGGCGCCGGCGTCCGTTTCAGGCAGCGCGCGCGAGGCGCTGGCGGCGGGGCTGCCGGCCGGCTTTCTCTCGCGGCTCGACGACATCGGCGGGCAGGAAATTGCCGGCGACTTCGTGCTGCTGGACCTGGCGCAGCTGCTGCGCGAAACCGCCGGCAGGGACCATCCGCTGATCGCGCTGGGCACGGCGTGGTGGGTCTTCGGCACCTCCGGCACGGGCGACGCCTGGCTGCTTCGGCGAACGGAACACGGGTCGCAGGTGGCCTTTCTGGACCACGACCGGGGGACCGATGCGCTGCCCGCCGAGATGGGCATCGACTTCGATCAATGGCTGCAGCTGGCAGACCTGATGGCGCAGGTGGAGCTGACGGACCACGGTGGTTCGGGGCCCGCGAACGTTGACGAAATCAGTCGGGAAATGAACCGGCTGTCGGAGGGCTTGCCGCAGCGCTACCCGTACAGCCTGGACGGCTGAGCCGCTGCGGCGTACGGGAGTTCATGCAAGTCGCGTATGGAGAGAGGGGCATGTCGTCGACGAGCGCGTCAAGCTCGGGGCGTCGAATCGTCTTTTTCGCCTGACTCTCTACCCGACGCCATCAGCAGATAAGCACCGCCCTGCGACGTGCCCGCGCCCACCTCGGTGAACCCGCAGGCGCCGTAGAACGCCAGCGCCGCCTCGTTGCGCCGCAGGCACTTCAGGGTGAAGCGCGTGTCCGGCCAACCTGGCAGCGCGGCCAGCAAGGCGCGGCCGACGCCGCGGCGATGCCACCGGCGGTCGACGTACATGTGGTGGATGAAGTTTTCCGGCTCCCAGAGCGAGATGAGGCCGGCAGTCTGCGCGCCGTCCTGCGCCACCCACAGGCGCTCGCCCTGCGTCTGCGCGTCGAAATCTGCCAGCTGGAAACTGTCAGCGGGTTGCCAGGCGAAGGTGTCGCGGCGCGAGCGCAGGAACAGTTCGCGCAGTGCCGGCTCGTCGCCACTGGCGGCGCTGCGTACGGTGAGGGTCATCGAGAGAGGGTTGTTGAAGTGCTGCGGAGGCGGCCGGCGGAGATCGGCGTGCGCGCGGGTGCTGGCGGCCATTGGGCAGCCAGGCCGTTGCGATGGCATTTTCGTTGCCCGCCGCCCCTGCGGCCGGCACGGCCTTCAAGAGGCCAACCCCGGATGCGCAGGCGCATGAAACCGGGCAATATCCCGAAGCCTTTCGGTCCGCCCGTACCGCTCATACCGTTCGTACCGCCCCGATTCCCACCACCTGGAGGAACACCGGAATGTCTGCCGCCATGTTCGCCGCGCTGTTCTTCACGGTGGCACTGCTCGTGACGACGGCCTACTTCATCATGGGCTCGCTGCCGTTGCTGGTGCTCAAGCACGACACGCCGCTCGACGCGCGCTTCGTGCGCGGCTTCTTCAACCTGTACTACAACGCGGCCTTCATCACCGCGGCGGCCACGGCGGTCAGCTTCGCGTGCGCGGGGCGGCTGGGCATCGCGGCGGGTGCGGCGGGGCTCGCGGTGGTCGCGGTGCTGCTGCGCAAGAAGGTGATTCCCAAGATGGACGCGCTGGGCTCGCAGATCCAGGCGAACTACATGGACGCGATTCCGGGCTTCCGCAGGACGCACGTGACGGCCATCCTGATCAACATCGCGCAGCTGGTGGCGATCGTGTGGACGCTGATTTCGCTGAGCAAGTAGCTCGGCGGCTTGCGCGCGTCAGGCGCCCGGCTGCCGCAGCTGGGTCTCGATGCCGTACAGCACCAGCATGCCCAGCACATGCCCGATGGCGACGCCCGGTTCGCCCGACTCGATGCGCGCGATCGTCTGCACGTGCACGCCCAGCCGTGCCGCCGCCGCGGCCTGGCCTTCGCCGGCGGCCAGGCGACCCTGCTTGGCCGCGGCGCCCATGTCCTTGATCGCCCGCAGGGCGTCTTCGCTGATGTCGGCGGAAACCCGCTTGCCTTGCGCCATGTGCTGCTGCCGTTGCCTTTGCTTTTGCTTTTGCTTTTGCTTGTACTGCCGGGGCGGCTCAGGAAATCATCAGCTCGAGGTCGAACGCCAGCTCGCGCGGCGCCGGCATGTCCTGCACCACTTCTTCCGACAGGCCGATGGCGTCCGCCGAAAGCGCCGGCCACACGTGCCGCGCGTCGCCGATCACGAGGCCTTCCTGCTCCAGCGCCACGCGCCACACGGCCAGGTGCAGCACATTGGCCAGCGGGTCTTGCTGCGGCTGTGCCATGGGGTCGGCAAAGCCGGAGAGGGCGCTCGCGAACTCCGGCGCGAACTTCCAGCGGGCGGCCAGGCGCGCGCCGACATCGCCGTAGTGGTAGCCGAGCTGGCGCTTTTCCACCTCGAGGCGGCCCATGGTGTCGAAGGGGTGGGCGGCGTTGAGCGCCGCCATCTGCTCCTTCATGGCGCCGGCCATGATGAGGTGGCCGATGGCGTGCATGCTGCCCACGGTGAAGGCCAGGCTCTGGTCCACGCGCCGGGTCTTGCCCGCCAGGTAGCGGGCCACCGAAGCCACGCGCAGGCTGTGGGCCCAGAAGGTCGGCAGATGCACGCCCTCGACCTTCTGGAAGGTGCCCGTGAGGCCCGAGCTCACCACCAGCGAGCGGATCGACGAGAAGCCCAGCAGCTGGATCGCGTCCTGGATGGACGAGATCTTGCGGCGCACGCCGAAGTAGGGGGAGTTGGCCTGGCGGAGCACCCTGGCGGTGAGCACCTGGTCGAGCTCGAGCCTGCGGGCCACCACGCCGACGGCGGCGTCTTCGTCGCGCAGGATCTCGATGAGATCGAACACCACCTTGGGCACCGTGGGGAGCAGGTGGCTGTCGGCAAACAGGTCGTCCAGGGTCATCGCGCTCTCCGGTGTCGGGAGGTAGTTTTCTCGAAGCCCGGGATTTTGCTGGAAGCCACCGGTTTCGGGTGGGCGCCGGGGGGCTTTTTTTCGCCGGGCGGTGTTCAGGCGCCGGCGCACTGCTCCCTGAGCTCGGCCCACTTCAGCATCGCGTCCAGCGCGGGACACAGGGCCTGGCCCCAGGCCGTCATGCGGTAGTCGACCCGGGGCGGCACCTGCGAGTGGACGGTGCGCAGCACGATGCCGTCGGCCTCCAGCTGGCGCAGCTGCTGGGCGAGCATCTTCTGCGAGATGCCGTCCACGCGCTTCTCCAGGTCGGAAAAGCGCTGCACCTGGCCGTCGAACAGGTGGAACAGGATGACCAGCTTCCAGCGCCCCTCCAGCAGGCCGAGGCAGGCCTCCACGTCGATGGCGGCGCTCAGCGGGGTGTAGGTCTTGCGGGGTGGGACCGCCGGGGCCGGCGGTGCCGGAGGTGCCGGCGGGGCACTAACTTCCTGGTGCGTACTTGTCATGGAACGAGCCTATGTCGAGCATGGACGCATTGCAACCAGAGCGCCCGATTCCCGAAGTTCCGCGGGCCCGACAACGACACGACAACGACCATGAACCCGACCATGACCAAGACCATCCCGCACACCCATCCCGACGCCATCGCGCGCTACCTCGCCTCGCACGTGCGCCACGACACCGACCTGCTGGCGGCTTCTTTCCACGAGGACGCCAGCGTGACGGACGAAGGCCGCACGCACGTCGGCCGGCAGGCCATCAAGGCGTGGCGCACCGCGGCCGAGGCTCGGTACCAGTACCGCCTCACGCCGCTGGGGCTGCTGCACGACGGCGCCGACACCTACCGCCTGCTCGCCCATGTCGAAGGCAATTTCCCGGGCAGGCAGGCCGACCTGATGCACGTCTTCACGCTCAGGCAGGGGCTCATCGCCTCGCTGGAGATCCGCAGCCCCGTCGAGCTCGAAGGCCGGCGCGCGCTGGTGACGGGCGGCACCAAGGGCATCGGCGAGGCCGTGGTCGCGCAGCTGGCCGCCGCGGGCGCCACGGTGCTGGCCACGGCGCGCCACCGCCCCGAGCACGCGGACATGCCCGACCGACCCACCCACACCGCCTTCGCTGCCGCCTTCGGTGCCGCCTTCGTTGCCGCCGACATCGCCACCCCCGCCGGCTGCGCGGCGGTGGCGCAGGCCGTGCAAGACACGCTCGGCGGCGTCGACATCGTGGTGCACGTGGCGGGCGGCTCGTCCGCGCCGTCCGGCGGCTTCGCGGTGCTGGACGACGGCGAGTGGCAGCGGGCGTTCGACCTGAATCTGTACCCGGCGGTGCGCCTCGACCGCGCCCTGTTGCCGGGCATGCTGGCCCAGGGCTGCGGCGTGGTCGTGCACATCACCTCCATCCAGCGGCAACTGCCGCTGCCCGACGCGACCACGGCCTACGCCGCGGCCAAGGCGGCGCTGTCGACCTACAGCAAGAGCCTGTCGAAGGAAGTGAGCCCCCGGGGCGTGCGCGTGGTGCGCGTGTCGCCGGGCTGGGTGGAAACGCAGGCGGCGGTGGCGCTGGTCGACCGGCTGGCCCAGGCCAAGGGCACCGACCACGACGGCGCGCAGCGGCTGCTGATGGACTCGCTGGGCGGCATTCCGCTGGGGCGCCCGGCGCTGCCGCGCGAGGTGGCTGATCTGGTCGGCTTCCTGGTGTCGGCGCGGGCAGGGGGCATCACGGGCACGGAGTACGTGATCGACGGTGGCACCGTGCCCACTGCGTGAACGGGTGCAGCGCCCGCCCGAAGCGCCGTCAGAGCTTGCGAGAGAGCCGCAAGAGGGTGTTGGCGCACCGGCACCCCGGCGCGCGCGATGCACCGCAGAATCGGGCCAACTCTGGAAGGCCGTTTTCCGCCATGGCATCGCCCCCGCCCCCGCCTTCACCTTCGGCTTCGCGATCTCTCCCTGCCTCGCAGCAGGCCGCCCCCGTGCCCAACCACCTGCTCGAGGCCCTGCCCCCCGAAGACCGCGCGCGCCTGCTCGCGCGCTGCGAACGGGTGCCGCTCGCGGCCGCGCAGGTGCTGTACGAGCCCGGCGACGTCATCGCGCACGTTCACTTCCCGACCACCGCCTTCGTGTCGCTGGTGTCCACGGCGGACGGGCACGACGGCCTGCAGGCCGGCATGGTGGGCAACGAAGGGGCGCTGGGCTACGAGCTGTCGCTGAACGCGCAGCACGCGCCGCTGCGCACGCTGGTGCAGGGCGCGGGCCTGGCGTGGCGGGTGTCGGCGCAGTCGTTCGAACAGGAGCTGGCGGACAGCGCGCCGCTGCGGCGCGTGCTGCACCGCTACGTGTGCGTGCTGCTTGCCGAGTTCGCGCGCTCGGGCCTGTGCCATCGCTTTCACCAGATCGAGCAGCGCCTGGCGCGCTGGCTGCTCACCACGCAAGACTGCGCGCATTCGGCGCAACTGGCGCTCACGCACGAGGCACTGGGCCGCATGCTGGGCGTGCGCCGGGTCGGCATCACCCACGCGGCGATGGCGCTGCACACGCGCAGCCTCATCGACTACCGCCGCGGCGTCATCACCATCACCGACCGCCAGGGGCTGGAGAACGCGGCCTGCGACTGCTACCGGGCCAACCGGCGCAGCTATTCGGACCTGATCGGCCAAGGCTAGCCAAGCCAGCCTGTGCGCAGGGCTGGCTCAGCCCGCCGCGCCGCGCATGTCGTGCTCGCGCAGCATCACCGGCTCGGCCGCGCCCTGCGCCAGCCGGCGCCGCACGGCGGCCTCGATCTCCTGCACGTGCAGGCCGAAGGTGGCCAGCGAATCGGCGCCTTCCGCGGTGCGGAAGTGGTAGCGCAGCGCCTCCCTGCCGATGCTCGCGCTCACCGCGTTGCCGTCGTCGACCGGCACCCAGAAGCGGACCGTGCCGGAAGCGTCGTGAAAGTAGGGGGCGTCGGGCATGGTGGGCATCTTTCTGGGGGGGGCGGGTGTGGCGTGCGGGCGCGTGTTTTGCACGCTCCGCGCCGCCGCCCACTGTGGCAGGTGCTCGCCCCTGCGTCTGTGCGGTAGCGCTCCAAGGCGCCACCCGCCAGCTCAGGCCGCGTCCGGCATCCGCGTGATGAGCTTGTCCAGCGTGACCGGGTAGTCGCGTACCCGCACCCCCGTGGCGTTGTAGATCGCGTTGGCCACCGCCGCGCCCACGCCGCAGATGCCCAGCTCGCCCACGCCCTTGGCCTTCATGGGCGAGGAGATGGGGTCAGTCTCGTCCATGAAGACCACCTCCTGGTGCGGAATGTCGGCATGCACCGGCACTTCGTAGCCGGCCAGGTCGTGGTTCACGAAGAAGCCCAGGCGCGCGTCCACCGCCAGCTCTTCCATCAGCGCGGCGCCCACACCCATGGTCATCGCGCCGATCACCTGGCTGCGCGCCGACTTCGGGTTCAGGATGCGCCCCGAGGCGCACACGGCCAGCATGCGCCGCACGCGGATCTCGGCGGTGTACGCGTCCACGCCCACTTCGACGAAGTGCGCGCCGAAGGTCGACTGCTGGTAGCGCTTGTCGAGGTCGCCGAACTCGATGGCGTCCTCGACCACGATGCGCTCCTCACCGGCCAGCCCGGGCAGCCCTGCCAGGGGAACGCTGCGCCCGCCCGCGCGCACCATGCCGTCCGAGAATTCCGCGCTCGCCGCGTCCAGCCCGGCGCGCTGCGCGATGGCCTCGCGCAGCTTGATGCAGGCCGCGTACACGCCGGCCGTGGAGCAGTTGGCGCCCCATTGGCCGCCCGAGCCGGACGAGGCCGGAAACTGCGAGTCGCCCAGCCGCACCACCACGCGCTCCAGCGGCAGGCCCATCATCTCGGCGGCGGTCTGCGCAATGATGGTGTAGCTGCCCGTGCCGATGTCGGTCATGTCGGTTTCCACCGTGACCACGCCGCGCCGGTCGAGCGCCACGCGCGCGCCCGACTTCGTGACCTGGTTGTTGCGAAACGCCGCCGCCATGCCCATGCCCACCAGCCAGCGCCCGTCGCGCACCAGCCCGGGCCGCGCGCTGCGCTGGCTCCAGCCGAAGCGCTCGGCGCCGGTGCGCATGCATTCGACCAGCCGGCGCTGCGAGAAGGGCCGCGCCGCGTTGGCCGGGTCGACCTGCGTGTCGTTCAGCACGCGCAGCGCGATGGGGTCCAGCCCCACGCGCTCCGCGAGTTCGTCCATGGCCACTTCCAGCGCCATGAGCCCCGGCGCCTCGCCCGGCGCGCGCATGGCGTTGCCTTCGGGCAGGTCGAGGTGCGCGAGCCGCGTGCCGGTCAGGCGGTGCTCGCCGGCATAGAGCAGGCGCGTCTGCTGCACGGCGTTCTCGGGCTTGCCGTCGGGCAGGTTGCCCGACCAGCTCTCGTGGCCGATGGCAGTGATCTTTCCCTGCGCCGTGGCGCCGATGCGAATGCGCTGGATGGTGGCGGGCCGGTGCGTGGTGTTGTTGGCGATCAGCGGGCGCTGCATGGCCACCTTCACCGGCCGGCGCGCGGCGCGCGCGCCCAGCGCGGCCAGCAGCGTGTCGGCGCGCAGGAACAGCTTGCCGCCGAAGCCGCCGCCGATGTAGGGCGACATCAGGTGCACCTTGTCCTTGGGCATGCCGAGCGTGGTGGCAAGGTCGCCGGTGGTCCAGTCGATCATCTGGTTCGACGTCCACACGCTGAGCCGGTCGCCGTTCCACGCGGCAATGGTGGCGTGCGGCTCCATCATCGAATGCGAGTGGTCGGGCGTGGTGTAGGTCTGGTCCAGCCGCACCTCGGCCTTGGCGAAGGCGCCGGCGAAGTCGCCCACGGTGTTGTCGCGGTTGGCGGTGCGCCGCTCGGTCGATTCCCTGGCCTGCGCGAGGTCGAAGGCGCCGTCGGTGCGCGCGTAGTTCACCTGCACCAGCTGCGCGGCGGCGCGTGCCTGCTCGAAGGTCTCGGCCACCACGAGCGCCACGGCCTGGTGGTAGTGGTCGACCGTGGGGCCGCCCAGCAGCTTTGCGGCGTTGAGCTTGCCCTTGCCGAGCTTACCGGCGTTCTCGTGCGTGACGATGGCCAGCACACCCGGCGCGGCCTGCGCACGGCCCAGGTCGAACGAAAGAATGCGGCCCTTGGAGATGCCCGCGCCGACGATGTAGCCGTAGGCCTGGTTCGCTGCCACGTCGTGGCGCTCGTAGGCGTAGGGCGCGGTGCCGGTCGTTTTCAGCGGGCCGTCGATGCGGTCGACCGGATGGCCGACGATCTTCAGCTGGTCGATGGGGTTGGTGGTGGCGGGGGTGTCGAACTTCATCGCTCAACTCCTGGTGGGGCTGGTGGGGCTGGTGGGGCTGGTGGGGCTGGTGGGGTTGGCCTGCCCGGCCTGGCGGGCCTGTATGAGCACGGCGTCCAGCGTGCGCTCGACCAGCGGGATCTTGAAGGCGTTCTGCGGCGTGGGCGTGGCGCCGGCGAACAGCGCGGCGGCCACGGCCTTGGCGCCGCGCGGCATCTCGGCCTCGGCCGCTTCCACGCGCCACGGCCTGTGCGCCACGCCGCCCACCGCCACGCGCGCGCTGCCGTCGCGCTGCACGATGGCGCCGACCGACACCAGCGCGAAAGCGTAGGAGGCCCGGTCGCGCACCTTCTGGTAGATGTGCGTGCCGCCCACCGGCGCGGGCAGGCGCACCGCGGTGATCAGCTCGCCGGGCGCCAGCGCCGTTTCCACCTGCGGCGTGTTGCCGGGCAGGCGATGGAAGTCGGCGATGGCAATGGTGCGCCGCGCGCCGTTGGCGCGCACGGTTTCCACCGTGGCATCGAGCGCGCGCATGGCCACGGCCATGTCGCTGGGGTGCGTGGCAATGCAGGCGTCGCTGGTGCCCACCACCGCATGCATGCGGGTGTAGCCGCCGATGGCCGCGCAGCCGCTGCCGGGCTGGCGCTTGTTGCAGGCCTGCTGGGGGTCGTAGAAATAGGGGCAGCGCGTGCGCTGCAGCAGGTTGCCCGCGGTGGTCGCCTTGTTGCGCAACTGGCCCGAGGCGCCGGCCAGCAGCGCACGCGAGAGCAGCCCGTAGTCGCGCCGCACGCGCATGTCGGCGGCCAGGTCGGTGTTGCGCACCAGCGCGCCGATGCGCAGGCCGCCTTCGGGCGTCGGTTCGATCTTGTCGAAGCCCAGGCCGTTCACGTCGATGAGGTGGGCGGGCGTTTCAATTTCCAGCTTCATCAGGTCCAGCAGGTTGGTGCCGCCGGCGATGAAGCGCGCGCCCGGCACCTTGGTGGCCTGCAGCACGGCGTGCGCGGGCGAAGACGCCCGCTCGTAGGTGAACGATTTCATGCCTGCCTCCCTGCCGCGGAAGGCGGCGTCGGCGTGGCCGTCGCCACCTCGGTGATGGCGTCGACGATGTTGCTGTACGCCCCGCATCGACAGATGTTGCCGCTCATGCGCTCGCGCAGTTCCTCGGCCGTGAGCAGCGGCCGGGCCATGAGGTCGGCGCTGGCGTGGCTGGGAATGCCCTCGCGGATCTCTTCGAGCACCGACACGGCCGAACAGATCTGCCCCGGCGTGCAGTAGCCGCACTGGTAGCCGTCGTGCTTGACGAAGGCGGCCTGCATCGGGTGCAGCGCGCGCGGCGTGCCCAGGCCCTCGATGGTGGTCACCTTCGCGCCGTCGTGCATCACGGCCAGCGTGAGGCACGAGTTGATGCGGCGGCCGTCGAGCACCACCGTGCAGGCGCCGCACTGGCCGTGGTCGCAGCCCTTCTTGGTGCCGGTGAGGTGCAGGTGCTCGCGCAGCGCGTCGAGCAGCGTGGTGCGCGTGTCCAGCGACAGGGTGTAGGCCTTGCCGTTGACCTGCAGCGTGGTCTTCATGGGCGCGGAAGCCGTTGTAGCAGCCGCTGCTGGCGACTGCGCGGCGCTCGCGGCCTGGCTGCTGGCGGCGGTGGCCGCAGCGCCTGCGGCGCCCGCCAGCAGCAGCTCGCGCCGGGAAAGGGACAGGGTCAGTTCATCGTGGGGGTCCATTGGCGTATCGCTCCTTACTGCCGTGTGTAGCCCTTGGGCCTTGCGGCCACTGTAGGCCGGCATCGCCAGGCAAAGATAGACGCCATACCCTTGAAGCACTCGAAAGCTGCTCTTGATAATCGGCCGTCACACTGGAGGCCGCATGCCCATCAATGAACTGCGTTCCATCGCCACCTTCGCCAAGACCGCCGAGCTCGGCAGCCTTCGGCAGGCGGCCGCCGCGCAGGGCATGACGCCGCAGGCCGCCAGCCAGGCGCTGGCGCAGCTGGAGCACCACCTGGGCGTGCGCCTGTTCCACCGCACCACGCGCAGCCTGTCGCTCACCGACGAGGGGCGGCAGTTTCTGGAGGCCGCGCAGCCGGCGCTGGTGGGCCTGCAGCGCGCGCTGCACATGGCGCGCCGCGCCACCGACGGCATTGCCGGGCCGCTGCGCATCGTGGGCCCGCGCTCCACCTTCGCGCCCCTGCTGGGGCCGCTGCTCGACGAGTTCTGTAGCCGCTACCCCGAGGTGCAGCCCGACGTGCAGCTGGACGACCGCATCGGCAACTGGGTGGAAGACCGCGTCGACGTGGGCTTTCGCGTGGGGCCTTCGCCGGCCGACGGCGTCATCGCGCGCCGGCTGTTCGGGCTGCAGCTGGTGCTGTGCGCGGCGCCTTCGTACCTGCTGCGGCACGGCGCGCCGCATAGCCTCGAAGCGCTGGCCTCGCACCGCTGCAGCGCCTTTCGCCATCCGGCCACGGGCAAGCTGCTGCCTTGGTACGTGAAGGTGGGCGACGATGTGGTCGAGCAGCCGATCGTGCCCGCGCTGTGCCTGAACGACGAGTCGCTGGAAACCGAGGCGGTGCTCGCGGGCCAGGCCATCGGCTCGCTGACCAGCGTGATCGCGGCGGCGCACATCCGCGCGGGCCGGCTGGTGCCGCTGCTCACGGCGCACGTGGCCGACCGCTCGGGCGTGTTCATCTACTACGGAAGCCGCGCCGCGCAGCCCGCGCGCGCCCGGGCCTTCATCGACCTGGCGATCGAGCGGCTGACCGACAACCCCGCCTACCGGCTCACCGCGCAGGAACTGGCTTCGGCCGAGGCCGAGGGGCGCGCGGCGCACGCGCGGGGCTGAGCGGCGGGGGCGCCAGGCGACGTCAGGGCGAGACCGGGTTCAGGGGTGAGAGCGGCGCGAAGCTGTCCGCGTGCGACAGCAGCGTGTCGATGGAGTCGTTCAGCCGCTGCACGGCCAGCGGCGCGTCGCGGCTCACGGCGGCTTCCATGATCTCGCGGTGCTCCGTGCGCGTGTGCGCCAGGTCGCGCTCGCGCACGTTCAGGCGGCGGTAGCGGTCGGAGGCATCGAACAGCAGCTCATGAAAGTCGGTGAGCCATTTCGACGGGCACGCCGCGATCAGCGCCGCATGAAAGCGGCGGTGCAGCACCTCCCATTCGCGGTTCGTCTGGCCCTCGGCCAGCGTCATCGGGCAGCGCCACATGCGGTGGTAGCTGAGCACCAGCTCGTCTTCCCAGGCCTGGTCGCCATGCACCAGCGATTCGCGCACCACCACCTCGTTGAGCAGCCGGCGCGCGCGCACCAGGTCGAGCAGGTCGTCGCGCGACAGCGCCGCCACCCGGAAGCCGCGGCGCTCGAACTGCTCGACCAGCCGCACCGAAATGAGCCGGTTGAGCGCCTCGCGGATGGGGCTCGCGCCCACCTCGTAGCGGGTTTCCAGCGCCTCGATGCGCAGCTTTTCGCCCGGCGCCAGCCGGCCTTCGAGGATGTCTTCGCGCAATCGCTCGAACACCATGCTCGCGCGCGTCGCGCCCTGCAGGTCGTCGGTGGGCGGCGGCGGGTTCAGGCTCATGGGCAATGTGCGGTTCGGGCGGGTTTGTACCGAGCAAGCGCGGCGGGGTCGGCAAATATTATCGATAAAAAGAAGATTCAGGCGAAAAAATCGACTTTTATCGATAAAGAGGTATTTCCCCATGAGCATCGTCACTGGCACCGACACCGGCACTGGCATCCGCCCCACCACGTTCGCGCACATCGTCTACCGCACCTACCGCTTCGAGCAGATGCTGGCGTGGTACCTGTCGGTGTTCTGCGGCAAGGTGCAGTACCAGAACCCGGTGATCGCCTTCGTCACCTACGACGACGAGCACCACCGCGTGGCGCTGCTGAACCTGGGGCTGCTCAAGGGCCCGTCGGACGCCGCCGCCCCGCGCGGCCAGCCGGGCGTGGACCACGTGGCCTACGGTTTCGGCTCGCTGCGCGAGCTGCTCGGCAAGCACGCCGAGCTCAAGGCCAAGGGCGTGCTGCCCTACTGGTGCGTGCACCACGGCATCACCGTGTCGATGTACTACGCCGACCCCGACGGCAACCAGATGGAGTTCCAGACCGACAGCTATACCTCCAACGATGAGGCCAACGCCTTCATGTACGGCCCGAACTTCGAGGCCAACCCCATCGGCGTGGAGTTCGACCCTGACGAGATGCGCGCCCGGCTGGACGCCGGCGAGAGCGAGGCCGCGCTGCTGCTGCGCACCACGCACCTGCCGGTGGCCGATGTGCGCGGCTCGATGGCGGGCTGACGGATGTCAGGCGGAGCAATGACGGCAACCCTGCTCGAAGACGAGGCCGCGTGCGCGCGCCTGTGCGTCGACTTTGCCAACCACCTCGACGCGCGGCGCTACGCGCAGGTGCTGGACCTGTTCACCGAAGACGCGGCGCTGGACCGCATGGGCACCGTGTCGGCCGGCCGCGAGGAGATCGCGCGCTTTCTGGCGGCGCGGCCGGAGGACGTCAACACGCGGCATGTGTGCTCGAACATTCGCGTGAGCTTCGATGCGCCAGACCAGGCGACCGGGGTCTGCTACGTGCTGTTCTTCCAGGGCACGGGCGACGCCGCGGGGGTTGCGCAGCTGTCGGGGCCGCCGTCGGTGGTGGAGTACCACGACCGGTTCCTGCGCACGACGGGCGGGTGGAAGATTCTTTCCCGGCGGATACGGATGGCGATTCGCGGCTGAAGAAGACTGCAAATATTTATCGAATTCAATAAATTCAGGTCGGCAAAAATTATTGCCGCGCACCTGTTCTCCATGGCGGCCGGCAACACCGACTCGCACCTGAAGAACTTCGGGCTGGTCTACGCGGAGCTGTCCGACGTGCGGCTTGCGCCCATGTTCGACATGGTCACGACCAAGGTCTACGCGCCCTACCGGAACGACATTCCCGCCATTTCGGTGGCCGGCCAGACGATGGCGCGCCTGGGAGACATGGCGCAGCGCATCGCGGCAGGGCTGGAGGCTGCCTCGGCCGAGCTGGCCGCCTTCGGGCGCGCGCGCCCCGAGTTCGGTGCGTGGTGCGCGCGGAGAACGAGGCCCGGCCCGGGGTGTCCCGCCCGGGACGCCGCCCGGCAAGCGACCCGCTACCCTTTGAACGGATCCACCACAGATGAATGTCCCGATGAACCCAGGCACGAACGCATCCGCGGCACCCGCGGCAAAAGGCGCACCCGCCGCACCAGCCGCACCCAGCGCATCAGGTCCAAGGCCGATCCGCACGGCCGCCTCGCTCATCGTGCTGCGCGACGGCGCGGCCGGGCTCGAGGTGCTGATGCTGCGCCGCGCCGAGAAGGAGGCCGACCAGAACAGCGGCGCCAGCGTGTTCCCCGGCGGCACGGTCGACGCGCACGACCCGGCCATGCACGCGGCCTGCAGCGGCCTCGACGACGCGGCCGCGAGCCTGCGGCTGGCGGTGCCCGCGAACGGGCTCGACTACTACGTGGCCGCGGTGCGCGAATGCTTCGAGGAGGCCGGGCTGCTGTTCGCCTGCGACGACGCAGGCCGGCTGGTGGGGCTCGATGCACTGCCGCACGACGAGCGCGCCGCCATGCGCCATGCCGCCCAACTGGGCTCCGACGCGCTGCTGCACATGTGCCACGACCGGGGCTGGCGCCTGGCGGTCGACCGGCTGCGCTACTTCAGCCACTGGCTCACGCCGCCCGGCATGCCGCGGCGTTTCGACACGCGCTTTTTCGTGGCGCTCGCGCCCCCGGCGCAGACGCCCAGCGCCGACACGCGCGAGACGGTCGAATGCCTGTGGCTCACGCCCGCCGAGGCACTGAGCGCGCGGCGCGCTCTGAAGCTCATGAACGTGACGCGCCGTATCCTCGAGCAGCTGCAGTGCTTTGCCACGGCGCAGGCCTGCATCGATCATGCGCAGGCGCTGCGCGCGGTGCCGATGATCATGCCGCGCGTGGCGAACGGTCCCACCGGCCGCCAGCCGGTCAACCCGTGGGAAGCGGCCTATGAGGAAATCGGCCGGCTCGACCCCGAGGGGCACGGCCAGGGGCACCACACGCTCGAAGACGGGCTGGTGGTGCGGCTGTCTGCGCATGTGGTGCGCGTGACCACCGGCGCGCAGGCCGGGCGCAACAGCTACCTGGTGGGCGGCGGCGAGCGCAACGAATGGGCGCTGATCGATCCGCCGGCCGACGCTGCCGCATCGGCCGCCGTGCGCGCCGCGGCGCCCGGTGAAATCCGCTGGACGCTGGCCACCGGCCCGGCCGCTTCTGCGCAAGCCACGAGCGAGGCGATCGACCTCGGCGGCCTTTCATTGAAGCTGGTTGAGGTCGCAGGCGAGCGCTGTTTCCTGCTCGAAGAAGAGCGCACGCTGCTCAGCGGCAACGCCGCGCAGGCGGACATCGCCCGCCTGCAGCAGCCCATCGACTGGATCGCACCCGCGCAGGGCTTCCTGCGCACGCTCGCCGAACCCATGCAACCCCTGCTGAAGACCGCATGAACGCCAACACCCAGGACAACGCTGACGCGTCGCAAGCCACGGCTTTCGACGCCGTGCTCGACGCCCGCTACAGCTGCCGCGGCTACCTTGCCGAGCCCGTGCCGCGCGAGGTGATCGACGCCATCCTGCGGGCCGCGCAGCGCACCGCCTCGTGGTGCAACTCGCAGCCGTGGCAGATTGCGGTGACCAGCGCGGCCGCCACCGAGCGCCTGCGCCAGGCCATGGCCACGCCCGAGGCATCGGCCGACCCGTCCTTCGACATCGCGCCGCCCGCCGAGTACCGCGGCGTGTACCGCGAGCGCCGCCGCGAATGCGGCTTCCAGCTGTACGACAGCGTGGGCATCGCCCATGGCGACCGCGAGGCCTCGGCGCGGCAGGCGGAGCTGAACTTCAGCTTCTTCGGCGCGCCGCACATGGCGCTGGTCACCACCGAGGCGGTGCTGGGCACCTACGGCGTGCTCGACTGCGGCGCCTACGTCAGCAACTTCATGTTGGCCGCGCGGGCTCGGGGCGTCGCGAGCATCGCGCAGGCCGCGGTCGCTTCGCGCGCGAAATTCTTGCACCGCTGGTTCGATGTTCCCGAAGACCGCCAGGTGGTGTGCGGCATCTCCTTCGGCTACGAAGACCCGGCGCACCCCGCGAGCAGGTTCCGCACCACGCGCGCCACCCTCGGCGAGGCGAGCCGCTGGGTCGACTGAACCGGTCGACCGCGTCAGTGGTGGTCGTTCAGGGGCTGCGTTCCGCCAGGTAGTGCCGCGTGACCACGGCCACGCCGGGTTCCTGGAAGGTGCGCACATGCGCTTCCAGCTCGTTGCTCGCCACCGTGGCGCGCGAGCGCTGGCGCAGGTAGTCGGCCCATGAGGTGACGATGAAGCGCTCCACATAGCGGCTCGGGTCGCCCAGGTCGCGGTACACGCGCCAGAAGGTGGCGCCGTCGCGCCGGCGCGGCACGGCCAGCTGCTGCACCGTGTCCAGGAAGCGGCGCGCATCGGCCTCGCGGATGCAATAGACCACCTCGACCGCCACGGGGCCGGCCTCAAACTCGGGCTCGGTCGCCAGCAGCAGCTCGTCGCTGTGCGCGGCCAGCGTCACCTCGTCGTCGGCGCCCATGCGCAAGGGGTACGGCCGCGCCAGCCCCACGCTGGCCACCATGAACGCCGCCGACAGGCACAGCGCCGCGGGCAGGCCGAGCAGGCTGGCCACCGCGCCCCACAGCGCCGAGCCCAGCGCGAAGGCGCCCAGCGAACACAGCGTGTGCAGCGAGGCGGCGCGCGCCCGCACCCATGGCGGGGCGCTGGTCTGCGTGGCGGCGTTGAAGGTCGACATCATCGTCATCCACGCCGCGCCGCCGAGCACGAAGCTCAGGTATACCAGCGGGCGCCAGGTCGACAGCGCGCCCACCAGCATGGCGCTGGCGAAGATGAGGCAGCAGGAAGCCGCCAGCGTGTCGAGCCCGAAGCGCGAGCGGATGCGCCCGACGAAGAAGCCGGCCGACACCGCGCCCGTGCCCAGGCAGGCCATCAGCAACCCGTAGCCCGCGGCGCCCAGGTCCAGCCGCTGCGACGCGATGACCGGCAGCAGCGCCCACAGCGCCGAGCCCAGGCCGCTGAAGCCCGCGGTGCGCACCAGCTGCGCGAAGATGGCCGGCGAATGCCGCGCATAGCGCAGCGCGCTCAGCATGCCGCCCCACAGCCGTTCGGCCGGCAGCTTGGTGGCCAGGGGCGGGCGCGGCGGCCAGCGGTGCGTGGCGTAGCTCATGCCGATGGCCGAGAGCACGGCCATCGCGAACACCGCGCTGGCGCCGGTCAACGCGAACACCAGCCCGGCCAGCGCCGGCCCCACCGCGCGCGCGCCGTTGAAGGCCATCGACACCAGCGTGATGGCCAGGGGCAGCTGCGTGCGTTCCACCGTGTCGCTGACGGCCGAGTTCCACGAGGGCGACTGCAGCGCGGTGCACACGCCCAGGAGAAAGGTGAAGAACAGCAGCGTGCCCGGCCCCACCCAGCCGGCCAGCGCCAGCCCCGTGAGCACCAGCGCCGCCAGCGCGTACACGCCCTGGATGCGCAGCATCAGCTTGCGGCGGTCGGTGGTGTCGGCCAGCACGCCGGCGGGCAGCGACAGCAGGAACATCGGCAGGAAGGAGGCCGTCTGCACCAGCGCCGCGAGAAAGGACGAGGCCGTGAGCTCGATCATCAGCCACGAGGCCGCCATGTTCTGCATGGCGTTGCCCACGAAGAACAGGCTGCCGGCGGTCCACAGGCCGCGAAACGGCCGGTGCGCGAGCGGCGCCCAGAGGGAAGGGGCGTGGGCTGTGGCTGCGGGGGTGTTGTGGTTCAAGCGCGGGGGTCCGTCGGCGGGGCGACCAAATCATATCGGCGCAGCCCCATTCGTGCTCGCGGCGGGCGAGGGCGTTGAATTTGTCGCCATGTTCACCGTCACCTCCGCCGCCACGTTCACCCGCAGTGCGTCGCAAGTGTGATGCCGCACACAGTTAGCCCGCGAAAGTGGCTGCCAACGACCAGTGCAATCCGTAGCATCCGGAACGCCTCATGGTTTCCCCCGGCCCCACCGGCGCGGGAGTGAAACGACGTACCACTCCTTGCAGGAGTTCATCGACGAGATTCATTGAAGGAGCATCGGATGGTCGCCCTCTCACCACACACGCCGTGGGCCTTGCGTGCCGCAGCGGGAAGCCGCGCGCAGGGCGAGCACGCCGAGCGAAGCCCGCGCGCCGCGCAGCCCGTTGCGCCCGGCATCGCGAGCGCGTTGCGCACCGTGCCGAACGCCATGCCACACACCCTGCCCCCGAGGGCCTGCGCCTACGTCTTCATCTCGAACCTTCCGCACCTCGCGCAGGCCTACGGGCAAGACTTCGCATCGGCCGCCAGCCTCGAGGTGCAGCGCCGCCTGTGCGCCCACTTTCTGCGCACCGCCGCCACCGACATGGCCCGCCTGCGCGACGACTGCTTCCTGCTGTGGGCCAACGACGCCTTCGTGTGCGGCGCGCGCGACATCCGCGAGCTGCCGCACGACGTGCGCAGCATGAGCCGCCCCATCGAGACGCTGCTCGCCGTGCTCGGCGCCGAGCCGGTGCGCGCGAAGGGCATGGTCGCGATGGTGCAGTTGCATGCCGACTGGATCGAGGTGCGCGCGCCCGGGCAGCTCGGCACCTCGGAGATCGAGCTGGTGCTGTGGACGGCGCAGCCGTTCCCGGACTCGCGCGAGAACCGGGCCGACGGCTGGTGCCAGCGCTACCGCGCCGACATGGACGTTGCCGTGCGCGTGAGCGAGGCGTTGCGCACCGAGGCGCTGTCCTTCGCGTGGCAGCCGGTGGTGCACACGGGCGCAAGCGCGGGGAGCAACGCGGGCGGCAGCCCGGGCACGCTCTATCACGCGGGCCGCGTGCGCCTCGCGCCGAGCCGCAGCGAGCCGGCGCTGCTCGCGCAGGAGGTGTTCCTGCCCTGCCTGCAGCGCCTGGGCTTGGCCCGCGCGTTCGATCGCATCGCGATGCGCCAGGCCCTGGCGGAGCTGCGGCGGCAGCCTGACGCGAACGGCCGTGGGGCGGTCGGCGTGGCCATCTGCGCGCAAAGCGTCAAGCTCGACCATTGGTGGGCGTCGCTGTGCGCGGCGCTCGACGAGGAGCCCGAGCTGGCCTCGCTGCTGGTGATTGAGATCACCGGCAGCGCCATGCTGGACGACCTGGAGGCCGCGCGCGACTTCTGCGTGCAGATGCAGCTGCGCGGTTGCCGCGTCGCCGTGCGCGACATCGGCGGCGGCAACGACAACCTTGCCGCGCTGCAGTCCTGCGGGCCCGACATCGTGAAGCTGGACGCATCGCTGCTGCGCCGCGCGCGCGACGGCGCCTTCGGCGTGGAGTGCCTGCGCGGCATGCTGTCGCTGTGCGCGCATGTCGCGGCGCAGGTGGTGGTCGACGGCATCGAGCGCGAGGAAGACATGCACATCGCCTCGCACGTGGGCGCGCGGTGGCTGCAAGGCTATGGCGTGCGCGGCGCCGACCCCGCGGTGGTGGCGGTGGCGGCGCCTGCTGCCGCGCATCCCCTGGCGGGGTGCCTGTGAGACTTGCACCCGACTTCGAATTGCGCCTCGCACGGCTGAGCAGGGACCTGACGCAGTTGCAACGCTCGGTGCAGGAACTGCTGGGCACCTTCGACCGGCCGCGGGTGGACGGGCGCAGGCGCAACCCCGCCGAATCGGTGCAGTACGCGGTGCTCGAAGCCGCGCTGCGCACGTCGGAGGCGACGCTGTCGCAGTTGCACGAAGAGGGCGGAGGTGAGGGTGAAGGCGAAGGTGACGGAGGCGATGAGCGCGCTGGCGACGTCCGCACGCGTTCCGCCCGCGCACCGTCCAGGCCGAGGGCCTTGCGCACATGAGCCGCGTGCGCGTTCTCGTGCCGTGAGCCGGGTGGCGACCCGAGCGATGGCCCGGCAGGTTCTCCAGCCATGTACCTGAATCCTCTTTTCGTCAACGTGTCGCAGGCCGAGCGCGTCGCGCTGGTTCGCAGCAGCGAGCTGCGCTCCTACCGGCGCAACGAAGTGGTGCTGGCCGCCGGCAGCTGGAGCGACCGCGTCTACTGCGTGGCCAGCGGGCTGCTGCGCGTGGTGGAGCACGGCAGCGGACGGCCCCAGCCCATCGACGTCACGACCGACTTCATCCGGCAGGACGAGTTCTTCATCGGTCCGTCCCTTGCCGAGGATGCCTTCCAGGCCAGGCACACGCTCGTGGCGGCCCTGCCCTCGTCGGTGCACCTGATTCCTGTCGTGGCGCTGCGCACGCTGTGCAGCGCCTACCCCGAAGTGGCCATCGGCCTGCTCGAACTCGCGATCGCGCGAATGGCCGTCATGCGCAACCAGTTGCGGCGCATGTCGGCGTTGTCCACCGAAGA
Source organism: Variovorax sp. J22G73 (assembly GCF_030317035.1). Taxonomy (GTDB): domain Bacteria; phylum Pseudomonadota; class Gammaproteobacteria; order Burkholderiales; family Burkholderiaceae_C; genus Variovorax. Next base: position 260,042 of record NZ_JASZYK010000003.1, read on the forward strand.
CGTGGTGAGCCGCGTGCTGCACCAGCTGACCGTGCTCGCGCCGGCGAGCACCGGCGCCTTCGACAAGCGCATCTCCCAGTCGGTGATCGCCTCGTATTCGGGGCTGTCGCGCGAAGTGGTCAACAAGACCATGCGCGACATGGAGCAACGCGGGCTGGTGCGGCGCGACGACCAGGGCGTGCACGTGCCCGCCGACTTCGCGTCCACCGACTTCGGCCGCCTCCTGCCCGTCGAGAAGAACCTGGCGAGCGTCGAGCCGAACCAGGTCGACCCGGTTTTCCTGCAGGGCTTTTCGCATGCGCCGGCCGATCCATGGGGGCGAAAGCCCGAAGGCGATTGACCGCGCGCCACGCGTTCCCCGAATTCCATTCCAGCTACCGAAGGCACCGATGTCCATAGAACCCAGCAAGCCCGTTGCCGCGCGGCCTACACCCGGCGTTGCGCCATTGCGCCCGAACCTTGCAAGTGGTGCAAGTGGTGCAAGCGGTGCAAGTGCTGCAAGTGCCGCCGTGCTGTTCATCGAAACCGCCCAGCACGAGCTCGTGCACCTGATGCGCTTGATCGCCGAGGGCGACTCGGCGGCGGCAACGCGGGTCGCCTGGTGCATGGTGGAACGCGGGCGCACGGTGCTCGCGCCCCAGCGCCTGCCCGCGGCGCGCGTGGCGCCATCGACGAGCGATGGCGCCGCGGGCTACTCGCTCTCGCGGCGCGAACTCGATGTGCTGCGCATGATTTCGCAGGGCCTCAGCAACCGGCAGATCGCCGAGGCGACGCACCGGTCGCTGCACACCGTGGATGCGCACGTGAAGAACATCTACCGCAAGCTGGCGGTCAAGTCGCGCGCTCGAGCAGTGCGCGAGGCCATGCAGAAGGGGCTGATCGACCTGGAGGCCTGCGAGTAGACCTGGCGGCGGCGGCGCGCCAGCCGCTGGCGCCGGAAATCCCGGATTCGGGTGATTGCATTCCGAAGCCCGTGCTTGCACCATCGCGGCGTGTATCTGCATCCACTGTTTGCCCGCCTGTCGCAGGCGGAACGCTCGGCCATCGGGCGGGTTTGCGAGCGGCGTTCCTATGCCCGCAACGAGACGATCCTGGCACCGAACGACTGGACGCGTTCGTTCTATTGCGTGGAAAGCGGCCTGGTGCGCGTGGTGGTCCAGGGCCGCGACAGCGCGCAGGAAGAAGCGGGCGTTACCACCGACTTCATTCGGCGGCACGACTTCTACCTGGGCGGCTCGCTGAGCGAGCCGCAGTACCAGGCGGTGCACCGCCTGATCGCCGTGCTCCCCTGCACCCTCTACCTCGTGCCCGTGGTCGCGATGCGGGCGCTGTGCGAGCGCCACCACGACATCGCGTTGAACCTGCTCGAAGGCGTGGCCTCGCGCATGAACGTGCTGCGCCGGCAGATACGGCGCGTGTCGTCGCTGTCGTCCGAGGAAATGGTCGGGCGCGTGCTGCACAAGATGACGCAGATCGCCCCTGCCGGGCACGAGGTGTACGACAAGCGGGTCACGCAGGGCGTCATCGCTTCCTACGCCGGGCTGTCCCGCGAGGTCGTCAACCGCACGATGCGGGAGATGGAGCGGCGCGGTGTGTTGCTGCGCGACGCGCAGGGCGTGCACGTGCCGCAGGAGTTCGCGGGCACGGACTTCGGCGCGCCGCCATCCGTGGATGAACAGGGCCACGAATAGCGTGAACCGGGGAGTGCATTCGGAGTGGGCGGGCTGAAGAATCGATGCTGATGAGCGACGCATGGTCACCCATGGTCCCCACGGTCATCCATGGTCATCTTCATGCAGCACGCGGCTCCTTTCGTTGTCCCACCCATCCACACAGGCCACTCATGTCTCACCTGTTCCAGGCTTGTTCATGCGGCGCGATGCACATCACCCGAATTCATCGCAGCGTGTGGATGCGCCTGTTGCCCTGGCTGCGTCTGTATCGCTGCGAGAGCTGTGGAAGGCGACAGCTTCGCAACGAACGCGCGGTGGACATTGCGCGCTCGCTGGAAACGAGCGAGGCGAGCGATGCGGCGCGCGGCCGCCACGCATCGCGGTCGCCGCCGGTCGGTTAGGCGGCTGCGACGCATGCGGCGCGCGGCGTTTACTGCGGGCTCGGCGTTTGCGCCTGGCCCGTGCCCTGTGTGTTGTTGGTCATGCCCTTCTTCGCGCTGCCGTCCGACTTGCGACCCGAACTCATCGCGCCGCCTTGCGCCTTGGTGCTGCCCGACAGGTTGCCGCCCGCGTTCGGGTTGGCCTGGGTGGCGCTGGGCGCGGTGGGGATGCCGTTCGGGTTCGTCGGCCCGGTTCCACCGGCCGAGGGCTTCTGCTGCATGGCGGCGCTGTCGGGGCTGTTCAGGCCCGGGCCGCCGCCCCCGCCTGCTTGCGCCATGGCGGAAGCAGCGCCCAGGGCGATGCAGCTTGCAAGAAATGTCGTTGTGATTCGGTTCATGGCCAAGGCCTCTGTCTGAAGTGGTTGAAGACTTCAATAGAGGGGCTCGGCCACGGCGGCCGGGTGGGGCTGTTCCGACGCTCGCTGTCAGCGAAGGCGCACCGCGCGTGACCGCGCCGTGAAAAACGCCTTCGCGTTTTCCTGCTTCAGAACTTGTAGTTCATCGTCGCCATCACGTTGCGCGGCGCGCCCCATGCACCGGCGGCGTAGTAGCCGATCTGGCTGTAGTACTTCTTGTCGAAGGCGTTGTTGATGTTCACCTGCAGCGACAGGCGCGGGTTGAACTGGTAGCGCGCCATCAGGCTCACCAGCGCGTACGCGCCCTGCTGCACGCGCTCCTTGCCGTTCGGGCCGTTGGCAATGGTGAAGTTGCTGCTCTGCCAGTTGACGCCGCCGCCCAGCGTCAGGTTGCTCCAGCCGCCCGTGAGGCGGTAGGTGCTGAACAGGCGCAGCAGCGTGCGCGGCTGGTTGGTTTCGACCGCGGCGCGCGAGGCGTCCTTGGCGGTGTAGTGCGTGAAGCCGCCGAACACGTTCCAGCCCGGCGCCAGTTCACCCGACACATCGATCTCGAAGCCGGTGCTGCGCACGCCCTGGGCGCCGTAGTAGGCCTGGTCGAGCGTGTCGGGCACCAGGTGGTCGCCGTCCATCTGCGCGAGGTTGTCCTGCTGGATGCGGAACACCGAGAGCGACGTGTTGACCTTGCCGCCGTACAGGCTGTTCTTCACGCCCACCTCGTAGCTCTTGCCTTCCACCGGGTCGAGGTAGCGGCCGCCGCGGTCGCGGTAGTCCTGCGGGTTGAAGATGCTGGTGTAGCTGGCGTACAGCGTGGTGTCCTTGCCCAGGTCGTGTGTGAGGCCCGCGTACGGCGTGAACTTGCTGTGCTTGCGCTGCGTGTCGGGCGTGGTGTTGTTCCAGTTGCTGTAGCGCCCGCCGACGATCAGGTGCGTGGCGTCGCCGAGCGAAAAGCGTCCCGCGCCGTACAGTCCCTGCTGCTTGATGGTGCCTTCGTCGAGCGTGCGCGGCGTGCCCCAGTTGGGCTCGGGGTACGCGCCGATGCCGCCGTTCAGGAACACCACCGGCGCAAGGTCTTGCGCCTGGCGGTAGTCGTACTTGTACTTCTGCTCGCTGCCCAGCAGGCCGAAGGTCAGCTCGTGCTTGCGGCCCAGCAGCTCGAGCGGCCCGCTCAGCTGCGCGCTCACGCTGTCCTGCTCGCGGTAGCCCTGGTAGACGCTGCCGATCGCCCGCATGCCCAGTCCCGTGACCTGGTCGGGCCAGCCGATGAGGAACAGCAGTTTGGTGTCCAGCGACTGCTTGCTGTGGGTAAGGCCCAGGTTGGCCTTCCATTCGTTGTCGAAGCGGTGCTCCAGCGTGGCGAAGGCGGTCTCGGTGCGGCTGGCCCAGTACGACCAGTCGGCGCCCGGCGTGGCCGAGCGGTTCCAGTTCGTGCGGCTGCCGTCGCTGAACCACAGCGGAAAACCGCCCCACGGCGTGCCCTTGGGGTCGTTGTCCTGGTAGTCGACGCCGACGCTCAGCCTGGTCGCGGGCGTGAGGTCGGCGTCGACCACCGCGTAGAACACCTGCTTCTTCACGTTGCTCAGGCTCACGTAGGAGGCCTTGTCCTGGTAGGCCGCCACCACGCGCCCGCGCACGCGGCCGTCGGCGGTGATGGGCGTGGACAGGTCGACCGAGCCGCGGTAGTTGTCCCACGAGCCCGCGCCCAGCGACACCTCGCCGGCGAACACCTTGCTGTCGGCGTGCTTGCGCACCAGGTTGATGGACGCCGACGGATTGCCCGCGCCCGTCAGCAGGCCGGTGGCGCCGCGCACCACCTCCACGCGGTCGTACAAGGCGGCGTCGAGCTCGGTCTCGCCGGCGTACCAGTTCGAGGTCGCGGCGGTAGGAATGCCGTCGTACTGGAAGTTGGTGATCGAGAAGCCGCGCGAAAAATACGTCATGCGGCTGCCGTCGTTCAGGCTCGACGAAATGCCGGTGGTGTTGGCCAGCACCTCGCTCAGGTTCTGCATGCGCTGGTCTTCGATGCGCTGCTGCGTGACCACGGTGACGGACTGCGGCGTTTCCTTCAAAGACAGCGACAGCCCCGTGGCCGCCGAGGTGTTGCGCGTGGTGTACGAGCCCGTGCCTTCGGTGGTGCCGCTGCGGTCGGCGTCGGCGCTCACCGTGACCGCGGCCAGCGTGGCGCCGTCGGCAACGGAGGCGGACGGTGCCGGCTGCACCGTGACCGTGGCACCCTCGATGTGCGCCACCAGCCCGCTGCCGGCCAGCAGGCGGTTGAGCGCCTGGCGCGCCGAGAGCCGGCCCGACACCGCGGGCGCGGCGCGGCCCGCCACCAGCGCGGCCGGAAAACTCAGCTGCAGGTCGGCCTGGCGCGCCAGTTCGTTGAGCGCCTGGCCCAGCGGCTGCGCGGTGATCGACACGCTGACCACGGGTGCCGTCTGCGCGTGCGCGGCGCCGTGCATGCCGACGATGAGCAGGCCCGCCAGGGCCAGGGGGGTGAGGGTGAAATGCGGCTTGCGCATTGGGTGCAATCTCCAGAAAACAGCGGGTAAAGAATCGGGTCCTTACCTACCTAGACGCACCACCCTCTCGCTGTCCTCACGTGCTTCACGAAAATTTTCTCGTGTTTCTCTTGTGTCTCTTTCAACGCGCGTCCACCACCTCGGTGATGCCGCCGCGGCGCTGCAGGCGCACCGGCAACTGCCTGGGCAGCGACTGCGCGAACGCCTCGAAGTGCTGGAGCTGAAAACTGCCGCCCACGCGCAGCCGCGCCACGACCGCGTCGCGCACGACGAAGCCCGTGGGGCCGTAGCGCTCGAACTCCGCCAGGGCCTGCGAAAGCGGCGTGTTGTCGAAGTTGACACGGCCCTCGCGCCAGGGTGCGGCGCTGCCGGGTGGCACGTTACTCACGCTGCCCAGGCGGCCGTCGCTGTCGGCGACCACGCTCTGGCCGACCGTGAGCTCGACGGCATCGCCAGCGTCGCCGGCTAGCTCGTGCGAGCCCGGCGTCGCATGGCGCGCCACGCGCACGCGGCCCTCTTCGACCACCACGCGCGTCTCGCCTTCGCCGAGGCCGCTGCGCGTGTGGCGCACCGAGAAGCGCGTGCCGACGACCGTCACGCGCAGCCCGCCGGCGAACACGTGGAAGGGCTGCGCCGCGTCGGCGTGCACGCTGAACATGGCCTGGCCTTCGTGCAGGTGCACCTCGCGCCGGTCGCGGTACAGGCGCGCATCGGCCTGGGTCGCGGTGTCGAACGCGATGCCGCTGCCGTCGGGCAGTTCGGCGCGCAGCTGCTGGCCGCGCGCGGTGGCGTAGTGCTTCTCGAAGGTGGGTTGGTGGCGCCAGCGGTCCCAGCCGAACCAGCCGCCGCCCACCACGCTGACGGCCACCGCGGCGGTGGCCGCCTGCGGAAAGAAGCGGCCGATGTCGCGCATCCACGCGCGGCGCCCGGGGGAGGCGGGGCGCGTGGTCGAGGTGGGTGCCTTTGCAGGGCTCGCGGGGCGCGCGGGTTGCGCGGGCTCTACAGGCTGTATGGGCTGCGTGGGCTGAGGTGTATGCGCCGAGACGCCCGGCGCTTCTTGCGCGCGCAGCCCGCTCTTCAGCGTCTGCACCTCCGCGGCCGGCATGTCGCGCAGCCGGCCGAAGGTGCCGTCCATGTCGTCGTAGGCGGCGCGGTGGCGCGGGTCGGCGTCCAGCCAGTCGCGCAGTTCCGCCTCGCCGTGCGCGTCGAGGCCGTTGCGCCCGCGCGCGACCCAGGTGGCGGCGTCGATGTCGAGCGGGTCCTGGCCGTCGGCGAACTCCTCGTACGCGCGCGCGTCCTCGGCTTCCGCCTCGGCTTGTACCTTGGCCTGTGCCTCGGACCGAACCCTGTCCCGGGCGGCAGCCTCAAGCACCGGACACCCCCGACAGCCGCCGCTCGCACAGCTTGCAGGCCACCATGCCGCGCACGATGTGCTTCTCGACCATGCTGTAGGACACGCCCATGTGCTGCGCAATTTGCGCATGCGGCATCTCGTCGAACACGTGCAGCACGAAGGCCTCGCGGCAGCGCGGCGGCAGGGCCTCGATGGTGGCTACGTAGGCCCGCACGATCTGCATCGACGCCAGCATCTCCTCGGGCTGCAGGTGCGCGGGCGCCGCGGGCTGGTCGAACTCGTGCAGCTCGTCGATGTTGTCGTGCGCGCGCACCACGGCGCGGCGGTGGCGGTCCACCAGCAGGCGGCGCGCAATCTGGCGCAGCAGCGCGCCGGGCTGCAGCACCTCGCCGTCGCGCGTGCGCTGCGAGGCCAGGAAACGCGCGTAGGTCTCCTGCACCACGTCGCGTGCCGCGTCGGTGTTTCGGGTGGTGTGGCTGCAAAAGCGCAGCAGATCCTCGTAATAGCGTGCGACCACGTTTGCCCCAGCCGGTAGATAAGCCTCGCCCGTCGAGGTGGCTGAGATGTGGCGGCGGCTGGATCTGTAGCGCGGTGCGTGACGGGCAATCCACAATTGTAAATTGACGAATGAGAAAGGCTCTCATCCACGGGCGCGGGCTGTTGTTGTCCGCCGACGCTAGTCGCCGCCCGAGCGCCACACCCGCGCCAGCGCCGCCATCTTTCCGCGCAAGCCCAGCCGGTCGTTCGACAGCGCGTCGATGAAGTCCGACAGCCGCTGCGACTTCACCATGGTGTAGATCGTGAGCCAGGTCGTGGCCACGAACACCACGCCGAACCACAGCGCCTTGCGCCACAGCGGCGCGTCGGCCTCGGCCAGCAGGTTCATGCCCAGGAAGCCGGTGGTGATGGTGCCGATGAGGCCAAACAGCGTCACCACCGTGAGCCGCACCACCGTGCTGGCCTGGCGGCGCAGGCTGTCGGCGTCCAGGTAGGTGTTCATGTCGGCGATGCGCGACTTGACCTCGTCGTACAGCGCGTCCAGCCCCAGGTGCGTGGCGCACATGTGCGACAGCGCGCGCACCTGCGCCTGCTCGGAAATCTCGTGGAACCAGTAGCGGTGCGTGAAACGCAAGAACCGTTCGAAGCTCGCGCGAATGGCGCGCTTGAACTGCTTCACGCTCGGCGTGCTGCGGATGTCCAGCTTCTTCAGCGCCTCCACCAGCTGGTCGGAAAACATCAGCAGCGACGCCTTCTGGAAGTGCGCGATGAGAAACAGCAGGAAGTGCTGGTGGCGAAACTGCGCGAGCACGCCGCGGTCGCGGCAGCAGAAGAACTCCGACCGCGCATCGCCCACCACCACGAGCGCATGGCCGTTGCACAGGTAGCGGGTGTTGGGCGCGGCGCCCGCGTTCACCCAGAAGCGGTCGTAGCAGTACTTGTGCTCGAAGTCGGCCAGGTGGTGGTCGGCATAGGGCAGGTGCGCGTCGGCGGCGCCCGCCCCGGTGACCAGCGCGAGCCGCACGAAGTCGTCGCGCGTGAGGCGGCGCGGGTCGTCCAGCGACAGGTAGGCCATGACGGGCATGCGGTAGTACTCGATCTGCCGGTAGCGCAGTGCGCCGGGCTCGTCGGAGTAGTCGGTCACCAGCGGCTGCATCAAGAAGGCCCAGTGCGACGAGATGCGCGGCGCGCGGTATTGCGCTACGTGCTGCAGGAAGGCGTCGCGCTGCTGCGCGTCGGAGCGCGCGAGCACGTTGCCGTCGGCGCCCAGCCATTCGACGCTGGCCATGCAGTGCAGGGCGGTGCCGTCGGGCTCCCAGCCGGCGGGGTAGGCGCGGCCGAAGCGGTAAAGAATTTCCTGCGCCTGCGCGAGGCCCAGGTGGTCCGCGCCCACCTCGAGGTTGAGCAGCACCACGTCGATGTCGAAGAAGAAGTACAGGTCGCAATGAATGACCTGCAGCGTGACCGGCGCGTCGCCCGGCTGCGCCACCACGCGCACCGCGGCGATGTCGTGGCGGCGAAAGATGCGCATCGGCGAGTCGCCGTTGCCGTTGCTATTGCCGCTGCCGTCACCGTGGCTGTCGTCGCCCTCGGTGCCGCCGCGCGCGCGGCCTTCGCCGTACAGAAAGCGCTGCACGTACGGCAGGAAGCTCACGAACTCGTTGTAGTGCCGCTCGTGGAAGCGGCTGCTGTCGCCGGTGTATTCGTCGACCTCCTCGCGCCAGGGCGATGCATCGCCCATGTCGCGCAGCACCTGCCAGGGGCCGTGGTGCGCATGCGGCTTCGGCGCCACGCCGGGCCTGGGCTTTTCGTCGGCCGGCATCAGCCGCAGCGGCCAGAGCAGCGCCTGCCTGAAATGCTGCACGGTGGGGGCGCCCGTGGGGGGCGAATCTGCCTGTGTGGGCATGGTGGCCGCGGGTGGGTTCAGCATGGCGAAGTGTAGGCAGGGGGTAGGACAAAAAGACCACCTAGGGGAATCCCTAGGTCGGTCTGAAACCGGTTTCATATAAGCTGCAAGCATTGCTTTCGGGGCATGCATGCGCGCAACCGGCGCATCGCGCCCACGCGTTTTCCTGTGCACCCCCCGCGCACCTTCACGGGCTCGCCCACATGAACTACCAGTTTCAATTCGACGCCGTCTTTGCCGCCTGGCCGCTGCTGCTCAAGGGCACGTGGATCACGGTGCAGCTCTCGCTCATTGCCACGGTGCTGGGCTTGGTGGTGGCCATCTTCTGCGCCTGGGGCAAGACCTCGGGGCCGGGCTGGCTGCGCTTCCTGGTCAACGCGTACATCGAGGTGATCCGCAACACGCCGTTCCTGGTGCAGCTGTTCTTCTTTTTCTTCGCGCTGCCGGCCATCGGGCTGCGCTGGTCGCCGCAAACGGCCGCGCTGGTGGCCATGGTGGTGAACCTGGGCGCCTACGCCACGGAAATCATCCGCGCGGGCATCGAGTCGATTCCCAAGGGGCAGATCGAGGCGGGCCGCGCGCTCAACCTCAAGCCGTGGGAGATCTTTCGCTTCGTCATCATCAAGCCCGCGCTGAAGGCCATCTACCCGGCGCTCACCAGCCAGTTCATCCTGCTGATGCTGAGCTCGGCCGTGGTGTCGGTCATCTCGGCCGACGACCTGACCTCGGTGGCCGCCAACCTGCAGTCGCAGACCTTCCGCAGCTTCGAGATCTACATCGTGGTCGCAGGCATCTACCTGGCGCTGGCGCTCGCCTTCTCGGCGATGTTCAAGCTGATCTACAAGCGCACGCTCAACTACCCGGACCGCCGGTAACAGGCCCCAGGCCCGCAACGGAGCAAGAAAAATCATGCGTACCTTCGGCTTTCCCGAATTCCTTTTCATCCTCGAAGCGGCCAAGTGGACGCTGGCGCTGTCGGCCATCGCCTTCGTGGGCGGCGCCATCCTGGGGCTCGCCATCGCGCTCATGCGCACGTCGGAGTCGTCCTGGGCGCGCGGCGTGTCGACCACCTTCATCCAGATCTTCCAGGGCACGCCGCTGCTGCTGCAGCTGTTCCTGGTGTTCTTCGGCGCGCCGGTGCTGGGGCTGGACATCAACCCCTGGGTGGCCGCGGGTGTCGCGCTCATCCTGAACAGCGCCGCGTTCCTGGGCGAGATCTGGCGCGGCTGCATCGAGGCCATTCCGCGCGGCCAGTGGGAAGCGGCCGAGGCGCTCAGCCTCAAGTACAGCGCCCGCATGCGCGACGTGGTGCTGCCGCAGGCCTTCAAGATCGCGCTGGCGCCCACGGTGGGCTATGTGGTGCAGATCATCAAGGGCACCTCGCTGGCGGCCATCATCGGCTTCGTGGAGGTCACGCGCGCCGGGCAGATCGTCAACAACGCCACCTTCCAGCCGCTCATCGTGTTCTCGGTGGTGGCGGCGATCTACTTCGTGATCTGCTGGCCGCTGTCGCTGCTGGCGGCCCGCATGGAGCGCAAGCGCGCGCGTGCACTGGCGCGTTGATCGTTCGCTGATCGTTCGCTGAAGTCCCCCGTTTCAGGTTTTCGTTTTTTCTTTCTCGTCGTTCCTTTCTTTCATTCAGGAGACACACCAATGACCCGTACCACCACCCGCCGCACCGCAATCGCAGCCCTCGCAACCTTGGGTCTTGGCGCCGCCCTGACCGTGTTCGCCCCCTTCGCCTCGGCCCAGTCAGTGGCCGACATCAAGAAGAAGGGCGAGATCACCATCGGCATGCTGGTCGACTTTCCGCCCTACGGCACCACCGACGCCAAGAACCAGCCCGACGGCTACGACGCCGACGTGGCCAAGCTGCTGGCCAAGGACTGGGGCGTCAAGGCCAACATCGTGCCCGTCACCGGCCCGAACCGCATTCCCTTCCTGCTGACCAACAAGGTCGACCTGCTGGTCGCCTCGCTGGCCATCACGCCCGAGCGTTCGAAGCAGGTGCAGTTCTCCACCCCTTACGCCGCCGCCACCATCGTGCTGTACGGCGCCACCAAGACCCCCATCAAGGCGGCCGGCGACCTGAAGGGCCTGCGCGTGGGCGTGGCTCGCGCGTCGACGCAAGACGTGGCCGTGACCAAGGCCGCGCCGGAAGGCACCGAGATCCGCCGTTTCGACGACGACGCATCGGCCATGCAGGCACTCATCTCGGGCCAGGTCGACGCCATCGGCTGCTCGGTGACCGTGGCCGCGCAGATCGCCAAGCGCGTGCCCGCCAACAGCTTCGAGAACAAGTTCACGCTGGTGCAGCAATCGATGGGCATCGCGATGCGCCCCGGCCAGGAAGAGCTGACCAAGGCCGTGAACGAGTTCGTGCAGAAGAACACCGCCAACGGCGAGCTGAACAAGCTCTACCAGAAGTGGCTGCAGGCCGACCTGCCCAAGATGCAGTAAGCGCCGCACCGGCAAGCAAGCAAAGCAAGCAGCAGCAAGGAAACCTTGGCATGACGACGGAATCGATCATCCGCATGGAAGCGGTCAACAAGTGGTACGGTGAATTCCAGGTGTTGACCGGCATCGACCTGTCGGTGCGCCAGGGCGAGCGCATCGTGATCTGCGGGCCTTCGGGCTCCGGCAAGTCCACGCTCATCCGCTGCATCAACCGGCTGGAGACGGTGCAGAAGGGCCGCATCGTGGTCGACGGCATCGACCTCACGGCCGGCGGCAAGAACGTGGACGCGGTGCGCGCCGAAGTGGGCATGGTGTTTCAGCAGTTCAACCTGTTCCCGCACCTGACCATCCTGGAGAACTGCACGCTGGCGCCGATGCGCTCGCGCGGCATGACCAAGGCGCAGGCCGAGGAAATTGCCATGAAGTACCTCACGCGCGTACGCATTCCCGAGCAGGCCGGCAAGTACCCGAGCCAGCTCTCGGGCGGCCAGCAGCAGCGCGTGGCCATCGCGCGCGCGCTGTGCATGACGCCCAAGATCATGCTGTTCGACGAGCCCACGTCCGCGCTCGACCCCGAGATGGTCAAGGAAGTGCTCGACACCATGATCGGCCTGGCCGAAGACGGCATGACCATGCTGTGCGTGACCCACGAAATGGGCTTTGCCCGCAGCGTGGCCGACCGCGTGATCTTCATGGCCGAGGGCAAGATCGTGGAGCAGGCGCCGCCCGAGGAATTCTTCGGCAACCCGAAGGACGAGCGCACGCGCCAGTTCCTCGGCCAGATCCTGAGTTCGCACCAAGGCCACTGATGTCCTTCGAGGTCCTGATTTCTCTGTCGTCCTTCGGCGCGGCCGAGGTGGGCCGTCACGGCCAGCTGTGGTGCTCGCAACTGGCCCGCACGGCCGGTGCCGATTCGGTCGAAGTGCGCGGCGAGATGCTGCGCGACGCCGATGCCGAGCTGCCCGCGCTGAACGGGCTCGCTTCCGTCTACTCCAGCCCTGAGGGCCTCTGGGCCGAAGGCGGCTGGCTCGACAGCGCCGCGCTCAAGCGCGGCATCGCCGCCGCCACGCGCGTGGGCGCCAGGCGGCTGAAGATGTCCATCGGCGACTTCCAGGCGTCGTCGCACGGCTCGCTGTGGGGCCTGAAGGTGGAGCTGGCCGAGACGCGCGTCGAGCTCGTCATCGAGAACGACCAGACCGTGCGCGCCGGCACCCTGGCCGCGCTGCAGGCCTTCTTCGACGCGGCCGACCGCGCCGGCGTGTCGCTGGGCATGACCTTCGACATGGGCAACTGGCACTGGGTGGGCGAGTGCCCGCTGCAGGCCGCGCAGGCCCTGGGCAAGCGCGTGCGCTACGTGCATTGCAAGGGCGCGCAGCGCCTGCCGAACAAATGGGTGGCGGTGCCGCTGGGCGACTCGGTCGCGCCGTGGCGCGCCGTGCTGCGCGCGCTGCCGGCCGACGTGCCGCACGCCATCGAATACCCGCTCGTGGGCGACGACCTGCTGGCCGTGACCCGCGCGCAGATCGACTTCATCCGCGCCGCGCGCGCGCAGTCGTAGACCCTGAAGAAAACCGACAACGACATGACAGAACCCACCGCCTTCGACGTCGCCCTGTTCGGCGAGGCCATGCTCCTGCTGGTGGCGGACCGTCCCGGTCCGCTGGAGAACGCCGAGTCGTTCTTCAAGCGCACCGCCGGCGCCGAGACCAACGTGGCCATCGGCCTGTCGCGCCTGGGCCTGAAGGTGGGCTGGGCCAGCCGCCTGGGCACCGACTCCATGGGCCGCGCGCTGCTGGCCGCCATGCGCGCCGAAGGCATCGACTGCTCGCACGTGATCACCGACGCCACGCAGCGCACGGGCTTCCAGTTCAAGGGCCGCGTCACCGACGGCAGCGACCCGCCCATCGAATACCACCGCAAGGGCTCGGCCGCGAGCCAGATGGGCCCGGCCGACGTGGACGAGGCCTGGCTGCGCTTGGCGCGCCACCTGCACGCCACGGGCGTGTTCGCCGCCATTTCCGAGACCAGCCTGCAGGCCGCGCTGAAGACCATGGACGTGATGCGCGCCGCCGGTCGCACCATCTCCTTCGACACCAACCTGCGCCCCACGCTGTGGTCGTCCACCGACACCATGCGCCACTGGGTCAACGAGCTCGCCTCACGCGCCGACTGGGTGCTCCCCGGCATCGAGGAAGGCCTGCTGCTCACGGGCCATGACAAGCCCGAGGACGTGGCCCGCTTCTACCGCGAGCGCGGCGCGAAGCTGGTGGTCGTGAAGCTGGGCGCCGCGGGCGCCTACTACGACAGCGACGTGGCCGGCACCGGCCATGTCGACGGCTTTCCGGTGAAGGAAGTGATCGACACCGTGGGCGCGGGCGACGGCTTTGCCGCCGGCGTGGTGAGCGCGCTGCTCGAAGGCCGCAGCGTGCCCGACGCCGTGCGCCGCGGCGCCTGGATCGGCGCGCGCGCCGTGCAGGTGCTGGGCGATACCGAAGGCCTGCCGACGCGGGCGCAACTCGAAGAAGCGGGGCTTTGAAGACCATGTCGAAAAAGAACGTGCTCGTGTTCCGGGCGCTGCCCGACGACCAGCTGGCGCGCCTGCAGGCCGCGCACCACGTCACGCAGGCCGATCCGCGCAAGGAGCCCGAGGCCTTTGCCGCGGCGCTGCGCACCGCGAACGGCCTCATCGGCTCGAGCTACAACGTCGACGCCGCGCTGCTCGACCAGGCGCCGCAGCTCGAGGTGATTTCGAGCGTGTCGGTCGGTGTGGACAACTACGCGCTGTCCGAGCTGCACAAGCGCGGCATCGTGCTGTGCCACACGCCCGACGTGCTCACCGAGACGGTGGCCGACACCGTGTTCGCGATATTGATGGCCACGCAACGGCGCGTGGTGGAGCTGTCGAACCTGGTGCGCGAAGGCCGCTGGACGAAGAACATCGGCGAGGAGCTGTTCGGCACCGACGTGCATGGCAAGACGCTGGGCATCCTCGGTTTCGGCCGCATCGGCCAGGCCGTGGCACGCCGTGCCGCGCTGGGCTTCGGCATGCCGGTGCTGTACCACTCGCGCCGCCCGGTCGACCTCGCCACGCAGGCGCCCGAGCTGCAAGGCCGGGCCACGCACACGCCGCTGGACGACCTGCTCGCGCGCGCGGACATCGTGCTCGCGATGCTGCCGCTGACGGACGCGACGCGCGGGATGATCGACGCGGGCTTTTTCGCGCGCATGAAGCCCGGCGCCTCGTTCATCAACGGGGGCCGCGGTGCCACGGTGAACGAAGAAGCGCTGCTGCAGGCGCTGGACCACGGCACGCTGCGCGCGGCCGGGCTCGACGTGTTCGCGAAGGAGCCGCTGCCCGCGGCGTCGCCGCTGCGCACGCACCCGCGCGTGACGCCGCTGCCGCACATCGGCTCGGCTACGCACGAGACGCGCCATGCGATGGCGGAGCTGGCGACGACGAACCTGCTGCAGGTGCTGGCCGGAGAGAAGCCGACGGCGCCGTACGACACGGCGAGCGCATGAGGGACTTGTCTTGCCCCCTCTCCCCTTGGGGAGAGGGAGCGAGAGCGGGAACGGGAATGGGTGCCGACCATGAAACCCAGCGGCCGCGCCACCATCGCCGACGTGGCTGAAGCAGCCGGCGTTTCCAAAGCCACCGTCTCGCGCTTCCTCAACCACCGCGAACGCCTGCTGAGCCCCGACATCGCCGCCCGCGTCGAGGTCGCCATCGCCGCGCTGCAGTTCTCGCCGAGCCCGATGGCCCAGGCGCTGAGCCACGGCCGCTCGCGCCTCATCGGCCTGATCGTGGCCGACATCACCAACCCCTATTCCGTGGCCGTGCTGCGCGGCGCCGAGAAGGCCTGCCAGGACGCCGGCTACCTCGTGATGCTGTTCAACCTCGGCAACGAGAGCGAACGCGAGCGCGAGGCCATCGACGCGCTGGCGGGCTACCAGGTCGACGGCTTCATCCTCAACACGCTGGGCCGCGGCAGCAACGTGGTCGACGCGGTCACGCTGCACGGCAAGCCGGCGGTGCTGGTCGACCGGCGCCACACCGGCATGCACACCGACTTCGTATCGCTGGACAACCACGCCGCCATGACGGCCACCTGCGGCCACCTGGTCGAAGGCGGCTACCGCGAGCTGCTGTACGTGACCGAGCCGCAGAAGGGCGTGAGTTCGCGGCGCGAGCGCACGGCCGCCTTCGGCACCTGCGTCACGGCGCACGAGCCGCGCGTGGCCGGCGAGATCTTCGAATGCGTCGAGGGCGGGCACGAGGCGCTCGACGATGCCCTGCGCGCGCTGCGCCAGCGCGCCAAGCGCGGCCGGCGCGCGGCGGTGGTCGCGGGCAACGCGGTGGTCACGCTGCGCGTGGCGCAGGCCATGGCGCGGCTGCGCTGGCAATTCGGCGACGACCTGGGCTTTGTCGGCTTCGACGATCCCGAATGGGCCTCGCTCATCGGCCCCGGCCTGAGCACCGTGGCGCAGCCCACCGACGCCATCGGCCGCACGGCCGCCAACTGCCTGATCGAACGGCTGCGCGGCCTCGACGTGCCGCCGCGCCAGTTGCTGCTGCCGGGCGAGCTGGTGGTCAGGGGATCGTCCCAGGCGCGCTAGGCGCCTGCATCGGATCTTGGCGCGCTGAGCGCCTGCATCGAAACCTGGCGCGCTAGCGTCCTGTAGCGGGTTCAGGCGCCCTGGCGTCCTGCACCGCGCGGTCGAAGGTGATCGGCCCGCGCATCCAGTCTGCCGCGCGCTCGGCGATCATCACGGTGGGCGCGTTGGTGTTGCCGCCGATCAGCGTCGGCATGACCGAGGCATCGACCACGCGCAGATTCTCAACGCCGTGCACGCGCAGCTGCGCATCGACCACCGACATCGCGTCCGTGCCCATCCTGCAGGTGCCCACCGGGTGGTAGATGGTGTCGGCGCGCGCGCGAATGTGGCGCTCCAGTTCTTCGTCGGTGTGGGCGTCGGCCGTGTAGAGCTCGCGGTGCCGGTACTTGGCGAGCGCCGGCGCGCGCAGGATCTCGCGCGTCTTCTTCACGCCCTGCAGCAGCAGCGCCATGTCTTCCGGTTCCGACAGGAAGCGCGGGTCGATGCGCGGCGCCGAGAGCGGGTCGGCGTCGTTCAGCCGCACCTCGCCGCGGCCCCTGGGCCGCAGCACGCACACATGGCACGAGAAGCCGAAGCCCATGTGCAGCTTGCGCGCATGGTCGTCGGTGATCGCGATCACGAAGTGCAGCTGCAGGTCGGGCCGGCGCAGCTCGGGCGACGACTTGACGAAGGCACCGCCCTCGGCGAACGGCGTGGCCACCAGCCCGGTGCCGCGCTTGCGCCATTCGAAAATGGCCTTCAGCAGCTTCAGCCCGGCCACCGCGCCGATGCCGAAGAGCTCGGTGTCCTTCGAGGTGTACGAGAGGATGAAGTCCGTGTGGTCCTGCAGGTTCTGCCCCACGCCCGGCAGCGCATGCCGCAGCGCGATGCCGTGCCTTGCCAGCTCCGCGGGGTCTCCGATGCCCGACAGCATCAGCAGCTGCGGCGAGTTGAACGCGCCGCCACACAGCACCACCTCGCGCCGCGCGGAAATGGTTTCGGCGGTGCCGCTGCGGCGCACCTCGACGCCCACCGCGCGCCGCCCTTCGAGCACCACGCGCAGCGCCTGCGCGCCGGTCAGCACCGTGAGGTTCGCGCGCTTCATCGCCAGATGCAGGTAGGCCGCGGCCACCGAGCAGCGCTCGCCGTTCTTCGCGCCGCCGTGGAACTGCGTGACCTGGTACAGGCCCGCGCCTTCCTGCTCGGGGCCGTTGAAGTCGTCGTTGCGCGGAATGCCGCAGGCCTGCGCGGCGCGCACGAAGTCGTCGGTGATGGCGCGCGGGCTCTGCTGCTCGGCCACCTGCAGCGGCCCGTCGGCACCGTGCAGCGCGCTCGCGCCGCGCTGGTTGCCCTCGGCGCGAATGAAGTAGGGCAGCACCTCGTCGAAGGACCAGCCGGCGCAGCCCGCGCGGGCCCAGTCGTCGTAGTCCTCGCGGTGGCCGCGCACGTAGAGCATCGCGTTGATCGCGCTGGAGCCGCCCAGGCAGCGCCCGCGCGGCTGGTAGCCGCGGCGGCCGCCGAGACCCGGCTGCGGCACGGTCTGGTAGGCGTAGTTGTTGATGCGCGGGCGGCCCGGCAGCATCGCCACCGTGGCGGACGGCGCG
This sequence comes from Variovorax sp. J22G73, assembly GCF_030317035.1. Lineage (GTDB taxonomy): Bacteria > Pseudomonadota > Gammaproteobacteria > Burkholderiales > Burkholderiaceae_C > Variovorax. The sequence continues at coordinate 277,445 of NZ_JASZYK010000003.1, forward strand.
CGCACCAGGATGCCGCGCCCGTCGCCTCCCGCTTCGAGCAGGCAGACCTGCACGCCCGGGTCTTCGCTCAGCCGCGAAGCCAGCGTGGCGCCGCCGGAGCCGCCGCCGACGATGACGTAGTCGAATTCCATGGCGCGTCTGTCCTTGTTGTTGTCATTTCGCGCTCACGATTTCAGCCGGTATTGGCGGCGCTGTCGCGCGGGTTTCTACGGTTTGGCCGGGCGCGCTGCGCCGCACCGCGTCTCTTCGATGACTCAAAATCCGGCGATGGACATCGCATCACTCGAAATCCTCGTGGCCGCCATCGAGGAGAAGAGCCTCTCGCGGGGGGCTGAGCGGGCGCATGTCGTCACGTCCGCCGCCAGCAAGCGCATCACCGAACTCGAGCGCCAGCTCGGCACGCGCCTGCTGCGCCGCCACGGGCGGGGGGTGGAGCCCACGCCCGCGGGCGCCATGCTCTACCAGCAGGCCAAGGCCATCCTGCGCACGCTCGCGCAGGTGCAGACTTCGCTGGGCGCCTATTCGGCCAGCGGGGTGCCGAAGATCAGGCTGGTGGCCAACTCGTCGGCGGTGCAGCAGTTTCTTCCGTCGGAAATCAGCAGCTTCTCGCGCAAGGCACCGGGTTCGCGGGTCGACCTGATGGAGGCCTTCAGCTACGACGTGCCGCGCATCGTGGCCGACGGCGAGGCCGACATCGGCGTCTACCACGCAGCCCATCCGGCCTCCGGCGTGGTGTCGATGCCCTACCGCACCGACCGCGTCGGGCTGGTCGTGCCCGTGGGGCATGCGCTTTCCCGGCGGGAAACGCTGCGGCTCGAAGACGCGCTCGACCACGACTTTCTGGGCTACTTTCCGCGTCACAGCCTGGAAGAGTTCATGCAGCTGATGGCGCCCGCGCTGTCGCGGCCGTTGCGCGTGCGCGCCCAGGTCTCCAACCCCGAGGCGCGCTGCGAGCTGGTGCGCGAGGGCCTGGGCCTGGCCATCGTGCCGGTGGGCATCGCGCGCAACTACGAGGCGCGCATGGGCCTGGTCGTGCTGCCGCTGGAAGACGACTGGGCGCACCGGCAGCTCTGGGTGTGCGTGGGCGACAGGGCGGCGTTGTCTCCGGCGGCGCACGAGTTTCTCGAGCACCTGCTGTCCGGGCACGGCTGAAACGCAGAACAGGGAGAAAGAGCGCGCCGGGGCAGGGCGCGGGAAAAGGAGCTTTGCCGAATCGTCAAAGCAGGGCGCTCCAGCATTCCTAGACTTCGAGTTCGCCGCGACACCCCCCACCGGGGCGTGCCGCCAGACAGAACAAGGAGACGCCATCTTGAATTCCCCCCGCCTGCAGCGCCGCGCCGTGCTGCGCATGGCCACGGCCGGCACGGCCTTGGCCGGCGCACCGGCCCTCTTCCTCAGCCCCTGGGCACATGCCGCCGACGCTTTTCCCTCGCGGCCCTTGCGCGTCGTGATTCCGTTCACCGCCGGCGGCGGCACCGACGTGGTCGGCCGCGTGCTCGGCCAGGCGCTGGCGGCCGAGCTGGGCCAGCCGGTCATCATCGACAACCGGGCCGGCGCGGGCACCGTGATCGGCTCCGACATCGTCTCGAAGGCGCCCCCCGACGGCTACACGCTGCTGTTGACCACCTCCGCGCTCGCCATCAACGCGTCGCTGGTGAAGAGCCTGCCCTACGACACGGAGAAGGGCTTCACCGAAGTGGGCCTGATCTGCCACGGCCCCAACGTGCTGGTCACCCGCCCCAACAGCCCGTACAAGACGATTGCCGACCTGGTCAAGGCCGCCAAGGCCAACCCCGGCAAGCTGAACTACGGCTCATCGGGCAACGGCTCGGCCGTTCACCTCGCGGGCGAGCTCTTCAAGAGCATGGCGCAGATCGACATCACGCATGTGCCCTACCGCGGCGCGGGGCCGGCGTACACCGACCTGCTCGGCGGGCAGATCGACATGGTGTTCGGCACCGCGGGCGGCGTGGCGAAATTCGTCGAGAGCGGAAAGATGCGCGCGGTGGCCGTCACCTCGCCGCAGCGCTCCGCGGCCTACAAGAACGTGCCGGCCATCGCGGAAACGCTGCCGGGCTACAGCGCGGAGGTCTGGTACGCGATCTTTGCGCCGGGCGGCACGCCCAGCGCCTTGCTCGACCGGCTCAACGCCGCGCTGCGCAAGGCGGCCGAGGCGCCGGCCTACCGCGAGCGGCTCGCCGGCGAGGGCCTCACCGTCGCCGTCAACACACCGCAGGACATGACGAAGTTCATGCGCGCCGAAGAAGCGCGCTGGCGCAAGGTCGTCACCGACGGCCACATCACGATCGATTGATCCCACAGACATGAAGAACGGAACCGACATGGGCACAGGAAGACTGCAAGGCAAGATCGCCATCATCGTGGGCGCGGGGCAGCAGCCCGGCGACACCGTGGGCAACGGCCGCGCGACCGCCGAACGCTTCGCGCAGGAGGGCGCCACGCTGCTGCTGGTGGACATCAACGAAGCGTGGGCCGAGAGCACGCGAGAAGCCGTCGCCGCCCTGGGCGGCAGCGCCTCGGTGCTGCGCGCGGACATCACCCGCGAGGCCGACTGCGCCGCCATCGCCGCCGCATGCATCGAGCGCCACGGCCGCATCGACATCCTGCACAACAACGTGGGGCGCTCCAAAGGCGACCGCAAGACCGTCGAGATGGATGCCGACGCCTGGGACACCATCATGGCGATGAACCTGAAGGGCATGTTCATGACCTGCAAGCACGTGCTGCCGCACATGATCGAGCGGCAGTCGGGCTGCATCGTCAACATCTCCTCGACCTCGTCGCTCGCCGCTCGCCCCAGCATCACCTACAAGACCAGCAAGGGCGCGGTCAACACCATGACCCAGCACATCGCGATGGAGAACGCGCGTCACGGCATCCGCGCCAACGTGATCCTGCCAGGCTTGATCGACACGCCCATGGCCATCGAGCGCCGCGCGCAGGAACGCGGCGTGTCGCGCGACGTGATCCGCGCCGAGCGCGAGGCGCTGGTGCCGATGGGCCGCATGGGCACGGCGTGGGACGTCGCGAATGCGGCGCTGTTTCTCGCGTCCGACGAGGCGCGCTACATCACGGGCGTGATCCTGCCGGTGGACGGCGGCCTGCTCGAGAAGAGAGGCTGAAGCATGGACCTCGGACTGGCGGGGCGCCATGTGCTCGTGACGGGCGCCAGCCGCGGCATCGGCTTTGCCTGCGTGCAGGCATTCCTGGCGGAGGGCGCGAAGGTGACGATGCTGTCGCGGGACGAAACCGCCCTGTGCGCCGCCGCGCAGTCGCTGGACGCGGGCGGCCGCGTGCTGTGGCGCGCCGCCGACCTGCGCGATCCGGCGTCTGCGCTCGCCGCGCTGGAGTCGGCCGAGGCGGCCGAGGCCGGGGCCGGGTTCGGCCCGCTGGACGTGCTGGTCAATTGCGCCGGGGCCGCCAGGCGCAGGCCACCCGATGAACTCGATGCCGCCGCCTGGAACGACGCGATGCAGGCGAAGTTCTTCAGCTACATCCACATCATGTCGCCGGCCGTGCAGCGCATGGCGGCGCGCGGCGCGGGCTGCGTGGTCAACGTCGTCGGCGCGGGTGGCAAGGTCGCCAACCCGACTCACCTGGCTGGTGGCGCCGCCAATGCGGCGCTGCTGCTCGCGAGCGCCGGCATGGCCGCCGCGTATGCGCGCCAGGGCGTGCGCATCAACGCACTGAACCCCGGCCAGGTCGCCACCGACCGGCTGCGCCAACGGCATGAGGCGGAAGCCCGGCTGGCCTCGCTCGAAGGCCGGCCCCCACCGGCCGCGCCCGGCGCCGCGCTGCCACTGGGCCGGCCCGCCGAGCCGCGGGAGATCGCCGACATGGTGGTCTTTCTTGCATCGCCGCGCGCAAGCTACGTGACCGGCGCCACCATTGCCATGGATGGCGCGACGACGCCGATGATCTGAACGCGGCGGACAGCGTGTTTCCCTTGTTCACCTTCACTCCCCGAACCGACACCACCACCATGCGCATCGCTCCCATCGAACCCGGAAGCCGCCCCGAACTCGCCACGCTCGAGGCCGAGATTGCCAAGCAGCGCGGCCGCGTCTCGCCGCTTTACCAGGTGCTGCTCAACAGCCCGCCCATGGCCCACGGCTGGGAACAGCTGCTGACGGCCGTGCGGCGCCACAACAGCCTGCCCGAGGCGGCACGCGAACTGGTCATCCTGCGGGTGGCGGTGCTCAACCGTGCGCGCTACGAATACGACGCGCACGTGCCGATCGCGCTGCAGGCGGGTGCTTCCCAGGCGGCCGTCGATGCGCTGTCGGACCCGTCCGCCATCGGGGCGGGCCTGTCGAGCGACGAGGCGTTGCTCATCGAACTCACCGATGCGATGACGCGCGGCATCGATGTGCCGGCCGCGCTGTACCAGCGGGTCAGCGAGCGCTTCACGTCGCAGCAGGTGGTCGATGCGATGGTCACCATCGGCGCCTACAACATGGTGTCGAGATTTCTCGTGGCGCTCGAGATCGGGCACTGAGCCCGGCGGTTCATTCGGCCTTGACGCTGCCGTAGTGTTCGAGCGCCAGCTCGCGCAGCACCTGCGCGGCCCAACGGCTGGTTCGCGTGGCGGGCCGCGCCTTCGGAATGGCGAGCACGATGCGGTTGCGGATGGCCGGCGCATGGATGGCCGCGCGATGCAGCGGCTTGTCGTAGGTCCAGAGGCGCACCGCGCTTTGCGGCAACACGGTGTACGACACGCCGCGCGCCACCAGCGACAGCACGGTCTGCACCGAGTCGACCTCCGCCACGATCGACAGCGGCATGCCGCGCGGCTTGGTCTCGCGCTCGAGCAACTGGCGCAGCGCGTTCGGCCCGCTCGGCATCACGAGCGGCAGCGCGGTCACATCGACCAGCTTCATGCGGCGCGGCAGCGGCTGCGGGCCGATCACGATCAGCGGTTCGCGCGCCAGCGTTTCCTCCTGCATCTGGGGGGAGGGCGGCGGGTCGAACAGGATGGCCAGGTCGAGCTTGCCTGCCACCAGCCATTCGCGCAGCCGGATGCTCAGGCCCTCGACCACGCTGATGACGGCGTCGGGAAACTTCGCCCGAAAGCGTTCCACCAGGTCGGCCGCGAGCACGTGCGCCACGCGCGGTGGCAGGCCGATCACGACACGGCCGTGCGGGCTCGCACGCCGCTCCTGCATGTCGGCCCGGGCATGCTCGGCCGCCTCGAGGATGGTGCGCGCATGCGCAAGCAGCGCAAGGCCCGACTCGGTCGCCTCGACGCCGCGGCCCGTGCGAACCAGCAGCGGCTGGCCGACTTCTTCTTCGAGCAGGAGGATCTGCCGGCTCAGCGCGGGCTGCGACATGTGCAGCGAGGCCGCCCCGCGGCTGAAGCTGCCCGACTCGACGACGGCGACGAAATAGTTCAAGCGGGTGAAGTCCATGCGAATGCATTTTACGGATAGCTGATATCCGGAAAAAGCAGATATCGAGCGAGGGGCGCCGCAACACAATTCACTGAGAGACAACGACATGCCAACCACCTTGACCTACAACCCGCGGCCTTCCGCGCCACGCCTGAGGCTGCCGCCCGGTGCCTGCGACGCGCACGTGCATGTCTTCGGGCCGGCCGCGCGCTTTCCCTTTTCCGACACGCTGGCCTGGACGCCCGCGGACGCGCCGAAGGAAAAGCTCTTCGCCCTGCACGAACACCTGGGCATCGAGCGCTGCGTGATCGTGCAGTCGCTGGTGCACGGCTTCGACAACCGCGCCGTCGAGGATGCGATTGCCGCCGGCGGCGGACGCTACCTGGGCGTGGCGCTCGTGCCGCTGGACATCTCCGACGCCGAGCTTTCGCGCCTCGCCGCGGCCGGGTTCCGCGGCGTGCGCTTCAACTTCATGAAGCACCTGGGGGCCTCGGGCAGCGTGGAAGACATCGTCGCCTTCACGCGCCGGCTCGCGCCCCTGGGCATGCACCTGCAGGTGCATTTCGAAAGCAGCCTGGTGCACGCGCTGGCCGCGCCGCTTGCCCGCAGCGCGGTGCCCGTGGTCATCGATCACATCGGCCGCGTCGATGCCTCGCTCGGCGCGGGCCATGCCGACTTCGCGGCGCTGCGTACGCTGCTGCGCAACACGTTGTTTCGCGTCAAGTTGAGCGGCATCGACCGCATTTCGGACGACGCGGACTATGCGCAGGGCATCGAACTCGCGCGCCTGCTGGCCGACGAGTTTCCCGAACGCTGCCTGTGGGGCACCGACTGGCCGCACCCCAACCACCACCACGTGCCTGACGACGGCGTGCTCGTCGATGCGCTGGCGCAGATCGCGCCGGACGACGCGTTGCGCACGCAGATCCTGGTGCGCAACCCCCTCGACTTCTACCGCTTCGACGCATGACCACATCAACAACCACATCCACGACGACAACCACGGTTGCGACGGACCTGTTCCAGCCCTCGGCGCGCCGCCTCGGCGGCAAGGTCGCGCTCGTCACCGGCGCGGGTTCGGTCGGCCATGGCTGGGGCAATGGCCGCGCCATCGCCGTGCGCTTCGCGCAGGAAGGCGCGCAGGTGTTCGGCGTGGACCGCGAGGTCGAGCGCATGGGCGAGACGGCCGAACTCATCGCGCAGGCCGGCGGCATCTTCGCGAGCGGCGCCTGCGATGTGACGCAGGCCGCATCGATCGAAGCCATGGTCGCGCAATGCATGGCGCGCTTCGGGCGCATCGACGTGCTGGTGAACAACGTCGGTGGCTCGGCCAGGGGCGGGCCGGTCGAGATGACCGAAGCGGTGTGGGACGCGCAGGTCGACCACAACCTGAAAAGCGTGTTTCTCACCTGCAAGCATGTGCTGCCGCACATGCTCGCGCAGGGCGGTGGCGCCATCGTCAACCTGGCATCGACCTCGGCCACACGCTGGACCGGCGCCGCGCAGATCGCCTACGCATCCACCAAGGCCGCGGTGATGCAGTTCACGCGCGTGCTCGCGGTGCAGTACGCGGGGCAGGGCATTCGCGTGAACACGGTGGTGCCGGGCCAGCTGCACACGCCGATGGTCGAGACGCGGTTGGCCGGCCAGCGCGCGGGTGGCGACGTGCAGGCGCTGCTCAGGCAGCGCCAGGCACGCATTCCGCTGCCTTTCATGGGCGACGGGCGCGACACCGCCGCGGCCGCGCTCTTTCTTGCGTCCGACGAGGCGCGCTTCGTCACGGGCACCGAGATCGTGGTCGACGGCGGCATGTCGGTGCGCTGCGACTGAGCATTTCCGCAAGAACAACAGGAGACACCGGATGAAGCATGTGTTTGTTCACAGACGCCATTGCCTGCGCGGCCTTGCGGCCGCCGCCCTCGTGGCCACGGGCCTTCCGGCGCACGCGCAGCAGGACCGCATCACGCGCATCGTGGTCGCGTTTCCGCCGGGCGGTCCGGTCGACTTCGTGGCCCGCGCCATCGCCGAGCAACTCGGCAAGGAAACCGGGCACCAGGTCATCGTCGACAACAAGGCCGGCGCCAATGGAGGCATCGCGGCGGAGTACGTGTCGCGCTCGGCGCCCGACGGGCAGACGCTGTGGCTCACCAGCGTGGGCGCGGTGGCGATCAACCCCTCGCTGTACGAGAAGCTCATGTACGACCCGGCGAAGGACCTGAGCCCCATTTCGCTGGTCGTGCGCAATGTCGAAGTGCTGGTGGTCGGCGCCAACGCGCCCTACAACACGGGCGCGGAATTCGTCGCCGCCGCGAAGAAGAGCAGGCAGCCGTTGACGCTCGCCTCGTCGGGCACCGGCAGCGTGCCGCACCTGGCGATGGAACTGCTCTCGGACGCCACGAAGACGCCGCTGCTGCACGTGCCCTACAAGGGCGCGGCGCCGGCCATCACCGACGTGCTCGCGGGGCACGTGGACGGCTTCTTCGGCGACATTCCGGGGCTCCTGCCGTTCATCACCAGCCGCAAGCTCAAGCCGATCGGCATCGCGGCTTCGAAGCGGCATCCGCTGCTGCCCGACGTGCAGACCTTCCAGGAGATGGGCATCGCCGGCGTCGACTCGGACAACTGGTATGCGCTCTTCGCAGCCAAGGGAACGCCGGTGGGCGTGGCCGACGCGATGAACCAGGCCGTGCGACGCGCGCTCGCCAACGAGGGCGTCAAGGGCCGCCTGATGGCCTCCGGCGCGGAGCCCGCACCGTCCAGCCCGGCCGAACTGAGCGCGCTGCTGGCGCGCGACAGCGCCAAATGGGGCGCGGTGGTCCGCGCCAAGAAGATCAAGCCCGATTGATGTTGATGCCCATGCCCATGCCCATGCCCGATACCCGAGCCCACATCGTTCTCCTGCAGATGCGCGCTGCACCTTCTGCGGCAACGCACATCGAAGCCGATGTCACCGCGTTCTGCGCGGGCCTCGGCGCGAGCGTTGCCGCGGCGGTGACGCTGCGGCGCGCGGCGCTCAGCCTCGATGGATCGCAGGCCTATGTCTACCTGCAGTCGCAGGCGGCCGAAGCACCCGACGGCGAAGCTCTGGCCGCGGCATTCGGCGCAAGGTGCGACTGGTCGAGCCATGTGCGTGCTTGCGCGCTCGAACCGAAGCTCGACATCGCCGGCGCCGCCGCCGGTGAGTGCCCGCGTTTCCACTACGTCGTCGAGACCGATCCCGAGGCCGGTTGGCTCGACGAGATCGCGCGCTGGTACGACACCGAGCACATGCCCGGCCTGGCCGCGGTGCCCGGCTGCGTGCGGGCGACGCGCTTTCTCAACCACGGCGGCGGGCCGCTGTCGCTGGCCTGCTACGACCTGTTGCGCGAAGACGTGCTGGGCTCGCCGCCCTGGCTCGCGGTGCGCGCCACCGCATGGAGCGGCATCGCGCGGCCCCACTTCACGAACACGAAACGAACGATGTTCCGCGTCGTCGCGCAGGCGCGGGAAGACATGCCAGCAGGAGCCGCACCATGACACTCAAACCCGGCAGGACGCTGGTCTACCTGCTTCTCTTCACCGGCTGCTCGATCAACTACATCGACCGCGTGGTGCTCTCGGTGTCGGCGCAACCGATCGCCAAGGAGTTCGGGCTGTCGACGATCCAGCTCGGCTATCTGTTCTCGGCATTCCTCTGGTCCTACCTGCTGTTCGTGCTGCCGTGGGGCGCATTGGTGGACCGCATCGGCACGCGGCGCGCGACCGCCTCAGGCATGGCGATCTTCTCGGCTGCGACGGTGCTCACCGGGCTCTCTGGCGGCTTCGTGAGCGCGTGCCTTTCGCGGCTGGTGCTCGGCTTCGGCGAGGCCTCGACCTATCCGGCCGGCGCGCGCACCATTCGCGAATGGATGCCCGCGCGCGAGCGTGGCCTGGCGACCACCGTCTTCAATTGCGGCGGCTATGCGGGCCCGGCCCTGGGGTCGCTGGTGATGGGCTACGTGGTCGGCGAGCTCGGCTGGCGTGGCGGCTTCTACCTGGCGGCGGCCATCGGCTTCTCATGGGTGGTGGCCTGGCTGCTGTTGTACCGGTCGCCGGAGGAGGCCGGCTTCATCGGCGCGCAGGAGCGTGCGCAGATCCTCGCGGAGCGAGGTGGTTCGGTGCAGGCCGCGGTGAGCGATTCGCTCTCGGCGCTGATGCGCTCACGCACCTTGTGGGGCCTGTTCATCGTCCAGGGCTGCGCGGTGTACACGGTCTACCTGTTCCTGTCGTGGCTGCCGAGCTACCTGCAGGCCACGCGCGGCCTGGGCGTGTTGAAGACCGGCTTCTACACCGCCATCCCCTATGCGGTGGCCGTGCCCGGCACGATCTTCGTCGGGTGGCTCAGCGACCGGCTGCTGCGAAACGCACCGGTCAATTCGGGCCGGCGGCGCAACCTGGTGGCGACCATGCTGCTGTGCTCGTCGTGCATCCTGGCGACGCCGTGGGTCAACGACATCACGCTGATCCTCGCGCTGTTCTCGCTGTCGCTCACCAGCATCGGCAGTTCGGTGGGCCTCAATATCGCGCTGGCCAGCGACCTCTTGCCCAACCCCGCCAACACGGGCAAGGCGCACGGGTTCCTGGTGACCGGCGGCAACCTCTTCGGCGTGCTCGCGCCCATCGTCACGGGCTATGTGGTGTCGATGACCGGCAGCTACGACGTGGCCTTCTTCATCGCCGGTGCATTGCTGCTCATCGGCGTCACGGTGTGCCTGACGATGACGCGGCATCCGATCTTGCCCGTGCACGACGGGGCCGCGGCCGACGCCCTGGCCGCGCCCCAGCAGGAGTTCGCACCATGACCCTGCTGGCGCTGCAGGAGCGGGAGGAGATTCGCGAGCTGCTCGCGCGCTACTGCTTCCTGCTCGACGCCCGCGACCTCGGCGCGTTCGCGCGGCTCTTTGCGGAGAACGGCGAATGGATCTCGCGCAACGGCAGGGCGACGGGCAGGCCCGCCATCGAAGCGCTGCTCGACGGCCTCGTGCCCGTGCCGAGGGAGGGCGCGCGGCGCAAGCACCTGACCTGCAACATCGTGATCGAGCTGGAAGGTGTTTCGGCCTCCGTGCGCTCGAACTTTCTTGTCGTGCGCGACAGTACCGCGGGGCCCGTGATTGCGGTGGCCGGCACCTACGCCGACCGGCTGGTCAAGGCGGACGGGCGCTGGTACTTCGCCTCGCGCGAACTCTTTCACGACATCGCGGGAGAAAGCGGATTGAACGCTGCCGCGACTTCGAGCGGACCGCCGGAGGTGAACACCTGACAGGGCAGCTTGCGCACAAACGACGGTGAATGCGTCTGCTTCGGGCAAGCTTCTCGCCTCGCGTCCTGCGCTCGGCCGCTGTCGTTTGCCTCAGCGCGCTGCGCCGCAGCCGACGCGCTGCAGATAGCCTTCGAGCACCTCGACATGCGCGGCCGCCACGATGGCGCCCACGTAGCCGTCGGGCCGCACCAAAACCCAATCGCCAACTGAGAGCGCGTAAGCATCGCGAAAGTGGCCGCCATCGTCGCGCAGGTCACCGCGATCACCGAACGTGTGAATGTGCAGCCTCGCACGCGGCGGCACATCGCGCCTGTCGGTCTCCCAGCCCAGCAGCGTCCAGTGCGCGCCCTTGAACAGCTGGAACAACCGCGTCGGCTGACCCGCGGCACCTGTCACCGGCGCATCGGGTGCACGGTCTCCCGCGCGCAGGCCCTGCGTGCGCGCCGGCGCTTCCATCGCAAGCGATGACTCGGGGTAGCCGATGTCCAGCTGATGCACCTCCCGGCCGCGCTGCATCTCGCCGCGCTTCGCATCGACGAGCAGTCGGGTGGCCAGCCCGAGCACTTCCGCGGCGATGGGCCGGCGTTCTTCCTCGTAGCTGTCGAGCAAGGCCAGCGGCGCACCGACCGCAGCGGCCGCCAGTTTCCAGCCGAGGTTGTAGGCATCCTGCACGCTGGTGTTCAGGCCCTGGCCGCCAGTGGGCGGATGCACGTGCGCTGCATCGCCGACCAATAGCACGCGGCCCGCGCGGTAGCGGTCCGCCAGCCGCGCGTTCATGTGGAAGGCCGAGGCCCACGAGACCGAACGGATCTCGATGTCCGTGCGCCCCGTGCGCGTGGCGACCATGGCGTTCAGGCCCGGCGCGAAAAGATCGATGTCGCCTTCCAGCAGAATCGGCGCCTGCAACTGGAACAGCTCCGTGCCGGCGAGCGGGCACAGCGACATCTGCGTGCCCATGTCGCCTTCGTTGAAGCGGTGCCAAGCCTCACGGCCCAGGCCCGACAGCACCACATCGGCCACCACGGCACGCACGCCCAGCGTCTTGCCGGGGAAGCCGATGTCCAGCGCATGCCGCACGAAGCTGCGGCCACCGTCGGCGCCAATGAGGAAGCGCACGCGCAGCGTTTCTTCCCCATTCGAGCCGATCAAATGCGCCGTGACCCCGCTGTCGTCCTGCTCGAAGCCGACCAGCTCGCAGCCGAACTCCGGCCGGTGCCCCAGTTCCGCCAGTCGCTCACGCAGCACGCCTTCGGTAAGAAACTGCGGCAGCATCAGCGGAGCGCCATAGGGCTCCGAGGGCGTGGGCGCGGCGTGCGTCATCACCGGTGAATCGACATGGCTGCCGTCGGCGCGGTACTCCCGCGAGGGCGGGTACAGGCCACCGGCCGCCACGACGCGATCGAGCATGCCCAGGTCCTCGAACACCTCCTGCGTGCGCGGCTGGATGCCCTTGCCGCGAGAGCCCTGGAAGGGCGCGCCCATCTTCTCGATCAGCCGGAACGAAATGCCACGCCGCGCGAGGTCGATGGCGAGCGTGAGGCCGGCCGCGCCGGCGCCGCAGATCAGCACGTCTGCAGAAGGGTTCTGGGTCATGGAAAGCTCCGATGTGTGTAATATGCACTCAATAGGAGCGGATGCTATGCCAAAGAAAATAAATGTGCAAGATGCACACATCTCCGCGCAATTGCGGGCTTTGCACGGAGCGTTGCTGACCGTGGTGAGCGTCATGAACCGCCCGCAGCGCGACGAGGCGATGGTGCGCGAGGCGGGTATTTCGCTGGACCGCGCGCTGTTTCCGCTGCTGGTGGGCATCGAGCGCGTCGGGCCCATCGGCGTGGTCGAGCTTGCCGATCGCGCGGGGCGTGACCACACCACGGTCAGCCGGCAGGTCGCGAAGCTCGAGAGCCTAGGCCTCGTCGAGCGGCAGGGCGGCGTGCACGACCGGCGCGTGCGCGAGGCCGTCGTCACGCCCAAGGGCAAGGCCATGACCGATGCGGTCGATACGGCGCGCGAACGCCTGGCGCGCGCGATTTTCGACAAATGGGAGCCGCAGGACTTCGAGGATCTGGTGCGGCTGCTGCAGAAGTTCGCGCACGACATCGAGGGCGCGGGCACGCGCTAGATTCCGCTCGCCGCGCGGGCGCAACCGGCCACAACAGAGCACAACCGGGCGAAAATCGGCGCTGCCAAAAAGGCTGACAAAGCCGAACAGCCCACCCTCCCGCCTCACCCGATTCTTCAAGCCGCCGTGCCGTCTACCGAACTTAACGGCTTCATCCTCACGCGCAACTGGCGCGATGCCCCGGCCGGCACCGAACTCGAGTACTGGCTGGCCACGGACGCGGGCCCGGTGAAGGTGCTGCTGACCTCGCAGACCTCCGTCGCCTTCGTCGCCGCCCGGCACAGGGCCGCGGTGGAGGCGGAGCTCGCGGGCATGCCGGGCACGCCGGGCATCCAGTTGCGCGAACTCGAGCTCAAGACCTTCCAGCAAGACCCCGTCGTCGGCCTCTACGCGAAGCAGTTCCGCCAGCTCGGCCGGTTGGCGCGCGCCCTGGAGCCGCAGGGCATTCCATTGCTGGAGGCCGACGTGCGGCCGCACGACCGCTACCTCATGGAGCGCTTCATCACCGCCGGCGTGCGCGTGGAGGGCGGCCGTGTGGAGCGCTCGGTGCTCGTCGACTGCAGGCTCAAGCCCGCGCCCGGCTATCGCCCGGTGCTGAAGGTGGTGTCGCTGGACATCGAGACCAGCCAGGACGAAGCGCTCTACTCCATCGCGCTCGACGGCATGCAGGAGCGCGTCGTCTTCATGCTGGGCGAGCCACCGGCCGAGCCGCGCGACTCGTCCGAGCACACCGGGCCTATGGACTTCGCGCTCGTCTACTGCGCCTCGCGCAAGGCCATGATCGAGTCGCTCAACGACTGGTTCGCGCGCAACGACCCCGACGTCGTCATCGGCTGGAACGTGATCCAGTTCGACCTGCGCGTGCTGCAGAAAACCGCCGACCAGTGCGGCGTGCAATTCCTGCTCGGGCGCGAGCGCCGGCCCATCGACTGGCGCACCCATCCGGGCAAGCAGGGCTACCTGTTCGCACCCACGCCCGGGCGGGTGGTCATCGACGGCATCGACGCGCTCAAGGCGGCGGTGTGGAGCTTTCCCTCGTTCAGCCTGGAGACGGTGTCGCAAACGCTGCTGGGCGAGGGCAAGGCCATCGGCGACGAGTACGACAAGATGGCCGAGATCGAGCGGCGCTACCAGCACGACAAGCCCGCGCTCGCAACCTACAACATCAAGGACTGCGAGCTGGTGCTGCGCATCTTCGAGAAGGCGAAGCTGCTGCAGTTCATGATGGAACGCGCCCACGCCACCGGCCTGCAGGCAGACCATTTCGGCGGCTCCATTGCCGCGTTCAGCCACCACTACCTGCCGCGCATGCACCGCCTGGGCTACGTCGCGCCCAGCGTGGGCGAGATCGCGAGCAAGGCCTACCCCGGCGGCTACGTGATGGACTCCAGGCCGGGCTTCTACGACTCGGTGGTGGTGCTTGACTACAAGAGCCTGTACCCGTCGATCATCCGCACCTTCCTGGTCGACCCCGTGGGCTTCGTGGAGGGCTCGAACGCGAAAGACCCGGCGCCGCTCGTCAAGGGGCCCGAAGGCACCGTCTTCTCGCGCGACAGGCATTGCCTGCCCGAGATCGTGACCACGCTCTGGCGCGCGCGCGACGAGGCCAAGCGCGTGAAGAACGAGCCGCTGTCGCAGGCGCTGAAGCTGCTCATGAACTCGTTCGCCGGCGTGCTGGGCGCTTCCGAGTGCCGCTTCTTCAACCCGAGGCTGGTGTCGGCCATCACGCTGCGCGGCCACGAGATGATGAAGCTCACGCGCGACTTCGTGGAGCAGCGCGGCTACGAGGCCATCTACGGCGACACCGACTCCATCTTCGTGTGGCTGCGCCGCACGCACAGCAACGAAGAGGCGCACGCCGTCGCTGCCGAACTGGTGCGCGACATCAATGCCTGGTGGACGCGCACGCTGCGCGAGGAGCAGGGCCTGCAGAACCTGCTGGAGATCGAGTTCGACACGCACTACAGCAAGTTCTTCATGCCCACCATCCGCGGCTCCGACGTGGGCAGCAAGAAGCGCTACGCGGGCCTGAGCACCGACGCCGCGGGCAAGGAAGAAATGGTCTACCGCGGCCTGGAAATGGCCCGCAGCGACTGGACCCCGCTGGCGCGCCAGTTCCAGGAAGGGCTGCTGTCGCGCATCTTCCAGGGCGAGCCCTATAAGGCCTTCGTGACCGACTACGCGCGCGCCACGCTGGCCGGCGGCAAGGACGACCTGCTCATCTACCGCAAGCGCCTGCGCCACCGGCTGGATGCCTACCTGGTCAACGTGCCGCCGCAGGTGCGCGCGGCGCGCATCGCCGACGAATACAACGCCAGCGTGGGCCGGCCCATGCAGTACCAGAACGGCGGCTGGATCCAGTACGTGATGACGCGCAACGGCCCCGAGCCGCTGGAAACGCGCCACTCCCGCATCGACTACGAGCACTACCTGAGCAAGCAGCTGCAGCCGATCGCCGACGCCATCCTGCAGCCGATGGGCGAAAGCTTCATGGCGCTGACGACCGCGCAGCAAGGACTTTTCTAGCCGCGGGATTCACGTTTTCCCGCATGTGGTGCACGCCGGTGCACCGCATGCACCGCGATGTCATTGGGGAAGCGCAAGGGGACCTATTTTTTAGTTCGCCCGTTGCGAAAAACGGTGCTTGGTGCGCTCGCCGCGCGCTCCTAGCATCCGTTCACCTCATCGCATCCCAAAGGAATTCGCCATGGCCCATCTCCGGGACCCCGGTCGCCGAAGTCTCCTGAAGACGTCCCTTATCGCTGGCGGACTCTCCGCCGGCGGCCTGCTCAGCGTCGACGCCTTCGCGCAGGGCAAGGCGCGCATCAACATGCAGCTGGGCTGGATCGTGGGGGGCAACCAGATCGGCGAAGTGGTCGCCAAGCGCATGGGCTTCTACGAGCAGGAAGGCATCGACTTCGCGATCCAGCCGGGCGGCCCCAACATCGACGGCGTGGCCATCATCGCCTCGGGCCGCTACGAGGTCGGGCAGGTGTCCTCCAGCCCGTCGATCATGCTGGCCGTGTCGCAGGGCCTGCCCATCAAGTGCTTCGCCGTGGGCGCGCAGAAGCACCCGTACACCTACTTCTCGCTCGCGAAGAACCCGGTGCGCAAGCCGGCCGACCTGGTGGGCAAGCGCGTGGGCATTCCGTCGACCGCGGCCATCCTGCTGCGCGCGCTGCTGGCCAAGAACAAGATCGCCGAGAAGGACGTGAAGGTGATCTCCATCGGCGCGGACATGTCGCCGCTGCTCACCGGGCAGGTCGACGTGGTGACGGGCTGGCTCACCAACACCACCGCCATCAAGGTGCTGGGCCCCGACATCGCCACGCTCACGCAGTGGGACGCGGGCGTGCGGCTGTACGCGCTGCCGTACTACGCGTCGACCAGGACGCTGGAGACGCAGCCCAAGGTCATCGAGGCCTTCCTGCGCGCCACGGCCAAGGGCTGGCACCACGTGCGCGCCAACCGCGACGCGGCGGTGGACATGCTGGTGAAGGAATACCCCAACCTCAAGCGCGAGGACGAGCGCGTGGCGGTCGACGCCATGCTGGAGTACGCCTTCGGCGGCGCCGCGCAGACGCAGGGCTGGGGCGCGATGGACCCGGCCGTGTGGCAGGAGCAGATTGCCACCTATGCCGAGCTGGGCCAGTTCACCGCGCGCACGCCCAGGGTGGAAGACGTGATCTCGCTCGACGCGATGAAGGCCACCGCCGCCGCGCGCGCCATGAAGGGCTGACGCGATGGCCGCCGTTCTGGAAACCGTTCGCGCATCGGCCCCGGCCATCGCGTGCCGCGACATCGGCGTGCGCTTCTTCACCGAGCGCCGCGACGTCACCGCCATCAAGAGCCTCGACCTCGACGTGGCGCAGGGCGAGTTCCTCACGCTGCTGGGCCCCTCGGGCTGCGGCAAGTCGACTTTTTTGCGCGTGGTGGCCGACCTGCTGCAACCCAGCCGCGGCCACATCGAGGTGCTGTCGTCCACGCCGCAGGCCGCGCGCAAGAACCGCGATATCGGCTTCGTGTTCCAGGACGCGGCGTTGCTGCCCTGGCGCACGGCGCTGCAGAACGTGGAGCTGCCGCTGCAGGTGGGCGGCGGCGCGAGCCGCAAGGGCCGCCGCTCGCCGCAGGAGCTGCTCGAGCTGGTGGGGCTGAAGGACCGTGCCAATGCCTTTCCGCACGAGATGTCGGGCGGCCAGCGCCAGCGCGTTTCGATTGCCCGCGCGCTCGCCAGCGACCCGAAGATCCTGCTGATGGACGAGCCCTTCGGCGCGCTCGACGAGATCACGCGCGACCGGCTCAACGAAGAAATCCTGCGCGTGTGGCGCGAGACGGGCGTGACCATTCTCTT
Organism: Variovorax sp. J22G73; assembly: GCF_030317035.1. Lineage (GTDB taxonomy): Bacteria > Pseudomonadota > Gammaproteobacteria > Burkholderiales > Burkholderiaceae_C > Variovorax. Next base: position 294,607 of record NZ_JASZYK010000003.1, read on the forward strand.
CGTGACCCACAGCATCCACGAGGCCGCCTTTCTCGGCCAGCGCGTGTTGATGCTCGCGGCCAACCCCGGGCGCGTGCGCGAGATCGTGCCGGTCGGGCTGCCCGCCGAACGCACGCTCGAAATGCGCGAGACCCCCGAATTCGTTCGCCTCACAAGCCACCTGCGGCGCGTGCTGGAAACCTGCTGAGGCCGACTGCCATGAACACACGTTCCCTCGACTCCGCCGTGCCCGGCGCCTTCACCGCGCCGGCAGACCCCGAGTACCAGGCCTGGGCCGCCGCGCGGCAAAAGCGCCTGTGGCGGCGCCGCATCCTGCCCGCGCTGGGCATCGTCGGGCTCATCTTCCTGTGGTGGGCCGTGATTGCGGTGTTCGACGTCAAGCCCTTCATCGCGCCCACGCCGTGGGCCGTGCTGGAAACGCTCTACGCCAAGCGCGCGGTGCTGCTCGACAACCTGCTGCCCACGGCCATGGAGGCGGCCGGCGGCTTCGTGCTCGGCAACCTCGCGGCCATTGCGGTGGCGACCGTGTTCGTGCACAACAAGACGCTGCAGGACATCTTCTTTCCGGTGGTGCTGATGTTCAACGCCGTGCCGCTGGTGGCCAAGGCGCCGGTGCTGGTGCTCATCATGGGCAACGGCATGGAGCCGAAGATCACCATCGCCGCGCTGGTGTGCTTCTTTCCGACGCTGGTGAACATGGTGCGCGGGCTGGAGTCGGTCAACCCGCAGGCGATGGAGCTGATGCGCGTGCTGTCGGCCAGCAAGACCGAGATCTTCTTCCGCCTGCGGCTGCTGAACGCGCTGCCCTACCTGTTCTCGGCCCTGCGCATCGCGGCGTCGATGTGCGTCATCGGCGCGGTGGTGGGCGAGTGGGTGGGTGCCACGGTGGGCATCGGCGCGATGATCCTGCAGGCCACCTTCAACTTCGATTCGCCGCTGCTGTACGCCGCCATCGTCATGAGCGCCACGCTCTCGGGCCTGTTCTTCCTGCTGGTGACGCTGGCCGAGAAATGGGTCATTCGCTGGCAGCCCGAGAACGTGCACTGAGCACCGCCGCATTCGCAACCCGCGGCGGCTCGCGTGCCGCCGCACCCCCCAATTTCTAAAGGAGATAGTGCTATGAGCCGTATTGGCGACTGGATGCAGGAGCCCGCGCACGACGTGCGGGTGGCGGCCGAATCGGACGTGGTGGTGGTCGGCGGCGGCCCCGCCGGCCAGGCGGCGGCGCTGGCCGCCGCGCGCAACGGCGCGAGCGTGACGCTGCTGGAGCGCTACAACCACCTGGGCGGCCTCGCTTCGGGCGGCATGGTGCTGGTGCTGGACGACATGTGGGACAGCCACCAGCAGGAAATTTCGGTGCGCGGCATCTGCATGGAAATGATCGAGCGCATGTCCGCGCTGGGCTTGGCCGAGTACCCGCGCCAGCAGGAGTGGGGCACGCTGCCCGAATCGGTGCGGCGCTGGAAGCGCTGGGGCACCTACGACTTTCACAGCAAGGAGAAGCCGCACCCCATCTGCTTCGCCGCCGCCTTCGACCCTGATGCGTGGAAGCGCAGCGCGCTGGAGATGGTGCTGCAGGCCGGCATCGAGCTGCGGCTGCACTCGTGGTTCTCGCGCACGCTGGTGGAAGACGGCAAGGTGAAGGGCGTGGTGTGCGAGACCAAGGGCGGGCGCGAGGCCATCCTGGGCAAGGTGGTGATCGACACCACCGGCGACCTCGACGTGGCCGCCTCGGCCGGCGCGCCGCACATCAGCGGCAGCTACATCGTGACCACCGTGTTCCGCCTGGGTGGTGTAGACACCGAAGAGGCCGAGCGCTTCGAGCGCGACGAGCCGGTGGCCTGGCAGGCGCTGGACCGCGAGATCAAGCACATGCTCGGCGGCGCGTGGGAGGCGTGGTGGCTGAAGACGCCGCTGCCCGGCGTGGTGTGGTGCAACTGCCCGCACATGCCGGGGCTGGACGGCCTGAAGGTGAGCGACCTGACCCGCGCCGAAGTGCAGGGCCGCGCCACCATCCACAAGGTGATCGAGTTCGTGCGCGCCAAGCTGCCGGGCTTTGCGAAGTGCACGCTGATCGACATGGCGCCGCAGACCGGCATCCGCCAGACACGCCTGCTCGAAGGGGCCTACGTGATGACCAAGGAAGACGTGGCGCAGCGCACCCGCTTCGACGACAGCGTGGCGCGGGGCCGCGACTACTACTACCCCTACCGCACGCTGTTGCCGCGCAGCGTGGAGAACCTGCTGGTGGCCGGGCGCCACTACTCGGCGACCTCGGCCGCGCAGAAGATCTCCCGCGAGATCCCGCCCTGCATGGCGATAGGCGAGGCCACGGGCACCGCCGCCGCGCTGGCGCTGAACGCGGGTGTGTCGGTGCGCGAGGTCGACATCGCGAAGCTGCAGAAGACGCTGCGCGCACAGGGCGCCGACCCCGGCGACCAGAAGGGCCCGAACGCCGACGTGCCCGCCATCGCGCGTTCTTTCTCCGAGCCCGCCAGGGAGGCCGCATGAGCACCGCCGCATTGCCGCTGGACGGCATCCGCGTGATCGACTTCACGCAGGTGATGATGGGCCCGGTGTGCACGCAGATGCTGGCCGACCACGGGGCCGACGTGATCAAGATCGAGCGCAAGGGCGCGGGCGACCTGAGCCGCTCCACCTTCGCGCCCGTGGCGGGCCACGACAACCCGATTTTCTGCAGCCTCAACCGCAACAAGCGCAGCGTGGAAATCGACCTGCGCGACGAGGCGCAGATGGAGCTGGTGAAGGCGCTGATTGCCGGTGCCGACGTGGTCACCAACAACTTCCGCGCTGGCGTCATGGAGCGCCTGGGCCTGGGCTACGAAGACTGCAAGCGGCTGAACCCGCGCATCGTGTACGCGGTGGGCACCGGCTTCGGCGAGACCGGCCCCTATGCCCACAAGGGCGGGCAGGACGTGCTCGCGCAGGCGCTCACCGGCGTGATGGCGCGCCGCGCCGACGCCTCGGTGCCGGTGTCGATCTACCCGACCGCGCTGGCCGACTACACGGCCGGCATGCACATGGTGCAGGGCATCCTGCTGGCGCTGCTGCAGCGCGAGCGCACGGGCGAGGGCCAGAAGATCTCGGTGTCGCTCTACAACTCCATGCTCGCCATGCAGATGCAGGAGGCGGCCATGGTGATGATGGAAGACTCGGAGGTCAACTGGGCCGCCATGCCGCTGTCGGGCGTGTTCGACACGCAGACCGGGCCGCTGGTGCTGGTGGGCGCCTTCAAGGCCAACCCGCTGCGCGACATCTGCACGGCGCTGGGCATCGAAGACCTCTCGCTGGACGAGCGCTACGCCACGCTGAAGGCGCAGTTCGCCAACAAGACGGCGCTGCACGCCATCTTCCACGAGCGCTTTGCCAGCGACACGCGCGAGCACTGGCTCGCGAAGCTCGAAGAACAAGACCTGCTCTCCGCGCCCGTGCGCGACATGCGCGAGGCGCTGGTCGACCCGCAAACGCTGCACAACGCCATGATTTTGGAGGGCGACGCCTCGGCCAGCCGCCCGCTGAAGTTCATCGCCAGCCCGATCCACATGTCGGGCGCCAAGGCCGGCATTCGCCGCGAGCCGCCCAGGCTCGGGCAGCACACGGCCGAGGTGCTGGCCGAGGCGCGCGCGCTCATCGAGGAGGCCGACGCATGAGCGTTCTTTTCGAAGTGGCCGACCATGTCGCCACGGTCACCATCGACCGGCCCGAGGTGCTCAACGCCATCGACCTGCCGGCCGAGGCCGAGCTGCAGCGCATCTGGCGCGACATCGAGTCGCGCGATGACATTCGCGCGGTGGTGCTCACCGGCGCGGGCGAGCGATCGTTCTGCGCGGGCGCGGACCTGAAGAACACCTCGAACCTCAAGGGCGTCGAGTACTGGGCGGCGGCGCGACCCGGCGGCTTCGGCGGCATCGCGCTGCGCGAGACGCTCGACGTGCCGGTGATTGCGCGCGTGAACGGCTTCGCGCTGGGCGGCGGCTTCGAGATGGTGCTGGGCTGCGACATCGTGGTGGCCTGCGAGGAAGCCAGCTTCGGCTTGCCCGAGCCGCTGGTCGGCCGCCTGCCGCTGGACGGCGGCATGCTGCTGCTGCAGCGCCAGATTCCCTACCGCCAGGCCATGGGCATGATGCTCACCGGCCAGCGCGTGAAGGCGCAGCGCGCGCTGGAGATGGGCCTGGTCAACGAGGTGGTGCCGCGCGCGGGGCTCGACGGCGCGGTCAACCGCTGGGTGCAGCAGATGCTGGCCTGCGCGCCGCTGTCGCTCAAGGCCATCAAGCAGGTGGTGCGCCGCACGGGCACGCTGTCGCCGGCCGAGGCGCACCGCATGCGGCTGCCGGCGCTGGTGAGCGCGCTGCAGTCGCAGGACGCCGACGAGGGCGTGCTGGCGTTCCAGCAGAAACGCAAGCCGCAGTGGCTGGGCCGCTAGGCGCCAGCCCTTCAATGCCATGCCCCACGTCATTACCGCCGCCTGCATCGACGTCAAGGACGGCGCGTGCGTCAAGTGCTGCCCGGTCGATTGCATCTACGAAGGCGAGCGCACTCTGTACATTCACCCGGATGAATGCATCGACTGCGGCGTTTGCGTGTCCGCCTGCCCCACGCAGGCCATCTACGAAGACCTTCGGCTGCCGCCCGAAATGGCACATTTCACCGCCATCAACCGCGACTTCTTCGCGGCGAACGTCAGCGGGCTGGGCTCGCCCGGCGGCGCGGCCGACACGGGGCGCGTGGCCTGCGACCACCCCGGCATTTCCCTGGAGCGCGCGAGGCTGGCCGGATGAAGGCACGTGGATCGGGAGGGCCGGCTGATGCACGCCAGCATTCTCAAATACTTCATCGAGGTGGCGAGCTGCGGCTCGGTGCGCAAGGCCTCCGAGCGGCTGTTCGTGGCGGCCAGCGCGGTCAACCGGCAGATCCACAAGCTGGAAGACGAGCTGGGCGTGGAGCTGTTCGACCGCATGCCCAACGGCCTGCGGCTCAACGCGGCCGGAGAGCGCCTGCTGAAGCACGCGCAGGAAACCCTGCACGAATACCAGGTGATGCGCACCGAGCTCGACGCGCTCAAGGGCGAGCGCACCGGCCACGTCAAGGTGGCGGCCATGGACTCGTTCTTCGAAGAGATGCTGCCCTCGGCGGTGGAAGACTTCCTGCAGGTGTTCCCGGCCGTGACGTACACCATCACCGCGGTGCAGCCCATGGACGTGGCGCAGATGGTGATGTCGGGCCAGGTCGACGTGGGCATGACCTTCGTGAGCCGGCTGCCGGGCGGCGTGGCGGCGGTGGCGCTGGCCAACCTGCCCATCGGCGTGGTCATGCCGCCGGGCCATCCGCTGGCCAACCATGCGCGCGTGTCGCTCAAGGAATGCGCGCGCTACCCGTTCCTGCGATCGAGCTCGCACCCGGTCATCAGCGCCGCGCTGTCGCCGGAGTTCGCGGCCTTCTGGGACGACATGGAGCCAGCGGCCACCTGCAATTCGACGCCCATGCTCAAGCGGCTGATCATGGCCGGCAAGGGCATCTCGTGCTTCTCGAAGATCGCCTTCATCGAAGACCTGAAGCGCGGCGACCTGATCTGGCGGCCCTTCGAGCTGCCCGCGCTCGACCAGCTGCAGGTCGGCATCGTGGTGCCGTCGCAGCGCGTGCTGCCGCACGTGACGCAGAACTTCGTCGGCCGCATGGCGCGGCGACTGACCCAGCTGGAAATCGCCGCCGCCTCCGTGTGAACGCGGGGGGCGGCCGCGCCAGGTTTCCAGCCTCGCACCCGACCCCGCTTTCAACACAAGGAGACACGACGACATGAACGATCTGAAGAACAAGGCCGTGCTGGTGACCGGCGCGAGCACCGGCATCGGCGCCGCGGTGGCGCGCGCGCTGGGGCAGGCCGGCGCGCAGGTGGCGGTGCATTACCGCGACAGCGCCGAAGCCGCGCGGCAGGTGGCGCGCGACATCGAGGCCGCGGGCGGCCGCGCGCTGCTGGTGCAGGCCGACGTGACCGATTCTGCCGCCGTCGACCGCATGGTGAAGACCGTGCACGCCGAGTTCGGCCGCATCGACGTGCTGGTGAACAACGCGGGCGGCTTCGTCAGGCGCGCGCCCATCGTGGACGCGGACGACGACTACATCGACGCCGTGTTCCGCCTGAACGCGCGCTCGGTGGTGGCCGTGAGCCGCCGCGTGATCCCGCTGATGGCGGCGGGCGGCGGCGGCGCCATCGTCAACGTGACCACGCAGGCCGCGCGCACCGGCGGCGGGCCGGGCGCGGGGCTGTACGCGGCGTGCAAGGGCTTCGTGTCGACCCTCACGCGCACCATGGCCAAGGAACTGGTGAAGGACAACATCCGCGTGAACGCGGTGGCGCCGGGCGTCATCGAGACGCCCTTCCACGACGGGCATTCCAGCCCCGAGGTGCTGAAGAACTTCGCCAACGCCATTCCCATGGGGCGCCTGGGCACGGCCGACGAATGCGTGGGCGCCTTTCTGTTCCTGGCGAGCGCGGCGGCCAGCGGCTACGTCACGGGCCAAGTCATCGAGGTGAACGGCGGGCAGGTGATGCCCTGATGGCGGGGCTGCGCGCGCCGCGCTACCGCGGCATCTTCCCGGTGGCGCCCACCCCCTTCACCGAAGCGGGCGAGCTCGACCTGGCCAGCCAGAAGCGCTGCATCGACTTCATGATCGATTCGGGCGTGGACGGCATCTGCATCCTGGCGAACTTCTCCGAGCAGTTCCTGCTGGCGGACGACGAGCGCGAGCTGCTCACGCGCACGGTGCTCGAGCACGTGGCGGGGCGGGTGCCGGTGATCGTCACGACCACGCATTTTTCGAGCGCCGTGTGCGCGGCGCGCAGCCGGCGCGCGCAGGACATGGGCGCGGCCATGGTCATGGTGATGCCGCCGTACCACGGCGCCACCTTCCGCGTGCCCGAGGCGCAGATCGAGGCCTTCTACGCGCGCGTGTCCGACGCCATCGGCATTCCGGTGATGGTGCAGGACGCGCCGGCCAGCGGCACCGTGCTGTCGGTCGCGTTGCTGGCGCGCATGGCGCGGCAGATCGAGCAGGTGGCGTACTTCAAGATCGAGACGCCCGGCGCGGCGGCCAAGCTGCGCGCGCTCATCGAGGAGGGCGGCGACGCCATCGAAGGGCCGTGGGACGGTGAAGAGGGCATCACCCTGTTCGCCGACCTGGAGGCCGGCGCCACCGGCGCGATGACGGGCGGCGCCTATGCGGACGGGCTGCGGCCCATCGTCGAGGCGCACCGCCAGGGCGACCGCGACGCGGCCTTCGCGCGCTACCAGCGCTGGCTGCCGCTCATCAACCACGAGAACCGGCAGTCGGGCTTTCTCGCGGCCAAGGCGCTGATGAAGGAAGGCTGCGTCATCGCCTGCGAGGCACCGCGCCATCCGTGGCCCGCGATGCATCCGCTGACGCGGCGCGAGCTGATCGAGACCGCGTTGCGGCTCGATCCGATGGTGCTGCGCTGGGGGCGATGACGGCTTGACGGCTTGACGGCATGACCGCGTGACCGCCTGACCGTCAGGCGGCCGGCATTCCCGTCGGCGTCAGCGTGCCGTCCGGCCCCCGGTCGAAGCGCCGGTGGTCGCTCGGGTGCGCCGAAGCCCAGCCCGTCGCCAGCGCCGCCTCGATGGTGCCGCGCACCATGTGCGGCGTGACGGGCGCCAGCTGGAACACCTCGCCGCGTCGCGCGGGCGGCGAGGCGAGCAGCTCGCCGAAGTTCAGCCACGGGTCGTCGAAGCGCAGGCGCACCTCCAGCGGAAAGTCTTTTCGCTGGCGCTCGCCGGGCCACACGCGCAACACCAGGTAGTGGGCGTCGATGCGCCGCACCACCCAGGCATAGCGGCGCGTGCCGATGACGATCTTGCGGGGGTTCATGCCTCAGCTGTGGTCCACATAGCCGCCGAGCTTGCCGCAGTGCAGGCAGCCGAAGACGAACACCGCGATGCCGCGCTTGCGCGAAGGTGTGCGCAGCAGCCACTGCCAATCGGTGTCGCCGCCCAGGTGGGCCGCGTCGCAGGTGTCGCGCACGAAGTCGCTGGCCGCTTCGGACGCCAGCAGCGCGGCGTCCACGTGCTCGATCTCGCCGAGGAATCGGCCCGCGTCGTTGCAGTGCGCCCACCATCGCTCCTGCTGGTAGCTGAAGAAGCCGGGCGTGCGTTGCGAGACCTCGTCGACCACGCTCGCGGGCAACCTAACCTCATCGGTGCCCGGCCCGTCGACGCTGCCCACGCCGGCCGCGTCGTTGAACTCACCCTCGAACTTCGCCGCCGCCGAGCCGTCGGCAATGCACCACGGGCAGAAGTGCGATGCCTCGCCCACCGCGTAGAAGCCGCCGTCGTAGATGTAGCCGGTGGCCTGGCCGCAGCACTGGCAGCTCTCGCCCGAGGTGCGCAGCACGCCCGCGGCGAAAGGGTCGGCGTAGTAGCGGAACGTGGGCAGCGCGCGGGCGGGGTCGGGCTGCACGGCCTCAGGCACGCGGGCCTGGGCGATGGCGGCCTGCAGGTCGGCCGCGTAGGGCGCGCACCACTCGCCGGTGTGCACGTCGAAAAGAAAGACTGTGTCGGCCATCCCGTTGGCCACCTCGTCGCGGAGCACGAGCAGCTGCCGCATCAGCGAGTAGTCGTGCGCGATGCTGACGCCCTGGCGCGGAAAGCGCGCGTCCTTCAGCGCAAGCCGCGTGTAGTGCGCGATGTCTTCGGCCGTGCGCTTCATCTGCTTGCGGTCGGTGGCGTCGAACACCGGGTGCAGCTGCCACTCGCAGTCGCGCTGGCGCGGGTCGCCGAAGGTGCCGCCGTTGCTGGCGGCGTAGCGGGCCCTAAGCACCGGCGGCAATGCGACGCCGAGCTTTTCTTCGAGCGCGCGCAAGGCGCTTTCGGGTGCGGGCGGTGGGGGAACGTGCGGGGGCATGGCGATGGACAAGTGGGCGGGAAAGTATCCGCGACCGCGCGTCGCGATCAGGCACGCTGGCGGCCGCGGGGGTGGAATGGCGGCTCAGGGTTTTCCCCGATCCTTGCGCATGTCGATCCTGCGCGGGCTCGTTCGACGTAACCATAGAGGGTCGTCCTCTGCACCTTTCCCACAGGAGAAACCAACCATGGCTACCCAGACACAGACAAACACCGTGCGCCTGCATCGCGTTCTGCGCGCCCCGCCCGAGCGGCTCTACCGTGCCTTCGTCGAGCCAGGCGCGTTCGAGCGCTGGCTGCCGCCCTTCGGTTTCGTCGGCAAGGTGCACAGCATGGAAGCGGTGGTGGGCGGCGCCTGGCGCATGTCTTTCACCAATTTCAGCAGCGGCCACAGCCATTCGTTCGGCGGCAAGTACCTGGAGCTTGTTCCCGGCCAGCGCGTGGTCTACGACGCGAGCTTCGACGACGCCAACCTGCCCGGCACCATGAAGACCACCGTCACCCTGACGGCGGTGTCCTGCGGCACCGAGATCGCCGTGGTGCAGGAAGGCATTCCCGCGATGATTCCCACCGAGATGTGCTACCTGGGCTGGCAGGAATCGCTGGTGGCGCTGGCGCAGCTGGTCGAGCCCGACATTCCGGGTTGAGCGGCTGCTACTGCGGCGGCTGGCCGTTCGACGCCATCACGCCGCCGTCCACGGGAATGTTCGCCCCGTTGACGAAGCGCGCGTCGTCGCTCGCCAAAAACGCGACCACGGCCGCGATGTCGGCCGGCTCCGCCACGCGGCCCAGCGGCATGCGCTCCATGAACTTGCCGACCAGGGCCTTGTCCTTGACCATGTCCTCGGTCATGCCCGTGTGCGTGAGCGAGGGGCACACCGAGTTGGCGCGCACCCCTTGCTTGCCGAAGTCGAGCGCAAGCGAGCGCGTGAGGTTCACCACGCCGCCCTTGGCCGCGTTGTAGGCGCACATGGCCCAGTCGGCGCCCAGGCCCGACACGGAAGCGGTGTTGACGATGCAGCCGCGCGTCTTCAGCAGTTCGGGCAAGGCCGCGCGGCAGCCATGGAACACGCCGCTCAGGTCGGTGTCGATGGTCTTGCCCCACTCCTGCAGCGGAACCTCGAGCGCGGTGCCTTCGGAGGCGATGCCGGCGTTGTTGACCATGACGTCGAGCGCGCCGAAGCGCGACACCGCCTGCTTCACCAGCGCCTCGACCTCGTCGAAGCGCGTCACGTCGCAACGCTGCGCGAGCGTGCGCTCGCCCGGGAATTCGGCGGCCACGGCGGCCAGCTTCTTCTCGTCGATGTCGCACAGCACCACGTTCGCGCCTTCCTGTGAAAAGCGCTGCGCCACGCCCTTGCCGATGCCCGAGGCCGAGCCCGTGACGATGACGGTCTTGCCCTTGAAACGTTCCATGTTCGCTGCTCCTTGAAAAGAACGCCGAGCCTCCGGCGCGCTGCGCGGGCAGGCCGTAGGACAGGGCTGAACAAGGGCGTGCGTCGGCGCGGCAAGCACCACGTTTGTGCGTGGGCGCGGCCGTGCTTGCCGGCCTGCTTAGCCGCCCGCGCTTATCAGCCGCGCTTGCCAGCGCAGTGCCCTACCCGGTGAAGAAAAATGCTGACGCCGCCGCGCATTCGGGCGTGCTAAGACAAAGGTCCCAGGGAAGTCGATCGCATCGCCACGCAGCGCTGTGACAACTGTTTACCCCTCACCTCAACCCTCAACCCTCAACCCCACGAGGAAGCACATGTCCATCACCATCAACGGAGCGCCGGTCGAGCTGCCGGACGATCCGCGGGTTTCGTTGCTCGATCTCCTGCGGGAGCATCTGCATCTGTTCGGCGCCAAGAAGGGCTGCAACCAGGGCGCGTGCGGCGCGTGCACCGTGCTGGTCGACGGCGAGCGCGTGCTGTCGTGCCTGTCGCTGGCCGTGCAGTGCCAGGGCCGCTCGGTCACCACCGTCGAGGGGCTCGCCCTGCAAGGCGAGCTGCATCCGCTGCAGAAGGCCTTCGTCGAGCACGACGGCTTCCAGTGCGGCTACTGCACGCCGGGGCAGATCTGTTCGGCCGTGGGCATGGCGCGCGAGCTGCGACAAGGTGTGCCCAGCCATGTCACGGGCGACCTCTGTACCCACACCATCGCGCTCACGCACGACGAGCTGCGCGAACGCATGAGCGGCAACCTGTGCCGCTGCGGTGCCTACAACGGCATCGTCGCGGCCATCGCCGAAACTTTCGAGGGGGCACCCACATGAACCCCTTCACCTACGTGCGCGCGCATGACGCGGGCGACGCCCTGCAGCGCGGCGGCCAGCCGGGTGCCAAGTACCTCGGCGGCGGCACCAACCTGGTCGACCTGATGCGCGAGACCATCGAGCACCCGGTCTCGCTGGTCGATGTGACGGGCCTGTCGTGCGACATCGACGAGCGCGACGACGGCAGCCTGCTGATCGGCGCCGCGACCCGCAACACCGCGCTCGCCTCGCACCCCGCGGTGCGCGCGCGCTACCCGGTGCTGGCCCGCGCCATCACCGCCGGCGCGTCGGCGCAGATACGCAACATGGCGACCGTCGGCGGCAACATGCTGCAACGAACGCGTTGCGCGTATTTCTACGACGACGAGGGCTCGCGCTGCAACAAGCGCAGCCCGGGGCAGGGGTGCGACGCGGTCGACGGCTTCAACCGCCATCACGCCATCCTGGGTGCCTCCGCCAGCTGCGTGGCCACGCACCCCTCCGACATGTGCGTGGCGCTCGCGGCGCTGGGCGCCGTGGTGCACCTGCGCAACGCGCGCGGCGAACGCACGCTGGCGTTCACCGACCTGCATCGCCTGCCCGAAGACCACCCGGAAGCGGAGACGCTGCTGGAGCCCGGCGAGCTCATCACCGCCGTCGAGTTGCCGGCGCTGCCGTTCGCGGCGCGGTCGACCTACCGCAAGGTGCGCGACCGCTCGAGCTACGCCTTCGCGCTGGTGTCCGTGGCCGCCGCGCTGGAACTCGACGGCGACACCGTGAAAGACGTGCGCATCGCCCTCGGCGGCGTGGCGCACAAGCCCTGGCGCGCGTGGAAGGCCGAAGACGCGCTGCGCGGCAAGCCGGCCAGCGTAGAGGCCTTTCGCGCCGCGGCGCAGGCCGAACTGGCGGCTGCGCAGCCGCTGCGCGATAACGCATTCAAGGTGGAACTGGGCGCACGCGCGATCACCGCCGTGCTCGGCGAACTGAAGGAGATGCAAGCATGAGCGTCATTCAAGAGGCCGTCCAGGCGGTCATGAAAAAAGCCATTGCCCTCGCGCCCGACGCGTGGATGCCCGGCGGCAAGCCCGACCCGCTGATCGCGCGCAGCACCGGCCTGATCGGCGCGCCGGTCTCGCGCCTCGACGGCCCGCTGAAGGTGCAGGGCCAGGCGCGGTTCGCGGCCGAGTTCCCGATGGAAGGCATGGTCTACGCCGCGCTCGTCTACAGCACCGTGCCGCGCGGGCGCATCGCCAGCATGGACACCAGCGCGGCGCAGGCGGCGCCAGGCGTGGTGCTGGTGATGACGCACGAGAACGCGCCGCGCATGAAGCCGATGCCGCTGTTCATGTCCAAGGACAAGGCCGCCGGCGGCGACGACCTGCCGGTGCTGCAGGACGACCAGGTGCACTGGAACGGCCAGCCTGTCGCGGTGGTGCTGGCGCACACGCAGGAGCAGGCCGACCATGCGAAGTCGCTGGTGCGCGTTGCGTACGACAGCGCGCCGGCCACCACCTCCGTTGCCGCGGCCAAGGCCAAGGGCACCCAGCCCGGCACCTTCCAGGGCGAGCCGCTCAAGCTGGAGATCGGCGATGCCGAAGCGGCGCTGGCCGCCGCGCCGCACCGCGTCGACGTGACGTACACCACGCCGCGCCACAACCACAACGCCATCGAGCTGCACGCGGCCACGCTGGCGTGGAACGGGGACGAGCTGATGATCCACGACGCCTCGCAGGCCGTGGCGCACATGGCGTGGTCGATGGCCGACATTTTCGGGCTCGACGAGAAGCAGGTGCACGTCACCTCGCCCTACGTGGGCGGCGGCTTCGGCGGCAAGACGCTGTGGCGCCACCACGTGCTGGCCGCGGCGGCCTCGAAGCTCGCGGGCCGGCCGGTGCGCATCATGCTCACGCGCGAAGGCGTGTACCGCGTGGTGGGCGGGCGAACCAGCACCGAGCAGCGCGTGGCCCTCGGTGCGCAGGCCGACGGCGGGTTCGACGCGCTCATCCACACCGGCATGGTGACCATGACCGAGCACAACAACATGCCCGAGCCCTTCATCCTGCCGGCGCGCTCGGCCTACGCGGCGGGCAGCTTCAAGCTCGACGTGGAGGTGGCCACGCTCGACATGCTGGCCAACACCTTCATGCGCGCGCCCGGCGAATCGGTCGGCACCTTCGGGCTCGAAAGCGCCATCGACGAGCTGGCCCACGCCATGCAGATGGACCCGATCGCGCTGCGCCTGCGCAACGAGCCCGAGAAGGACCCGACCACGGGCGCGCCCTTCTCGTCGCGCAACGTCGTGGAGGCCTACCGCGCCGGCGCGGAGCGTTTCGGCTGGAGCCGGCGCAGCGCCACGCCCAGCTCTCGGCGCGAAGGGGAGTGGTGGGTCGGCATGGGTTGCGCCACCGCCACTTACCCCTACTACCGCATGCCGGGCGGCGCGGCGCGCATCACGCTCGACAGCAACGGCCACGCCATGGTCGAGATCGCCGCGCATGAAATGGGCATGGGCACCGCCACCGCGCAGACCCAGGTCACGGCCGAGCGGCTCGGGCTGCCCATGGAGAAGGTGAAGTTCTGCCATGGCGACTCGCGCTTTCCGGGCGTGGTGCTCGCGGGCGGCTCGCAGCAGTCGGCGGCCATCGGCAGCGCGGTGATGGCCGCGCAGCACGAACTCTTCGCCCAACTGCTGAAGCTGTGCGACAAGGACTCGCCCCTGCACGGCCTGAAGCCCGACGAGGTGGTCGGGCGCGACGGCGGCCTCGGCAAGCTCGACGAGCCCGAGCGTTTCGAGAGCTACGCGGCCATCCTCTCGCGGGCCGGGCGCGCGCAGCTGGTCGGCGAGGCCAGCGCCCCGCCGCCGCTGGAGGTGCAGCACTGGTCGATGCATTCGCACGGCGCCATGTTCTGCGAGGTGCGCGTGAACGCGGTCACGGGCGAGGTGCGGATCAGCCGCTTCCTGGGCTCGTTCGACTGCGGGCGCATCCTGAACGCCAAGACCGCGTCCAGCCAGTTTCGCGGCGGCATCGTCATGGGGCTGGGCCTGGCGCTGATGGAGGAAACGGCGTTCGACGAGCGAAACGGCCGCATCATGAACGCCAACCTCAGCGACTACCACGTGCCGGTGCACATGGACGTGCCCGAGATCGACGTGATGTGGACCGACATTCCCGACCCGCACTCGCCGATGGGCGCGCGCGGCGTGGGCGAGATCGGCATCACCGGCGTGGGCGCGGCGGTGGCGAATGCGGTGTTCAACGCCTGCGGGAAGCGCGTTCGCTCGCTGCCGATTACGTTGGACAAGTTGATGTAGCAGCCCGCGCGGCAGGCGCCAGCAAATGCCCGCTGCCGCGCCTCTTTCGCACCCGCAAGGCATCGGCGCCTTGGGTGCCTCCTTGCTTTCCGTGCCCTACGTGCTTCCCGTAATTTCCTCAACCGGCTCGCGCGGCACTTCGTAGAGGAAGAAAGGCGGCACATCGGGCCGGCTGCGCTGCAGCAGCGGCTTGGCCACGTTGTAGACCGGCACGCCGTTGATCGTGCGCCCCTGCAGCGTGCCGCGGTGCGCATGGCCGTGGAACACCGCGTCGATGGGGTAGCGCAGCAGCGGCTCCTCGAGCCGGCTGCTGCCCAGGAACGGAAAGATCTCCGCCGGCTCGCCCTGCACCGTTCCCACGATGGGCGAGTAATGCAGCACGGCGATGCGACGGCGCGTGCGCAGCTTGGCCAGCGCCGATTCGAGCTTCATCGCCTCGTTGAGCGCCTCCTGCACGAAGAGCTTGATCGCCGGTTCGCCCCACGCCCCCAGCGAGCCGCGCCCGAAGCCGCCGCCGAAACCCTTGACGCCGGCGATGCCCACGCCGTCGATCTCGCAGGCCGAGCCGTCGAGCATGCGAACGCCCGCCTGCGCGAGCGCCTCCACCACCACCTCGGGCGTGCCCGACTCGAAATCGTGGTTGCCCAGCACCGCGACGATGGGAACGGACACGGAGCCCAGTTCCTCGGCCAGCACCCTGGCCTCTTCGGCGGTGCCGTAGTCGGTCAGGTCGCCGCACAGCAGCAGGGCGTCGGCCTCGTCGGAGGCCTGGGCGAAAAAGCTGCGCAAGGTGCCGGCGGAGTCCTTGTGCACATGGATGTCGCCGACTGCGGCGAACCGCACGTGGGAGGAGGATTTGGGGTTGGACATGGGCATTCCGCGTTCGGTCGTTTGTCTTCAGCCTGCGCCCGCACGTGGCCTGCGCTCATCGGCACCCTCCCGCAACGGCTGTAGGCGCCCGCCGACGTTCGATGAGGCCGTTTGCTTTGCGCCGCGGTGCACCGCGCGCAAGTAGCTTCGCTTTCCATGAGCCCCGCCACCGTCCTCGCGCCGTCGCTGGAAAAGGAGATCGAGCCCGGCGTGGCCGACTTCTACCGGCAGACGCTGCGCGCGCTGAACGGCGCGGGCATCCGGTTCTTGGTCGGTGGCGCCTTTGCCCAGGCTTGCTACACCGGCATCCGCCGTTCGACCAAAGACCTGGACCTGTTCATCCGCCGCGACGACTGCGAGCGCATCGCGCAACTGATGGCGCCGCTGGGCTGCCGCACCGAGACGACCTTTCCGCACTGGCTCGCCAAGGTCTACCAGGGGCCGGACCAGGGGCCGGAGTTCATCGACCTGATCTTCAATTCGGGCAACGGCCTGATGCCGGTGGACGACCGCTGGTTTCGCGACAACTGCACGGCCGAGATCCTCGGCGTGCCGGTGCGGGTGGCCAACATCGAGGATTGCTTGCTGTCGAAGGCCTTCATCATGGAGCGCGAGCGCTACGACGGCGGAGACATCGCGCACCTGCTGCAGGTCAACGCGCAGCGGCTGGACTGGCACAGCCTGCTGGAGCGCTTCGGCGGCCACTGGCGCGTGCTGCTCGCGCACCTGGCGCTGTTCGGCTACATCTACCCCGGCGAGCGCGACCATGTGCCCGCCTGGGTGATGCTCGAGCTGGCCGAGCGGCTGGCACGCGAGACGCAGGCACCCGGCGGGCCCGATGCGCATGTGTGCGCCGGCACCCTGCTGTCGCGCGAGCAGTACCTGCACGACGTCGAACGGCTGGGCTATGTCGATGGGCGCCTCACACCCGTCAGCACCATGACGGCCGAAGACGTGGCGGTGTGGACCGGGGCCATCGCGGCCCGTCAGCCGCACGCCGGGCTTAAGAAGCCTGACGAGCCGGGCGGTTGAAGCTGCCCGTGCAGGTCCGGCGCTCCCGGTTTCGACAACGGGGGTTTCACCCGAGGGGGAGCGTCTAGGTACCCCTTAACGTGGCCCTCGAGATGCCGCGCTTTCGCTTGCGGCATGCCCGCAATTTTTTTTGAGCGCCGTGTTCGTAACCGTTGCTCTATTCTGCACGGCATCTCACCCTTCATGCCCGCGTGCGAAGATGGCTTCATGCGCATTGTCTTTCGCTGATTTCCGGAGGCCGCCCGCGCCTTGATGCGTGCGGGTGCTTCCGGCTTCATCGCCTCCTCTCATTCAGGTCTGTTCGCTTGCCTCGTGCAAGCGGCACGTGTCGGTACGCCTGTACGCCCGTGCGCCTGATTGCCTGGAGGCAAGCGACCGAATCCCGTGGAGCGCTGAAGCGTTGAAACGCGCGCTCCGTACACGAAAGACTTTTCTCATGACTTCCATTGATTCCACTTCCACCGGCGGCGCGTTGTTGGTCAGCGGCGGCTCCGGCGCGCTCGCGCGCCAGGTGATCGAGCTGCTGTTGCGCCACCGGCCCCGCGTGCCCCTCATTGCAAACACCCGCCAACCCCGCCAGCTGGACGACCTGGCGGCGCGCGGCGTGTCGGTGCGCTTCGCCGACTTCGACCAGCCCGGCTCGCTCGACGCCGCCTTCGCGGGCGCGACGCGCATGCTGCTGGTGAGCACCAACACACCCGATGCACCGCCACGCCGTGTCACGCAGCACGGCAATGCCATCGAGGCGGCCGGGCGCTGCGGTGTGCAGCACGTGGTGTACACGTCGTTCGCCTCGGCCGGTGCGGCCAAGCCCGGGCCTGTGGCCGCCGACCACGCCGCCACCGAGCAGGTGCTGCGCGAAGGGCAGGCGGGCTTCACCATCCTGCGCAACGCCTTCTATGCCGAGCTTTTGCTCGCGACCCTGCCGCTGGCTCGCCGAAGCGGCCGGCTGCCGTGCGCGCCGGGCCGTGGGCGCATGACCCTGGTCGCGCGCGCCGACTGCGCCGCAGCCGCCGCGGCGGCGCTGGTGGACGGCTTCGACGGACGGCGCGTGCTGTCCGTGGCGGGCGAAGAAGCGCTGGACGCCCATGCGCTGGCGTCGATGGCATCGGAGGTGCTTGGCACGCCCATCGAGGCCGTCGAAACGATGCCCGATCAGCTCGAGGCGGCATGGCTCGCATGCGGTGCCTCGCCAGGCATGGCCCGCGTTTTCGCCGGCATGGACCGCAGCACGGCAAGCGGCGACATGGAGATACCCGGCAGTGACCTGCGCGAGCTGTTGCGGGCGTTGCCTGGACGGGCGCCGACCGGCATGCGGGCGTTTCTGCAGGCCCACCGGGCGGTGATCCTCGGGGCATAGCAACTCGGCAGCCCTGCGGAGCCGTTCTGCGCGGCGTGGCGTGAAGAACGCACCGGAAACGATGCGGCGCTGAACGCAAGCGTCGCTTCTATGAAGCGAAGTACCCGGACGAACGGTGCGTCGCGAACGCCTGCGCGATGTGCTCCGCGACGAGTTCGAGCGCTTCCCTGGCCACCTCCGCGGGCAGGTTGTGCGTCATGCCGTGGTCGCTGTTCTCGAAGCTGCGGTGGCGCACGTCGACGCCGCTGCGCGCGAGCGACGCGGCAAAGCGCTTCGCTTCAGCGGCCACCGAGTCCAGGGCGCCCGTCAGCACGAGGGTCATCGGGAAAGCAGCGAGGTCGGTATCGAGTTCGGGCGATGCCAACGGCTCGTGGCGGCGCATGGCCTGTGCAAAGTAGCTGTCGTACATGAGCTTGATGAGCCAGGGCGCGACCGCGGGACCGGGCCGGCCCGCCCATCTCGCTTTCGGCACCGTCTCCAAGCGCGATCCGGGAGGCAGCGTCATGTTCAACGCGGGATAGCAGGCGACGAGGCCGAGCGGCATTCGTCCGCCATCGTCGCGGATCTGCTGGCAGACGTTGACCGCGAGCTTGGCGCCCGCGCTGAATCCTCCGACGACGATCTCTTCGGTGTTCCATCCCCGCGAGCGGCCGTGCTGTTGCACCCACGCGAGCACGTCCGCGGCCTGCTGCTCGGCAACGGGATACTGCACAGCCGGTGCGGTGGCGTAGTCCACATTGATCACCACGGCCCCCGTGGTCGCTGCAATGAAGCGGCACGCGTGCGCGTCCTGCCGTGGTTCGCGAACGATGAAGGCGCCGCCGTGGAAGTTCACGTACACGGGTGGCGGTGGCGTGCCCGGCCCGGTTTCGGGGGCGCGGTACACGTCGCAACGCACCGGGCCATGGCGCGTCGTCATGGTCATCCGGCTGGGCGCGATGTCGCCGCCCCGAAACGTCAGCTGCCGGGGCGTCCGAGGAAACAGCCAGAAGGCTGCGCGAAGGGCGTATGCGCCCCACCTTGCGGACAACTTCATGCGGGCCAGTGCCAGCGCTGGCGCTCGGGCTGTTCCTGGGTGCCCGTCGGCCGGGCGGCCTGCGGTGAGTGGGGGTGACGGTCGGTCGTGCATCAGATTTGCCCCAGGCCGCCGTCGATGGCAATTTCTCCCGCGGTCAGGTAGCTCGCGTCGGAAGACGCCAGGAACAGCACCGCCT
This sequence comes from Variovorax sp. J22G73, assembly GCF_030317035.1. Taxonomy (GTDB): domain Bacteria; phylum Pseudomonadota; class Gammaproteobacteria; order Burkholderiales; family Burkholderiaceae_C; genus Variovorax. Next base: position 313,565 of record NZ_JASZYK010000003.1, read on the forward strand.
TGGCAACCTCGTCCGCCTGCCCCCAGCGGCCCATGGGCACCTGCGCTTCGACCCAGGCGCGCACCTCCGGGTCCGCCGTCGCGGCGGCGGTCAGTGGCGTCTCGATGGCGCCAGGGCTCACCACGTTGACGCGCACCTGCTTGGCCAACACGCGCTCATCGGCGGCAAGCGTCCGCGCAAGGCTGCGCACCGCGGCCTTCGATGCCGCATACAGCACGTCGCCCGGCCGCCCGCGCTGTTGCACCACCGAACTGGTGAACACCGCGTTCGCGCCCTCGGACATCAATGCGAAGGCTTCGGTGAACGCGTAGAACACTCCCTTCACGTTGGTGTGCATCACCTCGTCGAAGAAGGCTTCGCCGGTCTCGAAGATGTCGGGGCATTCCGAGATTCCCGCATTGGCGAAAAGAACGTCGATGGGGCCGAGCGCATCGTGAACCGTGTTCATGAGCGCCCGGAGGTCGGCCGCGCGGCCGACGTCTGTCCGCACCGCGAGAACGTTGCCGCCCAAGGCTTCGCGCGCCGACTGCAACGTCTCTTCACTGCGCCCCGCGATCGCGATGCGCGCGCCGTGCGCGATGAACAGGCGGGCGGTTGCAAGGCCGATGCCGCTGCTGCCACCGGTGATGACGACCACCTTGCCGTCGAGCTTTCGATCCAACATTTCTTCGACTCCTTTGTCGCTCGGCGCAGGTGAGCGTGCTGTGGATTGCAGTCAAGTCAACGACTGATGACATGAAGTTTGACTGTTGCGGGATCCGATGTCAACAAGCGATGACATAATCCGTGGAATGCCCGAAAAACTGGACCAGGAAGACATGACCGAAGCAGTTCCTAAGTCGACGGAAGCCGTTGCGTCGCGCAACGCGACCGAAACCCGTGGCCGCATCCTCGAGGCGGCGCGCGCCTGCTTCTCGCGCCGCAGCTACGAAAACGTCGGTGTTCGCGAAATAGGCCGCGCCGCGGGCGTCGACGCGGCGCTTGTCAACCGCTATTTCGGCAACAAGGAAATGCTGTTCGCCGAGGTGGTGCAGGGCGCATTCCGTGTCGAAGAGCACCTTCCGGAGTCGCTCGACACACTGGGCGAGTTCCTGGTGAAAGGCGTGATGGCGGAGGGCAGCGCGAACGACGAGGGTTCGACCGACGACGGTTTCAATGCCCTGCGGCTCCTGATCCTGGCAGCGGCAAGCCCTGAAACCGCGGCGACGGTCAGCGCGCAGTTTCACGCGGAGTTTGTTGCGCCGCTGGCAAAAAAGCTCCGGGGGCGAGATGCGGAGCTTCGTGCGGCGCTGATCGGGTCGTATGTGATCGGGCTGGCGACCATGCGGCATCTGCTCGACTCGCCCACGCTGGCCGACGCCTCGCAGCGAAAGCTCGCCGCGCTCGCCGGCGAGGCCATCCAGGCGTGCGTGCAGGCACGGGCATGAGGGGTGGCCTTGCCCTGCCAGCGGTCCGATTGATGGGACAGGCGAACAAACCTGTCCCATAGACAGCGCTGGCCCGGATGGCTAGATTTGCTATCGAATCCCGGATGTATACACGCGCCGGAGCGCTGTTCGCGAGTGCACGACGGGCACATGCCGGGCGCACACCGGGCGCAAGCCGATCAGGAGAGACCATGATTGAAACCACGTACCGAGTCGAAGTCGCCGTCCCCAGCCAGTTGGTCGAGCACTACGGGCGTGACACCGATTTCGTGTTCGCCTTCACGCAAGCCACGCGCGGCCACAGCGCGGCGGGGCGCGGCCGATCGGAGCAACAAGGTCTTGTCGAGTGGGCGGAGTTCAGCGACAGGTTGGCGGCGGAGATTTGCGAGCGCCAACTTCTGGAGGCGGTCGCCAAGTTCCAGGCGCGGCTGTCGAATGGCCCTTCCCTCTCTCGCTGGCAACGCGCCGGTGCGCCCGCGCAGGGGGTGCATGAAGAAAGCGCGATGGGCTGAGCGCAGGCACCGGCCTGGAGCGCAACAGATGGAAGAACAGTTCGACTACCGCGGTCACCGCATCCTGGTCAGCGCGTTCAACAACGGCGACAGGTTCGGGTGGGAATTCCGCATCGACGGCGGAAAGCTGGTTTCGCTGCGCGCCTCGCCCGCGATGGACGAGCCTTCCGCACGCGCCGAGGCGCAGGCAGCGGCACGGAGCGTGGTGGATCTGCGGGATGGCTCCGCCAGCCTCGCCCCGCAATAGCCGCGCCCCTTCGGGCCGGCCTCACCTCAGATAAGCCCGCGGGTCGCCGCCTTCAACGTCGCGGCCGCGCGCGTCGAGCATTCGAGCTTGAGGAACAGGCGCTCGACATGCGTTCGCACCGTGCGCGGGCTGATGTCCAGCGCACGCGCCACCTGCTTGGTGTTCTCGCCCCGGGCGATGCAGCGCAGCACCTCCAGCTCGCGCTCTGAAAGCGGCTGCTCGCCGCGCACCGGCGCCGCCTGCACCACAGGCTTGACAGGCGCGTGCGACAGAACGCTGGCGAACAGCGCATCGACGACTGCCTGGTCGAAGCGGCCCGCCGCCGCCTCGTCCCTCATGCGATCGAGTGCCTGCGCTTCGGTGAACGCATCGCGCCATGGCCGGCGCGTGCGCAGGGAAACCCATTGCTCGGCCGCGGCGACGATCTGTCCCTCCAGCGGCATGGCAGTGCCCGACCGCCCGCGAAAGTAGCCGGAGCCGTCGCGCCGCTCGAAAGCGAAGGACGCGATTTCCGCCTCGAGCGCGAGCCCGTCGATTTGCCCTGCCGCGCGCGAGGTCCAGTACGGTACGAGCCGCAGGCGCTCCAGCGACGAGGCCGGCAGCGGCTCGGGCGCGTTCCAGATGGCGTTGGGCACCGACGCGCGCCCGATGCCGTGGATCAGCCCCGCCTTGTAGGTGCGGTGGCACAGGGCATCGTCCAGCCCCGCGCGCACGCTGCAGTCGCGCGCCAGTTGCGCCACGCGGCGCGAGTAGCCGGTCATCCACGGGAGCTTGAGGTCGATCACGTCGCCCACCAGCTCCAGGCCGATGCGCTCGCGCATCGAAGCGGGCGGGTCGGCAACGTCGGTCCATGGCGGCACGGTGGCGTCCAGCGCCCTCATCCACGCAGCGACCTGCGGCGTGCTGGCGTCCACGAGAAATCCGGGGTACACGCTGTTCGCGCGCCCGTGGGCCAGCGCCAGCGCCTGGTCGAGGCCGTACAGGCGGCTGAAGATCTCGAGGTCGCTCGCCAGGGCCACCACATAGGTGGCCAGCGGCACATCGTCGCCTTGCAGCAGGCCGGGCACGCCGCCGCCGTCGTAGGTCTCGAAGATGGCGCGCAGCGCCGCTTCGGTGTCGGGGCCCAGGCGCAGCGTGTTCGCGATGTCGCCGGCAATCTCGCAATGGATGGTCGCCATGGCCAGCATGCCGTCGGGCAGCGGCACGCTGCGCGGCGGCTGCTGCGCCGCACGCGGCTTTTGCGAGGCGAGCAGGGCGCTGCGCCCCTGCACGTCGTCTTCCATGAAGTCCGCGAACTCCTGGGCATTGGCCGTGCAGCCCGACCAGCGCAGCAGCGCGACGTGGCGGGCGGCCTCGACCTGCGAGGCCTCGCAGCCGGCCGCCGTCGCGATCATTTCGGCGAGCCACGCGGTGCGCAGCGAATGGTCGGTCGGCTGGCCCATGCTGAGGTCGCCGATGAAGGCGAGCGCGCGGACCGCGTCGAAAACGGCAATGGTCGTGTCGTCGGGCATGGAATGCAGCAGCGGGTGGTTCAGAAGCTCAGGGTGGCCGGGGCGAAGGCAAAGGCAAAGGCAAAGGCAAAGGCAAAGGCGGAGGCCCAGCATCGCACAGCCGCCGTTTTTCGGGGCTTGTCGGTCATTCGACCGATACCGCGTCGGGGGCGGCCTGAACAGAATCTGTTGCACCGGCCCCGCCAATGGGGTTGCGATCTTTCTACCGATCTCGCGGTCTCGCCGCCCACACCATGTCCAACACCCATCTCGCCCCTTTGTCTCCTCTGTCCCCTCCGCAGCGCGCCGCATGGCTGCGCAAGCTCTACTTCGTTCGCGCCGCCTTTTCCTTCGCGTGGGTCGCGCTCGCGTTCACCGTGGCCAAGGGCTCGCCCGCGCTCGCCAGCGGCTTGCTGGTCGTGTACCCCGCGTGGGACGCGCTGGCCAACCTGCTGGACGCGAGGATGAGCGGGGGCGCGAAAGCGAACCCCACGCAGATCCTGAACGCCTGGATGAGCGGGCTGGTCACGGTGGCCGTGGTGGCTTCGCTGGTGCTCGGGCTGCAGATCATCCTGGTGATCTTCGGCGGCTGGGCCATCGTCGCGGGGCTGCTGCAACTGGCCACCGCCATCCGTCGCCGCAAGAGCGACAAGGGGCAGTGGGTGATGATGCTGAGCGGCGCGCAGTCCGCGCTTGCCGGGGCGTTCTTCATCGCGCAGCAAGGCAGCGCGGCGCCCGTGGTGCAGACCTTCGGCGGCTATGCGGCGGTCGGGGCGGTGTACTTTCTGTTGTCGGGGCTTGTCATCCTGTTCCGGCAGGCCAAGGGCGGCGTCGGTGGCGTGGCGCGGGAGGGTTGATGTTGATGCTGAAGCCGACGAGGCCGTGACAAGACCTCGCCGACACCCGGGCCGCTCGTTACCTCAAGGCGCGCTGCGGCGCAGGAACATGTGCGTGGCGCGCTCGCCGGCCACCTGCCGTTCGCAGCGGTAGCCCAGCGCCGGCAGGTCCAGGCCCGCGAACAGCGCCTCGCCCTTGCCCAGCAGCACCGGGCGCACGGCCAGGTGCAACTCGTCGATGAGCCCGGCCTTCAGGTATTCGCGCACCGTCGCCGCGCCGCCGCCCACGCGCACGTCGCGCTCACCCGCCGCGGCCTTCGCCAGCGCCAGCGCCTCGTGGATGCCGCCGGTGACGAAGTGGAAGGTGGTGCCGCCCTGCATCGCCAGCGGTGGGCGGGCATGGTGGGTCAGCACGAAGACGGGCACGTGGTACGGCGGCTCGTCGCCCCACCAGCCCTTCCAGCTGTCGTCGGGCCAGGGGCCACGCACCGGGCCGAACATGTTGCGCCCGAGTATCCAGGCGCCCATCTGCGCGAAGCCTTGCTCGGCGATCTCGTTGTCGATGCCGGTCTCGCCGCTGGCCTCGCCCGGGTTGTGCATCTGCTGCCAGACGCGCGTGGGAAAGAACCAGTCCATGAGCTCGGGGCCTCGAACGCCCAGGGGGTTCTCCTGGCTCTGGTCGGGGCCGGCGGCAAAGCCGTCGAGCGAAACGCCGAAGCTGCGAACGAGCAAGCGGGTCATGGCCATCGTCTCCTGCAAAAGCGGGGTGGCAGTTTAGCGCCGCTGCGACTGTTGTTGTTGTGGCTGCTGCGGCGCTTCGTCCGCCACCTTCTCCAGCCAGTCGGCGGCCTTGCCGTCGAGCATCTCGGTGAACGCGATGTGGGTCATCGCGGTGTCGGGTGCGGCGCCGTGCCAGTGCTTCACGTGCGGCGGAATCTCGATCACGTCGCCGACACGAATCTCCTCCACCGGCCCGCCCCAGCGCTGGATGCGGCCGACGCCCGATGTCACGACCAGCCGTTGCCCGAGCGGGTGCGTGTGCCACGCGGTGCGCGCGCCCGGCGAAAAGCTCACGCTGCCGGCGGAGGCGCGGTCGGGGCCGGTCGGTGTGAACAGCATCTCGACCTTCACGCTGCCGGTGAATTTCTCGGCCGGCGCGTTGTTGACGGCGCGCGTGCCGGCGCGGCTGACGCGCAGCTCGGGTTCGGCGGCAAGGCCGGGCTCGAGCATCGTGAGGGCGAGCGTGGCGGTGGCGATCAGTGATTTCATGAGGGTTTCGCGGGTTGTGTGATCGTTGACTTCTGCAGGCGCTTATTTGCCGACCAGCTTCTGGCGGTCTGCCGAGTAGCGCGCCCCTTGCACCGGAACACGCGACACGGCGAGCTCGATCTCCTGCAGGTCGTCCGCCGACAACGCGACGTTCGCGGCGCCCGCGTTTTCTTCGAGCCGGCCCAGCCTGGTCGTGCCGGGAATCGGCACGATCCAGGGCTTCTGCGCCAGCAGCCATGCCAGCGCGAGCTGCGCGGGCGTCACCTGCTTGCGCGCCGCGATGTCGGCCAGCACATCGACCAGGGCGCGGTTCGCCTGGCGCGCGTCGGGTGCGAAGCGCGGCACCGTGTTGCGGAAATCGCTCGCGTCGAACGCGGTGGCCTGGTCGATGGCGCCAGTCAGGAAGCCCTTGCCGAGCGGGCTGAAGGGAACGAAGCCGATGCCCAGCTCTTCGAGCAGCGGGAGGACCTCCTGCTCAGGCTCGCGCCACCACAGCGAATACTCGCTTTGCAGGGCCGCGACCGGGTGCACCGCATGGGCGCGGCGAATGCTGGCGGCGCCCGCCTCGGAGAGCCCGAAGTGCTTCACCTTGCCTTCGCGCACCAGGTCTTTGACCGTGCCGGCGACGTCCTCGATCGGCACCGCCGGATCGACGCGGTGCTGGTAGAAAAGATCGATGCGGTCCGTTCGAAGGCGCTTCAGCGCCGCGTCGGCCACCTGCCGGATGCGTTCGGGGCGGCTGTCGAGGCCCTGGGCGGTGTCTCCCTCGCGAAAACCGAATTTCGTGGCGATCACGACCTGGTCGCGCACTGGCGCCAGCGCTTCGCCCACCACGGTTTCGTTGACGAACGGGCCATAGGCTTCGGCGGTGTCGAAGAAGGTGATGCCGCGCTCGAAGGCCGCGCGAATCAGCTTGACGGCGTCCGCGGTGCCGGTCGCCGGGCCGTAGCCGTAACTCAGGCCCATGCAGCCGAGTCCGAGGGCGGAGACGGTGGGGCCGTGGCGGCCGAGTTGACGGGTTTTCATGAAGCGTTTCCTTGTGTGCGTTGCGACTCCATTGAATCTAGGCGCCCCGGCATTGAAAGACTAGACTGCTGAATTGGCATTCAATCATTAGCGGAGCTGATCAATGGGCCGGTTCGATGACCTGGCGGCGTTCGCGGCCGTCGTGCGCGAAGGGAGCTTCACCCGCGCCGCCGCCAAGCTCGGCGTGACGCAGTCGGCGCTGAGCCAGACGGTGCGCACGCTGGAAAAGCGGCTCGACCTGAAGCTGCTCAACCGCACCACGCGCAGCGTGGCCCCGACCGAGGCGGGCGAAACGCTCTACCGCACGGTCGAGCCGCGGCTCGGAGACATCGAGGCCGAGCTGGCCACGCTCGGCGAGATGCGCGGCAAGCCGGTCGGCACGGTGCGCATCACGGCGACCGAGCACGCGGTGCGGACCCTGGTCTGGCCGCGGCTGCTGCCATGGCTTGCGAAGTACCCGGAGATCAAGCTGGAGATCAGCAGCGACAACCGGTTCGCCGACATCGTCGGCGAGCGCTTCGACATCGGCATTCGCCTGGGCGACGACGTTGCCAAGAACATGATCGCCGTGCGCGTGGCGCCGGACATGCGCATCGTGGTCGTCGGCAGCCCCGCCTACTTCGCTCGCCACCTGCCGCCGTCGACACCGCAGGACCTGGACGAGCACGACTGCATCGGGCTTCGCTTGCCGACCTACGGCGGCCTGCTGCCGTGGGAGTTCAGGCAGGGCAAGCGGGCGGTCAACGTGCATGTGAAGGGCCGGCTGGTGTTCAACCAGAACCAGCTGGTCGTCGAGGCGGCGCTTGCCGGGCATGGGCTGGCGTGGCTGCCGCAGGACCTTGTCGACGAACACATCGAGGCCGGGCGGCTGGTGACGACGCTGAACCGCTGGACGATCACCTACCCCGGCTATCACCTCTACTACGCGACGCGTCGGGCTTCGCAGGCGTTGATGCTGGTGGTCGAGGCGTTGCGCCTCGAGAAGACGCAGTAGACAAGCGCGCGCGGGCGGGGTCGGTGGCTGCGTCGGTAGCTGCGTCGCTGCCGGCTTGGCAACAACCATTCCGGGCCAACGTGATCGAGGCCGCCTTCTAGAATCCGCCCCCCAAGCGGCTGCATGCAGCCCGCACGGAGCGCAACGCTCCTTTCTCGGTTTTTCCTTTTTTTCGTCTCGATGCCCTCCAGATTCCGCTTCGCGCTGCGCGCCTCCTTGTCCTCCGCTTTTCTCGTCGCTTCCCTGTGCACGCTGAGCCCGGCCCTCGCTGCCGGACCGCTTCCGTTCCTGAACGCCGGCGGCCCCTCGGAGGCCGAGCCGGTGCCCGCGCTGGACCGCGCCGTGGTGCGCTTCGCGGGCATGGCGTCGGGCTCGTACTACTGGGAGCAAGGCCTGGTGGCCGAGCAGCTCATCGACGGCCTGGCCACCGCCATGCACCGCAAGGAACTGGACTTGCCCGGCGACCGGCGGCTGCTGTCGTCGTACCGCCGGATGAACGGCGCCGCCGAGCGGGCCGCGGTGCTGGTCGACGACCGCAGCGGCGAGGTGCTGGCCGCCGCGCTGGCGCACCGCGGCTGCGGCGTGGACGGCAACGTGGCCTGCCGTGGCGACGACCAGCACGCCGAGCTGGTGGTGTTCCTGCGCCCCGGTGTCGACCGCGCCGAGGCGCAGCCGCTGCTGGCATGGAGCACCCAGGTGCCCAAGGACGACCTGGACTCCGGCGAAGAAGAGAAGATCGTGCGCACCGAGTTCATCGTGCTCGACGCCGCGCACACCGCCGCCCGTGCGCCGAAGCGGCCCAAGGGCTTTTCGGCGCAGGTGCCGCTGTACCCGAACGCGCAGCTCAACGCCACCGCCCAGTCGGCGGTGAGCAATGCGAAGGCAGGGCGCGTGATGCGCCTGCAGACCACGGACAGCCGCGAACAGGTGATCGCGTTCTACAAGCAGCTGTCGCCGCCGCTGAAAGACTTCGTCTCCGACGCGAGCGTGTCCACCGGCTTCGTCGCGGGCAGCAGCAAGGGCGTGGCCTTCGTGGTCAACCTGACGCACGGGCGCCGCATGCCCGCCATCACGAACATCGAAATGGAACTGGCTCAATGAACGCGCGGATGTCGAAGACCATCGCCGCGTCGCTGCTGCTCGCCTGCGCGCTGGGCGCGCAGGCGCAGGGCACCGTGCCCGAGGCATCGGCGCCCGTGACCACCGAGCTGCCCGCGCCGCCGTTGCGGCTGAGCGAGCAGCCGGCCATTCGCGCCGCGGTGATCGCCATGGTGGGCTACGCGCGCGGCAGCTTCACCGACCCCGATGCGTTGATCGCGCAGCAGGTGCTCGAAGGCATGCGCTCGCGCCACGACATCACGCGCACCGTGTGGCCCGACGGGCGCAAGGTGCTCGCGTCGGTCAATGGCGGCGACCATGGCGAGAAGCGCGCGGCGATGCTGATCGACGCCGAGGGCAAGCTCATCGCGCTGGGGCTGGTCAACGCGCACTGCCGCGCGCCCGCATCCGCGGCGAAAACCGATGCGCCCGATGTGTGCAACCCGGCACCGCAGACGGTGCTGTCGATCTTCCAGCCCGCCGGCGCGCCGCAGGCCGATGCCGCGCCGCTGATTGCCTGGGCGAAGAAGCTGCCCGCGTTCCTGGCCGCGATGGCCGAGAGCGACGACCCTGAACAAGCAGCCGACGCGCAGAGGATCGCGACCATCGAATACATCACCGGCCAGCCCGACGCGCCCGGCTGGCGCAAGGACCAGTTGCCGCCGGGCTTCCCCGCGTCGCTGCACCGGCTGCTGGTGCAGGCGGGCGAGGTGAACAGCTCGGCGAGCGCCGGCAAGATCGTGTTGCCCAAGGGCCTCGCTGGCAAGCCGATGCGCACCGACTACCAACGTTCGCAGCGCAACGAGCCAGAGCTGCCCGACGCCGAAGTCACGCTGCGCAGCTACGCCGCGCTCGGCACGCTGGTCGACACGTACGCGGAACTCACGAAGAACGCGAACCCGGAGCAGGAGGGGCGCGAAGTCGTCTTCAATGGCACCGACGGTGGCGCGCGCTACAGCGTGCGCCTGCGCGACGCGAAGGAAACCGGCGTGTTCATCACCGTGGCGAGCTGGAAGCGAAAGTAGGCGCTTCATCGGCGGACGTGGCCTCGGGCTGCACGACCTGCAGCCACGGCCACCGCGCCTGGTAATCGCCGGCCTTCTTCAGGAACAGCTCGCGCATGGGGAGCAGCGGGTTCATGCGCAGCACGCCCGCGGCCAGGTCGTCCAGGCCATCGGGCGCGTAGAGCGTTCGGTCGGCCAGCGCGATGCCCACGCGGGTGCACGCGATGAGGTAGCGGTCGATGCCGTCGCGCGCGCTGCGCAGCCGCGGGTAGTGCGACTTGAAGCGTGCTTCGTACCAGAGGTGCACGCGCGCCTGGTTCTTCACCTCCACGGTCACGCCCAGGTCGGCCACCGCGTGGTGCACACGGCGGATCACGGCGTCTTCGGCGTCCCACGAGAGGTCCGAATCGTCGAAGTAGAAGACGTCGTAGTCCTTCACGCCCCAGCCCGGCGGCTTGCCGGAGACGCGGTTCCAGGTCGCCTGGAAGAGGCTGCCCGCGGTCAGGAAGCCCTGCGGCAGGCCCAGCGCGGGCAGGCGTTCGAGCAGGGCCGCGTTGGCCGGGTCTTGCAGGGCCTGGGCGACGAAATCGGTGGCGGTCAATGTCATGTTTGCAATGAGCAAAAAGAAAAGGCCTGGCGACCAATGCCGCCAGGCCTCGAAAACGTGATGCTGTCGAAGCTGTATCAGCCCACTTCGGCGATCAGTTCGATTTCCACGCAGGCACCCATCGGGATCTGCGCCACGCCGAAGGCGCTGCGCGCATGCGCGCCCTTCTCGGGGCCGAACACCTCGGCGAAGAATTCGCTGGCGCCGTTGGTCACCAGGTGCTGTTCGGTGAAGGTGCCGACCGAATTCACCAGGCTCATGACCTTCACGATGCGCTTGACCTTGTTCAGGTCGCCCACGGCCGCGTGCAGCGTGCCCAGCAGGTCGATGGCGATGGCGCGTGCGGCCTGCTTGCCTTCGTCGGTCGTGATGTTGGCGCCGAGCTGGCCGGCCCAGACCTTGCCGTCCTTCTTCGCGATGTGGCCCGACAGGAACACGAGGTTGCCGGTCTGCACGAAGGGCACGTAGGCCGCGGCGGGTGCCGAGACCGGGGGAAGGGTGATGCCGAGGCTGGAAAGTTTGTCGTAAACGCTCATGGAGACTCCTTGTCTTGGGAAAGTGATTGTGTCCGGCTTTGTTCGGCGGCCTCTTCGGCTTCCCCCACGGGCTGCACGGTCACGCCGACACGCAGCGTGTGCCGGGCGCCGCCATGGAGTACGCCGCGCATGGGAGATACGTCGGAGTAGTCGCGCCCGATGGCCAGGGTGACGTAGTCCTCCCCCGGCTGGCGGCCGTTGGTGGGGTCGAAGTCGGCCCAGCCGCCGGGGCTGCCGTTGGCTTCGCCGGGCAGGTACACCGACACCCACGCATGCGAGGCGTCGGCGCCCACCAGCCGCGGCTGGCCCGGCGGCGGCTGCGTGAGCAGGTAGCCGCTCACGTAGCGCGCCGGCAGGCCCATGGTGCGAAAGCACGCGATCATGATGTGGGCGAAGTCCTGGCACACGCCCTTGCGCTGCGCGAGCGCCTCGACGGCGGGGGTGTTGATCTCGGTGCTGTCGGCGTCGTACGCAAAGTCGTCGTACATGCGCTCGGTGAGGTTCATGGCCACGTCGAAGGCCGGCCGGCCGGGCACGAAGCTGGCGCGCGCGTAGGCCGCGAAGTCGTCGTGGCGCGGCACGTAGGGCGACGGAAAGACGAACTCCGAAGCCGCGTCGAACGTGGCGTCCTTGCGAAAGCGGAAGCGCTCGCGCACGGTCTCCCACGGCAGCTCACGCGCCACGTTCGGCGACAGCACGGGCACCGAGGTTTCGACCACGCTCTCGGCCGTGACGACCAGCCGGTCGTGCGTGGCCTCGAGCGCGAAGAAGGCGCGCGTGTTGCCGTACAGGTCGTTCTGCTCGCCGCGCTGCGCGGGCGGCGGCTCGATGGCGAGCTTGTGGCTCACCAGGCGCTGCGAGTCGGTGGCCAGCGGCTTCAGGTGGGCCAGATGCTGCGCCGTCTCGACCGGCGGCGCGTACTCGTAGCGCGTTTCGTGGGTGACGTGGAGGAGCATGGCGCGCGGGGGTCTGAAGAAGGGGTGGGGAAGGGGTGGGGAAGGTGAGAGGGAGCGGCCTACTTTGCCTCGGCACCGAAGTGCGAGGCGAATATTTTGGCGTAGGTGCCGTCGGCGCGAATGCCTTCCAGGCCCTGGTTGATCTTCGCGAGCAGCGCGGCGTTGCCCTTCTTCACCGCGATGCCGTACTTTTCGACCGGAAAGCCCGCGTCGCTCACCGTCTTGAAGCCACCGGCCGTGTTGTTGGCCAGGTAGTGCACCACCACGCCGTTGTCGGCCACCACGGCCTGCACGCCGCCGGCCTCCAGCTCCTTCAGCGCGAGCGGGGTCGACTCGAAGCGCTTGATGGCGGTGCTCGACTTGCCCAGCAGCTTGCCGACCACCTCGTCGCCGGTGGTGCCGTTCTGCACGCCCACCTTCAGCGGCTTCAGGTCGTCGAACCTGGCGACCGGCGAATCGCTCTTCACGGCAATGAGCTGCTTCGCGTCGAAGTACGGCTGCGAGAAGTCCATGGTCTGGCGGCGCTCGTCGGTGATGGTGATGGCCGACACCAGCAGGTCGCGGTCGCCCTGGTCGAGCGCGTTGAAGATGCCCTCCCACGGCGTGTTGACGAACTTGACCTCGATGCCGGCCTTCTGCGCCACGGCCTTCACCACGTCGATGTCGAAGCCCACGATGTCGCCCTTGTCGTTCTGCGACTCGAAGGGGGTGTAGGCGGCGTCGGTGCCGACGACCAGCACGCGCGCCGGCACCGCGGCGGGCGCGGTGTTCGAGGCAGCGGGGGTGGCGCTTTCCTGCTTGCCGCAACCGGCAAGGGCCACGGTGAGGGCCAGGGCCGTGCACAGCCCCGAAGCGGCCAGGGCGAAGCGGCGGTTGATGGCGATGCCTGACATGGATATGCCTCCTTGGAACTGTCGTTGGCTGCGAATCAGGCGCCGACGGAGCGCAGCGATTCGGAAGTCAGCGTGAAGTAGCGTGTGCCGATGGCGTCGGACACATGGTAGGCCGCGGCCTCGCAGTGGGCCAGCAGCTCGAGCAGCGCCGGGTAGTTGGCGTCGGGCCCGGCGGCGCACAGGTGCTCCAGCGTCCAGCCGGCCGGGTCGGGCAGCTCGTAGGACAGCGCGGTGAGCTTGCCCGGCGCGCTGCCGGCCAGCCGCGCGATGCGCCCGCGCAGCGTTTGCGTGACCCAGGCGAGCGAGCGCGGGTTTTCGGCGTCGAGCACCAGCAGGTCGACCATGGTGGCGACGTCGCGGCGCTGCTGGTAGCGCGCATGGAAGGTGATGGTGCTGTCGAACAGCGCCACCATCGCCTCGAAGCCGCTCACCTCGTGCACGGCGCCGTTCTCGAAGCCGGCCTCCAGCGCGTTCGACAGGAAGCCCAGCCGCTCGATGTGGCGCCCGATGGACAGCAGCCGCCAGGCGTCGTCGCGCGTCATGCGGTCGGTTTGCGCGCCGGTCATGGCGGCCAGCGCGGTGCTGGCGGACTCCAGCGCGCGCAAGGCCGCGCTGGTGGCGAAGCTGCCTTCGCCGGCCTGCTCCGCGGCGCGCCGCAGGAACTCGGTTTCGGCGCGCACGATCTGGTTCCAGTTGTCCTGCGACAGGCGCTCGCGCACCGCGGCCGCGGCCTGCCGGATGCAGCGCAGGCTGTAGCCCACGCTGCCGCCGCGCTCCACGTCGCCGAGCTCGGCCACCAGGGCGCGCTCGAACACGCGGCGCGACTGCGGCGCGCTGGGCGCCTCGGCCGGCACCAGCGCGTTGCGCAGCGCCATGCGGTGCAGCCATTCGAGCAGCGGGCGGGACGACTGGTCTTCGCCGCCCAGCAGGTTGAGCGTGAGGCGCGCCAGGCGCACTGCGTTCTCGGCGCGCTCGGTGTAGCGGCCGAGCCAGAACATGTTTTCCGCCGCGCGGCTGGTGACGGGCGCGCGGTGCCGCGCGAGCGAGGCCGGCGTGGCGTGCGGCTGCAGCAGCGTGGTGCGGTCGACTTCGCCGTGCGTCTGCACCCACACGTCGGCGCTGCTGCCGCCGCGCTGCATGGAAGCGATTTGCGCGTCGGGCCCCGCGAGCCGGGCCAGGCCGCCGGGCAGCACCCGCCACGACTGCGCGCCGTCGCTCACCGCGAACACGCGCAGCAACACAGCGCGCGGCGCGATGTGGCCCGGGCCCATGTCGTTGGCCCAGGTGGGCATCTGCGACAGCGGCAGGTAGCCCTGCACGGTGTGCACGTCGCCTTCGCGCACGATGCGGCCGGCCCACTCGTCGAGCTCGCGCCGGCCCAGCTGGCTGCCGAGCACGGCGTCGAAGCTGGCGCGGCCCTCGAAGCCGGGGTAGGTGGGCTTGATGGCGCAGTCGCCGAGCTGCGGCAGCACCGATTCGAGCGCGGCACGCTCGCCGCACCACCAGGTGGGCAGCGCGGGCAGCTTGAGCTTCTCGCCGATCAGCCGGCGCGCCAGGCCGGGCAAGAAGCCCAGCAGCGCGGGCGATTCGAGAAAGGCCGAGCCCGGCATGTTGGCCACCAGCACGTTGCCGGCGCGAATGGCCTGCAGCAGGCCGGGCACGCCGAGCGTGGAGTCGGGGCGCAGCTCCAGCGGGTCGAGGTACTGGTCGTCCAGCCGCTTGATCAGGCCGTGCACCGGGCGCAGGCCCTGCAGGGTCTTCAGGTACAGCCGCTGGTCGCGCACGGTGAGGTCGTTGCCCTCGACCAGCGTGATGCCCAGGTAGCGCGCGAGGTACGCGTGCTCGAAGTAGGTCTCGTTGTACGGGCCGGGCGTGAGCAGCGCGATGTGCGGCGGCACGCCCGCCGGGCACATGCGCTGCAGCCCTTCCATCATCGCGCTGTAGGTGGCGGCCAGGCGCTGCACGTGCAGTGCCTCGAAGGCCTGCGGAAACTGGCGCGTGATGGCCAGGCGGTTCTCCAGCAGGTAGCCCAGGCCCGAGGGCGCCTGCGTGCGCTGCGACACCACCCACCAGTTGCCGTCGGGGCCGCGCGCCAGGTCGAAGGCGGCAATGTGCAGCCAGGTGTCGCCCGGCGGCTTCACGCCGTGCAGCGCACGCAGGTAGCCGGGGTGGCCGCGCACCAGCGCCGGCGGAATGAGGCCTTCGGCCAGCAGCTGCTGCGGGCCGTACACGTCGGCCATCACGCGGTCGAGCACGCGCACGCGCTGCAGCACGCCGGCTTCGATCTGGCTCCAGCTCTCGGGCGAGACGATCAGCGGGAACAGGTCGAGCGACCACGGGCGCTGCGGGCCGTTGGCGTCGGCGTACACGTTGTACGTGACGCCGTTGTCGCGAATCTGGCGCTCCAGGCTCACGGCGCGCCGCGGCAGGTCGTTGAAGCCGCCCGGGCCGAGCTGCTCGAAGAAGGCGTTCCAGGCGGGCGTGAGCGGCGGGTGTTCGCCGGACGGGCCCTGCTGCTGGGATTGCGATTGAGAAGAGGACTGCGAAGAAGATTGGGACTGCGACTGCGTCGACGGCCCGGACTGCGCCGAAGAAGACTGGCTTTGCGACTGCGAGGGAGACTGCGAGGGCGCCGGGGGCAGCGGCGGGGCCGGCATGGCCGGTCGCTCCGCGGTGGCGTCGTACAGCAAGGGGGCGGCGGGCGCGGGCGCCGCGGTGCCGGCGGCCGTTCGCACAGGCACGGCCGCCGTGGCCTGGCCGCGCAGTTCGTCGAAATGGCCGGGCAGCGCGGCCGGGGCGAGCGCCGACGCCAGGGCCGCTGGAAAGTCCAGTGCCTGGGCGTCGAACAGGGATTCGTTCAGGGGTTCCACAGGAGGGGGATTGTCACACCGCCGTCACGGGTGTCCGCGCGGGCAGTGTGCTGAATGTCCCCTTATCGCCGCAGATCCAGCGTGAACGGGAATTCGCGGCTGCCTGGGAGCTCGATGGTGGCGGGGGGCGTGCGCATCAGCCCCGGCGTGTGGCCGGTGCGCGTGAAGCGCGAATGGCGGCGGCTCTCGGCCTCGTAGGCGTTCACCGGGAAGGTGTCGTAGTTGCGGCCGCCCGCGTGTGCCACGAAGTACTGGCAGCCGCCCAGCGAGCGCTTCATCCAGGTGTCGACCAGGTCGAAGGTCAGCGGTGCGTGCGCCGGAATGCTCGGGTGCAGCGCCGAAGGCGGGTTCCAGGCCTTGTAGCGCACGCCGGCCACGAACTCGCCGGTGACGCCGGTCGGCTGCAGCGGCAGCACCTTGCCGTTGACGGTGATGACGTGGCGGCTTTCGTTCAGGCCGGTCACGCGCACCTCGATGCGCTCGAGCGACGAATCGACATAGCGCACCGTGCCGCCCGCCGAGCCCTCCTCGCCCATCACGTGCCAGGGCTCCAGCGCGTTGCGCAGCGACAGCTCCACGCCCATGGCCTGCATCTGGCCCACCAGCGGGAAGCGGAACTCGAAGTGCGGCGCGAACCAGTCGGCGTCGAAAGCGAAGCCGGCCTGGCGCATTTCGCTGATGACGTCGTCGAAGTCCATCTTCACGAAGGTCGGCAGCAGGAAGCGGTCGTGCAGCTCGGTGCCCCAGCGCGTCACGGGCGCCTTGTAGGGCTCGTCCCAGAAGCGGGCCACCAGCGCGCGAATGAGCAGCTGCTGCGCGATGCTCATGCGCGCATGCGGCGGCATCTCGAAGGCGCGCAGCTCGAGCAGGCCGAGCCGGCCGGTGCTGGAGTCGGGCGAATACAGCTTGTCGATGCAGAACTCGCTGCGGTGCGTGTTGCCAGACACGTCGATCAGGATGTTGCGCAGCGTGCGGTCCACCAGCCACGCCGGCATGTTCTGGCCGTAGATCTCGCGGTTCTTCGCGATTTCCTTCAGCGCGATTTCGAGCTCGTAGACCTGGTCGTTGCGCGCTTCGTCCACGCGCGGGGCCTGGCTGGTCGGGCCGATGAACATGCCCGAGAACAGGTAGCTCAGCGACGGGTGGTTGTGCCAGTACAGCAGCAGGCTGGCCAGCAGCTCGGGCCGGCGCAGGAACGGGCTGTCCGCGGGCGTGGCGCCGCCCATCACGAAGTGGTTGCCGCCGCCGGTGCCGGTGTGGCGCCCGTCGGTCATGAACTTCTCGGCCGACAGGCGGGTCTCGAACGCGGCGTTGTAGAGAAACTCGGTGTGCGCGACCAGTTCCTTCCAGTTGTGGGCCGGGTGGATGTTGACCTCGATCACGCCCGGGTCGGGCGTGACGGCCAGCATCTTCAGGCGCGGGTCGCGCGGCGGCGGGTAGCCTTCCATCACGATGCGTACGCCCAGGTCGCGCGCGGTGGCTTCCACGGCCGCGACCAGGTCGAGGTAGTCCTCCAGGCGCGCCAGCGGCGGCATGAAGACGTAGAGCACGCCCGATGCGCTGCCCTTTTTCTCGGCCGAGGGGCCGTTGGCGCGGCGCGGGTCGCGTACCTCCACGCACAGCGCGGTGCGGGTGACCCAGTGGGCCGATTCGCCGCGCAGCGGCTGGCGCGTGGCGGCCGTTGCGTTCGTGGCTGCGGTGTCGTCGGATGCCGCGGCGGCATCGCTTTCACCTTCGCCTTTGCTTGCCGCGCCCGGCGCCTGCATGCGCAGCGAAGCCGCCACCACCGGCGGCGTGCCGAAGGCGTAGGGCACGTCGCCCAGGTCGGCGCGCGTGCCGTTCGCGCTGGCCACGCCTGCCACATCCACGCCTGCCACATCCACGGCATACCGCGCGCGGTAGTCCGCCGCGCTCGGCAGCGTGCCGCGCGGCGCGGTCGGGTCGCGTTCGATCAGGTACGGGTAGTCGCCCTTGCTGGCCCAGGGCTGCGAATCGAGCGGCAGGCGGTAGCCCATGGGCGAGTCGCCCGGAATCAGGTAGAGCCGGTCGTCGCGCAGGAACCAGGGGCCGGTCTTCCAGGCCGGGCCGGCGAGCGCGGGGGCGTCGCCGTTCGCGTTGCCGGGCTCGATGGGCAGCATGTAGCCGATCACCGCGTCGAGCTTTTGCGTGAACACGCGGCGCAGGCGCACGCGTTCGAGTTCGTCGTCGAGCTTCGAGTCGAAGGGGTCGACGTTCACCGGCAGGCGGCGTTCGCGCCAGAGGTAGTAGTACGTGTCTTCGTAGCCGGGCTGGATGTAGCGCTCGGTCAGCCCGAGCTTGTGCGACAGCACGGTGGTGAAGCGGCGCGCGTCTTCGCTGGTGTAGTGCGTGGGAAAGCGCTCGTCGGCGAACAGCTCGGGGTCGTGCCACAGCGTCTGGCCGTCGGCGCGCCAGAAGATCGACAGTGCCCAGCGCGGCAGCTGCTCGCCCGGGTACCACTTGCCCTGGCCGAAATGCAGGAAGCCGCCGTTGCCGTATTCGGCGCGCAGCTTCTGCACGAGCTCGGTGGCGTAGCCGCGCTTGGTGGGGCCCAGGGCGTCGGTGTTCCACTCGGGCGCGTCGCGGTCGCTGGTGGCCACGTAGGTGGGCTCGCCGCCCATGGTGAGGCGCACGTCGCCGGCCTTCAGGCGCGCGTCGACCGCGTCGCCCAGCGCCAGCACTTCGGCCCATTGCTCTTCGGTGTAGGGCTTGGTGACGCGCGGCGATTCGTAGATGCGCGTCACCTTCATTTCGTGGCCGAACTCGACCTCCGACTCGTCCACGCCGCCCTCGATGGGCGCGGCGCTCGACGGCGTGGGCGTGCAGGCCAGCGGAATGTGGCCTTCGCCGGCCATCAGGCCCGAGGTGGCGTCCAGGCCGATCCAGCCGGCGCCCGGCAGGAACACCTCGCACCAGGCGTGCAGGTCGGTGAAGTCGACCGTGGTGCCGCTCGGGCCGTCCAGCGACTTCACGTCGGGCGTGAGCTGGATCAGGTAGCCCGAGACGAAGCGCGCGGCCAGGCCCATGTGGCGCAGCAGCTGCACCAGCAGCCAGCCCGAGTCGCGGCAGGAGCCGCTGCCGTTGGTGAGCGTTTCTTCCGGCGTCTGCACGCCGGGCTCCATGCGGATGAGGTAGTTGACGTCCTGCTGCACCTGCTGGTTCAGGCCGACCAGGAAGTCGATGGTGCGCTGCTCCTTGCGGTCGACCTTGTCGAGGTAGGCCTCCAGCAGCGGCGTGACCGGGTCGGCCACGAGGTAGGGCGCGAGCTCTTCGGCCTGCGACGCCGTGTACTTGAACGGAAAGTTCTCGGCCTGGGGCTCCAGGAAGAAGTCGAAGGGGTTGTAGACCGCCATCTCGACCACGAGGTCGACCGTGACCTTGAATTCGCGTGTCTTCTCGGGGAACACGAGCCGCGCCTGGTAGTTGGCGAACGGGTCCTGCATCCAGTTGACGAAGTGCTCGGCGGGCTCGACCCGCAGCGAGTAGGAGATGACGTTGCTGCGGCAGTGCGGCGCGGGACGCAAGCGCACGACCTGGGGGCCCAACTGCACCAGGCGGTCGTATTTGTAGTGGGTGACGTGGTGGAGAGCGGCGTGAATGGACATGCGTTTTTGTGTGCAGTACTGACAGATTGCATCGAAAAGATGTCTCTGGTGAGACGCATACTAGCCCAGATGCCAAGCAATTAACGCGCCACTGAGCGTGACTTGGGGAGGGTTTGCATCATGGGGATGGGGGGCTTGGATTGACGCCGTTTCACTCGGCGCGCGGTGCCACGGGCGCCTTCGCCGCATTGAGCGGCTCGCTGCTGGGCGCGGCCTTGCAGCTGCGGCAACCAGTGCTGTGGCCGTGGTGGTTCTACGCCGTGTTGCTGCTGATGGCGGGTACCGCGGCGCTCGGTCTCGCGAGGTGGCGCATGCCGGTTCGCTGGCTCGTTGCCATCGCCTTCGCGTGCGGCGCGCTGGCCGGCGGCGGCCATGCAGGCTGGCGCGCCGTGGCCTATGCGCAAGGCGCGTTGCGTCCGGCGCTCGAAGGCCTGGACCTGCAGGTCACCGGCGTGGTCGCCGAGATGCCCCAGCGCAGCGACGGTGGAACACGGTTTCGCCTCGACGTCGAATCCGCGCGCTGGCCCGGCCCCGGCCCCGGCTCCGGCCCTGCCGACATCGCACCCCCGCTCGTGCCCGATCGCATCGCCCTCGGCTGGTACTCCGAAGACCTCCAGGCCGTGCCGCATGCCGGCGAGCGCTGGCGCCTCACGGTGCGGCTGAAGGCGCCGCACGGCCATCGCAACCCGCACGGCTTCGACAGCGAACTGTGGATGTGGGAGCAGGGCCTGCATGCCCGCGGCTACGTGCGCACCGGCTCGCGCGACGAAGCGCCCGCCCTGCTGCAAACGACATGGCGCCACCCCGTCGAGCGCGCACGCGAGGCGGTGCGCGACGCCGTGTTCGCGCGCGTGGCGGACCGCGCCCAGGCGGGCGTGATCGCGGCGCTGGTCACCGGCGACCAGAGCGCGATCGACCGCGCGGGCTGGGAGGTGTTCCGCGCCACGGGGGTGGCCCACCTCGTCGCTATATCGGGGCTGCACATCACCATGTTTGCCTGGTTCGCCGCGCACATCGTCGGCTGGCTCTGGCGGCGCAGCACGCGCCTGATGCTGCGCATGCCGGCACAGCAGGCCGCCTTGCTCGGCGGCGTGCTGCTGGCCGCGCTGTACGCGCTTTTCAGCGGCTGGGGCGTGCCGTCGCAGCGCACGGTGTGGATGCTCGCGACCGTGGCGCTGCTGCGCCTCGCGGGTCGGCGCTGGCCCTGGCCGCACGTGTGGCTGCTCACGGCCGCCGTGGTGGTGGCGGCCGACCCGTGGGCGTTGACGCAGGCGGGCTTCTGGCTGAGCTTCGTGGCGGTCGGCGTGCTGTTCGCGACAGACGCTGCCAGCCCCGGCGACCCGCGCAAGGGCGGCGCCGCGCGGCTGCTGCAGTTCTTTCGCGAGCAATGGGTCATCACGCTGGCGATCACGCCGCTGGTGCTGCTGCTGTTCCAGCAGGTATCGCTGGTCGGCCTGCTGGCCAACGCGGTGGCCATTCCATGGGTCACGCTGGTCGTCACGCCGCTGGCCATGCTCGGCGTGGCCGTGGCGCCGCTGTGGGACCTGACGGCGCAGGCCGTGCGGTTGCTGGCGCTGCTGCTGCAGTGGCTGGCCGGCCTGCCGTGGGCCACGTTGTCGATGCCTGCGCCGCCGCTGTGGATGGCCGTTGTCGGCGTCGCCGGCGGCGCGCTGCTGGCCATGCGCCTGCCGTGGACGCTGCGTGCGCTCGGCGTGCCGCTGCTGCTGCCCGTGCTGCTGTGGCAGGCGCCGCGGCCCGCAGTGGGTGAGTTCGCGTTGCTGGCCGCCGACATCGGGCAAGGCAACGCGGTGCTGGTGCGCACCGCCACGCACAGCCTGCTGTACGACACCGGCCCGCGCTACAGCCTGGAGAGCGACGCCGGCCACCGCGTGCTGGTGCCGCTGCTGCGCGCCCACGGCGAGCGCCTGGACACATTGGTGCTGAGCCACCGCGACAGCGACCACACCGGCGGCGCGCCGGCCGTGCTCGCCATGCAGCCGCAGGCCGCGTTGCTGAGCTCCATCGAGGCCACGCACCCGCTGCAGGCGCTGCGCCCGGCGCGGCGTTGCGAAGCGGGCCAGCGCTGGACCTGGGACGGCGTGGCTTTCGAGGTGCTGCATCCCTTCGACATGGACTACCGCAGCTTCACCCGGCCCAACGCCGTGTCGTGCGTGCTGCGCATCGGCAACGGCCGCGCGACGGTGCTGCTGGCCGGCGACATCGAACGCCTGCAGGAGGCCGCGCTGGTGGCGCGCATGCCTGAAGCGCTGCGCGCCGATGTGCTGCTGGTGCCCCACCACGGCAGCAAGACCTCGTCGAGCGACGCCTTTCTCGACGCCGTGCAGCCGCGCATCGCGCTGGTCCAGGCCGGCTACCGCAACCGCTTCGGCCACCCGGCGCCGGACGTGGCGGGGCGCTACGCGAGCCGCGGCGTGCGGCTGGTGGAGAACGCGCGTTGCGGCGCGGCGCACTGGACCAGCGCTGCTCCCCGCGATGTCGTGTGCGAGCGCGAGAAAAACGCGCGCTACTGGCAGCACCGCGTGCCCTGAACCTGCGGAGCAGCCACCCGCCCGCGGCCACCCAAACCCGCCCGGGTTTTCCCTCGAAAAGTTCCGCCCTCGGCAACTTCTTCGTGTTTTCTTGACCCGTGCCTGCGCCAGTTCTCCAATAGCGCAGCAATCACGGTTCCGAAGATTGAAACAACGAAGAGACACACCGATGGCCGCCCGACCTCGTTCCGTTGCATCCGTGCTCACCCACAGCGCCGCCGAGCCGACCTCGTCGGTCGAGCGGGCCTGCCGCATCCTGCGGGCGCTGTCCGACCCCGGCGTCACGCGCCTGACCGACATCTCGCTGGCCACCGGGCTGGACAAGACCACCGTGCTGCGCGTGGTCGAGGTGCTGATGCGCGACGGCTTCGTGGTGCGCAACCCGCAGACCAAGCACTACAGCCTGGGCGCCGAGCTGCTGGTGCTCGGCGCGGCGGCGCTGGCGCGCTTCGACCCGCGCCCGCTGGTGCGCCCGAGCCTGCTGCGCCTGACGGGCAACTTCGAAGACAGCGTGATCCTGTCGATACCGAGCGGCATCGAGTCGCTGTGCGTCGACGTGGAAGAGGGGCGCTTTCCCATTCGCGCCAACTACCTGTCGGTGGGCAGCCGCCGCCCGCTGGGCGTGGGCGCCGGCAGCCTGGCGCTGCTGGCCTGGATGCCCGACGCCGAACGGCAGGCCGCGCTGGCCGTCATCGGGCCGCAGCTGCAGCGCTACCCGCGCATCACGCCCGAGCTGCTGGAGGCCCGCGCGCTCGAAGCCCGCGAGCGCGGCTACGCGGTGCTGCTCGACGTGGTGGTGGAGCGCATGGGCGGTATCGCCGCACCCATCCTCGGTGCCGACGGCCGGCCGGTCGGGGCGCTGAGCATCGCGGCGCTGAACGACCGCATCACCACGCGCGAGGCCGAGCTGGCCAGGGCGCTGAAGCGCGAGTGCGCCACCTGCGAGGTGCTGTGGAGCGGCGCGGCGCATCAGAGCGCCGTGGCTTCGCGCGCCGGGGGAGCAGGGGCCGGGGCTCGGCGCGGCAGGGTTCACTGAGCATGAACCTCCCCACCGCACCCACGGCACCCGCCGCTCATCTCGTCGGCGCCGGCAACACCGCCTTCGGCCGCCATGAAGGCCGCGGCGCGCTCGACCTGATGGCCGAGGCCGCGCAGCAGGCGCTCGGCTCGGCCGGCCTCGCCCGCGGCGACATCGACGGCCTGCTCTGCGGCTACGCGACCACGCTGCCGCACCTGATGCTGTCCACCCTGTTCTGCGAACGTTTCTCGCTGCGGCCCGCCTATGCGCACAGCCTGCAGCTGGGCGGTGCCACGGGCTCGGCCATGCTGATGCTGGCGCGCGACCTGGTGCGCGCCGGGCGCTGCCGCAACGTGCTGGTGGTGGCCGGCGAGAACCGGCTCAGCGGCCAGTCGCGCGACAGCGCCATCCAGACGCTGGCGCAGGTGGGCGACGCCGATTTCGAGGTGCCCAACGGCGCCTCGGTGCCGGCCTACTACGGCCTGCTGGCCTCGCGCTACCTGCACGAAACCGGCACGCGCGAAGCCGACCTGGCCGAGCTCGCGGTGCTGATGCGCGCGAACGCGGCAGGGCACCCCGATGCGCACCTGAAGGCGCCCATCTCCGTCGACGACGTGCTGGCCTCCAAGCCCATCGCCGCGCCGCTGAAGCTGCTCGACTGCTGCCCCATCTCCGACGGCGCGATGGCGCTGGTGGTGTCGGCATCGCCGCGCGGCGAGGCGTGCGTGACGATGGCCGGCGCCGGCCAGGCGCACCGCCACCAGCACCTGAGCGCGATGGCCGACGTGATGCAGTGCGGCGCGGCCGAGGCGGCACAGCGCGCCCTCGGCGAGGCCGGCCTGCGCGTGGACGACATCGACTGCCTGGGCATCTACGACTCCTTCACCATCACGCTGGCCATGCTGCTCGAGGAAATCGGCTTCGCGCCCCGCGGCGGCGCCGCGCAGCGCGTGCGCAACGGCGACTTTCGCGCCGACGGCCCGCTGCCGCTGAACACCCACGGCGGCCTGCTGTCCTTCGGCCATTGCGGCGTGGCCGGCGGCATGGCGCACACGGTGGAGGTGTTCCGCCAGATGACGGGGCAGGCCGGCAGCCGGCAGCTGCGCCGCCCGCGCCACGCCTTCGTGCACGCGGACGGCGGCGTGATGTCTTCGCATGTCAGCCTGGTGCTGTCGCTCGGAGGCACGGCATGAACGCGCTCGCGGCCCCCTTCGTCGAAGGCCTGGCGCGGCACGAGCTGCGCTACCAGTGTTGCGCGGCCTGCGGCCATGCGCAGACCCTGGCGCGCTACGCCTGCGCCGCTTGCGGCAGCACGCGGCTCGATTGGAAGACCGCCAGCGCCCGGGCGACGGTGCACGCGGTCACCGTCGTTTCGCGCGCGCCCTCCGACGAATTCCGCGCGCTGGCGCCGTACACGCTGGTGCTGGTCACGCTCGACGAAGGCCCGCGGCTGATGGCCCATGCCGCGCCCGGCGTGCGCATCGGCGATCGCGTGGCCGCCGGCTTCTTCGCGCACGCGGGCCATGTGCTGGTGCGTTTCTCGCCAGCGCCCGCGCCCGCGCCACCGCCGCCCGATTGAGCAGCGCCGGTTCCCCACGACGCTCCCCGACCTCACAACCACAAGCAGGAGACAAGCGCATGCATTCGTTCCGATCCTTCGTCCGGCGGCAGCTGCCCCGTGCCACCCGTACTCTGGCCGCGCTGGGCGCCTTCGGCGTCGCCCTGGGCCTCGCCGCCGCAGCCCCGGCGCACGCCGAGGCCTACCCGACCAAGCCCGTCAAGCTGGTGGTGCCCTATCCGCCGGGCGGGCCGACCGACATCGTGGCGCGCGTGGTGGCGCAGAAGCTGTCGGAGCAGACCGGGCAGCAGTTCATCGTCGACAACCGCCCCGGGGCCGGCGGGAACACCGGCGCCGAGCTGGTGGCGCGCAGCGCGCCCGACGGCTACACGCTGCTGATCGCGACCACCGCGCACGCGATCAACCCGTCGCTGTTCAAGAACCTGGGCTACCGGCTCACCAGGGACCTGGCGCCGGTGTCGCTGCTCACCAGCGGCCCGCTGGTGATCGTGGCCAACCCCGCGCTGCCCGCGAAGAACGTGGCCGAGCTGGTCGCGCTGGCCAGGACCAGGCCGGGGCAGCTGAATTTCGCGTCGTCGGGCAACGGGCAATCGACCCACCTGGCGGCCGAGCTGTTCGCCTCGATGGCCGGCGTGAAGATGACGCACATCCCCTACAAGGGCAGCGCGCCGGCGCTCACCGACGTCATGGGCGGGCAGGCGCAGCTGATGTTCGACACCATGCTCTCGGCCATGCCGCACGTGAAGGGCGGCAAGCTCAAGGCGCTGGCCGTCACCAGCGCGCAGCGCTCGCCCGCCGCGCCCGATGTGCCGACGGTGGCCGAGTCCGGCGTGCCGGGCCTGCAAGGCTACGAGGCCATCGCATGGAACGGCCTGCTTGCGCCGGCGGGCACGCCGCCCGAGGTGGTGGCGCGGCTCAACGCCGAGCTGAAGAAGGCGCTGACGCTGCCCGAGGTGAAGGACAAGTTCGCCGCGCAGGGCTTCGCCGCGACCTGGAACACGCCCGAGGCCTTCGGCGGCTTCATGAACACCGAGGTCGAGAAGTGGGCGCAGGTGGTGAAGGTGTCGGGCGCGACGGTGGACTGAGCCATCGCCCGGCCGCAGCCGATACCCGAAGACTCACGAACACCCAGGCCATCCAGAAACTGAAAGCGTCCATGTCCGACCTGCTCGAATCCGCACTGAACCCGAAGTCCGTCGCCGTCATCGGCGCCTCCGAGAACATCCACAAGATCGGCGGGCGGCCGATCCACTACATGCAGAAGTTCGGCTTTGCCGGGCGCATCTACCCCATCAACCCGCAGCGCGAGGAGGTGCAGGGGCTCGAGAGCTACGCCTCGCTCGCCGCGCTGCCCGAGGCGCCCGACCTGGCGCTGGTGATCGTGGGCGGCGAGAAGGCGGTGGCCGCGGTGGACGAATGCGCGGCACGCGGGGTGAAGTCGGCGGTGGTCATCGCCTCGGGCTTCGGCGAGGCCGGCGAAGAAGGCCGCGAGGTGCAGCGGGCCATGGCCCGGCGCGCGCGCGCCGCCGGCATGCGCCTGTACGGCCCCAACACGCAGGGGCTGGCCAACTTCGGCAACGGCGCCATCGCGGGCTTCTCGACCATGTTCGTGGAGGTACCGCCGGCCGACGGCCCCATCGGCGTGGTGAGCCAGAGCGGTGGCATGAGCGCCATGGCCTACGGCCTGCTGCGCGGGCGCGGCCTGGGCGTGCGCCACGTGCACGCCACCGGCAACGAGGCCGACGTGACGGTGTCCGACATGGCCTGGGCCGTGGCGCACGACCCCGACGTGAAGCTGCTGCTGCTGTACCTGGAAACCATCGCCGACCCCGAGCTGCTGGCACGCACCGCCGCCTATGCGCGCGAGCGCGGCCTGCCCATCGTCGCGGTGAAGGCCGGGCGCTCCGCCAGCGGGCAGAAGGCGGCGTCGTCGCACACCGGCTCGCTGGCCAACGAAGACCGGGCGGTCGATGCCTTCTTTCGCCACCACGGCATCTGGCGGGTGCGCGACCCGCACGCGCAGGCGCTCGCGGCGGAGGCCTATCTGAAGGGCTGGCGGCCCGAGGGGCGACGGCTGGTGATCATCAGCAACTCGGGCGCGAGCTGCGTGATGGGGGCGGACGCGTCCGAAGAATTCGGCCTGCCGCTGGCAGAGCTGTCGGCCTCCACGCGGGAGAACGTGGCCTCGCGACTGCCGGGCTTCGCGACGGCGACCAACCCGATCGACATCACCGCCGCGCTGCTGTCCAACAGCGGCCTGTTCGGCGACGTGCTGCCGGCGGTGGCCGCGGACCCGGCGGCCGACCTGTTCTTCATCAACATTCCGGTGGCGGGGGCGGGCTACGACGTGGAGGCGTTCGCGAACGACACCGCCAGGTTCGAGGCCGCGACCGGCAAGCCGGTGGTGGTGGCGGCCTGGCAGGCCTCGGTGGCGGCGCCCTTCAAGGCGCGCGGCATCCCGACCTTCGGCAACGAGACCGAGGCGCTGGGCGTGCTGGCGCAGCTGGCGTCGCACACGGCGCTGATGCGCGAGTCGCACGCACCCTGGCCGGAAGCGCTGGCGTCCGCGCCGGGGTCGGCGTTGGCGTTGCCCCAGGGCACGGGCCGTTTCCTGAACGAGGCCCAGAGCCTGGCGCTGCTGGCCGCGCACGGCGTGCCCGTGGTGGCGCACCAGTTGTGCCGCTCGGCGGCCGAGGCGCGCGACGCCTGGGGCGCGGTGGGTGCGCCGGCCGTGGTGAAGGCCTGCTCGGCCGACGTGCCGCACAAGTCGGAACACGGCTTGGTGGCGCTGCGCGTCGGCAGCGCGGACGCCGCGGCGGCGTTGTTCGACGCCCAGTGGGCGAAGCTGGCCGCGCTGGGCGCCGCGCAAGAGGGCGTGCTGGTCGCGGCCATGCACAAGGGGCGGCATGAATTCATGGTCGGCGCCCGGCTGGACCCGGTGTTCGGCCCGGTGGTGGTGGTGGGCGACGGCGGCACCTATGTCGAGGCCCTGCCGGACGTGGCCGTGCTGCTGCCTCCCTTCGACACCGCCGAGGTGAAGAAGGCGCTGGACACCCTGCGCATCGCGCCGCTGCTGGGCGGCGTGCGCGGCGAGCCGCCGCTGGACGTGGAGGCGCTCGCGGCGGTGGTGGTGGCGGTGGGCCGGCTCATCGTGGCGGGGGGCGGAAGCATCGCGTCCATCGACGTGAACCCGGTCATGGTCGGGGCCGCAGGGGAGGGCGCGATGGTGGTCGATGCGCTGGTGGAGCGGGCCGGAACCTGAGATTTCGTGAAGTAGTTGGCAGATCCGGCGTCGAAAGTGCGGCCCGGGCCCTCCCGGGTTGAATCTTCCGCGTTGAGTAGTTTCGTATTCATTTCCGAAAGGAAACTTCATGCGCCACTCCTCCTCGCCCGTTTGCCAGCGTCTTGTTCCGTCATTTGCCGGGGTCTTCCCATGAAGGCCGACACCTTTCCCGCGCTCGACGGCTTCGGCTCCGGCCCCGGCACGATCGGTGAGCCCGGCGAGCCCGCCGGCGCGCGCATGCGCACGCACCGCGAGGGCGCCGTGCTGGTGCTCACGCTGAGCAACCCGCGCGCGCGCAACGCGCTCAACCCCGGCATCTACCGCGCCGCCGCGCAGGCCGTGCGCGCGACCGCGGGCTTTCGCACCGTGCGCGCCATCGTGCTGACCGGCGAGGGCGCGCACTTTTCCGGCGGCGGCGACCTGAAGCGGCTGGCGCGCCAGCGCAAGTTTCCCGAGGCCGAGCAGCGCGGCCACATCGACGCGCTGCACGAATGGATCATGGCGCTGCAGGAGGCGCCCCAGCCGGTGATCGCCGCCGTCGAGGGCGCGGCCATGGGCGGCGGCTTCTCGCTGTGCCTGGCCTGCGACCTGATCGTGGCCGCCGAGGACGCGCGCTTTGCCATGTCGTACGTCAACATGGGCCTGTCGCCCGATGCCGGCGGCACCGATTCGCTGGCGCGCGCGCTGCCGCCGCAGGCCGCGCTGGAGATGCTGCTCGACGGCACGTCGGTGAGCGCCGAGCGCCTGCACGGCTGGGGCGTGGTCAACAAGGTGGTGCCCAGCGGCACCTCGTACGCGGCGGCGCTCGCCTGGGCGCAGCAGCTGGCGCGCGGGCCGTTCGAGGCGCAGGCGCACATCAAGGCGCTGGTGCACGGCGCGCGCGGACGCGCCCGGCGCGAGCAGCTGGACGCCGAACGTGAATCCTTCCTGACCAGCCTCTACGGCGACGAGGCCGGCGAGCGGATCAAGAAATTTCTCGCCCCGAGAAAGGCGGCGCAGGCCGGCGACGGCAGCGCCTCGTAATTCGCGGGGAGAAAGACCCTCGACCGTTCCTTGCGCCGCATATCAGGGCTTTCACTGGCCTTGAACTTGCTAAGCTATGGCTCAAGGAGATTGGTCGTTCCATGCACAAATTCGACGAGATGTATGAGCAGTTGCCCTATTCGGGGGCTGCGATCCGACAGCACTACAAGCGCTACGACCAATGGCTTGCGAAGCAACCCGCGGAGGTGATGCGTTCGCGGCGTGAAGAGGCGGAAATGATCTTCCGCCGGGTCGGTATCACCTTCGCCGTGTACGGCGCGAAGGACGAGGACGGCTCCGGCACCGAGCGGCTCATTCCGTTCGACCTGCTGCCCCGGATCATTCCCGCGCATGAGTGGGACAGCATGGAAAAGGGGCTGGTGCAGCGCGTGACCGCGCTCAACCGCTTCCTGCATGACGTGTACCACGACCAGGAGATCATCAAGGCCGGCATCATCCCGGCCGAGCAGATCCTCAACAACGCGCAGTTCCGCCCCGAGATGATGGGCGTCACCGTGCCGCACAACGTCTACTCGAACATCTCGGGCATCGACATCGTGCGGGCGCCCGACGCCGACGGCAACGGCGAGTACTACGTGCTCGAAGACAACCTGCGCGTGCCCAGCGGCGTGAGCTACATGCTCGAGAACCGCAAGATGATGATGCGGCTGTTTCCCGAGCTGTTCAACCAGAACCGCATCGCGCCCGTCGCCCACTACCCCGACCTGCTGCTGGAAACCCTGCGCGCCAGCGCCCCGCCGGCCACGGCCGAGCCCACGGTGGTGGTGCTCACGCCCGGCATGTACAACAGCGCCTACTTCGAGCACGCCTTCCTGGCGCAGCAGATGGGCATCGAGCTGGTCGAGGGGCAGGACCTGTTCGTGAAGGACGACTTCGTCTACATGCGCACCACGCGCGGCCCGAAGCGGGTGGACGTCATCTACCGCCGCGTGGACGACGACTTCCTCGACCCCGACGTGTTCCGCCCCACCTCCACGCTGGGCACGGCCGGCCTGATGCGCGCCTACCGCGCGGGCAACGTGGTGATCTGCAATGCCGTGGGCACCGGCGTGGCCGACGACAAGTCGATCTACCCGTACGTGCCCAAGATGATCGAGTTCTACCTCGGCGAGAAGCCGATCCTGAAGAACGTGCCCACCTACATGTGCCGCAACAAGGACGAGCTGCAGTACACGCTGGACAACATGAAGGACCTGGTCGTGAAGGAGGTGCACGGCGCCGGCGGCTACGGCATGCTCATCGGCCCGGCCGCCACGCAGGCCGAGATCGAGGACTTCAAGAAGGCCGTGATCGCCAAGCCCGACGGCTACATCGCCCAGCCCACGCTGAGCCTGTCGAGCTCACCGACCTTCGTGGACGCCGGCATCGCGCCGCGCCACATCGACCTGCGGCCCTTCGTGCTCTCGGGCAGCGAGGTGCAGATGGTGCCCGGCGGCCTCACGCGCGTGGCGCTGAAGGAGGGTTCGCTGGTGGTCAATTCGTCGCAGGGCGGCGGCACCAAGGACACCTGGATCCTCGAAGCCGACCGCGCGCCCAAGCCCAAGGCCGCGCCCGCGCAGTCGCAAAGCCAATCGTAGTAGGAGCACAACCGATGCTGTCACGCACCGCCGACCATCTCTACTGGATGTCCCGCTACACCGAGCGCGCCGAGAACACGGCGCGCATGCTGGACGTCAACTACCAGACCTCGCTCCTGCCGCAGTCCGCCGAAGTCGCCAAGTACGGCTGGCAGGGCGTGCTGTCCATCAGCGAGCTGCTGCCCTGGTACAACAAGAAGTACGACCAGATCACGCCCAACGAGGTGATGGAGTTCATGGTGAAGGACGAGAGCAATGCCTCGTCCATCGTGTCGTGCCTGAAGGCCGCGCGCGAAAACGCACGCGCCGTGCGCGGCGCGCTCACCACCGAGGCATGGGAAACGCAGAACACCACCTGGCTCGAAGTGAACCGCATGCTGCGCGCGGGCGACTTCGAGCGCGACCCGGGCCAGTTCTTCGAGTGGGTCAAGTTCCGTTCGCACCTGTCGCGCGGCGTCACGCTGGGCACCATGCTGCAGGATGAGGCCTTCTACTTCTCGCGCCTGGGCACCTTCCTTGAACGCGCCGACAACACGGCGCGCCTGGTCGACGTGAAGTTCCACGCGCTGAACAGCGAATTCTTCGGGGCCGCCACCGAGGAAGACCAGGAGTACGACTTCTATCACTGGAGCGCCATCCTGCGCAGCGTCTCGGCCTTCGAGGTCTACCGCAAGGTCTACCGCGACGTGATCAAGCCCGAGCGCGTGGCCGAGCTGCTGATTCTTCGCGCCGACATGCCCCGCTCGCTGCACGCCAGCCTGGTCGAAGTGGTCAACAACCTGGCCAAGGTGCAGAACGAGCAGAGCGCCGAAACGCAGCGCCGCGCCGGCAAGCTGCTGGCCGACCTGCAGTACGCGCGGGTCGACGAGATTTTGGCGACGGGGCTGCATGCGTACCTCACGCAGTTTCTCGATCGCGTGAACGAGCTGGGCGGGCGAATCAGCCAGGACTTCCTGGTTCCGGCGCATTGAGCTGAGCCGAAGCCGGCGAACGAGGGCAACCCTCAACCCTCGCGCCGGCCTGACCTGGCCTTGCCTCAGCGCCAGCCGCCAGAGGCGCAGATGCGCTCGCCGGTCAGCCAGGCCGCGTCGTCGGAGGCGAGAAACACCACCGTCGGGGCGATGTCGTCCGGGCTGCCAAAGCGGCCGCCCAGCGGGGTCTGCGACACCATCTGCCTGGCGGCATCGCTGCCCACGAAGCCGATGCGGCGCGTGCCTTCGGTCTCGGTATGGCCTGGCGCCACCGTGTTGACGCGGATGTTGCGGGCGCCGAGCTCCTTGGACAGCGAGATCGAGATCGCGTCCATCGCCGCCTTCGTCGCCGCGTAGATCGATGCGTTCGCGAAGGGGTTGTTGCTGATCACCGTGCCGATGTTGACGATGCTGCCCCCGCTCGCCGGGAACGCCTTCAGGGCCTCCTGCGTCAGCAGCACCGGTCCGAGGATGTTGGTATTGAACTGCCAGTGAAAGGTCTCCTCGGTCACGGCGTCGATGGGCTCGAACTGGAAGACGCCGGCGTTGTTGACCAGGACGTTCGGCGTGCCAAGCGTCTTCACGATTTCGGCGAACAGGCGTTGGACGTCCTGCGCCTTCGCGACGTCGCCCTGCACCGCGATGGCCGTGCCGCCTGCGCTGCGGATCGCTTCCACGACGCCTTCCGCCCCGGCCTTGTCGGTGGCGTAGTTGACGGCGACGGCAGCGCCCGACGACGCCAGTGCGCGGGCGATTCCAGCGCCGATGCCCTTCGATGCGCCGGTGACGATGGCGACTTTGCCTTTGAGATTGTTCAAGATGTACTCCGATGGTGGTTGATGGATTCACGCGGGCGTTGCAACCGTGTCCCTCGCTTCGGGCGCTCGATGACGGTTTGCAACGACCAGATCCAATGGTCGGGACGGGAGCCGTTTCGCACCAGACAGGTGGCGGACATACCGGCCATTCCCGACGCGAATACCTGGCAAGACAGAAGCGCCTCCACGTCGATTCGCATGACGGCAAGGCCTGTCAAGCGGCGGGCGGAACCAGTGCCTCGAGGCGCCGGGTGGCGCGCTGCACAGCGTCGCGCTGCTGCACCTTGTCGTACCAGCGGCCGACATGCGGCGCCGCGCTGAAATCGATGTCGGCGAACGCGCGCCGCCAGAACCAGCCGAAGTGGGCGATGTCGGCAATCGAGTAGAGGTCGCCCGCCACATACCGGCGCTCGGCGAGCAAGCGGTCCAGCAGCGTCACGATGCGCTGCGCCTCGCCGTGGAAACGGTCGATGGCCAGCGGCAATTTCTCGCTCGCGTTCTTAAGGAAGAAGCCTGCCTGCCCGAACGCCGGCGCAAGGCCGGACGCATGCAGAAAAAGTTGCTCGAACACACGAGCCCGCCCGATGCCATCGCCGGGCAGAAGCTGGCCGTGCTTCTCCGCGAGGTACACGAGGATCGCCGCGGACTCGGCGAGGGGCTCGCGGCTCGACAGGGCGGTGTCGACCAGCACCGGCACCTTGCCGTTCGGATTCAGCGCGAGAAACGACGCCGCTTTCTGTTCGCCCTTGCGAACGTTGATTGGGCGGAGTTCGTAGCCGGCGCCGAGCTCTTCGAGAGCGATCGCCACTTTCACACTGTTGGGAGTTGCAAATGCGTAGAGTTGGTACATGGGTCAAAGCCGTTGAATCGGGCGGCCATTTTCTTGAGGCCTTGTGCGATCGCATACGCCTGCCGCCCGCATACCGGCTATTCCTTCGAGGCGCGGCTGCTCGAGATTTCATGTCATGAACACCGCGCGTCCACGACCGGATGCGCCAAGAAAAAAGGGCTCCCGTGGACAGATTCGCTGCTATCGAAACCTTCGTGGCCGTCGTGGAAACGGGTTCGTTCTCGGCTGCGGCGCGAAGACTCAAGGTCGGACAGCCGGCGGTCTCCAAGTCGGTGGCGAACCTCGAGGACAGGCTAGGCGCGCGCCTCCTGCTGCGCGGCAACCGCCAACTGACGACCACCGAGACCGGGCGTGCCTACTATTCGTACGCGCGCCGCGCGCTCGACGAAACCGAGGAGGCCGAGCAGGCCGCCCGCGGCAGCGCCGTCGCGCTGACGGGCAGCATCCGCATCTGCGCCGCGGTCACCTTTGCCCGCCTGCACGTGGTTCCCCAGCTGAAGGGGTTCCTCGCGGCCCACCCCGGGTTGTCGATCGACGTGATGCTCGACGACCGCAACGTGGACCTTGTCGAAGAAGGCATCGACGTGGCCTTGCGCATGGGCGAGCTGCCCGATTCGGTGATGACGGCGCGACGAATCGGGCAGTCCCGGCGCCTGGTGGTGGCGACGCCCGCTTACCTGGCGCTCGCCGGCACGCCGCAGTCGCCCGACGCTCTTGTCGCGCACCAGGCGGTCGTCTACGACCGCGGCGGCGGGGGCAGCGCCTGGCAGTTCCGCAAGGAAGGGCGCGAGGCCTCCGTGACCCTCTCCGGGCGGCTGCGCGTGACAGCGGCCGAAGGCTTGCGCGCGGCGGTGCTCTCCGACATGGGTCTGGCCGTCGTTTCCGAATGGATGTTCGCACCCGAGCTCGCCGATGGCCGCGTCGTGGATGTGCTGCCTGAGTGGGCGCTGCCACCCATGGACCTCTGGGCGATGTACCCCTCGGGGCGCCGGGCCAGCGCGAAGGCGCGCGCCTTCGTCGACCATGTCCAGGCCGCGCTCGCTGCCGGCGCGGGCACGTCGGCGCCGTGACGAGGCAAGCTACAGCTCGGCCTTCACCGTCACAGTCGCAGTCGCAGTCGCCTTATCGGGTGAACGACTCCACGGCCACCGGGATGCTCGGCGCCTCCCAGCGGTAGCTGCCGCCGAGCACATCGCGCTCCGCCTTCTGCCCGCTCCACTGGATGCGCAGCATGTCCATCAGCGTCCACCCCGTCCAGTCCGCGCGAAACGGTTGCTGCGCCGCGTGCGGCGGCCAGGGCTGCTGGTTGCGCCAGGCCACGGCCGGGATGCGGTAGCCCGACGCCGTCGACGGGCTGTGCCCCGCGCGGTCGCTGACGTGGCCCACCTCCTGCCCGTGGTCCGACAGGTACATCCACGCGCGGTATTCGTCGGGCTTGCCCGCGCTGCGCGTCTGCTGCAGCAGCTCCGACACGACGAAGTCGTGGTACAGCAGCGCGGCGTCGTACTCCTGGCGAAAGCGGCGCACCCAGGCCGAGCGGCCTTCCTTCACCAGGCCGTTTTCCACCGCGTCGACGTCGTCGTCGAAGGGGTTGGCGTTGGCCGGAAAGCGCAGGCTGTAGTGCGGGTGCGCGCCCATCAGGTGCACCACGATCAGCTTGCGCTCGGTGCTGGTGTCCGCGAAGGCCTCCTGCACGCAGTCGAGGATCTCGCCGTCGAGCGACGCGCTGGCCCGCCCCGGCGTGCGGTTGACCATGTCGACCACGTCGGCGAAGCGCGCGTGCTGCTGCTCGATGGCCAGGTCGTCGTGGTTGCTGATCCACCAGACCTTGTAGCCCGCGGCGCGCGCCAGGGCCAGCACGTGCGGCGGGTTGTCGCTCTCGGGCAGGCCGAAATGGAACATGTTGCGCAAGGCGGGCAGCGTGCTGGCATCTACCGACCATGCGTTCTTCAGCACGGCCATCTGCTCGCCGGCCTGCGCCTTGTGCGCCTGCAGGCGCGGCGTGGTCGGACGGCCGTAGCCGTACAGGCCCATGTTGTCGCGGTTGATGCTGTCGGTAATGACCAGCACCACGGTGGAAGGCCCGGCCTGCGTGATGACGGGCGCGATGGCCTTGGCCTGCGCCATGAGGCGGTCGCGCTGCTTCTGCTGGTCGGCCCAGGCGGACTGCAGCGTGTGCAGGGATTCCACCCACTGTGCCCAGAAGATGGCGGGATGCAGGCGTCGCCAGGGCTTGCTGGCATAGGCCACGCAGGACACGAGCAGCGCGAGCGCGACCAGCGCGGTGAGCCAGCGCGATGAGCGGGGGGTGCGGGCCGTGGAAGCTGTTGATGAGGTCGCCGGTGCTTCTCGTTGCGCACCTTGCGCCCCTCGCTGCGCGAACATGCCCACCAGCACGCCCGCGCCCACCAGCACCGCGCACCACACGGCCGCCGAGCGCCAGTGCATCCACAGGTACTCGCCGCTCTCGCGCGCATTGGTGTTGGCCGCGGCGCCCAGCACCATGGCGCCGTCGGGCGCGGCCTGGTAGGTGTCGAGCAGGTAGGCGCGCACGGCGCCGTCGAGCGCGAAGCCCATGGCCCAGAGCCAGACGCACACCGTGCGCAACCGCCGCATGCGCGCGCTGCGCAACGGCCACAGCAGCCACAGCACGGCGGGCGCGGCCAGCACCGCGAGTTGCGTGATGCGCCGGCCGTCGTGGCCCAGCGCGATGAGCGCGAGCAGCGCGGCGCCGACCACGCCGCAGGCGAGCAGGGCGCCGCGGGGAGGCGGTTGGCCTGGTGCAGGTGGCACAGGTGACGCAAATGACGCGGGGGCGTCTGGCAGAGGGGTGGTCAAGGGAATGGGGCGCGCTGTGTGCGGCAGGAGCAAAGCAAGGGCCGGGGCGGGCAGGCAGGCAGGCAGGCAAGGGGCACGGTCTGGGCGGCCGCATTCTGGCCCGCGGCACACGCCGCACCCCCCAGTGCCCCGATGGCGGCAAGGTGTTTTCAGCGGGGCGCCCGCGGAACTTGTTCACCATCGGGGCGCCCAGACGGGCTCCCCCCGGCGCCGCCGGACACCGCTCCCTAGCTACAGAAAAGGAACCCTCGCTCCATGGTCAGACCCAGCCGCTCGCTCGCCCACCGCCCCACCCCTGTCGTGACCCGTGCCTTCACCGGTGTCTTCACGCGTGCCTTTGCGTTGCTGCTCGCCTTCGCGCTTTCGTGGCTGGTGCTGCCGGCCGCGTCCGCCGCGCAACCGCAGATGGTCAGCGTCGCCGTCAAGACGCTCAACATGCGCACCGGCCCGGGCCCGCGCTACGAAACGCACTGGACCGTCAGCAAGGGCTACCCGTTCAAGGTGATCGGCCGCAAGGGCGACTGGCTGCACGTGAGCGACTTCGAGGGCGACAAGGCCTGGGTCTTCCGCCCGATGACCAGCAAGGCGCCGCACCGCGTGGTGAAGGCGCCCGTGGCCAACCTGCGCCGCGCGCCGGGCACGCGCAGCCCGGTGGTGAAGAAGGCCGGCTACGGCGACGTGCTGCGCACGCTGGAGCGCCGCGGCGATTGGCTCAAGGTGCAGCACGAAGGCGGCACCACCGGCTGGGTGCAGTCGCGGCTGACCTGGGGTTGGTAACTGAAGCGGGTTGCTGCTGCTGGCAGCCGCGCGCAGTTGCCTCAGGTCGCCGTGGCCTGGCGCACCGCGCGCTCCCAGCGCGCCATCGATTCCTCGGCCTGCGCGCGGCCCATGGTAGGCAGGAAGCGGCGCTCGACCTTCCACAGCTTCGACAGCTGGCGCGCGTCGCTGTACACGCCGGTCGACAGGCCCGCGAGGTAAGCCGCGCCCAGCGCGGTGGTCTCGACGACCTCGGGCCGCACCACCGGAATGCCCAGCAGGTCGGCCTGGAACTGCATCAGCAGGTCGTTCACGCTGGCCCCGCCGTCCACCCGCAGTTCGGCCACGGGCTTGCCGCCCGCGGCCACCGCGTCGCGGCTCATGGCCTGCAGCAGCGCGGCGCTCTGGTAGGCGATGCTTTCCAGCGCCGCACGCGCGATGTGCGCGACTGTGGTCCCACGCGTGAGACCGGTGATGGTGCCGCGCGCGTCCGCGTCCCAGTAGGGCGCGCCCAGGCCGGTGAAGGCCGGCACCATCATCACGCCGCCCGCGTCGGGCACGCTCTCGGCCAGCGACTGCACCTCGGCGCTGCCCTTGATGGCCTTGAGGCCGTCGCGCAGCCACTGCACCACCGCGCCGCCGACGAACACGCTGCCCTCCATGGCGTACTGCGGCGTGGTGTCGGCCTGCGCGGCGCTGGTCACCAGCAGGCCGTTGTGCGAAGGCTGGAAGGCGCCGCCCGTGTGCATCAGCAGGAAGCAGCCGGTGCCGTAGGTGTTCTTGGCCATGCCGGCCTCGAAGCAGGCCTGGCCGAACAACGCGCTCTGCTGGTCGCCGGCCACGCCGCCGATGGGCAGCGCGTGGCCCAGCAGCGCGGCGTCGGTGTCGGCGAAGTGCGAGCTCGACGGCTGCACCTGCGGCATCAGCGCGGCGGGAATGTCCAGCGCCTTCAGCAGGTCGGCGTCCCATGCGTTGTCGTGCACGTTGAAGAGCATGGTGCGCGAGGCGTTGCTCACGTCGGTCACGTGCACCTTGCCGCCGGTGAGCTGCCACATGAGCCAGCTGTCGACCGTGCCGAAGGCGAGCTCGCCGCGCTCGGCCTGCGCGCGCGCGCCGGGCACGTTGTCCAGCAGCCAGCGCAGCTTGGTGCCGGAAAAATACGCGTCGATCACCAGGCCGGTCTTCTCGCGGATGGTGTCGGTCATGCCCTCGTCGCGCAGCCTGGCGCACAGCGGCTCGGCGCGCCGGTCTTGCCAGACGATGGCGTGGTGCACGGGCTGGCCGGTCTTGCGGTTCCACAGCACGGTGGTCTCGCGCTGGTTGGTGATGCCGATGGCGTGGATGTCGGTGGGCTGAAGCCCGGCCTTGGCCAGCACCTCGCGCGCGGTGGCGAGCTGGCTGCGCCAGATTTCCATCGGGTCGTGCTCGACCCAGCCCGGCTGCGGGTAGATCTGCGTGAGCTCCTTCTGCGCGATGGCGACGATGCGGCCTTCGCGGTCGAACACGATGCTGCGCGAGCTGGAGGTGCCCTGGTCGAGGGCGAGCAGGTAGGTGGTCATGGTTTACGTGGTCCTCGTAGTCCGGTCTTGCGCCTTGTCCCTGTGGGGCAAGGCTGGCAGGCGGGGCCGCGCGCTCATGCGTCCCTGG
Organism: Variovorax sp. J22G73; assembly: GCF_030317035.1. Taxonomy (GTDB): domain Bacteria; phylum Pseudomonadota; class Gammaproteobacteria; order Burkholderiales; family Burkholderiaceae_C; genus Variovorax. The sequence goes on from NZ_JASZYK010000003.1 coordinate 351,883, forward strand.
CGATTTCCAGGCGCACCTGCGCGCTCTCCAGCAGTTCCGGGAACGGCGCTGGCGGTTGCGCGTCGGTGAACAGCCAGTCGATCTGCGACAGCGTGCCCAGCTGGATCATCGCGGGCCGGTTGAACTTGCTCGCGTCGGCCGCCAGCCACACCTCGCGCGCCTGCGCGATGATGGTCTGCGCCACCTTCACCTCGCGCAGGTCGAAGTCGCGCAGCGAGCCGTCCGACTCGATGCTCGACACGCCGATGAGCGCGATGTCCACCTTGAACTGGCGGATGAAGTCGATGGTGGCCTCGCCCACCACGGCACGGTCGCGCGGGCGCACCGAGCCGCCCGCCACGATCACCTCGCAGTTGGTGTTGCCGCTCAGGATGGTGGCGACGTTCAGGTTGTTGGTGATCACGCGCAGGCCGGTGTGGCGCATCAGCGCCTTGGCGATGGCCTCGGTGGTGGTGCCGATGTTCAGGATCAGCGAGCAGTCGTTGGGCACCAGCTCGGCCACGCGGCGGGCGATGCGCGCCTTGCCTTCGGCGTTCAGGGTCTCGCGCTGCTGGTAGCCGATGTTCTCGGTGGTCGAGCTGGGCACTCGCACCCCGCCGTGGAACCGTGTCAGCAAGCCCGCGTCGGCCAGCCGCTGCACGTCGCGCCGCACGGTCTGGAGGGTCACGCCGAGCATCTCGGCCAGCTGTTCGACGGTGACGGAGCCGCGCGTGCGCACGGTGTCAAGGAGGTTGATCTGGCGCGGATTGGAGTTCACAGAGGCGTCGTGGAGTGCGGGAAAACTGCGCCAAGGTTACAGTGCGCCCCAATTTAAAACGAAAGAAAACGAATGCACTTAGGGAAAACTCGGGGGAAAATCGCGCTAAAAGGAACCTAAGTGAAAAATCTCGAAAATACAATGGCCGCCGTTGGTGACCCAGGTCACGGATCCACGGAAGTTCTTCCAGTGAGCGATTTCTCCTCCGCCTCGCCCCAGCCAGCGAACCCGGCCCCCGCCGCCGCGGATTGCGACGTGCTGGTCGTGGGCGGCGGCATCAACGGCTGCGGCATCGCACGCGACCTGGCCGGCCGGGGCTGGCGCGTGGTGCTGTGCGAGAAGGACGACCTGGCCTCGCACACCTCTTCTTCTTCCACCAAGCTGATCCACGGCGGGCTGCGCTACCTGGAGTATTACGAGTTCTCGCTGGTGCGCAAGGCATTGCAGGAGCGCGAGGTGCTGCTCAAGAGCGCGCCGCACATCATGTGGCCGCTGCGCTTCGTCATGCCGCACGACCCCCGGGACAAGTCTTTGCGCCCGGCCTGGATGATCCGCATCGGCCTGTTCATGTACGACCACCTCGCCAAGCGCGAGGTGCTGCCGCCCTCGCGCAGCGTCGACCTGCGCCGCCACGCGGCCGGCAAGCCGCTGAAGGACCAGTACAAGCGCGGCTTCGTGTATTCCGACGGCTGGGTCGACGACGCCCGCCTGGTGGTGCTGAACGCGCTGGACGCGCAAGCACGCGGGGCCGAGGTGCTCACGCGCACGCGCTGCGTGCATGTGCAGCGCGGCGCCGACGACTGGGTCGCCACGCTGGAAGGGCCCGATGGCGCCCATCGCACGCTGCGCGCCCGCGCGGTGGTCAATGCGGCGGGGCCGTGGGCCGAGTCCTTTCTGCGCGGCGTGGCGCACTCGGCCAAGGGCGAGGCGCTGGCCACCAAGAGCCTGCGGCTGGTGAAGGGCAGCCATATCGTGGTGCCGCGGCTGTTCGAGCACGACCACGCCTACATCTTCCAGAACCCCGACAAGCGGATCATCTTCGCCATTCCGTACCAGGACGAGTTCACGCTGATCGGCACCACCGACATCGAGATCAGCGGCGACGACCCGGGCGGCGCGCGCATCGAGCAGGAAGAAATCGACTACCTCTGCACCCAGGCCAGCCGCTACTTCGACAAGCCCATCGTGCCGGCCGACGTGGTGTGGACCTATTCGGGCGTGCGCCCGCTGCTGGACGACGCCTCGGGCGACCCGTCGGCGGTCACGCGCGACTACCTGCTCGAGTCGAACACCGCGGCCGCGCCGCTGCTGTCGGTGTGGGGCGGCAAGATCACCACCTTTCGCAAGCTGGCCGAGGACGCGGCCGCCGAGGTCGGCAAGATGCTGGGCCAGTCGAGCGAGCAGCGCCCGGCCTGGACCGACGGCGCCTTCCTCGCGGGCGGCGACCTGTCGGGCTGGATCGGCGCGGCGCAGCGCCCGGACACCGACTTCGAGCGCTTCGTGTCCGCCGTGCAGGCCAAGCACCCGTGGCTGTACGGCCAGCTGGCCCGCCGCCTGGCGCGGGCCTACGGCGCGCGCATTGGCGACGTGCTGGGCGACGCCAGGTCTTTTGCCGACCTGGGGGCCGAAGTGGCGCCCGGGCTGTTCGAGCGCGAACTGCGCTTTCTGCAAGACCACGAGTGGGCGGTGAGCGCGCAGGACGTGCTCTGGCGCCGCTCGAAGCTGGGGCTGCACTACACGCCCGAACAGCGCGAACAGGTGGATGCGTGGATGCAGCGGCACGCGAAAGCGGTTTAAAACGGCGGGGAAAAGGGCGGCCGGCGAAGGCCCATCGATAGAAGACGAGCAGGGCGACAGTCAGACAGAGCGATACCAAGAGCGATACCGGGACCGAGAGCGAGTGACCAGCGGCTGAACCAAGACCCGTAACGGGCGGAGGGGACACATGCAACTGACTCTGGAGCGCGTGACCAAGAAGGTCGGCGCGCAAACCTGGCTCTACGAGCAAAGCATCGCGCCCCGCAGCGGCGCGGTGACGGTGCTGCTCGGCGCCACGCAGGCCGGCAAGACCAGCCTGATGCGGCTGATGGCGGGGCTGGACACCCCCACCGCGGGACGGGTGCTGGTCGACGGCAAGGACGTGACGGGCATGCCGGTGCGCGAGCGCAACGTCGCCATGGTGTACCAGCAGTTCATCAACTACCCGTCGCTCACGGTGGCGGCCAACATCGCCTCGCCGCTGAAGCTGCGCGGCGAGACGAACATCGATGCGCGCGTGAAGGCGCTGGCCGACAAGCTGCACATCGGCATGTTCCTGGAGCGCCTGCCGGCCGAGCTCTCGGGCGGCCAGCAGCAGCGCGTGGCGCTGGCCCGCGCGCTGGCCAAGAACGCGCCGCTGATGCTGCTCGACGAGCCGCTGGTCAACCTCGACTACAAGCTGCGCGAAGGCCTGCGCGAGGAGTTGACGCAGCTCTTCGCCACCGGCGATTCCACCGTCATCTACGCGACCACCGAGCCCGGCGAGGCGCTGCTGCTCGGCGGCTACACGGCCGTGATGGACGCCGGCGAACTGCTGCAGTACGGCCCGACGGCCGAGGTGTTCCACGCGCCGCAATCGCTGCGCGTGGCGCGCGCCTTCAGCGACCCGCCGATGAACCTGCTGCCCAGCACCGCCACGGCCGGCGGGGTGCAGCTCACGGGCGGTCCGGCGCTGGCGCTGGCCGTGCCTGAACACATGACGGGGGCCATGACAGTGGGCCTGCGCGCAAGCGCGCTGAACGTGAACGCGGGAGCGGGCGACATCGCCTTGCCCGGCAAGGTGGAGCTGGCCGAGATCTCGGGCTCCGACACCTTCGTGCACGTCGACACCGCGGTGGGCGAGCTGGTGGCGCAGCTCACCGGCGTGCACCGCTTCGAGCTGGGTGCCTCGATCACGCTGTACTTCAGCGCGGCGCAGGCCTATGTGTTCGATGCCGGCGAGCAGCTGGCGCTGGCGCCTGCGTGGCGCAAAGGAAACGTATGAGCCCCCTCGTTCATCACTGCGTGTATTCGCTGCCCCCCGAGGGGGAGGTGTGAGATGGCCCGCATCGATCTGAACCTGGCGCACGCCTACCGCCCCCACCCCACGCAGGACAGCGACTATGCGCTGCTGCCGCTGCAGATGAGCTTTCGCGACGGCGGCGCCTATGCGCTGCTCGGCCCCTCGGGCTGCGGCAAGACGACCATGCTGAACATCATCTCGGGCCTGCTCGTGCCTTCGCAGGGCACGGTGACTTTCGACGGCCGAGACATGACGCGCGCCACGCCGCAGGAGCGCAACATCGCGCAGGTGTTCCAGTTCCCGGTGATCTACGACACCATGACCGTGGCCGAGAACCTTGCGTTTCCGCTGCGCAACCGCAAGGTGCCCGAGGCGCAGATCAAGAAACGCGTGGGCGAGATCGCCGAGATGCTCGACATGAGCGGCCAGCTCAACCAGCGCGCCGCGGGCCTGGCGGCCGACGCCAAGCAGAAGATCTCGCTGGGCCGCGGGCTGGTGCGCAGCGACGTGTCGGCGGTGCTGTTCGACGAGCCGCTCACCGTCATCGACCCGCACCTGAAGTGGCAGCTGCGGCGCAAGCTCAAGCAGATCCACCGCGAACTGAAGCTCACGCTGATCTACGTGACGCACGACCAGGTCGAGGCGCTCACCTTCGCCGAAGAAGTGGTGGTGATGACGCGCGGCAAGGCGGTGCAGGTGGGCAGCGCCGAGGCGCTGTTCGAGCGGCCGGCGCATACGTTCGTGGGGCATTTCATCGGCTCGCCGGGCATGAACTTCCTGGCTGCGACAAGCGGCAACGGCACGCTCGAAGTGGCGGGCACGCCGCTGGTGCCCACGCGCGAACTGCCGCAGGGGGCGCTGAAGATCGGCATCCGGCCGGAGTACCTGCGGCTGTCGGCTGCGGGCGCGGCCGGCGCGGTGCCCGCGGTGGTGAAGAACGTGCAGGACGTGGGCACGCACGTGATGCTGAGCGTGGAGGCGGGGGGCAGCGTGCTGAAGGCGCGGCTGCATTCGGACGACGCGCCGCCCGCGGTGGGGGACACCGTGTGGGTGCGGGTGCTGGATGCGCACACGTGCTACTACAAGGACGAGGAGTTGGTGGCATGACACATCTATCACCCAGTCGCCGGTCTTGTCCCCTCTCCCATTCCGGGGAGAGGGAGATGGAGGGGGGGAGAAGGTCATGAACGCCACCAACAAGCCCATCAACCAGAAAGCCTGGTGGCTCGTGCTGCCCGTGCTCGTGTGCGTCGCCTTCTCCGCCATCGTGCCGCTCATGACGGTCGTCAACTACTCGGTGCAGGACATCATTTCCCCCGAGCGCCGCGTGTTCGTCGGCACCGAGTGGTTCGCCTCGGTGATGCGCGACGACGAGCTGCACCAGGCGCTGTGGCGGCAGCTGGGCTTCTCGCTGTCGGTGCTGCTGGTGGAGATTCCGCTGGGCATCGGGCTGGCGCTGTCGATGCCGGCCAAGGGCTGGAAGTCGTCCGCGGTGCTGGTGGTCATTGCGCTGTCGCTGCTCATTCCGTGGAACGTGGTGGGCACCATCTGGCAGATCTACGGGCGCGCCGACATCGGCCTGCTGGGCCACGCGCTGCAGAAGATGGGCATCGACTACAACTACACCGGCAGCGCCACCGACGCCTGGCTCACGGTGCTGGTGATGGATGTGTGGCACTGGACGCCGCTGGTCGCCCTGCTGTGCTACGCCGGCCTGCGCTCCATACCCGACGCCTACTATCAGGCCGCGCGCATCGACGGGGCCAGCAAGTTCGCGGTGTTCCGCTACATCCAGCTGCCCAAGATGCGCGGCGTGCTGATGATCGCGGTGCTGCTGCGCTTCATGGACAGCTTCATGATCTACACCGAGCCCTTCGTGCTGACGGGCGGCGGGCCGGGCAACGCCACCACCTTCCTGAGCCAGTACCTCACGCAGAAGGCCGTGGGCCAGTTCGACCTGGGGCCGGCGGCGGCGTTCTCGCTGATCTACTTCCTCATCATCCTGCTGTTCTGCTTCGTGCTCTACAACTGGATGCAGCGCGTGGGCACGCAGCAGGCGGAGGTGACGCAATGAACGACAAGCGGTTCCACAAGCGCAGCATCTTCCTGGTGCTGTACATCGTGTTCGCGCTGTTGCCCATCTACTGGATGGTCAACATGAGCTTCAAGACGAACGAGGAGATCCTGTCGAGCTTCTCGTTCTTTCCGCAGCAGCTCACCTGGGCCAACTACGCGCGCATCTTCACCGACGAGTCGTGGTACTCGGGCTACATCAACAGCCTGATCTACGTGGCGATCAACACCGTCATCTCGCTCGCGGTGGCGCTGCCGGCGGCCTATGCGTTCTCACGCTATTCGTTCCTGGGCGACAAGCACGTGTTCTTCTGGCTGCTCACGAACCGCATGACGCCACCCGCGGTGTTCCTGCTGCCCTTCTTCCAGCTGTACAGCACGGTCGGGCTGATGGACACGCACCTGGGCGTGGCGCTGGCGCACCTGCTGTTCAACGTGCCGCTGGCGGTGTGGATCCTGGAAGGCTTCATGAGCGGCATACCGCGCGAGATCGACGAGACGGCGTACATCGACGGCTACTCGTTCCCGCGCTTCTTCGTGCGCATCTTTCTTCCGCTCATCAAGGCCGGCGTGGGCGTGGCGGCGTTCTTCTGCTTCATGTTCAGCTGGGTCGAACTGCTGCTGGCGCGCACGCTCACGAGCGTGAACGCCAAGCCCATCGTGGCGACCATGACGCGCACGGTGAGCGCGTCGGGCATGGACTGGGCGACGCTGGCCGCGGCGGGCGTGCTGACGATCGTGCCGGGCGCGATCGTGATCTGGTTCGTGCGGCACTACATCGCGAAGGGGTTCGCGATGGGCCGTGTTTGAAACTTCTCCCTCCCCCTCTGGGGGAGGGCAGGGGTGGAGGCAAGCGGCGCATCCATCGGGCGCTCTGCCTGCCCCCATCCCAACCTTCCCCAAAGGGGGAAGGAGCAAGAGACGACAAGGAGACTCTGACATGTTCGACTGGATGGTCTGGACCACCCCCGTGGCCGTTTTCTTCACCTGCATCGCGCTCATGCTGGTCGGCATGACCGTGTGGGAGTTCAAGTCGCCCACCACGTTGCGCCGCGGCTGGCTGCCCATGGCCACCACGCGCGGCGACCGGCTCTTCATCGGGCTGCTCGCCGCGGCCTACCTGAACCTCATCTTCATCGGCCTGGCGGGCAAGTTCCAGGAGTGGCTCGCCCTGGAGGCCGAGCCGTCGATCTGGATCAGCTTCGTGCTGTCGATGGGCCTGCTCGCGCTGGTCATGCGCAAGGGCTGAGGCCGGGCTTTTTTTTCGTGTCGAGGAAACGTCCGGCTCTCCGCTTCCCGGGGCCGCGACAAGGAGAGACCGGGAGCACCAACCGAGGAGACATTCATCATGAAGATGCGCTACACCGCATTGGCACTGGCAGCGGCGATGTTCGCCGCGCACGGGGCTGCATCGGCCGGAGAAGCCGAGGCCAAGAAATGGATCGACAGCGAGTTCCAGCCGTCCACCTTGTCCAAGGACAAGCAGATGGAAGAAATGAAATGGTTCATCGACGCGGCCAAGAAGCTGCAGGCCAAGGGCGTGAAGGAGGTGTCGGTCGTCTCCGAGACGCTCACCACCCACGAGTACGAATCGAAGACGCTGGCCAAGGCCTTCGAGGAAATCACCGGCATCAAGGTGAAGCACGACCTGATCCAGGAAGGCGACGTGGTCGAGAAGCTGCAGACCTCCATGCAGTCGGGCAAGTCGATCTACGACGGCTGGGTGTCCGACTCGGACCTGATCGGCACGCACTACCGCTACGGCAAGATCATGTCGCTCACCGAGTACATGGGCGGCGCGGGCAAGGAGTTCACCAACCCCGGGCTCGACCTGAAGGACTTCATCGGCACCAGCTTCACCACCGCGCCCGACGGCCAGCTCTACCAGCTGCCCGACCAGCAGTTCGCCAACCTCTACTGGTTTCGCGCCGACCTGTTCGCGCGCAAGGACCTGCAGGACAAGTTCAAGGCCAAGTACGGCTACGACCTGGGCGTGCCGCTGAACTGGAGCGCCTACGAGGACATTGCCGAGTTCTTCAGCACCGACGTGAAGACCATCGACGGCAAGCCCATCTACGGCCACATGGACTACGGCAAGAAGGACCCGTCGCTGGGCTGGCGCTTCACCGACGCCTGGCTGTCGATGGCCGGCGCCGCGGACAAGGGCATTCCCAACGGCATGCCGGTCGACGAATGGGGCATTCGCGTGGCCGCCGACAAGTGCACGCCCACGGGCGCGTCGGTGTCGCGCGGCGGCGCCACCAACTCGCCGGCGGCCGTGTACGCGCTCACCAAGTACATCGACTGGATGAAGAAGTACGCGCCCAAGGAAGCCATGGGCATGACCTTCGGTGAATCGGGCCCGGTGCCGGCGCAGGGGCAGATCGCGCAGCAGATCTTCTGGTACACGGCCTTCACCGCCGACATGACCAAGAAGGGCCTGCCGGTGGTGAACGACGACGGCTCGCCCAAGTGGCGCATGGCGCCCGGCCCGAACGGCCCGTACTGGAAGCAGGGCATGCAGAACGGCTACCAGGACGTGGGCTCGTGGACCTTCTTCAAGGGCCATGACGCCAACAAGACGGCCGCGGCCTGGCTCTACGCGCAGTTCATCACCGCCAAGACCACCTCGCTGAAGAAGTCGATCACCGGGCTGACCTTCATTCGCGACAGCGACATCCGCTCCGACTTCTTCACGCAGAACGCCAACAAGTACGGCGGCCTGATCGAGTTCTACCGCAGCCCCGCGCGCGTGGCCTGGACCCCGACCGGCACCAACGTGCCCGACTACCCCAAGCTCGCGCAGCTCTGGTGGAAGAACGTGGCCGAGGCCGTCACGGGCGAGAAGACGCCGCAGAAGGCCATGGACAACCTGGCCGACGAGATGGACAACGTGATGGCCCGGCTGGAACGTGCCGGCATGGCCAAGTGCGCGCCCAAGCTCAACCCCAAGGGCGACCCGGCCAAGTACCTGAGCGACGACCACGCCCCGTGGAAGAAGCTGGCCAACGAGAAGCCCAAGGGCGAGACCATCGACTACAACAAGCTGCTGACCGCCTGGAAGGACGGCAAGGTGCGCTGAGCACGCGCTTTTTTCTGGCCGCTTCACGGGGGCCGCGCCGCAAGGGGCGGCCCCTTTTTTTCGGTCCTTTTTGGCACTGCGGACGTTTGATCGTCTGATTGCCGCGACGGCATGACCAATGGCAGATGCGTGGGGCCCGACCTTCGCTTACATTCGACGGCCCCGAAATGCCGCCCAGTGACTTCCAGTTCTTCCAGCCCCTCCAGCTCGCCCGAGCCAGCCGCCACCGCCCCGAGCGCCGTCAAGCGCGTGCTGGTCCTTCGCTACTCCCAGTCCGGCCAGCTCGACCGGGTCACCGATCAGGTCGTGGCGCCGCTGCGCGCCGACCCGTCGATCGCGCTGCACGAGGAAGTGCTGCGCCCGCTCGCGCCGTTCCCCTTTCCGTGGCCGTTCCTCAGGTTCTTCGACGCCTTTCCGGAATCGGCCCACATGAAGCCGCAGCCGCTGGCGCCGCTGTCGCTCACCGGTGATGAAGACTTCGACCTCGTCATCCTGCCGTACCAGGTGTGGTTCCTGGCGCCTTCGCAACCGGTCACCGCATTCCTGAAGCACCCCGTGGCGGCGCGGCTGCTCGCGGGCAAGCCGGTGGTCACCATCATCGCTTGCCGCAACATGTGGCTGCTCGCGCACGAGAAGCTCAAGGGCATGCTGGACGAGGTGGGCGCGCGGCTGATCGACAACGTGGTGCTGACCGACCCCGGCCCCACGCTGGCCACTTTCTTCACGACGCCGGCGTGGCTCATCTGGGGCCGCAAGCGCGGCTTCTGGGGCATGCCCGATGCCGGCCTGAGCAGCGAGCAGATCCGCGGCACCGCGCGCTTCGGCCGCGCCCTGCGCGACGCGCTGCGCCAGGGCCTGGAGCGCGGCACGCAGCCGCTGCTGGCCGGCCTGGGCGCGGTGCGGGCCGACGCGAAACTGCTGGTCAGCGAGAAGGCCGGCACTCGCAGCTTCTACCTCTGGGGCAAGCTCATCATGGCGGCCGGCGGGCCCGGCGCCTGGCAGCGCAAGCCGCTGCTGTTGCTGTACGTCGTGTTCCTCATCGCGCTCATCGTCACCGTGGTGCCCGTGAGCCTGACGCTGCAGGCACTGTTGCGACCGTTGTTCAGGGGGTGGCTGACTAAAATGACCGCCCAATTCGAGTGCCCTTCGGGCTCCGCCACGGACCGCACCCCCCTGTATGACGACTGATGTCTTCCTGACCCGCACCGCCGCCTTTTTGCCCTTTGCCCCGGTCAGCAATGAAGACATCGAAGAGGTTCTCGGCCGCATCGGCGGCAAGGCCTCGCGCGCGCGCCGGCTCATCTTGCGCAGCAACGGCATCCAGTCGCGCCACTACGCCATCGACCGCGCCACCGGCGCGCTGGCCATGACCAACGCGCAGCTCACGGCCTCGGCCATTCGCGCGCTGGGCGACGACCTGGGCCCGGTCGACTGCCTGGCCACCGGCACCTCGCTGCCCGACCAGCTCATGCCCAACCACGCGGTGATGGTGCACGGCGAGCTCGGCTGGCCGCGGCTCGAGGTGGTGGCCTGCGCGGGCATCTGCCTGGCCGGTACCGCGGCGCTGAAGCACGCGTGGCTGTCAGTGCGCGCCGGCGATGCGCGCCGCGCCGTGGCCACGGGCTCGGAGCTGGCCTCGGCCGTGATGCGCGGCTCGCGCTTCGAGGCCGAGCTGGAACACAAGCTCGAGGCGCTGGAGGCCCGCCCCGAGCTGGCCTTCGAGAAAGACTTCCTGCGCTGGATGCTGTCCGACGGCGCCGGCGCCGTGCTGCTGGAGCGCGAGCCGCGCGGCGCGCTGTCGCTGCGCGTGGACTGGATCGACCTGTCTTCCGCCGCGCACGAGCTGCCGGTGTGCATGTATGCCGGCGCCGAGAAGAACGCCGAAGGCGGCCTCGACGGCTGGGCGCGCAAGTCGCCCGAAGACTGGCAGCGCGAATCGACCTTTGCCGTGAAGCAGGACGTGCGCCTGCTCAACGAGAACATCGTGCGCGCCACGCTGGGCGAACCGCTTGCGGCCATCGTGGCGCGGCGCGGCCTGAAGGCGGCGGACATCGACTGGTTCCTGCCGCACCTGTCGTCGCACTACTTCGTCGAGCCGGTGGCCCAGTGCCTGGAGTCCATCGGCCTGCCGATTCCGCGCGAGCGTTGGTTCAGCAACCTCGCGAGCAAGGGCAACACGGGCTCGGCGTCGCCTTACATCATGCTCGACGAGCTGTTCCGCTCGGGCCGCATCAAGCCGGGCCACAAGCTCTTGATGTTCGTGCCCGAAAGCGGCCGCTTCTCCAGCGGTTTCATCTACATGGAGGCTGTGTAGCCATGGATCTCGACGCGGTGCCGCAGGAAGGCAATGCCACCCTGGCCGGTCATTCGAAGCTGATGTACGCCCGCGACGCGCAGGGCCGCGTGGTCACCACCACCTCGCGCGGCTGGGAGGCGGAAGAAATCGTCACCAGCCACGCGGTCGACCTGCTGGTCGGGCAGGCACAGGCCGCCAGGCTGCGCGTGCAGGCGGGGCTGGCCTCGCCGCTGGAATACTGGATGTACGAGCGCCGCATGGACGTGGCGCTGCTCTCGCAGACCAGCGGTTTCTGGCAGTGGCGCGTGCGCCGCCATTTGCAACCGCGGCATTTCGCCGCGCTCTCGCCGGCCCAGCTTGCGCGCTACGGCGACGCGCTGGGCCTGAGCGTTTCCACCTTGCAGGGCTTGCCGTGAAGTTTCAACACCAACAGGCGGCGCACTGCGAAAGCGGCGTCATCTCCAGCCTCATGCGCCACCACGGCGCGCCGATGAGCGAGAGCATGGCGCTGGGCCTGTCGTCCGCCATTTCGTTCGCGTACCTGCCGTTCATCAAGCTGTCGGGCCTGCCGCTCATTTCGTACCGCATGCCGCCCAAGGCCATCATCAAGGGCCTGCTGGCGCCGATGGCCGCGCGCTTTCGCTTCGAGACCTTCCGCAGCCCCGAAGCCGGCCAGCAACGGCTGGACGCACTGCTGGCCGACGGCAAGCTCGTGGGCCTGCAGACCTCGGTCTACTGGCTGCCTTACTTTCCGCCGAACATGCGCTTTCACTTCAACGCGCACAACCTGCTGGTGTACGGCAAGGAGGGCGACGACTACCTCATCAGCGACCCCGTGTTCGAGGAGCCCGTGCGTTGCGCCAGCGGCGACCTGGCCCGCGCCCGCTTCGCCAAGGGCGTGCTCGCGCCCAAGGGCCTCATGTACTACCCCCAGGCCATCGACCGCAAGACGGTGGATGCGGCCTCGGTCACCAAGGCCATCCGCAAGACCGTGCGCAACATGCTCGCGCCCATTCCCATCGTGGGCGTGCGCGGCATGCACACGCTGGCCAGGCGCATGCAGAAGCTGTCGCCCACCGACCCGCGCAGCGTCGACTTCATCGGTCATGTGGTACGCATGCAGGAAGAAATCGGCACGGGCGGCGCGGGCTTTCGCTTCATCTACGCGGGCTTCCTGCAAGAGGCCGCGCAGCTGCTCGACAAGCCGCAGCTGCAACAGATGTCGGAGCGCCTCATCGCCATCGGCGACGGCTGGCGCGCCTTCGCACTGAAGGCCGCGCGCATGGTGAAGGGGCGCGAAGCGGTCGACCCAGTCGCGCTGGCGGGAAAGCTGCGGGAGCAGGCGCAGCAGGAAGAGAGCTTCTTTCGCGATCTCAAGGCTGCGGTTGCTTGATGGCAAGTCATTCAGGGTGCGATCACGCCGACGGGGTATCCCTTTTCTCGAATGTCCCCCGGCCTTCGGCCTCCTCCTTTATTTCTCGAAATGGGACACCCCGCCGTCGTGATCGTTGGGCAATGCAGTCGTTGATCGCAGATCACCCGCTGCGTGCCCAGCTGAACAGGGCGTCGGGTGCTTCCCGCAGCGAAATAAAGGGGGAGGGGCGCAGCCCCGGGGGACATTCGCGGAGGGAAGTACCCGGCGGCCTGTTCACACGCCCCGAACGGCGCCCTGCAGACGCCGGAGAACAAAAAGCGGGAGCCAGATGCTGGAACTGAAGAACCTCGGCTACCGCTACCCGCAAGCACAGGCACCCGCACTCGACGACGTGTCGCTCGAAGTCCCCAGGGGCTGCGTGCTGGGTTTGCTCGGCCCCAACGGTGCAGGCAAGACGACACTGATCTCGCACCTGTCGGGCGTGCTCGCGGTGCAGTCGGGACAGATACTCATCGACAAGGAACCGCTGCAGCAGGTACGTGCGAAGACTCCGACGCGCATCGCCGTCGCGCCGCAGGAGCACGCGTTCTATCCGATGCTCACCGTGGCGGAGAACCTCGCGGTGTTCGCGTCGGCAGGCGGTCTGTCGGGCGCGCGCAAGAAGCAGCGCATCACGGCCTGCACGCAGTTCGCGCAACTGGAACAGTTCTCCAGCGTGCGCGCCGAAAGACTTTCCGGTGGCCTCAAGCGGCGGCTCAACCTTGCCATCGCGCTGCTGCCCGAACCCGAGCTGATGCTGTTCGACGAACCCACCGTGGGCGTCGATCCGCAGTCGCGCGCGTTCATCCTCGACGCCATCAAGAGCCTGGCGCGACAGGGTGCGGCCGTGATCTATGCGTCGCACTACATGGAAGAAATCGAGGCCATCGCCGACCGCGTCGCCATCCTCGACCACGGCCACGTGCTGCGCGAAGGCGCGCTCGACGAACTGCTCTCGAAAAGCGCCATGTTGCTCACACTGTCTGCCGACGGGCTCGATGCCCCGATGCTCTCGCGCTTCGGCACGGTGGAGCAGGCCGGTACGCACTGGCGCGTTCACCTGAACGCCGGCAACGGGCCCGCTTCCGTGCTGGCCGCGCTCGAAGCCGCCGGCATCGAGGTGCGCCACGCCGAGTTCGGCCGCCACGACCTCGAGCAGCTCTTCATGACGCTCACCCACCGCTCGCTGCGCGACTGAACGCACCCCATGCTCCTCGCGCTCATCAAGAAGGAACTGCTCGCCCTCGTGCGCGACATGCACGGCCTGGCCGCGCTGTTCTTCATGCCCATGGTGTTCATCGTGCTGATGTCGCTCACGCTGAAGGACATCTACCGCCCGCCGCTGGCCGAGCTGAACTACGCCGTCGACATGCGCGACAGCGCCACGCCCGCGCAGTGGCTGCTTCAGCTCTGGCAGCGCAACCACGGCGCGCCCCAGCCGCTGGCCGCCGACTGGCAGGCGCGCCTGCGCAACGGCTCGCTGAAGTACGTGATCGTGATGGAGCCGGGCCTGTCCGAGGAACTGGAATCGGCCGCGCTGTCGACGCAGGCGCGCATCCGCCTGCTGACCGAGCCCGGCATCGACGCCAATTTGTTCAACGCGCTGCGCGCCGAGCTCGTCGGCGCGTCGGGCGAGCTCAAGGCGCGGCTTGCGCTGGCGGTGCCTGGCACGGCCAGCCCCGCGCCCGACGCGTCGATCCAGGCGATGGTGCACGCCGAGCGCTTTTCCACCGCCGGCCCGCGGCCGACCTCGGTGCAGCAGAACGTGCCGGCGTGGCTGGTGTTCGGCATGTTCTTCGTGGTGGCCTCGCTGTCGAGCCTGTTCGTGCAGGAGCGCAGCTCGGGCGCGCTGGGCCGGCTGCAGAACCTGGGCGTGTCGCGCACCACGCTGCTGGCGTCGAAGGCCTTGCCCTACCTGGGCGTGAACGCGCTGCAGGCCGTGTTCATGCTGGCCGCCGGCATCTGGTTCATGCCGCTCGTGGGCGGCGACGCGCTCTCGCTCGCGGGCATCCACTGGGGCGCGCTGCTGCTGTCGCTCGCGGCCGTGAGCCTGGCGGCGGTGAGCCTGTCGCTCGCGCTGGCCTGCCTGGTGCGCAGCCATGCGCAGGCCGCCACCATCGGGCCGATGGTCAATGTGCTGATGGCCGCGGCGGGCGGCATCATGGTGCCCAAGTTCGTCATGCCCGGGTTCATGCAGCGGCTGGTCGAGGTGTCGCCGATGAACTGGGGGCTCGAGGCCCTGCTGACCGTGCTGCTGCGCGGCGGCGGCGTGGCCGATGCGATGCCGCAGGTCGCCCGGCTGGTCGGCTTTGCGGCGCTGATGTTCTTGCTGGCCGTTTTCTTGTTTCGCAGGCGCACACCGTGAGCACAGTCACACCCGAATTCATCGCCAGCCTCAAGGCCATGGTGCTCGAAGCCGTCGAAAAGGACGCGCCCCCGGGCGGCCTGGGCGATGACGAGCCGCTGTTCGGCCCCGAGGCCCGGCTCGACCTCGATTCGCTCGACGCGCTGCAGGTGTCCATGACCATCCAGCAGCGCTTCGGCCTGCGCATGCCCGACAGCAAGGAAACGCGCCGGGCGCTGAGCTCCGTCGCGCACCTTGCGGAACACCTGGCACAGCACCTGGCGCTTGCCGGAAAAGCATGACAGCGGTGTTCCTCGCCGGCATGGGCCTGGCCTGCGTGCTGGGCGACGACATGCTCGCGGTGCTGGCCGCGCTGCAACGCGGCGGCGTGCCGCCCACGCCGGTGAAGGTTGCCGAGGGCGTGCACTGGCCGGTCTACAAGCTGGCGCGCGACGAAGGGCAACCCGGTGAAGAAGGCCGGCAAGGCGACTGGACCCGGCGCGTGCGCCGCACGCTGCGCCACGTGGTCGCGCAAACCGGCGACTGGGGCGCGCGCACCGCGCCGCTGTTCGTCGCGTCTTCGTCGCTCGACATCGGCGGCATGGAGCAGCTGCCGCAGACGCAACGGCTGGACGGCGACCTGCAGGATTTCGCGGACGTGGCGGCGGCGGCGCTCGACTGGCAAGGGCCGGTGTTCACCGTGTCCACCGCCTGCACCTCGGCGCTCAACGCCGTGCTGGCGGCGGCCGACCTGGTCCGCGGCGGCGGTGCCGAAGAAGCCCTGGTCATCGGTGCCGAGATGGACAACCGCTTCACCGTCGCCGGCTTCGGCGCCATGCAATTGCTGGCGCCCGACCGCGCGCAGCCCTTCGGCGCGCAGCGCAAGGGCCTGGCGCTCGGCGAGGCGGTGGCCGCGTTACGCCTGCGTTCGCAACCGGCGCGCTGGCAGGTGCTGGGCGGCGCGAACGTGGTCGACGGCCGCAACCCCTCGGGCACCGAGGCCAGCGCCGTGCGGGCGATGTGCCGCGAGGCCTTGGCACAGGGCGGCCTGCAGCCCGGTGACATCGACCTCGTCAAGGTGCAGGCCGCGGGCAGCCCGGTGAACGACGCCATCGAGGTCGAGGCGTTGAAGCAGGTGTTCGACCCGCTGCCGCCGCTCGTGTCGCTGAAGTCGGCCATCGGCCACACGCTGGGCGCGGCCGGCGCGGCGGAGCTGGCCTTGCTGGTCGGCTGCATCGAGGGCGGCGTCTGGCCGGCGGTGGACTACCCCCTCGATGACACGCTGGGCATCGCACTGATCGCACAGGCGCCGCGCAGGTTGCGCCACATGCTGTTGAGCGTCGTGGGGTTCGGTGGCGGGCACGCCTCTCTCGTACTGAAGGACTGCACCGCATGACGCCCGATGCAACGAGCGGCTGGCGCACCGTCGCGCACTTCGTGGCCGATCCGCCGCCGGCGGAGTGGCGCGATGCGCTGGCGCAGCGCCTGGGCCGCAGGCCGCGCCGCGTCGGCCTGTGGACCGAGCTGGCGATGCATGGCGCGCGCTGCTGCGTCGACGCGGCCGGCGAAGCCGCATTGCCCGCCGGCGCGCGCATGCGCGTGGCGAGCCTGCGCGGCGCATGGGACGCCACGCACGCGGGGCTGGCGCAGCTCGACGCGGGCCTGCCGATGCCCTTCACCTTCATGCAGAGCCAGCCCGCGCTGATGCTGGCCGAAGTGGGCCGCTGCCTCGATTGGCAGGGCGATGCGAGCTTCATGCTGTGCCGCGATGCGCAGCGGCTGCTGCAGCTTGCGAAGCTGGGCGCCTCGCGCGAGGGCTTGTTGTTCGGCGTGGTGGAAGAGCCGCGCGAGGGCGGAGCGCCGCGGACCGAATGGTGGCGGCTGGTGCCCGCCTGACGATGCTCGACTGAACGCGGCGCGTGAGTCGCGGCCTCAGCCCGCGATCGACCGCTGCAGGTTGGCGCGCGCCCGCGCCTCGAGCAGCGCGTGCATGCGCGGCGTGGCGTAGATGGCGTCGCGGTCCAGAAAGCGCTGGAGAATCGCGCGCCGCCGCGGCAGCCGCACCGCTGCCGGAACGAAGCCGTATTCCTCGCCGACCTGGCGCTCGTACTCGTCGAAGCGCGCGCGCTCGGCGCCGAGGATCGACAGGTCGATGTCGATCAGCAGTTCCGCATCGCGGCCTTCGGGCACCGCGTCGTGGCAGGTGGCCATCACCAGCGCATGCACCCGTTCGGCCGCGGCCTCGCCGGCACCCGCCGCGCGCAAGGCCTCGCGCGCCCAATAGGCGCTGCGTGCTTCGTTGTCGTGCGCGTGCACGTCGTACACCGCGTCATGGAACCACAGCGCGAGCGCCACTTCGCCGGGGTGTTCGGCCAGCGCCTTCTCGCGCTCGAACCAGCCGAGGCATTCGCGCAGGTGCTGCATCGTGTGGTAGTGGCGCTGGGGCTCGGCGTAGCGGCGCTGCAGCTCGCTGCACAGCGCGTCGTCCGGCGCGGCGACACCCAGCGCCTGCCAGGCCTGGTGCCAGTTCGCGCGCAATGCATCGGGCGTCATGGCGCTGGTCGTTCTCACTGCTCCATCGCGGCCTTGACCTCTTGCCCGAGGTCGAGCACCGACATGGCGTAGTAGCTGCTCCAGTTGTAGCGCGTGATCACGTAGAAGTTGCGCGTGCCGGCCACGTAGCTCGGCGGTGCGTCCGCGCCGTTCTGCAGCTCGATCAGCGCGAGCAGGCCCTTGTGGCGAATGCCTTCGCCCTCGGGCACCGCGCCCGCGGCCACGAAGCTGTCGGCGCTGAAGGTCGGCAGGATGTCGGGTGCCAGCAGCAGCGCCTTCTGCAGCCGCGCCTCGTCGAAGTGCACCGGGTAGATGGCCGGCATGCCGGGCTTCCAGCCGAAGCCCTTGAAATAGTTGGCGACCGAGCCGATCACGTCGGCCGGGTTGTTGACCAGGTCGATGCGGCCGTCGCCGTCGAAGTCGACCGCGTACTTGGCCATGCTGCTGGGCATGAACTGCGGCATGCCCATGGCGCCTGCGTAGCTGCCCAGCGGCGTGAGCGGGTCGTCGGCGGTGCGGCTCTCGGTGCTCAGGAAGCTCTCGAGCTCGCCGCGGAAGAAGGCCTGGCGCTCGGCGGCGCGCGGGTGGCCGTCGGGGAAGTCGAACGACAGCGTGGCCAGCGCGTCGATCACCCGGAAGCTGCCCATGTTGCGGCCGTAGATGGTTTCCACGCCGATGATTCCGACGACGATTTCCGGCGGCACGCCGTACACCTGCTCGGCGCGCGCGAGCGTGTCGGCATTGGCGCGCCAGAAGCGCACGCCGGCCGCGATGCGCACGGGGTCGATGAAGCGGCTGCGGTAGGTCTGCCAGTTCTTCACTGTGCCGACCGGGCCCGGCAGCATCAGCCGCGGCACATTGGGCAGGAAGCGCGCGCTGCCGATGGTGGCGCGCACCCAGTTGCGGTCCAGGCCGCGGCGCTCGGCCACTTCGTCGGCGAACTGCATGGCGTCCTCGCGCGTGGCGTAGGGCGTGCTGCCCTTCACCGGGGTGACGCCGGCCGGGCGGCCGTTGGAAGACTTCTGTGCGACTGCCGCCGGGGACCAGGCGCAGCAGGCGGCAAGAAGGGCGGCTGCCGCGGCGGCGCGGGACGGCGTAGGGAGAAAAAATCGCATGGCACGATTGTGCCGCCCGGGCGCGCGAAGGCCTTTCATCGACACATGCGGTTTCAGCCGCGCGGGTTCGCGCCGGGCCACGCGAGGCGGCGGAACTCCGATCGCAGGGTGGCGAGCGATGCTGGCATGGAGGCCCCCGGAGACCCGGACGGGGCGTAGCGCTGCGCCTCGAGCTTCAGCAGCCAGTCGCGCACCGGTCGCGCGGCCGGGCCGAAGCGGGCGTCGGCGGCCTGGGCCATCTGGCGCGGCGGGGCCGTCTCGGGCAGCGCGAGGCCCGCCTTGGCGAGCCGCGCGCGCGCCTGGCCGAGCAGGCGCAGCCAGGGGTCGTGGCGGGTGCGCTCCCACAGCGTCCAGGCGGCGCCGGCCAGGCTCGCACCCACCAGCAGGTAGAGCAGCACATAGGCCAGGTCCTCGAGGCTGGGCGCGTCGAAGCCGATGTTCTTCAGCAGGTTGAGCTGGCGGCTCTGCGTGTAGTTGAGCACCCACTGGTTCCAGCCGTTGTTCACAGCCTCCCAGGCGGCGCGGATGTTCTGCGCCAGCGTGGGGCTCATGGCGCCGATGGCGCCGGCGAACAGGCCGGGCTGCTGGGCCAGGCGCTGGAACTGCCCGATGCGCCCCGGCGCCACCGAGGCCGTGGGGTCGACGCGCGTCCAGCCCGTGCCTTCCTGCCACACCTCGGCCCACGCGTGGGCGTCGCTCTGGCGCACCACCCAGTACTTGTCGATGCCGTTGAACTCGCCGCCCTGGTAGCCGGTGACGATGCGCGCCGGCACGCCCAGGTTGCGCATCAGCACCACGAAGGCCGAGGCGATGTGCTCGCAGAAGCCTTCCTTGCGGTCGAACCAGAACTCGTCGGCGGTGTCGTTGCCGTACACGCCGGGCTCCAGCGTGTAGGTGTAGCCGCCGGTGCGCAGGCGGCGCAGCGCGGCCTGCACGAAGGCCTGCGTGTCGGCCTGCGGACTGAGCGGGGCCAGCGCGGGTTCGGCGCGCATCTCGGCGGCCAGCGCGGCGGTGCGCGGGTTGGTGTTGGGCGGCAGCGCCAGGTAGGCCTGCAACTGGCCGCCGGTGCGCTTGAGCGGGCCGCTCTGGAACTGGGTGTAGCTCTCGGCGCGGTAGCGCACCAGGTCGTTCAGCGGCCGGTTGGCGAACCACTGCATGTCGGAGGTGCCGGTCACTTCCAGCCCCGGCGCCACGGGCGCCTTCTGCGCCACGTCGAGCGTCAGCAGCAGGGGGCGGTTGCTGGGTTCGAGCGTGACCTCGTAGCGCACCGGCTCGCCGCTCACGCGCAGGTTGGAAGCGCCCTGGCTGCTTTGAGCACCGCGGGCCCACAGGGGCAGCGCGGTCCATTCGCGGCCGTCGAACTGCGCGAGCACCGGGCCGCGGAAATACAGCTGGCTCTGCGGTGGTGCCTTGTCGCTCTCGAACCGGATGCGCGCGGCAATGCTCTCGTCGAGCGCCAGTTCGGCGATGGTGCCCACGCGCATGGTGTTCGACAGCCCCGTGCGCCCCGCCATCGCATCGCCCGGCGTGCCCCACAGCGGCGCCAGCCGCGGGAACAGCATGAACAGCGCCAGCATGATGGGCGCACCCGCCAGCGCCATCCACCCGGCGGTGCGCGCGGCCTGCATCAGCGGCGGGCGGCCCACCGGCATGTGCGCGTTGACCAGCGCCGTGAGCAGGCCCAGCAGCGCCAGCAACATGGTGAGCGCGGTGAGCAGCGACTGCGAGTAGAAGAAGTTCGTGAGCATCGCGAAGAAGCCCAGGAAGAAGATGACGAAGGCGTCGCGCCGCGCGCGCAGCTCCAGCGTCTTCAGCGCGAGCAGGATCACGACCAGCGTCACGCCCGCGTCGCGGCCGAGCAAAGTGCGGTGCGTGGCGTAGGTGGCGCCCAGCGTCATCGCCAGCAGCGCGATGCGCCACCACTTGCTCGGCAAGGGCTGCGCCTGCACGGCGAGCATGCCGCGCCACACCAGCACCATCGCCGTGATGGCGCTGCACCACCACGGCAGGTTTTCCACCTGCGGCAGCACGACCAGCGCGATGACCGCGAGCAGGAAGAGCGTGTCCCGCGCGTCGCGTGGCAGGGCGGCCAGCCGGGTCATGAGCTTGTTCATGGGTCAGGCTTTCTTCAGCACAGGGCCAGCGCCTCGAGGCAGGCGCGCCGGTGCGCTTCGCCCTGCGAGGGCTTCACCACCCGGCCCGCCACGCGCACGCCGTAGTCCACGCCCAGCCGGTCGGCCATCAGCACCCAGGCGCACAGGCGCGAGATGCGGGCTTCGGTCTCTGTCGCCGTGACCCCTGTGTGCTGGGCGTCGAGCCAGAGTTCTTCGCGCTGCGTCTGCTGGGTGTCGCGGCTCACCAGGTCTTCGGAGCCGGCGGCCTGCGCGCGCGCGGCTTTCTTCCACACCACCAGCTTCAGCGGATCGCCGCGCCGGTAGGCACGCACGCCGTCGTATTCGCCGGCGCTGTGCGAGCGCTGCGCGGCGGACACGGCGGCCGCGCCGGTCAGCGGTTCGCCCGGCGGCAGCGGCGGCGGGTGCGCCTCGGGCGTGGGGTACACCAGCATCTGCGCGGCCGGCCGCCACACGGTCCACACGCGGAAGGTGCCGAGCGGAAAGCGGGTTTCCGCCGTGAGCGGCGGCACGGGGTGCAGGCCCCGGCGCTCGGGCTTGAAGGCGATTTCCACGGTGGACGTGCCTTCGGCCGGCACGTCGGTCCAGGCCCACTGGCCGCTGCCGCGCACGGCCATGCCGATGCCGTAGCGCACGCTGCGCCGCGTGTTGTGCAGCACCACGCGAAACACCGCCGCCGCGCCCGCGTAGTGCGCCTCGGGCGCCACCATGTGCATCGCCAGCCCGCGCAGCGTGCCGTGGCACACGTGCATGCCCACGGCCACGCTGCCCGCGAGCAGGAAGGTCAGCAGGTAGCCCAGGTTGAGCTGGTAGTTGATCGACGCGATCAGCAGCACCAGCAGCGTGGCCGCCAGCGTCCAGCCGGCCCGCGTGGGCACGATGTAGACGTTGCGCTGCGTGAGCTCGAGCGTGTCCGACGGCGCACGCCGCGACAGGAACCAGCCGTCGATGCGCGAGCGCAGGGCGCCGGCCATGCTCACGGCAAGGGCACCGCCGCGATCATGGCGCGCACCTGCTCGACCGCGCCGCGCCCCGCGTCGCCCACGGGCGTGAGGCGGTGGGCAATGGTTTGCGGCAGCACGGCCTGCACGTCGTCGGGCGCCACGTAGTTGCGGTTGGCCAGCAGCGCCTGGGCCTTGGCCGCGCGCAGCACCGCGATGCCGGCGCGCGGCGACAGGCCCTGCAGAAACCAGCGGCCCGAGCGGGTGGCGGCGATCAGGTCCTGCACGTAGTTCAGCAGCGCATCGGCCGCGTGCACCTGCTGCACGCGCTGCTGCAGGGCGGTCAGCTCGCTGGCGGTCAGCAAGGCGGGCAGGGTGGACAGCATCTCGCGGCGGTCGGCGCCGGCCAGCAGCTGGCGCTCGGCGGCGCGGTCGGGGTAGCCCAGCGAGATGCGCATCAGGAAGCGGTCGAGCTGCGACTCCGGCAGCGCGAAGGTGCCGAGCTGGTCCTGCGGGTTCTGCGTGGCGATCACGAAGAAGGGCGTGGGCAGCGGGCGGGTCTCGCCTTCGACCGTGACCTGCTTTTCTTCCATGGCCTCGAGCAGCGCGCTTTGTGTCTTGGGGCTGGCGCGGTTGATTTCGTCGGCCAGCAGCACCTGCGCGAAGATCGGGCCGGGGTGGAACACGAAGGCCTGCTGCGCCCGGTCGTAGATGGCCACGCCCGACAGGTCGCCGGGCATCAGGTCGGCGGTGAACTGCACGCGCGAAAACTGCAGCCCGAAGGTGTGCGAAAGCGCGTGCGCCAGCGTGGTCTTGCCCACGCCCGGCACGTCCTCGATCAGCAGGTGGCCGCCGGCCAGCAGGCAGGCCACGCAGTCGCGAACCTGGGCCTCCTTGCCCACGATCACCGTGTTAAGCTGGTTTAGCAATGTGGCTAGCTTTGCAGCAACGTCCATATTTGTATCCATATGCAAACGATACCGTAAGACTTGCCAGCCCCATGCTGCGTGAGGTCTAGGCGTGGCGATAGAGACACATGGGCACGTGACGATAGACACATGGGCAAGACAGGCTACTTCACACACCGCGACTTCTGGAAGCACGACATGGGCGAGGGGCACCCCGAATGCCCCGGCCGGCTCGATGCCATCGAAGACCGCCTGCTGCTCACCGGCGTGGGCGATGCCCTCGACCACCGCGACGTGCCGCTGGCCACCCTGCCCCAGATCACCCGGGCGCACAGCGCGGCTCACGTGGAAAACCTCGAGGCCCTGCACCAGCGCCTGGTGGCCGACGAGCCCGCCGGCGGCCCCGACCATGCACAGGTCGACCCCGACACCGTGCTCACCCGCTTCACCCTGCTGGCCGCGCGCCGCGCCGCCGGCGCCGCCATTGCCGCGACCGACGCCGTGATGGCCGGCGAGCTGGAAAACGCCTTCTGCTCCGTGCGCCCGCCCGGCCACCACGCCTGCCGCGAGCAGGCCATGGGCTTCTGCTTCTTCAACAACGTGGCCATTGCCGCGCGCCACGCCATCGAGGTGCACGGCCTGGAGCGCGTGGCCATCGTCGACTTCGACGTGCACCACGGCAACGGCACCGAGAACATCCTCTCGAACGACCCGCGCGTGCTGATGGTCGGCTTCTTCCAGCACCCGTTCTATCCGTACAGCGGCACCGACCACCCCGCGCCCAACATGCTGAACATGCCCATTCCGGCCTACACCCGGGGCATGGACGTGCGCGAGATGATCGAGGCGGTGTGGATGCCGCGGCTCGAAGAATTCAAGCCGCAGATGGTGTTCATCAGCGCCGGCTTCGACGCCCACCGCGAAGACGACCTGGGCCAGCTCGGGCTCAACGAGAACGACTTCGCCTGGATCACCGGGCGCGTGCACGACGTGGCCAAACGCCATGCCAAGGGCCGCATCGTTTCCATGCTGGAAGGCGGCTACAACCTCGACGCCCTGGCGCGCAGCGTGGAAGCCCACATCCGCGTGCTGGCCGATCTTTAGCCTGCGCCGGGGCTGTCTACGGCCGGCGCGCGCGGCGCCACGCTCCAGCGCTTTGACCATTCGCAAGAGATGAATTTCAACGACTTCACCCAACGCCTCGCCCAGGTCGACGCCCGCGGCCTCGGCATCGAACTGGTCGCGCTGGTGGCCTGCGTGGCCGCGGCCTGGGCCCTGTGCAAATGGTTCGGGCGCGACCAGCCCAAGGACTCCATCTGGTTCGGCGAGCGCACCTTCGACGGCGTGCTGTTCCCGCTGCTGGCGCTGGTGCTCACCGAGGTGGCGCGGCGCGTGGTGATCGACTTCCAGACGGTGCTGGTGCTGCGCATCGCGGTGTCGGTGTTCTTGTCGCTGGCGGTCATCAGGCTCTTTGCGCGGGTGCTGCGCGCGGTGTTCCCGGCGTCCAACCTCGTGCGGCTGCTGGAGCGCACCATCTCGTGGCTGGCGTGGATTGCGGCGGTGCTGTGGATCGTCGGGCTGCTGCCGCCGGTGCTGGCCGAACTGGACGACATCACGCTGGCTTTCGGCAAGACGCGCGTGAGCCTGCAGACCATCTTCCAGGGCGTGCTGTCGGCCGGCCTGGTGATGGTGATTGCGCTGTGGATCGCCAGCACCATCGAAAAGCGCATCCTGCGCGAGGCCGTCACCGACCTGTCGATGCGCAAGGTGGCGTCGAACGCGGTGCGTGCCTTCCTGCTGCTGGTGGGCCTGCTGTTCGCGCTGTCGGCCGTGGGCGTGGACCTGACGGCGCTGTCGGTGCTGGGCGGCGCGCTGGGCGTGGGCCTGGGCTTCGGGCTGCAGAAGCTGGCGGCCAACTACGTGAGCGGCTTCGTCATCCTGCTCGAGCGGTCGATCCGCATCGGCGACAACGTGAAGGTCGACACCTTCGAAGGCCGCATCACCGACATCAAGACGCGCTACACCCTCATTCGCGCGGGCAACGGGCGCGAGGCCATTGTGCCGAACGAATCGCTCATCACCAGCCGGGTGGAAAACCTGTCGCTGGCCGATCGCAAGTTCAACATCGCGACCACCGTGGTGGTCGGCTACGACAGCGACGTGGCGCAGGTGCAAGGCATCTTGTGCGAGGCCGCCAAGGCCCAGGCGCGCGTGATGAGCGACCCGGCGCCCGTGGCCTTCCTGATGAACTTCGCGCCCGACGGGCTGGAGTTCACGCTGAACTTCTGGGTGGCCGACCCCGACAAGGGCAAGGACAACCTGCGCTCGGCGATCAACATCGCCATCCTCGACGGGCTGCGAGGCGCGGGCATCGACATTCCGTACCCGCAGCGCGTGGTGCGGGTGGAGCCGTTGCCTGCGGGAGCGGTGCCGGTTGAAGTGTCCGCGCAGGCGACCGGGCAAGCGCCTTCGGCCCAGTAAACCACCTGCACCCCGGCCAGCATTGCGGCGGCTGCAGGAGTGAATTGCCGCCCACGCGGATTCCCGAAGACCGTGCGCCGCCGCACATTCGACCCAGGTCACAACCCCTGGAGCCGAAGCATGCTGCCATCCCCTTTCTACGACGAGTTTCCCGCCGACATCGGCGGCAACGAGGTGTGGCTGCGCGCCCAGTCCGCAGCCCATGAAGCTCACGCAGCCCCGGCCGCGCCGAGCCGCTCGCTGCTGCGCCGCCTCGCGGCGATGTGGTCGAACATTGCAGCGAGCGAACCTGCGCCCGCGTGGGCAAGGCCGCCAACGCCCTGACGCCGCGCGCTACTGCAGGTCGGCGTCGTTGCGCAACGCATCGACCGCCATGTCGAGAAAGGCGCGCACCTTGTGCGTGGCGTGCCGGCCTTCGCGATGCACCACGTGGATGGGCACCGCGGGCCGCTCGAAGTCTTCGAGCACCAGCGCCAGCGTTCCCTCTTTCACCGCCTGCGCGATCTGGTAGAGCGGCAGGCGCGTGATGCCCAGCCCCGCCGACGCGGCTTCGGCGGCGGCCTCGTTGGTCGTTGTCGCGAGCCGCGGCTGCAGGCGCACCAGCACCGGCTTGGCGCCATCGCGAAAGCGCCATTCATTGGTCGGCGTGATGCCGGTGGCGGCAATCTGCACATGCTGCGTCAGCTCTTCGGGCCGCGCCGGGGTGCCGTGGCGCTCCAGGTACTGCGGCGAGGCGCACAGCACCTGGCGCACGCGGCCCACGCGCACCGCCTGCAGCGAGGAGTCGGGCAGCTCGCCGATGCGGATGGCCACGTCCACGCCTTCGTCCACGAGATTCACCATGCGGTCCATGAACCAGCAGTTGATGTCCACCTTCGGGTACTGCATCAGGTAGGCACGCGCAATGGGCGCCACGTACATGCGCCCGAAGTTCACGGACGCGGTCACGGTGAGCTGCCCGCGCGGCACCGCATGCGCACCCGCCGCCGTGCTGTCGGCCTCTTCCACATCCGCCAGGATGCGGCGGCAGCGCTCGGCGTAGTGCGTGCCCGCCTCGGTAACGCGCACGAAGCGCGTGGTGCGCGTGAGCAGGCGCGCGCCCAAGTGCGCTTCGAGCTCGCCCACCGCGCGCGTGACCACCGAGGGTGACACGTTCAGCCGCCGCGCGGCCGAGGCGAAACCGCCGGTGTCGACCACCGTGACAAACACCGCCATGGCCTGGAGCCGATCCATCTTTGTGTGTGCCTCTTCGTGTGCCGGGGTCGCGGGGGTTTATTGACGTTTTTGCAAGGGTGACTTGCGACCGGCGGGGATTCTAGAGGCGCGCCTGAAAGCGGACCATCGGTGCTCGCTGCGTGGACCCCTCCGGCTCCACATGGTCCACCCCTCCAAAGGAATCACTCATGAAGCTCTACTACCACCCCCTGTCCGGCCACTCGCACCGCGTTCGCCTGTTTCTCGGCCTCATCGGCGCCGGGCACGACCTGGTCGAAGTCGACCTGAGCACCGGCGCGCACAAGAAGCCCGAGTTCCTCGCGTTGAACGCCTTCGGCCAGGTGCCGGTGCTGGACGACGACGGCACCATCGTGACCGACTCGAACGCCATCCTGGTCTACCTGTCGAAGAAGCTCGGGCTGAGCGACTGGCTGCCCGAGACACCGGTCGCCGCCGCCGCGGTGCAGAAGTGGCTGAGCGTGGCCGCGGGGCAGGTCGCCTACGGGCCCGCCGCGGCGCGGCTCGTCACCGTGTTCGGCGCACCGTTCAGGCCTGAAGAAGTCATCACGCGCGCCCATGCGCTGCTCGCCGTGGTCGAGACGGAGCTTTCCAGCCGCGACTTCATCGCCGCCGCGTCGCCCACCGTCGCGGACGTTGCGCTGTACAGCTACATCGCCCGTGCGCCCGAGGGCAACGTCGACCTGCAGGCCTACCCGAAGGTGTGCGCGTGGCTCGCGCGCATCGAGGCGCTGCCGGGCTTCGTGGAGTTCCGCCGGACGCCGGTCGGCCTCGCTGCGTGAACGCCTGAAGGCCGCGGTTCCCTCGTTCGGGCGTTTCCTCGCCCCGCTTATCCCCGCTTGCGAAGCACAGCACCATGACCCCTTCGGCCAACGCCCCTTCCGATTCGCCGTGGCACGCGGGCGAACTCGCGATCCAGCAGAGCATCGGCGTGGTCCAGCACATGGACCGGCCCGGCAGGCTGTACGTGCGCAACTTCCTGCTCGACCAGCACCGCAGCTTCTATCCGCTGCTGCATTTCGTCGCGCTGGGCGCGGTCGATGCGCAGGGCGACGCATGGGCGACGGTGCGCGCGGGCGAACCCGGCTTTCTGCATTCGCCCGACGCGGCCACGCTGAGCGTGTCCGCGCTGCGCGACGCGAGCGATCCGGCGGAAGCCGGCATGGAAGACGGCGACGCGATCGGCCTGCTCGGCGTGGACCTCATGACGCGCCGGCGCAACCGGCTGAACGGCCACATCCGCCGCACCGGCAGCCGTGCGTTCGACATCGACGTGACGCAGAGCTTCGGCAACTGCCCGCGCTACATACAGAACCGCAGCTTCAGCTTTGCGCGCGACCCCGCGCTGCCGTCGGCGCTGCCGGTGGTGCGCCTGGGCGCGCTCGATGCGCGCGCCCGCGACATGATCGCGCGCGCCGACACCTTCTATGTCGCCTCCTACATCGCGCGCGAAGACGGCACCCGTCAGGTCGACGTGTCGCACCGCGGCGGCAAGCCCGGGTTCGTGCGCGTGGGCGACGACGGCGTGCTCACCATTCCCGACTTCTCGGGCAACCTGTTCTTCATGACGCTGGGCAACATCCACGTCAACCCGAAGACGGGCCTGCTCTTCATCGATTCCGAAACCGGCGACATGCTGCAGATGACCGGCGACGCGCGGGTCGTGCTCGATTCGCCCGAGATCGCCGCCTTCGAAGGCGCCGAGCGACTGTGGACCTTCACCGCGCGCCAGGTGGTGCACCGGCCCGAGGGCCTGCCGCTGCGCTGGCGCATGGAAGCAGGCGGCTGGTCGCCCAACCTGGAGATGACCGGCAGCTGGAAAGACGCCGCCGAGCGCCTGGCCGCTGCCGCGCTCGCGCAGCGCTGGCGGCCGTTTCGCGTGGCGCGCGTGGTGGAAGAAAGCAGCACCGTGCGTTCGCTGTACCTCACGCCGACGGACGGCGTGGCCTTGATTCCGCCGCTGGCGGGCCAGCACCTGCCGGTGCGCATGACGCTGGACGATGCGCAGGTGCTCAGCCGCACCTACACGCTGTCGATGGCGCCGTCGGACGGGCAATACCGCATCAGCGTGAAGAAAGAGGGCCGCGCCTCGCGCCACCTGCACACGCTGCGCGAAGGCGACCTGCTCGAGGTGCGCTCGCCGGCCGGCGGCTTCACCGTGGACGCCGCCGAAAGACGGCCGGCGGTGCTGCTCGCCGCGGGCATCGGCATCACGCCGCTGCTGGCCATGCTGCGCCACCTGGTGCACGAGGCAAAGCGCACCCGTACGCTCAGGCCCGCCTGGCTCTTTCAATCAGCGCGCACGCGCGAGGAGCGCCCCTTCGACGAAGAGATCGCGGCGCTGGTGGAGGCGGGCAAGGGCGGCGTACGGTGGGTTCGCACGCTGAGCCAGCCCGGGGCCGCGGTGCAGGGGCGCGACTACGAGAAGGAAGGCCGCATCGACATGGCGCTGCTGAAGGCGACGCTGCCCTTCGACGACCACGACTTCTACCTCTGCGGCCCTGCCGCGTTCATGCAGGCGACCTACGACGGACTGCGCGCGCTGAACGTGGCGGATGCGCGCATCCACGCGGAAACCTTCGGGCCCTCGTCCCTGCGCCGCTCTTCCGCAGGCGCGGAGGTGGCGGCATTGCCGCCTGTGGCGACCGAGTCGGTGCGCGTCGTGTTCACGGAATCGGGCAAGGAAAGCCGCTGGAACCCGGGCGACGGGTCGCTGCTCGACGTGGCCGAGGCGCGCGGCCTGTCGCCGGCGTTCGGCTGCCGGGGCGGCAGCTGCGGCACCTGCAAGGCGCGGGTGCTCGAAGGCGAGGTGACCTACGCGGCGCAGCCGTCGTTTCCCGTGCAGGAGGGCGAGGCGCTGATCTGCTGCGCGGTGCCGTCGCAGGCGTCGAAGCAGGCCCTGCACCTGGCGCTCTGACACCCGGCGCTTTCACACGCGGCGCATTAAACCCGGCGTTCGTTCAGGCCGCCAGGTCCAGCAGCGACGGGGTGGCACATACGCCAGGCTGGTCCGCCAGCGACACGAAGCTGTGCGTATCGCCTTGCAACGCATCGATGGCACCCGTCTCGATGTCGTAGACCCAGCCGTGCAGCGCGAGCCGGCCGGCTTGCAGCGCCGTCGCCACGCACGGGTGGGTGCGCAGGTTGGCGATCTGGGCGATCACGTTCTCGCGCACCGTGGCGTCGATGCGCTCGCGCGTCGTCGCATGGGCGTGCAGGCGCGGCGCCGGCGCGGCATGACGCAGCCAGTGGCCCACGGCGGGCATGTGCGCCAGGCACTGGCAGCCGGCCACGGCGGTCATGGCGCCGCAGTCGGAGTGGCCGCAGACCACGACATCCGAAACGCCCAATGCCGTGACGGCGTATTCCACCGTCGCCGCAACGCCATCGGCGCCCGCACCGTAGGGCGGCACGATGTTGCCCGCATTGCGGATCACGAAGAGCTCGCCGGGCTCGCGCTGCGTGAGCAGCTCGGGCACCACGCGGCTGTCGGAGCAGGCGATGAACAGCGTGCCCGGGTGCTGTCCGCCGGCCAGTTCGCGGAACAGCCCGGCGCGCGCGGGATAGGCGTCGCGCTGGAACCTGAGAACGCCTTCGATGATGTCGCGCATGGCCTGCTCCTGCATGGTGTGTGAGTCGATGGGGTGAGGATCGCGTGTTTCAGGCATAGCGTCCAAGACCAATTTCTGATCTGATCGATAGGCCATGCCAATACCTGTTTCTTGCCTTCCCGGCTTTCCATCGCGTCCGTCGCCATGCTTCTGAGGCACATCCGCTACTTTCTCGCCGTGGCCGAGCACGCGAACTTCACGCGCGCGGCCGAGGCGCTGCACGTGTCGCAGCCCACGCTGTCACAGCAGATCAGGCAGCTCGAAGACACGCTGGACGTGCAGCTGCTCGACCGCTCCGGCCGCGCGGTGCGGCTGACCGAAGCCGGCGAGGCCTACATGCAATACGCCCGGCTCGCGCTGCAGAACCTCGAGGCCGGCCGGCGCGCGCTGCACGACGTGCACGCGCTCACGCGTGGTTCGCTCCGCCTGGCGATGGCGCCCACCTTCACCACCTACCTGATCGGGCCGCTGGTCGATGCGTTTAACGCGCGCTATCCGGCGATCACGCTGCGCATCGAGGAGATGCCGCAGGAGCGCATGGAAGTGCTGCTGAATGACGACGCGCTGGACCTCGGCATCGCGTTCGACGACGTGCGCTCGCCGGACATCGAGCGGCAGGTGATGTTCGAGGAGAGCCTGGCGCTGGTGGTCGGCGAGGCGCATCCGTTGGCGGGCCGTGCCGCGCCACTGGCGAGCGCCGCCTTCGAAGCACTTCAGCTGGTGCTGTTGAACGAGAGCTTCGCGACGCGCAGGCATGTAGACCGCTACTGGGCGGCGCACGGCATTTCGCCGCGCATTGCGGTGGAGACGAATTCGGTGGGCGCGGCGGTCGAGATCGTGCGGCGCGGGCGGCTCGCCACGCTCTTGCCAATGGCTGTCACGCAGGGGCACAGCGACCTGGTGCCGATCAAGCTCAGGCCCGCGATGCCGTCGCGCGCCATCGCCTTGCTGCAGCGCAGAGACGCCTACCGCAGCGCTGCGGCGCGGGCCTTTGCGGCCATGGCTTTGGAGGGCAGGTGGCATGGCTTGCCGGGCGGTCGGAAGAAGTAACAAAACGAGGCTCGGCGGCCGCTCGGAATGTCACAAGAAGGCCATTGAAAGGGCCATCGAAAAGAGCAAACGGTTCCACGCGTTCGATAGAGATTCTTGGTGCTGCACCCAGGTCCCGCCAGAGGGAAACGAGGTTGTGCCAATATCTTTACCGCCGGGTCTCGCCGAGTGGTTAACGCTGTTTTATAATCGTGAAAAAGCACGATCGTTCTTTTTATTGGCGTCAATCGCCGAAACGAAGAATGCAGAGGCTGCAAAGGTCGCGTCCTAGAATGACCGGTTGCCCTCAAAAGCCCCCTTTTTGCAATCCAATGGAGTCAAGTCAATGAAGGTTCTTGTACCTGTCAAACGGGTCGTCGACTACAACGTCAAAGTGCGCGTGAAGAGCGACGGCACCGGGGTGGACATTGCCAACGTGAAGATGAGCATGAACCCGTTCGACGAGATCGCGGTCGAAGAAGCGGTTCGCCTGAAGGAAAAGGGCGTGGTCACCGAGGTGATCGCGGTGTCCTGCGGTGACGCGAAGTGCCAGGAAACGCTGCGCACCGCGATGGCCATCGGTGCGGACCGCGGCATCCTGGTCGAGACCACCGAAGAGCTGCAGCCGCTGGCGGTTGCCAAGCTGCTGAAGGCGCTGGTCGACAAGGAACAGCCTTCGCTCATCATCCTGGGCAAGCAGGCCATCGATGACGATGCCAATCAAACCGGTCAGATGCTGGCTGCGCTGGCCGACCTGCCCCAAGCCACCTTCGCCTCGAAGGTCGACCTCGCAGGCGACAAGGTCACGGTGTCGCGCGAAGTCGACGGCGGCATGGAAACACTGACGCTCACGCTGCCCGCGGTCATCACGACCGACCTGCGCCTGAACGAGCCGCGCTACGTGACGCTGCCGAACATCATGAAGGCGAAGAAGAAGCAGCTGGACACCTTCAAGCCCGAAGACCTGGGCGTGGACGTGAAGCCGCGCCTGAAGACGCTGAAGGTTGCTGAACCGCCGAAGCGCGGCGCCGGCATCAAGGTGCCTGACGTTGCAGCGCTGGTGGACAAACTGAAGAACGAAGCGAAGGTGATCTGAACATGACCGCACTAGTTATTGCTGAACACGACCACGCCAGCATCAAGCCGGCAACCTTGAACACCGTGACCGCCGCGCTGGCTTGCGGTGGTGAAGTGCATGTTCTGGTGGCTGGCGCCAATGCAGCTGAAGCTGCCAAGGCCGCCGCCCAGATCGCTGGCGTGACCAAGGTCATCGCAGCGGACAGCCCCAGCCTGGCAGAGAACCTTGCCGAGAACGTCGCAGCCCAGGTGCTGGCCATCGCAGCGAACTACAGCCACATCCTGTTCCCCTCGACCGCCAACGGCAAGAACGTGGCTCCCCGCGTGGCCGCCAAGCTGGACGTGGCCCAGATCAGCGACATCACCAAGGTCGACAGCCCGGACACCTTCGAGCGCCCGATCTACGCCGGCAACGCCATTGCCACTGTGCAAAGCAGCGATGCCACCAAGGTGATCACCGTTCGCACGACCGGCTTCGACGCAGCAGCCGCCACCGGTGGCAGCGCAACCGTCGAAACCGCTGAAGGCGTCGCAGACAGCGGCAAGTCCAGCTTCGTCGGCCGTGAAGTCACGAAGAGCGAACGCCCCGAACTGACGGCAGCCAAGATCATCGTCTCCGGTGGCCGGGCCCTGGGCAGCGCAGAGAAGTTCACCGAAGTGATGGCGCCTCTCGCCGACAAGCTCAACGCAGGCCTCGGCGCCAGCCGCGCAGCAGTGGATGCAGGCTACGCCCCGAACGACTGGCAAGTCGGCCAGACCGGCAAGATCGTCGCGCCGCAGCTGTACATCGCCGCAGGCATCTCCGGCGCCATCCAGCACTTGGCCGGCATGAAGGACTCGAAGGTCATCGTCGCGATCAACAAGGACGAAGAAGCACCGATCTTCAGCGTGGCCGACTACGGCCTTGTCGCCGACCTGTTCGTGGCCGTGCCCGAACTGGTGAAAGCGCTCTGAGCGTCTAGCCGCAATGAGCCAGAGGGCATCGTTCGCGATGCCCTTTTCGTATCCGCTGTATCTGGAGACATGACATGAGCTACACCGCCCCCCTCAAGGACATGCTGTTCGACATCGAGCACCTGGCCAACATCGGCGAGATCGCCAAGCTGCCGGGCTTCGAAGACGCCGGCCTGGAAACCGCGCAGGCCGTGCTCGAGGAATGCGCGCGTTTCAACCAGGACGTGGTGGCGCCGCTGAACATCGAAGGCGACCGCAACCCCTCGTCCTTCAAGGACGGTGTGGTCACGACCACGCCGGGTTTCAAGGACGCCTTTGCGCAGTACGTGTCGGGCGGATGGCAGGGCCTGCAGCATCCGGCGGACTTCGGCGGCCAGGGCCTGCCCAAGACCATCGGCGCGGCCTGCGGCGAGATGCTCAACTCGGCCAACATGAGCTTCGCGCTGTGCCCGCTGCTGAGCGACGGCGCCATCGAGGCGCTGCTCACGGCCGGCTCCGACGAGCTGAAGGCGGTGTACCTCGAGAAACTCGTGAGCGGCCAGTGGACCGGCACGATGAACCTCACCGAGCCGCAGGCCGGCAGCGACCTGGCGCTGGTGCGCACGCGCGCCGAGCCGCAACCCGACGGCACCTACAAGGTGTTCGGCACCAAGATCTTCATCACCTACGGTGAGCACGACATGGCCGAGAACATCGTGCACCTCGTGCTCGCACGCGTGAGCGGCGCGCCCGAGGGCGTGAAGGGCATCAGCCTGTTCGTGGTGCCGAAGTTCATCGTCGGCCAGGACGGCGCGCTGGGCGAGCGCAACGACGTGCACTGCGTGAGCATCGAGCACAAGATGGGCATCAAGGCCTCGCCCACCGCCGTGCTGCAGTACGGCGACCACGGCGGTGCCGTCGGCTACCTGGTCGGCCAGGAGAACCGTGGCCTCGAGTACATGTTCATCATGATGAACTCGGCCCGCTACGCGGTGGGCATGCAGGGCATCGCGATTGCCGAGCGCGCCTACCAGCACGCCGTGGCCTACGCCAAAGACCGCGTGCAGAGCCGCCCGGTCGACGGGTCGATGAACGCCAGCGCACCCATCATTCACCACCCCGACGTCAAGCGCATGCTGATGACGATGCGCGCCTACACCGAAGGCTGCCGCGCGATGGCCTCGGTGGCTGCCGCCGCCTACGACGCCGCGCACCACAGCGCCGACGCGGATGCGCGCAAGCAGAACCAGGCCTTCTACGAATTCATGGTGCCCCTGGTGAAGGGCTACAGCACCGAGATGAGCCTGGAGGTGGCCTCGCTGGGCGTGCAGGTGCACGGCGGCATGGGCTTCATCGAGGAGACGGGCGCGGCGCAGTACTACCGCGACGCCAAGATCCTGACGATCTACGAAGGCACCACCGCCATCCAGGCCAACGACCTCGTGGGCCGCAAGACCGCGCGCGACGGCGGCCAGACGGCCAAGGCCATCGCCGCGCAAATCGAGAAGACCGAAGCCGAACTGGCCAAGAGCGACAGCCCCGCGGCCGCCGCCGTGCTCAAGCGGTT
This sequence comes from Variovorax sp. J22G73, assembly GCF_030317035.1. Taxonomy (GTDB): domain Bacteria; phylum Pseudomonadota; class Gammaproteobacteria; order Burkholderiales; family Burkholderiaceae_C; genus Variovorax. Next base: position 386,469 of record NZ_JASZYK010000003.1, read on the forward strand.
GACCGCCGCGCGCCTGGCCTTCATCGACGTGGTCGACTTCGTCGCCGGCCAGACCAAGGCCTCGCCCAACGCCGTGTTCTCGGGCAGCGTGCCCTACCTGATGCTCGCGGGCAACCTGGTGGCCGGCTGGCAACTGGCGCGCTCGCTGATCATTGCGCAGGACCTTGCCTCGCGCAGCTTCGACACCGACTTCATGCTGGCCAAGATCGCCACCGCGCGCTTCTATGCGGAGCACATCCTGAACAAGGTGCCGGGCATTCGCGACAGCATCGTCGAGGGCGCCGAGAGCGTCACGGCGCTGGCGCTCGACGCGTTCTGACACCGCGCGCCGCTGTCGCCCACCCGACGGGCGACAGCGGCTCGCCGCTCTTTTTCCTCCTATAAAACCGAACCCATTCCCGGAGACAACATGTCCAAGCTGCCCCCCGTACTGGCGAACCTGCCGCTGCCCATCATCGGCTCGCCGCTGTTCATCATCAGCACCCCCAAGCTCGTGATCGCGCAATGCAAGGCCGGCGTGGTCGGCTCGATGCCGGCGCTCAACGCGCGCCCCGCGGCGCAGCTGGAAGAGTGGCTCATCGAGATCACCGAGGAGCTGGCCGCGTACAACAAGGCCAACCCCGACAAGCCCGCCGCGCCCTTCGCCATCAACCAGATCGTGCACAAGAGCAACGACCGCCTCGACCACGACATGGAGATGGTCGTGAAGTACAAGGTGCCGATCGTCATCACCTCGCTGGGCGCGCGCACCGACGTGAACGACGCGGTACACAGCTACGGCGGCGTCACGCTGCACGACATCATCAACAACAAGTTCGCGCAGAAGGCCGTCGAGAAGGGTGCCGACGGCATCGTTGCCGTGGCGGCCGGTGCCGGTGGCCACGCGGGCGTGAAGAGCCCGTTTGCGCTGATCCAGGAAATCCGCCAGTGGTTCGACGGCCCGGTGGCGCTGTCGGGCTCCATCGCCACCGGCGACGCGGTGCTCGCCGCGCAGGCCATGGGCGCCGACTTCGCGTACATCGGCACCGCGTTCATCGCGACCGAGGAAGCTCGTGCGAGCGACGACTACAAGCAGGCCATCGTCGACGGCAATTCCGACGACATCGTCTACTCGAACCTGTTCACCGGCGTGCACGGCAACTACCTTGCGCCCAGCATCGTGGCCGCAGGCATGGACCCGACCAACCTGCCCGAAGGCGACCTGAAGACCATGAACTTCGCCACCGGCGACGGCAGCAAGGCCAAGGCCTGGAAAGACATCTGGGGCTCGGGCCAGGGCATTGGCGCCGTCACCGAAGTGGCCAGCGCCGCCGCCTTCATCGAGAAGCTGAAGCGCGAATACCAGCAGGCAAGGCAACGGCTGGCGCTTTGACCGCCATCGCGAACGGCGCGGCACCCGCTGAACCTGCCGGCGCGCCGTCTTCATCGCTGGGGCGCATGCCGCTGCTCGACGCGGCCAAGGGCATCGCCTGCGCGGTGATCGTCGGGCACCACCTCTCGCGCTACGGCCCGATGCCGGCCGGCGCGTACACGCTCGCGCCCGACTTCTTCGCCTGGCTGTCCGACCAGGGCCGCCTGGCGGTGCAGGTGTTCCTGGTGATCGCCGGCTTTCTCGCGGCGGCCAGCCTCGCGCCCGACGGCACCCTGCGCGTGGAGCGGCCGGTGGCGCGCATTCTCCAGCGCTACGGCCGGCTGGTGATGCCGTACCTGGCCGCGCTCACGGTGTGCGTGCTGGTGGCCGCGGTCGTGCGGCCGTGGCTCGACGAAGAGGTGGTGCCCGCGTCGCCGACCTTCGGGCAGCTGGTCGCGCACGGGCTGCTGCTGCAGGACCTGCTGGGCTACGAGTCGCTCTCGACCGGCGTCTGGTACGTGGCCATCGACTTTCAATTGTTCGCGCTCGCGTTGGCGCTGGTCGGCCTGCCGACCTTGCTGCAGCGCACGAGCGGCGCCGCGCCGGCGGCACTGCGCGCGCGCTGGATGCCGGTGGCATTGGTCATCGGCCTGGCCGTGGCCTCGCTGGCGCTCTTCAACCGCAACGCGGGGCTGGACGACACGGCTTTCTACTTCTTCGGCACCTACGGCCTCGGCATGCTGGTGTTCTGGATCGGCCGCGCCACGCGCTTCAGCACTTGGCAGAGCGCCATCGCGCTGCTGGGGCTGGTGGGTGCGGGCGCGCTGGCCATCGACTGGCGCAGCCGCATCGCGACCGCGCTGGTCACGGCCCTGCTGCTGGCCGTGGCGCAACGCCGGCACTGGCTGTCGCCGCCGCGCTGGCCGGCCGCGGCGGTGCCGCTGCAGCGGCTGGGGCGCATGTCGTACTCGCTGTTCCTCATTCACTTTCCGGTGCTGCTCGCCATGAACGCGGCGGTGGCCAATGCGGGCCCGCACGGCGCATGGTTCGACGCGGCGGGGCTGGTGGCGACCTTCGCGCTGTCGATCGCGGCCGCCGCGCTGCTGTACCGCTGGGTGGAGGCGCGCCCGGCGTCGTGGCGCGGCGTGTTTACGCTTTTTGCTGCATTGCTGGTCAGCGGCGTAGTCGTTTCGCACTAATCGCCCGGCGTCCCTTCCCGCCACGCCCTGACGCCGTGGCTTGATTTTTCTCAATTGCTTGCTTTAGAGCCCCGGGACGCGCAGTCTCCGGGCTCATAAAGTCGCTGTTGTCTTCGGTATGATTGTGGAAATTGCAGTAATTACTGAAAATCCACGAAACCAAGGAATGACCAAGCCCACGCCATCACGATCGCCGTTGCAGGCCTTCGCGTCGCCCGACGTCGGCGGGGTGGTGCAGGGTGCTGCCGCGTTGTTCTGGCTGCCGCAGGCCGAGTTGCTGGCGATGGCGGTGCAAGGGTTGGCGTCGGGCAGGGGCTTTTCGGCGGTGCTGTGGCCGGCCGTTGCGATCCTGCTGCTGGGCTTGCTGCGCGCGGGCTGCGAAGCCTGGGGCTCGCGCCGCACCTTCGGGCGGGCGAGGGCGCAGCTCTCGGCGTTGCGCGCGCAGACGGCGGCGGCATTGGCCGCAGGCTCCCCGTTGGACCGCAGCCGCCCCCCTTCCGGCCTGGCCGCCAGCGTGCTCGCCGAGCAGGCCGAGGCGCTGGTGCCGTACCTCGTGCGCTACCAGCCGGCACGCTGGCGCGCGACGGTGGTGCCTCTGTTCATCCTGTGTGCCGTGGCCGCGCTCTCTTGGGTGGCCGCGCTGGTGCTGCTGTTCGCGGCGCCGCTCATTCCCGTGTTCATGGCCATCGTCGGCTGGCGCGCCAAGGCCGCGAGCGAAGCGCAGATGGTCGAACTGGGCGGCATGAACGCCTTTCTGCTCGACCGCCTGCGCGGCCTGGCGACGCTGCGCGCGCTCGGCGCGGTCGACGCCACGGCCCAGCGCCTGGGCGATGCCGCGCAGTCGCTTCGTCGGCGGACCATGGCGGTGCTGCGTATCGCATTCCTGTCGTCGGCCGTGCTGGAGCTGTTCTCTGCCCTGGGCGTCGCGATGGTGGCGGCTTACGTCGGCTTTCATCTGCTGGGCACCCTCGGCTTCGGCACCTGGGGCCGGCAACTGAGCCTGGGCGAAGGGCTCTTCGTGCTGCTGCTGGCGCCGGCCTTCTTCGAGCCGCTGCGCGAACTCTCGGCCGTGTGGCACGACCGCGCGGCGGGCGAGGCGGCGTGGGAGTCGCTCGACCGGTTGCAGCGCAACGCCTTGCCGCTGCCCGGCGCGAGCGCCTCGCTGACGCGCGCCGCTGCAGGCGACAAGCACGCCGCACCCGCGCTGGCCATCCACAACCTGCACTTCTCGTGGCCCGGCGAAGCGCAAGAAGCGCAAGCAGTGTTCGAAGGCTTCGAACTCCGCATCGCCGCCGGCGAGCATGTCGCATTGACAGGCCCCAGCGGCGCCGGCAAGACCGCGCTGCTCTCGCTCATCGCGGGCCTCGTCCCCGCCAGCCGCGGCGAGATCTCGATCGGCGGCGTGACCCTCACCGACCACACCGTGTCGGCGCTGCGCCAGCGCATGGCGTGGATGGGGCAGGCGCCGCATGTCTTCGCCGGCTCCGTCGAGGCCAACGTCACCTTGGGGCGCGCAGGCGTCGATACCAAGCAGGTCAGCGCCGCCATGCGCTTTGCCTCGCTCGAAGAGGTGGCGCAGGCGCACCCGGGCGTGGCGCTGGGCGAAGGCGGCCATGGCCTGTCGGGCGGCGAGGCCGTGCGCCTCGCGCTCGCCCGCATCGCCGTGCACCCGCACGCCGACCTCCTGCTGGTCGACGAGCCCACAGCGCACCTCGACACCGAGACCGCAGAGCGCGTGGCCGACGCGCTGGTCGCGCTCGCGCGCGGCAAGACGCTCATCGTCGCCACCCACGACCCGGTGCTCGCCACGCGCATGCACCGCACCGTCAGCCTCGGCGATGACGCGATGGAGCAGGCCGCATGAAGGCCGCCCAAGCCTCGACAAACTGGCGCGACAACTGGCGCGACCTGCGCCTGGTGCTGCGCCCCTTTCTCGCCGCGCAGCCGCGCCCGCTGCTGCTGGGCTGCCTGCTCGCAGCCCTTACCGTGCTCACCGGAATGGCGCTGCTCGGCCTCTCGGGCTGGTTCATCACCGCGACCGCGCTGGCCGGCCTGCATGCGGCGACCGCCTTCACCTTCGACGTGTTCATGCCCTCGGCCGGCATTCGGTTGCTGGCGCTCGGCCGCACGGCGTCGCGCTACGGCGAGCGGCTGGTGACGCACGACGCGACCTTCGCCGTGCTTGCCGCGCTGCGCGTGCGCCTGTTCCGCGGCTGGGCAAAGCCCGGGGCCGCGCGCGCGTTGCTGATGCAGCCCGCCCGGCTGTTGTTCCGCCTGACCTCGGACATCGACGCGCTCGAGTCGCTCTACCTGCGCCTGTTCGTGCCCGCCGCCGCCGCGCTGGGCGCCGCGCTGCTGGCGGGCGTGGTGCTCGGCTTCATGCATGTCGGCATGGGCGTGGCGCTGGCGCTCTGGCTGGTGGTCGTCGGCTGGGGCATCGCGTGGATCGTCGCAAGCCGTGCGCGCCGCCCCGCCGTGCAGCGCGCGCATGCCATCGAAGCATTGCGCGCACGCACCGTCGACCTCGTGGCGGGCCAGACCGACCTGGTGATGGCGGGCCGCATCGATGCACAGCGCGCGGCGCTGATGAACGCCGATGCGCAACTCGCCAAGGCCGACCTCGCGTTGAACAAGCTCGAGGCCGCGGCCGGCTTCGCCTACGGCAGCGCGGGCACGTTGACGCTGGTCGGCGTGCTGCTCGCCGTCGGCGCGCTGGTCGGCGAGGGCCTGATCGGCGTGCCGGCCGCCGCGCTGGCGCTGCTTGTGGCGCTCACGGCTACCGAACCTTTCGCGGCCTTGCGGCGCGGCGCGCTCGACGCGGGCCGCACCTGGCTCGCGGTACGCCGCCTTGCGCCGCGCATCGCCGGCGAAGAAGTGCAAGCCGAACCGCGCAACGAAGCCGCTGCCGCCCTGCGGCTGGAGCACGTGAGCTTCGCGCACGCCGGCAGCGCGACGCCGGTACTGCGCGACATCTCGCTGACGCTGGGCCTCGGCGAGCGCGTGGCGTTGATCGGCGCGAGCGGCGCGGGCAAGTCGACCTTGCTCGCCGCCATTGCTGGCGAGATCGCGCCGCAGCACGGCCTTGCGACTGCGCAGCCCGCCTGCCTGCTGACGCAACGCACCGAACTCTTCCAGGACAGCCTGCGCGACAACCTGCGACTCGCCAACCCCGCCGCCACCGACGACCAGCTGTACGCCGCGCTACAAGCTGCAGGCCTCGAAGCCGATGTGCGCGCCATGTCCGCGGGCCTGGACACCCGCCTGGGCGAAGGTGGCCTCGGCCTTTCGGGCGGCCAATCGCGTCGCCTCGCGCTGGCCCGCCTGCTGCTGCGCCCCGTGCCGCTGTGGCTGCTCGACGAACCGACCGAGGCGCTCGACGCGGGCGTCGCGCACGACGTGCTGCAGCGCCTGGCGCGGCACGCCGGTTCGCGCACGGTGCTCATCGCCACGCACCTGCGCCGCGAGGCCGCGCTGGCCGACCGCCTGCTGTGCATGCGCCAGGGCCGCATCGTGGCCGACCTGCGCCGGGGCAGCGACGCCTTCGACACCGCATGGCGCAGCCTGCGCCCCGACTGATTTCAGAGAACAAGAAAACAGGGAACACCAAAGGAAGAACCCCATGGACCTCGACATCGTTGCGCTATCGCGCCTGCAGTTCGCCGTGACGGCGCTGTACCACTTCCTGTTCGTGCCGCTCACGCTCGGGCTCTCGATCATCCTCGCCATCATGGAGACGGTCTACGTGATGACCGGGCGCGTGATCTGGCGCGACATGACCAAGTTCTGGGGTGTGCTGTTCGGCATCAACTTCGCCATGGGCGTGGCCACCGGCATCGTGATGGAGTTCCAGTTCGGCATGAACTGGAGCTACTACAGCCACTACGTCGGCGACATCTTCGGCGCGCCGCTGGCCATCGAAGGGCTCATGGCCTTCTTCATGGAAGCCACCTTCGTGGGCCTGTTCTTCTTCGGCTGGGACAAGCTCTCCAAGGTGGGCCACCTGACGGCGACGTGGGCGGTGGCCATCGGCTCGAACTTCTCGGCGCTGTGGATCCTCATTGCCAACGGCTGGATGCAGAACCCCGTGGGCGCTGCCTTCAACCCGCAGACCATGCGCATGGAAGTGACCGATTTCTTCGCGGTGCTGACCAACCCGGTGGCGCAGGCCAAGTTCGTGCACACCGTGTCGGCCGGCTATGTGTGCGCCGCCGTGTTCGTGCTGGGTGTGTCGGCCTGGTACGTGCTCAAGGGCCGTCACCTGGAGCTGGCCAAGCGCTCGATGACGGTGGCGGCCTCGTTTGGCCTGGCCGCCGCGCTGTCGGTGGCGGTGCTCGGCGACGAGAGCGGCTACCTCTCGGGCGAACACCAGAAGATGAAGCTCGCCGCCATCGAGGCCATGTGGGAGACGCAGCCCGCGCCCGCGGCCTTCACCGTCATCGGCTTTCCCGACCAGGAGGCGCGCGAGACGCACTACGCCATTCACATTCCGGGCGTGATGGGCCTCATCGGCACGCGCTCGCTGGACACGGTGATGCCCGGCATCGACGAGCTCGTGAAGCGCGCCGAAGCCCGCATTCGAGAGGGCCTGAAGGCCTACGACGCGCTGCAGAAGATCCGCGAGGCCGGTGGCACCGGCAAGGTGACGCAGGGCGTGCGCGGCGACTTCGAAGACAACGGCATCAACATGGGCTATGCGCTGCTGCTCAAGCGCTACGTGGACGACCCGCGCACCGCCACCGACGAGCAGATCACCAAGGCCGCATGGGACACCGTGCCGCAGGTGGCGCCGCTGTTCTGGCTGTTCCGCGTGATGGTGGGCATCGGCATGCTGCTGATCTTGCTGACGGGCACCTTCTTCGTGCTGTCGGCGCGCCGCAAGCTCGACAGCTACCGCTGGCTGCTGAAGCTCGCCGTGTTCGCGATTCCGCTGCCGTGGATCGCCATCGAGTCCGGCTGGCTGGTGGCCGAGTTCGGCCGCCAGCCCTGGGTGATCGAAGGCGTGCTGCCCACCGCGGTGGCCGTGTCGAACCTGGGCGTGAAGACGCTGCTGCTCACGCTCGCGGGCTTCATCGCCATCTACACCGTGCTGCTCGTCATCGAGATGAAGCTGATGCTCAAGGCCATTCGCAAGGGCCCGCAGGCCGAGCATTCGCCCGACGAGGGCGACACGCTCTCGCACGTTCCGCCGGCCCACGCAGGCACAGGCACAGGTGCCAGCACCGCCTCGGCCGCCGCCCTTTCTTCCACCGGGAGCGCCGCATGATTCTCCACACACTCCTCGACTACGACACCCTGCGCTTCATCTGGTGGCTGCTCATCGGCGTGCTGCTGGTGGGCTTCGCCGTGACCGACGGCTTCGACCTGGGCAGCGGCATGCTGCTGCCCTTCGCGGCGCGCGACGACATCGAGCGGCGCGTTGTCATCAACAGCGTGGGGCCGGTGTGGGAGGGCAACCAGGTCTGGCTGATCCTCGGGGGCGGCGCCATCTTCGCGGCGTGGCCGCAGCTGTACGCGGTGTCGTTCTCGGGCTTCTACCTGGCGATGTTCGTGATTCTTACGGCGCTCATCCTGCGGCCCGTGGCCTTCAAGTTCCGCAGCAAGCGCGAGTCCGCGCAGTGGCGCGCGCGCTGGGACTGGGTGCTGTTCTTCAGCGGCTTCGTGCCCGCGCTGATCTGCGGCGTGGCCGTGGGCAACGTGCTGCAGGGCGTGCCGTTTCGCTTCAACGCCGACATGCACATCTTCTACGACGGCGGCTTCTTCGGCCTGCTGAACCCCTTCGCCATCCTGTGCGGGCTGGTGTCGGTCGCCATGCTCGTCATGCACGGCGCGGCCTGGCTGCTGCTGAAGACGCAGGGTGCGGTGGCCGAGCGTGCGCGCACCTACGGCATGGTCGCGGCGGTGCTCACCATCGCGCTGTATGCGCTGGCGGGCGTGCTGCTGGCCTCGAGCATCGGCGGCTACCGCATCAGCAGCGTGGTCGACACGGTGGGGCCGTCGAACCCGATGCTGAAGACCGTCGAGCTGCACGCCGGCGCATGGACCGCCAACTACGCCGCCCACCCCTGGACGCTGGCCGCGCCCGCGCTCGGCTTCGTCGGTGCGCTGGGTGCGTTGCTGGGCCTGGTGCTGCGCCGCCCGGTGCTGGCGCTGCTGACCGCGGCGCTGGGCATCGCCGGCATCATCCTGAGCGTGGGCGCGTCGATGTTCCCGTTCATCCTGCCGTCGTCGATCGACCCGCGCGCCAGCCTCACGGTGTGGGACTCGTCGTCGAGCCACCTCACGCTGTTCATCATGCTGGTGGTCACGGCGTTCTTCATTCCCATCATCGTGGCCTACACCAGCTGGGTCTACCACGTGCTGTGGGGCAAGGTCGACGAACAGGCGATCCGCGACGAGAGCGGACACGCCTACTGAACCGGAGGAAAAAAAGATGTGGTACTTCGCCTGGATCCTCGGCCTGCCGCTGGCAGCCGCATTCGCCGTGCTCAACGCCATGTGGTACGAGCTGATGGACGACGACGCCGTTCGCAAGGCCAAGCTCGAGACGCCCGAGCCCGCGGGAGGGCAGGAGCGGCTCTGAGCCTGCAGGAGCCCTTTCGGGGGCCCTCTCAAGGCTCTTTCAACTCGCTCTCAGGGCTCGCTCTCAGGGTTTTTTCTTCGACGCTCCGCCGCCCGTGATGCGGTCCTTCAGCGTCAGCACCTTCGTCACGGTCGCGCCCATGCCCATGAGCTTCATGGCCGTTTCGGGCGCGAGCCGCTGCACGTCGTCGAACCATGTCATCAGCCGGTCGATCAGGTCGTGCATCTCGCGCATGCGCTCCTGCGCATGGCGCTCGGCGTCGCTGGTCGGAGACTCCAGCAGCGCGTTGCGCAGCATCGACAGCGTGGGCTCGATCTCGCGGCGGCGGCGCTCCTCGGCCAGCACGCGAAAGATTTCCCACACGTCCGAAGGCGCCTCGAAATACTCGCGCCGGTCGCCCGCGTGGTGGCGCAGGTGCACCAGGCGCCAGGCCTGCAGCTCCTTCAGGCCCATGCTGACGTTGGAGCGCGAGAACTCCAGCAGCTCGGCGATCTCGTCGGCATTGAGCGCGCGCTGCGACAGGTAGAGCAGCGCATAGATCTGCCCGACGGTGCGGTTGATGCCCCACTTGCTGCCCATCTCGCCGAAATGGGCGACGAACTGGCGGTTGAGGGGAGGAAGGTCGGTGGAAGAAGCCATGCGCCGAATTGTCGCGCGGATGGCTGTAATTCCGGAAAGTTCTGAAAACTCAGCCCGGCGGCATGCGCCGCCGGTACGACCCCGGTGCGCCGCCCGTCCAGGCCTTGAAGGCCCGCTGGAAGGCCGCGCTGTCGGCAAAGCCCAGCTCTTCGGCCAGCACCGCGAGCGGCACCGTGCTGGTGTTCAGCCGCACGATGGCCAGGTCGCGCCGCAGCTGGTCCTTCAGCGACTGGAACGAGGTGCCCTCCGTGGCCAGGTGCCGCTGCAGCGTGCTGACCGACATGTGCAGCACGTCGGCCGTGGTCGCCAGGTCGGCCCAGGCGGGGCGGTGCTGCTGCAGCACCGCGCGCACCCGCGCGCTCACGGCCTGCTCGGCCATGCGCGGCAGGATCACGTTGGCCGGCGAGGCCGCCAGGAAGGCCTGCATCTCCTGCGCGTCGCGGTGCACCGGCGTGTCGAGCGCGCTGGCGTCGAACCACACGGCTGACAGCGGCTGGCCGAACTGCAGCGGCCCGGGGAACACCTTGGCGTAGCCGTCGGCATAGGGCGGCAACTCGAAGCCGAAGTCGAAGCGGCGCGCCACCAGCCGTCCGCCGTGCAGCCATGCCGACAGGCGCCAGTACACGCGCAGCATCAGCTCGTGAAGAAAGTTCTGGTAGGTGGCGGGCGGGTGGTTCAGCTGCAGCCCGAAACCCGCCAGCGGCCCTTCGCGCAGCAGCACCAGCGACAGGTCGTCCTGCAGCAGCCCGAAGGTGTGGGCCACGCGGCGCAGCGCCACCTCGAAGGTGCGCGCGCCCAGCGTGGAGCGCGTCATCAGCGCGAAGCTGCCGCAGCGCAGCCGCCGCGTGAGAAAGCCCAGCGCCTCGTCGTCCATGCGCTGGATCAGCAGCGCGAACAGCGCCACGTACTGCTCGGCCGTGATTCGCGCGCCCACCTCGTGCAGCAGCGCGGGCGCGATGCCCGCGTCTTCCAGCGCGGTGTCCACGCACACCGCCGCCTCGGCGCCGCGCGCGCGCACGCCCGAGAGCATGCCCTGCACGAAGGCAATCGGAATGGTGACGGGCGGTTGCAGCATGTGTCGGCGGATTGACCTTTTCTGCCATGCGATCGAAGCGAAGTGCAATCGCCGGGCGGTGGCCGGTTTTCTACCATGCGACGGCACAAGAACGAGATGGAGACAAACACCATGTACATGACCCAGGGCCTTCACCGGGCCGTCCAGCAGCGCCCCGATGCCATTGCCGTGCGCTTCGCCGGCCGATCGCGCACCTTTCGCGACCTTGCCGGGCGTGTCGAGCGCCTGGCGGGCGCGTTGCAGCGGCTCGGCATGCAGGCCGGCGACCGCGTCGCCATGCTGTCGCTCAACTCCGACCGCTATCTGGAGTACCAGATGGCCGTGCCCTGGGGCGGGGGCGTGCTCAACCCCTGCAACATCCGCTGGTCGCCCGCGGAAATCCTCTACTCGCTGGAAGACTCGGGCTCCAGCATCCTGCTGGTCGACGAGACCTTCCGCGCCGTGGTCGAGCAGATGCGCGGCCAGTCGAAGAGCCTGCGCGAAGTGGTGTACTGCGGCGACGGCGCGGTGCCCGCCGGCATGCACGGCTACGAAGGGCTGATCGACAACGCCGAGCCGGTGCCCGATGCGGTGCGCCGCGGCGAAGATTTGGCCGGCATCTTCTACACCGGCGGCACCACGGGTTTTCCCAAGGGCGTGATGCTCAGCCACACCAACATCTGCAGCTCGGCGCTCGCCGCGCAGGCAGAGGGCCTGGCGGCGCCCGGCGGCTGCTACCTGCACGCCGCGCCCATGTTCCACCTGGCCGACATGGGGCTGGCCACGCCGCACTGGTTCGTGGGCAACACGCACGCCGTCATTCCGATGTTCACGCCTGAGGGCGTGCTCGACGCCATCGAGCGCGACCGCGTGACCAGCCTGCTGCTGGTGCCCACCATGATCCAGATGCTGGTCGACCATCCCGCCATGCGCAAGCCGCGCGACCTGAGCAGCCTGAAGAACATCACCTACGGTGCGTCGCCCATTTCGGAGGCGGTGCTCAGCCGCGCCATGGACGCCTTCCCCGGCGTCGCCTTTGCGCAGGCCTACGGCATGACGGAGCTGTCGCCCATCGCCACGCTGCTGCCCGCGTTCTTCCACACGGCCGAAGGCCGCAAGGCCGGCAAGCTGCGCTCGGCAGGGCGCGCCAGCGTATGCATGGAAGTGCGCGTGGTCGATGTCGAGGGCGCCGAGGTGCCGCGCGGCACCGTGGGCGAGGTGGCCGTGCGCGGCCCCAACACCATGCAGGGCTACTGGAACAAGCCCGAGCAAACGGCCGCCGCGCTGCGCGACGGCTGGATGCACACCGGCGACGGCGCCTACATGGACGACGACGGCTTCATCTTCGTGGTCGACCGCATGAAGGACATGATCATCAGCGGCGGCGAGAACGTGTACTCCGCCGAGGTCGAGAACGCCATCAACCAGCACCCGGCGGTGGCCGCCTGCGCCGTCATCGGCATCCCGAGCGACGCGTGGGGCGAGGCGGTGCATGCGGTGCTGGTGCTGAAGCCGGGGCAGGGCGTGCAGCCCGAGGAACTCATCGCGCACTGCAAGACGCTGATCGCCAACTACAAGTGCCCGCGCAGCGTGGCCGTGGTCGACGCGCTGCCGCTGTCGGGCGCGGGCAAGGTGCTGAAGACCAAGCTGCGCGAGCCCTTCTGGCAAGACCGCCAGCGCAGCGTGGCCTGAGCCACTCCATTCACTCTTTCATCCGCTCTTTCATCCCTCACCTTCAGGAGCCATTCTCATGAGTCAAGACGTCTACGTGGTCGGGGTCGGCATGATCCCGTTCACCAAGCCGGGCGCCAACCAGCCCTACCCGCAAATGGCCAGCCACGCCACCAACGCCGCGCTGAACGACGCCGGCATCGGCTACGAGCTGGTGCAGCAGGCCTACGTGGGCTACGTATACGGCGACTCCACTGCCGGCCAGCGCGCGCTGTACGAGGTGGGCATGACCGGTATTCCGGTCGTCAACGTCAACAACAACTGCTCCACCGGTTCCACCGCGCTGTTCCTCGCGCGCCAGGCCGTGGCCAGCGGCGCGGCCGACTGCGTGCTGGCGCTGGGCTTCGAGCACATGAGCCCCGGCGCGCTGGGCGCGGTGTTCAACGACCGCCCGAGCCCGTTCGACCAGTTCGAGCACATCACCGACGAGCTGGTCGGCAACGAGCAGGTGCCGCTGGCGCTGCGCTACTTCGGCGGCGCCGGGCTGGCGCACATGCAGCAGTACGGCACGCAGATGTCCACCTTCGCGAAGATCCGCGCCAAGGCCAGTCGCCATGCGTCGAACAACCCGGTGGCGCTGTTCCGCACCGTGGTCACCGAAGACGAGGTCATGGCCGCGCCCGTCATGTGGCCCGGCGTGATGACGCGGCTCATGGCCTGCCCGCCCACCTGCGGCGCCGCCGCGGCCATCGTGTGCTCGCCGCGCTTCGCGGAACGCCACGGCCTGGACCGCAGCGTGCGCATCAAGGCCCAGGCCATGACCACCGACCGCCCCATCACCTTCGAGAGCCGCGACATGCGCGAGGTGGTCGGCTTCAGCATGGCGCAGGAGGCCGCGCAGAAGGTGTACGACGCGGCCGGCGTGGGCCCGCAAGACGTCGACGTGGTCGAGCTGCACGACTGCTTCGCGCACAACGAGCTGCTCAGCTACGAGGCGCTGGGCCTGTGCCCGGTGGGCGGCGCGGAAAAGTTCGTGGTCGACGGCGACAACACCTACGGCGGCAAGGTGGTGACCAACCCCTCGGGCGGGCTGCTGTCGAAGGGGCATCCGCTGGGCGCCACCGGGCTGGCGCAGTGCACCGAGCTGGTCCAGCAACTGCGCGGCACGGCGGACAAGCGCCAGGTCGAGGGCGCGCGGCTGGCGCTGCAGCACAACCTCGGCCTCGGCGGTGCGTGCGTGGTCACGCTGTACGAACGCGTGTAAGGACAACACGATGATCGACAAGAAATGGATCGGCCACGAGCTGCCGCCCTCGGTGCTCCCCATCGAGCGCACGCGGCTGCAGTTCTTCGCCAAGGCCATCGGCGAGACCGACCCCATCTACACCGATGCTGCCGCCGCGCGCGACGCCGGCTACGCCGACCTGCCCGCGCCGCCCACCTTCCTGTTCGCGGCCGAGCTCGACTCGGGTGCTTCCGACCGGCTGCTGGCCGACCTGCAGATTCCGCTCGCCAAGCTGCTGCACGGCGAGCAGAGCTTCAGCTACCACCGCGCGGCCTGCGTGGGCGACACGGTGACGGTGCGCTCCACCATCACCGACATCTACGACAAGAAGAACGGCGCGCTCGAGTTCGTGGTGAAGACCTCGCGCGCTACCAACCAGCGCGACGAACTGGTGGCCGAGCTGCGCGCCGTGATCGTCTGCAGGCATTGAAAGCACACGCCATGACCACAGCGACCCCCTTGACGTACGACGCCGTGCAGGTCGGCGACGAGCTGCCCGCGCTCCAACTGCCGCCGGTGAACCGCACCACGCTCGCGCTGTTCGCGGGCGCCTCGGGCGACCACAACCCCATTCACATCGACACCGATTTCGCGCGCAAGGCGGGCATGCCCGACGTGTTCGCGCAGGGCATGCTGGGCATGGCCTGGCTGGGGCGGCTGCTCACGCAGTGGGCGCCGCAGTCGCAGCTGCGCCGCTTCGACGTGCGCTTCCAGGGCATCACCCACCTGGGCCACGCGGTGCGCTGCAGCGGGCGCGTGGTCGAGAAGCTGGTGCACGACGGCGAGCCCTGCGTGCGCGTGGAAATCCAGAGCGCCAACCAGTACGGCCAGCCCCGCATCGCCGGCGAGGCGCTGGTCGCGCTGCGCTGATTCACTCAAAGAAAAAAAGAGACGAACACCATGACATCCAAGCTCGACGGCAAGGTCGCCCTCATCACCGGTTCGGGCCGCGGCATCGGCCGCGCCATTGCATTGAAGCTCGCCTCGGAGGGCGCGCGCATCGTCGTCAACGACCTCGACGCGGCGCCGGCCGAAGAAACCGTGCAGGCCATTCGCGAGGCGGGCGGCGAGGCCGTGGCCTGCGTCGGCAGCGTGGGCGCGCCGGATTTCGCGGAGCGCTTCGTCGGCACGGCCGTGAGCGAATACAAGGGCCTCGACATCATCGTGAACAACGCCGGCTACACCTGGGACAGCGTGGTGCAGAAGATGACCGACGAGCAGTGGTACGCCATGATCGACGTGCACCTCACCGCGCCCTTTCGCATCTTGCGCGCGGCGCAGCCGGTGATTCGCGCGCTGTCGAAATCGGAGACCGAGGCGGGCCGGCGCGTGGTGCGCAAGGTGGTGAACATCTCGTCGGTGGCGGGGCTCTTCGGCAACGCGGGCCAGTCCAACTACGCGACCGCCAAGGCCGGCATCGTCGGGCTCACGCAAACACTGGCCAAGGAGTGGGGCCGCATGAACGTCACCGTGAACTGCGTGGCCTTCGGCTTCATCCAGACGCGGCTGACCGCGAGCACCGCCGAGGCGACCACCGCCAACATCGAGGGCCGCGAGATCAAGGTGGGCATCAACCCGGGGCTGCTGTCGATGATGGAACAGTCCATTCCGCTGGGCCGCGGCGGCACACCCGAGGAAGCGGCCGGCGCGGTGTACCTGCTGTGCGCGCCCGAGTCCGACTACGTGAGCGGCCAGACGCTGATGTGCACCGGCGGCCTCACCGGAATCTGAGCATGCAGCAGCTTGAAGGCATCGCCTGGGCCGTGGCCGGCGACATCGGCCGCATCGTGCTGAAGCGGCCCGAGCGCGCCAACGCCATCGGGCGCGCCAGCGGCCTTGCGCTGGTGCGCGCCATCGACGAGGTGATCGCGCAGGCGCCGCGCGCCATCTTGCTGACCGGCGAGGGCCGCGTGTTCTGCGCCGGTGGCGACATCGACGAGTTCGTGGCCGCGCGCGACGCATTGCCCGCGCTGGTCGACGACATCCTCGAACTGCTGCATCCGGCCTTGCTGCGCCTGTCGAACCAGCCCGCTCCGCTGGTTGTCGCGGTGAACGGCGCTGTCGGCGGCGCGGGCGTGGGGCTGGCGCTGTGCGGCGACTTCGTGCTCGCGGCCGAGTCGATGAAGCTGCGCACGGGCTATGCGGCCATCGGCCTGTCGCCGGATGCCGGGGCGTCTTACTTTCTCGCGCGGCGCGTGGGGCCGGTGCGGGCGCAGCAACTGCTGATGCTGAGCGACGCCATCGACAGCCGGCAGTGCCTGGCCTGGGGCGCCGTCGATGCGCTGCACCCCGACGCCGAGCTGGCCGCCGCCGCCGAAGCGCTCGCTGCGCGGCTCGCGCAAGGGGCGAGCGCGTCGTTCGCGGGCATCAAGGCGCTGTGCGCGGGCGCACCCGCGCGGCCTTTCGACGAGCACCTGGCCATGGAGCGCAAGCTGCTGCACGAGCGGGCCGGCAGCGCCGACGCGCGGGAAGGCGTGACGGCGTTCGTGGAGAAGCGCGCGCCGCGGTTCACCGGGCGCTGAGCCCGCGCGCGCACTGTGGAAGCCGCCGTGGCGGCTGTGCCGGCCGCGCGCGATGCGTGCAAGAATCTCCGCGGCGCATCGCCTTGCATGCCGCGGCACCTTGCCTGGTGCCAGCCCACGGAGTTTCTTCTTGAGTCTTGTCTCCACGACCTCGCTTCGGTACTTCGCCGAAGTCGTTCGCACCGGTTCGATCAGGGCGGCTTCCGAAAACCTGTACGTCGCGGCCTCCGCCATCAGCAGGCAGCTCGCCATGCTCGAAGACTCGCTGGGCGCGCCCCTGCTGGAGCGGCGCCAGGGGCGCGGCAAGGTCAAGCTCACGGCGGCCGGCGAGATCCTCATGCGGTACCACAAGAACGTCGTCAAGGAGTCGGGGCGGCTGCATTCCGAGATCGAGGCGCTGCAGGGCCTGAAGCGCGGGCACGTCAATTTCGGCATGCCCGAATCGCTCACGCGCGACTTCATGCCGCAGTTTTTCTCCAGCTTCGCCAAGCGCTATCCGGGCATCTCGTTCAGCGTGAAGGTCAGCGGCAGCCCCACGCTGGGCGAGATGCTGCTCAACGACGACCTGGACGCCTGCTTCACCTTCGGCGACATCGCCTTCCACGACCTGTCGGTGGTCTATTCGCGGCTGCTGCCGCTGTATGTGCTGGTGCCCAACGGGCATCCGCTGGAAGGTTTCGAGTCGCTGCGGCTGTCCGACTGCGCGGAGTACAGCCTGTCGTGGCTCGATTCGTCGCTGTGGGCCAAGCAGCAGTACGACGAGATGCTCGCCAAGGCGAAGATCCGCCCGCGCATCGCGCTGGAAACCAACTCCTACGAGCTCATGCGCAACGTGGCGGCCGAGGGCATGTGCCTCACCTTCACGACCACGCCGCTGGAAGACCCGCACGGGCGGCCCAGGGCGGGCTCCTACGTGCCGCTGAAAGACCCGCGCGCCCGGCCGCAGCGCTTGGCGCTGAGCGTGCACAAGGGCCGCAGCCTGCCGATTCCGGTCGCCGCCTTTTTGTCGGAGCTGACGGCCGCGCTCGAGGAGGCAGAGAAGCTGGCCCGGCCGCCCGAGGAGCCGCGGGCCGAACCGCGCGCATCACAGACATCGCAGACATCGCGGGCATCGCGCGCGCCGAAGGCCCGGCCCGCCAAGTGAGGCGAGCGCCGCGCTGCGGCGTGCCTGGCCGGCGCATTCAGTTCAACCCGCGGCCAGCTCCGCGGGCGTCTTGTACTTCTGCACGGCCGCGAAGCGCCGCACCAGGTACTCGCCCGACTTGATGGGCGCATGCCGCGGCTCGCCTTCGCGCGGCGCGAACTCGGGCAGGCAGGCCACGGGCGTGTCGTAGTCGAGGTTGAAGAAGGTGGGAATCGAATAGCGCTCCCTGCCCGTGCGGTTCGCCACGCGGTGCGGGTTCGACACATAGACGTCGTTGGTCCACACCTTCACCAGGTCGCCCAGGTTGACCACCAGCGTGCCTTCCACATAAGGCGCGGCCACCCACTCGCCGCCGCGCGTGCACAGCTCCAGCCCGCCGATGGGGTCTTGCGCCAGCACGGTCAGCATGCCGTAGTCGGTGTGCGCGGCGGCGCCCAGCTCGAGGTTGGTGAACGACTCCTGCGGCGGATAGTGAAAGAGCCGCGACTGCACCATCGGCTTGGTCGCGTACTGCAGGAAGAAGCCTTCGTCCTTGCCCACGGCCGAGGCGAAGATCTTCAGCAGGTTGCGCCCCAGCGCGATGGTGGCGTCGAAGTAGGCCATGGCCGCGGGCGCGAGCCACGGCTTGTCGGCGGGCCAGCGGTTGGGGCCGTGCAGCGGCAGGCCGCCGGCCACGTCGGGGTCGGTGAGCGGCAGGTCCATGCCGAGCTCGTAGCTTTCCTTCAGGTCGGGCTTGTGGCCCGGATGCTGCGTGACGCCCATGGGCATGAAGCCCCGGCGAAAGCGCTCGTCGATGCGGTCCTTCAGGCGCTCTTCCATCGACAGCGACATGTAGCGGCGGGTGGCGTCGAACACCGCGTCGATCACGGCCTGCGGCACGCCGTGGTTCTTCACGTAGAAGAAACCGGTGTTGGTGCATGCGGCCTTGAACTGCTCGACCACCGGCCCGATGGGACCGCCGGCCAGCCACGGGCCCAGGTCGAGGATGGGCATCTCCTGCGCGGAGGCCCGGCGCGGGGCTTCCAGCTTCTGTTCGTCTTGGGTCATTGCGTTGCTCCTTCGTGGGTGTGGCGTGGGTTTGGTGTGTGGGGTGTGGTGAGGTGTGGCGGCTTCATGTGCCGCGGGAGAGGTCGGTGAACGCGTCCGCCCAGAACACCACGCGCCGCGCGATGGCCTTCACCACGCCGTGCAGCACGATGCCGATGGCCGACAGAACGATCAGGATGGCGAACATGCCCGCCGCATCCATCGAGAAGTTGCGCTGCAGGATGAGGTAGCCCAGGCCGGCCTGCGCGCCCACGAATTCGCCGACGATGGCGCCGATCACGGCCAGCACGATGCCGATGTCCAGCCCCGCGAACACATAGGGCAGCGCATGCGGCAGCCGCACCATGCGGAATACGTGCCAGCCCGAGGCGGTGAAGGCATGCATCAGGTCGATCTGTTCCCGGGGCGCCGAGCGCAGCCCCACGATGGTGTTGGCGAGCACGGGGAAGAACACGATGGTCGCGGTGATCACCACCTTCGACGTGGTGTCGAAGCCGAACCACAGCACGAACAGCGGCGCCACCGCCACCTTGGGCACGGTCTGGAACGCGACCACGTACGGGTAGAGCACCAGTTCGAGCAGGGCGCTCTGCCCGATCAGCGCGCCCAGCACAAAGCCGGCGAACGCGCCGAGCGCGAAGCCCGCGAGGATCTCGTAGAGCGTGACCCACAGGTGCGGCCACACCTCGCCGGACTGGAACACCTCGTACACCGAGCGCGCCACGCCCACCGGCCCCGGAAAGATCAGGTGCGAGACGCCCAGCGCGCTCACCACCAGCTGCCACGCGGCCACCACGGCCACGAAGACGGCCACGGTGAGCGCCTTGCGCCGCAAGGGCGTGAGCCAGGGCGCGGGCGGCGCGAGGTCGTTGCCCTCGGTGTTCACGGGGGTTGCGATGTTGTCGTTGAGGATGTTGTTCGCGGCGTTCATCCGTCGAGCCCTCCACTGGCATTCAGGTTGGCGCGGATGTCGCGCACATGGCTGCCGAAGCGCTCGGTGTTGATCAGCTCCAGCGTGCGGGTGGCGGGCAGGTCGACGTCGATCACCTGCGTGACGCGCCCGGGCCGGGGCGACATGACGACCACGCGGTCGCCGAGGAACACCGCCTCCGGAATGCTGTGCGTCACGAGCATGATCGTGGCGCCCGTGCGTTCGCGCAGCTTCAGCAGCTCGACGTTCATGGTCTCGCGCGTCATGGCGTCGAGCGCGCCGAAGGGCTCGTCCATCAGCAGCAGCATCGGGTCGTTGACCAGCGCGCGCGCAATGCCCACGCGCTGCTGCATGCCGCCGGACAGCTCGCGCGGGTACTTGGTCTCGAAGCCTGCCAGCCCCACCAGGTGCAGGTAGTGCAGGGCGCGCTCGCGCGCGACCGCGGGGTCGCGCCGCTGGATCTGCGCGGGCACCAGCACGTTGTCGAGAATGTTGCGCCACGGCAGCAGCACGGGCGCCTGGAACACCACGCCGATGTCGCGGCTGGGCCCGCTGTGGCGCCGCCCGCCGAGCTCGACCGTGCCGCGGCTCGCGCGCTCCAGCCCGGCCAGGATGCGCAGCAGGGTGCTCTTGCCGCAGCCGCTCGGCCCGACCACGGTGACGAACTCGCCACGCGCGACGCTGAAGCTCACGTCGTGCAGCGCGACCACGTCGGCCCCGTCCTTAGAGCGGAAGGTCTTGTGCAGGCCTTCGAAGCGAAACGCCGGAACGCCGCCCGAGGCCTCGTGCAGCGTCGTGTGCCTCGTGGGGAACTGAACGAGCGCGCTCATGCCGTGGCCTGCTCGGTGCAGTGCGCGACCCACGCGTCGATGGCGCGAAGCGCCGCGGCGCGTTGCTGCGGCGAGATGAAGGCCGCCTCGAAGCTGTTGCGCGCCAGGGCCACCAGGTCGTCGCGGCCCAGGCCGAGCGCCTGCTGGCACGCGAGGTAGTTGTCGTTGACGTAGCCACCGAAGTAAGAGGGGTCGTCGGAGTTGACGGTCACGCACAGGCCCGCGTCCATCAGCCTGCGCAGCGGGTGCTCGGCCATCGAAGGCACCAGGCGCAGCTTGAGGTTGGACAGCGGACACACCGTGAGCGGAATGCGCGCCTGCGCCAGCTGCGCGACCAGCGCGGGGTCGTCGAGGCAGGCGTTGCCGTGGTCCAGCCGCTGCACCTGCAGCAGTTCGACGGCCTCGCGCACGTAGGCGGCCGGGCCTTCCTCGCCCGCATGCGCCACCACCTTGAAGCCGCGCTCGCGGCAACGGCGGAAGAACTCGGTGAACTTCGAAGGCGGGTTGCCCACCTCCGCGCCGCCGAGGCCGAAGCCCAGCAGCCGGTCGTACCAGGGGCGCAACGCGTCGAGCAGCGCGAGCGCCTCGTCCTCGCTGCGGTGGCGCTGCACCACGACGATCAGGCCCGAGCTGATGGCGTCTTCGGCGCGCGCGGCCTCCATGGCGCCCAGCACGCCTTCCATTGCCGTGGCCAGCGGCACGCCGCGGCTGGTGTGGCCCTGCACGCCGAGGAACATCTCCGCATGCAGCACGCGGTCGGCCTGCGCGCGGCGCAGGTAGTCGCGCGTCACGTCGTGGAAATCTTGCGGCTGCACCAGCACGCGGCAGCCGTCGTAGTACAGGTCCAGAAAATCCTGCAGGTCGGTGAAGCTGTAGGCCGCGCGCAGCTCTTCCTCGGTCTGCCAGCGGATCGCCACGCCGTTGCGCCGGGCCAGCCGCAGGAACAGCGCGGGCTCGATGGAGCCTTCGATGTGCATGTGCAGTTCGGCCTTGGGCAGGCCCGCCACGAATTGCTCGGGTGTCATGTCACAGCCCCTTGCAGGCCTTGGCGGCCTCGACGACGGCGTTGTGGTCGAAGCGGTTGATGGCCTCCACGAAGCCGGGCTTCAGGTAGAGCATCGACTCGGGCGGCAGCGTGCGCTTGATGAGCCCGTCTTTCAGCATCACGTCCTGCATGCGGCCGTAGGCGGCGGGGCTCATGGCGCCGATCAGCTTGCCGCCGTTCATGGCCTGGGCGTCGGCCATCGTCTCCAGCTGCGTCTGCAGCAGCGCGAGGTCCCACTTGGCGAGCGTGGCCTCGTCGGTGCCCGTGGGCTTGCCGCCGGGAAAGTGCTTCCAGTGGATCTGGCGCGTGCACTCGGGGTCGGTCTGCGCGAACAGCGTGGCCTTGGCCGCGCCGCGCGCGATGGCCTCGACCATCGCCGGGTCGGCGTCGATGGTCTTCTGCATGGTGGCGAAGGTGAAGTCGGGCAGCGAGTGCCACGCCGGGTCGAACAGCACGCGCATGTTCGCGCCCGCGTTCTGGAAGCCGGTGAGCGCGGAGCCCCAGAACATCAGCGCCTGCACGCGGCCCGTGCGCAGCGCCTCGAGCGCCGGCGCGCCGGCACCGGTGGCGATGATCTGCACCTCGGTGTCGGGGTTGACGCCGTTGGCGCGCAGGTAGCCCTTCAGCAGCGGCATGCCGCCTGTGCCCAGGCTGAAGATGCCGATCTTCTTGCCCTTCAGGTCGGCCACCGTCTTCACGGGGCTGTCCTGCGGCACGCCCACGCCCCAGTCGATCACGCCGGTGCCCATGAGCCCGCGCACGGCGACGTTGTTTTCGGTGTTCGCCTGGATGAGGCCGGTGGAGTTGACTTGCGCGAAGTCGACGCCGCCCGCCACCATCTGCTGGATGCCCTGCAGCGATCCGCCGGTGGTGACGATCTTGACGTCGTAGCCCTCGTCCTTCCAGTAGCCCAGCGCGATGGGCAGCGTGAGCCAGGGGTAGGTGACGTTGACGACCTGCGTGCCCAGCGCGATGGTCACGGGCTTCAGCGGCTTGGCCTGGGCCTGCGCCGCGGGGCTCGACAGCAGCAAGGCCAGCGCGGCAAGCGTGGCCGCGGCGCATGCGGCCATGCGGTCATGCACGCGGGAAAGAAGGGCGAGGGCGGGTGTCAGGTGGGGGCGCATGAACGATCCTGTGTTGGTCGGATCGTTGCGAGATTAGCCCCGGAAACCAATCGCTTTGGATCAATATTCCGTCTGTATTGTTCTAATTTTTAGCGCATTGAATCGGCACCGTAAAAGCCGTTGCCGCGCGCTCTCCACCAGCGATGCACTCAGGCGTGAAGCCCGAACATGCGCCGGCTGTTGGCGCTGCAGGCCTGCACGATCTCATCGACCTCGCGCTGCATGAGCGCTGCGACGCCCGCGGCAACCCAGCGCAGGTTCGCCGGCTCGTTGTGTCCGCGGCGGCTGCCGGCGTTCTTGGGGAACAGGTAGGGCGCGTCGGTTTCAAGGTGCAGCCTGTCGAGCGGCAAGTGCGGCACGGCCTCGCGAAGTGCCTGGCCGCGTTGAAGGTCGGTCACCCAGCCGGTGATGCCGATGTCGAGCCCCATCGCCAGGAAGGCTTCAGCCTCCGCGCGGTCGCCGGTGAAGCAATGCACCACCCCGCGCGCGCCGTCGGCCACCACGGGCGCGAGCATGTCGTGGAAATCGGCGAAGGCGTCGCGGCAGTGGAGAAAGAGCGGCTTGCCCGCCTGCACGGCCATCGACAGTTGCTGCCCGAATGCCGCGCGCTGCGCCTCGGGCGTGGAGAAGTTGCGGTTGTAGTCGAGCCCGCACTCGCCGACCGCCACCACTTCGGGGTGCTTCCACAGCTCGGCCAGTGCGCGGAAGGTGTACGCGTCGAACGACTTCGCGTCGTGCGGATGAACGCCCGCGGTCGCGAAGACCACACCGGGGTGCGCCCTGGCGAGCTCGAGGGCAAGGTGGCTGGACGCGAGCGAGGTGCCCGTGGCCAGGATCTGCGCCACGCCCGCCGCTTGCGCGCGCGCCAGCAGGGACGTGGTGATCGACGCCATTTGCGACGCGTGGAAGTTGACGCCGATGTCGACCATCTTCGGGCCTTCGTGTTTCGAATCTGTGCTCATGCGCCGATGGTACGAGGCGATGGCAGGGCTGGTGCGCGGCGGGTGGCGTGCAAAAAAATGCCCGCGCGAGGCGGGCGAACAATCCCCTCAGGTGTCCGCATGGACGAAGGATCGAGCGGCCAGTCTAGGGCGCGATCGCGGCGCTTGGAATACCCGAAAAGAGGTAGGCCGAGGGGTGGCTTTCGTGCTGGATTTTTCGCTTGCCTGGTGCGTCCGTGGCCGGCCTGGCTCAGGGCTTCTTCACCAGGTTGCAGCGGGATTCCGCGAGCGGCTGGAACGCCTGGTCGCCCGGCACCACGGCCTTGACGTTGTAGAAGTCCCAGGGCTCCTTCGACTCCGACGGCTTCTTGACCTGAACGAGCAGCATGTCGTGCACCATGCGGCCGTCGTCGCGAATGTGGCCGTTGGCCGCGAACATGTCGTTGATGCGCACCGACTTCATCTGCTTCATCACCGCGTCCGCGTCGTCGGTGCCCGCGGCCTGCACGGCCTTGAGGTAGTTGCTCACCGCCGAGTAGGTGCCGGCATGGATGAGGTTGGGCATCTTCTTCTGCTTGTCGAAGAAGCGCCGGCTCCACTCGCGCGTCTGTGCGTTGAGGTTCCAGTAGAAGGCGTCGGTCAGCACCATGCCCTGGGCGGCGGCCAGCCCCATGGCCTGCACGTCGTTGAGGGTACCGCTCAGCGGCACGATGGTCTGCGTCTTGGCGAGCCCGAATTCGCGCGCGGCCTTCACGGCGTTGATCAGGTCGCCGCCCGCGTTGGCGATGGCCACGCCCTTGGCCTTCGAGGCCTGCGCCTGCAGCACGAAGGACGAGAAGTCCGACGTGCTCAGCGGGTGCCGCGCACTGCCGATCACCTTGCCCCCCGCCGCCGTGATGGCGGCTGCGGCCTCCTGCTCGATGGACTGGCCGAGCGCGTAGTCCACGGTAATGAAGTACCAGCTGTCGGTGCCCGCCTTGGTCAGCGCCGCCACTGTGGGGCGCGAGGTGGCGTAGGCGTCCCAGGTGTAGCTCACGGTGTAGGGTGAGCATTCTTCGTTGGTCAGGCGCATCGAGCCGGGCCCGGTGGCGAACAGCAGGCGCTTCTTCTCCCGCGCCACGTTCGACACCGCCAGCGCCACGGCCGAGTTGATGGCGTCCACCACGATGTCGACGTGCTGCGTGTCGAACCATTCGCGTGCCTTGTTGGCGCCGATGTCGGCCTTGTTCTGGTGGTCGGCCGAGACCATCTCGATGGCGAACGCGGGCTTGGCCTCGCGCTTGAAGTCGTCGATGGCCATCTGCGTGGCCACCACCGAGCCGCGCCCGCCGAGCTCGGAAAAGATGCTGTTCATGTCGGTGAGCACGCCCACCTTCACGACCTGGTCCGAGATGCCCGGCGCGGCCGTGGCCACGGATGTGCCCAGCGTCATCGCGCACGCCGCCGCGCACAAGGCTTTCGCGAAGGCGGGACGTTGCCCGCGTCGGATGAAGACGGCGTGGCGTTGCGTGCTCATGCGGCCTCCTTCTGTTCGGCCGATGCGCGCAGGCCACGCGCCCAGTGGCCGGCCTCGGCCAGCGTGCGCTGCGCCTCCGGAAGGAAGGGGAACAGCGTGAACACGTGGACCGAATCGGGCACGAGTTCGAAGCGCACGGCCACGCCGGCGGCGCGCGCCGCTTCCACGAAGCGGGTCGTGTCGCTCTCGAGCACTTCGCCCTGCACCGCGCCCAGGAAGAGCGGCGGCAGGCCGCGCATGTCGCCGAACAGCGGCGACACCATGGGGTCGGTGGGCTCGTGCCCCTGGAAGTACGACGCTGCGAGCTGCGTGAGCGAGTCGCGGTGCGCCGCCGGATCGTCGCCCGAATGCCGCCGCACCGACGGCCCCGACAGCGTGAGGTCGGTGAAGGGGCAGATCGCGATCACGCCGGCCGGCTGTGGCAGCCCGGCGCGCTTCAGCCCCAACGCCAGCGCCAGCGCCAACCCGCCGCCGGAAGACTCCCCGCTCAGCACGATGCGCGATGCGGCCACGCCGCGGGCGAGCAGGCCGCGGTAGGCCTGGAACGCGTCGTCGATGGCGGCGGGGTAGGGGTGCTCGGGTGCGAGCCGGTAGTCGACCGTGTAGCAGTCGCCGCCCAGCGCCGCGGACAGCCGCCCGGCGTACTCGGTCGAGCTCGCGGCCGACCCCATCACGTAGGCACCGCCATGGAAGTGCAGCACGACCGAGCCGGCCGGCTGCGGCGCGCCGCCGTCCACGCGCAGTGCCGGCACGCCGTTGAGCTCGACCGGCGTGACGCCCAGCGACGCGGGTGCGGGAAAGTGCGTGCCCATGAAGCGCTCGTAGGCCGCGCGCTGGCCCCGATGGCCGCGCGCGATGTCTTCCGAGCCGATGGCGCCTTTCCACATGTCGAAGGCGCGCTGGCTTTCGGGCCGCGCCATGCGCTTGCCTTCGCGCGCGGCGCTCAGGCCCACCACCTCGCCGGCCGGCAGCTTGGCCGCTTCGAGGATGTCGTGGCCCCACGCGAAGGCCCACGACGTCTCGGCGAGCGGATCGATGCGCGACAGCCCGCGCCAGCGCCCGTTGCGGTGGCGCACCGATTCCTCGTCGGGCTCGTGCGACTGCTTCACCGCGAAGCGCGCGCCGGCCTGGATGCGCGTGGTGCGCGGCTGACGGCGGCGTTCGTACTCGAGCAGCGCGGCTTCCACCGCGTTGCCGCCGTGGCGGTGCAGGCACGTTGCCAGCACCCATGCGTCCTCGATGGACTGGCATGCGCCCTGCGCCAGGTAGGGCACCATGGCGTGCGCCGCGTCGCCCAGCAGCGTGATGCGCCCGGTGGTCCAGTGCTCGATGGGGTCGCGGTAGTACATGCCCGTGATGAAGCTGGAGTCCACCTGCTCGAGCATGTGCTGCACCGTCGGCTCGCTGCCACGGAAGGAGTCGAGCATCTCGCCGATGTCGCCGCTCTCGGTCCACGACTCGCGCCGCACCTCGGTGGCGGGCACGGCGGCGAGGATGCTGTACAGATCCTTGCGCACCCAGTACGAGATCACGTTGCGCCCCAGGCCGAACCAGTTGTTGCCGGCCACCGGCAGCGCCAAGCCTTCGAGCCGCGCGGCCGGAATCAGCGCGCGCCACATGAGGATGTTGGCGAACTGCTTTTCCTCGGGGCCACGCAAGGCCGTGCGCACCGCCGAGTGGATGCCGTCGGCGCCGATCACCGCGTCGCCCTCGAAGACCTCGCCGGTCTTGAGCACCACGCGCGCGCCCCTGGCGTCCTGCGAAATGGAGGCGCATTCGGCCCCCAGGCGCACCGTGCCCGGCGGCAGCGCGTTGAAGAGCAGCTCGACCAGGTCGGCGCGGTGCACGTTGTACATGAGCGCGCCGTAGCGCAGCGCCGCCTCTGCGCCCAGCGGCGCCAGGTAGAGCAGGCGGCCGGTGTGCAGGTCGCGGTAGTCGTAGCGCTCGGGCACCGTGGCCACCCTGGCCAGCGCGGGCTCCAGGCCGAGCTCTCGCAGCACCAGCGTGCCGTTGGCCGCGATCTGCACGCCGGCGCCGATCTCGGCCATCTGCGCGGCGCGCTCCAGCACAATCGCGTCGATGCCGTGATGCCGCAACGCCAGCGCGGTCGTCAGTCCACCAATGCCGCCACCCACAATGAGAATCTTCATCTGGACACCTGCTTTTCGTATAGTTAACCGAAGTCGGTTAGTTAAGTTAACTCGATAAACTCATGGTCCTATCGGTAAAAACCCTGCGCGCGGACGGCATCGAGACACGTGCGCGACTGAAGGAAGAAGCGCAGCGGCTGTTCGCGCTGCGCGGCATCGACGGCGTGTCGGTGCAGGACATCGTCTCGGCCGCGGAGCAGCGCAACAACGCGTCGCTGCGCTACTACTTCGGCAACAAGCTGGAGCTGGCGCGCGAGCTGGTGGTGGACGGCGCGCGCATCGTCGACGAGATACGCCAGGCCATGCTCGACACGCTGGAGCGCGAGGGCAACCTCACGCTGCCCAGCGTGATGGATGCGCTGACGCTGCCACTGCTGGAGCTGTCGGAGCGCACCGGCCAGGCCACGTACATCCGCATGATCGCGAACCTGCAGCTCAACAACCGCGCGTTCCTTCGAGAGGCGCTCGCGGACAAATGGAACACCGGCTACAAGCGCTGCTTCGCGCACTTGGCGCAGCTGCTGCCCGACATTCCCGAGCCCATCCTCGCGCAACGGCTCACGCTGGCGGGCAACATCTACGGCAACGCGGTGTGGGCGGCCTGGGAGTCGTCGAAGGACAGCGAGGACGGCAGCCGCTTCTGGGCGAGCCGCTATGCGATCTCCAACGTGATGGACACGCTGCAAGGCGTGCTGGAGACGCCGCCGTCTGCACGCACGCTGGCGTTGATCGATGCGCAGCCGGCCTCGCGCAAGGCCGCGGCAGCGGGAGGCAAGCGGCAACGCAAGGCATGACGTGGTGCCTGCGCCTGTACGCGCATCTGTACGCGCGCCTGTACGTGCGCCTTTATGCGCACCTGGCGCTCAGACGCCCTGCGCCTCCCCCTGCTTGAGCACCTGCAGAAACGCTTCCGCCGCCGGCGACAACGACCGCTCGCGCCGCAGGTGCACGCCGATCACCCGCTCGATGGTCGGGCGCATGAGCCGTTGCGTGACCAACCGCTTCTCGGGCGCCACGATGGACGGCGGCACCACCACCACGCCGAGCCCGTTCGCCGCCAGCGCCACCGCGGTGGCGAGCAGCGAGACCTCGTGCGCGATCTTGAGTTCCACGCCAGCTTCGCGCGCGGCCGCCTCGATGCGGCCCCTGATGCCGTAGCCCGAGCGCACCGTGACCAGCGGCAGCGCGCTCAGCTGCTTCCACGTCATCGGAACACCGCCCGCGAAGGCGGGCGAGGGGAGCGCCGCGGCCACCAGGGTTTCGCGGATCAGCACCTCCTCGCGCAGGCCGGCCACGGGCGCCTCCAGCGTTCCGATGCCGAAGTCGACATGGCTGGTCTCGATGGCGTGGACGAAATCGGCGGGGCCGACCTCTTCGATCTCCAGGCTCACGCCAGGGTGGCGGTCCAGAAACCTGCGCATCGCGGGCGGCAGCATGGCCTGCGCCACGGCGGCGGTGGCCACCACGCGCACGCGGCCGGCATGCAGGCCCGCAAGCTCGCTCATCGATGTCGTCAGCCCCTCCATTTCCGCCAGGGCCCGCTGCGCGTACCCGATGGCGCGGGTGGCGGCGTCGGTGCGGTGGATGGCGCGCGTGTGGCGGTCGAACAGGTTCAGCCCGAGCTTGCCCTCCAGCTCGCGCAGCAGCATGGTGACCGCCGGCTGGGTGAGCGCGAGCTCCTGCGCGGCGGCCGACACGCTGCCCGCGTGGTAGACCGCCACGAAGGCGCGCAACTGCCGCACCGAGGGAAAGGAAGATAAGGGTTGCTTATGAATCGTCATGGAAGGATTCATTTTTCAGAAAACATGCCCTGGACTCTAATCAAGAACATTCCCTGAAAACACAAACCTGCAGACCCCTGCATCGAACGCGGGCTGCAACGGAGACAAACAATGAACAGACGCAACGCGATCCTGCGGGCGGCCGCGGCCATGGCGGCCGCCACGGCCGCGGCCCATGCATGGGCCCAGGGCGACAAGCCCGTCACGCTCGTGGTTCCCTACGCGCCGGGCGGCACCACCGACCTGCTCGGGCGCATCCTGGCCCGGGAGATGGCGCCGCTGCTGGGCGGCACCATCGTCGTGGACAACAGGCCCGGCGCGGGCAGCGGGCTGGGTGCGGCCTACGTCGCGCACGCGCCCGCGGACGGCCGCACCTTGCTCGTGGCCACGAGCACCACGCTGGCCATCAACCCCTGGCTCTACAAGCGCCTGGGCTACGACCCGGCCAAGGACTTCGCGCCCATCGGCATGATCGGCTCGGTGCCGCTGGTGGCGGTGGTGAACGCGTCGGTGCCGGTGCGCTCCGTGGCGGAGCTGGTCGCGCTGTCGAAGGCGCAGGCGGGCAAGTGGAGCTACGGCTCCGCGGGCAACGGCAGCCCCCAGCACCTGGCCGTGGAAATGTTCAAGTCGGCCACCGGCGCCGACCTGACGCATGTGCCCTACCGCGGCAGCGCGCTGGCCATGACGGACCTGCTCGGCGGGCAGATCCAGTTGATGTTCAGCGACATTCCCCCGGCCCTGGCCCATGTGCGAACCGGCCGGCTGCGGGCGCTGGGCGTGACGTCGGCCAGGCGCCAGTCGGCGATGCCCGAGGTGGCGACGCTGGCCGAGTCGGGTGCCGCCGGTATGGGCGAGTTCCAGGCGGTGGCCTGGCAGAGCCTGGTCGCGCCGGCCGGCACGCCGCCGGAGCTGGTCGCGAAGTATGCGGCCGCGCTCGACAAGGTGATGAAGCAGCCCGAGATCCAGTCGCGCCTGGCGTCCGAAGGGGTCGAGGCGGCCACGATGTCGCCGCAGCAACTTGCCGCGTACATCAAGTCGGAGACCGCGCGCTGGGGCGCGGTGGTGAAGGCCTCCGGCGCGACGATGGACTGAGGCGCCGCAAGGCGCCATCGCGGGGCAGCGCGGGCGCACCGATGCCAATACCGGTGCCAGCACCGGCCTGCGCAACCGCGTCAGTCAGGCTTGAAGCCGGAATCCCTCACGACCGGCGCCCACTGCGCCAGCTCAGCCGCCTGCAGCCGCGTGAAGTCGCTCGACTTCAGGTAGGCGGGCTGCAGCACCAGCTTGGCCAGCTTCGCCTGCACCTCCGGATCGGCCATGACCTTGGCCAGCGCCTGCTCGATCTGCGCGACCACGGCGGGGGGCGTCTTCGCGGGCAGGAACGCGCCGAACCAGCCCTCCACCGGCGCCATGCGGATGCCCTGCTCGGCCAGCGTGGGAATCTCGGGTGCCAGCACGTAGCGCTTGTCGCTGAAGATGCCGAGCACGCGGATCTTGCCGGCGCGCTGGTGCTCGATCTGGTCGACCAGCGTGTCGATGGCCGCCTGCAGGTGCCCGCCGATCAGGTCGGTGACCAGCGGCGCGCCGCCCTTGAAGGCGATGTGCGTCCATTCGAGCCCGGTCGTCTTGCCGAACTCCAGGCCCGCGAAGTGCGCGAGTCCGCCGGCGCCGGAGGTTCCGAAGTTCGGGTTCGGCGCGGCCTTCATCGCGGCGACCAGTTCGGGCGCGGTCTTGATGCTGCTGGTGCCCGGCACCGCGAGCCCCATCGGATAGCTGGCGAGCCGCGCCAGGGGAATGAAGTCTTCCATCACCTTGTAGTCGGTCTGCCCCGCGTACACGAGCGACTGGATGGTGGTCAGCGCATTGGGCGCGATGAGGATCACGCTGCCGTCCGCGGGCGCGCGCTTGAGCTGCGACGCCGCAATGCGCCCGCCCGCGCCGGGCTTGTTGTCGACCACCACCGAGGTCTTGAGCAGCTCCTGCAGCGGCTGCGTGATCAACCGCGCCAGCTGGTCGACGCTGCCACCGGGCGGGTAGGGCACCACGAGCTTGACCAGGGGCGGGATCGGCTGGGCCTGGGCATGCGAGGCGGCCGCCAGGGCAACCATGGACAGGCCGCAGGCCATCAGCAGGCGCCGGGTGAAATGGGACATGGTGGTCTCCGTGAAGTGCGTGAAGTGCGTGAAGTGCGTGAAGTGGCACTGGGTGGGGTGTTCGCGATGGCGCTCGGCGAGCGAGCTGCGGCCATGGATGGCGTCGGGGCGGTGAGGGCGTGGTGGCGCTGCGGCGGCCGGTCACTTCTGCGGCTGCCCGGGCAGCCGCGAGATCACGGCGGCCCAGCGCCGCGACTCCGCGTCGATGAAGCCCGCGAAGGGCTTCGGCCCGAGGTAGGCGGGCTCGGCCGACAGCGTGAGGATCTGCGCCTGCACCTCGGGCTTTTCCAGCACGGTGCGCAGGCCCGCCGCGAGCTTGTCGCTCACCTCCGGCGGCAGGCCCTTCGGCGCGAACATGCCTAGCCATGCCGGTGCCGCGTAGCCGGGCACGGTCTCGCCGATGCTCGGGATGTCCGGCGCCAGCTTCGAGCGGCCCGCGCTGGTCACGCCCAGCGCCTTCACCGTGCCGGCCTTCAGGTGGCCCGCCACCGAGGTGAGGTCCACGAACGCGACGGGCACCTGGCCGCCGATGACGTCGCTCACGGCCGGCGCGCTGCCGCGGTAGGGCACGGCGGGCAGCCGGGTCTTGGTGGTGCTGGCCAGCAGTTCGGCCGCCAGGTGGTGGGCGGTGTACTGGCCGGAATTGCCCGTGGGCACTTCGGTGGTCTTGGCGGCATCGAGCAGTGCCTGTAGCGTGGCGTAGCCAGCACCCGAGCCAGACCCAGAGGCCGAACCGGACCCTGCCACCAGCACCAGCGAAATGTCGGCCACCTTCGCCAGCGGCTGCAGCTGCTTCTGCGGGTTGAGCGCGGGCGCGTCGGGCAGGTGGGGGCCGATGACGATCGCGCCCGCGGCACCCATGCCGAGGGTGTAGCCGTCGGGGTTGGCCTTGGCCACCAGCATCAGGCCGGTCGCGCCGCCGGCGCCGGGCTTGTTGTCCACGATCACGGGCTGGCCCAGCACCTGCCCCAGTTCGCGTGCCACGACGCGCGCGACGCCGTCGGCCGATCCGCCGGCCGCGAAGGGCGCGATGACCGTGACCGGCCTCGAGGGAAAGGCCTGGGCCTGCGCACCCAGGGCCGCGCCGGCGAGCCCGACGGCGCACAGGAGTCTTCGAAGAGGCAGGTGGCGCACGGTTGTCTCCGTTGGTTGTTGTTGTGGTCGTCGCTGTCGCCGTTGTCGTGTCGTGCGGGCGGCGCTCAGGTGCCGATGCCGGCACGCCGCAGCATGGTGTCGAAGATGAGCCGATGCACCTCGCCCTTGCCCGCGACACGCGTCTGCGGCACGGTGCGCAGGATGGATTCGGGAATGGCCCGGTTCGGCCCGCTGCCCGCATCCGACGCGAGCTGGATCTCGCAGGCGCGCTGCATCACCCACAGCCGGTTGAAGGCGGTCGGAATGTCGGGGCCGACCACCAGCAGCCCATGGTTGCGCAGGATGAGGTGGTTGCGGCTGCCCAGCGACTTCACGAGCCGCGGCTGCTCGTCGAGGTTGGTCGTCACGCCTTCGTAGTCGTGGTACGCCAGGTCGTCGTACAGCATGGCGCTGTAGAAGTTGTCGTGGCGCAGGCCCGATTCCTTCGACGCCACCGCGCAGCCCGCGGTGGTGTGCACATGCATGATGCAGTGGGCATCGGCCCGCGCCGAATGGATCGCGCTGTGGATCACGAAGCCCGCGCGGTTCACCTGTCCGGTGTTGCCTGGGTTGCCGGGGCTGTCGATGCGGGGGCTGCCGTCGACGTCGATGCACACCAGGTTCTCGGGCGTGACCTCCGCGTAGTGCAGGCCGAAGGGGTTGATCAGGTATGCGGGCTTGCCGCCCTCGGCGCCCGGCACCCGCACCGTGATGTGGTTGAAGATGAGTTCCGTCCAGCCGAGCCAGTCGAACAACCGGTAGCAGGCGGCGAGGTCTTTGCGGAGCTTGGCTTCTGTGTCCATCGGGGTCTTTCCATGTGACTAGGCGGGCGTGCCCAGTTTGTCCAAGCTATCCAAGTTATCCACGTTGTTCAGCTTGCCGGTCAGCCTGTCGATCAGGGCCAACGCATCGCCGGGCACGCGGTC
Organism: Variovorax sp. J22G73; assembly: GCF_030317035.1. Taxonomy (GTDB): domain Bacteria; phylum Pseudomonadota; class Gammaproteobacteria; order Burkholderiales; family Burkholderiaceae_C; genus Variovorax. The sequence continues at coordinate 419,492 of NZ_JASZYK010000003.1, forward strand.
GCCGCGCCATGCGACATGCTGGTCCGGCCGCGAAAGCAGCAGCGCGTGGCGGTAGGCATCGGGCACGGCCCGGGCCTGCACGTCGAGCACCGCGAGAGGCATTCCCCGGCGCGCGGCCGCCTCCAGCAGCGCGCCGGCATCGGCCTGCGGATCGAAGCGCAGCAGCGTGTACTCGGGCCCCATCGCGTCATACAGGGAGCGCCCGTCGTCCAGCCAGAAGTGCGGCGTGCGGCAGCCGGGCACGGTGGACGGGGTGAACCCGTCCATCGAGTACGCGGGGGCCTGCTCCTCGTCGTAGGCGATCAGTGGAGAGGCGTCGTAGTAGTAGCCGAAGTTCAGCCCCGCGCAGCAGTACTGCTTGACGTTGAGGTCGTACAGCGCCTGCCCGGCCGCCCGGCGGGCCTGCTCGCCCGCGGGGCCGGGCGCCTCGATGCCGGCGGGCACGCCCTCGCGCTCCTTCTGCAGGGCGATGGCGTGGTTCATCGCAAAGCTGGACACCTGCTCGGTGATCGGCTGGCGCTCGGCTTCGTAGGCGGCCAGCACGCCTTCCCCGGCCCAGCCATTCAGCCGCGCGGCCAGTTGCCACGACAGGTTCATCGCGTCGGCGATGCCGGCGTTCATGCCGTAGCCCGCCATCGGCACCCACAGGTGCGACGCGTCGCCGCAGATGAACACGCGGCGGTCGCGAAACCTGTCGGCCACCAGCCGGCGGCCGACCCAGTCTTCCTTCGAGATGATCTCGTAGCTGAAGTCGTCGCCCACGCCGAGGATGGTGCGAATGGCCCAGTCGCGGTCGACCGAGTCGAAGGCCAGCTCGTCCGAGCGCAGGTAGTTGTGCAGCAGGAAGGTCTCGCGCCCGTCGATGGCATACACGTTGCCGCTGCGCCGCGGGTTGAGCGAAAAGGTGGCCCACGCCGGCGCATGGCCGGTGCGCGCGAGCAGGTCGGGCGCGCGGAAGTAGGTCGACTGCACGCGCCCCACCACGTCGGTGCCGGAGAGCTTCGCGCCGATGGCCTTGCGCACGGCCGAGCGGCCGCCGTCGCAGCCCACCAGGTACTGGCAGCGGACGTGGATCTCCTCGCCCGTGTCGAGGTCGATGCCCCGGGCGCGCACGCCCTGCGCGTCCTGCGTGAACTCGTCGATGCGCGTGCGGCTGAGAATGGTGACGCCCGGCGTCGCCTCGGCATGCGCGAAGAGCACCGGCTCCAGGTAGATCTGGTTGATGCGGTGCGGCGGCTCGGGAGTGGGCCACCAGCCATCGGGGCCGCTCTTGTCGGTGTAGCGCGTGGCGCGCGAGGGAATGTGGATGCGCGAGAGTTCTTCGCCGGTGAAGCTGGTGCGGTACGACACGTCGTTGGCGTGGTCGGCCGGCAGGCCCGTCTCGCGCAGCGCCTTCGAGACGCCCAGGCGCCTGAAGATCTCCATGGTGCGGGCCGAGACGTGATTGCACTTGACGCTCGGCGCTTCGCCGCGGTGGCGCGTCTCGGCCACGAGCACGCCGATGCCCCGCTGCGCGAGGTCGATGGCCAGCGCCAGGCCGACCGGTCCGGCGCCGACGATCAGGGCCTGCGTCTCGATGTTCTGGGTCATGCGCTGTTTCTGTGAAAAGAGGTGGAACACCCCTGATTACAGTGAAAGCGCCGGCCGAAGGAAAATCAATTCTTCAAGGCCGATTCATCAGAATGCCTTATCCGTTGCGTGCACCCCGTGGATGCACGGGCAGCCCGCCCGGGTTCAGCGCGCAGCGAAGCGCGCCAGCCGCTGCCCGATGATTTCCTCGGCCTCGCGCATGATCCGGTCGATCAGCTGCTTCACCGTCGGCACGTCGTGGATCAGCCCGGCCACCATGCCGCACGACCACGCGCCGGCGTCCATCGCGCCCTCGCGCATGATCTTCGGGTACACGCCCGCCACCTCGTCGAGGATGTCCTCGAACTTCAGCGCCGCGCCCAGCGTGCGCTCTTTCTCGATCAGGCGCTCCACCGCCGCGTTCTTCAGCACCCGCTCGGTGTTGCGCAGCGGGCGCATCACCAGGCGCGTGTCGAGCTCGCTCGCGGCCACGATGGCCTGCTTGACGTTCTCGTGCACCGGTGCCTCTTGCGTTGCGATGAAGCGCGTGCCCATGTTCATGCCTTCGGCGCCGAGCGCGAGCGCGGCCACCAGCGAGCGGCCATCGGCCATGCCGCCGGAGGCGACGAACGGAATCTTCAGCTCGTCGGCCGCGCGCGGCAGCAGGATGAAGTTGGGCACGTCGTCTTCGCCCGGGTGGCCGCCGCACTCGAAGCCGTCGACGCTCACGGCGTCGCAGCCGATGGACTCGGCCTTCAGCGCGTGGCGCACCGAGGTGCACTTGTGGATCACCTTCACGCCGGCCTCGTGCAGCGCGGGCAGCCACTTCTGCGGGTTGTTGCCCGCGGTTTCCACCGCCTTGATGCCGCCGTCGAGGATGGCGCGGATGTAGCCCGGGTAGTCGGGCGAACTCACGGTCGGCAAGAAGGTGAGGTTCACGCCGAAGGGCTTGTCGGTCATTTCGCGGCAGCGCGCGATTTCCTGCGCGAGCAACTCGGGCGTGCGCTGCGTGAGGCCCGTGATGATGCCCAGGCCGCCTGCGTTGGACACGGCGGCCGCCATTTCGGCGAAGCCGACGTAGTGCATGCCGCCCTGGATGATGGGATGCTCGATGCCGAACAGCTCGGTGATGCGGGTCTTCATGAAGGTCTGCCTCGATGGATAAGGAATGAGTGGAGGAAAACGGATGCGCGCGGGGCCGCCGTGAACAGCGCTGCTTCAGCGCCCCTGGAACACGGGCTCGCGCTTCTCGACGAAGGCCCGGCTGGCTTCGCGGTGGTCTTCGGTCTGGCCGCAGTGCACGTGGTGCGTCGCCTCGAGGTCGAGGCAGTCGTCCACGTCGCCGGCCATGGCGCGGTTCAGGTTTTCCTTCATGTAGCGGTAGGCCACGGTCGGGCCGGCGGCCAGGGTGCGCGCGATCTGCGCGGTGCGCTCGGCCAGCTCTTCGGGCGCGCACACCCAGTTGGCCAGGCCCAGCTTCAGCGCCTCTTCCGCGCTCACGCGCGGCGACAGCAGGTAGAGCTCGCGGGCCTTGGCCGCGCCGACCAGCTGCGTCATGAAATAAGTGCCGCCGTAGTCGCCCGAAAAGCCGACGCGCGCGAAGGCCGTGGTCATGATCGCGGTGCTGGCCATCACGCGCAGGTCGCATGCGAGCGCCAGCGACAGCCCGGCGCCGGCAGCGGGCCCGGGCAAGGCGGCGAGGGTCGGCTTGGGCATCTTGAACAGCCGACCCGCGGTGCCGCGCTGGTTGGCGCGCTGGCGGTGAATGGCCTGGTCGATGGTCAGCGCGCCCACGGTGCCGTCGCCCGACGCGGCCATGCCCTTGACGTCGCCGCCCGCGCAGAAGCCCTTGCCCGCGCCGGTGAGCACGATGCAGCGCACCCGGGTGTCGAGCTCGGCGGCGGCCAGCTGCGCCTCGAGCGCCTGGTTCATGGCGAGCGACATCGCGTTGCGCGCCTCGGGCCGGTTCAGGGTCAGCGTGAGCACGCCCTCGTCGAGCGTGGCCAGGAGATGGGGAGTGCCGGTGTCGATGCTGGTGGGTTGGCTCATCACAGGTTCCCCTCCAGTGCCTTCGCCTCGGCTTCGTAGTGCGGGTACGAGGCCTTCATGGTGGCCCCGTTCAGGATCATCTCGGCCACCAGCGTGCGCGAAGGCAGCTCGTAGACCTTGGTGCGCACCCACACGGACTCGGTGCGCGCGCTTTCGCTCAGCGCGACGATCTCGCGCTCCAGCTCGTAGTCGGTGCCGACGAAGAGCGGGCCCTTCACCAGGCTGATTTCCTGCCCCGCGAAAAGGCCCACGGCCGGCTTGCGCCCGCCGAGCTGTGCCTCGGCGATGGTGGAGCCGAGCAGCACGCTGATCATCTCGGTCGGGATGATGGCGCGGCCCCACGGCGAGCGCTGGCCGCCTTCGGGCGTGTACCAGTCGCAGGGCTCGGTGATGACCTTGAGCTTGTCGTTCAGCGTGAACGGGTAGTGCTCGCCCATGTCCTGGTCGAAGCCCATGCGGATCTTCTCGGTGACCGCGCCGCGCTGGCCCACCTTCAGGTCGCGGTTGATCACCAGCCCGGTGGGCGGGCGCAGCTTGGCGATGCGCTGGCAAAGCTCGTGCGGGTGCGCCGAGGCATCGCCTACCGAGGCCGTGCCCTGCAGCACCGGCGTGCCGTCGGCCTTCTCCGCGCGCAGGCGCACGAAGGTGGCGCCGGGCGCGGGCCGCTCGACGAAGGCGCGCACCGATTCGCCCTCGACCACCATGTTCTGGTAGTGCGCGCTGATGCAGCCGGTCTCGAACCAGGCCTGGCCGAACAGCTCGAACAGCAGGGGGTCGAACTGGCTGAAATGCGTCGGGCCTTCGATGGGCCCGGCCCGCAGGCCGAGGCCCTCGGCCATGGCGTCGTCGTGGATGGACTTGTGGCCGTCGTACTTCTGGTCGGCCAGCATCTGGCGCGGTTGGCGCAGCGGGCCGCAAAGCTGGAACGTGGTGGCGGGGAAGGGCGAAGTCATCGAGGGTTGAGCCTGGCGTGGAGCCCCTGCGGGCGATTCCACGATAGTGCCAAAGCTCGGCGGCAGCGCTTGTCGCCTACGTCACAGCCGGGCGCCTTCCCTGTGCGCCCTTCGGCTTCGACGGATCAAGCCGCGGGAGGCTTCGGCGGCTCGTTAACGGCGGGCGTGTCGTTCGTGGGCGTGGCCGCGAACGGGGCTGCTTCCACAGGCGTCGCCACCGGAACGTTGGCGGGTTCCTTCTTCTTGAAGATCTTCGCGATGCCCCACAGCGCGGCGCCCACCGCCACGATCGCCAGCTTCGCGAACTTGGCCGCGAAGGCCAGGATGATCGCGAACAGCCCCAGCTTCTTCACCGCCACGCCGGCCACCAGCGCGGCCAGGCCGTAGGCCGCGACCTTGTCGGTGGAGGAGTTGAAGTCCGCGTACTTCTTGCCGTCGTCGTACTGCAGCGCGGTCAGCAGCTTGGCCGCGTCGGGCTTGTACTTGTCGAGGTCGCGCGCGTTGGTGATGAGGTTCAGGCTCAGGTAGCCGTCGCGGCCCAGCGCGTAGGTGTTGTAGTTCACGCCCTGGTTGTCGTCGGCGCCGCCCTTGCGCTTCGACAGCGCCGACCACACCAGCCGGTGCGTGCCCGACTCGTACTCGGGCTTCTGCGCCCAGCCCATCACCTCGATGGCCGGAATGCCGCGCTTGGCGCGCTCTTCGTTCGCGGCCTCGGTCCCTTCCTTCAGGCTCTTGAGCAGGTCGTCGGCGTTCCAGTCCTTCGCGTCGTCGTCCTTGATGTAGCCCTCTTTCACGAACTTGACCACGGCCATCCAGTCGGCGTCGTCGGCGGGAAAGATGGCGCCCAGGAAGGTGTCGTCGGTGCGGTTGCCCATGGCCCGCATGATCTGCGCGGCCGCGGGCGTGGGCACCCACACGTAGCCTTCGGGCAGCTTCAGGTGGGCCTGGTCGCGCAGCGCGATGTCGGTGGGGCCGACCTTCTGCACCGCCTTGGCGGCCTTGAATGCGGCCTCCTGCTCGGCTTCGAGCGAGCTGGCGTTCGAGGCCGATGCGGCGTTGGCGGATGTGTCGGAAGCGTTGGACGACGACGCTGCGGTGCTGGTTTGCGCCACGAAAGCGGCGCACGCCAGCAGCAGGCCGGCCGTCAGGCGGGCGGTTTGAATACGCAAGTTCTCTCTCCTCGGTTGTTATGAATTTGGCGAGCGGAGAGAGTGTAAATATCTGCCTAGGTGTCGCTCCACTTGCGAAGCAGGTTGTGATAAGTCCCCACCAGCGTGCGGCGCGCCGACTCGTCGGCGCCGCTCTGGTTCAACCGCTGGATCGCGTTGTCCATGTCGAACAGCAGGGCGCGGTCGCCCGCGTCGCGCACCAGGCTCTGCACCCAGAAGAAGCACGCCACGCGCACGCCGCGCGTGATGGGCGTCACCTGGTGCAGGCTGGTGGCGGGGTACAGCACCATGTCGCCGGCCGCGAGCTTCACGGTCTGCATGCCGTGCGTGTCTTCCATCTGCAGTTCGCCGCCGTCGTAGCTGTCGGCGTCCGACAGGAAGAGCGTGGCCGACAGGTCGGTGCGCAGCTTGCGGCCCGTGCGCGGGTCGATGCGCACGCCGCCGTCCACGTGCAGGCCGAAGCGCATGCCTTCGCTGTAGCGGTTGAACATGGGCGGGTACAGCAGGTTGGGCAGCGCCGCGCTGATGAAGGTCGGGTGCCGCTCCAGCGCAGCGGCCACGATGGCCTGGCATTCATGCGCGACCGCCGAGCCTTCGTCGATCTGCTGGTTGAACTTGACCGGCGCGCCCTGGTGGCCCGCGGTGACGCGCCCGTCGACCCAGGCGTCGCCGGCCGCGTCCAGGCGTGCGCGCACCGCGGCGAGCGCCTCGCGGTCCAGGACACCGGGAATGCAGACCAGCATGGCAAAGGCTCCTCAAAGGCGGTAGGTGAGCGACAGCGTGGCGGCGCGGCCCGAACCCGGCACCGCGCGGCCGCCGTCCGAGGGAATCAGCGCGTCGTAGTAGTGGCGGTTCGCCAGGTTGAACAGGTTCAGGCGAATGTCGTACTTGGGCTGATGGTAGGCCAGCATGGCATCGAGCCGCGCGTAGCCGCCGACCTGCACGACGTCGGTGTTGTTCGCGTAGCGCCTGGCGCTGTAGGTGGTGCCCCCGCCGATCTCCCATTCGGGCGTAATCGCGTAGGTGGCCCACAGGCTGGCCGCGTCCTTCGGCGTGTTGGCCGGCGTCTTGCCGAGGGTGCCGGGCGCGATGCCGTCGATGATGGTCGCGTCCAGGTGCGTGTAGGCACCGAACAGCTGCAGCTTGTCGGTCACGCGGCCCGCCACGCCGGCGCGCGCGCCGTTTACGCGCACTGTGCCGGTGGCGCTGTAGGTGCCGTCGCTGTTCTGCGAGCGCGCGTTGGTCTGCGTGATCTGGAAGGCGGCGGCCGTGAACGACAGGTTGCCGTCGTTCATGTCCCACTTGCCGCCGAGTTCATACGCCTTGTTCTTCTGCGGCGGCAGCGGCTGCGTGCCGCCGGTGGTGGCCACCAGCTGTTCGAGCGAGGGGTTGAACGACGTGCTGTACGACACGTAGTACGACTGCGCGGGCGTCGGCTGCCAGATGGCGCCGGCGCGCACGCTGGTGAAGTCGACCGTCTGGTTCTCGGCGCCCAGCGTGGTCGCGCTGGTGATGCTGTTGGTGATGTTCGCGCGGTAGTGGTCCTGCCGCACGCCGGCCACCAGTTTCCATTGCGGGGTCAGCTCCAGCGTGTCGTTCACGTAGCCGGCCACCGTGGTGGCGCTGGCGGTGGCCAGGTTGCCGGGCAGCGTGGGCGCGGTGGTGGGGGTGTTGCCCTGGTAGGGCGCGAGCAGCGGCGAGCAGGTGGCGTAGCCGGTGGTGGCGCCCGCGGCGTTCAGCGCGGTGCCGGCGCAGGTGCCGTTGCGGTAGTAGGCCTGGTTGTCGTAGGTGTCGTGGCCCAGCTCCAGGCCGGCGAGCAGCGTGTGCTTCACGGAGCCGGTTTCGAACCTGGTGTTCAGCTCGGTCAGGTTGAACAGCGACTTGTCGTGGATGGTGCGGTCGTGGCTTTGCTGGCGCACCCACAGCGTGTCCAGCGGCAGGCTGGAGAAGGCGGCGGTGGGCACGGCGGTGGTGCCGGTCGAAAACGGCGTGAACACGCCCTTGGACGAGATCGTGCCGATGCTCTGCGGCGCGGTTTCGCGCGCGTCGGTGGTCACGTCGTTGTACTGCGTCTGGTTGCGGATCGACGTGGTGGGCGTGAGCTTGTGCTGCACCACCGCGCTGAAGGCCTGGATGTCGGAGATGGTGCGGTCGTCGCTGAAGCCGTAGGCCAGGTCGCGGTTGACCTTCACCGGACGGCCGTTGAGCGGCGACACGCCGTAGTCGGGCTGGTCGCGGTTGTGCTGCACCAGCGCCGACAGCGTGACCTGCGTGGGCGTGTTGATGCCGAACTTCAGCGAGGCGTCCAGCCCGAAGTCCTTCAGCCTGGTCTGCTCGCGCGTGCTCGCGTCGCCCTGCTGGCCCATCGCGGCGATGCGAAAGGCCGAGGTGTCCGACAGCGGCCGGTTGATGTCGATGGTGGAGCGCACCAGGCCCGTGGTGCTGGCCGACAGCGACACCTCCGCCGCGGGCACGAGCGACGGCTTCTTGGTCACCTGGTTGATCACGCCGCCGGTGGAGCCGCGCCCGAAGAGCATCGACGACGGGCCCATCAGCACCTCGACCGATTCGAGTGCGAAGGTGTCGCGGTAGTACTGCGCGCGGTCGCGTGCGCCGTCCAGGTAGATGTCGGTGCGCGCCGAGAACCCGTTGAGGTTGATGTTGGTGCCGATCTGCCCGCCCTCGGCGCCGCCGATGGTCAGGCCCGGCACGTTGCGCAGCGCGCTCGCCAGCGAGGTCGCGCCTTGCGACTGCATCACGGCCTGGTTGATGACGGTGATCGACTGCGGCGCATCGCGCAGGTCGGCCGGCAGGCGGCTCAGGGAGGCGGGGTTGGCGCCGAAGCCGGTCTTGTCCTGCGCGCCTTGCACCTGCACTTCGCGCAGCGTGGCGGGCACGGAGGTGCCCGGGGCCGCGGAAGGCGCCGCCGTGGAGGCCGGTGCCGCGGGTTCGGGAGCCTGCTGGGCGAACGCGGTGGGCAGTGAGGCGCAAAGGCCGAGCAGGGCGATGGCCACGGGCGTGAGCCGCCGCGTGGTGCGCAGGGCGCTGGGCGAAACCCAGGAATCAGAGGAAGCAGAGGGGAGGCAGGTACGGGTCATGGGCGGCTTTCCGGGCGGCGCCCGGACGGGGGTCCGGGCCGGGTGGCGCAAACAAGCGCACCACCGGGCGCGAATTCTGTCCGCGAATGACTCCTATTCGAATCTTTTACCTCTTGTTGTCCGAGCTACGACACAAAACACCGGCTTTACCTGTCAAGTCAGGTCAGCGGCAGGTTTCTGCGAGAACAAGTAGAGACGATGTCGCCCGGCTCACTCCCAAGGCGTAGCCGCCGGAATCTCGCACACCGGCTCCACGTCGATGCTCTTGAAGTCCGCCGGCGACACGATCTCCAGGTACTCCATGTCGGGCGAGTAGTCGAACAGGTAGTGGCGGATGCCCGGGCGCTGGTGCACCACGTCGCCGGCCTCGACCAGCGTTTCCTTGTCTTCGTACATGAAGCGGGCCCAGCCCTTGACCATGATCACGATCTGAAAGTCCGCCTCGTGCCGGTGCCAGCCGGTGCCCGTTTCCGGTGCCATGTTGGCCTTGACGAGGTGGGCGATGACCTTGCCGTTGGTGGCCTCCGCAACGCCCAGGTCGCGGTAGAGAAAAAAGTCGCGCAACCCGCCCGGCACGAACTCCGTGTCGCCGGGTTTCACATGGGAGAACTGGGTGGCAGTACGGTCCAGCATGGGGCGCTCCTTCGCAGGTGGTGGGTGTTGCGCCGCAGCACGCATAAAGCGTTCCCGGGACGACGGCCGCGTGTTGGCGTTAGCCTTGGCCCACCGAGCTCGCATCACTTTCATGAGGACCACCGAATGAGCAAGTCCAAGCCATGCACGCACACCGACAGCATCCACCAAGTGACGCCCAGCGCCAAGGGTTGCGAGGAGTGCCTGAAGACCGGCAGCCCCTGGGTGCATCTGCGGCTGTGCCGCACCTGCGGCCACGTCGGCTGCTGCGACGATTCGCCGAACCGCCACGCGCGCGCGCACTTCCATGAAACCGCGCATCCGATCATCGAAGGCTACGACCCGCCCGAAGGCTGGGGCTGGTGCTTCGTGGACCGCGTGGCGCTCGACCTGGGCGAAGACACCACGCCGCAGGTCGGGCCGATTCCCAGGTTCGTCTGACGCGACGCGGCTTCGGGCCGTATTCAGGCCGAAGCCCGCACCCGCACCGGCACCGACTTGTAAGACGGCGTGCCGCTCTGCGGATCGCGGTGCGCCAGGCCGATGAGCACATTGGCCTCCGGGTAGTAGGCCCCCGCCGACCCGCGCGGAATGTCGTACGCCACCGCGGTCAGGTTGCGCAGCACCGCGCGCGGCGCAGGCCCTTCCACTTCCCCTTCCCCTTCGCTTTCATCTTCGAACGGCACAGCCTCCAGGTCCACCCGGTCGCCCGCCGCCAGGCCCTGCGCGGCCAGGTCGTCGGCGTTCAGGAACACCATGTCCCTGCGCCCGAAGATGCCGCGGTAGCGGTCGTCGAAGCCGTAGATGGTGGTGTTGTACTGGTCGTGGCTGCGCAGCGTGGCCAGCGTGAGCACCTGCGCACCGGCGGCGCGCGGGTCTTCCTTGATGCCCGGCATCACGATGAACTGCGCCTTGCCCGATGGCGTGTGCCACACCCGCTCGGCCGGGCCGATGGGCAGCCTGAAACCGCCGGGCGTCTTGATGCGCAGGTTGTAGCCATCGAAGCCCGCGAGCACGCCCTCGATGCCGTCGCGGATGCGGCCGTAGTCGGCGGCCATGCCGGTCCAGTCGATGCCGTGCCGCCCCGCGAGCACCGCCTGCGCGATGCCCGCGACGATGGCCGGCTCCGAGCGCACCTGCGCCGAAGGCGGCGGCAGCCGGCCGGTGGAGGCGTGCACCATCGACATCGAGTCTTCGACGGTGATTGACTGCACGCCGCCCGCCTGCACGTCGAGCTCGGTGCGCCCCAGGCAGGGCAGCAGCAGGCTCTGCCTGCCCACCAGCAGGTGCGAGCGGTTGGGCTTGGTCGCGATGTGCACGGCCATCTCCAGGCCGCGCATGGCCGCGAAGGTGCGCAGCGGGTCGGCCATGGCCACGGCCAGGTTGCCGCCCAGGCACATCAGGAACTTCGAGCGGCCCGCCTCGATGGCCTCGACGGCTTCGCCCGCGTCGTGCCCGCGCTGCGCGGGCGGCACGAAGCCGTACACCCGCTCGATGCCCTGGCGCAGCGCCAGCGGCGCCTTCTCATCGATGCCCACGGTGCGGTTGCCCTGCACGTTCGAGTGGCCGCGCACCGGGCAGATGCCCGCGCCGGGCCGGCCGTAGTTGCCGCGCAGCATCAGCAGGTTGGAAATCTGCTGCACGTTGTCGGTGCCCAGCCGGTGCTGCGTGATGCCCATGCCGAAGGCGACGATGGTGCGCCGCGCCTTGCAGTACAGGCGCGCCACGTGTTCCAGCGAGGCGCGCGGCAGGCCCGAGGCGAGCTCCACGTCGGCCCATTCGGTGGCGTACAGGTCTTCGGCCAGCGCCTCGAAACCTTGCGTGTGCTCGGCGATGAAGGCGCGGTCGAGCAGGCCCGGCCCGCCCGCGGCAAGGTCGTCGGCGTCAAGGGACAGCACCGCCTTCATGACGCCCTTGAGCGCCGCCGCGTCGCCGCCGACCTTCACCTGCAGGTAGTCGCTGGCGATGTCGGTGGCGCTGAAGGTGGCCATCTCCAGCGGGTCTTGCGGCGCCGCGAAGCGCTCCAGCGCGCGCTCGCGCAGCGGGTTGAACACCACGATGGGCGCGCCGCGCCGCGAGGCCGCATGCAGCGTGGTCATCATGCGCGGGTGGTTGGTGCCGGGGTTGTGGCCCATGGAGATGATGAGGTCGGCGTGGTCGAAGTCTTCGAGCGACACCGTGCCCTTGCCGATGCCGATGGACTTCGGCAGGCCCACGCTCGTGGCCTCGTGGCACATGTTGGAGCAGTCGGGGAAGTTGTTGGTGCCGTAGGCGCGCGCGAACAGCTGGTACACGAAGGCAGCTTCGTTCGACGCGCGGCCCGAGGTGTAGAACTCCGCCATGTCCGGCGAGGGCAGCGCCTGCAGCACCGATGCGATGCGCGCGAAGGCGTCGTCCCATTCGATCTGCACGTAGCGGTCGGTGGCCGCGTCGTAGGCCATGGGGTGCGTGAGGCGGCCCAGGTCTTCGATGTCGTGGTCGTTCCAGGCCAGCAGCTCGCTCACGGTATGGCGCTGGAACACCTCGGGCGTGGCGCGCTTGCGCGTGGCCTCCCAGGTGACGGCCTTGGCGCCGTTCTCGCAGAACTCGAAGGCCGAGGTGTGCTGCGGGTCGGGCCAGGCGCAGCCGGGGCAGTCGAAGCCGTCGGGCTGGTTGTTGCGCAGCATGATGCGCGTACCCGACACGGCATTCATCTGCCCGTGGATGGCCTTGGCCACCGCGCCCAATGCGTCCCAGCCGCCGGCGGGGTGTTCGTACGTGCGGATGCCTGAATCGTCGGCCATGTGCGGCTCCTGGTGTCGGGGTCAGTTGCTGCAGGCGAAGCGCAGCGCGCGGGCCGCGTCGTGCACGCGCGCGAAGTCGCTGTCGAGCAGGTGCAGCGGCTGCGCGCCGTCGAGCCAGCCGTTGGGCTGCACGAACCATTGCGCGAGGTCGCCGTCGTCGAGCAGGCCGGCCAGCTCGCCGACCAGCAGCCGCACCGGTGCGCGCACCGCCACGTCGCCGCGTTCGAACTGGAAGAACGGCAGCCAGCGCTGCCCGCCCCATTCCATGCCGATCACCTCGCGGGCCGCGATGGCGCGCGCAAGCTCCGACAGGCCGGTGCGCGGGCGCCGCGCCGCAATCTCGTGCCCCGTGGCCAGTCCGCCGGAGGTCCGGTAGGCCGCCAGCAAGCCCAGGAAGCGGTCGTCGTCGACCCGCAATGCCAAGGCGGCGCCGTGCCAGTTGGCGGCGGGGGCGATGGGTGCGGTGCGGGTTGGGGTGGCTTGCATGAACGGTCCTCGGTGGGTGGATCGGGGCGTTGATGCGTCGATGTTGCGGCGCGCTGCTTGCAGCATGGTTTCAGGCGCGCAACGCTGTGTTTCATTTGTAGCGCGGCGCGTTCGGTCCACATCTTCCCTGCGCTCGCGCCCCTGGGAATTTCATCTGCAACATGGTCAGCCGCAATGAAATGACACGGCAACCGTCGCGCGGCACAGTGCACTCATGGACCACCGGTTGCGCATCGGCCGACGGTTCATCTGTCCATCCGATGCAGACCCGATGCAGCTTCGTTCCCACCCTGTTCCAGATCGAAAGGCGCTCCCATGACCATCACGCTCGAATCCACCACCGCGCGCCGCCAGGCGCCCCTGCACACGCCCACCTCGCTCGGCGCCGAAGCGCGCCGCGACATCGCCGGCGGGCTGTCGGCCCTGCTGGCCGACACCTTCGCGCTGTACCTGAAGACCAAGAACTTCCACTGGCACATGTCGGGGCCGCACTTTCGCGACTACCACCTGATGCTGGACGAGCAGTCGGACCAGATCTTCGCCATGACCGACCCCATTGCCGAGCGCGCGCGCAAGCTCGGCGGCACCACGCTGCGCTCCATCGGCGACATCACGCGCCACCAGCGCCTGTCGGACAACGATGCGCCGTTCGTCACGCCGCAGGACATGCTGGCCGAGCTGCGCGAAGACAACCTGCGCCTGGTCGACTTCATGCGCGCCACGCACGGCATGTGCGACGGCTACGGCGACGTGGCCACGGCCAGCCTGCTGGAGGTGTGGATCGACGAGGCCGAGCGTCGTGCCTGGTTCCTGTTCGAGAGCGGCCGCGAAGCCTGAGCGGCCATGGGGTGCACCGCGGCCGCCAGGGCCCGGTGCCTCCGGGGTGCGCTGCACCTTCAGCGCAGGTTCGATGCAGGTTCAGTGCAAGTTCAGTGCAGCACCTGCACCTGCGGCTCGAACACGTAGCCCGCGCCGCGTTCGGTGCGGATCATCTTCGGCGCGGCCGCGTCGATCTCGATCTTGCGGCGCAGCCGCAGGATCTGCACGTCGATGGAGCGGTCGTACACCTCGGCGCCGTGCAGGCGCGACAGCTCCAGCAGCTGGTCGCGCGAGAGCACGCGCTGCGGCTGCTCGCACAGCGCCAGCAGCAGGTTGAACTCGCCGTTGCTCAGCTCCACGCGCTGGCCCTCCGGCGAGGTCAGGCGGCGCGCCAGCAGGTTCAGCTCCCAGCCCGCGAAGCGGTAGGCGCGGCGCTTGGTGTTGCGGCCGGCCGGCGCGGCGTCGGTGCGGGCCTGGTAGCGGCGCAGCACCGCGCGAATGCGCGCCAGCATCTCGCGGTTGCTGAATGGCTTGGTGACGTAGTCGTCCGCGGCAATCTCCAGGCCCATGACGCGGTCGGCCTCGTCCTGCTTGCCGGTGACGATGATGACCGGCAGCTCGCTGGTGTCGCGCAGGCCGCGCGCCAGCTGCATGCCGTCTTCGCCGCCCAGGCGCAGGTCGAGCAGCACCAGGTCGATCACGCTGTCCTGCAGCACCGCGGTCATCTCGGCCCCGGTGGCCACGGCGGTTACCTGGAACTCGTTTTCCGTCAGGTACGCGGTCATCAGCTCGCGCAGTGCAGGGTCGTCGTCGACCACCAGGATGTGGGGTGCAGCGGTGTTCATGGCGATCGAAGCGTAATTCAAATGATCCTACGCAGGCCTACCGGCGCATTACAAATGAAACGAACCGCCGCCCGCCTGACATCGCGCCGGCACCTGCGTCGGCGCCAATCGGTCCATGGGGTGCACCACGCACCCGCAAGAACAGGGACTGATGTCATGTCGAAGATCATGGTTATCGAGGAAGATAGCGCGATGCGCGTGCTCATTTGCGAATGGCTGGCCGGCGAGGGGCACGAGGTCCGCTCGCTGCCGCGGCATGGCGGGGCCGCGAACGCGCCGACCGACACCACCGTCGACCTGGTGGTTCTCGACCTGCCGCACCCGCGCTCGCGCGCCGCCGACAACCTGCGCACCGTGCAGGCCGTGCACGCCGCCTGGCCGCACGCGGCGGTCATCGGCATTTCGGCGCAGCTCGCGCGCAGCCTGGGCGGCGACTCGGAGGTGAGCCGGGCGCTCGGCGCGAGCCGGCTGCTGGCCAAGCCCTGCACCCGCGAAGAACTGCTCGGCGCCGTGGCGGCCACGCTCGCGGCATGACGTCGAGCCAGCGGCTGCGCCAACGCATCGTCGCGGCGGGCGTCGTGCTGGTGGCGGCGTTTGCCGGCTCGGCCGTGTACGACGGCTGGCGGCTGCATCAGCAGATCATGTTCGCGACCGAGCGCGAGCTCGGCAACCTGGCCAAGGCCCTGGCCGAGCAGGGCGCGCGCAACCTGCAGGCCGTGGACCTGCTGCTGCGCGACACCAGCGAGTGGTGGGAAAGCACCGGCCACGCGCTGCCGCCCGACGCCATCGCGGCCGCGCTGGCGTCGCGCGTGGTGGGCGTGTCGCAGGTCAGCGTGCTCACGCTGGTCGACGCCCAGGGCATGCAGCGGCACCGCTCGCGCGTCACGGGCGAGCCGCTGGCCGATGTGTCGGACCGGCCCTATTTCCAGAGCCAGCGCGAAGGCGCCGCGCTCGGCCTGTACATCAACGAGCCCGTGGTCACGCGCACCGACCGGCGCCCGGCGCTGGT
Source organism: Variovorax sp. J22G73 (assembly GCF_030317035.1). Taxonomy (GTDB): domain Bacteria; phylum Pseudomonadota; class Gammaproteobacteria; order Burkholderiales; family Burkholderiaceae_C; genus Variovorax. The sequence goes on from NZ_JASZYK010000003.1 coordinate 434,905, forward strand.
GGTGTCGCGCCGGCTCGCCACGCCCGACGGCCGCTTCGACGGCGTGGTGACCGCCATCGTCACCCTGCAGGAGCTGCAGGCGGCCTATTCGGCGCTGGAACTGGGCGAGGGCAGCGCGCTGCTGCTCACGCTGGACGACGGCACGCTGGTCGTGCGGCAACCCGACGAGCCCGGCATGCCCAGCGGCCAGCGCTTTCCGGAGCTGACGGCCTTCAAGGGCGCGCCGCTGATCGACCGCTCGGTGAGCCCCGTCGACGGCCGCGCCAAGCTGGTCGCGGCCGTGGGCGTGGGCAAGCGGCCGCTCACGCTGACCATCACCCGCGACGAAGACCACGCGCTGCGCCCCTGGTACGACGAGCTGCACAGCGCCATCGTGCGCACGCTGCTGCTGGCCGCGCTGGTGGTGCTCACCATTGCGGGGCTGCTGCGCCAGTTGCGCAAGCTGGAGGCCGGCGAGGCCGAGAAGGCGGCGCTGCAGGCGCGGCTGCAGAAGGCCCAGCGGCTGGAGTCGCTGGGCACGCTGGCCGGCGGCATCGCGCACGACTTCAACAACATCCTGGGCGCGATCCTGGGTTTCGGCGAAATGGCGCAGCAGCATGCGGTGCCGGGCAGCGACATGCGCCGCTACATCGACCGCGTGATGCAGGCCGGCGCCCGCGCGCGCGTGCTGGTGCGGCGCATTCTCGATTTCAGCCGTGCCGGCGTGGCCGAGCGCGTGCCGGTGCACATCCAGGCCGTGGTGGAAGAGGCGCTGGCCATGCTGCGGCCCACGCTGCCCGAGGCCATCCGCATCGACACCCGGCTGGGCGCCGGCACCGCGGCCGTGCTGGGCGACGGCACGCAACTGCACCAGGTGGTGATGAACCTGTGCACCAACGCCGCCCAGGCGCTGGGCGACGCGGGCGCCATCGAGGTGCTGCTCGAACGCGAGACCACCGCCGCCCCCAGGCCGCTGCTGCACGGCGAGCTGGCCCCCGGCAGCTACGTGCGGCTGGTGGTGGTGGACACCGGCGCCGGCATGTCGCCCGAGGTGCTGCAGCGCGCCTTCGATCCCTTCTTCACCACCAAGAAGCTGGGCGAGGGCACGGGGCTCGGGCTGTCGATGGTGCACGGCATCGTCACCGACCTGGGCGGCGCCATCGACATCGCGACCGAGCCCGAACCCAGGCCCGGCCACGGAACGCGCGTGACCGTGTGGCTGCCGGTGTGCGGCGAGGCCGAAGCGCCGCCGCTGCGCGCCGACCCGGCCTGGCCGCGTGGCAACGGGCAGGTCGTGATGGTGGTGGACGACGAGCGGGCGCTGGTCGAGCTGGCCGAAGAGCTGCTGGCCGAACTGGGCTACGAGCCGGTGGGTTTCGATTCGAGCGAACGCGCGCTGGAAGTCTTCATGGCCGACCCGCAGCGTTTCGACGCGGTGCTCACCGACGAGATGCTGCCCGGCCTGGCCGGCAGCGAACTGGCGGCCAGGGTGCTCGCGGTGCGGCCCGGGCTGCCGGTGATTCTGGTGAGCGGCAACGTGGGCGCGGCGCTGGAGCAGCGCGCGCGCGATGCCGGCGTGGTGGCGTTGCTGCGCAAGCCGCTGGGGTTGCAGGAGCTGGCGGAGAGCCTGGCGCGCACGCTCGATGGGCGCTGAGGCAGCTAGGCAAGGCGCTCGCGAAGCCCCGAATGAAGATGGTCTACCATCGTCGACAGCCGTGGCAAGCCATGGCGGTTGCGCGGATACACCAGCGAAAGCGGCCGCGTCGCCGGCTCGTAGTCGTGCAGAACCGGCACCAGTTCGCCGCGCTCGAATGCGTCTTGCACCTGGTAGTGAAGAAAGCGCCCGAAGCCCTGGCCCGCGATGCAGGCCGCCAGGCTCGCGCCGATGGTGTTGCACGCGATTCGGCCCTCGACCTTGACACGCAGGGGCCGCCCGTTCGCCATGAAGTCCCAGACCGAGGCATCGCCGAAGCCGCCGAAAAGAATGCAGCACCGGCTGGCCAGGTCTTTCGGCGTGTCCGGCACGCCCTGGGCGGCAAGCAGCGCGGGGCTCGCGGCAACCACCTGACGCACATCGGCGACATGGCGCGCGACGAGTGACGAGTCTGTCAACGGCGCAATGCGCACCGCCAGGTCGATGCCTTCCTCGACGAGATTGACGACACGGTCCAGCAGCAGCAACTGCATGTTCACGCGCGAATGAAGCTGCAGGTAGCTCGCAACGAGCGGTGCGACATGCAGCTCGCCGAAGTTGACGGAGGCCGTCAGCGTGAGGCTCCCGGTCGGCTCGGCCTGGGCCCGGCTCATTGCCTGCTCCGACTCGGCGATGGCCATGCGAATGGCCGTTGCGTGGTCGCGGTACGCAAGCCCCTCCTCCGTGATGATCACCCGCCGCGTCGTGCGGTTGAACAAGCGCACGCCGAGGTGATTCTCCAGCGCGGCCAGCGTGCGGACCACGCTGGGCAGCGACTGCGACAGCGCGTCGGCCGCGCGGGTCAGGTTGCCGCGCTCGGCGATTTCGAGAAAGACGTCGATGGCATTGAGAAGGTTCATGGCCCCGAAATTACTGCAACCAGCGCAGTACTTAAATGGCTTTCCCGGCATTTATCTATTCCATCTGGAGCAATAGATTTGCTTTCGAGGCGGCACCTCATCCACTTCCGGTCATCGCCGCCATCGAAAGGAAAAAGCTTGTGAAAACCGTCATCGTCGTCTTCTCCGATCCCAAGTCCGGCAGCGAGGAAGCCCTGGGCCGCGTGTTCAACGCGCTGTTTCTCGCCTACGAGCTGAAGGAAAAGCAACGCGACTTCGACCTCGTCTTTCAAGGCGCCGGCGTTCGCTGGCCCGCCGAACTCGCGCAGCCAGCGCATCCCGCCCACGCGCTCTACGAGGCCGTGCTGGACCGTATCGTGGCCTGCGGCGGTTGCGCCGACGTCTTCGGCGCGGCCGGCGGCCTGGCGCCGACGGGCATCGACCTCGTGCGCGACAAGTCGATTCCCGGCACGACCGGCGTGCTGGACCTGTCGCGTCACCTGGACGCCGGCCATTGCCTCGTGACTTTCTGACGCACTGAGTTTGCGCAAAAGCACGACGACATGGACGACACCGTCTTCCACCCCGGCGAGCGGATGGTGCAGGAGCGAACCGGCGAGCGCGCCATCGCGCTGCTCAACGCGCGCAACATCTCTGCGCACATCCCGGCGGCGGCGCGCAACTTCGTCGCGCAGCAGCGTTGGTGCGTCGTCGGCGCGGCCGATGCCGAGGGCGGTGTCAGCGCCAGCCTGTTGATCGGTGAGCCCGGCTTCCTGCAGGCCGCGGAAGACCTTGCCAGCTTGCGCATGGCGCTGGTCGATCCGCACGACCATTTGCGGACCATCGCGCCGATCGGCGCCTTGGAGGCGGGTCAGTCGGTCGCGGTGCTGCTCATCGAACTGCAGACGCGCAGGCGCTTGCGCGTCAACGGGCACGTGGCTTCAGCGTCAGGTGGCCTGCTCGACGTGACGGTGGGGCAGGCCTTTCCGGTCTGCCCTCGCTACATCCAGAAGCGTGAGCCGGAGATCGCTGAGCCAGCCACAGAGCGGGGCACCGAGACATCGCCGGCATTGCTGGCAGGTGGCTCTGCATTCGACGACACGGTCGCGCAGTGGGTCACCACCGCGGACACCCTGTTCATCGCGAGCCTCGGGCCCGGCGGCGCAGCCGATGTGTCGCATCGCGGCGGCCGGCCCGGCTTCGTGCAGGTGGTCGGCAACGTGCTGCGCATTCCGGACTACAACGGCAACAGCATGTTCAACACCTTGGGCAACCTCGCCATGGACGCGCGCTGCGGCCTGGTCTTGCCAGGCGGCGACGGTGTGCGCCAACTGCAATTGAACGGCCGTGCGAAGGCCTGCTTCGATGTGCTCGACGGTGCCGAATCGACCGGAGGGACGGGCCGCTGGATCGAGTTCACCGTCGAGTCCTGGCGCGTTTCACCCCTCAACCTGCCGTTGCGCTGGCGCTTCATCGAAGCCTCGCCCTTCAACCCTTGAGGACCCCCGTGGAACCGCTTGAACTGATCGTCGTCGGCAAGGAGACGGTCGCCGCAGACACCGTCAAATTGACATTGCAGCGCCTCGACGGCGGGCCGCTGCCCGCTGCGCAGCCGGGCGCGCACATCGTGCTGGACCTGAATGGCCTCGTGCGGCGCTACTCGCTCCTTCGCGCCGACGCAGCGCCCACCCGCTACGAGATCGGCGTGCTGCGCGCGGCGAACAGCCGAGGCGGCTCGCGCTTCATTCACGAGCAGCTTGTGGTGGGCAGCCGCTTGAGCCTGCTGGACGTGGCCAACGAATTCATCTTGGACCCGACTCACCCCATGTGCTGTTGCTCGGCGGCGGCATCGGCATCACGCCGCTGCTGAGCATGGCCTCGCATCTCGGCACCGAGGGACGCAGCTTCGCGCTGCGCCACGTCGTGCGCGATGCGGCGCGGCAATGGCCGTTGCCATCGGGGACGCCGGGGTTGCCGGGGCTGCCGGCCTCCGTTCACATCGGCCGCGCCAGCATGGACCTGCGGAAGCTCCTCGGCGAGCAACCGCCGGGCACGCATGTCTACGTCTGCGGCCCTGCGGGCTTCATCGACGCGGTGCGCTCGGCTTCGTCCGAAGCGGGTTGGGAGGCGCATCGCATCCACGCCGAGAGCTTCGGCACGGGCGTCGATACCAGCGACGCACCGTTGCGCGTGACGCTCACGCAGTCGGGTTCGACATTGCATGTCGCCCCGGGCACGTCGCTGCTCGACGCACTGCTCGCCGCGGGCGTCTGGACGAGCTACGAATGCCGCCGTGGTGTCTGCGGCGCGTGCCTCACCGAGGTCGTGAGCGGGGAGCCTGTGCACCGCGACAGCCTTGCACCCGACGTGCGCCTGGGCGCCATGTGCACCTGCGTGTCCTGGGCCCGGGGGCCGGAGCTGGTGCTCAACCTGTAGCGGCGAAGTGCCGCCGCTTCGAGCGGGGCATTCGCTTCGAACGTATCTGGAAATTTCAAACCTCTTGGCTGCAAGGAACAACCGATGACCGAAGACCCGTTTCAAAACCAACCCGCAGGCTATGTGCCACCCAAGGTCTGGAGCCCGAAGAACAACCAGGGCGGCACGTTCGGCAGCATCAACCGACCGGTGTCCGGTGCCATGTTCGAAAAGGAACTGCCCGTAGGCAAGCATCCTTTGCAGCTGTATTCGCAGGGAACGCCGAATGGGCAGAAGGTCACGATCCTGCTGGAGGAGCTTCTGGCGGCAGGGCATTCGGGCGCGGAGTACGACGCCTGGCTGGTCGACATCTTCAAGGGCGACCAGTTCGGGAGCGGCTTCGTGGGCCTCAACCCGAATGCCAAGATCCCGGCGCTCGTCGATCACTCCACCGATCCGGTCAGCTGCGTTTTCGAAAGCGGCTCCATCCTGGTCCACCTTGCCGAACGCTTCGGCGCGTTCCTGCCTGCTGGCGGCCGTGCGCGAACGGAAACCTTCAACTGGCTGATGTGGCAGGTGGGCTCGGCACCCTTCGTCGGCGGAGGCCTGGGCCACTTCTACGCCTATGCGCCGCTGAAGATCGAGTACGCGATCGACCGCTACGCGATGGAGACCAAGCGGCAACTGCATGTGCTGGACACGCACCTGGCCACGCACGAGTTCATCGCGGGCGATCAGTACACCATCGCGGACATGGCCATCTGGCCGTGGTACCCCGGCAGCCTCTACGGCGTGTACAACACGCACGAGTTCCTGGCGGTCGACGCGTACGTGCATCTGCTGCGCTGGTACGAGGCGATCGCGGCGCGTCCCGCCGTGGCGCGCGGCAGGGTCGTCAACCGCGTCTCCGGAGACCCGGGCACCTTCCTTCGCGAGCGCCACGACGCCAAGGATTTCGACGGCCTGCAGCGTCCGTCGGGGAGCAGCCCCGCACCAGCGCCTCGCGGCGCGGCTTGAAGCCGTTCAGGAAGATTCGTAGGAATCGACCCGCCAGCCGGCTTCCGCCTGGCGCACGACCTCGCCGACCCAGTCCACGAACGCGCGCACGGTCGGGGACAGCTGGCGGTTCTGCGGATACAGCACGGAGAGCGGAACCGTCGGCGACGCATGGTCGGCGAGCACCTGCCGAAGGCGGCCGCTGTGCAGGTAGGGGCGCACCATGTAGCTGCCCGCGCGAATCAGGCCCAGGCCTTCGAGGCCGCAGGCCACGTACGCGTCCGTGTCGTTGACGATGAGGCGCTCTCGCATCCTGACGCTGCGGTGCTCGCCGTTCGACTCGAAATTCCACTCCAGGGTGCGCGCGGTGCGGCTGGACAAATAGCCGACGGCATCGTGGTTCGCCAGGTCCTCCAGCGACGTGGGCGTGCCATGGCGGGCCAGGTAGTCCGGCGAGGCGCAGGTCACCCATTCGAATGAGCCGATGCGCTTTGCGACGAGCGTGGCGGAGTCTTCGGGCGTTCCTGCGCGAATGACGCAGTCGATGCCCTCCTGCACCAGCTCGACCGTGCGGTCGGACGCCGTCAGCGTGAGTTCCACCTCCGGGAAGCGGGACTGGAAGTCCTTGAGGCAGGGCAGCACCACCAGGCGCGCGAGCGAAAGCGTCATGTCGACGCGAAGGCACCCCCGCGGCTGTCCGGCCCGTCCGGGAAAGCTGGACTCCACGCCCTCGATGTCCGCCAGCAGGCGCTTGCAATGCGCGAAGTAGAGCGTGCCTTCCGGCGTGAGGCTGATGTGGCGCGTGGTTCGCTGCAGCAGCCGCGCGCCCAGGAATTTCTCCAGGTCCTTCACGGCGCGCGTGACCCGCGACTTGGGAAGAAAGAGGCTGTCCGCGGCGCGCGTGAAGCTGTGCATTTCGACGACGCGGGCGAAGATCTGCATCGACTGGAGGCGGTCCACTGGTTCTCTCCTGGCAGGGCAATTGTTGCTTGGGGCGGAATGGGATGCGGGGGGAGCATCGCGTCGGGTTTCCGTTTTACCTCACGGGCTGCCGCCGGCGAGCAAGCGATTGTTCCAAGTGAGGCAACAAAGTAACCCAGGTTCCGGCCTCGATCTTCATGCGCCGCGCGCACAGACTGCAAACCGTTTTATTTCGCAGAGCACGTCGCATGAATCCCCTCAAGAAGCATCACCTGGCGGTCGTCACGACTGCCGTTGCGGTGGTCGTTGCCGGCAGCGCGTTTTGGAAGCATGGTTCCGAAGCGCATGCCCAAGCCGCCGCCGCACTCCCCACCGTCAAGTACCGGCCGGCGCTGCAGCGTTCGGTATCGGACTCGCAGGACTACACGGGCCGGCTCGAACCCGTGGACCTCGTCGACGTGCGCGCCAGGGCACCGGGAACGCTGCTGGCGGTGCACTTCAAGCCCGGCCAGCATGTTCGCCAGGGCGAGGTTCTCTTCACCATCGACCCGGCGCCCTTCGAGACCCAGGTGCAGCAAGCCCAGGCCACGCTGGCAGGCGTCGAAGCACGGCAGCGGCTCGCAGACACCGAGCGCGCACGCGGACAGCGGCTGCTCGAATCGAACTCGATCGCGCGCAGGGAGTTCGACACGCTGGACAACGCCGCACGCGAGGCCGCCGCGTCGCTGAAGGGGGCACAGGCCGCGCTCGCGCAGGCCCGGTTGCAGCTCGGCTACACCCAGGTCCGCGCGCCCATCGCCGGGCGCATCTCCCGCGCCGAAGTCACCGCGGGCAATGTGGTGACAGCGGGCGGCGAAGCGACCCCGCTCACGCGGATCGTTTCCGACGCCAAGCTCTATGCGTCCTTCAACGTGGACGAGCAGAGCTACCTGCAGATCGTCGCGCCCTCGCTCAGGGCCGGCACGCAGCCGGTGGTGAAGGTCGGCCTTGCGAACGACGCCGGCTTTCCCTACGCGGCGTCCATCGAAGCGATCGACAACCAGATGGACACCCGTTCGGGAACCGTGCGGGTCCGCGCGCGCATCGACAAGGTGAACCCCGAGATGCTTCCCGGTCTTCGGGCGCGCATTCGGCTGCAGGGCGGCGCGCCGTACGACGCCGTGCTGGTGGACGAGGCCGTCGTCGGCACCGACCAGGACCGGAAGTACGTGCTGGTCGTCAATGCACAGAACAAGGTCGAGCGCCGCGTGATCGACCTTGGCGTGCTGCAGGGAACGCAACGGGTCGTGCGCAGCGGGCTCGCGCCGGGTGCCAGGGTCATCGTGGATGGCGCGTTTCGCGCGCCGCCGGGTGCGTCGGTGTCCGCCGTCGCGGCAGAGGCGCCCGCGGGCTCCGCGACCCCGGAGGCTTCCATCGACGCCGCCCAGGGAGGCCGCTCGTGAACATCTCGAAATTCTTCATCGACCGGCCGATCTTCGCGGGCGTGCTGTCGGCGCTGATTCTTCTCGCGGGCATCGTGGCGTCGTTCAACATGCCGGTCTCGGAATACCCGCAGGTCATTCCGCCATCGGTCGTGGTGCACGCGCAGTATCCCGGCGCCAACGCCAAGACCATCGCGGAAACCGTCGCGGCGCCGCTGGAGCAGTCGGTCAACGGCGTCGAGGGCATGCTCTACATGGACTCGAAGGCCAGCGGCGACGGCCACCTGTACCTGACCGTGACCTTCAAGCTCGGAACCGATCCGGACAGGGCCCAGCAGCTGGTGCAGACCCGCGTGTCCCAGGCCCAGGCGCGACTGCCCGAGGACGTGCAGCGCCTGGGGGTCACCGCGGTCAAGAACCTGCCGATGATCACCATCGCCGTGCACATGGTGTCGCCGAAGGGCACCTACGACAACAACTACATCAGCAACTACGCCATCCTGCACGTGAAGGACCGGCTGGCCCGCATCACGGGCGTCGGCGACGTGGCGATCTGGGGGCCCGGCGGCTACGCCATGCGTGTGTGGCTGGACCCGGCCGCCCTGGCCGAGCGCGGACTCAGCGCGAACGATGTCGCCAGCGCCATCCGGCGCCAGAACATCCAGGCCGCGGTCGGAACCATCGGCAGCGCACCCACTTCCGCGGACACTGCCTTCCAGCTCAACGTGAATGCCGACGGCCGCCTCAAGTCGCCCGAGGAGTTCAAGGGCATCGTCATCAAGTCCGACGCGCGGGGCGCGATCACGCGCCTGGGCGACGTGGCGCGCGTGGAGCTCGGCGCGGAAGACTACGGAATTCGCGCCACGCTGGACAACGCGCCCGCCGTCGCCGTGACCGTGCAGGAAGCCCCCGGCGCGAACTCGCTGCAGATTTCGCGCGACGTGCACAAGGCCATGAAGGAGCTCGAGAAGGATTTTCCGGAAGACGTGGTCTACCGCATCGTCTATGAGCCCAGCCGCGCGGTCCAGTCCGGCATCGACGCGGTCATCGAGACGCTGCTCGAATCCGTGGCGCTGGTGGTGCTGGTCGTGTTCCTCTTCCTGCAGACCTGGCGCGCTTCCCTCATTCCGCTGGTCGCGGTTCCCATCTCGATCGTCGGTACCTTCACCTTCCTGCTGCTGGCGGGCTACTCCATCAACACGCTGTCGCTGTTCGGCCTGGTGGTGGCCATCGGCATCGTGGTCGACGACGCCATCGTGGTGGTGGAGAACGTGGAGCGCAACATCGCGCGCGGCCTCAGCCCGCGGGAGGCCACCTACCAGGCGATGCGCGAGGTGAGCGGGCCCATCGTCGCCATCGCGCTGACGCTGTCCGCCGTGTTTCTTCCGCTGGCGTTCCTCAGCGGCCTGACCGGGGAGTTCTACAAGCAGTTCGCGGTCACCATCGCCATTTCCACGCTCATCTCGGCGGTGAACTCGCTGACGCTGTCCCCGGCGCTGTCGGCGCTGCTGCTGAAGGGGCATGCAGACGCGTCCGACGCCGTGACCCGGGTCACGCAGAAGGTGTTCGGCCGCTTCTTCGGTCGCTTCAACCGCACGTTCGATCGCGGCTCGCAGGCCTACGGAGGAAGCGTGGGCCGGCTGCTGCGGCACAAGGGCGCCTTGCTCGCCGTCTACGCGGTGTTGCTGGGCGGAACCTGGTGGCTCACCGGCCATGTTCCGGGCGGTTTCGTTCCCGCGCAGGACAAGGAGTACCTCGTGAGCCTGGCGCAGTTGCCCGAGGGCTCCACGCTGGACCGCACCGAAGCGACCATGAACAAGATGAACGCCGCGGCGCTCAAGCACCCTGCCGTCATGGGCACGTCGAGCTACAGCGGCCTTTCGATCAATGGCGTGACGAAGAGCTCGAGCACCGCGCTGTCGTTCGTGCTGCTCAAGCCGTTCAAGGACCGCAAGGGCATCAGCGCCGACCAGGTCGCGGCCGACCTGGGCCGTGAGTTCGGCAGCATCGGCCACGCCTTCACCGGCATCTTTCCGCCGCCGCCGGTCTATGGCCTGGGAACGCTGGGCGGGTTCAAGCTGCAGATCGAAGACCGGGCGGACCTGGGCTACGACGCGCTCTACAAGGCCACGCAGGCCTTCATCAAGAAGGCGTCCGAGGCGCCGGAGCTCGGCGCGCTTTTCTCGACCTACACCGTGAACGCGCCGCAGCTGAAGGTGGACATCGACCGCGCCAAGGCGCAGCAGCTGGGCGTGGACACGCCGGCCGCTTTCAGCGCCTTGCAGGCGTTTCTCGGTTCCTACTACGTCAACGACTTCAACTTCCTGGGGCGGGTGTACCAGGTGCGCATGCAGGCCGACAGCCAGTTCCGTTCCAGGCCGGACGACATCGGGCAGCTGCATGTGCGCAGCGACTCGGGCCAGATGGTTCCGCTCGCGTCGTTCGCGAAGGTCAGCCAGACCTACGGCCCCGACCAGGTCACCCGCTACAACGGGTTCACCTCCGCCGACGTCGGTGGCAGCCCCGCGCCGGGCTATTCGTCGGACCAGGCGATGGCCGCCATCGAGCGGGTCGCGGCCGCGACCTTGCCGCCGGGCATGACGTTCGAATGGACCGACCTGACCTACCAGCAGATCATTGCCGGCAACAGCGCCGTCTGGATTCTTCCGCTCTGCGTGCTGCTGGTGTTCTTCGTGCTGGCTGCCCAGTACGAGAGCCTGACGCTGCCGCTGGCCATCATCCTGATCATTCCGATGAGCATCTTCTCCGCGCTGCTCGGCGTCTGGCTCATGAAGGGTGACAACAACATCTTCACGCAGATCGGGCTGATCGTGCTCGTCGGCCTGGCGTCGAAGAACGCCATCCTGATCGTCGAGTTCGCACGCGAACTGGAGATGGCGGGAATGCCGACGCTGAAGGCCGTGGTCGAGGCGTGCCGCCTGCGGCTGCGCCCCATCCTGATGACCTCGCTGGCCTTCATCATGGGCGTGATCCCGCTCGCGCTGTCGACCGGAGCGGGTGCGGAAATGCGCCAGGCCATGGGCATTTCCGTGTTCTTCGGAATGATCGGCGTCACGCTGTTCGGCCTGTTCCTGACGCCGCTCTTCTATGTGCTCGCCCGGGCGCTCGGGGGAGGAAAGCCGCTGCGGTCCGCAACGCACCACGAGGCACCCGCGGTCGTCCCTCGTCACCTCGAACTGCAGCAGCCGGAGGCCCAGGCATGAGCTACCCCACCCACGCGATGCTGCTCGTGGGCCGAGCAGCCCGCGCAGCCCGAGCCGCCCGAGTGCCCGGAAGCGCGCTTGCCATGGCCGCCACTTTGTTCCTGCTGTCCGCGTGCTCTCTCGTGCCCGTCGAGCATCGCCCGGTCATCGACGTTCCCGCGAACTTCGCGGCGTACGACAACCACCCGCTCGCGTTGCAGCCGGCGGAAAGCCCAGGCCGCTGGCGCCCGGCCGAGCCCGCCGACCAGCAGGCGCCTTCACCGTGGTGGGGCGTCTTCGGCGACCCGGTGCTCGTGCAGCTCGAAGAAGAGGCGCTCAAGGCCAACCCCGATGTGTCCATCGCCATGGCGAGGCTCAAGCAGGCGCGCGCGTTGGTCACGCAAAGCGAAGCGGCGCAACTGCCCGAAGCGAGCGCAGGGTTCGGTCCCACGCGACAGCGCACCAGCGGTGCAGCCGCGGGGCGCGGAGACGGCGCGCCGGGATCTGCGCAAACCCTTTGGCGCGCGCAGGCCTCCGTGGCCTACGAGGTCGACCTCTTCGGGCGGGTTTCATCGGGCGTTGCCGCCGCACGGGCCGATGCAGATCGGCAGCAGGCACTGGCACACCAGATGCTGCTGCTCGTCCAGGCCGACGTCGCCAAGGCGTACTTCAGCGTGCGCCAACTGGAATGCGAACTTCGCCTGCTGCGGGACACCGTGAAGCTGAGGGAAGACGCCCTGTCGCTGCTGGAGCGAAAGCTCGGTGCGGGCGCCGCGGCCCCTTACGTTGTCGACCAGGCGAAGACGGAGTTGTTCTCGGCCCGTTCGGCGCAACTGGCGGTGGAGCAGCAGCAGGCGCTGGCGTCGCATGCCCTGGCCATCTTGCTGGGCAAGCCGCCGGCGGCGTTGTCCGTCGAGGCGCTGCCGCTCGAGAACGTCGCGGTTCGGCTGCCGCCGGGCATGCCATCGACGTTGTTGGAGCGCCGGCCGGACATTGCCGCCGCCGAGCGCGCCATGACGGCGGAGAACGCCCGCATCGGCGTCGCGAAGGCCGCGTTCTTTCCGTCGCTTTCGCTGACGGGGTCGTTGGGCTACGAGTCGGCCGAACTGGGAAACCTGGCCAGTTGGTCGCAGCGGACGTTCCTGCTGGGGCCGCTGGTGGGAACCGCCCTGGGCATGCCCATCTTCGATGGCGGCAGGCGAAGCGCCGAGGTGGCCCGCGTGCGCGGCGTGTACGAGGAGCGGGTCGCCGAGTACCGCAAGACGGTGCTCCAGGCCTTCCGCGAGGTCGAGGACTCGCTGGTTTCGATACGGACCCTCGACGCGCGAATTCTCCAATTGCGGGGAGCGGAAGACGCGTCGTCCGGCGTAGCGCAATCGGCCAGGGCGAGATTCGACGAAGGGGATGTCGACTACCTCGTCGTGGTGGACGCCGAGCGCACCCGCTTGCGCAGCCGGCAGTCGCGCATCCAGTTCGAAGGCGAGCGCGCACGCGCGACCGTCGACTTGGTCAAGGCGCTCGGCGGTGGCTGGGAGCTTTCCACGGACGGCCAGTCCGGCGCCAACGGCTGATCCGAAAGCGCGCAGGAGGCGGCCACAAGGCCGCCCATCCACTCGCGGGCGCGAGCCCTCTTAATTTTTCTGGAGTTTTTCCGTGTCTGTTTCCGATCTGTTCAAACCGCTCACGCTGCTGCATGGCCCGGCAATGCGAAACCGCTTCATGCTGGCGCCGCTGACCAACCAGCAAAGCGAACTCGACGGCACGGCGTCCGTGCACGACCACTTCTGGATGGAACAGCTGTCGCAGAGCGGCTATGCGTTGGTCCAGACCTGTGCCACGACCGTGGAAGCAGGTGGCATCGCGTTCGCGCGGCAGCTGGGCATCCACAGCGATGACCATCTGCCAGGCCTGGCCCGCATGGCCATGACCCTGCGGGACGGCGGGGGCCTTTCCGCGGTGCAGTTGCACCACGCAGGCCACCGTGCCAACCCGCTGCTGGGAGGAATCCCGGCGCCTGCCTCCAGCGGCACCTTGCCGGGCATCCGCGCGATCTCGACGGAAGCAGTGGAGCGAATTCGCGACAGCTTCATCGCCGCCGCGAAACGCGCGCAGCGGGCCGGCTTCGACGGCGTCGCGGTGCATGGCGCGTTCGGCTGGATCCTCTCGGAGTTCATGTCGCCTCACCTGAACGACCGCATGGACAGGTACGGCGGCAGCCTGGAGAACCGGGCGCGCCTGACCCTGGAAGTGATCGAAGGCATCCGCCGGGAATGCGGTGCCGGCTTCCAGATCGGCTGGCGGCTGTCGATCGAGCGCTACGGGCTGCGCCTGGAGGAACTGCGCGAGGTCACCGCGTACATCTTCGATCGCGAGCTGATCGACTACCTCGACCTTGCCTTGTGGGACTCTGCCCAGGTCGTGGGGGAGGGGCCGTTTCGCGGCAAGACCATGCTGAGCCTGTTCACCGGGTTGCCTCGCAAGGGCGTTCGGCTGGGAACCGCCGGCAAGATCATGAGCGCCCGGCGCGCCGGCGAGTTGCTGGACGAGGGCTGCGACTTCGTGTTGATTGCCAGGGCCGGCATCCTGCAGCGGGACTTTCCCCTGCAGGTCAGGGCCGATGCGGCGTACGACAGTCCGCCGCTGCCGGTGCCGGCCGAGTACCTGCGCAAGGGCGGGCTGAGCGAGCGTTTCATCGACCACATGCGGGGATGGCAGACCTTCGTCTTGCATGGCTCGCGATAAGCGATAAGCGATAAGCGATAGGCGATAGGCGATAGGCGATAGGCGATAGGCGCGAGGCGCGAGGCGCGAGGCGCGAGGGCGCAACCCGGCACCTGCATTGCACCTGAAACACGCGCCCCCCCTGCTGCAACGCCCACGCAACGCCCGGCACCCACAGTGAAGGCTCCATTCACCCAGAGGAGTTCTTCATGAGCAGCATCACCACCGCCGACGGCACCGAGATCTACTACAAGGACTGGGGCAGCGGTCAGCCCGTCGTGTTCAGCCACGGCTGGCCCCTGTCTTCCGACGCCTTCGAGGACCAGATGTTCGCGCTGGCCTCGCAGGGCTTTCGCTGCATCGCGCACGACCGCCGCGGCCACGGCCGCTCCAGCCAGCCCTGGCAGGGCAACGACATGGACACCTACGCCGACGACCTGGCCGCGCTGGTGCAGAAGCTCGACCTGAAGGACGCCATTCACGTCGGCCACTCGACCGGCGGCGGCGAGGTGGCGCGCTACATCGGCCGCCACGGCACCGCGCGCGTGGCCAAGGCGGTGCTCATCGGCGCGGTGCCTCCCCTGATGGTGAAGACGCCGGCCAACCCCGGCGGCACGCCGCTCGCGGCCTTCGACCAGATCCGCGCGGGCGTGCTGACCGACCGCTCTCAGTTCTGGAAAGACCTGAGCATGCCCTTCTACGGCTACAACCGCGCGGGCGCCAAGGTGTCCGAAGGGGTGCGCGAATCGTTCTGGCAGCAGGGCATGGCGGCGGGCATGCCGGCCTCGTACTTCTGCGTGAAGGCTTTCTCGGAAACCGACCTCACCGACGACCTGAAGAAGTTCGACGTGCCCACGCTCGTCCTGCACGGCGACGACGACCAGATCGTGCCCATCGCCGACTCGGCGCTGCTGTCGGCCGAACTGGTGAAGGGCGCGGTGCTGAAGGTCTACCAGGGCGCGCCGCACGGCATGTGCACCACGCGCAAGGACGAGGTGAGCGCGGACCTGCTGGCCTTCGCCAAAGGGTGAGCGAAGGAATGCACGCACCGGGGCGGCCACGCCCTTGACGCGCGCCGGGGTGCGCCAGATACTCAACCACATGGTTCACCCAGCGTCTTCTTCCTCGTCGTCGTCTTCTTCTTCTTCTTCTCCAGACGCCTCCCAAGACACGCCGACCGACGACGGCGGCCCCGGTGTTGCCGAGCCCCACACCGCCCAGCTCGACGCCATCTTCGCCGCGCTCTCCGACACCACCCGCCGCACCGTGCTCGAGACGCTGGGCCGGCGCAGCCTGAGCGTGACAGAGCTGGCCGAGCCGCACGGCATGTCGCTCACCGGCTTCATGAAGCATCTGCGCGTGCTGGAAGACGCCGGCCTCATCTCCCGCACCAAGGAGGGCCGCGTCGTGCGCTGCGAGCTCTCGCCCCGGCCCATGCAGGAGGCAGCGGTGTGGCTGTCGCGCTACGAGAAGTTCTGGAGCGGACGCCTCGACGCGCTGGCGCGCTTTCTCGACCCGCAGGAGCAAACCGAATGGCCCAACCCCCTTCCGCAGGCGCAGGCACAGGTACAGCCGCAGCCGAGCGCCCCTCGCTCACCCTCCGCCGGCACTACCGCGCCACCGCCGACAAGGTCTGGCGCGCGTGGACCGACCCGCAAGCGCTGAAGCACTGGTTCGGGCCGGACGAGATCGTCGCGGTGCCCATCGCCGAGATCGACCTGCGCGTGGGCGGGCGCTTTCGCGTGGCGATGCTGGCGGCCGACGGCGAAACCCACGACGTGAGCGGCATCTACCTCGAGGTGGAGCCGCAGCGCAAGCTGGTGTTCAGCTGGGCCTGGCGCAGCACGCCCGAGCGCGAGTCGCGCGTCACCGTGCGCATCGAGCCCGACGACCAGGGCTGCGAGCTGGTGCTGCTGCACGAGCAGTTCTTCGACGAGGCGGCGCGCGAGGGGCACACGCATGGCTGGTCGGGGGCGCTGGCCAAGCTCGGGAAGTGGTTGTAGCCAGCCCGGAAGGGGCTGCAAATACTTGAAACTGGGTATGTAAGTTTCTGTTGGTATCTGTGATATTCCGGTTGCATTTTATGGACCCGTGAGTTTCTGCAGCGATTCATCCCGAATCCGGCAGCCCGGCTCCGCAACCGAGCCGATTTCATGCGTCTTCCTGTTTCGCGACCGTCGTTCGACGGCCTTTTCGCACGCGGCGTTCGCCCGCCCATGCCACGTGGCATTCGTCCACTCCTGCCACGTGGCATTCGCCCGCTCCTACGTCATCCGGTGGCCTTGCTGGGCGGCGCGCTGCTCGGCATGGCGGCCCATGCGCAGGTCAACCCCGCGGCGGTCGACCGCCAGAACCAGATCATCGAGCGCCAGCAGCAAGACCGCCTGCGCGAGGAGCAGGACCGCGCCATGCGCGCGCTGCCCCCGCCCGGCGGCACCAATTTGCAACAGGTCAAGCCGCAGGTGTCCGTGCCCGAGCTGGGCGCGCCGTGCCGCGACATTCGCGAGATTCGTTTCAGTGGCGACACCCAGCACCTGCCCGACGACCTCCAACGCAGTGTCCAGAATGCCAACGCCGGCCGCTGCCTGGGCGTGGCGGACCTCGAAGCCATCCTGGCCACGCTGACCAAGAGCTACATCGACCGGGGCTACATCACCACCCGCGCCTACCTGCCCGCGCAAGACCTGCGCAGCGGCGTGCTCGAAGTGACCGTGGTCGAAGGCCGGATCGAGCGCTTCGAAGTCACTGGCGGCAGCGAACGCGCCCAGTGGATCCGCGGCGCGTTTCCGGCCAGCCCCGGCGACCTGCTGAACCTGCGCGACCTGGAGCAAGGCATCGACCAGGTCAACAGCCTGGCCTCCAACAACGCACGGCTCGACCTGCGCCCCGGCAGCCAGCCCGGGCAGACCGTGGTGGTGGTGGAGAACCCCGCCACGTTCCCGGTGCACCTGTACACCTCGCTCGACAACTCGGGCACGCGCGCCACCGGCACCGACAACGCCTCGGCCACCGTCACCTTCGACAGCCTGCTCGGCCTGAACGAGCTGCTGTCGGTCACCAAGCGCCAGTCGGTGCTGCCCGAGCGCTGGGACCACAAGTCGGACTCGACCGGCCTGCGCGCCGTGCTGCCCCTGGGCTACAACACCTTCAGCATCGACGCCAGCCAGAGCGACTACACCAACGTGCTGCGCCTGCCGAGCGGGCAGAGCCTCACGTCGCAGGGCCGCACGATCAGCAAGAGCTTCTCGGCCGACCGCGTGGTGTACCGCGACCAGGCCAGCCGCGTCTCGCTGTCGGCCCGGGTGGGCACGCAGTCGACCCGCAACTGGCTCGGCGGCGAGTTCCTGCAGGTCAGCAGCCGCGACCTGAGCACGCTCGACGTGGCGGCCAGCGCCTTCACGCAGATCGGCGGCGGCATCTTCAACGCGCGGCTCGGCTACGTGAAGGGCCTGTCGGCCTTCGGCGCGCTGCGCGACGCCGACACCCTGCCCGACGACCTGCCGCACGCGCAGTTTCGCAAGCTGACGCTCGACCTGGGCTTTTCGCGGCGCTTCAGCGTTGCCGAGCGCGCGTTCGTGTGGTCCAGCCAGTTCAGCGGGCAGCATGCGTACGACACCCTCTACGGCACGCAGCAGATGCTGATCGGCGGCGGCTCGTCGGTGCGCGGCTTCCTCAACACCGTGCTCAGCGGTGACAGCGGCTTCTATGTGCGCAACGAACTGTCGATGCCGTGGCAGGTGGCGCTGAACGGCGGCGCGCCGCTGTCGGGCCGCGTCTACACCGGCTTCGACGTGGGCCGCGTGAGCAACCGCGCCAGCGGCGTGCCTTCGGGTTCGCTGTCGGGCGCCACCCTGGGCGCCGCCGTGCAGTGGAAGACCCTGAGCCTCGACGTCTTCGCTTCGCGCGCCGTCCACGTGCCCGCCGCGCTGAAGCGCGAAGGCACCCTGTACGGCTTCCGCCTGTCCGCCTCCCTCTGAGATCCGCACCATGAACCACATCTATCGAGTCCTCTGGAACGCCGCGTCCGCCACCTGGATAGCCGTTGCGGAAACCGCGCGCGGGCACGGAAAGGGCAAGAGCAGCAAGTCGGCCGCGCGCCGTGCCGCCGTCGTGGCCTGGGGCGCGCTGGCGCTGGCGGCCCCGCCCTTCGCGTTCGCGCAGGTTGCCTCCGTGGTGGTGGCGCCCGGCAGCAACCTCAATGCCTACGTGGCGCCCAACGGCGTGACGGTGGTCAACATCAACCAGGCCAACTCGGCCGGCCTGTCGCACAACCAGTACCAGAGCTTCAACGTCAACGCGACCGGCCTGGTGCTCAACAACACCACCAGCGCGCAGATCGCCTGGCAGTCGCAGCTGGCGGGGCAGGTCACGGCCAACTTCAACCAGGCCAACGCGGCGCGCGTGATCCTGAACGAGGTGGTGTCGAACAACCGCAGCACGCTGGCAGGCTTCACCGAGGTGCTGGGCGGCAGGGCCGACGTGGTGCTGGCCAACCCCTACGGCATCACCTGCTCGGGCTGCGGCTTCATCAACACCGACCGCGTGACGCTCACCACCGGCAACCCGTTCCTGGCATCGAACGGTGGGCTGGGCGGCTTCAGCGTGGGGCAGGGCGACATCCTGATCACCGGCACCGGGCTGAACGCCACGGCGCAGCAGGTGCTCGACCTGGTGACGCGCTCGGTGCGCATCGAGGCGCCGGTCAACGGGCAGGACGTGAGCGTGGTCGCCGGCACCAACCGCTGGAGCTACGACACCCGTGCCGTCACCGGCGCGGCCACGCCCACCGGCAGCGCGCCGGTGTACGCCATCGACACGGCCGCACTCGGCGGCATGTACGCCAACCGCATCCGCATGACCTCGACCGAGGCGGGCGTGGGCGTGCGCATGCTGGGAGACGCCGCCGCCAGCGCCGGCGATTTCACGCTGACAGCGGCCGGCAAGGTCGAGCTGCAGAACCGCATCTCGGCCTCGGGCGACGTGGGCATCGCCACCACCGCCACCGACGCCAATGCGCTCGCGCTGGCCGACGCCAGCCTCACTTCCACCGGCAAGACCACGCTCGCCGCCGCCGGCGGCGCCACCCTGACGGGCAGCGCGCTGGTGGCGGGCACCGACCTTTCGGTGAGCGCCGCGAGCCTGCTCGACACGGCCAGTGCCTCCGGGTTGGCCAACAACAACCTGCGCCGCGCCGGCGGCGCGCTGACGCTGTCCGTGGGCAACGCCGCGTCGCTGGGCGCCACCGAGTGGAGCGCGGCGGCGGCCTGGAACGGCACCTTCGGCAACCTGGTGACCACCGGGGCCACCAAGCTGTACAGCAGCGGCGGCACGCTGATCGCCAGCGCCGACAAGGGCGACCTGGCGCTGGGCCTGGCGGTGCTGCAGTCGGCCGGCAACATGGCGCTCACTTCAAGCGGCAAGATCGGCACGGCCACGGGCGGCGCGCTGCAATCGCTCGGCGGCAACCTCGCGCTGACGGCGGGCAACGGCATCTCGAACGCGGGCACGATGACGGCGGACAAGGGCGCGGTGACGGTGCGTGCCGATGGCGCCCTGTTCAACACCGGCACCATCAACGCGGCCGGCGCGCTCGACATCGCCGACGGGCTCGGCAACGCGGCGCTCAATAGCGTGAGCAACAGCGGCAACCTGCTGGCTGGCAGCACGCTCGCACTGCGTGCCGCCAGCATCGACAACAGCGCCACCGGCTGGGTGCAGGCCGCCACCGGCAGCACGGTCGATGCGGGCTCGCTGAACAACAGCGGCGCCTGGCTGCTCTCGCAGCAGGCCACCGCGAAAGACACGGTCACGGTCGGCGGCGTGTTGGCGAACACGGGCACCATCCAATCGCGCGGCGACGCCACGCTCTCCACGGGAAGCGTCGACAACCAAGGTGCGCTGCTGGCCGATGGCAACCTATCGGTCGCCACGTCGGCCGGTTTCTCGAACGGCGCGAAAGCCACCACGCAGGCTGGCAGCATGCTGAGCGTGAGTGCCGGTGGCAAGATCGACAACGCAGCAGCGGCCGTGATGCGCGGCGCGGCCGTTGCCCTGAAGGCCGAGCAAGGCCTCAGCAATGCTGGCGTCGTGAGCGCCGAAGCAGGCTCGGCCACGCTTCGCGTGAACGGTACGCTAAGCAACAGCGGCGGCCTGCAAACCACCACGACGCTGGACATCGCCGACCTGAACGGCGGCGGCAGCGAGAACATCGTCAACACCGGCTACATGGTGGCCAACGGCGCGCTGGCGCTGAAAGCCGCCGCCATCACCAACGCGGTCGCGGGCACGGACGCCCGCAACGGCCGCATCCAGGCCGGAACGAACAGCTCCGTCAACGCCGTGTCGATCGACAACGCGGGAACCTGGGTGCTGTCGCAGCAGGGCGGTGGCGCCAGCCAGGTGACGCTCACCGGCGCGTTGCTGAACGAGGCAGGCGCCACGCTGCAAGCTGGCACGGCAGGCGGCTTCGAAGGCGTGACCTACAACGTCGCGAAGATCGACAACCGCGGCAAGCTGGTCGCCACCGGCAATCTGCAGGCCAACGTGAGCGCCAGCGACGGCTTCGCCAACCAGGACACGGTGCAGGCTGGCGGCACGCTCGGCATCCAGGGTGCCGCCACCGCACTGACCAACGGCAAGAACGCCACGCTGATCGGCAACGGCCTGAACATCGACGTCGCGGGCATCGACAACAGCGGCAAGATCATCGGTGGCGCAAGCGCGGCCACGCAGCTGAAGGCCTCGGGCACTCTCACCAACCGAAGCGGTGCCGTCATCGCCGTGGCCACCGACACGGCCGGCGCCGGGACGGTGTCGGGCCGCACCATCTCCAACAGCGGCACCGTGCAGTCAGCCGGCAGCCTCATCGTCGCAATGGGCACGGGCGGACTCACAAGCAGCGGCGACATCCTGTCGGACGGGGACCTGCACCTGGCCGCAACCACGAACAACGACTACACGGCCAGCATCGGCGGCACGCTGCAAAGCGGCAAGTTGCTCGACGTGCAGGGCGGCACCGGCTCGTCGCTCGTGCTGACTGGCGGTGCGAAGAACGTGGCCAGCGGCGCGACCACCAACGTGGCCATCGGCAGCGTCACCCTGGCGAAGACCTCGGTGCTCGGCTCGACCGGCCAGATGGACCTCACGGTCGGTACGCTGACGCTCAACGGCGACACCAACGGCACTGCGCGCGTGATGGGCGCCGTGGGCGGCAGCGGCACCGCCACGGTCACCGTGAGCAACGACCTGAGCAACGACGGCCTGCTGTTCTCCGGCAGCAACTTGGTCGTGAAGGCACCCAACCTCAGCAACAACGCCACTGGCGGCATTGTCGCGCTGCACGACCTGAGCATCGAAACCACGAAGGGCCAACTCGACCTGGGCACAACGACGCCCGCCGCGAGCGCGGGCAACCTGAGCAACGCGGGTTCGCTCTATGCAAGGAACAACCTCAGCGTCAAGGTCAACGGCACGCTGACCAACGCCTCGACCATCAACGCCGGCAACAAGATCTCGCTGCTGGCCAACACGCTGGTCAACAACCGCGACATCGTGAGCGACGGCGACATCGACATCGTGGCCGCCACGCTGCGCAATGAAGTGGTGGGCGGCGACACGCGGTATTGGACTTATGGCGCTCAAACGACGGTCGCGGACGGCGGCCAATACAACGACGGTGGTTCCGGCGGCAACAAGGACTTCTTCCGCAACTACATCACCACCTGGACCGACTTCCAGCGCTACGCGAACGACCAGGCGCCGGCCTATTCACCGCAAATCCTCGCCACGAAGAACCTGCGGCTGATGTTCACCACGGGCTCCAATCTTGGCGGGACGGTCTACGGCGGCCAGTCGATCACCATGCAGGGCTTCTCGGTAGATGCCAGCCAGTCCAACGGCAACCTCTACAAGAGCAGCCATGGCATCTGGGACGAAGCGGGCCACGGCTTTCAATTGACTGGCGGCACGTTCACCAACGACAACCTTGCGCTCAACACCAAGAACTACACGCGGCACTACACGATGACGCGCAAGGAAGCAGGTCCCGCGGGTGGCGCGGAGATCTACGACTGGAGCGAATGCAACTCCGGCGGCGGTCGCTACGACGGCGGCTGCGACTACGACAGCAACGGCAACAAGAACCAGACCTTCGCGACGGCATCGGTGAATGCGCTGCACGCCGGCATTTACACGAAAAGCCTTACGGGCGCTGGCTTTGCGCTGTACAACAACAGCGCCACCACGCCGTTGGCGGACCCGAAGGCCGCGGTGGCCGCCGAGACGCCCGCCGCCGTCATTGCGACGCAATCTTTTGGCGCGCAAACCGTCGACACCGTCAAGGCCGCGCAAGCCACCGGCGGCACCGGCCTGCTCGCGGGCATTTCGTTCGTCTCGGCCAATGCCGCGCTGGGTGTGAACGGCACGTCGTTCGGCGGCATCAACATTCCGCTGCCGGCCAATCCCAACGGCTACTACGTGACGGTGAAGACGCCGGGCGCGAAGTACCTCGTGGAGACCAACCCGCTCTACCAGGTGGGCTCGTCGAACGTGGGCTCCGACTACCTGTCCAAGCTGCTGGGCTACAACGCCGACGAGATCGGCCTGCGCCTGGGCGACGCCAGCTACGAGGCCTATCTGGTCAAGCAGCAACTGGTGGCGCAGACCGGCAACGTGATCCTCGCGCAGTACGCCAACGCCGATGCGCAGATGCAGGGCCTGATGGAGAACGCAGCGGGCGAAGCCCGGTCGCTCGGCCTGCAGTACGGCAAGGCGCTGACGCCGGAACAGCAAGCCGGCCTCAAGGGCGACATCGTGTGGATGGTGCAGACCGTGATCGACGGCAAGACCGTGCTCGCACCCGTGGTCTACCTCGCGCAGAGCACCAAGAACAACATCGCCAGCGGCGCCGTGATCTCGGCACAGGACGCGAACCTGAGCCTCTCCTCGCTCACCAACACCGGCGGCACCATCGTCGGCGGCAAGTCGCTGCTGATCGCATCGACGGGCGACATCAGCAACCTGTCGGGCACCATCAAGGGCGGCGACGTGAGCCTCACGTCGACTGAAGGCAGCATCGTCAACAAGACGTTGAGCAGCGGCAACGGCGGCGACAAGTTCTACACCACCAACATCGGCAACACGGCGACGATCCAGTCGACGGGTACGCTGTCGCTCGATGCGAAGAAGGACATCACCAACCTCGGCGCCAGTGTCTCGGCCGGCACCGATGCCAGCCTGAAGGCCGGTGGCAACGTCACCTTCGACACGATCGAGAACAAGACCACCGGCACTGCGGGCAGCGTGTTCAAGGCCGATGGCGGCACGGGCCGCACCGTGACGACCACGACCACCGTGGAGCAGGTGAAGTCGGGCCTCGCGGTGGGCGGCAACCTGAGCGCAAATGCAGGCAAGGACATCACGCTGGCCGGCACCGATGCCAAGGTGGGCGGCAACGCTGCCCTCAATGCGGGCGGCGACCTTGACATCATTGCGCGCGAGAACAGCAAGACCACGCACACCGAGAGCAAGGCCAGCGGCTTCGGCATGAACAACTCGCTGTACGGCTCCACCACCGTCACCACCGACTCGAACTCGGTGCGCAACGTGGGCAGCACGCTGCAGGTGGGCGGCAATGCATCGATGACGGCCGGCAAGGACATCACGGTGCAGGGCTCCAGCGTGGACGTGAAGGGCAGCGGCACGCTGAACGCCACCAACGTGAACGTGCTGGCCGGGCGCAACTACGACGAGACCAACACCACCACCAAGCAGAGCGGCTTCATGCAGGTGGGCGCGTCGAGCAGCAGCGCGACCAGCGCGGGCGCGAGCGCGGCGGCGGCCTCGAAGAGCGACCACAACGGTGCCTCGGCTTCCGCCTCGGCGCAGGCCAGCGCCCAGGCCTCGGGCCGTGGCGCGGCGGGGCTGGCCTTCAGCTCCGCAACCACCACCAAGACGCAGACCACCGACCTCCAGTACGTCGGCTCCGCACTGAACTTCGGCGGCGACCTTGCCGTCAACGCGAGCAAGGACGTGACGCTGCAAGGCTCGAGCGTGAGCGCGGGCGGCAACGCGAGCGTGAACGCGAAGAACGTGAACCTGCTCGCGGCCGAGGACAAGTCGACCTCCAGCACCAACGTCAGCACGACCCGCGTCGGCCTCATGGCCAGCACCGACAACACCGTCAAGGCGCAGGCCGAGGCCAGCGCCAGCGCGGCCGCCGGCAAGGGCATTCCGAACGCCAATGCGAGCGCATCGGCGGGCGTGTCCGCGTCGAGCGACAACCGTCTCGACCTGGTGCAGAAGAGCGACACCACCGCCACCACGCTGGACACGCGCAACCAGGGCTCGTCCATCAGCGCGGGCGGCAACCTTGCCGTGAAGGCGAGCGACACGCTGAACGTCGAAGGCTCCAAGCTCGCGTCGGGCGGCGACATGAAGCTCGACGCCGGCAACATGACGTTCAAGGCGGTCGACGACCGCCACGAGACCACCACCCAAAGCAGCGTCACCAGCGCCGGCCTCTATGCCAGCGGCAAGGCCGAGGCCGGCGTGGAGGGCGGCGCCTCGGCCGGCCTCGGCGCGAAGGCGGGTGTGTCGGCCAAGGCGCAGGCCTCGGGCGAAATCGGGCTCTACGGCTCGAACACGCGCGGCAGCACGGTCGACGGCTCGACCACGGCGCAAACCTCCAGCATCTCGGCCGGCGGCAACCTCACGCGCACCGCGACGAACAACATCACGGACGTGGGCACGCAGATCGAGGCCGGCGGCAACCTCGACCAGTCGGCCAGGACCATCACCAGCCTGGCCGCGGCCAACACGACCTACAGCTCGGCGAAGAGCGCGACGGACACCGCCAAGGTCGGCGTGTACGCCGAGGCCTCGGCCGAAGCCAGCGCGAGCGCCAGCGCCGGCCCGGGCGCCGGCAAGCCGGGCGGCACCTCGAGCGACGCGGGCGCCGGCATTCGCGCCAGCTACCAGCACGACGACAGCGCAAGCAAGTCGGCCAGCAGCAACGCGGTGGTGTCCAACATCAAGGTGGGCGGCAGCGTGAACAGCCAGTCGAGCGGCGCGACCACCCTGGAAGGCAGCAACATCGCGGCCGGAAAGGACGTGACGATCGGCGCCAGCTCGCTGGACTACACGGCCGCCAGGAACACCGCCAGCGGCAGCAGCAACAGCACCAGCGCGGGCGGCAGCGTCAGCGTGGACCTGGTGAACAAGAGCGCGGCGGTGGGCGTCAACTACGCCGGCGGTACCAGCAGCGGCAGCAGCAGCACGGCGGTGGTCGGTGGCATCTCGGCCGGCGGCAACCTCGCGGTGGCCACCACCGGCGACACGCGCTTGGAGGGCACCAACCTCGCGGCCGGCGGCGCGGCCAGCGTGAGCGCCGGCGGCAAGCTCGACTTCGCCGCCGCGAAGAACACGGCCAGCGCCAGCAGCCAGGACGTGGGCGTCGACGTGGCCGTGTCGGCCGGCCTGAAGGGCGGCAGCGGCAGCGCCGCGGTGAACTACGCCAAGTCGACCAGCAGCAGCAGCGACGACGTGGCCGGCAGCGTGCGCAGCGGCAGCGGCCCGCTGACGCTGAAGAGCGGCGGCGACGCCACCTTCACCGGCACGCAGATCGCGAGCAACAGCGACATCGCGGTGCAGGCCGGCGGCAACCTGGCGTTCAATGCCGCGCGCAGCACGTCGAGCAGCGAATCGCTCAGCGTCGACGTGAGCGCGGCCGCCTCGGGCGGCAAGAAGGACAACGTGGGCGGCACCACCAACGCCGCCACCGGCAAGAAGACCGGCGGCCAGACCATGGACGAGCGCAGCGGCGAGGCGTCGGTGGGCGTGGGCTACGGCAAGGCGAACAGCGACATCGCGACCGGTGCCAGCATCCAGAGCAACGGCGGCAACATCTCGCTGTCTTCGGGCAGGAACACCTCGCTCGAAGGCACGCAGGTTGCGGCGACCGGCGCCATCGGCGTGACGGCGGGCGGCACGGTGACGCAGACCGAAGCCCGGAGCAGCTCCAGCTCGCTGGGCGTGGCGGTGTCGGCATCGGGCTCGGGTTCGAGCCTGACGCCCGAGAAGAAGACGGGCGCGAAGACGCCAGCCACGGCGCCGTCGCCTTCGACGACAACATCCACGACAACATCGACGCCGACCACGACGCCGACCCCTGCCCCCGCTCCGGCAACGGCGCCTGCCCCGGCCGGCGCCCCGAGCGCGCCGCCCACCTCGGCCCCGCCGAAGACACCCGCGCAACTGACGCAGAAAAAGGGCAGCGGCGTGGCGTCGGTCGGCGTGGAGACCGAGTCGAGCAACACCAGCCAGAAGACCACGCTGGCCGGTGGCCAGGGCGTGACCGTGACGCAGGGCACCGCCAACCCGGCCACGCGGCAGATCAGCGCCAGCGTGCCGATGCCGGCCACGCTGCCCGCGGGCAAGACCGTGGCGGCAAAGACCGCCGACGGCAAGCCGCTGCCGGCCTGGCTGAAGCTGGACCCCGCCACCGGCAAGTTCAGCGGCCAGCCGCCGGCGGACTTCAAGGGCGAACTGAAGGTCAACGTCAGCGTGCCGCAGGCCGACGGTTCGGTGAAGACCGTGCCGATGAGCTTCTCGGGCAACTAGGCAGGCGCGGGGCATCCAGCGCGGCCGGGGCGGCGAACGCTCCGGCCGCGTGGAAACCCTTTGCAGTACAGCGGTATGGCCCGCCTCTGCATGATCCGTGGCACCGGCGCGCCGACGCGTCCTTCCTGCCCCGTGACATGCACATCCAACCGACCCCGCACCCCGACGCTTCTCCCGCCCGCGCCACCGCACGCGAATGGACCGGCCTGGCCGTCATCGCGCTGCCCTGCATGCTCTATTCGATGGACCTCACGGTCCTGAACCTCGCGATCCCTTCGATCAGCGAAGACCTCAAGCCCACCGCCTCGCAGCTGCTGTGGATCGTCGATATCTACGGTTTCTTCGTGGCCGGCCTGCTGGTCACCATGGGCACGCTGGGCGACCGCATCGGCCGGCGCCGGCTGCTGCTGATCGGCGCGGCCGCGTTCGGCGTGGCCTCGGTGCTCGCGGCGTTGTCCACCAGCGCCAACATGCTCATCGCCACGCGCGCGCTGCTGGGCGTGGCGGGCGCCACGCTGGCGCCGTCGACGCTCTCGCTCATTCGCAACATGTTCCTCGACCCGGCGCAGCGCACGGTGGCCATCGGGGTGTGGATATCGAGCTTCTCGGCCGGCGCCGTCATCGGCCCGGTGCTGGGCGGCGTGCTGCTGCAGTACTTCGCGTGGGGCTCGGTGTTTCTCATCGGCGTGCCGGTGATGGCGCTGCTGCTGGTGCTCGGGCCGCTGCTGTTGCCCGAGTACCGCGACCCCGACGCGGCCCGGCTCGACCTGGCCAGCGTGGCCCTGTCGCTGGGCGCGGTGCTGGCGGTGATCTACGGCGTGAAGCAGATCGCGGAGCACGGGGTGCACACGCTGCCGCTGCTGTCGATCGCCTTCGGCGCGCTGCTGGGCTGGGTGTTCGCGCGCCGCCAGAAGCGGCTGGCCGACCCGATGATCGACCTGCGCCTGTTCGCGCTGCCGGCCTTCAGCGTTTCGCTGGGCGCCTACATGCTGTCGTGCTTCGTGATGTTCGGCATGTTCCTGTACAACGCCCAGTACCTGCAGCTGGTGCTGGGCCTGTCGCCGCTGCACGCGGGGCTGTGGAGCATGCCGAGCGCGGGCGCCTTCATCGTCGGCTCGATGGTGGTGCCGGCGCTGGTGCGGCGCATGCGGCCGGCCTTCGTGATGGGTGGCGGGCTGGCGGTGGCGGCGCTGGGCTTCGGCATGCTGGTGGTGCTGCCCGCGCAGGACGGGCTGGCCTGGATGGTGGCGAGCGCGGTGGTGTCTTCGCTCGGCCTCGCGCCGGTGTTCACGCTGGCGACCGACCTGGTGGTCGGCAGCGCGCCGCCCGAGCGCGCGGGCGTGGCCTCGGCCATTTCGGAGACCAGCTCGGAGTTCGGGGGCGCGCTGGGCATCGCCATCCTGGGGAGCGTTGGCGCGGCGATCTACCGCGCGACCATGGCCGACGCCGCGCCATCCGGTGCGGGCCTGTCCGCTGTGGAGGTGGAGGCCGCGCGCAGCACGCTGGGCGGCGCGGTGGCGCTGGCCGGGCAGCTCACGGGCGGCGCGGGCGCGCAGTTGCTCGACACGGCGCGCGAGGCGCTGATGCACGGCCTGCGCCTGACGGCCGGCATCTGCGCGGCGGTGCTGCTGTCGGTGGGCGTGCTGGTGGCCGTGCGGTTGCGCGGCGCGAACGCTGGTGGGGCCGAAGCGATGGAGCCCAGGCCCGCCACCGGCGAAGGCAAGGCGCCTTCCCCGGGCGCCTGAAAACATCCGCTTTCCAATCGAGTTTTCCCCTCGAAATAGGCTCAGGAGCGCGCTTTAGAAGCCTATTTGCCTAAGCTAATGAGCAGGAAGTATTTGTAGTTTGCATGATCATGGCCTCATGATCATGAAAATGGATACTGAACCCGATGGAACTCCGGCAGCTTGAGGCCTTCGCCGCGGTCATGTCGACCGGCAGCGTCACCGGCGCTGCGCGCCTGCTCGAGCGCTCCCAGCCGGCGGTTTCCCGCCTGGTCCAGGAGCTGGAGGCCGAAATCGGCTATGCGCTGTTCACCCGCCACGGCCCGCGCGTGACACCCACCGAGCAGGGCTTTCTGCTCTACGAAGACGTCGACCGCGCGCTGGGCAGCCTGCAGCAGATTCACCTGCGCGCGGCCGAAATCGCGCGCGGCAACGCGCAGCCGCTGCTGCTGGCCGCCACCTCGGCGCTGGCGCTGGGGCTGCTGCCGCAGGCGCTGCAGCGGGTGGAGGCGCAGACCGGCGCCACGCCCATCCAGCTGCGCAGCGCCTCGCCCGAGCAGGTGGTGCATGCCGTGCTCAGCGGCGCGGTGCAGCTCGGTGCGAGCAGCCTGCCGCTGGAGCACCGCGGGCTCGACGTGCACTGGATCGGCGAGATGCCCTGCGTGGCGGTGCTGCGCAGCGACGACCCGCTGGCCGCGCACGCGGTGGTGCCACTGCAGGCGCTGGCGCAGCGTCGCCTCATCACCATGAGCAACCCGTTTCGCCTGCGCCACCGCATCGACGCGACGCTGGCGCGCGCCGGCCACAGCCCGGCAAGCAGGGAGGCGCTGATAGAGACCAACTCGTCGGTCAACGCGCAGGCGCTGGCGCGCGCCGGCCTCGGCGTGGCGGTGCTGGAGCCGCTGAGCGCCTACGGCGCGCCGCTCGACGGGCTGGCCGTGCGGCCCATCGACACGAACATTCCTTTCGTCTTCGGCGTGGTCACGCCGCAGGCCAAGCCGGTGACGGCGCCGGTGCGCGCGCTGATCGACGCGCTGCTGGCCGCCGCCCGCGCGCTGCCGAACTTCGTGCAGCACGACCCCTCGGCGCACGCCGAGCTGCTGCGCACGCTGTACGGCGACGAAAGCCCCACCTGAAAAAGCCCCTTGCGATGAACGCCCACACCTCCTCTACCCCCGCGCCCATCGGCCTGGCCGCCCTCGAGGCGCGCCTGCGGCAAGACCTGGCGTGGCTCGGCCTGCCCGCCAGGCCATGGGTGCCGCAAAACACCAAACAAGGCGATGCGCTGCTCGACGTCGCCATCGTCGGCGGCGGCATGGCCGGCCTGGCGCTGCTGGCCACGCTCACGCACCTGGGCGTGCGCGCGCGCATCTACGACCGCTCGCCCGCCGGCTTCGAGGGCCCCTGGGCCACGACCGCGCGCATGGAAACGCTGCGCTCCCCCAAGGAGCTCACAGGCCCCGCGCTGGGCCTGCCGGCGCTGACCTTTCGCGCCTGGTTCGAGGCGCAGTGGGGCCTCCAGGCCTGGAACGCGCTCGACAAGATCCCGCGCCTGCAGTGGGCCGACTACCTGCGCTGGTACCGCCAGGTGCTGGCCCTCGACGTGCGCAACGAACAGGAGGTGAGGGCGGTGCTGCCGCGCGCCGACGGCGTGGTGCGGATCGACCTGATCGACCTGGCCTCGGAAGCAGCGCCCTACAGCGTGCAGGCGCGCCACGTGGTGCTCGCGACGGGGCGCGACGGCCTGGGCGGCGCCTGGGTGCCCGAGTGGGCGGCGTCGCTGCCGCGCGAGCGCTGGGCCCATTCGTCGGAGCGCTGGAACGCCGAGCGCCTGCGCGGCCAGCGCGTGGCCGTGGTCGGCGGAGGCGCCTCGGCGATGGACGCCGCCGCCACCGCGCTGGAGGCCGGCGCCGCGCGCGTCGACCTGCTGATCCGCCGCGCCGACCTGCCGCGCATCAACAAGGGCAAGGGCGCGGGCAACCCGGGCATGGTCCACGGCTTCTGGCAGCTGCCGGACGAATGGAAATGGCGCGTGCGCCACTACATCAACGTGCAGCAGGTGCCGCCGCCGCACGGCAGCACGCTGCGCGTGTCGCGCCACGCGAACGCGCATTTCCAGCTCGGCACGCCCGTGCTCGGCGCCGCCCGGCGGGCCGACGGCGCGCTGCGGCTGGACACGGCCAAGGGCCCGCTGGCGGTGGACTTCGTCGTCTTCAGCACCGGCTTTCGCACCGACTGGGCGCTGCGGCCCGAGTTCGCCGCGTTCTCCTCGCAGGTGCGCGTGTGGCGCGACCGCTTCACGCCGCCCGAGGGCATGGCCGACAGCGAGCTCGACGAATCGCCGGACCTCGGCCCGCTGTTCGAGTTCCAGCCGAAGACGCCCGGCGCCTGCCCGGGGCTGGAGCGCGTGCACTGCTTCAACTACGCGGCCTCGCTGTCGCACGGCGCCGCGGCGGGGGACATTCCGCAGATCACCGACGGCGCCCAGCGCCTGGCGCGCGGCCTGGCGGCAAGCCTGCTGAGCGAAGACGCCGGCCTGCACTTCGCCGCGATGCAGCGCTATGCCGAGCCGGAGCTCGACGGCGACGAGTGGACGCCTTCGGTGTTGCCGCCCTACGCCGACGAAGTCGAAGCCACCGGAGCCATCGAAACTACCGGAGCCATCGGAGTGGCCGGCCGCGAGGCAGCCCCATGACCGGCTGGCTGCTGCGCCGCCTGCTGCAGGCGCTGGGCGTGGTGATCGCGATGACGGTCATCGTCTTCATCGGGCTGCACGCCATCGGCAACCCGATCGACATCCTGATCGGCGAGGACATGAACCAGCAGGAGCGCCTGGCCGCCATTGCGCGCCTGGGACTCGACCAGCCGCTGTGGCGCCAGTACCTGTCCTTCGTCGATGGCGCGCTGCACGGCAGCCTGGGCCGCAGCTTCGTCTACCAGGAAGACGCGGTGCGCCTCATCCTGCAGCGCCTGCCGGCCACCATGGAGCTGGCCTTCGCGGCGCTGCTGATGGCCATCGTGGTGGGCGTGCCGCTGGGGCTGTTCGCGGGCATGAAGCCCGAGCACCCGGTGTCGCGCACGCTCATGGCGACCAGCATCGTGGGCTTCTCGCTGCCGGCCTTCTGGGTGGCGCTGATGCTCATCATGGTGTTCAGCGTGCAGCTCGGCTGGCTGCCCGCCAGCGGGCGCGGCGCCACGCGCGAGCTGTTCGGCGTGCAGTGGTCGTGGCTCACGCTCGACGGCTGGCAGCACCTGCTGCTGCCAGCGTTCAACCTGGCGCTGTTCAAGATATCGCTGGTGCTGCGGCTCACGCGGGCCGGCGTGCGCGAGGTGCTGCCGCAGGACTACGTGAAGTTCGCGCGCGCCAAAGGCCTCACGCCCACGCGCGTGGTGCTGGTGCACGTGCTGCGCAACACCATGATCCCGCTGGTCACGGTGCTGGGGCTGGAGCTGGGCGCGACCATCGCCTACGCGGTGGTCACCGAGAGCATCTTCGCGTGGCCGGGCGCGGGCAAGCTCATCCTGGACAGCATCAACTCGCTCGACCGGCCGGTGGTGGTGGCCTACCTGATGGTGGTGGTGGTGATCTTCGTCACGCTGAACCTCGTGGTCGACCTGCTCTACAAATTGCTCGACCCGCGCGTGCGGCTGGAGGCGGCGAAATGAGCGCGGCAAAAAGCTACGACGAACGCTCGATCTGGTGGCGCGTGGCCGCCGATTTTTTGCACTCGCGCATCGCCATCGGCGGGCTGGTGGTGCTCGCGCTGGTGGTGCTGGCCGCGCTGCTCGCGCCGTGGATCACGCCGCAGAACCCGTACGACCTGCTGCAGCTCGACGTGCTCGACGCGCGCCTGCCGCCGGGCTCGCACAGCAGCGAGGGCGGCTACACCTACTGGCTGGGCACCGACGGACAGGGCCGCGACCTGTACTCGGCCATCGTCTACGGGCTGCGCATCAGCCTGACGGTGGGCGTGGGCTCGGCGCTCATCGCCGCGGTGGTGGGCACGCTGGTGGGCCTGGTGGCCGCCTATGCGGGCGGCAAGGTTGATGCGCTGCTGATGCGGCTGGTCGACCTGCTGCTGTCGTTCCCGACCATCCTCATGGCGCTGATGATCCTGGCCTACGTGGGCAAGGGCGTGGGCAACGTGATGCTCACGCTGGTGCTGCTCGAATGGGCCTACTACGCACGCACTGCGCGCGGCCAGGCGCTGGTGGAGGCGCGGCGCGAGTACGTGGACGCGGCGCGCGGCCAGGGCATTGCGCGCTGGCGCATCGTGACCGGCCACATCCTGCCGAACTGCCTGCCGCCGCTGCTGGTGATTGGCGCGCTGCAGATCGCGCGCGCCATCACGCTGGAGGCCACGCTGTCGTTCCTGGGGCTGGGCGTGCCCATCACCGAGCCCTCGCTCGGGCTGCTCATTTCCAACGGCTACCAGTACCTGCTGTCCAACGAGTACTGGATCAGCTTTTTCCCCGGCGTCGCCTTGCTGGCCGCCATCGTCGCGATCAACCTGGTGGGCGACCAGCTGCGCGACGTGCTGAACCCGAGGTTGCAGAAATGAGCGCCGTTCCCGTGCAGGACTTGTCTATGCCGGCACTCGAGGTGCCGACACTCGAAGTGCGCAACCTGCAAACGCGCTTCCACACGCGCGCCGGCGTGCTGCCGGTGGTCGATGGCGTTTCGTTCACGCTCGGGCGCGGCAAGGTGCTGGGGCTGGTGGGCGAGTCGGGCTCGGGCAAGTCGGTGACCGGCTTTTCCATCATGGGCCTGGTCGACGCGCCCGGGCGGGTCGAGGGCGGGCAGGTGCTGTTCCAGGGCCGCGAGCTCACGCGGCTGCCGGCCACCGAGCGGCGCGAGCTGCGCGGCAACCGCATCGCCATGATCTTCCAGGACCCGATGGCCACGCTGAACCCGGTGCTGCGCGTGGACACGCAGATGATCGAGGCGGTGCGGGCGCACAAGCGCGTGTCCACCGAAGCGGCGCGCCGCCATGCGCGCGACACGCTGGGGCGCATGGGCATTCCCAGCCCCGAGGAGCGACTGCGCGCCTACCCGCACCAACTGTCGGGCGGCATGCGCCAGCGCGTGGCCATCGCCATCGCGATGCTGCACGGGCCCGACCTGATCATCGCGGACGAGCCGACCACGGCGCTGGACGTGACGATCCAGGCGCAGATCCTTTCCGAAGTGCAGAAGCTGGTGCGCGAGACGGGCACCTCGCTCATCTGGATCAGCCACGACCTGTCGGTGGTGGCGAGCCTGGCCGACGAGATCGCGGTGATGTACGCGGGCCGCATCGTGGAGCACGGCACCGTGGCCGACGTGCTCGACCACCCGCAGCACCCGTACACGCGCGGGCTGATCGACAGCCTGCCGAGCGCCAACGAACGCGGCGCGCGGCTGCGGCAGATCCAGGGCATGACGCCCAGCCTGCTCGACATGCCCACCGGCTGCGCCTTCGCGCCGCGCTGCCCGCACGCGGACGCGGCCTGCGGCCAGCGGCCCGAGGTGTCGCGTCCGCGCGCCGATGCGCCCTGGCACGAGGTGCGCTGCTTTCATCCGCAGCGCGGCAAGCTGGTGCCAGCGGTGCCAGCGGTGCCAGCGGTGTCCGTCGCGGTTCCCGTCGCGATTCCCGCCGTGGTTCCCGCTGCAACGCGCGCGCCGGCGCCGGAACACGACCTGCCGCTGGTCGACCTGCGCCAGGTCGCGCAGCGCTTCGGCGCCACGCCGCCACCCGGCGCGGTGGGCCGCACCCTGCGCAGCATCGGGCTGAGCAAGCCGCCGGTCGTTACGCACGCGGTCGACGGCGTCGACCTGTCGGTGCGCCC
Organism: Variovorax sp. J22G73; assembly: GCF_030317035.1. Taxonomy (GTDB): domain Bacteria; phylum Pseudomonadota; class Gammaproteobacteria; order Burkholderiales; family Burkholderiaceae_C; genus Variovorax. Next base: position 469,264 of record NZ_JASZYK010000003.1, read on the forward strand.
CGGCGAGGTGGTCGGGCTGGTCGGCGAATCGGGCTGCGGCAAGTCGACGCTGGGCCGCATCGCGGCGGGCCTGCTCGCGCCGACCGAGGGCGAGGTGCGTGTCGGCGGCAAGCCGGTGGCGAGCCTGTCGGCGCCGGAGCAGCTCGCGGCGCGGCTGCGCATCCAGATGGTGTTCCAGGACCCGTACGCCAGCCTCAACCCGCGCCTGCGCGTCTCGCGCATCGTGGGCGAGGCCGCGCTGCTGCACGGGCTCACCGATGCCGCGGGGCAGGACGACTATGTGTGCGCCCAGCTGCAGCGCGCCGGGCTGGACCCCGCGCTGCGCCACCGCTACCCGCACCAATTCAGCGGCGGGCAGCGCCAGCGCATCGGCATCGCGCGCGCGCTGGCGGTGCAGCCGTCGATGCTGGTGTGCGACGAGGCGGTGGCCGCGCTGGACGTGTCGATCCAGGCGCAGATCCTCAACCTCTTCATGGACCTGCGCGAGCAGCTCGGCCTGGCCTACCTGTTCATCAGCCACGACCTGGGCGTGATCGAGCACCTGTGCGACCGCGTGGTCGTGATGTACCTGGGGCGCGTGGTCGAGAGCGCGCCGGTGGCCGAGCTGTTCGCGCGGCCGGCGCATCCGTACACGCAGGCGCTGCTGGCCGAGATTCCGAGCATCGACGCGCGGCGCACCGCCTTCAGCGCCATTCGCGGCGAAATTCCGAGCCCCATCGCGCCGCCCTCGGGCTGCCACTTTCATCCGCGATGTCCGCAGGCGATGCCACGCTGCCGCACCGAGGCGCCGCGGCTGCGCGGCATCGCGATCCGGCACGAAACCGCGTGCCACCTGTACGACGCCGGCTGATGCCGCGCGCCCACCGTTTTTCTTCGCTCGTTGCCGACCCGATCACTGCTTTCACCCAAGGATTTTTCATGAACCGCCTGCTTCCCATCGTTGCCGCCGCGCTGCTCGCCACGGGCGTCGCCGCATCGGCCCGGACCCTGTCCATCGGCTTCGCCGACCCGGTCTCCTCGGTCGACCCGCAGCTGAACAACCACGCGGGCGACCGCTCGCTGGCGCTGCATTTCTGGGACTCCATCGTCAACTCGCGCGACGGCGGCAAGCTGGAGCCCGCGCTCGCCGCGAGCTGGAAGACGCTGGACGACAAGACCTGGGAATTCAAGCTGCGCACCGACATCAAGTGGCAGGACGGCACGCCGTTCACGGCCGAAGACATCGTGTATTCGTTCCAGCGCGCGCGCAACGTGCCGGGCAGCGTGGCCTCGTACTCGGGCGCGCTGCGCACGGTTGAGTCGGCCACGGCCAAGGACGTGGCCACGGTCATCATCAAGACCAACACGCCCAACCCGATGCTGCCGCTGGAGATCGCCTCGATCTACATCGTGAGCAAGCACGTGGGCGAGAAGTCGAAGACCGAGGACTACAACGCGGGCCGCGCGGTGGTCGGCACCGGCCCGTACAAGTTCGTTTCCTACGTGCCGGGCGACCGCACCGTGTTCGAGCGCAACCCCGGCTACTACGGCCCCAAGCCCGCGTGGGAGAAGGTGAACTACCGCTTCATCAACAACGGCGCGGCGCGCACCGCGGCGCTGCTGGCCGGCGACGTGGACGTGATCGACAAGGTGGCCGTGACCGATGTCGAGAAGCTGCGCAAGGACCCGAAGGTCAGCGTGTACACCTACCCCGGCCTGCGCGTGCTGCTGCTGCAGCCCAGCTTCAAGCCCGGGGCCAACGAGTTCATTACCGACAACGCCGGCAAGCCGCTGGAGAAGAACCCGCTGCTCGACCTGAAGGTGCGCCAGGCGCTGTCGCTCGCCATCAACCGCAAGGCCATCGTCGACCGCGTGCTGCAGGGCACCGTCACCGAGGCCAACCAGTGGATGCCCAAGGGCAGCTTCGGCTACAACCCCGACGTCAAGGACATCGCCTACAACCCCGAGCAGGCGAAGAAGCTGCTGGCCGAGGCGGGCTTTCCGCAGGGCTTCCAGATCGCGATCCACGTGCCGGGCGACCGCTACCCGCAGGCGCCCGAGACGGTGCAGGCCGTGGCGCAGTTCTGGAGCCGCATCGGCGTGAAGACCAAGGTCGAGGTGGTGCCGTGGGCCGTGTACTCGAGCCGCGCCAACAAGAACGACTTCGCCGTCAGCGTGATCGCCTGGGGCAACGGCACGGGCGAGGCCGGCTACGGCCTGCTGCAGACGCTGACCACGCCCGACGCCAAGCGCGGCCGCGGCTCCAACAACTGGGGCCGCTACAGCAACGAGTCGGTCGACAAGGCGCTGGACGCCGCCACGGTCGAGTTCGACGCCAAGCGCCGCGAAACCATCTTCCGCCACGCCGCCAAGCTGGTGACCGACGACGTCGGCCAGATCCCGCTGTACCACTACCAGAACATCTGGGCCGCGAAGAAGGGCCTGAAGGTCGAGCCGCTCCTGAGCGACCGCACGACGGCCATGCAGGTCACCCGGCTCAAGTGAGGGCGCGCGCATGCTGAGCATCACGCCGCAGGACGCGCTGATCGACGTGCCGCGCCGCATCGCGGTGAACGGGCTGGCGCCGGGCGAGCAGGTCGAGATCGCCAGTTGCACCGTGCGCGGCGCAGGCGTGCCGTGGCGCGCGTCGGCGCGCTTCGCGGCCGATGCGCAGGGCACGGTCGACCTGCAACGCGACGCGCCGCTGTCAGGCGGCTACGAGGGCAGCTACGAGGGTGTGTCGCCGATGGGCCTGGTGTGGTCGCAGGTGCCGGACACGCAGGGCGCCCGCGAGCAGTTCGGCGCCGAGCCGGGCGCCGCGCTGCGCACCGACATCACGGTGCGCCGCGGCGGCAATGCAGGCGATGCGAGCGAACTGCAGGGCGGCTTCGTGCAGCGCCTGGCCGCGGAAGGCGTCACGCGCCGCGAGGTGCGCGAAGAAGGCCTGGTCGGCACGCTGTACCTGCCAGCGGGGCCGGGGCCGCACCCGGCCGTGATGATCCTCAACGGCTCGGGCGGCGGCATCAACGAGCCGCGCGCGGCGCTGTATGCCTCGCACGGCTACGCGGCCTTCGCGCTCGCGTACTTCAAGGCGCCGGGCCTGTCGGACTACATCTCGAACACGCCGCTCGAATACTTCGAGACCGCGCTCGCCTGGCTGCACCGCACGGTGAAGCCGGCGCAGGGCTTCGTCGCGCTCAGCGGCCAGTCGCGCGGTGGCGAACTGGTGCTGCTGCTGGGCACGCTGTTTCCCGAATCGGTGTCGGCCGTGGTCGGCTACGTGCCCGGCGCGGTGGTGCATTGCGCGCAGAACGCGTGCGACCCGGCGCTGGGGCGCGAAGGCCCGGCCTGGCTCTTTCGCGGGCAGCCGCTGCCGCATGTGTGGGAGCGCAACCGCACCGCCACCTGGGCGCCGTGGGACGAAGGCCCCGAGCCGCGCCGCCATGCCGATGCGCTGCTTACGGCGCTGCAAGACCCCGAGGCCGTGGAGCGCGCGCGCATCCGAGTCGAGCGCATCCGCGGCCCGGTGATGCTGCTGTCGGCCACCGACGACGGCTCGTGGCCGTCCAGCCTCTACAGCCGCATGGTGACCGAGCGCTTGGCGCAGTTCGCGCACCCGCATGCGGTGGCGCACCTCGACTTCGAGGGCGCGGGCCATTCCATCCTGTTCCCCTATGTGCCGACCACGCAGCTCGGCTATGCGCACCCGGTGTCGGGCCGGCGCAGCACCTCGGGCGGCACGCCCGCGAACAACGCGCATGCCGACGAGGCTTCGTGGCAGGGCGTGCTGCGCTTCCTGCAGCAGGCCGTGGCCGCGCGCAACGCACCTTCCGGAGACACACCCCCAATGACCGATTCCACCCTTTCCTTCGACCTCGTCGATGCCAGCGTGCCGCTGGCCGCCGGCAGCGCCGCCCATGCGGTGCGCCACCAGCGCGACAAGGTGGTGGCCGCCACGCAAGGCAGCTACGAAGCGCTGTTCGACGCGGCCTTGTCGGGCCCGCCGCTGGCCGAGCGCCTGCTGGCCGCGCTGGCCATCGCGCGCAGCGCCGGCAGCACCGCGCTGCAGGCGCACTACCGCGCGCGGCTCGACGCTCTGGCGCCCCTGAGCCCCCTGAGCGTGGAGCAGCAGGCCGCCGCCGATGGCGCGCCGGTGGAAGCGCTGGGCGGCGATGCGCGCCTGCAGGCCGTGCTCGCATTCACCCGCACGCTGACCGACCGGCCGGTGGAGGGCGACCGCGAAGCGCTGCTGAAGCTGCCCGCCGCCGGCCTGTCGACGCCCGAGGTGGTGGCGCTGGCGCAGCTCATTGCCTTCGTGGCCTATCAGGTGCGCGTGGTCGCGGGCCTGCAGGCGCTGGCCGCGCTCGGCAGCGACGGCGCGGCGCCGGCGGTGCAAGACCCGGCCGCGCCCTTCGTGCACCCGGCCAACCTGCCGCCACCGGGCGAGCCGCTGCGCATTGCCGGCTACACCAGCGAAACGCTGGGCTGGAAGGCCTGGCTCCCGGTGATCGACCTGGCGCAGGCCACGCCCGAACAGGTGCGCGTGCTCGACACCAGCCACCCGAAGGCGCGCACCTCCGACTACTACCTGCTGCTGGTGCACCAGCCGCGCATCCTGCAGGAGCGCGCCACGGTGTTCAACGCCATCATGTACGCGCCGGGCGGGCTGTCGCGCGCCGAGCGCGAGCTGGCGAGCGCGGTGGTCTCGCGCGTGAACGGCTGCGTGTACTGCGCCTCGGTGCATGCGCAGCGCTTCGAGCAGCTGGCGCGGCGCAACGACGTGATCGCGCAGGTCTTCACCGACCCGCACACCGCCGGCACCACGGTGCGCGAGCGCGCCATCGTGCAGCTGTCGATCGCGCTCACGCGCGAGCCGGCCAGCCTGGGCGCGCAGCAGCTCCAGGCGGCGCGCGCGGCGGGGCTCGGCGACCTGGAGATCCTCGACGCCATCCATGCGGTGGCGATCTTTGCCTGGGCCAACCGGCTGATGCTGAACCTGGGCGAGCCGGTGTACGCGGCGGGCCGCGCTTAGACGCTTTTCAACTATCGATGCCGGAACTCGGTCGTTCCGCATCGGCATGCGCGGCGCAAGAATCCGGGCCTCTTCCAGTCACACACCCGGGCCCCGCATGACCATCCAAGCCATCAACGTTCGCAACCAGTTCAAGGGCAAGGTGCACGCCATCCACCGCGGTGACGTGCTGTCGGAGGTCGACGTGGAAACCGCGTGGGGCATCGTGTCTTCCGCGATCACCACGCGCTCCGTCGACGAGCTGCAGCTGAAGGTGGGCTCCGACGTGATCGCGCTGGTCAAGGCGACCGAAGTGTCGATCGCCAAGCTCTGAGGCACATGCAAGCCGGCAACCGGGCACGGGTCTTTTTGGTGATGCGCTCCTTGGTCTGCGCGTTCTGCAGCCCCTTCGCCTGCGCGGGGCACCCATGAGCGGCACGCTTGTCGAGAGCTTCGGCCTGGCGCTGCGCCAGCTGCGCACCGAGCGCGACCTGTCGCAGGAGCAGCTGGCCGCGCTGTCGGACCTGAACCGCTCTTACCTCGGAGAAATCGAAAGGGCGAAGGTGATCGCCTCGCTCGCCACGGTGCACAAGCTCGCGCAGGCGCTCGGGCTGAGCGTGACGGGCGTGTTCCTTCGCTGCGAGCAGATCGAGCAGCAGCGGGTGATACGGCGCATCGACCTGACGTCGTTCAGCCGATAGGGCGGATGGGCATTCGCCGGCTGGATGCGGCTGGCGACCACGATTCGCCCGTCCCCCTGAAAACCCCCATGGCTGCGCATTGCCGCGGCGCCCGTGAAACCCCATACTGGGTTCCCACGTCGCGTTTCACCGGAGCCTCCCATGAGCAACGAACTGCGCAAGAAGCTGCATGACCTGGCCGAACTCTGCGAGAACGCCCCCGACCCGCAGACCCGGGCCATCATCGAGGCCATCCGGCTGCAGACCGCGGTGCTGAACGAACGGCTGTTCTCCATCGAGCTGCAGCTGGGCGTGCTCACCAAGCGGCTGGAAAACACCCCGGAAAGCACGGCGGGCTGAGGGGGCCGCGCTTTGTAGGGATAATCCCCGCCATGAGCGGCAACACCTTCGGAACACTCTTCGCGGTCACCAATTTCGGCGAGTCGCACGGCCCGGCCATCGGCTGCGTCATCGACGGCTGCCCCCCGGGCATGGCACTGAGCGAGGCCGACATCCAGGGCGACCTCGACCGTCGCCGCCCCGGCACCAGCCGCCACGTCACCCAGCGCAACGAACCCGACGCGGTGCAGATCCTGTCCGGCGTGTACGAGGGCAAGACCACCGGCACCCCCATTGCGCTGCTGATCCAGAACACCGACCAGCGCAGCAAGGACTACGGGCAGATCGCCCAGCAGTTCCGCCCCGGCCACGCCGACTTCACCTACTGGAAGAAATACGGCATTCGCGACCCGCGCGGCGGCGGGCGCTCTTCGGCTCGGCTCACCGCGCCCATGGTCGCGGCCGGCGCGGTCGCCAAGAAGTGGCTGGCCGAAAAGCACGGCATGGTGTTTCGCGGCTGCATGACGCAGGTCGGCGAAATCGCCATTCCCTTCGAGAGCTGGGAGCACGTTCCCAACAACCCCTTCTTCGCCCCCATCGCCGACGTGAGCGCGCTGGAGGACTACATGGACCGCCTGCGCAAGGCCGGCGACTCGTGCGGCGCGCGCCTGCGCGTCACCGCCACCAACGTGCCCGTGGGCCTGGGCGAGCCGCTGTTCGACAAGCTCGACGCCGAAATCGCCTACGCCATGATGGGCATCAACGCGGTGAAGGCGGTGGAAATCGGCGCCGGGTTCGACAGCGTCACCCAGCGCGGCACCACGCACGGTGACTCCATCACGCCCACCGGCTTCGCCACCAACAACGCCGGCGGCATTTTGGGCGGCATCAGCTCGGGGCAGGACCTCGAGGTGAGCATTGCCATCAAGCCGACCAGCTCGATCATCAGCCCGCGCCAGTCCATCGACGTGAACAACAACCCCGTCGAGGTGGTCACCAAGGGCCGCCACGACCCGTGCGTGGGCATTCGCGCCACGCCCATCGCCGAGGCCATGCTGGCGCTGGTGGTCATGGAGCATGTGCTGCGCAACCGCGCGCAGTGCGGCGACGTGCACCAGGCCGCCGCCGAGCGCAGCGAAGCCACGTCGCCCCAGGCGTCCTTCCTGTAGTGTCCGCGCCGCCGACAGTGGCCGCTGCCGCCGGGCGGGGCCACCTGCTGGCGTTTGCAGGCCTGTCGGCCAGCTATTTCGCGCACATCGGTTTCTTCAACCCCTACCTGCCGCTGTGGCTCAAGGAGCTGGGGCTACCGATCTTCACCATCAGCCTGCTGGCGTCGGTGCAATCGATCACCCGGGTGTTCGCGCCCTACGCCTGGGGCGCCCTCAGCGACCACACCGGCCAGCGCGTGAAGCTGCTGCGCTTCAGCGCCGCCGTGGCGCTGGCGAGCTCCTTCGGCCTGTGGTGGCACGGCGGCGCGTGGTGGCTGGCGCTGGTGCTGCTGGTCATGTTCACCCACACCAGTTCGATGATGTCGCTCACCGAGGCGGCCATGGCCCAGCTGGTGGCCGGCGACTGGGGCCGCTACGGGCGCATTCGGCTGTGCGGCTCGGCCGGCTTCCTGCTCACCGTGTTCGTCGCGGGCGAGTGGTTCGAGCGCTTCGGCATGAAGCACTTTCCCGCGTGGGCCGCCGGCACGCTGGCCATCGTGCTGCTCGCCACCCTGAAGCTGCCCGACGTGCGCGAGCCGCCGGCCGCGCACGGCAGCGTCAAGGAGCCCATCGGCCCGGTGCTGCGCAACCCGGCGGTGCGGTGGTTCTTCGCGGCGCTGTTCTTCCAGGTGATGTCGCACTTCTCGGTGTACGCGTTCTTCTCGCTGTACCTCGACTCCATCGGCTACAGCAAGAGCACCATCGGCCTGCTGTGGGCGCTGTCGGTGCTGGCGGAAATCGTGTGGTTCTTCCTGCAGGGCCGGCTCATCGGCCTGATGCCGATGCCGCGCTGGATGCTGGTGTGCGGCATCGCGGCCGTCGCGCGGCTGGGGCTCACCGCCGGCCTGGGCGGCTGGATTGCCGCGCTCATCGTCGCGCAGTGGCTGCACGCGCTGAGCTTCGCGGCACACCACACCACCTGCATCGCCGTGGTGTCGCGCCGCTTCCCCGGACATTTGCGCGGGCGCGGGCAGGCGCTGTTCACGGTGATCGGCTATGGCTTCGGCGGCGTGCTGGGCGTGCTGCTGGGCGGGGCCGTGGCGCAGGAGTTCGGGTACCGGACGATGTTCGCCGCGGTGGCGTTGCTGGCGGTGGCGGGGAGCTTGTGTGCGTGGCGGGTGGTGAGGCTGGAGCCGATGGAGCGGCCCAGGCAGGGCTGATCGGCGCGACCGCGCAGGCACGGCCTCCTCAGAAAAGCCGATAACCCAGCATCGCGACCACCGCCGCCGTCATGTGCGCCGGGCCGGTCGGCACGGCGCGCTTGTGATGCGCGCCGCGCAGTGCGAACACGATCGCCATCAACAGCGATGCCACGACGAACGCCGCATAGATCGTGGGCAGCGCGGCCCAGCCGAACCACGCACCGGCCACTGCAAAGGCCTTGAGGTCACCGTAGCCCACGATGTCGCGGCCGGTGTTCGAGCGCACTGCCACTGTCACCAGCCATGGCGCGAGGTACCCCGACACAGCGCCGAGCACGTTGTCGGAAGCCGACCCCGTGGACGCGCGATAGAGCAGCCCCAGCCACAGTAACGCGAGCACGACCCTGTCCGGAAGCAGTTCATGTCGAACGTTTATCGCAGTCAGCAGGATCCATCCGAGCAGCAGCACGCACAGCATCGCGGTGTCGAGCGACGCGCCCCGCGCAAACGCGAGGCCGACACATGCCAACGCCGCACCGACGACGATGGCGAACTTGCTTGCCTTCGAGATGTCGAGTTCCGACGTGTCGCGCAGAAAGGGCTGGTAGTTCAGGTGCTCGCTGGCCCACGCTCTGTGCATGTCGAGCGGAATGCGCCGGATCCATGGCAACAGCGCAAAGGCTGCGAGTGCGCCGCCGCCGAGGGCGTAGGCCACGAGGGGTCCGATGTTCAAGGGCAGGGACAACATTCAATCTCCGACGAGGATGCGCAGCGATGTTCGCCGCAGCGGGCGCCAGCTCGTAAAAGTGGGAGCGAGGGCGATCATTGGCTTTTCGGGCGCAAGGCCAACACCATCTGGGGAGGTACCTTGCCTTGCTCGGGCAACGGCAGATATTCGGTCTTGAGAATGCCGCGCAACGCCGCCTGATCCCATTCGGGCATGCCGCTCGACTTGGACAGGCGGGCGCCGGTGATGGCGCCATCGGGTGCGAGGTCGACCGTGTACTCGACCACCGGGTTGCCTGCCACGTTCGCCGTGAAGACGATGTGGGAGCGCACCTTGGCGGCAATCCGGTCGCCCCAGCTGGCTTGCGCGGTCGGTGGCTGCGCCATCGTTCGAGGGGCCAGTGTCTGCGCCGCCGATGGCTCGGGCTTGAGGGATGCAGCACCTTCGCTCAGCACGAAGTTGATCGGCGCCAGGTACCAGACGGCGCCGGTCTTGCCAGTCTTCTCGCGGGGAATGACGAGCCGCGCGGCCTTGACCGCGTCGACAGCCGCAGCGTCCAGCCGCTCGTAGCCCGAACTCTGTGCAACGCGAATTCCCCGGACGGTGCCGTCGCTGTCGGGCAGCACCTTCACGAGGACCCTTCCTTGTTCACCCAGCCGCTTCGACAACGCCGGGTACACCGGGCGCGGTGCCACGCTGTATTCGGCCGTAGGTACGTCGGACGTCGCGATGCTGGTGCGGGGCGGTGGCGCGGGTGGCACGGGTGAAGCAGTTGGCGCAGCCGGTGCGAAGGTTGGTGATGTGGGCGACGTCGGGATGAGCGTGGCCGGCGGCCGGGCCGTCTGCGAAACGAGCGGCTCCGAGACCGGCATCCTCCCGCCCTGCCACTTGAGATATGACTGCAGCAGCACGAAGAGCAGCAGGCCCACGCAGAAGATCACGAACCAGGCCACCAGCTGGGAGGGCTTCAACGGCGTGCGCGGCGCGGCGGTCGCAGACGCGGCGCCACGAGGGCTCAGGCGGAATGTCGAACTCGCCGCCCTGGCATCGATCTGCCGCCACGCCGCGATGTTGTCGGTCTTCGACGTCAACCGCACCCAGTTGGGAAAGAGCCCCGCCGCTTGCAGCACATGGTCGAGGCCCAGCGCCACGGCTTCCTCGCCGGGGTTGGCGCGTTTGCGCAGCAGGTCGAGGTACTTCAGCTGCGGTTCCCGGTGCGCGGGCGGCAGGTCGGCATGGGCGTGTTGCTCCACGATGGCGGCGTCGACCACGTGGCCCGCCTTGCCCAGCCGCTGCAGCCGGGCGGAGTCCTTGCGCCATTCGAAGACCTCCGCGGCCGCCTCGAACAGGTGCTCGTGCCCCGCCTGCCAGCCGCTGGCCAGGATGTGCGCGACGTTGGCTTCGAAGAGGAAGCGGGCGTCCATGTCGAGCAGGCGTTCGTCTTCCAGCGCGGCACCAAGCAGCATCGCAGCGTCGTCGATCGACAGGGGCGGACGCTCGGTGAGGCGATCGGCGAACGCCACGATCGCCGCGTGTGCGTTCTCATGGGGCGAGACGGGGCGGGGTGCTTCGGTTGGGGGCTGCGTCGCCGCATCGGCACGGTCGATTTGCGCGGCGGGCTCCGACGGTGCGTCTTGCTCGACGGGCCTTTCCTGAACTTCCTGTGGTTGCGGCAGCTCCTGCAAGGCAGGTGCAGGTGCAGGTGCAGGTGCAGGTGCAGGTGCAGCCCCGGATGCATCGGCCGGCGGCCTGCGGCGCGCCCAGGCCAGCGCGGCTTCGTAGGTCTCGCGCAGCCGCTGGAAGGCGGCCGCTTCGGTTTCCTGGTCGATCTTCTTCAGTTCGGAGGCGTAGGCCCGCCGAACGGCGCGCTCGTCGGCGTCGGGACGCAGGCCCAACGCGAGCAGGAAGCCCGGTACATCGTTCATCGGCGCCGTCGCTTTCGGTCAGTCCGCCAGATGGCTGTCGCGCTCGATGTGGTCCAACTGCTCCTGGAACCGGCGGTGCGCCGGTGCGATGAGCCGCTTGTCCTGCGTGGCCAGCACGCGTTCGAACTCCGTGATGCAGACGCCCAGCCATTCGCGCAGTTCGCCGCGCAGCTGTTGGTAGACGCGCTCGCCGCGTGCGAGCAGCGTGCGGTTTTCGATGCGGTCGCGCGGATGGATCTTGAGTTCGCCCAGTGCCTGCAGCCGCTGCTTGATCTCCGCGTCGCTCAGCAGCCCGGGGTTGCCCTCGATCAGCAGGCCGAAGGTCTGCTGCGTCTTCTGCACCGTCGCCTCCACCTGCAGCAGGCCGTTGACGTCGTAGGTGAAGCGCACCTCGACCACCGACTCCTGAATCGGCCCGGGCGGCAACGGCACCTCGAGGTTTCCCAGGTGCACGTTGTCGCGCACCATGCGCGACTCGCCCTGGAACACCTGGAGCTGGATGGCCGCTTGCCCGTCGGCGCCGGGAATGTATGTCTTCGAGCGACTGACCGGGACCGTGCTGTTGCGCTCGATGATGGGGTCGAAGTGCCCATGCGACGACGCGTTGCTGCCCAGCCGGTGGCTCACCGCGACGCCGAGCGAGTACGGCGCGACGTCGGTCATCACCACTTCCTTCAGCGCCGCGTCCTTCGCCTTGAGGCCTGCCTGCACGGCCGCGCCCAGCGCGACGACTTCGTCGGGGTTGAAGTCGATGGACGGAAAGCGACCGAACATCGTCGTGGCCAACCGCCGCACCACCGGCATGCGGGTGGCACCGCCCGCGAGCACCACGGCGTCCAGCTCCGCCGCGCGCAGGTTGGCATCGCGCAGTGCGCGCTCCACCGGCGCGCGCAGGCGCTTCAGCAGCGGTGCGCAGGCTTCCTCGAGCAGGGCTTCGTCGAGCGCGAGACGGTGCTGGACGGCCTCGTGCGCGACGACGATCTCGGCGCCGGGGTGCAGGCTCAGCGCCTGCTTCGCCGCCTCGGTCTGCGCAGCCAGCCGCTGCATGAAATGCGCGTCGTTGCGCAGGCTCGCGGGCAGCGCGTTGCGCTCGAAGAAGAGGGTGATGAGCGACTCGACGAAGTCTTCCCCGCCGAGAAAGTTGTCCCCCGCCGATGCGCGCACTTCCATCACGCCGTCGAACATCTCGAGGATCGACACGTCGAAGGTGCCGCCGCCCAGGTCGAACACCAGGAATCGCGTTTCGGCGCCCATGTTGTGCATGCCGTAGGCCAGTGCCGCGGCGGTGGGCTCGTTCAGCAGCCGCTCCACCTTCAGCCCCGCGAGTTCGCCCGCCGCACGCGTGGCCTTGCGCTGCGCGTCCGAGAAGTAGGCCGGCACGGTGATGACGGCTTCATGAACCGGCTCGCCCAGCATGGCCTCGGCGTCGGCCTTCAGCGAGCGCAGCACCAGCGCCGAGAGTTCCTCGGGCCTGAACTCGCGCTTGCCCAGGCGCACCGTCTTGTTGCTGCCCATGTAGCGCTTGAAGACGGCGGCGGTGCGCCCGGGGTGGGTCTGCAACCGCTCCCTCGCGGCCTTGCCCACGAGCACCGTGTCGTCTTCGTCGATGCTGACGCACGAGGGCGTCAGGTGCTCCCCCAGTCCATTGGGAACGAGTACGGACTTGCCGTCCCGCCACACGGCCACCAGGCTGTTGGTCGTGCCCAGGTCGATACCTACGATCATGCTCACCCCTTTGAGGTCCCTCTTTATGGGGCAGGATCGTATGCGAAGGACGAGGGCCCGGCGGCAGCGCCGGGCCTTGCGCGCGCTACTTTTTTTCGCGCTTCGCGGGTTTCACGACAGTGGTTTTGGCCTTGGCGCCCTTGCCGCCCTTGCCGCCCCCGTTCTCCTTCTCGAAGATCGCAAAGTACTCCGAAGCCAACCCCCGCAGCGACCTTCCGATGTTCGCGTAGTCGTATTCATTGAGGTTCGCCAGCGACACCCGCCCCGACGCCTGCTTGCCCCCGAAGCCCCGCCCTGGCAGCAGCACGATGCTGGTCTCCTCGGCGATGCGGAAGAGCGCCTCGTTGGGCTCCAGCTTCGTCAATATCCATTGCCCGAAGCGCTCGCCGTGCATCTGCGTGGCAATGTCGTGCAGGTCGAGCAGGTGGTAGTAGCTCACCGAGTTCGGGTCGGCCGGCAGCGGCAGGCCGAGCTCGCGGTACAGGGCCTCCTTGCGGCGCGCGACGATGCGCTTCATCGATTTCTTGTAGCTCTCGGGCTCGTCCATCAGGCAGAACAGCGAGAACATCACCATCTGCGCCTGCACCGGCGTCGACAGGCCTGCGGTGTGGTTCAGCGCCACGGTGCGGCTGTCGGCCACCAGCCGGTCGATGAACTTCAGCTTGCGTGGCTCGGTGGTGATGGAGCTGTAGCGCGCGTCGAGTTCCTTGCGCTTGGCCTCGGGCAGCGCGGCGATCTGCCGGTCGAGGATGTTGTCCTCGTGCGTGGCCACCACGCCCATGCGCCAGCCGGTGGCGCCGAAGTACTTCGAGAACGAATACACCAGGATGGTGTTCTGCGGGCACACCGCGAACAGCGAGAGAAAGTTGTCCGCGAAGGTGCCGTACACGTCGTCCGTGAGGATGATGAGGTCGGGCCGCTGCTTCACGATGTCGGCGATGTAGCCCAGCACCTCGTCGCTGATCTTCACCGACGGCGGGTTGCTCGGGTTGCATAAAAAGAAGGCCTTCACCTTCGGGTCGAGCAGCTTCTGCAGCTCCTTCCTGGTGAACTGCCAGTTGTTCTCGGGCGGCGCGTCGATCAGCGCCTCGATCAGCTGGTCGTCGTTCAGGTGCGGGATCTCGATGTACGGCGTGAAGATGGGCATGCCCAGCGCAATGGTGTCGCCGGGCTGCAGCAGGTGGTTCTCGCGCAGGCTGTTGAACAGGTACGTCATGGCGGCGGTGCCGCCTTCCACCGCGTACATGTCGAACTGGCCCACGAAGGGGTGGGTGCCGATCATTTCCTGGTGGATGTACTGGCCCACGATGATCTCGCTCAGGCGCAGCATGCGGTCGGGCACCGGGTAGTTGCAGCCCAGTATGGCCTCGCACATCTCGTAGATGAAGTCGCCCGCCGACAGGCCGAGCTGGTCGCGCACGTAGGACACGGCGGCCTCGATGAAGCGCACGCCGGGCTGGCCCTGGTTGGCCTTGGTGAAGATCTCGAAGCGCGCCTCGATGCCCTCGCGCTGCGGGAAGCCACCCACGCCCTCCATGTAGATGTACGAGCGCTCGCTCTCGGTCATGGCGAACAGGCCGAACTGGAAGAAGCCGTGCCGCGGCGTGGTCGCCAGGAAGTTGGGGTTGCCGCGCCCGGCGTTGAGCATGAGGCGGTCGCTTTGCCGGGCCACCTGGATGAGTGCGTCCTTGAGTTCGAAGGGGCTCAGGCCGCCGAGTTTCTTCACGTCGCTGAAATCCATGGAACGCTCCTTTGAAAGAAAAAATCGAGAGTGCGAAAGTGCTTGTGATGTGCTCAGACCAGCGCCACGATCAGCGGCCCCAGCAGCGTGAGGAACACGTTCGCCAGCGCATAGGTGATGGCGAAGGGCACCGTGGGCATGGAGTTCTCGGCCTTGTCGAGCACTTCGCCGAAGGCCGGGTTGGCGCTGCGCGAGCCGCTGAGCGCGCCCGCGAAGATGGCCGTGTTGGTGTAGCGCAGCACATAGCGCCCGAACAGCATGGTGAGCAGCATCGGCACGATGGTCACGACCACGCCCACGCCGAAGATGGTCAGCCCCAGCTGCTTGATGGTCTGCACCGCCTGCAGGCCCGAAGACAGGCCCACCACCACCACGAAGCCCGCCAGCCCCAGGTCCTTGAGCAGCTGCACGGCGCTGGTCGGCAGCGCGCCGAAGGTCTGCTTCTTGGCGCGGTACCAGCCGAACAGCAGGCCCGACAGCAGCGCGCCGCCGCCCGCGCCGAGCGTGAGCGGAATGCTGCCGATCTTCACGCTCAGCAGGCCGACCAGCAGGCCCACCACCAGGCCCGCGCCCAGGTAGACGAAGTCGGTCTTGGCGCTGGGGACGATCACGTCGCCGATGACGGCGGCCACGCGCTTCACGTCCTGCTCGGCGCCGAAGATCGACACCAGGTCGCCGGCCTGCACCACGGTGTCGGGCTTCATGGGCAGCACCTGGCCCATGCGGCTGAGTTGCACCACGAAGATGCCGTGGCGCACGCCGCCGGCGGTGGCCTGGCGAATCTGCTCCACGGTCTTGCGGTCGAACTCCTTGTTGGTCAGCACGATCTCGCGCTTCTGCATGGTGAGTTCCATGCCGTCGACCGCGTACACCTCCTTGCCCAGCAGCGGCGCGCTGGCCACCACGGCGTCGCGCCGGCCCACGGCCAGCACGATGTCGCCCTGGCGCAGCAGCAGTTCGGGGCTCACCTCGATGAACTTGCCCTCGCGCTTCACGCGCTCGAGGGTGATGGTGGTGGCCGGGTTGGCGTTCTCGATGTCGGCCACGGTGCGCTTCGGATCGCCCGTGAGTTCATAGATGCGTCCCACCAGCGAGGGCGCCGCTTCTTCCTGGTCGGGCCCCAGCACCTTCACGCCGGCCTGCATGGCGGTCTCGGCCGCGATGGCGTCGTCGCGGATGGTGCGGCCCATGAACTTCGGCAGGATGTTCACGCACACGATGATGGCGCCGAACGAGCCGAACACATAGGTCACCGCATAGCCGATGGCCACGTTGGCCTGCAAGCGCGCCGTCTCGGCCGCCTCCAGCCCCAGCTTGCCGATGGCGTCGCCCGCCGTGCCGATGATGGCCGATTGCGTGAGCCCGCCCGCCGCCACGCCCGCGGCCAAGCCCTTGTCGAGCCCGCACAGCTTGGCCATGACCACCACCGTCGCCAGGCCGGTGATGGCCATCACCGCGGCAAGGATGATTTCCTTCACCGACTGCTTGCCGAGCGAGCTGAAGAACTGCGGCCCGCTCTCGAAGCCCACCGCGTAGATGAACAGGGCGAACAGCACTGCCTTCACGCCGGCGTCCACCTGCACGCCGACCTGGCTCACCAGCACGGCCACCAGCAGCGAGCCGGCCACGCCGCCGAGCTGGAACTTGCCGAACTTGATCTTGCCGATCCAGTAGCCCACCGCCAGTGACAGGAAGAGCGCCATCTCCGGCGATTTCTTGAAGAGTTCGTGCAGCCATTCCATGGGTCGAGTCCTTTCAGGTTGCAGATCGATAAAAAACTAGTTCGCGTGGTGCGCCACCAACCCGGCCAACGCGACGATGAGCGGCCCCATCAGCGGCAGCACCACGTTCGAGATGGCATAGGTGATCGTGTAGCCCAGCAGCGGCGTGGCGTTGCCCGCCGCGTTCTGCACCGCGCTGAGCGCGGGCGTGCTGCACTGCTGTCCCGCGATGGCGCCCAGCAGCACGGGCGCCTCGAGCTTGAGCAGCCGGTGCCCCACGAACAGCGAGATGCTCGCCGGCACCACCGCAATGGCCACGCCCACCAGCGGCAGCGCAATGCCGAACTTCTTGATGAGCGACAGCGCCTGCGGCCCCGACGCCAGGCCCACGCAAGCAATGAACGTCGCCAGGCCCAGGTCCTTCATGAGCGCCAGCGCCTCGGGCGGCACGCTCAGGCGGTGCGGGTTCTTCGACTGGTACCAGCCGAAGAGCAGCCCCGTGACCAGCGCGCCGCCGCCCGTGCCCAGCGAGAACGGAATGCCGCCCAGCTTCAGGCTGAAGCCGCCGATGAACACGCCCAGCAGGATGCCCGCCGCCGCGTAGCTGATGTTGCTGTGCGTGGAAGCCACCACGCGGTCGCCGATGAGCGGCAGCGCGCGCGACACGTCGAGCACCGGGCCGTAGAGCTTGAGCACGTCGCCGCGCTGCAGGGCCACGTCGTGCAGCAGCGGCATCGCGTTGCCGTCGCGCTGCAGGCCCACGATCTGCACGCCGGCCGGCAGCGGCGCGCCCAGCTCGTGCAGCTGGCGGCCGTACCACTCGCGACGGTTGACCACCACCTCGGTGGTCTCCACCACGGTGTCGAAGGCCGTGGTGTTCGCGAACTCGCGGCCCAGCAGCTCGGCCACGTTCACCAGCACGCTGCGCCGCCCGATGGCCAGCACCTCGTCGAAGGCCTGCAGCCGCAGCGTGGGCTCGACCGCCAGGCTCTGGCCGCGCCGCATCACGCGCTCGATGCTGGCGTGCCCGCCGAAGATGGCCGCGAGCTCGCCCACGGTGCGCCCGCGCCCCACGGTCACCAGGAACACGCGCCCGACCATCTCGGGCGTGGCGGTGGCCGCGTCGGGTTCTTCACCGCCGCCGCCCATCGTCTTCCACAGCCTGTCGGCCTCGGCGCGCAGGTCCACGCGCAGCAGCAGCGGAAACACCTGGCTGGTGACGATCACGATGGCGATCAGCCCGAACACGTACGTGATGGAGTAGGCCGTGACCACGTTGGCCTGCAGCTGCTGGATGTCCGCGGCCGGCAGCGCCAGCTTGGAGATGGCGTCGGTCGCCGTGCCCACCACGGCCGACTCGGTGGCAGCGCCCGCCATCAGCCCCGCGGCCGTGCCCTGGTCGAGCGACAGGAACAGCGTGGCCGCGAGCACCAGCGCCAGCACCACCACCACCTCGACCAGGCACAGCAGGCCCAGGCGCAAGCCCTTGGCGTCGAGGTTGGCAAAAAACTGAGGGCCGCCCGCATAGCCGAGCGCGAAGATGAACAGCATGAAGAACACGTTCTTCACGCTGTCGTCCAGCCGGATGCCGAGCTGGCCCACGCACAGCGCGGCAATCAGCGTGCCGCAGATGCCGCCGAGCTGCACCGGCCCAAAGCGAATCTGGCCGACCGCGTAGCCGACGGCCAGCACCAGGAACAAAGCGATTTCAGGCTGGCGCTGCAGCGCCGCCGCTGCCCATTCACCCGTCACGCGCCGTTTCTCCGGTTCATTGTTTATTTGTCATTTGGAGAGAACTTTTTATTGAACGCCAACAATAGTTAGTTGTTGGAATTGTTCCTTGCGATTAATCAAAATTTAAAATAATTGTGAAAATAAGCAAGGGGCATCCGCATGAAATGCAATCTGCAAACGATCTTTGTATCCATCTAATTGAAGTAAGAGATTTGTTTTAAACCTCGCCTATCTTTTGGCGATTTGCCATCAGGCTTTCTTGCTGATCCTGAAGCGCGCGGGCGCGGCGCCCTAACGCTGCCGTGCACCGACTTCCCCGATCCCGACCTCCGGGTTTTCGATAACTAAATCATCTTGATTTAGTCCGCCGCCTGCTCGATAGTCCCCCTGCGCCCGGACACCGAGCCTTCGATACCCCGCAAGGCCCGAGCGATCCGGTTCCAAAAAGACCGCAGGGCGCATCGCCGCCCGCCCAAGGAGACAAGACCATGCACAGCACCCGCTCCATCCTGGCCATGGCGGCCATGTCCCTCGCCGCGTCGGCCGCATCGACCGCGTTCATGCCCGCCTTCGCCGCCGACCAGCCCGTCATCGGCCTGGTTACCAAGACCGAGACCAACCCGTTCTTCGTGAAGATGAAGGAAGGCGCGCAGGAAGAAGCCAAGAAGCTCGGCGCCAAGCTGCTCTCGGGCGCAGGCAAGGCCGACGGCGACAACGCCGGCCAGATCACCGCGATGGAAAACATGATCGCGGCCGGGGCCAAGACCATCCTCATCACGCCCAGCGACGCCAAGGCGATCGTGCCGGCCATCAAGAAGGCGCGCGACAAGGGCGTGATGGTGATCGCGCTCGACAGCCCGGCCGATCCGCCGGACGCGACCGACGCGCTCTTCGCCACCAACAACTACACGGCCGGCGTGCTGATCGGCGAGTACGCCAAGGCCGCCATGGCGGGCAAGCCCGCGAAGATCGTCGCGCTCGACCTGCTGCCGGGCCACCCGGTGGGCGCGCAGCGCCACAACGGCTTCATGAAGGGCTTCGGCCTGCCGGCCAACGAGGCGAAGTCGAACGAGCTGTCGAAGGCGCCCGAAATCGTCTGCATGGCCGACAGCTACGGCGACCAGGCCAAGGCGCAGACGGTGATGGAAAACTGCCTGCAGAAGGCGCCCGACGTGAACCTGGTCTACACCATCAACGAGCCCGCCGCGGCCGGTGCGTACAACGCGCTGAAGCGCGCGGGCAAGGAGAAGGGCGTGCTCATCGTCTCGGTGGACGGCGGCTGCCAGGGCATCAAGGACACCAACGCCGGCATCATCGCCGCCACCTCGCAGCAGTACCCGCTGAAGATGGCCGCCATGGGCGTGGCCGCGGGCGTGGAGTTCGCCAAGACGGGCAAGAAGGCCTCCGGCTATGTCGACACGGGCGTGACCCTCATCGCCGGCAAGAGCGTGGCGGGCGTGGACAGCAAGGACACCAAGACCGGTGCCGAGCTGTGCTGGGGCAAGAAGTAAACACCCGGCCCTTCAGCTGAACCAAGGGAGGCACATTCGATGGCGAAATCCGCAACGCACCACATCCCGTGGGGTGCCCTGGGGCCGTGGCTGGCCCTGCTGGGCGCCTGCATCTTCTTCGCGACGCAGTCCGACCGCTTCCTCACGGGCGGCAACCTGTCGCTGATCCTGCAGCAGGTGATGGTGGTGGGCGTGATCGCCATCGGCCAGACGCTGATCATCCTCACGGCGGGCATCGACCTGTCGTGCGGCATGGTGATGGCGCTGGGCGGAATCATCATGAGCAAGTTCGCCACCGAGCTCGGCATGCCCGCGCCGCTGGCCATCCTGTGCGGCATCGGCGTGACCACGCTGTTCGGCCTGCTCAACGGCCTGCTGGTCACGCGCATCAAGCTGCCGCCTTTCATCGTGACGCTGGGCACGCTGAACATCGCCTTCGCGATCACGCAGCTGTATTCGTCGTCGCAGACCATCACCGACCTGCCCGGCGGCCTCACGGGCCTGGGGCTGACCTTCACCATCGGCAGCGCGGAGGTGGCCTGGGGCTCGGTGCTGATGGTGGCGCTGTATGCGCTCGCGTGGTTCGTGCTGCGCGAGACGGCCGCGGGCCGGCACATCTACGCGGTGGGCAACAACGCCGAAGCGACGCGGCTGGTGGGCATTCCCACGCAGCGCGTGCTGCTGGGCGTGTACGTGGCCGCGGGCGTGCTGTACGGCATTGCCGCGCTGCTGTCGGTGGCGCGCACCGGCGTGGGCGACCCCAACGCGGGGCAGACGGAAAACCTCGATGCCATCACCGCGGTGGTGCTCGGCGGCACCAGCCTGTTCGGCGGGCGCGGCATCGTGCTGGGCTCGCTCATCGGCGTGCTCATCGTGGGCGTGTTCCGCAACGGGCTCACGCTGATGGGCGTGTCGTCGATCTACCAGGTGCTGGTCACGGGCGTGCTCGTGATTCTTGCGGTGGCCGCCGACCAGCTCTCGCGCAAGGGAGCCCGCTGATGAACACCGTCACCAACCCCAAGATCGTCATGCAGGCCAAGGGCCTGGTGAAGCGCTACGGCCAGGTCACCGCGCTCGACGGCGTCGACTTCGAGCTGCGCGAGGGCGAGATCCTTGCGGTGATCGGCGACAACGGCGCGGGCAAGTCGTCGCTCATCAAGGCGCTGTCGGGCGCGGTGGTGCCCGACGAAGGGCAGATCCTGCTCGACGGCAAGCCGGTGCAGTTCCGCAACCCGCTGGACGCGCGCCGCGCGGGCATCGAGACGGTGTACCAGGACCTGGCCGTGGCCCCGGCCATGACCATCTACGAAAACCTGTTTCTCGGGCGCGAGCTGCGCCGCCCCGGCTTCCTGGGCAACGTGCTGCGCATGCTCGACAAGAAGAAGATGCTGGTGGAAAGCACCGCGCGCATGGCCGACCTGAAGGTGGGCATCCAGTCGATGACGCAGGCGGTCGAAACGCTCTCGGGCGGCCAGCGCCAGTGCGTGGCGGTGGCGCGCAGCGCGGCCTTCGCGCGGCACGTGGTCATCATGGACGAGCCCACCGCCGCGCTCGGCGTGAAGGAGGGCAACATGGTGCTGGAGCTGATTCGCCGCGTGCGCGACCGCGGCCTGCCCGTGGTGCTCATCAGCCACAACATGCCGCACGTGTTCGAGGTGGCCGACCGCATCCACGTG
Organism: Variovorax sp. J22G73; assembly: GCF_030317035.1. Classification (GTDB taxonomy): domain Bacteria; phylum Pseudomonadota; class Gammaproteobacteria; order Burkholderiales; family Burkholderiaceae_C; genus Variovorax. Next base: position 490,383 of record NZ_JASZYK010000003.1, read on the forward strand.
GCGCGGCTGGGCAAGCGCGCGGCCGTGCTCGACCCGAAGAAGATCAGCATGAGCGACACCGTCGCCGTGATGACCGGCGCCATGACCGCCGACCAGTTGCCCGCGGAGGCGCATGCCTGATGCGGACGCCACCGCGCCCACGGCCGATGCCGTGGCGGACCGTTCGCCGGACCCTGTTCCCGAGCGCACTCCCGAGCCCGTTCCCGAGCGTGCCCCGGACCTGCTGCGGCCGCGCGGCTCCAACCAGGTCGGCATGCGCCAGTTCAACGAACGCACCGTGCTGCAGGCGCTGCGCGTGCACACCAGCCTGCCCAAGGCCGACCTCGCGCGGCTCACCGGGCTGAGCGCGCAGACCATCGGGCTCATCACCGCGCGGCTCGAAGAAGACGGCCTCATCGTCAAGCAGAGCCGCGTGCGCGGGCGCATCGGCCAGCCGTCGGTGCCGTTGGCGCTGAACCCCGACGGCGCCTTCGCCATCGGCATCAAGGTGGGGCGGCGCGGCGCCGAGTGGCTGCTGATCGACTTCACCTCGCAGGTGCGCGAGCGCCACGCCATCAGCTACGACTTTCCCGACGTCGACGAACTGCTGCCCGCCATTGCGCAGCACATTCACCGGCTGCGCGACGGGCTCGGCGCGCTGGCCGTGCGCAACGTGGGCGCGGGTCTGGCCGCGCCGTTCCAGCTCGGCGGCTGGCACCGCACGCTGGGCTTGTCGAAGGCGCAGGCCGACCTGTGGAACCAGATGGACCTGGCCGCCGAGGTGCGCGCGCGCACCGACGTGCCTGTGAGCTTCGCGCGCGATACCGTGGCCGCCTGCGTGGCCGAGCTGGTGAGCGGGCGCGGGCACGACCTGAAGAGCTTCCTGTACATCTTCGTGGACACCTTCGTGGGTGGCGGGCTGGTCATCAACTCGCACCTGCACACGGGGGCGCATGGCAATGCCGGCGCACTGGCCTCGTTGCCGATGCAGCCCGCGCGCGCCGGCGGCGCGCTGCCGCCGCAGGTGATGGCCGAGGCCTCCCTGTGGGAGCTGGAGCAGCGGCTGCAGGGCGAGGGACTGGACCCCACCGCGGCCTATGACGAGCGCGCGTTGCAGCCGCCCTTCGCCGCGGCGACGCAAGCGTGGCTGGGCACCGCGTCGCTGGCGCTGGCGCACGCCATCGTCAGCAGCACCGCGGTGCTCGACCTGGCGGACGTGGTGATGGACGGTTCGATGTCGCGCGCCTTGCTGCAAGCCTTGCTGGCGCAGACCCGCGCGGCGCTGGCGCAGTGCAACTGGGAAGGCCTGTGGCCGCCGCAGTTGCACGCGGGCGGCGTGGGGGCGCAGGCCTGCGCGCTGGGCGGGGCGATGCTGCCGCTGCACGCGAACTTCGCGCCGGGGCATGAGGTGTTCTTGAAGGCGGACTGAAATCGACTGAAGGCGGACCGAAGCCGGACGGCAATCGGCCCGGGGGAGTCTTCGCTCCCCGCGCCGAAGCGGCTTTCAACCGGCTCTGCCGGCGCCGCGCAGTTCATGGATCAGGTCGATCAGCGCACGCAGCCCCGCCGGCACATGGCGGTGGCCGGCGTAGTACAGGCACAGACCCGGCGCGGGCGCCGTCCACGCGTCGAGCACGCGCACCAGCCGGCCGCTGGACAGGTCGTCCGCCACGTACCACTGCGCCAGTTGCGCCAGGCCGATGCCTTGGCGCGCGGCCTGCAGCATCAGCAGGGGCGCGTCGAGCACCAGCGGGCCGGGCACCTCCATGCTCAGCGCCTTGCCTTTTCCCTTGCCCTTGCCCTTTCCCTTGCTCGCGAACTCCCACGGCGAAGGCGTGCCGCCGGGCAGGCGCGCGCGAATGCACGCATGCTGCGCGAGGTCGGCGGGCTTCTTCGGCGCCGGGTGCCGTTCGAAGTAGCCGGGCGAGCCCACCACGGCCATCGGCACGTCCTCGGTGATGGGCACGCGGATCATGTCGCGCGGCACCAGCGAGCTCACGCGCAGGCCCGCGTCGAAACCTTCACCGACCACGTCGACCAGGCGCCCCTCGGTGACGATGTCGATCGTCATGCCAGGGCAGCGGCGCAGAAACTCGAGCATCAGCGGCTCGAACACCATCAGCGCGGCGCCCAGCGAGCTGTTGATGCGCAGCGTGCCGCCCGGCGCGGCCTTGCTGTCGGTCACCGCCGCCATGGCGTCGTGGATCCGCGTGACCGCCGGGCCCACCTGCGCCACGAACTGCTGGCCCGCCTCGGTGAGCGAGACGCTGCGCGTGGTGCGGTGGAACAGCCGCGCGCCGAGCCGGGCCTCCAGGTTGGCCACGGCGTTGCTCACGGCCGTGGCCGACATGTCGAGCTCGACCGCCGCAGCCGCGAAGCCCCGGCGCCGCGCCACCGCCAGCACCACCTCGAGTTCGGTCAGTCCGCTCTTGTGCATTGTGCTGATTTTCGTGATGAAACATCCATGTTTCATCATATTCCCAGGGCAATGGGTGCTGCCTAGACTTCGTTCTCATCAAGCGATTCACCCAGGGTCACGACCCGCGAAAGGCAAGGCAACACCATGTGGAACATCGACAAGGCATACATCGACGGCGCCTTCGTTCCCGTGCAGGGCAGCGAGGTGGTCGAAACGGTCAATCCGGCAACGGAGCAGGTCATCGGCACGGCAACGCTGGCCAACCGCGACGACGCCCGGCGCGCCGTTGCGGCCGCCAACCGCGCGCAGCAGGCCTTGCGCCGCACCGGCAAGGCCGAGCGCGTCGAGATGCTCGAGCAGCTTTCGCGGGCAGTGCTGGCGCGCACTGACGACATTCGCGACGTGACCATCGAGGAATACGGCGGGCCGCTCTCGCGTGCGCAGTGGGTGAGCCAGTACGCCTCGCAGTGTTTCGCGGGCGCGGCGAAGACGCTGCAGGCCTACGAGTTCACGCGCCGCATCGGCGAGGCCACGGTGGTCATGGAGCCGGTGGGCGTCGCGGGCCTCATCGCGCCGTGGAACAGCACGGCCGGCACGGTGTGCAGCAAGCTGGCTTCGGCCATTGCGGCGGGCTGCGCCTCGGTCATCAAGCCGAGCGAGCTGAGCCCGATCCAGTCGCAGGTGGTTGCCGAGGCCTTGCACGGCGCGGGCCTGCCGGCGGGCATCTTCAACATCCTGCTCGGCCGCGGCAACGACGTGGGCGACGAGATCAGCACCAGCCCCGGCATCGCCAAGCTGTCGTTCACCGGCTCCACGGCCACGGGCAAGGCCATTGCCCGCGCGGGCATCGACACCATGAAGCGCGTGAGCCTGGCGCTTACCGGCAAGTCGGCCAGCGTGGTGCTCGACGACGCCGACCTGGCCGTGGCGCTGCCCATGGCCGTGAACGCGGCCTTCATGAACAACGGGCAGGCCTGCGTGGCGGGCACGCGCCTGCTGGTGCCGCGCTCGCGCATGAAAGAGGTGGCCGAGCGGCTGGGCGCCATCGTCGCGGGCCTGCGCGTGGGCGATCCGCGCGATGCGGCCACGGCCATCGGCCCGCTGGCGAGCCGGGCGCAGTACGAGCGCGTCCAGGGTTTCATTCGCCGCGGGCTGGCGCAGGGCGCCACGCTGCTCGCGGGTAGCGAAGGCCGGCCCGCGGGGCTGGAGCGCGGATGGTTCGTGCGGCCCACGGTGTTCACCGGCGTGCGCAACGACATGGACATCGCCCGCGAAGAAATCTTCGGGCCGGTGCTGTCGGTGATCGCTTATGAAGACGAGGACGACGCCATCGGCATCGCCAACGATTCGGCCTACGGCCTGCAGGCCTATGTGTTCTCGTCGCAGCCGCAGCGCGCCCACGGCGTGGCGCAGCAGCTGCAAGCCGGCACGGTGCTGGTGAACCGCATCGCGCCCGAGTTGCTCGCGCCCTTCGGCGGCGTGAAGCAGTCGGGCGTCGGCAGGGAGTTCGGCGTGTTCGGCATGGAGGCTTTCATGGAGCCGAAGACCATCGCCGAGGCGCGCTGAGGTCCGGCGGGGGCTACCTGCCGCTGTTCCGCTCGGTTGCCAGCTCGATGGCCAGATCGTGCGCTTCGGCAAGCAGCGGCTTCACCCGCTCGAAGGTCTTCGCGCTCGGGTTGATCACGCTCACCCAATGCGTCCTGGCGTACACCGGGTGCGGCATGAGCGTGTCGAGCGCGGTGTGGTCGACCGGCTCCTGCGCATCGCCGAACAGCCCTTGGAAGCTGGCCTTGCTCACGCCGATGTTCAGGCGGTACAACCCGCCTCTATCGAGCTGCGAGGCCTTGTCGGACGCGCTGTCCTTGGTCACGATGGTCGCGAACGGAAACTCGTTGCCGTCGTCGTGAAAGAAGAAGGTGTTGTCGTCGGCCATCTCGAAGTGGCCGCCGGCCAGCATGTCGATCAGGTATTGGGTGAGGGTGTCTTCGGTCATGCGGGGAAAGGAAGTGGCGGGCAAGGCGCTGTCGAACGTCGAATGTCGGATGCGCATGATGCCCGCACTCGGTCAGCGGCGGTCGCCGGGTGCTCAGGGCTTCCAGCGCCGCAGCCCCAGCTCGTCGGCCAGCTGCTGGTAGCCCTTGATCTGCGCCTGCACATAGTCGTCGAGCGCGGCGCCGGTGAGCGCGAAGGGGAACAGCCCGTGCTGCTCGCGCAGCGCAGCAAAGCCGGGCGCGGCGCTGGCCTCGCGAAAGGCTTGCACCCACGCGCGCACGGCCGGCTCGGGCACGTCCGCGCTCAGGTACAGGCCGCGCACGGTCGGCCACACCAGGTCGATGCCCTGCTCGCGCGCGGTCGGCACGCCGGTGAGCGCGCCGCCCAGGCGCTGCGCCGACAGCACCGCCAGCAGCCGCACCGCCGCGCCGCCGGCCATGGCCTGCAGCGCCTCGGCCGCATCGCCGGGGAAGGCATCGACGTGCTTGCCCTGCAGCGCCCCCAGCGCGTCGCCGCCGCCTTCGAAAGACACGAAGCGCATCGCCTTGTGGTCGCGCCCGGCGGCGCGCACCAGCAGCGCGGCCTTCACCCAGTCCTGGCTGCCGACGGTGCCGCCCGCGCCGAAGGCGATGCGCGATGGGTCTTGCCGCAGCGCGGCCACCAGGTCTTGCAGGCGCTTGTAGGGCGAGTCGCGGTGCACGGCGATCACGCCGTAGTCGGTGCCCAGCGTGGCGATCCAGCGCACGGCCGAAGGCGCGTGCGGGCCGAAGCGGCCTTGCGCCAGGTTGAGCAACGAGCCGCTCGAAAACGCCACCAGCGTGCCGGGCCCGCCGAGCTTGCCGGTGGCGATGCGGTCGAACGCGACGGCGCCGATGCCGCCCGGCAGGTAGCGCTGGCCCAGCGGCGGGCGCGCGGGGCGCACAGCCTGCAGCGCGTCGCGCGCCAGCGCGCAAGTGAGCGCGAAACCGCCGCCGGCCTTGGCGGGAATCACGCAATCGGCGGCGTCTTCGGAAGGGTCGCCCGCCGCCATCGCGCGCGGGGCGAACAGCGGCAGCAGCAGCGCCGGGAGCGTGCGCAGTGCGTGGCGGCGGGTGGTCTGCAAAAGCATGAGGGAGCGTGGGTTCGGCGCTTCAAGTGGCGGCCGGCACCTGGACCGGGGCTTGGACCGGGGCCTGGGCCGGGGCCTGCGCTGGCACGGGGGCGCGCGGCCACCAGATGATCGCATGCAGCCCCCGCCCGGCCTCGCGCGCCTCGAGCCGCAGTTCGCCTTGGTGGCGCTGCGCGATGGAGCGCGCAATGGCCAGCCCGAGCCCGAAGCCGCCCTTGCCCGCGCGTGCGCCGCGTCGGAAGCGCTGGCCCAGCGCGGCGCGCTCCTCGTCGCCCAGGCCGGGGCCGTCGTCCTCCACGTTCAGGCTCCAGCCCGCGGCATCGCCCGCCGCGAAGAGCGTGACCGTGCCCTCGGCCGGCGTGTAGGCGATGGCGTTGGCCACGAGGTTGGCCAGGGCCTCGCGCAGCAGGCCGCGGTCGGCGACGGCGACGAACTCGGGCGTCGGCGAACGCGTGCCCAGGTCGGTGCCCAAGTCGATACCCAGGTCGATCTGTTTGGCGCGCGCCAGCGGCAGCAGGTCGAGCGCCACCTCGCGCAGCAACGCGGCCATGTCGAAGGCTGCGGGCTCCACCGCCACCGTGTCGCTGCGGCCCAGCGCCAGCAGTTGCTGCGCGCTGCGCGTGGCGCGGCCGATTTCGGTGCCCAGCGCATCGAGCGCCACGCGCACCTGCGCCGGGTCTTGCTCGCGGCGCGCGTAGTCGGCCTGCATCTGCAAGGTGGTCAGGTGGGTGCGCAGCTGGTGCGAGGCGTCGTCCAGAAACTGGCGCTGCTGCGTGACCAGCGCCTGCGTGCGCGACATCTGCTGGTTGACCGCCGCCACCAGCGGGCGCACCTCGGCGGGCAGGTCGTGGTCGGCGATGCGTGTCAGGTCGTCGCTGGTGCGGGCCTGCACCTCGCGCGCCAGCCGCGACAGCGGGCGCAGCGCCGCCGCCAGCGCAATGGCGGTGCCGCACAGCAGCATGGCCAGCACCAGCCCGTCGCGCAGCGCCGCGCTGCGCACGAAGCGCGCGCTGAACTCCTGCCGCGAGCGCGTGCTTTCGCCCACCTGGATGAGCACGCTTCGCCCGGTGCTGCCGGCCGGCGCGCGGTCGAGGTCGCGCCGGTAGGCCGCGAGCCGCACGGCCTCGCCGAAGTAGGTGGCGTCGTAGAAGGCCGGCACGCCCATCGCCAGTTCGGTGGGTGGCGCGGGCAGGTCGGCGCTGCCGAGTTCCACCAGCCCGTCGGACGTCGACACCCGGAAGAACACCTGCCCGCTGGCCGTGAGCTCGAAGAACTCGAACATCGTGTAAGGCAGCTCCACCGACAGCCCGCCCGAGGCGGTCGAGATGTTGGCGTCGATGGACTTCAGCGCGCCCAGCAGCGAGCGGTCGTAGGCCGCGTTGGCGGCGGCCAGCGCGTCGTGCCGCGTCATCCACAGTTCGAGGCCGGTCACGACGAGCAGGGCGGGGAACAGCAGCAGGGCCAGGCGCTGCCACAGGCTGGCGCGCTGCAAGCCTTGCAACCCCCGCAAGCGCCCCAGCCGCTGGTGCCATCGAGGCGGTGCGTTCACATGTTCACCTGTTCACCCATTCGATCAGCCTGCTTCCAGCACATAGCCCAGCCCGCGCAGCGTCACGATGCGCACGCCGCTGCCGTCCAGCCGCTTGCGCAGCCGGTAGACGAACACTTCGACCGCCTCGGGGTGCACCTCTTCGTCGTCGGAGAACACGCGCTCCAATATCTGCTGCTTCGACAGCGGCTCCCCGCTGCGCTGCACCAGCACGCGCAGCACGGCCAGCTCGCGCGGCGACAGGGCCAGCGCCTCGCCGTTCAGCGTGAAGTGGCGGCGCGCGCCGTCGTACACCAGCGGCCCGCAGGCCAGGCGCGGGTGCTCCACGCCGCGCGCGCGGCGCACCAGCGCATGCAGGCGCGCCTCGAGCTCGGCCAGTGCAAAGGGCTTGGCAAGAAAGTCGTCGGCGCCCGCGTTCAGCGAGGCCACGCGCTCGCTCAGCGAATCGCGCGCCGTGAGGATCAGCGCCGGCAGCCGCTGGTCGCGCTTGCGCAGGCGCTGCAGCACGGTGTGGCCGTCCATGCCGGGCAGGCCCAGGTCGAGCACCAGCGCGTCGTGGTCGCGCTGCTGCAGCGCCCGGTCGGCCAGCCGCCCGTCGTCCACCCATTCGACCTGGATGCCCGCGTGCTCCAGCGCCTTGCAGAGCCAGGTGCCCAGGGTGTGTTCGTCTTCGGCCAGCAGGATGCGCATGGCGCCGATGCTAGGGCCTGGCGCAATCAATCCGGCTTGATGTTTGCCCTTGCGATCACCTTCTGCCAGCGGGTTTGTTCGGCCGCGATGAACTGCGCGAACTGCTCCGGCGTGCCGCCCACGGCCTCGGCCGCATCGGCGGTCAGGCGCTGCATCGAGTCGGGCGACTTCACGGCCTTCATCGTCTCGGCCGAGAGCTTGGCCAGGTTGGCCGGCGCGATGTTGGCCGGCGCCAGCATGCCGTACCACTGCGTCATCTCGAAGCCGGGGAAGCCCTGCTCGGCCACCGTGGGCACGTCGGGCAGCTGCGCCAGCCGCTTGGCCGAGCCGGTCGCGATGCAGCGCACCTTGCCCGCCTTGATGAACGGAATGATCGCCGCCGCGCCGATGGCCGAGGCGTCGAGCCGGCCCGAGAGCAGGTCGGTCACCATCGGGCCGGTGCCGCGGTAGGGCACGTGCAGCATGAACACGTCGGCCGTCATCTTCAGGTACTCGAAGGCCAGGTGGCCCGCGCTGCCGTTGCCGGCCGAGCCGTAGCTGAGCTTGCCGGGCTTCGACTTGGCGTAGGCGATGAACTCCTTCAGGTTCTTCGCGGGCACGTCTGGGTGCACCACGTACAGGCTGGGCACCTTGGCCAGCAGGCTCACGGGCTTGAAGTCCTTGTTGGCGTCGTAGGGCAGCTTGGCGAAGATGTATGGGTTGACCGCCAGCGTGCCGATGTGGCCCAGGATGATCGTGTGCTGGTCGGTGGCGCGCGCCACCTCGCTCATGGCGATGTTGCCGGCCGCGCCGGGCTTGTTGTCGACAAACACGCTCTGGCCCAGCGTGCGCGAGAGCTCGGCGGCGGTGGATCGCGCGACGATTTCCGAACTGCCGCCGGGGGCGAAGGGCACGACGAAGCGGATGGACTTGCTGGGCCAGGCGTCTTCGGCGCGGGCCAGCGAAGGGAGCAGGCCGCCGAGGGCGAGGGCGCTGCCGGCTTGCAGCCAGTGGCGGCGGTTCAGCGCGCTATTGGTCTGGAACAGGTCGGGCAGGTCGGGCAGATTGGACGGATTGGACGAATCGGACATGGGGCTTGTGTCTCCAGCGCTTTTGGATTGAAAGCGCGGATGGTGCCCGGGGGATGCTGTCGGAATGCTGTCAGCGGCCTCAGATCAGGTTGCGCATCGCCTGCGCCGTCTCTCGCAGCACCGGCAGCACCCGCGCCACCGCGTCTTCCGAACTCTCGTGCCCCATCGGCATCGTGATGTTCAGCGCCCCCACCAGCGTGCCGTGGCGGTCGCGCAGGGGTGCCGCGATGCCGCGCGAGTTCAGGTCGAGCTGCTGTTCCGACAGCGCCCAGCCCTGCGCCCGGATGCGCGCCAGTTCCAGCCGCATGCGCTCCATGCTGGCGATGGTGTGCGAGGTGAACACGGTCAGGGTCTTGGTGGCCAGCCACTGGTTCAGCTCGGCGTCGCTGCGCAGCGCGAGCATCAGCATGCCCGAGGCCGTCACCTGCGCGGGCACGCGCGCGCCCAGCACGTAGCCGGTGCTCATGCTGCGGTTGGGGCCGTTGCGCGCGATGTAGACGACCTCGTCGCCGTCCATCACGCTCAGGTACGCGAACTCGTTGGTGCCGGCGGCCACGCGCTGCAGAAAGGGCTGCACCACGCGCGGCAACCGGGCCGATTCCAGGTACGACTGGCCCAGGCGCAGCACGCGCGGCGTGAGCCAGAAGAGCTTGCCGTCGCTGGCCACGTAGCCCATGTGCTGCAAGGTGAGCAGGTAGCGCCGCGCGGCGGTGCGCGTCATGTTCGTGCGCTGGCCGGCCTGGCTGGCGGTCAGGCGCGGGTTGGCGTCGTCGAAGGCCTCGATGATGCTCACGCCGCGCTCCAGCCCGGCGATCCAGTCGCGCTTGTCCAGGCCCTCGGGCGGGGCCGAGCCGTTGTCGGGGTCGCCGTCCAGGCGGGTCGCCGTGCTGTTCTTGTCCTTCGTCATGGGCGGAAGTGTGCCTTCGGTAAGGAGCTCCCGGTGCTCTGGTGGACCCCATGGAAACCCTTGATTTGAACGATCATCAATTTTTATAGTTCGATAATCGCACGTTTGGCCGGACGCAAGCCTGCAGGAACTGTGCAAAGCGACTATAAAGCTCGGCATCCGGCCTCGAAAAGAGCGATTGACGAACGGAAGCAAGCACATGAGCCATTCCATCCGCGGCAGCACCCAGGCGTACCTGATTCCGGGCGACCCGGTTCGCAACGTGCGGCTGCCACGCATGTTCAACGCCGCCTTCGAGCGCTACGACATCGACGCGGTGCTGCTGCCCATGCAGGTGCCGGTGCGCGACTTCGCGGTGTTCTTCAAGTCGGCCTTCCTGGCGCGCAACGTGCGCGGCATGGTCATCGCGCCGCCGCACAAGCCGCTGGTGGTCGACCTGCTCGACGGCTGCGGCCTGTTCGGGCGCGTGGCCGGCTCGGTGAACGTGGTGCGCCGCACCGAAGGCGACCAGCTCGAGGGCGACCTGTTCGACGGCGAAGGCCTGATCGGCGCGCTCGACCACTGCAACATTCCCTTTCGTGGCAAGCGCGTGCTGATCCTGGGCGCGGGCGTGAGCGCCGCGGCCATCGGCGTGGCGCTGGCCGAGGGCGGCACCGTGAACGGCGCGGAGCACATCGCCTTCTTCGACACGGCCGCCGGCAAGGCCGCCGGCGTGGCCGCCAAGCTGAACGCCTTTTTCGACGCGACCGTGGTCGCGGTGGAAAGCAACGCGCCCGAGGGCTACGACCTGGTCATCAACGCCACGCCGCTGGGCCTGGTCGAGGGCGACGCGCTGCCGGTGGACGTGACGCGCATGGACGGCCACGCGGCGCTGTTCGACATCCTGCTGCGCAACCAGCCCACGCCGCTGGTGCGCGCGGCACGGGCGCGCGGGCTCAATGCGCAGGCCGGCTTCGAGATGCTCATCCAGCAGATGCCGCACTACCTGCGCTACTTCGGCCACCTCGACGCGGCCACCGCGCTGCAGGCCGACGCCAACTTCCTGCGCGAGATCGTCTATCCGCCGGCCATGCACGCCGAGATTGCGCAGCCGCTGCGCTACCACTCGCCCAGCGTGGCCTGAGCGCCTACCTGTTCAAACGCTTCAGCAAAGTTCCAGAGAAACGAACGACATGATTTCCGGCAAGACCACCCTCATCGCCCACCTGGGCTTTCCGACCGAGGCCTTCAAGGCCCCGATGATCTACAACCCCTGGTTCGACAAGCACGGCATCGACGCGGTGGTGGTGCCCATGGGCGTGAAGCCCGAGGACTACGCGGCCTCGCTGCCGCAGATCTTCAAGTTCAGCAACCTGCGCGGCGCGCTGGTGACCATGCCGCACAAGGTGACCACCATGCAGCTGGTCGACGAGGTGACGCCCACCGCGCGCGTGGCCGGCGCGTGCAACGCCATCCTGAAGCGGCCCGACGGCACGCTGCTGGGCGACCAGTTCGACGGCGCGGGCTTCGTGCGCGGCGTGGAGCGCAAGGGGCGCCTGTTCAAGGGCACGCGCGTGCTGGTGTCGGGCACCGGTGGCGTGGGCTCGGCCATTGCGGCGTCGATTGCCGCGGCCGGCGCCGCCGAGCTGATGCTGTTCGACATGAGCGAGGCCTCGGCCGACGCGCTGGCCGCGCGGCTGCGCGACAACTATCCGCAGATGAAGGTGAGCACGGGCTCCAAAGACCCGGCCGGCTACGACGTGGTGGTCAACGCCACGCCGCTGGGCATGAAGGACACCGACCCGATGCCCTTCGACGTGGACCGCATCGACGCGGGCACCTTCGTCGGCGAGGTCGTGATGAAGACCGAGTTCACGCCGCTGCTGCTCGCGGCCAAGGCCAAGGGCTGCCAGGTGCAGGTGGGCACCGACATGCTGTTCGAGATGATTCCGGCGTACCTCGAATTCTTCGGATTCGGCACAGCGTCCCCGGAGGAATTGCGTGCCGTGGCCCAATTGAAATATTGAAAGACCAGGTCACCGCATGAGTATTTTCGAAGGCTTCCTCTCCACATCCGAAACGCTGGGCGCCTTCAGCGACCGCGCCTTCGTCGACGCCATGCTGCGCTTCGAGGCCGCGCTGGCGCGCGCGCAGGCCGCCGAGGGGTTGATTCCCGAGAGCGCGGCGCACTCCATCGTCAGCAGCTGCAAGGTCGAGCTGTTCGACGTGGCAAAGATCGTGCGCGAGAGCGGGCGCGCGGGCAGCGTGGCCATTCCGCTGGTGAAGGCGCTGCGCGAGGCCGTGGGCCTGTTCAATGCCGACGCCGCGCCCTTCGTGCACTTCGGCAGCACCAGCCAGGACGTGATCGACAGCGCCATGGCGCTGGTCACGCGCGAGGCCGTGGCGCTGGTGGAAACCGACCTGGCCAAGGCCGCCGACGCCCTGCTGCGCCTGGCCACGTCGCACGCCGACACGCCGATGCTCGCGCGCACGCTGATGCAGCCGGCCTCGGTGACCAGCTTCGGCTTCAAGTGCGCGGGCTGGGCCGCGCCGCTGGTGCGCAGCCGCATCCGTTTGCGCGAAGCCGCCCGGCACGCGCTGCAGCTGCAGCTGGGCGGCGCCGTCGGCACGCTGGCGCAGATGAAGGGGCAGGGCCCGGCGGTGCGCAAGCGCATGGCCAAGGAACTGGGCCTGGGCGACCCCGGCGCCACCTGGCACACGCAGCGCGACGAATGGGTCGCGCTGGGTTGCGAGCTGGGCCTGATGACGGGCAGCCTCGGCAAGATCGCGGTCGACATCTCGCTGCTCGGCCAGTACGAGGTGGCCGAGGTGACGGAGCCCAGCGAGCCCGGCCGCGGCGGCTCGTCGGCCATGCCGCACAAGCGCAACCCGGTGGCCTCGATGGTGGCCATTGCCGCCGCGCACCGCGCACCGCAGCGCGTGGCCGCCTTGCTGGGCGCGATGCCGCAACAGCACGAACGCGCGCTCGGCGCCTGGCAGGCCGAGCTGGGCGAATGGCCGCAACTGCTCATGTCCGCCCACGGCAGCGTGCGCGCCATGGCCGGCGCATTGCCCGGCCTGCAGGTGGACGCCGCGCGCATGCGCGCCAACATCGACCGGCTGCGCGCCGAACTCCCACGCGACGCGGCCGACGAATGGTTCGACCCCGCGCTCGCCCTCCACGCCGGCCAGACCGCGCTCGCCGAAGTGAAGGCGCTGCAGGCCCGGCTCACCGAACACAAGGAACTCTCGCAATGACCGCCCCCGAATTTCCCGCCGAACCGACGGCTTCCTCAGTGCCAACCGCCTCTGTGGTGCCCGCTGAGGGCTACGAGTCCGGCCTGCTCAACCGCCGCCGCGTGCTGGGCGACGCCTGGGTCGACAAGTCGCTGGCCAACCGCAACGAGTTCAACGCCGAGTTCCAGGAGCTCATCACGCGCCACGCGTGGAACGACATCTGGGGCCGCCCCGCGCTGGGCGACAAGACGCGCCGCTACATGGTGCTGTCGATGATGCTGGGCATCCACGCGTACGAAGAGTTCGCGATGCACGTGCGCGCCGCGCTCGACGGGCCGAGCGAGTCGCGCCTGACGCCCGACGACATCAAGGAAGTGATCATGATGGCCGCCATCTACTGCGGCGTGCCCGTGGCCAACCATGCCTTCGGCATTGCCACGAACATCCTGCGCGAGAAGGGGCTGCTGGCCCCGGCTTCGGCCCCGGCAGCCCAACCCGCGAGCAAGTGAGCGCGCCGGTCGCCCGCAAGGGCCGGTTCGACGTCAGCTTCACCTTGCTGCTGCCGCTGCTGCTCGCCGCGCAGCCGGTGGCCACCGACAGTTACCTTCCCGCGCTGCCGGCCATTGCCAGGGAGCTCGGCTCGGCCAGCACCAGCCTTACGCTGTTCGTGCTGGCCTTCGGCTTCGCGCAGCTGCTGTGCGGCCCGCTGGCCGACCGCTTCGGGCGCCGGCCGGTGCTGCTGGCGGGGCTCGGGTGCTACGTGCTGGCCGCGCTGGGCGGCGCCTTCGCGGGCAGCGTGGCGTTGCTGGCCGGCTGGCGCACGCTGCAGGGCTTTTCGATGGCGGCCATCCTGGTGTGCTCGCGCGCCGCGGTGCGCGACCTGTACCCCGCGCACGAAGGCCCGCACGTGATGGCGCGCGGCCTCACCGGGCTGGGCGTGGTCGGGCTGGCCGCGCCGCTGCTGGGCGCGTGGCTGGTGCAGGGCGCGGGCTGGCGCTGGGTGATGGTGGCGATGGCGGTGTATGCGTCGGTGCTGTTCGCGCTGTGCTGGCGCTCCTTCGGCGAAACGCGCCAGCCCTTTGCCGCGGGCGAGGGGCAATCGTCCGCGCCCCGCGGAAGTGCCCGCGCCGTGTTCGCGAGCCGCTCGTTCCGCGCCTGGGCCTCGGTGGCGGCCACCACCTACGGCGGGCTGTTCTGCTTTCTGCTGCTGTCGCCCATGGTCTACATCGGCTACCTGGGCTGGTCGCCCGCGTGGTACGGGTGGATTCCGGCCGGCGGCTCGCTGGTCTACATCTTCAGCACCACCATGTGCCGCACGCTGCTGCGCCGCTACGGGCCGGTGCGCACGGTGCGCCTGGGCGCCTCGCTGAGCCTGGCGGGCCCGGTCATCCAGGCGCTGGGCTGCCTGCTGCTGCCGCTGAGCGCGGTGCCGCTGCTGGTGGGCCACGCGGTGTACTGCCTGGGCCACGGCATCCACCAGCCCTGCGGCCAGGCCGGCGCCGTGGGCGACCTGCCGCACCTGGCGGGGCGGGCCGTGTCATGGTCGGGCTTCGGCATGATGATGGTCGCGTTCTGCGTGGGGCAGATCGCCGCCCTGTTCGTCGACACCCGCTACTCCAACGGCGCCTGGCCGATGGTGCTGCCCATGCTGCTGGCGGGCTGCGTGCTGATGGCCATCGCGTTCTTCTGGCTGCCGCGCCTGCAGCACCACCAACCTTCCCCAACTCCTGCACACCCGACAAAGGAACCCACACCATGACCCGCTTGAATGTCGTTCGCGAGGGCAGCGGCCCGTTCGTCGTGCTCAGCCATGCGCTCGGTTGCGACCTGCGCATGTGGGACGCCGTGGCCGCGCAACTGGCACGCGCCCACACCGTGCTGCGCTACGACCACCGCAACCACGGCGCCAGCGAGCTGGTGCCCGGCCCGCTGCGCATCGAGACGCTGGCGCAGGACGCGGCCGAGCTCATCCAGCGCGAGACCGGCGGCGAGCCCGTGCACTTCGTCGGCCTGTCGATGGGCGGCATGACCGCGCAGGCGCTGGCCGTGCGCCACCCCGAGCTGCTGAAGACGGTGGTCATCGCCAACTCGGCCGCCTACTACCCCGACCAGGCGCCCTGGCGCGCGCGCGAGGACACGGTCAACGCCAAGGGCGTGGCCGCCATCGCGTCCGGCGCGGTGTCGCGCTGGCTCACGCCGGCCTTCGTGGGCACGCCCGAAGGCGCGGCCGCCGCCAAGGCGCTGCACGACACGCTGGTGCGCACCGACGCGCAGGGCTACATCGCCGCCTGCAACGCCGTGGCCGCCATCGACTTTCGCGAGAGCAACCACCGCTTCACAGTGCCCACGCTGGTCATCGGCGGCCTGCAGGACGAGGCCACGCCGCTGGCCATGTCCGAGGCCATGGCCGCGGCCATTCCGGGTGCGCGACTGGCCACCATCGACGCCGCGCACGTCAGCGCGGTCGAGCGCCCGGTGGAGTTCACGCAGCTGCTGATCGACTTCTGGCGCAGCCTTTGAGGCGCGTTGCGGGGTCGCCGGACCTAGGTGTATCCCGTATTTCGTTCGATTAACGGACGTATTTGATCGATCATCGATCAAGAGGGCGCTGAATAGATTGTGGGGCGGGCCGGGTGTTTCTAAAGTCCACCCCATGCACCGCTCCATTGCCACCGTGTCGCTCAGCGGCACCCTCCGCCAGAAGCTCGAAGCCGTCGCGGCCGCCGGTTTCGACGGCATCGAGCTGTTCGAGGCCGACTTCATCAACTTCAAGGGCACCGCCGCCGACCTGCGCCGCATCACCGCGGACCTGGGCCTGAGCATCGACCTGTACCAGCCGTTTCGCGACTTCGAAGGCATGCCCGAGGCGCAGTTCCGCCGCAGCCTGGAGCGCGCCGAACGCAAGTTCGACCTGATGGAGGCCATGGGCGCGCCGCTGGTGCTGTGCTGCTCCAACACATCGCCGCTGTCGGTGAACGACCCGGCGCTGGCCGCCGCGCAGCTGCACGAGCTGGCCGAGCGCGCCGCGCGCCGCAACCTGCGCGTGGGCTTCGAGGCGCTGGCCTGGGGCCGCCACACCTCGCTGTACGGCCAGGCCTGGAACATCGTGCAGCAGGCCGACCACCCGCACCTGGGGCTGATTCTCGACAGCTTCCACACGCTGTCGCTGAAGGACGACCCCGCGGGCATCGCCCACATTCCGGGCGAGAAGATCTTCTTTCTGCAGATGGCCGACGCGCCGCTGCTGGCCATGGACGTGCTGCAGTGGGCGCGCCACCACCGCTCGTTTCCGGGTCAGGGCGACTTCGACGTCGTCGGCTTCTTCGAGCAGGTGCTGCGCGCGGGCTACACCGGGCCGCTGTCGCTGGAGATCTTCAATGACATCTTCCGCGAGACGCCCAACCGCCGCACCGCGGTGGACGCGATGCGCTCGCTGCTGTACCTGGAGAGCGAGGCGCGCCAGCGCATGGCCGCCACCCCGCCGGTGCAACCGCAGCGCGTGGAGCTGTTCAACCCGCCGCCGGTGCCGGCGCTGTCGGGCCTGTCGTTCATCGAGTTCGCGGCCGACGAGGCCTCGGCCCCGGCGCTGGAAACGCAGGTGAAGCAGCTGGGCTTTCGCCGCATCGGCAAGCACCGCTCCAAGGCGGTGACGCTGTACCGCCAGGGCGAGATCAACCTCATCGTCAACGCCCAGCCCGACTCCTTCGCGCGGCAGCGCTTCGACGCGCACGGCACCTCGGTGTGCGCGCTGGGCGTGCGCTGCGACGACCCGCTCGCGGCCGTGGGCCGGGCTACCGCCATGCGCTCGCAGCGGCACGACAGCCCGGTCGGCCCCAACGAGCTGCGCGTGCCGGCCATCGTGGCGCCGGGCGGCAACCTGCTTCACTTCGTGCCCGAGGCGCTGGGCGCCAACGGGCTGTACGAGGCCGACTTCGTCCTCGACGATGCGGGCCCCGACGCTGGCCCCGAAGCAGGTCATGAAGGAAACGACGCCGGCCTGCAGCGCATCGACCACGTGGCCCTGGGCCTGGCGCTCGACCAGCTCGACACCTGGGTGCTGTTCACGCGCGCCGTGCTCGGGCTGGAGGCCGGCGAGAGCCTTGAGCTGGCCGACCCCTTCGGGCTCATTCGCAGCCGCGGCGTGGCCAACGCCGAGCGCAGCCTGCGCCTGGTGCTGAACGTGTCGCTCAGCCAGCGCACCCGCACCGCGCGCACGCTCAGCGTGACCGGCGGCGGCGCGGTGCACCACATCGCGCTGGGCTGCGCCGACATCTTCGACACGGCCGCGCGGCTGCGCGCCAACGGCACGCGCTTCGTGCCCATTTCGGACAACTACTACGACGACCTGGCCACGCGCATCGACCTCGCACCCGAGCTGCTGGCGCGCATGCGCGAGGCGGGCGTGCTGTTCGACCGCTCGGCGGCCGGGGACTACCTGCACATCTATACCGAGAGTTTCGAGGGCGGACTGTTTTTCGAGGTCGCACAACGCGTGGGCAGCTACGACGCGTACGGTGCCCTCAATGCACCGGCGCGCATGGCTTCCCAGGCGCAGGATTGATTCGTTGGGTTTTTTCTGATTACTTACCTGTCAACAACACTGGAGACCACACATGGCCAACACCACAGCCCATGAGCCGCAAGGCAGGCACCAGTCGAAGAAGGCCGCGGCAAGCGGCTGGATCGGCTCGGCGCTGGAGTACTACGACTTCTTCATCTACGCGACCGCCGCGGCGCTGATCTTTCCGCAGATCTTCTTCCCCAAGGGCGACCCCAAGACCGCCATCATCGCGTCGCTCGCGACCTACGGCGTGGGCTACGTCGCGCGCCCCATCGGCGCCTTCGTGCTGGGCCACTGGGGCGACACGCACGGGCGCAAGCAGGTGCTGGTGCTGTGCATGTTCCTGATGGGTTTCTCGACCGTGGCCGTGGGCCTGCTGCCGACCTACGACCAGGTCGGCCTGCTGGCCCCCGCGCTGCTGGTGCTGCTGCGCCTGATCCAGGGCTTCGCCGTGGCCGGCGAAATTTCGGGCGCGAGCTCGATGATTCTCGAGCACGCTCCCTTCGGGCGGCGCGGCTTCTTCGCCAGCTTCACGCTGCAGGGCGTGCAGGCCGGCCAGATCCTGGCGGCCGCCGTGTTCCTGCCGCTGGCGCACTACATGCCTGAAGAGGCCTTCAACTCGTGGGGCTGGCGCATTCCGTTCCTGCTGAGCTTCCTGGTCATCGTGGCGGGCTACATCATTCGCCGCGAAGTCGACGAGACCCCGGCCTTCGCCGAAGTCGACCAGAAGGGCGAAGTGGCCAAGGCGCCCATCATCCAGGCCTTTACCGACAGCTGGGCCGACATGCTGCGCGTGGTGTGCATGGCGCTGATGAACGTCATTCCGGTGGTGGCCACGGTGTTCGGCGCGGCCTATGCCGTGCAGGCCGCCTACGGCATCGGCTTCCAGAAAGACGTGTACCTGTGGATTCCGGTGCTGGGCAACATCCTGGCCGTGATCGTCATTCCCTACGTGGGCAACCTGTCGGACCGCATCGGTCGCCGCCCGCCCATCATCGTCGGCGCGCTGGCCTCGGGGCTGCTGTCGTTCGCGTACCTGTACGCCATCAGCATCAAGAACGTGCCGCTGGCCGTGTGCATGTCGCTGCTGATGTGGGGCATCGTGTACCAGGGCTACAACGCGACCTTCCCGAGCTTCTACCCGGAGCTGTTCCGCACCCGCAACCGCGTGTCGGCCATGGCCATCTCGCAGAACGTGGGCACCACCGTGACCGCGCTGCTGCCGGCCCTGTTCGCCGCCGTGGCGCCTCCGGGCTCCACCAACGTGTGGCTCACCGTGGGCGCCATCACCTTCGCGGTGACCATCCTGGCCGCGCTGGCCGCCATGAGCGCCCGCGAGACCTACCGCATCCACATGAAGGACCTGGGCAAGCCCGACGCGGTGCCGGTGGACAAGCAGGAGTACGACCGCCTGCGCGAGCAGACGCTGTCGGACGCACGGCTGGCCAAGAGCGCTGCGCGCGCCTGAGCAAGGAACGGCGCAGCACGCGCCTGAGCTCGAAACGGTGCGGCGCGGGGTGAAAACCTTGCCCGCACCAAGGGTTGTGGCGCCGTGAAGAATGGCGCCATGACTTCCCACCTCAAGATCGATTTCGTCTCCGACGTGTCCTGCCCCTGGTGCGCGGTAGGCCTCAGCTCCCTCGAGGCGGCCATCCGCAAGGTGGCGCCCGACGTCACCGCGGAGCTGCACTTTCAGCCCTTCGAGCTGAACCCGCAGATGCCGCCCGAAGGCCAGGACACCTTCGAGCACCTCAACGAAAAATACGGCTCCACGCGCGAGCAGCAGGCCCAGTCGCGCGAAATGATCCGCCAGCGCGGCGCCGCCGTCGGCTTCGAGTTCAGCGCCGAAGGCCGCCCCCGCATCTACAACACCTTCAACGCGCACCGGCTGCTGCACTGGGCCGAGCTCGAAGGCCCGGCCCAGCAGGCCGCGCTGAAGAAGCTGCTGCTGAAGGCCTACTTCACCGACAGCCAGAACCCTTCGGACACCGAGGTGCTGGTGCGCGCGGCCACCGAAGCGGGGCTCGACGCCACGCGGGCCCGCGAAATCCTGAACAGCGACGAGTTCGCGCAGGAGACCCGCGAGCGCGAGCGCATGTACACCGACGCCGGCATCCACTCGGTGCCCGCGATCATCATCAACGACCAGCACCTCATCTCCGGCGGCCAGCCCGTGGAAGTGTTCGAACGCGCGCTGCGCCAGATTGCCGGCGCTGCGCCGGCGAGCCTGTCGGTAGCCTGACTTCGCGGGCGCCGGGGCGGCGTCTTTGCGCGGCGTTACGAAGGTAAAGAGCGTCAACGCGTACGCGGCTTCGTCGGTTGAAGTGGCATCCTCGAAATGCTGTCACCCTCAGGAGTCGCGAAGATGAAGAAGAAAGGCCACGCCACCCTGCGCCGTTCGTCGATGGCGCTCGGCGCATGCGTGCTGGCCCTGCTCGCCGCCTGCGGCAGCTTGCCGGGCGACCGGCGCGCGCTGGTGTCGGTGTCGCTGCCCTCCGCCCCGGTGAACGAAGCCACCCGCCTGCGCTGGCTCGACCGCGTGAGCTGGGGCGCCAACGCAAGCAGCGACGCACAGCTTGCGCAGCGCGGCCTCCCGCTGTGGATGCGCGACCAGCTCAACCCGCGCCCCGCGCCGCTGCCGCCCGCGGCGCAGGCGCAGATCGACGCCATGGCCATTTCGCGCACGCCGCTCGACCAGCTCGTGACCGAGCTCGAGGCGCAGCGCAAGGCGGCCGATGCGCTGCCCGACGAAGACCAGAAGAAGGCCGCGCGCCAGGCCTACCAGCAGCAGCTGAACACCCTCGCACGCGAAGCGCAGACGCGCTTCGTGCTGCGCGCGCTGTACTCGCCCAACCAGCTGCAGGAGCAGATGACTTGGTTCTGGATGAATCACTTCAACGTCAACCTGCGCAAGGACAACATCCGCGCGATGGTGGGCGACTACGAGGAGAACGCCATTCGCCCGCACGCGCTCGGCAGGTTCCGCGACCTGCTCGGCGCCTCGCTGCACCACCCGGCCATGCTGCGCTACCTGGACAACGCGCAGAACGCGGCCAACCGCATCAACGAGAACTACGCGCGCGAGCTGATGGAGCTGCACACGCTGGGCGTGGGCAGCGGCTACTCGCAGGCCGACGTGCAGGAGCTGGCGCGCGTGCTCACCGGCGTGGGCGTGAGCGTGCAGCCGCTGGACGCACCGCCGCCGAACGTGCGGCCCGCGCTGCGGGCGGACTACGTGCGCAAGGGGCTGTTCGAGTTCAACCCGAACCGGCATGACTACGGCGCGAAGACGCTGCTGGGGCAGCCCATTCAAGGCCACGGCCTGGCCGAGGCCGACGAGGCGCTCGACCGGCTGGCGCGCGCGCCAGCGACCGCGCGCTTCGTCTCGCGCAAGCTGGCCGTGTACTTCGTGTCGGACGATCCGCCGCAGGCGCTGGTCGATCGCATGGCCGCGGCCTTCGCGGGCAGCGACGGCGACATCGCCGTCACGCTGAAGGCGCTGTTCGAGTCACCCGAGTTCTCAGCTTCGCTGGGGCGCAAGTTTCGCGACCCGGTGCACTACGTGCTGGCCGGCGTGCGGCTGGCGTACGACGACCGCGTGGCGCTGAACGTGAACCCGATGCTGGGCTGGATCAACCGCATGGGCGAGCCGCTGTACGGACACGAGACGCCCGACGGGTATCCGCTGAACGAAGCGGCGTGGGCGAGCGCGGGGCAGATGAACACGCGCTTCGAGATCGCACGGGCCATCGGCGCGAACGGCGCGGTGCTGTTTCGCGCGGACGACAAAGGGCCGCTGGAGAGGCCGGCGTTTCCGCAACTGGCCGAATCGCGCGCGGTGCGGACGATGCAGGTCGGGCTGAGCGCGGACACGCGCGAGGCGCTGGCGCAGGCGAAGAATCCGCAGGAGTGGAATACGTTCTTGCTGGCGTCGCCGGAGTTGATGCGCCGCTGAGTTCGGTTTCCAGTATTTCTCCCTCCCCCTCTGGGGGAGGGCAGGGGTGGGGGCAAGCGGCGTTCGATGTAGCGCTGTGGCGGTTGCAAGCGCAGTCGTGCCCCCATCCCAACCTTCCCCCAAAGGGGGAAGGAGCAAGACAAGGCAAAGGACAAAGGACACATCGTCATGCAACGTCGAGACCTCTTGAAACTCATCGCCGCCGCCCCCTTCGCAGGCGCGGCCGGCCAGCTCATGGCCGCGCCCGCGGCCGAAGGCGCCAAGCTGCTCGTCGTGTTCCTTCGCGGCGCGTACGACTGCAGCAGCCTGCTCGTGCCCACCGGCAGCGACTTCTACTACGCCTCGCGCCCCAACATCGCCATCGCGCGCCCCGGCCAACCGAACGGCGCGCTGCCGCTCGATGGCAACTGGGGCCTGCACCCCGCGCTCGCGCAGAGCGTGATGCCGCTCTTTCAACAGAAGCAGGCCTCGTTCATCGCCTTCGCCGGCACCGACGACCTCACGCGCAGCCACTTCGAAACGCAAGACTCCATCGAGCTCGGCCAGGCGCTCGACAAGCGCCGCGACTACCGCTCGGGCTTTCTCAACCGGCTGGCCGGCGTGCTCGGTGCAGGCCCCGTGACCGACGTGTCGCCCATCGCCTTCACCGACCAGCTGCCCATCTCGCTGCGCGGCACCGCCAAGGCGGCCAACATGGCGCTCGCGGGCAATGCGCGCTCGGGCATCGATGCGCGGCAGAGCCAGGTCATCGCGGCCATGTACCGCAACACCTCGCTGGCCCAGCCTGTGGCCGAAGGCTTCCAGGTGCGCGACGAAGTCATGCGCGCCGTGCAGGCCGAGATGGACGCCGCCAGCCGCAACGCCATGACCGCCAAGGGCTTCGAGCTGGTGGCGCGCCGCATGGCCCTGCTGATGCGCGAGCGCTACGACCTGGGCTTTGTCGATGTCGGCGGCTGGGACACGCACGTGGGCCAGGGCGCGGCCACGGGCTACCTGGCCAACCGCTTCGAGGAACTGGGCCGCGGCGTGGCCGGCTTCGCGCAGGAGATGGGCGACGACGCATGGCGCCAGACGGTGGTGGTCGTCATCAGCGAGTTCGGCCGCACCTTTCGCGAGAACGGCAACCGCGGCACCGACCACGGCCACGGCTCGGTGTACTGGGTGCTGGGCGGGGGCCTGTCCGCGCAGGCGGGCGGGCGCGTCGTGGGCGAGCAGCAGGCGCTCACGCAGGCCACGCTGTTCCAGAACCGCGATTACCCGGTGCTCAACGAATACCGCGCGGTGTTCGGCGGGCTGTTCCAGCGCATGTACGGCCTGTCGCCCGCGCAGCTGGCGCGGGTGTTCGACGGCGTGGCGCCCAAGGACCTGCAACTGGTCTGAGCGCTGCCTGAAGAGGCCGCACGCCCTGCGCGCGCAGCGGCATTCAGGCGCCCGTCAACGTGCCCGCGAGCTCGACCGCATCCGCCCCTGCGGGAATGCGCATCGGCGCCGCAGGGTCGGTCACCGCTTGCCACACCGCCAGCGCCACGTCCTGCGCATGCGTCACCGGCGTGTCCATGCTCCGCACCGCGGCGAACACGCGCTGCTTGAAGTCTTCATAGGCCTCGGGCACCTCGCCGCTGCTCAGGCGACCGGCGTTGGCGCCGAAGGCGGTGCCGGGCGCGCGGCCGGGCAGCACCAGCCGTGCGCGCACGTCGAACGGCGCCAGCTCCAGCGCGAGCGATTCCGTGAACGCGTTCACCGCCGCCTTGCTCGCCGTGTACACCGACAGCAGCGGCAGCGACTTCAGCGTGACGCTCGACGTCACGTTCACCACCACGCCCGCGCGCCGTTGCCGAAACTGCGGCAGCACCGCCTGCGTCATGGCGATGGTGCCCAGCGTGTTGGTCTCGAACACCTCGCGCGCGCCGGCCAGCGCCGTGCCTTCGAGCGGCGCCAGCAGGCCCACGCCGGCGTTGTTGACCAGCGCGTCGATGGGCCCGGCCGCCTCCACGCAGCGGCGGATGCTCTCGGGGTCGGTCACGTCCAGCGGCAGCACGCGAAGCCGCTCCGAGCGCGGCAGCAGGTCTTCGTTCGGCGTGCGCATGGTGGCGACCACGTGCCAGCCCTTGTCGAGAAAAAACCGTGCCGTCTCGAGGCCGAAGCCGGACGAGCAACCCGTGATCAACACGGTGGAAACAGTGTGGGAAGCGGCAGTCATCAGAAACTCCTTTGCGTTGACGATGCCCGGACGATACGTGCCGGCTTCAGGACTCACTACACTTCAAAGTCCGAATTCTTGTCGAGATCGTCCAGCATGACCGACCCCCTTGCAGAAGTTGTCTCGCTGTTGCAGCCGGGCGCGCCGTTTTCGAAACTGGTCGTCGCCTCGGCCCCGTGGGCCGTGCGCCGCGCTGAGGTGAGCCGGCCGTTCTACTTCGTGATGCTCGAAGGCGGATGCCACATGCGCATCGACAGCCCCACCGGCAGCACCCCAAGCACCACCGGCACGGGCACCGGCACCGGCACGCAAAGCGACACCCTCACGCTCGCCGAAGGCGACTTCGTGCTCATTCCCGCCGCGCGCAGCTTTGCCACCTGCAGCCTCGGGCGCGAACCGCCGCGCGAGGGCGAGGCCGTGCAAACGCCGGTCGTCGCGATGCCCGGCGGCGCGCGCGTCGGCGATCCGCAGGGCGCGGTCGACGTGCGCATGCTGGTCGGCACCTGCGAGTTCGGCTCGGCCGATGCCGCATTGCTGGTGCCGCTGTTGCCGCAATGGGTGCATGTGCGCGACGAGCGCAGGCTGTCGACGCTGGTGCAACTGGTGGGCGACGAATCGCGTGCGCAGCGGCCCGCGCGCGACATCGTGATGGCCCGCCTGCTCGAAGTGCTGCTGATAGAGGCGCTGCGCTCCACGGCCAGCACCTCCGCATCGCCGGGCCTGGTGCGCGGGCTGGCCGACCCGCGGCTCGCGCTGGCGCTGCGGCGCATGCACGAGCGGCCGGCGCAGCCGTGGAGCGTCGTGCAACTGGCGCGCGAGGCCGCGATGTCGCGCTCGGCCTTCTTCGAGCGCTTCAGCCGCGCCGTCGGCATGGCGCCGATGGAGTACCTGCTGGCCTGGCGCATGGCGCTGGCGAAGCGCATGCTGCGGCAGCGCGAGCTGCCCATCGCCGACATTGCCGAGCGCACGGGCTACAGCTCGGTCAGCACCTTCGGCGTGGCGTTCACGCGGCACGTGGGCATGCCGCCCGGGCGCTATGCGCGCAGCGAGAGCGAAGGCTTGCAAACTGCATCGGCTGAAGCCTGAGCAGGACCAGAATCGCATTCACCGCGCAGGTGATGCGGCTTTGTGGGTTACGCTGGTTTCCAAGCAGCTCGAATGGGAGGGCTCACGCCCTGCCGGTGTTCGCAAGGATGTCCCGGTACGCCAACCTGTTGGAGCTGCCGCCACCTTTGAAGGAGGGTGTGCAACGCGCTCGGCCCGCGATCAGGGTGACCGCGCGACGGCAGCTTGACTTGACTGTCCCTCTCAAGAACGCGTACATTCCGCCTGCCTCGTGATGAACGGGGTCGGGTTTAGCAGCCCGCAGACATCCTGCGACGAAAGCCGCAGTCACCGCACAGGGGATGCGGCTTTTTCGTTCACGCTGCTTTTTTAGGCGGCTCGAATGGGAGGGCTCGCGCCCTGCCGGTGTTCGCAAGGATGTCCCGGTCTGCTAACCCGTTCGAGCTGCCGCCCCCGTTTAGCAGTGGGTGCGTCGGTTGTTGCAAATCGACATCCTTGGGAGGCCCTATGGCCACTGCTTCAAACACGGGCACCGATGACGGTCGCCCCTCTTCACCTTTTCGCGCGACCGCCCAGTTCAAGCCTTTCGAATGGGTGCAGGTCGACAAGGTCGATGCCGCCCAGCGGCACCGCGCTGCCTTTCTCAACGACGCACGCGACGTGGTGCAGGGCGCGCAAACGCTGGTGCAATTGCTCGGCTGGGACGAAGACCGGCGCGACGGCGCCGTGTCGAACGCCGACCCGGCACCGCTGCTCGACGCACCCCAGCGCGAATCGCTTCGGCGGCTTCTTGCCGCATCGTTGAACCTGCTGCACGGGCAGATCGAAGCACAGTGCGAGGCGCTGACCGGTTAGCGTGCGTCGATGATGCAGAACGCGCTCAAGCGTTCGTGAACGTCGAACGCATCAGCGCGATGTACGCGTCTTCCGACGTCTCGCGCCGCGCCTTCACCAGCGGCTCGATGTCCTTCGTCGCCACGTAGCGCAGGCGGTCGGTGCCGTCGCTCGCGGCCTCGAAAATCACCTGCGCCACGTCGTCCGACGTGGCCAGGCGCGCCGAGCGCATGCCGTCGAACACCTTCAGCGCGCCGCTCACGAAAGCGTCGTAGCCGGCGGGCGCCGCGGCCTGCGAAGCCTCCGACGCCGAGCGGTGGCCGAAGCCGGTCTCGAGCACGCCGCCGGGCTCCACGATCTTCACCGCGATGCCCTGCGAGCGCAGCTCGTAAGACAGCGATTCGGAGAAGCCTTCGAGCGCGAACTTGCTCGCGGTGTAGAGCGAGATCATTGGCAGCCCGAACACGCCCGCGCCCGAGCTCACGTTGACGATGGTGCCCGCGCCGTTCGCACGCAGGTGCGGCAGCAGGGCGCGGGTGACGTCCATCACGCCGAACACGTTCACGTCGAACTGCTGCTGCACCTTCTCGCGCGAGACGCCCTCGAACACACCGAACAGGCCGAAGCCCGCGTTGTTGACCAGCGCGTCGATGCGCCCGAAGCGCGCGATGCCGGCGGCGATGGCCGCGTCGATGCTGGCGAGGTCCTGCACGTCGAGGCGGGTGACGAGCACGTTGGGCAGCGCCGCAAGCGCTCCGCCGGCGGCCGGCTCGCGCATGGTGGCGATCACGTTCCAGCCGCGGTGGGCGAACAGCTGCGCGGCGGATCGGCCGAAGCCGGTGGAGGCGCCCGTGATGAGCACGGTCTTGTTGGCGGGGAGGGTGGAAGCGGTCATGGTGAAAGAAGCCCTTTCTGGTGGTCGAGCATCGAAGTTAAGGCGCATGGACTGATGAAACAATCCACCCAATCTCGCATGAAGAGATGCAGGAAACAGAACAATGACCAAGACATCCAAGGCTGGTGAGCTCTTCAAAGCTACAAAGGCCACGAAGACAGCCAAGACCGCCAAGACCGCCAAGACCGCCGAAAAGGCCGGCCTGCTCGAACTGAACGCCGTGGTGGCCGTGGCCACCCATCGCAGCTTTCGCCGCGCGGCGGCGGAGCTGGGCCTGTCGCCCTCGGCGCTGAGCCATGCCATCGCGGCGCTGGAACAGCGCATGGGCGTGCGCCTGTTCAACCGCACCACGCGCAGCGTGGCGCTGTCGGAGGCGGGCGAGCGGTTCCTGGCGCGCGTGCAGCCCGCGCTGCGCGAAATATCCGCGGCCATGGAGGCGACCAACGAGTTTCGCGACACGCCCGCCGGCACGCTGCGGCTCAATGCGTCGGAGGCGGCGGCGCACATGGTGCTGGGGCCCATCGTGCTGGAGTTCATGCGGCGCTACCCCGACATGCGGGTCGACATCGTGACCGAGGGGCGCTTCGTCGACATCGTGGCGCAGGGCTTCGACGCGGGCATTCGCGCCGCCGACAGCGTGCCCGAAGACATGATCGCCGTGCCCTGCACGCCGCCGCTGCGCTTCGCCACGGTGGCCTCGCCCGCGTACTTCGCGGGGCGCAAGAAGCCGCGCACGCCCGCGGACCTGGCCGCGCACAGCTGCATTCGCACGCGCTTCGCCAGCGGCGGCCTCTATAAGTGGGACTTCGCGAAGAACGGCAAGCGTGTATCGATCGACGCCGAGGGCCCGCTCACACTGGACAACCACCACCTGATGATCGCGGCCGCGCTCGACGGCGCGGGCATCGCCTGGACCAGCGAGTACGAGGCCGCGCCGTACATCGCGGACGGTCGGTTGGTCGAGGTGCTGAAGGACTGGTCGCCGGCCTTTCCGGGGCAGTGCGTGTACTACCCAGGGCACCGGCATGTGCCGGCGGGGCTGCGCGCGTTCCTGGCGGTGGTGCGGGAGGTCGTGGGCAGCGCGCGTTGAGCGGGTTTCGCTGAACGGGCTAGGTTGAACGGATCTGGCAGGGCGCATGGAAAACGCCGCCGTTCACAAGCGGCGTTCACCTACATCGCACCGTGGCGGGGCGGATAGGTTGACGTTGTCGCGCTCCAGAAGCGCATGTTCAACCTTTGAAACCCTGGAGCCGCGATGCAAACCAAGCCGAAAGCGGGCGACGCCGTCGAGTGGCAAACGTCGCAAGGCGAAACCACGGGCAAGGTCGTGCGCAAGGTGACCAAGACCGCGCACGTCAAAGGCCACGTGGCAAAGGCCTCCGAGGCCGAGCCGCAGTACGAGGTGAAGAGCGACAAGACCGGCAAGACCGCCATCCACAAGGCCGATGCGTTGAAGCGCCATTCGCCGGGAAAGAGCTGAAGCGATGGCAACGAAGACCACCGGTCCCCACCCCGATGCGACGCGCGTGAAAGAAGTGCTTCACGACTTCGAAGCCGCCGTGAACATGACCCCCGCGCAACTCGAACACTGGCTGGCGAAACCGGAGTCTCGCGAGGTCGGCTTCAAGGGAAAGGCGGGCGGCGAGTCGGTCGGCCACCGCTCCGGCAGGCGCATCGTTCGCCTGCTGGGCAAGCGGCGCGACGACCTGACGCCCGGCGACATCGCGCACATGCGCAAGGTGGTCGGCTATGTGCACCGGCACCTGGCGCAGCGCCCCGAAGGCGATGTCAGCGAAACGCCGTGGCGCTACTCGCTGATGAACTGGGGGCACGACCCGACGCGAAAGTCGTAAGGGCCGCGCGGGCGGCTGCTCAGTGCCCGCCGCCCCCGCCCAGGTACGCCGCCTTCACGGCCGGGTCGTTGCGCAGCTTGTCCGCCGGCCCGTGCAGCGAGATGCGGCCGTTTTCCAGCACGTAGCCGTAGTCGGCAACGCCCAGCGCGGCGGCGGCGAACTGCTCCACCAGCAGCATCGTCACGCCTTCGCTTTTCAGCCGTTCGATGATGCGGAACACCTCGGCCACGAGGATCGGCGCCAGCCCCATCGACGGTTCGTCGAGCAGAACCACCTCGGGGTTCAGCATCACGGCGCGCGCCATGGCCAGCATCTGCTGCTCGCCGCCCGAGAGCGTGCCGGCCAGCTGGGTGCGCCGCTCCTTCAGGCGCGGAAAGAGTTCGAGCGCGCGCTCCAGGTCGCCCGCCACGTCGCCGCGCGGCCGGCTGCCGGTCAGGCGCGGGAAGGCGCCCAGCGTCAGGTTGTCGGTCACGCTCATGGTCGCGAACACGCGCCGGCCCTCGGGCGAATGCGCCAGGCCCTGCTTGGCGATGTGGTACGACTCCAGGCCGTCGATGCGCTTGCCGTTCAGCGTGATTTCGCCGGCGGTGGGCGCGATCATTCCGGACACGGCGCGCATGGTCGTTGTCTTGCCCGCGCCATTGGAGCCGATGAGCGTCACCACCTTGCCCCGAGGCACCTCGATGGAAATGCCGTGCAGCACCTGCACCTTGCCGTAGCCCGCGAAAAGATTCTGGATGGTCAGCATGAGGCGCTCCCTGCCTGTTCACCTGCGCGTGCGGTTTGGGCCCGGGTCATGCCGTGCCTCCCAGGTAGGCCTCGATCACCTTCTCGTCGGCCTGCACGCGGGCCGGCTCGCCCTCGGCGATCTTCTGGCCGAAGTCGAGCACCGAGACGGTGTCGCACATGCTCATCACCACGTCCATGTGGTGCTCGATGAGGATCACGGTCACGCCGTGCTCGCGGATCTTGCGGATGATGGCGATCAGCTCCTTGATGTCGGGCGCGGTGAGCCCGGCGGCCGGCTCGTCGAGCAGCAGCAGCTGCGGGTCGAGCGCCAGCGCGCGCGCAATCTCCAGCAGGCGCTGCTTGCCGTAGGGCAGGTTGCGCGCCTCCTCGGTGGCGAAGCTCTCCAAGCCGACGAATTTCAGCAGGCCGAGCGCGCGCTGCACGGCCGCGATGCTTTCGCGCCGGTAGCGCGGCGTGTGCACCGCCACGTCGAGCAGGTTGCTGGCAAAGCTGTGGTGCAGGCCGACCTGCACGTTCTGCAGCGCGGTCATCTCGCCGAAGAGCTGCACGTTCTGGAAGGTGCGCGCAATGCCCGACAGCGCAATGTCGGCCGAGGTGCGCCCCACCAGCGAACGTCCGCCGAACGAGATGGCGCCGGCCGTGGGCACGTAGATGCCGGTGAGCACGTTCATCATCGTGCTCTTGCCGGAGCCGTTGGGACCGATCAGGCCGTGGATGGTGCCGCGCCTGATGCGCAGGTCGACGTTGTTCAGCGCCTTCAGCCCGCCGAACTGCATGAGCACGCCGGTGGCTTCGAGCACCTCGTCGCTGCCACCCGCGTGGGCCGCGACGGACACGGCGTCGGTGGGTGCGGCCGCCAGGTTCGTCGTGGTCACCGCCGCGACGGGCCGCCGCATGTTCAGCGCCTTGCGCACGAAGCCGACGATGCCGTCCTGAAGGTAGTAGATGACGAACAGCATGATCACGCCGAAGATCGACAGCCGCCAGTCGGTCATGGCGTCGAGCCAGAAGGCCAGGCCCGCCAGCGCGATGCTGCCCACCACCGGAATGGCCATCTGCGCGGGCGTGGCGCGCTGCCGCTTCACCGCCACCACCGCGGCCGCCAGCACCAGCACGGCCAGCGCCACCGACACGTAGCGGAACAGCACCACGTCGTCCAGCAGCTTGGGCAGCAGCACGATGATGGTGGCGCCCAGCATCACGCCGATGCGGCTCTTGCGACCGCCCATGATCACCGCCAGCAGGAACAGCACCGTGAGCTCGAAGTTGTACGAGTTGGGCGAAATGTATTGCTCGGAGTACGCATACAGGCTGCCCGCGAGCCCGGCGAAGCCCGCGCTGATGACGAAGGCGTACACCTTGTAGCGGTACACCGAAACGCCCATGCAGTCGGAGGCCACCGGGCTGCCGCGCAGCGCCTCGAAGGCCCGGCCCAGGTGCGAGCGCAGGATGCGGTGCACCACCACCAGCGCCAGCACCATCAGCACCGCCACCACCCAGTAGTACTCGCGGTCGTCCAGCTTGTGGCCGAACAGCGAAGGCTTCTCCAGCTTGATGCCGATGGAGCCGTCGGTCAGGAAGCTCATCTCGTTGATGAGGATCTGGATGATGGTGCCGAAGGCCAGCGTCACCATCGCCAGGTACGGCCCCGACACGCGCAGCGCCGGCAGGGCCAGCAGCGCGCCGAAGCCGGCGGTGAACACGATGGCGAAGGGCACGGTGATCCAGAACGGCGCCGCCAGCTTGAACACCAGCACGCCGGCCGCGTACGCGCCCAGGCCGAACAGGCCCGCATGGCCCAGCGACACCTGCCCGGTGTAGCCCACCACGATGTCCAGCCCGAACAGCAGGATCGCGTAGATCATGATGGTCTCGAGCAGGTGGATGTAGTACGGGTTGTCGATGCCGATGGGGAACAGCAGCAGCGCGGCCACGCCCGCGACGGCCAGGAGGAGGTGGCTGGTCTTCATTTTTTCGGGGTTCATTGCGCCGCGCTCGTTGCCATGCTCATACCTTCTTGATGGCGGCCTTGCCGAACAGGCCCGAGGGCCGCACGGCCAGCACGATCAGCAGCAGCACCAGCCCGGGCACGTCCTTGTAGCCTGTGCTCAGATAGAAGCCGGTGGTGGTCTCTGCAATGCCCAGGATGATGCCGCCCACCACGATGCCCATGCCGCTGGTGAGCCCGCCGATGATGGCGACCGCGAAGGCCTTCAGCCCCAGCACCGCGCCCATGGACGCGCCGGTGAGCGTGAGCGGCGCGATCAGCACGCCGGCGAAGGCCGCCGTCATCGACGACAGCGCATACGAGAAGGTGATGACCAGCCCGGTGTTGATGCCCATGAGCTTGGCCGCGTCGCGGTCGTTGAAGGTCGCGACCACGGCCTTGCCGTAGATGGAGCGGCGGTTGAATAGCTCCACCGCCAGCATCATCAGCAGCGCGCCGATGACCACCAGGATTTCCATCGGCAGCACGTTGGCGCCCAGGAAGTGAAGCGGCGACTCGGGCAGCGGAGAAGGAAACTTCAGGTCGTCGCGCCCCCACACGTTCTCCGCCACGTTGGTGAAGATGATGCCCAGCGCAATGGTCGACATGATCCAGCCGAACTCCGACTTGATCTTGATGGCCGGGCGCACCGCGATGCGCTCCACCACCGCGCCCTGGAAGGCGCCGAACAGGCACACCAGCGGAATCATCAGCCAGTAGTTCAGCCCCAGGTTCACCAGCGTGAGGCCGACCATGGCGCCCAGCATCAGGGCGTTGCCCTGGCCGAAGTTCAGCGTGTCCGACGTGGCGAAGGTGAGCTGGTAGCCGAACGCGATGACGGCGTAGATCATGCCCAGCGCAATGCCGCTGAAGACAAGTTGGGTAAGGATTTGCATGGCGGCTCGCAGGAAAGCGGGACCTGAAAATTCGCCGCCGGGGAACAGGCCGCACGACCTGTTCCCGCGGCGGCGCCCGGGGGCAGTTCCTGGTTCCTACTTCTTCAGCAGCGCGTCGTTGGCGGCCGCGTCCTTCAGGCGCACGGTGCCGGCGCTCTTCTGGTCGTCGGCGCTGGCAAACACCACGCGCCCGCCCTTGACCTCGCCGAACACCGGAATGTTGGCGGTGATGGCGTCGTGGTCCGCCTTGGTGAAGGGCTTGTTGTAGGTGGTCACCACGCCTTCGACGGGCGCCTGCAGGTCTTCGAGCGCGGCCTTGATCTTCGGGCCGTCGGTGCTGCCGGCCTGCTTGATCGCGGCGGCCAGCAGGTAGATGGAGTCGTAGCCCTGCGCCGCCGACACGGGCGAATCCATGCGGTTGTTCTTGGGCTTGAACTTGGCGACGAAGGCGTCGATGAAGGCCTTGCGCTTGGGCGTGGTCGGCTCCTGGATGAAGGTTTGCGGCATGCGCGCGCCGTCGCCGCCCGGGCCGGCGTTGTCGATGAAGTTGGCCATGGCCAGTGTCCAGCTGCCGATGATCGGCACCTTCCAGCCCAGCTTGGTCATGCCGTTGGCAATCTGCGCCAGCTCGGGGCCGATGCCGTAGGTGAGCACGGCCTCGGCGCCGGCCTCTTTCGACTTCAGCAGCTGGGCCGTCATGTCGACGTCCTTGATGTTGAACTTCTCGACCGCCACGGGCGTGATGCCCTTGTTCTTCAGCGCGCGCTCCAGGTCTTCGCGGCCCAGCTGGCCGTAGTTGGTGGAGTCGGCCAGGATGGCGACCTTCTTGTAGCCGCGGCGCACGATGGCTTCTTCCACGATCATCGGGGCCTGGATGCTGTCGTGCGCGGCGTTGCGGAACACGTAGTTCTCGGGGTCCTTGTCGAACTGGTGCGTGATGACCGAGCCGGTGGCCACGTTGTTGAGCACCGGAATCTTCGCCTCCTGGAAGAAGCGCTGCGAGGCCAGCGCCACGCCGGTGTTGATGTAGCCGACGGCGGCCACCACCTTCTCCTTGTTGACGAACTCCTGCGCAATCTGCACGCCGCGCTCGTTCTTGGCCTCGTCGTCGCGCTCCACCAGCTGGATCTGCCGGCCCAGCACGCCGCCGGCCTTGTTGATCTCTTCGGCCGCCAGGCGCACGCCGTCGCGCATGCTCACGCCCATCGAGGACGAACCGCCGGTGTACGGCCCGTCCACGCCGATCTTGATCGGGTCGGCGGCGAAGGCGGCGGCCGAAAGGGACAGCGCGCTGGCCACGGCCAGCAGCTTGAAACGGAAGTGCATGAAAAGGTCTCCAACGATGTTATGAAAGTCTGGGTCGGACCGAAAGCGACAACGCGCAAGCGCGAGGCCTTCAAAACATAGTCGATAACCTCCGGGCGCACCAGAGAGTGACAACCCTAGCCGGTGCTAGCCGCGCGCGGCCTGGCGCGGCGCTTCCTTCACGGCCGTCTCTATCGCCTTGTCGAGCAGCTCCAGGCCCAGGTCGATCTCTGCGTCGCTGATGGTCAGCGGCGGCGCGATGCGAAAGACGCCGCCCATCGAGGGCAGCTTCACGATGTTCATGCTCAGCCCGAGCCGCATGCAATGCCGCGTGATGGCCTCGCCCAGCTCGGAGGCCGGCGCGCGGGTCTGGCGGTCGGACACCAGCTCCAGCCCCAGCAGCAGGCCGCGCCCGCGCACATCGCCGATGCAGGCATGGCGCGACTGCAGGCGGTGCAGGCCCTGCACCAGCCGCTCCCCGGCGGTGCGCGCGCGCTCGACCAGCCCGTCGCGCTCCACCACCTCGAGCACCTTCAGCCCGACGGCCGCGGGCAGCGGGTCGGAGACGTGCGTGGTGTAGAAAAGAAAGCCGCGCGCATGCGCCTCTTCCTCGATGGCGGCGGTGGTGACCATCGCGGCCAGCGGCAGGCCGGCGCCCAGCGTCTTCGACAGCGTGAGGATGTCGGGCGCCACGCCGTCGCGCTCGCACGCGAACATCAGGCCGGTGCGGCCCACGCCGGTCTGCGCCTCGTCGACGATGAGCAGCATGCCGCGCTCGGCGCACTTGTGCTTCAGCGCGGCCATGTAGCCCGCGGGCA
The DNA here is from genome assembly GCF_030317035.1 of Variovorax sp. J22G73. Taxonomy (GTDB): domain Bacteria; phylum Pseudomonadota; class Gammaproteobacteria; order Burkholderiales; family Burkholderiaceae_C; genus Variovorax. The sequence continues at coordinate 524,432 of NZ_JASZYK010000003.1, forward strand.
GCTCCAGGATGCCGCCGCTGCTGAGAATGGGCTCGGCAATGAACGCGGCCAGCGCGCCCGTCGATTGGCGGTCGACCTGCTCGAAGCCGTCGTCCAGCTCGCGCCGCCAGTCGAGCTCGCCGTCGGGCGTGGTGAAGCGCGGGCGGTAGGCGTTGGGCGCCGGAATAGCCAGCGAGCCGGCCGCGGTGGGGCCGTAGCCCTTGCGGCCCGCGCTGTAGGTGGCGGCGGCGGCGCTGCCGGTCATGCCGTGCCACGACTGCGTGAAGGCCACCACCTCGTGCCTGCCCGTGACCAGCTTGGCCATGCGGATGGCCGCCTCGTTCGACTCCGCGCCGGTGCTCAGCAGCAGGCAGCGCTCCAGGTCGCCGGGCGCGTGGCGCGCGATTTGCGTGGCCAGCTCGACGACCGGGCGCGAGAGCATGCCGCTGAACAGGTGGTCGAGCGTGCGCACCTGCGTGGAGACCACCTCGACGATGTCGGGGTGCGAGTGGCCCAGCAGGGCGCTCATCTGGCCCGAGGTGAAGTCGAGAATGCCGCGGCCGTCGGCGTCGTACACGAAGCAGCCTTGCGCGCGCTCGATGATCAGCGGCTCGAAGGTGCCGCCGTAGCGCACCAGATGCTGTCGGGCGTGTTGCCAGAACCGGGGGTCGTCGTTGCTGCTCATGGGTGTGCCTGTCGCTTCAAAATGACGCACATTACGCAGCGGCGCCCGCGCCGGGAAGCGAATAGTTTTGAACTCAGCCATCAAGGGAATTCATGCCGTGAGCCAGTCGCTGGACATCGACCTGCTGCGCAGCTTCGTCGCCATTGCCGAGACCGGCGTGCTGGGCCAGGCCGCGGCCCGCGTGGGGCGCACGCCGTCGGCGCTCAGCATGCAGGTGCAGCGGCTCGAAGGCATCGTCGGGCAGCCGCTGCTGTACCGCACCGGCCGCGGCGTGACGCTCACCGCCACCGGCGAGCGCCTGCTGGCGCATGCCGGCGAGCTGCTGCGCCAGCACGACGATGCGCTGGCCGAGCTGCGCGGCGAGCAACTGTCGGGCGTGCTGCGCTTCAGCTGCCCCGACGACTACGCGGTCGTGTTCCTGCCGTACCTGCTGCAAGGCTTCGCCAGCCTGCACCCCGGCGTGCACGTGGAGGTGATGTGCGCGCCCACGCCGCGCCTGCACGAGCTGCTGGCGCGGCATGCGGTCGACCTGGCGCTGGTGTCGGTGCCTGGCACCACCGTGGGCGACGACGTGATCCGCCGCGAGCCGCTGGTGTGGGTGGCGCAGCGCGGTGCCGCCGCCGCGGCCATCGACCCGCTGCCGCTGGCGCTGGGCGCGCCCGATGCGCTGGACCATGTGCTGCCCCGCCAGGCGCTGGAGGCCGCGGGCCGCGCCTACAGGCTCGCTTACGCCAGCAGCAGCCTCTCGGGCCTGGTGGGCATGGCGCGCTCGGGGCAGGCGGTGATCGTGCTGACGCGAACGGCCGTGCCCGACGACCTGGAGGTGCTGGGCGCGGACCACGGGCTGCCCGAGTTGCCGAGCGTGGGGGTGAAGCTCGCGTTCGACCGCGAGGCGCCGACGGCGCTCACTTCGGCGTTCGCGGCGCATGTGAAAAAGTCGCTGCCGGCCGCCTGAGCGGGTGACTTGGCGGGGGCCTTGACGGCTGCAGGCGCGGGCCGAGCGCTGCCCAGCCTCCAGACCGTGGTGGTTGCAAACCGACCGAATCGGTAGATAATCGGCTCCCTCGCCGCAGGGACACCGATGGCGTGGCATTGCCGACGCAACGCGCGCGCCCGACACAAGGAACCATTCATTGAACGTATTGCATGCCGCCATCTCGATCGCCAGGGGGCGCTGGAAGGCCCTTGCCGCGCTGGCGGGGCTCTGCGCAATCTGCTGGGGGTTCTACGCGCTGGGCGTCGCCGTCGCGCCGCTGATGCCGGAGCTGCGTATTTCCTTCTGCGCGGAGCGCGGCGTCATGTCGTTCAAGCTGACGGGCTCGCCCGGCCGGTCATGAAGCGGCCGGCTTGGGCGCGAGTTGGGGCTTTGGCTTGCGCTTGCTCGTGTGGCCCAGCGCGTTCATGGCCGCCGTGACGATGTCCTCGCGCCATTCGCGCCTCAGGTTCATGCGCGCCGCCAGCATGGCCGTGATGCCCAGGCCGGAGAGCGCGCTGGTGATGCGCACGATGCGCTCCAGCGTGGTGCTGGCCAGGTCGGTTCCCAGCGCGCGGTAGATGACGAGGCCCATTTCGGTGAGCCGCGGGTCCACGTCTTCCTCGTTGCCCGCGACGCGGTTGGCAAAGGCGGACACGCCCGGCCAGTCGTAGGTGAAGTCGACGGAATACTCCACCACGGCCTTGTCGCGCGCCATGCCGGGCGGCAGGCCTTCCACGCTGGCCAGCATCATCTGCATGGAGTCGAGGCAGGTGCTGAAGACGGCCTCGTAGATGGCGTTCTTGCTGGGGTAGTGGTGCAGCAGCCCGGCCTTGGAGTAGCGCACCGCGTCCGCGATCTGTTGCAGCGATGTGTTCTCGAAACCGTGCTTGGCGAACAGGCCGGCTGCGCGGTCGATGATCTCTGCGTCTATTTCGTTCTTGGTCGGCCTGGGCATGCGGGCAGTCTATCGCAGCCTCCTACCGAAACAGTCCGTTTTCAAGCAGCTTGGTCGGTAAAGCCGGCTGCGGCAAAATGCCCGGCATGCCGCCGGACCTCACAAGGACCGGCGACGCGTTGACTCCTGTTGCACCCGGCACGAGTGGATCAAGGCCGCGCCACCACGCGACCCTTGCTGATCGGTTCCTTCCACCCATCCATCCAGGTCCGCCCGACACGCTTCGGGCGTGCCGTGCCAAGGAGTTCCATCGCCATGCATGCCATGCATTCACGCGAGGCGCCGCGCCTTCCGGTGCTCATCGCGCTGTCCGCCATCGCGGTGCTGCCCGTCAACATGTTCGTGCCCTCGCTGCCGGGCATCACCAGGGACCTTCACACCGACTACGCGCTGGCCAATACGGCCGTCGCGGGCTATGCCATTGCCACCGCGTTCACGCACCTGGTCGCGGGCGCGCTGTCGGACCGGTTCGGGCGCAAGCCCGTCGCGCTGGTTGCGCTGGCGGTCTTCACGCTGGCGTCGATCGGCTGCAGCCTGGCGAACGACATCGTCACCTTCTTGCTGTGCCGCCTGTGCCAGGGCACCGTCATCGCGGGCTATGCGGTGTCGCTGGCTGCGATTCGCGACACGTCCGGCGAGCGCGGGGCGGCGAGCCGCATCGGCTATGTCTCGTCGGCGTGGGCCGTCGCGCCGATGCTGGGGCCGACCGCGGGCGGCCTGCTCGATTCGTTCTTTGGCTGGCGCGCCAACTTCATCGCGTTCGCGGTGCTGGGCGTGGTCGGCTTGTGCCTGGTGACCTTCTGCTTCAGGGAGACCAACCTTCACCGCACCCGTTCCGTCGCGTTGCAGGTCAAGGGCTACGGGGAGCTCATGCGCTCGCCGCGCTTCTGGGCGTATGCGCTGTGCATGGCGTTCGGCATCGGCACGCTGTATGCGTTCCTTGGCGGGGCACCGCTGGTGGCGGCGCAACTGGGAGGCATGTCGGGCACGCAACTCGGCCTCTGCATGGGCCTGGTGCCGGCAGGCTTCATTGCCGGCAGCTATGTGGTCGGGCATGCCGGCGCGCGGCACACGCCCGCTGGCTTCATCCTCGCGGGCCGCGTGCTGACCTGTGTGGGCCTGTCGGTCGGCCTGGTGCTGATGGCCTGCGGCGCAACGCACCCGCTCGCGTTCTTCGGGCCGTGCGTGTGCGTGGGCCTGGGCAACGGGCTGACGATGCCTGCGGCCAATGCGCGGGTGCTGTCGATACGGCCCGGCCTCGCGGGCACGGCGTCGGGGTTGGCCTCGGCGCTGACGGTGATCGGCGCGGGCATCGTCGCCTTCCTGTCGGGGCTGGTGGTCGATGCCGCGAACGCGCACCTTGCCGTGCTCGGCGTGATGCTGGCGTCGTCGGTGCTGTCGCTGCTCGCGGCGGTGTTCGTGCTGTCTGCGGAGAACGCGGAACGGCGTCTCGCCGCATAGCGACGGTGCGTGAAGGCTGTTGCTGTTCATGCAGAAGACGCACTCCTGCAAACAAAAGGCGTGGTCTTCGCGCAGAGTTTTCGGGCATGGCTTTCTCGCTGGGCCCGGGCCATCTCGGCAGGCTACAGTCGGTTTTCAGGAGGGAGTTCAAACATGTCACTTGTCTTTTCGTCTTTCCCCGACCACCTCGCCACGCTGCCGCCAGAGCGGGCGCTACACGGTGCCGCGCTGCGCGCGCAAGTGCAGCAGCAGCTGCAGAGGCCGTCCAACGCGGACCTGTCGGCCTTTGTCTTCTTGCCCGACCAGGTCGACCACCCCGAGCACGAAGACGCCGCACAAGTCTTCGCGCAGGCGGTCGAGCAGATGTACCTGCCCAAGCCCTCGATGGGCGACGAGATCCCGCTTTTGTTTCTCGGCTATCACGCGATGAACCGGTTCAGCGGCAAGCGCACCTCGCAAGGATGGCTGCTGACCGACCAGGCGATCTACGCGCAGGACGACTTCACGGTGCTGTCCGTCGCGCCGCCGCCAGCGCGCGGCCAGGCCCTGCCCACGCGGACGGAAGACGTCGCGCTCTTCCTTTCGTCGCTGCTGGCGAACTACAAGGCCTGGAAAGACTGGGCCGCCTTGGCGCAGTGCCCCGAATCCGTGCTGCCGACGCGGTGCGAGGTGTTGCTGGCGCAGGTGATCGGCCCCGTGCTGGACTACCACGCGCAGCACGGCAGCCAGCGTCAGGCGCAGTCGCGCGAATGGACGCTGGCCGGGCTGGTGGCCGACCACGACGCGGCCGAGACGCTGCTTGATCCGCTGAACCCGAAGCTGTCGAAGAAGCTGGGCAAGGTGGCTGGCAAGTTCCAGATCCCTGCCGACGAAACGCTGCGGTTCGCGCTGGTGGATTTCCCGCTGTTCGGCGGCCCCTACGGCTTCGCGCTGACATCGAAGGCGCTGTACGGCAAGGACCTGATGGAGTCGCCGTTGCGCATCGCGTTGGCGCAGGTGGATGCCGGCGACCTGCAGATTTCCGAGAAGGGCGACAGCCTGGCGACCGGCGCGAACCCGCCCATCGCATTGCCTTCGTACACGAAGGAGGCGCTTCGACAGCCCTTCCTCGAGTTTCTCAAGCAGGAAGTCGTGCGCCTGCAATCGCAGGCCTGAGAGGCGCGTGCCGCGCGGCGGCTTCTGCTAGGTGATGGGCCACGCGCCGTTCACCGCCGAGAATCGGCGCATGCCCCACGCCGTTTCCCTTCTTCGCGCCGCGCGCCTGGCGCGAAGCGTCAAACCCTTTCTTGCCCGTGGCGGTTTCAAGCGCGAGCGCTGCGCCGGCTGCCGGCTGTTGCCCAGCCACTGCATGTGCGCCTTGCGCCCGCCGGTGGCCACGCGCGCGGGCGTGTGCCTGCTCATGGCCGACATCGAGCCGCTCAAGCCGACCAACACCGGCTGGCTGATTGCCGACGTGGTGCCCGACACCTTCGCCTTCGGCTGGGCGCGCACCGAGACCGACCCTGCGCTGCTGGCCTTGCTGGCCGATCCGCAATGGCAACCCTACGTGGTGTTCCCGGGGCAGTACGCCGCGCCGGAGCGCGTGGTCGTCAGCGTGCCTTCCGCCGAAGATGCGGCCGCTGGCGGCAAGCGCCCGCTGTTCATCCTGCTGGACGGCACCTGGGGCGAGGCGCGCAAGATGTTCAGCCGCAGCCCGTACCTCGATGGCCTGCCCGTGCTGAGCCTGCAGCCCGAGCAGATCACGCAATACAAGTTGCGCCGCTCCGGCCGCGACGATCATTTCTGCACCAGCGAAGTGGCCGCGCTGTGCATGAAGCTGGCGGGTGAACACGTCGCCGACCAGACGCTGGAGGCCTACCTGGCGGTTTTCACGCACCATTACCTGCAGGCGAAGAACCAGCAGGCGATTGCGTGGGACAGTGGGGCGCACCAGCGCTTGCGCGAAGTGACGGCATTGCGGCAGGAAGGCAACTCCTAGAACTTGGTGGGCCGAGCTCGGTCGTTCCCGCGGCTTTGCATCGCGCGGCACGAACCGTGGGGCAATCGGTCAGCCGCAACGCAGCGCGAACTGCCGGTCGCGCGCGCGTCTGCGCTGGTCCTTGAGGCGGTCTTGCTCGAACGCGGGTTGGGGCTGGCGCGCCGCGGCGTCGATCGAGGCGATCAACGCGTTCAGGGAGGCACATTCCGATGCGGAGGCGTCCACGTTCATGGCCACGCGGCGCTCATGCTCGACAACGGACTGCGCGATGGCGCTGTTGTTCTGCATCGACGCCTGCCTGGCATCGTCGGACATGCCATCGGCCAGGTTGAGATCGGGTTTTACCGACACTTCGCCGGCCCGTGTGCCGCTGGGGCAAGGCCGGTCGGAGTACGTCGTTGCTCCGGCAGGCGAAGTGCACTTCGCGAAGCGCTGCGTGCGTGGCGACGACGGCTCGGGGAGTGCCTGGCGTTCGTTCTGCGGGCCGTAGGAGGCCTTCGGGTCCGGTAGGGCGGAAGGTGCGACCTGTCGTTTGGCTGGCGTCGATGAAGTCGTTGAACCTCGCCAGCTGTCGAATGTTAGGTAGGCCACGATGGCGACGGCCACTGCGCCCATCAAGACCCACATGCGACCGCTCGATGATTTCGCCGGCCTCAAAGATCTTTCCCATGCCGCTGCGGTCGGCGCTTGGGAGGGGTCGATCCACGGATCTCGAGAGTCTTCCTTGCGCATGTCGGAGTGTCGGGGGTTGGCTGGTGAGCGCGGATCGTAGCCCGGCCGTAGCCTCCCTCCGGCAACCGAACGCGCACTCAGGCGATCATCGACTCCAGCTCCGCCGCGAGCACGCGCGGCGCGGGCATCTCATGCACGATGGCTTCGGTGATGCCGACGGCCATTGCCGACTCGCTCGGCCAGAGGCCCGCGACGTGGCTCAGGTCGACGCCCTGGCGCTCCATTGCCACGCGCCACACGGCCAGGTGCAGGACGCCGCCGAGCTTGTCGGCGTGCGCGGAATTCATCGGGTTCACGAAGCTCGACAGCGCGCCGACCAGCTCGGGGGCGAAGTCCCAGCGCTGCGCGAGCGATGCGCTCACGTCGCCGTAGTGGTAGCCGAACTCCGCGCGTTCCAGCTGGGCGCGGCCCAGCGCGTCGAACGGGTGGGCGGCATTCAGCGCGGCCATGCGGCCCGGCATTGCCTGGGCCATCAGCAGGTGGCCGATGGCGTGCATGCTGCCGGCGGTGAAGGCCAGGTTGGCGTCGGCGCGCCGCGTTTTCGATGCCAGGTAGCGCGCGACCGATGCCACGCGCAGGCTGTGGGCCCAGAAGTCCGGCAGGTCGACGCCCTCGACCTTCCTGAAGGCGCCCGACAGGCCCGAGCTCACGACCAGCGAGCGCACGGTGGACAGCCCCAGCATCAGGATGGCGCCCTGAATGGACGAGATCTTCCGGCGCAGCCCGAAGAAGGGCGAGTTGACCATCTGCAGCACCTTGGCCGCGAGCACCTGGTCGAGTTCGATGCGGTGCGCCACGGCCGCGAAGGACACCTCTTCGTCGCGCAGCATGTCCATCAGGTCGGCCACGACCCTCGGAACCGTGGGGAGCGACTCGGCATTGGCAAAGAGTTGGTCGAGTGTCATGGCGCGGGTGTATTGCGTTTGTATGCAAATTATTCTGCCCCCGCGCGGCCCGCAACACACTCGTAATTTGTGTGAATCCGTTATTTCTACGGAATCCGGTGGGACCGGATTTCCACGGGTGAAAGCCCGTGCCTGAGCACCGCACCATGCGGTGCGGCACCACGCGCGCATTGAGCGCGCATCGAGCGCGCACCACCCCCAGGTCAGGCCGTGGCGACCCAGCCCCTGAAGGTGAAGCCCACGTAGAACAGGCGGATGTCGCTGAATCCGGCCTCGCGCAGGATGGCCTCGTCCTGCGCGGGCGACAGCACCGGCAGTTCGCGCTGCACCTTCTCGCGTGCGGCCGCCGCCTGCTCCGGCCTGGTGCCCGACGCGGTGATGAAGGCCGCATAGCGCGACATCCACAGGTCGCGCTCGTCGTCTTCCACGCTCATGTGCGCCGCGACGAAGGGCGCGCCGGGCTTCAGCCGGCGGCGGATTTCGGCGGCCATGGGCACGCGATCTTCACGCGGCACGAAGTGGAAGGTCAGCACGCAGGTGGCCGCGTCGAAAGGGCCGGTGGGCGCGTCCTGCACGTAGCCCTCGTGCAGCGTCACGCGCGAAGACAGCGGCGCCAGCCTGCGCGCGGCAAGCTCGAGCATGGGGGCGCTCGGGTCGACGCCGTCGAAATGCCAGCCGGGGTGGGCGCGGGCGAACTCTTCCAGTTCCAGGCCGCCGCCGGCGCCGACCACCAGCATGCGGCCCTCCTGCGGCACGCGCTCCGCGAGCAGGATGCGCGTCATGGTCAGCAGGCTGGTGTAGCCCGGTACGTTGCGTCGCGGGCCCTCGGCGTACTTGTCGACGACGTCGGGGTTATCGAAGGCGGCGAAGGCGGGGTGAGATGTGGTGCTCATGGCGCGCATCATGCAGGTTTTCACTTGCCGCGGATGCCGCCAGCAGGCGCGCCCGCATGGAGGTCGACGATGCAGGCGCATGACATTCGAACGGCCCTCGACAGGCACTGGGCGGCCTCCGCCGCGGGCGACCAGGTGGCCGAGCACGAGATCTACCACGACGATGCCGTGTGCACCTACCCGCAGTCGGGCGAGGTGATCCACGGCCGGCACAACCTGCAAGCCCTTCGCAGCCACCACCCCGGCAAGCCCTCGGGCTTCGTGGTGCGGCGCATCGTGGGGGAGGGCGCGCTGTGGGTCACCGAGTACGCGATCGACTACGCGGGCAAGAGCGCCTTCACCGTGAGCATCATGGAGTTCAGTGGTGCGAAGGTGGCGCGCGAGACGCAGTACTTCGCCGACCCCTTCGATGCGCCCGCGTGGCGTGCGCAGTGGGTCGAGCAGGCCGGGTGACACGAGGCCGTTCCGCGCACGGCATGCGGGCGGCGAAACGCAGAGGCGCGACGGCAGCGGCACAATCCTGCGGGCCACGAGGCCGTGCCTCTACGCTTGCCCTTCTTCCCCATCTCCTCCATCTCCCCCGCAACACAGCCACCTCCATGCAGATATCCGAGCAAACCGTTCTCGTCACCGGCGCCGGCCGCGGCCTGGGTCACGCCATTGCACGCGCCTTCGCGCGTGAAGGCGCCCGCCTGGTCGTGCACTACCGTGCGAGCCGCGCCGCCGCCGAAGAGCTGGCGCATTCGCTGGGCCCCGCGCGTGCCGTGGCGCTGCAGGCCGACGTGACCGACCCGGCGCAGGTCGCCGACCTGTTCGCCAAGGCGCAGGCGCATTTCGGCGGCGGCGTGACCACCGTGGTCAACAACGCGCTGGCCGATTTCTCTTTCAACGGCGACGCGCGTGCGAAGGTCGGCGACATCGACTGGGCCGACTTCGCCGCGCAGTTCGACGGCAGCGTGCGCGGTGCGCTCCACACGCTGCAGGCCGCCCTGCCCGCCATGCGCGCGCAGGGCTTCGGCCGCATCGTCAACATCGGCACCAACCTCTTTCAGAACCCCGTGGTGCCGTACCACGACTACACGGCCGCCAAGGCCGCGCTGCTCTCGCTCACGCGCACCGCGTCGGCCGACCTGGGGCCGGACGGCATCACGGTGAACATGCTGTCGGGCGGCCTGCTGCGCACCACCGACGCGAGCGCCGGCACGCCCGAGGCGGTGTTCGACCTGATTGCCGCGTCCACGCCGCTGCGCCGCGTGACCACGCCGGAGGAATTCGCCGACGCCGTGCTGTTCTTCGCCTCGCCATGGGCGCGAGCGGTGACGGGCCAGAACCTCGTGGTCGACGGCGGCCTCGTGAAGGGCTGACGCAGCCGTTCTCGCAGGGGGTGCCTCTCGGCCGCGGGCGCCGCCGAGAGGACAATAGACGGGCAAGCTTCATCCGAAACCAAGACCACCACGACCATGCCCCGCCTCGACGACCCCCTGCACGACGCTGAAGTCGGCTCCCGCGACAGCACCCTGGACACCACCCGCATCGACGACGTGCGCATCGGCGCGGTGCGCCCGCTCATGACGCCCGCGCTGCTGCAGGAGCGCGTGCCGGTGCGCGACAACACGCTGGCGCTGGTCGAAACCAGCCGCGCGGCCATTGCCGACGTGCTGCACGGCCGCGACGACCGGCTGGTGGTGGTGGTCGGGCCGTGCTCCATCCACGACCACGACCAGGCCATCGAGTACGCGCAGCGCCTGAAGACGGTGGCCGATTCGCTGCAGGACGACCTGCTGATCGTGATGCGCGCCTATTTCGAAAAGCCCCGCACCACCGTCGGCTGGAAGGGCTACATCAACGACCCGCACCTGGACGGCAGCTTCGCCATCAACGAAGGCCTGGAGCGCGCGCGGCGCCTGCTGCTCGAACTCACCACGCTGGGCCTGCCCACCGGCACCGAGTTTCTCGACCTGCTGAGCCCGCAGTTCATTGCCGACCTGATCGCCTGGGGCGCCATTGGCGCGCGCACCACCGAGAGCCAGAGCCACAGGCAGCTGGCTTCGGGCCTGAGCTGCCCGGTCGGCTTCAAGAACGGCACCGACGGCAGCGTGAAGGTGGCGGCCGACGCCATCCTCGCCGCTCGCGCGCCGCATGCCTTCATGGGCATGACCAAGATGGGCATGGCCGCGATCTTCGAGACGCGCGGCAACGACGACTGCCACGTGATCCTGCGCGGCGGCAAGGCGCCCAACTATTCCGCCGCGGACGTGGCCGCCAGCTGCGACGCGCTGCTGGCGAACGGCCTGCGGCCGCAGGTGATGATCGATGTGTCGCACGGCAACAGCAGCAAGCAGCACCAGCGCCAGATCGTGGTCGCCGAAGACGTGGCGGCGCAGATCGCGGGCGGCGAGCGGCGCATCACGGGCCTGATGATCGAGAGCCACCTCGAGGAAGGGCGGCAAGACCTGAAGCCCGGCGTGCCGCTGAAGCACGGCGTGTCGATCACCGATGCGTGCATCAGCTTCGCGCAGACGGTGCCGGTGCTCGAGGGGCTGGCCTCGGCGGTGAAGGCGCGGCGCAAGCTGGCGAAGAGCTGAACTGCCAAAGGCTGAACTGCCGAAGGCTGAACCGGCTGGCTCAGCCGCGGTCCAGCCACACACCGGCGCACAGCGCCACGCCCACCACGTAGAGCAACCAGGTCTGCGAGACCGCGTAGGGGTAGAGCATCAGCGCGACCGCCAGCCACTTGCTTCGGCGGCGGCCCGTGCGCTTCGCGTAGCGGTACAGCGCGATGCCAATGAGGCCGAACAGCACCACGCCGAAGATGTAGGCCGGGCTCGGCAGCGAGATCCCGAGTGACTGCAATGCCTGCAAGTTGTTCATGGCTTCGAGCGAGCACCCCGCATGCGCAAAGAAAAACCCGCCGCAGCGGGTCAAGAGCAGCCCCCGAGGGAGGGAGGAGGAGAAGAAAAGCGGGCTGCCGGAGGGCAGTGTGTGCCGCGGATCTTAGGGGAGGCTTAAGCGGACGGTCGAGGAACGGTCGAGGAACGGCCGCGAAACGGTCGACGCCCGGCTGCGTAGCGCATCACCCGACCGTGAGCACGATCTTTCCCCGGATGTGCCCGCGCGCCGCGCGCGCGTGGGCCTGCTGCGCATCCGCGAGCGCGAAGCTGCTGTCGATGGCGACGCGCAGCGTGCCCGCTTCGAGCAAGCGCCCCAGCGATGCGAGCTGCTGTCCGTTCGAGCGCACCTGCGTCGCCGAGACCACGACGCCCCGCTCCGCAGCTTCGTCCGCGCCCGAGAACCCGAGCGGAAACACCGGGAACAACGCGCCGCCGCGCTTGAGCGTGCGCAGGAAGCGGCTTGCGGTGGCGCCGCCGAGGGTGTCGAGCACCAGGTCGAGGTCGCGCGCGGCCTCGGCGTCTTCTGGCGCGCCCTGCGTGTAGTCGATGAACGCGTCTGCCCCGAGTTCGCGCAGGAACGCCGCCTGCCCACCGGAGGCCACCGCGACCACGTGCGCGCCCTTCCATTTCGCCAGTTGCAAGGCCAGGTGCCCCACGCCACCCGCCGCGCCGTTGACGAGCACCTTCTTGCCGTCGAGTGGCACGGGTCGATGGCGATGCGGCTGCAGCGGGTTGGCATGGTCGTGCCCCAGTTCGATCAGGAACTGCCAGGCGGTGAGCGCCGCCATGGGCGCTGCCGCGGCATGCGCGTGATCGATGCCGGCGGGCTTCAGCGCCAGGTCCGACGCGGGCGCGGCAACGTACTCGGCATACGCGGCGCTCTCGCCGTAGCTGGGAAACCGCACCATGTCGAAGACCTCGTCGCCGACCGCGAAGCCGTGCACGCCGGCCGCCACGGCCTCGACCACGCCCGACACGTCCGACCCCGGAATGACGGGCAAGGGCACCGCCGGCCGCCAGTCGGCCGGGAGCGCCTTGTAGCCTTCGCGCAGATACCAGTCGGGGGGATTGATGCCGGCCGCGCGAACGCGAACGAGCACCTCGCCCGGCTTCGGTTCGGGAACGGGCGCGTCTTCATGGCGCAGCACCTCGGGGCCGCCGTATGCGTGCAGCCGAACGGCCTTCATGGTCTTCATGGTCTTGGGTCGGGTCATGGGTTTCTCCTGTGGTTCGGCACCCCGGTGGTGTCGTTGAACAGGAGTCTGGTTGTTTACCTTGCGATTGATAATCCCGCGCAGCTTCACTTCTTTCATGCCATGACGGAACAAATCACCCTGGAGCGCCTCACCGGCATCGTCGCGTTCGCGCGCGCGGCGTCCTATGGCAGCTTCACCGCGGCGGCGCAGTCGCTGGGCGTGTCGCCCTCGGCCGTGAGCAAGACCATCCAGCGTCTCGAGCAGCAGCTGGGCCTGCGGCTGTTCACGCGAACGACCCGCTCGCTCGTGCTGACGCCGGAGGGGCGCGACATTCACGAGCGGGCGCTGCTGCTGCTGCGCGCCGCCGACGATGTCGTGCAGTCGGCCGCGGCGGTGCGCTCCGAGCCCTCGGGCATGTTGAAGATCGCGGCGCCGCTGCCCATAGGCACCCGGCTGCTTGCGCCGGCGCTGCCGGAGTTACGTCGGCGCTACCCCCGGCTCGCCATCGATCTGCGGCTGAACGACCGTTTCGTCAACCTGGTCGAAGAGGGCATCGACGTGGCCATCCGCATCGGGCACCTCGCCGATTCCAGCCTGATCTCGCGCGGCTTCGCATCGAACCGGGTCGGCGCATTCGCGTCGCCGTCGTACCTGAAGGCGCGGGGCACGCCGCGCAAGCCGGAAGACCTCAGGGACCATGACTGCGTGAACTTCCGCTACCAGACCTCGGGGCAAACGCTGCGGTGGACCTTCAAGGTCGCCAACCGCACCGTGGAGTTCACGCCCGATGCGGCCATCGTGGTCGATGTCAGCGACGCCGTGGTGGAGGTGCTGGCCGCCGGCGGCGGCATCGGCATGGCGGCGTCGTGGATCGCGGCCCCCTACGTCGAGCGCGGCTTGCTGGTGCCGGTGCTCGAGGCGTTCTCGGTCGACGGCTCGCCGATCACCGCCGTGTGGCCCGAGAGCCGGCGTGCGAGCCCGAACGTGAAGGCGTTCGTCGCGTTCCTCGAAGAGGTGTTTCCGTCGCCCGGGCCGTGGGATGCAGCGATTGCGGCGGGCGCGTTGCGGCAGGCACGCGCCGCGCCCAGGCGCGGCATCAGCGCACGGGGAAGCCGCCAGCGCTGACCGTCAGAAAGTCCAGGAACGCCCGAAGCGCCGCGCTCTTGTGGCTGCGGTGCGCATAGGTCGCGTACAGCCAGATCGTCTGCGGCATGGCCTCTTTCAGCACGGGCACCAGCGCACCCGAGCCCAGGTGCGCGCGCGCCAGCACCTCGGGAACACACGTCACGCCGAGCCCTTTCACCGCCAACGCGATCAGGGGGGCGGCGTCGTCCGCGTCCAGGCGGCTGCGCACGGGCACGTGGTGCGTCTTGCCGTCGACCAGGAAGGGCAGGCGCGGCGAGGCGTCCCACAGCGAATAGCTCAGCACGTCATGGCCGGCCATGTCTTCCGGGGTCGACGGCATGCCCCGGCGCGCCCAGTACGCCGGGGATGCGCAGAGAACCAGCGGCACCGGCTGGAGCTTGCGCACCACGACGTCCCTTGCCTCGATGGGCCCGATGCGCAACGCGACATCGATGGCGCCCACCACCAGGTCGTCGTCGCGGTTGCTCAGGTGGATGCTCACGTGCACATCGGGGTGGCCGGTGATGAAGTCCTCGATGTGCCAGCCGAGCAGGCTCAGCGACAGCCCGTGCGGCGCCGCGACCCGCAGCCGCCCGCGCGGATGCGCCGCGAAGTCCGACAGCTCCGTGCTCACCTCCTGGAGCAGGCTGAAAAGCGGCACCAGGCGCTGCGCGAGCGTTTGCCCGGCGTCGGTCGGCGTGACCGAGCGCGTCGAGCGGTTCAGCAGCCGCACGCCGACGTCTTTCTCCAGCTGGGCCACGGTCTTGGTGACGCTGGCCTTGGAAATGCCCAGCGCCATGGCCGCGCGCGTGAAGCTCTTGCGCGCGATGACTTCCCTGAAGACCTTCAGCTGCTGCAAGTCTTCCATGGCCTAGCGCGCGGCCTGGCCGACGACATCGTTCGCCTGGGCCTCCCAGCCGCCGCCGAGCGCCATGAACACGGCGAACTGGTCGTCCGCGAGTTGGGCTTCCGACGCGGCCAGGGCGGCCTCGCTGGCGGCCAGCGTGCGCATGGCGTCGAGCGCGTCGAGCTGCGCGGTCTTGCCGTTGACGTAGAGCGTGCGCGCCTGCTGTGCCACGGTGGCGCTCTGCGCGCGGGCGGCGGCCAGGGCGGCGTGGCGGTCGAGTTCGCGGGCGTACGACGCCAAGGCGCTTTCGGCCTCGCGCAGGGCCGTCAGCACGGTGCCGTCGAAGCGCGCCGCGGCCTGCCGCGTGGCGGCTTCGGCCTGCGCGATGCGCGCGCGGGCCACGCCGTTGTCGGGCACCGTCCAGCTGATCAGCGGGCCCAGGCTGTAGCTGAAGGTTTCGCGGTTGCCGAACCTGTTCAAGAAGCCCGCGGAGCTGGCCGAAACGCCCAGCATGACCTTGGGATAGAGCTCGGCCGTGGCCACGCCGATGCGGGCGGTGGCGGCGGCCAGGTTGCGTTCGGCCTGGCGCACGTCGGGCCGGCGACGCAGCAGGGCCGCGCCGTCGCCTACGGGGAGCAGGCCGGCGGCGCGCGGCGGCCGGTCGCACCCCGCCACTGGGGCAGGAAAGTCGCGCGGCGCCGCGCCGGTGAGGGTGGCCAGCCGGTACAGCGCGTTCTGGCGCTGCGCGAGCAACGGCGGGACCGAGGCGCGCAGCAGTTCCAGCTGGCCGCGTGCGCGCGCGGTATCGATGGGCCCGACCTTGCCTGCCTGCTGCAGCCGTTGCGCGAGTTGCACGGCCTCTTCCTGCAGCCGCACCGACTCGTGCGCGCTGCGCAGGCGCAGGCCGCTCGCGCAGACTTCGGCGTAAGCCCTGGCCGTGCCGCCGGCCACGTTCACGCGAACCAGGTCGAGCGCCGCCTGCGCCGCGCCGCTGCCGGCTTCGGCCGCCTCGATGGCGCGGCGCAACTGGCCGAACAGGTCGAGCTGGTAAGACAGGCCGGCGCTCGCGCCATAGGTGAAGCGGCCGGGCGGCTCGTAGTCTTTCTGCACCAGCGTGAGCCCGGAGACATGGCCGAAGCCGGGGCCGCCGCTGAGCGCCACTGTCGGACGTTCGGGCCCGTGCACCTCCGCCTCGAGCGCCTGTTCGCGCTCGAAGTTGGCGACGGCCTGGCGCAGGTCGGTGTTGTGCGCGAACGCCTGGGCCACCAGTGCGTCCAGCAACGGGTCTTGGTAGATGCGCCACCAGTTCGGCGGCAGCGCCGCGTCGGTCGCGGTGCCGCTGCCGGACAGGAACGGGCCCGCGGAGGCCGCCTGCGTGGGCGACAGCGCGGCCGGCGCCACATAGTCGGGCCCGACGGGCGGGTGGGCGCAGCCGGCCAGCAACGCGGCCGCCGCGCACGTCGCAGCCGTGATGGCGGTGGCCAGCAGCCGATGGAGGCGGCTCACCCTGGAACCCCCGACCGGCGCGCGGCTGCGGCCGTGCCCGAAGCCGCTGGAGCCTCGGAGGGCGCTGAAGTCGCCGAGGCCCCAGAACCACCAAGCACCTGCACCGTCACGGTCTGGCCCGTCACCAGCCGGGTGCCCGCCGGTATCGCGCCCAGCTTCACCCGCACGGGCACGCGCTGCGCGAGCCGCACCCAGTTGAAGGTCGGGTTGACGCTGGGAAGCAGGTTGGCGCCGGTGCTGCGGTCGCGGTCCGCGATGCCGGCCGCAATGCTCTGCACGGTACCTTCGAGCACGTCGGCGTCCATGGGCGTCACGCGCACCCGGTCGCCCAGGTGGATGCGCGGCAGCTTGTTCTCCTCGAAATAGCCTTCGACGTACATCGAGCCCGCGTCCACCAGCGCCAGCACCGGGTGGCCGGCGCTGGCGTAGGCGCCCTGTCGAAGGTCGAGGTTGGTCACCAGGCCGGCCGTGGGGGCGCGCACCTCGGTGCGGCGCAGGTTCAGCCGCGCGGTGTCCAGCGCGATCTGTGCCTGGCGCAGCGCCGCTTCGGCCGAGCGCAGCGCGCCGTTCGCCTGGTCCAGCCGCAGGCGGGACTGCTCGCGCAGCTCTTGCGACACCAGGTCGCCCAGGCCCGAATTGCGATTGCTCTCACGCTGCGCCTGCGCGATGGTGATGCGCTGGTTGTTCACCGCGATGGCTTGCGCCGCAACGGCGGCCTCGGCCTGCTGCTCGGCCAGTGCGAAGCGGGCCTTGTCGAGCGAAAACAGCAGCGCCCCGGCGGCGACGGACTGGTTGTCTTGCACCGCCACATCGGTCACCAGGCCGGACACGTCGGGCGCGACCTGCACCACGTCGGCCCGCACGCGTCCGTTGCGCGTCCAGGGGGCCAGCTCGTAGTGGTCCCACAGCTGCCAGGCGGACCCGCAGGCGGCGGCGACGACCAGCAGGGTCACGAGCAGGCGGGCGCCGCGCGGGGCCCAGGCGGGGAAGGGAATGGCGTCAGGTTTCATGGAGAAGGGAGGGGATGCGAATCTCGGGAATCGGGTGGCGAATCAATCGACGAACCGACCGATGAATCAGGTCGTCATGGCGCCGGTGAAACGGGCCAGCGCATGCAGCAGCAGCACGTACACCGCCAGGTCGAACAGCGCCGGGTGCCACACCCACCGGTAGACGCCGACCAGGGCCAGCAGGCGGCGCACCGCCCAGGAACATGCGAGCGCACCGCCTGCCAGCAGCAACAACCCGGGCAGGTACACGCCGTAGAAGCTCGTTTCGATCATGGTTGGAGCGCGCCGTGGGCGGCCGGAAAGAGGTTGCGTCGAAGGCCCACGAGGGCGGCGATGGCGGCGCCGGAAGGCTGCAGGGTGGGCATGTCGTGCGCGGCGTGCGCGGCGTGCATGTCGTGCGCGATGCCGCCGTGCAATGCGGCGAGCAGCAGGCGGTCGATTTGCGGCAGCAGTGCTGCATGGCGCTGTGGCGCGCCCGCCGCCTGGGCGCGAAAGACCCGGGCCGAGTCCGCGAGGAGGCGGCCGACGGCCTCGGTCGGCAGGCAGCGGCGCCACCGCTGCAAGGCCACGAGGTCGGCACCCACGCGCAGGTCGCGCAGCGCCGCCCGCGCATGTTCGCCTTCATCCGGTGCGGTGCGCGGTGCGAGTTGTGCGATGCGGTCCAGCATCCGGCCCGCGTAGGCGTCGTGCGCGGACGCGTCCTGCGAGCGGGCGGCCAGGTCGGCAAGATCGAGCGAGGTCGCGCGCCGTATGCGCCGCGCGCTCCAGTCGCTTCCCACGCTGCGCACCAGGGCGGTGACGCGCGCCGCGGCGACGGCGCCCAGGATCAGCGCGAGGTTCGAGTTGACGAGGCTCGGCAGGTCTGCGCTCGCGGTGTCCTGCAGCGCCAGCGTTCCGGCCACGCCGAAGAACATGCCCAGTGCCGCGAGCGAACTGGCCGGCCGCGCGATGTAGCAGCCGACAAGCAGGAAGAAGGGCGCGATGCACAGCGCGAGCATGCCGAAGTCGTGTGCCAGCGGCATCACCGCCAGCACGCAGAACACCGACACCGGCAAAGACCACAGCAAGGCGACGACGAACTTGTGCATGGCCGGCACCGGGTCGTCCATGGTGGCGAAGAAGCTGCAGAACACCGCCGCCGACATGGCCGCGGCCGAACCCGAAGGCCACGCCGTGGCGATCCACACCGCGCAGCATGCGCAGGTGGCCAGCACGGCGGTCACGGCCGAGCGCAGGGCCAAACCCCTGTCCAGGTGCAGCACCTTGTGGCCGAGCGACGCGGCGCGCCGCAGCGGCGGTGCGGTGCCCGCGAGGCCGGCGTCGATGTCGCCACGCAGCCTGAGGCAGGCGTGCCAGTCGACCATCAACGCTTCGAGGCGCACGGCGAGGTCGATGCGCAGTGCGCGCACCCAGGGCGACGATGCGGGGCCGTCCGCCAGGGCGCGGAACGCGGCGCGTGCTTCGTCGGTGGTCGCTTGAGGAATGCCTGGCGTGCGTGGCGCAATCCAGCTGGCATGCCGTTCGAGTGCCGAGACGACGTCTGCTGGCAACTCGCCCTCGGCGGCCTTCAGCGCGTCGAGCCGGTCCTCCATCGCCGACAGCGTGGGCGTGAGCGCCGAGATGCGGTCCTGCATCGCGCGGACGGCGCCCGCCGTCCAGCGAAGGTTGCCCGTGTCGAAGGGCACATGCGTGGACAGCAGCCGCAGCTGCGTGATGTCTTGGGCCAGCCGCTGGCGGTCCGCGGCCACGCGCGGACCGTGTCCATCGCCCGCGTTGCCCACGTTTCCCAGCAGGTCGTCCATCCACCGGCGCGCGTCGCCCAGCGCGCGGTCCACCAGGCCGAGCAGCGGCGGCGCCAGGCTGGCCGGCAGCGCGATGCTGTGGACCACGCTGGCGCACAGGATGCCCAGCCCTATCTCCTGCACCCGCGCCACGGCGGTGTCGAACATGGCCGCGGGCGCGTCCACCAACGGAAAGCCGATGAGCGCGGCCGAGTAGCCGGCGAGCATGAACACATAGGAGCGCGCGCTGCGGTCCAGCAGCGACAGGTAGAGGCACAGGCCGGTCCACAGCGCCAACGCCAGCGACAGGAGCTCGGGCGAGGCAGACAGCGACGGAATCAGCACCACCGTGGCCGCGCAGCCGAGCAGGGTGCCCACGAAGCGATAGAGCGCCTTGGAGCGCACGTTGCCGGCCAGCGGGTGGGCCACGATGTACGCGGTCATGAAGGCCCAGAAAGGCCGGGGCAGGCCGGCGCGGTTGGCCAGGTACAGCGCGAGCATGGCGCCCGCGAAGCTCTTGAGGGAGAAGAGCAGCTCCTGGCGCGAGAAGCGAATCCGTTTCATGCGCCGATGCTAGGCAGGGGGCAACGCGCCGGAAATTGCATTCCTGGCCGAACGATTTCTCTTTTCGGTCACGGTACTGGAGGCATGGCCGGCGGTGCCCGTCGGCAGGTGGAGCCCTTCGGCGGCCGCGCGAGAATGGCGGGCCCGCACCCACGATCCATCGCAGACCATGCCACGCACCGAGGTCGACCCCGAAGACCTGGACTACCAGTTCACCGTTCCCGTCATGGCGCTTCGCGTGGATGTCGAGGCGCGTGCGCGCGAAATACCGGTCCACCAGCATCACATGGGGCAGCTCGTCATCGCGCTGCGCGGTGCCGTGTCGTGCGAGGTGCCGGGCACCCTCTGGATGGTGCCGCCGCAGGCGGGCGTGTGGATTCCGGGCGGCACGCCGCACAGCAACCACGGCACGGCGAACGCGCTCATCTTCTACCTGTTCGTCGCCCCGGGCATGGCCGCGTTGCCGACCCACTGCTGCACCCTGGCCATCAGCCCGATGCTCAGCGAAATGATCCAGCACCTGGCCGGCCTGGCGCCGACCTACGAGCCCGGCAGCGCGACCGACCGGCTGGCGCATGTGCTGCTGGACCAGCTGGTCGCCATGCCCAATGAAAACTTCTCGCTGCCGATGCCGCAGGACGCGCGGCTTCGCAAGATATCGCGCGCCATCACGCTCGACCCCTCCGACCGCCGCACCCTGCAGGACTGGGCGGGCGAGACCGGCACCAGCGAGCGCACGCTGAACCGCCTGTGCACCGCGCAGACCGGCCTGAGCTTCGGGCGATGGCGGCGCCAGCTGCACATGATCGTCGCGCTTCGGGAGCTGTCGGGCGGAGCGACCGTGCAGCAGGTGGCGTACGCGCTGGGGTACGAGTCGCCGTCCGCCTTCATCACCATGTTCAAGAAGGCGTTCGGAAAGCCGCCGGCCACCTACATCGGCGAGCGGCTGAGGGCAGGCTGAGGCCGGGTGGCCGAAGGCGCGTCAGGCAAGGGCGTGAGCGAGCCGCTCTTGCTCCTTCTTGTCCTGCACCTCGGCCGGTGCGATGCCACCCGACGACCGCCGCCGCAGGTACTTCAGGTACGCCACGTACCCCGACAGGTAGTGCTCCACGTCGTCGATGCGCACCCTGAAGCTGTGGTGCCGGATGAAGAAGCTGCCCACGATGCGCGCCGGGTTCCTGAAGTACATGGCCAGCTCGGGAAAGAAGTGGCCCGTCATCAGGTAGCGCGCCCGCTGCTCCAGCGCCCGATGAAACTTGTCGAGGTCGAAGCCCTCCAGCAGGTGCGAGAGTTCGGGCGTGCGCTGCAGCCGCTCGATCATTCGCTCGGCCGCCATCATCAGCTCCAGCAGCGTCGGAAAGGTGGTGATGCGCTCGAGCACGAAGTCGAGGTGGTCGCGCACGTTGTCCAGGCCGAACTGGTAGTAGCGCGCCTCGGGCTTGTACAGCGTGAGTTCGTTGACGCAGTAGCTCAGCCAGTGGTCGTGCGCGCGCCAGTGCCCGGCCTCGATGAAGTGGCTGAAGGCCAGCTCGGCGCTGCGCAGCCAGCGCGCGTCGCGGGTCAGGCCGTACAGGCGCATCAGGCCGAAGGCGGCCTCGCCGTCGTAGTAGATGATGCGGCTCTCTTCCTTCACGCTCAGCCTCGGGTGGTCGAGCACATGCACGAAGCGGCCCGTCACCGGGGTTTGCATGTGGACGATGCCGAGCGCCAATGCCTCCAGCAGCGGCATGTACCGGGTGTCCCCGGTGAGCTCGGTGTACTTGACCAGCGCCAGCAGGCACACCGCATTGCCGCCCAGCTTGATCTCGTCGCCTTCGTCGACCAGGAAGGCGGCCTGCGCGCCCGAAGGCAGCGCGAGGTGATGGATGAAATGCGCCGTGAGGTGCGCGAGCGCCTTGTCGATGGCCTCCTTGTGCCGCGGGTCGCGCGTGAGCTCCCAGCCTTCGAGCAGCGCGTAGGTCGAGCTTGCGTGCCGCAGCGTGTTGTAGGTGGGAATGGGGCGGTCGAAGCACGGGAACCAGCCGTAGTGGTACTTGCCCGAGGGCGTGACCTGGCGTGCCAGGTAGCTGCTGCTCGCGCCGATCACCTCTTCGACGCACGCCGCGTCCCAGCGCGGCAGCACGCGGTGGCCGCGGTTGCGGCCCTGGTGCTCCACGCGGTGCAGCGCCTTGCCGTCGGTGAACACGGCGCGCGTCTCGAACAGCCACACCTGTTCATGCGGCTGCGTGGGCCATGCCAGTTCGCGGTCGAAGCGGCGCTGCCCGTAGAGCTTCAGGTTGGCGTCGTTCGGTGTCGCCTCGTCCTTGGTGCCGTCGTACAGCACGGCATTGGCGCCGATCTCAGGCTCCAGCAGGGCCACGGAAAAGGCCTCGTCGAAGGCGATGCCGAAGCGGAAGTAGTTGCGCTTGGTCGCGGCCAGGCCCTGGGTCAGCGTGTCCCAGCGCATCGGATGCACCGTGTGCACCACGTCGACGCGCAGCCACAGCACCGACAGCACGGCGCGCTTGCGTTGCCATGCGCCCAGCAGCTGGGCCGCGCGCTGCCAGGTGGCGCCGAAGTCCTTGCCGCGCGCGACGACCACATGCGCGCGCTCCTTGCCGGTGCAGGCGGACAGGAAGAGCACGCCGACCTTGCCTGCGGGCTTGTCTTCAGCTTCCGGCGCCGCCGCGCGGCATTCGTTCCACAGCTCGGCGCTGGCGGGGCGGGCGGCGGCCAGCAGTTCATTCAGGCTCATCGGGCTTGTCTTTCTGCGATGCGGGGGACGGCGGTTCGGGGACCAGCGCCAGGAAGGCTTCGAGTTCGCCGGCGTAGGCCGTGCCCACCGCGTTGGTGCGGCGGGCTTCGATGCGAACCACGTCCTGGATTTTCTTGAACATCTGCGCGTCGTGTTGCGCGGAGCGCTGGTCGGCCTCTTTCCACTGAAAGGCGGGCCAGCCTTGCCGCGCGCTCACATCGCGGGCCAGCGAGGCCAGCGATTCGAGCAGCGCCTTCATGAAGGCGGCGCCGTGCAGTTCGTCGTCGTGCACGACGCGGGTGCCATCCACGTACCTGAGGTTTTCCAGGTCGGGCGGCAGGCGCATGCGGCCCACCGGGTCCAGCAGGAAGGCCAGCCGGTTCCACACGTGGCTCGCGGCATAGGTGGTGTCGAACAGCGCCGCCTGCAGCGCGCCGGGCGATGGCGGCAACGGTTGCTGCGGACCGCTGCCGGGGCGCAGCGCGTACTCGGCCCAACGCGCCGTGCCTTCCAGGAACCAGCGCGCCTTGAACATGGTGTAGCCGTACTGGTGCAGGTGAAAGAGTTCGTGCAGCGGCGTCGGGTTCTGGTTCGGGCGGCTGTTCAGCAGGTCGATGCGCAAGGCGCAGCGGCCGCCGGCGCCGTCGAAGCCGAGCCGGTAGTTCACGACCTCGTCGTACGCGAGGCCGTTGCGCTTTTCCATCTTCAGCAGGAAGACGTCGATGGCCGTGGCTTGCGCGTAGCGCGGCTGCTGCAGCGGCGCGACAAGGCCCATCACCTCGCTGAACAGCCGGCGGCCCGCGACGAGCTGGGTGGCGACGTCTTCCACCTTGTCGGGGACGCCGTTGGCGTTCAGGTCGCGCGGGTCGGGCAGCGCGTGCGGGCCGGTCACGGCGTAGACGATGCGGAACTCGTCGCGCACATGGATGCGGTCGAGGGTGGCGAACGGTGTGCTGTTGCCCGGGCGGCAGGGCCCCGGCGCGGGCTGCTGCGCGCTTGCCGCAGCGCCCAGGCAGGCGATGCAAAGCCAGGCCGCGACGCGCAGCAGCGTGCCCGGCTTGGGCGGCCTGGGCGGCTTGCGTGGCGTGCGCGGTGCCGCCATGGCTTCGCGAAGTTCGGCGCCCGGGCCCTGTGGAAGGTGCACGCTCAGTCCGCCATCGAGTGCGCGAAGAGGCCCAGGTTCGCGGCGGGTTCTTCACTTCGGCGCACAGGGCTTTCGCGCACGACGGGCAGCCAGGGCGGCGCGAACCTGTCGAAGGCCGGGTTGACGCCCAGGCCCATCAGCAGGTGCACGCGCTGCGAGGGCTCGTTGCTGCGGTTGACCGCTCGGTGTTGCACGTCGACGCGCACCAGCCAGGCCGAGCCGTCCGCCGGCAGGTGCACGCTCTCGATGCTGCCATCGGCGCGCTGCCACTCGAAGAAGCAGTTCGGGTTGGTGACGATGGGAACGTGCAGGCGCCAGGTTTCCGTTTTCGCGTCGGTGTGCAGCGGCATTTCGGCGCCTTCGCTTTCCAGCTGCATGATGCGCGCCCTGTACGGCTTTAGGCCGCTGCCTGCGAGCGCGTCCATGGCGTGCGCCAGGCTGCCGCTGCAGGCGTCGGTAGGGTTCACGCCGCGCACGTTGGGGCCGCCGGGGCTGCCGGAGTTGATGCGGCGGATGCCGTCGTGCAGCGTGCCGTCACGGCTGGTCACGGCCCAGCCGATGTAGTCGACCCGGTTGTCCCGGTACGGCGTCGAGGGCATCTGCTGGACGTGGGCGAAGAAATGCGCACGCAGCGCTTCGGGGTCGATCCTGAAATCTTTCAGGCGCGCATACATGACATCGCTGGATTGCTTCATGTGTGTTCCTGTGGGCGGCAAGCGCGGGCGTTCGGTGCCACTCGAAAGGACGCACCAGGCCGGGCTTGCCGCTGCAATGGGGGAGAACGGCCATCCAATGGCCAAGGCGCCCTGCGCTCCGGATGCGGACCTTGCGGTGCGGACGGTGCGCTGGAAAAGGGCGGCGAGCTTGCGTGAGCGCGGTGCGCTACGCCGGAGCGACGTGAGACCGTGGGACCGTGGGCAGCGTCGGGCGGGCCGGAGCCCGTGCCGTTGATCGAGGTCTACAGGTCTACAGGTTTACGTGAAGCGCGCCGCCGGGCACGGCGGGCGCATCGGGCGTTCCAGCCATCTGGATGGCGGGGTCGCGCAGCGGCGTGCGTGGTGGAAAGCAGGCGCCGCGACTTCGGCGCACCGCAGATCGGGCACGCCTGCCATGACGGCGTCGTCGATGTTCAGTTCGCCGGCCGCGCTTTTGTGATGCGTGCCCGCGTTGGCGTTGTCCTGCGCGCAGTACGAGACCTCGCCGGCCTGCGCCTGCCCGGCTTCATCGAAGACGTCGAAGAGGCCGGCGCGCACCTGCAGCACGTCTTGCACTGCCGCCGCCCAGCCGTTGCAGCACAGCAGGATGGACAGGATCAGCAAGGAGAAGGTTCGGCGGCTCATGAAGATGGCATCGGGTGCCATCGCACCTCGGTGAAATCAGTCTATCGCCGTGATGCCCGCATGTCAGCGGCCAGTGGGCGTTTCTACGGAAACCGGTGGGTCGCCGCAGGCCCGTTCTTGCATCCCTGCCTCCTCACATCGGCGGCATCCTGTCGAACTTCGGCAACGCCGGGTCCAGCACGTCCCATGCGTGCGCGCGCACGGCGTAGGTGACCACTTGCGGCTGGAACAGGCCGGGGTCGTCCAGGCTCGCGGCATGCACGGTGAAGACGTCGGGCATGGCCGCGAAACGCATGAACACCGGCGAGCCGCAGGTCGGGCAGAAGGCGCGTGTCTTGACGTTGCCGCTGTCGCCGGTGATGTCCCACAGCGTGGCCTGGCCGGTCTGCTTCACGCCGCCGCCCGTGAACGTGAGGTACGAGCCGTGGCCGGTGCCGCTCTTGTGCTGGCAGTCGCGGCACTGGCAGTGGTTCTGGAACAGGGGCTCGGTCGGTATCTCGTAGCGGATGGCGCCGCAGGCGCATCCACCGGTGTAGGTCTGGCTCATCGCGCGGGTCCTTTCAAGGTCGTTGCCGGGTCGGCATGGCGGCCAATCTACCGGCGCATGCGCCAGCGCGGGGAGTAACAAGTGCGTCGTGAATGGCCGCTGCGGTGGCGGGTTCAGACCTCGACCGGCACATGAAAGTCGATGACCGCGCCCGGCTGGTCGGGCGCGAACCTTCCGTCGTACAGCTCGAAGTCGGGGCTGTCGGCCACGCGCAGGCCCGAGGCGGGAATCAGCTCGCTCCAGATGGTCGCCATGGCGCTCTTCACCTGCGGGTGCAGCGCGGAGCCGTTCAGGGCGATGCGGAACACCACGTAGGTCGCCGCCGGAATCTCCTTCACCGTGAAGCCCTTGGGCAGCTCGCGCTCGCGCTCGGTCGCGGACGCGGCCACCCCCACGCTCACGTTCAGCCCCACACCCGCCATGTACTGGAAGCTGCCGCTCTCGCGGTCCACGCTCCACACCACGCCGTAGGTCGCCCAGCTCGGGCTCTGGCCTTTGAGCGGCAGAGCGCCGACCAGCGTGGACCACAGCTGTGGAATCTCGGATTTGCTCGCGTTGTCGAAACGGCGCGAAGGGCCCGCGACGCTGAAGGCGTCGAGCCGGACCAGTTCCGGCAGGCGGGTGACGGCGGTGGAGAGCGTGCGGGGTGCGTTCATGGGAAATTGTCCTTCGATGGGTGTGATCTGGTTGAGCGCGAAGCCGTCGCGAAAGCGCCCGGGCGACACGCCGAAAACGCGCTTGAACGCGCGGGAAAACGCCTCTTGCGATTCGAAGCCGCAGTCGAACGCCAGCTCGACCAGCTTCAGCTCGGGCTCCGTCGCCAGCCTTCGGGCGCCGCGAACCAGCCGGCGCCCGCGCACGTGCGCCATCACGCTGCGGCCCATGCGGGCGGTGAAGAGGCGCGAGAAGTGGTACGCCGAGAGGCCGGCGCGTTGCGCGATCAGCTCGAGGGTGAGCGGCGTGTCGAGTTGCTCCTCGATCCATGCGACCAGGGGCAGGAAGAGGTCGGGTTCGGTGGGGCGTGGGGAAGGCGGGCTGTCCATGCGGCTGATCATGAATCAGCCGTGGCCGGTGTGTCCTGACCGAACTTGCTGTGGCCGCCGTGCCTAGGCCACGCCGTTGCCTTGCGCCTGCTCCAGCAGCCACGCCCGGAACACCTGCAGCGACTGCATCTGCGCCGACTCTTCCGGGTAGACGAGGTAGTAGCCCTTGGCGTGGCGCCACTTGCGGCGTGACAGCCGCTTCAGGCGGCCCGCCGCGACCATGTCCTCACCCATGTAGGGCGGCAGCAGGGCCACGCCCATGCCGGCGACGGACGCGTTCAGGGCCATCGACATGATCTCGTAGCGCGGCCCCTCGCGCCCGGCGCCGCCGGCGATGCCTTCGAGCGCGAACCACTCGTCCCATGCGTCGGGCAGCGTCTGGTGGTGGATGAGCGATGCGCGGGGTGTGCCTGCATCGACGGCCTTGCCATGGGCGGCGATCCACGCGGGCGCGGCGTAGGGCGACAGCACCAGCGGCAGCACGAACTCGCTGTGCAGGCCCGCGCGCTGGCCGTCGCCGAATTCCAGCGAGGCATCGACCGCGGTGGCCCGAAAGTCCACCGGACCCACGCGCGTGCCCAGGTTGAGAAGGATCTCTCCATGGTCGCGCGTGAACCCCGGCAAGCGGGGAATGAGCCAGTAGCTGCCCACCGACGCGCCGACCGACAGCGACAGCTCGCCGCCCCGCCCCTTGAACGCCATGACGTTGGCCGTGGCGCGTTCGAGCCGGTGCAGCAGCGGCGCGACCTCGCCCAGGTAGTAGCGCCCCGCGTCCGTCAAGGCCAGTGCATCGCGCCGGCGGGTGAAGAGCCTGACGCCGAGCCGGTCTTCCAGCGTCTGGATCTGCCGGCTCACCGCGCCCTGCGTGAGGAGCAGCTCCTGCGCGGCGGCCGTGAAGGAGCGCAGGCGCGCGCTGGCCTCCAGGCAGAGCAGCGACGTGGTGGACGGGGCGCGGACGTGGTGGTTCATGAGAAAAGAGCAGGTTCGGTGCACGAGCCCGCAATGGGTTGGCGGGCGCACTGAAATCATGCATGAGAAAAGCGCATGCAGGGGCCAGCAAACATGGTTTGCCCGCCGCGGGCTGCCACCGCACCATCGGCCGCTCACACCACTGCCTGGTGTTTCAACGATGAAAGGATGTACCGATGACCGCCACCCCTCCCACGCGACGCGATGTCCTGCAGCTGGGCTGTGCCGCCGCCTGCGCTGCCACCTTCGCCGGCGTGCCGCTGCTGTCGCGCGCGGCAGGCTGGCCCGAGCGCCCCATTCGCCTGGTGGTGCCCTCGGCCGCGGGCGGCTCGCCGGACGCGGTCTGCCGCATCCTCACCGGCGAACTGGCGCGCTCGCTCGGCCAGCCGCTGGTGGTGGACAACAAGCCGGGCGCGGGCGGCAACATCGGCATGATCGACATCGTGCATGCCGCACCCGACGGCTACACCCTGGGCTACGGCAACGTCGGCACGCTGGCCATCAACAAGTCGCTGTTCAAGAAGCTGCCCTATGACCCCGACACGCAGCTCGTGCCCGTCGCGCTGCTGGGCTACGTGCAGAACGCCCTGGTGGTGCGCAAGGACCTGGGCGTGGACAGCGTGAAGGATCTGGTCGCGCTCGCCCGGTCGAAGCCGGGCGCGCTCAGCGTGGGGTCCGCGGGCAACGGCACGACCGGGCACCTGAGCGGGGAGCTGTTCAAGCGCATGGCCGGCATCTCGATGACGCACGTGCCCTACCGCGGCAGCCCGCAGGCCATCCAGGACCTGATGGGTGGGCAGGTCGACCTGCTGTTCGACAACCTCAGTTCCATTTCGCCGCACATCAAGGCCGGGCGGCTCAAGGTGCTGGCCGTGACCGGTGCCCACCGCAGCGCGTTGTTCCCCGACATCGCGACCATGGCGGAGGCCGGCGTGCCGGGCTACGACGTGGTGGCGTGGGGCGGCATCGTCGCGCCCGCCAGGACGCCGGCCGCGGTGGTGACGCAGGTGAACGGCGCCATCAACACCATCCTGGCGATGCCCGTCATTCGCGACCGGTACGCGGCCATCGGCTTCGAGACCTTGACGGGACCGCCCGAGCGCCTCACCGAGCGCGTCGCGCGCGAAACCCCGATGTGGGCCGACGTGGTGAAGCGCTCCGGCGCGCAGCTGGACTGAGGGGCGCGCATGTTCGACCTGATCATCGAAGGCGGCACCGTCATCGACGGCACGGGGGCGCCACGCCTGCGCGCGGACGTGGCCATTGCGCAAGGGCGCGTTGCCGCCATCGGCGCGCTGTCGGCGCTCGCGGCCCGTGAGCGCTTCGACGCGCGCGGGCGCATCGTGGCGCCGGGCTTCATCGACGTGCACACGCACGACGACCGCCTGCTGCTCGACACGCCCGTGGGCGCGCACCCCAAGCTGTCGCAAGGGGTGACCACGGTGGTCACCGGCAACTGCGGCGTCAGCCTGGCGCCGCTGCAGGCCGCCACCTCGCCGCCCGCGCCGCTGGACCTGCTGGGCACGGACGCCTGGCGCTTCGCGCGCTTCGGCGACTACCTGGACGAGC
The DNA here is from genome assembly GCF_030317035.1 of Variovorax sp. J22G73. Classification (GTDB taxonomy): domain Bacteria; phylum Pseudomonadota; class Gammaproteobacteria; order Burkholderiales; family Burkholderiaceae_C; genus Variovorax. Next base: position 553,262 of record NZ_JASZYK010000003.1, read on the forward strand.
TGGAAGCCTCGGGCCCCGCGGTGAACGCGGCATGCCTCGTCGGCCACTCGACCTTGCGCGTGCGCCACATGGACCGGCTGGACCGCGAGGCCACGTCGCACGAAGCGCAGCGCATGGCCGGCGACCTGGCCGACGCGCTGGTGGCGGGTGCCATCGGCATGTCGACCGGGCTGTACTACCCGCCGGCCAGGGCCGCGAGCACGCAGGAGGTGGTCGCGGTCGGCGCGCCGCTGACGGGCGCCGGTGGCGTCATCACCATGCACATTCGCGACGAGAGCGATGCCATCGACGAGGCGCTGCGCGAGGCGCTGCTGATCGGGCGCACGCTGGGCGTGGACACGGTGCTGTCGCACCACAAGCTGGTCGGCAAGGCGAACCATGGCCGCTCGGTGCAGACGCTGGCGATGATCGAGCAGGCCGCCGAGGGCCAGCCGGTGTGCTTCGACTGCTACCCCTACAACGCCTCTTCCACCATGCTGCTGCCTGGGCGCGTGGCGCAGTCCGACGACGTGCGCGTGACCTGGTCGAAAGCCGATGCCAGCGCCGCCGGGCAGTCGCTGTTTGTGCTGGCACGCGAGCGCGGCGTCACGCCGGAGCAGCTGGCGCAAGACCTGCAGCCTGCGGGCGCCATCTATTTCGCGATGAGCGAAGCCGACGTGAGCCGCATCCTGGCCCACCCGATGGCCATGGTGGGCTCTGACGGCCTCGCGCACGACGTGAGCCCGCACCCGCGCCTGTGGGGCACCTTCCCGAGGGTGCTGGGGCACTACGTGCGCGAGCGCCGGCTGTTTTCGCTGGAGGCAGCGGTCCACAAGATGACCGGCTTGAGCGCGCGGCGCTTCGGGCTGCGGGGCCGGGGCGTGCTGGCGCCGGGCCACCATGCGGACGTGGTGGTGTTCGACGCGCACCGCGTGGCCGACCGCGCCACCTTCGCCCACCCGACCGAGGTGAGCGCGGGCATCGACGCGGTGTTCGTCAACGGCCGCCTGGCTTGCAGGGACGGCCGCAGCCTGGACGTGCACGCCGGTCGCGTGCTGCGGCACGGGCGGGCGGACTGATCGGCTGAGCGGCTCGCGGACGCGTCTGGCGCGTCTGGTGTCGGGCCTACCCGACCACCTTGGCCGCCAGCTCGGCATTGACCGCGTACTGCTCCGCAACGCTCACGGCCTTGCGCGAGCTGATGTGCACCGAGCCTTCCTTCGCCCAGAGAAAGGGATAGAAGTTGAAGCACTGGTCCGCGCGCAGGGCCTGCACGTCCGCCTCCCAGCCGCTCCAGCGTGAGCTGCCGTAGAACACCTGCAGCCGGTCGGTCGAGGCCCATTCGAGAAAGTCGCTGTAGCCGATGTCGAGCGACTCCCACGCGAGCGTCTCGGGCGCCCAGTAGTACACGGCACCGGCGTCGTCGCCCAGCCCGCCGCCGTTCAGCGCGAAGAAGCCGCCCAGCACGTCGTCCGCCACCAGAAGGAAGCCGGCCGCGCTGGTCGACTGCTGCGCGTTCCAGTCGACGATGTTGCGCGGCAGCCGGGCATGCCCCGAGCCGAGCACGCGCAGCCAGCCGTGGTCGATGAGCAGCCCGCCGGTGTCGTAGGCGACCGCGCCCATGGTCGAGCGCGTGGTCACCTGCAGCGCGAGCAGCACGCGGGCGCGGTCGGCTTCGGTGGGCGCCAGGATCTCGAAGGGGTGGTTGGCACTGGCGTCGGCGTTGGCGGCCGCAGCCCATTCCTGTAGCAGCGGCAGGGCGGCGTCTTCGGTGTCGATCAGCTCGTCAAGCGTGCGCATAAGAGGTTGCTAAGAAGTTGGTTCGAGGAAATCGTCGCGATGTAACGCGAAAGAATTGTTAATTCGGCGACTTTCAATTTGAAGTTCTTACAACTTCAGCGCCGTACATGCTGCTTTCAGACGGTAAAGTGCCGGTCTCCGGTTTCGGATTGTCCGCGACCCTTTCACCACCGCCTCTCGGTCCCCCCCGCTTTCTTCATGTCCAACCTCATCGTGCACGGCGGTACGCCGCTGCGTGGCCGCGTCATTCCTTCCGCCAACAAGAACGCCGTGCTCCCGGTGCTCTGCGCAACGCTCCTGACCTGGGAGCCCTTGCGACTGCTCGGCGTGCCCGACATCACCGACGTGCGCAAGATCCTGGACATCTTCCGCACCCTGGGCAGCGAGGTGCACATGGACCACGAGAGCGGCACGCTCGAACTGCACCACCGCGAGACCAGCTTCGACGCCGCGCGCCACCGGCTGCCGGAAGAGATGCGCTCGTCGATCATGCTGGTGCCGCCGCTGCTCGCGCGCTTCGGCGTGGCGCGGCTGGAAGACAACGTGAAGGGCTGCACGCTGGGCGTGCGCGAAATCGACCCGCACGTGGAAGTGTTCCAGCGCTTCGGCGGCGAGGTGGAGCGCACCGAGGGCTCGCTGCTGGTGCACAGCAAGGGCCGGCTCACGCCCACGGACCACTGGCTGGACTACGCCTCGGTCACCACCACCGAGAACTTCGTGCTGTGCGCGGCGGCGGCGGGCGGTACATCGACGCTGACCAACGCCGCCTCGGAGCCGCATGTGCAGGAGTTCTGCCGCTTCATGGCCATGATCGGCGTGCGCATCGAGGGCATGGGCACCTCGCGGCTCACGGTGCATGGCGGCGGCACGCTCACGGGTGGCGAGTTTCGCTTCGACGAAGACTTCCACGAGATCACCACCTTCCTGGCGCTGGGCGCCATCACCGGCGGCGACGTGGTGGTGCGCAACAGCGCGCCCGAGAACTTTCCGCTGCTGGACCGCACCTTCGCTAAGTTCGGCGTGCAGATCGTGCATGAAGACGGCTGGTCGCGCGCCATCCGCAGCGGCCCGCTGAAGGTGCAGACGCCGTTCACGAGCAACGTGCTCACCAAGGTCGAGGCGGCGCCGTGGCCCTACTTTCCGGTCGACCTGCTGCCGATCTTCATTGCGCTGGGCGTGCGCGCGCAGGGCAACGCGATGTTCTGGAACAAGGTGTACGACGGCGCGCTGGGCTGGACCGGCGAGCTCTCGAAATTCGGCGCGCACGTGTTCTCGTCGGACCCGCACCGCCTCATCACCTTCGGCGGCAACCCGCTGACGCCCGCGGTGGTCGAGAGCCCCTACATCATTCGCGTGGCGATCGCGCTGTTCATGGTGGCGGCGAGCATCGAGGGCAAGTCGGAGATCCGCAATGCCGCGCCCATCCGCCGCGCGCATCCGCGCTTCGTGGAAAACCTGCGCAGCCTGGGCGTGCAGGTGGAGTGGACCAGCGAGGAATGACGCGCGCGGCCTGCGCTCGCTAGCGGGTTCGCTGGTTCGCTGGTTCGCTGGCGAGGGAGCGGGCCTTCGGCCGTCAGAACGACGGCACGGGGTTCTTGCCTTCGGTCAGCACGTAGGCGCCGTTGCGCCAGGCGTAGACCAGCGTGGTGTCCACCGTGTCCACGCGCCGGGCCTTGGCGCCGCTGGTGCGCTCGCCCTTGAACACGATGCGCAGCTCGCCGGGCGTGGTGTCGTCGGCACCGGGCGCGAAGGCCGGCGTGCCGCCGATGTCGTAGCACTCGCCGCGCGGCGGCTCCTCGGGCTTCTGCGACTTCAGCACCTTTTCGCAGGCCTCGTCGGCGCCTTCGTTGGTGGCCGACAGCGCGATGGACGGGACCAGCGTGCGCACCGCGCCCGCTTCCAGCCCGTACACCGACAGCCACTGCCCGCAGTAGCCCTGCCAGCAGCTGCCGTTGGTGATGGTCAGGCCGAAGCGCTGCGGCGCGATGCGCTCCACCTTGGTGGTGCCCAGGTTGCCCATGAAGCCGAGGTAGTCGACCGCGTCGTTGCGGCTCGCCAGCTTCCAGCCCTCGGGACCTTGCTCGAAGAAATAGGCGCCCAGCCACGCGCCGCTCACGTGGCCGTCCATGGGCTGGCCCTGGTCGTCGAGCGGCACGGTCTCGGTCAGCATCACGGCGTGCGTGTCGTCGAGCTTGACGACCTCGCGCGGCGACACCCGGGCGTTCTGCTCGGCCGCGCTGTCGGGCACGGTCTTGCCGTCGTTGCCGGTCTCGGGCAGCGAGACGATGTCGGGCTGGCCCGGCTTGGCGTTGGGGCCTTGCGAATCGGGGAACACCAGCGCCATGAGTTCGGCGCGCTTGAGCGAGGTCGCCGCGGTGGCGGGCGCCGCGGATGCCGCTGCCGTTGCTTCTGGCGCTGCGGCGGCTGCTGCCGTGGTCGTTGCAGCGGGCGCGGCAGCTGTGCCGACGGCCGCTTCCTTCTGCGGGCAGCCGCCGAGCGCGAGCAGGGCGGCGGTGGCGGCGGCGACCGCGGCGGTGCGCTGCAGCGGCTTCGAAAGAACGGACGGGAGCGAGGTCGTAGGGGTCGCAGGGGTCGTGGTGGGGCTGGGCATGGCCGCCATTCTGCCGAAGCCGAATGGCGATGACCCTGTCGCCGCGGTGACCTCCGGCTTGGCGGGACAATGCCCGGCATTCCGACGACCCGCACGACAAGGAGCACTTTCACGATGGCCACGCTGCAACAACTTCTGGGCACCGAACTTCCCCTCATCCAGGCGCCGATGGCCGGCGTGCAAGGCAGCGCGATGGTGGTCGCGGTGAGCAACGCCGGCGCGCTGGGCTCGCTGCCCTGCGCCATGCTGAGCCCCGAAATGCTGCGCAACGAGCTGACCGCCATCCGCGCGGGCACCGTCAAGCCCTACAACGTCAACTTCTTCTGCCACACCCCGCCGGCCGCGAGCGCCGAGCGCGAGGCCACGTGGCGCTCGGCGCTGGCGCCGTACTACGCCGAGTTCGGCATCGACGCGGCGAGCATTCCGGCCGGCCCGGGCCGCAACCCCTTCAGTGCCGACGTGGCCGACCTGCTGGCCGAGTTCCGCCCGCCGGTGGTGAGCTTTCATTTCGGGTTGCCGCCCGAGACGCTGCTGGCGCAGGTGCGCGGCTGGGGCGCGAAGGTGCTGGCCTCGGCCACCACGGTGGAAGAGGCGCTGTGGCTCGAGGCGCACGGCGCCGACGCCGTCATCGCGCAGGGGCTCGAGGCGGGCGGCCACCGCGGCCACTTCCTGTCGCACGACCTCACCAAGCAGCTCGGCACCTTCGCGCTGCTGCCGCAGCTGGTGCGCGCGCTGAAGGTGCCGGTGATCGCGGCTGGCGGCATTGCCGATGCCGACGGCGTGGCCGCGGCCATGGCGCTGGGCGCGGCGGGCGTGCAGGTGGGCACCGCCTACATGCTGGCGAACGAGGCGACCACCAGCGCGCTGCACCGCGCGGCGCTCCAGAGCGAGGCCGCGCGCCACACGGCGCTGACGAATCTCTTCACCGGCCGCCCGGCGCGCGGCATCGTCAACCGCGTGATGCGCGAGCTGGGCCCCATCGGCGCGGCGGCGCCGGAATTTCCGCTGGCCACCTCGGCCATCGCGCCCTTGCGCGCCAAGGCCGAGGCCCAGGGCAGCGGCGACTTTTCTCCGCTATGGTCGGGGCAGAACGCCACCGGCTGCCGCGAGGCTTCTTCCGCGGACATCACACGCGCACTCGCCCAGGGCTTTCGTTGAGCGACGTGCGAGCAACCCGAACCATGACCCAACTCCACCTCCCCCTCAAGTTCCTTGAACACCCCGCGCAGCCTTCGGTGCGCGAGCCCTGGCTGCTGGTGCTGATGCACGGCGTCGGCAGCAACGAGCAGGACCTGTTCGGCCTGGCGCGCATGCTGCCGCCGCAGTTCCACGTGCTGAGCCTGCGCGCGCCCTATGTGCTGTCGCCGGACTCTTACGCGTGGTTCGAGTTCCAGGTGCTGGCCAACGGCGAGCGCCACATCGACGAAGAGCAGGAGCGCGAAAGCCGCTTCCTGGTCGGCGAGATGCTTGCCTCGGCCGCGCAGCAGCTGGGCATTCCGCCGGAGCGCGTGGTGGTCGGCGGCTTCAGCCAGGGCGGCATCATGGCGCTGTCGCTGCTGCTGACCAAGCCCGACACGGTGCGCGCCGCGATGGTGTGGCACAGCCGGCTGCTGTCGCAGGTGGTGCCGCACGTGGCGCCGGCCGAGGCCTTCGAGGGCAAGGCGCTGTGGGTGAGCCACGGCAGCGCCGACAACGTGATCCCGCCCAGCGCCGCGCAGGTCACGCGCGACCTGGCGCGCACGCTGCCGCTGGCGTTGTCGGGCGCGGATTTTCCGGGCGCGCACGAGCTGCGCCCGGCCGAGCTGCAGGCCACGGTGGCCTGGCTGCAGTCGCTCAGCGCGCCGACGGGCGCTTGAGGCGAAGGGTCAAAACGGGCGGTTGAAGCGGGCGATTGAAACGGGCGGTCAGGGCATGCCGGCGCCCAGCCGCGCCATCGTCATCGCCTCCATCTCGCCGACCCAGTCTTCGTTGCCCATTCCCGTTCCAGCTTCGGGCTGCACCAGCAGCCGGTAGCGGCGCCCGCCCCACGCGGCCGTCAGCAGCGCGTGCACCGTGGCGCCCGACGGCTGCGGCCGCAGGTCGGTGCAGGCCGCGAAAGCCAGCGCCCATCGCGCGGCGAGTTCGTCGTACACGCGGCGGTGGTGCTTGGGCTCCGCCACGCGGTGCTCGAGCATCAGCATCTCGTGGTCGAACGCGGGCAGGCCGTCGAGCTGCGTGTCGCAGGTGATGCGCACCAGCCGCTTCACGCGCTCGCGCCATGCAAGGTCCGAAGGCGCGACCACCTCCGCATCGATGCGCGCGAGCAGCGCCTCGATGCAATGGCGCACGTAGCCCGACAGCAGCGCCTCCTTGTCGGGAAAGTAGTCGTACAGCGTGCCCACCGCAATGCCGGTTTCCAGCGCCACGGCGCGCGTGGTCACGCCCTGCCAGCCGTGCGCGTTCCAAATCCGAACAAAGGCGTCGTAGATCGCCTGCACGGTGAACTTGCCGCGTGCCTGCGTGGGGCGTTTCAGGGGCTTGGAGCGGGGGGTGTCCGGCATCGGCGGGTTTTCCGAACCCGCTGCGAAGCGGGTCGCCATACAGTTTGCGAATGAACAACGCATTCACTTTAACGCGCCTGCAGACGCGCAAGAACGCCCTCGGCACCACCCGTGTCGTGACCACGCCGGACGACGGCGCGCTGCAGCCCGGCGAGGTGCTGCTGAAGATCGGCCGCTTCTCGCTGACCACCAACAACATCACCTACGCGGCCTTCGGCGACGCCGTCATGAAGTACTGGCAGTTCTTCCCGACCGGCGATGCCGACTGGGGCCACATGCCGGCCTGGGGCTTCGCCGACGTGGTGGCCTCCAACGTGGAAGGCGTGGCCGTGGGGGAGCGCTTCTACGGCTACTTTCCCATTGCGAGCCACCTGCGCATGCAGCCCGTGCGCGTGACCCCGCGCGGCTTCTACGACGGCGCGCCGCACCGCGGCGAACTGGTGTCGGCCTACAACCAGTACATGCGCTGCAGCCAGGACGCGGGCTACGTCGCCGCGCTGGAGGACTACCAGATGCTGGTGCGCCCGCTGTTCATCACCTCGTTCATGCTGGCCGACTTCCTGGAAGACAACGGCTTCTTCGGCGCCAAGCAGATCGTGGTGTCCAGCGCATCGAGCAAGACCGCGTTCGGCACCGCCTTCTGCCTGGGCCGGCGCGAGGGGCTGGCGCTGGTGGCGCTCACGTCCGGCGGCAACCGCGCCTTCGTCGAAGGCCTGGGTTGCTACGACCGCACGCTGGCGTACGAAGAAGCGACGACGCTGCCCGCCGATGTGCCCACGCTGTACGTCGACTTCTCGGGCAACGACGCGCTGCGCGCCACCCTTCACCACCACTTCGGCGACGCGCTGGTGTACGACTGCTATGCGGGCTCCGCGCAGAAGACCGAGTTCCTCGGCGACACCAGCGCGCTGCCCGGCCCCACGCCGCAGCTGTACTTCGCGCCTGTGCAAATCCGCAAGCGCAACGCCGACTGGGGTCCGCAGGAGGTGAACCGCCGCTTCAACGAGGCGCAAGGCAAGTTCATCGCGGAGCTCGCCGCGCCCGGCAACCGCTGGATGGCGCTGGCGCAGGGCGAAGGCTTCGCGCATGCGCAGGCGGTGATCGCGGACCTGCATGCAGGCAAGGTCGATCCGCGGCTGGCGCATGTGGTGCGGATCGGGGACAGCGCGGGCGGTTGAACTGGTTGACCTTCCTGAACTTTCACGTGGCGCGCGCGTCACAGGGCGTTACGACGGCAGGCCCCGGGTGTCACCCGAATTGGTGCACCATCGCCTTTCGCCTCCCCTGAAAGTTCTCGCAAAAGGAACCGACCCCATGTCCGACAGCGACATTCGCGACACCCGCGACCGCCCCGAATTCAGGCCCCGCCGCGAGACACCCACCGGCGCCATCGTCGTCGCCGTGCTGGTGCTGCTCGCCGCCGCGTTCTTCGCCTGGCGCTGGTACCAGCAGCAACAGCAACAACCCGCCGAGCCCACGCCCGTGGCCGAGGCCCCCAACGACGCGCCGGCCCCGCCGCCGCCCGTTGCCGCGGCGCCCACGGGGCCGCAGAACCCGGTCGATGCGCTCGCGCCGCCCGATGCCGCGCTGCCCAAGCTGGCCGAGTCCGATTCGCGCGTGATGAAGGCGCTGGCCGAGCTGCTGGGCGCCAAGAACGCGGAGACCTTCCTGCGCTCCGACGGCATCGTGCATCGCTTCGTGACCACGGTCGACAACCTCGCGCGCGAGCAGGCGCCGGCCAACGCATGGCCGGTGCAGCCCACGGGCCAGCGCTTCATCACCGAAGGGCAGGGCGAGGCGCAGGCCATCTCGGCGAACAACGCCGCGCGCTACAACGCCATCGTGCTGCTGGCCCAGTCGGTCGACCCGGCCAAGGCCGCGGCCGTGTACGCCAGGCTGTATCCGCTGTTCCAGCAGTCGTACGAAGAGCTGGGCTACCCGGGGCGCTACTTCAACGACCGGCTCATCGCGGTCATCGACCATCTGCTGCAGGCGCCCGAGCCCACGGGGCCGGTGCAGGTGCGGCTGGTCGAGGTGAAGGGCGACGTGCCCTCGCAGCGCCCGTGGGTGCGCTACGAGTACGTCGACCCGCAGCTGGAGTCGATGTCCTCCGGCCAGAAGATCATGGTGCGCATGGGGCTGGAGAACGAGCGCAAGGTGAAGGCGAGCCTGCGCGGGCTGCGCCAGCAGATCGCCACGGGAGAGGTGGCGAGCGCGGGCAAGAAGAAGCAGCCCTGAAGCTCACAGCTTCGACCCACCATCCACCCGCAGCGTGTCTCCCGTGACCCAGCGCGCGCCGTCCGACGCCAGAAACGCGATCGCACCTGCGATGTCGTCGGGCTGCGCCACGCGCTGCAGCGCCTGCAGCGACAACGTGAAGTCGCGGCCCGCGTCGGTCTTCGCGAACTTCGACATGTCGGTCTCGACCACGCCCGGGGCCACCGCGTTCACGCGGATGCCGCGCGCGCCGAGGGCCGAGGCGAAGTGCTTCACCAGCGTGTCGATGGCGCCCTTGGTCGCGGCATAGGCCGACAGCGCGCCGACCGAGGCGTGCGCGGCCAGCGACGACACCAGCACCACGCTGCTGCCATTGCCGAGGATGGGCAGCAGCTGCTGCACCAGCAAGAAGGGCGCGCGCACGTTGACGGCGAACATCTGGTCGAAGGCCTCGACGGTGGTCTCCTCGATGGTGCCGCCGACCGACACGCCGGCATTGGCCACGAGGATGTCGAGCCGCTCGCCCACCACCTCGCGCACCTGGCGCGCGAGCAGGTGCGGGCCGTCCGGCGCGCCGAGGTCGGCCTTCACCGCGTCGGCACGCCCACCCGCGGCGCGGATGTCCGCGACGACGGCGTCGGCCTCGGCGGCGGCGCTGCTGTAGTGCACGAGCACCTGCGCGCCGGACTGGGCGAGCGCCAGCGCGCTGGCGCGCCCGATGCCGCGCGACGCGCCGGTGACGAGGGCTGTTTTTCCTTGGAGCGGGTTCATGTCTGTTTCCTTTCAAGGCAGACGCAGAAGGTATTGCTGTCTGCCGGGGTTGCTTCGGCGGGTCGCCTTTGCATGAGAGTGAATCTAGGGCTCGGGTGCATGCTTCACAAAGACTTTGTAAGCTGGGCCCCATACCTCACAGGCATGGAGCCTTCTCATGGAACTGCGTCACCTCCGCTACTTCGTCGCCGTGGCCGAAGAGGGCAGCCTCACGGTGGCGGCCGACCGCAGGCTGCACACCGCGCAACCTTCGCTGAGCCGGCAGATTCGCGATCTCGAGTACGAAGTCGGCACGCCGCTGCTGACGCGCAACGCGCGCGGCGTGGCGCTCACGGCGGCGGGCAAGGCCTTTCTCGACCATGCGCGCCTGGCGTTGGCGCAGGTCGAGGCGGCGGGCGAAGCGGCGCGGCGCGCGGCCATGCCCGCCAAGACTTCCTTCGCGCTGGGCTTCTTGACGGGGCAGGAGATCGACTGGCTTGCCGAGGTGATGCGCACGCTGCGCGATGAGCTGCCGAACATCGAGGTGACGGTGCACAGCCAGTACTCGCCCAGCCTGGCCGAAGGGCTGATGCGCGGCCAGCTCGACCTGGCCTTCATGCGCCGCGAGCCCGACCTGCCGGAGCTGGTGTTCAGGCGGGTGACGCAAGAGCCGCTGGTCGTGGTGCTGCCGAGCGACCACGCGCTGGCCGCGCGCGAGCGCGTCGACCCGCGTTCGCTCGCGCACGAGACCTTCATCCAGGTGTCAGACACCGCACCTGCGCTGCGCCGCGTGATCGACGACTACCTGCGCCAGAACAAGCTCGCCGTCACGCCGGGGCATGCGGCCGACAACCTCGCGATGGCGATCTCGTTGGTGGCGTCGACGCGCGGGGTGGCGCTGCTGCCGGTCTATGCGCTGAACTTCCTGCCGTGGTCGGTGGTGAGCCGGCCGCTCGAAGCCGTGGCGGGCGAAGGCACTGGGAAGGGGCGAGGCAAGGCGAAAGGCGAGGTGCCGAGCATCGACCTCGTGGTGGGCTACCACAAGGCCAACAGCTCGCCGCTGCTGCAACTGTTCCTGTCCCGCATGGACGAGATGGTCGCGCGCGTGGCGGCGAAGGCGCACTAGACGACGTGTTCTGCGGTGCACTCTGTGGAGCGCTCTGTTGTGCGCGCTTTGTTCCGGCCGGGACAATTCAGCGCCGTCTTCGTTCCTAGAGTCGCGTGCTTCGACATACGCAACGAGGCACCACAACAATGAAGACAAACATCCGCGCCACCGTGCTGAAGGCAGCGGCGAGCGCCGCGCTCCTGCTCGCTGGCGCACTGCACGCACAGGCCGCGACGGTGCAGCAACTGTCCGTGCAATCCGCCGTGCCCGACCCGCTGGCCGGTGCCGATGAGGTCAAAGGCACCAAGGTCGCGTTCACGCTCTTCCTGCCCGACACGAAACCCGAAGGCGGCTACCCGCTGGTGCTGCATGCGAGCGGCTTCGGGCTGCCGCGCCTGCAGGCCTTGCCGCCGCGCGACACCGACCCCGCAGCGAGCTACTGGGCGCGCCTGGACCGGCTCGTGCCCACGCTGGTGGAGCGCGGCTTCGCGGTCATCAGCTTCGACCACCGGGGCCACGGCGACAGCGGCGGCGACAGCCGCATCATGGATCCGCAGGCGGAGATTGCCGACATTCGCGCGCTGGTCGACTGGGCCGAGCGCGAGCTGCCCTTGCGCAAGGGCGCCGACGGCCGCGCGCGCATCGGCAGCATCGGCGGCTCGTACGGCGGTGGCTACCAGATGCAGCTGGCGCAGCAGGAGCCGCGCATCACCACGGTGATTCCGTCGATGACCTGGTACGACCTGCAGCATTCGCTGGCCCCGCAAGGCGTGCTGAAAGAAGGCTTCGTGCAGTTCGAATGCTTCATGGCCCAGCGCGGCAAGGTGCGCGACGGCGGGCTGCTGCGGCCCCTGTGCGACGCCGCACCCAAGCCGGGCGCATGGGCGTGGAACGACATCGGCGCCGACGCCCCGCGCCTGCGCGCGGCCTACCAGGCGCACGGCACCTCGGGCGCGAGCTGGGCCGGGCAGCCGGTGCGGCGCGTCGATGCGCTGGTGGTGCAGGCCAGCGAAGACGTGCTGTTCGACATGGGCGAGGGGCTGCGCAACTGGCGCGAGTTGAAGTCCGGCGGTGGCGACGTGCGGCTGATGGTGCTGCGCTCGGGCCACGTCAACCCGCGCGCCGGCCAGCGCGAGAAACCCGCGCGGTGCGGCACGGTCGATGCCATGGACGCGATGCTGGCGTGGCTCGATGCGAAGCTGCGCGACCAGGGCGCCGGGCTGTCGTCGGTGCCCTCGCTGTGCATCGCGCTGGACGACGGCACGGCCTTCCAGGGGCTGACGCCTGTTGCCGCGCAGGTCGGCGCGGCGCTTGCGCCGACGCTGGTCGAAGCGGGCGCCAAGGGGCTTCGGTTCGTGGCGCTGCCGGCCGATGTGCTGGCGCGCCAGGGGGAGGGAGCTGTATTGGCCGGCGTGCCCGAAGCGGAGCTCGACGTGCAGCCGAAGGCCGGCCCCGGCGTGGCGCTGGTGGGGCTCGCGCTGCGCCGCCGAAACGGCGATGTCACGCTGCTGTCGGACCAGGTGGTGCCCGTGCCTCCGGGCCGGCACCGTGTCGCGCTGGGTGGCGTGGCCGCGCGCATGCAGCCGGGCGACGAGCTGGGCGTGGCGCTGTTCGCCACGCATCCGCAGTACGTGTGGGCGCCAACACCCGGCACATTCGCGGAGGCACCGGTGGCCGGCATCACCGCCGACAACGCTTATGCGGTGTCGGGCCGCGTGTGGCTGCCGCTGTCGACCGACGCGGCGCCGCAGTAGCCGCGCAGCGCATCGAGCCGCTGCAGCGTGACGACCTGGTAGCCGAGCTGGAGCAGGCCCTCGGCCTCCAGTTGCTTCAGTGCCGTGTTCAGCCGCGGGCGCGACATGTTGCAGTAGTTCGCCAGTTCCGCCTGCGACACGCGCAGCGCCAGCGAGCGCGGCGGAAAGGCCGAGGGGCTGAATAGCGACGCCAGGCTCTGCGCCACCTTGGCGACCGGGTCCAGCGTGCGGTCCGACAGCGTGAGCGCCATCGACTGGGTGAGCCGCTCGCTCATCAGCCGCAGCACGAAGCGGTTGAACGCGGGGTTGGTGTCGAGCAGGTGAAAGAACGCGGCCTTGGGCAGCTTGATGACCACCGCGTCTGACAGCGCCACCGCATCGCACACGCGCGGGCTGTCTTGCAGCAGCTCGACCTCGCCGACCCAGCTGAAGGCCTGGCCCATGAAGGTCACCGGCTTGCCCGAGGCCGAGGTGGTGCACAGCTTCATGCTGCCGCGCGCCATGCCGACCCAGTGCTCGGCCGCATCGCCGCGGTGCCAGATGGGCTGGCCCGCCGCGAGCTCGACGAAGCGCAACTGCGGCAGCAGCGCCGCGCCTTCGGCATCGCTCAGCGTGTGGGCCCACACGCAGTCGCGCCAACGCGACTTGAGCGACGCGAGCTCGTGCGGGTCCACGCGCGCCTCCACGCGCGGGTCAGGCCCTGTCGGCGGCCTGCGCAGCCTCTTCGGTTTCGTTGTACTCGCCCACCGGCACGCAGCTGCAGAACAGGTTGCGGTCGCCGTACACGTTGTCGACGCGGCCGATGGGGGGCCAGTACTTCGCGTGCTTCAGCTCGGCCAGCGGGAACGCGCCGAGTTCGCGCGAGTAGGGGTGTGCCCATTCCGCGCCGAGCAGGCTGGCCGCGGTGTGCGGCGCGTGCTTGAGCGGGTTGTCTTCCTTCGGCCACACGCCTTCCTCGATGCGGCGGATTTCGCCGCGAATGGCGATCATCGCGTCGATGAAGCGGTCGAGCTCGGCCAGGGGCTCGCTCTCGGTGGGCTCCACCATCAGCGTGCCGGGCACGGGGAAGCTCAGCGTGGGCGCGTGAAAGCCGTAGTCGATCAGGCGCTTGGCCACGTCTTCGGCGGTGACGCCGCTGGTGTCCTTCAGCGGGCGCAAATCGAGGATGCACTCGTGCGCGACATGGCCGTTCGGGCTTGCGTACAGCGTGGGGTAGTGGTCCTTGAGGCGCGCGCTGATGTAGTTGGCGCTCAAGATGGCCGTTTCGGTCGCGGCCTGCAGGCCCTTGGCGCCCATCATGCGGCAGTACATCCAGCTGATCGGCAGCACGGCCGCGTTGCCCAGCGGCGCGGCGGACACAGCCCCCACGCCGTGCGAAGCAACGCCCGCCGTGGCGTGGCCCGGCAGGTACGGCACGAGGTCTTCGACCACGCACACCGGGCCCACGCCCGGCCCGCCGCCGCCGTGCGGAATGCAGAAGGTCTTGTGCAGGTTCAGGTGGCTCACGTCGCCGCCGAACTCGCCCGGCGCGGCCACGCCGACCAGCGCGTTCATGTTGGCGCCGTCGACGTACACGCGCCCGCCGTGTTCATGCACCAGCTCGCACAGTTCCTTCACGCGGGTTTCGAACACGCCGTGCGTGCTGGGGTAGGTGATCATCACGGCGGCCAGCTTGTCGCTGTGCTTCTCGCAGGCGCGCTTCAGGTCGTCCATGTCGACGTTGCCCTGCGCGTCGCAGGCCGTCACCACCACCTGCATGCCCACCATCTGCGCGCTGGCCGGGTTGGTGCCGTGCGCCGAAGACGGAATGAGGCAGATGTTGCGATGGCCCTCGCCCTTGGCTGCATGGAAGCCCTTGATGGCCAGCAGCCCCGCGTACTCGCCCTGCGAGCCCGCGTTGGGCTGCAGGCTGATGCCCGCGTAGCCGGTGGCCTCGCACAGCCAGGCGCGCAGCTGCGCGTCGAGCTGGGCGTAGCCCTGCAGCTGCTCGGCGGGCGCGAAGGGGTGGATGTTGGCGAACTCGGGCCAGGTGATGGGGATCATCTCGCTGGTCGCGTTGAGCTTCATGGTGCAGCTGCCCAGCGGGATCATGCTGCGGTCGAGCGCAAGGTCCTTGTCGGACAGGCTGCGGATGTAGCGCAGCATCGCGGTCTCGCTCTTGTGGGTGTTGAACACCGGGTGCGTGAGAAAGGCGCTGGTGCGGCGCAGGTCCTCGGGAATCAGCGGCACGGCGCTGGCGGCCAGGTCGTCGAAGCGCGGCATCGCGGTGCCCGCGGGCACGAACAGCGCCCACAGCGTTTCGACGTCGGCGCGCGTGGTGGTCTCGTCCAGCGAAATGCCCAGGTGGTGCTGCAGCCGCTGGCGCAGGTTGACGCCGCCAGCCTGCGCGCGCTCGATGATGGCGTGCGTGTCGTCGCCGGTGCTCACGGTGAGCGAGTCGAAGGCGGTGGCGTTGACCGGCTCGCGGCCCATCTGCGACAGGCCCTTGGCCAGGATGGCGGTGAGCGCGGCCACGCGCTGCGCGATGCGCGTGAGGCCGTCGGGCCCGTGGTACACGGCGTACATGCTGGCCACCACGGCCGGCAGCACCTGCGCGGTACAGATGTTCGACGTGGCCTTTTCGCGGCGGATGTGCTGCTCGCGCGTCTGCAGCGCGAGGCGGTAGGCGGGCTGGCCGTGCGTGTCGACGCTCACGCCCACCAGGCGGCCGGGCAGCGAGCGCTTGAACGAATCGCGGCAGGCCAGGTAGGCGGCGTGCGGGCCGCCGTTGCACAGCGGCATGCCGAAGCGCTGCGTGGTGCCGCAGACGATGTCGGCATCGAACTCGCCGGGGGCCACCAGCAGCGTGAGCGCCAGCAGGTCGGCCGCGACGATGAGGGCGGCGTCGCACTGGTGCGCATGGCCCGCGAGCGGACGCAGGTCGTGCACATGGCCGGTGGTGGCGGGGTACTGCGCGAGCACGCCGAAGAACTCGCCGCTCACCATCAGGTGCGGCAGCGTCTCGGACACCGTGCTGACCTTGACCTCGATGCCCAGCGGCGCGGCGCGCGTCCTGATGACCTCGATGGTCTGCGGGTGGCAGTCGCCCGACACCAGGAACACGTTGCTCTTGCTCTTGACGCTGCGCTTGGCCAGCGTCATGGCCTCGGCGGCGGCCGTGGCCTCGTCGAGCATCGAGGCGTTGGCGATGGCCATGCCCGTGAGGTCGCACACCATCGTCTGGAAGTTGAGCAGCGCCTCCATGCGGCCCTGCGAAATCTCGGCCTGGTAAGGCGTGTACGCGGTGTACCAGGCGGGGTTCTCCAGGACGTTGCGCAGGATGACGCCGGGCGTGTGCGTGCCGTAGTAGCCCTGGCCGATGAAGCTCCTGAACACCTTGTTCTTCGACGCCAGCGTCTTCAGCTCGGCCAGCGCGTCGGCCTCGGTCACCGGCGCGGGCAGGCGCATCGGCCGGGCGCGGCGAATGGCCGCGGGCACGATGCCGTCGATGAGCTCGGCCCGCGTGGCCGAGCCGATCACCGGCAGCATGCGCGCCTCGTCCGCCGCATCGATGCCGATGTGGCGGGCAAGGAATTCTTCGGCGTTCTCTAGTTCTTGCAAAGAGGGAAGGGCGGGCGTCGGCATGGCGGTGACTGTCTATCGGCGTTGATAAAGGAACTCGGCGGAAAAGAACTCAGCGGAAAGAGCTCAGCGGTCTGCGCCGGGCCGCCCCAAGGCGGGCCGCGCCTTCCCCGTCGGGGACGGAGAAGCACACGAAGCGGCAAGCCGAGGGGCAAACATCATTTCAGGATTCGGCGGCGAACTTGTCGTAGCTGGCCGAGTCGAGCAGCGCGTCGAGTTGCGCGGGTTCGCTCAGCTTGACCTTGAAGAACCAGCCGCTGGCCAGCGGGTCGCTGTTGGCCAGCGAGGGGTCGGCGCGCAGGGCCTCGTTCACTTCGACGATCTCGCCCGACACGGGCATGAACACGTCGGCGGCGGCTTTCACCGACTCGACCACGCCGGCCACTTCGCCCTGGGCAAAGCTCTTGCCGACTTCGGGCAGGTCGACGAACACCACGTCGCCCAGCGCGTCCTGCGCGTGCACGGTGATGCCGACGGTGGCGGCATCGCCTTCGGCCGCCACCCATTCGTGGTCCTTGGTGTACTTGATGCTCATGGAAAAACTCCTCGTGGAAAAAATGTTTCGGGGTGCAGAGCCTAGCCGGGTCCGGGGGCGGTCGGCAGTCTCAGCCGCGGTAATAGCGGGTCGGCACGAAGGGCAGGGTCGAGACTTCCATCGGCACCGGCTTGCCGCGCACGATGGCCTGGATGCGCGTGCCCGGCTCGGCGAACGCCGTGGCCACGTAGCCCATGGCGATGCAGCGGTCCGCCGTGGGGCCGAGCAGGCCGCTGGTGACGATGCCGATGTCGTGGCCCTCGAAGGACTGCAGCAGCGTGCCGTCGCGCACCGGAATGCGCTCCAGCGCCACCAGGCCCACGCGCTTGCGCTTGAGCGTGTCGTGGTCGGTGTGGCCGGCCGCGCCCGGGGTGGCCGCGGCGAGCTGTGCCAGGATCCTGGCCGCACCGGGAAAGCTGCCTTCGCGCGCGCCGCCGGCGCGGCGCACCTTCTGCATCGCCCAGTTGAGCGAGGCCTCGACCGGCGTGGTGGTGGTGTCGATGTCGTTGCCGTACAGGCACAGGCCGGCCTCGAGCCGCAGCGAATTGCGCGCGCCCAGGCCGATGGGCTTCACCTCGGGCTGGGCGAGCAGCAGGCGGGCCAGCGCCTCGGCGTCGGTGGCGGCCACCGAGATCTCGAAGCCGTCTTCGCCGGTGTAGCCGCTGCGGGTGACGAAGGCTGGCACCTTCACGTCGCCTTCGCCGATCTGCACCGCGCCGCCGGTCATGAACACGAAGCGCTCGATGCCGGGCGACAGGCGCGCCAGCGTGGCCGCCGCCTGCGGGCCCTGCAGCGCCAGCAGCGCGTGGTCGGGCAGGGGTTGCACGGTGCAGCGGCTGCCGATCTTCTGCTGGATGTGCGCGATGTCGGCCACCTTGCAGGCGCCGTTGACGATCACGAAGAGCGAGCCGTTGCCTTCGTTGAAGAACATCAGGTCGTCCAGGATGCCGCCCTCGTCGTTCAGCAGCAGGCCGTAGCGTTGCTTGCCGGCGGGCAGGTCGATCACGTCGACGGGCATCAGGGTTTCGAAGGCGGCCGCGGCGTCGGGGCCGACCAGGCGCAGCTGGCCCATGTGGGAAATGTCGAACAGGCCGGCCGCGTCGCGCGTGTGCTTGTGCTCGGCCATCAGGCCGGCGGGGTATTGCACCGGCATGGTGTAGCCGGCGAAGGGGACCATGCGGGCGCCGAGCTCGACGTGCAGGTCGTGCAGGGGTGTCTTCAACAGGGTGTCGGAGGCGGAAGCAGCGGAAGCGGCGGGAGCAGCGGAAGCAGTGGAAGAGGCCATGGGGCACTCCAAAGGGGCAGACGAAATCCATGACGCAAGCCATGGGCCACCCCTGCTGTCCGCTTTACCTGAGAGATTCGCCCCACGATCGGGGTTTGCTCCTTCGGTGGGCCGTTGCACCGTGGTGTGCGGCGGCCTCTCTCCAGCAAGGAAACGCCGGTGTGCACCGGCGCCTTGTCAGTCCTTTTGCCTGAGCGTTCGGGAATCCCCTGCGCCTTCGGCGGCCCCGTCGCGCGGGGCTCTCTCCTGACCCGGGCGAGTGTAGTGGATCGCGGCGCGCGGGGCTTGGGCCTCAGTGAACGATTTCGGCCGGCGGCAGCAGCCGGTCGATGCGCTCGCGCAGCGACTCGGCGCGCTCGGCCCCGGCCGCCTTCTCGACCTCGCTGAGCATCAGCGCGGCAATGGTCATCATCGCCTCGCGGTCGCGCGCCTCGCGCAGGGCGTCGCGCATCTGCGTCGCGAACTTGGGGTCGCGGCGCACGAACATGCGCTCGCAGATGTCGAACAGAAACATGCGCGTGGTCGCCAGCGAGCGCTTGCCGTCGAAGCTGTCGGCCGAGGTGCTGACTTGGATCGGGTCGACCGCCGGCAGCGCCGCCATGGCTTGCGCCGCCTGGGCGTCGCTGGCCGCCTGCGCGGCCTGCGATGCCTGCGATGCCAAGAGGGCGGCCTGGGCGGCAGCTACAGCCGCCGCGTGCGGGTCTTGCAGGTAGCCGCGCTGCACCAGGGCCGACAGCGCCTGCTCTGCCTCGTCCCGCGTGCTGAACAGCGGGCTGAAGTCGGTCAGCGAGCGCCGGCCGTCGGCCATGAGCAGCAGCGCGCGCTCGCGCTGGCTGAGCGTGCGCTGGCGGCCCTGGAGTTCGTCGCGCGCCTTGTCGGTCTTGGTGGGAAACATGGCAGCCACAGCTTTTTCGGGAATCGAGGGCTGCAGCATCGTTGCAAGTGGTGACATCTTCATGAACGTTCTACTTACACGGGCAATCGCCGCTGTCGAGCTCAGCCGCCTGCGATTTCCTTGCGAATGAGCCACTGGTTGCCCACGCGCCGCAGTTCCAGCGTCTTGCGACTCTTCTCGCGCAGCTTGTCGGCGCTGTACGTCTGCTGGAAGCTGGCGCTCGCCGCCTCTCCGGTGACGCTGATGACCAGGCTGTCGATGTCCACGCGAATGGCGGCTTTGTCGGCTATGCGCGCGCGCCGGTCGGCCTCCCAGGCTTTGCGGTCCTGGCCGCGGGGCGGGGTGAATTCGGGTGAGTAGCTCGCCAAATAGCGTGCCACGTCGCGGGCGGACCAGGCGGCGGCCCAGGCGCGTACGGCGGCTTCGACCTCGGCGATGGCGGCGGCTGGGTTGGCTGGCAAGGGGGCGGACTTTGCGGTGGCCGGTATCGATGTGGGTGTGGGTGCGGGTACGGGTGCGGGCCGCGGCTCCGGCGCTGCCGGCGTAGCGCTGAAAGCGGCCGTGGCCAGCAGCGCGCTGCCCAGCAGGCATGTCAGTGGTCGAAGCATGGTGCGGTTCCCTCCTGTTCGTGTGCAGATCTCGAGCAGCGGCGGCGGCGGAGCGACACCCTCGGTGACATTGCTCGCCCTAGTGCGCATCACCGCGGCCGTCATGGTGCCGAAAGACTTTTCTCCGCCCAGCGCCTGCAGCGGCATCTGCAGCTTGCCGTTGTTCAGCACGCCGCCGACCGGCCCGCGACGCGCCCCGCGATCCGTCTTGTCGGATGCCCAATCTGCGCGCATTCGTCCGACAAGGCGGGATGCCGACATTCGCTAGCCTTGGCTTAGGGCCGATCGCGCGTGAGTTCGATCTGCCGCGGTTCTACTTAAGCTGCGTGCGACCTAAGAACCTGTGCCCAGCTGTGCTGGGCTTTTTTCTGCCGCAAGCAGTCGTTTTTTGCCAAGCCTTCAAGCTTCAATTTCCTTGCTCCCCATCTCCATGCTTGAACGAGCTGCCGATCCTCTTGCCGATGCGGTCGCGACCGCTACTACCTCCGCCGCGGCTGCAGATGCGCAAGACATCCCTCCAAAGCCACAGTGCACATCACCAACAACGCCGCCTCTGCCGAAGCGTCCCCGCGCCGTGCTTCCGCCGGGCCTTTCCCTCGCGGCATGGAAACAGTTCCTGCGAGTGGCAAAGCCCTTCTGGCTGGGAGACAAGCGCTCCACTGCCTGGACGCTGCTCGGGTTGCTCGTCGGCTTGATGCTGCTCGACACCCAACTCGCAGTGATGCTCGTGGCCAAGACGGGTGAGCTGACCTCGGCGCTCGCCGCCAAGGACGCAGACCGCTTCTGGGGCGCCGTGCGCGGCAGCCTGATCGTGCTGGCGATGGCGGTGCCGGTCTATGCCATCTACTACTACATGCGCGACTCCTTCGCCAACCAGTGGCGCAAGTGGCTCACCGCGCGCTTTCTCGATGGCTACCTGGGCAAGCGACGCTACTACCACCTCGGCGCGGATGCCAGCATCGACAATCCCGACCAGCGGATCGCGGAAGACATCAACACCTTCACCGGGCGCAGCATCAATTTTCTGCTCGTCGTCCTGGGCTCATCGATGCAGCTGGTGGCGTTCAGCGCGGTGCTCTGGGGCATCAGCAAGCTTCTGGTGGCCTTCCTGGCGATCTATGCCATCGTCGGCACGGTGGTCGCGCTGTGGATCTTCGGCCAGCCCCTGATCCAGCTGAACTTCTGGCAGCTCAAGCGCGAAGCCGACTTTCGCTTCGACCTCATGCGCCTGCGCGAGAACGCCGAGAGCATCGCGTTCTACCGGGGCGAGCCGCAAGAGCGCGCCCAGATTGACCGACGTTTCGAAGACGTCTATGCCAACTACGACAAGCTCATCAAGAAGCAGCGCAGCCTGAACCTGTACCAGCGCGCCTACAGCCAGCTCACCTTGGTGCTGCCGGTCGTGATCCTCGCGCAGGGCGTGCTGAGCGGCGAGCTGGAGGTGGGGCGCGCCACCCAGGCCGTTGCCGCCTTCGCCGCGGTGTTGACGGCGGTGACGGTGATTGTGGACAACTTCGAGTCGCTCAGCAAGTTCGTCGCCGGCATCGGCCGGCTCGACATGCTGGCCAAGGCCGTCGCCTTGCCCCAGCTGCACAAGGAACCCGCCTCGCCCGCAGTCTCCGTCGAGGCCAGCGAAGGCAAGCGCATCGCCTTGCACGAAGAGGGGGACGCGCTGCTGATCGAGTCGCTCACGCTGTATACGCCGGGCTTCGGCCGGCTATTGCTGGAAAACCTGGAGCTCGAACTGAAACCCGGCAACGGCCTGCTCATCACCGGCCCCAGCGGAAGCGGAAAAAGCAGCCTGCTGAGGGCGATAGCCGGCCTGTGGGACCACGGGACCGGAACCGTGCGTCGCCTGCCGTTGCACAGCTTGATGTTCCTGCCCCAGCGCCCCTACATGCCGGTCGGGAGCCTACGGCAGCAGCTGTTGTACCCGGCGCGGGAGGTCGAGGGCCTCACGGACGAACGGCTGGCCGAGATCCTTGCAGAGGTGCAGCTTCCAAGCTTGATGGAACGCGTCGGCGGACTCGATGCGACGCAGCATTGGGAAAAGGTGCTGAGCATGGGTGAGCAGCAGCGCCTGTCGTTCGCGCGCGTGCTCGTCCAGTCTCCCGGCTTCGTCATCCTCGACGAAGCCACCAGCGCACTCGACGACGCCAACGAGGCCGCGCTCTACCAGCGCTTGAAAGACGAGGGCGTCACGCTCATCAGCATCGCGCACAGGGCTGCCGTGGTGCCGTTTCATACCCACGTGCTGTGCTTCGGCGGCGACGGCAGCTGGACGCTGAAGGACACGGACGCGTTTCTTGCAGAGCGTCGAGGCGAGGAGGAGAAAGCCGCCTGAAGGGGCGGCCGTACCCCTGCGCAGCCTGTGGCACGCGGCGACTCCCTGGCGAGCCGCTGGCGTGGCACGCTCGACCCGCCTCCACGCTCACCGCGCCTTCGTCAGAACGCTCTCAGAACGCGCTCTTCACCACCCCGCCGTCCACCCGAAGCGCCGCACCCGTGGTCGCCGACGCGAGCGGGCTCGCCACGTAGGCCACCAGCGAGGCGACTTCCTGCGGCGAGGCGAAGCGCTTGATCAGCGAGGTCGGGCGAATGTTGTGGAAGAACTCTGCCTCCACCTGCTCGAAGCTCTTGTCGCTGGAGCGCGCCATGCCTTCCACGAAGTCGCCGACGCCGCGCGATTTCGTCGGGCCCGGGAGCACGCTGTTGACGGTGATGTTGGTGCCCGCGACCGATTCCGCCAGCCCGCGCGACACCGCGATCTGCGCGGTCTTCGTCATGCCGTAGTGAATCATCTCGGTCGGGATCTGCACCGCGCTCTCGCTCGAGATGAAGATGATGCGGCCCCAGTTCGCGCGCTTCATTTCCGGCAGCACCAGGCGCGCCAGGCGCACGCCGCTCAGCACGTTCACGTCGAAGAAGCGCAGCCAGTCTTCGTCGGGAATGTCTTCGAAGGCCTTGGCCTCGAAGATGCCCAGGTTGTTCACCAGGATGCCGATGCCGGGGTGGCGGCGCACCACTTCCTCGGCGGCGTCGGCGCGGCTGAGGTCCCCGGCAAAGCCGAGCACCGTGCCTTGCGTTTCCGAGCGGATGCGCTCCACCGCCTCGTCGACCGCCGCCTGCGATCTGCCGTTGACGATCACGCTGGCGCCTTCTTGCGCCAGCGTGCGCGCAATGGCGTAGCCGATGCCGGCGGTGCTTCCGCTCACCAGGGCGAGCTTTCCGTTGAGTTGCAGGTCCATATTGGATCTCCTAGGTTGGTTCGACGTTCATGTTCGTTGAGTTCCGCGGTTCTTGCCAGCCGCGGGGGCGGCAAGCTTGCCGCCCGCTTTCCGGTCAGCCCAGGAAGTTGACCAGCGCCGGAATGACCTGCTCCGGCGCCTCTTCCATCAGCCAGTGCCCGGAGCCCTTGACGATCACGCCCTGCACGTTGGTCGCGACCATCTTTCCCTGCTCGATCAGGAAGGTGCCGCCGGCCTTTTCGCCGGAAAGCACCAGCATCGGCATGGGCAGCGGGGTCTTGCCCAGTTCGGCGAACTCGGCCGCATCCTGCTCGAAGGCCTTGAAATATTCAAACCCCGCGCGCATGCCGCCGGGCTGGGCGTAGGCCCTGGCGTAGAACTGCCGATCGGCTTCGGGCACCGAGTGTTTCGGGTCGGCCGCGAAGTCGTTCCAGAAGTGCTCGAAGTAGATGCGCTCGCGCCCCTTCACCAGCGCCAGCGGCGTTGCGCCGTGGAAATGGAAGTGCCACAGGTCGCGCAGCAGCCACACGTTCTGCCACGCGCCGATGCCGGGCAGGAAGGCGTCCATGAGCACCACCTTGTCGGTCTCGGCGGGAAACTGCGCGGCATAGGCGTAGGCCACCATCAGGCCGATGTCGTGGCCGACGATGCTCACGCTGCGAAAGCCGAGCGAGCGCACCAGCTCGTGGATGTCGACGGCCATGTTCTTCTTGCCGTAGCCCGTCTCGGGCTTGGACGAATCGCCGGCCCCGCGCAGGTCGGGCACCAGCACGGTGTGCGACTTGGCCAGCAGCGGCATCAGCGGGTTCCACATGTGGCCGGTCTCGGCGTAGCCGTGCAGCAGCACGACGACCGGGCCGCTGCCGCCGATGCGGTAGTGGATGCGGGTGCCGTTCACCTCCGCGCTGCCCGAGCGAAAGCCGCGCACCGCGTCGGCGGCCGGGGCGGCGTTCGCGGCATTCGCGGCATTTGCGGTAGTGCCCAGGGCCAGGGCGGCGCCGAGGCCGACGGCGCCGGCAAGCAGCGAGCGGCGGGTGGAGATGGGCGCAGAGGTGGCTGCGGGGGTGAAATCGGTGTCGGTCATCTGGAACTTCCTTTCTGTCGAGTTGCTGGGGTGAGGTGAATTTATGATTCAGCTTCACTTCCATAAAGAGGCCAAAAGTGGTTTACTCATTCAGCTTTTATGAATGATTGGAGGTTGGCCCCATGGACCGATTGCGTGCGTACGAAGTGTTCGTCACCGTGGTGGCGCGGGGCAGTTTCACCAAGGCGGCCGACGCGCTGGACACCTCGCCGGCCAACGTGACGCGCTACGTCAACGAGCTGGAAGCGCACCTGCACACGCGGCTCATCAACCGCACGTCGCGCCGCCTGTCGCTCACCGAAGGCGGCGAAGCGCTGTTCGACCGGGCGAAATCCATCCTGGAGGAAGTGGCCGAGACCGAGGCCCTGGCGACCACCGCGTCGCTGCAGCCGCGGGGGCGCCTGCGCGTCAACGCGCCGCTGAGCTTCGGCAGCCTGGTGCTGGCGCCGCTGTGGCCGAAGTTCATGGCGAAGTACCCCGACGTCGAGCTCGACATCGCGCTCATCGACCGCGTGGTCGACATCGTCGAAGAGGGCTTCGACCTGGCCATTCGCATCTCGCGCACCACCTCGGGCAACCACATCGCGCGCCGCCTGGGCCGCTCGCCCAACCTGGTCTGCGCCTCACCCGCCTACCTGGCGGCCCACGGCATGCCCGAGGTTCCGGCGGACCTGGCGCGCCACCCGTGCCTGGGTTACACGTACGGCGCGACCTCCGACGAGTGGCAGTTCGCCGGCCCCGGCGGAACGCTCGAATCCGTGCGCGTGCGCTGGGTCTTGCGGGCCAACAACGGCGACACCGCCCGCGCCGCGGCGCTCGCCGGCGCGGGCGTCATCTGGCAGCCGAGCTTCGTGATCGGCGAGGACGTGCGCGCCGGCCGGTTGGTCGAGGTGCTGCCCGGCTATCACATGCCGCCAGTGGACATCCTGGCGATCTATGCCAGCCGCCGGCACCTCAGCGCGAAGGTGCGACTGATGGTCGACTTTCTGGTCGAGGCCTTGCAAGGTGCACAGGCAGAAAAAGGCGAGCGGGCAGCGGGTTGAAGGCGGCCGCCAGTCGGCCTTATTGCGGCGTTGGCGCGCCGGCGCTCGCAGCGCCCGGGACGGCATCGCGGCCACTGGCGGAACCGGAACCGGCACCGGGCGCCTCTGCCGACGGCTGCGGCCCCAGTGCAATGACGAACTCGGTGCCCGGCGACGCCGCGTGCGCCGTCAACCGCCAGCTGTGCGCCAGCGCGATCTCCTGGCAGATCGCAAGGCCCAGCCCCGCGCCTTCGTCGCGCCGCCCGGCGCCGCGCCAGAAGCGGTCGAAGATCTTCGGCAGGTCTTCGACCGGAATGCCTGGCCCTTCGTCGCGCACCGAAATCCGGTGCGCATCGGCGGCAAGCCGCACCACGCCGTGCGGCGGCGAATGCTGGATCGCGTTTTCCAGCAGGTTCTTCAGCAGCGTGAAGAGCGCCCCTCGGTCCGCCTGCCAGGCCAGCGCGTCCGCTGACACATGCAGCGCCAGCCGAACCTCGCGGCGCCCGGCCAGCCGACCGAGGTAGTCGCCCACCTCGTCCACCAGCGCGGCCGCGCCGACGGGGCCGATCTTGTAGTTGCACAGCTCCGTGGCCTCGGCCAGGTGCAGGAGCTGGTTGACGTGCCGGGCCATCTGGTCGACGTCGCGAATCAAGGCCTCGCGATCGAGCGCGGCATCGCCGTTGCCGCCGAGCTCGATCTGCGCGCGAATCAGCGAGAGCGGGGTCTTCAGCTCGTGCGCCGCCGCCGACAGGAAGTCTTGCTGCGCGCCGTAGCCGCGCTCGACCCGGTCCAGCGCCCGGTTGAAGGCCTCGATCAGCGGCAGCATTTCCGAGGGCAGCCCCTGCACACTCAAGCGGGCGTCGAGCGTGCGCGGCGTGATGCGCGCGGCACCCTCTGACGCCGCGCGCAGCGGCCTGAGCATGCGGCCCAGCGTGAAGTACATGGCCACGGCGAACACCAGCACCGACGCAAGGCTGGCCAACAGAATGCCTTGCCCGAGCGCCGGCAGCCCGACGCTGCGGTCCATGAGCTCGATCAGCCGCTGGCTCACCGCCACCTGCACGTACCACTGCTGCCCCGCGTGCGCCACGCCGTGCGTCACCACGCGCACCGGCAACCCGTTCGACACCGAATCGAAGCCGTGGTCGAGCTCCCCGAAGCCCCCGGCTCCTTCGGCGAACAGCGCGACGGCGCCTTGCCCGGCCGGCAGCACGACGGTGCCGGCCGCGTCGAGCACGCGCACCGATATTTCCTGGCCCATGCCCGTGTAGAGCCAGCTCGGGAGCTTTGCGTCGTTCAACCCGCTCGGGCGCCCCGCCGCATCGAACTGCAGCTCGCGCCCGATCAGTCGCGCATGCGTGCTGATGCCTTCGTTCAGCGTGTTGCCCTGCAGCAGCACCGTTGCGGCGCTCACGGCCACGATCAGCACGATGCACACCAATATGCCGGCGACATACGCGCCCAGCAGGCGCGCGCCGAGGCTACGCGGCCAGCGGAGCTTCGCGAAGCGCATAGCCGTGCCCCCTGACGTTGGCGATCTGCAGCGACGACCCCACGGCCTGCAGCTTTCGGCGCAGGCGGTGCAATGCCACGTCGAGCGCATTGGGCGTGACGGCTTCCGACAGCCCCCACGCGGCCGACTCGAGCGCGCCGCGGCGCACGGTGTGGCCGCCGCTGCGAACCAGGCACAGCATGATCTGCAACTCGGCCGGCGCGAGCGTGACGCTGTCGCCGGCGCAGGCCAGCGTGCCGTTTTCCGGGTGCACGCGAATGTCGGCGAAGCCCGGCGACAGGCTCTGCAGCTGGGCCGGCCTGCGCAGCAGCGCGCGCACGCGCGCGACCAGCTCCTCCATGGGAAAGGGCTTGGCCAGGTAGTCGTCGGCGCCCGACTCGAGACCGTCGACGCGGTCGTGCAAGGCGTCGCGCGCGGTCAGCATGAGGCAGGGCATGCGCATGCCGGCTTCACGCAGGCGGCGCACCAGCGCCAGGCCGTCGCCGTCGGGCAGGCCGCGGTCGACCACCAGGGCCGCATAGGGCGTTTCGCGCAGCGCGTGCCAGGCGAGGTCGATGCGCCCGAACACATCGGCCTCGATGCCCGCGCCGGCCAGGGCCTTGCACACCAGGGCGGCCATGCGGTCGTGGTCCTCGATCAGCGCGATGCGATTCATGCGGCCGAGCATGCATCAAAAACGATAGAGATAGCCGGCGGAAAACGACGTCAGGCTCGAGCGGTTGACCAGTGGGCTGTTCTTGACCTGCTTGCCCAACTGCGTGGCGCTGACATCGACGAACACCGATTGGCGGGCGTCGATGGCATAGCCCACGCGCAGGCCGACTTCGGTGTTGAGCGTCGAGGCCCCGAGGTAGGCGGGGCGCCCGGTGCGCGCCTCGTCGGCGCGCACGCCGTAGTAGTAGTCGACGTATTTCCTGTCGAGCCAGGTGGCCTCCACGCGCGGCGTGAGGGTGAAGTTGCCCGCGCGGAAATCGCGCTGCACGCCCAGGCGAAAGTTCTGGCCCTTGCTCTTGCCCGAGGCGTCGCCGAGCCATTCGGCCGAAACGTCGGCGATCTCGTTGCGCCAGGTGACTCCGGCGCCGAGCCAGAGGCTGCCCTTGCGCTGCGCCATGCCTTCAAGGATCGGGGCGTCGTCCGGCTTGTAGCCGCCCAGGCCGTACTTGGCGCGCAGGCCGAAGCTCAGCGACGAGCGGGCGCCCAGGTCGAACCTGGAGAGCTTCAGCTCCGCCCCGGTGCCGAGCACGCGCACGTAGCGGTTCTCGAAGTAGATGAGCGGAAGACCCTGGGTCTTGTTGCCTGCGCCGGTGTAGGGCTGCTGCTTGACGCCGGCCGCGACGCCCAGGCCCCAGCGCGAAACGTCGACCGGCGGTTCGGCCGGGGACAAGGACTGGTCGAGGCTGGCGTCCTGCGCCCATGCGGCGGAGGAGACCGACAGGGCCAGCAGGCCCGAAGACAGGGCGGCAAGCCGGTGAGAAGAAGCGAACAGGGAGCGAAGCGAGGAGGCACGCGGCATGGCTGGGCCAATCAGGGTTGTGAGGGAAGCCCGCATCCTCGGGGCGGCCGTCTTACTGCGTTCTTACTGGGCACCGGACGCCGGACGCTTGACGCCAGAAATGACAAGGCCGCGATTCGCCATCGGCGCCGCCCGGTAAGCGTGCAGCAAGACAGGCGGGCCGACGATGCGACCAGCTTTTCAACCGGAGTTCGCGTGCCTTCTCTTCTTCCCGTATTGCTGGCCGTCTGCACATTGGCTGGCGGTTGCGCGACACAGCCCGGCTACGTGCGACCTGCGCTCGGTATGCCGTCGTCATGGTCCACGCCTGCAGAACCTGCCGAGACTGCCGGGCCTGTCGGGACCGCGCCGCCGGTTCCGGCCAATGCCGGTGATGCCGGTGATGCCGGCGATGCCGGCGATGCCGGCGACGCGTGGTGGAAAGCCCTGTCCGACCCCGCCGTCGACGCGCTGGTTTCCGCTGCACTGGCCGACAGTCCCACGCTCGCGCAGGCCATCGCGCATGTGGACGAAGCGCGGGCCGCGTTCGGCGGCAGTGCCGCGCAGCGCCTGCCTGCGGTTGGCTTCACATCCACCGCTGGCCGCGGTCGCAGCCTCGACAGCGGCTCCGACTCCGGTGCCGGCACCGTCACCGGGAGCTCGGCCAGCGCGGGCCTGTCGCTGAGTTGGGAGCTGGACCTGTTCGGGCGTGTGCGCGACACCGTCACGGCCAGGCGCGAACGGCTCGACGCACGCACGGCCGATGCGCGCGCGGCCCGGCTCGCGCTCGCCGCGGAGGTGGCCAACGGCGTGCTGGCATGGCGCGGCTGCGCGTTCTCGCAGCAGGTGCAGGCAGCGGACATCGACTCGCGCGCCCGCACGCTGGCAATGACGCGCAACCGGCTGGCCGCCGGCTTCGCCGCCGCGGTGGACGAGGCGCGCGCGGCCAGCGGCCTTGCGGCCGCGCGCACCGAGCTCGCTGCGCGGCAGGCGCAGTGCGAGCGCCAGATTCACGCCCTGGTGGCGCTCACGGGCCAGCAGGGCGCGGCCGTGCGCGAGCAGGTGCTTGTAACGCCGGGCGGCGGCGCAGACTGGTTCATGCCCGCGCCGCCGGCGCTCGCGCTCGCCGTGCCGCCCGAGGTGCTTGCAGCGCATCCGAAAGTGAGGGCGGCCGACCGGGAGGCGGCCGCGGCCTGGGCCGACATCGGCGCGGCCCGCGCCGCGCGGTTGCCTCGCGTCGACCTGGGCGCGCTGCTGACCGGCAACTGGATGCGCGCCGCCGGCTCGACGCTGCACGCCACGAGCTGGTCGCTGGCCGCGAACCTGGCCGCGCCGCTCTTCGACGGCGGTGCGGGCGCGTCGGCCGTGGACACCGCCGAAGCGCGCTACCGCGCGGCCGTGGCCTCGCTTGCACAGGCCGTGCGGCAGGCCGCGCAGGACATCGAGAACGCGCTGACCGATGCCGCCTCGGCCGCTCGGCGAATGGACACCACGCGCGAGGCCGTCGCGGCCGCGCGCACCACCTTCTCGGCGACCGAGGCGCGCTGGCTCGCCGGCGCGGTCAGCCTGTTCGAACTCGAAGACGCGCGCCGCCAGCTCGCGGGCGCCGAAGACAGCGCCATCGCCGCGCGGCGCGACCGTGCGCAGGCATGGGTCGCGCTCATCAAGGCGTCGGGCAATTCCGCCGCAGCCACCACGTTCAACCTTGTTCCCCAGCCGGACCTTCTCCATGCAGACGCCTTCCACTGACTTCCAGCCCGCCGACACGCCACCGCCACGCGCCTCCCGCAAGCTCTTGCTGTTCGCGCTCGCCGGCACGGCGCTCGCGCTGCTCGCCTCGGCTGCCGTGCTCGGCTTCGGCGGCCCGCGGAAAAAGACCACCGTGCCCGCGGCCGCCATCGCCGCGCTGACGGTGCAGAGCGCCACCGCCCGCGAGGTGCCCTGGCCAGCGACGCTCGATGCGTCGGGCGCCATCGCGCCCTGGCAGGAAACCGTGGTCGGCACGCAGGTCGCCGGCCTGCGGCTGGTCGAGCTGCGCGTCAACGTCGGCGACACGGTGCGGCGCGGCCAGCTGCTCGCGCGCTTCGACGCCGACACGCTGCGCGCCGATTGCGACCAGCTGCAGGCCGCGCTCGACCAGGCGGTGGCGCAGGCCGCGCAGGCGACCACCAACCGAGACCGCGCGCTGAAGCTGCAGGGCAGCGGTGGCATCAGCGAGCAGGAGGTGCTGCAGCACGTGACGCAGGCCGACAGCGCGCGCGCCCAGGTCGGCGCGGCCCGCGCGCAACTGGCCTCGCGGCGGCTCCAGCTGCGCCACGCCGAAGTGCTCGCGCCCGACGACGGCGTGATCAGCGCGCGCAGCGCGACCCTGGGCGCGGTCGGCACCGTGGGGCAGGAGCTGTTCCGGCTGATTCGCCAGGGCCGGCTCGAATGGCGCGGCGAGCTCACGGCCACCCAGTTCTCGCAGGCCGAGCGCGGACAGCAGGTCGTGCTCGCACTGCCGGACGGGCGCAGCGTGGAGGCCCGTGTTCGCCAGCTCGCGCCCACGCTGGACGCGCAGACCCGGCTGGGCCTGGTCTACGCCGACCTCGCGGCCGGCGGCCCGGCGCGCGCCGGCATGTACGCCGGCGGCAGCATCCTGCTGGCGCAACGACCAGCGCTGGTGGTGCCGGCAGCGAGCCTGCTGCTGCGCGACGGGCGCACCCATGTGTTGAAGCTGACCGGCACGCAGCGCATGCAGCGCGTGGTGCTGCAGACCGTGGTGGCAGGCCGCCGGCGCGCCGACGAGGCGGAGATCGTGCAGGGGCTGGCCGCGGGCGAGCGGGTGGTGGCGCGGGGCGCGGGCTTTCTCAACGACGGCGACACGGTTCGCCTCGCGGACAGCCACGAGGGCCAGACACCGTGAACCTTGCCACCTGGTCGATCCGCAACCCCATTCCATCGATCCTGCTGTTCGTGCTGCTGACGCTGGCCGGCGCGTGGGGCTTTCGCAGCCTGCCGGTGCAGAACCTGCCCGACATCGAGCGGCCCTCGGTGAACATCAGCCTGTCGCAGCCCGGCGCCGCGCCCGCGCAGCTCGAGACGGAGGTCGCCCGCAAGGTCGAGGACTCGCTCGCGTCGCTGGACGGCCTCAAGCACATGCGCACCACCATCGGTGACGGCACCGTGGCCATCCGTGTCGAGTTCGAGCTCGGCAAGAAGTTGTCCGACGCATTGATCGAGACCAAGGACGCGGTCGACCGCACCCGGTCCGACCTGCCCGCCGACCTGTTGCAGCCGACCGTGCAGGCGGTGCGCTCGGGCGGCGATGCGATCCTGACCTACGGCGTGTCGCTGCAAGGCGCGAACGAAGAGGCGCTGTCGTGGTTCGTCGACGACACCCTTGCCAAGACGCTGTCAGGTGTTGCCGGCGTCGGCCGCTTCGAGCGCCTGGGGGGCCTCACGCGCGAGGTTCGGGTGGCGCTCGACCCGACCCGGCTCGCGGCGCAGGGCGCGACCGCGGGCGAGGTGTCGCGCGCCCTGCGAAGCGTGCAGCAGCAAAGCTCGGGCGGGCGCGGGCGGCTGGGCGGGGAAGAGCAGTCTGTTCGCACCGTCGCCACCGTGCAGATGGCCAGCGAGCTCGCGGCGCTGCCGATTGCGCTGGCCAACGGGCGTTCGCTCAGGCTCGACCAGGTCGCCACGGTGAGTGACACCGCCGCCGAGCGCACGCAGGTCGCGCGGCTCGACGGGCAGCCGGTGGTGGGTTTTCGCATCTACCCCGCCAAGGGCAAGGACGTGACGCGGATTGCCGACGGCGTGCAGCAGGCGCTCGGCCGCTTGCAGGGCCGGTACCCCGGCCTCGTGGCCACGCAGGTGGCCACCAGCGTCGACTACACGAAGGAGCAGTTCAGCGGGTCGCTCGACATGCTGTACGAGGGCGCGGCGCTGGCGGTGCTCGTGGTGTGGCTCTTTCTGCGCGACTGGCGCGCGATGCTGGTGGCGGCCTCGGCGCTGCCGCTGTCGATCCTGCCGACCTTCGCGGCCATGGCGTGGTTCGGCTTCTCGCTCAACACCGTGAGCCTGCTGGCGCTCGCGGTGACGGTCGGGATCCTGGTGGACGACGCCATCGTCGAGATCGAGAACATCGAGCGCCACGCGCGCATGGGCAAGCCCATGCGGCAGGCCGCGGGCGACGCCGTGACGGAGATCGCGCTCGCGGTCATGGCGACCACCATGGCGCTCGTGGTGGTGTTCCTGCCGACCGCCCTGATGCCCGGCGTGGCGGGGCTCTTTTTTCGAGAGTTCGGGTGGACCGCGGTGGCGGCGGTGCTGGCGTCGCTGCTGGTCGCGCGCCTGCTCACGCCGATGATGGCCGCATGGCTGATACGGCCGCATCGGCCCGCTGCCGTAGGCAGCCCTCCAGAGCTGGCCGTAGGCAGCCACCCGGAGCTGGCCGTGGGAAGCCACGCGGAGCTGGCCGATGGCCGCCTGATGCGCGGCTACCTGCGCGCGGTGCGCTGGTGCCTCGCGCACCGCAAGACGACCCTCGCGCTCGCGGGCCTGTTCCTCGTCGCCTCGCTGGCGCTGGTGCCGCTGCTGCCGACCGGGCTGATGCCGGCCTCCGACCGGGGCTACACGACCGTCAGCGTCGAGCTGCCGCCGGGCAGCGCGCTCGCGGACACCCTGGCCGCGGCGGAGGCCGCGCGGCTGCGCGTCGCGGCGGTGGCCGGTGTGCGCCGCGTGCTGGTGTCCGCCGGCGCGGGCGACGGCAGCGGCTCGACTTCTGGCGGCGGCCCGGGCGATGCACGCAAGGGGTCGCTGGTGCTCACGCTGGCGCCGCGCGACCAGCGCGGCAGCCAGGCGGAGGTGGAGCACGCGTTGCGCGCCGCGCTCGCATCGGTGCCGGGCGCGCGATTCACGGTCGGAAGCGGTGCGGTGGGCGAGCGGCTGTCGCTGGTGCTGGCGAGCGACGACGCATCGGCGCTCAGGCACGGCGCGCAGGCGCTCGAACGCGAACTGCGCGGCGTGCCGGGGCTCTTCAACGTGAGCTCCACCGCCAGCCTCGAGCGGCCCGAGATCGTCGTGCGCCCCGATGGCGCGCGCGCCGCCGAACAGGGCGTGAGCACAGCGGCCATCGGCGAGACGGTGCGCGTCGCCACCACCGGCGACAACGACGCGCAGTTGGCGCGGCTGAACCTCGACAACCGGCAGGTCTTCATCCGCGTGCGCCTGCCCGAGGGGGTGCAGCAAGACATGGCCGCGCTGGCCAACCTGCGGGTGCGCGGGCGCGACGGCCTCGTGCCGCTCGCCAGCGTGGCGCGGCTGCACGTGGAAAGCGGTCCGGCCCAGATCGAGCGCTTCGACCGCCGCCGCTACGTGACGCTGGGCGCGGAACTCGGCGGCATGCCGCTGGGCGATGCGCTCGCCGCGGCCCGGGCACTGCCTGCCGCGCGTGCGCTGCCCGCGAGCGTGAGCATGGTGCGCACCGGAGACGCCGAGATCATGGAAGAGCTGCGCCACGGCTTCGGCCTGGCGATCGTCATCGGCGTGCTGTGCGTGTACTGCGTGCTGGTGCTGCTGTTCAAGGACTTCGTGCAGCCGCTGACCATCCTCTCGGCGATGCCGCTGTCGCTGGGCGGTGCCTTCGTCGGCCTGCTGCTGGGCGGCAGCGAACTCGACATTCCGGCGCTGATCGGGCTGGTGATGCTGATGGGCATCGTCACCAAGAACTCGATCCTGCTCGTCGAATACGCCATCGTCGCGCGGCGCGACCGCGGCCTGGCGCTGCATGAGGCGCTGGTCGACGCATGCCACAAGCGCGCTCGCCCGATCCTGATGACCAGCATCGCCATGGCGGCGGGCATGCTGCCGATTGCGCTCGGCCTCGGCGCCGACGCGAGCTTTCGCCAGCCGATGGCGCTGGCGGTCATCGGGGGGCTCGTGACGTCGACCGCGCTCAGCTTGCTGGTGGTGCCGGTGGTGTTCGTATGCGTAGACGGCGCTGAGCGACTGTTCAAGCGCTTGTTCTGCGCAAGCGCGTGACCGAACGTGTGGCCGCCGGCATCGGAGATCGGCGCCAGCCTACGTGATGCCGCTCGAAGGGTGGCAGGATGCCTTTCGCGATCAAGCCATCTCCATCTCTTTTTCCCCTGGTGGCACCCGTTCGTTCACCCCCTTCCAAAGTCTTCTTTCCAAGCTCCCACAGGATGTACCCATGAGGCTTCACGCAACTTGCCAGATGACCGTGACCGCGAGCAGCGACTGCCCCGTGGTGGCCATGCTCCGTCCGCGCAGCGGAGACGCGCAATGGATGGTCAGCGAGCGGTACGAGCTGCACCCCTGGGTGCCCACGACCGAGTACGTCGACAGTTTCGGCAACCTGTGCCAGCGCATGAAGATCCCGCAGGGCGAGATGCGCATCGAGGTCGAGATGATCATGGAAGCCGAGGCCGCCATCGCCGTGGCGCCGAGCGCCGGCGCGGTGCCCGTGGAAGACCTGCCCTTCGATGCGCTGCAGTACCTGCTGCAGAGCCGCTATTGCCCGTCCGACAAGATGGGCGAGCGCGCCGAGCAGATCGCCGGCGACGCGGTGCCCGGCTATGCGCAGGTCGAGGCCATCCGAAGCTGGATCCACACCAACCTCGAATACCGGTACGGCGTGAGCGACGGCTCTACCGATGCCCTGGACACGCTGGACGATGGCGCGGGGGTGTGCCGGGACTTTTCGCATGTCGGCATTGCGCTGTGCCGCGCACTGCATATCCCCGCCCGGCTGGTGGTCGGCTTCCTGCACGAGCTCGATCCGATGGACATGCACGCATGGTTCGAGGCCTTCGTCGGCGGGCGCTGGTATACCTTCGATGCCACGCAGGACCAGCCGCGCGGTGGCCGCATCGTGGTGGCCTATGGCCGCGACGCGGCGGACGTGGCCTTTCTTTCCAACTACGGGCCGTTGGAGATGGGCGACATGAAGGTCACGGTGGAAGAAATCGAATCGAGCGAGACGCGCGTCAGTTCCGCCTGACGGTGAGCGCCACGATCGCCACGCCGGCCGCCACGATCAGCGCGTCTTCGATCAAGCCGCTGCGGGTCTGGCCGATGTGCGCCATCGCGCGCTTGCGGCCGGCGAGCGTCAGGTAGGCCAGGGGCACGGCGGTCGCGACCGCGGTGGCCGCGCCCGCCTGCTCGCGCCCGCGCGGCGCCAAGGCCGCGCCTGCGATGCCGGCGCTCATGACCCGCGCCAGCAGCCCCAGGAACACGGTGCGGTCGGGCGCGGTCTTCATCTTGTCGCCGAACAGCTCACCCGCGCCCATGGCCAAGGCGCCGTACTTGAACACCGGCTGGTCGAGCAGCAGCAGCCGGCCTGGCGTGCGGTTGCCCAGCAGCCGCGCCGCGGCGAGGCTTGCCATCGGTGTCATGGAGCGGGCGCTGGCGACGGCACCGATGAGGGCGGACGAGAGCAATTCTTGGAGCTTCATTTCCAGCTGGAGAAAGTTGACGACAAGAAATCGTCAGCGGCCGCTGGTCTTCCAAACTTCGGCGAAGCCCGCGTCCATGGGTAGGACGGAGGCTGCGGCGTTCGCGTGCGAACGGGTCTGCGGCAGCCTCACGAAAAAGAACCCGCCAAGGCGGGTTCAAGAGACAGCAAAGGGTTGGACGGAGATGGTCGAGGTGCTGCCTCGATGCCAATCTAGGCCATGCCAGAGAGCGCGATTTGTAGGCCAACTGCCTGACTCGCAAAGAACGCTGGTGGTGCCGCTGAGATCACCGGTTCACCGCGTCGGGCGCAGGCGCCTGAAGCGGTGCTTCAGGCTGCGCGCGGCTCGAACACCAGTTCGAAGTCGCGCGCATCACCCTCCGGGCAAGTGAGCCCGATGCCGCCTGCCACCGCGCGAATGTCGAATGCCTGCGACGCCGCCAACTCACCGCCAGTGCCCCGCGCAACAGTCTGCCCGCCTTGCATGAGCGTCCAGTCGCCGCAGTTCGCCAGCCGCCCGATCTCGATGTCGAAGCCGCCGCGGCCCGCGGTGCAACGGCGCACCGTGAAGTGCAGGCGGCGCGCGCCACCTTGCGCCGCTTCCGCCACATGTGCCCGCAGCACATCGACGCCGTCGTCCACCTGCGTCAGGGCCGGGTCGCGGTGGTGCGACGCCGGCCATGGCTCGTTGTACAGCCGCCAGAGCCCATCGGGCACGTTCAGGCTCGCGTAGCCCAGCAGCACGTTGCCGGTCATGGCCTCCACGAGCGTGCGGTAGCCGTCCTTGTCCGCCAGCACGTCGTTGCGTGGGTAGTGAAAGCCGCCGTCGCGCCAGCTGGGCGACATGAAGCGCTCCGCGTGCTTCATGAGCCCGTCCAGCACGGCGGTGTCGCCCATTTCAGAGGCCCAGGTCGCGGCCCAGCCGAAGTCGGAGTCGTCGTTGACGATCTTCTGGCCCATCACCTCGGGACGCTCGAAGGAGCGCACCGACAGCATGCCGTCGGGCTCGTGAATGAGCCAGCCGGCAATCTGCGCGGGGTAGTGGGTGTGCACGAACTCGCGGTTCCACATGTTCATGAGGGTGCCGCACCATGCGTCGACCCAGGGCGAGGGGCCCGCGTTGTCGCGGATGGCGCGGGTGTCCTGCGACATCATGGTGTTGTAGTGGCCGTTGGCGCCCAGCCGGCCGAACTGTTCCCATGCCTTCTGGTAGCCCTGCGTCACTTCCTCGGCCATCGATTCGCCGGTGACCAGGTCGTGCATGCGAAACCCGAGGATGGCGGGCTGGTTGCAGATCTGGAACACGCAGTTGGGCTCGCACGCCACGCCCACGTAGCCGCTCTCGACCATCTGCCAGTAGATGTGCTGGTTGAGGCTGGCCTGGTCGTACGCGAAGCGCCGTTCCTTGCCGCCCCAGAAGAAAGACCAGTAGCTGAAGGTCAGCGCGCCGGGGGCGGCGTAGCGGTCGTCGTCGAACAGGTAGTTGTACAGCAGCGCCATCGACTGCACGTAGGCGCTGTACATGATGTTGTCGCGCCCGACGGGGTTCCAGTCCTCGGTGTAGCCGTCGGACAGGTGCGCGTTGAGCACGCTGCCGCCGCGGCTCACGCGCGCCCAGTACATCCACACTTCGGGCAGCAGCATCTTCTGCATGAAGCGTTCGAACACCGGCTTGAACACGCCCGGCGCGGCGGGCAGCCGGTGGCGATGCGCCAGCGCCAGCGCATAGGCCATGTACGCCATCTGGAAGCGGTAGCCGCCGAAGTCGTCCTGCCCGGTGCCGCGGCCCTGCATGAACGACCAGTCGTTCACCGGCTGGCGCGACAGGTTGGCGAAATGCCGCAGGTGGCCGGCCTGGCGGTCGCTCAGGCGAAGGGTGCCTGCTTGCGTGCTCGAGTCAGTTGGCGGCATCGGCGGTGCGCTCCAGGTGGGTACGAAGGCGGGCGGACACCGTGCCGGCGTCCAGCGTTTCCGCGAAGTGGGTGGCGTAGCTGCCACCCGGCGCCATGAGGTAGGCGAGCGCGGTGTGGGGCACGACATAGCCGCCCGGCGCGTCGGCGTCGGGCACCGGCGCAGCGAACACGCGAAACGATTTCTTCGCGGCCTCGACCTGCTCGGGCGAACCGGTCAAGCCGAGGAAGCCGCCGGCAGCGTGCGTGGCTGGGTCCGTGGCTGGGTGGGTGTACTGCGACAGGTAGCGCTGCAGCACCGCGGGCGTGTCGCGCGCCGGGTCCACCGAGATGTACAGCGGCTGCACGCGCTCGGCCAGCGGGCCCAGCATTTCCAGCGCGGCGCTCAGCTTGGAGAGCTCTCGCGGGCACACCACCGCGCAGTGCGAGAAGCCGAAGAACACCAGCAGGTGCTTCGCGCCGAAGCTGCCTTGGTTCACGGCCTGGCCGAAGTGATCGACCAGCTCGAACCGGCCGCTCACCGGTGCCGGCGGCGCGACCGTAGACGCAACCGGCTTCGTGTCGGCGGCTGCTGCGCAACAGCAGGACGGGGTGGCGCTGGCAAGTGTTTCGGGCATGGCCGGATTTTATTTGAACGTGTTCAATAAGTATCGGGGTTTTCCCCGCCGCACCTATACTTTTGCGTTCTGTCACCTGGTCGTACCGATGCCATTCCGCAAGCCGAGCAGCGAGATTCTCAGCCGCGCCCGCACCCCCGAAGACAAGGAGCGGGTCAAGGCCGCGTTCATCGCCGCCGGCCGCCGCCTGGTCAGCCAGGAAGGGTTGGCCGCCGTGTCCTTGCGCCGCGTGGCCACCGAGGCCGGCTACGCGCCGGGCGCGATCTACCAGTACTTTCGCGACCAGCAAGACCTGTTCTTCCACATTCGCGGCGAAGACATGCAGGCCGCCACGCAGAAGTTCAGGCGCGTGGTCGCGCGCACGCCCGACCCGGTCGAGCGGGTGAAGAAGCTGTTCATCGGCACGGCCGACTACTGGCTTTCGCACATGGAGGATTTCCTCGTCATCTTTCCTGCACCCGCGGCGCGTTCGGCGACCGACGGGTTCGCGAAGTCGCAGGCGGTGCACGACATCCTGGCGCTGTACTACGAGACGGTCGATGCGCTCTTCGAGACGATCGCGCGGCCCACGCTGTCGTCGCGCGCCGCCGCGGACGTGCTGCTTGCCGCGGTGCACGGCACGGTGCTGTTCCCCCACATGACGCCCGGCATGCCATGGACGAAGACGCGCACGATGGTGCGGGAGCTGGTGACGACGATGGTCGACCAGTGGGTGGCGCAGGGTGGAAAGAAAAAGCAGCCCGCAGCCACCAAGCGCAAGCCCGCCTTGGCTGGCTCCGCCCTCACGCCCGGCAAGTCACAGGTCTAGCACCAGCGTCGCGCTCTTCGCGCCCGAGCAGCAGATCATCATGCGGTCGTTCGCGCGCTGCTCCTCGCTCGACAGCACCAGGTCGCGGTGGTCGGGCGTGCCCGCCAGCACCCG
The DNA here is from genome assembly GCF_030317035.1 of Variovorax sp. J22G73. GTDB lineage: Bacteria > Pseudomonadota > Gammaproteobacteria > Burkholderiales > Burkholderiaceae_C > Variovorax. The sequence goes on from NZ_JASZYK010000003.1 coordinate 592,229, forward strand.
CGTTTCGCACGAGCCGCACACACCCTCCATGCACGCGTAGGGCGCGTCCACGCCGGCGGCCAGCAGCGTGTCCAAGATGGTCTGGCCCGGCGCCACGCACACGGTGCGGCCGCTTCGCGCCAGCTCGACGCGGAACCCGCCTTCGCTCGCGGGTGCCTCTTTGGCGCTGAAGTACTCCACATGCACCCGTTCGCGCGGCAGGCCGGCTGTGGCGGCCTCGAAGGCCTCCAGCATCGGGTGCGGGCCGCAGCAGTACAGGTGCGCATCGCCGCGCGCGTCGGCCACGATGCGGTGCAGGTCCAGCCGCTGTTCGCTGTGTTCCCCGCTTTCGCCATGTTCGCCGTCGAAGCTGAAATGCACCCGTCCCGGTGCCTGCGCGTCCAGCGCCAGCAGTTCGTCGTGCCACGCGGCGCAGGCGCGGCGGCGGCAGCCGTAGAACAGCTCCCACGAGCGGCCCAGCGCCTCGAGCCGGCCGATCATCGAGCGCAGCGGCGTGATGCCGATACCCCCCGCGACCAGCACGGTGTGCGGCGCGGCCTCGAACAAGGGGAAGTTGTTGCGCGGCATGCCTACGCGCAGCGTCTGGCCGACGTGCAGCTGCGCATGCACCAGCGCCGAGCCGCCGCGGCTGGTGGGGCTGCGGTGCACGCCGAGCACGTAGCGCTGCGTTTCGGCGGGCGGGTTCGACAGCGAGTAGCTGCGCACCATGCCGTTCGACAGGTGCAGGTCGATGTGCGCCCCCGCCGTGAAGGGCGGCAGCGCCTGCCCCGGCAACGCCCGCAGCTCGAAGGAGTGCACGCCTTCTGCTTCGAGGCGAACCGCGTGCAGCCGAACGTCGAAGGTGCTCATGCGTGCAGGGCAGTGCGAGGTGAGCCGGGGGATCCAGAAACGCCAAGCCCATCGAGCCCGCCCAGGCACACGTACTTCACGACCAGGTATTCCTCGATGCCGTGGTACGAGCCTTCGCGCCCGATGCCCGACTGCTTCACGCCGCCGAAGGGCGCCACGGCGGTCGAGATCAGCCCGCTGTTCACGCCGACCATGCCGACCTCCAGCGCGTCGATGGTCCGCCAGATGCGCGCGTGGTCGCGGCTGTACACATATGCGCCCAGGCCGAACTCCAGGCTGTTGGCGTGCGCGATGGCCTCGGCGTCGTCGTCGAAACGAAAGAGCGGCGCCACGGGGCCGAAGGTTTCCTCCTGCGCCAGCAGCATCGATGCATCGGCGCCGGCCAGCACGGTCGGCTCGTAGTAGCTGCCGCCGAGCGCATGCGGCTTGCCGCCCACCAGCACGCGCGCCCCGCGCGCGACCGCGTCCGCCACATGGCGTTCGACCTTGGCCAGCGCGTCGGCGTCGATCAGCGGGCCGATCTGCGAGCCCGGCACCGTGCCTTCGGCCACCTTGAGCGCGGCGACGGCGCCTGCGAGCTTGTCGGCGAAGCGCTCGTACACGCGCGCATGCACATAGACCCGGTTGGCCGCGATGCAGGCCTGGCCGGCATTGCGAAACTTGGCGACCATGAGGCCGTCGACGGCCGCGTTCAGGTCGGCGTCTTCGAACACGATGAAGGGCGCGTTGCCGCCCAGCTCCAGCGACAGCTTCTTCAGCGTGCTGGCGGACTGGCGCATCAGCAGGCGGCCCACCTCGGTCGAGCCCGTGAAGCTGAGCTTGCGCACCACGGGGCTCGCGGTGAGCGCGCCGCCGATGGCCACCGGGTCGCCGGTGACCACGTTGAACACACCGGCCGGCACGCCCGCGCGCACGGCCAGCTCCATGAGCGCAAAGGCGCACAGCGGTGTCTGCTCGGCCGGCTTCAGCACCATGGTGCAGCCGGCGGCCAGCGCGGCCGCCGCCTTGCGCGTGACCATCGCATACGGAAAATTCCACGGCGTGATGGCCGCGCACACGCCCACGGGCTCCTTCAGCGCCACGATGCGACGGTCGCCCGAGGGCCCGGGAATCACGTCGCCGTACACGCGGCGCGCCTCTTCGGCATACCACTCGATGAACGAGGCCGCGTAGCCCACCTCGGCGCGCGCGTCGTCCAGCGGCTTGCCCTGCTCGGCGGTGAGGATGCGTGCCAGGTCTTCGGCGTGCGCGAGCATCAGGTCGTTCCAGCGCCGCAGCACGCGGGCGCGGGCGGCGGCGGGCAGGCCCTTCCATGCGGGCAGGGCGGCCTGGGCGGCCTCGATGGCGCGTGCCGTTTCGCCGGCGCCCATGGCGGGCACGGCGGCCAGCAGCGCGCCGCTCGCGGGGTCGGTCACGTCGAAGGTCGCGCCGTCGTCGGCGTCGAGCCACTGGCCGCCGATGTGGGCCTGGGTCTTCAGCAGCAGCGGGTCTGCGAGTTGCAGGCGCGCGGGCAGGGTGATGGAGCTCAGCATGTCGTGGTCATTCCAGTTCGATCTTGAATTGCTTGATGAGCCCGTCCCACTTCGCGTAGTCGCTGCGCAGCAGCTTCGCGAAGTCGGCGGGCGAGGTGCCGGTGGGTTCTATTTCGAGCTCGCGCATGCGCGCGACGATGTCGGGCTGCGCGAGCACGGTGCGCGTGTCCGCGGCAATGCGCTCCACCACCGCGGCGGGCGTGTTCTTCGGCAGGAAGAAGCCGTACCAGCCCACCAGGTCGTAGCCCCTCATGCCGGCCTCGGACAGGGTGGGCACCTGCGGCATCGACGCCAGCCGGTGCGGGCCGGTCACGGCCAGGATGTGCAGCGACTTGTCCTTCTGCCGCGTCGCCGCCGTGGCCGACGACACGAAGCCCACGGTCACGCGGCCCGACATCAGGTCGATCAGCATCGGCCCTTCGCCGCGGTAGGCCACGTGGGGCATGTCCACGCCGATGTTCTGCTTGAGCAGCTCGCCGAAGATGTGGCCGGTGGAGCCGATGCCGAACGAGCCGTAGCTGAAGTCGCTGGTGCCCGCTGCCTTCCCCTTGAGGCCGCCCGAGAGCGCCGCCACCGAGGTGTACGGGCTCGCCGGCCCCACGGCCAGCCCCATCGGCTGCGTGCCCAGCTGCGTCACGGGCGCCAGGTCCTTGAACGGGTCGTAGGGCAGCTTGCGGTACAGGCTGGCGTTCTGGATGAAGCCCGTCAGGTGCAGCAGGATGGTGTGGCCGTCGGGCTCGGCGCGCATCACCGCCTGCGTCGCGATGATGCCGTTGGCGCCGGTGCGGTTGTCCACGATCACCGGCTGGCCCCACATGCGCGAGAGCTTCTCGGCCATCGGCCGTATCAACGCGTCGGACGCGCCGCCGGCCGGGTAGGGCACGACGATGGTCACGGGCTTGCGCGGGAAGGCGGCGGGCTCGGCGGCTCGCGCCGCGCCGCTCAAGCCGCAGAGTGTCGCCAGCATGGCGGCGAGGGCCATACGTCGTTGGGTGGTCATGGGGGTTGTCTCTGTGTGGTTGTTCAAGGGGCTGCGTGCACGCGCATGGCCGCGGCTCAGGGTTGGGCCTGGCCCTGGCCCTAGCCCTGACTTTCAGCGAGCGCCATCTTCTGCAGCATGCGGCGCGTGGCCAGCGGCGCCTGGTCGACCGCGATGTCGACCATCGGCGCGCCGGCGCCGTCGGCGAGCACGTTGCGCCACTGGTTCTCCATCAGCACCTTGTCTTCGTGCAGGGTGACCAGGAAGGCATCGGCGAGCCGCTGGGTGATGTCCGCGTCGTCCAGCGCGAAGTCGCGGTACATGGTGGAGAACTTCAGGTGCGTGCCTTCGGTCTCGGGCGTGCAGGGCCCCACTACGCGAATGTTGCGCACCAGCGCCGGGTCGGTGTTGCCCACCGGCTGCGAGCTGATGTCCAGCTGGATGTTGGCGCCCGGCCAGAAGCGGATGGTCTGCGTGCGCCGGGTCTCGCTCCAGCCGAAGAGGCGCTTGAACACCGGCGCGGCCTCGGTGCGCTCCCACTCGCGGTGCACTTCCACGCCGTGCGCCGACACGGTCGTGCGCGGCCTGGTCTCGGCCACGTCCTGCGTGCCGACGGTCTGCTGGTGCGCGTAGCTCACGTGCGACAGGTCCATCACGTTCTCCAGGTTGTAGGTGTAGGGCGCCTCCACGCGCAGCGCGTCGCCGCGCCGGCCCACGTACGCGGGCGAGCTGCACACAGCCGAGAAGTCGGGCACCGGGGTGTGCGCGGCCAGGGCCTTGTCGCCCATCCAGATCCACAGGAAGCCGTCGCGCTCGACCAGCGGGTAGGCCTTGATGCAGGCCTTCGGCGGAATGCGCTCCTGGTTGGGAATGCGCACGCACTGGCCGCTGCCGTCGAACTCCAGGCCGTGGTAGCCGCACTGCACGTGGTCGCCCACGCGCTTGCCCAGGTGCAGCGACACGCGCCGGTGGCTGCAGCGGTTTTCAATGGCCGCGGCGCTGCCGTCCTGGCGGCGGAACAGCAGCACCGGCTCGTTCAGCAGGGTGCGCGGGAACAGCGCGTCGCTCACTTCGTGCGCCATGGCGGCGACGTACCAGCAGTTGCGGGGAAACATCGTTCGATCTCCTTCGTGGGGGCGGGACTGCGAACGAATGTAGGTTTGGCCACCCCGCAGGTGCATCACATATGTGATGAATCGATAGGGGTTAGCGCGAAGCTGCGGCGGGCCGGGGCGCGGCATAGTCGGCTGCCGCACACACCGTTGCCCCATGAAACCCAAAGCTACGCCGGCCCCGTCGACTGCGGCAAACGAAGCGAACGCGCACGCGTCGGAGCGCTCCGAGGTCAAGTCCGCGCGCAGGACGCTGGAAATGCTGGAGTTCTTCGCCGCGCGCCACGGCCCCGCCACCGTGTCGGAGGTGGCGGACGCGTTGGACTACCCGCAGTCCAGCACCTCGATGCTGCTGCGCACGCTGGAGTCGCTCGGCTACCTCATTCACGACGCGGCCACCCGCAGCTACCGGCCCACCTTGCGCGTGATGCTGCTGGGCACCTGGATGCACGACGAGCTGTTCGGCCAGGCCAGCCTGTTCTCCAACATGGAGCAACTGCGCCTGCACACCGGCCAGGCCGTTCTGGTGGGCCTGCGCCAGGGCATCCACGTGCGATTCATTCTTTCGCTGCCGAGCCACAAGCCCAACGCGTTGCGGTACTCCGTCGGCGTGATGAGGCCGGTGTGCCTGTCCGCCGCCGGAAAGATGCTGCTGACGCGCGAGAGCGACCGCGAGGTTCAACGCATCGCGCATCGCGCCAACGCGCAGGCGACGTCTTCGGAGCAGTGTGTGAACGTGCCGGCGCTCGTGGCCGAGGTTCGGGCGTGCCGCGAGCGCGGATGGGCGGAAAGCATCCACTACCCTCGCGCCGGCTACGCGAACCTGTCGATGCTGCTGCCGGCCATTGCCGGGCAGCCTCACATGGGCATCACGCTGGGAATGAGCGTCGACACGCTCAGTGCGCGCAAAGGCCCGCTGCTTCGGGCGCTCGAAAACGCGGTGCGGTCGCTGGTGCCCTGACGCGTTTCGTGGTCGGCCGGCGCAACTGCTCCCGCGCGAACGGATGCCGTCGCTTCTGCCTCACGCTGCCTTCACCGCCGCAGCATGCCGCGCCGAGCGCACCCAGACGAAGGTCATGCCGGCCGCGAGCAGCACCACCGGCAGCATCGCGGCATTGAGCGGCGCCCAGCCGAAGTGGTCGAGGGCGGGGCCGGCGGCCAGCGTCGCGAAGGCGGTGCACACGTTGCGCAGCAGCTCGGCGGCGCCTTGCGCGCGGCCACGCTCCTGCGGCCGATACGACTGCGCCAGCAGCGTGGTGCCGCCCACGAACATGAAGTTCCAGCCCACGCCCAGGCAGAACAGCGCCGCGTAGAAGGCGGGCAGCGTGGTCGAGTTCATCGCGACCACCGAGCACACCACGTTGAGCACCATGCCCAGGCTCACCACCCGCGCCAGGCCCCAGCGCTGGATGAGCGCGCCCGCGAACGGCGCCGGCGCGTACATGCCCACCAGGTGCCACTGCATGATGCCCGCGCCGTCGTTGATCGAATGGTTGCAGGCCACGGCGGCCAGCGGCGCGGCCGTCATCACGAACATCATCGACACCGAGCCCACCACGTTGTTGGCCAGCGCGGCAATGAAGATCGGCTGGCGCGCGATGTCGCGCAGCGGCCGCGGCGGGCGCGTGTCGACCGGCGCGCCCGGCGCGGCCTGCGCCTGCGTGTCGCGGTACAGCGCCAGTATCAGCACGACCGACACCGCGCCCAGCACCGCGACCATCAGGTACGCGCCCGCGAACAGCACCGGTGGAAAGAGGTCCTTGCTCCACGCCGCCAGCGCCGGCCCCGCCACGGCCGCGACGACCCCGCCGGCCAGCACCGTCGACACCGCGCGGCTCTTGTCCGCGGCCGCCACGCCGTCGGCCGCCGCCAGCCGGTAGAACTGCGCGAAGGCCTGGTACACGCCCACCAGCGCCGTGCCGGCGCAGAACACCCAGAAGTCGTCGTGGAACACCGCCCACACCGACACCAGCCCGCCCGCCGTGCCCGCGAGCGCCCCCAGCGTGAAGCCGCCGCGCCGGCCGATGCGCTGCATGAGCAGCGAGGCGAACCACGTGGCCACCGCGCCCGCCACCGTGATGAGCGCGAAGGGCAGCGTGGCCAGCGACTTATCGGGCGCGAGCATGTGCCCCGTGAGCGCCGTGAGCGTGAGGTCGATGGACACGGCCGCTGTGTAGAGGCCCTGGCAGATCGCGAGCACGCGCGCGTCGCGGCGGCCTGTAACGGACGTGGCGGACGCGGCGGACGTCGCGGACGTAGGGGTGGAGGGCGTGTCGGTCATGGAAGGACGTGAGCAAGGCAAGGGCGTTTGACACCACCGACTCTATGCACCGACACTGCGGCAAGAAAGACATATTTCCCTCATAAAGTGACATGACCCATTCCGTCGCCTTCCTGCTCGTTCCCGAGTTCCAGCTGCTGGACATGGCGGGCCCGCTGTCGGTGTTCCAGGTGGCGGCCGAGCTGGGGCGCAAGCGGCGCGGCCCGGCCTACGAGATCTCGGTGCTGTCGGAGCGCGGCGGGCGCGTAACGTGCTCGGCCGGGCTAGAGATGCAGACGCGCAGCTGGCGTGGCACCCATACCGATACGCTGGCCGACACGCTCGTCGTGCCCGGCGGCTGGGGCGCGCGAAAGCCCGGCGCCGCCACGCCCGCGCTCATGCAGCACCTGCGCGCGGCATTCGCGGCCAGGCGGCGCGTGGCCAGCGTGTGCACCGGCGCTTTCCTGCTGGCCGAGGCGGGCCTGCTCGACGGCCGCCGCGCCACCACGCACTGGCGGCAGGCCACGCGGCTGCAGCGGGAGCACCCCGGCGTCACCGTCGATGCCGACCGCATCTTCGTGCGCGACGGCAACGTGTGGAGCTCGGCCGGCATCGCCGCCGGCATCGACCTGGCGCTGGCCATGGTCGAGGCCGACCTGGGCGCGGACATCGCGGGCGCCGTGGCGCGCGAGATGGTGGTCTACCACCGGCGCGCGGGCGGGCAGTCGCAGTTCTCGGCGCTGCAAGACCTTGCGCCGCAAAGCGAGCGCATGCGCGCCGTGCTGGCGCACATCGGCGAAAACCTGACGGCCGACCTCGGCATCGAGCGGCTCGCCGACGTGGCCTGCGTGAGCCCGCGCCAGTTCATGCGCGCCTTCAAGGCCGAGACCGGGCAAACCCCGGCCAAGGCCGTGGAGCGCATTCGCGCCGAAGTCGCGCGCGCGCACATCGAGGGCGGCGACAGCAGCATCGAGGCGGTGGCGCGGCTCACCGGCTTCGAAGACACCGAGCGCATGCGGCGCGCCTTCGTGCGCGTGTACGGCCAGCCGCCGCAGGCCCTGCGGCGCGTGGCGCGGGCCGGTTCACTGGTCGCGCAGCAGCGCTGACGCGAGCAGGTTCACCCGCGAGGCCACCAGCCGCGCGCCGTCCGACAGCGGCCTTTGCCGCGAGAGGCTCAGCGCAATGGTCCGCCGAATGCCGGGGCTCGCCACCCGGCACGCGCCGAGCAGGCCCGCCTCCACTTCCTGCGCCACCGCCGTCTTCGGCAGCAGGGTGAAGGCATGGCCGCTGGCCGCCACGTCTTTCATCGACGTGGCGGTGTCCACCTCCATCACGATGTCGAGCTCGATGTTGTGCCGCCGCGAAAGCACGTCGAGCGTGGCGCGCAGGCCGTTGGGCACGGCCGGCAATACCAGCGGCAGGCCGGCGAGGGCGCGAAACGGCATCGTCGGCCCCGCGAGCTCGGGGCGGCCCGCCTTGCCGACGAGAAAGGTGTCGACCTTGCCGAGCACGTCTTCGCCGCGCAGCGCCGAAGAGCCGTAGCGGTTGACGACGATCATGTCGAGCCGGCCGGAGGCCAGCTGCTCGTCCAGCGTGCCGCTGAAACCCTCCAGCACATGCAGGCGCAAGGCCGGCGCCCGCTCGCGAATGTCGGCCAGCAGCCTTGGCAGCAGTTGCCGCGAGAGCGAAGGCAGCACGCCCACATGCACGGTGCCGGTCAGCACGCCGGCCGCCTCGCTCGCGGTGGTGTCGAGCTGGTGCACCTGGTCGAGCACGCGCTTGACCTCCGGGTACATGCGCTTGCCGAAGTCGGACAGCGTCATGCCGCGCCCGGTGCGCTCGAACAGCCGCCCGCCCCACGCGGCCTCGAGCATGGAAATTTGCCGGCTCACCAGCGACTGCGCGGTGTCCGACGCAATGGCCGCGCGCGACAGCGACTGCATGTCCGCCACGAGCAGGAAAGTGTCCAGCTGCTTGAGTTTCATGGTTTCACTTTAATGGAAAGCTGAAATCCATTCATTCGTCTTTCTGGAAATGAGCGCGCGGCCTAACCTCGGCGTTGCAAACCCATAAAAGGAGACAAGCTTGAAACTCATGCACTCGCTGTGCGCGGCGCTGGCCCTGCCGCTGCTGCTGGCCTCGCCCCTGTCGCACGCCCAGGACACGGCCTACCCCAGGCAACCTGTCACCCTCGTCGTGCCGTTCCCGCCCGGCGGCCCGACCGATTCGATGGCACGGCTGCTGGCCCAGAAGCTCGGCGACAGGCTGGGGCAGCAGGTCATCATCGACAACCGGGGCGGCGCCGGCGGCGGTATTGCCGCCGAACTGGTGGCGCGCGCACCGGCCGACGGGCAGATGCTGTTCTTCGGCACCACCGGCACGATGGCCATCAACCCCAGCCTGTACAAGAAGCTGCGCTACGACCCGGTGAAAGACTTCGCGCCGGTCAGCCTCATGGCCACGACCATGAACGTGCTGGTCGTCAGCCCGCAGGTGCCGGCGAAGAACCTGGCCGAACTGGTCGCGCTGGCCAAGGCGAAGCCGGGCGAGCTCACCTACGGCTCCGCCGGCAACGGCAGCTCCAACCACCTGTCGGGCGAGCTGTTTCGCAGCACCGCGGGCATCCAGATCAATCACATTCCGTACAAGGGCTCCGCGCCCGCGCTCATCGACCTGCTGGGCGGGCGGCTGTCGATGATGTTCGACACCATCGCCCAGCAAACGCAGAACCTCGCCGCCGGCAAGGTGCATGCGGTGGCCGTGACGGGGCCCAGGCGCTCGCCGCTGCTGCCCAACGTGCCCACGGCGCAGGAGGCCGGGCTCAAGGGCTTCGACGTGACGATCTGGTACGGCGTGCTGGCCCCGAAGGCCACGCCCGCGCCGGTCATCGACCGGCTGCAGCGCGAGATCGCCGCCATCATGGCCACCGACGACATGAAGAAGCGCATGGAGGCCGACGGCGCCGAGGCGCGCAGCACCACGCCGGGCGAGTTTGCCGCGCTCATCAAGAGCGACACCGCCAAGTGGGCGCCGGTGGTGAAGAACTCCGGCGCCAGCCTCGACTGAACCGCACGCTCCCCATGAATTCCATGCTCGATCCTCGCCTGAAGACGGCGTTCTCGCCGCAACGCATCGCCGTCGTCGGCGCCACCGAAGACCGCAACAAGGTCGGCGGCCGGCCGCTGCACTACCTGCAGCGCTTCGGCTTCCGCGGCGCCATCTACCCGATCAACCCGAAGCGCGAAACGGTGCAGGGCCTGCGCGCGTACCCCTCGCTCGACGCGTTGCCCGAGGCGCCCGACGTGGCGATCGTGGCGGTCGGCCAGGAGGCCGTGGCCGGCGTGATCGACCAGTGCGCCGCGCGCGGTGTGGCCGCGGCCATCGTCATGAGCTCGGGCTTCGGCGAGACCGGCGCCGCCGGCATGGCGCTGCAGCATGCGCTGGTCGCGCAGGCGCGCCGCCTCGGCGTGCGCCTGGTCGGGCCCAACGCGCAGGGCGTGGCCAACTTCCAGACCGGCGCGGTGATGAACTTCAGCACCATGTTCATGGAGGTCGCGCCGCAGGACGGGCCCGTGGCCATCGTCAGCCAGAGCGGCGCGGCCAGCGTGATGCCGTATGCGATGTTGCGCGAGCGCGGCGTGGGCGTGCGCTACCTGGTCGCGTCTGGCAACGACGCCGATGCCTCGGTGTGCGAACTGGCGCTGGCCGCCGCGGCCGACCCCGACATCCGCGTGGTGCTGATGTACATCGAGTCGCTGGGCGACCCGGCGATGCTGGCCGAGGTGGCGCGCGTGGCCGGCGCGCGCGGCGCGGCGGTGATCGCGCTGAAGTCGGGCCGCAGCGCGCACGGCGCGAAGGCGGCCGCGTCGCACACAGGTGCCATCGTCAACGACGACGTGGTGGTCGACGCCTTTCTAGAGCGCCACGGCATCTGGCGCGCGAAGGACGTGCACGGCCTGGTCAACGCCGTCGAGCTGTACCTCGCGGCGCCGCCGCGGCCTGCCGAGCGGCTGGTGGTCATGAGCCACAGCGGGGCGGTCGGCGTGCTGTGCGCGGACGCGGCCGAGTCGCTGGGGCTGCCGCTGGCGGAACTGGGCGCGCCGGTGGTGAAGGCGCTGGCCGCGATCATGCCCAGCTTCGCGACCGCGCAGAACCCGGTCGACCTCACGGCGTCGCTGATGACCAAGGGGGGCATGTACGCCGACACGCTCGGCGCGCTGGCGGCCGACCCGCAGGCCGACATGTTCCTGGTCGGCGTGCCGGTGGCCGGCGAGGGCTACGACGTGCCGGGCATGGCCCGCGACACGGCCCGCTTCGCGGCGTCGCGCGGCAAGCCGACGGCGGTATCGGCGCCGCAGGCGTCGGTGCGCGAAGCCTTCCGTGCCGCCGGCGTGCCGGTGTTCGCGCACGAGACCGATGCCATCGACGCGCTGCACCAGTGGAGCCGGCACGGCGCGCTGCTGCGGCAGGCGGCGGCGCGCAGCGCCCTGGCTGGCGCCGTGGCAACGGTGCCTGCATTGCCCGCGATGCATGCAGCGGCCGGGAGCGACGAGCCGCTGCTGAGCGAGGCCGACAGCCTCGCGCTGATTGCCGAAGCCGGCATTCCCACCGTGCCCTACCGCCTGTGCCGCAGCGCCGACGAGGCGGTGCAGACATGGCGCGCCCTGGGCCCGGACGTGGTGGTCAAGGCCTGCTCGGCGCGCATTCCGCACAAGAGCGAGCACGGCCTGGTCTTCGTCGGCCTGCAGACGGCCGAAGCGGTCGTCGATGCCTGGACCCGCTGCACGCAAAAGGTCGCGGCCATGGGCGTGCCGCTGGACGGCGTGATCGTCGCGCAGCGCGTGCGCGGCCGCCGCGAGTTCGCGCTCGGCGTGCGGCAAGACCCGCTGTTCGGCACGGTGGTCATGGTGAGCGACGGCGGCAAGTACGTGGAGGCGCTGCGCGACTTCGTCGTGCTGCTGCACCCGTTCTGCGAGGCCGACGTGCTCGCCAAGCTGCGCAGCCTGCGCATCGCGCCCGTGCTGGCCGGTGTTCGCGGCGAGAACCCGGTCGACCTGCAAGTGGTGGCCCGAGCGGCGGTGGCGCTCGGCGCGCTGGCCGCCGCGCACCCGAAGGCGATCGCGTCGGTCGACCTGAATCCGTTGATCGTCGGCGACGAAGGGCAGGGCGGCTGGGCCGTCGACGCGGTGATCGAGCGCGCCGCACGCAAGGAGCATGGGCATGAATGACACGGTTCTTGTACAGCAGCGCGACGGCATCGCTGTCGTCACGCTCCACCGCCCCGCGGTGATGAACGCGGTCGACCCCGAGCTGCGCCAGGGCCTCACCGGCGCGCTGCGAGCGCTCGACGCCGACCCCGCCGTGCGCGCGCTGGTGCTCACCGGCAGCGGCGAGCGCGCCTTCTGCGGCGGCCAGGACCTGGACGAGTCGGCCACCATCGACACCCACACGCTGGCCGGCTGGCTCAACCGCCAGCACGCCATGTACCAGGCGGTGCGCGACGTGACCAAGCCGATCGTGGCCGCGCTGAACGGCACGGCGGTCGGCGCGGGCTTCCAGATGGCGCTGATGTGCGACCTGCGGGTGGCGCATGCCACGCTGCGCATGGGGCAGCCCGAAGTCAGGGCCGGCCTGGCGAGCGTGGTCGGCTCGTACCTGATGTCGCTGCAGATCGGCCATTCGCTCAACCAGCAGCTGTCGCTCACCGGCGAGCTCATCACCGGGCAGCGCGCTTTCGAGCTGGGGCTGGTCAACGACCTGGTCGAGCCCGCCCAGGTGCTGCCACGCGCGCTGGAACGCGCGAGCGCCTTGGCCGCATTGCCGGGCGCCGCGCTGCGCACCACCAAGCAGCGCTTTCGCGAACGCACGCAGCCGGGCTTCGAGGAAGCCTGCAGCGCGGGCATTCGCTACCAGCTCGAGTGCTACTCGACCGGCGAGCCGCAGCGCGCGATGCGCGAGTTCATCGCGCGGCGCGACGCGGCCCGCACCCCGAAACCCCCCAACAAATGACCCGCATGACAAGCCACACCCACCTCTTCATCGGCGGCGCCCTGGTGCCCGCGCACGGCGAGCACGACCTGCCCGTGGTCGACAGCTTCACGGAGGCGAGCTTCGCCTCATACCGCAGCGCGTCGGCGGCCGACGTCGACGCGGCAGTGGCCGCCGCGCGCGGCGCGTTCGAAGGCTGGGCCGCGACACCCGTGGCCGAGCGCATCGCCGCCGTGCGCCGGGTGGCCGCGGCGCTGCGCGAGCAGGCAGAGGCCCTGGCCATCGCCATCTCGCGCGAGGTCGGCATGCCGCGCAAGCTCGCGGCCCGCATCCAGGTCGGCGCGCCCCTCGCGGCGTGGGACATGTACGCCGACCTCGCGGCCGAATTCGAATGGACATCGCGCATCGGCCACTCGCTGGTGCAGCAGGTGCCCACCGGCGTGGTGGCCTGCATCACGCCGTGGAACTATCCGCTGCACCAGATCACCGGCAAAGTCGCGCCCGCGTTGCTCGCGGGGTGCACCGTGGTGCTCAAGCCCTCGGAGCTCGCGCCCACGAGCGCCTTCCTGCTGGCCGAGGCCGTGCGGCAGGCCGGGCTTCCGCCCGGCGTGTTCAACCTGGTGCACGGCGTGGGCGCGGAGGTGGGAGACGCACTGGTGCGCCACCCGGGCGTCGACATTGTGTCGTTCACCGGCTCGACGCGCGCCGGGCGCCACATTGCATCGGTGGCCGGCAGCGACATCAAGCGCGTGGCGCTCGAGCTGGGCGGCAAGTCCGCCGCGCTCGTGCTGCCCGGGGCCGACCTGGCGCTGGCCGTGAAGGCGACGCTGGCCGGCTGCATGCTCAACTCGGGCCAGACCTGCTCCGCGACCACGCGCCTGCTGGTGCCGCGCGCGTCGCTCGCCGAAGCCGAGGGCATCGCGCGGGAGCTGATCGCCGGCTATCGCATGGGCGACCCGGCGGACGGCGCCACGCGGCTCGGCCCGCTGATCTCCAGGGCGCAGCAGCAGAAGGTGTCGGGCCTGATCGACGAGGCGCTCGCGGCCGGCGCGCGGCGCATCGAAGCCGACACCCCGGTGCCCGCGCATGGCTTCTTCGTGCCGCCCACCGTGCTCACCGACGTCGAGCCCGGCATGGCCGTGGCACGGGAAGAGGTCTTCGGCCCGGTGCTGGTGCTGATGGCTTACGACGGCATCGACGCCGGCATTGCCTTGGCCAATGGCACCGACTACGGCTTGGCCGGCGCCGTGTGGGGCCCTGTCGCCGCGCAGACGCTGGCCGTCGCGCGCCGCCTGCGCGCCGGGCAGGTCGACATCAACGGCGCGCCCTTCAACCCCGCGGCGCCCTTCGGCGGTTTCAAGAAATCCGGCATCGGGCGCGAGAACGGCCGCTTCGGCATCGAGGAGTTCCTCGAGCCGGTCTCCCTGCAGTTGCCGCCGGCCTTCATGGCGTTCACCCCCACCTGATTCGACACACCCCATGACTTTCCAACAGATCATTTACCAGGTCGACGGCCCCGTCGCCACCATCACGTTCAACCGGCCGGGGCAGATGAATGCCCTGACCAAGGTGCTGGAGGCAGAGCTGCGCACCGCCATCGAAACCGCGGGGCGGGACAAGGCCGTGCGCGCCATCGTGCTCACCGGCGCGGGCCGCGCCTTCTGCGCGGGCATGGACATGGAAGAGCTCGCCGTGCTGCCGCCCGAGGACATCCAGGCCGAGGAATGGATGCGGCCCTACGACATGAACCGGCGCGCCGACTACCAGACGCGGTACACCTACTTTCCCGCCGCGCCGAAGCCCATCATCAGCGCCATCAACGGCGCGGCCGCCGGCCTGGGGCTGATCATGGCGCTGTACAGCGACTTCCGCATCGCCTCCGACAAGGCGGTGTTCGCCACCGCCTTCGCCAAGCGCGGGCTGATCGCCGAGCACGGCATCGCCTGGATCCTGCCGCGCATCGTGGGGCATGCCAACGCCACCGACCTGCTGCTGACCTCCCGCAAGATCGATGCGGCCGAGGCCCTGGCCATGGGCCTCGTCAACCGCGTCGTGCCGGCGGACGAGCTGTTGGCGCAGGCGCTGGCGCTGGCCGCGACGCTGTCGAGCGAGGTGTCGCCCCGCTCGGTGCGCGTGATGAAGCAGCAGCTGTGGGAGGCGCCGTGGCAGACCCTGGGCGAGGCCGTGGCGCTCGCGAATGCCGAGATGGTGCAGAGCATTCGCAGCGAGGACTTCACCGAGGGCGTGCAGCACTTCGTGGAGCGGCGGCCTGCGCGGTTCACGGGGCGCTAGCCGCGTGGAGCTGCTCGCTCCCCACTACTCGTTGGCACAGGCCAGCACCACGCCTTCAAGCGCCTGCAACGTCAGCACCCCGCCCTGAAGGCCCGCTCGCTCGGGCCGGGTGCTCGCGAGCACGTCGGCTTTCGCACCGAACACCGACCCATCGATGTCCCGCGGCGCCTCCGCGAAGTTCAGCAGCACCACGAGCCGCCGCTGCGCGAAGGTGCGCGCATACGCCACGACGTCCGCGCCCGCGTCCACCGGTTCCCATGCGCCGGCGTGCAACGCGGGCTCCGCGCGCCGCAGCGCGATCAACCGGCGGTACAGCGCCAGCATCGACGCCCCATCGGCCTGCTGCAGCTCGACGTTGTGCGTGGCCCAGTCGTCCGCCAGCCGCAGCCAGGGCCTGCCCTGGCTGAACCCCGCGTGCTCGGCGGCGCTCCACTGCATCGGCGTGCGCTGCGGGTCGCGGCCCAAGCCCTTGCCCGGCTCGTTCTTCTCGAACGGGTCTTGTACCTCATCGGGCGGAATGGGCACGTCGGTCATTCCAATTTCGTCGCCGTAGTAGAGCGTGGGCGTGCCGCGCAGGGTCAGCAGCAGCATGGCCGCGAGCCTGGCGCGCAACGGACCGACGCGGCTGGCGATGCGGGGCTTGTCGTGGTTGCCGAGCACCCAGTTGGGCGCCGCGCCCGGCGGCAGCGCGGCTTCGTAATCGCGCACCAGCCGGCGGATGACATCGGCCTGCCACTGCGCGCCGATGAGCTGGAAGTTGAACGGCAGCTGCACGCCCTGCAGCACGCCGTTGCCGTCGAGCCCGTAGTACGCCATCAGGCGCGCCAGCGGCAGGTAGAGCTCGCCGATCAGCACGCGCTCGCCCTGTGCGTCGCTGAAGGCGTCGACCACGGCGCGCATCTCGCGCACGATGTCCTGCACCTCGGGAAGGTCGGCGGTGTACAGCGGCAGCAGGCTGTGCGACGGGTCGCCGCCCGGCACGAACGCCGGGTTGGCCGGGTTGTCGCGAAACAGCGCGTCCTTCACCAGGTGGTACAGCACGTCGATGCGAAAACCGTCCACGCCGCGGCGCAGCCAGAAGCGCAGCGCCTCGTACATGGCCGCGCGCACGTCGGGGTTGCGCCAGTCGAGGTCGGGCTGCTCGCGCAGGAACGAGTGCAGGTAGTACTGGCCGGTGGCCGCGTCGAGCGTCCAGGCCGGGCCGCCGAAGTTGCTGAGCCAGTTGTTCGGCGGGCCGCCGTCCGGCGCGGGGTCGCGCCAGATGTACCAGTCGCGCTTCGGGTCCTGCCGCGAAGACCGGCTCTGCGTGAACCACGGGTGCTGGTCGGAGGTGTGGTTGGGCACGAAGTCGAGAATGACCTTCAGCCCGCGCGCGTGCGCGCCGCGCACCAGTTCGTCGAAGTCCGCCAGCGTGCCGAAGCGGGCGTCGATGCCGCAGTAGTCGGATATGTCGTACCCGAAGTCGGCCATTGGTGAGGGGTAGATCGGCGAAATCCAGACGGCATCCACGCCGAGCGCCACCAAATAATCGAGCCGTTGCCGGATGCCGCGCAAGTCGCCGATGCCGTCGCCGTCGCTGTCCTGGAACGAACGCGGGTAGATCTGATAGACGATGCCGTTCTTCCACCAGCTGTCGGGCGACGGGGGGGTTTGCCTGGGGTCCATGTGTGCGAGTCCTTCCCTGAAAGCAGGAATGCATGATCAAAGACCTTTGGTATAAGAACGCCGTCGTCTACTGTCTGTCGGTCGAGACCTTCATGGATGCGAACGGCGACGGATGCGGCGACTTCGAGGGCCTCACGCGCCGGCTCGACTACCTCAACGGGCTGGGCGTGTCCACCATCTGGCTCATGCCGTTCCAGACCTCGCCGGGCCGCGACGACGGCTACGACGTGGCGGACTACTACAACGTCGACCCCCGCTTCGGCACGCTGGGCGACTTCGTGGAGTTCACCCACGCGGCCGCGCAGCGCGGCATGCGCGTGCTGATCGACCTGGTGGTCAACCACACCTCCGACCAGCACCCCTGGTTCCAGGAAGCCCGGCGCGACCGCAACAGCAAGTACCACGACTGGTACGTGTGGGCCGAGCGCAAGCCGCCGCGCGCCGACGACGGCGTGGTGTTTCCCGGCGTGCAGAAATCGACCTGGACCTACGACAAGCTCGCCAGGCGCTGGTACTTTCACCGCTTCTACGATTTCCAGCCCGACCTGAACACCAGCCATCCGATGGTGCAGGCCGAGATACTGAAGATCATGGGCTTCTGGACGCAGCTGGGCGTCTCGGGCTTTCGCATGGACGCCGTGCCGTTCGTCATCGCCAGGAAGGGCGCCGACGTGAAGGGCCCGAGCGAGCAGTACGACATGCTGCGCCAGTTCCGCGAGCTGATGCAGTGGCGCAAGGGCGACGCCGTCATCCTCGGGGAGGCCAACGTGCTGCCCAAGACCGACATGCAGTACTTCGGCGACGAAGGCGAGCGGCTGCACATGATGTTCAACTTTCAGGTCAACCAGAACCTGTTCTATGCGCTGGCCAGCGCCGACAGCCGCCCGCTCGCCAAGGCGCTGGCCGCCACGCGGCCGCGCCCGGCCACGTCGCAATGGGGCATGTTCCTGCGCAACCACGACGAGCTGGACCTCGGGCGCCTGAGCAAGGCGCAGCGCGAGCGCGTGTTTGCGGCCTTTGCGCCCGACAAGGACATGCAGCTGTACGACCGCGGCATCCGCCGGCGCCTGGCGCCCATGCTGGGCAGCGACCGGCGCCGGCTCGAGCTGGCGTACAGCCTGATGCTCACGCTGCCGGGAACGCCCGTGCTGCGCTACGGCGACGAGATCGGCATGGGCGACGACCTGGCCCTGCCCGAGCGCAACTGCGCGCGCACGCCCATGCAGTGGTCCACCGAGCCGCACGGCGGCTTCACCGCCGCGCGCAAGCCGGTGCGCCCGGTGATCAGCGGCGGCGCCTACGGCTTCGAGCACGTCAACGTGGCCGCGCAGCGACGCGACCCCGAGTCGCTGCTGAACTGGATGGAGCGCGCCCTGCGCATGCGCAAGGAAATTCCGGAGGTGGGGTGGGGCGACTTCGAGGTGCTCGCGCACCCGTCCGCTCAGGTGCTGGTGTTGCGCTACGACTGGCGCAACAACTCGGTGCTGTTCGTGCACAACCTGTCGGAGCAGCCGATGGAGTTCGAGTTGCCGGCGCGCAAGATCGGCCCCGACGGGGCGCGGCTCACCAACCTGCTGACCGAGGCGCACAGCAACGCCGACAAAAAGGGGCGGCATTGCATGCTGCTGGAGCCCTACGGCTACCGCTGGTTCAGGGTCGGCGGGCTGGGGTACCTGCTGCAGCGCAGTGAGATCTGAGCAGAGCTGAATCAGCCTCTGTAGCGAGCTGCCGCCCCTGTTCGCACCAGCGGCGGGCCGCACCAAACGGACCTTGGCTGCGCCAAAACGGCGCACCCTCTCGCCTTGCCGTCCGGCGCCGGAGCCCAATTTGGTGCAACTCAACCCGCGCAACCCCGTGAACACGCGGCACGGATGTTGCACTGCACTCCCCACTGTCCCGCGGCAACGTCGCTGCGGCAAGACAGACCCCCGCCAATGACGGCGACACGAGCGAGCTGAAGGCGCAGGCCGACGGTTCGTCCGCTTCAACCCGATTTGCATCCGTTTCCAGGCGGGGGCTCACCGTGACCGTTGCATCTTCAACGCGTCGTCGGTCTGCACCTTCCGAGGCCGGGTGTGTGCAGGAACCGACATGAAAATCGCAGTGATTGGCCACGGCATGGTGGGCCACAAGTTTCTGGAGCAGCTCCACGAGCTCCAGCTCGCGCAGGCCGAAGTCACCGTGCTGTGCGAGGAACCCCGCGCGGCCTACGACCGGGTTCACCTGTCCGAATTCTTCTCCGGCAAGACGGCCGACGACCTCTCGCTGGTCGAGCCCGGCTTCTTCGAGCGCAGCGGCTTCACGCTGCGGCTGGCCGCCCGCGCGGTGGCGATCGAGCGGCGCAACAACACCGTGACCACCGCCGACGGCGAGGTCATCGGCTACGACAAGATGGTGCTGGCCACCGGCTCCTCGCCCTTCGTGCCGGCCGTGCCCGGGCGCGACCGGCCTAACTGTTTTGTCTACCGCACCATCGAAGACCTGGAGGCCATGAAGGCCTGCGGCGCGCGCTCCAGGAGCGGCGTGGTCGTGGGCGGCGGGCTGCTGGGGCTGGAATGCGCCAAGGCGCTGCGCGACATGGGCCTGGACACCCACGTGGTCGAGTTCGCGCCCCGGCTCATGGCGGTGCAGGTCGACGAGGGCGGCGGCCGCGCGCTGCGCAGCAGCATCGAGGCGCTGGGCCTGCACGTGCACACGGGCCGCAACACGGTGGAGATCACCGATGGCGCCACCGCGCGCCACCGCATGGTGTTCGCCGACGGCACGTACCTGGAGACCGACATGATCGTGTTCTCCGCCGGCATTCGCCCGCGCGACGAGCTGGCCCGCCAGTCGGTGCTGGCGGTGGGCCCGCGCGGGGGCGTGGCCATCGACAGCCATTGCCGCACCAGCGACCACGACATCTACGCGGTGGGCGAGTGCGCCTCGTGGAACGAACAGACCTTCGGCCTCGTGGCGCCGGGCTACGACATGGCGCGCGTCGCGGCGAAGCACATCGCGGGGCAGGCCGACGCGGCCTTCACCGGCGCCGACATGAGCACCAAGCTCAAGCTCATGGGGGTGGACGTGGCCAGCATCGGCGACGCCCACGGCAAGACACCCGGGTCGCGCGCGTACCAGTACGTGAACGAGCACAAGCAGGTCTACAAGAAGATCGTGGTCAGCAGCGACGGCAAGCAGCTGCTGGGCGCGGTGCTGGTGGGCGACGCGGCCGAGTACGGCACGCTGCTGCAAATGGCGCTCAACGGCATCGCGCTGCCGGCGGACCCCGAGTTCCTGATCCTGCCGGCCAGCGACGGCCAGGCCCGCCCCGGCCTGGGCGTGGACGCGCTGCCCGACACCGCGCAGATCTGCTCTTGCAACGACGTGAGCAAGGGCCGCATCTGCGCGGCCGTGGGCGAGGGCGCGTGCACCGTCGCCGAGATCAAGGCCTGCACCAAGGCCGGCGCCACCTGCGGCGGCTGCGTGGCGCTGGTGGGCCAGGTCATGAAGGCCGAGATGGCCAAGCGCGGCATGGCCGTGAACAACCACCTGTGCGAGCACTTCGCGTACTCGCGCCAGGAGCTGTACCACCTGGTTCGCGTGGGCGAGATCCGCAGCTTCGACGACCTGCTCGCGCGCCACGGCAAGGGCCTGGGCTGCGACATCTGCAAGCCCACCGCCGCGAGCATCTTCGCCTCGTGCTGGAACGAGTTCGTGCTGAAGAAGAACCTGGCCAGCCTGCAGGACAGCAACGACTACTTCCTGGGCAACATCCAGAAGGACGGCAGCTACTCGGTGGTGCCGCGCATGCCGGGCGGCGAGGTGACGCCCGACGGGCTCATCGCCGTGGGGCAGGTGGCCAAGAAGTACGGCCTGTACACCAAGATCACCGGCGGCGCGCGCGTGGACATGTTCGGCGCGCGTGTCGAGCAGCTGCCCGCCATCTGGGAAGAACTGATTGCCGCCGGCTTCGAGTCGGGCCACGCCTACGGCAAGTCGCTGCGCACGGTGAAGAGCTGCGTGGGCTCGACCTGGTGCCGCTACGGCGTGGACGACAGCGTGGGCCTGGCCGTGGAGCTGGAGAACCGCTACAAAGGCCTGCGCGCGCCGCACAAGATCAAGTTCGGCGTGTCGGGCTGCACGCGCGAATGCGCCGAGGCGCAGGGCAAGGACGTGGGCATCATTGCCACCGAGCGCGGCTGGAACCTGTACGTGTGCGGCAACGGCGGCATGAAGCCGCGCCACGCGGAGCTGCTCGCCTCCGACCTGTCGAAGGCAGAGCTGGTGCGGCTCATCGACCGCTTCCTGAGCTTCTACGTGCGCACCGCCGACCGCCTGCAGCGCACCAGCACCTGGCGCGAAAGCCTGGAAGGCGGGCTCGGCTACCTGAAAGACGTGCTCGTCAACGACAGCCTGGGGCTCGCCGCCGAGCTCGAGGCGCAGATGCAGCACGTGGTCGACACCTACCAGTGCGAGTGGAAGACCGCGGTGACCGACCCGGTGACGCGCCAGCGCTTTCGCTCCTTCGTCAACAGCGAGAAGCCCGACGAGCACATCGTGTTCGTGCAGGAGCGCGGGCAGGTGCGCCCGGCGCGCGCGCACGAGCGCAGCGCCGCACAGAGCGCCACTCAGAGCGTCGCGCAAAGCGCCACGGCCCCGGCCGCCACCGATGTCGAAACCGCCTGAACCCGAAGGACACGTAGCCATGAACGCAGCCACGAAAGCAGCCATGACCACCGACCAACCGCAATGGACCGCCGTGTGCGCGGCCAGCGACATCCTCCCCGACACCGGCGTGTGCGCGCTCGTGGGCGGCGTGCATGTCGCCATCTTCAGCGTGGGCCGCGAGCAGGCGCTGTTCGCCATCGACAACGTCGACCCCAAGGCGCAGGCCAGCGTGCTGTCGCGCGGGCTCGTGGGCAGCCTGGGGGACCGCATCGTGGTCGCCTCGCCTCTCTACAAGAACCACTTCGACCTGCGCAGCGGCGAGTGCCTGGAGGCGCCCGAGCACTCGGTGCGCGCGCATGCGGTGCGCGTGTACGAAGGGCGCGTGCTGGTCGCGCTGGGCTGACATCGCCGCACGTTGCGCCTCTTGCGCATTCAGTTTCTTTTTTCGTCTTCAAGGAATCTTCATGGCCTACCTAGCCCCCGCCGAGTTCGTGACCAAGATGGTCGACGCCGGTGAATCCAAGCTGCTCATGTCCACGCGCGACACGCTCATTCGCTCCTACATGGCGGGCGCCATCCTGGCGCTGGCAGCGGCCTTTGCGGTGAGCATCACCGTCAACACGGGCAACGCGCTGGTCGGCGCCATGCTGTTCCCGGTCGGTTTCATCATGCTTTACCTGCTGGGCTTCGACCTGCTCACGGGCGTGTTCACGCTGGCGCCGCTGGCCGTGCTCGACAAGCGGCCCGGCGCCACCTGGGCCGGCGTGCTGCGCAACTGGGGCCTGGTGTTCGTCGGCAACTTTGCCGGCGCGCTGACGGTGGCGGTGTTCATGGCCATCATCTTCACCTTCGGTTTCAGCGAGGCGCCCAACGCCATCGGCGAGAAGCTGGGCCACATCGGCGAAGGCCGCACCGTGGGCTACGCCGCGCACGGCGCCGCGGGCATGCTCACGCTGTTCATTCGCGGCGTGATGTGCAACTGGATGGTGTCCACCGGCGTGGTGGCCGCCATGATGTCGACCACCGTGTCGGGCAAGGCCATCGGCATGTGGATGCCGGTGATGGTGTTCTTCTACATGGGCTTCGAGCACTCCATCGTCAACATGTTCCTGTTTCCCACCGGCTTGCTGCTGGGCGGCAAGTTCACGTTCATGGACTACCTGATCTGGAACGAGATTCCCACCGTGCTGGGCAACCTGGTGGGCGGCCTGACCTTCGTGGGCCTCACGCTGTACGCGACGCACTACAAGACCTCGCCCAAGCGGGCTGTGAACTGAGCCGCTTGCTAGCAGGCGCAGATGCAAGCCGGAGCCGCGAGGTGAGCTTGCGCATATCGCTCGGCCAGCACTCGCTGGCGCGGCCCGGCTCCATCAACCAGGACTTCCACGGCGCCATGCTGCCCCAGGGCGCGCAGCGCGCGGCCAAGGGCATCGCGGTGGCGCTGGCCGATGGCATCGGCTCCAGCCGCGTGAGCCAGGTGGCGAGCGCCGCTGCCGTGCGCGGCTTTCTGGACGACTACTACGCCACCTCCGAGGCCTGGTCGGTGCGCCGCGCGGCGCAACGCGTGCTGGGCGCGACCAACTCGTGGCTGCACGCGCAAACCATGCGCAGCGATGCGCGCTTCGACAAGGACAGCGGCTACGTCTGCACCTTCAGCGCGCTGATCGTCAAGGGCCGCGAGGTGCATCTGCTGCACGTGGGCGATGCGCGCATCTACCGGCTGCATGCGCACGCGCTGGAGCAGCTCACCGACGACCACCGCGTGCACGTGTCGTCGCAGGAGTCTTACCTGGGCCGTGCGCTGGGCGCGGGGCCCAACGTGGAAATCGACTACCGCAGCTGGCAAGCGGAAGTGGGCGATGTCTATCTGCTGGCCACCGATGGTGCCTACGCGCACCTCGATGCCGCCGCGGTGCACGACGCGCTCGCGCGCTGCGCGCACGACTTCGATGCGGCCGCGCGAGAGCTGGTGCTGACCGCGCAGGCACGGGCGCAGGCCAGCGGCAGCGAAGACGACTGCACGGTGCAGCTGCTGCGCATCGACGCGCTGCCCGCCGCCGACGTGGCGCAGCTGCACCGGCAGCGCGAAGGCCTGGCGATCGCGCCCACGCTGGGGCCCAGGGATCGCTTCGAGGGCTTCACCCTCGTGCGCGAGCTGCATGTGAGCTCGCGCAGCCACGTGCACCTGGCGATGGACGACGCCACCGGCCAGCCGGTGGTGCTGAAGCTGCCTTCGGTCGACCTGCGCGACGACGCGGACTACCTCGACCGCTTCGTGCTCGAGGAATGGGTGGCGCGGCGCATCGACAGCGTGCATGTGCTGAAGGCCGGCGCGCAAGAGCGCGCGCGGCGCCACCTGTACGTGGCCATGGAGTACGTCGAAGGCCAGACGCTGGCGCAATGGATGGTCGACCACCCCGTGCCCGCGCTGGACGACGTGCGCGGCATCGTCGCGCAACTGGCGCAGGGGCTGCAGGCGCTGCACGGCAAGGAGATGCTGCACCAGGACCTGCGCCCCGAGAACGTGATGATCGACCGCGCGGGCACGGTGAAGATCATCGACCTGGCTTCGGCGCATGTGGCCGGTTTGGCGGGTTTGGCTGGCATGGCCGACGGCACGGGAGAGACCCGGCCGTTGGCCATCGAAGGCACCTTGCAATACACCGCGCCCGAGTACTTCGTGGGCGACGGCGGCAGCGTGCGCTCCGACCTGTTCTCGCTGGCCGTCATCGTCTACCAGATGCTCACGCGGCAGCTGCCCTACGGGTTGCAGGCGGCGCGGGTGCGTTCGCGGGCGGACGTGAGCCGGCTGCGCTATGTGCCGGTGCGTCACTTCAGGCCCGACCTGCCGGCGTGGGTCGACGCGGTGCTGCGCAAGGCGCTGAACCCCGAGCCGGCGAAGCGGCAGCAGGCGGCGTCTGAATTCGTGCAGGACCTGAAGGCGCCGGGGCAGGAGTTTGTGTCGCCGCGGCGCGCGGCGCTCATCGAGCGCAACCCGGTGCGCTTCTGGCAGGGCACGACGGTGTTGCTGGCCGCGCTGTCGGTGGTGTTGCTGGGGGCGCTGGTGCTGGGGCGTTGATGTCGTTGTGCATGGCTATGGCCGGCGCTGTGGTTCAAGACGCAAAAGACGGACTGCGAAAGTCGCAGCCCGCCAGACCGGCCGCTAGCCGCCGGTCGCAGGCGCTCCTCTTCGCGCCTTCTCGCTCACCTGAAACAGTTCTCCCGCCTTGCGCGCCAAATCGGCCGCAAGCCAAAGCAGGTTGTCCAGCTGTTGCGGCCCGCTGCCGCTGCACCAGTCGATGTCTTCCCCGTGGCAGACCCACAGGAGCGCTTCGAGTTGAGAGAGTGTGTTTTCCAGAAGATCCGCCGGAGCTTGTGTGTCTTGGGCGCTGTCTTCGGAAGCTCCGGGCGTGGGTGGCCGGGCTATAGTCTTGGTAGCCATTTTTGTGCGTTCCTTTAGAGGGTAAGCGCACTTCTTTGGTTAGACGGTCGGGGTGTTAGTTGCACTCCGGCCGTCGCCTTTGGTACCTCGCATACGCATCGATGCTGTGCGCATCGACAACCTGCCGCGAGGTAAGCAGCCTTTCAAGAGTGTGTCTGTCGGGTGGGTTAACGCCTTCCTTGTTCCCTTGGCGGGAAGTTGAGTAGCAGGGGCGTCCACTTTAGGCAGGAGCGCGCGCGGTGTGGCAACTTCGCGCGGCACGAAGTCGCGATTCGCGCCAACAAATGCAGCTTCCGGCGTGCTGCGTGGAAGCAAGTTTGGGCAATCGCGGGGCACGCACCGCGCAGGTGTCAATCGGCAATCTTTCCGCGCGGAATTGACGATTCAAAACGCCTGTGACCTGGGCGTGATCCGGGCGTGACCCGGGCGTGATCGGCGGGCCGCGCACAGCGCGCGCAGCCGAGTTAAAGCCTCAGTCGTTCGCCTGGAAGTTCACCGCCTTCATGATGCCGGCCCACCGCGCCGTGTCTTCCCGCATCGTCTTCAACAGCGCCTCGGGCCCGTCGCCCACCGGGTACATGCCGTTCTGCAGCAGCTGCTGGCGCACCTCGCGCGAATTGACGGCGCGCATGAACTCGGCGCGCAGCTGGTCGACCACCGGCTTGGGCGTTTTCAGCGGCGCGTAGTAGGCGAACCAGGCGGTGGCTATCACGTTGTTCTGGCCGCCTTCCACGAAGGTGGGCACGTTGGGCATCAACGGGGAGCGCTTGTCGCCGCTGGTGGCCAGCACCTTCACGCGCCCGCTGGGCAGCATCTGCAGCGCGCCGCCCACGGTGTCGAAGTAGGCGGGCACGGTGCCGCCCATGACGTCCTGGCGCGCGGGGGTGGAGCCGCGGTAGGGCACGTGCACCATGTTCAGCCCGGCCGAGCGGTTGAGCATCTCGCCCAGAAAGTGCGACGGCGTGCCCGCGCCGTAGGACGCGAAGCTCACGCCGCCGGGCTGCTTCCTGGCCCACGCGATGAACTCGGGCAGGGTGTTGGCGGGCACGTCCTTGTGCACCACCAGGGCCAGCTCGAAGCGCGCGGCGTTGACGATGGGCTGAAAGTCCTTGATGGGGTCGTACGACAGGTTCTTGTACGCGCTGGGGAACATGGTCATCATGCCGGCCGTGCCCAGCAGCACGGTGCGGCCGTCGGGCGCGGCGGTTTTCACGGCCTCCACGGCAATGCGGCCGGCGGCGCCGGAGCGGTTGTCGACCACCAGCGGGCCGAGCGAATCGCGCACCTCTTGCGCAATGGCGCGCGTGAGCACGTCTTGCGTGCCGCCGGCCGGCACGCCGATGAGCACGCGAATGGGCGTGCCCGGCGTGATGGCCGGCTGGGCCTGCGTCGTGCCGAACGGCGCCATGGCCGTCACCACGGCCGTGCCGCCGATGGCGGCCAGCACGCGGCGCCGCCGCAGGGTGGCGGGGCGTGTGGTGGGGTGTGTGGTGGGGTGTGCTTTCAACTGTCTTGTCTCCGTGTCGGGTTGGCTTTTGCGGCCACTTTAGAGCGCGGACAATTGATTCATCTAATCAATCATTCCCTGGGCAAACCCTATGCAAGCGCCGCTGCGCCCGCTCGACGACCTGCTGCTTTACCGCACCAGCCGGCTGCTGTCGGTGGCGGGCGGCATGGTCATTCGCCTGTGCGAGGGCCGCTTCGGCATCACGCGGCGCGAATGGCGGCTGGTGGCCACGCTGGCCGGCCATGGCGCGCTGGGCTCGTCGCAGCTGGCGGAGCACGCGCAGCTCGACCGGGCGCGCACGTCGAAGGCGGTGAGCTCGCTGGTGCAGAAGGGCATCGTCTCGCGCGAGCAGCCCGCGGGCGACCGGCGCCACGTGCTGCTGCGCCTGACCGCGCCGGGCACGGCGCTGTACGCCGAGCTGTACCCGCTGGTCTGCGCGATCAACGCCGAGCTGCTGGGCGCGCTCGACGCGCACGAGGTCGCGCTGCTCGACGGCATGCTGCAGCGCCTGCACGCGCGCGGCGAGGCCATGGTGGCCGCGGCCGACCTGCCCAAGGCCGACCGGCGCCGCCGCGACGCGCCCACGCCGCGTTGAAGGGGGGCGCCCCGCTGCGGCGGGATGGGGGCGCCGTGCAGACATCGGCCAACAGCGACAAAATGGCCGGCCCCCTGCAGTCGCCTCGTCCTTCCTGTGCTTGACGCGCGACGGCCCTTGGGGCGCCTACACAGAACTCTTTCCCGCGCATGTCTTCTCCCCCAGCCGCACCTTCTTCCCCGTCTGCCTCTTCTTCGTTTTCGCTGCGGCGCATCGCCGTTCCGGCCTTCGGCCCCTCGCTGCTGTTCGGCCTGGGCGAGGGCGCCATCCTGCCCATCGTGCCGCTCACGGCGCGCGAGCTGGGGGCGTCGGTGCCCATCGCGGCGCTGATGGTGGCGCTCATCGGCATCGGCTCGCTGCTCAACAACATTCCAGCCTCGATGATCACCATGCGCTGGGGCGAGCGCTGGGCCATCGTGGTGGCGGGGGTGTGGAGCGGGCTGGGCATGGCGCTGTGCGTGGGCACCTCGCACCTGGGGCTGTTCGCCACGGGCTGCTTCATGGTCGGCATGTCGCAGGCCGTGTACAACCTGGCACGCCAGAGCTACATGACGGAGGCGGTGCCGCCCGAGTTCCGGGCGCGGGCGCTGTCCACGCTGGGCGGGGTCATGCGCATCGGCATGTTCGCCGGGCCCTTCCTGGCGGCGGGCGCGGTGCATGCGTACGGCCTGCCGGCGGCGTATGTGGTGGGCATCGTCGCGGTGATGGGCGCGGCGGCGCTGGGGGCGCGCATTCCCGACCTGGAGGTGCCGCCGGCCCCGCCCGGGCACGTGGCGCCTGCGCCGACCACCATCGTGTCGACGCTGCGCGACCACCGGCGCGTGTTTCTCACGCTGGGGCTGGGGGTGATGCTGGTGAGCGCGGTGCGCGCGTCGCGCCAGGCCGTGATTCCGCTGTGGGCCGACCACCTGATGCTGGCGCCCTCGGTCGCTTCGCTGATCTACGGGCTGGCCGGCGGCATCGACATGCTGGTGTTCTACCCCGCCGGCAAGGTGATGGACCAGAAGGGCCGGCGCTGGGTGGCCGTGCCTTCGATGCTGATCATGGGGCTGGCGATGCTGCTGATGCCGCTGACCACCGGCACCCTCACGCTGCTGCTGGTGGCGCTGGCCATCGGCTTCGGCAACGGCATCGGCTCGGGAATGATCATGACGCTGGGCGCCGACCACTCGCCGCGCCACGGCCGCGCGCACTTCCTGGGGGTGTGGCGGCTCATGTCGGACATCGGTTCGTCGTGCGGCCCGGCGCTGCTGTCGTTCCTGGCGGGCAGCCTGTCGCTGGCCTCGGGCATCGCCGCCATCGGGTTGATCGCCTTTGCCGCGGCGGGCGCGCTGGCGTACTGGATTCCGCGGCCGGGCAAGGCAGTAAAGGCCGCTGAGGCCGCCAAGGCAGAAAGCGCCACGCCGGGCGCGTAGGTCGAACCACGTTCCAACGCAGGAGCCGACATGAGCACCAGGAAAGCACCGAAGACAGCCAAGACCGCGAAGACGGCCAAGACCGCCGCAGCGTTGCGCCGCATCGCCGTCCACGTCGAAGAGCCGCAGCCGGGTCGCTTCGCCTGGGTGCTGAGCGAGCTGTCCGACGAGGCCGAACCGTCTCTCACGGTGATCGCCCAGGCCGGCAAGCCTGTGCGCAGCTACCAGCAGGCGATGGCCCAGGGGTTGTGGGCGCTGCAGTCGATGGTCGACGACCTGGAACTGGGGCCGCGCGAGACGGCATCCGTCGCCGCTTCTTCGCGCGGTGCAAGCGCGGGCAGCCGGAAGAAAGCCAGCGAGCGGGAAGACCGCGAGCATGAAGACGACTCGCATGAAGACAAAGACGAAGCTGCGGATTCCCCGCCGCCCAAGGGCACGTCGCGCACCGCCTTCGGCTTCGGGCTGATCGGCTAGCGGCGTTTTCTGGTCGGCGGCTGGGGCACCGTCCCACACCGGCGCGCGCGCGAGGGCGGCAGCCTTCCATGGTCGGCGTTCGGCAAGGGCGAGTTGCGTGCCGCCGTTCGCTTTCCCTATCCATCGCTTCAGCGCAGAAGGAACCTTCTCATGGCCACCAGCAGCAGAACCTTGTGGAAGGGCGCGATCACCTTCGGGCTCGTTCACATTCCCGTGGGCTTGCACACCGCCAGCACCGAGCAGGGCGTGGACTTCGACTGGCTCGACAAGCGCAGCATGGACCCGGTGGGCTACAAGCGCATCAACAAGAAGACGGGCCGCGAGATCGACAAGGACAACATCGTCAAGGGCTTCGAGTACGAAGACGGCAAGTACGTGGTGATCTCGCCCGACGAGATCGAGGCGGTGTACCCGCGCACCACGCAGACCATCGAGATCCAGCGCTTCATCGACGCCAACGAGATCCCCTTCGTGTACCTGGAGCGGCCCTACTACGTGGCGCCCATCAACAAGGGCCAGAAGGTGTACGCGTTGCTGCGCGAGGTGCTGGTCAAGACCGGCAAGGTCGGCCTGGCCAAGGTGGTGATCGCCACCAAGCAGCACCTGGCCGTGCTGGTGCCCTCGGGCAAGGCGCTGGTGCTGAACCTGCTGCGCTGGGGCGACGAGGTGAAGACGCTCGACGGGCTCGACCTGCCCGCCGCGGGCGTGAAGGGCGCCCACCTGACGCCCGCGGAAATGAAGATGGCGCAGCAGCTGGTGGAGGACATGTCGGGCAAGTGGAACCCCGAAGACTTCAAGGACGAGTTCAAGCACGCGGTGATGAAGATCGTCGACAAGAAGGTGAAGGCGGGCGACACCGAGACGGTGATACAGCCGGAGGAAGAAGCACCGGGCGAAAGCGCGGAGGTGATCGACCTGACGGAGTTGCTGGCGCGCAGCCTGCGAGGGGGAAAAAGCGCGAAGGGCGCGAAGGCCACGACCGGCAAACCAGCGGCGGCGAAGAAGGCAACGGCCAAGACAGCCGCCAAGCCCAAAGCAAAGACAGCCACGAAGACAACCGCAAAGACAACCGCCAAGTCCGGCAGCGCCTCGCGCAAGACCGCCGCCACCCATCGCGAGCCACCGGCACGCAAGGCCGCCTGAAACGAATCGATGCGATGTAAAGCGCCGTGAGGCACGGGGACGCGCCGATCTCCTACTTTGCCGCCGCGCCCGAGCGTCCACGCTCTGTGAAAACCCCGGCACCCGGGGCACTTTTCATCAAGGAGCACCACACATGGCAACCAGCAGCATCCTGGGCGGCGAGCACGCCCCGGCCGAACCCAAGGGCAGCGACGAAGACAGCCTGGGCCCGAGCGATTCCAGCGACAGCGGCAGCGACGCCGCAGGCACCGGCAACCGCGCCGAGGCGGAAGGCGGGCTCGAGGAAGCGACCAACGCGGACATCCTTCCCGACAGGGTGGGCGTGTTTCCCGACTCGGCTTCCGAAGTGTCCGATTCGGTCGACGACCCGGACGCCGTGAACGCGGAGGACCTCGCGGACCTAGACGACGAGGATTTGGCCGACAGGGACGCGGAGGCCGACCCCGAAGACAGCGAAGCAGCGCGCTGATGGCAGGCACGCGACACGGCCCGTCGGCCGTCACCCGACGCCCCACCGCCGCCGATGCGGACCGCGCGTTGCGCCAGGTCTTCGGTCACGCCCGCCTGCGCAGCGGGCAGGCGCAAGTCATCCAGCGCGTGATGGCGGGCGAGTCGACGCTGGCGGTCATGCCCACGGGCGCCGGCAAGTCGCTGTGCTACCAGCTGCCCGCCGTGCTGTTCGCGGGCCGCACGGTGGTGGTGTCGCCGCTGATCGCGCTCATGAAAGACCAGTGCGACAAGCTGCGCGGCCTGGGCATCCACGCCGTGCAGGTGAACAGCGCGCTCGGCGCCGACGAGCTCGCGCAGGCCGAGCAGGCCATCGACGACGGTAGCGCGCGCATCGTGCTGACCACGCCCGAGCGGCTGGCCGCGCCGGCCTTCCAGCAGCGGCTGTCGGCGCACCCGATCGCGCTGGTGGCGGTCGACGAGGCGCATTGCATCTCGCAGTGGGGGCACGACTTCAGGCCTGCGTTCCTGGACATCGGCCCGGCCATCAAGGCGCTGGGCAGCCCGCCGGTGCTGGCGCTGACGGCCACCGCGAGCGACGAGGTGGCCGCCGACGTCATGAAGTGCCTGGGCATTCCGCGCGCCGGGCTGGTCGACACGGGCGCGTTTCGCTCCAACCTGCATTTCGCCGTCGAGCAGCTGGCGGACGACAAGGCGCGGCTGCAACGCACCGTCGAGTGGGTGCGCCAGGCGCCGGGCTGCGGCATCGTCTACGCCGCCACGGTGAAGGCTGCGCAGCAGGCCTACGAGGCGCTGCGGGCCAGCGATGAGTCGGTGGCGCTGTACCACGGCAAGCTGGGCGCCCGCGAGCGCAGCGACGCGCAGGAGGCCTTCATGGCCGGCACCGCGCGGGTGATGGTCGCGACCAACGCTTTCGGCATGGGCATCGACAAGCCCGACATCCGCTTCGTGCTGCACTGCCAGATGCCGTCGAGCCTGCACGCCTACTACCAGGAGGCGGGCCGCGCCGGGCGCGACGGGCTGCGCGCACGCTGCGTGCTTCTGTTCCAGGCACGCGACCGGGCGGTGCAGCAGTTCTTCCTGGCGGGCAAGTACCCGCAGCTGGAAGACCTGGACGCCATCTACCGGCAGCTGCTGGCCGAGCCGCCGCAGGAACATCCCCACCAACAACAGCAGGAACATCCGCAAGGCTGGACCACCGCGGCCCTGCTCGACGCGCTGGACCGCCCCCGCACCAAGATGCAGTCGGGCATCGCGCTGCTGAGGCAGGAGAAGGTGATCAAGATCGACCGGCGCGGCCACGTGTCGCTCAGGCAAGGCCCGAGTGCCGCCATCGACTTCGCGCCCATGCTCGACGCCTACAAGGCGCGGCGCCTGCAAGACCGCGAGACGCTGGAGCGCATGCTGTCGTACGCCCAATCGGGCCAGTGCCGCTGGCACCTGCTGCTGGACGACCTGGACCCGGCCGCGGCCATGAAGCGCTGCGGCGTGTGCGACAACTGCCAGCGCATCGCCGCGCACGAGGTCGCGATGGCGCAGCCCATCGTCGTGGGGCCGGAGACGGTGAGCGCGGCGGCGGGTGGCGCGCCAAATTCCACGACGACGACAACGACAACGCCGCCACAGGAAAAGGCGACCCCGGCGTTCGCGGCCAGCGACCCGGTGCGCGTGAAGCGCTTCGGCGAAGGCGTGGTCGTGGCGGCGGACGCGGGCGCCGTCACGGTGGAATTCGCCGATGGCAGCCGGCGCTGCTTTCACCCGGACTACGTCAGCCGCCGGCGGGCTGCGCGTGCCGCGCTGGCGGCACCGACTCGGCGGAGCGCCTTGGTCCGCCTGGCGGGATAGGTCTTCGTTTCTTCTAGTGCAGTCGTTTTGACATGAAATTGTCAGAACGACTTGAATCGACGAGAAGTCGATTCGACTCGAAGCAGCGCAAGTCGTTGATTTCAAAGGCGTGGTGGCGCGGCACGGCGGTTGCAATGGACAAGCCATCCATTTCATCGACAACCGCAAAGGTCCCATGATCACCCCCGCCCAACGCGCCATCGTCTCGTCCACCGTGCCCCTGCTCGAGCAGGGCGGCGAGGCGTTGACCACCCACTTCTACAAGATGCTGCTGGCCGAGCACCCCGAGGTTCGCCCCTTCTTCAACGAGACCCACCAGGCCAAGGGCGACCAGCCGCGCGCGCTGGCCAACGGCGTGCTCATGTACGCGAAGAACATCGACCGGCTGGAAGCCATGGGCCCGCTGGCCACGCAGATCGTCAACAAGCACGTGGCGCTGCAGGTGATGCCCGAGCACTACCCCATCGTCGGCGGCTGCCTGCTGCGCGCCATTCGCGACGTGCTGGGCGCCGAGGTGGCGACCGACGAAGTCATCGACGCCTGGGCCGCCGCCTACGGGCAGCTGGCGGACATCCTCATCGGCGCCGAGAAGCAGCTGTACGACGCGCAGGCCACGGCGCCCGGCGGCTGGCGCGGCGCGCGCGAGTTCACGGTGGTGCGCAAGGTGCAGGAGAGCGCGGAGATCGCCTCGTTTCACTTCGCGCCCACCGACGGCGGTGCGCTCATGGACTTCTCGCCCGGCCAGTACATCGGCCTGCTGCTGCGGGTGGACGGAAAAGACATTCGCCGCAACTACTCGCTCTCGGCCGCGCCGAACGGCAAGACCTACCGCATCAGCGTGAAGCGCGAACCCGGCGGCGTGGCGTCGAACTACCTGCACGACCGCGTGCAGGTGGGCAACACGCTGCAGCTGCTGCCGCCCTCGGGCGAGTTCGTGCTGGCGCAGGGCGACCGGCCGGTGGTGCTCATCAGCGGTGGCGTGGGCATCACGCCCACGCTGGCGATGCTGGAGCAGGCGCTGGCCACCGAGCGCGAGGTGGTGTTCATCCACTGCGCGCGTAACGGCGAGGTGCATGCGTTTCGCGAACAGGTCGAGGCGGCGGCGGCGCGCCATCCGCGGCTGCAGCGCTTTTATTGCTATGACGAAGTGACTGGCGATGCGAGTGGCGATGTGAAGGCCGAAGGCGCGCCCGCGCCGCACGCGGTCGGCCGGCTCGACCTGGCGCGGCTGACCGAGTGGCTGCCCGCGCACACGCGCGACGTCGATGCGTACTTTCTCGGGCCCAAGCCCTTCATGCAGCAGGTGCGCCGCGGGCTGCGCGCGTGGGGCGTGCCGGATGCGCAGTCGCGCTTCGAGTTCTTCGGGCCGGCGTCGGCTTTGGAGTAAGTGCCGCTTGGGCTGTGCCTCATGCGGCCACCTGCATCGGTGCGAGTTGGCAACGAGGCGTTGTGCCCGACTGCAATCAACCAGTTGCTGGCAGGCGACCTCGACACGGCTTTCTCGTTTTTCAGAAGCCGCCGCCATTTCGTTGGCCACGATGGCGTACTTCGATGGCTACCCGTACATGCGGCGTATCCCGCTTCGTTCGGGGCTCGGCAGTAAAGCCGCGTGCACCGCGCGGGGCGATCCGTCCATAATGCGAGCAATTCTTATTTCCGAATCTGCTCGCTGGCGTGGGCAGTGCCCGCATCGTGAGTGCTCCCAACTCCGCGTCAACCACCGGCATCGACGTTCTGTACGGCAACCACCACGGCTGGCTGCAGTCGTGGCTGCGGCGCAAGCTGGGCAATGCCTTCGACGCCGCCGACCTGGCGCAGGACACCTTCGTGCGGGTGCTTGCCAAGCGCGAGCCCACCGATGTGCGCGAACCCCGGGCCTACCTGGCGACCATCGCCAACGGGCTGGTCGCCAACCACTGGCGGCGCCAGGCACTGGAGCAGGCCTACCTCGATGCGCTGAGCGCGCAGCCCATGGCGTTCGCCCCGTCGCCGGAAGAGCGGCTGCTCATTCTCGAAACGCTGGAGGACATCGCGCGCCTGCTCAACGGGCTGCCGCCCGCGGTGTGCGAGGCCTTCCTGCTCGCGCAGCTCGACGGCCTGACCTATCCGCAGATCGCCGAGCGCCTGGGCCTGACGGTCAATGTGGTGCAGAAAGCCATGGCGCGCGCGCTGACGCATTGCTACCAGGCGCTGTACACGCCGGCGCCATGAGCGCAATTGCCGACATGGCGCAGAACGGCACAGTGCAGGAGGGTACGGTGCACGACCGCGTGCCGGACGACGGCGCCCCGGTCGACAAGCACATCGTCGAACAGGCGGTGGCCTGGTACGTGCGCCGCGCCTCGGAACCGCCGGTGCCCGAGGCCGACGCCGCGTTCTCCCGTTGGTACACGGCCCACCCGGACCACGCTCGCGCCTGGCAGCGGCTGCAGGCCATGGACGGTCGGCTGCGCGGCAGCACCGAGCGCGTGCCCGCGCCCATCGCACGCGCCGCGCTCGTGCAGGCTGCGGGCGTGCAGGCCGCGGGCGTGCCGCGTCGGCGGCTGCTCAAGACCCTGGCGTGGGCCGGTGTGGGCGGCAGCGCGCTGTATTTGGCGCTGGACGAGCTGCCCTGGCGCAGCCAGCTCGCGCGCACGATGGCCGACGCGCGCACCGCGACCGGGGAGCGCCGCGACCTGGTGCTGCCCGACGGCACCCGGCTCTTGCTGAACACCGCCACCGCGCTCGACATTCGCTTCGACGCGCAACGCCGGCTGATCGCCCTGCATGCCGGCGAGATCCGCGTGGTGACCGCGCACGACCCGGCGGGTCGCCCGTTCATGGTGAGCACGCGCGACGGCACCCTCACGCCCGTGGGCACGCGCTTCACGGTGCGGCGCGACGAGGTACCCCATGAGGTGCCCGACGATCCTCAAGGCTTCACGCGGCTCGCGGTGGAGCAGGGGGCCGTCGAGATTCGCGTGGCGTCCGCTGTGCCAGGAAGGCCCGTGCTGGTGCCGGCGGGCGAGCAGGCGCGCTTCTCGCGCGCCGGCGTCGACCCGCGCGAGCCGTTGGACGAAGCCGCGCAGTCTTGGACCGACGGCAAGCTCAGCGTCTCGCGCATGCGCCTGGCCGATCTGCTGCGCGAACTGGAGCGCTACCGGCCCGGGCGCCTGCGCTGCGACCCCGCGGTGGCGGACCTGCGCGTTACCGGCGTGTGGCCGCTGGCCGATGCCGAGGCGACCGACCGGGTGCTGGCGTCGCTCGAAAAAACGCTGCCGGTGCGGGTGTCGAGCTTCACGCGCTACTGGGTGTCGGTGGGGCCGGCGGCGGCGCGCTGAGCGTCGCGTACCGGGGCCACCGGCACCCCGCACAACTTTTTTTCGCAGGAAACGGCAGTTTTTTCGATCTCGCGGGGCCTCCTTGTCAGAAGCGCTGCGCGTGTCGCCCACCGGGCGATGCCCGCCGCGTGCCCTTTCCGCCTCAGCCTCTACAAGGAACCCGCCCATGGCGCCCGTTCGCGCATCCGCATCTGCGTTTTCTTTTTCGGTTCATGCCGTCCCGCCGTCGCGCGGGGCCCTGCTGTGCCTTGCGCTCGCCACCATGGCGGCGGCCATGGCCACGGCGCCGCTTCCGGCCGCGGCGCAGCAGGTGCCGCGGGCGGGCGCCGCGCTGCTGAGCTTCGACATTCCCGCGGGCACGCTCGACCAGAACCTCATTCGCTTCGGCCGCCAGTCGGGCCTGCAGATCACCGTCAACGCCGAGTTCACATCCGGCCTCGGCAGCCCCGGCGTGAGCGGCAGCTACACGGCGGACGACGCGCTGCGGCTGCTGCTCGTGGGCACGGGGCTGTCGGCCGTGCGCGGTGGCGGCGGCAGCAGCGGTAACAGCGGCGAATACACGCTGCGCAAGGCGCCGCCCCCGCCCGTGGCGTCGCCCGACGCGGGCGCGGCGAACACCCTGGCCGCGGTCACCGTCACGGCCAACGCGGCGCCGGCAGGCCGGCTGCCCGCGGCCTACGCGGGCGGGCAGGTCGCGCGCGGCGGCGCGGTCGGGCTGCTGGGGAACAAGGACTTTCTGGAGACGCCTTTCAACCAGACGAGCTTCACCGCCGAAGGCATCCAGGACCAGCAGGCCCGCACCATCGGCGACGTGGTCAAGAACGACCCGTCGGTGCGCACGATCTGGCCCGACGGCAGCTACATCAACCAGTTCACCATCCGCGGCTTTCCCACGCAGACCTCGGACTTGGCCGTCAACGGCCTGTACGGCATCGTGGCGCCGCAGATGACGGGCGGGCTCGAGTCGATCGAGCGCGTCGAGATCCTCAAGGGCCCGAGCGCGCTGCTCAACGGCATGGCACCGACCGGCGGCGTGGGCGGCAACATCAACCTCGTGACCAAGCGCGCCGGCGACGAGCCGCTCACGCAGCTCACCACCAGCTACTACTCCGGCGGCCAGTTCGGCTCGCACGTGGACGTGGGCCGGCGCTTTGGCGACGAGCAGCAGTGGGGCGTGCGCTTCAACGGCGCCTACCGCAGCGGCGACACCGGCGTGGACGACCAGTCGCAGCGCGCCGGCTCCGCCACGCTCGGGCTGGACTACCGCGGCGACCGCGTGCGGCTGTCGGCCGACCTGGGCTACCACGACATGCGCACCGACGCGCCCACGCGCATCGCCTACACCGACAACGCCAACTTCCAGATTCCGAAGGCGCCGGACAACACGCTGAGCCTCGGCCAGCCCTGGTACTTTGCAAAGTCCAGGGACCAGTTCGCCATGGTGCAGGGCGAGTTCGACATCACGCCGAACCTGACGGCCTACGCCGCCGTGGGCGGGCGCAAGAACGAGTTCCTGGGGCTGTACAACTTCATCTACCTGCGCAACGCGGCCGGCGACTTTCGCGCCAACCAGTACTACCAGCCGACCTACTCCGACACCCGCACCGGCATGGCGGGCCTGCGCGGGCGCTTCGACACGGGCGCGGTGCGGCACGAAGTCAACTTCAACATGACGGGGCTGCACACCGAGTCGGGCGTGCTCGCGCCGGTGATCTCGACCTACACCGGCAACATGTACGCGCCGCCCGCGATCGCGCAGCCCAGCCTGGCCGCCTACAAGAGCAGCGCGCCGAAAACGGCCGACTCCGACCTGGGCAGCTTCGCGCTGTCGGACACCCTGCACATGCTGGACGACCAGGTGCAGCTCACGCTCGGTGTGCGCCAGCAGCGCGTGCGCGCGCGCAACTTCAACGCCACCACGGGCGCGCTCACCAGCGCCTACGACGACGACAAGCTCACGCCGGCGGTGGCGCTGGTGGTGCGCGTGTCGAAGGAGCTCAGCGTGTACGGCAACTACATCGAGGGCCTGAGCCAGGGGCCGACTGCCCCGGCGGGGTCGCGCAACGTGGGCGCGATGTTTGCGCCGGTGCAGGCCAAGCAGTACGAGGCCGGCCTCAAGTACGACTTCGGCCGGCTCGCCATGACGGCCAGCGTGTTCCAGATCGAGCAGCCCAACGGCTTCACCGACAGCGCGACGAACATCTACGGCCTCGACGGCGAGCAGCGCAACCGCGGCATCGAGCTGAACGCGTTCGGCGAAGTGACGCGCGGCGTGCGCGTGCTCGGCGGCGTCACCTTCATGCAAGGCGTGCAAACGCACACTCTCAAGGGGCAGTACGACGGCAACAAGGCCATCGGCGTGCCGACCACGCAGCTCAACGTCGGCAGCGAGTGGGACCTGCCCGGCGTGCCGGGCCTGACACTCACGGGGCGGTTGATCTACACCTCGTCGCAGTACTACAACGCGGCCAACACGCAGGGCATTCCGGCGTGGACGCGACTGGACATCGGCGCGCGCTACCGCACCCGCGTCGCCGGGCTGCCGACCACCGTGCGCGCCAGCGTGGAGAACGTGGCGGACAAGAACTACTGGGCCGCGGCGTCGAGCTCGTTCGGCCTGGCGCGCGGCGCACCGCGCACCTTCCTGTTGTCGGCAACCTTCGACTTCTGAAGTGCGGCCGCGCACGCTCAGGCGCTGGCAGTGGCTGCACACCTGGAGCAGCCTGGCCTGCACCGTGTTCCTGCTGGTGCTGTGCCTCACGGGGCTGCCGCTGATCTTCTCGCAGGAGATGGAGGACGCGGCAACCACGCCTCTGCCTGGTTTGCCGGGTGTGGCCGGCGTGGCTGACGCCGGGCCCGGGCAGTGGGCCAGCCTCGACACGCTGGTGCGCATCGCGCGCGAGCGCTACCCCGGCGAAATGGTGCGCTTCGTCTTCATCGACGACGACGAGCCGCGCGCCAAGGTGGTGATGG
Source organism: Variovorax sp. J22G73 (assembly GCF_030317035.1). Taxonomy (GTDB): domain Bacteria; phylum Pseudomonadota; class Gammaproteobacteria; order Burkholderiales; family Burkholderiaceae_C; genus Variovorax. The sequence goes on from NZ_JASZYK010000003.1 coordinate 630,738, forward strand.
CGCCGGCCGACAGCCCCGATCGCAGCAAGGACCACCGCGTCGAGTTCGACCTGCGCACCGCCGAGGTGGTGGCGGACACACCACCGGGCGGCGCCGCATCGGTATCGGCAAGGTCGATGGCAACGTGGATGGCGTGGCTACTGCGCCTGCACACGGACGTGTTCGCCGGCTTCGCGGGCGAGATGACGCTCGCCGTCGTCGGCCTCGTCTTCGTGCTGGCGCTGGTGTCCGGCACGGTGCTCTATGCGCCCTACATGCGCAAGCTGGCGTTCGGCGCGGTGCGCACCCGAACGCGGCGAATGAGCTGGCTCGACCGGCACAACCTGCTGGGCGTCTGCGTGCTGGTGTGGACGCTGGTGGTGGGCTTCACGGGCGTGATGAACGAGCTGTCGAAGCCGCTGTCGGCCCACTGGCGGCGCACCGACATGAGCGCGTTGCTGAGCGGCTACCAGGGCCAGGCGGTAACGCCGCCCCGCAGCCCGGCGCAGGCCGCGTTCGACACCGTGCGCGCCGCGCTGCCGCGGCGCAACGTCACCAGCCTGATCTTCCCGAGCCGCTCGTTCTCCAACCCGCACCACTACCTGGTCTGGACCAACGGCAACACGCCGCTGACGCACCGGTTGTTCACCGCGGCATTGGTCGACGCGCAAACCGGCCAGCTCACGGCCGTCGCGCAGATGCCGGGTTACCTGCGCGCGCTGCAGCTGGCGCGGCCGCTGCACTTCGGCGACTATGGCGGCCTGCCGCTGAAGATCGTGTGGGCGCTGCTGGACATCGCGGCCATCGCCGTGCTGGGCAGCGGGCTGTACCTCTGGGTGGGCCGGCTGCGCGCGTCCCGGCGCTGAGCCGTTGGCAGTTGCGGACGCGGTATCGGCACGGTCGGCGCTGCTTCGCCGACGTGATGGGCGACACGCCGCGCGACTACCGGCGCAAGCACCGCTAGGGCCACAGGCGCGGTCGGCGCGATCGGTGCGATCGGTGCGATCAGCGGCAGGCGCCGTGCCTCAACCCCGCGCGATGCCCAGCCGCTTCGCCATGCGTGCGAGGTTGGCCGGGTCGATGCCCAGTGCGCGCGCCGCCGCGGCCCATTGGTGGCCGTGTTGTTCGAGCGCCTGCAGCACCATGCGCCGCTCCAGGTCCGCGACGGCGTCGCGCAGCCCGAGCCCCGCGGCCGGTGAGGGCATCGCGTCTGTCTGCGGGCTGGCAGCCGAAACCGTGGCTCCCGCCGCGTCGTCCACGCCCAGCCCCAGGTCTTCCGCACCCAGCGTCAGGATGCGTGGCCGCTGCGCATGCCGCCCCAGCGCCTTCACCACGCTGCGGCCCAGCAGGTGCTCCAGCTCGCGCACGTTGCCGGGCCAGTCGTAGGCCAGCAGCGCGGCTTGGGCGCCGGCGTCGAGCCGCACCGCGCCCAGCCCCATGCGCGAGCGCGCCTCTTCGAGGAAGAAGCCGCCGATGGGCAGCACGTCGCGCCCGCGTTCGCGCAGCGGCGGCACCAGCAGCGGGTACACGCTGAGGCGGTGGTAGAAGTCGGCGCGCAGCCGGCCTGCGCGCACCTCGTCGGCCAGGTTGCGGTTGCTGGCGGCAATGACGCGCACGTCGACGCGGTGCTCGCGGTCGGAGCCCAGGCGCTGCAGGTGGCCGCCCTGCAGCACGCGCAGCAGCTTGGCCTGGACCTGCAGCGGCAGCTCGGCCACCTCGTCGAGGAACAGCGTGCCGCCGTCGGCCAGCTCGAACTTGCCGCGGCGGTCGCCCACGGCGCCGGTGAAGGCGCCGCGCACATGGCCGAAGAGCTCGCTCTCGACCAGGTTGTCGGGCAGGGCCGCGCAATTGATGCTCACCAGCGGCCGCTTGGCGCGCGCCGAGGCGGCGTGCAGCGCCTGCGCCACCAGCTCCTTGCCGGTGCCGGTCTCGCCCTGGATGAGCACGCACAGCTCGGTGGGGCCGGCCAGCGCAATTTCTTTCATGAGCCGCTTGTGCGCGGCGCCGTGGCCGATGAGCTGGCGCGGGCCGTGGCCGCTGTGGCCGAGCTGCGCCGCGGCCTGCGCGTAGCTGTCGGCGCGCTGGCGCTCGTCTTCGGCGCGCGCCGCCAACCCGTGCATGCGCGTGGCCAGCGCGACGGTGGCGGCGGCCAGGCTTGCGAAGGCCTGCAGCACGTCGAGCTCCACGCGCGAGAAGCGGCCGACGTCGAGCGCGTCCAGCGTCAGCAGGCCCCAGAGCCGGCCGTCGACCTGCAGCGCGCAGCCCATGCAGTCGTGCACCGGCAGGTGGCCCTGCACACCATCGACCAGGCCGTCGAAGGGGTCGGGCAGGCCGCAGTCGGCCGCGAAGCGCACCGGGCCCGGCGCGGCCAGCAGTTGCGCGAAGCGCGGGTGCTCGGTGACGCGAAAGCGCCGGCCCAGGGTGTCGCCGCTCAGGCCGTTGACGGCCAGCGGCACCAGCCACGCGCCTTCGAGCCGCAGCATGGCGGTGGCGTCGCAAGGCAGCAGCACGCGCAGCGTTTCCAGCAGGCGCCGGTGGCGCTCGGCCTCGGGAAGGTCCTGCGCCAGGTCGGCCATGAGGGGGAGCAGGGCGGTGAGCAGGCTGGGCGGGGTCATGGGGCAGTCATTTTGACTGCCGGGCGGGAGGCGGGCGAGCTGCGTCGGGGAGAGGCACTGCGCGGGGAAATGGATTGCGGGCGAGCCGGGAGGCCGGCTGTTGATTCGGCGGCACAAGTCTTCTGCGGCGCGGGGTGTTTTTCCGCGCGGGGCAAAGCCGCACACTTCGCCGGAAGGAGCCCCACCCATGAACTCACCCGACCACATCCGCACGCCCACCGGCCATCTCATGGTGCTGCGCGAAGGCGCCGACGTCTTCGCGGCGCTGGAGCGGCTGGCGGTGCAAGAGGCGCTGCCCAGCGCCAGCTTCACGGGGCTCGGCTTCGTGCACGCGACCTTCGGTTTCTGGAACCGGGAAACCAGGCAGTTCGACCCGCGCACCTTTCGCGACGTCGAGCTGGGCAGCATGGTCGGCAGCATCGCGTGGAAGGAGGGCAAGCCGTCCATCCATGCCCACGGCGTGGCGGCGGGCAGCGACTTTCAGGCGGTCGGCGGGCACCTGCTCGAACTGCAGGTGTCCACGGGCTCGGTGGAGATCACGCTGGTCGTGCACGACCGCCAGCTGGAGCGCGCGCTCGACGCCTGCCTTGGCGCCAACGTGCTCAGGCTCTGAGGCTGCGGGTCAAAGCCTGATTGCCGGTCGGATGCCGGTCCGATGCCGGTCCGATGCCGGTCAGGTCATCGACCGGTTGCGCCCGCCCTGCTTGGCCCTGTACAGCGCGCGGTCGGCGGCCTCGATGAGCTTCAGCTCGCCGCCTTGCGCCTCGTTGCCGTGCAGGGTCGCGGCGCCCACGCTGGCGGTGACGCGGGCGTGCGGGCTGGCGCGGTGCGGAATGTTCAGCGCGTGGATGCGCCCGATCAGCAGGTCGGCGACGTTGCGGGCGCCTTCCAGCTCGGTGTTGGGCAGGATGATGGCCAGCTCCTCGCCGCCGTAGCGCGCCACCAGGTCGCCGGGGCGCTTGGCGCGGTGCTTCAGCGCGTCTGACACCGCCCGCAGGCAGCGGTCGCCCGCCACGTGGCCGTAGGTGTCGTTGTAGCGCTTGAAGTGGTCCAGGTCGAACAGCAGCAGCGACAGCGAGGTCTGCTCGCGCGCCGCCCGGCGGCACTCCAGCGTCAGGGCCTCGTCGAAGCTGCGGCGGTTGGCCAGGCCGGTGAGCGGGTCTTCGGTGGCCTGCACCTCCAGGCGGCGGTTGGCCTTCAGCAGCGCTTCGCGGGTGGCCAGCAGCGAGTCTTGCGCGCCCACGCGTTCCTTGATGTTGACGATGAGCCGGCGGCCCACGGCGGCCACGGCCACCAGCAGGGCCAGCACGACGCCCAGCGTGAGCAGCGCCTGGCGGCGCCAGCCCCGCAGCGCCTCGTCCTTGCCGAGCGCCACGGTGGTCACCACCGGGTAGCGGTCGCTCTTGCGGAAGGCGTAGAGCCGCTCGGTGCCGTCCAGTTCCGAGCGGAACGAGGCCGTGCCCGAGGCGCCGGTGTCCATGAAGTGACGCTGGAAGTTGGCCGACCTGGAAAAGTCGCGGCCCACGTCCTGCTCGCGGTAGGGGTAGCGCACCAGCAGCTGCCCGGCGGTGGTGGCCAGGCTGATGGCGCCGCTGCTGCCGATGTCGATGGTGCCGAACGGCCGCAGGAAGTTCTCCAGCCCCAGCGTGACGACGGCCACGCCGGCGAACCTGCGCTCGCCGTCTTCCAGCCGCCGGCTGACCGTGACCACCCATTCGCCGGTGCCGCGGCTGCGGATCGGCGGGCCGATGTAGATGTCGCGCGAGGGGTTGTCCCGGTGGTAGACGAAGTAGGCCCGCGCCACGCTGCCGGTGCCCGTGAGCAGCCCGGCCTTGGACTGCATCAGCGGATCGCCCTGCGCGTCGAGGATCGACAGGCTGTTCAGCTGGTTCAGCAGCTGCTCCTGGCGCGCGGCCAGCAGCTGCATGCGCCGCAGGTTCTCGGGGCCCCGGCCTTCGGTTTCCAGCCGCTCGACCACGCCCAGCAGCACGATGGCGCTCTGGGCGAAGACGCCTTCGGCGTAGGTGTTCAGGGCCTGGGCGAGGTTGAGGTTGTTGGTGTCGATTTCGGCCAGCGTGCGCTTGTGCATGGCCCAGACCTGCCACACGGTGGCCGCCGACACGGAGATCACCACGGCCACCAGCAAAGACCTGGCGAGACGAATATCGCGCTTCACTTGCGCAAACCCCCGGACGAACTTGTTCTCATGGCTTTTCTGGCGCGCCCGTGGCGCGCAGCGTCTGGCTCGCGCTGCGCATTGCCGGGCAATTGGAGCCCCGGACTCTATCCGACGCGGGCGCGCCCCCGCCGCGGCGACGCCGCCGGCGGGGTGCGAAAGCCGTTCTCCAGGGCGGGCCGCCCGGGCCCGGCCAGGCCAGGGCCCACCTGCGGCGCTACTTCGCCGCCACCTTCACGAACACCGGGTTCGAATAGAACCACAGGTCGGCATAGTTGCGCGCGTTGATGGCGTTGAAGCGCGCCACGTGGTCGGCGCCGGTGGTCTGCGCGTCGGGCAGCGGCTCGCCGGAGGCGGTCTCGTTGGGCACGTCGGTGCCCAGGTTGGTGCCCCGCAGGCGGAAATACTGGTTGTTGCCGGCCTTCACGGTGTAGCTGACGGCGAAGTAGCCCTCGCCGTCCACCTTCCAGTCGGCGCGGGTGAAGCGCTTGAGCACCCGGGTCGAGGGGTTGGTGTCGCGCGAATAGCCCGGGGTGCCCGGCAGCTCGGGGCCGGTCACGTCGCCGGCAATCAGGTCGATGTGGTCGACCACCGGCTTCACGTTGGCGTAGATGCCGCTGCCGAGCTGGTATTCGAAGTTGTTGCGCTCGGGGCTCTTGAAGCGGATGGTGATCTTCAGGTCTTCGCCCGCGGTGGCGGCCACGTCGGAGCCCATTTCGCCCGAGCCCTTGGCGGCCTGCACCTTGAAGTCGAGCGTGTCGATCAGCCCCCCGTTCACCGCGAAGAGCTTGCCCGAGCGCATGGCCGCGAGCAGCGACTTCGGGTCCTTCACGTCGCCCCACAGGTGGTTCTTGGCGTATTCGCCGGGGGCGTAGCCGCTGCTGTACTGGCCTTGCGAGGTGGTGAAGTGGTAGTCGGAGTCGGCCACGTTCCAGATGCGCCGGCCTTCGGACAGCAACGCATCCCAGGTGCCGCCGAGCTTGGCGACGAGGTAGTCGACGCCGCCGTAGGTGCGCAGCGGCAGGGTGGCCGGGTCCGAAGGCACGCCCTTGTTGTAGCCGCCGCGGTCGGGCTCCATCTGGTTGCCGACCATGCCTTCGAGCGAGAACACGATGTTCGGCGCCAGGTCGTTCATCTCGCGCAACTGGGCGGCGGTGTATGAGCCGGCGTTGCGCGAGGGGTGGTTGATCTGCAGGTAGCTGCTGTCGGGGTAGTTCTTCTTCAGCCAGGCAATGGCCGCCAGCGTCTCGGCGTGGGTGTTGTAGCCGGTGCCCGCCTTGGGGCCCCAGGCGGCGACGTCGTCGGCAGGGAACAGCGCGGCGTCGCGGTTGGTGAACAGGTATTCGAACTGGCTGGCGGCCTTCAGCGCGGCATCGGACATGGGCTTGTCGCCCAGGATGCCCACGTTGCCGTGGTCGTGCGCGGGCATGTCCCACTCGAAGGACGCGAAGATGGTCTTGTCCGTGTACTTGCCGCCGGCCTGCAGCGCCTTGATGCGCGGCACCTGGTACTGGGCCAGGCCTTGCGAAAAGGGAATCTGCTTGGACAGCTTGTTGCCGTCGTTGTCATAGGACGACAGGCGCAGGTGGTCCGACAGCGCCACCCAGTCCAGCCCGAAGCGGTCGAAGGCCTTGGCCAGCACCTGGTCGAGCGTGGAGATCTGCTGGGTGTCGTCCGACTGGATCGTGTGCACGTGCAGGTCGCCCACGGTCCAGCGGCCGGGTGGGGCGGTGGGGGTGGGGTCGACGGGCGCGGGATCGGCCGGCGCCACCGCGACCGGCGGCGCGGGGCTTGTGGTGGGCAGCGGCACGAAGCCGGCGCCGTTGGAGCCGCCGCCGCAGCCCGCGAGCATCAGCGTGGCAACGGCCAGCGTGGAGAACAGGGAACGGCGAAACGGGAGCGCGGCGGGAAGGGAATGGGGAGCGAAGGGGTGCGGCATGACAAGGAAAAAAACGGTGACAGGCGCGTGAAAAGCGTGCGCCCGCCAGGGCCGCAGAGTGTCGATTTGCCTCGTGACGCTGGGATGAAAGCCAAACGAAAGTGCGTGCACCGGCGGCTTTAAATTTGGTCGGCAAAGCCCCGAAACGGGCCGTGAGCCCATGCGCCCTCTATAAACTGTGGCCCTTCCATGAATTCCAGCGCGCCCCCCCCTTCGCTTACCGCTTCCGTCGATGGCGAGGTGCTGTCCCGCATGGTGCGCACCGACCAGCTTGTCGCCATACGCCGCAGCGTGCTGGCGGCCATTCCGATCAACGTGGTGCTGAGCTTTACCGCGACGCTGGTGGCGCTGAACTCGGGCCGCGCGTTCGAGGGCCTGAGCTGGCTGCTGCTGTCTCTGGTGGTGAACGGGCTGCGCAGCTACGTGAGCCGCTGGGCCTTCGCTCCGTCACCCGGCACGACGCCCGAGGCCGGCGTGGCGGTCTCGCCCACGGCCCGCCCGGTGGCGTCGCACCTGCGGCTGGCGTCGGCAATGGCCGCGCTGTCGGGCTGCGTATGGGCGCTGATTCCGCTGCTGTGCCACGGCTACTCGTCGCCGCAGGCCGTGTTCTACCTCACGGTGGTGTGCGGCATCTGCGCGGGCTCGGTCACCTACGGCATCGCCTACGCGCCGGTGCCCATCAATTTCATCACCCCCGCGCTGCTCTCGGTGGTCGGCTGCCTGGTGTATGCCGGCGGCTTCGACAACCTGGCCCTGGCGGCCATGGTGCTGCTGTACCTCGCGGCGCTGGCGCGCGGCGCCCTGCAGAGCGACAAGGCCTTTCGCGACGGCAGCCGCCTGAAGAACGAGGCCACCGCGCTGGCCGGGCAGCTCAGGCAAGTGCACGCCCTGTCGCTCGACGCCACGCAGCAGCTGGCGTTTCGCGCCTCGCACGACTCGCTCACCGGCTTGCTCAACCGCGAAGGCTTCACCGAGGCCGCCACGCTGCACATCGCCGCGCCCGACGGCCGCCAGCACGGGCTGCTGCTGCTCGATCTGGACGGCTTCAAGGCGGTGAACGACGCCTTCGGCCACAAGGTCGGCGACCGGGTGCTGCAGGACGTGGCCGGCTGGCTGCGCCGGGAAATCGTCGACATGCAGGCCATCCTCGGGCGCTGGGGCGGCGACGAATTCGCCGTGCTCTACACGCTCAAGCCCGAGCGCCAGACGCCCACGGCCATTGCGCAGGCGCTGATCCGCTCCATCTCCTTCGCCACGGCACACTACGGCGGCCACCTGGGCGTGAGCATCGGCATCGTCGTGACGGACGACGCGGACATCGCCGACATGATCAGCTTTGCCGACGAGGCGCTGTACGAGGCCAAGCGCACCGGGCGCAACCGGTTCCAAGTGTTCGACAGCGCGCTCAACCAGCGCTTGGCCACGCGCCGTGACGTGGAGCGCGACCTGCTGCATGCCATCGAGGCGCGCGCCATCGGCGTGTGGTACCAGCCGATCATGGCCAGCGACGCCCGCGAGGTGCACAGCCTGGAAGCGCTGATGCGCTGGAACCACCCGCGCCACGGCCACATCTCGCCCGAGGAAGTGATCTTCGCGGCCGCCAACACCGGCCTGGCCGAACCGCTGCTGCGCCACCTGGTGGACGAGGTGTGCCGCGGCATGCGCCAGCTGGAAGCCGCGGGCTCCAGCCTGGCGGGCGTGCCCATTGCCATCAACGTGTCGCCGCGCGAAATGGCGCAGCTGGCGGTCGACGACATCGTGCTGGGGCTGCTGAAGTCGCGCGGCATCGCGCCGCGCCGGCTGCAGATCGAGATCACCGAAGAGGTGGCGCTGGACACCCACGCCACGCGCAGCCGGCTGAGCGCGCTGTCGGCCGCGGGCGTGGCCATCGTGGTGGACGACTTCGGCGTGGGCTATTCGTCGCTGGCGTCGCTGCGCAGCGAGTACGTGCGCCAGGTCAAGATCGACCGCAGCTTCATCCTGGGGCTGTCGTCGTCGCCGGGCAACGTGGTGCTGGTCGATGCCATCGTGCAGCTCGGCCGGTCGCTGAACATCCAGGTCGTGGCCGAGGGCGTGGAAACGCAGGACGAGCTCGACGCGCTGCGTGCGCTGGGCTGCAAGCTGGTGCAGGGCTACCACCTGGCGCGCCCGGCGCCGCTGCCGGATGTGATCGCATGGGATGCGGCCCGACTGCCGCTGGCGGTGACGGCCGCGGCGCCGGTGAGCGCGGCCTAGGCCTACCAAGCCTAGGCCTGAGATTTGAGCTTGTCGCGGCGCCTGCCGCGCGGCTTGCCCGGCCCGCACCGGGCCAGGCAGTAAAGATCAGGCCAGCAGGTCGCTCAGCGTGCGCGCAATCACCTTGGTGGCGCGGCGCAGGTCTTCCAGCACCACGCGCTCGTCGCTGCGCTTGGCGTGCGACTCGAGCACGGTGCGCGGGCCGGCACCGTAGATCACGCCCGGAATGCCCGCTTCGCCGTACAGGCGCACGTCGGTGTACAGCGGCGTGCCCATGGCCTTGATCGGCTCGCCGAACAGCTCGCCGCCATGCTTCTGTATGGCATCGACCAGCGGCTTGTTGCCGGGCAGCGGCTTCATCGAGTTGGCCAGCAGCAGGCGCTTGATGTCCACGGTGATGCCCGTGCTCTCGGCGGCGGCATCGGCGATCACGCGGCGGATGTCGGCCTCGACCTCGACCGGGTTCTCCTCGGGGATCATGCGGCGGTCCAGCTTGAACACCACCTTGCCGGGCACCACGTTGGTGTTGGTGCCGCCTTCGATGCGGCCCACGTTCAGGTACGGGTGCGTGATGCCCTCGACCTTGGACGTGACCTGCTGGTAGCGCGTGTTCTGCGCGTACAGCGCGTTCAGGATCTTCACCGCGCCCTGCAGCGCATCGATGCCCGAGGTCGGGATGGCGGCGTGCGCCATCTTGCCGTGCACCGTCACTTCCATCTGCAGGCAGCCGTTGTGGGCGGTGACCACCTCGTAGCTGAAGCCGGCCGCGATCATCAGGTCGGGCTTGGTCAGGCCGTTTTTCAGCAGCCAGCCCGGGCCCAGGATGCCGCCGAACTCCTCGTCGTAGGTGAAGTGCAGTTCCACGCCGCCCTTGGTGGGCTTGGCCACCGCCTCGAGCGCGCGCAGCGCGAAGGTGAAGCTGGCGAAGTCGCTCTTGCTCACGGCGGCGGCGCGGCCGTAGAGGCTCCCGTCGGCAATCTCGCCGCCGTAGGGGTCGTGCGTCCAGCCTTCGCCGGGGGGCACCACGTCGCCGTGGGCGTTCAGCGCCACGGTGATGCCGTCGCTCCCGTACTTGCGGCGCACGATCAGGTTGGTGATCGATTCGAGCCCGTAGTCCTTCACGTCCTGCGCGGGCACGGCGTGCTTCTCGGCGTCGAGGCCGAAATCCTTCAGCAGCTCGGCGGTGCGCTCGGCGTGCGGCGCGTTGTTGCCGGGCGGGGTGTCGGTGGGCACCTGCACCAGTTGCTGCAGGAACTTCACTTCCTCGTCGAAGTGGGCGTCGATCCAGGCGTCGAGCTTTGCGTAGTCGGTCATGGTTGTTCTTCTGTGAATCAGTGGGCTTGGTCGGCCGCGAGGTGGTCGAGCAGCAGCTGGAAGGCTTGCACCGCCAGCTGGATGTCGTCGTTGGTGCTCGATTCGAGCGGGTTGTGGCTGATGCCCGAGTTGATGCCGCGCACGAACAGCATGGCCTGCGGCATCACCTCGTGCAGTTTCATGGCGTCGTGGCCGGCGCCGCTGGGCATGCGGAAGAGGGGAATGCCCAGCGCGTCGACGGCCTTCTCCCAGCGCTGTTGCCACGCGGGCGCGCTGGGCGCGGCGGCGGCGCGCATGGTTTCCTCGAGCTCGTAGCGCACGCCGCGGCGCTCGCAGATGTCTTTCAGCGCATTGACAACGTCGATGGCCAGCGCGTCGCGCTGCGCGTTGTTCGGCGCGCGCAGGTCGAGGCTGAACTTGCAGCGCCCGGGCACCACGTTGATGGAGCCGCTGGGCACTTCGAGCATGCCCACGGTGCCCACCGAGTCGCCGTCTTTCGCGGCGCGCTGCTCGGTGTACAGGATGAGCTCGGCCACCGCGGCGGCGGCGTCGCGGCGGCGGTCCATGGGCGTGGTGCCGGCGTGGCTGGCCATGCCGATGACCTCGCCCACGTAGCGCACGCTGCCGTTGATGGAGGTGACGATGCCCAGCGGCAGGTCGAGCTCGGTGAGCACCGGTCCCTGCTCGATGTGCACCTCGACAAAGCCGAGGTAGCGCGACGGGTCGCGCTGGATCTTCGGGATCTCGGCCTCGTCCAGGCCGGCATGGCGCATGGCCTCGCGCATGGTGACGCCGTCGGCGTCCTTCTGGTCGAGCCAGCGCGTGTCGAAGTGGCCGATGAGCGCGCCCGAGCCCAGGAAGGTGGCCTTGTAGCGCTGGCCTTCTTCTTCGGCGAAGCCCACCACCTCGAAGGCGAAGGGCAGCCGCCGGCCCTGGCGCGCGAGCTCGCGCACGCAGGCCATCGGCACGAAGATGCCCAGCCGGCCGTCGTACTTGCCGCCGTTGCGCACGGTGTCGTAGTGCGAGCCGGTGAGCAGCGTGCGGGCGCCGGGCTGCGTGGCCTCGTAGCGGCCGACCACGTTGCCCACGGCGTCGATGTGCACCGAGTCGAAGCCCACGTCGCGCATCAGCGCGCTGATCTGCGCGGCGCAGGCGCGGTGCGCGTCGGTCAGGTAGGTGACGGTGAGCTGGCCTTTCTCGGCGTAGCCCGGGTCGGTGTGCGCGGAGAGCTGTTCCTGCCAGTCCCACACGTCGTTGCCCAGCGTGAGGTCGGCGCCGAACTTGTCGTCCAGCCGGATCTCCGCGATGCGGTGGATGTTGCGCAGCGCCTCGCCCAGCTCGAAGGCCGGATGGTGGTGCAGCCGGCGCGCGAAGGTGTCGATGATCTCGCGCTTGGCCAGGCCGGTGCCGCGCGGGCCGCGCACCGCCAGGATGAACGGAAAGCCGAACTTGGCGTTGTAGTCGGCGTTGAGCTGCTGGATGCGCGCGAACTCCTCGGGCGTGCAGTCGGTCAGGCCGGCCTTGCTCTGCTCGTTGGTCGACTCGGCCGTGAGCGTCTTGCTGACCATGGCCTTGCCGGCGAGCTCGGGGTGGGCGCGGATGAGGCCGATCTGCTCGTCGGTGGACGATGCCGCCAGCGCCTGCACCATGGCGTGCTTCAGGTGCACGAGCGAGCGGAAGGGCCGCGCGGCCAGCGCGCGCTGGGCGATCCACGGCGAATGCTCGTAGATGCCGTCGAGCAGCGCGACCGCGGCGGCGGGCACTGCGGCGTTGAGTTGGGCGATGGTGAGTGTCATGCGGCGGCTCCAGCTTCGAAGGGATGCGCCTGCTTCCAGTGGCGCGCGATGTCGACGCGGCGGCAGACCCACACGCGGTCGTGCTGCGCGATGTGATCGAGAAAACGCTGCAACGCCGTGATGCGCCCGGGCCGCCCGAGCAGGCGGCAGTGCATGCCGATGCTCATCATCTTGGGGCTGTTGTCGCCATTGGCGTCGCCTTCGGCGTACAGCGCGTCGAAGGTGTCCTTCATGTACTGGAAGAATGGATCGGCGTGCGAGTAGCCCTGCGGCAGCGCGAAGCGCATGTCGTTGACGTCGAGCGTGTAGGGCACGATGAGCTGCGGCGCCACCGTGCCGTCGGTCTTCTGCACCTTCATCCAGAAGGGGAGGTCGTCGCCGTAGTAGTCGCTGTCGTACTCGAAGCCGCCGTAGTCGGCCACCAGGCGGCGCGTGCGCGGGCTGTCGCGCCCGGTGTACCAGCCGAGCGCGCGCTCGCCGGTGAGCTTCTCGATGGCTTCCATGCCCAGGCGCATGTGCTCGCGCTCGGTGGCTTCGTCGATGTTCTGGTAGTGAATCCAGCGCCAGCCGTGGCAGGCGATTTCGTGGCCCAGTTCCTTGAAGGCGGCGGTGAGCTCGGGGTAGCGCTGCAGCGCCATGCCCACGCCGAACACGGTGAGCGGCAGGCCGCGCTTTTCGAACTCGCGCAGGATGCGCCACACGCCGGCACGCGAGCCGTACTCGTAGATGCCTTCCATGCTGATGTGCCGGTCGGGAAAGCTCGCCGGGTTGAACATCTCGGAGAGAAACTGCTCGGAGCCCGCGTCGCCGTGCAGCGTGGCGTTCTCGCCGCCCTCCTCGTAGTTCAGCACGAACTGCACCGCGATGCGCGCGCCGCCGGGCCATTGCGCGTGGGGCGGGTTGCGGCCGTAGCCGACGAGGTCGCGGGGGTAGGGCAGGGTGGTGTCGTAGACGGTCATTGCGGTCGGTGCATTGAGGGGGCCGTTCAGGCCAGTGCGAGCGAGATGTCGTTGGTGGGAACCTTGCGGTCGAAGGTGAGGTTGGCCTCGACGTGTTCCAGGTGTTCGGTCATGAGGCGCACCGCGCGCTCTTCGTCGCGGGCGGCCAGCGCCTTCACGATGTCGGCGTGCTCGTCGTTGGAGTGCTCGGCCGCGCTGGTGCTCTGGTACATGAGCGTGATGAGGGCGCAGCGCGAAATGAGCTCGCCCAATATTTGCGCCAGCACCGTGTTGCCCATGAGCTCGGCCATGCGCACGTGGAAGTCGCCCAGCAGCTCGGTGCGCCCCGAGACATCTTCGCCCGACACCGCGGATTTCTCGAGCGCCACGTGCTCCTTCAGCGCCTTGATCTTGGCCGGGGTGACGGTGCGCACGAACTCGCGCGTCATCTCGGCCTCGAGCATGCGGCGCACCTTGAATACCTGCTTGGCCTCGTCGACCGCGGGCGCGGCCACGAAGGCGCCGCGCGCGGGCTCCAGGCGAATGAGCTTGTTCTGCGAGAGCTGGAACAGGGCCTGCCGCACCAGCGTGCGCGACACGCCGAAGTGGTCGGCCAGCTTCTGCTCGGCCAGCTTGGTGCCGGGCTGAAGCCGGTGCTCGACGATGGCCTTGGTCAGCGCGTCGACGATCGAACGGGTGGTGGAGGACTCCATGTTTTTCATGATAGACCCAAAGGCGTGAACTGTATACACTTTTGTCCACCGGAATATCCCGTGATTTTCCGACCCCTTCGACCACCCACCGATCCGGCTTCCGGACTTTCAAGGAGCGCCCCATGGGCCTGAGCACCCACGTACTGGACACGATGCACGGCGGCCCCGCCGCGGGCATGGAGGTGGCGCTGTACACCACCGACGGCGACGCCGCCACGCTGGTGAAGCGCTTCACGCTGAATGCGGACGGCCGCAGCGACGGCCCGCTGTACGACAACAATTCACTGAAGGCCGGCACCTACCGGCTGGTGTTCGACGTGGCGGGCTACTTCAAGGCGCGCAACGTGACGCTGCCGCAGCCCAACTTCCTGAACAAGGTGTCGCTGGACTTCGGCGTGGCGCACACCGACCAGCACTACCACGTGCCCCTGCTCGTGAGCCCGTGGAGCTACTCCACCTACCGCGGCTCCTGAGGTCAGTCGCCTTGCTGCTGCCCTTCGGTCAGGGTGTCGAGCTGGAAGCGCCCGCTCTCGTCCCACAGCCAGGTGTCGGTCCACGTCACCGCGCCGAGCCGCGTGGCCGGCGGAAAGGGCGAGGCCTGCAGCACCGCGCGCTCGATCTCGGCGATGACTTCGGGCGCATGCTGCGGCGCGCGCAGCCAGCGCATGCCGCGCACCTTGCCGCCCGCGTCGAGGTTCACCTCGAGCGTGCCCACGGCGTACAGCACCGGCGGCAGCTGGCCCTTGTAGATGCGCGAGCGGTTGGTGTCGTAGATGTGGCGCGCCGCGTCGCGGCGGTATTCGCGCGCGGTGGATGCACTCGATGCGCGTGGCGCCGGGCCGCTGCCCACGGCCACATTGGTGCCGCTCAGCTGGCCCGGCACGGAGCCGGTGGAGCCGCAGCCGGCGAGCCACACGGCGGAAAGAACGGAGGCGGCGAGTGCAAGGCGGCGGAGCGTAAGCTGGCGATTCATCGCCGGGTTTATACCGTGAGTCTTCATGGCCCGGGCAACCGAAGGTATCGCTCATGAGTGGCGCAGTCGACCAGTTGCTCGCGCGTCTTCGCCATGAAGACGGGGTGCTGGTGCGCGTCGAATCAACGCAGGGCTCCGCGCCGCGCGAGGCCGGCACCTGGATGGCGGTGTGGGCCGACGGCCTCACGGCCACCATCGGCGGCGGGCAGCTCGAGTTCCAGGCCACCCGGGAAGCGCGCGAGCTGCTGGCCGGCACCCGCGCGCCGTTCGACGGCATCCAGCGCTACCCGCTGGGCCCGAGCCTGGGGCAGTGCTGCGGCGGCGTGATGTTCCTGTCTTACCAGCGCATCGGGGCGGCCGATGCGCCGGCGCTGCAGCGCGAACTGGTCGCGCGGCTCGAGCCCGTGGCGCTGTTCGGTGGCGGCCATGTGGGGGCGGCGCTGGCGCGCCTGCTGGGCGCGCTGCCGTTTTCGGTGCGCTGGATCGACAGCCGCGACGGCGTGTTCCCCGAGCAGTTGCCCGCGCAGATCGACACCGAGCATTCCGAGCCCGTGCAGGACGCCGTGGCCGCGCTGGCGCCGGGCAGCCGCGTGCTCATCATGAGCTTCAGCCACGCCGAAGACCTCGACATCGTCATTGCGTGCCTGAAGCGCCTGCGCGAACGCGACGACCTGCCGTACATCGGCCTGATCGGCAGCAAGACCAAGTGGGCCACCTTCAGCCACCGGCTGGAGGCACGCGGATTCACGGCCGCCGAGCTGGCCCGCATCACCTGCCCGATCGGCGTGCCCGGCATCACCGGCAAGGAGCCCGAGGTGATCGCCGTGGCGGTGGCGGCACAGTTGTTGCAATCGCTGGGTTGAACAGGGTTTTCCCGGCGAAGCCGCCCCTAAAAAATCACGCCGATTCGTGCCAAAACTGTATACACTTTCGGTCCACAACAAGCCGCAGCGGAGCGAGGCCCATTTCATGGAGCCTGCGTTCGCGGCACTTTCTCTGCTTACAGTGCCCGCGGTGGTGAGCAGGCTGAAACCCCTTCCCGGCGCCCCCACGCGCCGGCTGGGTTGAGAGAGAGCACATGGAAAGCTACTACCTCGACTGGGCGAACCTGCTGCTGCGCTGGGTCCACGTCATCACCGCCATCGCATGGATCGGCGCCTCCTTCTACTTCGTGATGCTGGACAACAGCCTCGAGAAGCCGCAGGACCAGGAGTCGCTCGACAAGGGCGTGGGCGGCGAGCAATGGGCCGTGCACGGCGGCGGCTTCTACAACATGCAGAAGTACGCGCTGGCGCCCAAGAAGCTGCCGGACCACCTGCACTGGTCGTACTGGGAGAGCTACAGCACCTGGATCACCGGGTTCTCGCTGTTCACCATGTCGTACCTGTGGAACGCGAGCACCTACCTCATCGACAAGTCGAAGATGGACTGGCAACCCGGTGCCGCCATTGCCGTGGCGCTGGCCTTCTTCGTCGTGTTCTGGATGGTGTACGACGGCATCTGCCAGGTGTTCGGGCGCCGTAAGAACGGCGACACCATCGTCGGCGTGCTGATTGCCGTGTTCATCGTCTTCGCGACCTGGCTGGCCTGCCAGTGGTTCGCGGGCCGCGCGGCCTTCCTGCTGGTGGGCGCCATGATGGCCACGACCATGAGCGGCAACGTGTTCTTCTGGATCATTCCCGGCCAGCGCAAGAACGTGCAGGCCCTGCGCGAAGGCCGCCCGGTCGACCCGGTGCACGGCCAGCGCGGCAAGCAGCGCAGCGTGCACAACACCTACTTCACGCTGCCGGTGCTGTTCGCGATGCTCAGCAACCACTACAGCTTCACCTACACGCACAAGTACAACTGGGTGGTGCTGCTGCTGATCATGCTCGGCGGCGCGGCCATTCGGCAGTTCTTCGTGGTGCGCCACCGCTTCAAGCTGGGCAACGCGGGCAACCCGATTCCCTACGCGCTCGTGGGCATCGTGGTGCTGGGCCTGACCATCGTGTGGATGAAGCCCGAGCCCGCGGCGGCGCCGGTGGCCTCCACCGCGGCACCCGTGGTGCCGTTCGCGCAGGTGCAGAAGGTGCTGGAGCAGCGCTGCTTCATGTGCCATGGCCCCGCGGTGCAGATGAAGAACGTGCGCGTCGACTCGCCCGAGCAGGTGGCCGCGCATGCGCAGGCGATCTACCAGCAGGTGGTGGTCACGAAGATCATGCCGATGAACAACGCCACCGGCATCACCGACGAGGAACGCGCGCTCATCAGCCGCTGGTTCCAGGCCGGCGCCAAGACCAACTAGCCCGAGACAACCAAGGACCGGCGGGGGCGGGGCACGGTCCGCAGCACAATCGCCGGACTGGAGACAAAAGCAGCCATGACCGCACCGACACCGGGCTTCGGCCCCACCCACGCCCCCGATCCGCGCGACAACCCGCGCGCCTTCCTCGAACATCTCTACCGCGTGGCGGTGGACCGCGCGCTGCCGCTGTCCACGTTGGGCGCGCACCTGCCCCAGCCGCCGGACCCGAAGAAGGGCCGCACCCTGGTGCTGGGCGCCGGCAAGGCGGGCGGCTCGATGGTGCAGGCGCTCGAAGCGCTGTGGCCGGCTGACGCGCCGCTGTCGGGGCTCGTCGTCACGCGCTACGAGCACATTCCGCCGCGCCCCGAGGGCGTGCCGCAGCGCATCGAGATCGTCGAGGCCGCGCACCCCGTGCCCGACGCGGCCGGGCAGCAGGCCGCCGAGCGCATGCTCGCGCTGGCGCAGGGCCTCACGGCCGACGACCTGGTGTTGTGCCTGATTTCGGGCGGGGGCTCGTCGCTGCTGGTGCTGCCGGCCGAAGGCCTCACGCTGGCCGACAAGCAGCGCATCAACAAGCAACTGCTCGACAGCGGCGCCGGCATCGGCGAGATGAACTGCGTGCGCAAGCACCTGTCGCGCATCAAGGGCGGACGGCTGGCCGCGGCCTGCGCGCCGGCCCGCGTGGTCACGCTGACCATCAGCGACGTGCCGGGCGACGACGCCGCCGTCATCGCCAGCGGCCCGACCGTGCCCGACGCCACCACCTGCGCCGACGCGCTGGCCATCCTCGACCGCTACGTCATCGAGGTGCCCGCGCCGGTGCGGGCCCGCCTCGAAAGCGGCGAACTCGAGACGCCCAAGCCGGGCGACGCCGTGTTCGAAGGGCACGAAACACACATGATCGCCACGCCCCAGCAGTCGCTCGAAGCGGCGGCCAAGGCGGCGCGCGAGGCTGGCGTGGAAGCGCACATCCTCAGCGACGAGATCGAAGGCGAATCGCGCGAGGTCGGCAAGGTGCACGCCGCGCTGGCACGCGCCGTGGCGCACCGCGGCGAACCTTTCGCGCGGCCCTGCGTGATCCTGTCGGGCGGGGAAACCACGGTCACCATCCGCCCCCGCCAGCCCGGCCAGGCCAAGGGCCGGGGCGGGCGGGCGGGCGAGTTCTGCATGGGCCTGTCGGGCGCGCTCATGGGCCAGCCGCAGGTCTGGGCGCTGGCGGCCGACACCGACGGCATCGACGGCGTGGAAGACAACGCGGGCGCCTTCGTCACGCCCGACACGCTGGCGCGCGCCACCGCCGCGGGCCGCAAGCTGTCGGACCACCTCGACCGCAATGACGCCTACGGTTACTTCGATGCCATCGGCGACCTGTTCGTGACGGGGCCCACGCACACCAATGTCAACGACTTCCGGGCATTGCTGATCTTGTAAGCGGGGGGTTCCGAGGCTGTTCCGAGGCTGTTCCGGGGCTGTTCCGGGGGTGTTCGCGAGCGCCGCGCGGGCATTGTGAACTCGGGTTAATCTATGGCCCCGGCAGCCCTGATGCCGTCTTGGCCGCCGTTGTCTACAGCGCATCCCCCCGGGGATGCCGCGCCGGACACCCAGATTCCCCTTTTTCACACCCAAGTCCTCGAAGGAAAAGTTCGCATGACCGCCACCTACACCGACACCCGCCTGCTGATCGACAACGAATGGGTCGACGCCACCGGCGGCAAGACGCTGGACGTCGTGAACCCCGCCACCGGCAAGGCCATCGGCAAGGTGGCGCACGCCAGCATCGCCGACCTCGACCGCGCCCTGGCCGCTGCACAGCGCGGCTTCGACAAGTGGCGCAACACCCCCGCCAACGAGCGCGCCGCCGTCATGCGCCGCGCCGCCGGCCTGATCCGCGAACGCGCCGGCGACATCGCCAAGCTGCTCACGCAGGAACAAGGCAAGCCGCTGGCCGAAGCCAAGGGCGAAACGCTGGCCGCCGCGGACATCATCGAATGGTTCGCCGACGAAGGCCGCCGCGTGTACGGCCGCATCGTGCCCTCGCGCAACCTGGCCGCGCAGCAACTGGTGCTGAAGGAACCGTTGGGCCCCGTCGCCGCGTTCACGCCGTGGAACTTCCCCATCAACCAGATCGTGCGCAAGCTCGGCGCGGCGCTGGCCACCGGCTGCTCGTTCCTGGTGAAGGCGCCCGAGGAAACCCCGGCATCGCCTGCTGCGCTGCTGCAGGCCTTTGTCGACGCCGGCATTCCGCCCGGCACCGTGGGCCTGGTGTTCGGCAACCCCGCTGAAATCTCGAACTACCTGATCGCTCACCCGATCATCCGCAAGGTCACCTTCACCGGCTCGACCCCGGTGGGCAAGCAGCTGGCCGCGCTGGCCGGCTCGCACATGAAGCGCGTGACCATGGAGCTGGGCGGCCACGCCCCGGTCATCGTCGCCGAAGACGCCGACGTGGCCCTGGCCGTGAAGGCCGCCGGCGCCGCCAAGTTCCGCAACGCGGGCCAGGTCTGCATCTCGCCGACCCGCTTCCTGGTGCACAACAGCCTGCGCGAAGAATTCGCCCGCACGCTGGTGAAGTACACCGAAGGCCTGAAGCTCGGCGACGGCCTGGCCGAAGGCACGACCATCGGCCCGCTGGCCAACGCCCGCCGCCTGACGGCCATGGCGCACGTGCTGGACGACGCGCGCAAGAAGGGCGCCACCGTGGCCGCCGGCGGCGAACGCGTGGGCGACACCGGCAACTTCTTCGCCCCGACCGTGCTGACCGACGTGCCGCTGGACGCCGACGTGTTCAACAACGAACCCTTCGGCCCCATCGCCGCCATCCGCGGTTTCGACACGCTCGAAGAAGCCATTGCCGAAGCCAACCGCCTGCCGTTCGGCCTGGCCGGCTATGCGTTCACCAAGTCGATCAAGAACGCGCACCTGCTGAGCCAGAAGCTCGAGCTGGGCATGCTCTGGATCAACCAGCCCGCCACGCCGTCGCCGGAAATGCCTTTCGGCGGCGTGAAGGACTCGGGCTACGGCTCGGAAGGCGGCCCGGAAGCGCTCGAGGCCTACCTGAACACCAAGGCCGTGTCGATCCTGGGCGTTTGAGCCCCGGTTGTCGAATCACTCTTCGGCGGCAGCGTTCCAGAAGGCCTGCTGCACGCCGTCGAGGCTTTCCAGGTCTTCGATGACCCGGTCGAGCTCCGCGGGCTCGACCGCCGTTGCATACAGCGTCGCACCGATCTCGGTGTCGGCCGGCCCGAACGGGTGCTGGTCGACATCGCGCACCGGGTAGTTCGCGGCCTCCAGCAACAGCAGCAGCTGGTCCATCACTTCGGGCCGCGCCGCGCGCGAACAGATAACGCGCACCACATACGTTGCTTCGCTCGACTCTTCGCTGATCGGCTGCCGGTTGATGCGGTTCACCACGGGCCGCAGCAGCGTGTTGCTGGCCAGCACGAACAGCGCCGCGATCAGCGCCTCGCCCAGCAGATCGGCCCCGGCGCAGGCGCCCACTGCCGCCGACCCCCACAGCGTGGCCGCCGTGTTCAGCCCCGTGACGTTGGCGCCTTCCTTCATGATCGCGCCCGCGCCCAGGAAGCCGATGCCCGACACCACATAGGCCACCACGCGCACCGCGCCGCCGCTGCCGTCGAGCCGGTTGGCCATGTCGACGAACACCGCCGCCCCCACCGCCACCAGCGCGTTGGTGCGCAGGCCCGCGGTGCGCTGGCGCACCTGGCGCTCCAGCCCGATCAATGAGCCGAGGATGAAGGCGGCCGCCACGCTGATGAAGGTGTCGAGCAGCGAGTGCAGGTTGATGTTCTGGATGGCTTGCATCGAAGGGTTCCCTCTTGTCGTGGCTGTCGCTGCAGCCGTTGTTGTAGCCGTCTTTGTCGATTTCGTTCGTGTCGTTCAACCGGCTGCCGGCGCATCGCCGGCCTGGCGCTGCACATGCTCGCGCCAGTTGCGCTTTTCCACCCGCCGCACGTTCGGCACCTCCGCCAGGTGTGACAGGTAGGCGGCCAGCAAGGGCAGCTCCGCATCGCCGCGGTCGCCCACGAACTCCTGCACCGTCACCAGGTTCCCGTAGCTCCGGGCGTACTTCGACGGCGTGTCGTCCACGGCGATGATCGATTCGAGCGCGTAGCCCCGGGATTTCAGTTTCTGCAGGTTCTTGATCGTCTGGTAGCCGCCGGTCGTGAAATCTCGCGAAGTCGTGCAGCGCGCGCTCGACCAGAGAAACGCCAGCGTGCCGCTCGGAAAGATCCGCTCGACCACCTGCGACGCATAGATTTCGCCGGACGCCGTCCACACGCCCACCTCGAACTGCGCGAGCACGGTGCTCACGAAGTCGGACAGATGCGGTCGCAGGTGCACGCGGTAGGGGCCGACGCGAAAGTCCTCGTCGTGGCCGAGCGCGTGCTCCGTCGCATGGATCAGCGTTTCGTCGAGGTCGAGCACCAGCAGTTTGCGTGTCTTGGGTGTCATTTGCGTGTCTTGTCGTTGGCCAACGCGTGCATGTTAGGGGCGCGATCACGCCGGCGGCCTGTTCACACGCCCCGAACAGCGACCTCAAGAAGAGTCACTGCCACCCATACCGCCGCGCATACCACCCCTTCACCGCCTGCGTGAGCAACGCATACCCGACGAGCATGGCGATCAACCAGGGGAAGTACATCAAGGGCAGCGCCTCCAGCTTGAAGTAGTGCGCCAGCGGCCCCATCGGCAGCCAGATGCCCACCGCCGCAATGGCCCCGCCCATGATCAGCAGCGGCCATGCCGCGCGGCTTTGCAGGAACGGGATCTTGCGCGTGCGAATCAGGTGCACGATCAGCGTCTGCGACAGCAGACCTTCCACGAACCAGCCCGACTGGAACAGCGTCTGGTGGTCGACCGTGTTCGCCGCGAACACGTGCCACATCACCGTGAACGTGAGGATGTCGAACACCGAGCTCAGCGGCCCGAAGAACACCATGAAGCGCCCCAGGTCCGCCGGGTTCCAGCGCTGCGGGCTCTTCAGGAATTCCTCGTCCACGTTGTCGAACGGAATCGCGATCTGCGACACGTCGTACAGCAGGTTCTGCACCAGCAAGTGAAGCGGCAGCATCGGCAGGAACGGCAGGAATGCGCTGGCCACCAGCACCGAGAACACATTGCCGAAGTTGGAGCTCGCCGTGAGCTTGATGTACTTCAGCATGTTCGCGAACGTGCGCCGCCCCTGGATCACGCCTTGTTCCAGCACCATCAGGCTCTTTTCCAGCAGGATGATGTCGGCCGACTCCTTCGCCACGTCCACCGCGCCGTCCACCGAGATGCCGATGTCCGCCGCCCGCAGCGCCGGCGCGTCATTGATGCCGTCGCCCATGAAGCCCACCACATGGCCGTTGGCATGCAGCGCGTGCACGATGCGCTCCTTGTGCGCCGGCGTGAGCTTGGCGAACACCTGGTGCGCCTCCACCACCAGCCGCAGGTCGGCCTCGGCCATGTCCTCCACCTCGCGGCCCAGCACGATGCGTCCCACCTCCAGGCCCACGTCGGCGCACACCTTGCGCGTGACCAGTTCGTTGTCGCCCGTCAGCACCTTCACCGCCACGCCGTGCTCGGCCAGCGCACGCAAGGCTGGCGCCGTCGATTCCTTCGGCGGGTCCAGAAAGGCCACGTACCCCAGCAGCGTCAGGCCCGACTCGTCAGCGACCCCGTAGGCCGGCTTCTGCGCCTCGGTCTTCAGCGCGCGGCTGGCCACCGCCACCACGCGCAGGCCCATTGCATTGAGCTCCGACGCCACACGATGGATGCGCGAGAGCACCTCGGCGTCGAGCACCAGCACCTCGGCCCCACGCTCCACCGACGTGCACACCGACAGGATTTCTTCGAGCGCGCCCTTGCAGATCAGCAGGTGCTCGCTGCCGCCGTTGGCCACCACCACCGACATGCGGCGGCGCGAGAAGTCGAAGGGCACCTCGTCGATCTTGCGGTAGGCCGTTTGCAGGCGCGTTTCCAGCTGCATCTCGGCGTGGCTCAGCACCGCCTTGTCGAGCAGGTTCTTCAGCCCCGTCTGGTGAAAGCTGTTGAGGTAGGCGAACTGCAGCACGTGGTCGGAGTCCTCGCCCCAGGCGTTGGTGTGGCGCTCGAGCACGATGCGGTCCTGCGTGAGCGTGCCTGTCTTGTCGGTGCACAGCACGTCCATGGCGCCGAAGTTGTGAATCGCCTCCAGCCGCTTGACGATCACCTTCTGGCGCGACATCACCACCGCGCCCTTGGCCAGCGTAGCCGTCACGATCATCGGCAGCATCTCGGGCGTGAGGCCCACCGCGATCGACAGCGCGAACAGCGCCGCCTCCCACCAGTCGCCCTTGGCCACGCCGTTGATCACCAGCACCAGCGGCGCCATCACCAGCATGAAGCGAATCAGCACCCAGCTCACCCGGTTGATGCCGGCCTGGAACGCGCTGGTGCCGCGGTCGGTGGCCGTCACGCGCTGCGCCAGCGCGCCGAAGAAGGTGCGGTCGCCCGTGTGCACGATGAGCGCGCTGGCCGTGCCGCTGATCACGTTGGTGCCCATGAAGAGCAGGTTCTCCCGCTCCAGCACGCCCGCGTCGTGCGCGCCGCGGTCGACCACGAACTTCTCCACCGGCATGGCCTCGCCCGTGAGCGCCGACTGGCTGATGAACAGGTCCTTGGCGGTCAGCAGCCGGCAGTCGGCCGGGATCATGTCGCCGGCCGACAGCGCGATCACGTCCCCGGGCACCAGGTCGCGCATCGGCACCTCCACGCGCACCGTGCCGGTGTGCGTGGTGTCGAAGCCTTCGTCGCCCGCCGCGCCGGCCTTCTGCCCGGGCGCGGGGCGCAGCACCGTCGATGTGTTGCTCACCATGGCCTTGAGGCGGTCGGCGGCCTTGTTGGAGCGCGACTCCTGCAGAAAGCGCAGCACGGTCGACAGCACCACCATGCTGCCGATGACCAGCGTGGCCTTCATGTCTTCGGTGACGTACGAGACCAGCGCCAGCACCGTCAGCAGCAGGTTGAACGGATTGCGGTAGCACTGCCACAGGTGCTGCCACCAGGGCAGCGGCTGCTCGTGGCGCACCTCGTTGCTGCCCAGGCGCTTGCGCAGCACCTGCGCATGGCCTTCGCTCAGGCCGCGCGGCGAGCTGTCGAGGCGGACCAGCATTTCGCCGGCATCGGTGCGCGAGGCGGTGTTCAGCGCCTTCGCGATGTCGGGCGGCATCTGCAGCGAGCCGCCGGAGACGGGCTTCGAGCCCAGCAGCGATTGCCAGCGCTCGAAGTGATGCAGCATGTGGCGGCTGCGCAGGAAGCTTTCAAAGAAAGACTTGAGGACGTTGTTCATGGGGTTCTCCTTCGGGCGGCCGCCGCCCGCCCGGGAGAACCTCCGGGCATCAACCAGCCGGAAGCAACCCCTTGCGAAGCGCGACGGCGTGCCGCGGTTTTGCAATCGATCGAAGCGAAGGGGGCGCGCTACGGCGCCAACGAGAGGCTGGTTCCATGGTGTGCTCCTGGGCTGCGAGGCGTGGTGAAGAAGAAGGGCGAAAGGAGGGTGCCGGCGCGTTCAGCGGCGCAGGCCGTGAGCGGGCTGCAGCACCAAAAAGCTGCGGATGCGGCGCGTGGTCCACAGCGCCGCGGCCTGGTCCAGCGCGCCTTCGACGGCCGGTGCAGCCACCGGCACGGCAGCAGCAGCAACTGCCACGGGCGTGTCGACGGGCACGTGCGCCGACGCACGAGCGCGCAGCGGTTCGTGGTGTGGCTGACGACGAAGATGAAAGTGACGCATGACAAGGCTCCTTCGCGTTGAAGGAAACCTCGCGCACGGACGCACGCAAGCTGACTGAAAAAGTCAGTAACGAGACGACGGGATTCGGAAGGGGGAGAACCGCTTGCCGCCGAGGGCAAGAGGGTCACGCTGCGTGCACGACGGCCACGCAGCGCAAGGGAGCCTGCGCTAGAGAGCCGGGTGTGTCACGCCTGCCGAGGCACGCGTCTTGTCACTGATCCAACTGGCACTGTCCACGCACGGGGCTCCGAAATGAAGATTGCCAATTGTTGCACCGCGGCATGAAATGCGTCAACCCTCCGGCTGAAGTCCCCGCGCTGGCGCCAGGGTGGTTATCGCCTCGCTGTTGCGTTTGCGCCGCAGTGCGGGCGCGCCTCAAGACGGCGGATGGATCGGTGGATCGAGTTCTTCGCGCAGCGCCTTTCGCTGGGCGAGCACGTCCGACAGGTTGGCGTGGAAGGCTTCCACGTCGGGCATGCGAAAGCCGATCCAGCTCAGCCCCGGATGCCGCGCGTTCAGGATCAGGTGGCCGTCAGCCTGCATGGTCCATTGCCAGGCGGGGCCGTCGACTTGCGGCGGCTCCTTCACCAGCATCGGCAGCTTCTCGGGGAAGGCGGGCTCCATCGAGCGGCGCGTTTCGGCCAGCACGCGGATGAGGCGGTCGAAGGCTTCGGCCGGTGGCGTCTCGCCGAAGGTCGACCAGTTCGCGAGATCGGTCCCGTCTTCATGCGTCAGTTCGACGGTCATGAGTTTCATGCGTGGCTCCATGAAAGGCTCGGTGTGTCGGTCGATTAGACCGACGGCTGGCAGCTGAGAATGATGGACTTCGAGGTGCGGGCCGATGGGCCATTGCCGATGGTTCGTGAAGGACGCAGGCTTACCCGGTGGGGCCCACGCAACGTCGCCGCACGAGAGAAACACACAACCAGGTTGTCGATAAAGATGAGAAAAAAATCGATCTTGTTTATTTGCACCGGCAACATTTGCCGCTCCCCCACGGCCCATACCCTGCTCATGCACAAGGCCCGCGCCGCCGGCTTCGATGTCGAGGTCGACAGCGCCGCCATCTCCGACGAAGAGCGCGGCAACCCGCCCGACCGCCGCTCCGTCGCCGAGGCCAAGCGCCGCGGCATCCAGATGCATGCCCATGCCGCGCGCCAGGTGCGCAAGGCCGACTTCGCGCATTTCGACATGCTCATCGGCATGACAGCCCAGCACTGCGCCGCGCTGCGCAGGCTCGCACCCGCGGGCACCGCGGGCACCGCGGACAAGGTGCACCTGTTCACCGAGTTCGCCGACGGCATCGAGGGCGACGTGCCCGACCCGTGGTACGGCGGCCAGCAGGACTTCATCGAGGTGTTCGACCTGATCGACCACGGCGTGGACGGCCTGCTTGCCAGGCTGCAGGCCGAAGCCTGAAACCCTCTGACGCGCCGACGGCTCCCTACTCGCAGAGCACCCGGATCGAAGCCGGAATCCCCACCGCCCGGATGCCGCCGCCTTCGCGCTTGGCCGCGAAGATGCGCACCTCCTCGCACTCGAGGATCAGGTCGCTCCCGCGCGTCACGCGGTAGGTCTGCACGAAGCTCTTCTCGCGCCACTCGGTGACGCGCACCGCGATGTGCAGCGTGTCGCCGTAGCTGGCGGTCTTCACGAAGCGGGTGTGGGTGTCCACCAGGGGCGTGCCGATGACGCCCAGGGTCTCGGTGGTTTCTTCCCAGCGCGGCACGCCGCACTCGGCGAAGAAGTGCCGCGAGGCCGCGTCGATCCAGCGGAAGAAGTTGGGAAACCACACGATGCCGGCCGGGTCGCAATCGCCGAACTCGACGCGTGCGGTGTAGACGATTTCTTTGATGCTGTTGCTCATCAGCCCATTCTCGTCGGCAGCCACAAGGCAATGATGGGGAACGCGATCAGTATCACCAGCCGCACGATGTCGGTCACGATGAACGGCAGCACGCCCTTGAAGATGGTGGTGAAGCTCACGTCCTTCACCACGCTCTTGATGACGAACACGTTCATGCCCACCGGCGGATGGATGAGCCCGAGCTCCACGGTCATCACGATGATCACGCCGAACCAGATAGGGTCGAAGCCCAGGTGCACGATCACCGGGTAGATGATGGGCACGGTCAAAATGATCATCGCCATCGCGTCCATCAGGCAGCCCAGCACCAGGTACATGACCATGATGAGCGCGAGCACGCCGTAGCGCCCGATGCCCAGCCCGGTCAGGAACTCGGTGAGCTTCTGCGGGCTCTGCGTGATGGTGAGGAAGTAGCCGAACAGCAGCGCGCCGATCAGCACCGTGAACACCGCCGCCGCCGTGCGCGTGGCCGACAGCAGCGCCTCGCGGATCTTCGGGCCGTCGAGCTTGCGCCGCACCAGCCCGAGGATGAACGCGCCGCTCGCGCCCACGCCGCCGGCCTCGGTGGGCGTGAAGAAGCCGCCGTAGAGGCCGCCGATGACGAACACGAACAGCACCAGCGGCGCCCACACGTTCTTCAGGTCCTTGAAACGCTCCGACCACGGCTTGACCTCGCCGCCGGGCAGCCAGTCGGGCCGCAGCTTGACGATGATGGCAATGGTCATCACGTACATCGCCATGGCCAGTATGCCGGGCACGATGCCCGCCATGAAGAGCTTGCCGATGTCCTGCTGCGTGAGGATGGCGTACACGGCCAGCACGGTCGATGGCGGCAGGATGGCGCCCAGCGTGCCGCCCGCGGCGATGACGCCGGTGGAGAACGACTGCGGGTAGTTGAAGCGCCGCATCTCCGGGTACGCCACCGCCGAGAAGGTGGCCGCCGTGGCCACCGACGAGCCGCAGATGGCCGCGAAGCCGCCGCACGCCACCACCGTGGCCACGCCCAGGCCGCCGCGCAGGTGGCCGATCATGGAGTTGGCCGCCTTGAACAGCTCGCGGCTCACGCCCGACACCGACACCAGCGCCCCCATGAGCATGAACATCGGGATCACGCCGAAGGTGTAGTCGGTCACGGTGCGCATCGAGGTCTGGCCCACCAGCTTCAGCGCCGGGCCGGGCCCGACCAGGTAGCTGTAGCCGACCACGCCCACGAGGCCCATCGCCATGCCGACCGGCACGCGCAACAACATCAATACAAAGAGGGCCACAAAGCCCAGCACTGCCACTGCATCGGGGCTCATTCATCCGCCTTCTGTTCTGCGTGAACTTCTTCGAGTTGCTCGGGGTGAAAGATCAGCCGGTACGTGCGAATCGCGATGAGCAGCACCGCGCACACGTCGCCGGCCCAGGCCACGGCGTAGAAGGGCCAGGTCGGAATGTTCAGGTCGTAGGTTTGCACGTTGTCCACGTAGGTGCCGCGCACTTTGTCGAACAGCATGGCGGTCTGCACCGCCACCACGAACAGCAGCACCAGCGTGGCGAACACGTCGATGACGCGCTTCATGCGCGGGCCGGCCGCGGTCCACACCAGGTCGACGGTGATGTGCCCGCCGCGGTAGCTGGTGGCCGCGATGCCCCAGAAGATCAGGATGCCCAGCAGCATGCGGCCGAAGTCGTACGCGTCGGGAATCGAGGTGTCGAAGAACTTGCGCAGCACCACGGCCACGAAGATGTTGAGCGCGACGATCCCCACGAAGATGGCGGCGAGCCATTCGATGAGGTTGATCGCGCGGTCCATGTAGCTGGCGGACCGGGCGGCCATGGCTCAGAGCGCCGACTTGTACTTGGAAGGGCTGGCCTTCAGCGCGTCCATGACGGCCTTCGGGTCTTCGCCCACCTTCTTCACGCTGTCGGCCCATTGCGTCTCCGACGGTGCCGCGGCCTTGCGCCATGCGTCGAGCTGCTCGGGCGTGAGCTTGTAGATCTCGTGGCCGGGCAGCGCCGCCATCTTGGCGTGGCCCGCGAACTCGAAGTCGGCCCACGGCGCGGCCACCTTCTGCGCCCACTCGCTGGTGCAGTGGTCGTCCACCACCTTCTTCTGCGCGACGGACATGGCGTCGTACTTGCTCTTGTTCATGACCCACACGAAGGGCGTCACGTACAGCGGCGCGTCCATGTGGTACTTCACCACCTTGTCGATGCCGAACAGGCCGATGGAGCCCCACGGAAAGGTGATGGCGTCGGCCACGCCGCGCTCCAGCATGTCGCGCGACTCGGGCGCCGAGGCCTGCACGTTGGTGCCGCCCAGCGAGGTGATGAGCTGGCCCACGGTGCTGGTGGCCGGGCGCACCTTCATGCCCTTGACGTCGGTGGGCAGCGTGATCTTCTTGCGCGAGTGGAAGGTGCCGGGGTCGTGCACGAACGCGAAGCAGTACTTCACGTCCTTCATTTCCTTGGCCGCGTAGTTGCGGTACCAGGCGTCGATGGCGGCCGAGCCTTCCTTGCCGTTGGCGAACAGGAAGGGCAGCGAGGCACCGGCCATCACCGGGAAGCGGCCCGGCTGGTAGCCCGGGTTCACGTAGGAGAAATCGGCGATGCCGTCGCGCGCCATGTCGTAGTGGTCGAAGGCCTTGCCCAGCTGCTCCGACGGAAACAGGATGGCGGTGATGGTGCCGCCCGACTCCTTCTTGATGTCGTCGGCCCACGCCTGCAGCGCGGGGTTGAGCGGGTGCTGCGCGGGCACCCAGCTGGAGAGCTTGAGCTGCACGGGCTTGTCCTGCGCCTGCACGGCCGGCAGGCCGAGCGCCAGCGCGGCGGTGGCCGCGATCAGGGCCAGGGCGCGGGCCCTGGAACGGTGGGGGTGGCGGGTGGTGGTCATGGTCTCCTTCGTTATGTGTTTGAACTGGTTGCGCAATCTAGGCAGTCGCGCTCGCCGGGTATATGGAGGCTTTCCCGAGCGTGTTTTCGTTGCGCGCCGGCACGCTCGCGGCTTGTTCGGAAGGCGAACGGAATTCGCTCCGGTCGACATGGCGCGGGCCCAGTTCGCGCACCTGCGTGGCGCCCAGCAAGGTCATGGTGCGTTCGGTTTCCTGTGCCAGCAGCTGCAGCACGGCGAGCGCGCCTTGCTCGCCCGCGCAGGCCAGGCCGTAGACCGGCGCGCGGCCGACCAGCGTGCCGCTGGCGCCGAGGGCCAGCGCCTTCACCACGTCGCTGCCGCGCCGGATGCCGCCATCGACCAGCACCGGAATGCGCCCGCCCACCGCATCGACGATGCGCGGCAGCGCGGCGATGCTGGCCGGCGCCGCATCGAGCTGGCGGTCGCCGTGGTTGGAGACCACGATGCCGTCCGCGCCATGGCGCACGGCGCGCCTGGCGTCTTCCGCGCCGAGCAGGCCCTTGACGAGCAGCGGCCCGTCCCACAGCTTGCGCAGCCAGCCCAGGCTGTCCCAGGTGAGCGTGCGGTCCATGGTGCGCGAGAGCAGGGCGGCTTGCGCCTGGGCGGAGACGGGTGGCTCGTTACCGCCCTCGCTGTCGTCGTGGTGGGGCAGCAGGTTCTCGAAGCGCGGCATGCCCCCCTGCGCCAGCCGCAGCAGCCAGCCGGGGTGGCGCGCCATGTCGAGCACGGTGGCCGGCGTGAGCCGCATCGGCACGCGAAAGCCGTGGCGCAGGTCGCGCTCGCGCAGGCCGCTGACCGGCACGTCGACCGTGAGCACCAGCGCTTCGAAGCGGGCGGCGCGGGCACGCCGCACCACGCGCTCGGCGATGGCGCGCTCGCCCATCACGTAGAGCTGCATCCACAGCGTGGCGTCGGGCGCGGCGGCGCGCACATGGTCGATGCGGGTGTTCGACGCGGTCGACAGCACGAAGGGCACGCGCGCGGCCTGCGCGGCCGCCGCCATCAACGCGTCGCCGCGCGGGCGCACCAGGCCGGCCAGCCCGATGGGCGCGATGGCGAAGGGCGCGTTCCAGCGCCGGCCGAACAGTTCGATGCCGATGTCCAGCGCACTGGTGTCGCGCAGGCACTCCGGCACCAGCGGCACGGCGTCGAGCGCGTCGCGGTTGCGCTGCATGCAGCGCTCGTCTTCCGCGCCGCCGTCGACGTAGTCGAACACCAGGCGCGGCAGCACGCGGCGTGCGCGGCGCCGGTAGTCCTCGACGTTGAGCAGAAGCGTCATCGGCGTGGCCTTGGTCGTTGGTCGCTGGTCGCCGGTATCAGGCGCCGCCCGTGGGCTTGCGCTTCATCCAGCGGATCGGCTGGGCCTTGACGGGCCGCGCCGGCGCGCCGTGTTCGACCAGCGCGGCGTCGAGCGCGCGGCCCGCGTCGTCGGCCAGCGCGGCGTTGCGCGCCGCGGCCACGGCCTGCGCGCGCTCGGCCGCCGGCACGCCGGGCTGCGCCGCGAGGTGGTCGGTCACGTGCAGCAGGTTTTCCTTGCCGCGCTCGTTGGTGCTTCCATAGCCCTTGATGAGCCGGCCGCACAGCGCCAGCTCATGCCCCAGCGCCCAGCCATCGCGCGTGCCGGCTTCCACCGCCGCGAGCCAGCGTTCGATCAGCGCCTGTTCTTCGCCGAAGCGGCTGCCGCGCCGGCGCAGCCAGCGCAGCGAGGCCAGCAGCCGCAGCGACGCCATGCCGATCACCGAATGGCTGCCCACCTTCAGCGGCAGCGCCCACGGCGCGAGGCCGCGCGCCTGCCGGCCGCGGTCCCACGCCGTCACGCGGCGAGAAAGGCCGGGCGGCAGCAGCGCCGCGAACTCGGCGGCGCCGGGCTTGAAGTGGTCGTACACCTTCACGATGTCGTCGTCGCCCGCGCGCACTTCCTTGCGCACGCGCTGCGCGCGGCTGGCGCGGCCCTTGAGCGCGGCCACGCGCACGATGTCGTCGAAGGCCATCCACAGCGCAAGCCAGCGCGCGGCCTCGCGGGTGATGGCGAAGCCTTGCGCGCCGGCCGGGTCGGCGGCGCGCTCCGCGTCCAGCACGCGGCCCAGGCGCTGCGCGTAGAGCGCGGCGTAGGCGGCGTCCTGGTAGTCGAGCACGCGCGCATGGCCCAGGGTGAGCATGTCGTGCACGGCCGGCGGAAAGCGGCGCGCCAGTTCGGCGGGCAGGGCGCTGGGCGGGGGCGACGCGTCGTTGCCGTCGCCGGCCAGCACGCTGCTGACGAACGCGGCCTGCGCGCGCGGCGCGCTCACCGCGTCGAAGGCGGCGGCAAAGCCGCGCAGGCTGGCCGCGGCCATCTTGTTGAGCTTGTCGGGCGCGCTGGTGTCGCCACCGCGCACCACGTGCTCGTAGGCCTCGCGCGGAAACGGAAACAGCCCGCTGCCGGCGATGGCGCCCAGCATCACGGCGCTGACCACCGTGCCGCTGTCGCGCGCGATGGCGTTCATGTCGAACACGTGGTGCTCGCGGCTGAAGGCCTTCACCACGTCGAGCAGGCGCTGCGCGTCGGCGCGGCCGTCGCCGGGCTCCATGCGCTCTGCGGTGGTGAAGATGCGCGCCGACGAGCTGATGACCAGCGTGCGCAGCGGCGCGCTCATGCCGTTGCCGACCTGGCGCGCGGTTTCCAGCAGCTCCGACGACACGATCGCGTCGAGCGCGCCCGGCACCGGGCTCAGGCTGAACACGGGGCGCCGGCCGCCGAGCTGCGCGAGCGGCACCGGGAACACCTCGATGTAGTAGGTGGTGGCGCCGGTGCGCTGCGCCACGCCGGGAATGGACGTGCTCTGCGCCGCGTAGCCGGCGTGGCGCGCAATGTCGACCAGCCATTCGGTCAGCACGCCGCCGCCTTCGCCGCCCAGCGCGCACACGAGCAAGGTGAGGGGCCTGTTCTGTTCCATGCCTTGGCCCTTCACGCCGGTTGCAGTGCGCGCACCAGGCCGCCGCGCAGCGCATGCAGCAGGCGCTCGTGCCACTTGGGGTTCTGCACCACCTCGGCCCGGTAGAAGCTGGGGCACAGCGTGGCGGCGTGCGCGTTGGCGCCGCACAGGCCGCAGCCCACGCAGCCGTCGATCACGGTGGCGACGGGGTCGACCTTCAGCGGATCGGGGTTGTCCTTCAGCGTGAGCGTGGGGCAGCCCGACAGGCGAATACAGGCGTGGTCGCCGTTGCACACGTCTTCGTCCACGCCGTACTTCACGCGCACCACGCGCTCGCCCTTTTTCAGCAGGCTCGCGAGCCAGGGCTTGATGCGGCGCTGGCGCTCCAGCTGGCACTCGCCCTCGGCGATCACCACCTTCAGGCCGTTGAAGTCGCTGGTGAGCGCCTCGGTCAGCGTCTTGCGCATGCGCTCCACGTCGTAGGTGGTCACGGTGCGCATCCATTGCACGCCCAGGCCCTTCAGCGTGGCCTCGATGGTCTGGTTCTTGTCGACCAGGCTCTGCTGCTTGTCGACGGCGCGCTCCTTCACCTCGTCGTCGGGGGTGGAGATGATGTCTTGCGTGCCGGTGGCCGAGGTGTAGCCGTTCTTGAAGATCAGCAGCACCGCGTCGTCGCCGTTGAAGAGGGCGCTCTGCACGCCGGTGAGCAGGCCGTTGTGCCAGAAGCCGCCGTCGCCCATGATCGACAGCGTGCGCCGGTTCATCATGGGCGCCACGCCCGCGCGGCTCGCCAGGCTCATGCCGTAGCCCAGGATCGAATGGCCCATCGAGAAGGGCTCGAAGGTGCCGAAGGCGTGGCAGCCGATGTCCGCCGCGATGTGCACCGGTCCGGTCTCCTGCTGCGCCAGCTTCAGCGCCGAGAACACGGGCCGCTCCGGGCAGCCGATGCAGAAGCTGGGCGGCCGGTTGGGCAGCGGCGTGCTCAACTGGCGGGCCACGGCCTCGCGGCGCTCGCGGTTGCCGGCGAGCCAGGCCCGCGCGGAGGAGGCTGCGTCGTTGGCTTCGCTGGTGTCGTTGCCGTCGTTGGTGTCGCTGGCCGCGATGTACTTCGCCACGAAGGCGCCGATGCCGCCCGACAGCACCTCGACGCCGTACTCGCCCGCCGCGGGCAGCAGGTCCTTGCCGTGCAGCGGTGTCTGGATGTCGCGCCGGCGCAGCAGCGTGGCGATGTCCTGCTCGATGTACTCGGGCTGGCCTTCTTCCACCACCAGCACCGCGCGCTTGCCGACGCAGAAGTCGGCCACCTGCTCGGGCACCAGCGGGTAGGTCACGTTCAGCACCAGGATGGGAATGTCGGTGTCGCCGAAGGCGTCGGCCAGCCCCTGCTGCTGCAGGCTGCGGATGAGCGCGTTGTAAAGCCCGCCCTGCACCACGATGCCCAGGTCGGCATGCCGCCCGCCGGGAACCAGTTCGTTCAGCCTGTTCTCCACGATGTAGCGGCGCGCCGCGGGAATGCGCGCGTCGCCCTTGAGCTTCTCGTGGCGGAAGGTGACGGGCGGGTGCGCCAGGCGCATGTAGTCGAAGCCGGCCGGCTCGGTCATGAGCGCGCGCGTGGACACGGCCGGCGCCACGTTGTCCTTGCACTCGAAGCTGCCGCGCACGTGGCAGGTGCGGATGCGCAGCTCCATCAGGCAGGGCATGTTCGACGCCTCCGACAGCCGGAAGCCTTCCTCGACCATGCGCACCATCACGCCCAGGTCGGGCCGCGGGTCGAGCAGGCACATGCTCGACTTGAGCGCGTAGGCGTGCGTGCGCTCCTGGATCACGCTGGCGCCTTCGCCGTAGTCTTCGCCCACCACCACCAGCACGCCGCCGGTCACGCCGGGCGACGACAGGTTCGACAGCGCGTCGGCCGCCACGTTGGTGCCGACGATCGATTTCCAGGTGACCGCGCCGCGCAGCGGGTAGTGGATGGAGGCGCCCAGCATGGCGGCGGCCGAGGCCTCGTTGGAGCAGGCTTCCACGTGCACGCCCAGCTCGTCCATGTAGGCCTTGCCCTGGACCATGACGTCCAGCAGGTGCGACACCGGCGCGCCCTGGTAGCCGCCGACGTAGGCCACGCCCGACTGCAGCAGGCCCTTGGTGATGGCGAGGATGCCCTCGCCGTGGAAGGTGTCGCCGGCGCCCAGGCGCAGCATTTCCACTTCCTTGCTGAATGAAACTTCCATCGTGTCTCGTCGTTATGTGGCGCCGCACGGCCATGTGGCGCTGTGCGGCTCCGTGCGGCTCGGGGGATGAGCGGGAACAGGGCGAGTGTGGTCACGCCGGGGCCATACTTCAATAAAATAATCCGGCTATCCAATATGAAATCCGTGCATATCGACGCGGTCGACCTCAACCTGCTGCGGCTCTTCGATGCGGTCTATCGCACCCGCAACGTGAGCCGCGCGGCCGAGGCGCTCGGCCTCACCCAGCCCGCGGCCAGCCACGGCCTCACGCGGCTGCGCCTGCTGCTGGGCGATGCGCTGTTCACGCGCGCCCCCGGCGGGGTCGCGCCCACGCCGCGCGCGCAGCGGCTGGCGGAGTCGGTGCAGTCGGCGCTGTCCCTGCTGCAGCAGGCGCTGAGCGAGCCCGAGCGCTTCGAGCCGGCGGCCTCGCGCAAGCTGTTTCGCATCCACATGAGCGACATCGGCGAAGGCCGCTTCCTGCCGGCGCTGATGGCGCGGCTGCGCGAGCTGGCGCCCGGCGTGCGGGTGGAGACCATGCCGCTGGCCACGGGCGACATCGCCGCCGCGCTGGACAGCGGCAAGGTCGACTTCGCCTTCGGTTTCCTGCCGCGCGTAAAGGACACGCAGCGCACCCAGCTGCTGCGCGACCGCTACATCGTGCTGCTGCGGCGCGACCACCCGTTCGTGAAGCGGCGGCGCAGCGGGCAGGCGCTGCTCGCGGCCCTGCAGGAGCTCGACTACGTGGCCGTGCGCACGCACGCGGACACGCTGCGCATCCTGCAGCTGCTGAACCTGGAAGACCGGCTGCGCCTGACGACCGAGCACTTCATGGTGCTGCCGGCCATCGTGCGCGCCACCGACCTGGCGGTGGTGATGCCGCGCAACATCGCGCGCGGCTTCGCCGAAGAGGGGCACTACGCCATCGTGGAGCCGCCGTTTCCGCTGCGCGACTTCACCGTGTCGCTGCACTGGAGCAAGCGCTTCGAGGCCGACCCGGGCAACCGGTGGCTGCGCCAGGTCATCACCGCGCTGTTTTCGGAAAAGGCCAAGGCATGAACCTGCGCAGGGTTCATGTACAGGTCAGGCTCGGCATGCAACCATCGGGACGAACATGAAAAAACGCATTCCCTCCTTCCTGCGCCACGTCGGCCCGGGCGTCGTCACCGGCGCGGCCGACGACGACCCGTCCGGCATCGCCACCTACACCCAGGCCGGCGCGCAGTTCGGCACCGGGCTGCTGTGGACGGTGTTCCTGTCGCTGCCCTTCATGGTCGCCATCCAGCTGGTGTCGGCGCGCATCGGGCGGGTCACGGGCAAGGGCGTGGCGGCCAACCTGCGCGAGCACATGCCGCGCGGCTTTCTGGTGGTGCTGGTGTTTTTGCTGGTGGTAGCCAACACCATCAACATTGCCGCGGACATCGCGGCCATGGGCGAGGCGCTGCAGCTGGTGGTGGGCGGCGGCGCGCACTTTCATGCGCTGGTGTTCGGCGTGGTCACGGTGCTGCTGCAGGTGTTCGTGCCGTACCGCAAGCTGGCGCACATCCTGAAGTGGCTCACGCTCACGCTGTTCGCCTACGTGGCGGCGGTGTTCGTGGTGCAGGTGGAGTGGTCGCACGTGCTGCACGACCTGGTGGTGCCCAGGCTGCAGTGGAGCGGCGACTACTGGATGATGATCGTCGCCCTGCTGGGCACCACCATCTCGCCCTACCTGTTCTTCTGGCAGGCCTCGCAAGAGGTGGAAGAGCTGCGCCTGAAAGGCGGCCAGCGCGGCAACGACGTGGAGGTGCGCCACGACCTGAAGCGCGTGCGGCTGGACACCTGGGTGGGCATGACCTTCTCGAACCTCATCGCCTTCTTCGTGATGGTGGTGGGCGCGTCGGTGCTGTATTCGGCCGGGGTGCACGACGTGACCTCCGCCGCGCAGGCGGCCGAGGCGCTGCGCCCGCTGGCCGGCGACTTCGCGTTCTGGCTGTTTGCCGGCGGCATCATCGCCACCGGCTTGCTGGCCGTGCCGGTGCTGGCGTCGTCGGCGGCCTATGCGGTGGCCGAGGCCTTCGGCTGGGAAGAGGGGCTGGAGCGCCACTGGCGCGAGGCCAAGGAGTTCTACGGGATCATCGCCGTGGCCACGCTGGTGGGTACGGCGCTCGACTTCACGCCCATCGACCCGATGAAGGCGCTGTACTGGAGCGCGGTCATCAACGGCGTGGTGGCCGTGCCGATCATGGCGGCCATGATGATCCTGGTGACCCGCGAGAAAGTGATGGGCGTGTTCACCTCGGGCCGGCGCACCCGCTGGCTGGGCTGGGGCGGCACGGCGCTGATGGGGTTCGCGGCGTTGATGATGGGCTGGGACCTGGTGCGCTGAGCGGGCCGCGGCGCGATCCGCAGGTTCACGCCTGCGGCGCGGTGGCGCGTCTTTGCGTCTTTGCGTCTTTGCGTCTTTGCGTCTCCGCGTCTTCAGCGCGGTATTCTCGGGGCGCCTTCCCGCCTCGCGCCTCGCCGCTTTCCCGGTCTTTCGAATGTTCGTTCCGCACCCCTTGTCCCGCTTTTCCCTGGTCCCGCATCTCCAGCCCCCGTTCTCCACCGCCCCCGTGTTCGTCGCGTCCGGCGCTTGCCGCTGACGACGTTCCCGGTGCAAGAAATCATGCCCCAGGCCGGCCCAGTGGCGGTCTTCATGGCCTGCGTGGCGCTGGCCACCTACGCGCAGAACCTCACCGGCTTCGCCTTCAGCCTCATCCTGCTCGGGCTGGTGTCGGTGTTCCACATCGCCAGCGTGAGCGACACCGCCAACGCCGCCACGGTGCTGAGCCTGGTCAACGCCTGGACCTACTTTCGCGCCCGGCCCGGCGTGGTGCCCTGGCAGCTGATGAAGCCGGCGCTCAACGGCAGCACGGTCGGCGTCATCGTCGGGTTGATGCTGCTCACCTGGTTGAGCGGCGGCGCGGTGAACTGGCTGCGCGGGCTGCTGGGCGTGTCGATCCTGGGCTGCGCCGTGCTGCTGGTGCTGCAGGGCCGGCCGCTGCCGGCGGTGTCGGGGCCGCGCAGCTTCGCGCTCATCGGCGGGCTGTCGGGCGTGCTGGGCGGGTTGTTTTCCAGCTCGGGGCCGCCCATCGTCTTCCACATGTACCGCCAGCCGCTGGACCGCGAGCTGGTGCGGCGCGCGCTGCTGCTGATGTTCGGCTTCAGCTCGCTGGTGCGGCTCGTGATCGTGGTGCCGACCGGGCACTTCTCGGCCTACTCGGCGCTGCTCTCCGGCTGCGCCGTGCCGGTGGTGTACGGCGTGACGCGGCTGCACCACCGCCTGCCGAACAAGCTGCAGCCGCGCACGCTGAAGTGGCTGGTGGGCGGGCTGCTGGCCGCGGCGGGCACGACGCTGGTGGCTTCCGCCGGGCTGGCCATCCGCGCGGGCTGAAGGGCACCGGACCCGGGCATGGCCCGGGTGGCCCGGTGGCCCGGTAATTGCAGCGCTGCGCCAAGGGTTTCCCCGTACGTGGCATACCGGCCCCCACATACGCTTTATGGGCGACCCCGTATGCAGGGCACCGAACAAGTCGCTAACGTCCATGACTGACCCACAACGGGTCCCCCACGAGCCCCACAAAGCATGAGCACCGAGAGCAGCAGCCACACACTTCCGCAGGTCCAGCCGGCCCAGCCGATCCGCTTTTTCCATCGCGGCAAGATCGTCGACGTCACCGGCGTCCACCCGACCCGTTCCGTGCTCGACTGGCTGCGCGAAGACGCCCGCTGCACCGGCACCAAGGAAGGTTGCAACGAAGGCGACTGCGGCGCCTGCACGGTCGTCATCGGCGAGCTGGCCGGCAACACCGACGTCCCCGGCGCCATCAACGGCCTGAGCCTGCAGACCGTCAACGCCTGCATCCAGTTCCTGCCCACGCTGCACGGCAAGGCGCTGTTCACGGTGGAAGACCTCAAGGGCCAGTTCAAGGCCAGCGCGGCCGGCAAGAGCGACAAGGCCGCTGAAAACGCCGCCGACAAGAAGCACCACGCCGTGCACACCCTGCACCCGGTGCAGCAGGCCATGGTCGACTGCCACGGCTCGCAGTGCGGCTTCTGCACCCCCGGTTTCGTGATGTCGCTGTGGTCCACCTACGAGCACCACCAGGCCGAGGGCACCCAGCCCACGCGCCAGCAACTGGCCGACGACCTGTCGGGCAACCTGTGCCGCTGCACCGGCTACCGCCCGATCCTGGACGCCGGCCAGCGCATGTTCGACCTGCCCGCCGTGCGGCTCGACACGCAACCCGTGGTCGCCGCGCTCACCGCGCTGAAGAACGACGGGCTCGACTACGCCGCCCCGCTCGGCGCCCGCATCGACCACTTCCACGCGCCCAAGACGCTGGCCCAGCTCGCCGCGCTGCGCGAGCAGAAGCCCCGCGCCCAGCTGCTGGCCGGCTCCACCGACGTGGGCCTGTGGGTCAACAAGCAGTTCCGCGACCTGGGCGACATCATCTACGTGGGCGACGTGGCCGAGATGAAGGTCATCGAGGACCGCGCGGGTGGTTCGGGTGCTGCGGACAGTTCAGGCCATGCAGGCGGCGAGCTCTACATCGGTGCCGGTGCC
Organism: Variovorax sp. J22G73; assembly: GCF_030317035.1. Classification (GTDB taxonomy): domain Bacteria; phylum Pseudomonadota; class Gammaproteobacteria; order Burkholderiales; family Burkholderiaceae_C; genus Variovorax. The sequence goes on from NZ_JASZYK010000003.1 coordinate 669,962, forward strand.
TCGCTCGAATCGGCCTTCGCCACGCTGGTGGCGCGCGTGCCCAGCCTGGCGGACGTGTGGCTGCGCTTTGCCTCGCCGCCCATCCGCCATGCCGGCACCATGGGCGGCAACGTGGCCAACGGTTCGCCCATCGGCGATTCGCCGCCGGTGCTGATGTCGCTCGACGCGCAGATCGAGCTGCGCCGCGGCGCCACGGTGCGCCGCATGCCGCTGAGCGAGTTCTACCTGGACTACATGAAGAACCAGCTGCAGCCCGGCGAGTTCGTGCAGGGGCTGGCCATTCCGCATGCGGCGCTGCGCCGCCAGGTGCGCGCCTACAAGATCAGCAAGCGCTTCGACTGCGACATCTCGGCGCTGTGCGCGGGCTTCGCCATCGAATTCGAAGAAGGCGGCGACACGGTGAAGGCCGTGCGCCTGGCCTTCGGCGGCATGGCTGCCACCGTGCGGCGCGCCGCCAACGCCGAGGCCGCCATCCTCGGCAAGCCCTGGACGCAGGCCAGCGTGGCCACCGCCAAGCTGGCGCTGGCGCAAGACTTCAAGCCGCTGTCGGACATGCGCGCCTCGGCCGACTACCGGCTGCTGGTGGCGCAGAACCTCGTCCAGCGCCTGTGGCTGGAAACCCGCGCCGAAGACGCCCTGTCGCTGGAAGAAACCAGCGTGTGGAGCGTGATGCCCCATGCCCCCAACGTAGCCGCGCAAGGCGTCTGACCATGAACAAACCCATCGACGCCCGCCTGCTGCAGCCCGCCGAGGCCTTTGCCGACTACCTTGCCAACACCGCCGCGCGCATCGACGTGGGCGCCGAGGCGCTGGCCCACGAGCGCGGCATGCGCGTGGGCATCAGCCGCCCGCACGAGTCCGCGCACCTGCACGTGGCCGGCGAGGCCACCTACATCGACGACATTCCCGAGCTGGCCGGCACGCTGCACTGCGCGCTGGGCCTGTCGCCGGCGGCCAACGGCCGCGTGACGGCGCTGTCGCTGGACGCCATTCGCGCCATGCCGGGCGTGGTCGCGGTCATCACCGCGGAGGACATTCCGGGCACCAACGACTGCGGCTCGATCATTCACGACGACCCCATCCTGCTGCCCGTGAACGACGGTGGCGAAATCCGCTACCTGGGCCAGCCGGTGTTCGCCGTGATCGCCGAGACGCGCGACGCGGCCCGCCGCGCCGCCGCCAAGGCAAAAGACGCGCTGACCATCGAGGCGCAGCCGCCCGTGCTCACCCCGCAGGCCGCCCACGAGCGCGGCCAGTACGTGGTGCCGCCGATGCACATCGTGCGCAGCGGCGGTGCCGCCAACGGGGGCGACGAGGCCGTCGTGCGCGCCGCCATCGCGCAGGCGCCGCGGCGCCTGAAGGCCACGCTGGACGTGGGCGGGCAGGAGCAGTTCTACCTCGAGGGCCAGATCAGCTACGCCATTCCGAAGGAAGGCGGCGCGCTGCACATCCACTGCTCCACGCAGCACCCGAGCGAAATGCAGCACCTGGTGGCGCACGCCATGCACCTGCAGTCGAACGAGGTGCATGTGGAATGCCGGCGCATGGGCGGCGGCTTCGGCGGCAAGGAATCGCAGTCGGCGCTGTTCGCCTGCGTGGCGGCGGTGGCCGCGCGCCAGCTGCAGCGCCCGGTGAAGCTGCGGCTGGACCGCGACGACGACTTCATGGTCACGGGCCGGCGGCACTGCTTCTGGTACGAGTACGAAGTGGGCTTCGACGACGAGGGGCGCATCCTCGGCGCGGAAATCACCATGGTGTCGCGCGCCGGCCATTCGGCCGACCTGTCGGGCCCGGTGATGACGCGCGCGCTGTGCCACTTCGACAACGCCTACTGGCTGCCCAACGTGGCGATGCACGGCTTCTCGGGCAAGACCAACACGCAGAGCAACACCGCGTTCCGCGGCTTCGGCGGCCCGCAGGGCGCCATCGCCATCGAGAACATCATGGACTCGGTGGCGCGCGAGCTGAAGCACGACCCGCTCGACGTGCGGCGCGTCAACTTCTACGGCAAGGCGGAGAACAACGTCACGCCCTACCGCCAGACCGTGACCGACAACATCGTCCACGAACTGGTGGCCGAGCTGGAGGCCAGCAGCGACTACCGCGCGCGGCGCGAAGACATCGCGGCCTTCAACAAGAAGAGCACGGTGCTCAAGCGCGGGCTGGCGCTGGCGCCGCTGAAGTTCGGCATTTCGTTCAACGTGAAGCACTTCAACCAGGCCGGCGCGCTGGTGCACGTGTACACCGACGGCTCCATCCTGGTGAACCACGGCGGCACCGAGATGGGCCAGGGCCTGAACACCAAGGTGGCGCAGGTGGTGGCGCACGAGCTGGGCGTGAGCTTCGAGCGCGTGCGCGTCACCGCCACCGACACCACCAAGGTGGCCAACACCTCGGCCACGGCCGCCTCGACCGGCGCCGACCTGAACGGCAAGGCCGCGCAGGACGCGGCCCGCCAGATCCGCGAGCGGCTGGCCGATTGCGCGGCCGAGCGCCACGGCGGCAAGGCCAGCGAGGTGCGCTTCGCCAACGACAAGGTCGAGGTCAACGGCCGCACGCTGGCCTTCAGCACCGTGGTGGGCGAGGCTTACCTCGACCGCAAGCAGCTGTGGTCCGACGGCTTCTACGCCACGCCCGGCCTGAGCTGGGACAAGGACAAGATGCAGGGCCGCCCCTTCTACTACTACGCCTACGGCGCGGCGGTGAGCGAGGTGATCGTCGACACGCTCACCGGCGAATGGAAGCTGCTGCGCGCGGACATCCTGCACGACGCGGGCAAGTCGCTGAACCCGGCGGTGGACATCGGCCAGGTCGAGGGCGCCTTCATCCAGGGCATGGGCTGGCTCACCACCGAGGAGCTGGTGTGGCACCCGCAAAGCGGCAAGCTCACCACGCACGCGCCCAGCACCTACAAGATTCCGACGGCCAACGACTGCCCGCCGGTGTTCAACGTGCGCCTGTTCGAGGGCCAGAACTTCGAGGACTCCATCCACCGCAGCAAGGCCGTGGGCGAGCCGCCGCTGCTGCTGCCGTTCTCGGTGTTCTTCGCGATCCGCGACGCGGTGTCCGCCGCGGGCGGGCACCGGGTCGATCCGCCGCTGAAGGCGCCGGCCACGAGCGAGTCGATTCTTCGCGCCATCACGGTGGTGCAGGGCGCCGCGGCCGAATGACAGCGGGCCGTGCTCGCACGGTCCGAGCTTTCTTCAACCCCCCGGTTTCGCCAAATGTCGCGCTGTATAACTGTTCGCACAGACAAGAAAGGTGTGAACAGCCATGAGAGACCAAGCGCTTTTCGACAAGATCGACCTGCATCTCATCCGGGTGCTCCACACCGTGCTGACCGACCGCAGCGTCTCGCGCGCCGCCATCCGCCTGGGCATGTACCAGCCGGCGGTGTCGGCCGCGCTGAAGCGGCTGCGCGAGCTCTCGGGCGATCCGCTGCTGGTGCGCTCGGGCTCGGGCATGGTGCCCACCGACGCGGGGCTGCGCATGATCGAGCCGGCCGCGAGCATCCTTCGCGCGGCCGAGATGCTGTTCTCGGACGCGCGCGGCTTCGACCCGCAGTCCGCGGCCACCACCTTCCGCATCGCGGCCAGCGACTACATGGACCCGCTGTTCCTGCCCATGCTGGTGGCGCAGGTGAAGCGCGACGCGCCGCTGTGCCAGATCGAGATCCACGCGCTCTCGCCCGACTCGGACTACCACGGCCACCTGGCCCTGGGCCAGGTCGACCTGGTCATCGGCAACTGGCTCAAGCCGCCGGAAGACCTGCACATGGCGCGGCTGTTCGGCGACGAGGTGGTCTCGCTGGTCAACAAGGACCATCCGGCGGTGCGCCGCGGCTGGGACCTGGAGACCTGGCTGGCGGCCGAGCACATCGCGCCCACGCCCATGCACCCGGGCGGGCGCGGCATCATCGACCAGATGCTCGACGAGCTGGGGCGGCAGCGCAACATCACGGCGCGCTGCGCGCACTTCGGCCTCATTCCCGACATGGTGGCGTCCAGCCTGCTGGTGCTGACCACCGGGCGCCAGTACTGCGAGCGCTTCGCCGCGCGGCTGCCGCTGAAGATCCTCGACTGCCCGGTGGCGCTGCCCCGGCTCATGTACTACCAGCTCTGGCACGAGCGCACCCATTCGTCGAGCTCGGCGCGCTGGCTGCGCGACTGCATCAAGGGCGTGGCGGCGTCGCTGCGCCCACCGGGCGCCGCGCTGCACACACCGGGCGCCGCTCTGCACACGCCGGGCGCCGCGCTGCACACGCCGGGCGCCGCACTCTCCACCATGCCGGCCCCGGTGCACCCGCCCGCCGCCGAGCCTGACACCTCCGATCCCTGAGAGATCCCCGTTCGCGCCGGCGTCGTGAGCGGGGCAACGATGAAGAAAACCGCCACTACAACAGCTGGAGACAAGCGAAATGAGTACGTTTGAACAGGCGCCGCAAGGCGCCGAGCCCCGCGCGCCGGGGCATGTCGAGTCCGCGCCTGCGCGTGCGGCTGTGGGCAGCGCAAGCGGCTCGGGCCTGCTGGAGCGGGTGTTCAAGCTCGCGGAGCACAACACCACCGTGCGCATCGAGCTGGTGGCGGGGCTGACCACCTTCCTCACCATGGCCTACATCATCTTTGTGAACCCGAGCATCCTCGGCGACGCGGGCATGCCCAAGGGCGCGGTGTTCGTGGCCACCTGCATCATCGCGGCGTTGGGCACGCTGATCATGGGGCTGTACGCCAACTACCCGATCGCCATGGCGCCGGGCATGGGGCTGAACGCCTACTTCTCCTACGTGGTGGTGCTGGGCATGGGCTACACATGGCAGGTGGCGCTGGGGGCCGTGTTCATCTCGGGCTGCCTGTTCCTGGTGGTGACGGTGACGGGGCTGCGCAAGCTGATCATCGACGGCATACCGCACTCGCTGCGAACGGCGATCACCGTGGGCATCGGCATGTTCCTGGCGCTGGTGGCGCTGAAGAGCGCGGGCGTGGTGGCGGCGTCGCCGGCCACCTTCGTCACGCTGGGCGACCTGCACACGCCGCCGGTCATCCTGGCGACGCTGGGCTTCTTCATCATCGTGGTGCTCGACCGGCTCAAGGTGCGCGGCGCCATCCTCATCGGCATCCTGGCGGTGACGGTGCTGTCGTTCTTCGTGGCCGACAACAAGTTCCACGGCGTGTTCGCGGCGCCGCCCTCGGTGGCGCCCACATTTCTTCAGCTGGACATCATGGGCGCGCTGAAGGGCGGCATCCTGAACGTGGTGCTGGTGTTCTTCCTGGTCGAGATGTTCGACGCCACCGGCACGCTCATGGGCGTGGCCAAGCGCGCCGGCCTGCTGGTGCCCGGCAAGATGGAGCGCATGAACAAGGCCCTGCTGGCCGACAGCGGCGCCATCTTCGCGGGCTCGCTGCTGGGCACCTCGAGCACCACGGCCTATGTGGAAAGCGCGGCCGGCGTGCAGGCGGGCGGGCGCACCGGCCTCACGGCGGTGGTGGTGGCGCTGCTGTTCCTGGCCTGCCTGATGATCTCGCCGCTGGCTGGCTCGGTGCCGGCCTACGCCACGGCGCCGGCGCTGTTCTTCGTGGGCTGCCTGATGCTGCGCGACCTGGTCGAGCTCGACTGGGACGACACCACCGAGGTGATTCCGGCCGCGCTCACCGCGCTGGCCATGCCCTTCACCTATTCGATTGCCACGGGCCTGGCCTTCGGCTTCATCTCGTACGCGGTGCTCAAGCTGTTCACCGGACGGGCACGGGAAGTGCATGTGTCGGTGTGGATCATCGCGGCGGTGTTCCTCTTCAAGTTCGCGTACGTCGGCGCCCACTGAGGCGCTGTCACCGAGGCTCCATCGGGCATTCCGGGGAGCCACGGCCGGGGAAGGGCGGGGGTGGAGACGCTATTAAACTTATAGCTGTACACCGCCCCCGTCGATGTTGAACGAGACAACCCACGAAGAACCGGCATGACAACCCCCAGACTCCAGCTCGCGCACATCACCAAGCGGTACCCCGCGGTGGTGGCCAACAGCGACATCTCCCTGTCGGTCGCGCCCGGCGAAATCCATGCCGTGCTCGGCGAGAACGGGGCCGGCAAGTCGACCCTGATGAAGATCATCTACGGGTCGGTCAAGCCCGATGAAGGCACCGTCACCTTCGACGGCCAGGCCGTCAACCTGCGCAACCCGCAGCAGGCCAGGGCACTGGGCATCAGCATGGTGTTCCAGCACTTCAGCCTGTTCGACACCCTCACCGTGGCCGAGAACGTGTGGCTGGGGCTGGACAAGTCGCTGCAGCTGGCCGAGGTGGCGCGCAGCATCACGGCCAAGGCCAGCGAATACGGGCTCGACATCGACCCCGCGCGCCCGGTGCACACGCTGTCGGTGGGCGAGATGCAGCGGGTGGAAATCATCCGCTCGTTGCTCACCAACCCCAAGCTGCTCATCCTCGACGAGCCGACCTCGGTGCTCACGCCGCAGGCCGTCGTCAAGCTGTTCACGGTGCTGAAGAAGCTGTCGTCGGAGGGCTGCAGCATTCTCTACATCAGCCACAAGCTGCACGAGATCCAGGAGCTGTGCAGCGCCTGCACCGTGCTGCGCGGCGGCAAGGTCACGGGCGTGTGCAATCCGCAGAACGAGAGCACGCAGTCGCTGTCGCGGCTGATGATCGGCAGCGAGCCGCCGCCGCTGCAGCACCGCCCGATGCACGCGGGCGCCGTGGCGCTGCGCGTGCAGGGGCTGTCGCTGGCGCGTGAAGACCAGTTCGGCATGGACCTCGACGGCATTTCGTTCGACGTGCGCGCGGGCGAGGTGGTCGGCATTGCCGGCGTGTCGGGCAACGGGCAGCGCGAGCTGCTGTATACGCTGTCGGGCGAAGACGTGCGCGCCGAGGCCGCCATGGTGCGGGTGTTCGACAAGCCGGCCGGCCGGCTGCGCCCGCGCGCGCGCCGCGCACTCGGGTTGCACTTCGTGCCGGAAGAGCGGCTGGGCCGCGGCGCCGTGCCCACGCTGGGCCTTGCGCACAACCTGCTGCTCACGCGCAGCGACGCGGTGGGCCGGGGCGGCTGGATTCGCACCGGCGCGCTGGAGCGCCAGGCCAGGGGCATCATCGAGCGCTTCAAGGTCAAGGCCGGCGGCCCCAAGGCGGCGGCGCGCTCGCTGTCGGGCGGCAACCTGCAGAAGTTCATCGTCGGGCGCGAGATCGACGCCAACCCCAAGCTCTTCATCGTCTCGCAGCCGACCTGGGGCGTGGACGTGGGCGCCGCCGCGCTCATCCATGCCGAAATACTCGCGCTGCGCGACGCCGGCTGCGCCGTGCTGGTCATCAGCGAGGAGGTCGACGAGCTGTTCAACATCTGCGACCGCCTGCACGTCATTGCCAAGGGCCGGCTGTCGCCGTCCATCGACCGCGCCGCGGCCACGCTGCCGCAGGTCGGCGAGTGGATGAGCGGCCTGTGGGACGCCGCAGGCGCGGCCCCCGCCACCAAGGAAGCAGCCCATGTTTAAGCTCGAACCCCGCCCGGAGCTGTCGCGCTTCTGGAGCTACGCCTCTCCGATCCTGGCGCTGCTGATCACCGTGCTCATCGGCGTGGCGCTGTTCGCCGCGCTAGGCAAGGACCCGGTGAAGGGCCTGCTGGTGTTCTTCTACGAACCCATCAAGAACGGCTACGCCATCGGCGAGCTGATGGTCAAGGCCACGCCGCTGCTCATCATCGCGCTGGGGCTGGCCGTGTGCTTCCGCTCGAACGTGTGGAACATCGGCGCCGAGGGGCAGTTCGTGTTCGGCGCCATCGCGGCGGGCGGCGTCGCGCTGCTGGCCGACAAGAACACCGGCCAGTGGATCGTGGCGGCCATCCTGGTCGCGGGCATCCTGGGCGGCATGGTGTGGGCGGGCATCGTCGCGTTCCTGCGCGACAAGTGCAACGCCAACGAAATCCTGGTGAGCCTGATGCTCGTCTACGTGGCCACGCTGCTGCTGGGCTACATGGTCTACGGGCCCTGGAAAGACCCGAACGGCTACAACTTTCCGCAGTCGAAGACCTTCGAGGCGGTCACGCAGATACCGCGCCTGTTCAAGGGCTCGCGGGTGACCATCGGGCTGGTCATCGCGCTGGTGGGGGCGGGCGCGCTGTGGGTGTTCCTGTTCCGCACGCGCGCGGGCTTCGCGCAGCAGGTGGGCGGCCTGGCGCCGGCGGCCTCGCGCTACGCCGGCTTCTCGGCGCGCCGCGCGGTGTGGATCGCGCTGCTCACCTCGGGCGGCGCGGCCGGGCTGGCCGGTGCGCTCGAAGTGGCCGGCCCGCTGGGCCAGCTCACGCCGTACGTGCCCGCGGGCTACGGCTTCGCGGCCATCATCGTGGCCTTCGTCGGGCGGCTGCATCCGGTGGGCATGATCTTCTCGGCGATCCTGATGAGCATGTTCTACATCGGCGGCGAGCTCGCACAGTCGCGCCTGGGGCTGCCCAAGTCGCTCACCGGCGTGTTCCAGGGCCTGCTGCTGTTCACGCTGCTGGGCTGCGACACGCTCATTGCCTACCGCATCCGGCGCAAGGCGGCCGCCAAGGCCGCCGCGGCCAGCACCGCCGGCACGGCCTCGCTGCAGGCCAGCACACCGATCACCGCGCCTGTCGCGAGCGTCACCGAAGGGAGCCACTGACCATGGAAAGCTACGCACTCCTGCTCGGCTCCACGCTGAGCGCGGGCACCGTGCTCGCCATCGCCGCATTGGGCCTGCTCATCAACGAAAAGGCCGGCATCGTCAACCTGGGCGCCGAGGGCCTGATGCTGTGCGCGGCCATCGCGGGCTTCGCCACCGTGGTCGTCACGCACAACCCCTGGCTGGGCTTTCTGGCCGGCATGGCGGCGGGCGCCTTGCTGGCGGTCTTTTTCGGCGTGCTGGTCATCTGGCTCAACACCAACCAGTACGCGACCGGCCTGGCGCTGAGCCTGTTCGGCGTGGGCTTCTCGGCCTTTGCCGGCATCAACTTCGTGCAGGCCAAGCTGCCCGAAAGCGTGTCCTACGCGATTCCGGTGCTCAGCGACATCCCGTTGGTGGGCCCGGCGCTGTTCCGCCATCACCCGATGGTGTATTTCGCGGTGGTGCTCACCGTGGGGCTCATCTGGTTCCTGTACCGCACGCGCGCCGGGCTGGTGCTGCGCTCGGTCGGCGAGTCGCCCGAGTCGGCGCATGCGCTGGGCTACCCGGTGCGGCGCATCCGCTTCCTGGCGGTGATTGCCGGCGGCGCGCTGTGCGGACTGGCGGGCGCCTACCTGTCGACCGTGTACACCCCGCTGTGGGTCGAGGGCATGGTGGCGGGGCGCGGCTGGATCGCGCTGGCGCTCACCACCTTCGCCACCTGGCGGCCGATGCGCGTGCTGCTGGGCGCATACCTGTTCGGCGGCGTGTCGATGCTGGGCTTTCACCTGCAGAGCAGCGGCGTCGACGTGCCGGCGCAGTTCCTCAGCATGCTTCAGTACATCGCGCCCATCGTGGTGCTGGCGCTGATCTCGCGCAACCCCGCGTTCATCCGCGCGAACATGCCGGCTTCCATCGGGAAACCGTTCTACCCCGGCTCATAATCGCGTTTTTCGTTTTTCCGCCAACCCGTCCTTTTTTGAGGATTTTCGACAATGAATGATCTGAACAAGCGCTCCCTGCTCAAGCTGGCCGCCCTCACGGCGGTCGCTTCGGCGGCCCTGATCGGCTGCGGCAAGAAAGAAGAAGCGGCAGCACCGGCAGCGGCGCCCGCACCGGCTCCGGCACCCGCCGCGGCCGCGCCGGCACCGGCAGCGCCGCTGAACGTGGCGTTCGCGTACATCGGCCCGGTCGGCGACGGCGGCTGGACCTTCGCGCACGACAACGCCCGCAAGGCGCTGGAGAAGGAATTCGGCGACAAGATCAAGACCACCTTCGTCGAAAGCGTGCCCGAAGGCGCCGACGCCGAGCGCGTGTTCCGCGACATGGTCGGCCAGGGCAACAAGCTCATCTTCGGCACCACCTTCGGCTACATGGAACCCATGCTGAAGGTCGCGGCCGACAGCAAGGACGTGAAGTTCGAGCACGCCACCGGCTACAAGACGGCCGAGAACATGCGCACCTACGACAGCCGCACGTACGAAGGCGCGTACATGGCCGGCGTGATCGCCGGTGCCATGACCAAGAGCAACACGCTGGGCGTGGTCGGCTCGGTGCCCATTCCCGAAGTGCTGCGCAACATCAACAGCTTCACGCTGGGCGCGCAGTCGGTCAACCCGAAGATCACGACCAAGGTCGTGTGGGTGAACGAGTGGTTCAGCCCGCCGAAGGAAACCGAAGCCGCCACCGCCCTCATCAACGGCGGCGCCGACGTGCTGTTCCAGAACACCGACTCGCCGGCCGTGCTGAAGACCGCGCAGGAAAAGGGCAAGCGCGCCTTCGGCTGGGACTCCGACATGACCGCCTACGGTCCCAAGGCCCACCTGGCCTCGGCCACCATCAACTGGGCCCCGTACTACATCAAGGCCACGCAGGAAGCGCTGGACGGCAAGTGGGCCACCGGCCAGGCGTGGTGGGGTGTGAAGGAAGGCGCCATCGACCTCGTGTCGATCGCCGAAGACGTGCCTGCCGAAGCCAAGGCCAAGGTCGAGGAAGTGAAGAAGGGCCTGAAGGACGGCAGCTTCGTGATCTGGAAGGGCCCGATCCTGGGCCAGGACGGCAAGGAAGTGGTCGCCAAGGACGCCGTGGCCGACGACAAGTTCCTGTCGGGCGTGAACTTCTACGTCAAGGGCGTGGAAGGCAAGGTGCCGGGCGGCGACAAGAAGTAATTCAGCAAGTCAGTTTCAGGCTGACCGCTTCACGGGCCACCCCTGCGAGGGGGTGGCCCGTTGTCGATTCTGGACAGGCCCGAACGCAGGGAGATGCAAGAGATGAATTCGAGTTGGAAGTGTGGGCGCAAAGATCGCCGGGGTGCGTGGTGCATGAAGCGCCGTGTCTTCGAATGGCGCGCGGCGCTTCTCGGCCTGCTCGCGCTTGTCGCCATGTGGGTCGCTCCGGCGAGCGCCATGGACGCCGCCGAGCGGCGCGCGGTGCTCGACGCGGCCCGCCCGGTGGCGGCCGGCAAGGCGGGGCAGCCCGTCAGGATCAAGGTCGGCGTGTTGAACGTGGACGCCGGCTGGGCGGTACTGACCGGCGAGCTGGTGTCGCCTTCAGGCGGCTCGCCCGACTGGGCGAAGACCGAATGCCATCCGGACCTGGACAAGATGCTGTGGGTGGTGCTGAAGAAGTCCGCGGGCCAATGGAAGGTCCGCGAGATGGACATCTGCGCCAGCGAGCCGCCGTACTGGTACCTCACCCGGCTCGATTGGCCCTGCGGCGTTTATGCCGGGCTGGACGCGGGCGGAGACGACGGGCCGCTGGAAAAACAATGCCGCGAGCAGAAGAAGAGGGCGGGCCGTCGCTGAAAGGTTTCGTTCGGCGCCGGCCGGTGCCCCACGGTATCTGCAAAGGGCGATGGCAGCCAGGCCGGAGCTGGCCTGCGACCGAAACCGGCGCCCGGCGATGCCCCGTGTCATCACAGGACAGGCTGGCGGGCATAACATGCGCCGCATGCCGACGCCCACCTGCCAAGACAACCGCTTCGGCCAGCACCTGGCCAGGCAGTACGGCATCGATGCCGTGCCCTCGCTGGTCAGCACCTCGCGCTGGGGCTCGGAGCTTGGCATCGCGTGCATGCACTACGACCAACCGCACCTGTTCGTGCTGCCGCCGCTGCCCAGCGAAGACGCCTTCGTGCTCAGCGTGGAAATCGACTCCGGCGGCAGCCGCAGCATCTGCAAGGGCGGCGCCACGCTGCGGCTGGGCCTGCAGCACGAAGGCGCGCTGCACATCGCCGACCTGAGCGAATGCGCCTCGGCCTACGTGTTCAGCCCGTTCCATTCGATGCTGTTCCACATGCCGCGCGCCACCCTCGATTCGTTCGCGCAAGAAATGCACGTGCCGCGCGTGGCCGCGCTGCGCTGCGAGGCCGGCACGCTCGACCCGGTGGTGGCGAACATCGGCCGGGCCATGCTACCCGCGCTGCTGCGGCCCGAAACGGCGAGCAGGCTGTTCGTCGACCACCTTACGCTGGCGCTGAAGGCGCATGTGCTGCACGCCTACGGCGGCGTGGCCGGCGCGGCCAACGCCGAGCTGCGCGGGCTGGCGCCCTGGCAGGAGCGGCGCGCCAAGGCCTTCCTGATCGAGCACCTGGCGGGCGACGTGTCGCTGGCCGAGGTGGCGAGCGAGTGCGCGTTGTCGCGCGGCCATTTCAGCAAGGCCTTCAAGCAGACCACGGGCCAGACGCCGCATGCGTGGCTGGTGTCGCAGCGCGTGGAGGCGGCGCGGCGCCTGCTGGCGCAGGCCGACCTGCCGATCGTGGACATCGCCGCGGCCTGCGGCTTTGCCGACCAGAGCCATCTGACGCGGGTGTTCTCCGCGCAGATGGGCACTTCGCCGGCGCGCTGGCGGCGACTCAACGCAGGCTGAGCGCGGGCCGGTCAGTACGCGACCGGGCCCGAACGCGCATCCGCGTTGCGCGCCTGGAAGCGCGCCGCCGCCGCCTCGGCGCCGCGCGCCAGTATCTGCAGGTCCATCGCCACCGCCACGAAGAGCGCGCCCAGGTCCAGGCATTCGCGCGCCCTCGCCTCATCGAGCATCAGGATGCCGGGCGCCTTGCCGCCGGCGCGGATGCGGCGTATCGCGTCGTCGATCGCGCCCCTGACCTCCGGGTGCCCCGGGTCGCCCGGGTGGCCCAGGCTCGCCGAGAGGTCGGCCGGGCCGATGAAGACGCCGTCCACGCCGTCGACCGCCACGATCTCGTCGAGGTGGTCCAGCGCCTCGCGTGTTTCCACCTGCACCAGCACGCAGAGCTCGTCCTGCGCGGCGGCCACGTAGTCGCGGGTGCGCCCGAAGTTCGAGGCCCGCGTCGAGCCGCCCATGCCACGCACGCCGTGCGGGGCGTAGCGCGTGGCGCGCACGGCGGCCTGCGCCTCGGCCGCGCTTTGCACGAACGGCAGCAGCAGGCTCTGCGCGCCGATGTCGAGGTAGCGCTTGATGAGCACCGTGTCGTTCCAGTCGGGCCGCACCACGGCCGAGGTGGGCCGCGCGGCGTTGGCCGGCACCGCCGCGCTCACCGCCTGCAGCTGGTGCAGCATGTGCGGCACGTCGGTGGGCGTGTGCTCGGTGTCGAGCAGCACCCAGTCGAAACCCGCGCCCGCGACGATCTCCGACACATAGGGGTCGGGCAGCGTGGACCACAGGCCGATCTGCGGCACGCCGGCCGCGAGCGCACGCTTGAAATGGTTCGCCGGCACCGGCATGGCATTCACCGCGCTCAACCGAAGTGGCATGACACGGTGCCGAAATCGCCATAGTCGGCCACCACCGTATCGCCCTTGCCGACCTCGATCGGCCGGATGAACGAGCCCGCCAGAATGACTTGCCCGGCCTCCAGCGTCACGCCGAAGCGGTGCAGCCGGTTGGCCAGCCACGCCACGCCGTAGCCCGGGTGGTTGAGCACGCCGGCGGCCAGGCCGGTCTCCTCGACCTCGCCGTTGCGGCTCACGATGGCGCCGATGCGCCGCATGTCCGCGTCGACCAGCGCCGGCTTGAAGGGCCGCCCGCCCAGCACCAGCGCCGCGTTGGCCGCGTTGTCGGAAATGGTGTCGAACACGTTGCGCGTGCGCTGGGTCTCGGGGTCGACGCGCTGGATGCGCGCGTCGAGTATCTCGAGCGCGGGCGTCACGTAGGCGGTGGCGTCGAGCACGTCGAACAGCGTGCAGTCGGGCCCCGACAGCGGCCGCGCCAGCACGAAGGCCAGCTCCGCCTCGATCTTCAGCTGCAGGAAGCGCTCGGTCGGAATCACCGCGCCGTCGCGGTAGAACATGTCGTCCAGCAGCGTGCCGTAGTCGGGCTCGGCGATGTTCACCGCCCGCTGCATGGCCTTGGAGGTCAGCCCGATCTTGTGGCCCTTCACCGTGCGGCCGTTGCGCAGCTTGAGCTGCATCCACGCATGCTGGATCGCGTAGGCGTCGTCGATGCTCATGTCGGGGTAGTCCAGCGAGAACTGGCGGCAGGCCACGCGTGTGTGCTGCGCCTGCTCCAGCCGCTGGGCGGCCTGAGAAAGGGTGCTGGCGTCCAGGCTCATGCGGCGGCTCCTTCGGCCTGCTCGGCTCGCACCCCGTTGCGCAGCACGCCCACGCCGCTCACCTCGACCTCGACCACGTCGCCCGGTTGCAGGAACTTCGGCGGGTCGAAGCGAATGCCCGCGCCGGTCGGCGTGCCGGTGGCAATGATGTCGCCGGGCTCCAGCGTGGTGAAGGTCGACAGGTAGCCGATGAGGTACGCAAAGTCGAACATCAGGTGCGCGGTGGTGTCGTCCTGGCGCGGCTCGCCGTTCACGCGCGTCTGCACGCGCAGCGCGCCGTAGCCCTGCGGAAATTCGTCGGCCGTGACGATCCACGGGCCGATGGCGCCCGAGGCATTGAAGTTCTTGCCCTGCGTGACGTTGAACTTGGCGTGGTGCACCCAGTCGCGCACCGTGCCTTCGTTCATGCAGGTGAGGCCGGCGATGCAGGCCAGGGCCTCGTCGCCCTTCACGCGGCGCGCGCGGCGGCCGATGACGATGGCGATCTCGCCCTCGTAGTCGAGCTGTTGCGATTCGAGCGGCTGCTGCAGCGGCTCGCCGTGGCCCACGAAGGATTCGGCCACGCGCATGAAGATGCTCGGGTACTTCGGCAGGTCGCTGCCGTCCTTGTACTCGGCGTTGCGGTGCGCGTAGTTCACGCCGATGCAGAACACGCGGCGCGGCCGCGCGATGGGCAGCGCGAGGCGCACTTCGGCCAGCGCGTGGTCGGGCGCGGCGCCTTCGGCCGCCTGGCGGGCCTGGGCCAGCGCGGCCTCGCCGCCTTCCAGCAGCGCGGAGACCGACGCGAAGGCGGGCAGGCGGCGGCCCAGGTCGACCACACCTTGGCCGTTGCCGTCACCGATGACGCAGCCCCAGTGCGAGGCCCCGCCGTGCAGGTAGCTGATGAGTTTCATGCGGTCTCGAATCCAAAGAAGCGGGCGGGGTTGTCGACAAGAATCTTCTGGCGCACGGCGGCGTCGGGCGCGAAGCGGTAGAGCAGCTCCAGCAGCGCGCCCTCGTTGGGCGGCTGCTTCACCGACACGGGGTGCGGCCAGTCGCTGCCCCACACGCAGCGGTCGGGCGCGGCCGCGATCAGCCGCTGCGCGAGCGGCACCACGTCGTTCCAGGGCTCGCCGGTCTTCGAGAGCTTCTCGGACAGCGACAGCATCACCCAGAAGTTGCCGCGCCCGAGCAGTTCGAGCATGCGCGCGAGGCTCGCGTCGGCATCGCCGCGCGCCGGGTCGGCGCGGCCCATGTGGTCGAGCAGCACGGGCACGTCGAGCGACTCGAAGGTGGCGAGCTGCTCGGCGATGCCGTGGGGCTCGGGCTGCACCTTCACGTACCAGCCCAGCTCCTTCACGCGGGCGAAGGCGCGCGCCTGCTCGGCCGCGCTCAGGCTGATGCCCAGGCCGCCGCGGGTGAAGCGCGCGCCGCGCACGCCGGCGTCGTGCAGCTTGTGCAGGTAGGCGTCGTCGCGCTCGGTGAGCACGGCGGCGTTGGCGCAGGCCATGTAGCGGCGCGGGCCGCCGGCGTTCAGGCCCTCGAGCGCGTCGAGCACCACCGTGTGGTCGGCGCCGTAGGTGGTGGCCTGCACGATCACCCCGCGCGCGATGCCCAGCGTGGCGTGCAGGTTCTGCGCGACCTGCCAGGTGGCGCTGGGCATTTCATAGGCGGCGTTGGGGCGCACGGGGTATTGCTCGCGCGGGCCGAACACGTGGAACTGGCTGTCGCACGACAGCGCGGGCGGCAGCGGCACGGGCGCGCGCGGATGGGGGTCGAAGGGGAGGTAGTCGGGCATGTGTGGCTTCTGAAGGCGCTTGAATGGGTGGTGGGAAATCAGGCGATCCACGCGGTGAAGCTGCACTCCACCAGCTTGCCCATGTCGAGCTCGGGCGCGACGATGGCGTGGCGCGCGGGTCGCGAGGCGGCGTCGGGGAACATCTCCAGCCAGGGCACGTTGAGCGCGGGGCGCTGGCTGCGGTCCTTCATCCACACGGTGAGCTTCACGATGTGCTGCGTGCCGCCGCCCGCCGCCTCGACGATGCGGCGCACGTTGTCGAGCATGAAGTGGCACTGCGCCTCGATGGTGTCGGCCGGCTTGCCGGTGGCGGGGTCGTTGCCCTGGATGCTGCCGCTCTCCAGCAGCGGGCCGACGCGGCAGGCCGCCGGAATCGGGTTCTTGTGGCCGAAGCCGTCGATGTAGATGCTGGTGCGCACGGAGGCCGCGGCCAATGTGGCTGGCGTGGCGGTGGGCGTCATGGCGTTCATTCGGCGGTGATGTTGGCTTGCTTGATCACGGGCATCCACCGCGCGTCTTCCTTGGTCAGGAACTGGGCGAACTGCGCGGGCGTGCTGCCGCGGGCCTCGGAGCCCAGCGTCTGGAAGCGCGCCTGCACAGCCTTGTCCGCGAGGATCTTCTGCAGCGCCTCGGACAGGCGCGCCACGATCTCCTTGGGCGTCGCGCGCGGCGCGAGGATGCCGGTGAAGGTCTCGGTGCTGAAGTCCTTGAAGCCCGACTCCTGCAGCGTCGGCACGTCGGGCAGCTGCGGCAGCCGCTTGGGCGACGTGACGGCCAGTGCGCGCGTGCGGCCCTGCTGGATGAAGGGGCCGGCCACCGAGATCTGGTCGAAGTTGAACTGCACCTGGCCGCCCAGCAGGTCGGTGGTGGCCGGCGCGTTGCCCTTGTAGTGCACCGTGGTCCAGTGCGCGCCGCTTTCGCGCTGCAGGTACTCGCTCACCAGGTGGTTCTGCGTGCCTGCGCCGGGCGAGGCCATGGTCAGCGTGTTGCCGGGCTTCTTGCCTTCGGCCACCAGGTCGGCCACGGTCTTGTAGGGCGTGGAAGGGTGCACCTGCAGCACCAGCGGCGTGAACGACACCGAGCTGACCGGCGCGAAGTCTTTCTTCCAGTCGTAGGCGTTGCGCTTGAAGATAGTCGGCGAGAAAAGAATGGGCCCGTTCGCGCCCATGAAGAAGGTGTAGCCGTCGGGCGCCGACTTGGCCGCGTATTCCGCGGCGATCATGCCGCCGGCACCGGGGCGGTTGTCCACGATGAAGGGCTGCTTGAACACGGCCTGCAGCTGCTCGCTGATGATGCGCGCCGCGCCGTCCACGTTGCCGCCCGGCGGATAGGGCAGCACCAGCTTCACGGGTTTGTCGGGCCAGGCGTCTTGCGCCATGGCGGGCAGCGCGACAAGGCCCGCGCACGTGGCCACGGCGAGGGTGGCGATGAGTTCTTTCAATTCTTTGTCTCCTGGTTCGGCACCGGCACCGCGCGTTCGCTGCGGTTTGATCGGCGACCTGTGAACTCTAAGAACCGGCACGCCGATGCTGCAATGCAATATCCTCGCGTTGTTCCATATCGTGGACGTTTTTTTGAAGTCGCCATTCGGCGCTGCCGCGGGCCTGACCACAATCGGGGCCCCAGCCACCTCACGAGGCCTTGCCATGTTTCTCGCCGCTGGCGACCTGTCGCCCGAAGCCACCTACCGCCTGATGAGCGGCATCGTCGTGCCGCGCCCCATCGCGTGGATCACCACGCTGTCGCCCAGCGGCGTGGTCAATCTCGCGCCGTTCTCCTGCTTCACCTTCGTGTCGAACAAGCCGCCGCTGCTGGGCGTGAACATCGGCCGCAAGGCCGGCCAGCGCAAGGACACGGGCGCCAACATCCATGCGCTGGGCGAGTTCGTGGTGAACATCGGCGACGCCTCGCAGATGGTCGCCATCCACGAGAGCAGCGCCGAGCACGCGCCCGACGTGAGCGAGGCCGAGCTGCTCGGCCTGGGCACCTTGCCGAGCAGCACGGTGCGCGTGCCGCGCCTGGCGGACGCGCCGGTCAGCATGGAGTGCAGGCTGGAGCGCGTGATCGCCTTCGGCGAGACGGGCGCCGAGTTCTTCGTGGGAGAGGTCACGGCGTTTCACTTGCGCGACGGCCTGATGCGCGACGGCAAGGTCGACACCCGCGCGTTCGACCCGGTCTGCCGCATCGGCGGGCCGAACTACGCGACGCTGGGCGAGATCGTCACGCTGCGGGGCATGCAGCAGACGCCCAAGTCGGTGATGGGGGCAGTGACAGGTGCAGTGACGGATGCGGCCACGGATGGCAACCGCGGCTGACGACGAAGGCGAAGGCGAAGGCGGGGGTGAAGGCACCACGGCCGGCGCGCAGAGCGTGCGCCGTGCGCTGGCGGTGCTGCGCGTGCTGGCCACGGGGCAGGAGCGCGGCGTTCGGCTGACCGACGTGGTGAGCCACACCGGCCTGAACCGCCCGACCGTGCACCGCCTGCTGCGCGTGCTGGTGGAAGAGGGCGCGGTGGAGCAGGACCTGGCCACGCGCCGCTACCTGGTGGGCGGCGAGGTGTCGCTGCTGGGGCTGGCGCGCGCGAGCCGCTTTCCCATCCAGGCGATTGCCGAGCCGCACCTGCGCCACCTGAGCGAGAGCCTGGGCGACACCGCGTTCCTCACCATCCGCAACGGCACCGACTCCGTGTGCATCGACCGCCGGCCCGGCAGTTTTCCGGTGAAGGTGCTGTCCATCGAGATCGGCGCGCGCCGCCCGCTGGGCGTGGGCGTGAGCGGCCTGGTGCTGCTGGCGTCGCTGCCGGCCGACGAGGCGGCGGACGTGGTGCGGCGCAACGCGAGACGGCTCGAGGCCCTGCATGTCGACCCGGCCGAACTGCTGGAACGCGCGGTGCGCACGCGCGCGCAGGGCTATGCCTATGCCCCGATCGGCGTGGTGCCGGGCTCGCGCGCGGTCGCGGTGCCGATCTGCCTGGCCGATGGCCGCACGGTCGCCGGCCTTGCCATCGCGACCATCACCGAGCGCCTGCCCGACGCGCGGGTGCAGGGCGTGGTCGAGCAGATGCGGGCAAGGGCGCGTTTGATCGGGGCGCAGGCGGCGGAGCTGGCGCGGCGGAAATCTGCGCGGCGCGGGTGAGGCGCGGTTGAGGCGCGCCGCCGAAAGGAGTGCGGCCTATGAAGCCAGCCATGGGTTGACGAGCGCTGCGCCCGTCTTGGCGAACCCACCGGTATCCCGCGACACGATGCTCAGCCCGTGATGCAGCGCGGTCGCGGCAATGATGAGATCCGGTTGGGGAAAGGTGTGGCCTGCCTTTCGTCCTTCTTCGACCAGCAACCGCCACTTGAACATGATGTCCTCGCTGATTGGGAGCACGCGGTTCTCGAACATCGGGCGCAACTGCAGGTTCAGCCAATCATTGAGGGACGCGCGTTTGTGCATGTCCTCGATCAGCTCGATGCCGAAGCGGATTTCCGCGAAAGTGACTGCGCTGACAAACAGGTTGTCGAGTGGCTGCGCGCTGACGAAGGCGACGACCTTCGGTTCGGATCGTGAACGTCGCAGCTCGGACAGGATGTTGGTGTCTAGCAGGCAGCCTTTCACAACTGAACGTCCCGGACCGGAGAGTTTTCCGACGATGCCAGAACCAGTTCGATGTCGCGATGCGGCGAGGCCTGCAACACGTCTACCAGGGCCTTGCCTGTTCGAGCACCCTGCAAACGCCTGAAGTCCTCTGCAGCGATGACCACGACTTCGTCGCGACCATGAACCGTCACGTGCTGCGGGCCTTCGCTGCGCACGCGACGCACCAGTTCGCTGAAGCGTGCTTTGGCGTCTTGAAGCGGCCAATGCCCTGGCGGAGGGGCGGGTCGCTCGGAGGGCGGCTTTCCGGGTTCGATAAATCTAGTCATACCGACCAGATTAGCACCGCCTTCAGAGCGACGCAACTCTTCCCCCTCAGAACCTCCCGCGCAACGTCACCGTCGCATTGCGCGGCTCCCCGTAGAAATTACCCCACCCCGGCGCGCCCACCGTCTGGTAGTAGACCTTGTCGAACAGGTTGCTCACGTTCAGCGCCAGCGACCAGCTGCGGTTGATCTGGTAGCTCACGCGCGCGGTCCACACCGCGTACGCGGGCTGCGCGATCTTGATGGTGCCGGTGGTGCGCGAGCTTTCGCTCTGGAAGTTGACGCCGCCGCCCACGGTCCACGCGTTCAGCGCGCCCGGCAGGCGGTAGTCGGTCCACAGCCGCAGGATGTGCTTGGGCGTGTAGGTGCTGGCGAAGGCCACGCCGGCGTTGGAGGTGTCGTCCAGGTAGCGGAAGCTGTTGAGCGTGTAGCCGCCGAAGACCTGCCAGCCGCGCGCGATCTCGCCGCTGATCTCCGCGTCGATGCCCTGGCTGCGCACCCGCCCGCTGGACACGTAGCAGTACGCGCCCACCGAACACGGGTTCACCATGTCCTGCTCGGCGCGGTTGCTCTGGTCGATGCGAAACACCGCGAGCGATGCGTTGACCTTGCCGTCCATCAGCTCGCCCTTGAGCCCGGCCTCGTAGTTCTTGCCCTTGATCGGGTCGAGCATGACGCCCGCGGCCGTCACCGCGTTCTGCGGCTGGAAGATGTCGGCGTAGCTCACGTAGGCCGACCACTGCTTGTTCAGCGCATACACCAGGCCGCCGTAGGGCGTGAGCACGCCGCTTTCGCGGTAGGGGTCGTCGTAGGCCTCGTCGGTGTCGCGCAGCCGGCTGGTCCATTTGTAGCGCGACACGCGCGCGCCCAGCACCAGCGTGAGCGGGTCGCTCACGCTGAAGCGGGCCACGCCGTAGGCGCCCGACTGCGTCATCTCGGTGACGGTGGCGGCGCCGCGGTAGCGCCGCGCGAGAAAGTCGGCGGTCACCGGTTCGCTGATCTGGTGGTCGGGGTTGAGCACGTCGTTGCGCACGCCCAGCGCGATCAGCCCGAAGTCGCCCCGGCTCACCATGCGCCCGGTGTTGGCGCCGAAGCTCAGCGCATGGCGCCGGCCGAAGGCGTCGAACTTGCCGTCGACCGCCACGTCGAGGCCCTTGTTGTCGGTGCCGAAGTCGAACAGGCCGGCGAAGGTGGTCGACCCCGCCATCGTCGCGGGATTGATCGCGCCGTTGGAGTACAGGTACTTGATGTCGTGCTTCTCGCGCGTGTAGGTGGCCGTGGCCTTGAGCGTCCAGTCGGCGTCGAAGCGGTGGGCCAGCTCGGTGAACACCGAGGTCTGCTCGCTGTTCCAGCGGTTCCAGTCGGCGCCCAGGAAGGTCGAGCGGGCCAGCCGCAGGTCGGCGCCGTTGTCGTAGCGCGGCAGGCCGTGGAAGAAGGGCACCGACTTCAGCTTCTCGTAGCTCGCGCCCAGCGTCAGGCGCGTTTGCGGCGACAGGTCGTACTCGAGCGCGCCGTACAGCACGCCGGTGCGGCTCTTGGCCACGTCGTAGAAGTAGTCGCGGTCCTCGAAGCTGGCCACCGCGCGGCCGCGCAGGGTGCCGGCCTCGTTCAGCGGGCCGGTCGCATCCACCTCGGTGCGCACGTTGTTCCACGAGCCGGCGCTGGCGGACACCAGCAGCTGCTTGTCCGCCAGCGGGCGCTTGCGCACCATGTTGATGGTGGCGCTCGGCGTGCCCGCGCCCTGCAGCAGGCCGGTGGCGCCGCGCACGATCTCCACCCGGTCGAGGATGGCGGTGTTGCTGGTGAAGTTGTTGGCCTGCGGGTAGTAGAAGGCGCGGTTGACGCCGTCGAACTGGTAGGTGTCGGCCATGAAGCCGCGCGAGTACACGTAGCGCCCGCCCATCGGGCTGTTGTACATGGTGATGCCGGTGGTGTTGGCCAGCACCGCGTCGATGGTGGTGAGGTTCTGGTCGTCCATCTTCTGGCGCGTGACGACGGTGACGGACTGCGGAATTTCCTTCAGCGTCTGCTCGCCCTTGCCGACCGTGACGATGCGGCTCGCGTACGAGCCCGAGCCTTCGGTGGTGGCGCTGCGCTCGGCCTGCGCGGTGACGCGCACTTCGCTCAGCGTGCTGCCGTCGGCACCGGCCACGGGAGCGATGGGCGCCGTGGCGCGGCGCAGCGTGTAGCCGCCGCCTTCATGCGGCACGGCCTCCAGCCCGGTGTTGGCGAGCAGCCGCGAGAAGCCCTCGGGCACGGCGTGGCTGCCGCGCAGGCCGGCGGTGCTGCGGCCTTCGGTGAGCGCGGATTCGAAGGACAGCGTGACGCCCGCCTCGGCCGCGTAGCGCGACAGCGCCGGGCCGAGCGCGCCGGCGGGAATGTCGTAGGCCCTACGCGCGATTGCGGTCGTGGTCGCGGTCGCCGCCGAGGCCGGCGCGGGTTGCTGCGCCATCGCGCCGCCTGCGCCAGCAGCACTGGTGATGGCGATCACCAGGCAGAGGCTGCGCGCACCGTGCGCGGCGCCTGTCAGGCGCGTGGCGGACACAGAGGGCAGGGGAGTGAAAGTGCCGCACGCGGGGCGGCCGGTGCGCAAACGTGGCAATGCCATGGTCTTCTGGGTTCCTTGTCGGTGCCGCGATCACAGCGCGGCTCCATGGCTTGCCCGACGAGATTCGAAAAAGGGACAGCGAGATGAAAAATTCTTCGGGCGTCGGCGCGTTCAGCCCGGCACCACGCTCACCCAGTAGCGCGTGCGCGTCACCACCTGCACGGGCAGCGAGGTGGCCAGCATCGAGAGCACGTAGTCGGTGTCGCGCAGCTGGAACGCCCCCGAAATCCGCAGGCCCCCGACCTCGCTCGCGCAGTGGACGATGCCGGGCCGGTAGCGCGCGAGCTCGGCGCAGAAGTCGGCCAGCCGCATGTTGTCGGCGTACAGCACGCCTCGGGTCCATGCCTGGCTTTGCGTGGACACGGGCTCGGGCGGCGCCGCGCCTGCGTCGCCCAGCACCGTCTGCTGTCCGGCGGGCAGCACCAGCGCCGGTGCGGTGGCGTTGCGCAGCGTGACTTCTACCGCCCCTTCGGTGACGGCCACGCGCACGGCGCCTCGCTCTTGCGGCTCGCCTTCTTGCCGCACGGTGAAGCGCGTGCCCAGCGCGCGCAGCCGGCCTTGCGCGGTTTCCACCACGAAGGGGCGCGCGCGGCCGCTGCCCAGCGGGTCGGGCGCGGTCACGACGGCGATGGCGCCTGCGCGCAGGCGCACGGTGCGCTGCCGCTCGTCGAAGCGAATGTCGACGGCGCTCGCCGTGTCCAGTAGCACCCGGCTGCCGTCGGCCAGTTGCAGCTCGCGGCGCTCGCCGGTGGCGGTGCGCTCGTCGGACGACCAGGCCTGCCACGGCATGTGGCGCCAGCCCAGGTAGCCGGCCGGCACCGCCGCGGCGAACAGCGCGAGCGTGCGCAGCGCGGCGCGGCGGTTGGCGCGGCCCTGGCGCGCCAGCACCGGCATGCCGACCGTGGGCGGCACGGCGCCGAATTTCTGCGACAGCCGCTGCGCGCGCTGCCAGGCCTGCTCGTGTGCAGGGTCGGCCTCGCGCCAGCGCGCGCAGGCGGCGTGGTCGCCGGGGCCGGCCTCGCCCGAGTGCAGGCGCACCAGCCAGCGCGCGGCCTCGCGCAGCACGGCGGGGTCGAGCGGGCCGGGGGGCGTGAGTTTGGTGAGCTTCGCGAGGTTCGCCGGTGGCCGGGCGGAGGCGTTCATTCGACCAGCGCCAGGCAACGCTCGAAGCCCTGCTGCATGTAGCGCTTGACGGTGCGCTCGCTGATCTGCAGCCGCTCGGCGATGGCCGCGTAGGTCAGCCCTTCGAGCTGCGAGAGCACGAAGGCTTCGCGCGCCTTGGGCGCCAGGCCGTCGAGCATGGCGTCGATCTCGTCGAGCGTCTGCAGCAGCACCAGCCGCTCTTCGGGCGACAGCGCCAGGGGCTCGGGCAGCAGGGCCAGGGTTTCGAGGTAGGCGCGCTGCAGCGCTTGCCGGCGCCAATGCTCGCTGACCACGCCCTTGGCCAGCGTCGACAGGTAGGCCCGTGGCTCGCGCAGCGTGGGCAGCACCTGCGGGCGCAGCAGCACGCGCACGAAGGTGTCCTGCGCCAGGTCGGCCGCGCTGTGCGAGCACCCCAGCCGCCGCCGCAGCCAGGCGCTGAGCCATCCATGGTGCTCTTCGTAGAACACGTGCATGGCCCCGTGGGCAGCGGCATTGGCGGATGACATGGCGAAAACGGGAGGCGTCAGTTGAGAATGACTCTCATCTTAAGCGAATGACATGGGTTGCCGGGCCCATATGAGCTTGCGTGAGCTTGCGCGGGCTTGCGCGGGCTTGCGTGGGCTTGCGTGGGTCGTGGGCTGCCGCGCTTTTCGAGTTTCCCTACTTCCAGGGATGCCGACGCGCACCCGTGTCACTACCATCCCCACCTGCCGGCGCAACCCGCGCAACCCTGCTCGATCTTCGAACCTTCCAGACCCATGACCCGGCCTTCCCCCAAGACCCCGACCTTCCCGCCCCGCGAGCCGGCATGCCGCTAGGCCCCGCCGCCGCCCCGCCGCGACCGCAAGCCGCCCCCGAGTGGCGTGAGGCGCTGCTGCCCGCACCCGTGCTGGTGGTGGAAGACGAGCCGCTGATGCAGCGGCGCATCCACACGCTGCTGACGCAGTTCGGCTACGAGGCCGACGCGCTGGTGTTCGCCGGCACCATCGCGCAGGCCCAGGCCTGCATCGCGGCGCAACCGCACGCGCTGGCGCTGGTGGACATCGAGCTGCCCGACGGCAACGGCGTGTCGCTCATCGAGCAGCTGCGCGCCGACGACCCGGCGCTTAGCATCCTGGTGATCTCGGCGTGGAGCACCGAAGACGTGATCCTCACGGCGCTGCGTGCCGGCGCCACCGGCTACGTGCTGAAGGAGCGCGACGACATCGAGCTGTCGTTGGCGATCCGCAGCGTGCTGCGCGGCGGCGCGCCCATCGACCCCTTCATCGCCAGCCGTATCCTCGAGCTGCTGCATTCGCCGGCGACCACGCCGGGCCACGTCGATGCCGACGTGCTCAGCCGGCGCGAGGGCGAGATCCTGCAGCTGGTTGCCCAGGGCCTGACCAACCGCGAGATCGCCGAGCAGCTCTTCCTGTCCAAGCACACCGTCGAATGCCACATCAAGCACATCTACCAGAAGCTCGCGGTGTCCTCGCGCACCAAGGCGGTCTTCGCGGCGCGCTCGCGTGGCTTGCTTGCCTGATCTTCCTGGGTTGCCTCGCGGTGGCGCCCGCCGCGTGGGCCCAGGCGTGCCAGCCGCAGGTCGACGGCGTCTCGGCAGTCCGCGCGAACGGTCAGGACACTGACGGCACGGGCCGGCCCACCTCGGGCTGGACGCCCGTGTCGCTGCCCGACCTGTGGTCGCAGCGCTGGCCCGGGCACGACGGCACGGCCTGGTACCGCGTCGACTGGCACTGGCCTTGCACCCCGGCCAAGGAGCCGCTGGCGATTGCCATCGACTACATCAACATGGCCGGCGCGGTGTACGTCAACGACGACCTGCTGTGGACCGACCGCAGCCTGGCCGAGCCGCTGAGCCGCAGCTGGAACACGCCGCGCTACCTCGTCGTTCCGCCCTCGGTGCTGCGGCCCGGCGCCAACACCGTGTTGGTGAAGGTGGTGGGCAACCCCATCGACGGCGCGGGGCTGGGGCGCGTGCGCATCGGCACGGCCGACACGGTGGAGCCGCTGTACAGCCACCAGGTGCTGCTGCGGCGCACGCTGCCCGCGCTGAACCTGGTGATCTCGATGACGCTGGGCTGCTTCTTCCTGGCGCTGTGGCTCATGCGGCGCAGCGAGCGCAGCTACGGCTGGTATGCCCTCACGTCGTTCACCTGGCTGCTGTTCGCGAGCAACACGGTGGTTTCCACGCCCTGGCCTTTCGCGACCACCGACAGCTGGTCGCGCTGGGTGACGGTGGCGCTGCTGGCCTACACCTCGTCGTTCTGCATCTTCCTGTGCCGCTTCGGCGGCCTGCGCTTCGTGCGCGCGGAACGGGCGTTGTGGCTCGCGGCCGGGCTGGGTGCGGCGACGGTGGCGTTCATTGCGCGCGACGGGCTGGGCGCCGCGCAGGGCGTGGCCTTCCTGGCGTGCGCGGCGCTGTTCATGGGGGCGTGCGCGGCTTTCGTGGGGCGGGCCGCATCCACGCGCCAGCCCGAGCACCTGCTGCTGGCGGTCTGCGTGCTGGGCTTTCTGGTGGCGGCGGTGCACGACGTGCTGATGGTGCTGCGCGTGCTGCCCGACGGGCTGGCCTACACCACCGTGTCGGCGCCGCTCATCATGGTGGGCATGTCGGCCATCCTGGCGTGGAGCGTGACGCGCAACCTGCGGCGCATCGAGCGCTTCAACCTCGAACTGGAAGAGCGCATCACCATCACCCGCCACGAACTCACGCAGACGCTCGGGCGCGAGCACGCGCTGGCGCTGGCCAACGCCCGCCTCGGCGAACGGCTGCAGCTCGCCCACGACCTGCACGACGGCCTGGGCGGCTCGCTGGTGCGCTCCATCGCGCTGGTGGAGCAGTCGGCCCATGCGCTGGAGGCCCACCAGTACCTGTCGATGTTCAAGTCGCTGCGCGACGACCTGCGCCAGGTGATCGACAGCAGCTCCAGCGCCACGGCGCGCATCGCGGCCACGCCGGCCGAATGGATCGCGCCCATTCGCCACCGCTTCAACCGCATCTTCGAGGAGCTGAACGTGGCCAGCCGGTGGCAGCTGCCGGCGCGCTGGCCCTGCGAGCTGTCGCCCAAGCAGTTGCTGGGGCTCACGCGCTTTCTCGAAGAGGCGCTGACCAACGTCATCAAGCACAGCCGCGCGAGCGAGTTCGAGGTGCGGCTGCTGGCGTTGGACCATGAGCGATGCGGCCACGGCGACCAGAGCAACCAGGGCCAGCTCAGCCTCTCGATCGAGGACAACGGCGTGGGCTTCGATGTTCAGGGCGTGGCGGGTTCCATCCTGGGCATCGGCCTGCGCAGCATGCATGCGCGCATCGCGCGCATCGGCGGCACGCTGGAGATCGCCTCGGCGCCGGGGTGCACCCGGCTCGAGGCGCGCGTGCGCGTCACACCGCCCGAGGGGCCGGAGAGGCCAGAAGCACCGGGCTCGTCGCGTCCTGAGCCTGCACTTGCGCCTGCGTCTGTTCTTGCGGCACCGGCAGGTGCAGGCACAGCCGGGTCTCGCCGGGCTGCGAACGCACCCTGAGCGTGCCGCCCAGCGCGGTGGCGCGCGCGTGCATGTTCACCAGCCCCTTGCCCGCGAACTTCGCCTGCGCGTCGAAGCCGCGGCCGTTGTCGCAGAGCTCGACCTCGACGATGTCGGCGCCGGGCTGGGCCGGGCCCTCCACCACGACTCCCATCGCTTCGCTCGCAGGCAGCAGCCGTGCGCGCAGGCTGGCCTGGCTCGCGCCCGCGTGCGCCATCATGTTGGCGAAGGCCTCGAACAGCAGCATCTGCATCTGGTGCGACTCGCGCACGGTCCAGCCCGTCATGGTCGGCAGCGGGCTCACGTCCCAGTGCAGGTCGATGCCGGCGGCCTGCAGGCGTGGCCCCAGCCGGTAGCGCACGCTGCCCAGCGCGGAGGCCACGTCGCCCTCGCAGCCGTGCATGGCGTCCACCGTGAGCTTCAGCTGGTCGACCGCGTCGCGCAGGTGCACTTCCACATCGACCAGCGCCGTGCCCGGCTGCTGCGCCAGGCGCAGCAAGCCCGAGAGCTGCCCGCCCAGGCCGTCGTGCAGGTCCTGCGTGAGGCGCTGGCGTTCTTCGAGCGCGCCGCGCGCCTTCTCGCCTTCGCGTTCGCGCGCGAACACGGCCTCGAGCGCGGCGTTGCGCTCGGCGAGCTCGGCTTCCAGCGAGGCGTTCATGGCGGCCATGGCGCGCGCGTCCTTGCGCATGCGCTCGGCAATGACCCAGGCCAGCGTGACCGCGAAGCCGACCCACGCCATGCGGATCCACGGCACCATCGCGTAGGCCTCGGGCGAGGTGCGCATCACCCACACGTCGCGCGCGCCGCACAGCACGATCAGCACCACCGCGATGCCGAGCACCCGGTGCTCCAGCACCGCGCTGCGCAGCGCCGTGCGGAACACGACCACCATCATCGCCAGCGCGGCCACCAGGCTCAGCGTGCGCCACAGCGGCATCACCCACAGCCACGGCACCATGATGCCCAGCACCGCCGCCACCGGCGCGAGCCACGCCATCAGTCCCAGTGCGCGCGCCAGCGGCGTGTGGTCGCGCCCCACCACCGACAGCGCGAAGCGGCACAGCAGCGGCACTGCCGCCTGGAAGGCCGCCAGCGGCACCACGCCCCACCAGGGCCAGGCCAGCGGCGCGTGCGTGAACAGCACGCGCGCCGTCTGCACCGACCACAGCAGCTCGCCCAGGCCGTAGTAGAGGTAGATCGATTCGCGCTGGCGCATCCACACCAGCAGCGACAGCGCGCCCAGCACGCCGCTCACGATGGCGATGAAGCGCCCGCCGCTGATCTGCCAGAACTGCGCGCGCTCGTACAGCGGAAGAATCTCGGCCTCGGTGCCCGCCACCACGGGCGACAGGCCGCCCTGGCGCGCGGTCTGCGCCGCGATGACGATGTCCACGCGCTGCGGCGCCGCCGAGCCCGCGGGCGGCAGCACGAAGTACTGCGGCGCGAAGGAGGCGTCGTCGTACGGGCCCGGTGGAAAGGCGCCGAAGCGGGCCAGCTCCCGGCCGTTCACCGACACCCGAAAGCTGTTGCCCAGGCGCGGCACGAACAGGGCCGTCGGGGCGGCGGGGTCGCCCGGCGGAATGTCGAAGCTGAAACGGGCCTCGCCGTCGAACGAGGCCTTGTGCTGGTCCCAGTCGTAGGGGAGGGTGGCGGTTTCGGTTGGGGATGCCGCCTGGGCTTGTTTCGATGGGCCCTGCACGCTCAGCGTGAGCTGTGCCTTGTCGACCAGCGTGAGGGCTTGCGCAGGCAGCCACCCCACGAATCCGACGACCGCAAGCACCACATACAGCAGGCGCCACGCAAGCGCTTCGTTTCGTCGGGCCATGATGGCTACAACTTTAGCAACATTTCCTTTCAGTTCGTGGGGGTGTTCGCATGCGAATGGGTCAGTTGTCGTTTTTGCTGGACAGGGCGCCGAGCCGGGAGCGGCCTTCTAGCGCTGCCCGTCGTGCCCGGCAATGTGCTCCGCCGCCAGCCCACCCACCCGCGAATGGACGCGTCCGCCATTCGCCATCACCAGCGCGAACAGAATTTCGTCGGGCCGCGGCGCGTCCTGGATGCCGATCTCGGCCGATGAGAAATGGCTTCGCACATACGCCGCGTGCACGTGGTGCAGCGGCACCATCAGCCGGTAGCCGGCGCCCGCCACGGCCTTCACCGACGGCACGATGGCCTTGGGCTCGCCGAGCGCCTCGCGCATGGCCCAGCCGCCCGCCTCGTGCCACACGGCGCCGTGCTCCATCTCGCCGTTCACGCCCACGATGGCGGCCTTGCCGTAGGCCTCGACCTGGTCCCGCCCCAGCGAGCGCACCAGTTCCTCGGCCAGGCTCGCGCCCAGGGGTTTCACGGCTTCCATGAACGCGAGCAGGTCGCTTTCGTAGCGGCCCGCGTACGGGCTGCGGATGACCGCGCACGCCGACGCCACCAACAGGGGCCGGCTCACGCGCGGGCCGCCCTCGTGGAAGACCATCTCGATGTTCAGGCTGCGCTTGCGGATGTCGATGGGCGGCAGCAGCGCCGCAGCGTGCGCGGGTGTGTGCATGGCGGTCATTCCTTGGCGCGCGCCTCGGCCGGCGAGAACTGCATGGGCATCATGTTCGCGTTGGCGTTGTGCATCACCCAGAGCGAGCCCGCGATGACGATCACGATGAGCGCGGCGGTGCACACGAAGATGCCGGTGTTGGCGCGCTGGTCGGGCGAGCTGCCCATGTGCAGGAAGTACACGAGCTGCACCAGCAGCTGCGCCACGCACAGCCCCACCACGACGGGCAGGCGCATCTGGCGCGGCAGCACGTCGAGCATGACCGCGCCGAAGGACGCGAAGGTGAGCAGCAGCGACAGCGCGAAGCCGATGGTGTAGCTCTGCAGGGAGCCGTGCGAAGACGCGGCGTGGAAGGACGTGTGGTTCGACGGGGCGTGGGTGGCGTTCATGTGAACTCTCGCAGGTAGATGAAGGTGAAGACGCAGATCCACACCAGGTCCAGGAAGTGCCAGAACAGGCTCAGGCAGGCCATGCGGCGGCGCGTGACGGGGGTAAGGCCGAAGTGGTGGACTTGGTGCAGCATCACAGCCAGCCACACCAGCCCGAAGCTCACGTGCAGCCCGTGCGTGCCCACCAGCGTGAAGTACGCCGACAGGTAGGCGCTGGCCTGCGGCACGGCGCCGCGGTGCATCAGCTCCGCGAACTCGTACACCTCCATGCCCACGAAGGCCGCGCCGAGCACGAAGGTGGCAACGAGCCAGCCGGTGGCGCGGCGCAGCGTGCTCGCCTGCAGCGACAGCATCGCGAGGCCGAAGGTGAAGCTGCTGGCCAGCAGCAGCATGGTTTCGCCCAGCACGAACTCCAGCTCGAACAGGCCGCGCCCCGTGGGGCCGTTGGCCGTGGCCCCCGCGAGCACGCCGAAGGTGGCGAACAGCACCGCGAAGATGAGGCAGTCGCTCATCAGGTAGATCCAGAAGCCCATGGTGGTCTGGGCTTCGCCGCCATGCGCGTGTCCGTCGCCGTGGCCTTCGCCGTGCCCATGTGTGTTTGCGATGTTCAGCGTGCTCATGCCGTCGCTCCCTTCAGTTGCGCGAAGCGCGCGTTTTCGATGCGCTCCACCTCCGAGGCGGGCACGAAGTAGTCGACGTCGCGGTCGTACGAGCGCGCCACGAAAGTCGCGATGGCGCCCGCCAGCGCCGCGGCCGCCACCGCCCACATGTGCCACACCAGCGCGAAGCACAGCAGCAGCGCAAGGGCCGACACCACCACGCCGGCGCCGGTGTTGCGCGGCATGTGGATGTCCTCGTAGCGGCCCGGCTGCAGGTAGGCGGTGCCGGCCTGCTTGGCGTCCCAGTGGGGCTCGAGCGAATCGATGCGCGGCACCAGCGCGAAGTTGTAGAACGGCGCCGGCGAGGCCGTGGCCCACTCCAGGCTGCGCCCGTCCCACGGATCGCCCGTGAGGTCGGGATGTTGCTTGCGGTCGCGAATGCTCACGTAGAACTGCACGCCGATCGCCAGGATGCCCATGCCGATCACCACCGCGCCGCACAGCGCGACGACGAGCCACGGCTGCCAGCCGTCGACCACGTAGCTGTTCATGCGCCGCGTCATGCCCATGAAGCCCAGCACGTACAGCGGCATGAAGGCCAGATAGAAGCCCACCAGCCAGCACCAGAACGCCACCTTGCCCCAGTACTCGTTCAGCGTGAAGCCGAACACTTTGGGAAACCAGAAGCTGATGCCCGCCAGGCAGCCGAACAGCACGCCGCCGATGATCACGTTGTGAAAGTGCGCCACCAGGAACAGGCTGTTGTGCAGCACGAAGTCCGCCCCCGGAATGGCCAGCAGCACGCCCGTCATGCCGCCGATGGCGAAGGTCACCATGAAGCCGATGGTCCATAGCGTGGCCGAGTGGAAGCGGATGCGCCCGCGGTACATGGTGAACAGCCAGTTGAACAGCTTCACGCCCGTGGGAATGGAAATGATCGACGTCATGATCCCGAAGAACGCGTTCACGTTCGCGCCCGAGCCCATGGTGAAGAAGTGGTGCAGCCACACGAAGAACGACAGCACCCCGATGGACGACGTGGCGTACACCATCGACGTGTAGCCGAACAGCGGCTTGCGCGAGAAGGTGGCGATGATTTCGGAGAACGCGCCGAAGCACGGAAGAATCAGCACGTACACCTCGGGGTGGCCCCACACCCAGATGAGGTTGATGTACATCATGGCGTTGCCGCCCAGGTCGTTGGTGAAGAAGTGCATGCCCAGGTAGCGGTCCATGGTCAGCAGCGCCAGCGTGGCGGTGAGCACGGGGAAGATCGCCACGATCAGGATGTTGGTGATCAGCGCGGTCCAGGTGAACACCGGCATCTTCATCAGCGTCATGCCCGGCGCGCGCATGCGCAGGATGGTCACGATGAAGTTGATGCCCGTGAGCGTGGTGCCCAGCCCCGACACCTGCAGCGACCAGATGTAGTAGTCGACCCCCACCGTCGGGCTGTAGCCCAGCTCCGAGAGCGGCGGGTAGGCCACCCAGCCGGTGGCGGCGAAGTCGCCGACGAACATCGACATCATCACCAGCACCGCGCCGGCCACGCCCAGCCACAGGCTCAGCGAATTGACGAACGGGTAGGCCACGTCGCGCGCGCCGATCTGCAGCGGCACGATGACGTTCATGAGCCCGACGATCAGCGGCGTGGCCACGAAGAAGATCATGATCACGCCGTGCGCGGTGAAGATCTGGTCGTAGTGGTGCGGCGGCAGGTAGCCCTCGCTGCCGCCGCTGGCCATGGCCTGCTGCACGCGCATCATCAGCGCGTCGGCGAAGCCGCGCAGCAGCATCACCAGCGCCAGCAGGATGTACATGACGCCGATGCGCTTGTGGTCCACCGAGGTGAACCACTCGGTCCACAGGTAGCCCCACTTGCGGTAGTAGGTGAGCGCGCCCAGCAGCGCCGCGCCGAGCACGACGACCACGCACAGCGTGCCCATGATGATGGGCTCGTGCAGGGGCACCGCGGAGAGGTCGAGTTTTCCGAACACAGGCATGGCGCTCACTCTCCGCCGACGGGTTGCTGCAAGGATGCCGACATCGGCCGCGCAGCCTGCAGCCGCAGCGGAAACTCCGGCGTCTCGGGGCCGCAGATGTCGCTGGCCGCCATGTCTTCCACGCTCATGCCCATGTACTGGTTGGCAATGGCGTTGAACAGGCCGTTTTCCACCCGCGCGTACACCGTGGGCGTGTTCTTCACGCTCGGCATTTCCAGCTGGCGGTAGGCGTCCAGCGACAACGCCTGGCGAGATGCCCTGGCCTGCGCGACCCAGCCGTCGAAGTCGGCGCGGGTCATGGCGGCCGCCTTGAAGTTCATGCCCGAGAAGCCGTGGCCGCTGTACGCCGCGGACATGCCGTCGTAGGCGCCCGTGTGGTTGGCGACGAGGTGCAGCTGCGTCTGCATGCCGGGCATGGCGTAGACCTGGCTGCCCAGCTGTGGAATGAAGAAGGAATTCATCAGCGAATGCGCGGTGAGTTTGAAAGCGATCGGCGTGTCGACGGGCACGGCCAGTTGGTTGACGGTGGCCACGCCGAGGTCCGGGTAGATGAAGAGCCACTTCCAGTTCAGCGCCACCACCTCCACGCGAAGCGCGGGGGTCTGCGACACGAGCGGCTTGTACGGGTCCAGCGAGTGCGTGGTGCGCCAGATGAGCACCGCGAGAAACGCGACGATCACGCACGGAATGCCCCACACCACCACCTCGATGCGCGTGGAGTGCGACCACCTGGGCGCGTACACCACCTGCTTGTCGGTGTTGGTCTCGCGGTAGCGCCAGGCGAACCACAGCGTGAGCACGATGACCGGGACGACCACGGCCAGCATGATCGCCAGAGCCAGGACGATGAGCGTTTTTTCCTGCGCGCCGATGTCGCCCTTGGGGTCGAACAGCGTCATGCCGCAGCCGGAGAGAAGCGCGAGCAGGCCGAGGCTGCTCCAGCGCGCGACACGGCGGGCCAGAGCCCGGGCCGGCTTCGATGGGGGATGGTCAGTTGGAGGCATACAAGACAACCCAATGTATGGATATGTATGGATATTTATTGGCGGATTTGTATGCTATTCGCCCGAAATACCCGTGCGAACTAGGCAAAGTGACTCATACATAATCCATACATGACGCAAGCAATCGAGTGGAAATGGGCCGAGGTCTTTGCCGCCGGAAAGGGCTCGCGCTACCTGCGCATCCTTTCGCTGGTCGAGCGTTCGGTGGCCGAAGGGCAGCTGCAGCCGGGCGACCGCCTGCCGCCGCAGCGCCGCCTGGCCGAGCTGCTGGGCGTGGACCTGACGACCGTCACCCGCGCCTACGCCGAGGCCAAGGGCCGCGGGCTGGTCGAGTCGCGCGGGCCCGGCGGCACCTTCGTGTCGGCGCCCGCGGTCGACTTCGCGCCGCGCATGGACCTGAGCATGAACATGCCACCCGCGCCCGAGGGCTCCAACCTGTTCGCGCTGCTGCAGAAGGGCCTGGCCGACGCGCTCGCGCGCAACGACGCCGACCTGCTCATGACCTACCACCCCGGCGGCGGCAGCCGCGCCGACCGCATGGCCGGCTGCCGGTGGCTCGCGCCCATGTTCGGGCCGCTGGAGGTGTCGCAGGTGGCGGTGTGCCCCGGCGCGCAGTCGGCCCTGGCCGCGCTGGTGCTCGCGCTGACGCGGCCCGGCGACGCCGTGCTTGCGGAGCCGCTGGTGTACCCGGGGCTCATCTCCGTCACCGAGCGCCTGAGCCGCCGCGTGATCGCGGTGGCGACCGACGAGCACGGCATGCGGCCCGACGCGCTGGAGCAGGCCTGCGCGGAGCAGGGCGCGACCGCGACCGTGCTCTACCTGAACCCGACCATCCAGAACCCCGTGGCCCGCACCATGCCCGCCGCGCGCCGGCGGCAGCTCGCGAAGGTGGCGCAGCGCAAGGGGCTGCGCATCATCGAGGACGACCCCTACTGGCTCTTCGAGGCGCAGCCGCCGGAGCCCGTCGCCTGCCACGCGCCGGCATCGACGTACTACCTGTCGACCCTGTCCAAATGCCTCACGCCGGGCTTGCGCACGGCCTACGTGCGGCTGCCCCACACGCAGAACGAGGCGCAGGACGGGGCGCAGAACGAGGCGAACTTTCTCGACGCGCTGCGCGCGTTCGCGCTGATGGCGTCGCCGCTGCCCACCGCGCTGGCGACGCAGTGGGTGCACGACGGCTCGGCCAAGCACCTGCTCGAGCAGGTGCGCGCGGAGACCTGGGCCCGCCACGACCTGGCCAGCGGCATCCTCGGTTTGCCGCAAAGCGAATCGGGCCGCGGCATCCATGTGTGGCAGGCGCTGCCCTCGCGCTGGACCGCGCCCGAACTGGCGCGTGCGGCGCTGGCCGAAGGCCTGTCGGTGACGCCTTCTGCGGCGTTCTCCATCGGCGCCGAGGCACCGAACGCGGTGCGGCTGTCGCTGGGCGCGGTGCGCGGTCGCGCGCGCCTGGAGGAAGCGCTGAACCGCTGGAAGGCCCTGCTGGCGCGCGAGCCCGAGCCCAGGCCCGTGACCGGGCGGCGCGTGGTGATCTGAAAACGACCTGACAAAACCTGCACATGCGCAACACCCTTGCCGCACCCATCGTCGTGTTCGACATCGACGGCACATTGACCGACACCGTGGCCCTGCACCAGCGCGCGTTCGAAGCCGCGCTGCGCAGCTTCGACTTTCCGCGGCTGCGCACCCAGTGGGGCAGCTACCGGCACCACTCGGACAGCGCCATCTTCAGGGAGGCGTGGGAAGAAGCCGGCTTCGACGGCGAGCCGCCGCTGCAACTGCTGGAGGCGCGCTACCAGCGCGAGTACGACGCGCTGTGCGACACCGATGCGAGCGAAGCCCGTGCGTGCGAAGAGATCGCGGGCGCATCGCAGCTGCTGGCGCAGATCGCGCAGGCCGGCTGGATCGCCGCGTTCGCGACCGGCAGCCTGCGGCATGGCGCGCACCGGAAGATGGCGCTGCTGGCGCATGCCTTCGACGCCGACCTGCTGGCCACCGCGTCGGAGCACGAGACCCGCGAAGACATCGTGCAGGCCGCCATCGACAAGGCGCGCGCCAGGCACGGCGTGCCGGCCGGCAGCAGGGTGGTTTCCATCGGCGACGGTGTGTGGGACCTGCTCACCGCGCGGGCGCTGGGGCTGGAGTTCGTCGGCATCGGCGATGCAGACCGGGCGAAGCAGCTGGCGCAGATCGATGCCGATGTGGTCGTGCGGGGCGAGCTGCGGGACGTGGGGCGGCTGCTCGGGTGCTACGACCCCGAGGCAGGCGCCTGAAGGGCCATCGAGGACTTCAGCGGGGTAAGCAGGGTCAGCGCGTTCAGCGCACCTCGTCCGCCACCCGCACCGTATCCCGCCCAGCCTCCTTGGCCTTGAGCATGGCCAGGTCGGCCCGGTGCAGCGTCTGCAGCACCGATTCACCGTCGCGCAAAGACGCGATGCCGGCCGACACGGTCAGCTGCCCGTCGGGCCGGGGCACCGCTGCCAGCAGGCCGCGCAGGCGGTCCGCCAGCTTGCGGGCGCCGTCTTCGCCCTGGTCGGGCAGCAGCACGCAGAACTCCTCGCCGCCCAGCCGGCCGAACACGTCGCTGTCGCGCAGGGCGCGCTGCAGCACGCCCGACATGCCGCGCAGCACCGCATCGCCTGCCGCATGGCCGTGCGCGTCGTTGAGCCGCTTGAAATGGTCGATGTCCAGGTACAGCAGCGTCAGCGGCGCAGCCGTCGCGCGGGCGCGGGCCGCCGCGTCTTCGGCCTGCTGGAGAAAGTCGGCGCGGCTGCGCGCGCCCGTGAGCGTGTCGGTGACCGAAAGGCGGGCCAGCCGGTGCTCCTGGTCGAAGGCGCGGCGCTGGTAGTCCTGTATCCGCAGGTGGCTCACGAAGCTCGTCGCCAGCGCCATCGTCGCGAACAACAGGCCGAACACGGTGTCGGTGCGGCTGGCCGTGTGGTCGAACACGAAGGGCAGGAAGAAGGCATAGCAGGCGATTGCCCCGCCGATCCACTGGGCCAGCGTGATCCAGAAGAAGCTGGTGGCCAGCACGATGATGGCCGCTGCCGGCACGAAGTACATCAGCGGCCGGTCGGTGCCCAGCGCGCCCAGGTAGCTGTTGAAGCTGACCGTGGCAATGGTCGCCATGCACGCCAGCCCGTAGCCGCGCACCGAGGGGGCGCGCACGATGATCCAGGCGAACAGCGCGGTCATCGGCAGCAACAGCAGGCGCAGCCAGATGTATTCGGGCGTGGGAATCGCCAGCCGCGCCAGCACGGCGAGCAACGAGCCCAGCACCGCGGTCACGCCCATCTCGACGGCGGTGAGCTGCAGGCGCCTGCGGGTCTGGTCTCTGTAGGCGTCGCTCACTGTCCGTCTTTCGTCTGTGTCCAGAGCGTTGCATCGGGCGCCACGGCCGCATCCGCGTCGAGCGTGAACTTGTCATGCAGCAGCCGCCAGCAACCGTAGGGCAGCTTGGCGCGCATGTAGTAGCTGCCGAAACCGCTGCCGCTCAGTTGCGGCGCCGTGCCCGCGTGCTGCTCCAGCACGATGGCCCGCCAGCGGCTCACGTCGAGCAGTTCGCCGGTCTTCGCGTTCCAGCCCAGGTCGACGGGCGCCGTCAGCACCTCGGGGCTGGCCGGCTGGCGGCGCGCGAGCGTGGCCACGTGCAGCTCGGGGTCCTTGAATGCGGGAATGCGCGTGATGGCCAGCAGCTCGAAGCCCGCGTTGATGAACTGGGGACCGACGTCGGCAATGTGCAGGCCGAGCAGCGCCGCGAGCGCCCAGTAGTCCGCGTCGCCGTGCTCGAGCCGCGCCACGCAGGCAGCGGTGAAGGCCGGTGCATCGGCGCGCCAGGCCTTGGCGAAGGGCGCCATGCTGTTCTTCAGCAGGCCGACCTCGTGCATGGCACCCAGCACGTTGATGTGGTCGTCGACCGTGTCGCTGCTCGCCGCACGTGCCGCGGCGGCGGCCAGCGCCCAGCGGCCCTTGTCGGCGGCTTCGGCCGCGAGTTTGCTGAGTTTCTTTTGCATGGTGGAGACGTGGCGCGAAGCCGGGGAGCGCCGCATCGTTCAGGGAGACGCCATTGTCTTGCAACAAGTTTCATTTGTTGCAAAGGGGTTGTAGGACGTCTGGCCCCTTGAGCCGCACCCGGTGTACGCGGAGCTGCTGGAGCAGTCATCGACAACGCGCCCGGCAATGGCATTTAGTGAAGGCGCCGCTGGGGCGCGTGCGCGGGGCAACGCGCTACAAGCTCTTTCGCAAGCCGGAGCCGCCGGGCGCGTACTGATGCTGGCAGGAAGCGCAGCGCCCCCGCATCACGTCCTCATCACGCCCGCATCACCCCCAATCAAGCCCGCTTCACTTGCCGAACAGGCGCATCAGGTGCTGCCACATGCGCAGGAAGAAGCCGGCGCGTTCCACGTCGGCCTGCGCCACCAGCGGCGTTTCAGCCACCTGCTTGCCGTTCGACTCCGCGACGATCTTGCCGATGACCGCGCCCTTGGCCACCGGTGCTTCCAGGTCGGCCTTGACCTGCACCGAGGTGCTCACCTTCTGGCCGCGCGGCACCGTGATGGTCCAGGGCGCGCCCAGGCCCGCGGCCACGGTGTCGGCCTTGCCGAAGGCGATCTTGGGCGACGCGACGACCGCCGTGGGCTCGATGGGCGTGGCCTTCTCGAAATTGGCGTAGCCCCAGCCGAGCAGGGCGCGCGTTTCGTCGGCACGCGCCTGGGCGCTGTTGGTGTTCAGAATGACCGTGATCAGGCGCATGCCGTTGCGCTTGGACGAGGTGACCAGGCAAAAGCCGGCTTCCTGCGTGTGGCCGGTCTTCAGGCCGTCGACCGTGGGGTCGGTGTAGAGCAGCGCGTTGCGGTTGCCCTGCTTGATGTTGTTGTACTTGAACTCGCGCTCCGCGTAGATCGGGTAGTAGTCGGAGCTGTCGCGGATGATGGCGCGCGCCAGTATCGCGAGGTCGCGCGCGGACGACTTGTGGTCGGGGTCGGGCAGGCCCGTGGGGTTCACGAAGTGCGTGTGCGTCATGCCCAGGCGCTGGGCTTCGGCGTTCATGAGCTTGGCAAAGCCCTCTTCGGAGCCGGCCATGTGCTCGGCAATGGCCTTGGACGCGTCGTTGCCCGACTGGATGATGATGCCGCGCAGGATGTCGATCACCGTCGCCTGGCTGTTCAGCGGCAGGTACATGCAGGACTCGGTGCTCGAGCCGCGGCACCAGGCGTTCTGGCTCACCGACACCAGGTCGTCCTTCTTGAGCTTGCCTGAGCGCAGCGCCTGCTCCACCAGGAAGCTGGTCATCATCTTGGTGAGCGACGCGGGCGGCAGCGGCTCGTCGGGGTTGGCCGAGGCCAGCACCTCGCCCGAGTCGAAGTCCATCAGCAACCAGGCCTTGGCTGGCAGCGCGGGCGGGCCGCCGGCCACGGCGGTCTGTCCGGCCAGGGGTGCCGAGGCGGGCGCGGTGGCGGCCTTCTTCTGGGCGGCGGGCTTGGCGGCATGGGTGGCCGCGAAAGCGGTCGCGCCGGGAACCAGGGCACTGGCAGCGATTGCGAAGGCGAGCGGGAGGATGGAGGGAGTCTTGAATTGCATGGGGGTATGTGAGCGGACCGCGGTGCGGGCCGGGGGAGCGGACTGGGGATTTTGACGGATCGAAGGGGCTCGAGTGTGGTTGGAAGATCGAAATGCCAAGCGTAAGTTCGGCAACCAAGTGCGCAATGTCGAAATGACGACGGGGCCACGGCCCTGTCGGGCAGGTCATTCGCTCCCTCGGCGCCGATTTTCAGTTGCGTTGCCCGTGTGCTGGCTTGGCCGGGGGGCACGGCAAAATGCGATCTGCTGGCGACCTTCGGTCAGAAGTCAACCTCCAGCGCACAGCAGCGTCGAAGGGTTCTGGAGCCCTTCATATTCAAAACCTACTCCCCCCGCTCGTTCGAGATGCCGACCTTTCGCCATGGATAAATTCTTGCTGCAACAGCAGGTGCTGGAACGGCTCGCCGAAGACCTGCTGCAAGCCGAGCAGGCCGTGCGGGCGGCGCATGAAACGGCGACGCACGAAGAAAACATCGCCGAAAACAAATACGACACGTTGGGGCTCGAGGCCGCCTACCTGGCCACCGGCCAAGCTCGGCGCGCAGAAGCCATACGCCAGGCGATGGCCGGTTGGCGCCGATTCCGCCCGCGTCCCTACGACGCCGTCAAAGGCATACAGCTCGGCGCGCTGGTCTGCCTGGTCGATTCCGACGACAGGCAGCAACAGCTCTTTCTCGGCCCGGATGGCGGCAGCATGCAGTTGGTCAGCGGCGCCCAGCTTGTTCAGGTCATCAGCAGCGAAGCCCCTTTGGCCAGGGCCATGCTGGGCAAATGCGAGGGCGATGAGGTGTCGCTACAGGTCGCTCCGGTCCGGCAGCAGTTCGAGGTGCTTCGGGTTCTTTAAGCCGCAAGCAGCGTGCGGCTCGCCACTTGGCCCCGCGTGCCTTCAGGAGCCCGACCCCGCGGAATCGCCCTGTGGCCGCTTCACGCACTCCACCTGCCGCGCCACGCCGGTCTTCTGGTTGCCCCCGATGATCTTCTTGACCTGGCCTGCCGGGCAGCGCCCGTCGTCGACGTAGACCACGTCGCCCTGGCGCACGCTGCCTTGCGCCGGCATGGTCTTGAGCACCTCGACCGGCGCAGCCACGGCCGATGCCGCGCCGCAAACGAGCGCGCCGAATAGCGCTGATCCCACCGCCGAAAAGACGGCCCCGCCCCAGCCGGTGTTCGCTGCTTTGCACTGTCTACGCATGGTCCGAGCCTTTCAAAAAGATGTTTTCACAAGATGCCCGCGATCCGCTCGCGCAGCCGCGGCGTCACGAAGTCCAGGAACGCGCGCAGCTTCAGCGGCAACGGCGCCTGTCCCGTGTGCACCAGGCTGACGGGCAAGGGCGCCGACTCGAACGCATCGAGCACGATGCGCAACGACTGTGCGCGCACGGCGTCCGCCACCTGGTAGGACAGCACGCGGATCAGCCCCACCCCCAGCGTCGCGGCGGCGATGGCGGCCTCCGCCGTGTTGACCGTCAACCGCGAGCGAACCGGCACCGACAGCGCCGACTTGCCCTCGCCGAAGGCCCAGGCGCGCATCGACGCCAGCACCTCGAAGGTGATGCAGTCGTGCACTGCCACGTCCGCCGACACGTCCCGCGGCGTGGCCGGCACGCCGTGCGCCGCGAGGTACGCCGGGCTGGCGCACACCACGCGCCGCACCGTGCCCACGGTCGTCGCCATCAAGGTGCTGTCGGGCAACTGGCCGATGCGCACGGCGGCGTCGGCGTGCTCGTCCATCAGGTGCACCACGCGGTCGGTGAGCACCAGGCTGATGCCGATTTCGGGGTAGTGCGCGAGGAACTCCGCAACCACCGGCACCACGTGCAGCCGCCCGAACAGCTCCGACGCGGTCACCACCAGCTCGCCCTTGGGCGAGGCGTATTCCCCGGTCGCGGCGCGCTCGGCCTCGCCGATCTCCTCGAGGATGCGCCGGCACGCGGCCACGTACGAAATGCCGGCCTCGGTCAGCGACAGCTGCCGCGTGGTGCGGTGCAGCAGGCGCGTCTTCAGGTGCGCCTCCAGCTCCGCCACCTTGCGGCTGACCGTGGTCAGCGGCATGTCGAGCAGGCGCGCGGCGCCCGACAGGCTGCCCGCGTCGACGACCGCGACAAGGATGGACATGGCATCGAGACGGTTCATGCGTGGCTACCAAATTTCGGAAGAATCATTCCCGATCTTGAGGGATTCTCTTCATGCGTGCAAACACCTAACCTGCAGCCGTGACCTCCCAAAAAACGCAAAGCGGCATTTCGCCGCAGCTGGAGGCACACAGCCCAGGAGAGCGCCGTGACCGGCTCCACAACCATCGCATCCGCCAGTTCCCCAGCCCCCGCGGTCGCCTCGCGCGGCAAGATCGTCATGATGGCCGTGATCGCCGGCGCGGTGATCACCAACATCTACTGCACGCAGCCCATCCTGCCGCTGATCGCCTCGGGCATGAACGTGGGCGTGGCCCAGGTCGACCTGGTCGCCGGCGCGGCGCTGCTGGGCTTCGCGGTCGGGCTGGCGCTGCTGCTGCCGCTGGGCGACCGCTTCGACCGCCGCAAGCTGGTACTGGGGCAGATCGTGGGCGCCTTCGTGTTCGCCTCGGCGGCGGCGCTGGCGCCCGGCATCTGGGCGCTGATCGCGGCGTCGTTCGCGCTCGGCATCGTCAGCTGCGTGCCCCAGCAGCTGGTGCCTTTCGCGGCCGTCATGTCGCTGCCCGGCGAGCGCGGGCGCTCGGTGGGCACGGTGGTCAGCGGCATCATGGTCGGCATCCTGCTGGGCCGCACCCTCAGCGGCGTGGTCGGCGCGGCCTGGGGCTGGCGCGCGGTGTACGGGGTGGAGGCGGCGTTCATGGTGCCGGTGTGGATCGCGGCGGCCAGGCTGCTGCCGCGCGGCGTGCCCAGCACCGACCTGTCCTACGGCCGGCTGCTGGCGTCGCTCTGGCCGCTGGCGCGCGACCACCGGCCGATCCGCGAATCGATGATGGTGCAGGCGCTGCTGTGGGCCGGCTTCAATGCCTTCTGGGTGAACCTGGCGGCGCTGCTGGCCAGCGGCCCCTGGCACCTGGGCAGCGCCTGGGCGGGCGGCTTCGGCATCATCGGCGCGGCCGGCGCCATGGCGGCTTCGCTGGGGGGCCGCGCCACCGACAAGCTGGGGCCGCGCAGCGTGGTGGCGGCCAGCATCGGCATCGTGACGGTGGCCTTCCTGCTGCTGGCCGGCGCGGAACATTCGCTGGTGTTCCTGGTGATCGGCGTGGTGGTGCTCGACATCGGCGTGCAGTCGGGCCTCGTGTCCAACCAGACCCGCGCCTTCGCGGTCGACCCCAAGGCGCAGGGCCGCATCAACAGCCTGTACATGACCGCCACCTTCTCCGGCGGCGCCCTCGGCGTGATGGTCAGCGGCTGGCTCATGACGCGCTACGGCTGGCCGGGCATCGTGGTCTTCGGCGTGGCGCTGGGGCTCGCCGCGGCGGCGGTGCACTTCAGCGGCAGGGCGCACGCGCCGGCACGCTGAGCCTCACACGGAGCGCGGCAGCAAGGCCGGCACCAGCTGCCGGTTGAGCTGCTTGACCCACCACTTCAGCGCCTCGCCCATCAGGCCCGTCTTCCAGCCCAGCCAGAACGCCTCCGGCGCGCGCGGCTCCTCGGTCTGCAGCTCGACCAGGGTGCCGCGCGCCAGTTCGCGCTCGACGCAGGCGCGCGGCAGGAAGCCGTGTCCTAGTCCGGCAACCTGGCAGGCGATCTTCGCGACCATCGAGGGCACCGCGATGCGCGGCTGCCCCGCCAGCAGGCCGACGGTGCGGTCCGACAGCGTGCGCGCGCTGTCGCTCACCACGATGGCGTTGTGCTCCAGCAGGTCGCCGCGCTGCAGCGGCTGCTTCGCGCGCGCC
This sequence comes from Variovorax sp. J22G73, assembly GCF_030317035.1. GTDB lineage: Bacteria > Pseudomonadota > Gammaproteobacteria > Burkholderiales > Burkholderiaceae_C > Variovorax. Next base: position 713,044 of record NZ_JASZYK010000003.1, read on the forward strand.
AGCGCATGCGTGGGCGCCACGCAGAAGGCGAAGGCCAGGCTGCCCACCATCACGGCCTGGTAGCCGCCGCCCGCCGGACCCTCGCCCGCGGCGATGACGATGTCGGCGCGCCCCTCGCGCAGCGCCTCCCAGCTGCCGGTGAGCGCCTCGCAGCCGATGCGCAGCCGCGTGCCGCAGCGCAGGTCTTCGAAGGCGCGCACGTCGTCGATGAGCGCCTGCGTGGGAATGAGCGAGTCGTGCACCAGCCGCAGCTCCGACTCGAAGCCCGTGGCGATCTGCCGCATGCGCGACTCCAGGTCGCTCGCGGCGCCCAGCAGCCAGCGCCCCTCCTTGAGCATTTCGCTGCCGGCGGCGGTGAGCGTCACGCGCGGGCCGTTGCGCTCGAACAGCTGCATGCCCAGCTGCTCCTCCAGCTTGCCGACCGCGTAAGAGATGGTGGAAGGCACCTTGTTCAGGCGCCCGGCGGCGGCGGCGAACGAGCCGTGGCGGTCGATGGCGTCCACCACCTCGATGGCTTCCAGGCTGAGCTTGAGCACGGCGGCTCCTTTGCAAAAAATGTGGGCTCGAATCGATGTTCGAAAAATTCGATCATAGACGCCAAAAGGTTTCGCCAACAGCCCCTGCACGAACGCCGAAGATTCGTCCCATGGCTCGGAGATTTCCTCCGAACACCATTGTGAATTCGATTGAACTAAATCGAACTCGAACATTGCAAGGAACGAATCATGTTGGACATTCGCAGCGCCTCGGACCGTGGAATCGCAGACTTCGGCTGGCTCAAGTCGCGCCATACCTTCTCGTTCGGCCACTACCACGACCCGGCGCAGGAAGGCTTCTCCGACCTGCTGGTCATCAACGACGACCGCGTGGCGCCGGGCCGCGGCTTCGGCACGCACCCGCACCGCGACATGGAAATCTTCTCGTACGTGCTCGACGGCGCGCTGGAGCACAAGGACTCCATGGGCACGGGCTCGGTCATCCGCCCCGGCGACGTGCAGATGATGAGCGCCGGCGCCGGCGTGCGCCACAGCGAGTTCAACTCGTCGGCCACCGACCCGCTGCACTTCCTGCAGATCTGGATCGTGCCCGGCGCCAAGGGCGTGGCGCCGCGCTACCAGCAGGTGCACTTCGCGCCGCAGGAAAAGCGCGGCCGGCTGCGCCTGATCATTTCGCCGGAAGGCACCGACGGCTCGCTCGCCGTGCACCAGGACGCCCGCGTGTACGCCGGCCTGTTCGACGGCGACGAAGCTGCCTCGCTGGCGTTCGGCCCCGGGCGCAACGCCTATGTGCACGTGGCGCGCGGCAGCGTGGAGGTCGACGGCCAGCGCATGGCCGAAGGCGACGGCGCCCGGGTGCGCGACGCCCGGCAACTGACGCTGGCACGCGGCGAAGGCGCTGAGGTGCTGGTGTTCGACCTGCGCCCCAACGAGCTGCCCGCCTTCTGAGCGGCGGCAAATGTCCAAACGGCCTCATTAATCGACAAGACACGCACCCTCGGTGAAACGAGGATGCACGCCACGGGGCGATGCCCCATTGCCCCCCGAGTTTTTTTCTTTCTTTCACTCACCTCGTTCAAGGAGTCATCTCATGTCCATCCAAGCCACCCCCACCGCCGGCGCCAAGCTCCTCACCCCCAAGGACCACACGCTGGTGATGATCGACTTCCAGTCGCAGATGGCCTTCGCCACGCACTCCATCGAGGCGATCACGCTGCGCAACAACGCCGCGCTGGTGGCCAACGCGGCCGCCGGCTTCGGCGTGTCGACCATCCTCACCACGGTGGCCGAGAAGAGCTTCTCGGGCCCGATGTTCAGCGAGATCACCGACGCCTTCCCGGGCCAGAAGATGCTCGACCGCACCTCCATGAACACCTGGGAAGACGCGGCCGTCATCGCCCGCGTCAACGAGATCGGCAAGCCGCGCATCGTGCTGTCGGGCCTGTGGACCGGCGTGTGCATCGTGGGCCCGGCGCTGTCGGCCATCGACCAGGGCTTCGAGGTGTTCGTGATTGCCGACGCCTGCGGCGACGTGTCCGCCGAGGCGCACAACCGCGCCATGGACCGCATGGTGCAGGCCGGCGCGCAGCCCATGACCTCGCTGCAGTACCTGCTGGAGCTGCAACGCGACTGGGCCCGCACCGACACCTACGACATGACCACCGGCATCGCGAAGAAGTTCGGCGGCGCCTACGGCCTGGGCGTGACCTACGCCAAGACCATGTTCGGCGCGCACGAAGGCTGAAACCCGCGGTGACGAAGATGAAGCCCTACGTCCTGTCGCTTGCGCTCGGCCTGCTGGTCGGCGTGATCTACGCACTGTTCCAGGTGCGCTCGCCGGCGCCGCCGGTCATCGCCCTGGTGGGGCTTCTGGGAATCCTGCTCGGCGAGCAGGTCCCGCCGCTCATCAAGAGCGTGCTCAAGCCGCAGGCCACGGCGACCTCGTGGCTGCACCACCAGGTGAAGCCGCACGTGTTCGGCGAACTGCCGCAGTGCGCCAAGACCGAACCGGGCGCCGCGCCGCGCAAGGAAGCATGAGCGATCCACTCGACGAACAACGCCGCCGGCTGTGCCTCGGCACGCTCGGCGCCGCTGCCCTTGCCGGAACGGCAAGCGCCCAAACCAGCGGGACGGCAAGCGCCCAAACCAACGCCCGAAAGACTTCCCCCATGTCCGGCACCCAGACACCCGACCTCATCCTCCACAACGGCCGCTTCACCACCCTGGACCGCGCCAACCCCACGGCCAGCGCCGTGGCCATCAAGGACGGCCGCTTCCTGCGCGTGGGCCGCGGCGAAGACGTGCTGCCGCTGGCCGGCAGCGCCACCCGCGTGGTCGACCTGCAGGGCAAGACCGTGCTGCCCGGTCTCATCGACAACCACCTGCACATCATTCGCGGCGGGCTCAACTACAACCTCGAGCTGCGATGGGACGGCGTGCGCAGCCTGGCCGACGCCATGGGCATGCTCAAGCGCCAGGTGGCCATCACGCCGGCGCCGCAATGGGTGCGCGTGGTGGGCGGCTTCACCGAGCACCAGTTCGCCGAGAAGCGCCTGCCGACCATCGAAGAGCTGAACGCCGTGGCGCCCGACACGCCCGTGTTCATCCTGCACCTGTACGACCGCGCGCTGCTCAACGGCGCCGCCATGCGCGCCGTGGGCTACACCCGCGACACGCCCGCGCCGCCCGGCGGCGAGATCGTGCGCGACAGCGCCGGCAACCCCACCGGCTTGCTGCTGGCCAAGCCCAACGCGTCCATCCTGTACGCCACGCTGGCCAAGGGCCCGAAGCTGCCGCTGGACTACCAGGTCAACTCCACGCGCCACTTCATGCGCGAGCTCAACCGCCTGGGCGTCACCGGCGCCATCGACGCGGGCGGCGGCTTCCAGAACTACCCCGACGACTACCAGGTGATCCAGCAACTGGCCGACGCCGGCCAGCTCACCATTCGCCTGGCCTACAACCTGTTCACGCAGAAGCCCAAGCAGGAAAAGCAGGACTTCCTGAACTGGACATCGACTTCCAAATACAAGCAGGGCGACGACTACTTCCGCCACAACGGCGCGGGCGAGATGCTGGTGTTCTCGGCCGCCGACTTCGAAGACTTCCGCCAGCCGCGCCCCGACATGGCGCCCGAGATGGAAGGCGAGCTCGAAGAGGTGGTGCGCGTGCTGGCGCAAAACCGCTGGCCCTGGCGCCTGCACGCCACGTACGACGAAACCATCGAGCGCGCGCTCGACGTGTTTGAAAAGGTCAACCAGGACACCCCGCTGGCCGGCCTGAACTGGTTCTTCGACCACTGCGAAACCATTTCCGAGAAGTCGATCGACCGCATCGCCGCGCTGGGCGGCGGCATTGCCGTGCAGCACCGCATGGCTTACCAGGGCGAGTACTTCGTGGAGCGCTACGGCGCCGGCGCGGCCGAGGCCACGCCGCCCGTGAAGCGCATGCTGGAGAAGGGCGTGAACGTGTCCGCCGGCACCGACGCCACGCGCGTGGCCTCGTACAACCCGTGGGTGTCGCTGTCGTGGCTGGTCACGGGGCGCACCGTGGGCGGCATGCAGCTGTACCCGCAGCGCAACTGCGTCGACCGCGAGACCGCGCTGCGCATGTGGACCGAAAAGGTCACCTGGTTCTCCAGCGAGGTCGGCAAGAAGGGCCGCATCGAGGCCGGCCAGCTGGCCGACCTGATCGTGCCCGACCGCGACTTCTTCGGCTGCGCCGAATCGGACATTGCCGACACCACCGCGCTGCTGACCATGGTGGGCGGCAAGATCGTCTACGGCGCCGGCCCGTTCGCGCCGCTGGACGAAGGCACGCCCCCCGCGGCCATGCCCGACTGGTCGCCTGCGCGCACCTTCGGCGGCTATGCCGGCTGGGCCGACACGAAGGAGGGTGCTCCGCTGCAGAAGGTGATGCGCCAGGCGGCCGCCGCCTGCGCCTGCGCCAACGACTGCAACGTGCACGGCCACCAGCACGCCACGGCCTGGAGCAGCAAGCTGCCCATTGCCGACCTGAAGAGCTTCTGGGGCGCGCTCGGCTGCGCGTGCTGGGCGGTATGACGATGCGCTGGAACAACTCTCCCTTGGCCTCGCCCCTGACCTCTGCGGCGCTGCGCTGGTTCGCCCTGCTGCTGCTGTGCGCCGCCTACCTGCAGGGCGGCTTCAACAAGGCCACCGACTTCGCCTCGGCCATTGCCGAGATGAACCACTTCGGCGTGTCGCCCGCGGCGCCGATGGCGCTGGCCGTCATCGTGCTGGAGCTGGGCGCCTCGGCGCTCATCCTCACGGGCTTCTACCGCTGGCTGGGCGCGCTGGCGCTGGGCGCGTTCACGCTGTTCGCCACCTTCGTGGCGCTGCGTTTCTGGGAAATGCCGGTGGGGCAGGGCCGCTTCATGGCCGCGAACTCGTTCTTCGAGCACCTCGGGCTGGTCGGCGGCTTCGTGCTGGTGGCATGGCATGACCTGAAGGAGCGTGCGAATGGCTGAGCACGCGCAGCCCACATCCCCCGCAACCGCGGCCCCGGCCAAGGCCGCCAGCAGCTTCGCGCCGCTGCGCCAGCCGGTCTTCGCCGTGCTGTGGGCGGCCACCGTGCTGGGCAACATCGGCAGCTTCATGCGCGACGTGGCCAGCTCGTGGCTGGTGACCGACCTGTCGGCCAGCCCGACGGCGGTGGCCCTCATTCAAACGGCGGCCACGCTGCCGATCTTCCTGCTGGCCATCCCGGCGGGCGTGCTGTCGGACATCCTCGACCGCCGGCGCTTCCTGATCTTCGTCCAGCTGGTGCTGGCCAGCGTGAGCGGCACGCTGCTGGTGCTCTCGCACACCGGCAACCTCACGGTGGAGTACCTGATCGCGCTGACCTTCGTCGGCGGCATCGGCGCGGCGCTGATGGGGCCGACCTGGCAGTCGATCGTGCCCGAGCTGGTGCCGCGCGCGGACCTGAAGAGCGCGGTGGCGCTCAACTCGCTGGGCATCAACATCGCGCGTTCCATCGGGCCGGCCGCGGGCGGGCTGATTCTGGCGAGCTTCGGCGCGGCCATGACCTACGGCGCCGACGTGCTGAGCTATGTGTTCGTCATCGCGGCGCTGCTGTGGTGGAAGCGCCCGGCGGCGGTGGACAGCGGCTTGTCGGAGAACTTTCTCGGCGCCTTCCGTGCCGGCCTGCGCTACACGCGCGCCAGCAAGGAGCTGCACCGCGTGCTGCTGCGCGCGGCCGTGTTCTTCCTGTTCGCGAGTTCGGTGTGGGCGCTGCTGCCGCTGGTGGCGCGCCAGATGCTGGGCGGCACCGCCGGCTTCTACGGCGTGCTGCTGGGCGCGGTGGGCGCGGGCGCCATCGCCGGCGCGCTGGTGATGCCGCGGCTGCGCGCAAGGCTGGACGCCGACGGCCTGGTGCTGCTGGCCTCGGTGATCACCGCCGCCGTGATGGGCGCGCTGGTGTTCGCGCCGCCCAAGTGGCTGGCCGTGCTGCTGCTGTTGCTGCTGGGCCTGGGCTGGATCATTGCGCTGACCACGCTCAACGGCGTGGCGCAGGCCATCTTGCCGAACTGGGTGCGCGGGCGTGGGCTGGCCGTGTACCTCACGGTGTTCAACGGCGCCATGGCCGCCGGCAGCCTGGGCTGGGGCCTGGTCGCGCAGGAAATCGGCGTGCCCTACACGCTGGTGGCCGGCGCGGTCGGCCTGGTGATCGTGGCGCTGCTGTTCCACCGTGCGCGGCTGCCCACGGGCGAGTCGGACCTGCAGGCCTCCAACCACTGGCCCGAGCCGCTGGTGGCCGAGCCCATCGCGCACGACCGCGGCCCCGTGATGATCCAGGTCGAATACCGCATCCGCAAGGAAGACCGCCCGGCCTTCCTCGACGCGATGAAACGCCTGTCGCTGGAGCGCCGCCGCGACGGCGCCTACGCCTGGGGCGTGACCGAGCACACCGGCGACGCCGAGCGCGTGATGGAGTGGTTTTTGGTCGAGTCGTGGGCCGAGCACCTGCGCCAGCACCACCGCGTGTCGCATGCAGACGCCGACCTGCAAAGCGAGGCCGTGCGCTTCCACATCGGGCCGGAGAAGCCCGTGGTGCACCACTTTCTTTCGCTTTGATGTCGCTTTGATCTCCCTCTGATTTCCTTCCGACTTTTCTCCGACTCCAGACAACCAGGGAACCCCATGGCCACATCCAAACCTTCCAAGGCGCCAAAGCCTGCCCGGTCCGTCAAGGCCCTGGCCGACAGCACCAAGGCACGCCGCACCGCGTCGCTGCACACGCCCAGCGACCTGGGCGCGGACGCTACGCGCGACATCTCGGCCGCGCTCAACGTGCTGCTGGCCGACGTGTTCGCGCTGTACTTCAAGACCAAGAACTTCCACTGGCACATGTCGGGCCCGTCGTTTCGCGACTACCACCTGCTGCTCGACGAGCAGGCCGACCAGATCTTCGCCACGGTCGACCCCATTGCCGAGCGCGTGCGCAAGGTGGGCGGCACCACGCTGCGCTCCACCGGCCATGCCACGCGGCTGCAGCGCCTGTCGGACAACGACGCCGACTTCGTGACCCCCATCGGCATGCTGGCCGAGCTGCGCGAGGACAACCAGCGCCTGGCCGGCTTCATGCGCGCCACGCACGCCGTGTGCGACGAGCACGGCGACGTGGCCACCGCCAGCGTGCTGGAGAACTGGATCGACGAGGCCGAGCGCCGCACGTGGTTCCTGTTCGAGTCGGTGCGGCAGAGCTGAGCAGGCTGCGCGTTCCGTTCCGTTCCCTTTTCGTTCCCCTATCCGTTTCCCTTTTTGTTCCGGCCTTCCTCCCTTTCGACTCCACAGGAAAAACCATGACCACACTCACCCTGCGCGACGGCACCGAGCTCTACTACAAGGACTGGGGCTCGGGCCAGCCCATCGTCTTCAGCCACGGCTGGCCGCTGAGCGCCGACATGTGGGACGCGCAGATGCTGTTCTTCGCCGAGCGCGGCTACCGCACCATCGCCTTCGACCGCCGCGGCTTCGGCCGCTCGAGCCAGCCCTGGACCGGCTACGACTACGACACCTTCGCCGACGACCTGGCCGAGCTCATCGAGAAGCTCGACCTGAACAACGTGGTGCTGGCGGGCTTTTCGATGGGGGGCGGCGACGTCACGCGCTACATCGCGCGCAAGGGCACGGCGCGCGTGGCCAGGCTGGCGCTCATCAGCGCCGTCACGCCGCTGTTCATGAAAACGGCCGACCACCCCGCGGGCCCCGACGCCTCGCTGTTCGAGGGCATTCGCGCCGGCCTGGTCGCCGACCGCCCGCAGTTCCTGGACGACTTCAGCACGCTGTTCTACGGCACCAACCGCCCGGGCGCCAAGGTGTCGCAGGGCGTGTTCAAGCAGACGCTGCAGATCGCGCTGCAAGCCTCCATCAAGGCCACTATCGACTGCGTGACCGCGTTCTCGGAAACCGACTTCCGTCCCGACATGGCGAAGATCGACGTGCCCACGCTGGTGATCCATGGCGACGACGACCAGGTGGTACCCATCGAGGCCACCGGCAAGCTCGCGGCGGAAATGATCAAGGGCGCGCAGTTCAAGGTGTATGCCGGCGCGCCGCACGCCACCTGCAAGACGCACGCCGACCAGGTGAACGCCGACCTGCTGGCGTTCATCCAGGGCTGAGGCGCAGCGCCGGCGTGCCCACGGCACATCCAGCGCGGCAACCGACGGGCGCCTACGGCGACCTGCTCGGGCGCTGCTTCGAGCTGCCGTCGGCGCCCGCGCTGGTGATGCTGCCGGCTTTGAACGCGGCGGCGGCATCGAATGCCGCCGCCATGCCGTTCGCGGTCACGCGCATCACCTGCCTGCCCGACCAGCTGGGCATGAAGCCGGAGATTCCGGCCGAAGACGCCTTCCTCGTCACCCTGCACCTGGCCGCCGCGGCGCACCACGAGCTGTGGGTGCGCGGGCGGCCCGCGGTGGTGCGCGGCTACGTGCCGGGCGCGATCAGCATCGTCGACCTGCGCGACGAGGTCGCCAGCTACCTGGGCACGCCGCTGGACGCGCTGCAGTTCTACGTGCCGCGCGCGCTGGTGCGCGCCGTGGCGCAACTGTCGCGCGCGGAAAACATGGCACCGGTGAACGGCCTGGCCTGCGCCCCCGGCCTGGTCGACCCGGTGATGTGCAACCTGGGCGCGGCCGTGCTGGCGCTGTTCGAGCGGCCACGACCCGCGGCTGCCGGCGTGCAGCGGCACCTGGCGCTGGCGATTTGCGCCCACCTGGTGCACCGCTTCGGGAACAATGCCGACGTTCAGGCCAGCCCCCAGACACCGCTTGTTGCGCCGCTCGTTGCACCGCTAGTTGCCCCGCTTGATTTGCCGCTTGCAGCGCGGCTGCATTGACGACTTCCAAAGGACCGCTTTTCATGACCACAGATTCCACACCCCCCTCCGTTCAGGACAATCCCGCCAAGCACCGCTTCGAGTACGCGTCGCAGGGTGAACGCGCGGTCGCCATCTATTCGCTGGACGGCGACGTCATCACCTTCATCCACACCCTGGTGCCCGAAGCCTTGCAGGGGCAGGGCATCGCGAAGAAACTGGTGCTGGCGGGCCTGGCCTCGGCGCGCGAGCGCGGGCTGCGCGTGATTCCGCAGTGCCCCGTGTTCGCGGCCTACATGCGCGCGCACGCCGACACGCACGACCTGCTGGCCGACGAAGGCCGCAAGCTGCTCGGCCTCTGAGGCTCGGCATTCAGGAAGCCCGCCGATGACCTACCCATGACCCACTCATGACCACCGATGACCGCCACCCCGAGCTGCGCACCGCCACGCTCGACGAAATCGCCGGGCGCGCCGTGCCGGGTGCCGAGACCGTCACCGCCGTCATCCAGCAGACGGTCAGGCGCGAGTCCGTGGCCGCCTACGAGCAGTGGCTGAAAAAGGTGGTGCCCATTGCCGCGCGCTTTCCGGGGCACCGCGGCGTCAACGTCATCCATCCCGCGGCGGGCGGGCTGCAATACACCATCACCATCCGCTTCGACTCGCTCGCGCATGCGCAAGACTGGTTCGCCTCCGGCGCGCGCAAGCAGCTGGTCGACGAGGTGGCGCCGCTGCTCGATGCCGACGAGAAGGTGGAAACGCGCAGCGGGCTGGAGTTCTGGTTCCACCCCGCCCCGGGGCAGCCGCCGGCCAGGCGCTACAAGCAGTTCTTGCTGACGCTGTCGGTCATCTACCCGCTGACCATGCTGGTGCCGGCGGTGGTGCACCGCGTGCTCGCGCCGGTGCCCGTGCTGTCCGGCTACTGGCTGGAGCACCTCGTGGCTTCGGCGGCCATCGTCGGGCTGATGGTGTACCTGGTCATGCCGCGCTACACGCGCCTGATGGCGCGCTGGCTCTACAAGTGACGCGCTGAAGCCGCTGGCTGCGGCTGCGGCTGGGGTGCAGGCGCCGTCGGGTCGCCCTCGTGCGTGCGGCCCTGCAGCAGCACCGACAACGCCGCCAGCACCGGCGGCACGGCGAAGCACCACACGTTCCATCGCGCGTAGATGAGCGCCGCCGCCGCGCAGCCGGCCGCGAACCAGGCCACGGCCGCGGCCATGCGCCGCATGCGCGCGCGGGCGGCAGCGGCTTCTTCGGGTGGCTGGCCGCCGCGCAGCAGGTCCGCCAGGTCGACCATCACCTGCGTGGTCGTGCCGGTCATCAGCGTGGTCGGCGGCGCGCTGCCCAGGTGAATGCGATGCACCGCGTTCTGGATGGCCATGGCCGACACCAGCACCAGCCCCGCGAGCATCGCGGCGGCGCTGTCGCCGTCTTCGAACGGGCCGAAGTGCATGGCCACGATGCCGCCCGCCAGCAGCAGCACCGTCTTCAGCACCAGCATCGTGCGCAGCACCGGCAGCCCCATGCGCGGCAGCCCGTAGCTCAGCCAGCGCGCGAGCATCACCACCACGCAGAACACCGGCAGCGCCAGCAGCTTGGTGATCGCGCCCGAGGTGCCGTGCACCAGCGCCGCGCCGATGGTCACGAAGTTGCCGGTCACGTGCGCGGTGAACAGGCCGTGCAGCGCGAGAAAGCCGGCGGTGTCGACGAAGCCGCCGTTGAGGCTCATGAGTTGGGGCAGGGTGGGTTTCATGAGGAGGTCTTTGTTTGCGAACGACGAGGAGGACGAGGAGAACGAGGATGACGAGGGCGCACTGTGCGAATGGTGCAGATGGTGCGCCCTGGCGCCGGTGCAGTCTTGTCGGGTTGGCGTGCGCTTTGCACATTCGCGACGCCGCGCTCTGCTTCGCACACGGTGCACCGAGGCTGGCGTGCGCAATCGCCGCCGGCCGTGACGCAGGCCAGTGCTAGCGCACGCTCAGCTTCGTTCGCTCACCGCTCGCGGTGTTGACCAGTTGCACGCCGTCCCCGTCTTTCACGGTGTAGTAGCACAGACGGCTCCAGCCGGGGGTATTGAAGGTCGCGCACATGGTGTCGTCTCGCACGTCCCAGTTGCCCCAAGCGGTCGACTTGGCGTTCCTTGCATAGACGCGGCCGGATGAAAACGTCAACTCGACGGTGCCGAAGGTCGCCGGATCGCGCGGGTGCTTGTATGTCCACGTCTTGCCGAGCAGCATCGGCGTTTCCAGGCGCAGCCGGGGCAGGCTCGGCATTGGGGGGCGCTTCGGCTCCTGCTGCACCGCCGGGGGCGTGGTCGCCGGCTTGTCGTAGGCGGCCAAGGCGAGGCGGCCGCGCTCGGGCAGGTCGAAGATCCACTCTGCCGGCCGCGCAAAGTTGAGGTTCTGGGCCGAGCCGGTAACGCCCGACGTCGTGATGCCCACCAGGCGGCCCTGCTCGTCGAACAGTCCGCCGCCGCTCGACCCGGGAGAGATCGGCGCGGAAATCTGGATGTACTCGACGGCTCCGCTGCCATTGCGGCGCAGGGCGGAGACCAGGCCGTCGCTCATGGTTTGCTCGAGCGAGCGCGGCGTGCCTATGGTGTAGATCTTCTGTCCCACTTTCAGCGTGGCAACGGGCGCCACCGTGACCGCGGGGGCCGTGAAATTGGCCGCCTTGATCGAACACAGGTCGCGTTCGGTGTCCGGGTATTCAAGCTGGGCCTGGAACGTCACGTTCTCGTGCTTCACCAGAATCGCCCCGGCTTTCGCGAGGACGTGGCAGTTCGTGACCAGCCTTCCCGGTCCGACCACCACACCGGTGCCGGTGCTCAAGGCCTTGCCCTGTGGATCCAGCGTGGTGATCACCCAGACCGAGGGGGAGGCGCGTTGGAACAGCTCCTCCGCCGACATGGCATGGCAGACCGCCGGCGTGCTGGCGACGATGCCCAGCCCGAGCGCCACCCAGGTCGCGATCCCGAAGGCACCGTTTTCCGTGCCGCGCGCGCGTGGGTCTGGATGGCTGTGGGCGTTGAACAAGCGACTGCTCATGATTTCGACGATGGTCAGCGAAAAGCGCAAAGAGCGCAAAAAAAGCGGCGCCTGCGATGCAGTCAGCCGCGATCGAAACTAGTTTGCCAATGCTTACCGCCTGCTGACCAGGCGATGGAGATGGGGCGGAAACGGCGATTGCGCAGCCCGGCTGCGTTCAATCCGCGCGACTCTTCTTCAAGACGCGCCGCCCGCGGCGCGGTACACATCCCTGCAAGCATCCATCCCGAGCCATCGACCGAAGACACCCCATGCCTCCCCCAAGCAGCAGGCCCCCCACCCTGACCACCGCGGGCGGCGCGCCCGTGGCGGACAGCCAGCACTCCATCACCGCCGGCCCGCGCGGGCCGATCCTGCTGCAGGACTACCAGATGGCCGAGAAGCTCGCCTACCTGGCGCGCGAGCGCATTCCCGAGCGCGTGCTGCACGCGAAGGGCGCGGCCGCCTTCGGCACGTTGCGCATCACCGGCGACATCGCGCGCCACACGCGCGCGCACTGCCTGCAGCCTGGGCGCATCACGCCGGTGCTGGTGCGTTTTTCGGGCCTCACGGGCGAGCGCGGCTGCGCCGATGCCGAGCGCGACATGCGCGGCTTCGCGCTCAAGGCGTACACGCAGGAGGGCAACTGGGATCTGGTCGGCAGCCACCTGCCGGTGGCCTGCATCCGCGATCCGCAGAAGTTTCCGGACCTGGTGCGCGCGCTCAAGCGCCACCCGGTGAGCCACCTGCGCTCGCCCACCGCCATCTGGGACTTCTGGTCGCTCTCGCCCGAGAGCATCCACCAGATCGTGATGCTGTTCTCCGACCGCGGGCTGCCCGCCAGCTACCGCCACATGCACGGCTACGGCGCGCACGCCTTCGGGCTGCTGAACGAGGCCGGCGAGCGGGCGTGGGTCAAGTTTCATTTCCGCACGCGGCAGGGCATCCGCTGCCTGAGCGACGCGCAGGCGCGCGACACCATCGCCGACGACCGCGAGAGCGCGCAGCGCGACCTGTTCGAGGCCATCGAGCGCGGCGAGCATCCGCGCTGGTCGCTGCATGTGCAGCTGATGAGCGACGCGCAGGCCGAGGCGCTGCCGTTCAACCCCTTCGACCCGACCAAGGTCTGGCCGCAGGACATGTTTCCGCTGACCGAGCTGGGCGAGCTCACGCTGGACGCCAACCCCGACAACTACTTCGCGCAGGTGGAGCAGGCCACCTTCAACCCGGCGCACCTGGTGCCGGGCCTGTGCATCTCGCCCGACAAGCTCTTGCAGGGCCGGCTGCTGGCCTATGCCGACGCCCAGCGCTACCGCGTGGGCACGCACCATGCGGCGCTGCCCGTGAACCGCCCGCAGTCGCCGGTGCACACGTACCACGCCGACGGCGCCATGCGGCTGAACGTGCCGCCGCGCACCGACGCCTACTACGAGCCCAACTCCTTCGGCGGCCCGCGCCCCGACCGCCGCCACGCGGAGCCCGCGCTGGCGTTGCAGGGCGACGCCATGCGCTTCGACGACCGCCAGGGGCTGGGCGACTACGCACAAGCCAGCGTGCTGTACCGGCGCATGGACGAGGGCGAGCGCGCGCGCCTAGCCGCCAACCTCGCCGCGGCGATGGCCGGCGTGCCCGAGGCCATCCAGCGTCGGCAGGTGGCGCATTTCAGGCTGGTGGACGAGGCGCTGGGTGCGGGCGTGGAAGCTGCGCTGGCGTAGACCGTCCCCGTGGGTCCAAGGCGCCGATCCATACGCCAAAGCTACCCAAATGGCCCCCTGAAAATGTATTGGCGGATATGCATGGCCACTCCTAGCATCGGCCGGACACAGCGCCTGCGACGCCGACCCTGCCCGTGATTTGACGGCGTGGGCGCGCGCGCAAGGCGCACCACCGAAGGAGACAAGAAAACCATGTCATCGCTCCCCCTGCGCGGGGCGGCCCGTCCGCTCCCCGGCGGCTCGCGCACGTCGCGCGCCAGCCGCTTCGCCGTTGTCGTCTGCTTCCTGGTCGCGCTGATCGACGGGTACGACACGCTCATGCTCTCCTTCGTCGCGCCGCTGGTGTCCAGGGAATGGGGCATGCCGCCGGGCGCTTTCGGGAAGGTGTTCGCCATGAGCTTCGCGGGCGCGGTGGTGGGGGCCGTGGCCGTGGGCGCGGCGGCCGACCGCTTCGGGCGGCGCAGGCTGCTGCTGGGCTCCATCGCGGTGGCGGGCGGCTTCATTTTGCTGAGCGCCGGCGCCAACTCGCCGGAGCAGCTCATGGCGTGGCGCTTTCTGTCGGGCATCGGGCTGGGCGGGGCCATTCCCACCATCTCGGCGCTCGCGGCCGAGCATGCGCATCCCGAACGGCGCAGCGCCACCGTGTCGCGCATGTTCCTGGGCTTTCCCATCGGCGCGGTGGCTGGCGGCGCAATCACCGCCGCGTTGATGCAGCAGGTGGGCTGGCGCGGCATCTTCGTGGGCGGCGGCACGCTCGCGCTGGCGTTGCTGCCGCTGGTGTTCGCGATGTCCGAGCCGAAGCATGAACCAGCGAATGACCCGGCACGCGGCAGCGCCTCGCCGTCACCCGTCAGGCATCCATTGGCCGAGGTGGTCGCCGATGGCCGGGCCATGGGCACCGCGATGATCGCGACCGCCGCATTCATGATCCTGCTGGTCAGCTACTTCCTGCTGAGCTGGACGCCCAGCGTGCTCGCCATGAACGGCATGAGCCCGCAACGCTCGGCGCTGGCCGGGGTGATGCTGAACGTGGGCGGCGTGGCCGGGGCCTTCGCCATGTCCTTCGTGGTGGCGCGGCGCAGCCCCTTCGGCCCGGTGGCCATCTGCCTGGCGCTGGGGGCGCTGCTGGTGCCGCTGTTCGGCCTGCATGTCGTCGACAGCGTGGTCGGCAGGGAGATGGGCGGCGAGCTTGTCGCCTTTTGCCTGGTGTTCGCCATCGGGCTGCTGGTCATCGGCGGGCAGATGAACATTCCGGCGCTGTGCGTGCACTACTACCCGGCCAGCGTGCGCGCCACCGGCGTCGGCCTGTCGATGTCCATCGGCCGCGTCGGCTCCATCGTCGGGCCGCTGGTGGGCGGGATGCTGATGAGCGCGCAGCTCTCGTGGAGCCGGCTGTTCATGCTGGCGGCCATTCCGGCGCTGGTCGCGGCGGCGGCGCTGGGGTGGGTGGCGCGCAGCCGGCCCGCGGACCGGTCCGGCGGTTGAACCTTCGAGCGGGCTGGCGAGCTGGCGGACTGGTCGGCTAGCGGTTGCGGCTCGCGCGCAGCAGCCGCAGCAGGCTGTCCAGGTGTGGGTTGGCGTCGGCGTCGCGGTAGCCCAGGTACAGGCTGGACACGGCGTCCTTGTCGAGGATGCGGCTGTACAGCACCCCTTCGAGCTGGATGCACTGCGTGTCGTTCGGCACGATGGCCACGCCGAAGCCCGCGGCCACCAGGCCGATCATGGTCGAGGCCTCGCGCGTCTCGTGCATCACCGCCGGGCGAAAGCCCGCCTTGGCGCACAGCTCCTGCACCTTCCAGTACAGGCCGATGCCGGCGTCGCGCGGGTAGACGATGAGCGGCACGTCCTGCAGCTCCTTGATGTGGATGCCCTTGCCGCGCGTGAGCACGTGCTGCTGCGGCATGGCCGCCACCAGCGGCGCCGAGTACCACTCCTCGATGGTCACCCCCACCGGAATGCCCACGTTGGGCTTGCGCAGCACGCCCAGGTCGAGCGCGCGGGCGTTGATGGCGTCGAGCTGGTGCATCGAGGCCATTTCCTGCAGCCGCAGCTCCACCGCCGGAAAGCTCGCGCGGTAGTCGCGAATGGCCGCGGGCAGCGCCGCCGTGAGCATCGACGACGCGGTGAAGCCCAGGTTGAGCTTGCCGATCTCGCCGACGGCGGCGCTGTGCACTTCGTCTTTCGCGCTCTGCACCGACGCGAGGATGGTGCGCGCCCGGTCCAGGAAGTGGCGCCCCGCCTGCGTGAGGTACACGCGGCGCTTGTCGCGCTCGAACAGCTGCACGCCCAGCTCTTCTTCGAGCGCGCGGATCTGCGTGCTCAGCGGCGGCTGCGCCATGTACAGGCGCTCGGCGGCGCGGGTGAAGTTGAGCTCTTCGGCCACGGCGACGAAGTAGCGAAGGTGTCGAAGTTCCACGATATCTCCTGCGTATCGAAAGCCATCCGAATTCGGTATTTCCCGGTATGAAGACCATTCTCTAGCATCAACCCGCAACCGCACAACCACGCATTCGCAACGCATCTGAAGGAACACTCCGCATGGCCCCAGACACGGCTTCGGCACCCGCCGACGCATCGACCAACCTCGTCGTGAGCCGCCTGCGGCAGCGCCTGCCGGTGGCGGCGCTGGGCATCCGCTGCTCGCGCACGCCCGAGATCGCACGCATCGCCAAGGCCAGCGGCCACCACGCCATCTGGGTGGACCTGGAGCACAGCGGCATCGGCATCGATGCGGCGGCGCAGATCTGCGCGGCGGCGCTCGACATCGGGCTGATGCCCTTCGTGCGCGTGCCCGAGCGCGAGTACGGCGTGATCGGCCGGCTGCTCGACGGCGGCGCGGCGGGCATCATCGCGCCGCGCATCGAGACCGTGGCGCAGGCCGAAGACCTGGTGGCGGCCTGCCGCTTTCCGCCGCTGGGCCACCGCTCGGCCATCGGCGCGCTGCCGCACCTGGGCTACCGCAAGCTGCCCGCGGCCGAGTTCAACGCGGCCATGAACCGCGCCACCGCCGTGAAGGTGCTCATCGAAAGCCCGCTGGGCATCGCCAACATCGACGGCATTGCCGCCGTGCCGGGCATCGACATCGTGGGCATCGGCACCAACGACCTGAGCGCGGAGCTGGGCGTGCCCGGCGACTTTCGCCACCCGCGGGTGCGCGAGGCGCACGAGGCCGCGCTGGCCGCCTGCCTGCGCGCGGGCAAGCCGCTGGCCATCGGCGGCATCGCCGACGCGGCCTATTCCGCCGAGCTGGTGCGCCGCGGCGCGGCCCCTTTCCTCATGACCGGCATCGACACCGATCTCCTGCTGGCCGCCGCGCACGAGCGCGTGCGGCTGGCGCTCGCCTCCATCGAAACTTCCGACTCGCCATGACCTCTGCAGACATCCTCACCTCCAAGCCCATGCGCGCCGCCGACACGCTCGCGCGGCCGTCGTTCGACGTGCCCGCCGGCGCCTGCGACGCGCACGTGCACGTGTTCGAGAGCGAAGCGCGCTACCCGCACGTGGCGCACCCGCACTACACGCTGCCCGACGGCCCCCTCGCCAAGCTGGACGCCATGTGCGCGTCGCTGGGCCTGGCGCGCTACGTGATCGTGCAGCCCAGCTTCTACGGCACCGACAACCGCTGCATGCTCGACGCGCTGGACGTCGCCGGCGAGCGCGCGCGCGGCGTGGCCATGGTGGCCGACGACATCGCGCAGACCGCGCTGCAGGACATGCACCTGCGCGGCGTGCGCGCGCTGCGGCTCGACCTGTTCCTGCGCTCGTCGCTGCCGACCGCCGAGCTGGTGCGGTACATACAGCGCAGCGTGCGCCAGACCCAGGCGCTGGGCTGGCACCTGCAGTTCTATACGCCGGGCTGGGTGGTGCGCGACCTCATTCCGTACCTGGGCGATATCGATGCCGACTTCGTCATCGACCACATGGGCTACATGCTGGAAAGCGACGGCCTCACGCGGCAGGACTTCGACCGCCTGCTGCGCGTGCTGGCCGACGGGCGCGGCTGGATGAAGCTTTCGGGCCCCTACCGCGTGGCGAAGGACGGCAACTACGACAAGCTGCGCCCGCTGGCGCACGCCATCGTCGACGCGCTCCCCGAGCGCACCATCTGGGGCAGCGACTGGCCGCACATTCCGGAAGGCGGGCGCGACACCGGCGAGCTGCTGAACCTGCTCGCCAGTTGGGTGCCCGGTGCGCACGCGCGCAGGCGCATCCTGGTGGACAACCCGGCGCGGCTGTTCGGCTTCGGGCCGCTTTCGCAGTAAGGTGCGCATGCCGACCCCAGGGAGCCCCACCATGCACAGCATCCAGGACCTCGACACCTCCGGCGCACGCGCCGTGGAGACCTTCGTTCACGACGGCACGCGCTACCTCGTGGTACCGCAACTGGCGCTCGACGTGCCGGGCCAGCCCGCGATGATCACCGTGGGCGACAGCAGCAACGTCGACGCGCTCGTCTACCGCTGGCAGGGCGGCGCCTTCGAGGCGCACGCGCGGCTGCCGGTGCCGGGCGGGGAAGACGCCGAGTTCTTCCGCATCGGCGAGCGCGCCTTCCTGGCGACCGCCAGCCTCAAGTCGGGCACCGGGCCCTACGAGCTGAATGTCGACTCGGTCATCTTCGAACTGAAGGACGGCGCCTTCACCGAGCTGCAGCGCGTGCCGACTTTTGCAGCCAAGCAGTGGACGCACTTCGCCATCGGCGAGCGGCACTTTCTTGCGCTGGCGCAGGGCGTGGCCATGGAAGGCAACGTGCCGCGGCATCCGTCGAAATCGGCCCTGTACGAATGGAACGGCGAGCGCTTCGTGGAGTTCCAGGTCATCGAGTCGGTGTGGGGCTACAACTTTGCGTTCTTCGAGATCGGGGAGCAGCGCTTCCTGGCCTACGCGGACCATGTGGCGCCCTCGCGCGTGATGCTCTGGAGCGGCACGCGCTTCGAGGACTTCCAGTCGCTCGAGGGCAAGACCGGCCGCGCCTTCCAGTTCTTCGAGCACGGCGGCGAAGCGTGGCTGGCCTTTGCCTGCCTGCATGACGACACGGTGCTGCTGCGCTGGAGCGGCAAGGGCTGCGGCTTCGTTGCGCACCAGACGCTGAGCGGCCCCGGTGGGCGCGAGTTCATCTGGCGCGAAGACGCGCAGGGCGGCGAGCTGGTGCAGGTCAACTTCCTGCTGGGCAGCCGCGAGGCACCCATCACCTCGATGACCTCGGTGGGCTACCGCTTCGTCGACGGCCGGCTGGCGGTGCGGCGCGAGTTTCCGACGCTCGGCGGCACCGATGCCTGCGCCTTCGAGGAAGACGGCCAGGCCTACCTGGTGGTCGCCAACAGCCTGGGCGCGGACATTCGCTTTCGCACGCCGAGCAAGGTGTACCGGCTGGGGGAGGCGCAAACGCAGGCGCAAACGCAGGCACAGCCGGGAGACGCCCGATGAGCACGCCCAACTTCCAGAGCCCCGAGTTCCTGCGCCTGTTCGAGACCTACACCGCGAGCCCCGACAGCCTGGGCGCGAAGATGACCCGCGCCACCGCCGAGGCCGCGCCCGACGCGGCGCTGATCGTGGCGACGGCGGCCGACTTCATTCTCTTTCCCGGGCGCGGCAAGCCGCCCGAGGTCGAGGGCTACCGGCTGACGACGCGCGGCTTCAAGGAGCTGGCGGCGGTGTCGCACTTCGGGCCCGCGCTGGCCTCGCTGGTGCGCCTGCGCGAGATCGACCCCGCAGGCACGCTGTGGCGCAGCGAGGCCGAGCGCCTGCTCGCCGCCACCGCGGCGGCGCGCGCGGCGAACAGCGTCGCGCTCTGGCGCGACCACATCGCGGTGCCCGCCTACCAGGGACGAGAGACCGACATCGCGAACATGGTGCAGTACGCCTGCGAACTGACCGAGCGCTACATCGCCCGCGCGCTGGCGCAGCCCGAGACGCTCACCGCCGCCGACCTGCGCGCGCACTGCCTCGAAGCCAGCGGCGATGCCGTGGGCGCGAGCGTGCCGATGAACCAGGTGATGATCGCGACCTTTTTCCTGGTCGGGCTCGACACCGCCCACCGCGCGATCGCGTGGTTCGAGCGGCACCGCATCGACTGGGCGAACGCCATGGTGCTCATCGTGGGCAAGCAGGGCCGGCCCACCGCCGGCGTCACGTGGAGCACCAACGCGGTGTGCGCGATGGTGCTGGCGTCTTCGCACCATGCGCTGCCGCTGGAGCGCGTGTACATCGCGCCGCACGCGCCGGCGCCCACCTTCGAGCGCCCGGTCGACCTGGCGGCCGTGGCGGCGCACGAGGCGCCGATGCGTAAGCTGTGGTGGGCCACGCGCGCCATGAGCGACCTGGGCCCGTTGATGTACGAGGGCTATCCGCGCTTTGCGCCCGGCCGTGGCAGCCGGCCCGTGCTGCAGCCCGGCACCACGGAGGTGAGCGAGATGCCCGCCATTGCCGGGCCGGACGACTGGCACGCGCTGAACACCCGGCTGCGCGTGATTCTGGAAGACCCGCGCCAGTTGCTCGCGGGCTGCGTCACCGACTACGCGGCCGACCTGCTGGAGGCCGCCGGCAACGACCCGCGCGCGGTGGTGGTGCCGGGGCTCGACGGCGCGGGCTATCCGCGGTATTTCTCCTGAAGACCTGAAGACCTGAAGACCTGAAGACCTGAAGACCGGACGCGCGAAGCGCCCGGTCTTTGTTTTTGTCTCTCTCGCTCAGAAGTTGTGCGAAATGCCGAACTGCAGGCCGCGCGAGTTCGCGCCGGCCTGCGGGTCGGACAGCGCATCGGTCACCACATAGGCCGCGTTGCCCTTGTTGCGCACCACCGACCAGGTGCCGTACACCGCGGTGCGCTTGCTGAGCCAGTGCACATAGCCCAGCGCCACCTGCGTGGCGTCGTCGGCGTCCACGCCCGGCCCCGAGCGGTTGGCGCGCGCGACCGATGCCTTGATCACGCCCGCACCCACCGGCACGCTCAGGCCCAGCATCGCGTGCGTCTGGCTCTCAGGCGCGTTCTTCTGCCGCAGGTAGTTGGCGTAGAGCTTGACCACGCCGAAGTCGTAGCTGCCGCCCAGGCTGGCGTTGCGGTAGCGCCGGCCTTCGACGGGCGTCTGCCCGTAGCTGGCCGCGATGTCGAGCGGGCCCGACGCATAGCCCAGCCGAGCGCCCGAGTACTTCATGCCCTCCTGGCCCTCGGGCATCGCCACCATGACCTGGCCGTAGAAGCCGCCCAGGTTGCGCGGAAGAAAGTAGCCGACCGAGTTGTTGGCGCGCACCAGCGTCTTCGCGCCGCCGAGCCCGAAGGGCCAGCCTTCGACGATGTTGCTGGAGCCGCCCACGCCCACGGTGCCGAAGGGCGAGAACTGCGACACGTTCCAGAAGCTGGGCGTGTAGTCGCGGCCCAAGCGCAGCTCGCCGAAGCTGTTGTGCGAGAGGCTCACGGTGGAGCGCCGCTGCCAGCCCACGCCCTGGAACTCGCCGGTGTCGGGCAGCGTGGCGGCCTCGAGCCAGAAGCTCGCGGCCAGCCCGCCGCCCAGGTCTTCGGTGCCGCGAAAGCCCAGCCGGCTGGGCAGCACGTTGCCGCCCTGGTCCATCGCGCGGACCGAGCGCCCGCCCGACTTCGCGAAGGTGAGGTTGAGGTCGACCGTGCCGAAGAGGGACACAGTCGATTGCGCGAGCGCGGGGCCGTGCAGGCCGAGGCAGCCCGCGGCGAGCACGAGGGTGGAACGGATCATGGGGTGTTGTCTCCTGGTTGTAGAAAAAAGGCGTGAACAGGGCGCGCGCGCTCCCGCGGCCCTTGCGTGGCGCAAGGGTCCAGTGCCAGGAGCCCACCGCCGTTGTCGGCGTGGTCTCGAAGGCGGGAGCGAACGGAAGAAAAAGGAAAAAAGAGGAGGCTGGCCCGCGTCAGTCGATGCGGATGCCCTTGGTCTTGATGAGCCGGCCCATGGTGGCGGCTTCGCGCTCGATGATGGCGCGCGTGTCTTCAGGGCCGGTGCCCATGGGCTCCAGCCCCGCGTCGGCGATCTGCCGCGCCATCTCGGGCGAGCGCGTGGCGGTATGGATCGCCTGGCCCAGGCGCTCGACGATGTGTTGCGGCGTGCGCGCGGGCAGCCAGAAGCCCAGCCACGTCGACACCTCCAGGCCGGGGTAGCGCTCGGCCAGCGTCGGCACGTCGGGCAGGGCGGGGCTGCGCTGGCTGCCGGTGTACGCCAGCGCCTTCACGCGCCCGGCCTTGATGTTGGGCAGGGCGGAGATGGGTGGCTCGAAGCCCAGCATCACTTGCCCGCCGATCACGTCGGGCATGGCGCCCTGCTTGTAAGGCACGTGCAGCATCTGCACGGAGGCTGCCTCCTGCAGCAGCTCGAAGCCCAGGTGCGAGGTGCTGCCCGAACCGTACGAGGCAAAGCTCACATGCCCGGGCTGCCGCCTGGCCAGCGCGACCAGTTCATCGGCGTTGCGCGCGGGCACCGCGTTGTTCGCCACGATGAAGGAGCCGCCCTTCAGCGCCTGCGTGACGGGCACCAGGTCTTCCGTGGGCCTGTAGGGCAGCTTGGAGAGCAGGAACGGCGTCATCGTGAACGGGTTGCTGGTGGAAAACAGCACCGTATAGCCGTCGGGCGCGGCCTTGGCGACCGCGTCGGTGCCGATGGTGGAGAGCGCGCCTGGCTTGTTCTCCACGATCACCGGCACCTTCAGCAGGCGCGAAAGTTGCTCGGCGTAGCTGCGCGCGAACAGGTCGGAGCCCACGCCGGGGGGCGTGGGCGTCACGATCTTGATGGCGCGTTGCGGCCAGGGGGCGGCCTGGGGTTGCGATTGGGTTTGCGATTGCGGCTGTGCCATTGCCGTGCATGCCATGCCGGCGGCGCACACCAGCGCCAGTGTGTCGATCCTCTTCATGTCTCGTCTCCTGTTTATGGGCGCATGCTAGGCAGCGGCTGTCATATTCGGAAATACCGATTCGAGATGCAATGTCATACTCTTTTCGTATAACTTCGCGCCGAACGCGCCGTCGTTCGAACCCCCTGCTTCTTGTGCTTCCTGTGCTTTTGCCTGCCTTGTGATGTCCGAAGATCGATTCCTTTCAGACCGCTTGCTCCTGCCCCCGCAGCCTCCCATGCTGGCCCCCGGCATCGTCCACAGCAGTTTCGGGGTTCAGGGCGACGCCCGCCACAGCCTGCCGGCCTGGCAGGAGCGCATGAGCACCGTCTACGACGTGCAGCCCGTGCCGGCGCTCGAAGACGGGGCGGTGTTCGACGCCTCGTTCGCGCGCTACACGGTCGACGACCTGACCTTCTTCGACATGCGCACCGGCCCCAATGTGGCGGTGCGCTCGCTGGGGCGGGTGTCGACCGAGAGCGTGCGCGACATCTCGTTCAACCTGTTCGTCGAAGGCATTCCGGCCGAGTTCCGCGGCCACAGGATGCGCGCGGACGAGCACCGCGCGCCCAAAGTGCCCAGCATCCTGGCGCTGGACATGGACCAGCCCTGCACCATCCGCAGCCACGAGGGGCGCATGCTGATGTTCTTCGTGCCGCGGGTGGTGGTGGAAAAGGCCTTTCCCGATGCCGCCTCGCTGCACGGCCGGCGGGTGGAGGCCAACACGCCGCTCACGCGCATGCTGGTGTCGCACCTGCTGGCGCTCAGCCGGCAGATCGTGGGGCTGGCCCGCGACGACGCGGGCGACAGCTTTCGCACCACGGTGCAGCTGCTGGTGGCGGCCTTCAGCCGGGAGGCGGGGCTGTCGGGCGACGCGCGTGCGGCGGTGCGCGCCGCGGTGTACGGCCAGGTCTGCCGCCACGTGGAGGCGCACCTGCACGACCCGGGGCTGTCGCCCGAGAGCGTGCTGCAGTCGCTGCAGCTGTCGCGCGCCAGCGTGTACCGCCTGTTCCTGCACCACGGCGGGCTGGCCGCGTACATCCGCGCCCGCAGGCTGCGAACGGCCGCCGACGAGCTGGTGCGCTTCCCGAACCTGGCCGTGCAGGACATCGCGGCGGGGCTGGGGTTCAACAACGCGTCGAGCTTCACGCGGGCGTTTCGGCGCACCTACGACATCGCGCCGCAGGAGCTGCATGCGTACGCTCCCTTGCTGCGGCGCGAGCCGGCGTGGCAGCAGCGGCATGCGGGCTGGCCCGCGCAGGCTTTTCCTCTCGCTTTCAGGTAGCTGCGCTTCTCTATACGGCCCGATATAGCCCTATATAGCCCTAGACCGCCGACACGGCGGCGGTGCCCGCTGCGGCGCTGTTGAACACCGGCGGCGTGGTCACGATCGAGCGCAGCGCGGGCTGCGCCTCGCGCAATGCGGCCAGGTCGGGCCGCGGCCGGCGCAGTTGCGCATGCGCCGCGAAGGCTTCTTCCATCGCCCGTGCCGCGCCCAGCACCTGGTGGTCCGCGCGAAAGCCGCCCACCACCTGCAGCCCGAAGGGCATGCCCGCGTGGTCGAGCCCGCAGGGCAGCGAAATGGCGGGGTGCGTTGTCAGCGTGACCACGTAGGTCAGCGCCAGCCAGCGGTAGTAGTTGGCCTGCGGCTCGCCGTTGATGTGGCTGGCGTACAGCTGCGTCCACGGAAAGGGCGAGACCGGCGTGGTCGGCGACAGCACCAGGTCGTAGTCGGCGAAGGTTGCCTGGAAGCGCTGGAGCAGGCGGGTCTGCTCGGCCTGCGCCCAGGCGCTGTCGAGCAGGCTCATGCGCGCGCCCATCTCGTAGTTGGCGCGCGGGTTGGGGCCCAGGCTCGCGGGGTCGCGCTCGTAGGCCGCGTGCATGCCGGCCACGAAGGCCTCGGCGCGCAGCACGTCGAAGCAGCGGTGCGCCTCGCCCATGTCGAAGTCGACCGGGTCGCAGCGCGCGAACAGGTGGCGCATGGCGCCCATCTTTTGCCGGAAGGTGGCGCGGATGCCGTCGTCCACGGCGCAGGTGCCGAAGTCTTCGGTCCACGCCACGCGCAGGCCGGCCAGGTCGACGTGCGCGGGCGCCAGGAACGACAGAGGGTCCAGCGGGTAGCTCAGCGGGTCGCCCGCGCTCATGCCGGCAGCGGCGGCCAGTTGCAGGCAGGCGTCGTCCACGGTGCGGCCCATGGGGCCGACCACCGAAAGGGGCGTCCAGCCCAGCGGCTTGCGCACGCTGGGCACGACGCCCGGCGAGGGCCTGAAGCCCACCACGCCGCACTTGGCCGCGGGAATGCGCAGCGAGCCGCCGGTGTCGGAGCCGGTGCACACCGGCAGCATGTCGCAGGCCAGCGCGGCGGCCGAGCCGCCCGAGGAGCCGCCCGCGTTGAGGTTGGGGTCGAACGGGTTGCCGGTGGCGCCCCACACCGCGTTGCGCGAGTTGGCGCCCGCGCCCATCTCGGGCACGTTGGTCTTGCCCGCGACGATGGCGCCCGCGCGGCGCAGGCGCGCCACCAGCTCGATGTCCTGCGTGGGCACGTGGTCGCGGTAGATGGCGGAGCCCCAGGTGGTGAGCAGGCCTTCGGTCGGTTCCAGGTCCTTCACGCCCAGCGGCAGGCCGTGCAGCAGGCCCAGGGTGTCGCCGCGCATCACGGCGCTTTCCGCGGCGCGGGCCTCGGCGCGCGCGCGCTCGAAGCAGGTCGCGGTCACGGCGTTGACGAACGGGTTCACGCGCTCGATGCGCGCGATGCAGGCGTCGAGCAGCTCGACGGGCGAGATCTGCTTGCGGCCGATGAGGCGGCGCAGCGCGACGGCGGAGGTCTCGACGAGGTCGGCGCCGGGTTCTTGGCGTCCTTCCACGGGGGTGTGTACCGGATTGCGTGCGGGGGTGTGCGTGGTGTTCATCAGTCGGCGGTGATGTTGGCGCGCGCCGCCACCGCGCGCATCAGCGGCAGCTCGCGGTTGATGAGCTCGCTGGCCGCGGCGGCGTTGCTGTAGGCCGGCTCCAGCCCCTGGGCCAGCAGCTTGGCGCGGGTGTCGGGGTCGGCGATGGTCACGGCCAGCGCCTTCTCCAGCCTGGCCTTCACGTCGGCGGGCAGGCCCTTTGGCGCGGCCAGCACAAGCCAGGTGTCCATGTCGATGTCGGGGTAGCCGCTCTCGGCCAGGGTGGGCACGTCGGGCAGCAGCGCGGAGCGCTTGGCCGTCGTGAGCGCGATGGCCTTGATCTTGCCGCTCTTCAGCTGCGGGATGGCGGCGCTCACGGTGTCGATGCTGAACGGAATCTGCCCGCCCATCAGGTCGGTCATGGCCGGCGCGCTGCCCTTGTAGGGCACGTGCGTCATCTTCAGGCCGGCCGCGTGCAGCACGCTTTCGCCGGCGAACTGCGCGGTGGTGCCGGTGCCGAAGGAGCCGTACGAGTACTTGCCGGGCGAGGCCTTCACGTAGTCGACGAACTGCTGCACCGTCTTCACCGGCACCTCGCTATTGGCCAGCAGGACGAGGCCGGTGCGCCCGGCGATGCCGATGGGGTCGAAGCCCTTCACCGGGTCGTAGGGCAGGTTGGCGCGAATGGCCGGGTTCACGGTGAAGGTGGTGCCCGAGCTGACCAGCAGCGTGTAGCCGTCGGGCGCGGCCTTGGCCACGTAGCTCGCGCCGATCACCGTGCCGGCGCCCGCGCGGTTCTCGATGACCACGGGCTGGCCCAGCTCCTTGCCCAGGCGCTGCGCGATGACGCGGCCGTTGACGTCGGTCGCGCCGCCGGGCGGAAAGGGAATGACCAGCGTGAGCGGGCGCGAGGGGAACCCGGTCTCGGCGGCGAGGGCGGCGAACGGCAGGGCGCCGAAGCCGAAGCAGCACAGCCATGCCATGCGTGCCATGAGCGGGAGACGGTTCATCGGGGGAACTCCTGGGGTCTAGGGAAAAGGCCGGCCAGCGTGGACCGGTGCGGGCCAGTGCGGGCCGGTAGGGCTCGCAGGTTCATCCTAGGAGCCGCAACACGCTGCCACAAGCGCAATGTTTAGAATCGTGCGTTGCCGAAACGGCAATCGGCGCCGTCTTCACACCGCCGCGGCGCACCCCTTTCCACCGAAGGAATTCGTGACGCTTCGCGCCTTGCAGGAAACCGCGGTCCGCTACTTTCTCGAGGTCGTGAAGACGGGCTCGGTGAAGGACGCGGCGCTCAAGCTCAACGTGGCGCCCTCGGCGGTGAGCCGCCAGGTGGCGCGGCTGGAGCGCGAGCTGGACACGCTGCTGTTCGACCGCCATGCGCGGGGCATGGTGCCCAACGCCGCCGGCGAGCTGCTGGCCGCGCATGCGAAGCGGGCGCAGCAGGACATCGAGCGCGTGGCGAACGACATCGCGGGCCTGCGCGGCCTGCGCAGCGGGCATGTGCGCATCGCGAGCACCGAGGGCTTCGCCTTCGACTTCATTCCCACGCTGGTGGCGCGCTTCAGGCGCAAGCACGAGGGCATCCGCTTTCACCTGGAGGTGTGCCCGCCCGGCGACGTTTCTCGGCGGGTGCGCGACGGCGAGGCCGACGTGGGCATCACGCTGAGCGCGGTGCCCGAGCCCGGCATCGAGATCGAGCTGCGCCACCCCAGCCCCATCCTGGCCGTGATGGCCAGGGACCATCCGCTGGCGCAGCAGCGCCAGCTCACGCTGCGCCAGGTGGTGGCCTACCCGCTGGGGCTGCCGCAGGAAGACAGCTCGATCCGCCGGCTGCTGGACGCCAGCTGCACCCGCCAGGGGCTGCGCTATGCGCAGGCCATGTCGAGCA
Source organism: Variovorax sp. J22G73 (assembly GCF_030317035.1). Taxonomy (GTDB): domain Bacteria; phylum Pseudomonadota; class Gammaproteobacteria; order Burkholderiales; family Burkholderiaceae_C; genus Variovorax. Next base: position 740,247 of record NZ_JASZYK010000003.1, read on the forward strand.
ACCACGCCAACGCGCTGCTGAGCTTTGCCGCGGCCGGCGGCGGCAGCATCGCCTTCTACGGTGCGCTGTCGATGCGCACGCTGCTGCAGAGCAAGGCGCTGGTCGCCATTGCCCTGAAAGACCGCGAGATGAACGAGCGCCACCTCGAGATCGAGACCCTGGCCGGCCGCGCGCTGCCCGACGCGGGCAAGGCCTTCGTGCGCTACCTGGTCGAGGCCGTGCAGGCCTCGGGCTGAGGCAGGCCGCGCCCGGTGCCTACTTCAGCGCGCGCTCGATGGCGCTGCGCAGGTGCTCCAGCCCGAACGAGACGTCGGTGAACTCGCCGTTGACGTAGAAGGTGGGCGTGGCGCGCACGTTGAGCCGCCGGCCGAGCTCGACCTGCTCCTGCACGCGCTGGCGGTACACGGTGTCTTTCAGCTCGTTTTCGAAGCGCGGCATGTCCAGGCCCAGCTGCGCGGCGTAGGCGTCCAGGTGGGTGGCGTCCAGGTGGCTCTGGTGGTTGAACAGCAGCTCTGCATAGGGCCAGAACTTGCCCTGCGCGCCCGCGGCCTCGGCGGCCTCGGCCGCCAGCTCCGCGTGCGGGTGCACCTCGCGCAGCGGAAAGTGGCGGAACACGAAGCGCACCTGCGCACCGAAGTGCGACAGCATCATCTGCACGGCCGGGTGGGCCTGGCGGCACGACGGGCATTCGAAGTCGCCGAACTCGATGAGGGTGACGCGGGCCGAGGCCGGCCCGAGGATGTGCTCGGTGGCGGGGTCGGGCGTGAGGAGGGGGTTCGGGTTCGCGTGGGACGGTGCGCTCATGAAGGCCTCGCAGGATGGGTGTAGGGGTGTGGAAAAAAACAGAAAAAGACTTGCTCCGGCGCGCGCGCCGTTCAGCGCGCCACCCGCATCTTGCGCCGCCAGCTGCCCGGCGGCGAGCCCGTGTACTGCGAGAACACCCGCGTGAAGTGGCTCTGGTCGGCAAAGCCGCAGGCCGCGGCCACGTCCGCCAGCGGGCGCTCGAAGTCCATCAGCAGCGCCTGCGCGCGCTCCAGCCGCTGCGCGATGAGCCACTGGTGCGGCGTCTGCCCGGTGGTTTCGCGAAACGCGTGAATGAAGTAGCTGCGCGACAGGTTGCAGGCGTCCGCGATCTCGGCGACTGAAATGGCGCCGTCGATCTTGCTGCGCAGCATTTCCTTGGCGCGCGCCTCGTGCGAGCGCGACAGCACGCGCTGCGTGCGCGGCTCGTTCGGCGGCGCCGCGCGGCCGTGCACGTCGACCAGGTAGCTGGTGACGGCCAGGCAGACCTGGTCGACGAACAGCAGGCTGGCGTCGGCCGGATCGTGCAGCGCGGGCACCAGCGCCTGCGCGAGATGGGCGAGCACGTCGTCGCGCTCGGCCGTGACGGCCGCGAGCCCGCCGGCGCGCGGGCCGGCGCGGTCGTCCAGGGCGCGTTCGAGCGCGGCGTGGGAAATTTCGAGCAGCACGAAGTCGAAGCCGGTCTCCATGTCGGCGCGGTAGCGGTCGCAGAAGTCGCGGATGTAGATGGCGCCCTTGCCGAAGTCGTGGCGCACGGCGTGGTGCTCGTGCAGCACGCGCCGGCGGTGGCCGTCGCGCAGCGACACGCCCACCAGCACGCCGCGCCCGCTGGCGGCGGTTTCCACGTGCTGGCGCTGCGGGCCGTCCACGGTCTTGCGGTAGACCCGCACGCCGTTGGCCAGCAGGTCGCGGTCCTGGCTCAGGTGGCTGGCCGTGCAGCCGAGGCCGTCCGTGGCGGGTGCCGGGGCAGGGTGCGCAGGGGCGGGCACCGGTCGGTGCACCGGGCCTGTTGCCGAAGAAAAGCTGCTGTCGGCGTGCATGGACGGGCGGGCGAAAGACGGGAGTGGCAGAGCTTTCGATTGGCGGCGCTGCGGCGGATTCTGGATAGAAGCTTTGTGCGTTTTATTGAAAACGCGGCGCGGGCGCGAATGCAAGCTGTAAGGTTTCGTGTATCTCGCGGGCGGTGGCTGCCTTTATGCTGTGCGCGATCACAACGCAGATGCCTCCCCCATGACCGACTTTCGCCCCACCTACGACGCGCGCTTCGACCGCATTCCCGCCGACCGCCTGCCCGAGCTGCTGCGCGCCATGCCCAAGGCCGAGCTGCACATGCACATCGAAGGCTCGCTGGAGCCCGAACTCATCTTCGCGCTCGCGCAGCGCAACGGCGTGCGCATTCCCTACGCCAGCGTCGAGGAGCTGCGCAAGGCCTACGCCTTCACCAACCTGCAGAGCTTCCTGGACATCTACTACGCCGGCGCCAGCGTGCTGCTGAAGGAGCAGGACTTCTTCGACATGGCCTGGGCCTACCTGGAGCGCGCCGCGGCCGACAACGTGGTGCACACCGAGATGTTCTTCGACCCGCAGACGCACACCGCGCGCGGCGTGGCGATGGAAACCGTGGTGCACGGCCTGCACCGCGCCTGCGTCGAGGCCGGGCCGAAGCTGGGCGTGAGCGCCTCGCTCATTCTTTGCTTCCTGCGCCACCTGAGCGAGGAAGAGGCCTTCGACACGCTGGCGCAGGCGCTGCCGTTTCGCGACAAGTTCATCGGCGTGGGGCTCGACTCGAGCGAGGTGGGCCACCCGCCCGAGAAGTTCGCGCGCGTGTTCGCGCGCTGCCGCGAGCTGGGCCTGCACCTGGTCGCGCACGCGGGCGAAGAAGGCCCGCCCGCGTACGTGTGGAGCGCGCTCGACGTGCTGAAGGTCGAGCGCGTCGACCACGGCGTGCAGAGCGCCAAGGACCCGGCGCTGATGGCGCGGCTCGCGCAAGAGCGCATTCCGCTCACCGTGTGCCCGCTGTCGAACCTCAAGCTGTGCGTGTTCCCCGACCTGGCGCAGCACAACCTGGGCACCCTGCTGGACGCCGGCCTGGTCGCCACCGTGAACTCGGACGACCCCGCCTACTTCGGCGGCTACATGAACCAGAACTTCCTGGAGACTTTCGCGGCCACCGGGCTGAGCGTGCGACACGCCTGGCAGCTGGCGGCCAACAGCTTCGAGGGCAGCTTCATCGACGAGGCCGCCAAGCGCGGCTACGTCGAGCGGCTCAACGCCGTCTTCGCCACCTTCTGATCCGAGGCTGACGCAGCGCCACGCCGCGGCACCAGCAGCGGCAGCGCCACCAGCGCGCAGGCGCTGGCCGCCAGCCACACCAGCGGCCAGCCCTGCGCCGCCAGCAGGTGCGGAATGGAAAAGGGCGTGACGAAGCACACCAGGAAAACGCTGGTGTTCGCCATGCCCAGCGCGGTGCCGGCGCGGGCCGCGCCGGCCAGCGTGGCGAGCTCGGTGTAGGCCACGCCGTGCCAGGCCGACACGCACACCCCGCTCGCCGCCAGCAGCACCACCAGCGCGATGCGCAGCGCCGCCGAATCGGCCGCGTGCGCGCCGCCCGCCAGCACCAGCAGCGCCAGCCCCGCGAACAACGCCACGCTGAGCGTGCTGCAGGCCCGCAGGTAGGCGGGCCGGTTGCGGCGCCGGTCGGTCCAGCGGCCGCTCCACACGCGCATGACCATCGCGCCCACCTGCACGCACACCATCGTCGCGGTGATGGTGCCCAGGCCGGCATGGCCGAAGTCGTGCAGGAACACGGTGCCGAAGGACAGCACCGCGAACTGCGGCGCGCAAAGAATGCCGATGCCCGCGACGATGCGCCACACCCGTGCGTCGCGCAGCGGGCCGGTCGCGGGGGCGGTGGTATCGACCGCCTCAGCTGCCTTGCTGCCCGACGGCATCGCGCTGGCCGGCGTGGCCTTCGCGATGGGCGGCTCGTGCACCCAGGCCCAGCTCATGCCCGCGCTCAGCGCGCACAGCAGCGCCAGCAGGCCGTACAGCGCCGCGAAGCCGAAGTGCAGCGCCACGAAGGGCAGCACCAGCGCACCGATGCCGCCGCCCAGCGGCACGGCGGTCTGGCGGATGCTCATTGCAAGGCCGCGTTCGCTGGCGTCGAACCAGGTCATCACCGCGCGCCCGCTCGCGCCGTTCACGCTGCCGCCGAGCAGGCCCACCAGCAACAGCCCGGCGGCCAGCCAGCCGAGCGACGGAATGTGGCCGGAAGAAGGCGCCGCCCACAGCGCCATCGCCACCAGCGCCAGCGCCGTGCTGCCCAGGCCCACCAGCAGCACCGGTCGGTCGCCCCAGCGGTCGGTCAGCAGGCCCCAGGGCAGCTCGCTCACGGCAATGCCCAGGCCCATGAGGCCGAGCACCAGGCCGAGCGTGGCGTTGTCGAGCTGGTAGCCGGTGCGCATCAGCACCGCGGTCATGGGAATGCCGCTGAAGGCGACCGAGAACGCCGCGTTGGCGGCCACGCCGGCGGCGAGCACCTTCCAGCGGTGGCGGCGCGAAAACGCGAGGGAAGAAGAGGGCGGATGTGTCATGTTGCGGCGCAGTGTCCGCCGTTGCGAAGGTTTTGAAAATCAGAAAATAATGGGTCTATCGTCCTGAAAAGCAGGACTATCCAGACAGGCAAGGACTTCCAATGACCCAGGTGATGTTCGACCTCGACGTGCTGCGCACCTTCTCCACCGGCATGGCGCTCGGCAGCTACGCGCGCGCGGCCGACCGGCTGGGCCGCTCGACCTCGGCCGTGAGCGCGCAGCTGAAAAAGCTGGAGTCGCAGGCCGGCACCGTGCTGTTCCGCAAGGAGGGGCGCGGCCTGGCACTTACGGACGCTGGCGAAACGCTGCTGGCCTACGCGCACCGCATGCTGGAGCTGAACGACGAGGCCAGCGCAGCCATGCGCGGTGTCGACCTGCAGGGCTGGGTGCGCCTGGGCCTGCAGGAAGACTTCGGCGAGACGCTGCTGCCGGCCGTGCTCGGGCGCTTCGCGCGCGCCCACCCCAAGGTGCGCATCGAGGCCTGCGTGGCGCGCAGCGGCGAGCTGCGCGAGCGGCTCGAACTCGGCCAGCTCGACCTGGCGCTGGCGTGGGACGCGGGCGAACAGCCGCTGTCGCCCCATGCCGAGCGCGTGGCGCGGCTGCCGCTGTTGTGGATAGGCCCGACCGCCCCCGACCGGGTCGATGCGCCCTGGTGGACCGAGCGCGAACACCGCGCCGGCGCCGCCCGACAACCGAAGAGCAGGGAGCCGCTGCCGCTCATCATGCTGGACGCCCCGTGCCCGCTGCGCGAGATCGTCATCGCCGTGCTCGACCGCGCCGGCCTGCCGTGGCGCCGGGCCTTCGGCAGCGCCAGCCTGGCAGCGCTGTGGGCCGCCACGTCGGCCGGCCTGGGCCTGACGGTGCGCACGCCCTTCGGCCTGCCCTCGCACGTGCGCACGCTTGACCGCGCGGTGCTGTCGCTGCCCGCGCTGCCGCAGATCTCGCTGGTGCTGTACCGCGCGCAGGCGCATTCGGAAGCGCCCGCGAGCCGGCTGGCCACGCTGCTGCTCGAGGGCGTGCGGCAGCATATGCAGCCGGTGGGGGTGGCGCTGCGCTGAGGGCGCGCGCCGGGGCGCCGCCGCTGCACTGACGTTCTCACCGACGTTCGCACCGACGTTCAGGCTCAGCCCTGGCGCGCCGCGTGGAAGCGTTCCAGGAACGACACCAGCTTCGGGTCCTTCGGCCTGTGCATGATGTCTTCGGCCGGCCCGATCTCGGCCATGACGCCGTCGCGCATGAAGCCGATGCGGTCCGACACATGGGCCGCGAAGGCCATTTCGTGCGTCACCAGCACCATCGTCATGCCGTCGGCGGCCAGCTCGCGGATCACGGCCAGCACCTCGCCGACCAGCTCGGGGTCCAGCGCGGAGGTGGGCTCGTCGAACAGCATCACGGCCGGCTGCATGGCCAGCGCGCGCGCAATGGCCACGCGCTGCTTCTGGCCGCCCGACAGGCGCCCCGGGTGCTGGTCGGCTTTTTCGGCGAGGCCGACCTTGCCCAGCAGCGTCATCGCGAGCGCCTTGGCTTCGTCGGGGCGCTTGCCCTGCACCTGCACCGGGCCTTCGATGATGTTCTGCAGCACCGTCATGTGCGGGAACAGGTTGAAGTGCTGGAACACCATGCCGATGTTCGCGCGCAGCGCGGCCAGCTGCGCGTCCTTGGGGGCGCGGCTCGCGCCCTTGAACGCGAAGCTGTGACCCGCCACGCCGAGCTGCCCGTCCTCGGGCATCTCCAGCAGGTTCATGCAGCGCAGGAAGGTCGACTTGCCCGAGCCGCTGGCACCGATGAGGGTCACCACTTCGCCCGCCTGCACCGAGAGCGAGACGCCCTTGAGCACGTGGTGGTCGCCGAAGGACTTGTGGATGGCCGTGGCCTCGAGGATGGGCGCGGCCTGGGGCGACGCGCCGGGAGGAGTGAAAGGCGTTGACATCACTTGGCGGCCAGGCGGCGTTCCACCCGCGTGGCAATGAGGGTGAGCGGGAAGAGCACCGCGAAGTAGATGACCGCGATGGTCGTGTAGACCTCCAGCGGCCGGTAGCTGGCGCCGGTGATCACCGAGCCCTGGTACAGCAGGTCGCCCACCGCCACCGCCGACACCAGCGAGGTGTTCTTCAGCTGCATGATGGTCTGGTTGATGAGCGACGGAATCATGAGCGGAAAGGCCTGCGGCAGGATGATGCGGCGAAAGATGCGCCCGCGCCGCATGCCGATGGCGCGCCCGGCTTCCCACTGGCCGCGGTCGACCGCCTCGATGCCGCCGCGGAAAATTTCGCTGTAGAAGGCGCCCGCATAGAACGACAGCGCCAGGAAGCAGGCGGTGGTGGCCGACATGTCCACGCCGATGAGCACCGGCAGCGCGTAGTAGGCCCACACCAGCTGCACCAGCAGCGGCGTGCAGCGGAAGATCTCGGTCCAGATCTGCAGCGGCACGCTCACCCAGCGCGTCATCGTCGGGTTGCGCAGCACGCCCGTGACCAGCCCGAGCACCAGCCCGACCAGCACCGTGCTGACGGTGAAGGCCAGCGTCACGCCCAGCCCGCGCCAGATCAGCGGCAGGTAGGGCACCAGGGACCCGAAGTCCCATGCGTATGAAGCTTGTTCCATGCGGCGGACGAGATCAGAACTGGATTTCGCTCGGGATCTCTTCCGGCTTGATGCTCAGCGCGGCGAAGCCCTTGAGCATCCACTCGCGCGTCTGGCCGCTGAAGCGGTTGCCGTCGGCCCACACGCTCAGGAAGTTCTTCCAGCGCGGATCGGTCTCGATGCGGATGCCCAGGTTGGTCGGCATGGTGAGCGTGGGCTTGGGGATCACCAGCGTGCCCAGCGTCGGGTTCTTCTTCATGGTGGAGATGGCCAGCACGGCCAGCACCACGGTGCAGTCGGCGCGGCCGGTGGCCACCGCCAGCACGGCCTCGTCGCGCGTCTTGAAGCCCAGGATGTTGGCCTTCGGGCAGTAGCGCCGCGCGATGGTCTCGTGGGTGGAGCCGATGTCCACCGCGATCTTCACGGCGGGCTTGTTCAGGTCTTCCCAGGTGGTGGTCTTGGCGAAGCCCTTGCGCGTGATGGCGGTGTACGAGTGCACCAGGATGGGCGTGGAGAAGTCGATGACCAGCGCGCGCTGCGGCGTGGGGCTCACGGCGAAGGCCAGGTCGACCTTGCCCGATTGCAGGTCCAGGATCTGGTTGCCCCAGCTCGACTCCACCGTCTCGACCTTGGCGCGCAGGGTGGTCGCGATGTCGGCGGCCATGTCCAGGCAGGCGCCGGTCCAGGCGTTGGAGACCAGGTCCTTGTGGAAGTAGGGCTCCTGGCCCGGAATGACGGCCACGCGCAGCACGCCGCTTTTCTGGACCTTGTCGAGCGTCGAGCCGCTGGACGGCGCGGTGGAAGCCGGCGCTGCCTGCGCGAACGCCTGGCCTGCGGTGGCGGCCGTGGCCGCGACGGCGGCGCCTGCCACTGCCAATTGATTGAATACGGCTCTGCGTTGCATGGGAACTCCTTCAGTGTTGAAAAGATGATTTTTCGGAAATCGCGCATTCAATTGAATTGAATTGAATGCGCAGCAGGACCCGTCCCGGCAATTGCCGGGAAGATATAGAAATTGGTGTTGAAAAAATGCGTTGAGCGCGAAATCGGCGCCCAGGGTGCGCTAATTTTTCTGCATGGAAGGCAATGAAAAGAATTGCACCTTTTTGGATCTTGGGTTGCACCTTTTTGGCGGCGCTGAACGGGCGGAATTGCCAGTGCAAGCGCCGTTTCCGCACCGCTGCGGTGCCTTGCGGACGGCAGGCTGTCGGGCTGGAGCGGATTCAGGTGTCATGAAATGCTGGGTCAGCAATAAGCAGGCCAGCAAGGTGCAACCCTTCTAAAATATACGTCGCAGGTTGCACCCTTCAATTGACGTGGTTGCACCTGCGTCTTTGTTGAACTAACATCCGCCCCAATTAAATTCCCAAGCCAAAGCAATTAGATGTCTTTGACCACACTCGGCGTCAAACTGGACGAAAGCGTCCGCGAACGCCTGAAGAAAGCGGCTGCCAAGGTCGACCGCACGCCGCATTGGCTGATCAAGCACGCGATCTATTCGCACCTTGAAATGCTGGAGCGCGGGCTCCCGCTGGCCGACGTGTTCGGCGACGGCTCGGGCGCCGCGAACGGGGCCGAAGCGACCAGCGCCGCCGCGTCCGCCGTGGCCGAGCGCGAGCACCAGCCCTTTCTCGACTTCGCGGAAAACGTGCTGCCGCAGAGCGTGCTGCGCGCGGCCATCACCGCGGCCTACCGCCGTCCCGAGGCCGAGCAGGTGTCCATGTTGCTGCCGCAGGCGCGCCTGCCCGGCGAGATGGCCGCGGCCACGCACCGGCTGGCCTGCAGCCTGTCGGAGAAGCTGCGCAACCACCAGGCGGCGGGCCGTGCCGGCGTGGTGCAGAACCTGCTGCAGGAGTTCGCGCTGTCCTCGCAGGAGGGCGTGGCGCTCATGTGCCTGGCCGAGGCGCTGCTGCGCATTCCCGACCGGGGCACGCGCGACGCGCTCATTCGCGACAAGATCAGCAACGGCAACTGGCAGCCGCACCTGGGCAAGAGCACCTCGCTGTTCGTCAACGCCGCCACCTGGGGGCTGATGCTCACGGGCAAGCTGGTGGCCACGCACAACGAGTCGGGCCTGAGCCATTCGCTGGGCCGCGTGCTCACGCGCGGCGGCGAGCCGGTGGTGCGCAAGGGCGTGGACATGGCGATGCGCCTGATGGGCGAGCAGTTCGTCACCGGGGAAACCATCGGCAAGGCGCTGGCCAACGCCGGCAAGCTGGAGGCCCGGGGCTTTCGCTATTCGTACGACATGCTCGGCGAGGCCGCGCTCACCGACGCCGACGCGCTGCGCTACATGGCCTCGTACGAGCAGGCGATCCACGCCATCGGCATGGCGGCCTCGGGCGCGGGCATCTACCGCGGGCCGGGCATCTCCATCAAGCTGTCGGCGCTGCACCCGCGCTACAGCCGCGCGCAGTACCCGCGCGTGATGGACGAGCTGTACCCGCGGCTGCTCTCGCTCACGCTGCTGGCGCGCAAGTACGACATCGGGCTGAACATCGACGCCGAGGAAGCCGACCGGCTCGAGCTTTCGCTCGACCTGCTGGAGCGCCTGTGCCACGAGAGCGCGCTGGCCGGCTGGAACGGCATCGGCTTCGTGATCCAGGCCTACCAGAAGCGCTGCGCCAGCACCATCGCGTGGCTGGTCGACCTGGCGCGGCGCAGCCGCCACCGGCTGATGATCCGGCTGGTGAAGGGCGCCTACTGGGACAGCGAGGTCAAGCGCGCGCAGGTCGACGGGCTGGAGGACTACCCCGTCTACACGCGCAAGGTGCACACCGACGTGTCCTACCTGGCCTGCGCGCGCCAGTTGCTGGCCGTGCCCGAGGCGGTGTACCCGCAGTTCGCCACGCACAACGCGCACACCATGGCGGCCATCTACCACCTGGCCGGGCAGAACTACTACGAGGGGCAGTACGAGTTCCAGTGCCTGCACGGCATGGGCGAGCCGCTGTACGACCAGGTCGTGGGCCCGGTCGCGGAGGGCAAGCTGGGGCGGCCCTGCCGCATCTACGCGCCGGTGGGCAGCCACCAGACGCTGCTGGCCTACCTGGTGCGCCGCCTGCTGGAAAACGGCGCCAACACCTCCTTCGTCAACCGCATCGCGGACAAGACGCTGTCGATCGAATCGCTGGTGGCCGACCCGGTGGCCGTGGTCGAGGCGCAGGGCCTGGCCGACGGCGTGACGGGGCTGCCGCACCCGCGCATCGCGCTGCCGCGCGCGCTGTACGCCGATCGCGCCAATGCGGCGGGGCTCGACCTGTCGAACGAACAGCGGCTGGGCTCGCTGGCCAGCGCGTTGCTGCAGGGGGCCGGCGAGAGCTGGTTCGCGCAGCCGCTGCTGGGGCAGCCGGCTGCCACGGGGGGCGGCGTGGGCTCGGGCTCGGGCGGACGCCAGGCGGTGCGCAACCCCGCGCGCCACGACGACATCGTCGGCCACGTGCAGGACGCCACCGCGCAAGACGTGCAGCTTGCGCTGCAGTCCGCGCAAGACGCCTTCCAGATCTGGCAGGCCACGCCCGCCGCGGAGCGCGCCGACATGCTCGAGCGCGCGGCCGACCTGCTCGAAGGCCGCATGCAGCCGCTGCTCGGGCTGCTGGTGCGCGAGTCGGGCAAGACGCTGGCCAACGCGATTTCAGAAGTGCGCGAGGCGGTCGACTTTCTTCACTACTACGCGGCCCGCGTGCGCCAGGGTTTCAGCAACGACACGCACCGCCCGCTGGGGCCGGTCGTGTGCATCAGCCCCTGGAACTTTCCGCTGGCCATCTTCACCGGGCAGGTGGCCGCGGCGCTGGCCGCCGGCAACACGGTGCTGGCCAAGCCCGCCGAGCAGACACCGTTGATCGCGGCGCAGGCGGTGAAGGTGCTGCACGACGCCGGCCTGCCGCCGGGCGTGCTGCAGCTGCTGCCCGGCACGGGCGAGACCGTGGGCGCCGCGCTGGTGGCCGATGCACGCGTGCAGGGCGTGATGTTCACCGGCTCGACGCAGGTCGCGCGCATCCTGCAGCGCGTGATTGCCGGGCGCCTCGATGCGCAGGGCCGCCCGATTCCGCTGGTTGCCGAGACCGGTGGCCAGAACGCGATGATCGTGGACTCTTCGGCGTTGGTGGAGCAGGTGGTGACCGACGTCATCGCCTCGGCCTTCGACAGCGCGGGGCAACGCTGCTCGGCGCTGCGCATCCTGTGCGTGCAGGAAGACATCGCCGAACGAACCATCGAGATGCTTCAAGGCGCCATGGCCGAATGCACGCTGGGCAACCCCGAGCACCTGTGCGTGGACATCGGCCCCGTCATCGACCTGGAGGCCAAGCAGGCGCTGGAGCGCCACATCGAGGCCATGCGCGCCAAGGGCCGCAGGGTGTTCCAGGTGGCGCGCGCACACGGCGGCGACACGCTGGCCGGCACCTTCGTGACGCCCACGCTCATCGAGATCGCGCAGATCGACGAGCTCGACCGCGAGGTCTTCGGGCCGGTGCTGCATGTGCTGCGCTATGCGCGCACCGAACTGGATGCGCTGCTCGACCAGATCAACGCGACCGGCTACGGCCTCACGCTGGGCGTGCATTCGCGCATCGACGAGACCATCCAGAAGATCGTGTCGCGCGTGAAGGTGGGCAACCTGTACGTCAACCGCAACATGGTCGGCGCGGTGGTCGGCGTGCAGCCGTTCGGCGGCGAAGGGCTCTCCGGCACCGGCCCCAAGGCGGGCGGGCCGCTGTACCTGAACCGGCTGCTGTCGAGCGCGCCGGCCTGCGGCGCGCAACGCGACGGCCCGCTTTCAATGTCGGCGCCGCTCGCCGCGCTCAGGCAGTGGTGCGACACCGCCACGCCGCCGCGCCCCGAGCTCGCCGCCTTGTGCGAGCGCTACGCGGGCGAGTCGCGCAGCGGCACCGAGCTGCTGCTCGACGGGCCCACCGGTGAACGCAATGCCTACCGTCTGTCGGCGCGCGAAGCGGTGCTGTGCCTGGCCGCCAGCGAGGCCGACCTGCTGTGCCAGCTCGCGGCGGTGCTGAGCGTGGGGGCGCGCGCCGCATGGCCCCATGCCGAGGCGCCGCGCGCGCTGGCCGCGCGCCTGCCGGCGGAGGTGCGCGCCGCCTTGGAGTGGGTGGGCGACTGGTCGCACGAAGGCGCCTTTACCGCGGTGATCCATCACGGTGACTCCGACCAGCTGCGCGGCATCAGCGAGCAGCTGGCGCTGCGCCCCGGCCCCATCGTCGGCCTGCAGGGCCTGGCGCCCGGCGACACCGGCATCGTGCTGGAGCGGCTGCTGATCGAGCGCAGCCTGAGCGTCAACACGGCGGCGGCCGGCGGCAACGCCAGCCTGATGAGCGTCGGTTGATAAGCACCGGATGAACGACGCACCGCGTTTTCTCCAAAGCAGATTTTTTCAAAGCAAAGGTTTCGAATGAAGGTCTTGTTCCTGGGCTACGGCCACATGGGTGGCGCACTGGGCGAAGCATGGAAGGCGAGCGGGCTGGCCAGCAATGTGCTGGCGGTGGACCCTGTCGCCACGCCTGAGCAGGCGGCCCACGCCGGCCGTCATGCGAGCGTGGACGCGCTGGTGGCAGCCGGTGCGGGCGAGGGCATCGAGCTGGTGGTGCTGGCCGTCAAGCCGGCGAAGGCCGTCGAGGCCTTGCGCGCGTTGCCGGCCTCGCTGATGCGCGGCGCGGCGGTGGTGTCCATCGCGGCCGGCGTGCCCGTGGCGTCGCTGGTGGCCGCGTTGCCGGCGGGCACGCCGGTCGTGCGCGCCATGCCCAACACGCCGGTCATCCTGCGTGCGGGCTGCACCGGCCTGTTCGCGGGGACCGCGGCGGGCGCATCGAACGCGGCACTGCGCGAGCGCATCGCGGCGCTGTTCGCGGCCGTGGGCTCGGCCCACTGGGTCGAGCAGGAGCCCCTGCTAGACGCCGTCACCGCGCTCAGCGGCAGCGGCCCGGCCTACTACCACCTGTTCAGCGAGGCACTGGCCGCGGCCGGCGTTGCGCTGGGCCTGGCGCCGGCCCTTGCGCGGCAGCTCGCGGCCGACACCGCCTGGGGCGCCGCCGCGCAGCAACATGCGCCCGGTGCCGACTTCGTCTCGCTGCGCCAGGCAGTGACCTCGCCGAACGGCACCACGGCCGCGGCCATTGGCGTGTTCGAGCACGACGGCGCGCTGCGCCAACTGGTCGAGCGCGCCGCGCTTGCCGCACGGCAACGCGCCGTGGAGCTGTCCGCGAGCTGAACGCGTTCTCCAGCAACCCTCTTTTTACGTTTCCGATTTCGTTGAACAGGAACTCACATGTCCAGCACCACGCCTTCCACCAACCTCCCGGCCAACCCAGTCACCCCGGCCACTGAAAGCAAGACCTACTTCGAGGCCAAAAAGGTCGACGAAGACTACATCCCCGTCATCGACATCTCCGGGTTGGTCGCCGACGCGCCCGGCGCCGTGGAAGACGTCGCCAGGCGCGTCATGGACGCGTCGCAGCGCATCGGTTTCTTCTACATCAAGGGCCATGGCATTCCGCAGGAGGTGATCGACGGCGCCGGCCAGGCCATGCGCGACTACTTCGCGCTGCCGCCCGAAGTGAAGGGCCTGCACCCGGTCAACACCAGCCAGCGCGGCTGGATGGCCTCGGGCATCGCGCGGCTCGAAGGCTCGAAGACGCACGACCTGAAGGAGATCTTCTTCTGGGGCCCCGAGCAATGGGCCGCGCACCTGGTCGCGCAGAAGGGCGCCGACTCGCTCATCGCGGACAACGTCTGGCCCGACGCCGAGTTTCCCGCGCTGCGCCAGGACCTGCTGCCCTACTACGACGCCGTGTGCCGCATCGGCCACCGCCTGCTGTCGGCCATTGCGCTGGGCCTGGGGCTGGACCGCTCGTTCTTCGCCTCGCGCTACTCCAGCCCGATGGCGCGCGGCCAGCTCGTGTACTACCCGGTGTCGACCGCCAAGGACGAAAGCGAAGAGCGCTTCGGCTCCGCGCCGCACACCGACTTCGGCGTGCTCACGCTGCTGCTGCAGGATTCGAACGGCGGCCTGCAGGTGCGCAACCGCGAGGGCGAATGGGTGGCGGCGCAACCCATTCCGGGCACGCTGGTGTGCAACATCGGCGACCTGCTGCACCGCTGGTCGAACGAAACGCTCAGCTCCAACCTGCACCGCGTGATCAACCGCTCGGGCAACGAGCGGCACTCCATCGCGATCTTCTTCGACCCCAACCCCGACGCCGTGATCGACCCGACCGACCTGGGCTTTCCCGAGGGCGCGCAGAAGTACCCGGCCATCACCGCGTCGGGCTACATCCACGGCAAGAACAAGAAGAACTTCTCGCAGTACAAGTAGCGCGCCGAGGGCCGGGCCACCGCGGCACGGCCCGCCGCACGACAGCCTGCCGCGCTCCCGACTTCGTGGAGAATCCGCCGCTGGAGACAAAACCAGAAGCGAAACGGCATGGCAACGCACAACTTCCTGCACCTGTGGGACGACCGGTTCCTGTACATCACGCCGGCCATCCAGTCGGGCCTGACGGCCCGTTCGTCGGCCACGCTGCTGGCCTCGGTCAGCGGTCATCCCTTCACGCTCGAGGCGGCCGACGGTACGCGCGTGCAGTGCACCGCCGCGCTGGTGGCGCCGCATGTGTCGCGCCGGCTCGACGTCGACGGCTGCGGGCTGCTCTCGCTGAACCTCGACCCCGCCTCCATCGCGTACCGCATGCTCGCCAAGCGAATGGGCGGCCACGGCATACAGCCTGTGGACGCGCGCCGCTTCGGCCGGCTGCGCGACGACTTCGAACCCGCGCAGCGCGGCGCGCTGCCCGACGACCGGCTGCAGCTGCTCAGCGCCAAGCTGGTCGAGGCCATCACCGAGTACCCCGAGGTCGCGGCGCCCATCGACCCGCGCATTGACCGCGTGCTTCAGTCCATTCGCGCGCACGCGGGGCAGATCGCGCTGCGCGAACTCGCGGCCGTGGCCTGCCTGTCGCCCGACCGGCTGACGCATCTGTTCGCCGAGCAGGTGGGCGTTTCGGTGAAGCGCTACGCGCTGTGGACCAAGGTGCGCCGCACGGTGCAGCAGTTCACCGGGCACCGCTCGCTGACCGACGTGGCGTTGGTCAGCGGCTTCACCGACGCGGCGCACATGAGCCGCACCTTCCAGCGCTACTTCGGCCTGGCGCCGTCGTTCCTGGCGAACCAGGTGAGCGTGACGGCCGATGCGCAGGCCTCGCACGCGTGGGGCCAGCACGGGCTGCATTGACGTTGCCACGGCCTTTGCATGGCCACCACACGGGCATCACCGGCCATCGGACGGCCATCGCGCACTCGTGACGCATCAGCACCAACCCTAGGCATCGCAGCGGCTGCGTACAAGCCGCGCGCATCCACGCTCCCTAAGCTCCAACGTGCTCCGCCAAGAGAGCATCAACTGGAGACTTCATTCATGAGACAGACCTTCCGTCGCGGCCTGGTGCCGCTGTCGTTGCTCGCGCTCGCCGCGGCCGCCACGTTGACCGCCTGCGGGGGCGGAGGGGGAGGCGGCAACGGCTTCTCGTTCCTGCCGCTTCCGAACACGCCGGCCACGCCCACCAACCCGCCGCCCGAAGGCACCTACAAGGCCGAGATCCGCCGCACCACCATGGGCGTGCCGCACATCCTGGCCGACAACTGGCCCGGCGCGGGCTACGGCTACGGCTACGCGCAGGCCGAGGACGACCTGTGCACCATGGCCGACTCCTTCCTCACCTACCGGGGCGAGCGCTCGCAGTACTTCGGCGCCGACGCCAAGCTGCTGGCCAGCAGCACCATCGGCCTGCCGAAGAACATCGACTCCGACTTCTTCCACCGCCACGTCATCTCGGCCGACGTGCTGAAGAAGATGATCGACGCGCAGCCCGACAACCTGAAGCAGCTGGTCGAAGGTTTCACCGCGGGCTACAACCGCTACGTGCGCGACGTGAAGGCCGGTGGCACCAGGAATGCGGCGTGCCGCGACGAGGCCTGGGTGAAGCCCATCACCAGCGACGACATCTACCGGCGCATGTACGCGGCCAACCTGGCCGGCGGCTACAGCAACTTCCTCGCGCAGATCGCGAATGCGACGGCGCCTGCGGCGGCGGTGGTCGCCAAGGTCTCGACCCGGCAGCTCGACCGGCAACTCGACCGGCAGCGCAGGCAGGCCGCGGTGCAGCTCGCCACGATGAACGTGAAGGAGCCCGAGCTGCAGGTGGGCGGCCATGAGGGCGTGGGCAGCAACATGATCGGCTTCGGCACCGCGGCCACCGGCGACGCGAGCCCGCTGCTGTTCGGCAACCCGCACTGGTACTGGCGCGGGCCCGACCGCTTCTACCAGGCGCAGCTCACCATTCCGGGCCAGCTCAACATCAGCGGCACCTCGTTCCTGGGCATTCCGGTGATCCTCATCGGCTTCAACGACAACGTGGCCTGGAGCCACACGGTGTCGACCGCGCGGCGCTTCGGCTTCTTCCAGCTGAAGCTGGCCTCGGGCGACCCGACCAGCTACATGCGCGACGGCGCCGCCGTGAAGATGCAGGCCACCGACATCACCGTGAAGGTGAAGGCCACCGACGGCAGCATGACGCAGGTCACGCGCACGCTCTACAAGAGCGAGTACGGCCCGATGGTCAACCTGGCGCCGCTGAACAGCGGGCTCGCGTGGAGCCAGTCCATGGCCTTCGCGATCCGCGACATCAACGGCGAGAACTACCGCACCTTCCGCAACTGGCTGCGCTGGAACCAGGCGAAATCGCTGGACGAGTTCATCGCCATCCAGCGCGAGGAAACGGCCATTCCGTGGGTCAACACCGTGGCCGTGGGCCGTGGCGGCGCCAAGGCCTGGTACGCCGACATCGGCGCCGTGCCCAACGTGACGCCGGCCCAGGTCACCGACTGCACCACGGCCGTGGGTGCCACGATGCAGCCGACGCTGCCGCGCGTGCCCATCTTCGACGGCTCGCGCAGCGCCTGCGACTGGCAGACCGACGCCGACTCCGCGCAGAAGGGCGCCATCGGCGCCTCGCGCATGCCCAACCTGCAGCGCGACGACTACGTCGCCAACATGAACGACAGCTACTGGCTGGCCAACCCCAAGGCCCCGATGACCGGCTACCCGGACATCATGGGTCCGGCGGGCACCGAGGCCGTGAGCTTCCGCACCCGCATGGGCAACGTGCTGGCGCAGGCGCGCATCGACGGCAGCGACAGCTACGGCGCCAAGGGCGCGACCCCCGGCTCCGTCAAGCAGATGGTGCTGAACAGCCGCTCGCTGACGGCCGAACTGTTCCGGACGCAGGCCTTGCCCATCGTGTGCGCCACGCCCACGATCAACATCGCCACCGACCCGCTGACCAGCGAAGCCATCGGCCCGAGCGTGGACGTGTCGGCGGCCTGCGCCGCGCTCCAGGCCTGGGAAGGCACCGGCGTGAGCGGCGCCAAGGGCGCGCATGTGTGGGACGAGTTCTGGAACCGCGCCTCGCAGATTCCGGCGGCCACGCTCTACAACGTGCCCTTCGACGCGGCCGACCCGATCCACACGCCGCGCGACCTGAAGAGCAGCGCCGGCACGCTGCTGCAGCAGGCCTTCGGCGCCGCGGTGGCCCGCGTACAGGCCAGCGGCTACGCGGTGGATGCGGCACGCGGCGACTACCTGTTCGCCACGCGCGGCGGCAAGAAGATTCCGCTGTACGGCGGCTGTGGCGGCCCGGGGTACTTCACCATCGCATGCTCTGAAAACCGCTTGGACAAGGGCGGCTACACCATGGACGGCAACCCCAACGGCAACAGCTACATGCAGGTGGTGCGCTTCCCCGAAGGCGGGGTGGAGGCCCATACCTTCCTGACCTTCTCGCTGTCGGACGACCCGGCCTCCGCGCACAACGGCGACTACACGCGCGCCTACAGCGCCGGCCAGTGGCTGCGCATGCCGTTCTCCGAAGCGGAGATCAAGGCCAACGCCGACTTCCGCACCGCCGTCATCAGCGAGTAAGCACAGGTTCGGGCGCGCGCCCGCCGGCGTGCGCGCGCCCCTGAACAAAAGCGCGGCCAAAACGTCATCAGGCATGCGCGCCAATTTTTCACGCGGCCTCCGGCCGCTTTTTTTCGTGCCGGTTGCCCTGGCCCTGCTGTCCCTCCTGTCCCTCCCGGCCTGCGCCGGCACCTCCGAGTACCCGGCACCTGAACCCCGGGCAGTCTCCAAACCCACCTACCAGGCCGAGATCCGCCGCACCGCCATGGGCGTGCCGCACATCAAGGCCGACGACTGGGCCGGCGCGGGCTACGGCTACGCCTACGCGCAGGCGCAGGACGACCTGTGCACGCTGGCCGAAGGCTTCGTCACCTTCCGCGGCGAGCGCTCGCATTTCTTCGGCGCCGAGGCGCAGATACCGGCCAACAGCACCATCGGCCGGCCGAAGAACATCGACGCCGACTTCTTCCACAAGCACGTGCTGGCCGACGACGCGGTCGACGCCATGGCGCGCGCGCAGCCCGAGAGCATCCAGCGGCTGGTCGAAGGCTTTGCCGCGGGTTACAACCGGTACTTGCGCGATCTTCGCGACCTCGAAAGCGAAGCCGCCGCGCACGCCGCCTGCCGCGACGCGCCCTGGCTGCGGCCCGTGACCGCGCAGGACATCTACCGCCGCATGTACGCCACCAACCTGGCGGCGGGCTACAGCAACTTCGTGGCGAACATCGCCACCGCCGTGCCACCGGGCGCGCAGCTGTCGTCGCGCGACGCGGCGCCGTCCGTACCTCAGCGCTTCGCGATGGAGGTCGGCGGCAAGGCCGGCGTGGGCAGCAATGTCATCGGCTTCGGCACCGCGGCCACCGGCGACGAAAGCCCGCTGCTGTTCGGCAACCCGCACTGGTACTGGCGCGGGCCGGACCGCTTCTACCAGGCGCAGATCACCATTCCCGGGCAGCTCGACGTGAGCGGCACGTCGTTCCTGGGCGTGCCGGTGATCCTCATCGGCTTCAACCAGAACGTGGCCTGGAGCCACACGGTGTCGGCGGCGCGGCGCTTCGGCCTGTACCAGTTGAAGCTGGTGCCCGGCGACGCCACCAGCTACCTGCGCGACGGCCAGCCCGTGAAGATGCAGCCGCGCACCCTCACCGTGAACGTGAAGCAGCCTTCGGGCGAGGTGGTGCCGGTGACGCGCACGCTGTACACCTCGGCCTACGGCCCGCTGGTGAACCTGGGCGCCATCGATCCGGCGCTGGGCTGGAGCGCGAACACGGCCTTTGCCATTCGCGACATCAACGCCGACAACTACCGCACCTTTCGCACCTGGCTGCGCTGGGGGCAGGCCCGGTCGCTCGGCGAGCTGGTCGCGGCGCAACGCGAAGAGGCGTCCATTCCGTGGGTCAACACCGTGGCGGTGGGCCGCGGCAGCGCCCAGGCCTGGTATGCCGATATCGGCGCGGTGCCCAATGTGTCGAGCGCGCAGGTCAAGGACTGCACCACGCCGGCCGGCCAGGCCCTGGGTGCCGCGATGCCGCGCGTGCCGGTGTTCGACGGCTCGCGCAGCGCCTGCGACTGGCAGACCGACGCCGACTCGGTGCAGAAGGGCGCCGTCGGCCCCTCGCGCATGCCCAGCCTGCTGCGCGACGACTACGTCGCCAACATGAACGACAGCCACTGGCTGGCCAACCCGAAGGCGCCGCTCACGGGCTACCCGGCCCTCTTCGGCCCGACCGGCGAGGAGCCGCAGACCTATCGCACGCGGCTGGGGCACCTCATTGCCCAGGGCGTCGGAAACCATGCCACGGTCGACACCGTGAAGCGCGTCGCCCTGAACAGCCGCGCCTACACGGCCGAGCTGTTCAAGGCCCGCGCGCTGGCGCTGGTGTGCGGCGCGAGGCGCATCGCCGTGAAGGCCGACCCGCAGACGCAGCAGGTGTTCTCGCCGCCGCGCAGCGTGGCCACCGGCCCCGCCTGCGCGGTGCTGAAGGCATGGAACGACACCGGCGTGGCCACGGCGCGCGGCGCGCACGTGTGGGACGAGTTCTGGGCGCGCGCCGAGCTGCTGCCGGCGTCGCGCCTGTACGCCGTGCCCTTCAGCGCGAGCGACCCCATCGGCACGCCGCGCGGCCTGCAGGCCTCGGCCGCGGCGCAGTTGCGCCAGGCCTTCGGTGCGGCCGTGCTCCGCGTGCAGGCCAGCGGCTACGCGCTGGACGCTGCGCGCGGCGACACGCTGTTCGTGACGCGCGACGGCCGGAAGATTCCGCTGTCGGGCGGCTGCGACGACAAGGGCTACTTCACCATCCTGTGTTCGGACAACCGGCTCGACCAGGGCGGCTACAGCATGGACGGCAACCCCAACGGCAACAGCTACATGCAGGTCGTGCGCTTCCCGCAAGGCGGCGTGGAGGCGCACACCTTGCTCAGCTTCTCGCTCTCGGACGACCCCGCGTCGCCGCACCACGCCGACTACACGCGTGCCTACAGCGCCGGGCAATGGCTGCGCGTGCCGTTCTCCGAGGCCGAGATCAAGGCCGACGCGGCCTACCGCAGCGTGACGATCCGGGAGTAGCAGGCAAGGTGCGCCGGGGCCGCCGCGCGCAACACGCGCCGCCCGGCTAGGGCTGGCGCCGCTTGGCCAGCCAGTTCCACCCGGCGCCCGCGGCCATCAGCACGCAGGTGCCCAGGAACACCGCGCGCATGCCGATGTGCCCGCCCACGAAGCCGCCCAGCAGCGGGCCCGCCACCTGGCCGGTGTACTGCGCCGAGGTCGAGTAGCCCAGCATGTTGCCGGCCACGCGCTCGGGCACGTTGTGGCGGATCACGCTGGCAATGCAGGGCAGCAGCCCGCCCAGCGACAGCCCCATCAGAAAGCGCAGCAACACCAGCTGCCAGCCCGAGGTGACGAAGGCCTGCGGCACCAGCAGCAGCGCCGACACCGCCAGGCAGCCGACGATCACGTTCCAGTGCCCCACGCGGTCGGCCAGCTTGCCCAGCCGCGAGGCCGAGAGGATGCTGCCCAGCGCGGCGGCCGACATCACCAGGCCGGCCATCATCGTCACGCGGTTCGGGTCGTCGACCAGCGTGGCCACATACACGGTGATGATGGGCTCGATCGACATGTTCGCCAGCATCAGCAGCATGCCGGTGAAGAGCATGGCCACCAGCGGGCGCTTGTCGGGCACGGCGGCCCAGCCGGCCTCGGGCGTGCCGCTCTGCTTTTTCTCGGTGGGCGTGCGCTTCTGCTCGCGAATGAGGAAGGCCGTGGCCAGGAAGGCCACGAAGATCATCGCGCCCGCGGCGAAGAAGGTCGCGCGAATGCCGATGAGCGGCGGCAGCATGCCCCCCACCAGCGGCCCCACCAGGTTGCCTGCCATGATGGCCGACGACATGGTGCCCAGCGCCCAGCCGGTGCGGTCCTTGGGCGTCTGCGTGGCCACCAGCACCATCGAGCCCGAGGCGTAGCCGCCCAGCAGCCCGGCCAGCAGCCGCAGCCCGACCAGCTGCCACACGTTGCCCGCCAGGCCGATCAGCGCCATCGCCACCGACATGCCCAGGCTCGCGCGAATGAGCATCGGCTTGCGCCCGTAGCGGTCGGCCAGCCGGCCCCACAGCGGCGCCACCAGCGCGGCGCTGAGAAATGTCGCGCCATAGGCCGCGCCCGACCACTGCACGATGGCGGCGTGGTCCTTCACGCCCAGTTGCTCCACGTACAGCGGCAGGAAGGGCAGCAGCAGCGTCATCGCGATGATGGTGGTGAACGAGCCGAACATGCACACGGCGAGGTTGCGCTGCCAGTGCATGTGGGCCTGGGCCTGGGCGGGAGGTTGGGGGCTCGCCGCGGTGTCGGGCGCGGGGGCGGTCGTTGTTGTCGTCGGGTGCGTCATGGGGAGCGGCCATTGTGTGACGCGGCGGGCGAATTGGCGCCTGCCGAATGGCGGCGGGAGGCATCGCGAGGGGCGGGGGCAGGGGGCGGCGGGCCAGGAGCAGGGGGACTCAAAATCCCCTGCGGCCTTGTCGCCCGACGAGTTCGCCGCGCGGCTCAGTCCAGCACCGCGGTGGACGCCTCGGGATACAGGTTGGGCAGCAGGATGTTCAGCGAGGCGAGCGGAAAGCCGATGCTCAGGTTGCCGCGGTGCCCGTCGCTCTTCAGGAGCCCGTCGCTGACGAAGCGCGAGATCACCTTGCGCGCGGTGCGTTCTTCCAGGCCGGTCATGCGCGCGAAGTCGCTGCGCGACACGGCACCGCCGCACGCGACGTTCTGCAGGGCGAGGACGGCCTCTTCGCGGTACTCCGCAATGCCGTCGACCGTGCCGCGCACCATGACATAGGCGCGAATGCGCTCCTTGAGCTTGGCGAGGTCCAGCATCGATGCCATGAAATCCACCTGGTCTTCGCACAGTGCCAGGAAGTAGCTGCACCAGTCCCAGAGCATCTGCTCGTTGAGGTTGCCGCGGCCGTCGAGGTCGCCCTGGCGGCTGCTGTCCGCCGCGTCCAGCATCTGGTAGTAGCGCTCTCGGTGGCGCGCAAGGCCGCGGTTGACGGACCAGAGGCCGCCGTTGAGCGGGAACAGCGCGCAGTGGGTCTGCAGCCGCACGGCGCGGCCGTTGCCGTCTTCGAAGGGGTGGGTCCATGCCATTCGGTGATGGGCCGCGGCAATTGTGTAGACCACCGCGTCCATGCCCTTCAGGCGTCCATAGACTTCATCCATCCGGCCGAGAAACCGGGGGACCGACGCCCAGGCCGGCGGTTGATGCCGCCCCACGGCAACGTCATGACGGCGAAGCTCGCCTGGAACGATGACGCGGCCATCGTTGGTGGTGCGGTCTTGCGCGGACAGCCTGCGGTACAGGCTCTCGTGCGCCTTCTGCAGAAAGCCGCTGTTCAACGCGGCGGCCTCGGTCGTGACCAGGGTCTCCAGCTCTTGCTCGGCCTCGATGTGGGCCAGGGCAACGCGCTGGCCCTTGGCCACGTCCGGCCTGTCTGAGAAATCGCTTCTCAGCGCGCGCTCGATGTTGGCGGGGTGCGTGCCTTGGCCTTCGATGCGGTTCGAGTAGTAGCTGTTCATCGACCGCACGATCTCGCGCAGCGCGGTGCGCGCCTCGGGGCTTGCCGAAGCTTTCAGTTCCGACGACTTTTCGAAGATCCGGCGCGTGGTTTCGCCCAGTTCGCCAAGCTTGCGGGTCGGAAGCAACGGCTCGAACTGATGAGGCTGGTCGTAGACGGAAACGGGCGTTGAAGGTGCGGACATGTTGCCGGTTGATTTTCCGCTAAAAAGTTGTATTTAAGCGTTATATATCAATAACTTGCAAAATTCCAATGCCGCTCAAGTTGCCGGTTGAATTTCCGGTTCTTTTGCCGGTTCTTTTGCCGGTTGAATCCCCACATGCCCCACCCCGCAACTCACCACATCCCCCACCCGCACCACCCCGCCGCGCAGCACCCGCGCCGTCACCCCGCCGTGCCCGCGCAGCGCGTTGTAGCCACCGGGCCCGAGCGCTTCTTCCATGCGCGAGCACGGCTCGCACGGCCCGCTGATTTCCAGCAGCACTTCTGCTCCGATGCCCAGCACCAGCGGCTGGTCGCGAAACAGCGCGCGGGCGGCGAGCAGGTTCAGCCCCGACACCACGAAGTTGCGGCGCAGCACCTCGGCGGCCACGGCGTCCAGCGCGCAGAGCGAGGCGATCACCGGCAGGTGCTCGGCCTGCACCAGCGTGACCTGTCGCTTGCCGCCCGGCTTCGCGGCCTTGCTGCTGCGGTCGCCCTGCAGGCCGCGGCCTTCGAGCACCACCGCCTCCTCGACGGACTGCACGGGTGCTCGGCGCGCGGGCCGCAGAAGAATGGCGTCGAGGCGGCCGGGGCGGGGAAACTGGCGGGTCAATTCGCGGAGGTCGGGCATGCGGCCATTGTGCGCAAGCCGCGGCGCATGGCCCCGCGGCAGCCCCGGTCGGGCGAGAAGGTTTAGGCTGTCGTCCCGAATGACCACTAACCCTCTTTTCAGGACATCGCCATGAAGCGCATCGGCTTGATCGTCTTTCCCGGTTTCCAGGTGCTCGAGCTGGCGGTCATCGCCGCCTTCGAGCTTGCCAACATCCACGCCGGCAAGCCGGTCTACAAGGTCGAGCTGCTGTCGGAAGAAGGTGGCCTGGTGCGCAGCTCTTCGGGCGTGAGCGCCGACACCCGGCGCTTCGGCACGGCCCGGTTCGACACGCTGCTGATGACCGGCGCGCTCACGCTCCTGCCCACCTCCGAGAAGATGCGCCGCTACCTGCGCGCCAGCCTGCGCAACGCGCGCCGCGTGGCCAGCATCTGCACCGGCGCCTTCGGGCTGGCCGACGCGGGGCTGCTCGACGGGCGCCGCGCGACCACGCACTGGGCCTTTGCGCAGGAGCTGCAGCAGCGCCACCCGGCCGTCAAGGTGCAGCCCGACCGCATCTTCATCAACGACGGGCCGGTGTGGACCTCGGCCGGCATGACGGCGGGCATCGACCTGGTGCTGGCGCTGGTGGAAGAAGACATGGGCGTGGAGACGGCGCGCTACGTGGCGCGCAAGCTGGTCGTGTACCACCGGCGCGCGGGCGGGCAGTCGCAGTACTCCACGCTGCTGGAGCTGGAGCCGCGCTCCAACCGCATCCAGCAGGCCCTGCTGCACGCGCGCGCCAACCTGCGCGATGCGCTGTCGGTCGAAGAGCTGGCCGAGGTCGCGCACCTGAGCCCGCGCCAGTTCAGCCGCGCCTTCAAGGCCGACACGGGGCAGTCGCCCGCGCAGGCGGTGGAAAACCTGCGCGTGGAAGCGGCGCGCGCGCTGATCGACGAGGGCAACCTGGCGCTGGGCGTGGTGGCGCAAGAAACAGGCTTCGGCGACCCCGAGCGCATGCGCCGTGCCTTCCTGCGCACGATGGGCCAGCCGCCGCAGAGCGTGCGGCGCACGGCGCGGCAGCAGGCGGGCGCGCTCGCGACCGCCTGAAAGCCCGAGGTCGCCCGTTCACGCCGGATGTCCTGAAAAGTGGCTTATATGACATTTACGCCATGGCCTGCGCGCAGCAAACTTCCCCTACCGCCACACAACGACGTGGCATTCAAAGGAAGTTCCATGACTGCAAACATAAGCGCAAAGACACAGGGCACCGCCCTCATCACCGGCGCATCCTCCGGCATCGGCGCCGTGTACGCCGACCGGCTGGCACGCCGCGGTTTCGACCTGATCCTGGTGGCGCGCAACCGCGAACGCCTGGCCGCGCTGGCGGACCGCCTGGGCGGCGAGACCGGGCGCAAGGTCGAGGTGCTGCCGGCCGACCTCACCGACAAGGCCGACATCGCGCGCGTGGAGGCCGTGCTGCGCTCCCGCGGCGACATCACGATGCTGGTGAACAACGCCGGCGTGGGCGCCACTGCGCCGCTGCTGGCATCGGACATCGACAAGATGGAAGCCATGATCTCGCTCAACGTGAGCGTGCTCACGCGGCTCACCTACGCCGCCGTGCCGGGCTTCGTGGCGCGCGGCGCGGGCACGCTGGTGAACATTGCGTCCATCGTGGCGATCTCGCCGGAAACGCTCAACGGCGTGTACGGCGGCAGCAAGGCCTTCGTGCTGGCGCTGAGCCAGTCGCTGCAGCACGAGCTGGCGGGCAAGGGCGTGCGGGTGCAGGCGGTGTTGCCGGGCGCCACCGCCACCGAGTTCTGGGACATTGCCGGCCTGCCGGTGCACAACCTGCCGGGCGAGTGGGTGATGACGGCCGAGGACATGGTCGACGCATCGCTCGCCGGGCTCGACCAGGGCGAGCAGGTGACCATTCCGGCGCTGCCCAGCCAGGACGAATGGAACGCCTTCGAGGCGGCGCGCCGCGCGATGTCGACCCGGCTGTCGAACGCGGCGCCTGCCGCGCGCTACAAGGTGGGCGCCAGCGTCTCAGGGTAAGCCTGTCCCCATCGCGGCAGACAGACGCCGCGGCGCTCGCTGCTTACGCTCCCGTCAGACACTTGCCCGGCAACGGGCCCCCCTGACACCCCTGACCTGGGAGCGCGCGTTTGAGAGCAGCAGCACAAGCAGCCGGCACGGCCGTCGATGTCGATCTCGCGGTCGACGCCAATGCGGGCATTCGCAGCCTGGAAGACATCCGGCGCATCGAGGCGGCCCCGTACGCGCAGTTCATGCCGCACGCGGACGTGCTCGATGCACTGGAAGACGCCGCGCTGCGGCACGCCGGCCGGCCCGCCATCACCTTCATTCGCAGCGCCGACCCGTCGGTGCCGCCCGCGCGCTGGACGCATGCGCAGATGGTGGCGCAGGTGCGGCGCGCGGCGCGTGCGTTCACCGCGCTGTGCGGCGACGCGCAGCCGCGCGTGGCCTTCCTGCTGCCCGCCATCCCCGAGGCCTACTTCACGCTGTGGGGCGCCGAGGCGGCGGGCGTGGCCTGCCCCATCAACTACCTGCTGGGCGAGGCGCACATCGCCGAGCTGATCGATGCGGCGCAGGTCAATGTGCTGGTGGCGCTGGGCCCCCACCCCGAGCTGGACATCTGGTCCCGCGTGCGCGGGCTGCGCGGTCGCTGCAAATCGCTGGCGCACGTGATCGCGGTGGGCTGCGAGCAACACACGCAAATCGGGCAGGGCACGGAAGACGCGCTGCACTTCGACGCGCTGCTCGCCGCCCAGTCCGACGCGCCGCTGCAGCGGTCGCGCGCGCCCGATGCCCACCGCATCGCCGCGCTGTTCCACACCGGCGGCACCACCGGGCGTCCCAAGCTCGCGCAGCACACGCACGGCAACCAGCTGCATGCGGCGTGGGGCGCGGCATGCATGTACGGCACCACGGAGAACGACGCGGTGCTCAACGGCTTTCCGCTGTTCCATGTGGCGGGCTCCTTCGTCTACGGCCTGTCGACCCTGCTCGCGGGCGGCGAGGTGGTGCTGCCGACGCTGCTGGGCCTGCGCAACACGGCCTTCATGCAGGCGTACTGGCGGTTCGTGGCGCTGCACCGCGTCACGCTGCTGGCGGCGGTGCCGACCGTGATGTCCACGCTGCTGGGCGTGCCGCTGAAGGGCGAAGACCTGTCGCGCGTGCGCTGCCTGCTCACCGGCGGCTCGCCGCTGCCTTCGGACCTGGCCGACGCCTTCGAGCAGCGCCTGGGCATCGCGGTGCGCAACATCCTGGGCATGACGGAGTGCGGCGGCGTGATCGCCATCGAGCCCGCGGGTGCGCCGCGCGTGGCGGGCTCGGTCGGCTGGCCGCTGCCGTTCACGCGGGTGCGCGTGGCGGATGAAACGGGCGTGGCGCTGGCGGGGGGTGATGAAAGCCCGGAAGGCATCCTGCAGATCCAGGGCCCGAACGTCGGCCCCGGCTACACCGACGCCGACACCAACACCGGCGTGCTCGTCGATGGCGGCTGGCTGGTAACGGGCGACGTGGGCCGCATCGACGCGCAGGGGCGGGTGTTCGTCACCGGGCGCTCGAAGGACCTGATCATCCGCAGCAGCCACAACATCGACCCCGTGGTCATCGAAGACGCGCTCATGGCGCACCCCGACGTGCTGCTGGCCGCGGCGGTGGGCGCGCCCGACGAATATGCGGGCGAGGTGCCGGTGGCGTACGTGTCGCTGCGCCCGGGCCGCACGGTCGGCAGCGATGAACTCGCCGCGTTCGCGCAGGCGCGCATTCCGGAACGGCCCGCGTACCCGAAGGCGATCTTCGTGCTCGACGCGCTGCCGGTCACCGCCATCGGCAAGCTCTACAAGCCCACGCTGCGCGCCATGGCGATCCGCTGGGTGGTGCAGGACCGCCTCGCGCAGAACGGGCTGGCGGACAGGGTGCAGGTCGATGTACGCGCAGAGGGAAAAGGGCTGGTGGTGCACTGCACGCTGGCCGAGGAGGAATTCGCTTGCCATCGCTCCGCTGCCCTCGACGGCCTCGACACCGCCGCGCAGGTGCGCAAGCTGCTCGGCGTGTTCGCGCTGAACTGCCGCGTCGGCACGGCGCAAGGAGCCGGCGCATGAACGACGACATCCGCTACGAGAAGAACGGCCACGTCGCCACCATCACGCTCGACCGACCGCAGGCGCGCAACGCGCTCACGCCGCGCATGCTGTGCCTGCTGGCCGATGCCTTCGTCGACTTTCGCGCGGACGCGAACCTGCGCGTGGCCATCCTCACCGGCGCGGGCGAGCTGGCCTTCTGCGCGGGCGGCGACCTGGCGACCACGCTGCCGCTGATGACCGGCGACCGCGCGCCGGCCGACGCCTTCGAGCACCGCATGCTCGCCGACCCGATGGTGCTCGCTGCCTCGTCGCTGCGCGACTTCGCGCTGCACAAGCCGGTGGTCGCGGCCATCAACGGCGCCTGCATGGCCGCGGGCTTCGAGACGATGCTGGGCACCGACATCCGCATTGCCGCCGCGCACGCGAGCTTCGGGCTGCCCGAGGTGCAGCGCGCGCTGATTCCCTTCGCGGGCTCCATGGTGCGGCTGCCGCGGCAGATCGGCCATGCGCGCGCGATGGAGTTCATGCTCACCGGCCGGCCGATGGACGCGCAGGCCGCGTTGCTGTGCGGGTTGGTCAACCACGTGGTGCCCGCCGACCAGCTGATGGCGAAGGCGCGCGAGGTGGCGCTGCAGGTTGCCGCCAACGGCCCGCTCGCCGTGCAGGCCGTGAAGCAGACGGTGATGGAGGCCAACGGCGTGCCGCTGGACGTTGGCTACCGGCTCGAAGACCGCGCGAAGAAGGCGGTGTTCGCCAGCGCCGACGCGCGCGAAGGGCCGCGCGCCTTCATGGAAAAGCGCAGCCCCGACTACCAGGGCCGCTGAGCGGCGTTGCTCGCTAGAACTTCAGAGCCATTCGATTTCAAGAACCAACGGAGACAAACCGATGAACACGCCCAAGAACACGCTTGCCAACATGCCTGCCGACATGAAGTTGACCCGCAGGGGCTGCCTCGCTGCAGGCGCGGCGGGCGCCGCCGCATCGCTGGCGCTGGGCTGGCCGCAGCTTTCCTTTTCGCAGCCGGCCTCGTCCGCCCAGGCCTACCCGACGCGGCCGGTGCGCCTGGCCGTGGGCTTCGCGCCCGGCACCGGGCCCGACGTGCTCACGCGCGTGCTCGGGCAGCGGCTGGGCGAGACCATCGGCCAGCCGATGGTCATCGAGAACCGCGCGGGCGCGGGCGGGCAGATTGCCGCGCAGTTCGTCGCCAAGAGCCCGGCCGACGGCTACACGCTGCTCATCGCCGACGTGAGCGCCATCAGCATCGCGCCCGCGGCGTTCTCCAAGCTGCAGTACGACCCGGCGCGCGAGCTGGTGCCGGTGTCGGAGGTGGTGCGCACCGACTTCATCCTGGTGGTGCCCAACAGCTCGCCCGCGAAGACGGTGGCCGACTTCGTGAAGATGGCCAGGGCCGAGAAGGACAAGGTCAACTTCGGCACCTTCGGCGCGGGCACGCCGGGCCACTTCGGCGCCGAGATGTTCGCGGAGCAGGGCGGCTTCAAGGTGGAGCCGGTGCACTTTCGCGCGACCGGCGATGCGGTCACGGCCATCATCGCGGGCGACGTGCAGGCGGCCTTCGTGTCGACCGCGCTGGCCATGGCGCAGGTCAAGGGCGAGAAGATGCGCGCGCTGGCCACCACCGCGCCCCAGCGTTCGCCGCTGCTGCCGGCGGTGCCCACCTTCACCGAGTCGGGCTTTCCCAAGGCCGACTTCTCGGCGTGGTTCGTGCTGTTCGCGCCCGCCGGCACGCCGCAGGCGGTGCTCGACAAGCTCAACGCGCAGGCGGTGGCGGCGGTGCAGGCGCCCGAGGTGCGCCGCCGGCTCGAAGAAGCGGGGTTCAGCATCGCCGGCAGCAGCGCCGCCGACGCGCGCAGCATGATCGCGGCCGAGACGGTGCGCTGGCAGAAGGTGGTGGCGGCCACGGGCTTCAAGGGAGATTGAGCCTGCGCAGCGGCCGGAACAGGGTCAACCCGGTTGGAAGATCGCCCCGTTGCCGCTAGCTTGCGCACATGGACCTGATTCCCCTCACGCAGCAATCGCCGCGGCACGACCCGGCGGGCGCGTCGGAGCGCGCCAGCCTGGCGCTGGCCGGCGTCATCGGCTGCACCGGCCAGCCCGACTTCAGCGCCAAGGCGCTGGGCGAGCTCAACCGGATGCTGCCGATGTGCTGGATGTCGATCTACAAGCTGTTCCCCGATGCGCCGCCCGAGAGCTACGGCGGCGGTGCCTTCGGCATGGCCGACGGCACCCGCGATTCGTGGCGCGTGTACCGACAGGGCCTCTACAGCCGCGACCGCACCTTTCTCGAAGCGCGCGAGGTGGTGCAGGGCGGCAATGCCGTGGTCACGCGCTGGCACGCGCGCGAGATTCCGCTGGAGCACCGCAAGGCCATCTACATTCGCCACGGCCTGCGCGAGCGCGTGTCGCTGGTGGAAGGCGATGCCCGTGGCGCGGTGCTGGCGGTGAACCTGTACCGGGGCATGGCGCAGTCGTCGTTCCGCGACGACGAGGTCGACCTGCTCTGCAGCGTGGCGGCGCCGCTGCTGGCGACCGTGAAGCTGCACCTGCGGCTCATGGCGCAGCAGCCGTTCGGCGACCTGCAAGGGCAAGGTGGCGACGTGGTTGCGCTCAACCCCGTCAGCCCCGTCAACCCCGAACCCGCGGCACTGGCCGAGCTGCCGCGCCGCGAGCGCGAGGTGTGCCAGCGGCTGCTGCGCGGCTGGACCTACGACGGCATCGCGGCCGACCTGGGCATTTCCGCCGGCACGGTAAAGACCTACCGCAACCGCGCGTTCGAGCGCATGGGCCTGCACCACCGCAACGAGCTGTTCGCCAAGGCGCTGGCCGAACCGGGCAGCGGGCCGGTCGCGGTCGCGGCGGCGGCTCCCGCCCTGGTGTAGGACCGCGGCGCGGCTTGCGTGCGAGGGGCGCCGTGCTGCGCATGTGCGCACACATGTGCGCCTATGATCGTTCGGCACCATGCGCAACTCCCTCGACTTCAGCTCCTGGCAAGGCCTGCTGACCACGCTGCTCGGCCTTGTCGTCGTCTCCCTTGTCGCGGTCGGCATTCGCCTGCTGGTGATGCACAGCGTGCAGCAGCGTCGCGAGCGCGCCAACCGGCAGATCAACGAGCGGCTGAAGACGCTCATCGCCGCCTACAAGGTGCTGGGCGGCTCGTTCACCGGCGACCTGTCGGTGGACCCCAGCCATCTGCGCGAACTGCGCCTGCGCGAAGGCGCCGAGGCGGCGGCGCTTGCCGCGTCGGACCGTCGGCGGCGCATTCGCGATGCGGTCGAGGCCGCGCTGTCGGACGTGATCTTGCTGGGCACTGAAGAACAGGTGCGCCTGGCCGCGCGCGCCGCCAACGACATGGTCGAAGGGCGGCCTGTGGAGACGGCGGAACTGGTGGTGTCGCTGCGCCTGTTCATTCGCGATGTGCTCGACCTCGACCCGATTCCGGCGGAGCTGGGCATTCCCAAGCAGGGGCCGGTGCGGTCGAAGGGAACGGCCGCGCGCGAAGGCGGCGGCGGTGCGAAGGGTGGCGGCGGAGGAGGAGGTGGTGGGGGCGGTGCCGGCGCTGGTATGGCCGGCGGCGGCATGGGCCTGCACGGCGATGCCGCGCACGACCCCGCCGCGCACTGATCAGCTGCGGCTCGTCAGATGCGGCTCGTACGCCGCGCGTAAAACAGCGCCAGCGCAATGCCCGTGGCGGCCGCGCCACCCCAAGCGACCGCGGGGCTGCGCAGGGCGCGCTTCAGGCGGGCGCCCCTTCCGAGCGCGGCGTGGCCTGCGGCGGCAGCGCCGCGCGCAGCCTGTTCCTTCGGCGTGAGCGGTCGGGCCACGTTCGGGTTCTCTTCACCTTCGAGCACGGCCTGCGAGATGTCCAGCGGGGTCAGCGTGTCGTCGGCGATCGATGCGGGCATGGCGGTATTTGCAGCGGTCATGGTGGCTGGCCTTTCTTTTATGGATGACGGATCTGAAACCTGAAACGCAAGGCTCTCGCGACACGCGCGGCCATCCGTACGGCGAAGCGCCGACATTCGAGTAGGCCAATGTCCCGGTCGCCGGTGCGCACTGAGCCGCGCGCCCCGTTTCAACGCAAGGGGTGGGGTGGGCATGCCCTGATCGGAAATCAGGTGCGTAATTGTTGATTCGTGAAACAATCTGGTCAGGAAGGGACGTGCGCGGCGTACGGCTCCAAACAGCCAGGGGTTGACGATTCAGATGGTTTCCGGCTCAGAGTTCCTGGCGCAGGCGTTGATGGCGCACGGCGCGTCCGCCGTGTGCGGCTACGACGCGTCGGACCGGATCACGTTCTGGAACGAGCGCTACCTCGCCTTTTTTCCCGAAGTGGCGCCTTTTCTCCGGGTGGGCACGCCCTTCCTGGAGACGCTGGAGCCCTTCCTGGCGCTGCAGCATCCGCAGGCCTCCGCGCAGGAGCGCGCCGATGCCGCGCGCAACGCCATCCACCGCCACGCGCACGAAGAAGGCCCGTTCCAGTACCAGCGCCCCGACGGCCGCTGGCTGGAGCTGCGCATGTTCCCGCAGCCCGATGGCGCGCGCTTCAAGATCTGGTCCGACGTGTCGGCGCAGAAGGCGCCCGGCGCCGAGGGCAGCCTGCTGCAGGGCCTGATGGCCGTGGCCAACGTGGGCCTCATCGTGCACGACACGGCGGGCGTGCTGCGCTACGTGAATTCGAGGTTTTTCTCCGAGCACTTCATGGGCCTGATCCAGCGGGTGCCGGCCATCGAGCGGCGCGGCGCGCAGCAGGGCGGCTACTGGAAGAAGTTCGAGGACATCTTCGGCGGCGACGAGGTCTACGAGCAGCTGTGCCTGAGCACCGCGCGCGGCCCGGTGCAGGCACCGCTCACCATGCGTGCGCGCACCGGGCGCTTCTACCGCGTGCAGGAGCAGGCGTGGGACGCGGGCGGCACCGCCGGCGTCTGGACCGACGTGACCGAGCTCATCCAGCGCGAGGACGCCCTGCGCGCCGCGCACCGCGAGCTGTCGCTGCTGAACCGCAAGCTCATCGACCTGTCGGAAACCGACGCGCTCACCGGCCTGCCCAACCGCCGCCGCTTCAACACGGCCATGCAGTCCGCGCAGGCGGTGGTCGACAGCGGCTCGCAGGCGTCGGTGGCCATCATCGACCTGGACTTCTTCAAGTCGATCAACGACCGCTTCGGCCACGACACGGGCGACGTGGCGCTGGTGGAGGTCGCCAGGCGGCTTCGCGCGCTGGTGCCGGGCCAGGTGCCCATCGCACGGCTGGGCGGCGAGGAATTCGGGCTGGTCTTCGAGGCGATGCCGCTGGTGGAGGCGCACGCCTGCGTCGAGGCCGTGCGTCAGGCGTTTTCGGACCACCCCTTCGTGACGGGTTCGCAGGCGATGCCGCTGACCGTGTCCATCGGCATCGCGCCGCTGACGACCACGCGCGACACCAGCGCGTCGCTGAAGGAGGCCGACATGGCGCTGCTGAAGGCGAAGGCGCGCGGCCGCGACTGCGTGGTACTGGCCGGAAGGAACGCGGCGGGCGGGCCCGACAGCGGCACGGGCGGTGCATTCGGCACGGGTGGCGCGACCGCGGCCGAGGCATCGTTGTCGATGGACGCCTTCGCCGAAGAAATCGACCTGGGCGCCGCGGGCCTGCGCGACAAGTACGCGCCCGCCACCGAGCACCCGGCCTTCGCGCTCGCCAACTGGGAAAAGGCGGTGCGGGACGGCACCACGCTCGACCACTACTGGGGCTGGGTGGAGTACCAGATTTCGGCGAGCCTGCAGGCGCCGGACACCGAGTAGCCCGCGCGCCGGACAAATCGAAAGAAGCCGAGGCGCTGCTTCAGCCCTTGCGCCGCCAACCGCCGAATGCACGCCCGAGCAAGCCGGGGCTGCGCGCGCCGGTCGCCATCGCAATATCAGGCATCTCCTGCTCGTCTGTCATGTCTTGGCTGGCGCCCCGCAACTCGCCGTCCGCAGCCGCACCTGTTGCCGACGCCGCGATCTGCCCGAGCGTCTCGTACAGGTAGCGCTGCGGTTCCACGCGGTAGCCGAGCAGCTTCTCGGTCTGCTGCACCGCGCGCTGCGCCAGCAGCGAATCGCCGCCGAGCTCGAAGAAGTTGTCGTTCGCGCGAATGTCCCTCACCTCGATGCGAATCACGCCCGCCCACACCTCTGCCAGTCGGGCCTGCTCGGCGTTGGCGAGGTGGGCCGTCACAGGTAGCGTGGGGGACACGGTTTCGGCGACAGCCGTGGCCTCGCGCCTTGCGCTCGCGTCGGCGGCGGAGAGCTTCTGCAGCCACGCCGCGCTGGCAGAGCCCTCGGTGCTCGCGATGTACGCGAGCGTGGCTTCGGGCCGGTAGGCCGCGCGGTGCAGCAGCTCGAGGTAGCGCTCGCGCAGCCGGGCGCCGGTCTCGCGCAGGTAGATGCCGCTGTTGCAGGCCAGCGCGCCTTCGAGCCCACGCGCGCCTTCGACCAGCCGCAGCGCGATGTCTTCCGTGGCGCCGCGCTGCGCCAGCGGTATGCGCCGCGTGTGCAGGTCCGCGAGCTGCGCCGGATGCTCGCGTGCATCGATGAAAGAAAAGCTCCAAGGGCAAGGCGCCACGAACTGCTCGAACGGCGCGTGCTGGTGGTCGGCCAGCGCCAGCAGCTCTTGCTGCACGCGCTGCACGAACTGCGGCAACGACGCTTGCATGTCGAGCGCGAGACGCACCGGCACCACCGTGTCGAACGGGCCCATCACGTGGTGCGCCTCGGGCTGCTGGCGTCCACGCACCGGCGCGGCGATGGCGACGGTTTCGCGGCCGGTCACCTGGCCCAGGGTCAGCGCGTAGAGGGCGAGGGCCAGCACGTCGAGCGTCGTGCCTAGGCCGTGCGCCGTGTCGTGCAGGCGCCGCGTGGCGGCGGGGTCAATGTCGATGGGTTGCACGCCGCCCTGGCCGCTGCGGCCCGTGGGGCGCGGCATGTCGGTACGCGGCAGCGGCAGGGACGCGGGCGCGGCGCGTTGGCGCCAGAAGCCGAGTTGTGCATCGAAGTCGGGCGCCTGCATCCAGTCGGCCAGCCACTCGGCGTGGTCGCCGTGGGTGCTGGCGAGCGCGGGCAGAGCCTCGCTCGACAGCGAAGACTGCACATACAGCGCAGCGAGTTCGCGCTGCAGCAGCTCGAACGATCCGTCGTCCCACACCAGCCGGTGCGGCACGAACACGAAGGCATGGTCTTCCTCGTCGAGCTGGAACAGCGCGGCATGCGCCATCGGCGCGGTGCGGATGTCGATGGGGCGGTCGGCCAGTTCCTGCATGCGGTCCGCCAGCTCGGCCTCGCGCTGGTCGGCCGGCAGGCCGCGCAGGTCGATGGTGGGCAGCGCGAAGTCGACGTGCGGCGCCATCGACTGCATCGCTTGCCCCTGCGGATCGGCGCCGATGCAGGTGCGCAGCGCGGGTTGGCGACGCACGATGGCGCGCAGTACTTCCTCGAAACGCGCGACGTCGAGCGCGCCTTGCAGCCGCTGTGCAAAGGGCATGTTGTGGAAGGCGCGGCCGGGGTGCAGCGTTTCCTCGTGGTGGATGCGCGCCTGCGCGGGTGTGAGCGGCGCGGTCCGCCGGTCGGGCCGGACAACGAGCGGGGGCCGAGCGGCCGCGGGCATCGGTGGCTGCTCGACCTGTGCTGCCTGCACCGAATGCGGCGCAGGCAGCGCGCCCCGGTCGATCTTGCCGTTGGGCAGCGTCGGCAGCGCCGCGAGCGTGACCACGTGCTGCGGCAGCATGTAGCTCGGCAGGCGCTCGCGCAGGTGCTGCGTGAGCGCGCGGCGGTCTAGCGCCGTGCCGGGCACGAGCGCCAGGTAGGCCACCAGGCGCACGTCGCCCGGGTGGTCTTCGCGCGCCACGACCACGCTGCGCGACACGCCCGCATGTTCGTTGCAGCGCGCCTCGATCTCGCCGGGCTCGATGCGGTAGCCGCGCACCTTCACCTGGAAGTCGAGCCGCCCCAGGTGCTCCAGCAGGCCGTCGTTGCGCCACCGGCCCCGGTCGCCGGTGCGGTACACCGGCGTGTCGGTGCCCAGGATGCGCACGTTCACGAAGCGCTCGGCCGTGAGCCCGGCGCGCTCGAGGTAGCCCAGCGTCATGCCGTCGCCGCCGATGCAGATCTCGCCCGCCACGCCGACGGGGCAGGGCTGCAGTTGCGCGTCGAGGATCCACACGCCGGTGTTGTCGATGGGCTTGCCGATGGCCACGCCGCGCGCGGCCACCGCGTCGCGCTGCATGTGCCAGGCGGTCGACCACACGGTGGTCTCGGTCGGGCCGTAGAGGTTCCACAGCGCGGTGCAGCGATCGAGCAGCGCCAGCGCCAGGTGCGCGCGCACCGGCTCGGCGCCGATCCAGCCACGCAGGCCAGGGCCCGCGTCGCTCTCCTTGCGGCCTTGCCACTGCGCCTCGAGCAGCAGCTGCCACATGCCGGGCGTGGCCTGCAGGATGGTGATGCGTTGCGCCTCCAGCAGCGCGCGCAGGCGCTGGCCGTCCATGGCGGTCTCGCGCTGCACCAGCACGATCTGCGCGCCCGCGGCCAGTGGCAGCAGCACCTCGGGCACGGCCATGTCGAACGACAGCGTGGTCACCGCCGCGATGCGGTCCCGCGGGCCGATGCCGGGCTCGCGCTGCATCGACTGCAGCAGGTTGGCCACGGCGCGGTGCGGCACGCACACGCCCTTGGGCTTGCCGGTGGAGCCCGAGGTGTAGATGACATAAGCGGCGTCGTCGGGCCGGGCGTCCTGGCCGCCCGGTGGCAACGCGTCGGCGGGGGCTTGGTGCCAGGCGGTGTCGCGGTCGATCTCGAACACGCGGGCGGCGGCGCCCTCGCACCACGTGCGCGGGGCCGACGCAACGCCCGAGGCGGTCAGCAGCAGGCTGAAGCCGGCGTCCTGCGCGTAGTAGTCGAGCCGCGCTTGCGGAAAGCTCGGGTCCAGCGGCACATAGGCCGCGCCCGACTTCAGCACCGCCAGCAGCGCGACAAACATGTCGGCGCTTCGCTCCAGGCACAGCCCCACGCGCTGGCCGCGGCCCACGCCGCGTGCGCGCAGGGCATGGGCCAGGCGGTTGGAAAGCGCATCGAGCTCGCCGTAGCTGCAGACGCGTTCGCCGTTGCGCACGGCGATATGCGCGGGGTGCCGGGCGGCATAGGCGATGAAGCCGGCGTGCGCGAAAGGTTCGCCCACCAGGGCGGTGGGCGGCGGCTGCAGCGCGGCCAGTTCGCGCGCCGCTTCGGGCGACAGCACGTCGAGGCGGCCGACAAGTTCCGCGGGGTTGGCCGCGGCCGAACGCACGACGCACGCGAACATCTCTAGCCAGCGCTGCACGCTGGCTTCGTCGAACAGGTCGGCGTTGTAGCGGGCTTCGGCGTGCAGGGCACCGTTCTCGTCTTGATGTGGCCGCAGGACCAGCGAGAGATCGAAGGGCTCATCGCTCTCGGCGGCGCTCCGGTCGAACGCGAAGCACACGCTGGTCAGCATCCGCTGTTGCGGGCTTCGAGCCTGCACGCCCGCGTGGCATTCGCTCATGAGCGCATCGAAGCGCTGTGCGGCCTGCGGGGCGACATGCAGCGTCAGCCATTCATCGGTCTGCGCTTCCTTCTTCGGAATGCCGACCGCGATGTCGTCCTGCCCGCTCAGCCGGTACAGCGTGGCCACGAAGGCGGCCAGC
This sequence comes from Variovorax sp. J22G73, assembly GCF_030317035.1. Classification (GTDB taxonomy): domain Bacteria; phylum Pseudomonadota; class Gammaproteobacteria; order Burkholderiales; family Burkholderiaceae_C; genus Variovorax. The sequence goes on from NZ_JASZYK010000003.1 coordinate 777,839, forward strand.
AGGCCGTCGAACAGGTCGAAGCCTGCGTGTTCGCTGGCCGTGCGCATCGCCGCGAGCAGCGCAGGGTCGAGCGTGCGCGCGGTGCGCCGCATGTCGGTGCCTTGCCCGGCGCGGCGTGGGCGGTCCAATGGAAGGTCGAGCACATGGCGCGCGGGGGCGACGGGTGGCGCGTCGGCGGCACTCATCGTGTGGCCCGCTCGTCGTGTACGCGACCGATGGGCACAGGCGGGCGCATCGCGCCACGGGAGGGGGCTGAAGTCACTCGTGGCACATCTCTCTCCAATGTTCTTGCCGCCATCCTAGGGTGTTTGATAGGACGGAGGTATTACTCTGCTGACGCGGTTACATCAGGAAAAGATCGTTGCTAACGGGTACTAACCTCACCGTCTTGACTATCGGCAGCGGCAGGGCCATGCACGGCGCCGCGACCCCGGCCGCGCTCGTGACGAAGCGCGCGAGTTCCTGCAGGCCATCGGTGGTGATGCCTTTCACGACCACGATCCGCGGCGCCACATAGGAGCCCCGCAGCGTGGGGTGGGCGCCGAACTCCGCATCGACCAGCCCGGTGGCAGCCAGCACGGAGATTCGCCTGACCTCTTCCGGCTCTTCCAGGCGCAGCGGGAAACGGGCGTGCTGAAGCCTCATGAGGCAGAAGAGCGGCATTTCATTCCTCCATGGGCCTCGGCTTTTCTTGCCGAACAGGGCGGCGCCGGGGCGTGAAGAGCAATGTATGCAATTGAGGGTAGGTCGCAATCCTCAATTCAAGGGATGCGGCGACATGGGGGCATGTGGTGCCCCGCGAGGCTCAGGCCGCCGCGGACGGCCCGTTGAACCCGGTCGGAAAATGCACGCCCGCGCGCTGCGCGGCCTGCACGATGTGCTGCGCCATGGCCTGCTGCGCCAGCGTGGCGTCGCCCTGGGCCAGCGCATCGATGATGGCCATGTGCTCCTCATACGTCGCATGGCGCGCGCCGCGCTTGTAGAACGGCAGGCGCTGGCTTTCCTGCATCACGTCGGCGCTGTTGCGCAGCACGTCGGCAATGGCCTGGTTGCCGGCGATGCCGATGATCTGCATGTGGAACTCGAAGTCGAGCTGCGTGGCCTGCGCGAAGTCGGAGGCGTCGATGCAGGCCCGCAGGGCCTGTGCATTGGCCCGCAGTGCGGCCAGGTCTTCGGCCTCGACGACCAGGCAGGCCAGCCGCGCCGCGAAATTCTCCAGCGCAAAGCGCAGCTGGTACACGTCGGTCAGCGAGTGCGAGCCGGCGAACCGCCAGTCGGGCGCCGAAGGGGCCTGCGCGGGAACCGGTGCTGGCAGAGGCCGAGGCGTTTCGGCCACGTACATGCCCTTGCCCGGATGCGCGCTCACCAGCCCCGTGCCCTGCAGGGTCGACAGCGCCTCGCGCAGCGACGTGCGGCTAATGCCGAGTTCTTCCGCCAACTCACGCTGCGAAGGCAGCAAACCGCCGGCCGCGTAGGTGCCGTCGGCAATCCGCTGCTGGATCAGGCGGGCTGCGGTGGTGGCAACGGCGGGGGTGGTGGGCATGGGCGGTGTCTGCGGAGGGCGTGTTCGCGTGGGGACCGAAATCTTACTTGGCCGCACCGCGGGCCTCGCCCTGCCTGCAGGGTTGCTCGCTCGCTCGCCGCCTATTTGTTGACCAGCTTCGCCGGCACCGTGTAGGTGAGGAAGGCGCCGAACAGCAGCACGCCGGCCAGCACGAAAAGCGCGATGTCGGTGCTCTTCGTCGCGTCCTTGATCAGCCCGATCATGTACGGGCTCACGAAGCCCGCCAGGTTGGCGAAGGAGTTGATCAGCGCAATGCCTGCGGCCGCGCCGGCGCTCGACAGAATGGCCGTCGGCAGGCTCCAGAACAGCGGCGACGTGGCCAGGCTGCCGCCGGCGGCCAGCGCCAGCGCGGCGAGCGACAGGTACACGTTGTTGCTGAAGATGGCGCTGAGCATGAGGCCGAGCGCACCGCAGCAGAACGGCACGATCAGGTGCCAGCGGCGCTCGCGCATGCGGTCGGAGCTGCGGCTGACCAGCAGCATCGAGCAGATGGCCACCGCGAACGGCACGGCCGTGAGCAGGCCGATGTTCAGCGCGCCCGACACACCCGACTGCCGCACCAGCGTGGGAAGCCAGAAGGTCAGGCCGTACTGGCCCATCACCGTGCAGAAGCAGATCACGGCCATCTTCACGATGCGCCGGTCGGCGAACAGCGCGCGCAGCGACATGGGCGCGTTGTCGGTCTTGGTGGCGTTCTCGGCGGCGATGTTGCGCGCGAGCAGCGTCTTTTCCTCGTGCGTGAGCCAGCGCGCGGCCTGGATGCTGTTGTCGAGGTACACGATCACGAGCAGGCCGATCACCAGCGAGGGCAATGCCTCGATCAGGAACAGCCACTGCCAGCCGCGCAGGCCGCCCATGCCCTGCATCGCTTCCATGATGAAGCCCGACAGCGGCCCGCCCAGCACGCCCGACACCGGAATGGCGCACATGAACACCGCCACCATCTTCGCGCGGCGGTGCGAGGGAAACCAGTAGGTGAGGTACAGGATCATGCCGGGGTAGAAACCGGCCTCGGCCGCGCCGAGCAGGAAGCGCAGCACGTAGAACTGCGTGGGCGTCGTCACGAACATCATCGCGGCGGAAATCAGGCTCCACGTGATCATGATGCGCGAGATGGTGGCCTTGGCGCCGATGCGGTGCATCAGCAGGTTGCTGGGCACCTCGAAGAAGAAGTAGCCGATGAAGAACAGGCCCGCGCCAAGCCCGTACATCGCCTCGCTGAACTGCAGGTCGTTGAGCATCTGCAGCTTGGCGAAGCCCACGTTCACGCGGTCGAGGTAGGCCGCGACGTAGCACAGCATCAGGAACGGCATGAGCCGCCAGGCCACTTTCTTGTAGAGCGCGTTCTCGGCCGCGGCAAAAGAGGAGGCCGACTGCTGCGCCGGATGGAGTGTGGTGGTTGACATGCGTGTCCTGTGGATGGTGGCTACTGGTATGACCAGTAGGACTTGCGGCGCCGGACGACGATAGCGCGGGAATTTTCATTCACGGATAGTGGATTTCCCTGAGCCCCTTGCATTGACCGGATTTCAGTCTGAAAGGCATACTGGTCATACCAGTTGATCCAGAGAAGAACAGGAGCTATCGTTGACGCTTGCCCGTCCCCATTTCCTGCCCACCGAGGCGCAGGCGCTAGAGCTTGTCGCGCAGCCGTTGACGCGCGAGGCCTTCGCGGCGTTCGGCGATGTCATCGAGAGCGGGCAGCGGCCGCCCCTGTCCATCAACGCCGGCATGACGGCGCGCCACCACGACCTGGCGCACGTGGACCTCGGGCCCGAAGGCGGCCGCGCGCTGGTGAACATCTTCGAGACGCAGCCGTACGCGTTGCCGCTGCGCGTGGCCATGCTGGAGCGGCACCCGCTGGGCAGCCAGGCGTTCGTGCCGATGGACGGCAGCAGCTTCCTGGTGGTGGTGGCGCCCGCGGGCGACGCGGTGCGCGTGGAAGACGTGCGGGCCTTCGTCACCGACGGGCGGCAAGGCGTGAACTACGCGCGAGGCGTATGGCATCACCCCCTGGTGGTGACGCACCGCGTGGCGAACTTCGTGGTGGTGGACCGCGGGGGGGCGGGGCACAACTACGATGAGATTCATCTGCCCGACGGGGTCAGGCTCGTGGTCTCCTGAGGGGCGCTACTCAACCATTGCAGGCCGCCATCGCAGCGACTGCCTGCAGCACGTTCAGTGCCTTCAGTGCCTTCAGCGCCTTCAGTGCGCCTGCGCCGCCAGCACAAACGCCCCCAGCTCCCGATTGAACCGCGCCGCGTCTTCCCAGAACGGCGCATGCCCCACGCCCGGGTACTGCGACAGCCTCGCCCCTGGCACGGTAGCCGCCGTGTACCGCCCCACGTCGAGCAGCACGGCCTTGTCCTCGACGCCGTGCGTGACGAGCACCGGCACCTTCACCGCCTTGAGCGCGGCCTCGTAGGGCGCGGGCCGGCCCGACATGGCGCGCCGCACGTAGCCCGGCGCCATGGTGTTGAAGCCGAGCATGGTCTCGAACTCCGCCGCCGTCGGCTGCGTGGAGAAGCAGGCGCGCAGGAAAGCGCGCGTGGCCTCGATGCTCACCGCCTCGTCCGGCGACACCAGCCCGGGAGCGATCGCGCCGGCTGGCGCCTTCGCGTTCAGCGGGCCGTTGGTGGACGCATCGACAAAGTCGATGCCCGCGATGCTGCTGTCGCCGTAGGTCATGAGGTAGTCGCCGAGCACGCGGCCCGCGTAGCTCCAGCCGACCAGCACGGGGCGCTTCATGCCGGTCTGCTCGATGACGGCCTTGAGTTCGTCGGCCCAGCGCTTGCTGTCGGTGTAGTACTCGGTGCCCTGCGGCTTGTCTGAGAACCCGTGACCGCGCATGTCGTAGGTGACGATGCGAAAGGTCTTCGCCAGGTCGCTGTCGAACTGCTTGCGCCACGAGAGGTAGCTCTGCATGAAGCCGTGGATGAACACGATCTCGGGGCCGGCAGGGTTGCCCCATTCCTGCACATGCAGTTTGACGCCATCGGGCGTGGTCACCGTGTGCAGCTTGTAGGGCAGGGCGGGGGCGGCCGCGCTTGCAGCGGCTGGTGCGGGTGAAGCGTTGAGCGTGGGCGTGGGCGTAGGCATGCCTTGGGCCAGTGCGCATTGCGCGCCCATCGCCATGAGCAGCGGCAGCAGGGATCGTTGGAGTCGCATCGAAGTCTTTCCGTGGTGAAGGTATCGTCGGGCGCGGAGCACGGGGCCCAATGCCCAGCGCCCCGCGGCGGACCCAATGTCGAAACCTTACACAGGCATGCAAACAGGGCTAACCCTTCCCGTTCATCGAGCGCGCAGGGGCATGCCTGCACCGCCGTGCATGCCTTGCAACACAGGAAAAATCAGTACCCCAGCGTGCCCGCGGCCGGCCGCCGCCCGCCCGCACCGGAGGCCTGCTGGAAGGCCTGCGTGATGAGGCCTGTGGTGGTGCTTGCGAAGTACCGCGCGCCCCACTGGCCGTACTTGTCTTCGTCCTGCGGCGTGAGCGCGATCACGCCGCCGCAGTTGCCCGCGTCGCGAATGGCGCACAGCGCGCGCTGGATCGCGGCCTCCACCTCGGGCGCCTTCCAGTTGTTGTCGAAGCCCATGGCGTGCGACAGGTCGTTGGGCCCGACGAACACCGCGTCCACGCCGGGCACCGACGCGATCTCGGCGGCCTGCTCGACCGCTTCGGGCGTCTCGATCATCACGATCAGCGCCACGCCCGCGTTGCTGCGCTCGGTGTGCGCCACGCCGGGGAACGCGCCGTAGCCGGCGGCGCGGGGGCTGAACGCGCTGCCGCGCCGGCCCACGCGCGGGTAGCGCACCTGCTGCACCAGGTCGCGCGCTTCCTCGGCGCTGCCGACCATGGGTATCTGCACGCCGCTGGCGCCCATGTCGAGCACGCGCGAGATGTCGTGGCGCAGGCAACGCACCACGGGCACGATGCCGCTCGCGCGCGCGGCGCGCAGCATGTGCTCGGTGGTTTCGAGGTTGGCGCTGCCGTGCTCGTTGTCGAGGATGACGAAGTCGAAACCCGCGTAGCCGCACATCTCGACGATGGCCGGGCTGGGCAGCGAATTGAACAGGCCGCGCAGGCGCTGGCCGCTTTTCAGCAGCGCGGGCAGGCGGGTGTCGAGCGGGTGATGAGGATGAACAGGATGGTCCATGGTGTCTGTGTGTCCTTCAATGGATGTCGTCGGCCTCGCGCATGGCGGCCTCTATCTTCGCCAGGTTGAAGCCGGGGCCGCGCGCGGCGGCCAGCAGCGGTGCTTCCTTGCGCTGCACGCGGTCGATGCACTCGGGCAGCGCCTGCAGGTACTGCGGCGCGATGAGCACCGCGCCGTGCCGGTCGGCATGAATCAGGTCGTCGTGCGCCACGCGCAGGCCGAACACCTCCACCGGCTCGCCGATGCGCTCCACGTGCACGAAGGCATGCGAGGGGCCGATGCTGCCCGCAAGAATGGAAAAGCGCGGCGACAGGTCGCCCAGGTCGCGCACCGAGCCGTTGGTCAGCACGCCGGCCACGCCCAGCCCTTCGTGCACGGCCGAGTTGACCTCGCCCCAGAACGAGCCGACGCCGGGGTGCTCGTCCAGGTCCTGCATCACGACGAGGGTGGGCACGCCGTTCACCGGCGCCACGTGGCGGTAGTAGTCCAGGCGCAGCTGGCGCATGTCGGCCGCGGGCCGCGTGGAAGGCTGCGCGGCGCGAATGCACGCGGTGCGCGCAAAGCCCAGCATCGGCGCCATCGGCTGCGGCGCGGCCACCAGCGTGCCACGGGTGAAGCCCTGCGCGCTGCGTCCGCCCATCGCGAGCTCGAGCGCGTTGCAAATGGTGGGCGTGTCGACCGAGCGCAGCTTGCGGGCCAGCGCCTCGCTCATCACCGGGTGCGGCGCGGTGCTCATTCGAGCGTCACGTGGTTGGTCTTGATGAGCTCGGCGAACTTCAGCGTCTCGTCCTGGATGAACTTGCGAAAGGCCTGCGGCGTCATCGGCTTGGGCGTGAAGCCCTGCGCGGCCAGCCGCTCGACCACCGCGGGCGAGCGCAGCACGGCCACCACTTCGCCGTTCAGCCAGGTGACCACCGGCGCGGGCGTCGCGGCCGGCGCCAGCAGGCCGAGCCAGGTCGCGGCCTCGAAGCCGGGCACGCCCGATTCGGCCAGCGTGGGCAGCTCGGGTGCCAGCGGCGAACGCGCGGCGCTGGTCACGGCCAGCGCCTTGGCCTGGTTGTTCTTGGCGAAGGCCAGCGCGGTGGTCATGTTGTCGAACTGCATGTCGATCTGGTTGCCCGCCAGGTCGACCAGCGACTGGCTGCTGCCCTTGTAGGGCACATGCACCGCCTTGCCGCCGATGCGGTTCAGGAACATCAGCGCCGTGAGGTGCTGCGAGGTGCCGTTGCCGCTGGAGCCGTAGGACACCGCGTCGGGCTTGGCCTTGACCACCGCGATGAGCGACTTCACGTCGGTCGCGCCCGACTTGTTGCCCGCCAGCAGCACCAGCGGCGTGCTCGCGAGCTCGGTCACGGGGGCGAAGTCCTTGTCGACGTTGTAGCTCACCTTCTTCAGCAGCGTGGGGTTGACCGACAGTGCCGTCTGCGTGCCCAGCAGCAGCGTGTAGCCGTCGGGCTTGGCGCGCGCGACGTACTCGGTGCCGATGCCGCCGCCCGCGCCGGCGCGGTTGTCGACCACCACGGCCGTGCCCCAGCGCTTGCCGAGCTCTTCGGCCACCAGGCGCGCGACGATGTCGGTGGCGCCGCCGGGCGCGAAGGGCACGACGATGGTGACGCGGCCCGTGGCGGGGTAGCCGCCCGGGCCGGCGGGCGCTTGCGCGGATGCGAGGTTGCCGATGCCGATGCCGCCGGCCAGGGCGAACGCGGCGGCGGCGCGCAATGCGGAGCGGCGAAGGCGCGAGGCCGTTGTAATGGATGTAAAGGGCGCGATAGGTGTGTCGTGTTTCATGCTGTCTCTCTCATTCGGCCTGGATGCCTGCGTCCTTGATGACCTTGCCCCATTTCGCGATTTCCGATTGCTGGAACGCGGTGAAGGCCTCCGACGTGCGGCCGTCGGGCTCCACGCCCAGGCCGCGCAATTTCTCCTGCACGTCGGGCATGGCGACGATGGCGGCAATCTCGCGCGCCAGCCGGTCGACCACCGGCTTGGGCGTGCCCGCGGGCACGAACACGCCCTGCCACGACTGCATCTCGAAGTTGGGCGCGCCGGCCTCGGCCAGCGTGGGCACGCCCGGCAGGCTGGCGAGCCGCCTGGCCGCAGTCACGCCCAGCACCTTCACGCGCTTGCCGTCGATCATGGGCCGCGCGGCGGCCACGGTCTCGAACACCATGTCGATCTGCCCGCCCACCAGGTCGACGATGGCCTGCGAGCCGCCCTTGTAGACGATCTGGCGCATGCGCGTGTGCGTGATGTTCTCGAAAAGCTGGCCCGACAGGTGCTGCGAGGTGCCGGGCCCCGCGGTGCCGTAGGTGAGGCTGTCGGGCTTGGCCTTCAGCTCGGCGATGACCTGCGCCACCGAGTTGAAGCGGCTGCCTTCGGGCACCACGAGCACGTTGCTCACCATGCCCACGAGGTTGACGGGCACGAAGTCCTTCACAGGGTCGTAGCCCAGGTTCTTGTTGAAGAAGGGGTTGACGGCGTGCGTGGTGATGGTGCCGCCGATGACGGTGTAGCCGTCGGCCGGCGCGCGCGCCACGGCCTGCGTGCCGACGATGCCCGACACGCCTGGGCGGTTGTCGATGATCACCGGCTGGCCCAGCCGCTCGCCCAGGTGCTGGGCCACCAGGCGCGCCACGCCGTCGGACACGCCGCCGGGGGAGAAGGGCACGACGTACTTGACGGGCTTGGTGGGCCAGGCGGCCGGCTGCGCGTGCGCAACGCCGGCCAAACCGGTCAAGGCGGTGAGCGTGGAAAGGGCAAGCGGGAGTGCGAGTGCGGCAAGCGTGGCCCGCAGGGCGGGGCGGATTCGGGGGCTCATGGATTTGTCTCCTGGAATGAATGAAATCGGCCCGCTCAGGCGGGCTTCGAAACATTGGCTTTGCCTGGGTTGCTTCGTTTGCCTTGCGAGGGCCGTGCCGCGCGCACCGAGTCGCGCTCGACCACGCGGCACGCAATGACCACGTTGCGCGGCTGCGCGTCGTCCTGCATCTGCTCGTGCAGCAGCTCGACCGTGGCCTCGACCATCGGCTCCACGCCCTGCACCACGGTCGTGAGGCGGTAGGCGCCCCAGGCCGCCTGCGGCACGTCGTCGAAGCCGACCACGCTCACGTCCTCGGGCACGCGCAGGCCCAGCTCGTGGCGCAGTACGTCCATGGCGGCGATGGCCATGTGGTCGTTGGCCACGAACACCGCGTCGGGGCGTTTGGCGGCGGGCACGCCGGCGAACATGGCGCGCGCCGCGTCGCGCGCGCGCTCGAAGCTGTAGTGGCCCACCTCGCGGCGAAACACCTGCACGCCCGCTTGCGCGAGCACCTCGTTGAAGCCGCGCTCGCGCTCCAGGTTGGTCGAAGACTTTTCCAGCCCCGCCAGGAACGCGATGCGCTTGTGGCCGCGCGCGAGCAGCAGCTCGGCCACCATGCGCCCGCCCTCGCGGTTGTCGGAAGTGACCGAGCTGGTCGTGTGGCGCGCGAAGGCGCTGGTGTCGGGCACGCGGTTGAACAGCACCACCGGCACGCCCGAGTCGGCGCACTGCCGCGCGAGGTCGGGCGACAGCATGGCCGAGGCCATGACGATGCCGTCGATCTGGTACTGCAGGATCTCGTCGAGCACGCCGTCGGTCTCGTCGCCGTCGCTGATGAACATCAGCACGTGGTAGCCCTGCTTCTGCAGCTTCTGCGAGAGCTTCTCGATCACCAGCGGGTAGAACTGGTTCTCCAGGTAGCCCATGACCAGCGCGATGATGCGGCTGCGCCGCGTGATCAGGCTGCGCGCCATGGCGTTGGGCCGGTAGCCCAGCGACTTGGCCGCGATCATCACGCGGGCGCGGGTGTCTTCCGACACGCTGGCGCCGGGCGTGAAGGTGCGGCTCACGGCCGACTGCGACACGTTGGCCAGTTTGGCGACGTCTTGCGCGGTGGCGTTCGACCTCATGCCGCGCTCCAGCCGCCGTCGAGCATCAGCGCGCTGCCCGTCATGAGGCTCGAGGCCTCGCTCGCCAGGAACACCACCGCGCCCATGATCTCCTCGGTCTTGCCGAGCCGGCCCAGCGCGATGCGCTCGGTGACCCAGCCGCGGAAGGCGGGGTCCGCGAACATGTTCGCCGTCATCGCGGTTTCGATGAAGGTGGGGCAGATGGTGTTCACGCGAATGTTCGCCGGGCCCAGCTCCCAGGCCAGCGCCTTGGTCATGCCCTCGACCGCGTGCTTGCTCGCGCAGTACAGCGTGCGGCGCGGGCTGCCCACCACCCCCATCTGCGAGGAGATGGTGACGATGGAGCCCGGCAGCCCGGCCGCGAGCAGCCCGCGCGCCACCGTGCGCGTGACGTACAGCGTGGCCTTCACGTTCAGCTCGAACACCGCGTCGATGTCGTCGTCCTGCACATCGACCAGCAGCTTGGGCCGGTTGAGGCCGGCGTTGTTCACCAGCACCTGGAACGGGGCCGCGGCGCCCAGCGCGGCGGTCACCGCGGCCGAGTCGGTCACGTCGAGCACCAGCCAGTCGCACGCGCCGCCTTCGGCGCGAATCAGCTCGCAGGCCTCGCGCAGCTCGTTCTCCGAGCGCGCGGCCAGGGTGACGTGGGCGCCGGCGCGCGCCAGCGCCGCCGCCGCGGCCAGGCCGATGCCGCGCCCGGCCCCGGTGACCAGCGCGCGCTGGCCGTCGACCCGAAAGCCCGGCGAGCGGGGCAGCGCGCCGGTCACGACAGCGCCGGCACCGGCTGGTACCACGGCACCTCGGGCCGCGTGCCATAGCGGCGCACGCGCAGGTTGGCCTGCTCGCCGTGACCCGCGAAGTTCTCCATGTGGCACAGGCGCGAGCAGTACTCGCCCATGAGCGCGCTGGCCTCGTCGGTCAGCACCTTCTGGTAGGTGCAGGTCTTCAGGAACTTGCCCACCCACAGGCCGCCGGTGTAGCGCGCGTTGCGGTTGGTGGGCAGCGTGTGGTTGGTGCCGATGACCTTGTCGCCGAAGCTCACGTTGGTGCGCGGCCCGAGGAACAGGGCGCCGTAGTTGGTCATGTGCGCCAGGAAGTAGTCGGGGTCGCGCGTGAGCACCTGTACATGCTCGAAGGCCAGCTCGTTGGCCTTGCGCAGCATTTCTTCCTGCGTGTCGCAGACGATCACCTCGCCGTACTCGGCCCAGCTCACGGCGGCGATGGCGGCGGTCGGCAGGATCTTCAGCTGCCGCTCGATTTCGGCGAGCGTGTCGTGCGCCAGCTGCTCGCTCGTGGTCAGCAGGATGGCCGGCGACGTGGGGCCGTGCTCGGCCTGGCCCAGCAGGTCGACTGCGCACATTTCGCCGTCGGCGGTGTCGTCGGCGATCACCAGCGTTTCGGTCGGGCCCGCGAACAGGTCGATGCCCACGCGGCCGTAGAGCTGGCGCTTGGCTTCGGCCACGTACATGTTGCCCGGGCCCACCAGCATGTCGACCGGCGCGATGGTCTGCGTGCCCACGGCCATGGCCACCACGGCCTGCACGCCACCCAGCACCAGGATCTCGTCGGCGCCGGCCATGGCCATGGCCGTGACGATGGCCGGGTGCGGCGCGCCCTGGTAGGGCGGCGCCGTGGCCACCACGCGCTTCACGCCGGCCACCTTGGCCGTCAGCACGCTCATGTGGGCCGAGGCCAGCAGCGGGTACTTGCCGCCGGGGATGTAGCAGCCCACGGCGTCCATCGGGATGTTGCGGTGGCCGAGCACCACGCCGGGGTAGGTCTCGACCTCGACGTCCTTCATCGATTCGCGCTGGATCTGCGCGAAGTTGCGCACCTGTTTCTGCGCGAAGGCGATGTCTTCGATCTCGCGCGCCGAGAGGCTCTTGCGCGCCTTCTCGATGGCGTCGGCGGAGAGCCGGAAGTCGGCCGGGTTCCAGTTGTCGAACTGGCGGCTGTAGTCGCGCACGGCGTCGTCGCCGCGCGCCTCGACCGCCTTGATGATGCCTTCGACGGTGGCGCGCACCTTGGCATCGTCGTCGGCACGGACTTGCACGTCCTTGCCGCGCTTGAGGTATTTGATCATCGGGTGTTCCCAGTGGTTTGGCGTTGCATACGAATGCAATGTCGAAACCTTGCATTCGTATGCAAACAGGGAAAACCCTAGGTTTTTCCGATCGTTCGACAGCCTGTTCAGGCCGAGTTGATCTGGCTCAACTTCTGAAAATGCTTGCCGAGTTCGTCGATCAGCTTGGACGCGAGCTCGCTCTTTTGCCGCCCCTTCTTGCTCACCACGAAGAAGTCGATGGGCACCAGCGGCTCCACCAGTGTTCGAACCGCCACCTCGTAGCGCGTGCAGGCAGGCGCCACGAATCCCGGCAGCGCCGCCACGCCGTGCCCGGCCTCCACCATCGCGATGATGGCCTGGATGTTCTGCAGCGCGCCGCTGCGCGCGGGCGCGGCGTCGAGCTCGCGCAATTGCGCATCCACCAGCTTCTGGATGGGGTTGTCGTTGGGCAGCGCGAGCAGCCGCTCGCCGGAGAATTCAGACCAGGCCGCGCGCTGCCCCGCGCCCGCGCGCCGGCCGCGCGAGCGCGCCGGGGCCGGCGTGCCGGCGCCCGGGCTGACGCGCACCATGTGGAACGTGGCGAGCAACTGGCGCTCGATGCCCGCCGCTGGCTTGAAGAAGGCGCCCAGCCCGAGGTCGACCTCGCCGGCCTCGATGCCCTGCAATATCTGCCTTCGGTCGAGGTCGCTCACGTTCACCCGGATGCTTGGCTGCACCTGGCGGAAATCGTGCAGCCAGCGCGGCAGCACGCTCGACGCGATCAACGGCGTGGCGGCCAGCGACACCTGCTGCCCGGCCACCGCCGACAGCTGCCCGATGTTGGCGGTCGCGTTGTCCCAGTCGGCCAGCATGCCGCGCGCGGTGGGCAGCAACGACTCGCCCGCCGGCGTGAGGCGCACCGAGCGCGTGGTGCGGTCGAACAGGCGGGCACCCACCTGCGCCTCGAAGTCCTTGAGCATCAGGCTCAGCCCCGCCTGCGTCACGAAGATTTCCTCGGCTGCGCGGGTGAAGCTGCCCAGCCGTGCGATGGCCAGGAAAGCCTGGAGCTGGCGGGTGCTGATATTCATTAGCAGGGCCTATCAATTGATTTGATAGTTTAACTTCTCAAATTTCTCTCGCTGCGATGCAATTGCCCGGTGGCCGATCGGGCCCGTTGGCAATGAAGGAAAGAAACACATGGCGGCCCAACCTCTTCACGTACTCATTGCCGGCGCCGGCATCGGCGGCCTTTGCTGCGCATTGGCGCTGCAGCGACGCGGTTTTCGCGTCACGGTGCTCGAACAGGCGCCCGAGCTGGGCGAGGTCGGCGCGGGCTTCCAGGTGAGCGCGAACGGCTCGCGTTGCCTGGCGGACATCGGCCTGGGCGACGAGCTGCCGCAGCTGGCAACGCAGGCCGCCGGCAAGCAGGTCAGGCTGTGGAACACCGGGCAGACCTGGAAGCTGTTCGACCTGGGCGCGGAGTCGGTGCAGAAGTACGGTTTTCCGTACTACCTGATCTACCGCGCCGACCTGCATGCGCTGATGGCGCGCCATGTGCGCGAACGCCAGCCGGACGCGATCCGGCTGGGCGCCAAGGCGGTCGGCTTCACGCAGGACGTCGAAGGCGTCGAGGTCGAGCTCGAGGGCGGCGAGCGCGTGCGCGGCGATGTTCTCGTCGGTGCCGACGGCGTGCACTCGCGCATCCGCCGCGCCATGTTCGGCCCGAGCGATGCGCAGTTCACCGGTTGCGTGGCGTGGCGCGGCCTGGTGCCGCGCGACAAGCTGCCGGCCCACCTGCATGCGAACCTGGGCACCAACTGGATCGGTCCCGGCGCCCACGTCATCCACTACCCGCTGCGCGAGGGCCGGCTCGTCAACTTCGTGGGCATCGTCGAGCGCAGCGACTGGCAGGTCGAGTCGTGGACCGAACGCGGCAGCGTCGACGAGTGCCTGAACGACTTCAGGCACTGGCATGACGACGTGCAGCGGCTCATCCAGGGCATCGAGCAGCCCTTCAAGTGGGCCCTGCTGAGCCGCCAGCCCATGGACAGCTGGACCGACGGACGGGCCACGCTGCTGGGCGACGCCTGCCACTCGACACTGCCCTTCCTGGCGCAAGGCGCGGTGATGGCGCTGGAAGACGGCGTGGTGCTGGCCCGCTGCCTGGCCGCCCACCGCGGCGACCCCGCGGCAGGCTTGCTGCGCTACCAGGCGCTGCGGCTGGAGCGCACCTCGCGCATCGTGCGCGGCTCCGCGGCCAACGCGGCGCGTTTTCACAACCCGCTGCTGGCCGACGCCGCGGAGGCGAGCCGCTATGTGGACCGCGAATGGAACGAGGACAGCGTGCGCCAGCGCTACGAGTGGCTGTTCAGCTACGACGCGACCACCGTCGACGTCGGCGGCGCCCTCGATGCCCAGGCCACGAACTGAATTCAAACAAGGAACCCGACGAATGAACGACGACCACGCATTGCCGGCATTGATCCACGACCTGGTGCACGCCTTCCAGGTGCTTGCCATGGACGGGCAGGGCAGCGGCATTTCAGGCCACCTCACGGCCCGCCTTCCGAACGCCCGCACGTTCTGGAGCATTCCCTACGGCTTCGGCTTCGAAGAGGCGACGGCCGAGCAGCTGATCGAATCCGACTTCGAGCTGCGCACGGTCACGGGCTCGCTGCCCTGCAACCCCACGCTGAACATCCACACCGAGATCTACGAAGCCCGGCCCGAGGTGTGCTGCATCCTGCACACGCATTCCGAGGCTTCGCTGGCGCTGGGCATCGTGGGAAGCAACCTCGAGCCGGTGACGCAGAGCGGCGCGCTGTTCTACGAAGACATCGTGCTGTTCGACGAGTTCGACGGCATCGTGCTCGACAAGAAGGAGGGCGCCAGCATCGCCGCGCGGCTGGGCACCAACCGGGCCATCCTGCTGCGCAACCACGGCTCGGTGGTGGTGGGCGAATCCATCGCGGACACGGCCATCGCGGCCACCGTGCTCGAGTTCGCGGCGCGCGTGCAACTGCAGGCCATGGCCGTCGGCACGCCCAAGAAGCTGCCGCCCGCAGAGGCGCGCCAGACCAAGGCCTTTCTGCGCCGCCCCGACGTGGTCGATTTGCGCTGGCAACTGCTGGTGCGCCAGGCGCGGCGGCACAACCCCCACTTCACCTTCGAGAGAAACTTTGCATGAACGCACCCGCTGAAATACCCGCTGAAACAGCCGCAGAAGCAGTCGCTGACGCACGGCCCCCCAAGGTCCTGATGCTGCTGACCTCCGACTTCGTTACCGCGCGCTACGAAGCACTGCGCAAGCGCGCGCCCGACCTGCAGGTCGTGACCGAGCTCGGTGCCGGCGCCGACCCCGACGTGACCGCGCTCTTCGCGTTCAAGCTGCCGGCCGGCATCGCGCCGCGCCTGCCCAACCTGCGGCTCGCGGCATCGGTCGGCGCCGGCGCCGACGGCATTCTTTCGGCGCCCGACCTGCCGGGGCATGTGAAGGTGACGCGCGCGGTCGAACCGGGCCTGGGCCTGAGCATGGCGCAGTACGTGTCGCTGCAGATCCTCAGCCACTTCCGAGCGCTGCCGCAAATGCAGGCGCAGCACGCGGCGGGCGAATGGAAGCGCCTGCCGGTGCCCGATGCGCGCGACGTCACGGTCGGCATCATGGGGCTGGGCGCCATCGGCTCGGTGGTGGCCGAGGTGGTCGGCTCACTGGGCTTCAAGGTGATCGGGTGGACGCGCTCCGAAGCGCGTGCGGCCCGCGTGCCGGTTTTCGTGGGCGAGGGCGGCATGGACGCGTTTCTCGCGCGGTGCGACTACCTGGTGTGCCTGCTGCCCATCACCGCGCAAACCACCGGCCTGCTCGACCGCTCGCGCCTGTCGAAGCTGCCCACGGGCAGCTATGTGGTCAATGTGGCGCGCGGCGGCATCGTGGTCGAGCAAGACCTGCTGGCGCTGGTGGACGAAGGCCACCTGGGCGGCGCCGCCTTCGACGTGTTCGCGACCGAGCCGCTGCCGCCCAGCAGCGCCTTCTGGCGGCACGACAAGGTGCTGGTCACGCCGCACATCGCGGCCCAGCCTTCGGTCGGCCCGGTGGTGGCGCAGTTCATCGACAACCTGCGGCGCCTTTCGCAAGGCGAGCCCTTGCTCGACGAGGTCGACAGGCGACTGGGCTACTGAGGCGCTGCACACCACCGCACACCTTGCGGTTTCAAGAAACAAACACGACGGAGACAACCAATGACAAGACGCAAACTGCTCTACGGCCTGGGCGCCGCCCTGGCGCTCGGGCTCGCCCCGCAGGCCGGCCTGGCGGCCGATGCCTATCCCTCGAAGCCGATCAAGGTCATCCTGCCGTTCGCGACCGGCGGCCAGTCGGACGTGGTGGCACGGCTCATCACCGCCCGCCTGTCGGCCGGCCTCGGCCAGCCGATGGTGGTCGAGAACGTGCCCGGCGCGGGCGGGATGATTGCCGCGGCCAACGTGGCGCGCGCCGCGCCCGACGGCTACACGCTGTTCCTGGCGAACGCGAGCACGCTGACCATCGCGCCGTATCTGCAGAAGGGCGTCAACGTCAAGCCGTCTGATTTCACGCCCGTCACCACCGTGAGCCAGTTTCCGCTGGTGCTGGTGGTCAATGCCGCCTCGCCGTACAAGTCGCTCGCCGACGTGATCGCCGCCGCCAAGGCGCGCCCCGACAAGCTGAGCTTCGCGTCCCCGGGCTATGGCACCACGCCGCACCTGGTGGGCGAGACGTTCAGGCGCGAGGCGGCGATAGAGATCACGCACGTGCCCTACAAGGGCGGCGCGCCGGCGCTGAACGATTTGCTCGGCGGCCAGGTCGACCTGTTCTTCGAAGCGCCCAGCACGCTGCTGCCGCAGATACGTGCCGGCAAGATTCGCCCGCTCGCGGTCACCAGCAAGACGCGCATGAGCGCCTTGCCAGAGGTGCGGACCGTGGCCGAGCAAGGCATGCCGCAGCTGGCGCTGGAAAGCTGGTCGGGCTTCGTCGCGCCGCCCCACACCCCCGCCGACGTGGTGGCGCGGTTGCGCATCGAGACCGACAAGGTGCTCAAGAGCCCCGACATCGTGAACAAGCTGCGCGAGCTGGGCTTCGAGGCCACCTCCAGCACGCCGCAGGAGCTTGCACGCATGGTTCGCGACGAAGGCGCCACCTGGTCGAAGCTGATCAAGGAACGCAACATCACGGTCGACTGAAGCCCTCAGCCCAGGAAGCGCTCGACCAGCCTCACCCAGTAGGTGGCGCCCAGTGGAATCAACGCGTCGTTGAAGTCGTAGCTGGGGTTGTGCAGGCTGCAGGGGCCCGGGCCGTGCGGCATCGCGCGATGGGCGCCGTCGCCGTTGCCGATGAAGGCATAGGCACCGGGCCGCGCCTGCAGCATGAAGGCGAAGTCTTCCGCCGTCATGGCGGGCTCCTGCACGAGGACGTTGCCCTCGCCGACGATGCCGGCCATGACGCCACGGGCAAAGTCGGCCTCGGCCGCCGAATTGACGGTGTGCGGATAGCTTCGGTTGAAGCGCACCTCGCTGCGCGCGTCGTGCGCGCTGCACACGTGGCTGGCGATCTGGGTCATGCGCTGTTCGATCAGGTCGAGCGTGGCCAGCGAGAAGGTGCGGATCGTGCCCCTCAGCTCGCAGTTGTCCGCAATCACGTTGTTCGACTGGCCGGCCTGCAGCACGGTCACGGTCAGCACCGCGGCCTCGTCCGGGCTTTTGTTGCGCGAGAGGATGGTCTGGAACGCCTGCACAAGCTCGCAGGCCACGGGCACCGGGTCGACGGCCGCGTGCGGCAGCGCCGCATGGCCGCCCTTGCCGTGAACGATCACGGTGAACTCGGTGCTCGACGCCATCACGCCGCCCGGGCTCACGGCGAAATGTCCCTCGGCCATGCCCGGCCAGTTGTGCATGCCGAACACGGCATCGACGGGAAACCGGTCGAACAAGCCGTCGTCGATCATCGCGCGCGCGCCCGCGCCACCCTCTTCGGCGGGCTGGAAGATGAAGTGCACGGTGCCGTCGAACCGGCGCGTTTGCGCCAGGTGCCGCGCCGCCGCCAGCAGCATCGCGACGTGGCCGTCGTGGCCGCACGCATGCATCTTGCCGGGGTGCGTGCTCGCGTGGCCGAAGGTGTTGAGCTCGGTGACGCGCAGCGCGTCCATGTCGGCGCGCAGGCCGATGGACCTGCTGCCGCTGCCTTGGCGCAGCGAGCCCACCACGCCGGTGCGCGCCAGGCCGCGGTGCACGTCGATGCCGCATTGCGTCAGCTCGGCCGCGACCAGGTCGGCGGTGCGAAATTCTTCATAGCGCAGCTCGGGGTGCGCGTGAATGTCGCGGCGCAGCGCGGCGTTGGCTTCGGTGCGCGCGACGATGGCGTCGATCAATGCCATGGGGGTGCGGGTGGTCATGAAGCCGGTCGCAGTTCTTGCGCGAGCGCCTCGAGGAAACGCGAATTTTCCGTGGCCGTGCCAATGCTCACCCGCAGCCAGTTCTTGAGGCCGTAGGAGCCCAGCGGCCGTGCGATGAGGCCGTGCTGTTCCAGCCGGCCGGCCAGCGCGGCGCTGTCCCCCGTTTCCACGGAGACGAAGTTGGTCGACGACGGAAGGTGGCGCAACCCCCGTGCACGAAAGGCGGCGCACAGCTGTTCGTGGCCTTCGCTGTTGACGGCGAGCGTGCGCGCGAGGAAATCGCCGTCGCCCAGCGCGGCTGCGGCGCCCGCCTGCGCGGGTTGCGACACCTGGAACGGCGCGCGCACCCGGCGCAGCATGCCGGCCAGCGCGGGCTGCGCGATGCCGTAGCCCACGCGAAGACCGGCCAGCCCGTAGGCCTTGGAGAAGGTGCGCGTCACGAGCAGGTGGGGGTGGCGCCGCACCCAGGCCACGGCGTCGCCCCGCGCGGCGGCGGGCAGGTACTCCAGGTAGGCCTCGTCGAGCACCACCACAGTGCCGTCGGGCTGGGCCGCGATGAAGGCCTCGAGCGCATCGGGGTCGAGGCTGGTGCCGGTCGGGTTTCCCGGGTTCGCGATGTACACGAGCGAAACGGGCTGGCGCGCGCCGAGGCGCAGCATCTCGCCGAGATCGACCGTGAAGTCCGGCGACGGCACCACCACCGCGGTGGCACCCGCGCGCTGCGCCGCGTTCACATAGGCCTGGAACGAATACTGCGCGTAGAGCGTGAAGCGCCCCGCGCTCAGCAGGGCCGTGGCAGCCATGCCGATCACGCTTTCGGAGCCGGCGCCGGTCACGATCCAGTCGGGCGGCACGTCGAGCTGCAGCGCCAGCGCTTGGGTGAGGTCGGTGCAGTCGTTGTCCGGGTAGCGGGAGAGGTCGATGGACGACGCGGCCAGCGCGGCCAACGCACGGGGGCTGGCCCCCAGCGGGTTTTCGTTCGACGCGAGCTTGACGATGTGCGCGAGCGGCATGTCGATGCGGCGGGCGAGGTCTTCCATCGGCAAGCCCGGCGAGTACGACTTGAGCTGCTCGATGTGCGGGGGGTAGACGGGTGCGTTTCTCACGGGAGGTTTCTTTCGACGTTGAGGAGGGTGGTTGGGTTTCCAGTTGTCCGGGTGCCTGGATGTCAGCCCGCGCGGGCAATGCGCGCCTGCAGCGCGCGCACATAGCTGGAGAGCGCGAAGGAAACGCAGAAGTAGAAGAGCGCGATGAACAGGTACATCTCGACCAGCCGGCCGTCGCGCTGCGCGATCTTCGAGGCCGTGCCGAACAGGTCGTCCAGCGACAGCACGTACACCAGAGAGGTGTCCTGGAACAGCACGATGAACTGCGTGAGCAGCACCGGCAGCATCTTGCGCAGTGCCTGCGGCAGCACGATGTACAGCATGGTGCGCGTGCCGTTCATGCCCAGCGCCTGCGCCGCGGCCGCCTGCCCGTTCGGGATCGAGCGGATGCCGGCGCGAATGACTTCGCAGAAGTACGCCGACTCGAAGAGCACGAAGGTCAGGTACGCGGACGCGGTGGCGCCGACCGCCACCGGCGTGGGCGACCCCGCCGCCCACGCCGCCGTGTACGGAACGAGCACATAGAAGGCGAAGAGCCCGAGCACCAGTGGAATGGCGCGGAACAGGTTGACGTACGCGTCGCCGGCGGCGCGCAGCACGCGGTTGCCGCTGAGCCGCGCCATCGCGATGCCGCAGCCCAGCAGCAGGCCCGAGAAGCCCGCGACCAGCGTGAGCTTGACGGTGAACGCCAGCCCGGTCGTGAGCATGTAGGGCAACGCATGCCAGACCGAGGCGAAGTCGAAGCTGGAGAACATGCCGCTCACCTTGCGCCGAAGCCCGGCAGTTCGAGACGGCGCTCGAAGCGGCGCATGGCCGTGACGACCGCGAAGTTCAGCAGCACGTAGATGCCCAGCGCCGCGAGAAAAGCCTCGAACACCTGGAACGAGAAATCCTGCATCGCATGCGCTTGCGCGGTCAGCTCGACCAGGCCGATGGTCAACCCGACGGACGTGGCCTTGACGGTGTTCATGGCGTCGGTGGTCAGCGTCGGCCAGATGATGCGGAACGCGCGCGGCAGCAGCACGTGCCGGTAGGTCTGTGCCAGCGTGAGGCCCAGCGCCGCGGCGGCCAGCTGCTGGCCGCGCGCCAGTGCGTGGATGCCGCTACGCAGCTGCTCGGCCACACGCGCGGCCATGTAGCAGCCGATGCCGGCCACCACGGTGAAGAACGGGCCGCCCGGCCACTGCTTGACCCAGTCGCCGGCCGCCTTCGGCAGCAGCTCGGGCAGCACGAAGTACCAGACGAACAGCTGCACGATCAGCGGGATGTTGCGAAACAGCTCGACATAGATGCGGCCCGCCGCCTGCGCCTTGGCGGACGGGTGCGTGCGCAGCACGCCCACTGCGGTGCCCAGTGTCAGCGCCACGATGCAGATCAGCAGCGTGGCGGCCACCGTGCATGCGAGCCCGACGGCCAGCAGGTAGCCGTAGGCGCCGCCGCCCGTGGGCGACTGCTCGAGAAAAACCCGCCAGTTCCATTGGTAGTTCACGCGTTCACCTGCGCTCAGTAGGCGGCCGGATCGATGGAGTCCGTGGGCTTGGCGTAGGCCTTGCGCAGGGCGGGGCTCATCGGGAAGTTCATTCGCAGGCCGCGCGGCGCAATGGGCTGCACGAACCACTTGTCGTAGTTGGCCTTGGCCGCGGGCGAGGCCAGGTAGGCACTGAGCGCCTTGTCCACGGCGGCCTTGAACTCGGGGTCGTCGCGGCGCATCACCAGGCCGTAGGGCTCGGGCGGTGCAAGGGTGTCGGGCGAGATCACGTAGTCGCCCGGGTCCTTGGCGCTTGCGATGGCGCTGGCCAGCAGCACGTCGTCGCTGACGAGCGCCGCGGCCCGGTCGGTCGCCAGCATCAGGAAGGCCTCGGGCTGGTCCTTCGCGTTGACGATGCGCAGGTTCAGGTTCTGCTTCAGGTTGAGCTCGTTGAGGATCACCATGTGGTTCGAGCCCGGCACCGCCACGACGGTCTTGCCCTTGAGGTCGGCAATCGACTTCAGGTTGCTGGCCTTCTTGGCCGCGAAGGCGGTGGCCGTCAGGAAGAAGGTGTTGCTGAACGCCACCTGCTTCTGGCGCGCCGCGTTGTTGGTCACGCTGGCGCAGTCCATGTCGATGGTTCCATTGCCCAGCAGCGCGAGCCGGGTCTGCGCCGTGACGGGCTTGAGCTCGACCTTCAGGGTCTTGATGCCGGCATCGGCCTTGAGGCTCTCGACCAATGCCTTGCAGATGTCGACGGTGAAGCCGATCACGTTCTGGCTGTCGTCGACATACGCGAACGGCACCTGGTTCTCGCGCACGCCGAGGGCGATCGTGCCGGTGTCCGCGAGCTTCTTCAGCGTGCCCGAAAGCGGTGCCGCCGGCGGCTGGGCGCCCGTCTGCGCAACGCTCATTGAGAAGCCCGTCAACAGCGCGGCGCCGGCGATCCATGTGGAGAAAGCTTTGCGCATTTTTTTCCTTCGAGGAGAGTGGAGGGAGACCGGCGAATGGTCTTTGCTGCGGCGCGGGCTGTCCATGCCGCGGGCGGCATCGCGATTCCACATCGCTATCAGCCGGGAACGAACGGGCCGCGGGGCAGGCGCGCGACCGCGGCCGGGCGATGCGCAACGGCTATCCCGATCACGTCGAAGCGGTGGACGCGCCGCGGCACTGCGCACACGATGCCAGGCATTTCAGGAGTTCACCGCCATGCCGCTCGACACACCGTTCCCCGCCTCTTTCCAGACACAGATCCCCGACACCATTCCGCCCTGGCCCTGCTACCTGAACGGCGAGTTCACCAACCTGCGCGAGGCGCGGGTGTCGGTGCTCGACCGGGCCTTTCTTTTCGGCGACGCGATCTACGACGTGGTGCCCGCCTACGACGGCCAGCCCTTCATGTTCGATGCGCACATGGCGCGCCTGGCGCGCGGCCTGGCCGAGATGAGAATTCCCGAGCCGATGGCGCGCGACGCGTGGCACGCGCTCACGATACGCCTGCTGGCCATGCATGCGGAAGCGGACCCGCACCCGGGTGGCGTGCGCCACCAGCTGGTGTATTTCCAGGTCACACGCGGTGTCGCGATGCGCGAGCACGCAATGCCGCAAGGCATCGCGCCCAACGTGTTCGCCATGGTCAACCGCATGCCCGTGCCGAGCGAGGCACAACGCCGCCATGGCGTGGCCTGCATCACGGCCGAAGACTTTCGCTGGCGCAAGGCGCACCTCAAGTCCACCAGCCTGCTGGGCGCTGTGTTCTCGAAGCAGCTGAGCGTGGACGCGGGCGTTGCCGACACCATCATGTTCCGCGACGGCCAGCTCAGCGAGGCCTCCGCCAGCAACGTGTGGCTGGTGAAGAACGGCCGGGTGGTGGGCGTGCCGAAAAGCAATCGGGTGCTCGAAGGCGTGCGCTACGGGCTGCTGGAGTCGCTCTGCCTCGAGGAGGGGCTGCCCTTCGAGCTTCGCGAGGTGTCGCGCGCGGAGGTGTTCGACGCGGACGAGCTGATGCTGTCGTCCGCGGTGAAGGAGCTGGTGCCGGTGGTCGCGCTCGACGGCCAGCAGATCGGGGACGGCACGCCGGGCGCCGTCTTCGCAAGGCTGTATGCGGCCTACACACGGGCCTAGACACGGGCCTAGACACGGGCCTAGACACGGGCCTGCATGCAGGCCTGAACTCGGGGCTGAACGCATGCCATCGCGCGCACTCGCGATGGCAGTTTCAGGGCGGAGGGCGCCGCAACGCGGCCTGGCTGATGCGCGAGAACGAGCGAAGCATCGCGACCAGCGTCTTCGCCTCGGGGCTCAGCCTGCGGCTTGCCCTGGAAACGATGCCCACCTCGTAGCGCCGCGAGGGGTGCGGGAGCTTGATTTCCACCAGCTGCCGCGCCGTCAACGGATGGTCCAGGATGGACCTTGGCATGCGCGACACGCAGTCGGAGTCGATCAGCATCGAGACGGCGCCGAACAGCGAATCGGACACCGCGGCGATGCGTGGTCGCCCCATCTGTTGCTGCAGGAACAGCTCCTGGATGCTTTCGTCGTCCTGCCCGGGTCGCCCGGGCGCACCCACCACCACCCATTGCAGGCCGGCCAGCTCGCCGATGGCGCGCGCACCGGCGCTCGGGTGACCGGCGCGCGCGACGATCACCGCCTCCGACTCGTAGAGCACGTCCACCCGCAGGTCGGCCGCGTCGAGCTTCTCGGGCAGCCGCATGACCGCGAGCTCCAGCCTGTTGTCGCGCAACGCCGACAGCAGTTCCGAGTTCGCGCTTTGCGTCAGGTGGATGGCAACGTCCGGCAGCGCGCGGCGAAAGTCCTGCAGCACGGCAGGCACGAGCCGCAGCGACGGCTCGACCGACACGCCCAGCGCAACCCGTGTCGCCCGGCGGCCCTGCGCGCCGCGCAGCCATTCCTCGGCCCGCGTGGCCTCGATGAGCGCCGCCTGCGCATACGGAAGAAAGGCCTGGCCGTCGGCGGTGAGCGCCACGCCCTTGGCCGTGCGCTCGAACAGCGAGAGCCCGTGTTCGTTCTCCAGCCGCGCCACGCTCTTGGTCAGGCCGGCTTGCGAGACGTCGAGCGCGCGTGCCGCGGACCGGAAGCCGCCATGCGTGATCACGGCGTTCAAGTCACGAAGTTGCTGCAGATTCATGGCGCGGCCCGGAGCTGTGAAGGCAGCCACTATGCCGCGTCAGCGCGGTGGCGAACAGCCTCGCGTGCGCGCAATCGAATTGATTGGCAGGGCATATCAATTGATTTGATATTTAAATTTCACAAATCTAAGGCGTGCGCGTGAAATACCCGGCTTCGGCTTTCAGCCCCTTCGGTTTTCAAAGGCAGTGACTTGATCAAGATTCAGAACGTATCGAAGTGGTACGGCCCGGTGCAAGTGCTCGACGACTGCTCGGTGAGCATCTCCAAGGGCGACGTGGTGGTGGTGTGCGGGCCTTCGGGCTCGGGCAAGTCCACCCTCATCAAGACCGTGAACGCGCTCGAGCCCTTCCAGAAGGGCGAGATCACCGTCAACGGCATTCCGCTGCACGACCCCAAGACCAACCTGCCCAAGCTGCGCTCCAAGGTCGGCATGGTGTTCCAGCACTTCGAGCTGTTCCCGCACCTTTCGGTGACCGAGAACCTCACGATCGCGCAGATCAAGGTGCTGGGCCGCACGCCCGACGAGGCCAAGACCCGAGGCCTGAAGATGCTCGACCGCGTGGGCCTGATGGCGCACAAGGACAAGTTCCCGGGCCAGCTGTCGGGCGGCCAGCAGCAGCGCGTGGCCATTGCGCGCGCGCTGTCGATGGACCCGATCGTGATGCTGTTCGACGAACCCACCTCGGCGCTCGACCCCGAAATGGTCGGCGAAGTGCTCGACGTGATGGTGAGCCTGGCCAAGGAAGGCATGACCATGATGGTGGTTACGCACGAAATGGCATTCGCCCGCAAGGTGGCCAGCCGCGTGATCTTCATCGACGTGGGCGGCAAGATCCTGGAAGACTGCCCGAAGGACGAGTTCTTCAGCCACCCGGAAAACCGCCAGCCGCGCACCAAGGACTTCCTGGACAAGATCCTGGCGCACTGAAGGCGGCACGGCTGCGCTTTCAGTGTGCTGTCCGGCTCACTGCCGCGCTTCGTCGTAGCTGCGCCGGCACTCCTCGATGCGCGGCCAGTGGTCCCGTATCCACGAGGTGAACCCTTCCAGCGCGGGCAGCATGCCCGCACCCATTTCGGTGAGTTCGTACTCCACGCGCGGCGGCACTTCCGCGAAGTAGTGCCGCACCAGCAGCCCGTCGCGCTCCAGGTTGCGCAGGGTGAGCGTCAGCATGCGCTGGGTGATGCCTTCGATGCCGATCTTGAGCGCCGAGAAACGAAGCCGGTGGCCGGGCGCTACGGCAAGGTGCGACATGACCAGGATCGTCCATTTGTCTCCCAGCCGCGCGAGCACGCCGTGGGGTGCGCAGGGCGTGAAGCGAGGGCCCTGCTCCGTCTCGGCGTAGGGCCGCCCGTTGATTGTTTTCCGCAGCCGTACCATCCGTGTGCCTCAGGTTAAGCAATGTGCCGCCGCCGGCCATTTTTTCGTGAGTATAGATTCGTAACCCTTGTTCATTCACGAGGGTATTTGTCATGTCGGACAGCAAGAGAATCCTGGTTTTCGGCGCCACCGGGCAGCAGGGCGGGTCGGTCGCCGCGGCGGCGTTGAAGGCCGGATGGCAGGTGCGCGCACTGGTGCGAGACCCTGGGTCCGCGAGGTCGCTGGCGCTTCGCGAGGCGGGTGCGGACATCGTGCGCGGCACCTTCGCCGACACCGAGGCCATCCGCAACGCGATGAAGGGCGTGCACGGCGTCTTCAGCGTGCAGCCGAGTTCGGGGCAGGGCCCGGCGCTCGGGCTCAGCGACGAGGAAGAAGAGCGCTACGGCATTGCTGTTGCCGACCTGGCGCTCGAGAGCGGCGTCGAGCACCTGGTCTATACCTCGACCGGCGCGGTGAGCGACGGGCTTACCGGCATGGGCCATTTCGACAGCAAGGCGCGCATCGAGGCACATGTGCGCACGCTGCCGATCACCTTCACCATCGTGCGGCCGGCCGCGTTCATGGAAATGCTGGTGATGCCCGGCTTCGGGCTGGACACGGGACGCTTCAATTTCTTCATGAAACCCGAGCAGGCGATGCAGCTGCTGGCGGTGGAAGACATCGGCAAGCTCGTGATGAAGGTCTTCGCGGACCCGGCACGTTTCGGTGGGCAGGCCTTCGAGCTGGCGGGCGACAAGGTGACCGGCCTGCAGCTGCAGGCCTTGTTCACCGAGGCGGCGGGCCGGCCGATCACGTACGCGCGGTTTTCCGATGATGTGCTGAGGGGCAACCCCTTTCTTGCCAAGCTGACGGCCCTGCTCGACGACGGACGCCTGGTGGGCAAGGCCGACCTGGCCGCGTTGCGCGCGCTGAACCCCGAGCTGCAATCGTTCCGTGCCTGGCTCGCAGGCAACGGGCGCGATGCGTTCCAGGCGGCGCTGGGAACCGGCGGTGCGTGGGGCTACGGCCACGCGTAAGGCCGGACCTGCGCAGGGCCTCGGCCCGCAGGGCGCCGTCAAGGCGGCTAGTCGACCTGCTGATGCCCGTCCAGATAGTCCAGCAACGCACGCACCGCCGGCATCATCCCTTTGCGGCTGGTGAACGCCGCCTGCACATGTCCCGGCGGCGAGGCCCAGCCCGGCAGCGCGAGCTCGAGCCGCCCGGCGCGCAGGTCGTCGTGGCAGATCTTGCGCGGCAGCAAGGCCAGGCCGAGCCCGTTCACCGCGGCCTCCTTCAACGCGAACATGTCGTCGGTGACCAGCCGGGGCTCGTGGCGCACTTCCACCACGCGCTGCCCGTCGCTCAGTTGCCAGCGCGCGCGCTCGCCGACCGCGGGCAATGAGAGCGTCGGCAAGCCGGCCACGTCCTCGGGCGCGCGGGGGCGGCCCACCGCGGCCAGGCAGGCGGGGCTGGCGACCAGCACGTCGACCGACTCGCCGAGCTTGCGCACGACCTGGTCGGAGTCTTCGAGCGGCGGCCTGCGCACGCGCAGCACCACGTCCATGCGCTCCTGCACCGGGTCGATGCGCCGGTTCGAAACGAGCACCTGCAGCCGCACCTTGGGGTGCAGCGTCATGAAGCCGGGGATGAGCGGCGTGAGCCACACCTGCGCCAGCGTCATCGGGCAGCTGATGCGCACCTCGCCCGCGGGCTCGCTCGATGCCTGCTTCACGCCGTCGTCGGCCGCCTGCGCCAGCTCGACCAGCGCGCGGCATTGCTCGAAGTAGCCCTGGCCGGCGGTGGTGAGGGTCACGCGGCGCGACGAGCGTTGCAGCAGCCGCACGCCCAGCCGGGCCTCCAGCGCGGTGATGCGCCGGCTGAGCCGCGACTTCGGAATGCCGAGCTGGCGGCCGGCCTCGCTGAAGCCGCCGTGCTCTACCACCTTCGCGAAATAAACCAGGTCGTTGATGTCGTGCATGGCGCAAATGTGGCAGTGGTGCGGTCGAAGCAGCGCGGTTCGTCGTTGCGCCCGCGGAACGATTCGTTCCAGCCAACCCGCTGGATCGCGCGCTTCGCCCGCCGGATGATGGCCGTTCTTATATCCCGGAATGCCTCATGAAAGCCCTGCACACCGACCCGCGCCCGCCCTGCGATCCTTTCGTCCACAGGCCGACCCTGGTTGCGTTCCGCGACCGCGCACAGGCGGTACTCGCATGAAGCTCGTGTCTTTCGCGTTCGAAGGGCACGAGGGCTTCGGCCTCGTGCGCGGCGACGAGGTGCTCGACGTGAGCGCACTCGAACACGGGCCACGTGACCTGCTGTCGATGCTGAACATGGAAGCCGCCGGTTGGCAGTGGCTGGAACGCGCCACGCCGAAGGCCCGGCGGCTGCCGCTGGCCAGCGTGCGCCTGCGCGCGCCGGTGCCTGCGCCGCGCAAGTTCCTCGGCCTGGGCGGCAACTACGCCTCGCACCTGGAAGAGGCCCGCAAGATCGGCCTGCTCAGGGCACCGGGCCAGGTGTGGTTCAACAAGCAGGTGAGCTGCGTCGCCGGTCCCTTCGACCCGGTGCACCTGCCGGCCGTGTCGCACGAGTTTGACTACGAGGGCGAGCTGGGCGTGGTCATCGGGCGCCGCTGCCGGCACGTGACGCGCGAGAACGCGATGGACATGGTGGCCGGCTTCGTGGTGGTCAACGACCTGAGCGTGCGCGACTGGCAGATGCGCGCGCCCACGCACACGCTGGGCAAGTCCTTCGACACGCACGGCCCCTTCGGCCCCTGGCTGGTGACGCGCGACGAGCTGCCCGACCCGCACCGCCTGCGCCTTCGCACCTGGGTCAACGGCGAGCTGCGGCAAGACGGCAACACCGCCGAGATGACCCACCGCGTGGAAGACATGCTGGTCGAGCTGACCACCGCCTTCACGCTGGAGCCCGGCGACGTGCTCACCACCGGCAGCCCCGCCGGCGTGGGCGGCCTCATGGACCCGCCGACCTACCTGCGCGTGGGCGACGTGGTGCGCGTGGAGATCGAAGGCATCGGCGCCATCGAGAACACGGTGATCGCCGAGCCGCTGCCCTGAGCAACGACGCACCGTTCAAAAAAACAAGAGAGACAACGACACCATGACCCCCCGAACCCTACCGGACGCCGCCGCCGAGCCCATCCGCCCCTCCAAGCTGGCCCATGTCGTGCTGCGCGTGAGCGACCTGCCGCGCTCGCGCGCCTGGTACCTCGAACTGCTGCAGGCCTGGCCCGCGTTCGAGAACGAGATGCTGTGCTTCATGACCTACGACGACGAGCACCACCGCATCGGCCTCATCGCCCGCCCAGGCCTGGGCGCGGCCGACGACGCGCTGGCCGGGCTCGAGCACATCGCCTTCACCTTCGCCACGCTGGAGCGGCTGCTCGCGACCTTCCGGCGCCTGAAGGCGGCGGGCGTCACGCCGTACTGGAGCATCAACCACGGGCCCACGGTGTCGCTCTACTACAAGGACCCGGACGGCAACCGCGTCGAGCTGCAGTACGACGTGTTCGACCGGCCCGCGGACCTGGACGCCTTCTTCGGCGGCGGCGCGTATGTGCGCAACTTCATGGGCGTGCGCTTCGACCCGGAGGACCTGATACGCCGCTACGAAGCGGGCGAGCCGCTGCGCAGCCTCACGGCGCGGCCGGAGCTGCCGGTGGGCAGCACGCCGTGGGATGAGTTGGTGAACTGAGTCGAAGCGAACGCGCGGTGCGGTACAGGCCGCAACGCAGCTCTGCACTGCTGCGCCGACTGTGCCGAGGCGCAACCCCGCCGTGGCAGGAATCGTGGGCATTCTGTCTTCGAGGACAACGCCGTCGTTCCTAGACTGGCCCTCATCGCAACCCCCGAGAGCCGCGCCATGAACATCGGCATGCTTGTTTTTCCCGACATCACCGCCATCGACTACGTGGCGCCGGCCGACCTGCTGGTGCGCATTCCCGGCGCCACGCTGAACCTGGTGTGGAAGCACACCGAGCCGCTCAAGACCGAGCTGGGCTGGGAGTTTCGCGCCACCGCCTCCTATGAAAGCTGCGGCCAGCTCGACATGATCGTGGTGCCGGGCGGCCCCGGCATCGCGGCGCTGCTGCAGGACGAGCAGACGTTGTCGTTTCTCGCGCAGCAGGCGCGCGGCGCCACCTGGATCGTGGGCATTTGCACCGGCCCGCTGGTGCTGGGCGCGGCCGGCCTGCTCGAAGGCTACAAGGCCACCTGCCACTGGGGCTCGCACGAGCTGCTGGCGCAGGTCGGCGCCATCGCGGTGGACGAGCGCGTGGTGGTCGACCGCAACCGCATCACCGGCGCGGGCATGACCTCGGGCATCGACTGCGCGCTGAAGGCAATTGCCCTGGCCAGCAGCGACGACGTGGCACGCGGCGTGCAGCTGTTCGCCGAATACGACCCGCAACCGCCGTTCGACAGCGGCACGCCGCACAAGGCGCCGGCCGCGCTGGTGGAGGCCATGCGCGAAAGGTTGCGCCCCATCGTCGAGCAGCGCCGGGCCTTGCTCGCGGCGCGGCGCGCGCGTTGAGCCTTTTCGGTCGTCGCCACTTTCATTCGAGGTTTCCATGTTCCAACGCATCTCTTCGCATCGTCCATGGCGCGCCTGGCGCACATGGCTGATGGGCCTGTCGCTGGGCCTGTCACTGTCGCTGGTCGGCCTGCCCGCGCAGGCGCAGGGCAGCGGCCCCATCCGGCTGCTGGTCGGCTACACGCCCGGCGGCCCGGCGGACACCGCCGCGCGCATCGTCGCGGAAAAGCTCAGCACCGAGCTGGGCCAGCCGGTGGTGGTCGACAACAAGCCGGGCGCGGGCGGGCAGATTGCCGCGCAGGCGCTGAAGGCCGCGCCGGCCGACGGCTCGGTGCTCTTCCTGAGCAACACGCACACGGTGGTCACGGTGCCGCTCACGGTAAAGAACCCGGGCTTCGCCACGGCGAAAGACTTTCGCACGGTGGGCGGCGTGGCCACCTTCGAGCTCGCGCTCGCGGTCAACCCGAAGACCCACGCGCACACGCTGAAGGAGCTGGGCGCGTGGTTCGCGGCGCACCAGAGCGAGTCGTCCATCGGCGTGCCCGCGCCGGCCAGCTCGCCCGAGTTCGTGGCGGCGAAGGTGTCGCGCACCTTCAAGGCCGACACGGTGGCCGCGTCGTACCGCGGCGCGCCGCCCATGGTGCAGGACCTGCTGGCGGGGCAGCTCGCGGCCGGCGTGTCGAGCATCTCGGACTTCCAGCAGTACCACCAGGCCGGCACGCTGCGCATCCTCGCGGTCACGCGCACCACGCCGCTGCTGCCCGGCGTGCCGTCGTTCGCCGAGGCCGGCCTGGCCGGGCTGGACAACACCACCGACCTGCTGGGCATCTACGCCCCCGCGGCCATGCCCGACGCGCTGGTCGCGCGCTACAACACGGCGCTGAACCGCGTGCTGGCCAACCCCGAGGTGGTCGCCAAGTTCAAGAGCTACGTGATGACGCCCGCGCCCATGACGCCGGCCGAGCAGCAGCAGCGGCTGGTGCAGGCGTCGGCCGTGCTGTCCACGCTGATGAGCGAAAGCGGCTTCGTGCCGCACTGAAGCCGCCGCCACCGAAAAAGATTGCCACCATGTTCGACCACATCGGTGCCCACGCGGGCGACCCCATCCTCGGGCTGAATGAAGACTTCCAGAACGACACCCGTCCCGGGAAGACCAACCTCGGCATCGGCGTGTACCTGGACGACAGCGGCACGCTGCCGCTGATGGCCGCCGTGGCGCAGGCCGAGGCCGAGCTGCAGTCGCGCGCCGGTGCGCGCTCCTACCTGCCGATGGCGGGGCTCGCGGCGTACCGCGACGCGCTGCAGGCGCTGGTGTTCGGCCCCGGCCACGCGGCCCGCGCCGAAGGCCGCATCACCACGATCCAGTCGCTCGGCGGCTCGGGCGCCTTGCGCGTCGGCGCTGACTTTCTGAAGAAGCACTTTCCGGGCGCGGGCGTGTGGGTCAGCGACCCGAGCTGGGAGAACCACCGCGTCGTGTTCGAGGCCGCTGGCTTCAGCGTCGGCACCTACCCGTACTGCGACAAGGCCACCGGTGGCCTGCGCTTCGATGCCATGTGCGACGCCATCGGCGGGCTACCTGCGCGCAGCATCGTGCTGCTGCATGCCTGCTGCCACAACCCCACGGGCGTGGACCTCACGCAGGCGCAATGGCGCACCGTTGCCGCGCTGATGCGCGGGCGCGGCCTGATCGCGTTCGTCGACATGGCCTACCAGGGCTTCGGCGACGGGCTCGACGAAGACGCCTTCGCGCCCCGCGTGCTGGCCGAGGCGGGCGTGGCCTGCCTGGTCGCGAGTTCGCTGTCGAAGAACTTCTCGCTGTACGGCGAGCGCGTCGGCTCGCTGAGCATCGTGTGCGCGTCGAAGGCCGAGGCCGAGCGCATGCTGGGCCAGCTCACCGGCACCGTGCGCGCCAACTACAGCAACCCGCCCACGCACGGCGCGGCCGTGGTGGCGGCGGTGTTGTCGTCGGCCGCGTTGCGCGCGCAGTGGGAGCGCGAGCTGGCCGCCATGCGCACGCGCATCCAGGCCATGCGCGGCGCCATCCATGCGGCGCTGCAGCGGCAGGATTTGCCGGGCGGTGCCACGCTGTCGCGCTACCTCACGCAGCGGGGCATGTTCACCTACACGGGGCTGTCGGCCGCGCAGGTCACGCGGCTGCGGGAAGACCACGGCGTGTACCTGCTGCTGTCGGGCCGCATGTGCGTGGCCGGGCTCAACCACCGCAACGTCGATGCCGTGGCCCGCGCCATCGGCGAGGTGATGCGATAGCTGATGCGACCGGTGGTGCAACCGCCAGTGCAACCGGTGGTGCGTGCAGGCGCCTGATCAACGCGCCGCGAAGCGCTCGCGGTATTCGGTGGGCGACACGTGCAGGTGCCGCACGAACGCGCGGCGCAGCACCTCTTCGGAATTGAAGCCGCATTGCTGCGCGATCGACTTCAGGCTCTGACGGCTGGTTTCCACCAGCTGGCACGCTTTTTCGAGCCGCATGCGCGCCACGGCCAGCGCGGGCGTGATGCCTGCGTGCTGCTGGTAGAAGCGCGCGAAGGTGCGCGGCGTCATGGCCAGCTGCTCGGCCATGTCGGCCACCGACAGCGCCTTGTGCAGCCGCGCGCCTATCCAGGTGTGCAGGGTGTCGATGCGCGCGTCGCCGGCCGTCTGCGCCAGCAGCGCGCTGCTGAACTGCGACTGCCCGCCGGGCCGCTTGTAGAACACCACCAGCTTCTTGGCCACGCTCATCGCAATCTCGCGGCCCACGTCGGCCTCGACCATGCCCAGCGCCATGTCGATGCCCGCGGTGACGCCGGCCGAGGTCCACACGCGGCCCTGGCGCGAGTAGATGGCGTCGCGCTGCACATCGACGCCCGGGTGCTCCTTGGCCAGCTGGTCGCACACCGCCCAGTGCGTGACCGCGCTGCCGCCTTCGAGCAGCCCCGCGCGCGCCAGCACGAACGCGCCGGTGCACACCGACGCGATGCGCGAGAAGCGCGGCGCGGCCCGCCGCACCCAGGCAATCAGCGCATCGAGCCGCTGTGCCTGCAGTGCATCGGGTGTCGGCAAGCCCGGCCGCCAGATGCCGGGGCCGCCGGGCACCAGCACCGAGGCGATGTCGCGCGAGAGCCTGCGCGGCAGCGCGCCCGCGACCAGCTCGACACCGCTGGAGCTTTGCACCGGCCCCGCCTGCAGTGCGTGGATGGAGGTCTGGTACAGCGGCTCGCGGCCCGAGAGCACCAGCTCTTCGTTCGCGGTGGAGAACACCTGCAGGGGACCGCTGACGTCCAGCAGCTGGAAGCGGTCGAAGACGAGGAACCAGATGGGATGCATGGCACAAACTGTGCCTCAGTTGTGCCTCAGTTGTGCCTGGTTTGTGCGTCGTCCCTGCGCGGCACTCAGTCTGCGCCCGCCTGTCAGCGCGACGCCGGCAGCACGTTGCGCTCGTCCTGCCGCAGCACCAGGTCCCACACCTGCTGCCCGGTCGGCGACGAGCGCTCTTCGTACACATGCGCCACCAGCCCGGCCGCGCGCCCGATCAGCGCGAGCCCGCGGCCCAGCAACGGGTCCAGGCCCATGTCGGCCAGCACGGCGCCGTTGGCGCCGGCCGCATTCAGCGGCAGGTCGCGGCCGTGGTCTTCGCGCAGCACGTCGGCAATGGCCAGTGCCAGGCGCCAGTGGCGGCCGAAGTAGCCGTTGTCCTTCGACACGGCCATGAGCGTCGGCACGCGCGGGTCGCCGTTCACATGAATGGGGTGGCCGATGCCGGGAATGGACTTGCGCGCCGCGCGGTGCTCGCGCACCACCTGCGCCGCGCGCTCGCGCACGTCGGCGTCGCTCGCGTCGTCGGCCAGCGGCGCGGCTTCGCGCAGCAGGAGTTCGCTGACGTTCTGCACCGTGCCCAGAAAGTTGTTGCCCGCGCCCAGCAGGCCGGCCGCCACGGCGCCCTGCAGCGACTCGGGCGCGCCCAGCCAGGTGAGCCGCGCGGTGATGGCGCTGGGCGTGAGGCCGTGGTCGGCCGCCGTCACCAGCAGCAGGTTGACCATGTTCTTCTCGCGCGGCTCGGGCGTGCGCCCGAAGGTCAGGAGCCAGATCATTTCCACGAAGTCGAGCTTGCCGATGAGCTCGGTGGACAGGTTGCGCCCGCGCACCCAGATGGTGTCGGGCGTGGTGTAGCCGATGTCGGTCTTGATGGGCATGGGGAGGTGTCCTTGCGTATGTCGGTACTCGCGTGTGCGCTCTTCCAGGCGGCGTTCAGCCCGCGAGCCCGACGGTGATGCCGCCGCACACGTACAGCACCTGCCCGGTCATGAAAGACGCCATCGGGTGCATGAAGCAGCCCACCGCGTGCGCCACCTCGGCCGGCTCGCCGAAGCGCTGCACCGGAATGCCCTGCGCGATGCGTTGGGTGCGCGGGCTGTCGGCCGGGTTGGCGGCCTTGAACGCGGCGGTGGCGATGGGCCCGGGCGCCACGGCGTTCACCGTGATGCCCTGGGCCGCCAGCTCCAGCGCCCAGGTGCGCGTGAGCGCGTTGAGCGCGCCCTTGGCCGCCGAATAGCCGCTGCGCAGCTCCTTGCCCAGCGCCGCGCGGCTGGTGATGTTGACGATGCGGCCGTGCCCGGCCGCGCGCATCGCGGGCAGCACGGCCTGCGTGCATTGCAGGGCGGCGCGCGTGGTCACGGCCATCTGCAGGTCGAAGTCGTCCAGCGAGGTGTCTTCGATGGGCGCCGGGCGAATAGCGGCCACGTTGTTCACCAGGCCGGTGAAGGCGCGCTGCGCGGTGGCCTCGGCCAGCGCCGCGGCCAGCGCGGCCTTGTCGCCCATGTCGACGCGCACGAACGCGCCGGAGCTGCCATCGGGCGGCGGCTGGATGTCGAAGTTGACGACCTGCCAGCCCGCCGCCATCAGCGCGTGGCAGGTGGCCAGGCCGATGCCCGAGGAGCCGCCGGTGACCAGGGCGTGGCGCGGGGTGCCGTCTTGCGTGGCTTGGTGATGTTCGTGTTGTGCGATTGGCGATGTCATGTCGGGGCCTTGGTGCTGTCGTGCTGCATGCGCCGGACGATGTCCGCGCGCGCGTCCTTCTTCGACACCTTGCCGTTCGCGGTGCGCGGCAGCGGGTCGAAGAAGTGCACGGCCTTGGGGGTCTTCACGGGGTCGAGATGCGCGCGCACCCAGGCGATGAGTTCGGCCTGTTTGGCTTCAGTGGCTTGCTCACCGGCGCGCAGCTGCACGGCGGCGTGCACCGCCTCGCCCCACTTGTCGTCATCGATGCCGACCACTGCGCAGTCGTACACCGCGGGGTGCTTGCCCAGCGCGTTCTCCACGTCGGTGGGGTACACGTTGAAGCCGCCGGTGATGATCATGTCGCGCACCCGGTCCTTCAGGAACAGGTAGCCGCGCTCGTCGAGGTAGCCGCCGTCGCCGGTGCGCAGCCAGCCGTCGTGGAAGGTCTCGGCGGTCTTCTCGGGCTGCTTCCAGTAGCCCGACATCAGCAGGTCGCCGCGCACCACCACCTCGCCGGTCTCGCCCGGGGGCAGCAGCTTGCCTGTAGCGTCCATGATGGCGATGTCGGTCATCAGCGCGGCGCGCCCGACCGAGTCGAGGTTGCGCGCGTCGAGCAGGTCTTGCGCAGGCATGTACGAAATGATGGCCGGCGCCTCGGTCTGGCCGTAGCCGGTTTCCACATGGCCGAACACCTGCTGCGCCTCGATGATCTTGTCGCGCCGCATCGGTGCCGCCGCGTACACGAAGTGGCGCAGCGCCGACCAGTCGCGCGTGCGCGCGGTCTCGTCCTCGAGCAGGCTGTAGATCAGCGTGGGCGGCATGAACACGGCGCTCACGCGCTCGCGCTCCAGCTGCTCGAGCACGTCGCGCGGCTGCGTGGAGGTGGGCAGCAGCACGGTGCCGCCCCAGCCCAGCACCGGCAGCAGGAAGGTCGAGGTGCCGTGCGTGATCGAGGCCACCGCCAGGTAGCGTTCGTCGGCGTCGAGCCGCATGGCATGCGCGATCGACACGATGGTGGTGTTCCACGCGCGGTAGCTCTGCATCACGCCCTTGGGCGCGCCGGTGGTGCCGCCGGTGAACTTGATGGCCTGCGTTTCGCCCAGGTCGTGGCGCACGTCGGCGGGCCGGCGGCCGCGGTACAGGGCGACCAGCGCGCTCAGCTCGCACTCGGCGTGGCGCCCGGTGTGGGCGGCGTCTTGCGGCACGTAGCCGATGCGGCGTGCGCGCGTGCCTGCCACCTTGTCTTCGAGGCCGGCTTCGGTCACCACCAGCGCGGCCTCCGTGAACTCGACGATGCGGCTCAATTCGGCCTGGCCGGCGCGCGGGTTCAGCGGCACCCAGATGCGGCCTGCCATCAGCGTGGCGAACAGCGCCACGACATGGGAAATGTGGTTGCCCGCGCAGATCGCGATGCGCCCGCGCGCGTCGGGCACCAGTGCCTGGAAGGCGGTGGCCAGTGCCTCGGTGCGGGTCAGCAGCTCGGCGTAGCTGATCTCGCCTTCGGGGCCGGAAATGGCGATCTTGTCGGGATGTCGCCGCGCGCTGCGCAGCAGGAAATCGATGGGGCGCATGGGTGTGTCTTGTCTTTGCCTTCTTGCTCGGCGTGCTTACTCGGCGTGCTTACTCGGCCTTCGCGCCAGACACGCGAACGATCTCGGCCCACTTGTCGTATTCCTTGCGCACGAAGGCGTCGAAGGCGCTCTGGCTCATCTCGGGCGCGTCGGCACCCAGGTCGCGGTAGCGCGCCTTCACCTTGTCGGTGCGCAGCGCTTTCTCCACCTCGGCGTGCAGCCGCTGCGTGACCGCAGGGGGCACGCCGGCCGGCACGAACAGGCCCGACCAGGCCGTCGACTCGTAGCCGCGCACGCCGGCCTCGGCCATGGTGGGCACGTCGGGCAGCGAGGCCGAGCGGCGCGCGCCCGTGACCGCCAGTGCACGCAGCGAGCCCTTGGCGATGTGCGGCAGCGAGGTTGGCAGGTTGTCGAACATCAGGTCGATCTGCCCGCCGATCAGGTCGGTGAGCGCGGCGGCGCCGCCGCGGTAGGGCACATGCAGGATGCTGACCTGCGCCAGGTGCTTGTAGAGCTCGCCCGACAGGTGGATGCTGCTGCCGTTGCCCGACGAGCCCATGCTCAGCTTGCCCGGCTTGCTCTTGGCGAGGGCCGTGAGCTCTGCCACCGACTTCGCCTGCAGCTGCGGGTTCACCACCAGCACGTTGGGCACCGAGCCCACCATGACCACGGGCGTGAACGCCTTGCGCGTGTCGTAGGGCAGGTTGCCGTACAGCGTGGGGTTGATGGCGTGCGTGCCCACCGTGCCCAGCAGCATCGTGTAGCCGTCGGGCGCGGCCGAGGCCACCTCGCGCGCGCCGATGTTGCCGCCCGCGCCGGGCCGGTTGTCGACGATCACCGGCTGGCCCAGCGACTGCGCAAGCTCCGCGCCGATCAGCCGCGCGAACAGGTCGGCGGCACCGCCGGGCGGAAAGGGCACGACCAGGCGAAGGGGCTTGGCAGGCCATGCCGCGGGCGCGGGTTGCGACCAGGCAGCGGGTGCGCACAGCGCGGCCAGGGCCGCGGCTGCAGTGAATGCGAGGGTTCTTCTTTTCAAGGGGATGTCTCCGGGAATGCTGAAAGAGATCGGATGGGGCTGGGCGTGCCTGCGGACGTGTCAGGAAGAGGCCGGCGGCGCCGCGCGCGCAATGCCGTGTCGCAGCCCGCCGTCCACCGCCAGCTCGGCGGCGTTGATGTAGGCGGCCTCGTCCGAGAGCAGGAAGCACACCGCGTTGGCGATGTCCCATGCCGTGCCCTGGCGGCCGAAGGGCAGCGGCCCCGCCGCACGGCCCGGGCGCGCGGCGCTGGCCGCGCGGCCCATGGGCGTGTCGATGAGGCCGGCGCGCACGAGGTTGGCGCGAATGTCTTTCTCATGCGCCTCCAGCGCCGTCGCGCGGCACAGCGCCGAGAGCCCGGCCTTCGAGCTTTCGTAGGCGGGGTTGCGGCCCGCGGGCATCTCGGCCGCGAGCGACGACACGAAGACGATCGCGCCGCCATGGTTCATGGCCGGCAGCGCGGCCTGGGCGCACAGCGCGTGGCCGCGCAGGTTGACGCCGAAGATCGTGTCCCAGCTCTCGGGCGTGATGTCGCGCAGCGACTTGCGGTCGCTGATGCCCGCGTTCAGCACCAGCCCGTCGATGGCGATGCCGCGTTGCGCCAGCCCGTCGAACAGCGCGCGGATGTCTTCGGGGCGCGAGATGTCGGCGGTGAGGGCGAGGGCGCGGGCGAGGTCGTTCTCGCCTTGCTCGGCGAGGCCGCTCGCAGCGATGTCGGCGACCGTGCGCGCCGCCGCATCGGCAGAGCGGTCGGCGCACAGCACGCGGGCGCCGCCCGCGGTCAGTTGCAGGCAGATGGCGCGGCCATTGCCAACGGGCTCGATGGTCTCGATGGGCGCGCCGGCATCGTTCGCTTCACCGGCACCGCCGCTCGCCTGCCCGCCACCGATCACCAGCACTGTGCGACCCGTGAAACGCTTGTTGCCGACCCGCGCCGATTCATTAAGATGTGGAAACGTTTTCATAACGCTGCCGAGGCTAAGAGATGCCCCGGTCGCTCGCAAGCCATGGAACGTTTTCATAAGGGAAAACAATGAGCACGGAGACAGCAAAGTCGGTGTCGCTGCGCGACGTGGCGGCCGCATCGGGCGCGTCCATCGCGAGCGTGTCGCGGGTGCTGAACAACAGCGGCTACGTCAGCGCCGACGTGCGGCGCCGGGTGGAGCGCGCCGTGGAGGCCACGGGCTACGTGCCCAACTTCAACGCCCGGCACCTGAAGACCGGGCGCAGCAAGGCGGTCGGCTTCATGGTGTCGAACATGGCCAACCCGTTTCTCTCGGCCTTTTTCGCCGCGGTGGAAATCCGCATGCAGGCGGCCGGCTTCTCGCTGCTGGTGGCGAGCACCTACGACCAGCCCGCGCGCGAGAAGGAGCTGCTCACGCTGTTCGAGAACCGGCGGCTCGAAGGCATCATCGCCTCGCCGAGCGTGGAGGGCCTGTCGCGCGAGGTCGATCCGTTCGCCCGCTGCAAGCTGCCGCTGGTCATCGTCGACCGCGAGGTCGATTGCGACGGCGACGCCGTCTACCAGGACCATCGCCAGGGCGTGGCGCAGGCGGTCGACTACCTGGTGTCGCTGGGCCACCGGCGCATCGCGCTGTTCGGCCCCAGCGTGGCCATTCGCCCCGGCCGCGAGAAGCTGCTGGGCTACCAGGACAGCCTGGCGCGCGGCGGCGTGGCCTTCGACGAGGCGCTGGTGTGCATGCTCAGCTCGGCCGTGCAGTCGTCCGAGGCGCAGATGGCGCGCATGCTCGAGCTGGCCTCGCCGCCCACGGCCGTCATCGCGCTGGGCACGCGCCTGTTGTCGGGCGCGCTGCGCAGCGTGCGCGCCGCGGGCCTGCGCATTCCGCAGGACCTGTCGGTGGTGGGCATCGGCACCGACGACGCCTTCGCGCTGATGCACCCGGCGCTGACCACGCTGCGCTTCAACATCGAAGAGGCCGCGCA
Source organism: Variovorax sp. J22G73 (assembly GCF_030317035.1). Lineage (GTDB taxonomy): Bacteria > Pseudomonadota > Gammaproteobacteria > Burkholderiales > Burkholderiaceae_C > Variovorax. Next base: position 817,135 of record NZ_JASZYK010000003.1, read on the forward strand.
GGCCGCGGCGCACTTGATGCTCGAGCGGCTGGGGGGCAAGACGGCCGGCGCGCCACGCAAGGTGACCATCGGGCTCGACCTGGTGCTGGGCGCTTCGTGCATGCCGCCGAAGGCGGCGGCGCGCGTTGAAGAAGTGCCCGCTACACCATCGCGAAGCCGCCCGAGGCCCCGATCGTCTGGCCTGTGATGAACAGCGCGCGGTCGGAGGCCAGGAACGCGATCAGGCCCGAGATGTCTTCGGGCCGCGACAGGCGCCCCACGCCCTTGGAGATGGGGTAGACGTTCAGCATCTTGCCCAGGCGCTCGTCGTTCTCGGGCGTCGCATGGATGTTGAGCGGCCCGTCCTTGATGCCCGCGTGCGACACCGCGCCCAGCGCCACCGAGTTCACCGTGATGGCGTGGCGCCCGTGCTCTCGCGCCAGCGCTTTCCCGAAGCCCGCGATGGCGGCCTTGGCACCCGAGTACACCGCCATGTTGGCCTCGCCGATGCGCCCGGCCTCCGAGATGATGTTCACGATGCGCCCGCCCTTGCGCTCGACCATGCCCGGCAGCACGCTGCGGCAGCAGTTCATGGTGCCGTACACGTTCAGGTTCACGATCTTGGCCCAGTCCACGGTGGGCATGTCGAGAAAGGGGGGCGTGCGCCCGCCTTTCTCGCGCCGCTCGGGAATGATGCCGGCGTTGTTCACCAGCACCGTCACCGGTGCGTCGAAGTGCGCCGCGCCCTTGGCGACCATGGCCTCGACTTCTTCGGCGCGCGTGATGTCCGCGGGCGCCGCGAGCGCCTGGCCGCCGGCCGCGGTGATTTCAGCGGCCACGGCCTGCGCGCGTTCGGCGAACAGGTCGTTGACGATCACGCGCGCGCCTTCGGCCGCGAGCTCGATGCAGATCTGGCGGCCCACGCCCTGGCCGCCGCCGGTCACCAGCGCAACCTTGCCTTCCAATCCGAGTTTCATGTGTGTGCTTTCTTGATTCGTTGAGGTCGTCGTGCAGAAAGAAGAGGGCGCTCAGCGCCCGGTGAACACCGGCTTGCGCTTCTCGACGAACGCCCGCATGCCTTCCTTGCGGTCCTCGCTGTCGATGATCATGGCGGCGGCGTAGCGCTCGTATTCCAGCCCGGAGTCGAGGTCGACCTGCATGCCGCGGTTGATGGCGCGCTTGGCAAAGCGCACCGCCAGCGGCGGGTGCTCGGCAATGCGCTGCGCCAGCGCCAGTGCCGCGGGCAGCAGCTCGGCCTGCGGCAGCACGCGGCTCACGATGCCGTAGCGCAGCGCGGTGTCGGCATCGACCAGGTCGGCCGTGAGGATCAGTTCCTTGGCGCGCGCCTCGCCGATCAGGCGCGGCAGCCGCTGCGTGCCGCCGGCCGCCGGAATCACGCCGAGCTTGATCTCGGGCAGCCCGAAGCGCGCGCTGTCGGCCGCGATGCGGATGTCGCAGCACAGCGCAATCTCCAGCCCGCCGCCCAGCGCGACGCCGTTGATGGCGGCGACGACAGGCTTCTCGAACTCTTCGATGTTGCGAAACAGGTCGTGCGTGGCCTTCTGCGCGACGAAGTAGTCGGTGCCCGAGGCCTGGCTGCCGGCGCGCTCCTTGATGTCGGCGCCCGCGCAGAAGGCGCGCTCGCCGCTGCCGGTGACGAGCACCGCGCGCACGCGCTCGTCGGTGCGGGCGTACTCGAAGAAGGCGCGCGCCAGGTCGGGCTTCATCGAGCCGCCGAGCGTGTTCATGCGCTCGGGGCGGTTCAGCGTGACGATGGCGACGTTGCCGCGCACCTCGTACAGCAGCGTGTCGAGCGCGGGGGTGGATGCGGTCATGGGAGTGGGTTCCTTCCTGGGTGTGGTTCGCTCAGGCCTGCGCGGCGCTGAGCACATGGGCGATGGCCACCGAACCGAGGCCGATCATGTGGGCCATGCCCCAGCGGGCGTTCGGGTGCTGCCGGCCTTCGGCCTCGCCGCGGATCTGCCGCGTGATTTCCGCGATCTGCCCGATGCCGGTCGGCCCGAGCGGGTGGCCCATGCCGATCAGCCCGCCCGAGGCGTTGATGGCGCAGCGCCCGCCGATGCGCGAGTCCCCGCGCTCCAGGTAGGCCGCGCCTTCGCCGGGCGCGCACACGCCGATGGCCTCGCTGTAGAGCAGCTCTTCCACCGAGAAGGCGTCGTGCAGCTCGAGCAGGTCGAGTTGCGTGGGCGCGATGCCGGCCTGGTCGAGCGCGGCCTGCGCGCTGCTGCGCACCAGGTCGATGGGGCCCTGGCCGTACACCGTTTCGTCGCGCTCGCTGTTGGCGACCGACGCGCGCACGCGCACGCAGCGCCTGGCGTCCAGGCCCAGGCGCTTCAGCGCGCGGCCCGACACCAGGAGCACGGCCGCCGCGCCTTCACCGCGCGGGCAGCATTGCTGCACCGTGAGGTCGCCCGCCACCTGGGGCGAGGCAAGCACCTGCTCGAGCGTGCGCGGCTTGCGGAACTGGGCATAGGGGTTCAGCGAGGCATTGCCGTGGTTCTTCACCGCCACCTTGGCCATGGCCTCCATGCCGGCGCCGCGCTCGCGCAGGTAGCTGCGCGCCATCAGCGCGAACTTCACGGCCGGAATGGTGGCGGTGTCGCTCAGGCGTTCGAGCCTGTCCTTGTTGGCGGCGCGGCGGCCGTCGCCGTGCTTGTCCACGCCCATGGCCAGCACCACGTCGCTGATGCCGTGCGCCACTTCCATGCAGGCCTGGCGGAACGCGAAGGAGCCGGAGGCCGACGCGTTTTCCACCTGCGTGACCGCCAGCCCGGTGGAGCCCAGGTGGCGGAACATCACGCGGCCCGCGGCCATGCCGATGGAGGTGGTGCCGACGTAGGCGCTTTGCACCTGCTTCCAGTCGATGCCCGCATCGGTCAGCGCGGCACGCACCGCGGTAAGGCCGAGGTGGGTGTAGGGCGTGTCGCTCGGAAACTGGTACGGGTGCAGGCCGATGCCCACGACGTAGACGCCGTCATTGGCGTCGATCCAATTGCCGCTCATCGCACCACCTCCTCGGTCGGCACGAACGCACAGCCATAGCTGTCGCCCGAGGCCAGCGGCACCGCCACGGCCCGCAGCGCCATGCCGGGGCGCAGGGCGCTCTCGTCGGCCACGGCGATCACGCCTTCTTCCACCACCTGTTCGGCGATGCGGATGTCGCCCGCGATGCTGGGCGCGGGCATGCCCGGCACCAGCGGCACGTGCAGCGTCACGTATTCCAGCAGCGTGCCGCCGCCGGGCCGCGCCACCTGCGTGGCCGTGTCCGTGGCGTCGATCGCGTGGCCGCAGTGCATGCAGCCGGGCGCATTGGCCGGAAAGCTCAGCGCGTGGCATGCGGGGCATTGCGCGAAGAGAAAGTCGAGCGAGCGGCCGTCGGCCGCGAGCCGGTAGAGCGATGGGCGCTGCGGCTTCATCGATGTGAGGTCTTGGGTCATGTGCTGGAAGGACTGAACGGGGGGAGAGGAAAGAGACAAGGCGAACTCACTCCAGCTTGGCGCCGGATTCCTGGACGACCTCGCGCCAGCGGGTCATCTCGCTCTTCACGAATTCGCCCAGCTTCGCGTCGCGCAGGTCTTTCAGCGGCACGCTGCCGAACTTCTCGGTCACCTGCTGCATCTCGGGGTCGGCGATGGCCTGCGCGATGGCGTCGCCCAGCTTCTTGACGATGTCGGGCGGCGTCTTCGCGGGCACGAACACCGCGCTCCAGGCGGTGGACTCGGCCTTGGGAAAGCCCAGTTCGCTCACGCTCGGAATCTCGGGCGCGATGGCCAGGCGGGTCTTGCCGGTGACGGCCAGGGGCTTGAGCTTGCCGGCCTTCACGAAGGGCATGACCACCACCGGGTAGTCGAACATCAGGTCGAGGTTGCCGGCCATCAGGTCGGTGAGCGCGGGGCTGCTGCCCTTGTAGGGCACGTGCGTCATCTTGGTGCCGGTGGCCACCTGGAACAGCTCGGCCGTCAGGTGCGTGCCGGTGCCCGGGCCGGCGGAGCCGAAGTTCAGCTTGCCGGGGTTGGCCTTGGCGTACGCGATGAGCTCGGGCACGGTCTTGAACGGGCGCGCGGGGTTGATCACCAGGATCAGCGGCGTCTCCGACATGGCGTGCACCGGCACGAAGTCTTTCACCGGGTCGTAGCGGATGTTCTTGTACAGCGCCAGGTTGGCCGCCTGCGTGCCCTGGGTGCCGTAGATCATGGTGTAGCCGTCGGGCGGCTGGCGCGAGGCCGCCTCCACGCCGATGGAGCCGCCCGCGCCGGGCCGGTTGTCCACCACCACCGGCTGGCCCAGCTTGTCGCCCACCAGCTTGGCGAGCACCCGCGAGGTGTTGTCGGTGATGCCGCCGGGCGTGAACGGCACGACGAAGGTGATCGGCCGGGTCGGCCATGCCACGTCCGCGGCCTGCGCAACCTGCGCGGCGCCCAGCGACGCCGCGCCCGCGACCACCGCGCACAGGCCAGCCAGCGCCTTCTTCCAGAACTTGTCCATGCATGTCTCCAGTTGGTTTTTTTGTCTCGTTTGTCTACGAGTAATCGCAATATACTTCGATCAATCGTAGAAAAACAAGAGGAGATGTGCCGATGAATTTCGACAAATCAAAACGGAAACTGCGACTTCAAGAATGAACTTGCCTGCAAGCTGCTCCGCTAATATTCGTGCCTGTCTACGAAATATCGGAGGAAATATGCCAACACTCGTCCCCGCCGCCGCCCGCACCATGTCGCTGCTGGAGCTGTTCGCCCGCGAAAAGCGCGAACTCTCCAACTCCGATCTCGCGCGGCTCATGGACCTGCCCGAGAGCAGCTGCTCCGACCTGCTGCACACGCTGCACGAGCTCGGCTACCTGTTGCGCACGGCGCGCAGCCGGCGCTTCTATCCGACGGCCCGGCTGCTGTCGGTGGCGAAGGAAATTTCGGCGAGCGACCCGCTGTACGCGGTGGCCTCGGAAGCGGCCGAACTGCTGCGCGACAAGACCGGCGAGACCGGCCTGTGCGGCCGGCTCGAAGGCGGCGTGGTGAAGGTGCTGGCCTTCAATGAAGGGCGGCACCCGCTGCGCTACATGCAGAACGTGGGCGACAAGCTCAGCCTGCACGTGTCGGCGCTGGGCAAGGCGGTGCTTGCGCTGGGCACGCCCGAAGAGGCCGCGCGCCAACTGCGGCTGAAGCCGCTGCGCAAGATTGCCGAGGGCACCATCGTCGACCTGGCCGTGCTCGAGGCGCAGGTCGAGCAGGCCCGCACGCAGGGCTGGATTTGGGTCGAGAACGAGGGCGGCGACGGCCTCGCTGCGCTCGCCGTGGCGGGCTACGTGGGCGGCGAGCCCATGGCCCTGTCCGTGGCCGGCCCCACCGATCGCCTGCGCCAGCAGCGCGAACCGTTTCTCGCAGCCCTGCAGGAAGTGCAGGCGCTGGTCTTTCGTCCACGCAACGCCAGGGAGCCCGGCGCTTCGTAGCGCACGGGCGCGGCGCGCGCCCCCTTTCATCCAACCTCAGGAGACAACCCGATGAGTTTCACCCTTGACGCCGACCAGGCGCTGTTGCGCGACAGCATTCGCCGCTTCATGAAGAGCGAGGTGACGCCGCTCATCGCGAAGCACGACGTCGAGCGGAGCTTTCCCTTCGAGATCATGAAAGAGCTGGCGCAGTTCGGCTACATCGGCGGGCGGCTGCCCGAGGCCGAGGGCGGCATGGGCATGGACCAGCTCACCTGGGCCATGCTGATGGAAGAGGCGGGCTACGCGTGGCTGTCGATGCGCACCATGCTCAACATCACCAACGGGCCGATCCACAAGATCGCCGCCGAAGGCACGCCCGAGCAGAAAGAGCGCTTCCTGAAGCCGCTGCTGGCCTCCGAGCGGCGCTGCTTCACGGCCATCAGCGAGCCGGGCACGGGCTCGAACATCGCGCAGATACAGACCCGGGCCGACCTGGTGGACGACCACTACGTGCTGAACGGCCGCAAGCTGTGGATCACCAACGGCGCCTTCGCCGACTTCGGCATCGTGGTGGCGCGCACCTTCAGCGCCGACTGCCAGGGCCAGCTGTCGACCTTCCTGGTCGAGCGCGAGGTGTCGCCCTACGAGGTGCGCCGCGTCGACACCATGGTGCTGCGCAGCACCGGCACGGCCGAGCTGAACTTCGACAACGTGAAGGTGCCGCGCGCCAACCTCATCGGCGAGGAGGGCAGCGCGCTCAAGCGCATGCTGGTGGGGCTGGACAGCGCGCGCGTGAACATCGCCATGGGAGCGGTGGGCGCGGCGCAGTCGGCGCTGGACCTGTCGATCGACTACGCGCGCACGCGCACCCAGTTCGGCAAGCCCATCGGCAGCTTCCAGCTGGTGCAGAAACTCATTGTCGACATGACGGTGCGCGTGGAAGCCGCGCGGGCGCTGGGCCTGCGCGCCGCCGCCGCGCTCGACTCCCAGGCCGATGCGCGCATGGCCTGCTCCATCGCCAAGCTGTACGCCACCGAGGCGGCGCACGAGGTGGCGAGCATGGCGCTGCAGGTGCATGGCGGGCTGGGCTACTCGACCGACTATCCGATAGAGCGCATCTTCCGCGACACCCGCGGCGGCACCATTCCCGAAGGCACGACCGAGGTGCAGACGCTGATCGTCGGGCGCGAGATCCTCGGCATGTCGGCCATTGCCTGAACCCACAAGAACAACAAAAGGAACACGCACCATGGAGACAACCAAGAACACCGCGCACGGCCCGGCCGACCTGTCGCGCCTGATCAACCCGCGTTCGATCGCGCTGGTCGGCGCGTCCGACCGCGAAGGCGGCATCGGCGAACGCACGCTCACCAACCTGCTCACGCATTCTGAGTTCGGCGGCGACGTCTACCTCGTGAACCCGACGAAACCCGAGATTCGCGGCCACCGCTGCTGGCCCAGCGTGGCGGCGCTGCCGGCCACGCCCGACGTGGCCGTGGTGGCCGTGCCCGCGAGCGGCGTGCTCACGGTCATCGAGGAATGTGCCGCGCGCGGCGTGGCGTTCGCAGTCATCCTGAGCTCGGGCTTCGGCGAGGCGGGTGCCGAGGGCGAGCGCGAGCAGCAGCGCATGAAGGAGATCGCCGAGCGCAGCGGCCTGCGCCTGTACGGCCCCAACTGCCCGGGCCTGACCAACGTCAACGGTCGGCTCGGCCTGACCTTCTCGCCCTCGTTCCCGCACGACCTGGTGAAGGGCCCCATCGGCCTGGCCACGCAGGGCGGCGGCCTCGGGCGCAACGTGATGCAGGCGATGGAGCGCGGCATCGGCATCGGGCTGTGGGCCTCCACCGGCAACGAGGTCGACCTGCAGGTGGCCGACTTCATCCACTACATGGCGGACGCGCCGGACATCAAGGTCATCGTCACGCTGCTGGAAGGCATCAAGGACGGGCCGAAGTTCGTGGCGGCCGTGCAGCGCGCGGCGGCCAACGGCAAGCCGGTGATCGGGCTGAAGGTGGGCAAGTCGGAGTACGGGCGGCGCGCGGCGCAGTCGCACACCGCCTCGCTCACGGGCTCGGCCGAGGTCAACAGCGCCGTGTTCCGGCAGTTCGGCGTGATCGAGGTGGACGACATCGACGAACTGGTCGACACCGCCTGGCTCTTCGCGCGCGCCATGCCCGGCGCGCAGGAGGCGCTGGGCATCTATTGCTCCTCGGGCGGCACGGCGGCGCTGGCGGCCGACGCGGTCGGCTCGGCCGGGCTCACACTCGCGGCCTTCACGCCCGAGACCACGGCGGTGCTGCGCGCCAAGCTGCCCGACTACGCGGCCATTGGCAACCCGGTGGACACCACCGCCATGGTGCTCAGCGACAAGACCGTGGTGGAAACCACGCTGGGCTGCGTGGCCAACGACGCCAACCTGGGCCTGACCATCGTGCCCATTGCGCTGGACTACGGCGAGACCACCACGCGCATGGCCGACAACATCATCAATGCGCAGAAGGGCTGCGCAGCGCCCATCGTGCCCATCTGGATGAGCGACCGCCTCGGCGAGGGCTACCAGCGGCTGGTGGCGGCGGGCTTTGCGCCGCCGCGCTCGGTGGGCAAGGCCATTTCCGCCATCGGGCGCTGGGTGGAATACGGGCGTTGGCGCCGCGCGAACCCCGACATGCGGCCCGTCGCGCTGCCGCCCCTGGCCGCGCCGCTGCAGGAAGGCGCGACGCGCAGCCTCTCGGAAGCGCAGGCAAAGCAACAGCTGCGCGAAGCGGGCGTGGCGCTGCTGCCGAACGTGCTCGCCACGTCGGCGGAGGAAGCGCGCGCGCTGGCCGACCGCATGGGCTACCCGGTGGTCGCCAAGATCGCCAGCGAGCAGATCGTGCACAAGTCGGACATCGGTGGCGTGCAGGTCGGCCTGCAGGACGGGGCGCAGGTCGCCGCGGCCTGGCGCGACATCATGGCCTCGGTGGCGCGGCACAAGCCCGAGGCGAAGGTCGACGGCCTGCTCATCGAGAAGATGGCGCCGCGCGGCGGCGTCGAGCTGATGATCGGCGTGACGCGCGACCCGGTGTTCGGCCACGTCATGACCTTCGGGCTGGGCGGCATCTATGTCGAGATCTTCCGCGACGTGACGCGGCGGCTGCTGCCCATCGGCCCGCGTGATGCGGCGGCGATGGTGCGCGAGATGCGCTGCTTTCCGCTGCTCGACGGCGCGCGCGGCCGGCCCGCGGCCGACGTGGCGGCGCTGGAGGACCTCCTGGTGCGCATCTCGGACTTCGTGGTGCGCCACGGCGAGCGCGTCGAGGAGATGGACCTGAACCCGGTGTGGGTCGGCGCGAAGGGCGAGGGCGCGATGCCGCTCGACGCGGTGATCATCGAACGCACAGGGGGCGCCGCATGACCACGGCCACGGCTGCTATTACGGCCACGGCTGCTAGCACCAGCGCGGCACCGGTGGCGCCGCCGCTGGCCGGCATCACCGTCGTCGACTTCAGCGAGCTGCTGCCGGGCCCGTTCTTCACGCAGAGCCTGGCCGAGATGGGCGCGCGCGTCATCAAGATCGAGCGCCCGCCCGGTGGCGACAACGTACGCCGCATGGGACCGGGCGTGTTCGATGCGGTGAACCGCGGCAAGCAGAGCCTGCTGGCCGACCTGAAGGACGAGGCGCAGCGCGCGGAGGTGCGCGCGCTGATCGCCACGGCCGACGTGGTGGTCGAGTCGTACCGCCCCGGCGTGATGGCGCGGCTGGGGCTGGACGCGGCCAGCCTGCGCGCGGCGTTTCCGCGATTGGTGTACGTGTCGTTGAGCGGCTACGGGCAAGACGGCCCGTGGGCCGACCTGCCGGGCCACGACATCAACTACCTGGCCGCCGCGGGCGTGCTCGCGGTGTCGGGCGTGCAAGGCGGCGGACCTGCGCAGAGCTTCGGCCTGCCGGTGGCGGACCTGTGCGGCGCGACGTATGCGCTGTCGTCCACGCTCGCGGCGCTGTACCAGCGCGAGCACACGGGGCAGGGCCAGCACCTGGACGTGGCGCTCGCCGACTGCGCGCTGCACTGGATGAACCCGCGCGTCGGCGCTTGGCGCGAGGCCGGTGCCCACACGCTGGAAGCGCAGCGCGAGGCCACGCTGGTCAAGCCCGCGTACGGCGCCTTCGCCTGCCGCGACGGGCGGCACGTGTCCATCGCCGCGCTGGAAGACCACTTCTGGGCGCGCCTGTGCGAGGCGCTCGACCTGGCGCCCTACGGCGGCGAAGACTTCCGCGCGATGAAGGCGCGCAAGGCCGTGGCCGGTGCCATCAACGCGCGCATTGCCGAGGTAGTGGCACACAGCGACGCCGACGAGGTCTTCGCGCTGCTGCAGCGGCACGACGTGCCCGCGGCGCCGGTGGTGGAGCCGTCGAAGGTGGCGGCGTTGCCGCAGTTCGCGCGGCGCGGCAAGTTCGAAGACGGCGCCGTGCTGCCGGTGGCGCGCTACCCCGTCCCCCTGGCCGGTGTGCGGGCGGGCGCGCTCGGCGGCGCACCGGCGCTCGACAGCGCGCGGAACTGACGCCGTGGCACCCGTATTTCGCACGCGCATCACCGAGCTGTTCGGCATTGCGCACCCCATCCTGGGCGGCGGGCTGATGTGGCTGTCGGACGCCCGCTATGTGGCGGCGCTGGTCAACGCCGGCTGCATGGGCTTCATCACGCCGCGCTCCTTCGACAGCGACGAAGACTTTGCCGCTGCGCTGGTGCAATGCGCCACGCTCACCGGCGGCAGGCCCTTCGGCGTGAACCTCACGCTGTCGAGCCGGCCCGAGGCCAACGCGGCCGTGCGGCGCTGGCTCGACATGGCGCTGGCGCACGGCGTGCGCCACTTCGAGACTGCGGGCTACGCGCCCACCGAGCTGATCGGCACCCTGCACGAGGCCGGCGCCATCGTGCTGCACAAGGCGCCGAGCATCCGTCACGCGCTGTCGGCCGAGCGCGCGGGCGCCGACGCCGTGGCGCTCATCGGCATGGAAGAGGGCGGCCACCCCGGCACCAACGAACTGCCCACCATGCTGATGGGCGCGCTGGCCGCGGAGCAGTTCCGCGTGCCCGTGGTGCTGGGCGGCGGCATCGGCCACGGCCGGCAGATTGCAGCGGCGCTCGCGCAAGGGCACGAGGGCGTGATGATGGGCAGCCGCTTCCTGGTGTGCGAGGAGATCGGCGCGCACCGGGCGTACAAGGAGCACCTGCTGGGCTGCGACGAACATTCCACCGTGCGGCTGCTGCACACGCTGGGCAACACCTGGCGGGTGCTGCGCAACGACACCGCGCAGCGCATCGACGAGATCGAGCGTGCCGGCGCGGCCGACCATGCGGCTTTCGGCGACCTCATCAGCGGGCGCACCGCGCGCGACCATTGCTATGCCCAGGGCGACTGGCAGCGCGGCATGCTGTCGCTGGGGCCGGCCATTGCCTTCGCGACGCGCATCGAGCCGCTCGCGGCCATCGTGGCCCGGCTGCTGGACGAGGCGCGTGCATCGCTAGGCCGGCTTTCTTCACTCGAACGGACCGCGGCATGACCAGGCATCGACTGCCCTTTCTAGAGCGCCTTGCGCTGCCGCTCATCGCGGCGCCCATGCTGCGGGTGTCCGGCATCGAGCTGGTCTCGGCGGCATGCCGGGCCGGCGTGGTCGGCGCGTTTCCCACCGCCAATTGCGCATCGCTCGAAGAGTTCGACGCGTGGCTGCGGCGGCTGCGCACGGAGGCTGAACAGGCCGAAGCCGAGGGCGCACGCCACGCGCCGTACTGCCCCAACCTGATCATGCGGCGCGACCCCGCGAAGGTGAAGGCCGAGGTCGACCTCATCGTGCGGCATCGCGCGGAGGTGGTGATCACCAGCGTGGGCTCGCCCGCCTCGGTGGTACCCGCGTTGCACGCGGGCGGCTGCATGGTGCTGGCGGACGTGGCCTCGGTGCACCATGCGCAACGCGCCATCGAGGCGGGTGTCGACGGCCTCGTGCTGCTGACGGCGGGCGCGGGCGGGCACACCGGCTGGGCCAACCCGTTTGCCTTCGTGCGCGCGGTGCGAGCGCTGTTCGACGGGCCGCTGGTGCTGGCGGGTGGCCTGTCGGACGGCGTGGCACTGAAGGCCGCCGTGGCGCTGGGCTGCGACCTGGGCTCCATGGGCACGCGCTTCATCGCCACGCGCGAGAGCCTGGGCAGCGCGCCCTACAAGCAGATGCTCACGCAAAGCTCGCTGGACGACGTGATGACCACGCGCGCTTTCACGGGCTTGCCCGCGAACTTTCTGCGGCCTTCGGTCGTGCAGGCCGGGCTGGACCCCGAAGCGCTCGACGAGACCGTGTCGGTGCAGGAAGCACGCAGCCGGTTCGGCGGCGGTTCGGAGGGCGCGGTGGTCCAGCGGTGGGCCGACCTGTGGAGCGCTGGGCATTCGGTGTCGGGCGTAGCGTCGGTTCCTTCGGTCGCGGAACTGGTGCGGGCGCTTCGCGGCGAGTTCGACGGGCTGCGATCAGCGCGGTGACACCGCACGCGCCGCGCGTGCGAACGTGCGCAGGATGTCCGCGACTTCCCGCGGTGCCTCCACGGGCAGCAGGTGCCCGCGGTTCGGAATCAGGTGAACCGCGGCCTGCGGGTAGCGGACGGCGATGTGGTCGCGCACCACCGCAACCGGGTCGACGCGGTCGAGTTCGCCCGCGACGATGACCACGGGCACGTCGATGGCGGCCACCCTGTGGCTGAAGTCTTCGCGCGTGCCGGTGTCGATCCAGCCCAGGCTGGCCTGCGGGCTGAGCCGCAGGGCATCTTCGATTGCCTGTTCCCGCGCCTCGCGCGACAGCGGGCTGCCGGTGAGCACGTTGTCGAGCGTCCATTCGACCGCTTCACGGTTCGCATACGCCTTTGTCATCTGCGCGCGTTGCACGTCGTCGATCTGCATGGGCGAGGGCGGCGACGATGCGACCATGGCGATGCCGCGCAGCCCGATGGGGCGTCGGGAGGCCGCGACCTGTGCCGTCTTGCCGCCCATGGAGTGCCCGACGAGGATGTAGTCGCCGATGCCCAGTTGCTCGACGGCGGCGAGCACATCGTCGGCGAGGTCGACGGCGCTGTAGCCTTCGGTCGGTGCCTCGGAACTGCCTTGCCCGCGGCCGTCCAGTGCCACGCAGCGAAACGTGTCCGACAACCGCGAGACGACCGGCGCCCATGTGCGCGAAGAGCCGCCCCAGTAGTGAAGGAACACGAGCGCCATGTCGCCGGCGCCTTGTTGCGATACCTCGAGATGGACGCTGTTTGCCAGGATTTTCATGACCATGCCTTTGAGTGATGGGCGGCGGCAACCCTTGCCGCTTCCTGGTGGCCATTGTTCATTCCTGCGGCTGGATAGATAAGACGTCCAGCGAGATGTACAGTCAGTATCAAGAGTACATAGTGGGGCTTGCATGGACCGATTGCTGAGCATGGCCGTCTTCGTGACTGCGATCGATGAAGGGAGCATCGCGGCCGCGGCCCGGCGCTTCGGCATCTCCGCGGTGATGGCCGGGCGCTATCTCTCTTCGCTGGAGCAGGCGCTGCCCGCGCGCCTCGTGCAGCGCACCACGCGCCGCCTCAGCCTGACAGACGCCGGGCAGGCCTACCACGCAAAGTGCAAGCGCATCCTCGAAGACCTGGAGGAAGCGAACAACGAGGCCGTCGACAAGCACGCGAGCCCGCGGGGCACGCTGCGCGTGGCGGCACCCGTGACCTTCGCGGCGATGTACCTCGGCCCGGTGGTCGCAAGGTACATGCAGGAGTTTCCCGCGGTGCGCGTGGAAATGCAGCTTCAGGACCGCTTCGTCGACCTGGTGGAAGAGGGGCTCGACCTGGCGCTGCGGATCGGCCGCCTGCCCGATTCCGACCTGGTGGTGCGGCGGCTGGCCGGCTGCCGTCTCATGGCCTGCGCAACGCCCGCCTACCTGCGGCGTGCCGGAACACCCCGCACGCCGCAAGAGCTCGAAGCCCATGCCCGCATCGGCTATCTGGGCGATGTGTCGACGCCGCCCTGGATGTTCGGCGCGCCGGGCTCGGCGCCGGTGCAGCTCTCGCGCGCGTGCCGGGTGGAAGCGAACAACACATCGATGATGCTGGAGCTCGCCCTGGCGGGCCTGGGCGTGGCCTATGCACCGGGCTTCGTGTTTGCGAACCACCTGGCGCGCGGCGAACTCGTGCAAGTGCTGCCGGGCTTCGACAGCCCCGAGTTGCCGCTGCATGCCGTGACATCCACGGCAAAGCACGTGCCCTGGAAGGCGCGGCTGCTGATCGAGCGGCTGGCCACGGCATTCGAGGGAACGCCACCTTGGGAGCAATGGCGCGGCACGGCAGGCGCAGGCAGGAAGAGGCGGGCTCCGAGCTCTTCAGCGGCCGAATAGCCGGCAACGCAGGCTTCGCCGGCTAGCGGTTTTCGCCCGCCTAAAATGCTCCCCCTTCGCGCCTGGCGTCCCGGCAGGTGCGGATTCTGTTTTTCCCGGGGCCATGTAGAGGACCACCATGTACAAAAACCTCGCGGGCCGCGCCGTTCTGGCGTGGGTTGCCGCTTGCTGTTTATCGCCCGCTCTTTCTCAGACTCCACAGACTCCACAGACATCGCAGGCACCCACGAAGCCGCCCCTGAAGATCGGCTTCGTCTACGTCACCCCCGTCACCGACGCCGGCTGGGTGCGCCAGCATGAAGAGGGCCGCAAGGCCGTCGAAGCCGCGCTGGGCGACAAGGTGAAGACCACCTTCGTCGAGAACGTGGCCGAGGGCGCCGATGCCGAGCGCGTCATTCGCGACCTTGCGCAGCAGGGCAACACGCTCATCTTCACGCCGAGCTTCGGCTACATGGAGCCGACGCTGAAGGTGGCGAAGGACTTTCCCGATGTGAAGTTCGAGTCGGTCACCGGCTACAAGACCGCGCCCAACGTGGCGACGGCCAATGCGCGCTACTACGAGGGCCGCTACCTGGCGGGCGTCGCTGCCGGGCGCATGACGAAGACGAACGTGGCCGGCTACGTCGCGGGCTTTCCGATTCCGGAGGTGCTGCAGGGCATCAACGCGTTCACGCTCGGCATGCGCTCGGTGAACCCTGCCGCCAAGGTCAGCGTGGTGTGGCTCAACGAGTGGTTCGATCCGCCGAAGGAGCGCGACGCGGCCATGGCGCTGTTCAACCAGAACGCCGACGTGGTGGCCTTCCACACCGGCTCCACGGCGGTGATGGCGGCGGCGCAGGAGCGCGGCAAGATGGCCATTGCGTACCACTCCGACATGCGCAAGGTGGCGCCCGACGCGCAGCTCGTCGCGGTCACGCACCAGTGGGGCGGGTACTACACGCAGCGCGCGAAGGCGGTGCTCGACGGCAGCTGGAAAAGCGGCAACCTCTGGGGCGGCGTGAAGGAGGGAATGATCCGCGTGGGCGACTTCGGCACCAAGGTGCCCAAGGCCGTGCAGGACGAGGTGCTCGCGCGGCAGAAGGACATCGCCGCGGGCAAGCTGCAGCCGTTTCGCGCGGTGGCGGCCGACGTGCGAGACAACGAAGGCCGCGTCGTGATCGCCAAGGGCGCGCAGCTGAGCGACGAGCAGATCCTGAAGATGAACTGGCTGGTCGAGGGCGTGCAGGGACGCGTCACACGCTGAGCGAGCCTGGCGCCCGGATGCCGCTCAGGCCACCGCGTGCCGCCCGCCCCGCGCGGAGCCCAGCACCATCAGCACCAGCCCGGCCAGCACCGCCGGCACGCCGACCACCACGAACAGCGTCGGCAGGCCCAGGCCCATCGACAGCATCACGCCGCCGCCCATGGAACCCAGCACCGAGCCCATGCGGCCGATGCCGTTGGCCCAGCTGACGCCGGTGGCGCGGCAGTCGGTCGGGTAGAACGCGGCCGACAGCGCATTCGCGCCGACCTGCCCGCCGGACACGCCGAAGCCCGCGAGGAACACGAGCACGCCGACGACCGCGTGCTGCTCGCCGAAGGTGCCGATCATCGCGATGCACACGCCGGCGATCACATACGCGGCCATCAGCACGCGGTGCGGGTCGAGCCGGTCCATCAACCAGCCCAGCGTGAGCGTGCCGACGGTGCCGCCGACCTGGAACAGCATGGTCACCAGCGCGGCGGTCTTCAGCGTGGCGCCGGTGCTCTTGAGCACGGTGGGCAGCCAGCTGGAAAGCAGGTAGATGACCAGCATGCTGCAGAAGAAGGCGAGCCACATCAGCAGCGTGCCGCGTAGCAGGCCGGGCGCGAACAGGTGGCCGACCGGCGAGCCGGCGCGCGGCGCGGGCGGCATCGCGAGCTGCGCTTGGGCAGGCACGTGGCCGGGCGCGATGCGGCGCAGCGTGCGCAACACCTCGTCGGTGCGCTTGCCCGCCACCACCAGGTAGCGCGCCGATTCGGGCAGCAGCACGGCGAGCACCGGCAGCAGCACCAGCGGCAGCACGCCGCCCAGCACCAGCACCGAATGCCATCCGTAGGCCTCCACCAGGCCCGCCGCCGCCAGGCCGCCCAGCGCGGAGCCGATGGTGAAGCCGCAGAACATGGTCATCACCATGAGTGAGCGGCGCCGCTCGGGACAGTACTCGGCGGTGAGCGTGATGGCGTTGGGCATGGCGCCGCCCAGGCCGACGCCGGTGAGAAAGCGCAGCGCAATCAGCATTTCGAGCGACGACGACCAGGCCGACAGCAGGCTCATGAGGCCGAAGAAGAACACGCTGGCCAGCAGCACCGTCTTGCGCCCGAAGCGGTCGGCGAACGGGCCGATGCCGAGCGCGCCGATCATGAGCCCGATGAGGCCCGCGCCGAACAGCGGCGCCAGGTGCACGGGTGTGAGCTTCCACTGCGCGCCGATGGCCGGCGCGATGAAGCCGATGGCGGCGGTGTCGAAACCGTCGATGGCCACGATCAGGAAGCACAGCGCCACGATCATGACCTGGAAGCGCGAGACCGGCTGCCTGTCGATGAAGGACGGAACGTGAATGAGGGTTGGGGCTGACATTTGTCTCTCGCTGTTTTCTGGAAGCACGAACACGCAAAGACGTGCAAGGCGCGCAGCGCGGCGCGCCTTATGCGCCTTCTGCGCCTTTTGCGCCTTTTTCAGGCCGTGTGGTCGGGCTGCCTGCGCGGCTCCGCGGCCTGGAACGCCGGGTGCGCGATGGCATGCGTGTACACGCGCATCGCGCGTTCGTGGGCCGAGGTGTCGCAGCCCATGCGCTGCGCGTTGGCAATCTGCGGCACCAGGCAGCAGTCGGCCAGCGTGGGCGCATCGCCGAAGCACCAGTCACCGTGGCCGTGGCTTTGCAGCAGGCGCTCGACCATGGCCAGGCCGTCGTCGATCCAGTGGCGGTACCACGCGTCTTTCTGCGCGGGCGTGACGCCGAGCACGTCTTGCAGGTAGCGCAGCACGCGCATGTTGTTGACGGGGTGTATGTCGCACGCAATCACGCTCGACAGCTCCAGCACGCGGGCGCGCGCGGCCGCGTCTTGCGGCAGCAGCCGCGGCACGGGGTGCCTGGCGTCGAGGTAGTCGATGATCGCGAGCGATTGCCCCAGGCTGAAGTCGCCGTCCACCAGCGCGGGCACGGCGGCCGACGGGTTCACGCGCGCCACGTAGCCCGCCTCGCGCTGCTCGCCGGCGCGGATGTTCACCGGCACGTAGTCGAAGGGCAGCCCCTTCAGCGCCAGCGCGATGCGCACGCGGTACGAGGTCGAGCTGTTGAAGAAGCTGTAGAGCTGCATCAGGCCACGCGCACCGAGAGTTCGCCCAGGCGGTCGATGCCGACCTTCATCAGGTCGCCGCGCACGACGGCGCCCACGCCTTCGGGTGTGCCGGTGTAGATCAGGTCGCCGGGTTCCAGGCGGAAGTAGGTCGACAGGTCGGCAATGGTCTCGGCCACCGACCAGATCAGGTGCGACACGTCGCTGCGCTGGCGGTCGGCGCCGTTCACGGTCAGCCAGATGGCGGCGTTGTCGAAGTGGCCCACGGTCGCGGCCTTATGCAGCGGCGCGATGGGCGCGGAGGCGTCGAAGGCCTTGCCGATTTCCCAGGGGCGGCCCATTTCGCGCATCTTCATCTGCAGGTCGCGGCGGGTCATGTCCAGGCCGACGGCGTAGCCCCAGGCGTGCTCCAGCGCCTTTTCGCGCGGAATGTCGCTGCCGCCCAGGCCGATGGCGACCACCAGCTCGGCCTCGTAGTGGTAGTTGGCGGTCTTGGCCGGGTAGGGCAGCTCCAGGGTCTGGCCGTCGGCCACGGGAATCACGGCGTCGGCCGGCTTGCAGAAGAAGAAGGGCGGTTCGCGGTCGGGGTCGAAGCCCATTTCGCGGGCGTGGGCGGCGTAGTTGCGGCCGACGCAGTAGACGCGGCGCACCGCGAACTGCTCGTCGCTGCCGGCGACGGGAATCGCGACGGTGGGGGCGGGGTTGAAGACGAAGGCCATGTGTCGTGTTCCAGAAAAAAGGAATGAAAAAGAAGAATGAAAAAGGGAAGACTCAGCTGCGCTCTTCGCGCAGCAGGTTGAGCGCGGCCTGCACCGGGCGGTCGGAGTAGCTGAACAGCACCGCGTCGCTCACCGCGGCCAGCTGCACCGGTTGCCACGAGGGCACGACGAACACGTCGCGCGGCTGGTAGTCGAAGTGCTGCTCGCCGATGCGCACCGTGCCGCGGCCCTCGACCACGCTGAACACGGTGGCGTCGGTGCTGCGGCTGGTCTTGCCCTGGAAGCCCGCGGGCAGCAGCTGCATGAAGGTGGCCATGGTGGGCATTGGCCAGCCGCCGGTGGCGGGGTTGGTGTAGCGCAGCTTCACGCCGTCCCAGGCGTCGAGTTCGCCGAAGCGGTAGAGGCTGTCGAGCGCCTCGCGGCTGCGCTCGTAGGGGTAGCTGAAGATGGGCGATGTCGGGTCGCTCACGCGGTGGCGCACCGGCATCATGTTGTGGCCGAAGCGCGCCCAGCTGTGGCCTTCGGGCCGCACCACGGCCTGCATGGCCTCGCTGTGGTTCTCGGCGAAGCCCGCGTCCAGGTGCACCAGCAGCGGAATGTCCAGCCCGTCGAGCCACACCACCGGTTCGCCGCCTTCGGCCACCGTCGGGTTGCCGTGGTCGTGCCAGTTCCACGAGGGCGTGATGATGAAGTCGCCGGGGTGCATGGTCGTGCGCTCTCCGTTCACCGAGGTCCAGGCGCCCTTGCCCTCGACGATGAAGCGCAGGGCCGATTGCGTGTGGCGGTGGGCGGGCGCGATTTCGCCGGGGAGGATGAGCTGCAGGCCGGCATACAGCGTCGAGGTGATGCTCGAAGTGCCCGGCAGGCCCGGGTTCTCCAGGATGAGCACGCGGCGCACCGCCTCTTCGGCGCTGATGAGCTGGCCGGCCTGCATCACCAGCGAGCGGATGTCGGCGTACTTCCAGAGCGCAGCCACCGCCTTGGGCCTGGGCTGCTTGGGCACCAGCGCGTGCAGCGACTCCCACAGCGGAGCCATGTTCTGCTGGCCGATGCGGGCGTAGTAGGCGTTGCGGCTGTCGGCTTCGGAGCCGGTGGGGGTGGGGGTGGGGCTAGGTGAAGTGTTCGGGGCGGTGTCGGCCATCTTTTGTCTCGCGTTCGTCCCGCCTGGAAAAAGCGGAATGCCCGGATTATTGGTGCCAAGCCATACTCCGTAAAATCATCTTTTGTTCGCATCCATATCAGGATTCGTATTGATTTAAGGGTTTACCCCATGGATTGGACCCAGCGGCTCCGGCTGCGCAACCTGCAGATGCTCCAGAGCCTGGCGCGCACCGGCAACATGAGCCGCTCCGCGCAAGAGCTGCACACCACCCAGCCCGGCCTGTCGAAATGGCTGAAGGAGCTGGAAGACGACATCGGCCTCACGCTGTTCGAGCGCCTGGCGCGCGGCCTGCGGCCCACGGTGCACGGCGAGGCGCTGCTGGCGCATTCGCGGCGCATCGAGGCGCAGCTGGACATGGCGCGCGACGACATGGCCGCGATGCTCGAAGGCGGCAGCGGCCTGGTGGCGGTGGGCACCTCGGGCGCCTCGGCCTCCGACACCGTGCCGCTGGCCGTTCTGCGGCTGCTGCAGCAAATGCCGCGCTCGCACGTGCGCCTGGTCGAGAGCACCATGGACCTGCTGATGCGCCAGCTGGCCCATGCCGAGCTCGACGTGATCGTGGGGCGCACCACGGCCGCGTACGACCAGGAGCTGATTCGCACCGAGGTGCTCTACATGGAGCCGCTGCACTTCGTCGCGCGCCCGCAGCACCCGCTGTTCAAGCACGAGACCATCGACTGGGCCGACATGCTCGACTACCGCTGGCTGGTGTGGCCGCGCGGCACGCCCATTCGCGATGCGCTGGAGGCCGCGCTGGCCGCCGAAGGCCGTGCGCTGCCGCGCGACCATGTGGAGTCGAACTCGGTCACGGTCAACGTCACGCTGCTGAACAGCAGCAGCATGATCGGCCTGGCCTCGCACCGCACGGCGCAGCGCTTTGCCCGGCTGGGCGCGATGCGCATCCTGCCGATGCGGCTGTCGGGCTTCGGCTCGGTGTCGATGTACTGGAACGTGGGCAGCGCCGAACGCGCGGCGGTGGCGAAGATGCTCGACTGCCTGCGCCACGCCGAGGGCGATGCGCTGCCGGGAACGCCTGCGGAACAGGCGGGATGAACGCCCGGCGGGCCCGCAGGTTCAACCGTCCGCCAGCGCCTCGCCGTTGATCATCGATTGCACCCGCGCCGCAAGCTGCGTGCGGTTGTCCACCCGCAGCTTGCGAAAGGCATTGCCCAGGTGGAAGCGCACCGTGGGCAGCCCCACGGCCATGCGCTTGGCGATGAGCTTGTCGGGGCAGCCCGACACCACCAGCGCGGCCGCCTGCGCCTCGCGCTGGCTCAGCGCCGACTTGCGCTGCAGCAGCTCGCTCACGTCTTCGTGCGCCCGCGCCGACGAGGCCGGCGTGGCCTCCCACCTGAAGCGCGCGAGCGCACCCGCGAAGGCGGGCTCCACCAGGCGCAGCGCCTCGATCTCGTTCGCGTCGAAGTTGCCGCGCTCGCGGTGGCGCCAGATGCGCATGTCGCCGGTGCATTCGCCGTCGGCGAACACGTACACGTTCACGCCCCAGTGCATGCGGTCGCGCTTGAGGAAGTCGTTGAAGAACTCGGTGCGCGACAGGTCTTGCTGGCAGAGGATCTGCGTGGCCAGCGTGGGGTGGCGCCGCTCCATCATCGGAAAGGTCAGCGGGTCGACGAAGCGGTAGTACTCGTCCCAGCTGCGCAGGTTTTCCACCGACATGTTCAGTGCCTTCACGCGCGCGAAGCAGTGCGCGGCGCTGTCCCAGGTGAAGGACACGTAGGTGTCGGCGTGCAGCAGGTCGAGCATGGGCAGCGCCAGGTCGCCGCGCAGGGCGTCGGGGTCGGTCGCTTCGGCCAGCAGCCGCATCACGTCGCCCAGGGCGCGCGTCTGTGTGGTGGAAAGGTGCATGGCGTGGGTCAAGCAAAGACCGTGCGAACTTCGGTCCCGGCGATGCTAGCCCCGGGCCGGCGCGCACGTATCGGGGCCGACCCGTAGGCACCCTATCAATGGTGCTAGGTGTGGGCGGCGGCGGCGGTTCCTAGCATCGGGCCATCGTTACGGGAACACACACATGAACCTCACGCAACAGGCAAAACAGGTACCGCTGTCTCAACTCGGCGTGGGGGCGCCGCGCCCCCCCCCCCGCCCCCGCCCCCCGCCGCCCCGGGGCCCGGCCCCCCCGCCCCCCCCGCCCCCCCCCCCGCCCCCCCGGCTCCCCCACGACCAGCACGGGCGCCAGGCCCAGCTGCTCCTGTCGAACGATGGCGGCCTGCGCCTGGCGCAGCAGGTTGTCGGCAATGCCG
>NZ_JASZYK010000030.1 GCF_030317035.1 Variovorax sp. J22G73
ACATGGTGTTTGACAGCCAGCACACCCCAGCCAGGACGGCTATCACCATGAGTTCATACCCCAATTTCTGTTGCTCATCGAGGCCGTAAGAATTGCAAAGTCTTATCGAGACATCTGTATAAATTGACGCGACGGCAATCATCATCGGGAGCACCGTTCCTATGAAGAACGCTTGAATCACTGTTCCTGCCGCCTTCCATGATGGCCCCAGCACCGCTCCGGCGGTCGCGAGTGCCGAAAATTTGAAAGCTTCAACACGCGCGTCAACGGCGGCTAAGTCTAGAACGCGAGGTACCATGACCACAGCGAGCACGACAGCCAGGTATGTCAGTCCGCTGAGCCCCAAAAAATTCCATCTCGCAGTCCGAGTTCGGAGCTGGTCAGGTAGTGAAGAGTAGATTAAGGCACCTGCGACTAGGATCGCGGGAAACTGGATCAGCATATGAGATCGCATGTCCGCCTCTAACAGTCGTCGAAGCGGAGAAACTGCCAATGCCAGGATAAACGCAATGCCGACTGCCATTCGGAGTGGAGAAAAAGCGTTCATCGTTCATACCGATTCTGGGCGCTCGCCGATCGCCGAACTGATTTCGCAAAGCTAAGTGCGGCGTCTAAGTCGTCGTAATCGAAAGCCCTCACGATTTGAGCGTTGGGGTCGACTACAAGTAGCGCTGCATTATGTTCAAACCCCCCACGGCCATCGGGCCGCACGGTGATGCCGAACGCATCAAGAAGTTCGCGCTGACGGGAAGGTTCCAACACCCGAGCAAACCGCCAAAATCGACTTTCTGCTTCGAGCTTTTTGGCATACGCCTCCAGCGTCGCGACATCGTCGCGATCAGCATCGAAGCTGATTGATAAAAGCCTGATGCGTTGTCCTTTCTCGACGGCGGACTGCGCTCGTTGGAACACACTGCCCAAAGCGCTGCAAACAGATTCGCAGTTCGTGTAGACAAAATCGACTAGTGTTGGATCATCTCCAGTCAGGAAGAGTGCGGGTAGCGGTTGAGCGCTCAATCCAGGCCCTTCAACCACCACCGCTGGGACGTGACCAGGATAGCTCTCCCATGTCAATCGACGCGCCGCCTCAGTAGTCCATGCCGAGAAACCCAATGTCAGCCAATGGACAGCACCAACGCCGATCCCTATGACAGCGAGTGCTACGGCAAAGGTTTTTGTGACGGACGATGCCGTTTGCAAATTGATGTCAGCGGTCATGGTGGTTCCCTATTTCGTCAACAACGGCTCGAGATCGCTGCCCCCGGCAAATGGCAACGTTCGACTTGCGCTCGTCTTGCGCTCTGTGGCAAAAATTTCAACTTCCACGGCCAAGGCTTTGTTCGACCAGGCTCCTCGCACATGACTCGCTACTGCCGCTAGCTCATCATCACTGAGTCGAGCAAAAGATGGCATCGAACCTGAGTAGTTTTGCCCCTTCACAGTGAGTGGCCCGGTCACGCCGTGCAGCAAGATGTTGGCGATAACCCTCCCCTGCGCCCGCACCCACTCCGAGCCGTCCAACGGCGGAAACACACCCGGCAGGCCCTGGCCGTTGGGCTGGTGGCAGGCCGCGCAGTGCGTCGTGAAGAGCTGGCCGCCATCGAGCTTCGCGCCGCCGACCTGCGCCGCGCGCGTGCCTCGCAGGTCAGCGAGGGTGCGGCGGTCGCCGTAGAACGACGGCCCTGTGGGCTCCGAAAAGAAGATGTATGCCGCGCCGGCCACGACCACTGCCAGCGTGACGGCCGCCACGGCCAGCGGCATGGGACGGGTGCGCTCGACCGGTTCGGCGGCTTCGCGTTGCTGGGCCTTGTCGCGTGGCGCGGGGGTTGAAGGCATGGGTGGGTTCCGGCGGCGGGTCAGGGCTTGCCGGGCGGCAAGATGGGCTCGTCGTGCCTCAGCGCCTGCAGGTACTTCACGAGGTCGATGGCCTCGGGCGTCGGCACCACCACTCGGCCCGGGCCGGGCCCCCAGCCGGGCGGCAGCGCCACCGGCTGCTCGTCGGCGTCGGGCGTTTCCTTCACCGTGAACAGGTACGGGAACGACGGCATGATCGAGCCCGGCACGAAGGCGCGCGGCTGGTACAGGTGGCCCAGGTGCCAGTCCTTGCCTGGCTGGCGCACGCCGATGTTGAACAGGTCAGGCCCCGTGCGCATGCTGCCCAGCAGGTGCGGCTTGTCGTACACGTAATCGCCCGGCACCGAAGGCCGGCCCCAGCCGCGCGCCGCGTCGGGGCCCATCTCGCGGTCGCGCGGCTGTTGGGTATGGCAGTACACGCACCCGTTGGCAATGTAGACCTCTCGCCCGCGCAACTGCGCGGCGCTGTAGGGCTGCAGGCCGGGCGCGGGCGGAATGTCTTTCACCTCCAGGTAGGGCATGACCACCAGCGCGGCGGTGGCGCAGCCGAGCGCCACCATGGCGCCGGCGGCAAGGCGGATGTCACTGTCCATGGGCGGCCGCCGAAGAAACGGGCCCGGCCTGCCGGGCCTGCTGCCAGAACAGCGCGGCCCCCGTGCGCGCCGGGCCGAAGCGCAGCGCCATCGCCAGGAAATGGCCCACGAACACCAGGTGGCCCAGCACCATCAGCGAGCCGCCGACCGAACGCGTCTGCAGGTACGGCAAGGTGAGCCGCACCGATTCCATGAACGGCCTCGACGCGTCGAGCATGGCCACGCCCTGCAGCCACCCGCCCACCGTGAGCCCGCCGAAATAGATGCAGATGCCCAGCCCCGAGAGCCAGAAGTGCGCGGTGATGAGCCGGGGGTACGGCCACTCCCAGTGCAGCACGCGCGGCATCATGAAGTACACCGCGCCGAACATCACCATCGACACGAAGCCGTACGCACCCAGGTGCGCGTGCGCCACGGTGTAGTGGGTGAAGTGGGTCACCGCGTTCATGCTGCGCAAGGCCTCGAAGGAGCCCTGCAGCGACGAGGCCAGGTACATGAACCCGCCGAACACCATGAAGCGCAAGGTGGGCGAATAGCGCGCCAGGTGCCAGCGGCCCTGCAGGGTCGAGGCCATGTTGATGCCGAAGGCCACCACGGGGATGATCATCATCACGCTCTGCACGATCGACAGCGTCACCAGCCAGCCCGGCACCGGCCCGCCGATGAGGTGATGCCCACCCACCTGCCCGTAGAAGAAGGCCAGCGTCCAGAACCCCAGCAGCGACAGGTTGTAGGAGCGCACCGGCCGCCCGATGGTCTTGGGCAGGAAGTAGTAGATAGCTCCCACGCTCACCGGCGTGAACCACAGCCCCAGCACGTTATGGCCGTACCACCAGTTGGTGGTGGCTTGCTGTACGCCGGTGTGCACCCCCGGCAGCTTGGCCACCAGGAAGAGCAGCGAGATCCACAGCAGCGCGGCCACCATGTACCACACGCTCACGTACAGGTGCGACACACGACGGTTGGCCAGCGTGAAGAGCGCGGGCAGCACCACCAGCACAAAGCCCACGAATACGAAGGTCGCGATGGGCCACGGAATTTCCAGGTACTCCATGCCGTCGCTCCAGCCGGCGGCGATGGCGCCGATGCCGCCCGCGATGCCGGTGTTGATGAGCGCACCGCCCATCATGGCCCAGATGCCGCCCACCAGCGGCGTGCGCAGTAGGCGCGGCAGCACCCACAGGATGGTGCCGAGCGCGGCATTGCTGATCCAGCCGTAAAGCACCGCGTTGAGGTGCACCGTGCGCAGCCGGCCGAAGGTGGTCCAGGCCTGTGCCACCAGCCAGTCGGGCTCGTGCAGCTTGATCGACGACACCAGCCCCGCGGCCGAGCCGACCAGCAGCCACATGCATGCGAAGGCGATGAACATGAACACCGGAAAGGCCGAGGAGCGGTCGGCGTCCAGGCGGTCTGCGAGCTCGGCGGCGTCTGCGCTGTCCGCACGCCCATGCTCGGTGCGGTCGGCCGCGTGCTGCAGCGCACCGCGTGCCGAGCGCGTGAGCGCGGGGTCGTCCACGTCGCCAACCTCGCCACGCACGAAGATCACCGACGCACCCCGTGGGTTCTCCATCAGCAGCCCCTTGCGCAGCGACCAGATGAAGCCGAACAGGCCGATGAGCGACAGCACAAAGGCCGCGAGCAGGCTGAGCAAGGTG
>NZ_JASZYK010000031.1 GCF_030317035.1 Variovorax sp. J22G73
AACTTCATGAATAGCGAATACCAAGCGTTGCTGGCCACCCTGCGCGAGGAAGAAAAAGACGTCGTCGACAACTGGCTTGACGAAGCGCAGCTGGTCGACGCCGGCGCGCGCCGCGCCGCCCAGACCGAGGCGACCGACATCCTGCGCCAGCTGCGCGACGCACTGCAAGCCGATGCCGACCCCGCACGCTTTGAGGCCTCCGCCTGGGCGGGCCTGCGCGACACGCTGAACGCGCTGTCGAAAACGCGTGCGGCCAAGGGCCAGTCTGCGGCCGAGACCAGCCTGTTCGTGCTGGCGCTGAAGAAGCCGCTGTTCGCCGCCGTGCAGCGCCGCCTGAACACCGACCCCGCCGCCATGGCGAACGCGCTGTGGGCGCTGTCCACCACCATCGACAAGCTGGCGCAGCACACCGTGGGCACCTTCCAGCAGGCGCGCGAGGAAATCATTCGCCGCCAGCAGGAAGAGTTGCTCGAGCTCTCCACCCCCGTGGTGAAGCTGTGGGACGGCGTGCTCGCCGTGCCCATGATCGGCGTGCTCGACAGCAGCCGCACGCAGATGGTGATGGAAGCCTTGCTGCAGCGCATCGTGGAAACCGGCTCCGAGCTGGCCATCATCGACATCACCGGCGTGCCCACGGTCGACACGCTGGTGGCGCAGCACCTGCTGAAGACGGTCACCGCCATTCGCCTGATGGGCGCGGACTGCATCATCAGCGGCATTCGCCCGCAGATTGCGCAGACCATCGTGCACCTGGGCATCGACCTGCAGGGCGTGCGCACCAAGGCCACGCTGGCCGACGCGCTGGCGCTGGCGCTGCAGCAGACCGGCTGGCGCGTGACGCGCGGGCCTGTCGGTTCTGGCGCTGCCGCTGGCAGCACGGCCGAAAAGTAAGCGGCACGCCATGGACCGCATTCCAATTCTTCGCATGGGCGACACCTTGCTGGTGACCATCCAGGTCGACATGCAGGACCAGACCGCCCTCACCCTGCAGGACGACCTGGCCAACCGCATCGCGGCCACCGGCGCCTCGGGCGTGATGATCGACATCTCGGCGCTGGAAATCGTCGACTCGTTCGTGGGTCGCATGCTCACCAGCATCTCGGGCATCGCGCGCATCCTGTCGGCCACCACGGTGGTGGTGGGCATGCAGCCGGCGGTGGCCATCACGCTGGTGGAGCTCGGGCTGTCGCTCGAGGGTGTGAAGACGGCGCTCAACGTGGAGCGCGGCATGGAGCTTCTTCGGCGTTCACGGCTGGAGAACGTCCTTGGCCATTGAACTCACCGGCACCTTGCCGCTTCTGACCGAGCAGAACATCGTCGCGAGCCGCCAGATGGTGCGCGCGCTGTGTCTGGAACTGAAGCTCTCGCTGGTCGACCAGACCAAGATGATCACCGCCGCCAGCGAGCTCTCGCGCAATACGCTGATCCACGGCGGCGGCGGGCGCATGCGCTGGGAGTTCGTGGAGCGCAACGGCCGGCGCGGCCTGCTGCTGCACTTCGAGGACGAAGGCCCCGGCATCGCCGACCTGGCGCTCGCGCTCACCGACGGCTGGACCAGCGGCAGCGGCATGGGCCTGGGCCTGCCGGGCAGCAAGCGGCTGGTGAACGACTTCGACATCGCCTCGGCGGCCGGCGAAGGCACCCGCGTGAGCATCACCAAGTGGAAGTAGCCGCGGTCACCCTGCGGGGCTGGACCCACAGGGCCTTTCCGATGGACGACGCCAGCCGCGTCGGCGAGGCCCGGCGCCACGCCGCGCAGGCCGTGGCGGCGCTGGGCTGGAACGAGACCGACGCCGGCCGGCTCGCGCTGGTGGTGACCGAGCTGTGCACCAATCTGCAACGCCACGCGAAAAACGGGCGGCTGCTGGTGGCGGTGCGCCCCGGGCAGGGCGCACCGGACACGGCCGACGAAGTGGAGCTGATTTCCATCGACGAAGGCCCCGGCATCCCCGACATCGCGCTGGCGATGCGCGACGGCCATTCGTCTGGCAGCACGCCGGGCACGGGCCTGGGCGCGGTGCGCCGCCTGGCAAACGACTTCGACATTCACTCCGCGGTGCCCGAGGGCACCGTGAGCGTGGCGCGGGTGCGGCCCACGCCGGCGGCGGAGACGGTTGACGGCGCGCCGTCTTGGCTGTCGGCCCCGCTGCACATCGGCGCCATCTGCCTGCCCGCGCCGCACGAGACGGTCAGCGGCGACGGCTGGGCCGCCGCGATGCATGGCGGAACCAACCACCATGGCGGACAAGGCGACCAGCAGCTCACCATGCTGATGGCCGACGGCCTGGGCCACGGCCCCGAGGCGGCCAAGGCTTCGCAAGCCGCCACGGCCACCTTTGCCGCGGCGCCCGACGCCGACCTGCGCGACACCGTGCAAAGCGTGCACCGCGCGCTGCAGACCACGCGCGGCGCCGCCGTGTGCGCGCTGCGCGTGGACACCGCCGCCGCCAGCGTCAGCTACTGCGGCGCCGGCAACATCGTGGGGCGGGTGCTTTCGGGGGTGTTCGACAAGTCCCTGGTCACCCAGCACGGTACCGCCGGCATGCAGATCCGCAAGCCCGAGACCACCTCGCTCGCGCTCCCTGCGCATGCGCTGGTGGTGCTGCACAGCGACGGCATCGAGACCCGCTGGAGCGTGGACGCCATCCGGCCCCTGCTGCAGAAGGATCCCACGCTGGTGGCGGCCGTTCTTTTGCGCGACCATACCCGGCACCGCGACGACGCCACCGTCGTCGTGATCCGCCAAAAGGAATAACCGATGAACAGCA
>NZ_JASZYK010000032.1 GCF_030317035.1 Variovorax sp. J22G73
GTCAAGGAGGTGCCTTCGGAGACCGACCCGAGCTTCGAGCAACTGCGCCGCAACCTGCCCGTGGGCTCGGTCAACCAGGTGATCGACAAGATGCTGGAAGAGATCAGCATCTTGCGGCCCAAGCACATCGCGCTGCAGACGCAGCTGGGCGACTTCGACCAGAAGACCATGCTGCGACAGATCGAGCTGTGGGGCGAGCGGATCATCCCGGCCATCCAGAAGGAGCTTGCACGCAACCAGCCGACCACGCAGGCCCTGGCGGCCTGAGGCGCCGAACCCGCGCGTCATCGAACGGGGACGCGACCTGCATGGTCGCTGTCGAAGAACACCCGTCGTGCGCCTTCGGCCGCCTCTTTTACTTCTCGAATCCATAGCGCCATCCAGACAGGAGACAAAACATGAACCAACCATCCATTCAACGACGCACGCTGTTGCTCGGCAGCCTGCTGCTGGGCGCAGGCGCCAGGGCCTTCGCCGCTTCGGGCGACTGGCCGTCGCGCGCGATTCGCCTGGTGGTCGCCAGCTCGCCGGGCGCGGGCAGCGACATCTTTGCGCGCCTCATGGCCGACCCCTTGTGGAAGGTGCTGAAGCAGCCCATCGTGGTGGACAACAAGCCGGGCGCCAACGGCCTCATTGCATGCGACGCGGTAGCCAAGGCCCCGGCCGACGGCTACACGCTGCTGTTCGCGCCGTCGTCCGCGATCCTCATCAACCCGGTGATCCAGCCCAAGATGCCCTATGACACGGAGAAGGACCTGGTGCCCGTCGCGCAGGTCGGCGCGGCCGGCATCCTGCTGGTGACGAACCCGAGCACAGGGTTCAAGAACCTGGCCGACATGGTGGCCTACGCCAAGGCCCACCCTGGGAAGCTCTCGTACGGCTCGTGGGGCACCGGTTCGTCCGGCCATCTGGCCATGGAAGGCATCAAGGCGCACTACGGCCTGCAGATGTCGCACGTGCCGTACAAGTCGCTCGCCACCGAAGTGACCGACCTGATGGCCAACAACATCAATGTCGGCTTCACGGACATCGCGTCGCCGATCCCGCACATGCGCAGCGGCCGGCTGGTGGGATTGGGCCAGACGGGCTCGCAACGCTGGCCGGCCACGCGCGACATTCCTACGCTGGCGGAGCAGGGCTACAAGTTCGAGGCCGATGGCTGGTACGGCGTGTTTGCGCCAGCGGGCACGCCGGTGGAAATCATCGACAGGCTGAATGGCGAGATCAATCGCCTGCAGGCCTCCGACGAGGTGCGCAAGAAGATGGAAATGCAGAACATGATCGTGGCGCCAAGCCGCACGGCCAAGGAGTTCACCGCGTCGATCAAGAAGGACGCGGCCATCTGGCAGGGTCTTGCGAAGACGACGGACCTGAGCGACCGTTGATCGCGCCATCGCGCAACGCAAACGGGGCCTCTGGCCCCGTTTTTTCTTGTGCATTCCTGCGGACTGCCTGCGCATTCCACACTTTTCTGCAGAACTGAATGACGCACCTTGCCTATTCACGACGCCGAGGTCGAACCGGAGAATTTGTCCCGGTACACATCAACATTGCGAGACAGAAAAATCATGGAATTCGGCGTCTTCATTCTGGCCCAGCAGCGCGGCTATCACCAGACTTCACAGCAGGTCATCAATAATTCCATTGAACAGACCGTGGTGGCGGAACAGGCGGGATTCAACAACGCCTGG
>NZ_JASZYK010000033.1 GCF_030317035.1 Variovorax sp. J22G73
GGGGGGTGCGGATAAAAACTTGGACTGATTTATGTCGCAAGCCCAAGGCTCACCCGGTATTCGATAGGGCTGAGAGAGCCAAGAGAGATCTTGATCCGCTTCTCGTTGTACCAGCGGATGTACGAGTCAACCGCCTCGATGAGTTGCTCAATGGTGGCGTTCTTCCAGTCTCGAGGATAGAACAGTTCGTTCTTCAGCCGACCGAAGAAGCCTTCGCAAGCTGCGTTGTCAGGTGAGCATGCCTTGCGAGACATCGAGCGGGTGAACTTCGCGTCGCTCATTCTTGATAGCCAACCTGGCCAGCGGTAGTGGCCGCCCCGATCGGAGTGGACCACGGGCCGGTCAGTAGTTTCGGCCACTGTCTCGATGGCTGCATCCAGCATCGTGTTGACCAACTCAGCGTCCGGGCTGGTCCCGATGGTCCAGCTGACGACCATTCCATCGAAGCAGTCGATGATGGGCGAGAGGTACACCTTGCCAGCTGGGATCTGGAACTCCGTGATGTCCGTGAGCCATTTCTCGTTGGGGACCGCGGCCTGGAAGTCGCGGTTGATGAGGTTCTCAGGCGCTGGACTGATCTCCCCAAGATATGACGCATACCTGCGCTTCCTGGGTCTTGGAACAACCAGGCTTTCCTGCTTCATCAACCGCTGAACGACCTTCTCCGAGATCGCGACGTCCTGCCTGGTGAGCGAAGCTTGCAGCCTGCGGTAGCCATAGCAGCGGTGGTTTGACTCAAAGATGTCGGTGATGGATTGCCGCACCTCCAGGTACTTGTCGCCCATCGCTGCACGGGCCCGGTGGTAGAAGTACGAACTACGCGCAAGATCCAACTGTGCAAGGAGCTCTGGCAGGCCATAGTGCTCCCTGAGGGCGTCAATCAGCAGTGTCTTCTCCCGGTTGGACAGGAACTGCAGGTCGACGCCCAGGCCTTTTTTTAACAGTTCGTTGGCCTTGTTCAAGAGGTCCTGCTCGAGGCGCAGTTGCCTGACTTCGCGGCGCAGCGCCTCGACCTGGCGCTCGAGCTCGTCGCGCTCTTGCAAGGACGGAGATTGATTGGTGCTTTTCATGGATGGGGGTGCCTCACGTCCCAGAAGTTGGTTCTTCCAGTTGTACAGCGTTGGCCGGCACACACCGAACTTGTCGGCGACAGCCTGTGCACTTTCCTCACGCGTGCAAAGCTCCATGACTCCAGCCTGCATCAGCTCCCCGGAATGCCTTCGTCGCCCCACACTGCCGACGACAGCCCTTCTGGCCTCAGGAATGGCCTCGCGAATCCAGGAAGTTAGCGTCCCCCTGCCGGGGTAGCCCAATGCCCTCATCGTGGCCGCAATGCAGCGGTCGTGAGTGAGGTAGTGCTCGATCGCTGCCGCCTTCTGTTCCTTCGAGAACTTAGCTGCTCGGCCCGCATAGCCCGCTGGCAAGTCGAGCTTCTGCTGGTACTCGTTGTACCAGCCCTTCAGAGAATTCTTGGTTGGATAACCAAGCTGCCGGATGGTCGGTCTGACGCGTTTGCCCAGCTTGACGTAGAGCTCAACCGCTCGAATCCGATCTTCGTAGGAATACACGAACTACCTCCTGGTAGTCCAAGTTTTCGTCCGCACCCCC
>NZ_JASZYK010000034.1 GCF_030317035.1 Variovorax sp. J22G73
GAAAAATGGCAAAAGGTAAATTCACCCGCACCAAGCCGCACGTGAACGTGGGCACGATCGGTCACGTCGACCACGGCAAGACCACGCTGACGGCTGCGATCGCCACGGTGCTGTCGGCCAAGTTCGGCGGCGAAGCCAAGGCCTACGACCAGATCGACGCTGCGCCTGAAGAAAAGGCCCGCGGCATCACGATCAACACCGCGCACGTCGAGTACGAAACGGCCAACCGCCACTACGCACACGTCGACTGCCCCGGTCACGCCGACTATGTGAAGAACATGATCACGGGCGCCGCTCAAATGGACGGCGCCATCCTGGTGTGCTCGGCCGCCGACGGCCCGATGCCCCAGACCCGTGAACACATCCTGCTGGCTCGCCAGGTGGGTGTGGGCTACATCATCGTGTTCCTGAACAAGTGCGACATGGTCGACGACAAGGAACTGCTCGAGCTGGTCGAAATGGAAGTTCGCGAACTCCTCGACAAGTACGAATTCCCCGGCGACGACACCCCCATCATCCACGGCTCGGCCAAGCTCGCCCTCGAAGGCGACAAGGGCGAACTGGGCGAAGGCGCCATCATGAAGCTGGCAGAAGCCCTGGACACGTACATCCCGACGCCCGAGCGCGCCGTGGACGGCACGTTCCTGATGCCCGTGGAAGACGTGTTCTCGATCTCGGGTCGCGGCACCGTGGTGACCGGCGCTGTCGAGCGCGGCGTGATCAAGGTCGGTGAAGAAATCGAAATCGTGGGCATCCGCCCGACGGTCAAGACCACCTGCACCGGCGTGGAAATGTTCCGCAAGCTGCTGGACCAAGGTCAAGCCGGCGACAACGTGGGCGTGCTGCTGCGCGGCACGAAGCGCGAAGAAGTCGAACGCGGCCAAGTGCTGTGCAAGCCCGGCTCGATCAAGCCGCACGTGCACTTCACCGCCGAGGTGTATGTCCTGTCGAAGGACGAAGGCGGCCGTCACACGCCGTTCTTCAACAACTATCGCCCGCAGTTCTACTTCCGCACGACGGACGTGACCGGCGCGATCGAGCTGCCCAAGGACAAGGAAATGGTCATGCCAGGCGACAACGTCAGCATCACCGTGAAGCTGATCAACCCGATCGCGATGGAAGAAGGCCTGCGCTTCGCCATCCGCGAAGGCGGCCGTACCGTGGGCTCGGGCGTCGTCGCCAAGATCCTCGACATCTAAG
>NZ_JASZYK010000035.1 GCF_030317035.1 Variovorax sp. J22G73
GGCGGTTTCAAACCTGAAGTGCAACACACTCGATCCTGAAAGGAAGAGCTTGCATGACCAGGAGTTACGAACAACTGAGTGCCGAAGAGCGCGGGATGATCATGGCGATGAAGCTGCAGGGCAGCAGCGCCAGGTTGATCTCGCGGACCTTGCAGCGTGCGCCCAGCACGATCACGCGGGAGTTGCGACGCAACGGTTTCAAATCCGATGCGGAGCTGGGCACGATGGGGCGCCCGCGCATTGCGGGTGGCTACGATGCGGTACGTGCCGGCGCACGCTCGCGCCGCGTGCGACGCCAGGCCCGGCGTCGGTGCAAGCTCCACTTCGAGGGTGCACTGTGGCGCAAGGTTCGGGCGTTGCTGGAGCAGTTTTGGTCGCCCGAGCAAATCGCCGGCACACTCAGGCAAGAGCACCCTGGACAACGCGAATTGCAAGCTTCCCACGAGACGATCTACACAGCCATCTATGCCGCCCCGCGCGGTGGATTGCGCAAGGAACTGGTGGCGTTGCTGCGCCAGGGTCGCGGCGCGCGCAAACCCCGCACGCGGGGAGAGGACAGGCGTGGTTCGCTGCAGGACATGGTGAGCATTCACGTGCGTCCGCCCGAGGCCAACGACCGGCTGCTGCCCGGACACTGGGAGGGCGACCTGATCAAGGGGAAGCTCAACCGCTCGGCTGTGGGCACCTTGGTATGCCGCAAGACCTTGTTCGTGATGCTGGTGAAGATGGATGGCGCCACAGCGCTGGATGCCCTCCAGGGCTACGAGCAAGCCTTCTCGCCCTTGGACGAAGCGCTTCGACAAACCTTGACCTACGACCAAGGCAAGGAGATGGCCTTGCACAAGAAGCTCGCCGAGAGCACGGGTTTGAAGATCTACTTTGCGGATCCTCACAGCCCTTGGCAGCGCGGCATCAACGAGAACACCAACGGCTTGATCAGGCAGTACCTGCCCAAGGGGACAGACTTGAGCGTTCATTCTCAGCGCGATCTCGATCACATTGCCTGGAGTTTGAACACCCGCCCACGCAAGACCTTGGGGTTCCGCACTCCGGCGCAAGTCCTCTTCGAAGACTGTTTCAACCAGAATGTCGATATCCAACCCATCGTTGCACTTGGGATTTGAGGCCGCC
>NZ_JASZYK010000004.1 GCF_030317035.1 Variovorax sp. J22G73
GCCGCCGAAGTCATTTCAGCGAAGCCTTCGATTATGCACTGCTTTTTCAAACCGCGTCAACTTCGAAGGAAGTTTTTTTACCCGACTCACTCACAGTCAATTCCGAAGAACTCACCGCGACTCACTTTGCAGTGGCTGTCAGTCGAGCCCTCGATTATGCACAGTTTTCAGCACCTGACGCAAGAAGCCGACAAGTTTTTTTGTCTCAAGCCGCCTTCGAGCACCGCACCAGGTCGGTTGAGACAACAAAAAGCCCGGACGAGCCGGGCTTCTTACTGCACAGAAGCGTAGAGATCAGCTCCTGACCTCCAACTGGTTGTCCACCGAAGTCACGCCCTGCACCCCCTTCGCGATCTCTTCCGCACGCGCCTTCGCAGCGGCCGTGGGCGCCGGCCCCTTCAGGCTCACTGCCCCCGCCTTGGTATCGACGTTGATCTTGATCGCGCTCAAGTCCGGGTCCTTCGCCAGCCCAGCAGAGACCGAAGCCGTGATGGCCGCATCGTCAACCGTCGCGCTAACTGCAGCACCCGCGTCCTTGGCCGCTTCCTTCACGTTCGCCATGCCGTCCTTCACTTCGGCAGTCGTTCCCGAAGCGTCGACCTTGGCCTTGGCTTCCCTGACTGCTTCACCCGTTTTCGTGGCGGCGGTCTGCGCGGCCTGCTCGGTCTTTGCTACGGCGCTGTCCAGCTTCTCGCCGGCGGTGCGGTTGTCCGACTTGTCGCAGGCGGCCAGCATCAACGCGGCACCTGCGGCCAAGACGACAAACCATGCCCGCGAACGCGGCATGGCAATGGATGGGGCGTATTGCTCTTGTTTGCTCATGAGAACCTCCTGTCGATCTGCGTGAGTCACTGGGAATCACGCATAAAAGAAAAAAGGGCTGCACACACCCGCTTGGCGGGCACGTGCAACCCTTGGTCCGGTCACAGCTTGTCGGCGCCGCGCTTGATCGCGTCCTTGGCGTCTTCCTTCACGTCGCCGTAGGTCTTCTGTACCTTGCCGGCGGCTTGGTCGGCCACGCCTTCGCCCTGCAGCTTTTCATTGCCCACCACCTTGCCGGCGGCTTCCTTGATCTTGCCCTTGGCCTCTTCGACTCGGCCTGCCACTTGGTCCTTGTTCATGATGCGTTCCTTCCTGCGTAGGTGAATGTGTGGGCCGGGTTGACCCACTGACTTCAATCTATGCCCCACGCACAGGCACCGAACACCGCCGGAAGCCCGAAGCGGTGTAGGACAACAAGGCTCAGGCGGTCACGATCCATCCTTCAAGCGGGTCGAAACGCTCCGGCAAGCCATAGCCGGGCCCGACGCTGCCCGCGCGAAGCGAACCCCAGGCGGCCTGCAGCAGGCACATCACCGCGTCGATGTCGTCACCGCGGGCATCTGCCAGCAATTCCCCGCGTTGCGCCCCGGTGATATCGAGCCCCAGGCCAAGCCGGCTGTCGCCGCCTTCCAGCGCTGCGAGCAAGTCAGTGCGCGCCGCCAGCCGCTCGGGCGTCTGCTTGGCGAGGTCGTCACTCTTGTAACTGCGCCGTGCGATTAGTTCGCGTGCCAGCAGGCCGGGGTAAGCCTCCAATGCAATACGGTTGGCGCCGTCCCCCTCGTGCAACCCCGGAATGCGCGCACCCGCCGCCAACAGACGCGGCACGCCCGCGTGCAGCATGTAAGCCACCGGCGGGTTCACCCACTTCATCGACGGGCTGGACCCTGCCGGCAGGTCCGCTGCACGGTGCGCGAACTTGCCACCCACGGGCCGGGCCGCACAGAACGCGGCGAAAGTGTTCCTGATTTCTGCGCGGCTCAAGCCCGCGTAGTGCGCCATCAGCGGCGCCCATTGCACGGGCCAGCCCAGGTGCTCGACCAGTTCGCGCGGCAGGCTGAATGGAAAGTCGAAGCCACCGACCCAGGAAGGCGTGGCGCACAACCAGTCTCCCCAGGCGTCGAGCGTGGAAAAACGCTGCAGGCCCGTCAGCCTGACGCGTCGAGCGCCGACAAGCTCCCCGAGCGCCACCACGATGGGCTTGCGCCGCGTCGGTGCGCTCGAGAAGTCGCAGCCGAGCAGCGCCATCGCCTCAGCCCAGCGCCAACGCCACCACGCCGGCGGCGATGAACACCGCGCCCAACAGCCGCAGCAGCCGGTCGCCCTCGCGCAGCAGGTGCCCGCCGATCAGCGCGGCGAACAGCATCGACACCTCGCGCGCCGGCGCCACATGGGAGATGGGCGCCTGCTGCACCGCATACAGCACGAGCACATAGGACACAGGGCTGACCGCCGCCACCAGCAGCGCGTACTTCCATTGCTGGCGCCACAGCCGCACGGTGGTCGCGCGGTCTTTCAGCGCGACGGGGGCCAGCAGCACCATGCGCACGAGATTGCCGAAGTAGTCGAGAAGAATCGGCGACATGGCCAAGAACTTGACCGCGTAGCTGTCGGCCACCGTGTACGCCGCGATGAAGCCGCCCGTGAGCACGCCGTAGCGAATGCCCTTGAGCACCCGCTCGCGCTGCACCGGGTCGTGCGCCTTGCGCCACAGCTTGGGCCCGCCGGCCACCAGGAACACGCCGCCCACCACGCCGGCAATGCCCGCTACGCCGACCGCGCTGATCTTTTCGCCGAGAAACAGCACCGCCACCAGCGACGACAGCAAAGGCCCCGAACCCCGCGCGAGCGGATAGACCACCGTCAGGTCCGACCTGCGGTATCCGCGCAGCAGCACGATGAAATAGAAGATGTGCAATACGCCGCTGAGTACGACGAAGCCCCACTCCGTCGGGCCCCAGCCCGGCACCACGTTCCAACCCAGCGTGATGCCCACGGGCGCCCAGATCAGCATGTTGAACACGCTGGTCTGGAAGCTGAAGCGCGCGTCGCCGTTCGCCTTCTTGGCGGCGATGTTCCAGCCGGCATGAATGACCCCGGCGAGCAGGATCAGCGCGAATGCGGAGAGCGGCACCCCGCGTTCAGTGGCGGCCGACGATGGCGGCGGTGGCCATCAGTTCTTCCAGCAGCGCCAGCGAGACCTTGCCCGAGACCTTGTACGGGTCGAGCTCGGGCTTTTCGGAATACTTCAGCAGCGTCGAGGCATTCAGCTTCGACAGGTTGACCTGCCCCATGGTCCATCCGCCGAAACGGCGTTCGGCGATTTCCTCGTAGTGCAGCAGCACCACGTCCTTGTGGCGCGCGTCGCGCTGGATGTGGCCGTACAGGTCGCTGATGGCGTCGCGCCCGCCCTCGATCGCCTGCAGGAATGTGCCCGCGCCGTAGCAAAGAATGCCGGTGATGCCGCAGGCCGGGTTGTGCGTGCGCGACTTGCTGAGGATCGCCTCGATCGCCTCGGGACTGGTGTCGACGGCGCGGCTGGCGTAGAGGAGTCGGACCAGCATGTTCAGCTCTTTCTGGGAAGGAGAGACAAAAATTCGCGGCGCAGGCTCGGGTCTTTCAGGAACACGCCGCGCATCACGGAATTGATCATCTTGCTGTCCATTTCCTTCACGCCGCGCCAGGCCATGCAGAAATGTTCGGCTTCCATCACCAGCGCGAGGCCGTCGGGGCGCGTCTTTTCCTGGATCAGGTCGGCGAGCTGCACGATGGCTTCTTCCTGGATCTGCGGGCGCCCCATCACCCATTCGGCCAGGCGCGCGTACTTCGACAGGCCGATCACGTTGGTGTGCTCGTTGGGCATCACGCCGATCCAGAGCTTGCCGATGATCGGGCAGAAGTGGTGCGAGCAGGCACTGCGCACGGTGATCGGGCCGACGATCATCAGCTCGTTCAGGTGCTCGGCGTTGGGAAACTCGGTGAGCGCGGGCGGCGGCACGTAGCGGCCGCGGAACACCTCGTTCACGTACATCTTGGCGACGCGGCGCGCGGTGTTGTCGGTGTTGTGGTCGTTCTCGACGTCGATGACCAGGCTGTCGAGCACGCCCTTCATCTTGACCTCGACCTCGTCGAGCAGCGCTTCCAGCTCGCCGGGCTGGATGAATTCGGCGATGTTGTCGTTGGCGTTGAAGCGCTTGCGCGCGGCGGCAATGCGCTCGCGAATCTTCACGGAGACGGGCGTTCCCTCGTCATCGTCGTTTCGATCGGGGCGCGGGTCGACGTCGGTTTTCCTGAGCATGGCGGGGATCGTACCAGTGAATGACTCCAGACATTCGGGGCTGCAACGCCCGTCCCTTCTTGGAGCGATGCTATCAATTGAGTAGCGTGAAATCGGCGACCAACGGCAGGTGGTCGGACATGCGGGCCCAGATCGGTCCCCTGGGAACCGAACAGGCCAGCGGCTCCAGCTTGCGTCCGTAGACGAAGTCGAGCTGCGCCACCGGCAAGCGCGAGGGATAGGTGAGCGTGCGCGGGCCGCGCAGGTCGCTGGCATCGCGCATGCCCATGGCGTTCATGGCGTAGCGCATGCGCGCACCCCAGTCATTGAAGTCGCCGGCCACCACTACGGCTTCGCCGGGCGGCACCTCGCGGTCGATGAACTCGCGCAAGCGGGCAATCTGCCGCACCCGGCTGCCTTTGATGAGGCCCAGGTGCACCACGATGGCGTGCACCGGCTGGCCGTCCACGTCGATCACCACGTGCAGCAGGCCGCGCTGCTCGAAACGGTGATCGGAAATGTCCTGGTGGCTGGTGCGGATCACCGGCCAACGGGTGAGCAGCGCGTTGCCGTGCTCGCCATGGCGCGTGACGGCATTGGTCTCGTAGACGGCGGTATAGCCCTCGGGCGCCAGGAAGTCGGCCTGCGGCAGTTCGGGCCAGCGAGCGAAGCGCTGCGCGGCCTGCCGGTTCATCTTGCGAACCTCCTGCAGGCAGATGATGTCCGCATCGAGTTGTTCGATGGCATGGCCGAGGTTGTGGATTTCGAGTCGCCGGGCGGGCCCGATGCCCTGCACACCCTTGTGGATGTTGTAGGTCGCGACCCGGAGGTTCTGTGCTGCTGCCGGCTGGTTCATCGGGCAAATTCTGGCAGCAACAGAATGGCTTCGGCGTTCGATGGGGAAAAGCACGCGTCCGCCGCCTCCTGGTAAGGCAGCCAGCGCCAGTCGGTGTGCTCGCGCGGTGCGAGCGTGGGGGTGAGGCGTTCGGGCACGCACAGGCCGAACAGGTGCTCGGTGTTGTGAGTCACGCCGGGCGCGTAGCGGGCACGCCAGCGCGGGTAGATCTCGTAGACGTTGCGCAGTTGCCAGTCGACCAGCTGCGGGGCCAGCGCGGTGCCCTCGCCGCATTGGAAGCCGGTTTCCTCGGCCACCTCGCGCGCGGCGGTGAGCGCGAGCGGCTCGTCGACAACATCCTTGCTGCCGGTGACCGATTGCCAGAAGTCGGTCTCCGCATCCGCACGCCGGATGAGCAGCACATCGAGCGCCGGCGTGTGGATCACGACCAGCACCGACTCCGGGATCTTCCAGGGCCGGGGGCTGGTCGTCATGGCGTCAGACCATCAAGCGGCTTGGGGCGTGTTGCGCAGCTTGATGTGCAGCTCGCGCAGCTGCTTCTCGTCGACCGGGCTGGGCGCCTGCGTCAGCAGGTCTTGCGCGCGCTGGGTCTTGGGGAAGGCGATCACGTCGCGGATCGACTCGGCGCCGGTCATCAGCATGACCAGGCGGTCCAGGCCGATGGCGATGCCGCCGTGCGGGGGGGCGCCGTATTGCAGCGCGTCCAGCAGGAAGCCGAACTTCAGCTGCGCGTCCTCGGCACTGATCTTCAGCGCGCGGAACACCTTGCTCTGCACTTCCTCGCGGTGGATACGCACCGAACCGCCGCCCATCTCGATGCCGTTGAGCACCATGTCGTAGGCCTTGGCGATGCACTTCTCGGGCGCGGTGTCCATGAGGTCTTCATGGCCGTCCTTCGGTGCGGTGAACGGGTGGTGCACGGCGCTCCAGCGCTGGCCTTCCTCGTCGAACTCGAACATCGGAAAGTCCACCACCCACAGCGGTGCCCAGCGGTCGTCGAACAGGCCGCTCTTCTTGCCGAAGGCGCTGTGGCCGATCTTCACGCGCAGCGCGCCGATGGCGTCGTTGACGACCTTTTCCTTGTCGGCGCCGAAGAACAGGATGTCGCCGTTGCGCGCACCCGTGCGGGCGATGATCTCGGCCAGCGTGTTGTCGTCCAGGTTCTTCACGATCGGGCTTTGCAGGCCTTCGCGGCCAGCGGCTGCGTCGTTGACCTTGATGTAGGCCAGGCCCTTGGCGCCGTAGATCTTCACGAATTCCTGGTACGCGTCGATTTCACCGCGCGACAGGCCACCTTCGCCACCGCCGCCGGGCACGCGCAATGCAACCACGCGGCCGTCCTTTTGCGTCGCGGCGTTCGAGAACACCTTGAATTCCACGCGCTTCATCAGCTCGGTGAGTTCGGTGAACTCGAGCTTCACGCGCAGGTCGGGCTTGTCCGAGCCGTACTTGAACATCGCGTCGCCGTACGTCATGGTCGGGAACACCGGCAGGTCGATGCCCGCGGCATTGCGGAACACGTTGCGGATCATGCCTTCGAACATCTCTCGGATTTCCTCTTCGGCGAGGAACGAGGTCTCGATGTCGATCTGCGTGAATTCGGGCTGGCGGTCGGCGCGCAGGTCTTCGTCGCGGAAGCACTTCACGATCTGGTAGTAGCGGTCGTAGCCGGCCACCATCAAGAGCTGCTTAAACAGCTGCGGCGACTGCGGCAGCGCGAAGAAGCTGCCGTCGTGCACGCGGCTGGGCACGAGGTAGTCGCGCGCACCTTCGGGCGTGGACTTGCCGAGCATCGGCGTCTCGATGTCGATGAAGCCGTTGGCGTCGAGGAACTTGCGCGTTTCCATCGTCACCTTGTAGCGCAGCATCATGTTGCGCTGCATGGCCGGGCGGCGCAGGTCGAGCACGCGGTGCGTGAGGCGGGTGGTTTCCGACAGGTTGTCGTCGTCCAGCAGGAACGGGGGCGTGACCGAGGGGTTGAGCACCTTCAGCTCGTGGCACAGCACTTCGATCTTGCCGCTCTTCAGGCTGTCGTTGGTCGTGCCTTCGGGGCGCGAGCGCACCAAGCCGGTGATCTGCACGCAGAACTCGTTGCGCAGGTTCTCGGCCACGGCGAAGGTCGAGGCGCGGTCGGGGTCGCACACCACCTGCACGTAGCCTTCGCGGTCACGCACGTCGATGAAGATCACGCCGCCGTGGTCGCGGCGACGGTTGACCCAGCCGCACAGGGTGACGGTCTGGCCCAGCAGGGCTTCGGTCACAAGACCGCAATAGTGAGTACGCATGGCCATAGGAATCCATTCCGGCGCCTTGTGGGCGCGTTCGTTTTTATGAGTTGGAAGACTTCACCGCCACCGTGGCGGGGCCGCCTGGAACGACCACCCCCATCGAGACGATGTACTTGAGCGCTTCGTCCACGCTCATCTTCAGTTCGATGCAGTCGCTGCGCTTGAGCATCACGAAGTAGCCGCCCGTGGGGTTGGGCGTGGTCGGCACGTATACGCCGAGGTAGTCGCCGCCACCCAGGTGCTCGACCACGTCGGCTCCCGGCGTGCCGGTGACGAAGGCGATGGTCCAGACCCCTTCGCGGGGCCATTGCACCAGCACCGCCGTGCGAAAAGCGTTGCCGTTCTCGGAGAACAGCGTGTCCGACACCTGCTTGACGCTTGAGTAGATCGAGCGCACCACCGGAATGCGCCGCACCACGGCATCGCCCCAGCCGAGCAGGCGCTTGCCGACGAAGTTGCTGGCCACGGCGCCCACCACCAGCAGGATCGCCAGCGTGAGCAGCACGCCGAGGCCGCGGATGTTGTTGTCGTACAGCCAGCGCTGCCAGGCGCCGGGCAGCACCCAGAGCGTCTGGTCCAGCGTGTCGATGATCCACTTCAGCACCGCGAGGGTGATGAACAGCGGAACGATCACCAGCAAGCCGGAGAACAACCATTTGCGCAGGGCGAGCATGGCGGTGGGGAGGTAGTTCTGGGTCAGTCGCCGCTCTTGGCGGCGGGGGCCGGGGCCGGCGAGGGGGCCGGAGCGGCGGGCGCCGGCGCGGCGCTGGGCGCCGCGGCGGGGCTGGCCGAAGCCGATTCGCCGGACTTGGCGTTGGCGTTAGCGGTGTCGCTCGACGCGGGCGCGGTCGACGGCTCGGACTTCTTGCCGCTGCCGTCCCGGAAATCGGTCACGTACCAGCCCGAGCCCTTGAGCTGGAAGCCGGCGGCCGTGACCTGTTTCTCGAAGGCACTCGCGCCACAGTTCGGACACACCGTGAGCGGCGCGTCGGACATCTTCTGCAAAGCGTCTTTGGCAAAGCCGCAGGCGCTGCACTTGTAGGCGTAGATGGGCATGGGAATGGGGTAAAAAAAGCGGCGCAGCTGCCGCTCGCAAAGCCCTCGATTATAGGGGCGCCCCCGCCAAACAGCGCCCGGCGTGGCCGCCGAGCCCCTGCGTCAGGCCGGCTCCGTCGCCAGGGGACGGTGCGGCGTGTGGGTGTTGGTGAGCCATTGCGGCAGCAGCGAACCGGCCACCATGCCCACGAACGCGCACAGCACGCCCGCCAGCTGCGCCGGAAAGGCGTTGCCCCAGGGCATGGCCAGGAACAGCAGCCACACCCCGATGCCCGCCACGATGGACGCCACGGCGCCCTGCGTGGTGGCGCGGCGCCAGTACAGGCCGCACACCAGCGGCACGAAAGCGCCCACCAGCGGCACCTGGTAGGCGCCCGACACCAGTTCGTAGATGGGCGTGCCCTGCATGCGGATGGCGTAGGCCAGCACGGCGGCGCTGAACAGCAGCACCGTGATGCGCATCGTCCTGAGGTTCTCGCGGTCGGTGCCGGCCGGGCGGAACTGGCGCCAGATGTTCTCGGTGAAAGTGACGCTGGGCGCCAGCAAGGTGGCCGAGGCGGTCGACTTGATGGCCGAGAGCAGCGCACCGAAGAACAGCACCTGCATCACAAACGGCATCTTCTGCAGCACCAGCGTGGGCAGCACCTTCTGCGGATCTTCCTTCAGCAGCGTAGCGGTCTGCTCCGGCATGATCAGCAGCGCGCTGGCCACCAGGAACATCGGCACGAAGGCGAACAGGATGTACGCCACCCCGCCGATCACCGGGCCGCGCTGGGCCGCCTTCACGCTGTTGGCCGACATCACGCGCTGGAACACGTCCTGCTGCGGAATGGAGCCCAGCATCATCGTGATGGCGGCGGCAAAGAAGAACACCACGTCGTGCCAGTTCGGCTCGGGCCAGAACTTGAACAGGTCCTTGCTGACGGCGAAGGCGACCACCTTGTCGGCGCCGCCGGCCATGTTGCCCGCGAACATCGCGATGACGGCCAGGCCGGCCACCAGGATGATCATCTGCATGAAGTCGGTGACGGCCACCGACCACATGCCGCCGAACAGCGTGTAGGCCAGGATGGAAACCACCCCGATCACCATGCCCAGCGGAATGCTGATGGCGCCGGCCGACAGCAGGTTGAATACCAGCCCCAGCGCAGTGACCTGCGCCGACACCCAGCCCAGGTAGCTCAGCATGATGATCAGCGAGCACGCCACTTCCACCGTGCGGCCGTAGCGCTCGCGGTAGTAGTCGCTGATGGTCAGCAGCGTCATGCGGTAGAGCTTGCCCGCGAAGAACAGGCCCACCAGGATCAGGCAGGTGCCCGCGCCGAACGGGTCTTCCACCACGCCGTTCAAGCCCCCTTCGATGAACTTGGCCGGAATGCCCAGCACCGTTTCGGAGCCGAACCACGTCGCGAAAGTGGTCGTGACGATCATGAACAGCGGCAGGTGCCGCCCGGCAATGGCGAAGTCGGTGGTGTTCTTCACCCGCTTGGCGGCGTACAGGCCGATGGCGATGGTGACCAGCAGATAGACGATGACCAACGTCAGCAGCACAGCGAAAACTCCTCTAGAACAAGCGCACCCGCACCAGCAACTGCATGGCGAGCAACCCCAATACAAAACCTATGCCACCGTAGACGATGGTCTGGAGCAACCGGTTGGTGCGCTTTTGTTCGGCCAGCAGTTCGAGCAGTTCGCGCCGGTTGTCGGCGGGGCGATTTTCCAGGAAATCGTGCAGAAGTCGCGGAAACTGAGGAAGCAATTTGGCGTAGCGCGGCGCTTCGGCCTTGAGTTGCTGCAAGAGCTTCTTGGGGCCGATCTGGTCGACCATCCATTTCTCGAGAAAAGGCTTGGCCGTGGCCCAGAGGTCGAGGTCGGGGTCGATGTTGCGGCCCAGGCCCTCGATGTTGAGCAGCGTCTTCTGCAGCAGCACCAGCTGCGGCTGGATCTCGACCTGGAAGCGGCGCGAGGTCTGGAACAGCCGCATCAGTACCATGCCCAGCGACAGCTCCTTCAGCGGCCGGTCGAAATACGGCTCGCACACGGTGCGGATGGCTGCCTCGAGCTCGTCGATGCGCGTGCCCACCGGCACCCAGCCGCTTTCCAGGTGCAGCTCGGCCACGCGCTTGTAGTCGCGCCGGAAGAAGGCCACGAAGTTCTGCGCGAGGTACTCCTTGTCCGACTCGGTCAGCGTGCCGATGATGCCGAAGTCCAGCGAGATATAGCGCCCGAAGGTCTCGGGCTCCAGACTCACCTGGATGTTGCCGGGGTGCATGTCGGCATGGAAGAAGCCGTCGCGGAACACCTGCGTGAAGAAGATCGTGACGCCGTCGCGGGCCAGCTTGGGAATGTCGACGCCGGCCGCGCGCAGGCGGTCCATCTGCGCAATGGGCACGCCCTTCATGCGCTCCATCACCATGACCTCGGGGTGGCAGAAGTCCCAGAACATCTCGGGGATCAACACCAGGTCGAGCGAGGCCATGTTGCGGCGCAGCTGGGCCGCGTTGGCCGCCTCGCGCACCAGGTCGAGCTCGTCGTGCAGGTACTTGTCGAACTCGCCCACCACCTCGCGCGGCTTCAGGCGCTTGCCGTCGGCCGAGAGGCCTTCGACCCAGCCGGCCATCATGGCCATGAGCGCCAGATCTTTCTCGATCACGCCGCGCATGTTGGGGCGCAGCACCTTCA
Organism: Variovorax sp. J22G73; assembly: GCF_030317035.1. Lineage (GTDB taxonomy): Bacteria > Pseudomonadota > Gammaproteobacteria > Burkholderiales > Burkholderiaceae_C > Variovorax. The sequence goes on from NZ_JASZYK010000004.1 coordinate 10,979, forward strand.
CCGCGACCTCGCGCACCTCGCCCTGGTTGGTGCGGATGGTTGCGAAGTGCACCTGCGCGATGGACGCGCTGGCGATGGGCGTCTCGTCGAACTGCACGAACACGTCGCCCACCGGACGGCGGAACGCGCGCTCGATGGTCGCGATGGCCACGGCCGAGGGAAACGGTGGCACGCGGTCCTGCAGAAAGGCCAGCTCGTCGGCGATGTCGGGCGGCAGCAGGTCGCGCCGCGTCGACAGCACCTGGCCGAACTTCACGAAGATGGGGCCGAGCCGCTCGAGCGCCTCGCGCAACCGCTGGCCGCGCGGCGCATCGAGGTTGCGCCCGATGGACACCACGCGCGCCACCACGCGCAGCCAGGGCTTCTGGAAGCTCGTGAGCACGAGCTCGTCGAGACCGTAGCGCAGCGCGACCCAGACGATGAACAGGCCGCGATAGAAGCGACTCATTCGACCCTGCCCGCCGAGCCAGACGCCGAGCCGCCGGCCTTGGCCGTGCGATCGCCGACGAACTGGCGCAGCGCGCCCACGACCCGGCGCACGCCGTTGCCCAGCGTGTGCGCGGGCACGTCGCCGATCACGCGTGCGAGGTCGTCCTCGACGTCCCAGCGCACATGGTCGACCAGCCAGTTGACCTCGGCCGCCAACTGCACGTCACCCAGGATCTGCACGGCGGGCTTGTCGCCGCGCAGCGTGGCGCGGGCAATGTCGAAGGGGGAGTCGTCGGTGACGGTCAGGGTCAGCTCGGGCACCGAGCCCGCGGGCGCCAGGTCGAGCAGGCCGGCCGGCGTGGCGACCAGCTCCATGGTGACGAAGCGCCACTGAAAGCGCACCACCCGCCCCTGCTGGCGCAGCAGCCGCTGCTGGGCCTCGGGCTCCTGCTGCAGCACATGGTTCAGGAACAGGACGACGCGGTGCTGGATTTCGTGCACCGCCCAGTCCGGGGGTTGCAGACGCTCGCCGACGCGGTTGAACAGGTCGCCGAGAAAAGAAAAAGGGGACGATGGTGTGGCCATGTCCCCATTATCCCGTCTGTGTCGCGGCCCTGTGGGAGCCGCGCTTCAGGTTTTTCTTACTGCAATGCCTGCACGCCGGCCACCAGCCAGCCGCTGTTGCCGCTGGTCGGCTTGGTCATGTTCCAGACTTCGCGGAACGGACCCGGGCCGGCCGAGGCGTCTTCGCGGATCATGCCGGAGAACTCCACGCTGGCCATGTAGGCGTCGGGCAGCTCTTCGATGCCCAGCAGCTTGGCGTCGAGCATCACGACTTCGGTCTTGTTCGAGGCACCGCCCGTGTGGCTGGCGCGGTCGGCCAGCTGCGTGCGAATTTCCTCGACCATGCTGTCGGTCATCATCGAACGCAGCATCGACACGTCAGCGCGGTCCCATGCGTCCTGCAGCGTCACGAAGTTGCGCTTCGCGGCACCAAGGAAGCCGTCGACATCGAAGCCCGCGGGAATGCCCCAGGACTGCGAGCCGCCGAGCGCCGAGCCGATCATGCTGCCACCGGCCGCGGCACCCGCTGCCGAGAGGCTGCTGCCGTGCGGCGCGTCGTTCGAGGGTGTGGCGTCGAAGGACGTCGCGTTGCGCTCCCACGGACGGGCCGAGGCGTCGTTGCCGACATTGGCCGGGCTGTACTGCGCGGGGGCGCTGGCGTTGCTCGGGCTGGCACCCGCGCCCTGGAACGCGAAGCCACCCTGGCGGCTGGCGCCCGATGCCTGCGAACGCGCCTTGAACATGCGCCACACCATCACGCCGGCCAGCACCAGCAGGCCGATCAGCAGGATGTTGCCGAAGCCGGCGCCCAGGCCCAGCGAATGCGCGAGCCACGCGAGGCCCAGGCCGGCCGCGAGGCCGCCGAGCATCGCGCCCCACGGGCGCTTCGGTGCAGCGGCCGCCGGTGCGGGCGTTGCAGGCTTGGCTGCCGCGTTGGTCGCGTTCTGCTGCGCGGGTGCGCCGGGCGATGCGGGCGGCGTGGCCTGGCGTTGCGTCACGTTGGACGACTGGCGCCCGAACGACTTGCCGCCACCCATGCGTGCCGCCTCGGCCTGGACACTGCCCAGGACCAAAGCCGCCGCCAAAAACAAAGTACCCAAATTCTTCATGTCGTCTCCTCTCGAGCGAAAGATTCGCGTCATCAACATTTGATTCCAACATGCAGCGCGGCGATGCCACCCGTCATGTTGTGATAGTCCACATGTCCGAAACCGCCCTCTTTCATGAGGGTCTTGAGTTCCTCTTGCGAGGGGTGCATCCGGATCGATTCGGCCAGGTAGCGATAGCTCGCGTCGTCGCCGGCCACGAGCTTGCCCAGGCGGGGAAGCACGTTGAAGGAGTACCAGTCGTAGGCCTTGGCCAGCGGCTTGGCGACCTTCGAGAACTCGAGCACGAGCAGCTTGCCGCCCGGCTTGATGACGCGGTTCATTTCCTTGAGCGCGACGTCCTTGTGGGTCATGTTGCGCAGGCCGAAGGCCACGGTGACCACGTCGAAGTGGTTGTCGGGGAACGGGAGTTTTTCAGCGTCGCAGACCGTGGTGGGCAGCGAAACGCCGGCGTCGAGCAGGCGGTCGCGGCCGGTGCGAAGCATGGCTTCGTTGATGTCGGTGTGCACCACCTGGCCGCTGGCGCCGACCTTCTTCGCGAAGGCCAGCGCGAGGTCGCCGGTGCCGCCCGCGATGTCGAGCACGCGCGAGCCTTCGCCCACGTTCGCGACCATGACGGTGTACGCCTTCCAGGCGCGGTGCAGGCCGGCCGACATCAGGTCGTTCATGATGTCGTAGCGCGAGGCGACCGAATCGAAGACACCGCGAACGCGGCGGGCCTTCTCGCTTTCGTCGACTGTTTCGAAGCCGAAGTGTGTGGTACTCATGCGACCGATGTTAGGCCGGAAGCCTTCACATCAAGCCGACGACCCCGCGGGCACGGCGGGCATTCGTTGCTTTTTTTATCGCGCCCTTCCGGGGTGTAGGGCCATGGGGCCCGGTGCGGCGCCGGAGTTTCGAGCGATTTCGCCGCTCAGTGGCTGCTGCAGGCCGGGCCGCTGTCCTCGATCATCGGCGCGTCGCGGTCCACGCCCGCCGCCGCGAGGCGGCTTTCGTAGGTGGCCCACAGCTCGGCCTGCTTCGCGCCGAGTTCATAGAGCAGGTCCCACGAGTAGATGCCGGTGTTGTGGCCGTCGCTGAAGGTCGGCTGCACGGCGTAGTTGCCCACGGCCTCCAGCGCGACCAGCTCGACCTCGCGCTTGCCCGTCTGCAAGATCTCCTGGCCCGGGCCATGCCCCTGCACCTCGGCCGACGGCGAACAGATGCGCATCAGCTCGAACGGAATGCGAAAGCTCGCGCCGTCCGAAAAGCCCACTTCGAGCACGCGCGACTGGCCGTGCACGGTGATCGATTGCGGCGTCGGTGCGCCCGGTTTCAAGCCTGCCATCAGAAGCTCCCGTTGCTCAATCGCTCGATCATCGCAGCCTCGGCGGCCGGCAGGCGCGCTGTGGTGGCGGCCTCTTGCGCGGCATTGCGCTCGCGCAGCATCGGCGCCCACACCGAACCCGGAAAGTGGCTGTCGTCGGCGAAGCGCGCAATCACGTGCCAGTGCAGGTGCGCCACCATGTTGCCCAGCGCCGCCAGGTTGATCTTGGCCGGTTGCAGGTGCTCGCGCAGGCTCTGCTCCACCAACGCCACCGCATCCATGCACAGCACGCGGTCCGCCGCGTCGAGGTCGGAAAACTCCGGCGCATGGTCGCGCCACACCACGCGATAGAAGGCTGGAAAGCCCGCCTCCTGCGCGCGGATGACGCGCAGCTTCGCGCCCTCGAACACCAGCCGGCCGCCCGGGCCGTCACACAGCACGCAACCTTGCACGCTAGTCATACCAGCACCCGCTCGATCCCGCCCTGGTTGGCCGCGGCCACGTAGGTCGGCATCCAATCGGCGCCGAGGATCTTGTTGGCCATCTCGACCACGATGTAGTCGGCTTCGAGCAGGCCGTTGTTCAGGTCGTTGCCGTAGCGCGAGAGGCCTTGCAGGCAGCTCGGGCAGCTGGTGAGGATCTTCACGTTGTCGTTCGCGCCGACCTTGCCGCTATCACGCAGCATGGCCTCGCCCTTCTTCAGCTCTTCTTCCTTGCGGAAGCGGATCTGCGTGGAGATGTCGGGCCGCGACACGCCCAGCGTGCCCGACTCGCCGCAGCAGCGGTCGTTCTTGAGCACGTTGTCGCCCACCAGCGCCTTCACCGTCTTCATCGGGTCCTGCTGCTTCATCGGGCTGTGGCAGGGGTCGTGGTACAGGTAGCCACCGCCGCCCGCGTCCGCCAGGGTGATGCCCTTCTCGAGCAGGTACTCGTGGATGTCGATGATCCGGCAGCCCGGGAAGATCTTGTCGAACTGGTAGCCCTGCAGCTGGTCGTAGCAGGTGCCGCAGCTCACCACCACCGTCTTGATGTCGAGGTAGTTCAGCGTGTTCGCCACGCGGTGGAAGAGCACGCGGTTGTCGGTGATCATCTTCTCGGCCTTGTCGAACTGGCCGCTGCCGCGCTGCGGATAGCCGCAGCACAGGTAGCCGGGCGGCAGCACGGTCTGCACGCCCGCATGCCAGAGCATGGCCTGCGTGGCCAGCCCGACCTGCGAGAACAACCGCTCCGACCCACAGCCCGGAAAGTAGAAGACCGCCTCCGTCTCCGAGGTGGTCGCCTTCGGGTTGCGGATGATGGGCACGTAGTCCGCGTCCTCGATGTCGAGCAGCGCGCGCGCGGTCTGCTTGGGCAGGTTGCCCGGCATCTTCTTGTTGATGAAGTGGACCACCTGCTCTTTCAGCGGCGCGGGGCCCAGCGTGGCCGGCGGCGCGCCGGTCTGCTTCTTCGCCAGGCCGCGCAGCAGGTCGTTGGCCAGGCGCTGCGCCTTGAAGCCCACGCCCACCATGCCCGCGCGCACCGCCTTGATGGTCTGCGGGTTGGTCGCGTTCAGGAAGAACATGGCCGCCGCGTTGCCCGGACGGAAGCTCTTTTGCCCCATCTTGCGCAGCAGGTTGCGCATGTTCATGGACACGTCGCCGAAGTCGATCTTCACCGGGCACGGCGTGAGGCACTTGTGGCACACGGTGCAGTGGTCGGCCACGTCCTCGAACTCTTCCCAGTGCTTGATGCTCACGCCGCGGCGCGTCTGCTCTTCGTACAGGAAAGCCTCCACCAGCAGCGAGGTGGCGAGGATCTTGTTGCGCGGGCTGTACAGCAGGTTGGCGCGCGGCACATGCGTGGCGCACACCGGCTTGCACTTGCCGCAGCGCAGGCAGTCCTTCACGCTGTCGGCAATGGCGCCGATGTCGCTCTGCTGCATGATCAGCGACTCGTGCCCCATCAGCCCGAAGCTCGGCGTGTAGGCGTTGGTCAGGTCGGCATGCAGCGTTTCCGCCACGCCCGCCGGCGCGCGCAGCAGCTTGCCCTTGTTGAAGCGGCCTTCGGGGTCGACCCGGGCCTTGTACTCGGTGAACGGGCGCAGCTCTTCGTCGCTCAAAAACTCGAGCTTGGTGATGCCGATGCCGTGCTCGCCCGAGATCACGCCGTCCAGGCTGCGCGCCAGCGCCATGATGCGCACCACCGCGGCATGCGCGGTCTGCAGCATGTCGTAGTTGTCGCTGTTCACGGGAATGTTGGTGTGCACGTTGCCGTCGCCCGCGTGCATGTGCAGCGCGACCCACACGCGGCCCTTGAGCACGCGCTTGTGGATGGCCGTGCACTCGGCCAGGATGGGCGCGAACTCGGCGCCCGAGAAAATTTCCTGCAGCGGCTGGCGCAGCTGGATCTTCCAGCTCGCGCGCAGCGAATGGTCCTGCAACTGGACGAACTGCGCATCCACGTTGCGCAGCCAGCCGGCCCACAGCGCGCGCACCTCCTGCACCAGCGCCACGGCCTGCGCTACGCGGTCTTCCAGCAGCTCGGCCGCCGGAATCTCGTGGGCGTCGTCGGTCTTGCCCAGTGGCAGGTTGCCGCGCGTGAGGAAGGTCTCGAGCTCGTCGGTGAGCGCGAGCTTGTTCTGCAGCGACAGCTCGATGTTGATGCGCTCGATGCCGTCGCTGTACTCCGCCATGCGCGGCAGCGGAATCACCACGTCTTCGTTGATCTTGAAGGCGTTGGTGTGCTTGCTGATGGCGGCCGTGCGCTTGCGGTCGAGCCAGAACTTCTTGCGCGCCTCGGGGCTGATGGCAATGAAGCCTTCGCCGCTGCGCGAGTTGGCGATGCGCACCACTTCCGACGTAACACGCGCCACCGCATCGGCGTCGTCGCCGGCGATGTCGCCGAACAGCACCATCTTGGGAAGGCCGCCGTGCTTCTTCGACTTGGTGGCGTAGCCCACGGCCTTCAGGTAGCGGTCGTCCAGGTGCTCCAGGCCGGCCAGCAGCACGCCCGAGCGCTTCTGCTCGGCGAACATGAAGTCCTTGATCTCGACGATGCTGGGCACCGCGTCCTTCGCGTTGCCGAAGAACTCCAGGCACACGGTGCGCGTGTGCGCGGGCATCTTGTGCACCACCCAGCGGCAGCTGGTGATGAGGCCGTCGCAGCCCTCTTTCTGGATGCCCGGCAGGCCCGAGAGGAACTTGTCGGTCACGTCCTTGCCCAGGCCTTCCTTGCGGAAGCTGCGGCCCGGAATGTCGAGCCGCTCGGTGCGCAGCTTCGTCTTGCCGTCGGCCGCGTAGTACTGCAGCTCGAACACGGCGCTCTCGGCGTCGTGGATCTTGCCCAGGTTGTGGCCGATGCGCGTGACCTCGAGCCACTCGGCCTGCGGCGTCACCATGCGCCAGGAGGCCAGGTTGTCCAGCGCCGTGCCCCACAGCACAGCCTTCTTGCCGCCCGCGTTCATGGCCACGTTGCCGCCCACGCACGACGCCTCGGCCGAGGTCGGGTCGACCGCGAACACGAAGCCCGCGCGCTCGGCCGCGTCGGCCACGCGCTGCGTGACCACGCCGGCCTCGGTCCAGATGGTGGGCACGGGGTCGGCCAGGCCGGGCAGCGGCATGTGCTCGACCTCGGTCATCGCCTCGAGCTTCTCGGTGTTGATGACCACGCTGTTCCAGGTCAGCGGAATGGCGCCGCCGGTGTAGCCGGTGCCGCCCCCGCGCGGAATGATGGTCAGGCCCAGCTCGATGCAGCCCTTGACCAGCAACGCCATCTCGGCCTCGGTGTCGGGGCACAGCACCACGAACGGGTACTCCACGCGCCAGTCGGTGGCGTCGGTCACGTGCGACACGCGCGAGAGGCCGTCGAACTTGATGTTGTCCTTGGCCGTGAGGCGGCGCAGCACGCGCGTGGCCTTGCGGCGCAGGGCGGCCACGTCGCGGAACTTGGTGTCGAAGGCCGCCACGGCCTCGCCCACCAGGCCGGTGAGCTCGCCCACGAGCTGGTCGCGCGAGGGGTCGCTGTCGGGGGTGCGGCGCTTCTGCACCTCGCTCAGGCGGTGCTTGAGGGCATCGACCAGCTGGCCGCGGCGGCGCGGGTTGTCGAGCAGGTCGTCGACCAGGTAGGGGTTGCGCTGCACCACCCAGATGTCGCCCAGCACCTCGTAGAGCATGCGTGCCGACCGGCCGGTGCGGCGCTCGGCGCGCAGGGTCTGCAGCAGGTCCCAGCCGCGTTCGCCCAGCAGGCGAATCACGATTTCTCGGTCGGAGAAGCTGGTGTAGTTGTACGGGATCTCGCGCAGTCGGACAGGCTCTGCGGCCTGTGCCAACAGCGTGTTCAACGCGGTCGGAGCATTCATCGGGTGGGGCGCCTCGGCCGGGCGCTGCGCACCCATAGCCGGGCTGGGGATTTTAGGGCAGGCCTCGGGGTCTTGCCTCGTGGCGTGCCGGCCGCCCTTGTGCTAGGGGCGCCAGCGGGCTGAATGCCGCGGCGCCCTCACCCCAACCCGCTCCCCGGGGGAGAGGGAGCAAGCCAGCGCGTCAGAACAGCACGCGGCTGCGGATGGTGCCGTTCACCTTCGCCAGCTTCTCCAGCGCCAGGTCGGAGGAAGCCGCGTCGATGTCCATCACCACGTAGCCGACCTTCTCGTTGGTCTGCAGGAACTGCGAGGCGATGTTGATGTGGTTGTCCGAGAAGATCTTGTTGATCTCCGACAGCACGCCCGGCACGTTGCGGTGCACGTGCAGCAGCCGGTGCTTGCCCGGATGCGCCGGCAGCGCCACTTCCGGGAAATTGACCGACGAGATCGAGGTGCCGTTGTCGCTGTACTTGACCAGCTTCTCGGCCACCTCGCCGCCGATGTTGGCCTGCGCCTCCATGGTGGAGCCGCCGATGTGCGGGGTCAGGATCACGTTGTCCAGGCCGCGCAGGGCCGACACGAACTCGTCCTTGTTGCTGCCCGGCTCGACCGGGAACACGTCGATGGCGGCGCCCCAGAGTTTCTTGGCCTTGATGGCGTTGGCCAGCGCCTCGATCTCGACCACCGTGCCGCGCGCGGCGTTGATGAGGATGCCGCCCGGCTTCATGGCGGCGATTTCCGCCTCGCCGATCATCCACTTGGTCGAAGGGAGCTCGGGCACGTGCAGGGTGACGATGTCGCTCTGCGCCAGCAGGTCGTGCAGCTTGGGCACCTGGCGGGCGTTGCCCAGCGGCAGCTTGCTGACCACGTCGTAGAAAGCCACGTGCATGCCCAGCGCCTCGGCCAGCACCGACAACTGGGTGCCGATGGAGCCGTAGCCCACGATGCCCAGGGTCTTGCCGCGGATTTCATGCGAATTGACAGCCGACTTGAGCCAGCCTCCGCGGTGCGCCAGCGCGTTTTTCTCGGGAATGCCGCGCAGCAGCAGGATGGCCTCGGCCAGCACCAGTTCGGCCACCGAGCGCGTATTGGAATAAGGTGCGTTGAACACGGCAACGCCGCGCTCGCGGGCCGCGTCCAGGTCGACCTGATTGGTGCCGATGCAGAAGCACCCCACGGCCACCAGCTTCGGCGCGGCCGACAGCACGTCGGCGGTGAGCTGGCTTTGCGACCGGATGCCCAGGAAGTGCACGTCGGCCAGCTTGGCCTTGAGCTCTTCGCCCTGCAGGGCCTTGGGCAGGGTCTCGATCTGACTGTAGCCAGCCCCTCGGATCACCTCGATGGCCGAGGGATGAACACCTTCAAGAAGAAGGAACTTGATCTTGCTTTTGTCGAGAGAGGTTTTGCTCATGCACCGAAGGCTAGCATGGTGCAGCGCAACAAGTTGGTGCGCTGAACGGGAGCGCGGATGGTCAAAAGGGTTTCCCCGGTTTGAGTCAAATCGCGTTCATGCGAAAAGAAACGCCGCGAAACGTTCACATTAGTAACCTAATATCGCGTCCTTTTCAGAACCACCTCCAGGAGTTTTCCACATGCGCTTCAAGACGCTTGCCATCGCCTCGGCGCTGGCCACCACGCTGGCGATGCCAGTGATTGCCCAGGCACAAACCGAGATCCAATGGTGGCACTCCATGGACGGTGCGCTCAACGACTGGGTCAACGACCTGGCCAAGCAGTTCAACGAGAGCCAGAAAGAATACAAGGTCATCCCCACCTACAAGGGTGAGTACGACCAGTCCATGGCCGCCGGCATCGCCGCCTTCCGCTCGGGCAACGCGCCCGACATCCTGCAGGTGTTCGAAGTGGGCACCGCCACCATGATGTATTCCAAGGGCGCCATCAAGCCCGTGGCCGACGTCATGAAGGAAGGCGGCCAGAAGTTCGACCCCAAGGCGTACATCCCCGCCGTGGCCGGCTACTACACCGCCCCCAGCGGCCAGATGCTGTCGTTCCCGTTCAACAGCTCCACGACGGTGTTCTATTACAACAAGGACGCCTTCAAGACCGCCGGCCTGGACCCCGAAAAGGCGCCCGCCACCTGGCCTGAAGTCGTTGCCGCCGCCGCCAAGCTGAAGGCCAGCGGCAGCCAGTGCCCGTTCACCACCTCGTGGATGAGCTGGGCCCAGCTCGAGAGCTTCTCGGCCTGGCACAACACCTCGTACGCGACCAAGAACAACGGCTTCGGCGGCCTCGACGCCCGCCTGGAATTCAACTCGCCGTTGCATGTGCGCCACTTCGAGAACCTGTCCAACATGGCCAAGCAAGGCCTGTTCGTCTACAAGGGCCGCGCCAGCAAGCCCATCACCTCGTTCACCTCGGGCGAGTGCGCCATGTTCATCGGCTCGTCGGGCAGCTACGCCAGCGTGAAGCGCGATGCCAAGTTCAAGTTCGCCGAGTCGGCGCTGCCGTTCTACCCGGACGTGCAGGGCGCACCGCAGAACACGATCGTGGGCGGCGCCAGCCTGTGGGTCATGTCGGGCAAGCCGGCCGACCACTACAAGGGCGTTGCGCAGTTCTTCACCTTCCTGTCGAGCCCCAAGGTGCAGTCGGACAGCCACATCCGCACCGGCTACCTGCCGATCACCATGGCTTCCTATGAGCTGACCGAAAAGTCGGGCTTCTACAAGGAAAACCCGGGTACGGACGTCGCCGTGACGCAAATGATCAAGAAGACCACCGACAAGTCGCGTGGCGTGCGCCTGGGCAACCTGCCCCAGATCCGCGCCATCGAAGACGAGGAAACCGAGCTGATCTGGACCGGCAAGAAGACCCCGAAGGAAGCCCTCGACAGCGCGGTAAAGCGCGGAAACGAACTTTTGGTGAAATTCCAGGCCGCAAACAAGTAAGCTCTGCACCCGGATCGGCGCGAACGAATGTTCGTTTCGATTCGTTTTAACCCCGCCGCAAGCCAGCCTGCCCCGTGCAGTGCTGGCTGTTTGCTTATTTGTGTGTCTGTGACCTGAACGCTCCCCCCATGGAAAAACGCGTCCTCTTCCGTTCGAGCTGGCTGCCCTGGGCCTTGCTGGCCCCGCAGCTGATCATCGTCGGCGTCTTCTTCTTCTGGCCCGCCGGCCAGGCGCTGGTGCAGTCGCTGCAGCAGCAGGACGCGTTCGGCAACTCGGTCACCTGGGTGGGCCTGGACAACTTCGTGGCGCTGTGGAACGACAGCACCTACATGGCCTCGTTCCAGACCACGCTGATCTTCTCTGCGCTGGTGACGGTGCTGGGCCTGAGCATCGCGCTGCTGCTGGCCGTGTTCGCCGACCGCGTGGTGCGCGGCTCGCGCTTCTACCGCAGCGTGCTCATCCTGCCGTACGCGGTGGCGCCGGTGGTCACCGGGCTGCTGTGGTCGTTCATGTTCTCCTCGTCCATCGGCATCGTGGCCTACTGGCTCAAGAAGATGGGCTTCAGCTGGAACCACCTGCTCAACGGCAACGACGCCATGGCACTGGTGGTGATGGCCGCCGTGTGGAAGCAGATCTCGTACAACTTCCTGTTCTTCCTGGCGGGCCTGCAGTCGATCCCCAAGTCGCTGATCGAGGCCGCCGCCATCGACGGCGCGCGCCCGATGCGCCGCTTCTGGACCATCCAGTTCCCGCTGCTCACGCCCACCACGTTCTTCCTGCTCGTGATCAACATGGTGTACGCCTTCTTCGACACCTTCGCGATCATCGACGCCACCACGCAGGGCGGCCCCGGCAAGGAAACCGCCACGCTGGTCTACCGCGTGTACTTCGACGGCTTCCGCGGCATGGACTTCGGCGGCGCTGCCGCGCAGTCGGTGGTGCTGATGGCCATCGTCATCTGCCTCACGGTGCTGCAGTTCCGCTACGTCGAAAAGAAGGTCCAGTACTGATGACCTCCTTCACCACCCCCATGCAAACCACTCTCTCGACGACGGAGGCCCGCCATGGTTGAGCGCCGCGCTTCCCTGGGCATCCTGGCCCACGCCATCATGATCTTCGGCGTGATCCTGGTGGTCTTTCCCATCTACCTGGCCTTCGTCGCCTCCACGCACACGCCGCAGGAAATCATGCAGGCGCCGATGCCCATCCTGCCGGGCGGCAACTTCTGGGAAACCTACAAGGCCGCGCTCACCGGCGGCGGGCGCACCAGCACCAACGTGTCGGTAGCCCGCATGATCTGGGTCAGCTCGGTCATCACCTTCATCATCACCTTCGGCAAGATCAGCATCTCGCTGCTGTCGGCCTTCGCGGTGGTGTACTTCCGCTTTCCGCTGCGCAGCCTGTGCTTCTGGCTGATCTTCATCACGCTGATGCTTCCGGTGGAAGTGCGCATCGGCCCGACGTACCAGGTGGTGGCCAGCCTCGGCATGATCAACACCTTCGCCGGGCTCTCGGTGCCGCTGATTGCCTCGGCCACGGCCACCTTCCTGTTCCGCCAGTTCTTCCTGACGGTGCCCGACGAGCTGGTGGAGGCCGCGCGCGTCGACGGCGCGGGCGCCATGCGCTTCTTCAAGGACATCCTGCTGCCGCTGTCGAAGACCAGCATCGCGGCGCTGTTCGTGATCCAGTTCATCTACGGCTGGAACCAGTACCTGTGGCCGCTGATCGCCGCGACCAGCGAAAACATGTACCCCATCGTGGTCGGCATCAAGGCCATGACGGGCAACGGCGAATCGCCGGTGGACTGGAACGTGGTCATGGCCACCGCCGTCCTGGCCATGCTGCCGCCGGGCATCGTGGTGGTGCTGATGCAGAAGTGGTTCGTCAAGGGCCTGGTCGATACCGACAAATAAAACGCTGAACGAAAAATGGCTGCTCTCTCTCTACGCAACGTCATCAAGCGCTACGGCCACGGGCCGAAAGCCAACCAGGTCATCCACGGCGTGAGCGCCGAGATCGCCGACCATGAATTCATCGTGATCGTCGGGCCCTCGGGCTGCGGCAAGTCCACGCTGCTGCGCATGGTGGCCGGCCTGGAGGAAATCTCCGCCGGCGAGATCGCCATCGGCAACAAGGTGGTGAACAACCTTGAGCCGTCCGAGCGCGACATCGCGATGGTGTTCCAGAACTACGCGCTCTACCCGCACATGACGGTGTTCGCGAACATGGCCTACGGCCTGAAGATCCTGAAGGTGCCGGTGCCCGAGATCAAGGCGCGCGTGGACAAGGCCGCGAAGATCCTCGAGCTGGGCCACCTGCTGGAGCGCAAGCCGCGCGAACTCTCCGGCGGCCAGCGCCAGCGCGTGGCCATGGGCCGCGCCATCGTGCGCCAGCCGCAGGTGTTCCTGTTCGACGAGCCGCTGTCCAACCTGGACGCCAAGCTGCGCGCGCAGACCCGCCTCGAGATCCAGAAGCTGCACCGCGAGCTCGGCATCACCTCGCTGTTCGTCACGCACGACCAGGTCGAGGCCATGACGCTGGCGCAGCGCATCATCGTGATGAACGGCGGCGTGATGGACCAGTTCGCCACGCCCGAGGAGGTGTACAACCGCCCCGCCACCACCTTCGTGGCCAGCTTCATCGGCTCGCCGCCCATGAACCTGCTCAAGCAGGCACCGGGCGTGCGCCCGGGCAAGACGCTGGGCATCCGCCCCGAGCACATGAAGCTCGACGAGAACGGCTGGACCGTGCAGGTCGAGCAGGTCGAGCTGCTGGGCGCCGAGCGCCTGGTGTACGGGCGCATCGGCGACGAGCAGATCATCATGCGCACAGACGAAGGCGACCACCCGCCGGTGGCCGGCGACACGGTGAAGATCGCCGCGCGCGAAGACAAGCTGCACTGGTTCGACGCCGGCTCCGGCAAGCGCGCAGACTGAGCCATGGCCCTGGCTACACCCTGGCCCTACCCGCGCTGGGTCGCGCACCGCGGCGCCGGCAAGCTGGCACCCGAGAACACGCTGGCCGCCTTCAAGCTGGGTGCCGCGCACGGCTACCGCATGTTCGAGTGCGACGCCAAGCTCAGCGCCGACGGCGTGCCCTTCCTGATGCACGACGCCACGCTCGAGCGCACCACCAGCGGCCGCGGCATCGGCGGCGAGCAGCCGTGGAACGCGCTGGCGCAGCTCGACGCGGGCGGCTGGCATTCGCGCGGCTACGCTGGCGAGCCGCTGCCCACGCTGGAGAACGTCGCGCGCTTCTGCCTGGCCAACGGCCACCTGCTGAACATCGAGATCAAGCCCACGCCCGGCGCCGAGCGCCAGACCGGCGAAGTGGTGGCGCGCGAAGCCGCGCGCCTGTGGCAGGGCGCGGCCGTGCCGCCACTGCTCACGTCCTTCCAGGTCGATTCGCTCAAGGGCGCGCAGGCCGTGCAGCCCGAGCTGCCGCGCGGCCTGCTGCTCGACAAGCTGTGGGACGGCTGGCTCGACACCGCGAAGCAGCTGGATTGCGTCGCCATCGTCTGCAACCACGCCCAGTGGGACGCCGAGGTGGTGGCACAAGTGCACGGCGCGGGCCTGCGCGCGCTGAGCTACACGGTGAACGACGAGTGGGCCGCGCAGCGGCTCATCGTGCTGGGCACCGACGGCATCATCACCGACCGGGTCGACCTGTTCAGCCCTGCCGGCTGAGCCGTACGTTTCTTACAGGCCCTTACCGCAGGGCCGCTTCTATGATGCGGCCATGAAACGGACCTCTCGCCTGGCGAGCCACTGCCTCGCCATCCTGCTGGCCCTGTCGATGTTCGGCGTTGCCTTCGCGCAGCCCGACGCCAGCATGAACGCCGGCAGCGGCAACCCCAACAACAGCGCCAACACCGCCACCCCGGCGCCCGCCGCCCCCACGGTGGCCGACCTGCGCGCGCAGTTCAACAAGATCACGGCGGACCCGGGCAAGGATGGCAAGGACGGCGCCCGGGACAGCGAAGAAGACCCGCGCAAGCAGCTCTCGCTCATCAACGACATCGGCGCGCAGGCCGACAAGTTCGTGGCCGCGCGCACCGGCGACCTGGCCGACCTGAACGCGCGGCTCGGCGAGCTCGGCAACCCGCCGGCCGCCGGCACCACCGAAGACCCCGACATCACGCGCCAGCGCACGCGGCTCACCAAGGAGCGCAACGCGCTCGACGCCGACATCCGGCTGGCCAAGCTGCTGTCCATCGACGTGCGCCAGCGCGGCGCCGACCTCGTCACGCAGCGGCGCCAGGTGTTCGAGGCGCAGCTCACCGAGCGCGCGGCCTCGCCGCTGACCGGCGCCTTCTGGAGTGACCTGCAGGACGCCTGGCCCGACGACGTGGAGCGGCTGCAGGCCATGGGCTCGGCGCTGAACGACGGCTTCGAGCAGGCGCTGGCGAGCGGCTCGCGCACGCCGGTGATCGCTGCCCTGCTCGGCGCGCTGCTGCTGGCGCTGGCGGGCATCTGGGCGGCCGAGCACGGGCTGGTGCGCCTGGCCATGCGGGTGCTGCCGGCCGGGCGGCTGCGGCGCTCTCTGCTGGTGATTGCCATCGTCGCGACCCACGTGCTGCTGGTGGCGGTGGCCGCGCACGGCTTCGTCGAAGTGCTCAAGGCGCACGCCACCTGGGACGCGCAGGCGCGCAAGGCGCTGCAGTCGACGGCGCAGGCGCTGACCTTCATGGCCTTCGTCATCGGGCTGGGGCGCGCGCTGCTGGCCACCTCGCGCCCCTCGTGGCGGCTGCCGCCCATTCCCGACGCCATGGCCGCCAGGCTTGCCGCGCTGCCCTGGCTGGTGGCGCTGGTGGCCGCGCTGGCCTGGACGCCGGCCGAGGTCAACGCGCTGATCGACGCCAGCTTCGCGGCCGTGGTGGCCACGCACGTGCTCACCGCGTTGATCCTCACCGCGCTGGTGGGCACGGTGATCTACCGGCTCAAGGCGCTGCGGGCCGACGCGCCCGAGGCCGGCCTGCCCGAGCGGCCGATGTGGGTCGGCCTGCTGGTGGCGCTGATCGGCGTGCTGATGATCGCCATCTGGGTGCTGGTGGCGCTGGGCTACGTGGCGCTGGGCAGCTTCCTGGCCTCGCAGCTGACCTGGACCGGCATCGTGGCGGCGGCCTTCTACGTGCTGTTCAAGTTCGCCGACGACGTGTTCATGGCCATCGTGTCGTCCCGCAGCGCCTTCGGCCAGAAGCTGCAGAAGAGCTTCGGCCTGGCGCCGCAGACGCTGGACCAGGCCGCCACGGTGCTCTCAGGCATCAGCCGTGTGGCGCTGTTCGTGTACATGCTGATCGCGCTGGCCGCGCCGCTGGGCACCTCGCCGGGGGAGGTGTTCCAGCGCAGCGGCAAGCTGGGCTCGGGCGTGAAGGTGGGCGAGTTCCAGCTGGTGCCGGGCGCCATCCTGAGCGCGCTGGCGGTGGCGCTGGTCGGCTTCATCGTGCTGCGGGTGTTCAAGCGCTGGCTGGAGCGCAGCTACCTGCCCAACACGCAGTTCGAGCCGGGCATGCAGAGCTCCATCACCACGCTGCTGGGTTACGTGGGCGGCATCCTGGTGATTGCCTTCACGCTGTCGGCGCTGGGCATCGGCATCGAGCGCATCGCGTGGGTGGCCAGCGCGCTGTCGGTGGGCATCGGCTTCGGCCTGCAGGCCATCGTGCAGAACTTCATCTCGGGGCTGATCCTGCTGGCCGAGCAGCCGGTAAAGGTGGGCGACTGGGTGGTGCTGGGTACGGCCGAGGGCGATGTGCGCCGCATCAACGTGCGGGCCACCGAGATCCAGCTGGGCGACCGCTCGACGCTGATCGTGCCCAATTCCGAATTCATCACCAAGACCGTGCGCAACATGACGCTGGCCAACGCCGAAGGCCGGGTGCTGATTCGCCTGCCGATGCCGCTGACCACCGACGCGCAGCGCGTGCGCGAGCTGATCCTGGCGGCCTGCAAGGCGCACGAAGGCGTGCTGGAAACGCCGGCGCCCTCGCTCACGCTCGAGGGCATCGAGAACGGGCTGCTGATCTTCCAGGCCATTGCCTACGTGCCGAGCCCCCGGCTGGCGGGCGGGGTGCGCAGCGACCTGCTGTTCGTGATCCTCGACGAGCTGAAGAAGGCCTCGCTGCCCTTGGCGGTGCCGACCATGGTGATGGCGGCGTCCGCACCGGAGCCGCTCGCCACGCCCGCGGTGCCTTCGTCGCCCGCGTCGCCGATTCCCGGCATGCCGAGCTGAGGGTCCGGCACCGAAGCTGGCTTCAGTGCCCGTTCACTCCAGCGGCAGCGCGGTGGTGAACTTGACCTCGTTCAGGCACACGCTGGAGCGCACCGCCGACACGCCCGGCATGTGCATCAGCGTGTGCATGAGGAACTGCGAGAGCGCCTCCAGGTCGTGCGCGACCACCTTGAGCACGTAGTCGAAGTCGCCGGTCACCGAATAGCACTCCAGGATCTGCTTCATGTCGGCGATCAGGTCCTGGAACTTGGGCAGCTCGTCCACATGGCCGCGCGCCATGGTCACGTGGATGAACGCGATCACGCCCAGCCCGATGTGGCGCGCGTTCAGGCGCGCCGCGTAGCCGTGGATCAGCCCCAGTTCCTCCAGCCGCCGGTGCCGCCGCAGGCATTGCGCCGGCGACAGGTTGGCCGCCTCGGCCAGGTCGAGGTTGGACGCGCGGCCGTGCACCTGGAGGTGCTCCAGGATCTTCCGGTCGATCCGGTCCAGTGCGATGTCATGCAATTTAATTTCCCAATGCACCAAATGGATGCAATTTTAGGGCGCAAAGCGGGGTAAGTCCGGGCCTTCGATGCACCTTAATTGTGCAAAGTACGATCTAGACTTCGGGCCTCCCTGCGCCGCCCCGTTGCGGTGCCGGGACGCTGAACCCTGCTGCCCCTCTGGCTCCGGCTGCCGCCGGCGGCTTCAGACGCACTCTTTTTCCCACCCGGAGACCCTTTCCCGTGAAAAACGCCTCGCTTCGCACCCCCTTCAGCGCCATCGCCCTCGCCCTTCCGCTCGCCCTCCCCCTTGCTCTCGGCATGCTGTCCGCCGCGCCCGCCTTCGCGGCCGACACCAAGTCGGTGGCGGTGACGGCCATCGTCGAGCACCCGGCGCTGGACGCGGTGCGCGACGGCGTGAAGGCCGAGCTGAAGTCCGCCGGCTACGAAGAAGGCAAGAACCTGAAGTTCACCTACCAGAGCGCGCAAGGCAACGTGGGCACCGCCGCCCAGATCGCACGCAAGTACGTGGGCGACGCGCCCGACGTGATCGTCGCCATCGCCACGCCGTCGGCGCAGGCCGTGGTGGCCTCGACCAAGACCATTCCGGTGGTGTACTCGGCCATCACCGACCCGGTGGCCGCCAGGCTGGTGAAGAACTGGGAGCCCACCGGCACCAACGTGACCGGCGTGTCCGACCTGTCGCCGCTGGAGAAGCACGTGGCCCTCATCAAGCAGGTGGTGCCCGGCGCCAAGCGCATCGGCGTGATCTACAGCCCGGGTGAAGCCAACTCGGTGGCTATCGTGGCCGCGCTGAAGAAGGCCGCCACCGACGCCGGCATGACCGTGGTCGAGGCCGCGGCCGCCCGCACGGTGGACGTGCCCACCGCCGCCCAGAGCCTGGTCGGCAAGGCCGACGTGATCTACACGCCCACCGACAACAACGTGGTCTCGGCCTTCGAAGGCATCGTGAAGGTGGCCCAGCAGGCCAAGCTGCCCGTGGTGGCGGCCGACACCGCCACCGTGGAACGCGGCGCCGTGGCGGCGCTGGGCCTGAACTACAGCGACATCGGCCGCCAGACCGGCAAGATCGTGGTGCGCATCCTGAAGGGCGAGAAGCCCGGCACCATCGCCTCGCAGACCAGCACCAACTTCGAGCTGGTGGTGAACCCCGGCGCGGCCAAGTTGCAGGGCGTGACGCTGTCGGACGCGCTGCTGAAGACGGCCAAGGTCGTGAGCACCAAGTAATCGCACGACAACCCGACGGGCCGGCCTTCACGAGGCGGGCCCGTTTTTTCGTTCCGCCGGAAGCCTTCGCCCCATGTCCCTCATCGCCTCCCTGGGCGCCATCGAGATCGGTCTGATATTCGGACTGGTCGCGCTGGGCGTCTTCATGTCGTTTCGCATCATCAACTTTCCCGACCTCACGGTGGACGGCAGCTTTCCGCTCGGCGCCGCCGTGGCCGCGACGCTGATCGTCCTGGGCTGGAACCCGGTGGCCGCCACGGCGGTCGCCTGCGTGGCCGGCGCCGCGGCGGGCTGGGTCACGGCCTGGCTCAACGTGAAGCTGAAGATCATGCAGCTGCTCGCCAGCATCCTGGTGATGATCGCGCTGTACTCCATCAACCTGCGCGTGATGGGCAAGCCCAACGTGGCGCTCATCACCGAACCCACGGTGTTCAGCATGGTCGACTTCGGCGGCATGCCGGAGCAGTGGGCCAAGCCGCTGCTCCTGCTGCTCATCGTGATCGTGGCCAAGCTGCTGGTCGACATGTTCTTCGCCTCGGAAGCCGGGCTGGCGATGCGCGCCACCGGCGGCAACGCGCGCATGGCGCGGGCCCAGGGCATTTCGACCGACTTCCACACCATGGCGGGCCTGGCGCTGTCGAACGCGCTGGTGGCGCTGGCCGGCGCGCTGTTCGCGCAGAGCCAGGGCACGGCCGACATCTCGATGGGCGTGGGCACCATCGTGATCGGCCTGGCCGCGGTGATCATCGGCGAGACGCTGCTGCCCGCGCGCAGCATGGTCGTCACCACGCTGGCCTGCGTGCTGGGCGCGCTGCTGTACCGCTTTTTCATCGCGATGGCGCTGAACACCGACTTCATGGGCCTGCAGGCGCAGGACCTGAACCTGGTGACCGCCGTGCTGGTGGCCTTCGCGCTGCTGGTGCCGACGTACAAGCGCAAGCTGCGCGCGCTTTTCAAGGGGAAGAACTGATGCTGCGCGCCCAACAACTCGAGATGACCTTCAACCCGGGCACGCCGATCGAGAACCGCGTGCTGCGCGGGCTCAGCCTGGACATTCCCACCGGCCAGTTCGTCACCGTGATCGGCTCGAACGGCGCGGGCAAGTCGACCTTCCTGAACGCGGTGAGCGGCGACCTGATCGTCGACAAGGGCGGCATCGAGATCGACGGCAAGGACGTGACGCGCCTGAACGCCTGGCAGCGCTCGGGCATGGTGGCGCGCGTGTTCCAGGACCCGATGGCCGGCACCTGCGAGGCACTGACCATCGAGGAAAACATGGCGCTGGCCTGGAAGCGCGGCGAGCGCCGGGCCTTCGGCTTTGCGCTGAACCGCAACCTGCGCGAGCTGTTCCGCGAGAAGCTGTCGATTTTGAAACTGGGGCTGGAAAACCGGCTGGCGGACCGCATCGGGCTGCTGTCGGGCGGCCAGCGCCAGGCGGTGAGCCTGCTGATGGCGTCGCTCAAGCCCTCGCGCATCCTGCTGCTGGACGAGCACACCGCCGCGCTCGACCCGAAGACGGCGGCCTTCGTGCTGGAGCTGACGGCCAAGATCGTCGAAGGCAGCCAGCTGACCGCGATGATGGTCACGCACAGCATGCGCCAGGCGCTGGACTACGGCTCGCGCACGGTGATGCTGCACGAGGGCCAGGTGATCCTGGACGTGGCCGGGCCGCAGCGCGCGGGGCTGGACGTGCCCGACCTGCTGCGCATGTTCGAGCAGACGCGCGGCGAGAAGCTCGACGACGACAAGCTGCTGCTGGCCTGATGACGCAGCCGGACGCCATCCTCGTGCGCGCCATGCGCGCGGACGACCTCGACGCGGTGCTGGCGATACAGCTCGCCTGCTACGGCGCGGGCTTCGTGGAGGACGGCGCGCTGATCGCGCGGCGCCTCGCGGCGGCGCCGCACACGGGCTGGGTGGTGGAACACCGGAGGGAACACCGGGGCGGTGTGCAGGCGTATCTGGCGGGCTATCCGTCGGTGGTGGGCAAGCTGACACCGCTGCACGGGGAGTTCGAGGTGGCGGCCGCGGCCGATTCGCTGTACCTGCACGACCTGGCGGTCCGTCCCGATGCCTCGGGCCTGGGGTTGGGGCCGCGGCTGGTGCGCCACGCCTGGGCCCATGCGGCGCAGGCCGGCTGGCGGCATTCGACCTTGGTGTCGGTGCAGTCGTCGGTCGGGTTCTGGGAGCGCCAGGGCTATGCGCCGGCACGACCCGCCGGCGCCGGGCAGCAGGCCCGGCTCGCCACCTATCCGGGCGACTCGGTCTACATGCTGCGCCGGCTGGGCTGAGCGCTCTTCAGCGGCGCCAGCCGCGCATCGCCAGCCATTGCACGGTGCCGCAGACCACGACCAGCGCGGCGTAGGTCACCATGGTTCCGTCGCGCCCGGACACCACCAGGCCGGCCACCGACACCGCCACGCCCGCCAGGAAAGTGCATGCGCATTGCACCCACCAGCGCGGCACGCCGGCGCGCCGGCCGCCCACGAAACGCCCGACAAAGACCAGCACCAGCGCCAGGAAGGCCGCGGGTGCCACAAAATTAAGCAGGTGATTCAGCAGGGCCAGCAGGTCCATCGGAAGGGGCGACGTGGGCGTCGGGTCATGCGGCCGGTGATATGGCTGTCATAGGGAAAGCCATTTGTCCCTGCGCAAGCCGGGTGCGGCTGCTGATTTTATAATCACGGCCATGTCAGTCTGGGCTCTCGGCTTGAACCACACGACCGCGCCGCTCGATCTGCGCGGTCGTTTCGCGTTCGCCCTCGACCAGATCGCCCCCACGCTGCAGAGCCTGCGCAGTTCCTTCGCCTCCGGCCGTCACCCCCAGGTCGAGGCGGCCATCATCTCCACCTGCAACCGCACCGAGATCTACTGCGCCTCCGAGCACATCGCGCTCGACCACACCTTCGGCTGGCTGGCCCAAAGCGGCGGCGTGGCCCCAGCCCTGTTGCGCTCGCATGCCTACACGCTGCACAACGACGAAGCCGCGCGCCACGCCTTCCGCGTGGCCAGCGGGCTGGACTCCATGGTGCTGGGCGAGGCGCAGATCCTCGGCCAGATGAAAGACGCCGTGCGCGCCGCCGAAACCGCCGGCGCCCTCGGCAGCACGCTCAACCAGCTGTTCCAGCGCTCGTTCGCCGTGGCCAAAGAGGTCCGCACGGCCACCGAGATCGGCGCGCATTCCATCAGCATGGCCGCCGCCGCCGTGCGCCTGGCCGGCCAGCTCTTCGAAGACCTGCGCACCACGCGCGTGCTGTTCGTGGGCGCGGGCGAAATGATCGACCTGGCCGCCACGCACTTCGCGGCCAAGGAACCCAAGTCCATCGCCATTGCCAACCGCACGCTCGAGCGCGGCGAAAAGCTCGCCTCGCGCTTCGGCGGCGAGGCCATGCGGCTGGCCGACCTGCCCTCGCGGCTGGCCGAGTTCGACATCATCGTGAGCTGCACCGCCAGCACGCTGCCGATCATCGGCCTGGGCGCCGTGGAGCGCGCGCTCAAGGCGCGCAAGCACCGCCCCATGTTCATGGTCGACCTGGCCGTGCCGCGCGACATCGAACCCGAGGTGAAGGCGCTCGAGGACGTCTATCTCTACACCGTGGACGACCTCGCCCAGGTCGTGCAACAGGGCCAGGCCAACCGCCAGGCCGCCGTGGCACAGGCCGAGGTGATCATCGACGCGGGCGTGCAGAGCTTCATGCACTGGCTGGGCCAGCGTGGCACGGTGCCGCTGATCCAGCAGCTCAATGCGCAGGCCGACGAGTGGCGCGCCACAGAGATGGCACGCGCGCGCAAGCTGCTGGCCAAGGGCGAGCCGGTCGAGGCCGTGCTCGAGGCCATGTCGCGCGGCCTCACGCAGAAGATGATGCACGGCGCCATGGCCGAGCTGCACGCGGGCGACGCCGCTTCGCGCGAGCAGACGGCGCAGACCATTTCGCGCCTGTTCCTGCGCAAAGAGCGTTAGCGACGCTGGTCAGCGGCCCGGCTTGTGTGCCGCGGCCTTTTGCGCCTTGCCGCTGCACCGCCGCGGCACCCCTTCCCCATTTTTTTCGAGCCTTCTTCGCCGTGAAATCATTTCTGCGCCACCAACTCGAACGCTACGTCCAGCGCCTGGGCGAGCTCGACTTCCTGCTCTCGCGCGAAGACATCATGAGCGACATGGCGCAGTACCGCACCATCTCGCGCGAGCACGCCGAAATCACGCAGATCGCCGGGCGCTACGAACGCTACAAGCAGCGCGAGGCCGACATCGCGGGCGCCACCGAAATGCTCGACGACCCCGACATGGCCGAGATGGCCAAGGAAGAAATCGCCGGAGCGCAGGCCGAGCTGGTGCAGCTCGAAGAGGAACTGCAACGCCTGCTGCTGCCCAAGGACCCCGACGACGCGCGCAACGCCTTCCTTGAAATTCGTGCCGGCACCGGCGGCGACGAATCGGCCCTTTTCGCGGGCGACCTGCTGCGCATGTACACGCGCTACTGCGAGCGCGTGGGCCTGCGCTGCGAGATCGTGAGCGAGAGCCCGAGCGAACTCGGCGGCTACAAGGAAGTGGTGATCCGCGTGGTCGGCGACGAAGTCTTCGGCAAGCTGCGCTTCGAATCCGGCGGCCACCGCGTGCAGCGCGTGCCGGCCACCGAAACGCAGGGGCGCATCCACACCAGCGCCTGCACCGTCGCCGTGCTGGCCGAGCCCGATGAGACCGTGGCGGTGCAGATCAACCCGGCCGACCTGCGCATCGACACCTACCGCGCGAGCGGCGCGGGCGGGCAGCACATCAACAAGACCGACTCGGCCGTGCGCATCACGCACATCCCGACCGGCATCGTGGCCGAGTGCCAGGACGACCGCAGCCAGCATCGCAACAAGGCCAAGGCGCTGCAGGTGCTTTCGGCGCGCATCCAGGAAAAGGACCGCAGCGAGCGCGCCGCCAAGGACGCCGCCATGCGCAAGGGCCTGATCGGCAGCGGCGACCGCTCGGACCGCATCCGCACGTACAACTTTCCGCAGGGTCGGCTCACCGACCACCGCATCAACCTCACGCTCTACAAGCTGCTGGCCATCATGGAAGGCGACCTGGGCGACGTGCTGGACGCGCTGCGCGCCGCGCGCGAGGCCGAGCAGCTGGCCGAGCTGGAATCGAGCCTGCCGGCGTGATGGACACCGCCGACAACCCGCTGCCGTCGACCGTGGCGCAGGCGCTGGCCGCGGCCGTGGCGCTGGGCGTGGAGCGGCTCGACGCGCAGTTGCTGCTGCTGCACGCGCTGGGCCGCGCCCCGCACGACCGCGCCTGGCTGCTGGCGCACGACACCGACGCCATGCCCGAGGCGGCGTGGTCCGCGCTGGCGGCGCAGCTGTCGCGCCGCCTGGCGGGCGAACCGGTGGCCTACCTGCTGGGCGAAAAGGAATTCCACGGCCTCGACCTGAAGGTCGATGCCCGCGTGCTGGTGCCGCGCCCTGACACGGAAACGCTGGTCGAATGGGCGCTGGAGTGCCTCGAAGGCCATGCGGCACCGCGCGTGCTCGACCTGGGCACGGGCAGCGGCGCGATCGCGCTGGCCCTGCAAAATGCACGCCGCGACGCCCAGGTCGATGCCGTCGATGCCAGCGCCGATGCGCTCGCGGTGGCGCAGGCCAACGCCCTGCGCCTGGGCCTGCCGGTGCGCTTCGCGCAGGCCGACTGGCTGGCCGGCGCAGGCACCGGCTACACGGTCATCGCCAGCAACCCGCCGTACATCGCCGCCGGCGACCCGCACCTGCCCGCCCTGCGCCACGAGCCGGCATCGGCCCTGGTGGCCGGCGCGGACGGCCTCGACGACATCTGCCGCATCGTGCACGACGCGCCCGCCCACCTCGCCGAAGGCGGCTGGCTGCTGCTCGAACACGGTCACGACCAAGCCGCGCCCGTGCGGCAGCTGCTGGCAGAGCGGGGCTTTGCCGAGGTGCAAAGCCGCGACGACCTTGCCGGCATCGCGCGCTGCTCCGGCGGAATCTGGCGCACGGTGAAATAATCCCCCAGCCCACTTTTCAGGAGTCCCCATGTCCGACGCTCAACAACGCATCGACGACCTCGTCAAAACCAACGAACTCGTGCTCTTCATGAAGGGCAACGCCAGTTTTCCGATGTGCGGCTTCTCGGGCCGCGCCATCCAGATCCTGAAGGCCGTCGGTGTCGACACCAAGGCGCTGAAGACCGTCAACGTGCTCGAAGACGACGGCATCCGCCAGGGCATCAAGGAATACAGCAACTGGCCCACCATTCCGCAGCTCTACGTGAAGGGCGAGTTCATCGGCGGCTCGGACATCATGATGGAGATGTACGAATCGGGTGAGCTGCAGCAAGTGGTGAACGGCAGCCCGGCCTGATTGCACCGGAACTGCACCGAGACCGCACCGAGACCGCGCTGAGGCTGAAATGAGCCACGATCACGGCCATTCGCATTCTCACGACGAGCCTTCTTCAGTGCCGCCCGAGCCGGCCTGGAAGCACGACGGCGTGCGCGTGGTCGGCGCCAACCAGCTCGACGTCAACACCGCGCAGACGCCCGGCATGAACCGGGCGGCCGCCATCAACTTCGCGCGCGTCGGCGCGCAGAAGCTGTGGGCCGGCACCGTCACCATCCACGCCGATGCCAAGACCGGCGCCCATCACCACGGCCCGCTCGAATCGGTGATCTACGTGGTGCGTGGCAAAGCCCGCATGCGCTGGGGCGACAAGCTGGAGTTCACGGCCGAGGCCGGCCCGGGCGACTTCATCTACGTGCCGCCCTTCGTGCCGCACCAGGAAATCAACGCCAGCGCGACCGAGCCGCTGGAGTGCGTGCTGTGCCGCAGCGACGGTGAAGCGGTAGCGGTCAACCTCGACATCGAGCCCGTCGAAAAACCTGAATCGGTGCTGTGGGTGGACCCCACGCACCCGCATGGCGGCGTCTGAGCGCTAGACCCGGCCGAGTCATGGCACCATGGCACTCTTCACCGTGCCACCATGACCCTGACCCAAAGCCTGCTCATCATCGTCTTGCTGATCGCGTTGAGCGCGTTCTTCTCCCTGGCTGAAATCACGCTGGCCGCCTCGCGCCGCCTGCGCCTACGCCAGATGGCCGACGAAGGCGATCCCCGGGCCGAGAAGGTGCTGCGCGTGCAAGAGCAGCCGGGCCACTACTTCACCGTGGTGCAGATCGGCCTCAACGCGGTGGCCATCCTCGGCGGCGTGGTCGGCGAGGGCTCGCTCAGCCCTTACTTCGCGGTGTTCTTCGAGAAATGGCTGAGCGTGGAAGCCTCGGCCAACGTGGCGTTCCTGTGCTCGTTCGTGATCGTCATCGCGGTGTTCCTGGTGTTTGCCGACCTGTTCCCCAAGCGCCTGGGCATGAGCAATCCTGAACAGCTCGCGGTGCGCATGGTCGGCCCGATGCAGCTGCTCATCACCACCTTCAAGCCGTTGGTGTGGTTCTTCACGCGTTGCACCGACCTGCTGTTCAAGGTGCTCGGCATGCCGATGGCGCGCGACGACAAGATCACCTCGGCCGACATCCTCGCCATGACCGAGGCCGGCGCGCGGGCCGGCGTGCTCGCGGTGCGCGAGCAGCAGGTGATCGCCAACGTGTTCGAGCTGGAAACCCGCCTGGTCAGCAGCGTGATGACCGCGCGCGACAGCATCGCCTGGTTCCTGCACGACGACCCCGAGTCGGTGCTGCGCGCGCGCATCGTGGCCGAGCCTTTTTCCGCCTACCCGGTGTGCGACGGCGACATCGACCACGTGCTGGGTTACGTGGATGCCAAGGACATGTTCCAGCGCGTGCTCAGCGGCCAGCCGCTGGCCTTCGACCAGGGGCTGCCGCTGCACAAGGCGCTGGTGATTCCCGACCGGCTTTCGCTCACGGAAGTGCTCGAGCAGTTCCAGCAGGCGCACGAAGACTTCGCCATCATCGTCAACGAGTACAGCCTGGTGGTGGGCGTAATCACCCTCAACGACGTGATGAGCACGGTGATGGGCGACCTGGTGTCGATGCCCGACGAAGAGCAGATCGTGCAGCGCGACGAGAACTCGTGGCTCATCGACGGCATCACCCCCATCCAGGACGTGCAGCGCGCGCTGCACATCGACGAGCTGCCGCATTCGGAAGAGTACGAGACGCTCGCGGGCTTCCTGATGGTGATGCTGCGCCGCGTGCCCAAGCGCACCGACAACGTGACCTGGGGCGGCTACACCTTCGAGGTGATGGACGTGGACAGCTACCGCATCGACCAGGTGATGGTCACGAAGGGCTCGGGCACCGCGAAGGCGCCGGCCGGCTGACCACCCGCCGAAGCCGCAGGGCGGATTGCGGCGTTCAGGCCGCCGAGCGGTCCTTGTCCTTCTCGCGCTCGCGTTCCCTGTCGTTGAAGACCCAGAGCCGCTGGTTCGCGAACACCGCGTTCGGGTACGGCGACTTGCCGCGGCTGCCGTTGTAGCGGCCCAGCGTCATGTACAGGTCACCGCTCTCGCGGTCGAGGTAGTGGCGCAGGATGACGCAGCCGAAGCGCAGGTTGGTCTGCATGTGGAAGAGCTTGGCCGGGTCGGCGTCGCCGATCACGCGCGTCCAGAACGGCATCACCTGCATGTAGCCGCGCGCACCGGCGCTGGACACGGCGAACTTGCGGAAGTTGCTCTCGACCTGCACCAGCCCCAGCACCAGGCTCACCTCGAGCCCCGAGCGCTTGGCCTCGTACCAGGCGGTCTGCAGGAACTCGATGCGCGAGGGCGCGTCGGGCACCTTCTTCTTGAGCCGTTCGCTCATCTCGCCGAGCCAGCGCAAGTAGGCCAGGCGGGCTTCGGTGTTCGGAAACTGGGGCACCGGCGGTGCCTTGTTGTGGATGGCCGAGCTCA
Organism: Variovorax sp. J22G73; assembly: GCF_030317035.1. Lineage (GTDB taxonomy): Bacteria > Pseudomonadota > Gammaproteobacteria > Burkholderiales > Burkholderiaceae_C > Variovorax. The sequence continues at coordinate 38,444 of NZ_JASZYK010000004.1, forward strand.
GCGCGGTGCGCACCGAGTCGATCAGCGGCTCCTCGATCTGCGCGCCGGCCAGGGCGGTCGTGGGCAGCGACAGCGCGGCGAGGGCGCCCGCCGTCACGGCGCCGCCCATGCACTGGCGTCGCGTGAGGCCGCCCTCCAGGCTCATTTCGCGAGCTTGCCGGCGATGAATTCGGCGATGCCGACGGCAGGCACCTTGGTCGCGGCGGTGTCGCGGCGGTGCTGGTACTCGAGCTGCCCTTCCTTCAGGCCGCGGTCGGAGATGACCACGCGGTGCGGCACGCCGATCAGTTCCCAGTCGGCGAACATCGCGCCGGGGCGCTCGCCGCGGTCGTCGAGCAGAACGTCGACGCCCTTGGCCAGCAGCTCTTCGTAGAGCGCCTCGGCGGCGGTCTTGACCTCGGCGCTGCGGTCCATGCCGATGGGGCACACCACCACGGTGAAGGGCGCGATCGCGTCGGGCCAGATGATGCCGCGCTCGTCGTGGTTCTGCTCGATGGCAGCGGCCGGCAGGCGGGTGATGCCGATGCCGTAGCAGCCCATCTCGAGGAACTGCGGCTTGCCGCCTTCGTCGAGGTAGGTGGCGTTCATGTCCTTGCTGTACTTGGTGCCGAGCACGAAGACGTGGCCCACTTCGATGCCGCGCTCGATGGTCAGCACGCCCTTGCCGTCGGGCGAGGCGTCGCCGGCGACCACGTTGCGCAGGTCGGCCACGAGCTCGGGCTCGGGCAGGTCGCGGCCCCAGTTCACGCCGGTCATGTGGAAGTCGACCTCGTTGGCGCCGGCGATCCAGTCGGCCATCACAGCCACTTCGCGGTCGGCCACGAGCTTGACCGACTTCTTCAGGTTCAGCGGGCCCAGGTAGCCGGGCTTGCAGCCGAAGTGCTCGTCGATCTCGGCCAGCGTGGCGAAGCGGAAGCCCTTGTCGAGGCCGGGCAGCTTGCTGACCTTGATCTCGTTCATGTCATGGTCGCCGCGCAGCAGCAGCAGCCACACCTGCGCGCCCTTGATGTTGCCGGCCGCATCGACGATGTCGGTGGCCAGCACGAGCGACTTCACGGTGGTCGAGAGCGGTACGCCGAGCAGCACCGCGACGTCTTCACAGGTGCTCTTGCCGGGCGTGGCCGTCTTCTCGAGCGCGTTGGCGGCGGCGGGGCGTGGGCCGGCTGGGGCGAGTGCCTCGGCCTTTTCCATGTTGGCGGCGTAGTTGCTGTCGGGGCAGTAGACGATGGCGTCTTCGCCGGTCGCGGCGATCACCTGGAACTCTTCGCTCAGGTCGCCGCCGATGGCGCCGCTGTCGGCCGCCACGGCGCGGTAGCGCAGGCCGAAGCGGTCGAAGATGTTGCGGTAGGCCTGGGCCATGACCTGGTAGCTCGCCTTGGCGGCGTCGAGGTCGCGGTCGAAGCTGTACGCGTCCTTCATGATGAATTCACGCCCGCGCATCAGGCCGAAGCGCGGACGGCGCTCGTCGCGGAACTTGGTCTGGATCTGGTAGAAATTCTTCGGCAGCTGCTTGTAGCTGCGGATTTCCTGGCGAGCGATGTCGGTCACCACCTCTTCGCTGGTGGGCTGGATCACGAAGTCGCGGTCGTGGCGGTCCTTGATGCGCAGCAACTCGGGGCCCATCTTCTCGAAGCGCCCGGTCTCCTGCCAGAACTCGGCCGGCTGCACCACCGGCATCGTCATCTCGACGGCGCCGGCGCGGTTCATTTCCTCGCGCACGATCGCCTCGACCTTGCGGATCACGCGCAGCCCCATGGGCATGTACGTGTAGATGCCCGTGCCGAGCTTCTTGATCATGCCGGCACGCGTCATGAGCCGGTGGCTCGCGACCTCTGCGTCAGCCGGCGCTTCCTTGAGGGTGGAGACAAAAAATCGGGAAGCTTTCATCGGGATCGGTGTGATGGATTCGCTGGATTCGAAGCGTGGAAGTGGGGGACTGCTCCCCCCGGAGAGACCCTGAGAGCCTGGCATCGGCAGCTTGCCGAGGGGACCCCGGCATGCATAATCGACTCAGTTCAAAAATTGGGGTTTGATTATGCTCGACCGGGACGGCTTCAGGCCCAACGTCGGCATCATCCTGCTCAACCAGAGAAACCAGGTTTTCTGGGGCAAGCGCATACGCACACATTCCTGGCAGTTTCCGCAAGGCGGCATCGACCGCGGCGAAAGTCCCGAGCAAGCCATGTTCCGGGAACTGCATGAGGAAGTGGGGCTCCATCCGGAGCACGTGCGCATCGTGGCCCGTACCCGTGACTGGTTGCGCTACGAGGTGCCGGATCGGTTCATCCGCCGTGACGCACGGGGCCACTACAAGGGCCAGAAGCAAATCTGGTATTTGCTGCAACTTGTCGGACACGACTGGGATCTGAACCTGCGTGCCACCGACCATCCCGAATTCGACGCTTGGCGCTGGCACGACTACTGGGTGCCGCTCGACGTGGTCGTCGAGTTCAAGCGCGGCGTCTACGAGATGGCGCTCACCGAGCTTGCTCGCTACCTGCCAAGGCAGGATTTCCGCAACCGCTTCCTGCGCAGCAACGTGCGCGCTCGTGAGTTCGAGCGCCACTCGCTGGACGCCGGAGCGCCCCCCGGACTGGACCTGCCGCCCGGCGGCAGCTTCGATCCGCATCCCGACATTCCTTCCGCGAGCGATGAACCTCCTTCCCACAACAACGCGCCCTTCTTTCCGACGCAACGCTGAACGCGCGCTCCTGCTGGTGTGCTTCGGCATCCTCGCCGGCTGCGCATCGGGGCCGCACGACACCGACAACCCGGACTGGGCCCAGGCAGGTTCGCCGCCGCCGCCCAAGCGCTACGGCACCGACAAGGAATGGGAAGAAACCGCCGTGCCGCCGCCGCCCGCATTCAGCGAAAGCAAGCTGCTCGACATCACGATGCCGCCGTACATGAGCCTGAAGTTCGGCGTCGATCCGAGCACGATCGCCATCACGGGCGACGGCATCGTGCGCTACGTGGTGGTGGCGCACAACCGCAGCGGCGGCGCCGTCAATGCGTTCTACGAAGGCGTGCGTTGCTCGACCGCGGAAATGAAGGGCTACGCGCGCTTCAACAACGGCATCTGGCACGAGACCCCGACGCCCGAGTGGAAGCGGCTCAACGACATGAACTCCACCTACACCAAGGCGCTCGCGGTGCAGGGTCTGTGCCGCGGGGATGCACCGCGCGCGTCGGTCGGAGACATGGTGCAGAACATGCGCAACCCGGTGCGGGAAGTGCAGTAAGACCAGGTCTTGCCGTGCCGTCACGGCAATGAGAAACGGGGCTTTCGGCCCCGTTGTCGTTTCAGCTTGGCATCAGCACCATGTTGTCGCGGTGGACCATTTCAGGCTCCGCGACATAGCCGAGCAAGCGCTCGAACTCGCTCGAGGGCTTGCGACACAGCAGGCGCGCCTCCACGCTGGAGTAGTTGGCCAGGCCGCGCGCCAGCTCCACGCCTTCTGCATCGCGCACCGCGATCACGTCGCCGCGCGAGAACTCGCCCGACACGCTGGTCATGCCGATCGGCAGCAGGCTCTTGCCCTCGGCGCGCACCTTGGCGGCGGCGCCCGCATCGACCACCACGGCGCCACGCAGCTGCAGATGGTCGGCCATCCAGCGCTTGCGGGCCTGGTGCTTGGCGGTCTGCGCGACCAGCAGCGTGCCGATGGCTTCGCCGCGAGTGAGGCGCAACAGCGCGTCGGCTTCGCGCCCCCAGGCGATGACGGTGGAAGCACCCGACCCGGCGGCGCGCTTGGCCGCGAGGATCTTCGTGAGCATGCCGCCGCGCCCGATGCTGGAACCAGCGCCGCCCGCCATGGCTTCGAGCGCCGGGTCGCCGGCGGCGGCCTCGTGCACGAACTCCGCGTCAGGGTCCTTGCGCGGGTCGGCCGTGTACAGGCCCTTCTGGTCGGTCAGGATGACGAGCGCATCGGCCTCGACCAGGTTGGCAACGAGCGCGCCCAGCGTGTCGTTGTCGCCGAACTTGATCTCGTCGTTGACGACCGTGTCGTTCTCGTTGATGACCGGCACCACGCCCAGCTTGAGCAGCGTGACCAGGGTCGAGCGGGCGTTCAGGTAGCGCTCGCGGTCGGCCAGGTCGGCGTGCGTGAGCAACACCTGGGCGCTGCCGATCTCGTTCTGGCGCAGCTTGGTCTCGTACATCTGGGCCAGGCCCATCTGACCGACGGCGGCGGCCGCTTGCAGTTCGTTGATTTCGTGCGGGCGGGTGCGCCAGCCGAGTCGCTTCATGCCTTCGGCGATGGCGCCGCTGGACACCATGACCACCTCGCGACCCTCGCGCACCAGCGCCGCCAGCTGCCGGCACCATTCGCCGATGGCTGCTTCGTCCAGGCCGCGACCCTCGTTGGTCACCAGGCTGGAGCCCACCTTGACGACGATTCGGCGGGCATCCCGCAAGGCTGTGGATCCGGAGTTCGAGGTCATGTCGGGCGGTGCTGTCGTGAGTGCTGCGGGGCTGTTGTCTGTCTATCGATTGGCAGCACCCCGGGGTGCTGCGATGCTGCTCAAGTGCCTTCGGGCGGCAGCGGAACGAAGCGCGGATCGACGACGACGGGCACCTGCTCGGCCACCTGTTGCGCCTTCACCTGCTGGTAGACGGCCTGCACCAGGTGCTCGCAGCCCTCGCGCGTGAGCGCCGAGATTTCAAACACGGGCCCCTTGAAGCGCAGGCGCTTCACGACGTCCTTGACGCGTGCGGCACGTTCCTCGTCGGGCACCATGTCGAGCTTGTTCAGCACCAGCCAGCGCGGCTTCTCGTACAGCGCGGCGTCGTACTTCTTGAGTTCGCCGACGATGGCCTTGGCTTGCGCGACCGGGTCGACGTTGTCGTCGAACGGCGCCATGTCGATCACATGCAGCAGCAGGCGGGTGCGCTGCAGGTGGCGCAGGAACAAATGGCCCAGGCCGGCGCCTTCGGCGGCGCCTTCGATCAGTCCGGGAAGGTCGGCCACCACGAAGCTCTGCTCCGGGCCGACGCGCACCACCCCAAGGTTGGGGTGCAGCGTGGTGAAGGGGTAGTCCGCGATGCGCGGACGCGCATTGGAAATGGCGCTGATGAGCGTCGACTTGCCCGCGTTAGGCATGCCCAGCAGGCCCACGTCGGCCAGCACCTTCAGCTCGAGCTTCACGCTGCGCTTTTCGCCGGGCCAGCCGGGTGTCTTCTGACGCGGCGCGCGGTTGATGGCGCTCTTGAAGCGCATGTTGCCGAAGCCGCCGTCGCCGCCCTTGGCGATGGTGATGACCTCGCCCTCTTCGAGCAGTTCGAACAGCACCTCGCCGGTTTCGGCGTCGGAGATGATCGTGCCGACCGGCATCTTGAGCGTGATGTCGTCGCCCGCGGCGCCGAACATGTCGGAGCCCATGCCGTGCTCGCCGCGCTTGGCCTCGTGGCGGCGCGAATAGCGGAAATCGACCAGCGTGTTCAGGTTCGAGTCGGCCACCGCGAAGACATGGCCGCCGCGGCCGCCGTCGCCGCCGTTGGGGCCGCCGAATTCCTTGTACTTCTCATGACGGAACGACACGCAGCCGTTGCCGCCATCGCCGGCGGCGATGTCGATGAAGGCTTCGTCGACGAACTTCATGGGATGTCCTGTTTACAAATGAAGAAGCCCCGGCAATGCGGGGCCTCGGGTGATCGAAGTGACTCGAGGCTTACGCCGCGGGGGTCACGTTGACCGTGTGCTTGTTCAGAGCACCCTTTTGACCGAACGACACGTGGCCGTCGACCAGGGAGAACAGCGTGTGGTCCTTGCCCACGCCGACGTTCACGCCGGGGTGGAAACGGGTGCCGCGCTGGCGCACGATGATCGAGCCTGCGCTGATCAGTTCGCCGCCGAAGGCCTTCACACCGAGCATCTTGGGCTTGGAGTCGCGCCCGTTTCGCGTTGAGCCGCCGCCTTTTTTCTGTGCCATGGAATGTGCTCCTTAGCCGGCGATCGCGCCGATTTGCAGTTCAGTGAACTGCTGGCGATGGCCTTGACGTTTTTGATAGTGCTTGCGACGGCGCATCTTGAAGATGCCGACCTTGTCGTGCTTGCCGTGCGACAGTACCGTGACTGTCACCGTTGCGCCGGACACCAGGGGCGTGCCAACCTTGATTTCAGCGCCGTTTCCGACTGCCAGAACCTGGTCGATCACGATTTCCTGGCCTACGTCCGCAGCAATCTGTTCTACTTTAATTTTTTCGCCGGAAGCAACGCGATATTGCTTGCCGCCGGTTTTTATGACCGCGTACATGTAAACCTCTTAGAAATTGAGTCCCCACGGCGAATTCCGCAGAGCCCAAGATTATAGCGCGGTTTGGCCTCGACAGCCACCCCAAGACCCGTACGCCCCGCCAGACGGCGCCCGCTCCCTATAATTTGGGCCTTCGGCCCTGCCCCGCTCGCACGGGCTTTCATCATTTCCAGCAGCGCCTCGCGCCCACGCCTTGCCAGTTCCCGCCGCAGACACTTCCCCCACCGCCACCGTGCTGGACCTGATTGCCGGCGACATGGTCGAAGTCGACCGTGTGATTGCCCAACGCCTCGACACGGGCGTGCCGCTGGTCAGCCAAGTCTCCAAGTACATCATTTCCGCGGGCGGCAAACGCCTGCGGCCAGCGCTCTTGCTGCTGATGTCGGGCGCACTGGGCTACACCGGCGAGCAGCGATTCAACCTGGCAGCCGTCGTGGAGTTCATTCACACCGCCACCCTGCTGCACGACGACGTGGTCGACGAGTCGACCCTGCGCCGCGGCCGGGCAACCGCCAACGAATCGTTCGGCAACCCGGCGAGCGTGCTGGTCGGCGACTTCCTCTACTCACGCGCATTCCAGATGATGTTGGACGCCAACAACATGCGCGTGATGCAGATCCTGGCCGAAGCGACCAACGTGATCGCCGAAGGCGAAGTGCTACAGCTGATGAACATGCACGACGCGTCGCTGGACGAAGAAGCGTACCTGCGCGTGATCCGCTCGAAGACGGCCAAGCTCTTCGAAGCCAGCACGCGGCTCGCGGCCGTGCTGGCCGGCGCCACGCCTGAAGTGGAAGAAGCCTGCGCCACCTACGGACAGGCCTTGGGCACCGCCTTCCAGGTCATCGACGACGTGCTCGACTATGCGGGCGACATCCAGGAAACCGGAAAGAACGTCGGCGACGACCTGCGCGAAGGCAAGACCACCCTGCCCCTCATCTTCGCGATGCAGCGCGGCACGCCAGAACAAAGCGCGCTCGTGCGCGCCGCCATCGAAGCCGGCGATACGGCGCAACTGAGCAAGATCGTCGAGATCGTTCGGGAAACCGGCGCGTTGGACGCCTCGCGTGCGGCCGCCGCGGCCGAGGCGCAACGTGCAATTTCTGCACTGAAAGACTTTCCGTCCAATTTGCACGCTTCAGGTTTGCTACAATTGGCGGCTCAGTTGCTTGAGCGACGTGCCTGAACACCTCACCTGAGTTGGCATCTAGGACGATTAGTTTTTTCTTGCAACCATCGGGGTGTAGCTTAGCCTGGTAGAGCGCTACGTTCGGGACGTAGAGGCCGGAGGTTCGAATCCTCTCACCCCGACCAGCCTTTGGCTGGCATAAATAAATGGCCATGCCTGTTGCTGTGTAGCGATTTACAGCACAGGACTGTTCAGCGATGATCGTGAAGCACTTTTTCACATCTTTTGCATTCGCTGAATGGCCGCTGCCGAACTTCCAGTTAAAGAACCCACGCAGATCGCGCTCCCTGGGCTCGCTCGCGCCCTGGTTTCGGCCGGCAAGCTTCCCTCCAAGTCCGCCGAGGACATCTATCAAAAGTCGCTGAGCGGCCGCACCAGCTTCATCGCCGAGCTGACCGGCTCGGGCGCTGTTTCCGCCGCCGATCTCGCCCACACCCTTTCCACCGCTTTCGGGGCCCCGCTCCTCGACCTCGACGCCATCGATCCGCAGCGCCTGCCCAAGGACCTGCTCGACGCCAAGCTGTGCCACGCGTACCGCATCGTCGTTCTCAGCAAGCGCAACAACCGCCTGATCGTTGCCACGGCCGATCCGTCGGACCAGCAGGCGGCCGAAAAGATCAAGTTCGCTTCGCAGATGGGCGTCGACTGGGTCATTGCCGAGTACGACAAGCTTTCGCGAATGATCGAGGCCGCCGCTGTGAGCGCGGCCGAAACCATCAACAACATCGTCGGCAGCGAGTTCGAGTTCGACGAAGTCTCCGCCGATACCACGAGCGAAGCCGCCGACCAGGCCATTGCCGAAGTCGAAGACGCGCCGGTCGTGCGCTTTCTTCACAAGATGCTGCTCGACGCCATTGGCATGCGGGCGTCGGACATTCATTTCGAGCCCTACGAGCACAACTACCGCGTGCGCTTTCGCATCGACGGCGAATTGCGCGAAATTGCCAGCCCGCCCACCGTCATCAAGGACAAGCTGGCGTCGCGCATCAAGGTGATCTCGCGGCTCGACATCTCGGAAAAGCGCGTGCCGCAAGACGGCCGCATGAAGCTCAAGATCGGGCCCGACCGGGTCATCGACTTTCGCGTGAGCACCTTGCCGACGCTGTTCGGCGAGAAGATCGTCATTCGTATTCTGGACCCGAGCAGCGCGCGCCTGGGCATCGATGCGCTGGGCTACGACGCGGACGAAAAAGCGCGCCTGCTGCATGCCATCGGCCGGCCCTACGGCATGGTGCTGGTGACCGGGCCCACGGGCTCGGGCAAGACGGTGTCGCTGTACACCTGCCTGAACCTGCTGAACCAGCCGGGCGTGAACATCGCGACGGCGGAAGATCCGTCAGAAATCAACCTGCCCGGCGTCAACCAGGTCAACGTGAACGAAAAGGCGGGGCTCACCTTCGCAGCGGCCCTGCGCGCCTTCCTGCGCCAGGATCCCGACATCATCATGGTCGGCGAAATCCGCGACCTGGAAACCGCCGACATCTCGATCAAGGCCGCGCAAACAGGCCACCTGGTGCTGTCCACGCTGCACACCAACGACGCCCCGACCACCCTCACGCGCATGCGCAACATGGGCATCGCGCCGTTCAATATCGCGTCCAGCGTGATCCTGATCACCGCGCAGCGCCTGGCCCGCCGCCTGTGCACCGTGTGCCGCGTGCCCGCCGACGTGCCGCGCGAAGCGCTGATCGAAGCCGGATTCGCCGACGACCAGCTCGACGGCACATGGAAGCCCTACCGCCCCGTCGGCTGCTCCGCATGCAGCGGCGGCTACAAGGGCCGCGTGGGCATCTACCAGGTGATGCCGATCACCGAGGCGATCCAGGAAATCATCCTGCGCGATGGCAGCGCGCTGGACATCGCCCAGCAGTCCGAAGCCGAAGGCGTGCGCTCGCTGCGGCAGTCGGGCCTGCGCAAGGTCATGCAAGGTCTCACTTCGCTCGAAGAAGTGGTCGCCTGCACCAACATATAACGAACACACCGAAGACCGGAGATCGAATGGCAACAGTGGCATCCCCCCGCTCCAAGCCCACGCACAAGGAATTTGTCTTCGAATGGGAGGGCAAGGACCGCAACGGCAAGCTGGTGCGCGGCGAACTTCGCGCCGCCGGCGAGAACCAGGTCCAGGCCGCGCTGCGCCGCCAGGGCGTGCTCGCCTCGAAGATCAAGAAGCGCCGCATGCGCTCGGGCAAGGCCATCAAGCCCAAGGACATCGCAATCTTCACGCGCCAACTGGCGACCATGATGAAGGCCGGCGTGCCGCTGATGCAGTCCTTCGACATCGTCGGGCGCGGCAACGCCAACGCGAGCGTGGCGAAGCTGCTCAACGACATCCGTACCGACGTGGAAACCGGCACCTCGCTGTCGGCCGCGTTCCGGAAGTTTCCGAAGTACTTCGACAACCTCTACTGCAACCTGGTGGAAGCCGGCGAAGCGGCCGGTATCCTGGAAGACCTGCTGGACCGCCTGGCCACGTACATGGAGAAGACCGAGGCGATCAAGTCCAAGATCAAGTCGGCGCTGATGTACCCGACCTCGGTGGTCGTGGTGGCCTTCGTGGTGGTGGCCATCATCATGATCTTCGTGATTCCGGCGTTCAAGCAGGTGTTCACCTCCTTCGGTGCCGACCTGCCCGCCCCCACGCTGTTCGTGATGGCCATCAGCGAGTTCTTCGTGTCGTACTGGTGGCTGATCTTCGGCGCCATCGGCGGCGGCATCTATTTCTTCCTGCAGGCCTGGAAACGCAATGAGCGCTTCCAGAAGGTCATGGATCGCGTGCTGCTGCGCATTCCGATCTTCGGCACGCTGATCGAAAAATCCTGCGTGGCCCGCTGGACCCGCACGCTGGCGACCATGTTCGCCGCCGGCGTTCCGTTGGTCGAAGCGCTCGACTCGGTCGGCGGCGCCTCGGGCAACAGCGTGTACGGCGATGCCACGGCCAAGATCCAGCAGGAAGTGTCCACCGGCACCAGCCTCACGGCGGCCATGACCAACGTCAATCTGTTCCCCTCGATGGTGATCCAGATGACGGCCATCGGCGAGGAGTCGGGCTCCATCGACCACATGCTGGGCAAGGCGGCCGACTTCTACGAGTCGGAAGTCGACGACATGGTCGCGGGCCTGTCCAGCCTGATGGAGCCCATCATCATCGTGTTCCTGGGCACCATCATCGGCGGCATCGTGGTGTCGATGTACCTGCCCATCTTCAAGCTCGGCCAGGTCGTCTGATGCTGGTGTCGAGGGAATTCGACACCGCGTTCGCCGGTGTGCTGGGGCTATTGATCGGCAGTTTCCTGAACGTCGTCATCTACCGCACGCCGGTGATGATGTACCGCGACTGGCTCGCCGACGCCGTCGCCAACCTCATGTCCTCGAAGGACGCCCCCTCCCTGTGGACCATGGCCTTCGGCCCGAAGGTCGTGCCCCCGGCCGGGCTCGAGGCGGAAGCGGACAAGGCCGCGGCGGTGCTCGAAGCGCAGCCCCCCTTCGACCTGACCCGCCCCGCCTCGCGTTGCGGCGCCTGCGGCCACAAGATCCGCTGGTACGAAAACATTCCCGTGCTGAGCTACCTGGTGCTGCGCGGGCGTTGCGGCAGCTGCAAGACCTTCATCAGCCCGCGCTACCCGCTGGTCGAGCTGGTCACGGCCGCGCTCTTCGCGCTGTGCAGCTGGCGCTACGGCATCACGCCGCAGGGGGCGCTCTGGGCGGCGTTCGGCGCCTTCCTGGTCTGCCAGTTCCTGATCGACTTCGACACCCAGTTCCTGCCCGACTCGCTGAACTATCCGCTGCTGTGGCTGGGCCTGATCGGCGCGGCCATGGGCTGGACCGGCGTGTCGCTGAGCTCGGCCGTCTGGGGCGCCGTGTTCGGCTACCTGAGCCTCTGGCTTGTGTACCATGCCTTTCGCCTGGTCACGGGCAAGGAAGGCATGGGCTATGGAGACTTCAAACTGCTGGCCGCGCTGGGTGTCTGGCTCGGCGCCGACTACCTCATCGCGATCATCCTCGTGTCCTCGCTGGTGGGCGCCGTGATCGGCATCGCGCTGCGCGTGGCGGGCAAGCTGGCGCACAAGGACATCCCGATCGCCTTCGGCCCCTTCCTGGCCGGCGCGGGCCTCGTCTGCCTGGTGGCGGGCCCGGAGGTGGTGAAGCAGTGGATTCCGTTCGCCTTCCCCCTGGGCGCGCTAATCCGTTAACTCACTGACTCACTGACCCACTGACACAGACATGGTGCGACGCATCGGCCTCACGGGCGGCATCGGCAGCGGCAAGAGCACCGTGGCCGGGCTGCTGGCGCGGCAAGGCGCCGTGCTGGTGGACACCGACGCCATCGCGCGCGCCATCGCGCAACCGGGCGGCATCGCGATGCCCGCCCTGGAGGCCGCCTTCGGCCCCGGCGTCATCGCCGCGGACGGCGGGCTCGACAGGGCCGCGATGCGCCAGATCGTGTTCGCCGATGCCGGCGCCAAGCTTCGCCTCGAAGGGATCCTCCACCCCCTGATCGGCACCGAGACCCAGCGCCAGGCCGCCGCGGCCGGGGACGACGCGGTGGTCGTGTTCGACGTGCCGCTGCTGGTGGAATCCGGCCGCTGGCGCGCCATCGTGGACCGGGTGCTGGTTGTCGACGCAACCGAGCAGACGCAGTTGGAACGCGTGGTCGCGCGCTCGGGCTGGGCGCCCGAAGCCGTGCAGGCCGTCATTGCCCAGCAGGCCTCGCGCAGGGCGCGGCGGGCGGCGGCGGACGCGGTGCTCTACAACGAGACTCTTAGCCTGGAGGAACTCGGCGCGCAGGTGTGGGGTCTCTGGAATCGGTGGGTCGGGCCCGGCACGCGATAATTTGGGGTTGACGCCGCGACGGCTGCACGACGATCACGTCACACGGCGCACGCCTCAGCGCCCCTCACGATGCTTTTCAATTCGTATCCCTTCATCTTCGTTTTCTTCCCGCTGGTCCTGATCGGCTTCTTCCTGATCGGCGCGCGCAGCCCCCGGTCGGCGGCGGGTTTCCTGGCACTGGCCTCGCTCTTCTTCTACGGGTGGTGGAGCGTCAAGGCACTGCCCCTGCTGCTGGGGTCGATCTGCATCAACTACTGGTTCGGGCTGCGCCTCACGCCGTCCCCGAGCCGCGAAGACAAGCACCGCAAGGCGCTGCTGATCATCGCGCTGGTGATCAACCTGGGCGTGCTGGCCGTCTTCAAGTACGCCAACTTCTTCCTGGAGAACATCGACGCCGGGCTGGCCGCCGCGGGCTTCGCGCAGATCGACCTGGTGCACATCGTGCTGCCGATCGGCATCTCGTTCTACACCTTCACGCAGATCGCCTTCCTGGTCGACTGCTGGCAGGGCAAGGTGCACGAGCGCAGCTTCATTCACTACCTGCTGTTCGTCACCTACTTCCCGCACCTGATCGCGGGGCCCGTGCTGCATCACGCGCAGATGATGCCGCAGTTCAACAGCCCGGCCACCTACCGCTTCAACGCCAACAGCGTGGCGCTCGGGCTGGGCATCTTCGTCTTCGGCCTGGCCAAGAAGATGCTCATCGCCGACCCGCTGGGCCAGTACGCGGACATGATGTTCAAGGGCGTGCACGAAGGCGTGATGCCCTCGCTGTACACCGCGTGGTTCGGGGTGCTGGCGTACACGCTGCAGATCTACTTCGACTTCTCGGGCTACTCCGACATGGCGGTGGGCCTGTCGCTGTGCCTGGGCGTTCAGCTGCCGCTGAATTTCCGCTCGCCCTACAAGTCGACCAACATGATCGAGTTCTGGCGGCGCTGGCACATCTCGCTGTCGACCTTCCTGCGCGACTACCTCTACGTGCCGCTGGGCGGCAACCGCAAGGGCCCGGCGCGCCGCTACATCAACCTGTTCCTGACGATGCTGCTGGGCGGCCTGTGGCACGGCGCGGCCTGGACCTTCGTGATCTGGGGCGCGCTGCACGGCGCGTACCTCATGGTCAATCACTTCTGGAACGCCAAGGTGCGCCGTGGGAGCACCAAGACGACCTGGTACGGCCGCGTGGCCGGCTGGTTCATCACCTTCCTGTGCGTGATGATCGCCTGGGTGGTGTTCCGCGCCGACAGCCTGTCGGCCGCCATCGAGATCTACAAGGGCATGCTGGGCCTGCACGGTGCGCCGGTCTCGGCCTTCGGCGAATTCCGCGTGCCCTTCCGCAAGCCGGAGTTCTTCCAGACCCTGCTGGTGGCCCTGGTGATCTGCCTGGCGCTGCCGCCCACCATCACGCTCGACCGCTGGATTCCCAACGTCGCGGGCCTGGCCGGGCGCCCTCGCCTGCAGCGCGTGGCCACCTGGGTCACGGGCCTGGGCTGCATCTATCTTTTTGGCCTGTGCGTGTCGAAGTTCGGCAACTACAGCCCGTTCCTCTATTTCCAGTTCTGACATGGAAGACACGAAATCGGCCAGGACCTGGCTTGGCATCTTCGCGGTGGGTTTCCTGGTGTGCTGCGCCCTGCTCGTCGTGAGCTTGTTCACGCCCATTCCCTATGGCGACCTGACCCGCATCGGCCGCATCTCGGAGCGCGAATTCGGCTGGCACGCGCCGCCGCCGCCCATTCCGGACGCGGACGTCAAGACCTGGCCCATCAAAGAATCGGACATCCTGGTCATCGGCGACAGCTTCTCGGTGCGCTACGCCTGGCAGGCCTCGCTCGTGGGCGCGGGCTACAAGGTGACCACCACGCACTGGGACAACCTCGACAGCACGGTGTGCGACGACTTCTCGGGCTGGCTCCAGAAGTCCGGCTTCAAGGGCAAGGTCGTGATCGTCGAGAGCATCGAGCGCCTGCTGCAGGAGCGCATCGAAAAGTCCGAGACGTGCGCGACCATGAAGCACGCCTTCAAGCCCACGCCGCCGCCGTTCGAGAACCCGGCCAGGCCCGCTCCCGGCTTCCAGCTCAACTGGGACGCCGAACTGCTCAGCGGCTGGCTGACCTTCGTGAACACACGCGGGATCATGGCCTCCGACAGCTGGTCGAACAAGCCGGAACGCTGGGGCCAGCTGATCGACGCGCGCAAGGTGCCCGACGGCTGCAAGCAGTTCAGCCATCGCGCCTGCGACAAGCTGCTGATGACCGCCGAGGACCGCCTCAAGCCGGCGCTGACGGCCGAATCCGCGCGGTTCATGAAGCGTTTCGAAAGCAACGCCGCGCCCTACAAGGTCGTATGGATGGTGGTGCCGAACAAGAGCACCGTGTATTTGCAACAAAACCATGCCGATGCGTTCAGGGCCGAGTTCAACCCGCAAAATATCGGACCGGACCTGTTCGAGCTTGCCGAACAGAACCGCTACAAGGTCATGGACCTCTTCCCCGCCAACGAGACACATGTGTCAACCCGGGGTTACATTCTTTTCGGTCAGCGTATGCTGGAGGCTGTGCGCCAGGTACTGCCAGCACCGGCCGCCAAATCACAATGAGCGCAATGCGCTCGCCCCTGACGTGAAAAAACGAGACGCGTGATCCTCTACGAGTACCCCTTCAACGAGCGCATCCGCACCTACCTGCGGCTGGAGCACCTGTTTCGCCGGCTCGGCGAGCTGGTGCCCTCTGAATCGCCGCTGTCCCACCACTACGCCCTCATCACGATCTTCGAGATCATGGACGTCGCCGCCCGCGCCGACCTGAAGGCCGACGTGCTGCGCGACCTGGACAAGCACAAGAACGTCTTCAACAGCTACCGGGGCAATCCGGCCATCGCCGAGACCGTGCTCGACCAAGTCGTCGGCCAGCTCGAGCGCAACTTCACCACGCTGAACGGCGTGGCGGGCAAGGCCGGCCAGGCGTTGACCGAGAACGAGTGGCTCATGAGCATCCGCAGCCGCGCCGGCATTCCGGGCGGCACCTGCGAGTTCGACCTGCCGGCCTACTACGCCTGGCAGCACCGCCCCGCGCCGAGCCGCCGTGCCGACCTGGAGCGCTGGTCGAACACCCTGTCGCCGCTGGCCTCGTCGATCTACCTGCTGCTCAAGCTGCTGCGCGACGCCGACGTACCCTACAAGGTGATCGCCACCCACGGCCAGTTCCAGCAGAACCTGCCCCAGGGCCGCAGCTTCCAGTTGCTGCGCCTGCGCATCGACCCCCGGCTGGGGTTGATTCCCGAAATCAGCGGCAACCGTCTCATGGTGTCCGTGCGCCTCATGCGCCACGACAAGGACGACCGCCTGCACCAAAGCTCGGACGACGCGCCCTTCGAGCTGACCCTCTGCGCATGAGCGCGGCGCCAGGCCGCCCCACGAAGGTATTGCAATGAGCAAGTTGAACGCGAAGGGCGAGCGCATCGTGCGCTGCCCCACCTGCGGCGGCGACAGCATCTACGCCCCGAGCAACGCCTACCGGCCGTTCTGCAGCGCACGCTGCAAGGGCGTCGACCTGGGGGCCTGGGCCAGCGAAGAATTCCGCATGCCGGCCGAAGCGCCGCCCGACGACAACCCGTTCGGCGACCCCAAGATCCAATAAGACCGGCGAGACCTGCGGCCTCGGGCCTCTTTCCAGAGGCGCCGTGTTACTTGCCGCTCGCTTCCTGGTCCAGCAACGCCGGGTCGATGTAGGTCGCGAAACTGCGCGCGTACCGCGGGCGCAGATGGCCGATGTCCTTGTACGCGGGCGACCCGTCGTCCGGCATGCTGCGCAGGCACTGGCCGTCGGCGCACAGGCTGTCGAAAGGCGCGATCACCTGCGCCCCGTTGGCCTCGGCCACCTGCCTGAGCCGCGCGTTGAACTGCGCCTGGTCCGCCGGCATCGGCGCCTTCAGCTGGCCGCTGGCGGCCGTCATGCCGCCGAGCCGGCTGCCCTGGATCTGCATGAGCGGATCGAAGTCCATGCCCACCGGATTGCCCAGCACCAAGTAGACCTTCTTGTGCGCCGACAGCCGCTTCAGCACCTCGCCCAGCGACTTGAGCGACAGGTCGATGCCGTCGCCGCCGAGGAAGGGGTGCACGGCCTTCTTGTCGTCCACGAAGTAGTTCACCGTGGGGCCGGCGCCGGTGAAGTAGCAGCTCCAGCAGGCACCGATCACCACCGAATCGACTTCCGGCTTGAGCGCCAGCTCGAGCACCGCCGCGCGGCGCTCGTCGCAACCGGTGTCGCTGCCGCTGAACAGGCCCGGCACCGGCGGGCAGGAGCCCCGGGTCGCGAAATAGGCCGTGCGCGCCTTGTCGGGCTGCGTGCGCAGCAGCTCGAGCGCGCGCGGCGCGTACTGCTCGACGTGGCTGTCGCCGATCAGCAGCACGTTGTGCTTGCCGTTGCCGGCGCGGTAGACGAACTGCCCGCCCAGCGCCGACTCCTCGAAGCCCGCGTAGTAGTTGTCCTCGCGCGTGGCGTCGGCCACCGCCTGCAGGGCCGGGCTGTCGTTGCGCGGCAGCGGCGTGCCCAGGAACACCAGCACGCCGGCCACCGCCAGCGCCGCGCCGCCGCCGGCCAGGCCGCGCAGCATGCCCTGCGACAGGTGCAGCTTCACGAAGCGTTCGAGAAAGCGGTAGGTGGCCCACGCCAGCACGACGGACGCCACCACCATCGCGATGCGCACCTGCAGCGAAGGCTCGCCGCCCGCCACGATGCGCGCGTAGGACAGCAGCGGCCAGTGCCACAGGTACAGCGGATAGCTGATCAGGCCGATCCACACCATCACCCGGTTCGACAGCAGGTACTTGTTGAGCACGCCGTTCGGCCCCGCCGCGATGCAGCTCACCGCGCCCAGCACCGGCAGCAACGCCCACCAGCCTGGAAACGCCTTGGTGCTGCGCGTCATGAACAGGCCCAGCACGATCAGGCCCATGCCGACGACGGACTGCAGGTGCTTCGTCCAGGGTTGTGATGCAGATGAATCCGCCGCGCCCGCCGGCGCGCTCATCGCCTGCAGCCGCATCGCCGCCAGCAGGCCGCCGGCCATCAGCTCCCACGCCCGCGACAGCGGCGAGTAGAAGGCCGCCGCGCGGTGCGGCTGCACCGTGAGCACGTTGACCAGGAACGAGGCGATGGCCACCGCCAGCGTCACCCGCAGGATCGGCCAGCGCTTGCGCCAGGCCAGGCCCAGCAGCAGCGGCCAGAAGATGTAGAACTGTTCCTCGATGCCCAGCGACCACAGGTGCAGCAGCGGCTTGGTTTCGGCGCTGGCGTCGAAGTAGCCGGCCTCGCCCAGGAACACCAGGTTGGCGAAGAACGCCGCCCCGCCGGTCGTCTGCTTGCCGAGCTGAGAAAACTCGCCGGGCAGCAGCACGTACCAGCCGAAGGCCAGCGTGGCCAGCAGCACCAGCACCAGCGCCGGAAAAATCCGCCGGATGCGCCGCGCATAGAAGTCGCGGTAGCTGAAGTCGCCCGCGGCCAGGCTCTGCAGAAGAATGGTCGTGATCAGGAAGCCCGAGATCACGAAGAAGATGTCGACCCCGATGAAGCCGCCCGGCAGCAGGCTCGGAAAGGCGTGGTACGTCAGCACCGAGCCCACCGCGATCGCGCGCAGGCCGTCGATGTCCGGGCGGTATTTGGGGTGCATCGTTCGCTTCGGGGGCGCTCAGCGCGCCGGTTGTTGCGCGGCGCGCAAGGTGCGGTCGAAGTAGCTCGCCTCTTCCCGCGTGTAGCGCGGACGCAGGTGGTTGGCGTCCTTGTAGGCGGGCGCCCCGTCGGGCATCGTACGCAGGCACTGGTCGTCCCTGCACAGCGCCGCCACCGCGTCGATAGGCTCGGCCCCGCTCGCCTCTGCGATGGCGCGCAGCCGCTCGTTGAGTTGCTTCTGGCCAGGCGGCAGCAGGGTCGTCGGGGTCGAGGTTGTCGCGTCCATGTGCGTCAGGCGGCCGCCTTCAATCAGGTGCTTGGGCTCGAACTCCGGCCCGCCGGGGTTGTCGAGCAGGAGGTAGACCTTCTTTTGGCGCGCCAGTTCGCGCAGCATGAATTCCAGCGAGGCCAGCGAGCGCTCGATGCCGTCGCCGTTCTGGAACGGATGAACCTGCTTGTCGGCGCCGCGGAAGTAGTACTCGAGCGCACCATGGTCGACGAAGTAGCAGTTCCAGCAGCTGCCGATCACCACCGAGTCGACCTCGGGACGCATCGCGTAGGCCAGCATGGCGTCGCGCTGCTCGGAGCAGCCCACGTTCTTGTCCGCCTGCACGCCCGGCACCGTCGGACATGCGCCCCGGGTCACGAACCAGGCCGACTTGTCTTTGTCCAGCATCAACGTGCGGGCCATTTCCAGCGCGCGCGGGGCGTACTGCTGCATGTGGCTGTCGCCCAGGAACAGCACCCGCTTGGGCCCGTCGCCGACCTTGTAGGCCACCTGGTCGCCGATCATCTCGCGCTTGAATCCGCCGTAGTAGTCGGCGTCGAACGTGGCGTTGGCCACGACCTGCAGCCTGGCGCCGTTGTGGCGCGGCTCCAGCACGCCGAAGAAGATCACGGCGCCCAGGGCCGCCAGCAACGCCATCCCGGCGCCCAGCGCCTTGAGCGTGCCCGGACCGGGACGGTTCCGCGCATGGCGCTCGACGAAGCGGTACGTGGCCCACGCGAGCAGCACGCTGGCCACCAGCGCGCCGGCACGGTGCGCGAACGATGGGTTCAGGTTCAGCGGGTCGTCCTCCAGGATGCGCACGAACGCCAGCAACGGCCAATGCCACAGGTACAGCGGATAGCTGATGAGCCCGATCCACACCATCACCCGGTTCGACAGCAGGTACTTGTTCAGCACGCCGTTCGGGCCGGCGGCGATGCAGCTCACCGCACCCAGCGTGGGCAGCAGCGCCCACCAGCCGGGGAAAGCCTTGTTGCTGCGGATCATGACCAGCCCGAGCACGATCAGCCCCACGCCCAGCACCGATTGCACATGACTGCGCCACACGTTGGGTGCCGGCGCCTTCAGCCGCATGCACGCCAGGATGCCGCCCACCATCAGCTCCCAGAAGCGCGAGGCCGGCGAATAGAACGAGGCCGCTGGCAGCGGGTGCACGGTGGTCACGTTGACGAGGAAAGAAATGACGGCCACCGCCAGCACCACGCGCACGATGGGCCAGCGCTTGCGCCAGGCCAGCCCCAGCAGCAGCGGCCAGAAGATGTAGAACTGTTCCTCGATGCCCAGAGACCACAGGTGCAGCAGCGGCTTGGTCTCCGCGGCCGTGTCGAAGTACCCCGACTCGCCCCAGAACACCAGGTTGGCGACAAAAGCCGCCCCGCCCACGGTCTGCTTGCCGAGCTCGGCGAACTCGTCGGACAGCAGCATGTACCAGCCGACGAGCAGCGTGATCAGCAGCACCACGATCAGCGCCGGAAAGATGCGCCGGATGCGCCGCGCATAGAAGTCGCGGTAGCTGAAATCGCCCGCCGCGAGGCTCTGCAAAATGATGGTCGTGATCAGGAAGCCCGAGATCACGAAGAAGATGTCGACCCCGACGAAACCACCCAGCAGCGCCTTCGGGAACGCGTGGTACAGCACCACGGAGCCCACCGCGATCGCGCGCAGGCCGTCGATGTCCGGACGGTACTTGGGGTGCATCGTTCGCGTAGGTGCGCTCAGCGCGCTGGCTGCGGCGCGGCGGTGGCCGGGGCCGTGCGCACCGTGCGGTCGAAGTAGCTGCCCTCTTCCCGCGTGAAGCGCGGGCGCAGGTGGTCGGCGTCCTTGTACGCGGGCGCGCCGTCGGGCAGCGTGCGCAGGCACTGGCCATCCTTGCACAGCACGGCCATCGCGTCGATGGGCTCGGCGCCGGCCGCTTCGGCGATGGCGCGCAGCCGGTCGTTCAGCTGCTTCTGGTCGGCCGCCAGTGGCGCGGTCGGCGTCGTCGCCAGCGCTTCCATGTGGGTGAGGCGACTGCCCTCGATCAGGTGCTTGGGCTCGAACGCCGCACCGGCCGGGTTGTCCAGCAGCAGGTAGACCTTCTTGTGGCGCGCCAATTCGCGCAGCGTGTACTCCAGCGAGGCCAGCGAGCGCTCGATGCCGTCGCCGTTCTGGAACGGGTGCACCTTGTTGTCGGCGTCGCGGAAGTAGTACGCCAGCGCGCCCTGGCCGACGAAGTAGCAGTTCCAGCAGCCGCCGATCACCACCGAGTCGACCTGCGGTCCCAGCGCGTAGGCCAGCATGGCGTCCCGCCGCTCGGCGCAGCCGATGTTCTTGTCCGCGTGCACGCCGGGCACGGCCGGGCATGCGCCCTGGGTCGCGAACCAGGCCGACTTGTCCGGCATGGCCAGGGTGCGCGCCAGCTCCATCACGCGCGGCGCGTACTGCTGGATGTGGCTGTCGCCCAGGAACAGCACCCGCTTCGGGCCGCCGCCGACCTTGTAGATCAGCTGTTCGCCGATCTGGTCGAGCTTGTAGCCTTCGTAGTAGCCGGCGTCCAGCGTGGCGTTGGCCACGACCTGCAGCCGTGCGCTGCTGTTGCGCGGCTCGGGCACGCCGAAGAAGATCGCGGTGCCGGCAACGGCCACCAGCACCATGCCCCCGCCCAGCAGCTTGAGCGTGCCGGCGCCGAGGCGATTCCTGGCGAAGCGCTCCACGAATCGGTAGGTGCCCCACGCCAGCAGCACGCTCGCCACCATCGCGCAGGCGCGGTACACCGGCGACGGGTGCAGCGGGTCGGCCTCCAGGATGCGCACGAACGCCAGCAACGGCCAATGCCACAGGTACAGCGGATAGCTGATGAGCCCGACCCACACCATCACCCGGTTCGACAGCAGGTACTTGTTCAGCACGCCGTTCGGCCCGGCGGCAATGCAGCTCACCGCACCCAGCGTGGGCAGCAGCGCCCACCAGCCGGGGAAGGCCTTGCTGCTGCGGATCATGACCAGCCCGAGCACGATCAACCCCACGCCCAGCACCGATTGCACATGGCTGCGCCACGCGTTGGGTGCCGGCGGCTTCAGCCGCATGCACGCCAGGATGCCGCCCACCATCAGCTCCCAAAAGCGCGAGGCCGGCGAATAGAACGAGGCTGCCGGCAGCGGGTGCACGGTGGTCACGTTGACGAGGAAAGAAATGACCGCCACCGCCAGCACCACGCGCACGATCGGCCAGCGCTTGCGCCAGGCCAGCCCCAGCAGCAGCGGCCAGAAGATGTAGAACTGCTCCTCGATGCCCAGCGACCAAAGATGCAGCAGCGGCTTGGTCTCCGCGGCCGTGTCGAAGTACCCCGACTCGCCCCAGAACACCAGGTTGGCGACAAAGGCCGCCCCGCCCACGGTCTGCTTGCCGAGCTCGGCGAACTCGTCGGACAGCAGCATGTACCAGCCGACCAGCAGCGTGGTCAGCAGCACCACGATCAACGCCGGAAAGATGCGCCGGATGCGCCGCGCATAGAAGTCGCGGTAGCTGAAATCGCCCGCCGCGAGGCTCTGCAAAATAATGGTCGTGATCAGGAAGCCCGAGATCACGAAGAAGATGTCGACCCCGACGAAACCACCCAGCAGCGCCTTCGGGAACGCGTGGTACAGCACCACGGAGCCCACCGCGATCGCGCGCAGGCCGTCGATGTCCGGACGGTACTTGGGGTGCATCAGTCGGTCAGCGGGACGGCGCGATGTCCGGAGTAACGACGGGCGGCGCCACGAACGGCAGCCCGCGCTCCTCGCACAGCCACTGCAGCACCGGGAACGCGCCCGGCAGCACCGGGTTCACGTCCAGCGGCAGTTGCTGCCACGCCATCTGCTGGCCTTCGCGCATCTCGAATTCGCCGCTCCACGCCGTCACCTTGCACCAGTGCAGGCGCACCAGCGCATGCGGGTAGTCGTGCTCGGTGACCTTCCAGACCTCGGCGCCCTCGATGGTGATGCCGAGCTCTTCGTGCAGCTCGCGCCGCAGGGCCTCTTCAACCGTTTCGCCCGCCTCGATCTTGCCGCCGGGAAACTCCCAGAAGCCCGCATAGGCCTTGCCTTCGGGCCGGGTCGACAGCAGCAGCGCGTCGTCGGCCAGGCGAATCAGCACGCCGACCGCGACCTCCGTGTGCTTGCGAGGCTCGCTCACGCGGCGCCCTGCCCGGCACCGAGGCCCGCATCGTTCCCCGCACGCCCCGCGTAGTCGCGCGCGAACTGGTAGGCCACGCGCCCGCTGCGCGAGCCGCGCTCCAGCGCCCACACCAGCGCCTCGGGCCGCGCGGCCTCGACGGCGGCCGGCGTCACGCCGAACGACGACAGCCACTGGGCCACGATCGTCAGGTATTCGTTCTGGCTGAAGGGGTAGAAGCTCACCCAGAGGCCGAAGCGCTCCGACAGCGAGATCTTTTCCTCGATCACCTCGCCGGGGTGGACTTCGCCGTCCTCGGTGTGGGTGTACGAGAGGTTGTCCTTCATGTACTCGGGCAGCAGGTGGCGCCGGTTGCTGGTCGCGTAGATCAGCACATTGGGCGTGGACGCCGCGATCGATCCGTCGAGGATCGACTTCAGCGCCTTGTAGCCCGGCTCGCCCTCGTCGAAGCTCAGGTCGTCGCTGAACACGATGAATTTCTCGGGCCGCTGCGACACCACCTCGACGATGTCGGGCAGGTCGACCAGCTCGGCCTTGTCCACCTCGATCAGGCGCAGGCCCTGCGGCGCGTAGGTCTGCAGGCAGGCGCGAATGAGCGACGACTTGCCCGTGCCGCGCGCGCCGGTCAGCAGCACGTTGTTGGCCGGCTTGCCCTCGACGAACTGCTGCGTGTTGCGCGCGATCTTTTCCTTCTGGACGTCGATTTCCTTCAGCGAATCGAGCGACATCGCGGCCACGTGCTTCACCGGCTCGAGCACGCCGTGGCCCGAGTTGCGGCGGCGGTAGCGCCAGGCGATGGATGCGTTCCAGTCGGCGGGCGCGGACAGCGGCTGCGGAAGAACCGATTCGATGCGGGTTATGAGCTGCTCGGCGCGCTCGATCAGTTTCTGGAACTGCTCGTTCATGACCGGTAGTCGGCGTTGATGGTCACGTAGTCGTGGCTCAGGTCGCAGGTCCACACGGTTTCGCTGGCGCTGCCGCGGCCGAGGCCGATGCGCACCGTGATCTCGCTCTGCTTCATCACGCGCTGGCCGTCTTCCTCGCGGTAGGCCGGATTGCGCCCGCCCTTCACCGCCACGTGCACGTCGTCCAGGAACAGGTCGATGCCGGTCTGGTCGAGGTCGTCGATGCCCGCATAGCCCACCGCCGCCAGGATGCGGCCCAGGTTCGGGTCGCTGGCGAAAAACGCCGTCTTCACCAGCGGCGAATGCGCCACGGCATAGCCCACCTGCTTGCACTCGGCGGCGTTCTTGCCGCCTTCGACCTGGATGGTGATGAACTTGGTCGCGCCTTCGCCGTCGCGCACGATGGCCTGCGCCAGCAGGCGCGCCACGTTCTGCATGGCCGCCACCAGCGCCTGGCCGTCGGCCGAGTCGAGCGAGGTGATGGTGGCGTGCGACGCCTTCTGCGTGGCGATGACCACGAAGGAGTCGTTGGTCGAGGTGTCGCCGTCGATGGTCACGCGGTTGAACGAGCCATCGGCCAGCAGCTTGGCCAGCGGCTGGATCAGCGACGGGTCGATCTTCGCGTCGGTGGCCATGAAGCCCAGCATGGTCGCCATGTTCGGGCGGATCATGCCGGCGCCCTTGCTGATGCCGGTGATGGTGACCGTGGCACCGCCGAGCTGCACCTGCTGGCTGAACGCCTTGGGGATGGTGTCGGTGGTCATGATGCCCTCGGCCGCGCGCGCCCAGTGGCTTTCCGATGCGTCGGCCAGCGCGGCCGGCAGGCCCGCCTCGATGCGGTCCACGGGCAGCGGCTCCATGATCACGCCGGTGGAGAACGGCAGGATCTGCTCGGGCGCGATGTCCAGGTGGCGCGCCAGCGCGATGCAGGTGGAGCGCGTGCGCATCAGGCCGTCTTCGCCGGTGCCGGCATTGGCGTTGCCGGTGTTGATCACCATCGCGCGAATGCCGAAGTTCGCGGCCAGGTGGTCGCGGCAGACCTGCACCGGCGCGGCGCAAAAGCGGTTCTGCGTGAACACGCCGCCGACCGCCGAGCCTTCGTCGATCAGCACGACCGTCAGGTCCTTGCGATTGGCCTTGCGCACGCCGGCTTCGGCCACGCCGATACGGACGCCGGGCACCGCGAACAAGGCGGCGGGATCAGGGGCGGACAGGTTCACAGGCATGGGAGTTCTCTTCGGAAGTTGGGTGGGTCAGCTGAGCTTGCCGTGGCACTGCTTGAATTTCTTGCCACTGCCGCAAGGGCACGGATCGTTGCGCCCGACACGGCCGAAGGCCGCGGCCTCGGCGCTGATGACGCCCGCGGCGGCGGCCGCGCGGCGCTGGCTTTCCTCGTCGACGCGCACCTCGACCTCGCCGGTCTCGGTGGGGGCGCTGTAGGTGATGTTGGCCACGTTCTCGCCACGGCTTTCCAGCGCTTCGGCGGCTTCCTCGAGCTGTTCGCCCGACTGCACGCGCACCGTCATCAACTGGCGCGTGACCTCGTTCTTGACCGAGTCGAGCAGCTGGCCGAAGAGCTCGAAGGCTTCGCGCTTGTATTCCTGCTTGGGCTGCTTCTGCGCATAGCCGCGCAGGTGGATGCCCTGGCGCAGGTAGTCGAGCGAGGCCAGGTGTTCGCGCCAGTGGGTGTCGATGCTCTGCAGCAGCACCATGCGCTCGAACTGGGTGAAGTTCTCCTGGCCGATCAGCGCCACCTTGGCGTCGAAGGTCTCGTTGGCGTGTTGCAGCACCTTCTCGACGATGTCGTCGTCGGCAATGGCGTCGGCGGCTTCCACTTCCTTCTTGAGCGGCATGTCGATGCCCCACTCGTTGAAGAGGCTCTTCTCCAGGCCGTCCAGGTCCCACTGCTCCTCGACCGATTCCCTGGGCACGTACTGGCGCACCAGGTCGCCGAAGCAGCCTTCGCGCAGGCCCGCGATCTGCGCCGTGAGGTCGCCCGCGTCGAGGATGTCGTTGCGCTGCTGGTAGATCACCTTGCGCTGGTCGTTCGACACGTCGTCGTACTCGAGCAGCTGCTTGCGGATGTCGAAGTTGCGCGCCTCGACCTTGCGCTGCGCGCTCTCGATGCTGCGCGTGACGATGCCGGCTTCGATGGCCTCGCCGTCGGGCATCTTCAGGCGGTCCATGATCGCCTTCACGCGGTCGCCCGCGAAGATGCGCATCAGCGGATCGTCCAGGCTCAGGTAGAAGCGCGACGACCCCGGGTCGCCCTGGCGGCCCGAACGGCCGCGCAGCTGGTTGTCGATGCGGCGCGACTCGTGGCGCTCGGTCGCGATGATGCGCAGGCCGCCCAGCGACTTCACGAACTCGTGGTCCTTGGCCCATTCGGCGCGAACCAGGGCAATGTCGGCTTCCTTGGCGGCGTCGTCGCGGCCTTCGTCGTTCTCGATGGCCTCGATCATCTTCTCGATGTTGCCGCCCAGCACGATGTCGGTACCGCGACCGGCCATGTTGGTCGCGATGGTGATCATCTTCGTGCGGCCGGCCTGCGCCACGATGTCGGCTTCGCGGGCGTGCTGCTTGGCGTTGAGCACCTGGTGCGGCAGGTCGGCCTTGGTGAGCAGCGCGTCGATGATTTCGGAGTTCTCGATGGACGAGGTGCCCACCAGCACCGGCTGGCCGCGCTCGTAGCATTCGCGGATGTCCTGGATGGCCGCCTCGTACTTCTCGCGCGTCGTCTTGTAGACGCGGTCGAGCTGGTCGTCGCGCTTGCTGATGCGGTTCGGCGGAATGATCATGGTCTCCAGACCATAGATTTCCTGGAACTCGTAGGCCTCGGTGTCGGCCGTGCCGGTCATGCCGGCCAGCTTGCCGTACAGGCGGAAGTAGTTCTGGAAGGTGATCGAGGCCATCGTCTGGTTCTCGGCCTGGATCTCCACGCCTTCCTTGGCTTCCACGGCCTGGTGCAGGCCGTCGCTCCAGCGGCGGCCCGTCATCAGGCGGCCTGTGAACTCGTCGACGATGACCACTTCGCCCTGCTGCACCACGTAGCTCTGGTCGCGGTGGTAGAGGTGGCGGGCCCGCAGCGCTGCATTCAGGTGATGCATCAGCGTGATGTTGGCCGGGTCGTACAGCGAAGCGCCCTCGGGCAGCAGCTTGAACTCGCCCAGGATGCGCTCGGCGTTCTCGTGGCCGTCTTCGGTCAGGAACACCTGGTGGGTTTTTTCGTCGACCGTGAAGTCGCCGGGCACCGTGACGCCTTCGCCGGTGCGCGGGTCGGCTTCGCCTTCCTGCTTGGTCAGCAGGGGCACCACCTTGTTGATGGCCAGGTAGAGGTCGGTGTGGTCTTCGGCCTGGCCGCTGATGATCAGCGGCGTGCGGGCTTCGTCGATCAGGATGGAGTCGACCTCGTCGACGATGGCGTAGTTCAGCGCGCGCTGCACCCGGTCGCCCGGCTCGTACACCATGTTGTCGCGCAGGTAGTCGAAGCCGTACTCGTTGTTGGTGCCGTACGTGATGTCGCTGCCGTAGGCGGCCTGCTTTTCCTCGCGTGGCATCTGCGGCAGGTTGATGCCCACCGTGAGACCCAGGAAGTTGTAGAGGCGGCCCATCCAGGTCGCGTCGCGGTTGGCCAGGTAGTCGTTCACCGTGACCACGTGCACGCCCTTGCCGGACAGCGCGTTCAGGTACACCGGCAGCGTAGCGGTCAGGGTCTTGCCTTCGCCGGTGCGCATTTCGGAGATCTTGCCGTTGTGCAGCGCCATGCCGCCCAGGAGCTGTACGTCGAAATGCCGCATCTTCATGATGCGCTTGGAGCCTTCGCGCACGGTGGCGAAGGCTTCGGGCAGCAGAGCGTCCAGGGTTTCGCCCTTGGCGATGCGGTCCTTGAACTCCTGCGTCTTGGCGCGCAGCCCGTCGTCGCTGAGCTTCTCGAACTCGGGTTCGAGCGCATTGATGCGTTCCACCGTCTTGCGATACTGCTTGAGCAGCCGATCGTTGCGACTGCCGAAAATCTGGGTCAGGAAGTTGGTTGCCATGGGTGGAGATGGGCGGGCACCTGAGACGACAGGCACTGCGACCGGATTCCCTAAGATATGGTGAAAGCAGTTGGGCGCGCCCTCTTCAAAAACAAGTTTTGAAAGCGAGCAGCCTTTTTTCCGGCGCGAACGCCGGCAAACCGGGCATTTTAGCTGTCTTGTTTCTAACCCCTGGATTACCCATGTATCGCCGCACGCCCCCCCCGATTTCGCTGCAGCAGGCAGCGGAAGGCTCGCCCACCCTGGGCAGCCTGATGGCGCGTGCCCGCGACACCGCGGAGCGGCTGAAAGCCGTGGAAGGGCTCATTCCCCCGGCCATGCGCGCGGCCATCCTGCCCGGCCCGGCCGAGGGCGACGTGTGGTGCCTGCTGGTGAAGGGCAGTGCCGCGGCCGCCAAGCTGCGCCAGCTGTCGCCGATGCTGGTGACCCGGCTGAAGAACAAGGGCTGGGACGTGGCAACGATCCGCATCAAGCTGTACACCGGGGGCCGCTGAAGCCGAAGGTTGTCTTTGATTTTTCGTCTGGACTTGGATAATATTTCCAGATGACATCATCTCCACGGCCCACCGACACTCCTGCTGACGCCCCTGCTGACGCCCCTGCCGACGCCACGCTCCTGCTGCTCGACAAGCACCAGGTCGACGCCCTCCTCTCCCCCGACGACGTGTTGCAGGCCGTGCGCGAGGCCTTCGTGCTGCACAGCGACCGCGAGGGCCGCGTGTTCCCGGTCGTGCGCGAGCCGCTGAAGACCGGCGGCGTGTTCGGCATCAAGTCGGGCGACGTGCAGGCGCAGGGCCTGCTCGGCTTCAAGGCCGCCGGCTTCTGGCCCGCCAACCGGCAGCGCGGCGGCGAGCCTCACCAGGCGACCATCCTGCTGATCGACCCCGCCACCGGCCGCCCGCTGTGCGTCATCGACGGCAACACCGTGACCACCGTGCGCACGGGTGCCGCGGGCGCCCTCGGCCTGCGGCAGCTCGCGCGGCCCGGCAGCACGCGGCTGTGCCTGTTCGGCACGGGCGTGCAGGCGCGCATCCAGCTCGACTTCGCGCTGCGGCTGGTGCCGACGCTGAACGAGGTGCTGTACGTGAGCGCGAATGGCCAGCGCAACACCGACTTCGAGGCGCAGTTCGCCAACCGCTGCACCATCGCGCCCGCGCCGGAGCGCAATGCCGCGGTCGCGCAGAGCGACATCGTGATCACCGCCACTCCCGGCGGCGGCGCGCTCTTCGCGCTGGAGGCCGTGCAACCCGGCACGCACCTGAACTGCGTGGGCGCCGACACCAAGGGCAAGCGCGAACTGCCCGATGGCCTGCTGTCGCGCGCCCGCCTGGTGGTGGACGACCGCACGCAGGCGCAGCAGATCGGCGAGACCCAGTGGGCGACCGACACGCCGAGCCTCGAACTCGGCGACCTGCTGAGCGGCAAGGCGCCCTTCGAGCGAGCCCCGGGCGACATCACCGTGTTCGACATGACCGGCCTCGCGCTTCAGGACCTGACCGTTGCGCGCCGGCTTCACGCGCGGGCAACGGAAACCGGCACGGGCACACGCATCGCGTGGCCCTGGTAAATAGAAAAGAATAGAAAAGAAAAAAAGACGAGGGCCGCTCAGGCGGCGCCGAACAGCTCCGTCATGAACTGCGTCGACTTCAGTCCCGTGCCCGTCAGCAGGACCACCGTGGTCTCGGTTGGCCGGATGTCCCCGCGCTGCGCCAGCACGTCGATCGCCGCCGCGGCGGACGCGGAAGTCGGCTCGGCGTAGAACCCGCTCGCGGCGAGCCGCTGCACCGCCGCCTTGATCTGCGCTTCGGTCAGCGCCACCGTCTTGCCGTCGGTCTCGCGCAGCGCCTGCAAGATTTCCCGCAGCCGCACCGGCCGCTTGATCGCCGTGCCTTCGGCGATGGTCGGCTGCACGGCGCGCTCCACCAGCGTGTCCACGCCGGCCGTGAAGCTCGCGTCGATCGGCGAGCAATTCAGCGGCTGCGCCACGAAGATGCGCGGCAGCTTGCTGATCTGCCCCGCCGCCAGCAGCTCCTTGAAGCCGATCCAGCAACCGAGCACGTTGCTGCCCGCGCCGGTCGGGATCACCACGTTGTCGGGCGCCACGAAGCCCAGGTCTTCCCACAGCTCGTAGGCCAGCGTCTTCGTGCCCTGCAGAAAGAACGGGTGCCAGTTGTGGCTCGCATAGAAGATCGACGCCGACTGGCGCACCGCCTCGTACTCGGACTCCTCGCGCGGCCCGGGCACCAGTTGCACCTCGGCGCCGAAGGCCCGGATCTGCGCCACCTTGGGCGCTGGCGTGTAGCTGGGCGCCAGCACCTTCACGCGCATGCCCGCCGCCGCACCGGCCGCCGCAATGGCCGCGCCGCCGTTGCCCGAGCTGTCTTCGAGCACCGCATCGACGCCGATCTGGCGCAGGAAGGACATCATCACGGCCGCGCCGCGGTCCTTGAAGCTGCAGGTCGGGTTGAACCACTCCAGCTTGAAGTAGGGCTCCATGCCGCCCCAGCGCTTCTGCACCAGCGGCGTGCAACCCTCGCCCATGCTCGCGGGCCGCTCGATGGCCACGGGCAGCGCCGCGCGGTAACGCCACAGCGAGCGCGTGCGCGAATCGATGTCGTCGCGGCCGATGCCGGGCAGCGGCGTGACCAGCATCGGGTTGCCGTCGTCCGAGCGCCAGCGGCGCTCGGAGAGTTCGTGGTGCCTGCCGGTGCGGGGATCGACGTAGCGGGCGCGTTCTTGTTGGGTCATGTCGCGGCTCCTGGATGAATCTGACGAAGTTGGATGAATTTGTGCAGATTTGGATAATACATCCAACACTAGACTTTTTGTACATTTTGGATACTTCGTCCAGAGCTGGATACATTGGGCGGCATGAAAAAGCAGTCGAACAAGCACGTCCTGGAAACGCTGCGCCACCTGGCCGAGGGCCTGGGCGAAACCTTCGCGCCCTTTTGCGAGGTGGTGGTGCACGACCTGAGCAACCCGAAGAACGCCATCTATGCCATCGAGAACAGCTTGAGCGGCCGCGAGGTCGGCCAGTCGGTCACGGAGCTGGGCCTGGCGCGCATCCGCGACCCCGAATTTCCCGCCGTGATCGCCAACTACGCCAACACCTTTCCCGACGGGCGCAAGGTCAAGAGCACCTCCATCGGCGTGAAGGACGAGGGCGGCGAGTACGTGGCCGCGCTGTGCCTGAACGTCGACCTCACGCTGTTCCAGAGCTTCCAGGGCGCGATCTCGCAGTTCACGCGCATCGACGACAAGGAGGTGCACGAGCACCTGGAGGCGGGCGGCGCCCACTCGGAGCGCATCCACGCGCGCATCGACGAGTTCGCGGCCACGCGCGCCACCACCTCGCGCTCGCTCAAGCCGGCCGACCGCAAGCAGCTGGTGCAGGAACTGAAGAAGGCCGGATTGCTCGAGGTGCGCCGCGGCGCCGAGATTGCGGCGGCGCACATGGGCGTGTCGCGCGCCACCGTGTACAGCGACGCCAAGTAAGGCCGGGCAGGCCGATCGCCGGGCAGGCGCTCGCCAGTCAGCCGGCAGAAAGGATCAGCGGTCGGGCCAGGTCGGGTCGCTTGCCGCGTTTGCGGTCAGCATCAGCACCACATGGTCATCGGGCGCGATGGCATTGCTCTCGCGCAATTGCCCCAGCGCCGCCAGGCCGCCGGCCGCGCACAGCTCGGCACTGACACCGGCCGCGGTGAGCAGCCCCCGCGCCTCGCGCGCCTGGTCGTCGTTCACCACCACCGCGCCACCGCCCGTCGCGGTGGCGGCCTGCCACTGCAGGTAGGTCACGGTCGCGCCCGCGGTGGAAAACTGCGCGGTGTGGCCCGGGTAGCTGCCGTTGATGGCGCCGCCCGCGAACACGCGCGACAGCCTCGGGAACGGCTCCACCAGCCACAACTTGGGTAGTCGCGTGATGCGCCCGGCGGCCAGCAGGTCGCGAAATCCCGCGTAGATGCCCCAGGCCAGGTCGCCGCGCGCGGTGGGAATCACGATGTGGTCGGGCAGGCCGCCCTGCGTCATGCACTCGAGCGCGACGGGCTTGTAGCCCTCGATGGCCAGCGGCGCGCTGCCCAGCGCGGGCAGCCGGTAGTTGCTGAGCGCGAAGTAGCCGGGGTGCTGCGAGCGCTCGCGCACGAAGGCCCAGCGGCCCGCGTTGTCGGCGAACACGTAGCGCCGCGCGCCCAAGGCGTCGAGCTGGCGCGTGTACGTGGCGGGCATGCCTTCGTAGGTGGCCACCTCGCAGCCCAGGCCCGCGGCCCAGGCGTAGTGCGCCGCCGACACCGCGGCGTTGCCCGACGAGGCCAGCACCAGCGTGTGGGCGTCGAAGTCGAGCGCCTGCGACACGCCCATTGCCGTCATGCGGTCCTTGTGCGAGCCGGTCGGGTTGCACGACTCGTCCTTCAACGCCAGCCGCGCCACGCCGAACTTTTGCGCCAACTGGGGCATGTCGTGAAGGGGTGTCTGCCCTTCACCGAGCGTGAAGGGCGCCGTGTAGGGCATGGGCATGCCATGCGCGCTGTGCGCCTCGCCGTCAGCGTCGCCTTCGGGCAGGTAGCTGGCGCGCAAGGCCACGTGGAAGCCCGCGCGCCGGCAGGCCGGGCAGCCGTCGTGCGCCAGCGTCACCGGGTAGAGCGCATCGCAGCGCAGGCACTGCAGCCCGCGAAGCCGCGGGTTGCGCTGCGGCTTGGACGTTCGGTCCCTCACCATGCCCAAGGGATTTCCGGAGGGGTGCGCGAGGAAATCCGCTGGAGGAACGGCGAACTTGAAGTCCAGAACGGGCGATGTCGTCACGGTGTTGTTGGAAGTTGTGCCCAAATCTTATGCAAATGGAAATAAAAGTCAGCAGGGTCGACCGCCCTGCCGACAAAAAAACCAGTCCGTGGAACGCACGCCACGCTATCTGCGGCGCCACTGAAGCTTTACCTCGAAGTTTTTGCTCGAAGCTTTACTTTGAAGCCTTACTTCCAGCTGAACTCGTGGTTCAGCCCGACCACGAAGCCGCGCACCCCTTGCGGCCCGGTGCGCGAGGTGCTCACGTCCACGCTGATCAGCGGCGTGAGGCTGAAGCGCCCGCCCACGCGCGAGGTCCATACGTTGGATGCACGGTTGCGCTCGGCAATCAGCGACACGGTGTCGTTCAGCGCCCACTCGATGGCCGCGCCCTTGCGCGAGGTGCGCGCGCCGGTGCCGTTGGCCCAGTCGGCGCCGAGGTTGGCGTGCACCTGCAGGCTGTCGAATGGCCGCCAGGTGACCGGCACGACGAACTGCCCGCCCGCCCTGCCGCCGCGCTTCAGGTCGAACACCGCGCCCATCGACACGGCGGCGCTGAAGGGCGCGTCGGGCGCCTGGCCGTAGAAGTTCCACTTGAGCTGCGGCCCGCCCGTGACCGTGTGCACGCCGGCCACAGACGTGCGGTCGAAGTTCAGCCCCAGCTCGACCGGCCCGACGCGGCAGGCGGGTCCGAAGTGAAAACCGGTGACAGGCTCCACGCCCGTGCGGCCCCACCAGGTTTCGTACTGGCACTGGCCGGGGTCCAGCGTGCTGGCGTCGTCGACGTCGAAGTGGCCCGCCGCGTGCGCCCCCGCGGCGAGCAACAGGCAGCAAGCCGCGAGCATTCCGCCCGCGCATGGCGGTCGGATGGTTGTCGTGTGCCTGTTGTTGTTCATCGCGCGCGTCCCGGGGGCCCTCGAAACATTCTAGGGACGCGGAAAGTCGGCGCCATGACGCTGCCGGCCCCCGGCGGGCCGCCGCGCCGCATGCGCCTTCAGATCTCGAACTGCGGCTGCAATTCGCGGATGCGCTTGATGGCCACGCCGGCCGCGGCGGTGCGCGTTTCCACGCCCAGCTTCACGTACACCCGCTCCAGGTGCTTCTTGGCCGTGGCCGGGCTGCTGCCCAGGATCTCGCCGATGTCCTTGTTGGTCTTGCCCTTGACCACCCAGTACAGCACCTCGGCCTCGCGCGCCGTGAGCTTCAGGCTCAGGCTCATCGCCTCGATCACGCCGGTGTCGGACACCTCGCGCATGATGATCATCCACTCGTCGCCGTCGTCGTCGCTGCTGGTCTGCTGGTGCAGCCGCAAGGTGAGGCTGCCGGCGCCCTGCGCAATGGAGAGCGCCGGCGGCTCGATGCCGCGCTGGCGCGCATCGGGCGTGTGCTTGCGCAGCCACTCGAGCACGGCGGGTGGGGTTTCGGGAGCGCGCGTTTCGCAGTAGCGCTGCAGCAGGTCGCGCGCCAGCGCCGTCTGCCAGATCAACCGGCCCTCGGGCAGCCGCACGGTGATGCTCGCGTAGCCGAAGGCGTCGAGCGCGTTGCGCGCCTGGCCGGCCTGGCGCGCGTCCTGCCGCGCGCGGCGCGCGCCCTGCAGGTGCACGTTCATGCGTGCCAGCACTTCCTTGGGCTTGATGGGCTTGGTGACGTAGTCGACACCGCCGGCCTCCAGCGCCGCGACCAGGTGCTCGGTTTCGGTGAGCCCCGTCATGAACACGATGGGGATGTGCGCCGTGGCCGCATCGGCCTTCAGCCGGCGCGCCACCTCGAAGCCGTCGATGCCCGGCATCATCGCGTCGAGCAGTACGATGTCGGGCCGCGCCTGCGCCGCGCGCTGCAGCGCCTGCTCGCCGTTGGTGGCGATGAGCACCGTGTAGCCCGACTCGTCGAGCGCGTCGTGCAGCACGGCCAGGTTGTCGGGCACGTCGTCGACGATCAGCACCAGGTCGCTGTTGGCGCCCTGCTGCTCGCGCAGCGTGCGCGCCAGGGGCGAGGGGTTGACGACGTGCGGATCGATGGCGTGGGGAGGCGTCTGTGTCATGCGGCGCTTTCAACGGCTTCGGCGAGCGCGCGGCTCATGGCTTCGAACTGGAACTGGCGCGCCAGCACGCGCTGCGTTTCGCTCCAGCCCGCGCATTCGGGCTGCGCCGCGTCGATGGCGTCGAGCTGGTTCATGATGCCGCGAAAGTAGCCCAGGCTCACCGCTTCTTCCAGCGCGCGCAGGCGTGCCAGCGTAGGCGCCTGCAACGTGCGCGGGGCCACCGGCACGGCCTTGGCGGCGGTGTCGGTCCACTGCAGGCCGAGCCGGCGTCCGAGCCAGTCGAGCAGTTCGCTGTGCCTCACCGGCTTGACGAAGAAATCTTCCGGCGCAATGGCCACGTCGTTGTCCAGCCCCTTGTCGAAGGCATTGGCCGACACGATGGCCACCGCGGCCTCGGTCAGCCCGAGCTTGCGCGCGCGGCGAATGGTTTCCCAGCCGTCGATGCCCGGCATCGCAAGGTCGACGAACATCGCGTCGGGCCGGTAGCCGGCGGCAATCAGGTCCAGCGCGTCGTGCCCGCTGGCCGCGCTGCGCAGCTCGAAGCCCAGCGGCGCGAGCACGTGGCCCAGCAGGTCGCGGTCGGCCTCCTCGTTGTCGACCACCAGCAGGCGGCGGCGCGGGCCTTCGTAGCCGCGCCGCGTGCGCTGGGCCGGCGCCGGCCGCGCGGCGCCGAGCACCGTGTCGTGCACGCGCGGCAAGAACAGCCGCACGCAGAAGAGCGAGCCCACGCCCGGCGTGCTGCTGACCTTCATCTCGCCGCCCATCAGGTCGGTCAGCATCTTGGCGATGGTCAGGCCGAGCCCCGCGCCCGGCGCAGCCGACGCGCCCGCCGAATTGCCACGCGCAAAGGGCTCGAAGATGCGTGCTATGTCCTCGGCCGGCATGCCCGGCCCGGTGTCCTCGATTTCCACCGACGCGAACTCGCGCGCATACGCCAGCCGCAGCGTGACCTGCCCCGCCGCCGTGAACTTGATCGCGTTGCCCAGCAGGTTGATGAGGATCTGCAGCACCCGTTTCTCGTCCGCGCGCACCACCTCGGGCAGCGAGCCGGCCGCCTCGAAGCGAAACTGCAGCCCCTTCTCCGCCGCCTGCAGCTCGAACATGTCGGCCAGCTCGCGCAGCGTGTCGGCGAAGCGCATCGGCTGCGCGTGCAGCGTGAGCTTGCCGGCCTCGATGTGCGCGATGGCCAGCGTGCCCTCGATGAGCGACAGCAGGTGCTCGCCGCCGCGCTTGATGACGGCCACGGCCTGCTGCCGGTGCGGCGGCACCGAGTGGTCTTCGCCCATGAGCTGCGCGTAGCCCAGGATGCTGTTGAGCGGCGTGCGCAGCTCGTGGCTGATGGCGCTGATGTAGCGGCTCTTGGCCTGGTTGGCCTGGTCGGCGGCCTGCTTGGCCTGCTCGGCCGCGAGCTTGGCGTGCTCCGCGATTTCGCGTGCCTCGTCGGCCGTCTGCTTGGCAGCCTGCAGGGCACGGTCGGTCTCGCGGTGCAGCTCAATCTCGCGCACCAGCAGGTGCGTCTGGCGGTTCGATTCTTCTTGCGCCACCTTGCGGCTCTGGTGCGCCAGCACCAGCCACCACGCCACGATGCCCGCGATGACCAGCAGCGCCATGTACGCCTTCAGGAAGCCCGAGCGCAGCGACAGCTTCTGCACCCCCGCCAGCGCCGCGGCCACGTCGGCTTGCGAGGCCAGCTCCAGCGCGCCCTCGCCGAAGGCGCGGAGCTCCTGCTGGTAGAGCACGCCGAACACCACCGCCAGCAGCGGCACGATGACCAGCATCAGCAGCAGGAAGTGGCCCAGCCCCGTGTCCAGGTAGCGCCAGCTGCGCCGGGGCAGCAGCCAGCGCAGCACCGCCGACCACTGCGACGACAGGCTCGCGTGCGGCTTGCACAGGTCGCCGCAGCGCGCGTCCAGCGTGCAGCACAGCGAGCAGATCGCGCCCTGGTAGGCCGGGCAGTGGGCCATGTCGGGGCCTTCGTACTCGCGCTCGCAGATCACGCAGTGCTGCACCTTCAGGCGCTGGTAGCTGCCGGTTTCCACCCGCGCCCAGCGCACCGCGCGCGGGCCTTCGGCGGGCGCGAAAGCCACCGCGCCGTGCGCCTCGTCGGAGCCGCGCGCCAGGTAGTACTTGCCGCCGGTGGCCCAGGCCAGGAGCGGCGAGGCCACCAGCGCCGTGCCCAGCGCGATGAGCGCCGAAAACGCCTGCGCCAGCGGCCCGAACACCCCCAGGTGCGCCGTGATCGACAGCACCGAGGCCAGCGCCATCGCGCCCACGCCCACCGGGTTGATGTCCCACAGGTGCGCGCGCTTGAACTCGATGCCCGGCGGCGACAGCCCCAGCGGCTTGTTGATGACCAGGTCGGCCACCACCGCCATCATCCAGGCGATGGCGATGTTGGCGAACAGGCCCAGCACGTCGCCCAGCGCCTCGAACACGTTCATCTCCATCAGCATGAAGGCGATGAGCGCGTTGAACACCACCCACACCACGCGCCCCGGGTGGCTGTGCGCCACGCGCGAGAAGAAGTTGCTCCACGCCAGCGAGCCGGCATAGGCGTTGGTCACGTTGATCTTCAGCTGCGAGATCACCACGAACAGCGCCGTGGCCGCCACCGCCCAGCCGTAGTTGGGAAACACGTATTCGTAGGCCGCCAGGTACATCTGGTTGGGGTCGACCGCGCGGTCGGCCGGCACCATGTGCGTGAGCGCCAGGTACGCCAGCAGCGCCCCGCCCAGCATCTTGCAGACTCCCAGCACCACCCAGCCCGGCCCGCCGGCCAGCACGCCGGCCCACCAGCGGCGCGCGGTGCCGGCGGTGCGCGCGGGCATGAAGCGCAGGTAGTCGGCCTGCTCGCCCATCTGCGTGATCAGCGCAATGCCGACCGTCAGGGCTGCGCCAAACAGGTGCAGATTGAAACCCTGCGTGCCGGCCCTGACACCGTTGTAGTGCGTAATGCCTGCAAACGCACCAGGATCGCGCACCAGCACATAGCCGAAGGGCACCACCAGCATCAGCAGCCACAGCGGCTGCGTCCACAACTGCAGCCGGCTGATGGCCGACACCCCGTGCGTGACCAGCGGAATCACCACCAGCGCGCACACCAGGTAGCCCCACACCGGCGGAATGCCCAGCGCCAGTTCCAGCGCATAGGCCATCACCGCCGCCTCGAGCGCGAAGAAGATGAAGGTGAAGCTCGCGTAGATCAGCGAGGTGAGCGTGGAGCCGATGTAGCCGAAGCCGGCGCCGCGCGTCAGCAGGTCCATGTCCACCCCGTAGCGCGCCGCGTACACGCTGATGGGCAGGCCCGCCAGGAAGATGATGAGCCCCGTTGCCAGGATCGCCCAGAACGCGTTGGCGAAGCCGTACTGCACCAGCAGCGTAGCGCCCACCGCTTCCAAAATCAGGAACGACGCCGCGCCGAAGGCCGTGTTGGCCACCCGCCATTCGGACCACTTGCGAAAGCGCTGCGGCGTGTAGCGCAGGGCGTAGTCCTCGAGCGTTTCGCTGGCCACCCAGCTGTTGTAGTCGCGCCGTACCTTGACGATGCGCTGCGGAGCGTCGTCGGGAGGAAGGGGCGGGGCGTCGGTACTCACACCGAAAAGGTGCATCTTTCATGCCACCTGTACGGCTTTTGGCGAACAGGGCACGACTGTTGCAAAGAAGCCGTCTTCCCCATAATGGCCGCCTCCTCCAGCCACCCGATGCCGATCCCATGGAACTGACCCCGCGCGAAAAAGACAAGCTGCTGATCTTCACCGCGGCGTTGCTGGCCGAACGCCGCAAGGCCCGCGGCTTGAAGCTCAACTACCCCGAGGCCATCGCGCTGATTTCCGCCGCCGTGATGGAAGGCGCCCGCGACGGCAAGAGCGTGGCCGAGCTCATGAGCGACGGGCGCGCCGTGCTCACCCGCGCCGACGTCATGGACGGCATCGCCGAGATGATTCCGGACATCCAGGTCGAAGCCACCTTCCCCGACGGCACCAAGCTCGTGACCGTGCACCAGCCCATCGTCTGAACCTCTCCCGACAAGAAGAAAGACCTTTTCCATGCGCTTCGCCAAGTCCCTCCCCCTGCTTGCCACCCTGCTTGCCACCCTGCTGCTGCCGCTGGCCGCCAGCGCCCACGTCGGTGTCGACGGCGGCATGCACCACGGCTTCAGCACCGGCTTTCTGCACCCGCTGACCGGCGCCGACCACCTGGCCGCCATGGTCGCGGTCGGTTTCTGGAGCGCCCTGTCCGCGCGCCGCGCCTGGCCCGACCTGCTCTGGGCGCCGCTGGCCTTCGCCGGCATGCTGCTGGTGGGCGCGCTGATGGGCCTGGCCGGCGTGCAGCTGCCGGCGGTCGAACCGATGATCGCGGCCTCGCTGCTGGTGCTGGGCCTGCTGGTGGCCACGCGCGTGCACCTGCCGGCCGGCGTGGCGATGGCGGTGGTGGGCGCCTTCGCGGTGTTCCACGGCGTGGCGCATGGCCACGAGCTGGCGAATGAAGACGGCGCGGCCCGCACGCTGGCCGGCATGGTCGGCGCGACGGTGCTGCTGCACGGGGCCGGCATCGCGCTGGGCTGGTCGCTGCGTCATGCCAACGCATGGCTGCCGCGCGTGGCGGGTGCCGCGGTGGTCGGCCTGGGCGCCACGCTGCTCGCGCAAGCGATCTGAGGCCGGCCATGACGCCCGGCGAACTCCTCACCGACGACGGCGAGCACACGCTCAACCCCGGCCGCCGCACCCTCACGCTGGTGGTGCAGAACACCGCCGACCGCCCCATCCAGGTCGGCTCGCACTACCACTTCGCCGAGACCAACGGCGCGCTCGGCTTCGACCGCGAGGCCGCGCGCGGCATGCGGCTGAACATCGCCTCGGGCGCCGCCGTGCGCTTCGAGCCGGGGCAGCAGCGCACCGTCGAGCTGGTCGATTTTTCGGGCGACCGCGTCGTCTACGGCTTTCGCGGCCTCGTTCAAGGAAAGCTCTGATGGCCACCATTTCAAGGCGTGCCTACGCCGAAATCTTCGGCCCCACCGTGGGCGACCGCGTTCGCCTGGCGGACACCGACCTGCTGATCGAGGTCGAGGCCGACTACACCCTGCGCGCCGGCGGCTACGGCGAAGAGGTGAAGTTCGGCGGCGGCAAGACCATTCGCGACGGCATGGCGCAGTCGCAGCGCACGCGCGACGGCACGGGCAGCGGCCCGACCGCTGGCGGCGCCGTCGACACGGTGCTGACCAACGCGCTCATCCTGGACCACTGGGGCATCGTGAAGGCCGACATCGGACTGAAGGGCGGGCGCATCGTGGCCATCGGCAAGGCCGGTAACCCCGACGTGCAGCCGGGCGTGGACATCGTCATCGGCCCGGGCACCGAGATCATCAGTTGCGAGGGCAACATCGTCACCGCCGGCGGCATCGACAGCCACATCCACTTCATCTGCCCGCAGCAGATCGAAGAGGCGCTGTCGTCCGGCGTGACCACCATGCTGGGGGGCGGCACCGGCCCGGCCACCGGCACCTTCGCCACCACGGCCACGCCCGGCCCCTGGCACATCGAGCGCATGCTGCAGGCCGCCGATGCGTTTCCCATGAACCTGGGCTTCCTGGGCAAGGGCAACGCCAGCCTGCCCGATGCGCTGCACGAGCAGATCGACGCCGGCGTCATCGGCCTGAAGCTGCATGAAGACTGGGGCACCACACCCGCGGCCATCAGCAACTGCCTGGACGTGGCCGACGCCACCGACACGCAGGTGGCCATCCACAGCGACACGCTCAACGAGTCGGGCTTCGTGGAGAACACCATCGCCGCCGTGGGCGGGCGCGCCATCTGCGCCTTTCACACCGAGGGGGCGGGCGGCGGGCATGCGCCGGACATCCTGCGGGTGGTGGGCGAGGGCAACTTCCTGCCGTCGTCGACCAACCCCACGATGCCCTACACCGTGAACACGCTCGACGAGCACGTCGACATGCTCATGGTGTGCCACCACCTGGACGCCGGCATCGCGGAAGACCTGGCCTTTGCCGAGTCGCGCATCCGCAAGGAAACCATTGCCGCCGAAGACGTGCTGCACGACCTGGGCGCCATCAGCATGTTCAGCTCCGACAGCCAGGCCATGGGCCGCGTCGGCGAGGTCATCATCCGCACCTGGCAGACCGCGCACAAGATGAAGCTGCAGCGCGGCAAGCTGCCCGAGGACAACGAGCGCAACGACAACTTCCGCGCGAAGCGCTTCGTGGCCAAGTACACGATCAACCCCGCCATTGCGCACGGCATCGCGCACGAGGTGGGTTCGCTGGAGGTCGGCAAATGGGCCGACATCGTGATCTGGAAGCCGGCCTTCTTCGGCGTGAAGCCATTCACCATTTTGAAGGGCGGCACCATCGCCATGGCCGCCATGGGCGACCCGAACGCATCGATTCCCACGCCGCAGCCGGTGCACTTCCGCCAGATGTTCGGCGCCTACGGCGGCTCGCTGGCCAGGAGCTCGCTGACCTTCGTGTCGCAGGCCGGCCTGGCCTCGGGCATCAAGGAGCGCTACGGCCTGAGCAAGCAGCTGAGCGCGGTAAAGAACATTCGCGGCGTGCGCAAGCAGCACATGGTGCACAACGGCTATACGCCGAAGATGGAAATCGACGCGCA
Source organism: Variovorax sp. J22G73 (assembly GCF_030317035.1). Classification (GTDB taxonomy): domain Bacteria; phylum Pseudomonadota; class Gammaproteobacteria; order Burkholderiales; family Burkholderiaceae_C; genus Variovorax. The sequence continues at coordinate 79,219 of NZ_JASZYK010000004.1, forward strand.
AACGTACGCGGTGCGCGCCGACGGGCACCTGCTGACCTGCGAGCCGGCGAAGCTGCTGCCGATGGCGCAGCGGTATTTCCTGTTCTGAATGTCAGGGCTCGCGCGGCGCGAGGTGGTCGCGAATCCATTGCGCAAAGGATGCTTCGTCGATGTCTCCTGCCGCGAGGCCGAGCGTCTTCATCACGCAGTCTTCATCGGAGGCAAGAAGCTCGAATCCGTTGAGGGCGAGAAAGGTCTCCATCGCCACGAAGGCGGTTCGCTTGTTGCCATCCACGAACGGGTGATTGCGCGCAATGCCGAAGGCGTAGCTCGCGGCCAGCGTTGCAGCGTCGGGGGACTCGTACATCGCCCGGTTCTGCGGCCGGCCCATCGCGGAAGCCAGCATTCCTTCGTCGCGCACGCCGGCCGGTCCGCCGTGCTCGGCGAGCTGTTCTTCATGCACCAGCTGGATCACACGAATGTTCAGCCAGACCCAGTGCTGGTTGGCAGCGCTCACTTGGCGAGTTCACGCAGGACGTTGCGCCGCTTTTTCATCACGCGGCGCGCGGCATCCATCTGGCGTTCGAACTCGTCGTCGTATGGCGTGATCGTCACGCCACCGTTGGCAGCCTGCGTGAGATAGACGGTGTCGCCCTTGCCCACGTTCATGCTCGCCAGAACTTCCTTGGGCAGGATGACGCCGACCGAGTTGCCGATCTGGGTCAGTTTGAGGGCGGACATGCGACGCTCCGTTGAACAAAAGTTATAACAAGCGTTATATTAGCCCGCCTCATTTGGAGCCGCAAGCCACCATGCTCACCGCCAACAAACTCATGCCCCAGGGCCGCGGTCTCGCGCCCGTGTTGCTCAAGCGCGCCGCCACCATCGAGCTCGACTGGGACGTCCGCCAGAAAAGCCGCTTCGACGCTACCGATTCGCAGGGTCGACAGATCGGCGTGTTCCTGCCGCGCGGCACCGCGGTGCGGGGTGGCGATGTGCTGGTGGCGGAAGACGGTTCGCTGGTGCGCGTGATCGCGGCGCCGCAGCCGGTGTTGCGCATCACCCATTGCACGGCCCACGGCACGCCTTTCGACCTGACGCGCGCGGCCTATCACCTGGGCAACCGGCATGTGCCGATCGAGCTCAAGCCCGACCACCTGAAGATCGAGCCCGACCATGTGCTGGCCGACATGCTGCGTTCGATGCACCTGATCGTGGTGGCCGTCGACGAAGCCTTCGAGCCCGAGGGCGGTGCTTATGGATCGCATGGCGGCGGTCATGGCCACGACCACGCGCACGGCCACGATCACGGGCACAACCACGATCATTCGCACGGCAGCAGCAAGGGGCCGAAGCCGCTGGTGCTTGCGCCTGAACTGCTCGATGACCATGACCATTCGCACGGTCGTGACCATCACGGTCATTCGCACTGAAATGAGGCTGGCTGCTTGTGTCGGGCGTGGTTCAGGGCGGTGGTTGATCGCGGTTCGCCAGCGGCGGCCTGTTCACGCGCCCTGAACAACAACGCCAACGACAAGTGACATGACCCCAGGCCCCCACAGCCTCCTGCAACTCATCTGGCTCGCCTCCCCCGCCCTGCCGGTCGGCGGTTTCTCGTACTCCGAAGGCGTCGAGGCCGCAGTCGAGTGGGCGGGCATCGATTCAGAACCGCGCGCCGCCGAATGGCTGGCAGACCAGTTGCACCTGGGCTTCGCGCGCGGCGACCTCGCGCTGTTCGCACAGGCCGTCGGCGCCTGGCGCGCCAACGACATGCAGCGCGTGCGCGAACTCAACCAGTGGGTGATGAACACGCGCGAATCCGCCGAGTTCTTCCTTCAGACCGAACAGATGGGCCGCTCCTTCGTCGAGTGGCTCAAGCTGCACCACGCGGACACGGCCGAAGTCTTCGCCGGCCTGCCCGCCACCTACCCCGTGGCCTTCGCCTTCGCGGTGAGCCGCACCGACGCCAGCGTGCACGACGGCTGCCTGGCCTTTGCCTTCGGCTGGGCCGAGAACATGGTGGCGGCGGCCGTGAAGGCCGTGCCGCTGGGCCAGAGCGCGGGGCAGCGCATCCTGGGGCGGCTGTCGCAGGAAATTCCCGACGCCGTGGCCCGCGCCATGGCACTGGGCGACGACGAGCGGCAAGCCTTCGCACCGCTGCTGGCCGTGCTCTCGGCGCGCCATGAAACACAATATTCCCGCCTCTTCCGAAGCTGAACCGAACGGACCCCCGACATGACCTCCGCCCTGCACCACATTCCCCATCGCACCAAGAGACTGCCCCCGCTGCGCGTGGGCATCGGCGGCCCGGTCGGCTCGGGCAAGACCACGCTGCTCGAAATGCTCTGCAAGGCGATGCGCGACAAGTACGACCTCATCGCCATCACCAACGACATCTACACCAAGGAAGACCAGCGCCTGTTGACCGTTGCGGGGGCGCTGCCGGCCGAACGCATCATGGGCGTGGAAACGGGCGGCTGCCCGCACACCGCGATCCGCGAAGACGCCTCCATCAACCTCGAGGCCATCGACCGCATGCTGGAAGACTTTCCGAACGCCGACATCGTGTTCGTCGAGTCGGGCGGCGACAACCTCGCCGCCACCTTCAGCCCCGAGCTGTCGGACCTGACGATCTACGTGATCGACGTGGCCGCGGGCGAGAAAATTCCACGCAAGGGCGGCCCGGGCATCACCAAGAGCGACCTCTTCGTGATCAACAAGACCGACCTCGCGCCCTACGTGGGCGCCAACCTCGACGTGATGGAACAGGACACGCAGCGCATGCGCCGCCAGCGCCCCTACGTGATGACCAACCTGAAGACCCACACGGGCGTGGCCGAGGTGGTGGCGTTCATCGAAGAGCGCGGCATGCTGGCCGCGGGGTGAAACAGCGCCTCTGAATGCAGAGGCCGGCCCGGGTCATTGGCCCGTCGGCTAACCCGGGTGATTTGCTGGCCGGCTCAGGGCAGGCCGAGATAGATGCGCAGGTCGTCCTTCACCGTGCCCGCCGACGCCACGGCGGTGCGCAGCCGCTCCTCGCTCACGCCGAACCACTGGGTCCAGTAGTCGACCTCCTTGAGATCGGTGACGTCGATCCGTTCATCGTCCTGGGGAATGCGGATCTCGGTGTCTTCGCGCATCGTCTTCTCCTGAAGAGCTAAGGGTGAGGGGTGTGAGGGTGCGGCCGGGGCCGGAAGGGCAGTGTCCACGCCCTCCCCCGCCCGCCAGCCGGACGATTCCGACGCGCGGTGCAGGACAACTCCGCCACCCGCCCCTGACGCCCCTGACGCGTCGGCGCACGCCGCGCCACGCGGCGCCGTCCTGCACGCGCCACGTTGCTTCGATGATTGAATTTGGTATCAAACCTTTTTCTAACCACGATTCTCATCACGGAGGAGCAACATGGCGCCGGACTCCCACAGACTGCTGAGCGTCGGCGTGCCCGGGCTGGACGACGTGCTCGGCGGCGGCCTCGAGCCCAACCGGCTGTACCTGCTCGAAGGCACGCCCGGCGCCGGCAAGACCACCATCGCGATGCAGTTCCTGCTCGAAGGCGTGGCGCGCGGCGAGTCGGTGCTGTACGTCACCCTCTCTGAAACCGAGACCGAGCTGCGCGGCGTGGCCGCCTCGCACGGCTGGGACGTGTCGGGCATCCATGTGCGCGAGATGCTCCCCACGCAGGACAGCCTGCAGCCCGAAGAGCAATACACCATGTTCCACCCCTCGGAGGTGGAACTCAGCGAAACCACGCTGCGCATCCTGAGCGACGTGGAGGCGCTGAAGCCCTCGCGCATCGTGTTCGACTCGCTGTCCGAACTGCGCCTGCTGTCGGGCACCTCGCTGCGCTACCGGCGCCAGATCCTGGCGCTCAAGCAGTTCTTCGCGGGCCGCCAGTGCACCGTGCTGCTGCTCGACGACATGACCGCCACCGAGCACGACCTGCAGGTGCAGAGCATCGCGCACGCGGTGGTGCGGCTGGAACAGTCGAACTCCGACTATGGTGCGTCGCGCCGCCGCCTGCTGGTGGTGAAGTACCGCGGCCAGTCGTTTCGCGGCGGCTACCACGACTACAAGATCCATCGCGGCGGGCTGCAGGTGTTTCCGCGCCTGGTAGCGGCCGAGCACGTGAACGACGCCGCGCTCACCAAGCTGCCCAGCGGCATCGAGGAACTCGACGCGCTGCTCGGCGGCGGGCTCGAGAACGGCACCAGCACCCTGCTGGTGGGCGCGCCCGGCACGGGCAAGTCGTCGGTCGCGGTGCAGTTCGCCATCGCGGCCGCCAAGCGCGGTGAATCGGCTGCGCTCTTCATCTTCGACGAGAGCGTCAACACCCTGCGCACGCGCTGCACGGGCCTGGGCATGACGCTGGACCCGTACCTGCAGTCGGGCCAGATCCGCATCAAGCAGGTCGACCCGGCGGAGCTTTCGCCCGGCGAGCTGGTGCACGAGATTCGCCTGGCCGTGACCGAGCATGGCGCGAAGGTGGTGGTCATCGACAGCCTGAACGGCTACCTGAACGCGATGCCCGACGAGCGCTTTCTGATCGTGCAGCTGCACGAGCTGCTGACCTACCTCGGCCAGTCGGGCGTGGCGACCATCCTGGTCGGCGCGCAACACGGGCTGATCGGCATGCAGATGCAGACGCCGGTCGACGCCAGCTACCTGGCCGACGCCGTGGTGCTGCTGCGCTACTTCGAGGCCGACGGCGAGGTGCGCCAGGCGATCTCGGTGCTCAAGAAGCGCGGCGGCGCGCACGAGCGCTCCATTCGCGCGTTCTCGATGGACACCACGGGCCTGAACGTGGGCGAGCCGCTGCGCCACTTCCGCGGCATCCTGACCGGTGTGCCGGTGCCGATCGACGGCATTGCCGCACCCCCGCAGTGACGGACACGACCACGCACCCGGCGGCCGCGAAGCCGCCGAGCGACACCCCGCAGCGCGACACCTTGCCTCGCGAACCCGAGCTGCGCGAGCCCCAGCTTCGCGTGCTGATGCGGACCGCCACCGCCAAGGACGCAGTGATGGCCTCCGCCGTGCTCTCGCACGCCGGCATCGAGACCCAGGTGTGCCCCAACCTGCCCGCGCTGCTGCGCGAAATCGGCCATGGCGCGGGCGCGCTGCTGGTGTCCGAGGAAGTGCTCGCCGGCAACGGCGCCACCGAGCTCGCCGCCGCGGTCGCGGCCCAGCCCCCGTGGTCCGACCTGCCGGTGCTGATCCTGGCGCGCCAGGGCGCGGACTCGCGCGCCATCGCGACCGCCATGGAAGGCATGGCCAACGTCACCGTGCTGGAGCGCCCGATTCGCGTGGCCTCGCTGGTGAGCGCGCTGCGCAGCGCGTTGCGCGCGCGGCGGCGGCAGTACGAGCTGCGCCGCATCCTCGAAGACCTCAACGAGGCCGACAAGCGCAAGACCGAATTCCTCGCCACGCTGGCACACGAGCTGCGCAACCCGATGGCGCCGCTGAGCACGGCGCTGGCCATCCTCAAGCGCAAGGCGCTGGCGCCCGAAGCCGCGCTGCCCTACTACGAGCTCATGGGCCGGCAGCTGGAACACATGGTGCGGCTGGTGAGCGACCTGATGGAGGTGTCACGCATCACGCGCGGCAAGATCGAGCTGCAGATCGCCGAGCTCGCGCTCGACCAGGTCATTCGCGGCGCGGTCGAGCTCAGCCGCCCGCTGATGGACGCGGGCAAGCACACGCTCACGCTGCACATGGCCGACAGCTCGCTCGCAGTCGAGGGCGACAGCGTGCGCCTCACGCAGGTGTTTTCCAACCTGCTGAACAACGCCGCCAAGTACACGCCGGAGGGCGGGCGCATCGACGTGTTCGTCGAGCGCGACGACCAGGGCCACGCGGTGGTGCGCGTGAAGGACAGCGGCGCGGGCATTCCGCAGGCCATGCTCGGCGCCATCTTCGACATGTTCGTGCAGGTGAGCGACACGGCGCGCGCCGCGCAGGGCGGCCTGGGCATCGGCCTGACGCTGGTGAAGAGCCTGGTCGAGCTCCATGGCGGCACCGTCGCCGCGCGCAGCGAGGGGCCCGACCAGGGCAGCGAGTTCATCGTCTCGCTGCCGCTGCTGGACCACAGCGTGCGCGCCGGCAAGAAGGCCGACGCGGCGCAAGAGGCCATCGCCTCGATGCATCGCATCCTGGTGGTGGACGACAACCGCGACGCGGCGGAGTCGCTCGCGGCCCTGCTCGGCCTGCTGGGCGCGCAGACCGCGGTGGCCTTCAGCGGCCCCGAGGCGCTGGAAAAGGCCGAGAGCTTTAGCCCGTCTTTCGGAATCCTGGACATCGGCATGCCGGGCATGGACGGCTGCGAGCTGGCGCGGCGGCTGCGCGCGCACCCGCAGCTGCATGGCATGGGGCTGGTCGCGCTCACCGGCTGGGGCCAGCCCGACGACCGGCTGCGCATTGCGCGCGCCGGCTTCGACCACCACTTGCTGAAACCCGTGGACGTCGAGGAGCTTTCAGGCGTGCTGCGCAAGCTGGCGTCGCGCGAAGCGGGTTGAAGCTCACCGCTCCAAAATTCGGAAGAAGCCGCGAATGCGAAAGAAGGGCCACTGCGGCCCTTCTTTTTCAGAGTTCGCTGCCGTCGCGCAGCTGCCGCGCCTTGTACACCAGGCGCACGCTGGCACGGCGCGGGTCGCTCACCTGCTGCACGTACACGTCGGTGTCGTTGCTCACCCAGGCCGCATAGGCGCTGCCGGGGTCGCGCGACGCAAGCTCGGTGCCGAACACGCCGCGGCCCCATTGCACGAGCGCCGCGAAGGCCGAGGCGCCGTTGTCCGGCGTGGCCTGCGCGGTGGCCACGTACTCGACGCGGCGCAGTTCCGACGCCGCGAAGAAGAAGGTCGGCTCGAACAGCAGGCCCGCCATCTCGACCGGCGCGCCGTGCCAGTTGCCGACCAGGCCGCCGCTCAGGCGCTGGGGCCGCGGCACGCGTTGCGCGGCGGGCACGGCAGCCTGCAGCTCCTCGGCCGACATGCCCAGGCGCACGCCCGGCGGCAGGGACTGGGCATGCAAGCCGCACGCGACGACAAGGGCGGCGCCGGCGGCGAGGGCACGAAGAAGGGTCGGCAAGGCGAAGGGGCGCACGTTCGGCATCGAGAGAAAAAGCGGCGGAACCATGGGACCGCGAGTATGACCCGGAGTTCCATGGTGCCGCCGCGACGGGTCTCTCACCCTCCAGAGGCTTTGATGGCTCTTGAGGCTGCAGAGGCTTTCAGCGCCCTTTCGATGCCCGTCACTCCTCGACGAAAGCCTCTTCCCGCTTGGCCTTCACCGAAGGCAGCAGCACGATCACCAGCAGCAGGCCCGCCACCACCAGCAGCCCGGCCGACAGCGGCCGCGTGACGAACACGCTCCAGTCGCCGCGCGACAGCAGCAGCGCGCGGCGCAGGTTCTCTTCCATCATCGGCCCGAGGATGAAGCCCAGCAGCAGCGGCGCGGGCTCGCACTTGAGCTTCAGGAACAGGTAGCCCACGATGCCGAAGATGGCGACCATCCACACGTCGAAGGTGTTGTTGTTCTCCGAGTACACGCCCACCGCGCAGAACAGCACGATCGACGGGAACAGCCACTTGTAGGGAATGGTCAGCAGCTTGATCCAGATGCCGATCATCGGCAGGTTCAGCACGATGAGCATCAGGTTGCCGATCCACATCGAGGCGATCAGGCCCCAGAACAGCTCGGGGTTGCTGGTCATCACCTGCGGGCCGGGCTGGATGTTGTGGATGGTCATGGCGCCCACCATCAGCGCCATCACCGCGTTGGGCGGGATGCCCAGCGTCAGCAGCGGAATGAAGGAGGTCTGCGCGCCGGCGTTGTTGGCCGACTCGGGGCCCGCCACGCCGCGGATGTTGCCCTTGCCGAACGGCACTTCGCCGGCCTTGAGCTTCATCTTCTTCTCGATGGTGTAGGCCGCGAAGGCCGACAGCAGCGCGCCGCCGCCGGGCAATATGCCCAGCGCCGAACCCAGCGCCGTGCCGCGCAGCACCGCGGGCGTCATGTCCTTGAAGTCCTGCTTGGTGGGCCACAGGCCCTTCACCTTGGCGGTGAACACTTCGCGCTCATGCTCGGGCACGGCCAGGTTGGCAATGATTTCACCGTAGCCGAACACGCCCATGGCGATGGCGATGAAGCCGATGCCGTCGGTGAGCTCCGGAATGTCGAAGCTGTACCGCGCCACGCCCGAGTTCACGTCGGTGCCGACCAGGCCCAGCGCCAGGCCGAACAGGATCATGGTGATGGCCTTCAGCAGCGAGCCCGAGGCCAGCACCACCGCGCCGATCAGGCCCAGGATCATCAGCGAGAAGTACTCGGCAGGGCCGAACTTGAAGGCCAGCTCGGTCAGCGGCGGCGCGAAGGCAGCCAGGATGAGCGTGCCCACGCAGCCCGCGAAGAACGAGCCCAGCCCGGCCGCGGCGAGCGCCGGTCCGGCGCGCCCCTTTCTCGCCATCTGGTAGCCGTCGATCACGGTCACCACCGAAGACGATTCGCCCGGCAGGTTGACCAGGATGGCGGTGGTCGAGCCACCGTACTGCGCGCCGTAGTAGATGCCGGCCAGCATGATCAGCGCCGACACGGGCGGCAGCGCGTAGGTGGCGGGCAGCAGCATCGCGATGGTCGCGACCGGGCCGATGCCCGGCAGCACGCCGATGAGCGTGCCCAGCAGGCAGCCGACGAAGGCGTAGACGAGGTTCTGCGCCGTGAAGGCGACGCCGAAGCCGATCGAGAGGTTGGTAATCAGGTCCATGTGTCTTGTCTTCTTGTTCTTCTGTGAATCAGCCCGCGATGAAGGTCGGCCACACCTGGAACTGCAGCTTCAGAGCCACCACGAAGGCCAGGTAGCTGCCCAGCGCGAGGATGGAGGCGAGCACGGTCACGCCCTTCCAGCCGAAGTTGTCGCCCGCCAGGCTGGCGATGAAGGTCAGCGCGTAGATGGCCACGATGAGCCCCATCGACGGCAGCCCGATGCTCGGCAGCCCGCCCAGCAGCACCCCGAAGATGAGGTTGGCGCCGATGATGAACACCAGCGGCTTCCATGCGATGCGCCCGATGGGCTCGCCGTCTTCCGTCTCGACGCTGAGCGCCTTGAGCGTGATGGCCACGCCCATGAGGGCAATGAGGATGCCCACGATCAGGGGAAAGTAGCCGGGCCCCATGCGGGCACCCGAGCCCACGTTGTAGGTCGTGGCGCCCCATGCGAAGGCCACGCCGAAGGCGCTGAAAAGCACGCCCGAGCAGAAGTCTCTCTGACTCTTGATTCTCACCGTTGATGTCTCCTGGAACTGCGTTGATCGGCACAGGTTGTGCGCCGAGCGATCCTAGGAATTCGGGGCGCTGCTGTGTATGACCAACACATTGCCGTTCGGCAATGTGGCGGGCGCGCGCGGTGCGTTCAGTCGTCCGCCATCGGCAGGTCGATGCACGCGCGCAGGCCCGGGCGCGCATCGGCGAACTGCAGCCGCCCGCCGTGCAGCGCCACCACCGCCTGCACGCTGGCCAGGCCCAGGCCGTGGCCCGGCGTGCTGCGGTCCAGCCGGTGGAAGCGCACGCCGATGCGCTCGTACTCGGCCGCGGGAATGCCGGGGCCGTTGTCCTGCACGAAGAGCTGCGCGCGGCCGTCGACGGTGTGCGTGCCGATGCGCACCGTGGCGCCGGTGCCGCCGGTGCCGCCGGTGCCACCCTCCACCGCATTGCCGGCGTATTTCAGCGCGTTGTCCAGCAGGTTGGCCGCCGCGCCCGCGAGCAGGTCGCGGTCGCCCAGCGCCACCGCCATGTCGGCGGGCTCGCGCAGCAGCACGATGCCACGCGCCTCGGCCACCGCCTCGTACAGCTCGGCCACGTCGTCGGCAATCACGTGCAGCGCCACGGGCGCGAACTGCTGGCGGCGCGCGCCGGCCTCGACCTCGGCGATCTGCAGCAGCTTCTCGAACACCACGGCCAGCTCTTCCAGCTCGCGGATGGCGGTGGCCACGGCCTCGCGCTGCGGGTGATCGTGCGGGCCTTGCGGACCTTCCGGGTCGCGCCCCTCTTTCGCCTGCAGCGCCTCCTCCACCGTGCGCAGCCGCACCAGCACCCGCGTGAGCGGCGTGCGCAGGTTGTGCGCAATGGTGTTGGACACGTGGCGCACCCCGTCCATCAGCGACTGGATGCGGTCGAGCATGGCGTTGATGTCGTGCTCCAGCAGCGCGAACTCGTCCTCCTGCCCCGAGGGCGCCACGCGCTCCTGCAGCTCACCGGCCGCGATGCGCGCGGCCGTGCGGCGCACCGCGCCCACGCTGCGCTCCAGCTCCTGGCGGAACACGAAGGTGCCGCCGATCAGCAGCAGCACCGCCACGATGCCCGCCGCCGCGCTGGCGCTGGCCACCAGCGACTCGATCGACTCCTGGTCGCGCAGGTCGTGCCCGACCACCAGCTGGCCGCCGTCCGGCAGGTGGCGGATCACGATGTACGCCACCACCGTCTGGCCCGCGCGCACCACGCGGCGGTGCACGCCGTCGCCCGCGTCGGGGGCGGCCGAGGGCATCTGGTCGAGGTTGCCGGCGCGCTTGTCGCCGTCGCGGTCGGTCAGCAGGTAGATCTCGTTGTCGGAGTTGCGCCCGTCCGACAGCGCGTTCGATATCTCGCCCGCCACGCCGTCGGTGCCGCGCGCGTCGTAGCGCACCATGAGCTGCTGCATGCTCGCGGCCACCTGGCGCACCATGCGCTGCTGCAGCACGCCCACCGTCTGCATGTACACGATGGCCAGCGCCGCCAGCATGGTGATGGCCACCAGCAGCCCGTAGTAGAAGGCGAGCCTGAAGCCCACCGAGCGCCACAGCTGGCGCAGGGCCTGGGTCATTGCGGTGGCTGTTGCTGTTGTTGTTCTGGCGGGGCCAGCGTGTAGCCCACGCCGCGCACGGTGTGGATCAGCGTGGGCGCGCCGCCCGCGTCGAGCTTGCCGCGCAGGCGGCTCACCTGCACGTCGATCACGTTGGTCTGCGGGTCGAACTGGTAGTCCCACACCGCCTCCAGCAGCATGGTGCGCGTGACCACCTGGCCCGGATGCATCATCAGGTACGCCAGCAGCCTGAACTCGCGCGGCTGCAGCGCGATGGGCCGGCCGGCGCGCTCCACGTGGCGGCGCGCCAGGTCGAGCGTGAGGTCGGCCAGCTGCAGCGTGCGGATCTCGGGCCCGGTGCGCGAGCGCCGCACCAGCGCCTCGGCGCGCGCGGCGAGCTCGGAGAACGCGAAGGGCTTGGCCAGGTAGTCGTCGCCGCCGGCCTTCAGCCCGCGCACGCGCTCGTCGAGCGCGCTCAGTGCGCTGAGCACCAGCACCGGCGTCTTCTTGCCGAGGGCGCGCATCGTCGAGAGGATCGACAGCCCGTCCACGTCGTTGGGCAGCATGCGGTCGAGGATGACCAGGTCCCACGACTCGCCCGTGGCGCGCGCGAGCGCGTCGGCGCCGTCGCGGCTGATCACCGCCACATGGCCGAGCGAGCGGAAGCCCTCGGCGATGTAGCGCGCGTTGTCGGCGTCGTCCTCCACGATGAGGCAGCGCCACATGGCGGTGGCGTTTAGCACGCCGGCGCCATGACCCCGCGCGGGGCAACGGGACGGGCCGGGAGGGAAGAAAGATCGGGGAGTGACTGCGTTCGGATGCTCATGGCGATGGAGTCGGCCGGCCCACCGTCCATCCGGGTGCCGCCGGGGCCATCCTAGCCGCGATTGAAGCAGAGAAAGCGCAGGGGTTTCATTACCGTTTGTCCATGTTGGCCTGGGCCGGGGGCCCGCGTTGAAGCTGGAGTTCGCTACGCCTGCAGCAGCGGCAAGCGCAACGTCAGCCCCAGCACGCCGCCCGCGTCCGGCGCCGAGTAGATGCGCCCTCCGTGCCCGCTGGCAATGCGCTCGCACGCCCTGGCGCTCGCGAGCGCCGCCGCGGCGTGCGCGCCGTCGAAAAAGCGCGCGAGCGGCGGCCGCGCATCGACGGCATCGAGGTCGTGCCAATGGATCACCGCCTGTTCGCCTTCGGTGTGCGCGCGCACCTGCAGCGTGGCCCCCGCATGCATCACGCTGGCCGCATAGGCCGTGACCTTGGCGAGCAGCTCGCGCAGCTCGGTCTCTATCGCGAGCACGGGCACGGCTTGCGGTGGTAAGTGGAGGTCGACGCGAAGCGGCTTGCCGCCTGCCTCGCACGACGCCGCATCGAGCAGCGGCCGCAGGTCTTGCACGCGGCTGTCTTCCAGCCGCTGCCGCGCGTGCTGCCGGGCTTGCGCGGCCAGCTCGCGCGCCTTCGCGCCCTGGCGCAGGTTGGCGAGGAACAGCGACGCCATCAGGCACGCCACGCCGCCGAGCCCCAGCGCGATCACGCTGGCAATGACCACGCCGAGGCTGCCGGTTTGCAGTTGCCCCGCGGCCGCCATCAGCGAGCCCCTTGAGGCGGCGCCTCGGGTTCGCCCGGCGCGGTGCGTGCGCAGTCGCTGCCGGGGACGGGGCCGGGCGCGCCGCGTTGGTCCTCGGAGCCTCTGCAGCCTTCGCGCCATTCGGGCGACGGCGGCCTGTGTGGTCCACCGGCGGGACCGTAGGACATCGGCGGCGGTTCGCCGCGCCAGCCCGGCGGCGGCGGACGGTAGGGCATGGGTGGCGGGGGCAGCACGATGCAGCCCGCGAGGCTGCCGGCCGCCAGCGCGGCTGCAAGAAAACGGATCGGGATTCGGTTCATTGAAAAAACTCGTTGTGGCGTTGCGGGCTGCTCTTCATCGAGCCGCCGGCACGCATGCTCTCGTCCAAATTCGGAGGAATCTTGAGAACGCCGCGTGTTCGCAGAAAAAGTTGCGGGGGCGCATGTGAAGTGGCGGTGAAGCGCATGCACGTGCACTCGCCGTGAAAACACCTCGTACGAAAAATCTCCCAAAAGCCGCGCGATGCTCCGCAACCGAAGGAGCCACCCAATGACCATTGCCTTGCACAGCGACACTGCCTCGACGCTGGGCGTGCAGCAGCTCGCCAGCGCGTTCAGCCCCACCTTTTCGCACCTGCGCATTCTTCGCAACCTCGTCATTCCGATGCCCGAAGGGCATGCGGCGCGCACGGCCCGCATCGACGCGGTGCTGGTCTGCGAGACAGGCGTATACCTCTTCGAAATCAAGGCCTGGCGCAACGCCTTCGTCTACCGGGAGAAGTCAGACGAGTCGCCACCACGCTGGTTCCTGCGCATCAACGGCTGCAAGAACGCACGCGAGGTGAAAGACCCGGCGTGGCAGGGCGGACGCAAGACGACGCAGTTGCGCAGCCTGTTGCCCGACGACCTGCGGCTCCAGTACTTCGTGCTGTTGCCGTGCGAAGGCGTCGAGCTGGAAGGCGTGATGCCGGCAGCTGTCATCACGCAGCAAGACCTGCCCTACATCGCACGCCTGGTTCGCAACAACGGCCGCACGGCGCGCACCTACCGGCTGATGGATGCGGAAGGTATCGATCGAACTGCGGAGCGGCTGTTGGAGATACAGGGCGCTACTCGCGCTCTGGTTTTGCAGTAGTTGTTGCTGCTGCTCGTGGCGTGTGAACAGGCCGCCGGGTTAAAAAACACCGAAAGAACGCACTGCAGAGCCCCAAGAGACGAGCACCCTGACCACACGCTGAACAAAGAAAAGTAAAGCCAAAACACAGCCCCGAGCGCCACGGGGAAGTCCAAAATTTCTCCGACATTGGCGAAGACCATGCGGCGATGCATCTACCGAAGTCCCTCGCAGCGGCCGCCGTGCTGCTTGCCTCGCTGGCCGCGCTTCCCGCATGGGCCACCGATCCGTTCACCGTGCGGGACATCCGCCTCGAAGGCCTGCAGCGCGTGGAGCCCGGCACCGTGTTCGCCACCATGGGCCTGAAGGCGGGCGACACCTACAGCGACGAGCGCGGCAGCAACGCCATTCGCGAACTGTTCAAGCTGGGCCTGTTCAAGGACGTGCGCATCGACGTGAACGGCAACGTGCTGGTGGTGGTGGTCGAAGAGCGGCCCACGGTGGCCGACGTCGACTTCGTCGGCACCAAGGAGTTCGACAAGGCCGCGCTGCAGAAGGCGCTGCGCGAGATCGGCCTGGCCGAAGGGCAGGCCTTCGACAAGGCGCTGGCCGACCGCGCCGAGCAAGAGCTCAAGCGGCAGTACATCAGCCGCAGCCTCTACAACGCACAGGTCGTGACCACCGTCACGCCGCTGGAAAACAACCGCGTGAACCTGACCTTCACCGTGACCGAGGGCGAGTCCGCGCGCATCAAGGAAGTGCACGTGGTCGGCAACAAGGACTTCAGCGAAAGCACCCTGCTCGACCTGTTCGACCAGGACACCGGCGGCTGGCTCGACTGGTACACCAAGTCCAACCAGTATTCGCGCACCAAGTTCAACGGCGACCTCGAAACCCTGCGCTCGTACTACATCACGCGCGGCTATCTCGAATTTCGCATCGACTCCTCGCAGGTCGCGATTTCGCCCGACCGCCAGACGCTCACCCTCACCATCAACATCACCGAAGGCCACAAGTTCGTCGTGGCCGGCGTGAAGCTCGCGGGCGACTACATGGGCCGCGAAGACGAGTTCAAGACGCTGGTCACCATCCGCCCCGGCGCGCCATACAACGGCGAAGAAGTGGCCGCCACCACCAAGGCCTTCAGCGACTACTTCGGCACCTTCGGCTACGCCTTCGCGCGCGTGAAGGCCGAGCCGGAGATCGACCGCGAGAACAACCGCGTGACCATGGTGCTGCGTGCCGAGGCCTCGCGGCGCGCGTACGTGCGGCGCATCAACATCGGCGGCAACGCCAAGACGCGCGACGAAGTGATACGCCGCGAGTTTCGCCAGTACGAAGGCGCCTGGTACGACGGCAACAAGATCCGCGCCTCGCGCGACCGCATCGACCGACTGGGCTTCTTCACCGACGTGAACGTCGACACGGTCGACGTGCCCGGCTCGCCCGACCAGGTCGACCTGGCGGTGAGCGTCACCGAGAAGCCCACGGGCTCGCTGCAGCTGGGCGCGGGGTATTCGTCGACCGACAAGGTGTCGCTCACCTTCGGCATCACGCAGGAGAACGTGTTCGGCAGCGGCAACTACCTGGGGCTGAACGTGAACACCAGCTCGTACAACCGCACCATCTCGCTGACCGCGACCGACCCCTACTTCACCAAGGACGGCATCTCGCGCACGCTGAACGTGTTCCACACCACCACGCGGCCCTACTACGAGGCCGACGGCAACTACAAGCTCGCGAGCGACGGCGGCTCGGTGCGCTTCGGCTTTCCGGTGGGCGAGCAGGACACGGTGTTCCTGGGCATCGGCGTGGAGCGCTATTCGTTCACGCCGGGCACCAACGGCACCTATGCGCTGGTGGACGGCTCCTACGTGTACACGGCCACGCCGCAGGCCTACCTGGACTACTTCAAGTGCACGGGCACCGCGCCGAGCGTGAGCTGCGCCAGCTCGAGCATCGTGGGCATTCCGGCCACGCTGGGCTGGTCGCGCGACGACCGCGACAGCGCGCTGGTGCCCACGCGCGGCGTGCTGCAGAGCGCCAACCTCGAAGTGGGCGTGGGCAGCGAGCTGCGCTACATGAAGTCGAACTACCAGTACCAGCAGTACTTTCCGCTGTCCAAGCAGTACACGCTGGCCGTGAACGGGCAGCTGGGCTACGCGCGGGCGCTGGGCAACAGCACGTTCCCGATCTTCAAGAACTTCTACGCGGGCGGGCTGGGCTCTATCCGCGGGTTCGAGCAGAACTCGCTGGGCCCGACCGACGCGGTCACGGCGGGCTCGCTGGGCGGCACGCGCAAGGCGATCTTCAACATGGAGTTCAGCACGCCCTTTCCCGGCGCGGGCAACGACAAGACGCTGCGGCTGTACACCTTTCTCGACGCGGGCAACGTGTTTGCCGACCGCACGGCGAGCATGACCGACGCGCAGTGGAAGGCGCAGAACCGCATTCGCGCTTCCACCGGCATCGGCATCAGCTGGATCTCTCCGCTGGGGCCGCTGCGCCTGGCGTACGCGCTGCCGCTGCTGTACCAGAAGGAGGACACGGCCAACAACATCGCGGCCGACCGCACGCAGCGCTTCCAGTTCCAGATCGGCACTTCTTTCTGAGCCGGAGGGCCGCAGCCATGGGACGCATCCTGCTGGTGGAAGACGGGCGCGACAGCGCCGCACAACTGCGCGCGGAGCTGTTCGCGCACCTGCACGGCGCGGGCCACGAGGTGGAGCAGATCGGCGACGGCGCGGCGGCGCTGGAACGCATCCTGACGGCGCCGCCGGCGCTCACGCTGCTCGACATCGTGCTGCCGCCCGCGCAGCAGCCCGCACCGGCCGTGGTGGGCAAGACCGCGGGCGTGGCCACGCGGGCGATCTCGGACGGCATCGACGTGCTGCAGCAGGTGCGCTCGCACAGCAACCACCCGATCATCATGCTGACGGCGCGCGCGCAGGAGCACGACCGCTTGCGCGCGCTCGACATGGGCGCCGACGACTACGTGTGCAAGCCCTTCTCGCCGCGCGAGGTGGTGGCGCGCGTGAACACGGTGCTGCGCCGGCATGCGATGCGCGATGCGGTGCTGGCCGCCGGACGGCCCTCCGCCGCGGTGAAGCTCGACAGCGCGCCGGGCACGCGCGGCAACGCCCGGCTGGAAGACCGGCCGCTGGCGCTCACGCGCCGCGAGTGGCTGCTGCTGCGCGCGCTGTCGAACGACCCGGGGCGCGTGTTCACGCGCGCGAAGCTGCTGGAGGCGGCGTTCTTCGACGCGCTCGACGTGAACGAGCGCGCGGTGGACGGGCACATCAAGAACCTGCGCAAGAAGCTGGCGGACGTCGCGCCGCTGCACGACTGGATCCGCTCGGTGTATGGGGTGGGCTTCAGCTTCGCAGACCGGCCGGCGGGTTGATGGAGGCGCGGACGTTTGCTCGTGTCAGCCCGCGGGGCGCGGCGGCACCAGGGCCTTGATGCGCGCGGCGCCTTCCAGCGTGCGCGGGCGACCGGGCCGCAAGCCTGCGCCCATCTGCGGGCCCGGCGCCCCGGTCATGCCTGGCATCGCGGGCATTCCCGGCATTCCCGGCGGCCCCGACATGCCCGACATGCCCGGCCCGCCTTGCAGGGGCCGGTCGACCACCGGGTTCGCCGCCGGGTCCACCACCAGCGCGAGCGTGGCCACGTAGCGCTGGCGCTCTTCGCGCACCGCGCCCAGCACGGTGTCGCCGGCGCGCAGCGCGATGCCGTCGACGCTGTTGAGCGTGTCGCGCACCCGCGAGCGCTGGTACGGCGAAACCTGCGTGTAGAGGAACTCGCTCAGCGCATCGGGCAGGAAGAACTGCGAGGTGAGCACGGCGCGCGCGCCGTTGAGCACCTTCATGTGAATGTGCGTGGTGCGCCCCGCATACCAGCCCGGGTACACGGTGGCGAAGGCAGCGATGCCGTCGCGGTCGGTGAACTGGCTGCCGCGCAGGAAGGTCTTGCCCTCGAAGGCGCCCGAGCGGTCGTCGCCCTGCCCGCCGAAGCCCGAGTAGCGGCCCTGCATGTCGCAGTGCCACAGGTCCACGCGCAGCCGGGGCAGCGGCCGCCCGGCGGTGTCGCACACGGTGAAGCGCACCTGCAGCGGCACGCCCTCCAGGCCTTCGGTGATGTCGCTGCGCACCTGCGCCACGTCGAGGTAGTACGGGCCCTCGGTGGTCTGCGCGGTGAGCGGGAGCTTCTGTGTGGTGGCGGCAGTGGCGCTGGTGGCGCCGGTGGCACCTGCGGTGCGTGCCGTGGCCGCCAGCGTGGCCGCGCCCAGGCTGGCCAGGAGGCCGCGGCGGCCCAGGGCGGGGGAGTTCGAAAGGGTCATGGTGTCTTCTCCTCGGGGGTGGCTCCGGGTCGGGCCGGCCGCGTGGCGCAGCCCTCGGCCCACAGCACGAGCAGCGTCCATGCCTGGGCGACCAGCCAGAAAAACACGGTGATCGCACCCAGCAGCGCCAGTCTCAGTTCCGGATTCATGGGCCCATGCTGCGGCCGCATCCGGGAGAAAAGATGGAGAACAGGCAAAGAAAAAGGAGCGCGCAAGGGCGCGGCCGGTTTCTCCCAATTTCCTCCACATTCGGCCGACATCATCGGTTTTCGCACCGTTTCCACCCCTGCGCGACGCCGTTCGCGCCCTGTTCACCTCACGCCGGTCCGCCTCCCATGCATGTCGCAGAATGCGGCCATGCCCGCCTCCCGCCCATGCCGCAACTGACCCTTTCCCGCAAGATCTTCCTGGCGCTGGCTGCCTTGTTGATCGTGCTGCTCATCAGCTTCGCGGGGCTGTCGATCATTGCGCTGCAGCGCGGGCTGGGCTCCTACGTGGCCGAGATCGAGATCCGCCGCATGGACTGGCTGGCGCAGCTGGTGCTGAAGAACTACGTGGCCACCGGCGACTGGAAGAACCTGCGCGACAACGAAGACGCCTGGCAGCGCCTGCAGATGGGCCGCTTCGCCAACGTGCTCGACAGCGCCGCCGCCAACGGCGACGAGCGCCGGCTGCCGCCCTGGTACGAGTACCGCGCCATGCGCGCAGCACCGCCGGGCAATGCCGCCGACGGAACGCCGGGTGGCCTCACCGGGACCACCGGCACCACCTCCACCACCTCCACCACCGGCACCACGGGTGCCGTCGACGTCAACGCCCCGCCGCCGCCACCGCCCTCCCCGCAGCTCGACCTGCTGCCGCGCCGGCTGCCGGGCATGCCGCCGCCCTGGGTGTTTCCCGATCCGCGCGGCATGCACGACTCCATCTTCCAGCGCCTGGCCGTGCTCGACGCCGGCGGCGCGCGCGTGGTCGGCGCCGACCTCGACCTGGCCAACGCCGCGCGCATGCCGATACGGCACAACAAGTCGGTCGTCGGCTATCTGGCGCTGGCCCCGCTGCAGGGGCTGGAGAGCGAGGCCGACCGCGCCTTCATCGCGCGCCAGTCGGGCGTGATCGTGCTCACCGGCCTGTGCGGCCTGGGCTTTGCGCTGGTGCTGTCGTGGCTGCTGGCGCGGCGCTGGTTCAAGCCCATCGACGAGCTCACGCAGGCCGCGCAGGACGTGGCGCGCGGGCGGCTCTCCACCCGCGTGGCAGTGCAGGGCTCGGACGAGCTGGCGCTGCTGGGCAAGACCTTCAACGACATGGCGCAGCGGCTGGACACGGTGGAGGCCTCGCGCCGCGCCTGGCTGGCCGACGCGGCGCACGAGCTGCGCACGCCGCTGGCGGCCATGCGCGCGGAAATAGAGGCGCTGCAGGACGGCGTGCGCACCTTCGACGAGCGCACCGCGCTGCGCCTGCACCGCCAGGTGATCCGACTGGGCCAGCTGGTGGACGACCTGCGCAGCAGCATGCGCGAGCCGCGCAGCGACGTGCTCACCGCCACGGTGTACCCGCTGTCGCTGCTCAAAGAGGCGCTGGACCACACGCGCGACCGCTTCGCCAAGCGCGGCGTGCAGGTCGACCGCGCCGCCGTCGACCGCATCGACAGCTTCTCGCAACCCACGATCGACGGCGACGCGCACCGGCTGCACCAGGTGTTCATGAACCTGCTGGAGAACACGCTGGCCTACACCGACGAAGGCGGCGCGCTGCGCATCGACGTGACGGTGGAAGGCGCGTGGACCGGCAACTGCCTCACGCTGCTGTTCGACGACAGCGCGCCCGGCGTGCCAGAGAGCGAGCTGCCGCGCCTGTTCGACCGCCTGTTCCGCGGCGAGACCTCGCGCAGCCGCGAGCACGGCGGCTCGGGGCTGGGCCTGTCGATCTGCCGCGCCACCGTGGAGGCGCACGGCGGCACCATCGACGCATCGGCCTCGCCGCTGGGCGGGCTGCGCGTGACCCTTACCCTGCCACTGAGCGCATCGCCATGACACGCATTGCCATCGTCGAAGACGAAGCCGACATCGCCTCCGTGGTGCAGGACTACCTGCGCCACGCGGGCTACGAGACCACGCATTTCACCGACGGGCGCAGCGCGCTGGAGGCCATCGTGGCCGCGCCGCCCGACCTCACGCTGCTGGACGTCATGCTGCCGCGCATGGACGGCATCGAGGTGCTGCGCCGCGCGCGCGAGCACACGGCGCACCCGATCATCATGCTCACCGCGCGCATCGAGGAGGTCGACCGCCTGCTCGGGCTGGAGCTGGGCGCGGACGACTACGTGTGCAAGCCCTTCTCGCCGCGCGAACTGGTGGCGCGGGTGCGCGCGGTGCTGCGGCGCACGGCCGGGCCGGCCTCGGGTTCGCCCGGCGCGCCGGGTTCGACGGCGGACGGCGCTGGCGACGCTCCCGGCCTGGTGCTGGACGATGTGCACTGGCGCGCGTCGCTCGAAGGCACGCCGCTGAACCTCACGCGGCGCGAGTTCGGGCTGCTGCAGGTGCTGTCGCGCCACCCGGGGCGCATCTTCTCGCGCGCCCGGCTGCTCGAGCTGGCCTACGACGACACGGTGGACGTGACCGAGCGCGCCATCGACAGCCATGTGAAGAACCTGCGCCGCAAGCTGGGCGCGGCGGCGCCCGAGCACGACTGGATCCGCTCGGTCTACGGCGTGGGCTTCGCGTGGGAGGCGCCGGTGCCGGCCTGAACCTCGCTTGAGCTTGGCCTGGCTTGGCCTGGCCTGCACGGTCTATGCAGCAGGCAACGCCGGCTTCTTCTTCAGCCCCAGCGCGCCTTCGAGCATGCGCATGACCGTCTCGCGCGCCTGGTCGAAGTCTTCGGGCTCCAGCGTCTTCTTGCCCAGCAGCATGCGCATCTGCCACGCGAAGTCGGCGTAGGTCTGCGTCATGGCCCACAGCGTGAACAGCAGGTGCGCCACCGGCAGCGGCGACACGTCGCCGTTGGCCATCCAGCGGTGCAGCACGGCCGCCTCGGCGCGGAACGCGGGCACCAGCTTGGCCTCGATGTCCTCGGCGCACTGCGGCGCCTGCGAAATGATTTCCTGCGCGAACAGGCGCGAGCCCGACGGGTGGTCCCAGGAGAACTGCAGCTTCTGCGTCACGTAGCGCTCCAGCGCGGCGTAGGGGTCGAGGTCGGCGGCGGCCAGGCTGTCGAGGTTGGACAGCCAGGCGTCGAGCACGTCGTTGAACACCCGCCGGTACAGCGCCTTCTTCGAGGGGAAGTAGTACAGCAGGCTCTGCTTGGAAAGGCCGGCGTCGGCCGCGATGTCGTCCACCGACACGCCGCCGTAGCCGTGCACGGCGAAGCGCTCCTGCGCCACGGCGAGGATGGCGCTTTCGAGGTTCTGCCGGCGGGCCTGGCGCTTGACGGCGGGGGGGCGGGGGACGCTCATGGGTTCTTCATGCGCGCGAGAAAGCGCACCAGCCGGTCGTCGCCGCACTGCGCCACGTTGAAGCGGTACCAGGCCAGGGGCTGCGGCGTGCCGCCGAAGTCGCCCGCCGCGGCCAGCGGCAGGCCCTGCTTGCGCGCCTCCTGCAGCACGGCCTCGGGGCCGGGGCGCGGCTCGCTGCCGGGCGGCCAGCCGGCGCACAGGAAGGGGCCGCCGTCGGGCACGTGCAGCGCCTGCAGGCCCGCGCCGGTGAGCAGCGAGAGCGTGCGCTCGCCCGCGATCTTCAGCGCCGTGTTGAGCTTCTGCAGGAAGCGCGGGTAGCCCGCGTCGGCCAGCACCTCGCAGGCCACGCGCTCTTCGAACTCGCTGGGGCCCAGCGTGGTGTGCAGGCAGCGCAGCGCTGGGTCGTCGACCCAGCGCTGCGGCAGCAGCACATGCGCGAGCCGCAGCTTGGCCGACAGCGTGGTCGACACGCCGCCCACCTGCGCCACGCGCTGCAGCCCGTCCATGGCGGCCAGGCTCGGCGCCTGCACCGGCGACAGCCCGCGCCAGGTGTCGAGCTCGATCACGCGCAGGTCGTGCCGCTCGGCCGCCTGCAGGGCCTGGTGCGCGCCCTGCGCGCTCATGCACACGCCCAGCGGGTTGGACACGGCGGTCGACACGAACAGCAGGCGCCGGCGCCCGTCGCCCGGCAGCCGCGGCGCGAGCAGGTCGAGCGCGGCGATGTCCAGGCAGGCGCCGCGCCGCGGCACTTCGAGAATGCGCCGGCCCAGCGTGAGCACCAGGTTGCGCAGCTGGCGCGAGGCGGGCGACTCGAGCAGCACAGCGTCGCCGGGCTCGGTCCATGCCTGCAGCAGGCACATGGCGGCGCCCAGGCTGCCGGCGGCCGTCATCACCTGCTGCGGCAGCAGCGAAGGCAGCTCGGCGCGGTGGCGCGCCGCGATCAGCTCGCGCAGGCGCGGCAGGCCGAAGCTGGGGCGCACGCCGCCTTCCCAGTCGGGCGCGGCGCGCGCCACGCGGCGCAGGGCCTCGCGCACCAGGTCGTCGCCGCGGTACTCGGCGGGCGGCGGGCGGTCGTGGCCGGCCGAAGCATCGGTGATGCGCGGCACCGCCTCGGGCAAGCCGGCGGTGTCGCCCAGGCGCGCGGGGCGGTGCAGCACGTAGTAGCCGCTGCCCGGGCGCGAGCCCAGCACCGAGCGCGCGCGCAAGGCGCTGTACGACTCGGTGACGGTGAAGGTGCTGACGCCCAGCTTGCCCGCGAGCGCGCGCACCGAGGGCATCTTGGTGCCCGGCGCCAGGCGCCCGTCGGTCACGCGGAGTTCCACGCCCTCCACCAGGCGCTGCGCCAGGCCCAGGCCGGGGGCCGCCTGGTTCATGTCGCCCATGAGGCCCTGCATCCAGCCCGCGCCGGACAGGGCCGGAGGAAGCTGCACTAGGTCGCGCGCCAGGGGGTTGAGCGCCACGGGATTGAGCGTGGGGTTGCTCGAACTCTGCATTGCGTTTGTCTCCTTCGAACTCGACATGCGCGTCGATGGTCGCGGGCCGGCGAAAGACAGGGTTTGCCCGAAGGATGCGTGCTGCCCGGTGCACCGGACAGCCAGCAAATCGGCGGCAAACACTTTCTCGCGCGCCGCGCCAACTGTGTATGGGCGGCACCCTTCGTTTGCTGAATCATCGCGACATTCGACCACTTGGTCAAACTTCACGAGGGCTCGCTCCCCCGTGTCGCAAACAGATTCCCACCACGATCCTGGAGCCTGAACGCCCATGAGCAGCACGATGAACCCCGTCGCGCCCACCGCGCACATCGCCTCCGATGTGCGCGCCGGTCGCCTGGACCCCGCCCAGTACGCGAAGAACTTCTGCGACGCCCACCCACCGCTGAACGTGGTGCAGGCCAACATCGAGGCCGAGCGCTGCTACTACTGCTACGACGCGCCCTGCCAGACGGCCTGCCCCACGGGCATCGACATTCCCACCTTCATCCGCCGCATCGCCGACGGCAACCTGCGCGGCGCGGCGCGCACCATCCTCGAGGAGAACCCGCTGGGCGGCATGTGCGCGCGCGTCTGCCCGACCGAGGTGCTGTGCGAGCAGGCCTGCGTGCGCAACACCAACGAGAGCAAGCCGGTGGAAATCGGGCTGCTGCAGCGCCACGCGACCGATGCCTTCTTCGACGCGCCCGGCGCCCCGCTGTTCGTGCGCGGCGCCGACACCGGCAAGCGCGTGGCCGTGGTAGGCGCGGGCCCGGCCGGCCTGGCCTGCGCGCACCGGCTCGCGGTGCTGGGCCACCAGGTGACGCTGTTCGACGCGCGCCCCAAGCTCGGCGGCCTGAACGAGTACGGGCTGGCCAGCTACAAGACGGTGGACGGCTTCGCGCAGCGCGAGATCGAGTGGCTGCTGTCGGTCGGCGGCATCGAGGTGCGCAACAACCAGGCGCTGGGCCGCGAGCTGCACCTGGACACGCTCGCTGCCGGGTACGACGCGGTGTTTCTCGGGCTGGGCCTGGCCGGCGTGAACACGCTGGGGCTGGGCGAGCAGGCCGGCGTGCGCGACGCGGTCGACTTCATCGCCGAGCTGCGCCAGGCCGCGTCGCCGGCCGACGTGGCCATCGGCCGCCACGTGGTGGTGATCGGCGGCGGCATGACGGCGGTCGATGCCGCGGTGCAGTCGCGCAAGCTCGGCGCGGAAGACGTGAGCATCGTGTACCGGCGCGGCGAGCAGAGCATGGGCGCCTCGCCCGACGAGCAGAGCTGGGCCAAGGAGAACGGCGTGCGCATCGTGCACTGGGCCGCGCCCAAGGCCCTGCGCGCCAAGGGCGGCGTGCTGCGCGGCATCGACTTCGCGCGCACCGCGCTGGTCGACGGCCGGCTGGTCGAAACCGGCGAGAGCCTGGCGCTGCAGGCCGACATGGTGCTGTGCGCCATCGGCCAGAGCTTCGTGGCCACGGTGCTGGAAGACGGCGGCGTGCAGCTGCAGGGCGGGCGCATCAGCACCGACGCCGAATGCCGCAGCTCGCGGCCCAAGGTGTGGGCCGGCGGCGACGCGCGCTTCGGCGGGCGCGACCTGACGGTGGAGGCGGTGGAAGACGGCAAGCAGGCCGCGCTGTCCATCGACCGGCACCTGCGGGACGTGCAGCACCTGCGGGCCGCTTGAAGCGCCGGCGTATCCGTCCCTCTCCCCTCTCCTTCCTACATCCCATCCGTTCGCGCACCGCCGCGACAGGAGCAATTCACATGGCAGACCTGAGCACCGATTTCGTGGGCATCCGCAGCCCCAACCCCTTCTGGCTCGCCTCCGCGCCACCGACCGACAAGGAGGTCAACGTGGTGCGCGCCTTCGAGGCCGGCTGGGGCGGCGTGGTGTGGAAGACCGTGGGCGAAGACCCGAACGTGGTCAACGTGCACGGCCCGCGCTATGCGGTGTCGTACGCGGCCGACCGCCGCGTGACGGGCTTCAACAACATCGAGCTGATTTCCGACCGCCCGCTGCGCACCAACCTCGAGGAGATGACGCGCGTGAAGCGCAACTGGCCCGACCGCGCGCTGGTCGCGTCGGTGATGGTGCCGTGCACCGAGGCATCGTGGAAGAACATCCTGCCGATGGTGGAAGACACCGGCTGCGACGGCCTGGAGCTGAACTTCGGCTGCCCGCACGGCATGAGCGAGCGCGGCATGGGCGCGGCCGTGGGCCAGGTGCCCGAGTACATCCAGATGGTGGCCGAGTGGTGCAAGCACTACTCGAAGCTGCCGCTCATCGTGAAGCTCACGCCCAACGTGGCCGACATCCGCCCCGCCGCGCGCGCCGCGAAAAAGGGCGGCGCCGACGCGGTGAGCCTCATCAACACCATCAACTCCATCATGGGCGTGGACCTGGACGCCATGGCCATGTTCCCCAACACCGGCGGCATGGGCTCGCACGGCGGCTACTGCGGCCCCGGCGCCAAGCCGATCGCGCTGCACATGGTGGCCGAGATCGCGCGCGACCCGTCGACGGCGGGCCTGCCCATCTCGGGCATCGGCGGCGTCTCGACCTGGCGCGACGCGGCGGAGTTCATCGCGCTGGGCAGCGGCTCGGTGCAGGTGTGCACGGCCGCCATGGTGTACGGCTTCAAGATCGTGCAGGACCTGTGCGACGGCCTCTCCAACTTCATGGACCAGAAGGGCTACGCCAGCCTCGCGCAGCTGCAGGGCCGCGCCATCGGCAGCATCACCGACTGGAAGCAGCTCAACCTCAACCACGTCGACAAGGCCGTGATCCACCAGGACGCCTGCATCCAGTGCGGGCGCTGCCACGTGGTGTGCGAAGACACCTCGCACCAGGCCATCAGCGCCACGAAGGACGGCATGCGCTACTTCGAGGTGAAGGAGGAAGAGTGCGTGGGCTGCAACCTGTGCGTGTCCATCTGCCCGGTGCCCGGTGCGCTGTCGATGCGCACGCTGAAGCCCGGCGAGATGGACGCGCGCACCGGCCACCCGGTGCTCGGCCAGTACGCCAACTGGACCACGCACCCGAACAACCCGATGAGAGCTTGATCCAGCCCGGCGCAGACCGGGTCCGCGGCAGGAGGGGAACAACAACACAGCCCACGCAGGAGACAACCCACATGACGAACCCATCGCAGCCCGGCGGCGGCCCCGCCGCCAACCTCTGGAACGAAGACCTCGCCCCCACCACGCTGGCGCAGCGAACGTGGCGCTGGTACCACTTCGCGGCCCTGTGGGTCGGCATGGTGATGTGCATTCCCGCCTACACGCTGGCGGCCAGCCTGATCGAGGGCGGCATGTCGTGGCGCCAGGCGGTGCTCACGGTGTTCCTGGGCAACGCGATCGTGCTGGTGCCGATGCTGCTCATCGGCCACGCGGGCGCCAAGTACGGCATTCCGTACGCGGTGATGGCGCGCGCCTCCTTCGGCACGCGCGGCGCGCGGCTGCCCGCGTTGCTGCGCGCCATCGTGGCGTGCGGCTGGTACGGCATCCAGACCTGGTTCGGCGGCGAGATGATCTACACGCTGGTCGGCGTGCTCATGGGCCAGCCGCTGGGCGGGGACAAGCTGCCGGTGCTGGGCATCAACGGCGCGCAGCTGGTGTGCTTCCTGATCTTCTGGGCGATCCAGCTGTACTTCGTGGTGCACGGCATCGAGTCGATCCGCCGGCTCGAAACCTACACCGCGCCGCTGAAGATCCTGGTGTGCGTGGCGCTGCTCTACTGGGCAGTGCAGCGCGCGGGCGGCCTGGGTCCCATCTTCGAGCAGCCCTCGCAGTTCGAGCCCGGGGGCAAGAAGGCGGGGCTCTTCTGGGCGGTGTTCTGGCCTTCGCTCACGGCCATGGTGGGCTTCTGGGCCACGCTGGCGCTGAACATCCCGGACTTCACGCGCTTCTCGCGTTCGCAGCGCGACCAGGTGGTGGGCCAGGTCATCGGCCTGCCCGCGCCCATGGGCCTGCTCGCGATGATGGCGGTGATGGTCACCTCGGCCACGGTGGTCATCTATGGAAAGGCGCTGTGGGACCCGGTGGACCTGGCCAGCCGCATGACCGGCGCGGCCGTGCTGATCGCGCTGCTCATCCTGCTGATCGACACGGTGAGCGTGAACCTGGCGGCCAACCTGGTGGGGCCGGCCTACGACTTCTCGGCGCTCAACCCCGAGAAGATCTCGTACCGCAAGGGCGGCTACATCACCGCCGGCATCGCCATCGTGATGATGCCGTGGAAGGTGCTGGAGACCACGCAGGGCTACATCTTCACCTGGCTCATCGGCTACTCGGCGCTGCTGGGGCCGGTGGCGGGCATCCTGATTGCCGACTACTACTTCGTGCGCCGCAAGGAGCTCGACGTCGATGCGCTGTACCGCGGCAGCGGCCCCTACAGCTACCGCAACGGCTGGAACATGGCCGCGGTGGCGGCCTTCGTGGTGGGCGTGCTGCCCAACATTCCGGGCTTCCTGAACGCGGCCTTTCCGCAGGCCGTGCCTTCCACGCCGGAGCTCTTCAAGACCATCTACACCTACGCATGGTTCGTGGGCGTGGTGCTGTCGGCCGTGGTGTACCTGGGGCTGATGAAGGCGCGCGCGCCGCGGCACCAGGGCCTGGCCGCGCCGCTAAAGAACCCCAGCTGAACCCAACCGAAAAAAGGAACTCACGCCATGACCGTACTCATTCGCGGTGGCACGGTGGTCAACGCCGATGCCGAACACCGGGCCGACGTGCTCTGCGAGGGCGACGCCATCGTGCAGGTCGGCCTCGACCTGCAGGCGCCCGCCGGCGCGCAGGTGATCGACGCGGGCGGCGCCTACGTGGTGCCCGGCGGCATCGATCCGCACACCCACATGCAGCTGCCCTTCATGGGCACGGTGGCGGCCGACGACTTCTTCAGCGGCACTGCGGCGGGCCTGGCGGGCGGCACCACCAGCATCATCGACTTCGTGATTCCCGACCCGCAGCAGCCGCTGATGGACGCCTTTCGCATGTGGCGCGGCTGGGCCGAGAAGTCGGCCGGCGACTACAGCTTTCACGTGGCCGTGACGTGGTGGAACGACAGCGTGCACCGCGACATGGGCACGCTGGTGCACGAGCACGGCGTGAACAGCTTCAAGCACTTCATGGCCTACAAGAACGCGATCATGGCCGACGACGAGATCCTGGTGAAGAGCTTCCAGCGCTCGCTGGAGCTGGGCGCCATGCCCACCGTGCATGCGGAAAACGGCGAGCTGGTGGCCATGCTGCAGCAGCAGCTGCTGGCCCAGGGCATTCACGGGCCCGAAGGGCATCCGCTGTCGCGCCCGCCGATGGTGGAGGCCGAGGCGGCCAACCGCGCCATCGCCATCGCGGAGGTGCTGGGCGTGCCCATCTACGTGGTGCACGTGTCGTGCGGCGAGGCGCTGGAGGCCATCACCCGGGCCCGCGCGCGCGGGCAGCGCGTGTACGGCGAGGTGCTGGCCGGCCACCTGGTGGTGGACGAGAGCGCCTACCGCGACCCCGACTTCGCGCGCGCCGCCGCCCACGTGATGAGCCCGCCCTTTCGCTCGCGCGAGAACCAGGCCATGCTGTGGCGCGGCCTGCAGGGCGGCAACCTGCACACCACCGCCACCGACCACTGCACCTTCTGCGCCGGGCAGAAGGCCATGGGCCGCGACGACTTCACGAAGATTCCCAACGGCTGCGGCGGCGTGGAAGAGCGCATGGCCGTGCTGTGGGACGCGGGCGTGAACACCGGGCGGCTCACGCCCTCGGAGTTCGTGCGCGTCACCTCGACCAACGCGGCGCAGCTCTTCAACCTGTACCCGCGCAAGGGCGTGGTGCAGGCCGGCGCCGATGCCGACCTGGTGGTGTGGGACCCGAAGGCCACCCGCACCCTGTCGGTGAAAACGCAGCACTCCAAGAGCGACTTCAACATCTTCGAGGGCCGCCAGGTCACCGGCGTGCCGAGGCACACCGTGAGCGCCGGCCGCTGGGTGTACCGCGACGGCGACCTGCGCGCCGAGGCCGGCACCGGCCGCTACCTGAAGCGCCCGGCCTTCGCGCCCATGTTCACCGCGATGGAACGCCAGCGGCAGCAGCACGCGCCCAGCGCCGTGGCGCGCGACGCCGCGAACGCATGACGCCTGATGCCTGATGCCTGACCCCGCAATGCCACGAATGAAGGAGCTACAGATGAATGCAGTCATGGACACGCAGGCGCTCGCCATCAACGGCGAGCGCCTGTGGAACGCGCTGATGGAACTCGCGCGCATCGGCGCCACGCCCAAGGGCGGCGTGAAGCGCCTGGCGCTCACCGACCTCGACAAGCAGGGCCGCGACCTGGTGGTGGCGTGGGGCAAGGAGGCGGGCCTGTCGATCACGGTCGACAAGATCGGCAACGTCTTCATGCGCCGCGAAGGCACCAACCCGGCGCTGCCGCCCGTGGTGTCGGGCAGCCACATCGACACCCAGCCCACCGGCGGCAAGTTCGACGGCAACTACGGCGTGCTGGCCGCGCTGGAGGTGGTGCGCACGCTGAACGACCAGGGCATTCGCACCGAAGCGCCCATCGAGGTCGCCTTCTGGACCAACGAGGAGGGCTCGCGCTTCGTGCCGGTGATGATGGGCTCGGGCGTGTTCTGCGGCGCCTTCAGCCTGGAGCACGCCTATGCCGCGACCGACACCGAAGGCAAGACGGTGCGCGACGAGCTGGCGCGCATCGGCTACGTGGGCACGCAGAGGCCGGGGGACCACCCCATCGGCGCGTACTTCGAGGCGCACATCGAGCAGGGGCCGGTGCTGGAAGACGCGGGCAAGGTCATCGGCGTGGTGCCGGCAGTGCTGGGGCTCTCGTGGTACGACTGCGTGGTGACCGGCATGGAGGCGCACGCGGGCCCCACGCCCATGCACCTGCGCCGCGACGCGCTGCAGGTGGCCACGCGCATCATGCAGGAGGTGGTGGCCATCGCGCACAGCCACCCGCCCTACGGGCGCGGCACGGTCGGCATGGTGCAGGTGCACCCGAACAGCCGCAACGTGATCCCGGGGCAGGTGAAGTTCTCCATCGACCTGCGCAACGTGAACGACGAGCTGCTCGACCGCATGCACGGCGAGATGCTGGCCTTCATCGAGCGCACGCGGCGCGAAACGGGGCTGGGCGTGAGCATCGAACGGGTGTCGTACATACCGCCCTGCCCGTTCCACCCCGACTGCGTGGACGCGGTGCGCCGCGCCACCGAGCGGCTCGGCTACTCGACCATGGACGTGGTGTCGGGCGCGGGCCACGACGCGATCTATGCGGCGCGGCTCGCGCCGGCCGGCATGATCTTCGTGCCGTGCAAGGACGGCATCAGCCACAACGAGATCGAAGACGCGCAGCCCGATCACCTCACGGCCGGCTGCAACGTGCTGCTGCACGCGATGCTCGAACGCGCGAAGCGGGTGGGCTGAGGCAGCCCGGCCCTGAAAAGGCCCGAGAGGCCCGAGAACCCCGGGAGGGTGCTTACCGGTACGCCGCCAGCTCCTGCTTGGCGATGGCGTTGCGGTGCACCTCGTCGGGGCCGTCGGCCACGCGCAGGTGGCGTTCGTAGGCGTAGAAGTGCGTGAGCAGCGTGTCCTGGCTCAGGCCCATGGCGCCGAAGGCCTGCATGGCCCAGTCGATCACCTTCACGCAGTTGTTGGGCGTGAGCACCTTGATCATCGCGATCTCCTTCGCGGCGACCTTGTTGCCCACGGTGTCCATGCGGTAGGCGGCGTTGAGCACCATCCAGCGCGACTGCTCGATGAGCATGCGCGACTCGGCAATGCGCTCGCGCCACACGCCCTGCTCCGACAGCGGCTTGTGGAAGGCGGTGCGCGACACCAGCCGCTGGCACATCATTTCCAGCGCCGACTCGGCCATGCCGATGGCGCGCATGCAGTGGTGGATGCGGCCCGGGCCGAGGCGGCCCTGCGCAATCTCGAAGCCGCGGCCCTCGCCCAGCAGGATGTTTTCCACCGGCACGCGCACGTTGTCGAACACGATCTCGGGGTGGCCGAAGGGCGGGTCGTACATGCCCAGCAACTGCATGTCGCGCACGATGGTCACGCCGGGCGTGTTCTTCGGCACCAGCACCATCGACTGCTGCTTGTGGCGGTCGGCGTTGTCGGGGTCGGTCTTGCCCATGAGCACGAAGATTTCGCAGCGCTCGTGCATGGCGCCGGTGATGTACCACTTGCGCCCGTTGATCACGTACTCGTCACCCTCGCGGCGGATGCTGCAGCGGATGTTGGTGGCGTCGCTGGAGGCCACCTCGGGCTCGGTCATGGCGAACGACGAGCGGATTTCGCCGGCCAGCAGCGGCGTGAGCCAGCGCGCCTGCTGCGCCTTGGTGCCGTAGCGCGCGAGCACTTCCATGTTGCCGGTGTCGGGCGCGGAGCAGTTGAAGATCTCTGCGCACCAGTAGCGCCGGCCCATGATCTCGCACAGCGGCGCGTACTCGACGTTGGTGAGGCCGGGGCCGTGCTCGGCCTCGGGCAGGAACAGGTTCCACAGGCCGCGCTCGCGTGCCTTGGCCTTCAGGCCGGCCATCATCGGCAGCTCGGCGTAGGGGCGTCCTGCGCGGGCGTTGGCGGCCAGCTCTTCCTCGCGGCGCTTTTCGTTCGGGTAGACGTACTCGTCCATGAACTTCAGCAGCTCGTCGCGCAGCGCGATCACCTTGGGCGTGAATTCGAAATGCATGTGTCTCGTCCTTCTTCGTTCAGTGTGCGGTGACGATACGTGGCGCCGCGCCGCGCGTCGGTCGTTCGCGCGACACATGCGGCCTGCGTAGTCCCGCGTAGGACAGCGCCGCCCAATCCCGCACCCTCGTGCTCGGGTACGCACGCGGCCTCACACTGCCGGGTTGCAAGCAGGGAAGCGCACAGGAGGAAACCCATGTCCGACGACACCCACGACACCCACGACCACCTTCCCCTGAAGAAACACGCTTCAGCTTCCCCCACCTGCGCACCCGCCTCCACCGGATCGCTCACGCGGCGCGAGGCCGTGCTGGCCGCCGCGGCGGTGGCCGCGCAGGCGGCGCTGTTCGGCTGGCCGGGCACGGGCGGTGCGCAAACGGCACCGGCGGCTGCAGCGGCTGCAGCGGCTGCAAACGCTGCAACGGCCGCGACCACCGGCACCGTCGACGGCGAAGCCATCGCACGCTTCCTCGCGTTCTCCAAGGCCATCACCGGCCACGACGACATCGACGCCACCACGGCGGCGCGCATCCGCGAGGCGATGCTGCAGGGCGACGCCGCCTTCGCGCAGCAGGCCGCCTCGCTCGCGGGCCTGGTGCAGCCCGGCATCGCGCCCGACGCGCTGCTGGGCGCGGCCACCAGCGCAGGCCTGCGCGAGGCGGCGCTGGCC
This sequence comes from Variovorax sp. J22G73, assembly GCF_030317035.1. GTDB lineage: Bacteria > Pseudomonadota > Gammaproteobacteria > Burkholderiales > Burkholderiaceae_C > Variovorax. Next base: position 111,329 of record NZ_JASZYK010000004.1, read on the forward strand.
GTGGTCACGGCCTGGTACACGGGCACCGTGGTCGCAGGCCAGAAGACCACCGTGGTCGCCTACGAGCAGGCGCTGATGTACCGCCCCGTGGCCGACGCGCTCACGGTGCCCACCTACTGCAACGAAGGCCCGATGTGGTGGACGGCGGCGCCGCCCGAGGTCGGCGTGCGCACGCCGCAAGAGGCGGCACAAGATGCGGCGCACCGCTCGCCCACGCCCCCGCCGGTGATGCGCAGCCAGTAGGCACGTTCTTCTCTTTCACCTTCCTTCAACGGCACACACAACACACCCACACTTCCCGATGAAGAAAGCAGCATTCGATTCAGATGGCAACGCGACGGCCGACGTGGTCGTCGTCGGCTCCGGCGTGGTCGGCGCGATGATCGCCGACCAGCTCGCAGGCCAGGGCCACGCCGTGCTCATGCTCGAGGCCGGCCCGCGCATCCAGCGCGCGCAGGCGGTGGAGAACTGGCGCAACATGCCCTTCGCCAACCGCGTGGGCTCCGACTTCCAGGGGCTGTTCCCGCAGTCGCCGCTGGCGCCCGCGCCGCTGTACTTTCCGCCCAACGACTACGTCGGCCTCTCGGGGCCCGACGGCAAGGGCTTCCAGCAGGGCTACCTGCGCGTGGTGGGCGGCACCACCTGGCACTGGGCCGCGTCGAGCTGGCGCCACCTGCCGGTGGACCTGCGCATGAAGTCGACCTACGGCGTGGGCCGCGACTGGCCCATCGGCTACGACGAGCTGGAGCCCTTCTACTGCCGCGCCGAGGAACAGATGGGCGTGGCCGGGCCGAACGACCCGGCGCAGCAGTCGCCCTCCGAGCGCAGCAAGCCCTACCCGATGGACATGGTGCCGTGGAGCTACGGCGACAAGCGCTTCGCCGAGGTGGTGAACGCGCACGGCTACCGCTCGGTGCCGATTCCGCAGGGCCGCAGCACGCGTCCCTGGAACGGGCGGCCGACCTGCTGCGGCAACAACAACTGCCAGCCGATCTGCCCCATCGGTGCGATGTACAACGGCATTCACCACGTGCAGACCGCCGAAGCCAAGGGCACCACGCTGCTGCCCGAGGCGGTGGCCTACCGCATCGACACCGACGCGAACAACCGCATCACCGCCGTGCACTGGTACGACAAGGACAGGAAGTCGCACAAGGCCACCGGCCGCCAGTTCGTGATTGCCTGCAACAGCCTGGAAACGCCGCGCCTGCTGCTGCTGGCCGCGAACGACCGCAACCCCAAGGGCATTGCCAACAGCTCCGACCAGGTGGGGCGCAACATGATGGACCACTCGGGCTTTCACTGCACCTTCCTGGCCAACGAGCCGCTGTGGATCGGCCGCGGGCCGGCGCAGAGCAGTTGCCTGGTGGGCCCGCGCGACGGTGCGTTCCGCAGCGAGTACTCGTCGAACAAGATGATCCTGAACAACATCACGCGCGTGGGGCCGGCCACGCAGCAGGCGCTGAAGCTGGGGCTGGTGGGCAAGGCGCTGGACGAGGAGATTCGACGCCGCGCGGCCTTCGGCGTGGACCTGTCGATCAGCCTGGAGCCGCTGCCCGACCCGAACAACCGGCTCACGCTGAGCGCCACGCGCAAGGACCCGCTGGGCCTGGCCTGCCCGGAGATCCACTACGACGTGGGCGACTACGTGCGCAAGGGCGCGTCGGCGGCGCACAAGCAGCTGGAGCACATCGGCAGCCTGTTCGGCGCGACGGAGTTCAACATCACGACGGCGCTGAACGCCAACAACCACATCATGGGCGGCACCATCATGGGCGCCGACCGAAAAGACTCGGTGGTCGACGGCGACTGCCGCGCGCACGACCACGACAACCTGTGGCTGCCCGGCGGCGGGCCCATTCCCTCGGCCAGCGTGGTCAACAGCACGCTCACCATGGCGGCGCTGGGGCTGAAGTCGGCCGACGCGATCGGCCGCGCACTGGCGAAGGGCTGAGCGCATGACGACCCTTCGTGAGCGCATGAACGCCCCGCGTGAACACATGCACGCCCTGCGTGAACACACAAGCGCCCTGCGTATTTGTGCGGCTGCCTTTCTGGTGCTCGGCGCAGCCGTCGGGCAAGGCGCCATGGCGCAACCAGCGCAAGACCCACCGCCGGCGGCGCTCGTCGAGAAAGGCCGCCAGCTCGCCATCGCGGCCGACTGCATGGCCTGCCACACCGCGCCCGCCTCGCTGGGCCTGCCGGGCGGCGGCAAGCCCTTCGCGGGCGGCTACGCCATCGAGTCGCCGCTGGGCAGCATCTACGCGACCAACATCACGCCCTCGAAGGTGGCCGGCATCGGTGAGTACACCGAGGCCGAGTTCGCGCGCGCGCTGCGCCAGGGCGCGCGCCGCGACGGCAGCCACCTGTACCCGGCCATGCCCTACACCTCGTACACGCAACTGAGCGACGAGGACACGGGCGCGCTGTATGCGTACTTCATGCACGGCGTGGCGCCGGTCGATGCCGATGCGGAAAAGACCACGCTGCCCTTCCCCTTCAGCCAGCGCTGGTCGATGGCGATCTGGAACCTGCTGTTCCTGGACAACCAGCGCTTCGTGCCCGACGCCACGAAAAGCGCCGAGTGGAACCGCGGCGCCTACCTGGCCGGCGCGCTGGGCCACTGCAGCGCCTGCCACACGCCGCGCAACGCGCTGATGGCCGAGCGCGGCGGCCAGGCGCTGGCGGGCGGCGCGGTCGGGCCCTGGTATGCGCCCAACATCACGTCGGACCCGGTGAGCGGCATCGGCGCCTGGAGCGAACAGGAACTGGTGCAGTACCTGCGCACCGGCCGCGTCGAGGGCAAGGCCCAGGCCGCGGGCGGCATGGCCGAAGCCGTGCAGAACAGCCTGCAGCACCTGCCCGAGGCCGACCTGCGCGCGATGGCGGTGTACCTGAAGGGCACGCCGCCGATCCGCGATGCGCCTGCCAAGGCGGGCGGCGACGAAAAACCGGCGCATGCGTGGGGCGCGGCATCGAGCACCGAGGCCACGCTGCGCGGCAGCCAGCCGTTCAACAGCGTGGCGCGGCTCACGAGCGGCGAGCAGCTCTACAACGGCTACTGCGCGAGCTGCCACCAGTCGAACGGCGCGGGCAGCCGCAACCAGGCGTACCCCAGCCTGTTCCACAACACGGCCACGGGGCTGTCGAACCCGGCGAACCTGGTGGCGGCCATCCTCTACGGGGTGGACCGGCAGGTGGGCGACACGCATGTGCTGATGCCGCGCTTCGACGCGCTGTCTTACGTCGACCCGCTGACCGACACGCAGATTGCCGACATCTCCAACTACGTGCTCGGGCGCTACGGCAACGCCGGCGCGCGCGTGAGCGTGGCGGACGTGGCGCTGGCGCGCGCCGGCGGACCGAGGCCGCTGCTGGCGCAGGTGCAGCCGTACATCCTGCCGGCGATGGGGGTGGGCGTGTTGCTGCTCGCGTGGCTGGCGTGGACCTGGGCGGCGCGGCGGCGGCGCGCGCGGCTGGCGGCCTGACGCGCGGGTCGCAGGTCGCGGGTCAGGCGGCCGTGGCATGCATCGTGCAAGATCGCGCCATGCCTCCCCTGTCTCCCGACGCGCTGCGCCAGCGGCTGCGGTCCTTCGCTTCACGCGCGCAACCCGTGCGCATTCTTCTCACGCTCGGCAGCCTCATGGCGCTGTGCGGCGCCACCGGCCATCCCGACGCGGTGATCCCGCTGTTCCTGGGCGCCATCGCCAGCGCGCTGGCCGAAACCGACGACAGCTGGCGCGGCCGGCTGCGCGCGCAGCTGGTCACGCTGGCCTGCTTCGGCGCCATCGCGTTCGCGGTGGAGGCCGCCTTCGGCCTGCCGGTGGTGTTCATCACCGGCTTGGCGCTCGCGGCCTTCGCGCTCACGATGCTGGGCGCGGTGGAGGCACGCTACAAGGCCATTGCGTACGCCACGCTCATCCTCGCGATGTACGCCACGCTGGGCACCGAAAACATGGTGGCGCACGGCGACAGCGCGGTGCGCGGGCGCGAGCCCCTGCTGCTGCTGGCGGGTGCCGCCTGGTACGGCGTGTTCTCGGTGCTGTGGTGCGCCGTGTTTCCGGCGCAGCCGGTGCAGGCGCGGCTGGTGTCGCTGTTCACGGTGCTGGGCAACTTCGTGCGCTTCAAGGCCTCGCTGTTCGAGCCGCTGCGGGGCATCGACATCGAGCGCAAGCGGCTCGCGCTCGCGCAGCTCAATGCCGAGGTGGTCACGGAGCTGAACGCGGCCAAGGAAAGCATCTTCCGGCGCATCGGCGCGCGCGCGCCGACCGGGCGGCTGTCGCGCTACCGCGGGCTGTACCTGATCGCGCAGGACGTGCACGAGCGCGCCAGCTCGTCGCACGACGACTACAACGCGCTGGCCGACGCCTTCTTCCACAGCGACCTGCTCTACCGCTGCCAGCGCGTGCTGGGCCTGCAGGGGCTGGCGTGCCAGCGGCTGGCCGACTCGATCGCGCGGCGCGAGCCCTTCGACAGCGGCACCGAGACCGTGCAGGCGCTGGCCGACCTGCGCAGCGCCATCGAGCATGAACGCGGGAAGGCGGCGCAGGCGCATGCACAGGCACAGACGCAGGCGGGCGCGCCCGAGCGCCTCGCGCTGCTGGCGTCGGTCGAGGCGCTGGCGCGCAACCTTGCGCTGCTCGACGGGCAGCTGGTGGGCGCCAGCCAGCCGTCGGCGCGCGCCGGCCGCACGGAAATGGGCCTGTTCGACCGCTCGCCGCGTTCGTGGCGCGACGCGGTGGAGCGCGTGCGGCGGCAGCTCACGCCGCGCTCGCCGCTGTTTCGCCACGCGCTGCGGCTGTCGATCGCGCTGGTGGTCGGCTACGGGGTTATGCAGGTCATTCACCCGGCGCAGGGCTACTGGATCCTGCTGACCACGCTGTTCGTGTGCCAGCAGAGCTATGGCGACACCATCGCGCGCATGGGGCAGCGCATCACCGGCACGGCCCTGGGCGTGGTGGCGGGCTGGGCGCTGCTGCAGCTGTTTCCGCAGCCGCTGGTGCAGTCGGTGATCGCGGTGGCCGCCGGCGTGGTGTTCTTCGCCACCCGCACCACGCGCTACCTGCTGGCCACCGCCTCGATGACGCTGCTGGTGCTGATGTGCTTCAACCAGGTGGGCGACAGCGGCGTGCTGCTGGTGCCGCGGCTGGTGGACACCGCCATCGGCAGCGTCATCGCCGGGCTGGCCGTGCTGCTGGTGCTGCCGCACTGGCAGGCGCGGCGCATCAACGAGCTGGCGGCCGCTGCGCTGCGCGGCCATGCGGGCTACCTGCGGCAGATCGTCGCGCAGTACCGCAGCGGCGCACGCGACCACCTCGACTACCGGCTGGCCCGGCGCAACGACCACAACGCCGACGCGGCGCTGTCCACGGCGGTGTCGGACATGTTCCGCGAGCCGGGCTATGTGCGGCCGCGCGCGGGCGTGGCGCTGCGCTTTCTCATCCGGTCGCACACGCTGCTGAGCTATCTCTCGGCGCTCGGCGCCCACCGCGCGGCATTGCCCGACTCGGCGCAGATGGCGGTGCTGCGCACGGCGGCCGAAGGCGCGATCTCGGCGCTGGAAGCACTGGCGGCGGGCCTGGAACAAGGCGAAGTGGCCGCGCCGGCGGATGCGGCGGGCGAAGTCAGCGCACGCGCCGCGCTCGTGCAGGCCATTGCCGACGGCGCGGGCAGCGACCCGCAGGCGCGAACTTTTCATACCGAACTCGGTCTGATATGGCTGCAGATCGACGCCTTGCGCACCCACGCGAGCGAGTGGCTGCAGCCTCCAGGCAGCGACACCCCGACCGCGCCGGCCTGAGCGAACATCCCTGCAAATCGGTCGATTGAAAAAAGGTTGAATTCGCGCGCCACGGAAATCCGGTTGCGCGCCGGGTAAAATTAACCCTTATGTCCCGCTGGTTTACCGCCACTGTCCTTGCCTTCATGCTGTCCTGCTACGGCTTTGCCGTGCTCGCGCACAGCATGCTCGGCGGCGGGCATGCGCAGGTCGAGCAGACGGCGTCTACCGCGTCTACCTCGAACCAGGCCGCCAAAGTGCTCGCAGGCAGCGTCGCGCTGGCGGACGCATCCGACAGCACGCACGCCAAGCTCGACACCGGCAACCCCGATGCCGACGCCGCATCGGACGATTCACTTTCCGTCGACGAAGCCGGCTCCGAACATGCCGAGCTGGTCGACGCACGCAACGGCGCGCCCGCGCTGCTGCGCTTCACCGAACAGCCGCCCAAGCTGGGCCTGACCACCACCGTCGCGCCGTTCCTCGCGCGGCCCAAGCGCCCACCCCGGGCCGCTTCCTTCGTCGCCTAGTCCCTAGAAGCCTTCGCGACCGGGAGCCGCCATGGCTCCCGCCCCCCGATCCGGGCCCTGCCGGCCATCCGGCCGCACCCGCATCCACACGACGACATCCCCCATTTCGGGCCGACTGCCATCTGAACGCGTCATTCCGTCCAGCCGGCGCCGGTCCACCTTCAAGGAATCATCACAATGAACAACAGCCCTACCGCCTTCAACCCCGCTTTCGAGGCGCCCATCGCCTCGGTGCAGGAACGCAACCGCGTGCTGCGCAACACCTACTGGCTGCTCGCGCTGTCGATGGTGCCCACCGTGCTGGGCGCCTGGATCGGCGTCTCGACCGGCTTCTCGCGCGCCATGTCGCCCGGCATCGGCCTGATGGTCTTCCTCGGCGGCGCCTTCGGCTTCATGTACGCCATCGAGAAAACCAAGGAATCGGCCGCCGGCGTTCCGGTGCTGCTGGCCTTCACCTTCTTCATGGGCCTGATGCTGTCGCGCCTGGTGGGCACCGTGCTCGGCCTGGCCAACGGCGCCAGCCTGGTGATGACGGCCTTTGCCGGCACCGGCGCGATCTTCTTCGGCATGGCCACGCTGTCGTCGGTCATCAAGCGCGACCTGTCGGCCATGGGCAAGTGGCTGTTCATCGGCGCCATCCTGCTGCTGGTGGCCGGCATTGCCAACTTCTTCATCCAGTCGAGCGCGCTGATGATGACGCTGTCGGTCGCGGCCATCGGCATCTTCTCGGCCTTCATCCTGCACGACCTGAAGCGCGTGAAGGACGGCCTGGAAACCAACTACATCTCCGCCACGCTGGGCGTGTACCTCAGCATCTACAACGTGTTCCAGTCGCTGCTGGCCCTGCTGGGCATCGCCGGCGGCCGCGACGAGTAATCCCCACAAAGGAATATTTCCATGCGCCTCACCACCAAGGGCCGCTTCGCGGTCACCGCGATGATCGACATCGCACTGCACGGCCGTTCGGGCCCCGTCACGCTGGCCTCGATCAGCCTGCGCCAGCGCGTGTCGCTGTCTTATCTGGAACTGTTGTTCGGCAAGCTGCGCCGCGCCGACCTGGTCGAGTCGACCCGCGGCCCGGGCGGCGGCTACTCGCTCAGCCGCAAGGCCACGGACATTTCGGTGGCCGACATCGTGCTGTCCATCGAAGAGCACGACACCGACGCCCGCCGGCGCGACGCCGCCGAGCCGGGCGACACCGGCCGCTGCCAGATCGACGACCTGTGGGCCACCGTGAACCTGCGTGCGGTCGAGTTCCTGAAATCGATCACGCTGCAAAGCCTGGTCGACGAGCAGAAGGCCAAGGGCGTGCAGGCCGCCACCCGGCCCGAGCCGCGCCGCGCCGCCCCCGGCGCGCCGGCACGCAAGCCCTTCATCGTGGACGCGCCGAACTCGGTGTTCGCACTGGGGCGGCGCCACCAGCAAGGCGCCAGCTGAGCTGAGCTCCCTGCCCCGCGGGCTTTGCCCCGGGGCCATCGGATCTGCCCCGCGGGCTACGCCCCGGGGCGCCGGACGCACCCTGCAACGGGGCTGCGTTTCTTCAGGTCCGGCGGCGTTCAGCGCGCCACGTCGAAGCTCGACGTCGCGGTGTGCCGCACTTCGGCGTACTGCTTTCCATCGACCGTGACCGCCCCGTTCACCCGGGCCGTCACTTCCAGCACATCGCCCCGGTGAATGCCAGCGCGAGCCCACCCAGCCCCGCGACAGAAGCGCAGACGGCAAGCCCCGCCAAGCCACGCGGTCGATACGCCAGCAGCAGCGCGACCAGCAACGCGCCGGCCGACAGAAAGCCAAGCCACGCGACAACGCCCACGCTCGCGCCCCATGCCGCCACGCAGGGCGCGATGGCGGCGGCCAGCAGCGCGACGCCGGCCACGCGCAGCATCCACCGCGCGCGCACCGGCACGTCGCGCTGGTTCGTCAGTTGTTCGTGGTGCCGGTCCATGGCGAAGCTGAGGCTGGCCATGCCCGCGAGCGCCAGCGCCAGGGCGATCAGCGATGCATGCGCAGTCGTCATGTCGCAGCCTTTCGCAGATGGCGCCAGCCCCCGGCGGCCGCGAGCCCGAAGGCCACCGCGCCCATTTCCACGCCGGCGCTTTCCCAGTCGCCGCGCAGCCACTGCGCCAGCAGGTGGTCGCCCGTGGTCAGCAGGTTGAGCACCGGCAGCAGCAGGCACAGCGCAGCCAGCGCCGCGAGCTGCTCGCGCCAGGCCCGCGCGGGCTGGCGAACGAAGGCGTGCAGCAACGCCACCGCCCACAGCGCGAAGAACACCTGCAGTTCGCGGTCGGCACGATGCGCCAGCCCCACCGGCAGCAGCCGGTTGGCCCACAGGTAGCCGACGCAGGCCAGGGCCAGCCCGGCGATGGCCGCGACGTTCAGCGCCTCCACCAGCCGATAGACCCGCGCCGTCGCGCCGCCGAATTCGCCCAGGTGCCTGTGCCGCCGCTTCACCATGAACAGCACCGCGCCGCTGCCCATCATGGCGGTGCCCGCGAGCCCGCACAAGAAGTACAGCCACTTCATGCCCCAGCCGCCGAAGCTCACCATGTGCAGCCCGCCCATGGCCGACTGCGCGAGCAGCACGGTGCCGCCATCGGCCTCGCCCGGCAGGCGCACGCGCTGCACCTCGCCGGTGGCGGCCGAGAACATGGCCATGCCGGTGGTGGCGCTGAGTCGGCGCAGCGACTCGTCCTCCCCGTTCCAGCCGTAGACGCCGATGCGCGCGCCCGCGTCGCCCGGGTGGTCGATGACCACGGCGCGCACCGGCTGGCCCATCAGCTGCTGGCCGCGCGCGGCGAAGGCCTCCAGCGCGGGCACGGGCATGGCGCGGCCGGTGCGCTCGGGCTTGCTGCCATCGCCCAGCTCCGACGCGAACCGCGCTTGCGCCGCGTTGCCCGCGCCGTAGTGCAGCAGCTTGCCGGCGGGCATGAAAGTGGTGCCCGAGATGACGAGGCCGGTGTAGGCGATCATGAATTGGAAAGGCAGCGTCAGCACCGCCACCGCGTTGTGCGCGTCGAGCCAGCTGCGCTGGCCCTTCTTCGGCCGGAAGGTGAAGAAGTCCTTGAAGATGCGCTTGTGCGTGATCACGCCCGACACCAGCGCCACCAGCATCGCCATCGCGGCGATGCCCACGATCCACAGGCCGACGGTGCCGGCGTGCAGCTCGTAGTGAAAGTCGACGAAGTGGTGGCCGCCCAGCGTGGCGCGCGCGGCCTGGCCGGGCTTCTGCGCCACCGGCCGGCCGTCGGCCGGATCGAGCTCCGCCGACGCGTACTGGTTGTCGGCGTTGAACCAGTACACCTTGAACTCGCCGCCGCCCTTCGCGTCGGAAGGCCACAGCTCCCACATGCGCGCGGTGGGGTGGTGCTCGGCCATGTAGGCCATGCCCCAGGCTAGGCGCTGCGCGCGGTCGGCCGTGGGCGCGTTCGCCGACGCCGAAGCCGAAGCCGATTGCGCGGCGGCTTCCTCGGCATGGTGCTCGGGTGTCATCCAGTGCGTGATCGGCTCGTCGAACACCGCCAGCGTGCCGGTGAGAAACACTGCGAACAGCAGCCACGAAAACCACAGGCCGCACCAGGTGTGCAGCCAGGCCTGCGCCTGGCGAAAGCCGCCTTCCGTCCTGGCCGCCATCAGGCGCCCGACCCGCGCAGTGCCCCACGCAGCACCCATCCCAGGCCGCCGAGCACCAGGGCCGGCAGCAGCAACCCCAGCCACACGCGCAGCAGCGGCACGGGCGAGAACGCCCAGATCACCGCCGCAGCGTAGGCCACGAAGCTCCATTGCATGCCCCCGACCACCGCCTCGGCGCGCCCGGCCGGCAGTACGGCCGCAAGAAAAACGGCCACGGACGCGGCCAGCGCATAGCCGCCGAGCACGGCGGCCGCGATGCGGAACAGGCGAAGCAGGCCCGGGGACAAGGAGGAGGAGTTCATCGTGCGCAAAAAAATGGGGCGCAAGAAAACGCGCCCCCTTCCCTGCATGACAAACGAGATCGCAAAAAGGGTCAGCCCGGGCGCCATAAAGCGCCCGTTGCGACCGCCTTTTTTGTCAGAACTTGTAGCTCAGCGTGGCCACCACGTTGCGCGGCGTGCCGAAGAAGGCCTGGCCGTCGATGTTGCTGTAGTACTTCTTGTTGAAGAGGTTTTCGATGTTCAGCTGCAGCGACAGCTTCGGCGAGAACGCGTAGCGCGCCATCAGGCTCACGACGGCGAAGGAGCCCTGCTGGTAGCGCAGGTCGACGTCGCCCACGGTGTACGGCGAGTACATGCGGTTCTGCCAGTTGACGCCGCCGCCCACGGTGAGCCGCTGCCAGCTGCCCGGCAGGCGGTAGGTGGTGAACAGCGTGGCCTGCGTGGTCGGCATGGTGGGGTTGATGCGCACGCCGTCGCCGTCGCGCCCCAGGGTGCGCGAGATGCCCGCGCTCAGTTGCCAGCCGGGCGCCAGCTCGCCCGAGGCCTGCAGCTCGATGCCCTTGCTGACCACGCCGCGCGCGCCGTAGTAGGCGCCGTCGGTGGAGTTGGGCACCAGCCGCGTGCCGTCGCGCTGCGCCACGTTCTCCTGCTCGGCGCGGTACAGCGCCACCGAGGTGTTGAGCTTGCCGCCCAGGTGCTCGCCCTTCACGCCCACCTCGTAGCTCTTGCCGGTGACGGGGTCGAGGTAGTTGCCGCTGGCGTCGCGGTAGTTCTGCGGCTGGAAGATGTCGGTATAGCTCGCGTACACCGAGTAGCTCTCGCTCAGGTCGTACACCAGCCCGGCGTAGGGCGTGAACACGTCGTGGCGGCGCGTGGCGCTGTCGTCGGCGGTCTGGCGGTTGGAGCGCCAGCTGTTCTGCCGGCCGCCCACGATGAGCTTGAGCGAGTCGGCCAGCGACAGCCGCGCCGCGCCGTAGTAGCCGGTCTGCCGCGTCTTGGTGACGGCCGAGACGTTCAGCGCGCCCCAGGTCGGCTCGGGGTACGCGCCGTTCCATTCGTAGAAGTTGCCCGTGGAAGGCAGCGCGCTGGTGCGCGGGTGGTTGGCCTCCGCGTAGCGCGACTGGCTGTTGGTCATGCCCACCACCAGCTCGTGCTTGCGGCCCAGCAGCTCGAAGGGGCCGGTGGCCTGCAGGTCGAGGCTGTTCTGGCGGAAGGCGTGCTCGAAGTAGCCGGGCAGCGAGCCCAGCCCGGTGCCGGTGAGGCGGTCGAGGTCGCCATACAGGTACAGCAGCTTGGCGTTCTGCTTGCTCTCGCGGTGCGAGGCGTTGACCTTGAGCTTCCAGCCGTTGTCGAAGCGCTGCGTGAGGTTGGCAAAGCCCGTGGTGGTGGTGGTGTCCCAATGCGTCCAGGGCGTGCCGATGGTCTTGGAACTGTCCCAGCGCGTGGGGGTGCCGTCGCTGAAGGTCAGCGGCAGGCCGCCCCAGGTCGACGAGGTGGGCCGGTTGGCCTGAGAGTCGATGCCCACGCTCAGCGTGGTGTCGGGCGTGAGGTCGGCGTCGACCACGCCGTACAGCACGTGCTTGCGGCCGTGGTACATGTCGATGAAGGAGTCCTTGTCTTCCGTCATGCCGATGACGCGCGCGCGCACGCGGCCGTCTTCGCTCAGCGGGGCCTGCAGGTCGACGGTGGCGCGGCGCAGGTTCCAAGAGCCCAGCGCCAGCGAGGCGCTGCCCGCGAACACCTTGCTGTCGGCGTGCTTGCGCACCAGGTTGACCGAGGCCGAGGGGTTGCCCGCGCCGGTCATCAGCCCGGTGGAGCCGCGCACCACCTCGATGCGGTCGTACAGCACCGGGTCGTTGTTGGAGGCGCCGAAGAAGTCGGTGGTCACCGTGGTGGGCACGCCGTCGTACTGGTAGTTGTCCACGTAGAAGCCGCGCGAATACAGGTCGGTGCGGTCGCTGTCGGAGCTCACGGCGAACACGCCGGGCACGCTCTTCATGGCCTGGCCGAGCGACAGCAGGTTCTGGTCGTCGATCTGCTGGCGCGTGAGCACGGTGACCGACTGCGGCGTGTCGCGCAGCGACAGCGACAACCCGGTGGCCGCCGCCGTGGCGGGCGTGGTGTACGAGCCGGTGCCCTCGGTGGTGCCGCTGCGGTCGGCGTCGGCCACCACGGTGACGGGCAGCAGCGTGTCGACGCCGGGTGGCGTGCCGGCTTGTGCACCTGCTTGCGCGCCGGGCTCGCGGCGGCTCAGCGTGTAGTTGCCGTCGGTGCGCGCCACCACCTGCAGGCCGCTGCCGGCGAGCAGGCGCTCGACGACTTCGCGCGCGGTGTAGCGGCCCGAGACGGCCGGGCTGCTGCGCCCTTGCGTGAGCGCCGGGTCGAACGACAGCGCGATGCCGCTGCCGACGGCGAAGCTCGCGAGCGTGCGGCCCAGCGGGCCGGCTGGAATGTCGTAGGCCTTGGCGGTGGGGGCGTCCAGCGACACCGCGCCAGCGGCGAAGGCGGGCAGCGCGGTGCCGGCCATGCCGACCGCACCGCCCAGGGCGAGCGCCATCAAGGCATGGCGAAGGGCGGTGTTCAGGCGGCGCTCTGCGGGCGGGCGCAAGGCGGTCGGACGGGATGCGGACATGGAAACGGGCCTTTCGGTTGGGCAAGGGTGAGGTCTTCACCTTCCTTGCCAGCCGAAACGAAAAAAAGTCTCACCCGTTGGTCGAAATATTTTTGGCGGTGCGTGATGCGCTACGTGATGCGGCGCCCGTTGCAGCGCCCGTGACCGCATCGGTCTCCACCCGCGGCACCAGCGTGACCCAGTAGCCGCGCAGCCGCGTCACCGCATCCACCGGGTAGGTCGACACCAGCATCTGCAGCACGCGGTCGGTGTCGTCGATGGGGAAGGCGCCCGAGATGCGCAGGTTGGCCACGGCCGCGTCGCACTGCAGCGCACCGGACCGGTAGCGCGACAGCTCGGCCGCGAAGTCGGCCAACCGCATGCCGTCGGCCAGCAGCATGCCTTGCGCCCAGGCCACGCCGGCTTCGTCGGCGGGGGTGGCGGCGTCGATGGCGTCGGCCCTGAAGCGCGCCTGCTGGCCCGCGGGAACCACGCGCGACGCGGCCCCGCGCGGCGCGATGCGCACCGCGCCTTCGAACACCGCGATGTGCGTGGCGCCGTCTTCCTTGCGCACGCTGAAGCGCGTGCCCAGCGCCTGTGCCGTGCCGCTGCCCGTCGCCACGCGGAACGGGCGATGCACGGCGGCGGTGTCGGGCGCGGTGGTGATCAGGATTTCGCCCGCGTGCAGCACCACAAGGCGCTGCGCCGCGTCGAAGCGCACATCGACCGCGCTCGCGGTGTTCAGCACCAGGCGGGTGCCGTCGGCCAGGCGCAGTTCGCGGCGCTCGCCGGTGGCGGTGCGGTGCTCGGCCGTCCAGCCGCGCTCGCTCGCCAGTTGCCAACCCAGCCAGCCGGCGGGAACGGCCGCGAGCAAGGCGGCGAGCCGGCCGATGGCTGCGCGGCGCCCACCAGCACCAGCACCAATGCCAGTGCCCGTGCCAGAGGGCCGCGCGAGCGACGGCATGGCCAGCGCGGACGGCAGGCCGCCGAACTTGTTCATCAGCAACTCGGCGCGCGCCCAGGCACGCGCGTGGTCGGGGTGGCTCTGGCGCCAGCGCTCGCAGGCGCGGCGGTCGGCGTCGGTGGCGGCGCTGTCGTGCAGGCGCATGAGCCACTCGGCGGCCTCGTCGAGAACGTGCGGAGCAATCGGTGCAAGCGGCGCAAGCGACTGGGGCGCTGGCGGGGCGTGGGGATGCACGGGCGCGTCGAAGGCCGCGGACTTGCCCGCGCTCATTCCATCACCGCCAGGCAGCCGCGAAAGCCCTGCTGCATGTAGCGCTTGACGCTCGCCAGGGACACGCCGAGCTCGCGCGCGATGTCCTCGTATTTCATGCCCTCGATCTGCGACAGCAGGAAGGCGCGGCGCGCCAGCGGCTTCAGCGCGTCGAGCATGGCGTCGATCTCGTGCAGCGTCTGCAGGATGAGCAGGCGCTGCTCGGGCGAGGGCGCCTCGGGCTCGGGCATGACGGCCAGCGCCTCGAGGTAGGCGCGCTCCAGCGCCTGGCGCTGGTACCAGTTCACCAGGATGTTCTTCGCCACGCTCGTGAGGTAGGCGCGCGGCTGCGCGATGACCTCGGGGTTGCGCGCGGTGAGCAGGCGCGCGAAGGTGTCTTGCGCGAGGTCGGCCGCGTCGAACGAGTTGCCGAGCTTCTTGCGCAGCCACGACTGGAGCCAGCCGTGGTGGTCGCTATAGAGGGTGTGGACTTGCTGGAAGGCGGCTTCGGCAGACATCGTTCGGCAAGGGGCGAGCGGCGCGGCGGCCGGGCTGCCCCTCACAAATAAGAATTATTCTCATTGTAGACAAAAGTTGTCCGCCCTCCCCTGCCCTTCCACCGTCCGACGCCTCGCCCGCTCAGAGCTTCGGCGTGTACTTCACCGTGAACATCACGTTGCGCGGATCGCCGTAGTTGTTGTTGCCGTTGGTCTCGTTGAACGCCGGGATGTAGTAGCGCTTGTCGAAGACGTTGTTGATGTTCACCGCCAGGCTCACCTCCGGCGTGGCCTGGTACGCCAGCCGCGCGCTCCACACCGTGAAGCCCGGCACCTTGAACGAGCGGTCGTAGCCCAGCGTGCCGGTCTGCACCGTGAAGCCGCCGCCCACGCTGAGCTTGCTCCACGCGCCCGGCAGCTGGTAGCTGCTCCACACGCGCAGCATGTGCTTGGGCGTCCACTGGCTGAACACCTGGCCCTGGTTGTCCGGGTCTTCCAGGAACTTGGTGGTGTTGTAGGTGTAGCCGGCCGTGAGCTGCAGGCGCGGCGCGATCTCCCCGCTCACCTCGGCCTCGAAGCCTTCGCTGCGCACCTTGCCCGACGACTTGTAGCAATACCAGTCGTCGCAGGCGTAGCCGCTGTCGTAGTCGGTCACGGCGCGGTTGCGGTGGTCGTAGCGGAACAGGGCCAGCGAGGTGTTCAGCCGCCCGTCCATCAGCTCGCCCTTCAGGCCCAGCTCGTAGTTGCGCCCGGTGATGGGCTTGAGCGGCTCTCCGCCCTTGGCCAGTTCGGTTTGCGTCTCGAACACCTCGGTGACGCTGCCGTAGGCCGACCACTGCTTGTTCAGCGCATACACCAGGCCCACGTACGGCGTGATCTTGCCGTTGGTGGTGACGGTGCTGCGGGTGTTGCGCGTGTTGTCCGCGTACAGGTAGTCGTACCAACTCGCGCGCGCCCCGACGATGGCCGTGAGCGGCTCCGCCAGCCTGGCGCGCCAGGTGCCGTACACGCCCGACTGGCTGATGTCGTAGTAGGTGAAGCTCTTGGTGCCGCCGGCCGCGATGATGGTCTGGTAGCTCTGCGCCGGGCGGTCGTGGTCGATGGCGAAGATGTTGCCGCCGTTGCTGAAGCGGCGCCCGAAGCGGTCGCTCGAGGTGAACTTGGCGTAGTTCGCGCCCACGGTCACGTCGTGCTCCATCGACAACGCATTGAAGCGCCCGCGCAGGTACACGTCGAGGCCCGACTTCTTCGAGTCGAAGAGGTTGTCCCAGTCGGCGAAGCTCAGGCCGCTGCCGTCGGGCTGCACGTCGCCGTGCATGCGCTGGTGCTGCGAGGTGTTCTTCTCGTTCATGCCCAGCACCGAGGCCTTGAGCTTCCAGTTGTCGTTGAAGCGGTGCTCCAGGTCGGCGTACACCGTGGTCTGGTCGAGCGAGTGGCTGTTCCACAAGGCGCCGGTGTACACCGAGCGCGGCAGGCCGATGTCGGTGCCGTCCGGAAAGCGCGGAAAGCCGCGCAGCATCGGCCGGCCGCGGCCCTGCTGGTCGCTGATGCCGAAGCCGACCGTGGTGTCGGGCGACACGTCGTAGTCGATGGCCGCGTACAGCGAGCGCGTGTTGCCCCACACGAAGTCGGTGAACGAGTGGCTGCGGTCTTCGTCGATCACCACGCGCCCGCGCAGCGTGCCCTCGGCGTTGAGCGGGCCGCCCGCGTCGAGCTGCGCGCCGTAGTGGTCCCACGAGCCGACCTTGCCGGTGAGCGTGAGCGTCTTCTCGGCCTGGCCGCGCTTGCGCACCAGGTTCACCGCCCCGCCCGGGCTGCCGGTGCCCTGCAGCAGGCCGGCGGCGCCGCGCAGCACCTCGACCCGGTCGTAGAAGGCCAGGCCTTCGGTGGCCCAGTTGCCCAGCGAATACCAGTTGCGCGGCACCGGCACGCCGTCGTACTGCCAGGCGTCGATCTGGAAGCCGCGCGACGACAGCACCGTGCCCGGCCCCACGCCCTTCACGCCCACCAGCCCGGTGACGGCGTTGGCCGTGTCGCGCAGGTCGATCAGGCCCTGGTCGTCCAGGCGCTGGCGTGTGACCACGCTGACCGACTGCGGAATGTCCTTCAACGCCTGCTCGCCCTTGCCCAGCGTGACGGCGCGCGCGGTGTACGAGCGCGTGCCTTCGGTGGTGGCGCTGCGCTCGGCCTCGGCCACCACGGTGACGGGCGCCAGCGTGGTGTTGCTGGCGCCGCCATCGCCACCACCACCGCCCACGGTGGAAGGGCGCAGTGCATACGAGCCGCCCGCGCCGCCCGCCGCCTCCAGGCCCGAGCCCGCCAGCAGGCGCGCGAAGCCTTCGCGCACCGCATGGCTGCCCTGCAGGCCGGGCGACCTGCGGTTCTGCACCAGGGCCGACGGCATGGTGATGCTCACGCCCGCCGCGGCGGCGAAGCTGGAGAGCGCTTCGTCCAGCGGGCCGGGCGCGATGTTGTATGGCTTGCGTGCATCGGCTTGCGCGGCCGATGCATCCGCCGGCGCGGCCTGTGCAGCTGCGTTGCCCGCGGCGCACGCCATGGCCAGCAGCGCGCCGTGCACCGCGCGCGAGAGGTGGGAAGGAAAGGGAAGCGGTCGGCGACGGGCCATGAAATGTTCTCTCGCAAAGAAGGTGAAGTTGCTGTTCCTCAAGGCTTCACACGCGAGAAAACGAAAAGGGACACTGCAGCGCAAAAAAATTTCGACGCCCGCCTGCAACGCAGCGCAGCGCAGCGCGGCGCGACGCTTCAGCCGCCGGGCGCCACCACCGTCACCCAGTAGCGGGTCCTGAAGAGCACGTCCACCGGCAGGGCCTGCGGCAGGCTGTCGAGCACGGGGCCGGTGTCGTCGAGCTGGAACACGCCCGACACGCGCAGCCCGGCCACCGCCGGGTCGCAGCGCAACACGCCCGGGCGATAGCGGCCCAGTTCGGCAAGAAAGTCGTGCAGCCGCATGTTCTTCGCGCGCAGCACGCCGCGCGACCAGTCGTCGGCCTCGGGCCCGACCGGCTCGACCACGCCGACCGCGCTGGCGGAGAAGCCCGCCTGCTCGCCGGCGCGCAGCACCACGGCCACGCCGCGCGCGTCGCCGGGCCGCACCTCGACCGCGCCTTCGAGCACCGCGACATGGCTGCGCTTGTCGTCGTGCTGGCGCACCACGAAGCGCGTGCCCAGGGCGCGCAGCCGGCCCTGCGCGGTCTCGACCACGAACGGGCGGTAGGCCGGGTCGCCGGAGGCCACGCTGTCGGGCGCGGTGTCGACCAGGATCTCGCCCGCGCGCAGGCGCACCAGGCGCAGCGCGTTGTCGTAGGCCACGTCGATGGCCGTCGCGGTGTTCAGCCGGATGCGCGTGCCGTCCGGCAGGCGCACCTCGCGGCGCTCGCCGGTGGCGGTGCGGTGGTCGGCCAGCCACTCGCGCGCGGGCGAGGCACGCCACGCGAGCCAGCCCGCGGGCGCCGCGGTGAGCAGCACGGCCAGCGCCTTGACGGCGGTGCGGCGGTCAGCGCGCGTGGTGCGGCTGTCAGCGCGGGCTGTTCGCCCCAGTGCCGGCATCGCGAGCCCGCCCGGCAGCATGCCGAACTTGCGGCTCACCTGCTCGGCGCGCTGCCACGCGGCCTCGTGCGACGGGTCGGCCTCGCGCCACCGCGTCCAGCGCGTGTGCTCGGCCGGCGTGGTTTCGCCCGACTGCATCAGGAAGAACCACTGCGCCGCCTGCAGGGCGACGTCCTTGTCCACCGCGGCGCTCATTCCACCAGCAGGATGCAGCGCGCCATCGCCTCGGCCATGTAGCGTTTCACCGTGCGTTCGCTGACCGACAGCTTCAGCGCGATCTCGGCATAGCCCAGCCCTTCGAGCTGCGCCATCAGGAAGGCCTGGCGCACCGGCGGCGCCAGGCCGTCGAGCATGGCGTCGATTTCCTGCAGCGTCTCGAGGATGAGCGCCTGCTGCTCCGGCGACGGTGCCAGCGGCTCGGGCATGGCGCCCAGCGCGTCGAGGTAGGCCTGCTCCAGCGAGCGCCGGCGGTACAGGTTGGCCAGCAGCCGCTTGGCGACCACCGTGAGGTAGGCGCGCGGCTCGCTCAGCTGCCAGTCGCCCTGCTTCTCGGGCGTGTGGTCGGGCGCGGCCAGGATGCGCACGAAGGTGTCCTGCGCCAGGTCGGCCGCGTCGAAGGCGTTGCCGAGCTTCTTGCGCAGCCAGCCCTGCAGCCAGCCGTGGTGGTCGCTGTAAAGCGCGTGGATATGCGGATGGTGAAGGGCGGAATCGGCGGCCATTGGCAAACAGGTCGGGCGGATCGAACGGGTCGGCGGGGTCGGCCGGATCGCCGGCCACTCCAAATAAGAACTGTTCTCATTTTAGAGGCATGAAACGATCGGACCCGGGCACGCGCTTCGCTAGCATTCGACGACCCTCCCGGACTCCTTCGACGAAAGACTTCTTCCATGCCAGACACATCGGCCCCGTCCCTTCCACCCACCCGCACCCTGGCCCTCGGCAACCTGCGCATCGCCGTGCGCGAAAGCGCGGGCCAGGGCCCCGCCGTCTTGCTGGTGCACGGCAACTCGTCGTCCTCGCGCGTCTGGCAGCGCACGCTCGATGGCGCGCTCGGCCGCAAGTACCGCATCGTCGCCATCGACCTGCCCGGCCACGGCCAGTCGAGCGACGCGCCCGAGGCCGAGCGCGCCACCACCTACAGCATCCCCGGCTACGCCGAGGTGATCCGCCAGGTGGTCGAGCAGCTGTCGCTGCAGCGCGCGGTGGTCGTCGGCTGGAGCCTCGGCGGCCACGCCGCGCTCGAGGCCAGCCCCGAGCTGCCGCAGGCCGCGGGCTTCATGATCTTCGGCACGCCGCCGCTGCCCTATCCGCTGCCGGCCGACCTGCAGGGCGCTTTCCTCAAGCTCGGCCTCGGCTTCGAGAAAGACTGGAGCGAGGCGCAGGCCCGCGAGTACGTCGCCGACTTCCTGGTGCCCGGCGGCAGCGGCCCCGGCTTTCTGCTGGAAGACGCCGTGCGCACCGACGGCCACGCGCGCGCCGCGCTGGGCGCGAGCATCGGCACGCTCGGCTACCGCGACGAGCCCGGCATCGCCGCGACGATGACGCGCCCGCTGGCCGTGCTGCACGGCGCGCAGGAACAGATCGTCGGCCTGCCCTACCTGCAGGCGATGGCGCCGTCGATGCCCACGCTGTGGCGCCACGAGGTGCAGGTGGTGGGCGATGCCGGCCACGCGCTGCAATGGGAGCAGCAGGCGCGCTTCGAGCAGCTGCTCGACGCCTTCGTCACATACTGCCAGCCGTGAGCGAAGACGCGAACGACGCCGCACCCGCGGCGATGCCGCTCATCGAATGGGGCGACTTCGCCAAGGTCGAGCTGCGCGTCGGCCGCGTGCTCTCGGCCGAGCCGCTGCCCAAGGCGCGCAAGCCCGCCTACGTGCTGCAGGTCGACTTCGGCGCGCTCGGCGTGAAGAAGTCGAGCGCGCAGATCACCGACCTGTACCAGCCCGCGGAGCTGGTCGGCAAGCTGGTGGTGGCGGTGGTGAACTTTCCGAAGAAGCAGATCGGCTCGCTGATGTCCGAATGCCTGGTCACGGGCTTTCACGACGCGGACGGGCATGTGGCGCTGTGCGTGCCGGAGCGCGAGGTGCCGTTGGGCACGCGGCTGTTCTGAGCCTCCAGCGCAGAAGCTCAATCGCTCAGTCGTTCTTCGTTCGCACGACGTGGCCCGGCTCGGGTCCCGTCTCCGGCGCGTTGCCCGTCATCATCGCGCCCAGCAGGTTCGACAGCACATCGCGCTGCGTGGTGTCGAACATGCGCAGCAGGTGCAGCTCCGCCGCCGCGTGCCGCGGCATCGCTTCGTCGGCCAGGCGGATGCCCTTGGCCGTGAGCTTGACCAGCACGCCGCGCCCGTCGTTCGGATCGATGGAGCGCTTGACCCAGCCCTCTTTCTCCAGCCGCTTGAGCAGGTTCGACAACCCGCCCGAGGTGAACAGCAGCGTGCTCTGCAAGCGCGACGGCGACAGCCTGTAGGGCGCGCCCGCCACGCGCAAGGTGGCGAGCACCGCGTACTCCTGGTACTTCATGCCGAAGGGCTCCAGCACCTGGTTCAGCGTGCGCAGCACCACCTCTTCGAGCCGCAGCAGCCGCCCCACCACCGACTTGCCGCTGCTGTCGATGTCGGGCCGCTCGCGCCGCCATTGCCGGATGCCGCGCTCGACCAGGTCGGCGCCCTTTTCCACCGGCGCTTCATCGAAGGGGACGACGACCTCCGCGGCAGCGTCGCCGCGCTTCGCATCGCCTTGGGGCGGACGTCGATTCGATGCTTCTTTCTTGTGCGGCATGACGTGATTTCCATCCAGGTTGATGCCCTTGCGCCGCCGTTGTGGTGCAGCGCGGCGGCGCGGGTTGGTCCCTATCTTAAATGCCTTGCATTTATCTTTTGCGAAAGATAAAGTGAATTGCAACGCAGCTGACCAGCCCTTTGTCCCGGATCTTTTTGGGTTTTCCCCACAGGAGCTCTTCATGAAAACCATGTTCTCGCGCTGTCTCGTTTCCGGCTTCGCGGCCCTGCTTTTCTCGGGCGCCGCGCAGGCCGAAGAGCTGGTGGTCGGCATCTTCGGCGGATCTTTCGCCGAAGACTCCAAGACCTGCCACATCGCGTCGTTCGAGAAGAAGACCGGGGCCAAGGTCGCGCTCAAGCTGGGCAGCTCCTCGCAGTTCGCGGCGTCCATTCGCGCGACCGGCGGCAAGTCGGACTTCGACGTGGTCTACATCGACAACTCGCTCGCCGCGCAACTGAAGAATGAGAAGCTGCTCGAAACCATCGACAAGGGCAAGCTCACGCACGCCGCCGAAGTCTCGCCCCGCGCGCTCGACAAGGACGGCCAGTACGTGGTGTTCATGACCGGTGCCACCGTCATCGTTTACGACACCAAGCAGATCAAGACACCGCCCACCTCCTGGGCCGACCTGGCCAAGCCCGAGTACGACGGCAAGCTCGCCATCGGCGACATCAGCGGCACCTCGGGCTCGCAGTTCCTCATGGCGCTCAACCGCATGAAGGGCGGCACGCTCGCGAACATGGACGCGGGCTTCGCGGCCATCAAGCCGATCGCCAAGTCGTCGGTCACGCTCTACACGCAGGCCGACCAGATCGTGTCGCTGTTCGAGCGCCAGGAAATCGCCGCGGCCGTGTGGTACCCCGACCGCGCCGGCTCGGCCATCGACAAGGGCCTGCCGCTGGCCATCGTGTACCCGAAGGAAGGCGCGGTCGGCATCCTGCCCGCGCTGGTGATACCCAAGGGCGCGAAGTCGCCGGCGCTCGCGCTGAAGTACATCGACGAGGTGCTGTCCAAGGAAGGCCAGACCTGCTTCGCCGAGCGCAAGTACGCGGGCCCGGTCAACACGCAGGTCACGCTGAGCGACAAGGCCGCGAAGATCGTTCCGTACAAGGCCACCTTCGACAATCTGTGGCTGCCAGAGCCCGAGGCGGTGGCGAAGTCGCTGCCCGACTGGACCAAGCGCTGGCAGCGCGAAGTGGCGCGCTGAGTCGCCACGGCACCTTCTTCCATCGCCCTCCACCGCCTTCCACCGCCACCGCTGCAGGACCGACCCACATGCCGGCACTCACGCTCGACCGCCTCGAGAAACGCTACCCCGGCACCGCGGGTTCCACCGGCCACGTCGCCGCGCAATCGGTCTCGCTCTCGGTGCATGACGGCGAGTTCATCTCCCTGCTCGGCCCCTCGGGCTGCGGCAAGACCACCGTGCTGCGCATGGTGGCGGGCCTGATCGAGCCGACCGGCGGACGCATCCTGGTCGACGGGCGCGACATCACGGCGCTGCCCACCAACAAGCGCAACATCGGCCTGGTCTTCCAGTCGTACGCCTTGTTCCCCCACATGAGCGTGTTCGAGAACGTCGCCTTCGGCCTGCGCCGACAAGGCATCCAGGGCAGCGAGCTGAAGCAGCGCGTGGACCAGGCACTGGCCAGCGTGCGCCTCTCCGCGCTCGGCGACCGCAGCCCCCGGCAGCTCTCAGGCGGCCAGCAGCAGCGCGTGGCAGTGGCGCGATCGATTGCGCCGCGCCCCAGCATCCTGCTGTTCGACGAGCCGCTGTCCAACCTCGACGCCTCGCTGCGCGACGAGATGCAGATCGAGCTCAAGCGCCTGCAGCGCGAGGTGGGCATCACCACGCTGTTCGTTACGCACGACCAGGGCGAGGCCATGTCGATGTCCGACCGCGTGTGCGTGCTCGCGCACGGCGTGGTGCAGCAGTTCGACACGCCCGAGGCCATCTACCACCGCCCCGCCACCGGCTTCGTCGCGAGCTTCATCGGCCGGCCCAACCGCCTCGCGGGCCGCGTGGTGCGCTCGCCCGAAGGCGCGGCGGCGGTGCGGCTGAACGACGGGCCGGTGCTCGCGGCCACGGCGGCCGAAGGCATGGCGCAAGGCACGGCGGTCGACGTGGTGGTGCGCCAGGAAGACATCCGCTTCGCCGATGCGACAGCGGCGCATGGCCCCATGCTCTCGGGCCGCGTGGCCATGCGCTCCTTCGTCGGCTCGCGCGTGCAGTACCTGCTGGCCTTCGGCGCCACCGAGCTCATCGCCGAGGCGCTCACCAACGGCCCGCACGCCGGCCTGGCGGTCGACGCGCCGGTGCGCGTGTGCGTGGCGCCGCAGCACGTCTACGTGACCGCGGCCACCGACCGGGGCGCGGCATGACACCGCGCAACATCACCGGCACGCTGCTGGCCTCGCCGCTGCTGCTCGTGCTGCTGCTCGCCTTCGTGGCGCCGGTGCTGCTGATGGTGCCGCTGAGCCTGCACCCCTACGAGCCGGGCACCGGCATCTCCGCCGGCTGGACGCTGGCCAACTACACCAGCATCGTCACCGACGAGTACTACCGCGAGGTGGTGGTGCGCACGCTGGTGCTGGGCTTCGGCGTGACGGCCATCTGCCTGCTGCTGGGCTACCCGCTGGCGTACTACATCGCCAACGCGGGCCCACGGATGCGGCTCACGCTCACGATGCTGGTCATCTTTCCGATGCTGCTGAACCTGGTGGTGCGCTCCTTCGGCTGGATCGCGCTGCTGGCCAACCGCGGGCTGCTGAACAACCTGCTGATGGACATCGGGCTGATCGAGCGGCCCATCAAGATGATGTTCAACCTGTTCGGCCTGCTGGTAGGCATGTCGCACATCTTCCTGCCGTTCATGGTGCTCATGCTGGTGCCGGCGATCCAGGCGATCTCCAAGGACGTGCAGGCCGCCGCGTACACGCTGGCCGCGAGCCGGTTGCGCGTGTTCTGGTCGATCACGCTGCCCATGAGCGCGCCAGGCATCCTGTCAGGCTCCATCCTGGTGTTCGTGCTGACCATCAGCGCGCTGGTCACGCCGCGCATGCTGGGCGGGCCCACCTACAAAGTGATGGCCACGCTGATCTACGACGACTTCCTGCAGACGCTCGACTGGCCCGCGGGCGCGGCCATGTCCTTCGCGCTCACCGCGCTCACGCTGGTGGTCATCGGCGTGTCGGGCCGCGTGCTCAAGCGCTGGGGAGGCCACGCATGAGCCTCGAGAACAGAAAGCAGCCGCTGCTCGCGGCCACCGCCATCGCGGTGGTGGTGTTCCTGCAGGTGCCGGTGCTGGTGGTGGTGCTGGCGGCCTTCAGCAAGACGGCCTACCTCACGATTCCGCCCAAGGGCCTGACCTGGCACTGGTTCGATGTGGTGCTGCGCGACCCCGAGTACCTCGGCGCCGCCTGGACCAGCCTGTGGCTTGCCGCCGCCTCCACCGCCGCCGCGCTGGTGCTGGGGCTCGTCGCGGCCTACGCCATCCACCGGCGCATGGTGCCCGGCGCGGGAGCGCTCACCGCGCTGTTCATGGCGCCGCTGATCCTGCCTTCGGTGGTGCTCGGCGTGGCGCTGCTGCAGTACTACACGATGACCGGGCTGCGCGGCAACTCACTGGGCCTGTGGCTGGCGCATGTGGTCATCACCGTGCCCTACGTGGTGCGCGCCAGCCTGGGCAGCCTGTCGGCCGTCGACGAGTCGCTGGAAGACGCGGCGCGCGTGCTGGGCGCCAGCGGCTTCACCAGCTTTCGGCTGGTCACGCTGCCGCTGGTCAAGCCCGGGCTCGTCGCGGGCGGGCTCTTCGCCTTCATCACCTCGCTGGACAACGTGCCGGTTTCGGTGTTCCTGCTGTCCGCCAGCCAGACCACGCTGCCCGTGAAGATATTCACGTCGGTCGAGCAGGGCGTGGACCCCAGCGTGGCCGCCGTGTCCACCCTGCTGATCGTGACCACCGGCGTGGTTCTGGTGCTTGCCGAGCGATGGACGGGTTTTCACAAGCACGTCTGAGCACCCTCCTCTTTCCCACCTCATTCGCCAAGGAGTTTTTCGATGCCGACCACGAGCAAAGGCTTTCCGCTCATGCTGACCTTCGACCTCGACGCGGAGACCATGTGGACCGGCCGCGACCCCGCCAACGCGCAGCGCCCCATCCTCATGTCGCAGGGCGCCTACGGCTGGAAGGTGGGCATGCCGCGCATCCTCGCGTTGCTGGCGCGCTACGGCATCAGCGCGACCTTCTTCATTCCCGGCGAAGTGGCCGACAAGCATCCCGACCTCGTGCGCGAGGTGGTCGACAAGGGCCACGAGGTGGCGCACCACAGCTACAGCCACCGCTGGATCGTCAACCTCAGCCCCGCCGAAGAGCGCGACGAAATGGACCGCGGCATGGAAGCGCTCACGCGCCTGGCCGGCACCCGACCGCGCGGCTGGCGCTCGCCGGCGGCGGAGTTCAGCAGCATCACGCTCGACCTGATCAAGGAGTACGGCTTCGACTACTCCTCGAACTTCTTCGACGACGACTCGCCCTACCTGCTGCAGATCGGCGGCGAGCGCACCGACATCGTGGAGCTGCCCTTTCGCTGGGTGCTCGACGACGCGCCCTTCTTCCAGTACTCGATCACGCTGCCGGGCCGCACGCTGCAGGCACCTTCCACCGTGCTGGAGGCCTGGACCAGCGAGTTCGACATGCTCTACGCCGAAGACCGGATGATGATGGTCGGCATGCACCCGCAGATCATCGGCCAGCCCTCGCGGCTGAAGGTGCTCGAAGGGCTCATCGAGCATGCGCTGGCGCACTCGGGCGTGTGGATCGACCGCTGCGACCGCATCTCCGACGACATGCGCCCGCGGCTGAAGGCGGCGGTCGCGGCATGACCACCGCCTTGCCCACGGCCATGCGCCTGCTGGTGAGCGGCGGCGCCAGCGGCATCGGCTTCGCGGTGGCACGGCTCGCGGTGGAACGCGGCGCTCGCGTGGTGCTGCTCGACCGTGACGCGCCGCGCCTGCAGGCCTGCATCGCCGAGCTGGGCGAACTCCGCGCGGCCGCCCTGCCGCTGGTGTGCGACGTGACCGATTCGCCCGCCGTGAAAGCAGCGGTGAACCACGCCGCCCAGTGGCTGGGCGGCCTCGACGCGCTCGTCAACTCCGCCGGCGTCGATTCGCTCAAGCCGCTGGAGCAGACCGACGACGACGAATGGGCCCGCACGCTGGCCGTCAACCTCACGGGCCCCATGCTGATGTGCCGCGCCGCCATGCCGCACCTGCGCGCGGCCGGCGGCGGCAGCATCGTCAACATCGCCTCGGGCGCCGGCCTGCGGCCGTTGCCGAACCGCACCGCCTACTGCGCCACCAAGGCCGCGGTCATCATGTTCGGCAAGGCGCTGTCCATCGAGGCCGCGGCGGACGGCATCCGCGTGAACGCGGTGTGCCCCGGCGCCATCGACACGCCGCTGTTTCGCACCAGCTACGAGAACGACAGCGACCCCGCGGGCACGCTCGACCGGATCCGCCAACGTTACGCCCTGGGCCGCATCGCCGCGCCCGAGGAAGTGGCCGAGGCCGTGCTCTACCTGAGCGGCCCCGGCGCCAGCTACATCACCGGCACCGCGCTGGCGGTGGACGGCGGGCGCACCTTCCACTGAAAGGCGGCACAGCCATGGGCTTCGACCAACGCATCGCCGTCGTCACCGGCGGCGGCCAGGGCATCGGTGCCGCCACGGCGCTCGACCTGCTCGGCCAAGGGGCGCGCGTGGCCGTGCTCGACCTGGACTGCACCCCGCTCGCGCAGCAACTCGCCGCGCGGCCCGACGCCGCCGCGCGCTGCCTGTGCGTGGCGGGCGACTGCACCGATGCCACCGTGGTCGCGGCCTTTTTCGACCGCGTGGAAGGCAAGCTGGGCCCGGTCGACATCCTGTTCAACAACGTGGGCCAGAGCGCGCGCGAGCGCGGCGGCCTGTTCACCGAATCGAGCGAGGCCGTGTGGCGCTTCGTCATCGAGGTGTCGTTGATGACCACGCTGCGCGCGTCGCGCCGCATCGCGCCCGGCATGAAGGCACGCGGCTTCGGCCGCATCGTGAACATGAGCACCGACGCGGCCTTTGCCGGCGACGTCGGGCTGGCCGACTACGCCGCCGCCAAGATGGGCGTGGTGGGCTTCACGCGCTCGCTGGCGCGCGAGCTGGCGCCGCACGGCGTCACGGTGAACGCCGTGTGCCCCGGCGCCATCCGCACCCGCGCGCACGACGGGCTGCGCCCCGAGGTGCTCGCGAAGATCGTCGCCGACACGCCCGCCGGCTTCGTCGGCACGCCCGAAGACGTGGCCGCCGCCGTGCGCTTCCTGGCGAGCGACGAGGCGCGCTTCATCACCGGCCAGACGCTGCTGATCGACGGCGGGCGCTGGATGCTCTGAGCCTCGCGGCTCCCCTCTTTCGAAGGACACGACCATGGACCTGATGGACCACAGCGCGCGCGACCTCGCCGCGCTGATCCGCACCCGGCAAGCCTCGCCCGTGGAGGCGGTGCGCGCGGCGCTCGCGCGCATCGAGGCGCGCCGTGAACTCAACGCCTTCATCACCGTGACGGGCGAGCAGGCGCTGGCCGATGCGCGCCGCGCCGAAGCCGCGGTGGTGGCCGGCGAGGCGCTGGGCCCTCTGCATGGCGTGCCCTATTCGGTGAAAGACCTCACGCTCACATCCGGCGTGCGCACCACCATGGGCTCGGCCATCTACCAGGACTTCGTGCCGAAGGAAGACGCCGTGGCGGTGGCGCGCGCCAAGGCCGCGGGCGCCATCCTCATCGGCAAGACGACCACGCCCGAGTTCGGCCACAAGCAGGTGCCGACAGCGCCGCTGTTCGGGCGCACGCTGAACCCGATCGATGCGCGCTACACGCCCGGCGCGTCCAGCAGCGGCGCGGCCGTGGCGGTGGCGGCCGGCCTGGGCTCGCTCGCGCTGGGCACCGACGGCGGCGGGTCCATCCGCATTCCGGCCTCGTGCTGCGGCATCGTCGGGCTCAAGGCCACGCTGGGCGTGGTGCCCAACCTGCAGGCGCCCGACCTGTACTCGGCCAACTCCTTCACCGGCCCGATGGCACGCGACGTGGCGGACACGCAGCTGCTGTTCGACACGATCAAGGGCTTCGACGCGCGCGACCCTTACGGGCAGGTCGCCTCGCTGCCGCAGCGTGCGTTGCCTCCGTCACTGCCCACATCGCTGCGCGGCCTGCGCGTGGCGTGGCTGCCCACGGCGGGCAACCCCGTCGACCCCGAGGTCGAGGCCGTGACCACCGCCGCCGTGCGCGCGATGGAACGCGAAGGCGCGGTCGTGGAAACCGTGCTGCTGAACTTCGTCGCGCTGGAGCGCCACTTTCTGGTGGTGCTGCAGTCGATGCTCGCCGCGCGCGTGGGCGCGAACCTGGAACGCTTCGGCGACCGGCTCGACGCCACGCTGGTCGACGCCGTGCACAAGGGGCGCCGCCACAGCGCGGTCGACCTGCACGAGGCCACCTTCGCCAAGACGCGCTGCTTCGCCGAACTGCAGGCGCTGTTCGAGCGCTTCGACGTGCTGGTGTCGCCCACCGTGTCGGCACCGCCGCTGCCCATCGACATGGACGTGAGCGGCGAAATCGAAATCGGCGGCAAGCCGGCCGGCACCATCCGCGGCGCCTGGTACCCGTACACCTACCCGATGAACCTCACGGGCCACCCGGCGCTCTCGATGCCCTGCGGCAAGAGCACGGCGGGCCTGCCCATCGGGCTGCAACTCGCGGGGCGCTGGTACGACGACGATTGCCTGCTGGCCATTGCAGCGCTGGTCGAGCAGGCGCTCGGCTGAGCGCGTCTTTTCTTTTCCTTCATCTCGAGGTCTTTCCATGCGCCCGCTCCTGCCTCTTCTTCGCACCCTTGGCGTTGCCGCCGTTGCCGCAGCCGCTCTTCACACCGCGCACGCCGAACTGCCGCCGGGCCTCGCGGGCGGCAACCTGAAGATCGTCGTGGGCTACGCCGCCGGCGGCGCGGCCGACACGGTCGCGCGCCTGTATGCCGAACAGCTGAAAGACGCGGGCTTCGGCAGCGTGCTGGTCGACAACAAGCCCGGCGCCTCCGCGCGGCTCGCGTGGGACGTGGTGAAGAAGTCGAAGCCCGACGGGCTCACCGTGTACCTCGCACCTTCGCCGCTGCTCACCATCCTGCCGCTGACCTACAAGAGGCCCGGCTACGACGCCGAGAAAGACCTGGCCCCGGTCGCGCTGCTGGTGGAGATTCCCACCGCGGTGGTCACCGGCGCCTCGCAGCCCTACAGCTCGATGAAGCAGTACGTCGAGTGGGCCAGGCAGAACCCGAAGAAGGCCTCGCTGGGCCTGGCGACCATCGGCAGCTCCGGCCACCTGGGCGCCTTCGCGCTGGGCAAGGCGCAGGGCTTCGAGGTGACGCCCGTGGCCTACCGCGGCGCCTCGCCGATGCTGGTCGACGTGGTCGGCGGCGAACTCTCGATGGGCTGGGACGCGGCAGCCAGCATGATGCCGCTCTACAAGGGCGGCAAGATCAAATTCCTCGGCCTGAGCGGCGACAAGCGCCTGCCCGCGCTGCCCGATGTGCCGACGGCCAAGGAGCAGGGCTTTCCTGAATTCGTCGCTGCGACGAGCTGGTACGCCGTGTACGCACCGACCGCCACGCCGCCCGCGGCACTGGCCGCGCTGGAGCGCAGCTTTCTCGCCGCGGCCGCCCGGCCCGAACTCGCGCGCAGCCTGGAGGCCGCGGGCCTGGTCGCCCATGCCGAAGGCCGCGCCGAGCTGGCCCAGCGCGCGCAGCGCGAGCGCAAGAGCTGGGAGCCCATCGTCAAGGCGGCGGGCATCGTGGTGGACGAGTGAATGAATGAACAAGTGAACGCGCGACGCACCGGACAACGACCATGACCGACGACACCCTCTGCTTCACCCCCGCCACCGAACTCGCGGGCCTGCTCCGTGCCCGCCAGCTCTCCCCCGTCGAGCTGGTCACTGCCGTGCTCGCGCGCGCCGAGCGCCTGCAGCCGGTGCTGAACTGCTTCGTCACCCTCGTGCCCGAACGCGCGCTGGCCGAGGCGCGCCGCGCGGAAGAAGACATCGTCTCGGGCAGGCCGCTGGGCAGCCTGCACGGCATTCCCTTCACCGTGAAGGACCTGGTCAACACCGAAGGCGTGCGCACCACCTTCGGCGCGGTGATCCACCGCGACAACGTGCCCACCGAAGACGCGGTGAGCGTGGCGCGGTTGCGCGCCGAAGGCGCCATCCTCATCGGCAAGACGACCACGCCCGAGTTCGGCTCGGGGCCGATGACCAACTCGCCGCTGTTCGGCAGCACCTGCAACCCCTGGGACCTGTCGCGCACCAGCGGCGGTTCCAGCGGTGGTGCCGCGGCAGCCACGGCGGCGGGCATCGCGCCGCTGGCGGTCGCGACCGACGGTGGCGGCTCCACGCGCATTCCCGCCGCGTGCAACGGCGTGGTGGGACTGAAGCAATCGAACGGCGTCATTCCGCACAGCCAGGCACAGGACCTGTTCGGCAACCAGACCTACGTGACGCCGATGACGCGCACCGTGGCCGACACCGCGCTGATGCTGCAGGCGATGGCCGGTGCGTCCGCGGTGGACCCGTGGTCCATCGGCCTGCGCGCGCACGACTACGTGGAAGCCGCGCGCCGCCAGGGCGACCTGCGCGGCCAGCGCGTGCTGTACTGCCTGTCGCCGCCGGGCCGGCCGGTGTCGCGCGACGTGACGGAGGCTTTTTCAGCGGCGCTGCAAACGCTCGCGTCCCTGGGCGCGACGCTGGAGCCCTTCGACGGCGACGGCTTCGACGTGGAACCCATCTGGCGCGCCATCAACCACACGGTATGGCGCGCGCGCTTCGCGCCGCTGGTCGACAAGCACCCCGACAGCTTCAGCGAGACCTTCAGGCGGCAGATTGCCTCAGCCGCCAGCGTGAGCGGCGTCGAGTACCAGGAGGCCATGTTCGCGCGCTCCGCGTTGTTCAAGCGCGTGCAGGGCCTGTTCGACACGGCCGACCTGCTGGCCATGCCCACGCTGACGCGCTCGGCGCTGCCGCTGGCGCAAGACCTGTTCGCCGACATCGACATCGACGGCCAGCGCTTCGGCAACGTGCGCGCGCACTGGTACCCGTGGACCATGCTGTTCAACATGACCGGCCACCCCGCGGTGAGCCTGCCCTGCGGCTTCGGCCGTGACGCGATGCCGCTCGGGCTGCAGCTGGTCGGGCGCTTCCAGGGCGATACCGAGCTGCTGCAGGCGGCCAGCCAGTTCGAGGCGGCGTCGGACTTCAGCGCGCGCCGACCGCCAGGGCTTTGATCAGGCCCGGCGCTTCTTGTTGATTCCCCGCGCCGGCCTTGCCGACCTTGCCGCTTCCGCCGCGATCAGGTCGTACAGCGCCTGCGCCGCCGGCGACAGCCGCGCCGTGCGCCGCGTCATGAGCACCAGCGTGCGCGACACGCGCGGCTCTACCAGCTCGATGGTCTTCAGCCCCGGGTATGCGCCCTTCTGCAGCGCCAGCCGCGGCACCACCGCCGCGGCCACGCGCTCGGCCACCAGGCCCACCGCCGTCGAGCTGCGCTGCACCTCGTAGAAGGCCTGCAGGCTCGCGCCGGCGGCGCCCAGCGCCACGTCGAGCAGCGGGCGGTTCTCGCTCGCCTGGCCCGCGAAGATCAGCGGGTGCGCCTGCAACTGCCGCCAGGCCACGCGCCGGCGCCCGGCCAGCGGGTGCGACGCATGGCAGACGAGCACGTACTCGTCTTCGATGAGCGGCACGCTCGTGAGTTCGGGCGAATGCGCGCCCGCCATGCCGATGCCGAACTCCACCTCGCGGTGCAGCACCGCATGCGCCACGGCCGACGACGAGTGGTCGAGGATCTTGATGCGGTTGTGCGGATGGCGCGCCGAGTAGGCCTGCATGATGCGCGGCAGAAACTGCACGCCCGCCGTGGGCACGCAGGCCATCGACACGTCGCCGCGCTCGGCCTTGCCGGTCTCGCGGATTTCCAGCAGCGAATCCGACAGCTCCACCAGCAGCCGCCGCGCGCGCGGCACGAAGTCGCGCCCGATGGTGGTGAGCGACACCGAGCGCGTGGTGCGCTCCACCAGCGCCACGCCCAGGAAGTCTTCCAGCTTGCGCAGCCGCTGCGTGATGGCCGTCTGCGTGACGTTGAGCGCATCGGCCGCCGCCTGGAAGCCGCCTTCGTCGGCGATGGCCACGAAAGCCTGGATTCCGAGGATGTCGATCTTCATCAGATTTATGAATCAATGGCCAGAATAAATTCATTTTACGAACGGCGGGTGCCTCGGCACACTGCGGCCACCACAGCAGGAAGCTGCCCACAAAGGAACCCCCGATGACCTGGTCCGCCAAGCAATACAGCGCCTTCGAAGAAGAACGCACACGACCGGTCCGCGACCTGGTCGCGGCCATTTCGCACAGCGAACGCCCGGTGCGTGTCGCCATCGACCTGGGCTGCGGCCCGGGCAACTCCACCGAGGTGCTGGCGCAGCGCTTTCCCGATGCGGCCGTGAGCGGCATCGACAGCTCCGACGACATGATCGACGCCGCCACAAGGCGCATGCCCCACGTGCCCTTCGCCGTGGCCGACATCGCCACCTGGCGCGCCGCGCAGCCGATGGACGTGATCCTGGCGAACGCCTCTCTGCAATGGCTGCCCGACCACGCCACGCTGTACCCGCGGCTGGCGGCACAGCTCGTGCCCGGCGGGCAGTTGGCCATCCAGACGCCCGACAACCTCGAGGAGCCCGCGCACCGGCTGGCGCGCGAGGTGGCCGCGGACAAGGCCTTTGCCGAGCGCATCGGCGCGGTGCGGCATCCGCCGCGCCACGGCGCCATCGACTACTACGCGATGCTGCGCCCGCACTGCAGCCGCGTGGACGTGTGGCGCACGACCTACTACCACCCGCTGGCCGATGCCGCCGCGGTGGTCGAGTGGTTCAAGGGCTCGGCGCTGCGGCCTTACCTGGCGCTGCTCGACGCGGGGCAGCAGGCCGCGTTCCTCGCGCGCTACCAGGAGGCGATTGCGCAGGCGTACCCGGCGCTGGCGGACGGCAGCGTGCTGTTGCCGTTCCCGAGGTTGTTCATCGTCGCCACGCGCTGAACGGGCGCCGAACAGAGGGCCGTGCAGGCGGCCTTTCAGGCGGGCGCTCTTTTTTTCTCCCAGATCGCTGCGGATCATCGGGCCTTCCCTATCTACGGTCCCACCATGTCCCAGCCTTCCAAAGCCACCTACGTCGACGACCTGCATGCCCCGCAGGTGTTCGCGGACGATGTCTCGGGCTACTGGGTCAACGCGGGCTGCGTCCACATCACCCTGGATGCCAGCCGCGTCGACCACAGTTCCGACCGCTGCAGCGTCACCCGCGTCGCGGCGCTGCGCCTCACCCTGCCGATTCCGATCGCGCAGGTGCTGGCCGTCAACCTGTACGACTTCCTGAAGCAGCGCGGCCTGGCGCCCGCGC
This sequence comes from Variovorax sp. J22G73, assembly GCF_030317035.1. Classification (GTDB taxonomy): domain Bacteria; phylum Pseudomonadota; class Gammaproteobacteria; order Burkholderiales; family Burkholderiaceae_C; genus Variovorax. The sequence goes on from NZ_JASZYK010000004.1 coordinate 144,730, forward strand.
CCGGCAACGGGCACTGACAGGTAAAGCCCCGGCAAACGCGGCCGGGCCGGGCGGCGGAAGGGCCGGCTTCCCAAATTTCTACGAGATGCGCCACCAAGATGAGAGCCATTCTTATCTACAGAGTGAGCCACCGTTGAACCCCAGACGCCCCGACACCCTTGCCTCCGCGGCGAGCCTTTCCCTCTCCTCCCTCTCCTCCCTCTCCTCCCTCTCCTTCGCGCGCGCTACCGTGCTGGTGCTGTGGGCCGCCACGCACGGCGGCCGGGCCCTGGCGCAAGACGCGCAAGACGCTCCGGTGGCCCAGGCCAGGGACGCCAGCGCGCTGCCGACCGTGACCGTCACCGCCGACACGCCCGAAGATTCGCAGCAGCACCTGAACGCGAAGGTGAGCAGCGGCGCGCTGGGCGCCCGCTCGCAGCTCGACACGCCCTTCTCCACCACCGTGGTGCGCAGCGACGACATCGCCGAGCGGCAGGTGTCCAAGCTGGGCGACGTGTTCGCGCTGGACGCCTCGGTGTCCGACAACAGCGGCGCCTACAACAGCTGGGCCAGCTACATCACCGTGCGCGGCCTGCCGCTGGACTGGCAGAACGGCTACCGCATCGACGGCCAGCCCTTTCTCAGCTACGCCATCACGCTGCCCTACGAGCACTTCGAGCAGATCGAGCTGCTCAAGGGTTCGTCGGGCTTCATGTACGGCTTCGGCACGCCGGGCGGCATCGTGAACTACGTGACGAAGAAGCCGACCGACACGCCGGTGCGCAGCATCGAGGTCGGCTACAAGACCGCCGGCATCTGGAGCGAGCACATCGACCTGGGCGGGCGCTTCGGCGCGGACGACCGCTTCGGCTACCGGCTGAACGCCACGCACGAGGAAGGCAAGACCTACAACGACGGCAACGTGCGCCGCGACTCGGTATCGCTCGGGCTGGACGCCAGGCTGACCGACAAGCTCACCTGGAACTTCGATTCGCTCTACCAGAAGCGCAACGCCACCGGCCAGACACCGTCGATCTACACGGGCAGCTACACCGGCACCAGCCTGCCGGCCACCATTGCCGCGAACAACGCCGGCCTGGTGGGCCCGGGCCAGCACCTGGCCACCGACTTCACGATGTTCTCCACCGGGCTGCAGTACCAGCTTTCGCCCGACTGGACACTGGCCACCAGCTACAGCCACAGCAGCGCCGCGCGCAGCCGCAACGAAAGCATCGCCTACCTGCAGGACGCCAGCGGCAGCTACGACGACTACCGCTACGACGGCGCCGAGAGCCACCGCTTCAACCAGTGGCAGGCCATGGCCACGGGCAAGGTACGCACCGGCAGCTACGAGCACCAGCTGACGCTGGGCGCCTCGTGGCAGAAGCAGGTGAACGACTACAGCGCCAACAGCGTCTACCAGTTCATCGGCACCGGCAGCATCTTCGGGCAGAACACCAACGGCTACGAGAGCACGACCGCCTTCGCGCGCTACCGCCCCAGCGACATCACGCAGCGCGCGGTGTTCGCCAGCGACACGCTGAAGCTGTCTGAGCAGTGGTCCGTGCTGGGCGGCCTGCGCAGCACCGACTACACGCAGAACGGCTACGACACCACCGGCGCGCAGAACGCCAGCTACCGCAAGAACGGCGTGCTCACGCCCACGCTGGCGCTGATGTTCAAGCCCGCACCCGACACCACGCTGTACACCAGCTACGTCGAGTCGCTGGAGGCGGGCAGCACGGTGAGCAACCTGTACGCCAACGACGGCGAGCTGCTCAAGCCGCTGAAGAGCCGCCAGTACGAGCTGGGCCTGAAGACCGAGCGCGACCGCTGGAGCGCCACGGCGGCGCTGTTCCGCATCGAGCGCGGCGCGGAATACGCCAACAGCGCCAACGTGCTGGTGCAGGACGGCCAGTCGATCTACCAGGGCGCGGAGCTCGGCGCCTCCACGCGGCTGGGTTCGCAGTGGCAGGTCGGCGGCAACCTGATGCTGCTCGACAGCGCGTACCGGCGCGGCAGCAGCTACATCGGCAACCGCGTGGCAGGCGCGCCGAAGCTGGTCGCAACGGCGCAGGTGTCCTACGACGTGGCCCAGGTGCCGGGGCTGAAGCTGTCGGCCGACATGAAGTACACCGGCGCCACCATGCTCGACGCGGCCAATCGCCTGAGCGTGCCCGGCTACACGGTGGCGAACATCGGCGCGAGCTACGTCACGCGCCTGGGCGGGCACCCCACCACCTTTCGCGCGGCCATCAACAACGTGGCGAACCGGCGCTACTGGGAGTACCAGTACGACAGCTACATCAAGCCCGGCGACCCGCGCACCTTCAGCCTGAGCGCCAAGCTCGACTTCTAGGCGCGATGAACCCGCTGTTCCACCGCGTCGCGCGGCTCGCCTGCGCGGCGCTGTGCACGTGCACGTGCACGTGCACGTGCACGTGCATGTGCATGTGCATGTGCATGTGCATGTGCATGTGCATGTGCATGTGCATGTGCATGTGCATGACTTTCGGCGCGGCGAGCGCCGCGGCGCAGGGCCGCATGGTGTCCAGCACCTGGCTGCCCGGCGGCAAGTTCGCGCTGGTCTGCGACTACGACGGCGTCGAGTACCTGACGCTGGGCGCCGACCCACCGGATGCATGCGCCGATGTGGCGCCTGCATCGCAGGCGATCGGCGCAGCGCCTCGACCGATGCCTCAGACAGCGCCGCTGCCCGCGGTCGTGGTGTCGCGCGCGGAGGCGTTTCCGGAGTCGCACAGCTACGTCGGCGGCTTCTTCATCGACCCGCTGTCGGCGGCGTTGCGCGCCACCGGGCTGGGCCTGCTGCTGGGTGGCGAGTGGTCGCGCGGGCCGCGCCACTACAACCGCTGATGCCGCGCCATGCGGCGCCATGCCGTGTCATGCCTGCAGCCCGGCGTCCATTTTTTCTCCCGTTTTGAAAGCCACCATGGCGGTCATGAAAAGCCCATGGCATCGCAACACGCCTGCGCCTTCGCAGGCACTTCACTTCCATGGCCTGCAGGCCGCGTCGCCTGCGCAGCGCCACCCCATGGGGCACGCCATGCAGGCCCGATGGAACCACGCACAGCTCACGCACGCACCCTCGCACACGCCGGTGCACACGTTGGCGCACATGGCGCCACAAAGGCTGCGCAAGGCCTCGTGGCTGCCGCGCCTGGCCGGCCTGCTGGCCTTCTGCGCACTCGCCCTCGGCGTGATGCTGGCGGGCAGCGAAACCTGCACCGCGCAGGAAGCGCCCGGCACCTTCGCAGGCAGTTACAGCCGCTCGACGCTCGCGCTCATCACCGATTCGCGCGCCGACGCGGCCGCCCACCCGCATGGCGCCGGCTGCCGGCATCCGCGCAAGGCGAGCCGCGTCGCGCACCCGAAGCCGGCGCCCTGAGCGCCGCCGTGCACATGCTGCGGCCCGTTCCTTTTTTCAGTGCCCTGCTGGTGCAGGCCGACCCCGCGGTCGCGCTGCGCCTGCGGCACATCCTCTGCGCGCTGGCGCCGGGGCAGCAGGTGCTGCAGGCGTTCACGCGCGCGGAAGCCGAAGGCCTGCTGGCCACCTTCCTGTTCGACCTGGTGCTGGTCGACATGCAGCTGCGCCCGGCCGGCGACGGCGCCGCGCTGGTCGAGCGCATACGCGCCGCGCAGCCGCGCGCGCAGGTGGTGGCGGTGTCGGACATGGACCACCACGCGCTGGTGGTCGCCGCGTTCAGCGCGGGCGCCGCGGGCTACCTGCTGAGCCAGGCGGACGACGCCGAGATCGCGCACGCGCTGCGTGCCCTGAACAACGGCGGCGTGGCGCTGGACGCGCGCGTGGCGCGGCACGTGCTGGGCATGTTGTCTGTGCTGCTGCAGCGCGAAGAAGGCGCATCACCGCAGCCCAAGGCGGCACCGGCCCCCTTCGACTTGCGCCCGCGCGAGCTGCAGCTGCTGCGGCTGATTGCCGACGGCCTGAGCAACCAGCAGATCGCGCATGCGCTCGCGGTGTCGGTCCACACCGTCGAGTTCCACGCGAAGAACGCCTACCGCAAGCTGGAGGTCAGCTCCCGGACCCAGGCCATCCTCGAGGCAACGCGCCACGGCCTGCTGGGCTGATGCGCGGCGGCTGCCGCGTGAGCAGCGTGAGGAAGGCCAGGTGCTTCGCGTCCCAGGCGAAGAACATCGCCAGCAGCACGGCGTCGCCCACGGCCAGCGCGATCAGGGTGCGCCAGTCCCACAGCCAGTCGAAGAAGGTCATGGATCGAAACCAGGGAGTGATGAATGCAAGGCCTGCAGCTTGCGGCCCGCACGTTGCCCGCGGATTTCAGCGTGTTGCAGCCTCGGGGCCGCGCAGAGCAAAGGTGGCCCGCTCAGGCCTCTGGCGCGGGGTTGCGCGTGACAGCGGGCACGAACATGTAGCCCTCGTTGCGCACGGTGCGAATCAGGTCGGCGCGCACCTCCCCAGAGGCCAGCTTGCGGCGCAGGCGGCTGACCTGCACGTCGATGGCGCGGTCGTACGAATCGCTCTCTGCGCCCAGCGCGTACTGCACCAGCTGGTCGCGCGTGAGCACGCGGCGCGGGTGCTGCACCAGCGCGCGCAGCAGTCGGAACTCGCCGTCGGAGAGGTCCACGGGCTGGCCCTGCGGGTCGTGCAGCAGGCGGGTCTCGAGGTCGATGCACCAGCCCGCGAAGTACAGCACCGTGGCGGGGGCGTCCGCCGCGGGCTGCGAGGGCGCGACGGGCTGCGCGGCAGAACGTGCCCCGGTGCTGGCTGCATTCATCGGATTCACGGCATTGGAATTGGCCGTGCGCCGCAGCACCGTGCGAATCCGCGCGAGCAGCTCGCGCGGGTTGCAGGGCTTGGCCAGGTAGTCTTCCGCGCCGATCTCCAGGCCCACGATGCGGTCGATGTCGGTGCCCACCGCCGACAGCATGATCACGGGCGGGCCGCCCACGCGCTGCAGCTCGCGCAGCGCGCTCAGGCCGTCTTCGCCGGGCATCATCACGTCGAGCACGATGAGCGCGTAGTCGGCCTGCGCGAGCCGCTCGCGCATTTCCGCGGGATGGCCGGCCGCGTCGACCTGGAAGCCGTGCTTTTCCAGGAAGGACGCCACCAGGCTGCGAATGCCGGCGTCGTCGTCGACGATGAGGATGCGGGTGGACAGGTTCACGTTGCGGCGGATCGGAAGCTGGATCATAGGCCGGGCACCGCCGCGGGCCGAAGCCCCGCGCGCGGCACGGGCGATTCGCGCGCTGCAACGAACTGCAATGCGCTGAAATGCGGCGGCAACAGCCCGGCCGCACACTGCGGCGCTCCCACAGCCGCAAGAAAAGGAATGGCTACGCACGCGGGGCGCCGCACCGGCGTGACATCGCCCGGCGTCCGTGCCAGCATCGCCCCATGAACCCCCAAGGTACCGCGCGCCGCTGGCCGGGCCCGCCCCTGGCGCTGCAGATCATGGGCCTGCTGCTCGGCGGGCTGGTGGTGGCGCAGGGCGTGACGCTGGCGCTGACCATGCTGCTGCCGCCCGAGCCGCAGCGCCAGTGGGAGCTGGGCGACATCGCGCGCGTGCTCTCGGGCCACGCCGCCGAAGGCCGCAACGCGAACCTGCTGCAGCGCAGCTTGCAGGCACGCGCCCCCGAACCCAAAGGCCAGGGCTGGCTCACGTCGGAGCGCTCGCGCCGCGACCTGGCGCAGCTGATGACGCGCGACGAGGCCGACGTGCGGCTGTACTTCTACACGCCGCTGCCGTTCGCGGGGACCACCGGGCCGGTGGCGGATGCGGGGACTGCCGGCGCCATCGCCGATGCCGGTGAAACAGCGCAGGCCCGCCCGCGCCGGATTGCCGCCACCTTCGCGGGCGGCGGCTTCGTGCGGGTGCAGGCCGGCGGCGCGCCGGCGATGCCCGCCATGCCGGGCGGGCCTGGAGGCACGGGTGGCTTCGGCGGCTTTGGTGGCGCGGGTGGAACAGGTGGCGGCTTTGGCATCGGGCGGGGTACGGGCGGCAGCATCGGCGGCTTCCAGCAACCGTCGCAGGCAGCGCAACAGCCGCAGCAGTCCCCGATGACGCAGCCTTCGCAGACTGGCGGCGTGACAGGTGCGGTCGCTGCGCCGGCGACGTCATCGGCGCCTACGACAGCCACCGGGAACGCACCCGGCAATGGAGCCGGCAACGCACCCGGCATCATGACCAGCAATGCACCCGGCCTTGCAAGCGCGCCCACGCTGTCCGCGCCCAGCACGGGCGCGTCGCCCGGCATCACCGCCGCGCCATCCCTGCAGGCCGCACCGGCGCAGGCCGGGCCCTCCATCGGCAACGCCCCCGGCGGGCTCGGCCGCACGGGCCCCGCAACGCTCGCGCCGCCCGCGATGGGGTCGGGCCTGCCGATGGGCCCCGCAATGCAGCCGGCACCGTCCATCCAGGCGCCGCCGCCGATCATCGACACACTGCCGCCACGCAAGGCCGCCAGCACGACGGAAGCGCCCGTGAAGCGCACGGCTCCCGCACCCGACCCACCGGCGCCGCACGCCCCCACCGCCAGCACCCCTGCAGAGCCCACGCCCCGCGCCAGCACCGAGGCCACGCGCCCCCCACGCAGCACCGAGGCCCCGCGCACGCCACCCACCACCGACACCACCACCGAGGTCGCCCGCCCCGCCGCGCGCGGCCTCTTCGGCCTCGCGCCCGCGCCCTTCGTCGAAGGCGACTTCATCGCCGCCGTCTACACGCGCGAAGGCAGCTGGGTGGTGGTGCAGCCGGTGCCCGAGTCTTTCCCCAACGCGTGGCAGCGCCGCGTGCTGCTGTGGTTCCTGATGGCCGCGGTCATCGTGGCGCCGGCGGGCTGGCTGTTCTCGCGCCGGCTGGTGCGCCCGCTGAGCGGCTTCGCGCGCGCGGCCGACCAGCTGGGCCGCGACCCTTCGGCCCCTGTGCTCGCGCTCGAAGGCCCCGCCGAAATAGGCCGCGCCGCGCAGGCCTTCAACCGCATGCAGGCGCGGCTGCGCAGCTTCGTGGACGACCGCACCGTGATGATCGGCGCCATCAGCCACGACCTGCGCACGCCCCTCACGCGGCTGCGCTTTCGCATCGAGGACGTGCCCGACGACGTGCGCGCCGGCATGCTGGACGACGTGGAAGAAATGGAGCGGATGATCGGCTCGGTGCTCAGCTTCATCCGCGACGCCTCGGTGGTCAGCGCGCGCGAGCGCATGGACCTGGCGAGCCTGGTGGAAGACGTGGTCGAGCAGGCCGTGTTCGTCGGCAAGGACGTGCTGCTGCAGCGCACCGAGCACGCCCAGGTAGAGGTCGACGCCATGGGCATGCGCCGCGTGCTCGACAACCTGGTGGAGAACGCCGTCAAGTACGGCCACCAGGCACGCGTGCGCCTGTTCACCGACGGCGCCGACGCCGTGGTCGAGATCAGCGACCGCGGCCCGGGGCTGCCCGCCGACGAGCTGGAGCGCGTGTTCAAGCCCTTCTACCGCTCCCCGCAGGCCCGCGCCTCGCGCGCCTCGGGCAGCGGGCTCGGGCTGGCGGTGTGCCGCTCGATTGCGCGCGCACACGGCGGCGACGTGGTGCTCAGGTCGGGCCCGCACGGGCTGCTGGCGCAGGTGCGGGTGCCGCTGGCGCTGCAGCCGCAGCGAGGCGAAAGCCGGCTGCCCGAGCGCGGCACGCCCGCCTGAACGCGCTGGCGCCTGAACAGTTCAGCGCTTCAACACTTCAGCACTTCAGCACTTCAGCACCTCAACGCATCGCGTTGCGGTCCGTGATCATCTTCGGGCTGATGAAGATCATCATCTCCGTCTTGTTGTTCACCCGGCTGCGCGTGCGAAACAGCGCGCCCACCACCGGCATTTCCCCCAGCACCGGCACGCGCGACTCCGACGTGGTGTCCGTCAGCTCGAACACGCCGCCGATGACCACGGTGCCGCCGTTCTCCACCAGCACCTCGGTCTGGATGTGCTTGGTGTTGATGGCGTAGCCCGCCGTGGTCGACTGGCCCACCGTGTCCTTGTTGACCTCCAGCGACAGGATGATGTTGCCCTCGGGCGTGATCTGCGGCGTGACCTCGAGCTTCAGGTTCGCCTTGCGAAAGGAGATGGACGTGGCGCCGCTCGATGTCGCCACCTGGTAGGGCAGCTCGGTGCCCTGCTCGATCAGCGCCTTGGTCTGGTCGGCCGTGACCACGCGCGGGCTGGACACCACCTTGCCCTTGCCGTCGGCCTCCAGCGCGGAGATCTCGAGGTTGAGCATCTTCGTGAGGCTGGAGTTGAACAGCGACAGCGCAAAGGTGCCCACCGCGTCGCCCGTGGTGCTGGTCGCGGGCAGGTTGACGAAGCTGGTGGTCGAAGAGACGCTGGTGGTGCTGGAGCTCGACGTGGGCGTGGCGCCCACCGACGAATTCGCGTTGACCGCGCCGCCGCCCAGCTTGGCGCCCAGGCTCTTGCTGAAGGTGTCCGTGGCCTCCACGAAGCGCGCCTCGATCAGCACCTGGCGCACCGGCACGTCGAGCTTCTGCAGCAGCTCGCCCACCTGCGCGAGCCGCGAGGGAATGTCGGTGACGAAGAGCTGGTTGGTGCGCGCCTCGGCCAGCACGCTGCCGCGCGCGCTGAGCAGGCGCGTGGCCGTGCCGCCACTGGCGCCACCCCCACCCCCACCGCCTCCGCCGGCGCTGGTGCCGCTGCCCGTGAGCCCCTGCGCCACCGTCGCCGCCTTCGCGTAGTTGAGCTGGAACGACTGCGTGCGCAACTGCTCCAGCCCCTGCAGCGTGGCCTGCGCCTCGAACTTGATCTTCTCCTTGGCGTTGAGTTCGTCTTCGGGCGCAATGCGCAACACGCTGCCGTTCTTGCGCATGCCCAGGTTCTTCGCCTCCAGGATGATGTCCAGCGCCTGGTCCCAGGGCACGTCTTTCAGCCGCAGCGTGAGCGCGCCGCTGACGGTGTCGGAGGTCACGATGTTGAAGTTGGTGAAGTCGGCAATCACCTGCAGCAGCGAGCGGACCTCGATGTTCTGGAAATTGAGCGACAGCTTCTCGCCGTTGTAGCCGGCGCCCTGCGTGAGCTTGCCGGGGTTGTCCTTGCGCGGGCGCACCTCCACTACGAACTGGCTGTTGCTCTGGTAGGCGCTGTGCTCCCATTCGCCGCGCGGCTCGATCACCATGCGCACGCGGTCGCCGGCCTGCTGCAGCGCCACCGTCTGCACCGGCGTGCCGAAGTCGGCCACGTCGAGCCGGCGGTTCAGGCCCTCGGGCAGCGAAGAGCGGGTGAACTCCACCACCAGCCCCTTGCCCTGCTGGCGAATGTCCACGCCGACCTGGTCGTTGGGCAGCGTGACGATCACGCGGCCGGCACCGTCGCTGCCCAGCCGAAAGTCGACATCGCGCAGCGGCAGCATGTCGCGGTTGCGGTTCTCCGCGAACTCGAAGGGCATGGCCGCGCGCAGCGCCGCGCCCGCGGCAGGCTGCAGCGACACCAGCAGCGACTTGCCTTGCAGCTCGGTGCGGTACGCCGCCGCCTGCTTCAGGTTGAGCACGAGGCGTGTGCGATCGCCAGCCTGCACCACATTCACCGAGCGCAGGTTGCCCTGGCTGATGTCGATGGGCGCGCGGCCCAGGTTGCTGTCCATGCCGGCGAAGTCGAGCGCGATGCGCGCGGGCGACTGCACGGCGAAGCCGGCCGGCGCACCGGCCAGCGGCTCTGAAAAATCGATGCGCAGCACCTCGGTGCCGGCTTGCACGGAACCCGTGACGGATTCGATGCGGTTCTGCGCGCAGGCGGCGGCCATCGGCACCGCGCAGGCAAGCAGGAAGACGGCCGCGCGCAACCAGCGCGGGACCGCGAATGTCTGTGTGTTCATTTCACCTGCCTTGGAAACTGCGGCCTCATCTCCTCGCTGCTTCGAGCTCCCTCATGAGCGCAGCGCCCGCCCCGCCGCCGCTGTGCACCCGCGCGTGCAGTGCACGTGCGATGCAGGCGCCAGGGCCGCATGCGGCGGCGCGGCCCCTCAGCCGCGCCGCCGCAAGGCGTCGTCAGAACGCGTGGCGAATGCCGAAGTCGTAGCCGGTCGACGAACGCGGCACGCCGCTGAAGCCCACGCCCGCGCTGCCGTAGCCGGTGGTGCTGGCCGAGATCAGGCTGCCGGTGTAGTTGGCGTCGTTGCGGTTGTTCACGCGCGCCACCGTGGCGTACAGCGCGGTGCGCTTCGACAGGTTGTGCACGTAGCCGATGGCCAGCTTCTGGCCGCGCGGGTCTTCGCCCGTGATGCCGGCCGCGCCTTCGTTGTAGCGAACCACCGAGTACGACGCGCGGATCAGGCCCGCGCCCACCGGCACGGTCGCGCCGATGAGGTAGCCGTTGTAGCTGTCGTGCGTGTTGCCCAGCGCGGTGTCGAACTTGTTCTGCACGTTCGACAGTTCGCCGAACAGCTTCACAGGGCCGAAGTCGTACGACGCGCCGAGGTTGATGGTCTGCACCTTGCGGCCCAGCGTGGTGGTGTCCACGACCGTGCTCTGGCCCACGCCCAGCGCCACGTCCAGCGGGCCGTTGGCATAGCCGAAGCGGCCACCGACGTAGCGGCCGGCGCTGCTGCTCGTGGCGGCAGTGGTCGCCGTCGCGTCGGTGCTGGTGTTCTCGGCGAAGCTGTATTGCAGCTGGCCGTAGAAGCCGCCCAGGTTCGGCGGCAGGAAGTAGCCGACCGAGTTGCTGGCGCGGACGTAGTTCGTGTTGTTCAGCGTGCTGTTGCCGCTCACGGTGCTGATCAGGTTGGTGCCCGAGCCGTTGGTGCCGAACGGATCGAACACGGTGTCGTTCCAGAAGGTGGGCGTGTAGTCGCGGCCCAGGCGCAGTTCGCCGAAGCCACCCGACAGGCTCACGGTGGAGCGGCGTGCGAAGGTGCTGATGCCGGTGGCGCCGTCGTCGTTGGTGATGGGCGCTTCGAGCCAGAAGCTCGCTGCCAGGCCACCGCCGAGGTCTTCCGTGCCACGGAAGCCGAGGCGGCTGGAGTTGTAGGCGGAGTTGCCCAGGCTGGTCTTGCTTTGCTTGACCGACGCACCCGTGACCGGGTCGCGCGCGGTGGCCGACTGATAGGTCACGCCGGCGTCGACGACACCGAACAGCGTGACGGACGATTGGGCAGAAGCCAGGCCACAGACGGCCAGGGCAGCGAATGCCGTGAGGGTTTTCTTCATTCAGGTTTCTCCAGTTTCAGGTCTGATGCGGCCGCTCGGTATCGACCGGCTGTACGCATGGTTTCGCCCAAATCTGGAGGAATTTGGTAGATCCGTTTTCTGTGCCATCGAGTGTTGCGCGGACACATCAAGGTGATGCGCGCCGCAAAGACCTCGCGCGTGGCGCGGCCCTTCAAATTTCTCCCAATTCGCCTGAAAAGATCCACGCATGACGAAGCTGGAAACACACAGGTGAAGCGCGCGAGAACCTTCATGGCCGCGGCGTTCGGTGCACTGGCCATCGCATGCGCGAGCACCAGCATCGCGATGGTTCATTCGACCTCGGTGCTCGCGGCGGGCATGTTCGCGGAGCACGGCGCGCGCGCTGCAACACGTGCAACACGTGCAACACGCAATCAGGCACAGGCGCAGGCACGAACGCAACCGTGGTGGGCCGGCTTCGAGGACGCATCGATGGGCCGGCTGATGGCCGCCGCGCGCGGCGCCGACGAACCGGGCGTGGCCGCCGCGTACATCGCGCTCAAGGTGAAGACGCTGGAACTCGTGTACCTGGAGAACACGCGCGCGGCCGTCACGAGGCAGGCCGCGCTCGTTGGCAGCGGCACGCCACGGCACGACGACTTCGAAAAACAACTCGCGCAGCGGCAGCTCGCCGCGGACGACAACATCGGCAAGCTGAAGGCGCAACGCACGAGCTATCTTGCCTACCTGGCGGCGCGCTGCGGCATGCCGCAAGCCGCGCTCGAAGCCTTGCTGGCCGACGCGCTGCAAGACAGGTCGCTGCCACGCTTCGCGGCCGAGGTGCCGAGCGAACTGCCGATGGCCGTGCTGGCCAACCGCAACGACGTGCAGCTGGCCGCCGCGCTGTACGGCGCGGACACCGATGCGCTGCCCGGCGGCGTGATCGACACAAGCGGCGAAGCGCCCGACATCGATGCGCCCGGCATCGAGGCTTCCGGCCAGCCCCTGTACGCCCACGCGGTGATGCAGGCGCGCGACCAGGTCGCCGGCGCCTTGCAGCACCTGCAGATGCAGAGCGACATCGCGAACACCGCCTACGCGCGCGTGGTCGATGCACGCGCCGACTTCGAAGCATCGAAGCAGCGCCGCGACCGCGGCGACATTTCCGAAGTGCAGCTGATGGAAGACTTCCAGGGCCTGCTGCTCGACCTGCACGTGCTGGCCGCGGCCAACGGCGAGCTGGCGATGGCGTGGGTGCTCTTCATGGGCAACGTGGGTGGCGCGAGCGGCATGGGCAACGACACCGCCATCGACGCCATGGCCACCCCGCAGGCAACGCAGGCCACACAGGCAAGGGAATTGCCGTTTCTGCACAAAGTCTCCCGAAAGTTGCGCAATCCTTGAAGCTCGAAGGAGCACTCCATGACCACTGCCTTGCACAAAGCCCCCGCCCGCACCGTGCTCACGTTGCCCGGCCACTCGCGCGCCCCAACGCACACGCACACGCACACGCACACGCACACGCACACGCTCGCGCACGCACCGACGCAGCACCCGCGCCATTCGCTCGCCATCGACGGCGAGCAAGACGGCACCACCGCCACCGCGCTGGGCGTGCAGCAGCTGGTGAACGCCTTCAAGCCCGCCTTCGGCCGGCTGCACGTGCTGCAGGACCTGGTCATTCCCATGTACGAAGGCAGCGCCGTGCCCACGGCCCGTTTCGACGTGGCGCTGGTGTGCGAGGCCGGCGTGTACCTGTTCGAGGTGAAGGGCTGGCGCAACGCCGTGGTGTACCGCAAGACCTCCGCGCACACGGTGCCGCGCTGGTTCCTGCGCCAGCGCGACCATTCGCTGGCGCGCGAGGTGAAGGACCCCGCCTGGCAGTGCGGCCGCAAGACCACGCACCTGCGCAGCCTGCTGCCGCCCGACCTGCGCGTGCAGTACTTCGTGCTGCTGCCTTTCGACGGCGTCGAGCTCGAGGGCGTGATGCCCACCGTGGTGATCACGCCGCAAGACCTGCCCTACATCGCGCGCGTGGCGCGCAACAACGGACGCAACGAGCAGGGCTATCCGCTGCTGGACGGCGCGGCCATCGACCGCACCCTGCAGCTGCTGGCCGACGTGCAGGGCGAGCTCACGGTGGACGACCACCTGCGCAACAGCCGCGAGAAGCCGGGTCGCCCGCACGCCTCACTCCCCGCACACACTGCCCACGCTGCCCGCCCCGCACATCCCGCACACCCCGGCGTGCTGAAGCTGCAATGACCCGATGAGCCGGATCCTGCTGGTGGAGCAAGGCCACGACGCCGCCTCGGTGCTGCACCACGAACTGCACCAGGCCGGCCACGAGATCGAGCACATCGAGGACGGGGCGGTGGCGCTGCACCGCATGCTCACCGCGCCGCCCGCGCTCACGCTGCTCGACGTGGCGCTGCCGCATGTGAGCGGCCTGCAGATCCTGGAGAAGGTGCGCGCGCGCAGCGACCACCCGGTCATCATGCTGACCGCGCGCGGCGACGAGGCCGACCGGCTGCGCGGCTTCGAGCTGGGGGCGGACGACTACGTGTGCAAGCCCTTCTCGCCGCGCGAGGTGGCGGTGCGCATCCACGTGGTGCTGCGCCGCTATGCGCAGCGCTACCGCGTGGCGCGCCCGCAGGCGCCCATCACCTTCGGCGCGGGCCGCGGCTGCGCCATGCTCGACGGCCACCCGCTGCCGCTGACGCGGCGCGAGTCGCTGCTGCTGCGCGCGCTGTCGCAGGAGCCGGGGCGCGTGCTCACGCGCTCCAAGCTGCTGGAGGTGGCGTTTCCCGAGGCGCTGGACGTGAACGAGCGCGTGGTCGACACGCACATCAAGAACCTGCGCAAGAAGCTGGCCACGGTGTCGGCGGCGCACGACTGGATTCGCTCGGTCTACGGCGTGGGCTTCGCATGGGAATCGCGCGTGCGGCACGACGCCTGAACGACGCCAGACCCGCGCGGTTCGTCCGACCTTTTTCCTTGTTGTTCGCCATGAAACTACGCTGGCGCGGTTCGCCGGGGATGCTGTCGCCGCTGCTGTTGCTGGTACTCCTGCTGCACGCGCGGCCGGTGCCGGCGCAGGAAGCCTGGAGCGACGCCCCGCTGGTGCTGCGGCGCACGCCCCAACTGCCCGAGACCATCGCGCCGGCCGAGCGCGGCGCGCGGCCCAGCCTGGTCGACGGCGACCGGCTCTCGGGCCGGCCCGACCTCGAGGTGGTGGTCGAGGGCGATGCGTCGCTGCGGCGCGGCGACACCCACATCACCGCCGACCGGCTCGAATACCAGCCGCCCGGCGACCTGGCCACGGCCACAGGCAACGTGCGCCTCAACCAGGGCGGCAACGTGTACGAAGGGCCGGCGCTGCAACTGAAGCTCGAAAGCTACGAGGGCTTCTTCGAGCATGTGCGCTACACGCTGCTGGAAACGGGCGCGCATGGCGAGGCCGATCGCATCGACTTCGTCGACCCCAAGGTGTCGGTGGCGCGGCACGTGACCTACACCACCTGCCTGCGCGAGAACTACGCGGGCTGGGTGCCGGCGTGGATGCTCACCGCCGTGACCATGACCACCGACAGCGACACCAACCTGGCCACCGCCACCGACGCGCAGGTCAGCTTTCTGGGGCTGACCACGCCGTCGATTCCGTCGGTGAGCTTTCCGCTGAACAACGCGCGCCAGAGCGGGCTGCTGCCGCCGGTGATCGGCTTCGACAGCACCAACGGCTTCGAGTACCTGCAGCCGTACTACTGGAACATCGCGCCCAACCGCGACGCGACCTTCTACCCCGAGATCATGAGCAACCGCGGCGTGAACCTGGGCAGCGAGTTCCGCTACCTCGAGAAGACCTACAGCGGCCAGGTGCGGGTGGACGAGATGCCCAGCGACAGCCTGCGCGAGCGCAACCGCTGGGGCCTGTGGGCGCAACACCACCAGCAGCTCGACGCCAAGCCCTTCGGGCTCGATTCGCTGAGCACCTCGTTCAACATCAACCGCGTGAGCGACGACGACTACTGGCGCGACTTTGCCCACACGCCCACGCTCACCTCGCGCCAGCTCACGAACGAGGCCGACCTGAACTGGACCAAGGGCGACTGGAGCGGCCAGGCGCGCACGCTGTCGTACCAGACGCTGCAGTACGCGGCCGCGCCCATCACGCCGTCGTACAACCGCGTGCCGCAGCTCACGGCCAACTACAACACCTACGACTGGCACGGCCTGGACGTGTCGGGCACGCTGGACTACACGCGCTTCGAGGTGGACCCGGCCTACGCGCCCACGCTCAACGGCATCGCGCAGCCCAACGGCGAGCGCGTGGTGGGCAACCTGCAGGTGAGCCGGCCATGGGTGGTGCCGGGCGGCTTCGTCATTCCGAAGCTGCTGCTGCACACGGCCTCCTACCAGCTCGCCTCGCCGCTGGCGAGCGGGGCCAGCGCCATCACCAGCGTGGTGCCGACCATGAGCCTGGACAGCGGCCTGGTGTTCGAGCGCGACGCCACGCTCTTCGGCCACGCCTGGCGCCAGACGCTGGAGCCGCGCGCCTTCTACGTGCGCACGCCCTACCGCGACCAGAGCCAGCTGCCGGTGTACGACACGGCCGCCAACGACGTGAGCTTTGCCACGCTCTACACGGAGAACGCGTTCTCGGGCAACGACCGCGTGTCGGACACAAACACGCTGACGACGGGCGTCACCACGCGCCTGCTCGACCCGGTGACGGGCGCGGAGTCGGCGCGCTTCGGCATTGCGCAGCGCTTTCGCTTCAGCGACCAGAACGTGACGCTGCCGGGCGGCACCGCGGTGACCGACCGCTCGGGCGACTTCATCCTGGGCGGCCAGGTGCACTGGAACCCGAAGTGGAGCGTGGACGGCCTGGCGCAATACAACATGGACACCGGCAAGTCCACGCGCGACACGCTCACGCTGCGCTACACGCCGGCGCAGTACCACACGCTGACGGCGGCCTTCCGCTTCCAGGCCGACAGCAGCACCACCGCCAACGACGGCACGAAGACGGTGGACTTCAACTGGCAATGGCCGCTGAGCGAGCTGACGCGCGGCCTGCTGGGCACCAGGGCGGCGAACGACCCGGGGCGCTGGTATGCGGTGGGGCGGCTGAGCTACAGCCTGCACGACCGCGCGCTGTCGGACAGCCTGGTGGGCGCCGAGTACAACGCCTGCTGCTGGGTGGGCCGCATCGTGCTCGAGCGGCTGGTGTCGGGGCGCGCCACGCCCGACACGCGGCTGATGTTCCAGATCCAGTTCAACGGCTTCGGCAACATCGGCTCGAACCCGACGAGCACGCTGCTGCAGAACATCCAGGGCTACCAGCCGCTGAACCAGCCGGCCCAGGCGCCGAGCCGGTTCACCAACTACGACTGAGGCTTGCGGTTCGGGTCTTCTCGTGGTTCGCCCCCGCCGAACACGTCAAGGCAGCAGTTCGAACTTCAGCTCGGCCAACGGCGTGACCTTCTCTTCGCGCACCATCTTGTATTCGGTGTTCGGGCCGAGCCACTTGGCCCAGATGCGGTCGAGCTCGCCCGACTTCTCCAGCGCATAGAGCGCGCCGTTCACCTTGGCCAGCAGCGCGGGCTCGTCCTTCTTCATGCCGATGCCCACGGGCTGCAGCACCATGGGGTCGGCGATCATCTTCAGCGCCACGCCGCCGGTCTTCGACTGGTTCACGAGCTTGGTGATGGTCATGGTGTTGGCCACCATGCCGACCGACTTGTTCTGCTGCACCGCCATGAAGGCGGAGCCGGTGTCCTGGAAGGTGACGGGCTCGGAGCCGTTCATCTTGATGGACATCTCCGAGGTGGAGCCCTTGGTCGAGCTCAGGCGCTTGCCCTTGAAGTCGGCCTTGGCGGTGCCGGGGTCGGAGGCCTTCACCGCCAGCATTTCCTTGGCCACGTAGTACGGGTCGCTGAACTGGATCTGCTCGCCGCGGCTCTTGGTGTAGGCCAGGTTGGCGATGGTGACGTCCACGCGGCCCAGCTTCACCTCGGGCACGCGCGCCTCCACCGACAGCGGCGTGACCTTGGCGCTGAGCCCCAGTTCCTTGGCGATGGCGTTGCACAGGTCGACGTCGTGGCCGACCATTTCGCGCGTCTTGGGGTCGGGCGCGGCGAACGGAGGCACGTCGGCGAAGGTGCCGCACTTGAGCTCCTTGCGCTGGGCAATGTCGCTCCACTGGTCGGCGTGCGCGAGCAGGGAAGCCGCGCACAGGCAGGTGCCGAGGGTGGCGAGGCGGAAGACGGACTTGTTCGACATGGAAGGCTCCTGGGGAGATTGCGAAGAAGAGAACGGCGGGAACTCAGTGCGCGCGCAGGTCCGACAGGAAGCGCTGCGCGCGCGGATGCTGCGGGCTGCTGAAGAAGGTGGCCGGGTCGGCCGTCTCCAGGATGCGGCCGGCGTCCATGAACCAGACGCGGTCGGCCACCTCGCGGGCGAAGTTCATCTCGTGGGTGACGCACATCATGGTCATGCCGTCGTGCGCGAGGCCGCGCATCACCGACAGCACTTCGCCGACCATCTCGGGGTCGAGTGCGCTGGTGGGTTCGTCGAACAGCATGGCCGGCGGCTCCATGGCCAGCGCGCGCGCGATCGCCACGCGCTGCTGCTGGCCGCCCGAGAGCTGCGCGGGGTAGGCCCCGGCCTTGTTCGACAGGCCCACGCGCTCCAGCAGCTGGCCGGCCTTGGCCCTGGCGTCGGCGCGCTTCACGCCCAGCACGCGCATGGGCGACAGCATGATGTTCTCCAGCACCGACAGGTGCGGGAACAGGTTGAAGCTCTGGAACACGAAGCCGATGCGGCTGCGCAGCCGGTTGAGCGCCTTGCTGGTCATGGGCGCATGGATGTCGTGGCCGTCGAACAGCAGCTGGCCCGACTTCACTTCCTCCAGCCGGTTCACGGTGCGGATCAGCGTCGACTTGCCGGAGCCCGAAGGCCCGCAGACCACCACCACTTCGCCCTTCTTCACCTCGGCGTTGATGTCGGCCAGCGCCTGGTAGTCGCCGTACCACTTGTTGATGTCGGAGAACAGGATCATGGGGTCGTCCTTGGGCGTCATGGCAAGGTCGCCACGGGGGGAACGGGAGGAACAGCGGGAACAGCCGGAGCAGGAAAAGTGGCGCTACCCGCCCCGCCGGGCGCCGCCACGGCGCCCAGGCGCTTGTGCGCGATGCGCCGCTCCAGCCATTGCGCGAGCTGCGTGAGGCTGAAGCACACCACGTAGTAGGTCAGCGCCAGGATGAAGAACACCTGGAACGGCTTGGTCAGCAGCTGGTTGTTGATCTGGTTGGCCGCGAAGGTGAGCTCCTGCACATTGATCACGTAGCCCAGCGTGGTCTCCTTGATGGTGGAGATGAACTGGCTCAGCATGCTGGGCAGCATGTTGTAGAGCGCCTGCGGCAAGATGACGAACCACATGGTGCCCAGGTGGCTGTGGCCCAGCGCACGCGCCGCCTCGGCCTGCCCCTTGGGCAGCGACAGGATGCCGGCGCGCACCACCTCCGACAGGTAGGCGCCCTCGTAGATCACCAGCGTGCACAGCATGGTGGTGAAGCCCGACACCTCGCGCCCGATGAGGATGGGCACCAGAAAGTACACCCACAGGATCACCATGAGCAGCGGCACGCCGCGCACCACGTACACCAGCACCGTGGCCGGCCAGCGCAGCAGCCGCCAGGGCGACAGCCGCGCCAGCGCCAGCAGCACCGACAGCGGAAACGCCAGCACGATGCCGAGCACCGACAGAATCAAGGTGGCGACGATGCCGCCGAGCGGGCCGCTCGGGTACTGGCCGACCAGCAGCAGCAGCCAGTTGTCGCGAAGGATTTCGTAGACGCTGTACATCGTGTGTTCCGGCTGCGTTGCTTTTTTCTACCTGGCGCCGGCGATGCGGTAGCGCCGCGCCAGCCAGCCGCCCACGGCCATGATGAGCAGCGAGCACACCAGGTACAGCACGGTGGCCACGCTGTAGGCCTCGAAGGTGCGAAAGCTCTGGCTCTCTATTTCCTTCACCGCGTGCGTGAGCTCGGCCACGCCGATGGCCATGGCCAGGCTGCTGTTCTTGAACAGCGACACGCTGTGGTTCACCAGCGCCGGCACCGCGTTGCGGATGGCCTGCGGCAGCATCACGTGGCGCATCGAGCCGATGTAGCCGTGGCCCAGCGCGCGCGCGGCCTCGGCCTGGCCCGACGGGATGGCGCGCAGCCCGGAGCGCATGTCCTCGCTGAAATACGCGGCCTGGCACAGGCCGAGCGCGACGATCGACAGCAGGGTCTCGGCGTTGTGCACCGACAGCCAGCCCTGCAGCGCGTCGGGCAGCAGGCTGAAGATGCCGAAGTACCAGAACATGAGCTGCACCAGCGTGGGCACGTTGCGGTGGTAGGACACGTAGGCGGCCACCACGCGCTCGGCGATGCGGTGGGTGGTAAGGCGCACCACCAGCAGCACCACGGCCATGGCCATGGCGAGCAGCCAGGAGCCGGCCGCGATCTTCAGCGTCTGCAGCAGGCCGTGCAGCAGCATGGCGCCGAACTCGGGCTTCAGCAGGATCGCGAGCAGGTCGAAGTCCTTCATGCGCGGTTCCTTGGCGTGGCGTGCTCGGCTTGCATGGCGTGAATGACGTGAATGGCGCGGGACGTCAGGCCTGCGGCGCCTCGGGCCGCGTGGTCTGCAGCCCGCCCGGCACCTGCAGCGTGGGCGTGATTTCCATGTGGCCCACGTTCACCGCGATGGGCGCGGCGATGCAGAAGGCGATGGCATTGGCGATGTCTTCGGCCTGCGGCAGCTCGAAGCCTTCGACGAAGCGCTTGCGCGTGCCTTCGGAGTCGCCGTGCACGTGCGCGAAGATGTCGGTGGCCACGCGGCCGGGGCAGATCTCGGTGACGCGCACGCGCTTGCCGAACACGTCGATGCGCAGCTGCCGCGACAGCATGCTCACGGCCGCCTTGGTGGCGTGGTAGGTGCTGTTGCCGCCGAAGTTGTAGGCCGCGGCAATGGAGCTGATGTTGACCACGTGGCCGCGGTCGCGCGCCACCATGCCGGGCACCACGAGCCGGCACAGGTGCAGCACGGCGCGCAGGTTCACGTCCACCAGCAGGTCGATGCCTTCGGCGTCGGCCTTGAGGATGGAGCCGGGGCGGTCCACGCCGGCGTTGTTGACCAGCACGTCGAACTCGACCTCCTGCGCGAGCCGCGTCACGGCGGCGAGGTCGCTCACGTCGATGGCATGCACGGTGCAGCCGGTGCGCTGCGCCAGTTCGGCCAGCTTGTCGGCGCTGCGCGCGAGCGCGTGCACCTTCAGGCCTTCTTTGCTGAGGCGCTCGACAACGGCGGCGCCGATGCCCGAGGAAGCACCTGTCACCAGCGCGGTCTTGTAGTCGGAAAAAGGCATCTTTCGTTCTTTCTTGAAGGGGCGTTCGAGCGCCTGGAATTCACTGTATCGACCGCCCGCGCACGGCGCCAAGACGGTTTGTCTGTGGAGCGATAAGCCGCCCTTATGTCGCCCGGCATCTGTGCATATGACCAAGGGTAAGCACCATGTTCGTGCCCGTTCGCGGTGCTTGCTTTTTGTCGCGGCTCACGCCGATTGCCTGGAGATGGGCACGATGCGCCCGGCCTGCTCGACCACCCCACGCACGGCGCGCGCCAGCTCCACCGCGCCGGGCGTGTCGCCGTGCAGCAGGATGGAGTGCGCGCGCATCGGCAGCTTGTTGCCGGTGTAGCTGGTGACGGTGCCGTCTTCGAGCAACTGGCGCACGCGCGCGAGCACGGCGTCTTGCGCGTGGATGACGGCGCCGGGCAGCTTGCGCGGCACGAGCAGGCCGTCGTCGCCGCAGGCCCGGTCGGCCAGGAACACGGTGCGCACGCGCAGCCCGCAGCGCTCGGCCGCGCCTTCGATGGCGGCGCTGGCGGAGGTGCTGACGGTGAGCGACGGATCGAAGTCGGCCACGGCGCGCACCAGCGGCTCGGCCAGTGCGGCATCGGCGGCGGCCATGTTGCCGAGCGCGCCATGGAAGCTCATGTGCGTCATGCGGTGCCCTGCCGTGCGCGCCATGCCGTCGAGCGCGCTCAACTGGTAGAGCACGTAGCTCACGAGCTCCTTTGTCTCGATCTGCATGGGCCGGCGCCCGAAGCCCACGAGGTCCGGAAAGCCCACGTGCGCGCCGACGTCGACGCCGCGCTGCCGCGCCATGCGCACGGTGCGGTCCATGATGACCGGGTCGCCCGCGTGAAAGCCGCAGGCGACGTTGGCGGAAGAAACGATGTCCAGCAGCGCCTCGTCCTCGCCCATGCGCCAGCGTCCGAAGCCTTCGCCGAGGTCTGCGTTGAGGTCGATGTCCATGGGGAGTCCTTGTCTCTTCGGTTCGGGGTCAGAGAGGATGCAGGTCGACGAGGGCGGCGCCGTAGCCGACCGCGACGCCGCCCTGCACATGCAGGGCGTCGACGATGCCGGCCTGGGGCGCGGCCACGGGCAGCAGCAGCGGGCCGATGTTCAGCAGGCCGATGAGCTGGCCTGCCTGCACATGCTGGCCGATGCTTGCAAGAGGTTGCGTGGCAAGTGGATGGCTGCGCAGGAACACGCCGACCGACGAAGCCTTGACCGCGACGGTTTCTGTTTCGGCTGTTTCGCCTGCTCTTTCCTCTTGTCCTGGCAGCTCGACGATGTCGTCCCCTTGCCTGCCGAGTCGCAACGTGCCGTGCGGGGTTCGCAGCTCCAGCAGGTCGATGTCCGTGCCTGCCAGCCACGCCGCCAGTTCCGCCGCACGCTGCGACGTGTCCTGCATGTCGGGCTTTCCTGCCACATCGTTCGGGGCGTGTGACCAACGATCACGGCGCTCAGACACGAGGCGCTCCCCGATGAAGCGCCACCACGCGCGCCACCTTGTCGAGCCACGCACGCACTTCGTCCAGCGCATCGAGCGCCTCGTCCCACGTGGCTTCGATGAAACGCACGCGGCTCCCGATCGGGGCCTGCCCAAGGCGCCACATGTCGGCCTCGATCACGGTGCCGAACTTGGGGTAGCCGCCCGACGGCTGGGCATCGCGCATCTGGATGATGGGCTGGCCGCTGTGCGGCACCTGGATGACGCCGGGCACGATGCCGTGCGAGCGCAGTTCCATGGGCGCGATGGGGCGCAGGGCCTCGCCCTCGAGGCGGTAGCCGTAGCGGTCGCTCTGGGGGGTGATCTTCCAGTCGGCGGACCAGAAGGCGTCGCGCGACCGTGGCTCGAACGACAGGTATTCGGCCGCGGGGAGCACGCGCACCGCGGGCACGCCGTCGCGCTGCAGCGGCAACGCGAGCGCGGGGGGAACCAGGCCGAAGCCCGTGCGGCCGGGTTGCGTGGCACCTAATGCACCTGCCGCACCCGCTCCACCCACGGCACGCAAGACATCACCGCGGCGCAGCGCACGGCCTTCATGGCCACCGAAGGCGCCGCGCAACTGGGTGCTGCGCGAGCCCAGCACCTCGGGCACGTCGATGCCGCCGGCCACGCACAGCATGGCGCGGCTGCCGCGCTGGGCGCCGCCCTGCGGCAGGCCCAGCACGAGCACCTGTCCGGCGCGCGCCTGGTGCACCCACCAGGGCATGAGCGGCTGGTCGTCGAGGCGGGCCGCGCAGTCGGCGCCGGTGAGCGCGAAGGCGCAGTCTTCGTCGAAGCGCACCTTGAACGGGAACACCGGCACTTCGATGGCGGCCAGGTCCAACGCGTTGCCCAGCAGCAGGTTGCCCGCGGCCAGGGCCAGGTTGTCCATGGCGCCCGAGGTGCCCACGCCCCAGCGCAGGCTGCCGGTGCGGCCCAGGTCCTGCACGGTGGCGAGCGCCGCCGACGAGAGTACTTCGATCATCGGACGATGCCCTCCACGCGAAATCGGATCATGTCGCCCGGCTGCAGCATCGCGGGCGGGTCTTGCGCGGGGTCGAAGAACACCATCGACGTGCTGCCGATGGTGTTCCAGCCGCTGGGGCCGGCCGAGGCCGACACGCCGGTCTGCGCGCCGCCGATGGACACGGCGCCGCCCGGGATGCTGAGCACCGGCACCTTGCGCCGCGGGGTGGCGATGCGCGCGTCCATGCCGCCCAGGTAGCAGTAGCCGGGGTGGCTGCCCAGCGCGTACACCGGGTACAGCGGCGCGCTGTGCAACTCGACGATGGCCTCCACGCTCAGGCCGGTGTGGGCCACCACGTCGGCCATGTGCGGGCCGCCCTCGCCGCCGTAGACCACGGGCAACTCGACCACGCGGCCTTCGCGCTGCAAGGCGGTGGCGGCGGCCCAGGCCTCGCACAGGCGCGTGCGCAGCGCGTCGAGCTGGCGCGGCGGGCGGGTGAAGGTGAGCATCAGGTTGTTCATGCCAGGCACGGCCTCGCGCACCTCGGGCCAGCGCTCGGCCTCGTGCGCCAGCGCCCAGATGCGCTGCTGCGAAGGCAGGTCCATGTCGCCGGGCGCCTCGAACAGCAGCGCGGTGGTGCCCAGCAGGCTGGTCGACGGTGACGTCGTGGATGTCTTTGCGCTCACGCCGCGCTCCTTTGCTGCAGCCAGCGTTCGAGGTGGTGGATGTCGACGCCGCCATCCGCAAAACCCGCGTCGCGCAGCAGCGCGCGGTGCAGCGCCACGTTGGTGTCGATGCCCTCCACGCGCGTCTCGGCCAGCGCCAGTCGCATGCGCTCCAGCGCGTCGGCGCGGCTGTCGCCGTGCACGATGAGCTTGGCGATCATCGAGTCGTAGTACGGCGGCACGCGGTAGCCGGCACCGGCATGCGAATCGACGCGCACGCCGAAGCCGCCTGGCACCTGCCAGCCGGTGATGCGGCCCGGCGCGGGCGCGAAGGTGTCGGGGTTCTCGGCGTTGATGCGGCACTCGATGGCGTGGCCCTGGCAGCGCACGTCGGCCTGCGCCAGCCGCAGGCGCTCGCCGCGCGCCATGCGCAACTGCTGCTGCACGATGTCGATGCCGGTGGTCATCTCGGTCACCGGGTGCTCGACCTGCAGGCGGGTGTTCATCTCGATGAAATAGAAGGCGCCGCGCTCGTACAGGAACTCGAAGGTGCCCACGCCGCAGTAGCCGATCTGCCGGCACGCGGCCGCGCAGCGCTCGCCCACCTCGGCCAGCAGCGCCTCGTCGATGCCAGGCGCGGGCGCCTCCTCGATCACTTTCTGGTGGCGCCGTTGCAGCGAGCAGTCGCGGCTGCCGAGCCACACGGCATGGCCGTGGCTGTCCGCCAGCACCTGGATCTCCACGTGGCGCGGGTGCAGCAGGAACTTCTCGATGTAGACCTCGGGGTTGCCGAAGGCCTGGCGCGCTTCCTCGCGCGTGAGCGCCATGGCGTGCAGCAGCGCGGCCTCCTCGTGCACCACACGCATGCCGCGCCCGCCGCCGCCGCCCGCGGCCTTCACGATGACCGGGTAGCCGATGTCGCGCGCCAGCGCCAGCACGGCGGCCGGGTCGTCGGGCAGCGGCTCGTCGGGGCCGGGCACGCAGGGCACGCCGGCCTTGCGCATCGCGCGCTTGGCAGAGACCTTGTCGCCCATGGTGCGGATGCACGCGGCGCTCGGCCCGACGAAGACCAGGCCGGCCTCCTCGACGCGCGCGGCGAAGCCCGCGTTTTCCGAGAGGAAGCCGTAGCCGGGGTGAACGGCCTGCGCGCCGCTCACCTCGGCGGCGAACAGGATGGCGGACTGGTTCAGGTAGCTCAGCGCCGGCGCCGCCGGGCCGATGCACAGCGCCTGGTCGGCCTGCGCGACATACATCGCGTCGCGGTCGGCCTCGGAATGCACGACCACCGTGCGCAGGCCCAGGCCCCGGCAGGCGCGCTGGATGCGCAGGGCGATCTCGCCGCGGTTGGCAATGAGCACGGTGTCGAACATGGCGCGTGCCTCCTCAGGCGAAGCGGAACAGGGGCTGGCCCGCTTCCACTTCCTGGCCCGACTGCGCGAGCACCTGTTGCACGGTGGCGGCGCGCTCGGCGCGCACCTCGTTGAACATCTTCATGGCCTCGATCACGCACAGCAACTCGCCAGCCTCGACCGCCCGGCCCGGCTGCACGAACGGCGGTTCGCCGGGTGCGGGCTGCAGGTGCACCACGCCGTGCAGCGGGGCCAGGCATTGCGTGTTCGAGGCCGCGGGGGCTGCCACATCTTCCGGCGCCCTTCGCGGCGCCTTGCGTGCGTCGGGTCGTGAAGCAGCTGCCGCTGCACGGGGCAGCGCGCCCGACGCCGCGCGCTTCACCAGCCGCAGCGTGCTGCCGTTTTCACTGAACTCCAGTTCCGCCAGGTCCGATGCGGCCAAAGCGTCGATGAGCGTCTTGATCTGTTCCTGCTTCATGCCCGGGGCTGTGGTGGCCGACGCGTTCCGCGAACGCGTGACGGCATGCATGAAAGGTAACGGGCCGGGGCCGCAAAGCCCAAGACGGAATGGCTGTGCCGGGATAAGGGCGGCTTATGACAGCGACGACACAGCTATGACAGCGCCGACAGTTCCGGTTCGGGCGTCGAGGCCACGGTGCCCGCCAGGTCGACCACCAGTTCGAGCAGGATGTCCTTCACCGCCTGCGCGGGCTCCGACAGCGGCAGGTGGTCGGACTGGCACAGCGCCAGCGGCGCCTCGATGACGGGGTCGACGATGGGAAACTGCCAGGCCCCGCAGCTCGCGACCACCTCGCGCGCCATCGACGCCGGCAGGATGGTGGCGCCCAGCCCGTCGGCAATGGCCGCGGTGAGCGTGAAGGCCGACTCGATCTCCGCCACCACGCGCGGCACCATGCCGGCGCGCACGAAAGCCGCGTCCACCAGCTTGCGCACCACGTTGTACGGGCGCGGCAGAAAGAGCTCGATGTCGCGCAGGTCGGCCAGCTTCACCGGCTGCGAAGGCGCCGGCATGGCGGCCGGGCCGACCAGGAACAGCGGCTCCTTCAGCAGCGGCACGAAGGTGAGGCCGTGGATGGCCTTGTCCCCGTACAGCACGGCCAGGTCCATGCGGCCGTTCATGATGAGTTCGCTGAGCGTGGTGCCGTAGTTCTCGTTCAGGTACAGCAGGATGCCCGGGTGCCGCGCGCGCACGGTGCGCAGCAGCGGCAACGACAGTGCCGAGGCGGCCGTGCCGGGCGCGAGCCCCACCGACACCTGGCCCGAGAGCCCCTCGCCCGCGGCCTCCATGTCGACACGCGCCTGCTCGCACTGGCGCAGGATGATCTGCGCATGGCGGTACAGCACCTTGCCGGCTTCGGTGGGCGTCACGCCGCGCTTGGTGCGCACGAGCAGCTGCTGGCGCACCTCGCCTTCCAGCGTGGCCAGTTGCTGGCTCAGCGCGGGCTGGGCGATGAAAAGGACTTCGGCCGCCTGCGTGAGGCTGCCGATGTCCACGATCTTCACGAAATATTTGAGGCGTCGCAGGTTCACGCCTTGTCCCCAAGCAAAACCCAAGCCTAGCACCGCACCTTCGCGGCGGGTATCGGGGCGCACCATGAGTCATAAGCTGCGCCTATACGACCAGTGCAATCTCGTCTTGGCCTCGGGTGATCGATGTGCGTACCGTTCGGCTCATGCCATCCCCAACCCAGGAAGCCGCGTGACCACCTCCCGCATTGCCGCCCGCGTGCGGCGCATCAAGCCCTCGCCCAGCACCTCGGCCGCCGACCGCGCCAACGAACTGCGCAGGCAGGGCAAGTCGATCGTGAACCTCGTGGTCGGCGAGCCCGACTTCGACACCCCGCCCCACATCCGCCAGGCCGCGGCCGCCGCCATCGAGCGCGGCGCCACGCGCTACACGCTGATGGCCGGCACGGTGGAACTGCGCGAGGCCATCGTGGCGAAGCTGGAGCGCGAGAACGGCCTGCGCTACGCGATGAACGAGATCATCGCCACCAGCGGCGCGAAGAGCGCGATCTACAACGCCTTCGCGATCACGCTGGAGCCGGGCGACGAGGTGATCGTTCCGGCGCCGTACTGGGTGTCGTATCCCGACATGGTGCTGGCCTGCGAGGGCACGCCCGTGACCGTGGCCTGCCCCGAGGCCAACGGCTTCAAGCTGACGCCCGCGCAACTCGAGGCCGCCATCACCCCGCGCACGCGCTGGCTGCTGGTGAACTCGCCGAGCAACCCGACCGGCGCGAGCTACACCGCCGCCGAGTACCGCGCGCTGGCCGAGGTGCTGGCGCGCCACCCGCACGTCATGGTGATGACCGACGACATCTACGAGCACATCCGCTTCGACGGCGAGGCCACGCCGCACATCCTGGCGGTGGCGCCCGCGCTGCGCGAGCGCACGCTGGTGGTGAACGGCGTGTCCAAGACCTACGCGATGACGGGCTGGCGCATCGGCTACGCGGCCGGTCCGGCGGACCTGGTCAAGGCGCTGGACACGCTGCTGTCTCAGTCCACCGGCAACTGCTGCTCGGTGAGCCAGGCCGCGGCGGCCGCGGCGCTGAACGGCGACCAGGGCTTCGTGGCCGAGAGCGTGGCGGTCTACAAGCAGCGGCGCGACCGCACGCTGGCGCTCGTCAACGAGGTGCCCGGACTGAGCTGCGCCACGCCGCCGGGGGCCTTCTACCTGTACATCAACTGCGGCGGCCTCATCGGCAAGACCACGCCCGGGGGCAAGCGCCTGGAGACCGACGGCGACGTGGTGATGTACCTGCTGGAAAGCGAAGGCGTGGCCGTGGTCGCGGGCACCGCCTACGGGCTGTCGCCCTACTTCCGGCTGTCGATCGCCACGTCGATCGAGACGCTGGAAGAAGGCTGCAAGCGCATCGCGCGCGCCGTGGCCGCGCTGCGCTGAGACGCGCACCCTTCGCCAGACCCCAGAGATTCACGAGAACACAAGGACAACGCCATGCCCTACAAGGCCATCTTGAAGAACCCTTCGGCCCCGCAAGCGGCGCCCGAACTCATCGCGGCGCTGCACGACATTCCGGTGGCCGCGCTCAGCGACAACATGCACCGCAACATCGGCAGCGTGGGCCTGCAGCCCTACCACCGGCCCGGCACCCGGACGATGGCGGGCACGGCCGTGACGGTGAAGACGCGCGGCGGCGACAACTTCACGATGATGCGGGCCTTCGAGTTCTGTCGGCCGGGCGACGTGCTGGTGATCGACGCGGGCGGCGACGTGACCAACGCGGTCATCGGCGGCATCCTGTCGTTCTATGCCGCCACCATCGGCACCGTGGGCGTGGTGCTCGACGGCGCCATCCGCGACGTGGCGGAGATCCGCGAGCGCGACTACCCGGTGTACGCGCGTGGCGTGAACCACCGTGGCCCGTACAAGGACGGCCCCGGCGAGATCAACGTGCCGGTGTCGGTCGGCGGCATGGTGGTGAACCCGGGCGACATCGTGGTGGGCGACCAGGACGGTCTGATGGCTTTCGCGGCCGGCGACGCCGGCTGGCTGATAGAGAAGGCGCGCGCGCACCTGGAGACCGAAGCACGCACGATCCAGGCGATGAAGGAAGGCCGCTGGGACCGTTCGTTCCTGGATGCGCTGGAGGCGCGCTGCGCGAACTGACGCACCGAAGCCCGCGAGGACGTCAGCCTTTCGCGGGACCCGCGCCGCCGTCGTCGAGCAGCGCCCACAGCGCCTCGGCCACGGGCGCCATCTGCGCCTGCTGGCGGTACAGGCGGATGTCGATGGGCACGCGCCAGCCGCCCTCTGCGCCCTTTGCCTCTGCGCCCTTTCCCACTACGCCCTTTCCATCCTTGCCGGCATCCACCAGCGCACCGCTGCGCAGGTCGTCCGCCACCAGGCTCATCGGCAGCCACGCCAGCCCGCGGCCTTCGAGCGCCATGGTGCGCAGCAGCGCCGCATGGTGGGCGGTGAAGACCACCGGCAGCGAGGCGGCGAAGTGCTTGCCGAACTGGCCGTCCTGCATCGCCCGCATGATCCGGCCCAGGCCCGAGGCCTCGCTGTAGGCCAGCACGGCGGGCGGCTTCTGCGTGCCCAGCGCATGCAGCGGCCCACCGCTGGCGTCGGCCGAAGACACCGGCACCAGCACGTCTTCGCTCAGGCGCCGCACCGGGTATTGCGCCTCGTCGAGCCGCCCGGGCGCGCCCGCGTGGCCGTGGCACAGCACGAACTGCACGCGGCGCTGCAGCATGAGGTCTTCGCAGGCGTACGAGCTGTCTGAAATGGTCTGGATCGGGCCCATGCTCAGGCGCGCTTCCACGCCCGCGAGCCAGCGCGGAAAGAAGGTCAGGGACAGCACGTGCGTGGCCGCGAAGCTCAGGCTGGCCGCGTCCAGGTCGTGCGCGGCGCGGGCCTGGGTGCGGGCGTGCTGCAGGCCCGCGAGCACGTCTTCCAGCAGCGGCCTAAAGCGCTGGCCCGCGGCGGTGAGCGTGGTCGGGTGCGCGCTGCGGTCGAACAGGTCGACGCCCACCCACTCTTCCAGCGAACGGATGTGGCGGCTGAACGCGGGCTGCGCAATGGCGCGGGCCTTGGCGGCGCGCGAGAAGTTGCCGGCCTCGGCCAGCGCGAGAAAGTCTTCCAGCCAGTCGAGGTCGAGGGGTCGGTTGCCGGGGCCCATGCGCAGCGCCTTTGCTTTGAATAGTTGTATGCGATTCGAGTATTGGACCGCGGCGGCCCCGCCGTCCGAAGATGCGGCACGCCTCGGAATTATGGCGAGCGCCCCTGCCACCCACCCATCGCAAAGACCATGAAGATCGTCAACATCCTCGAATCGACCCGCCCCATCAAGTCGGACATCCGCAACGCCTACATCGACTTCTCGAAGATGACGCTGAGCCTGGTGGCCGTGGTCACCGACGTGGTGCGCGACGGCAAGCCCGTGATCGGCTACGGCTTCAACTCCAACGGGCGCTACGGCCAGGGCGGGCTGATTCGCGAGCGCTTCCTGCCGCGCCTGCTCGAGGCCGAGCCCGCGTCGCTGCTCGACGAGACCGGCGACAACCTCGACCCGCACAAGATCTGGGCCCGCATGATGATCAACGAGAAGCCCGGCGGCCACGGCGAGCGCTCGGTGGCCGTGGGCACCATCGACATGGCCGTGTGGGACGCCACGGCCAAGATCGCGGGCAAGCCCCTGTACCAGCTGCTGGCCGAGCGCTACGGCAACGGCACGCCGAACCCGCGCGTGTTCGTGTACGCGGCCGGTGGCTACTACTACCCCGGCAAGGGCGTGGAAGGCCTGCAGCGCGAGATGACCAGCTACCTGGAGCGCGGCTATTCGGTGGTGAAGATGAAGATCGGCGGCGCCACGCTGGCCGAAGACTGCGCGCGCATCGAGTCGGTGCTGAAGATCCTCGGCCCCGGCCAGCAGCTGGCGGTGGACGCCAACGGCCGCTTCGACCTGCAGACGGCCGTCGACTACGGCCGCGCGCTGTCGCAGTACCCGCTGTTCTGGTACGAAGAGGCCGGCGACCCGCTCGACTACGCGTTGCAGGCCAAGCTCGGCGAGGTGTATGCCGGCCCGATGGCCACGGGCGAGAACCTGTTCTCGATGCAGGACGCGCGCAACCTCATTCGCCACGGCGGCATGCGGCCCGACCGCGACTGGCTGCAGTTCGACTGCGCGCTGAGCTACGGCCTGGTGGAGTACCTGCGCACGCTGGAGATGTTGAAGGAACACGGCTGGTCGCCCTCGCGCTGCATTCCGCACGGCGGCCACCAGATGTCGCTGGCCATCGCGGCCGGCCTCGGGCTCGGCGGCAACGAGAGCTACCCCGACCTGTTCCAGCCCTACGGCGGCTTCCCCGACGGCGTGAAGGTGGACAACGGCTACGTCACGCTGCCGCCGCTGCCGGGCATCGGCTTCGAGGGCAAGGCCGACCTCATCGCCGAGATGCGGGCGCTGGCCGCCTGAAGTCGCCTGAAGTGGCGCGGCCCGTTCGCGTGGAGCAGCGTCAGGGCTGGAAGCCCGAGCGGCGCACCACCGGCTCCCACTGCTGGCGGTAGGCCTTGAGCATCTGCGCGGTCTCGGCCGCGGTGCTGACCACGGGCGTGATGTAGAGCGCGTCGGCCGCCTTCTGCAGGCTCGGGTCCTTCATCACGTCGTGGATGGCGCCGGCCAGCAGCTGCACCTTGGCAGGCGCCATGGTGCTGGGCGCGAAGAAGGTGTTCCAGCCGTCGGCGTCGATCTTCATGCCGGCTTCGCGGAAGGTCGGGATGTGGGGCGCGAAGCCCGCGCGCTTCTTGCCCGACACGGCCAGGATGCGCACCTTGCCAGCCACGTGCTGCGCGTAGAGCGAGTCGAGCGTGTCGATGGCAATCGGCAGGTTGCCGCCGATGAGGTCGGCCGACAGCGGCGCCGAGCCGCCGTAGCCCTTGATCTGCGGCTGCACGCTCAGCGCGTCGCCCACCATCAGCCCGAAGAAGTGAGGCAGGCTGCCGGTGGCCGGCACGCCGAACACGGCCTCTTCCGGGTGCGCCCAGAGCCGCCCGACCAGGAACATCGCGCGGTCGAGCTGCAGCTTGTTGCCCACGGCCAGCGCGAAGTCGTAGCTGCTGACCTGCGAGACGGGCACGAAGTCTTTGTCGGGGTCGTAGCCCGCGTCCTTGAACACCAGCGGCGCGACCACCATCACGGCGGGGTTGCCGAGCATCAGCACGTTCTGCCCCGCGGGCGTGCGCTTCACTTCCTTGGCGGCGAGCCGGCCGCCTTCGCCGGGGCGGTTTTCCACCGACACCTTCACGCCCAGCTTCGGCGTGAGCCGCTCGGCGATCAGCCGCGCGATGCGGTCGGTGCTGCCGCCGGGCGCGTAGCCGACGACCAGCGACACGGGGCCGTCCAGCGCGGGAGCTTGCGCGGTGGATTGCGCATGGGCCATGGTGTGCATCGCGGGGATGCAAGCGGCCAGGGCGGCGGCCCCTGCCATGAGCTGGCGCCTGGAAAAGAATGCGGGCATGGGGAGTCTCCTGCGAAGGGTGGCTTGTGGTCCGGGACGGGTGCGCACGACCTTCACGGCGAGAATCGAACGCCACGACCTGTTGCTGTTCGTGCAAATTTGTTACGGTTTATACGTACGCGCAAACAGTTGATCTAATCCATCACCTGCCCGCCGAGGCGAGCGGACCACACTCCCGCCTTCCTCTTAATCCATCCGTATGCAAGCCTTTCCCGACGCAGCCGCGCTGCGCGCGCCGCGCTCCCTGGACGACCTGCTGCTGTACCGGCTGTCGCGCGCCATGCGCGCGGGCAGCGGCATGGCGACGCGACTGGTCGAGGGTGGTTTCGGCATCACGCGCCGCGAGTGGGGAATGATCGCCACGCTCGCGCAGGAAGGCGAGATGACGTCCTCCATGCTGGCCATTCACCTGCACCTGGACCGCGTGCGCACGTCGCGCGGGCTGCGCAGCCTGGTCGAGAAAAAGCTGGTGGAACGCCGCCAGGATTCGGAAGACCGGCGCGAAGTGCATGTGCGGCTGAGCGCGTCGGGCCAGCAGCTGTTCGGCCAGCTGTTCCCGCGCATCGCGGGCTTGAACACCGGCCTGCTCGAGGGCATTGCGCCTGCGCACCTCGACATCTTTCTGCAATGCCTGCAGCACCTGGAGCAGCGCGGCGGCGAACTGGTGGCGCAGGGCGCCATCGCGGAAAAGGCCGACCGGCGCTCGGGCGGCACCCGGCACCGGTGGCCGGAGCGCAGCTGAAGCCGAGGCCGGCCGGTTCGTCTTTCCTTGTCAGGCTTCGACGTTGAGCGTGCCGCCGATGGGCACGCCGCCGGCGTTGGTGCGGAACGCGCTGCTGTGGTTGTTGTTGCTGCTCGCGCCCGCTTCGTTCTTCATGGCGTCGATCTGCTGCTCCGCGCTTTTCTGCATGGCCGCCGCCTGGATCGCCTTCAACTGCGCCTGCAGCATGGCGAGCTGGGTGTTGAGCGACTGCAGTTGCTGCTGCACGGCCTTGCGTGCATCGCCTTCGGGCGTTTCGATCAGGGTCTTCTGCGTGGCGGTGATCTGCTTTTGCGTGGCGACGATCTGGCGCTGGATCTTCGCGACTTCGGCGGCGGTGCCGCTGCCGGAAGCGGATGTGCTCGAAGCACCGATGGCGGTCAGCATGTGAGTCCTCTGTCGTTGTGTAGATAGAGAACTATCGGCAGCGGCGCGGAAAAATGAAGGGCTGCGCTTGTCTTCAACAGCCTTGCAGCCCGACAGCGCCGCGGGCTCTCAGCTCATGCGTGCCTGCGAAGCCCACGCTTCGGGCTCGCGCGAAGTGCTCAGCCGT
The DNA here is from genome assembly GCF_030317035.1 of Variovorax sp. J22G73. Lineage (GTDB taxonomy): Bacteria > Pseudomonadota > Gammaproteobacteria > Burkholderiales > Burkholderiaceae_C > Variovorax. The sequence continues at coordinate 178,033 of NZ_JASZYK010000004.1, forward strand.
CCGTCGCGCGAAGCGAAGGCAGGCACGGCGCTGTCGGCAACGTGCTGGAATTCGGTCGCGTCGTCGACGAGCTTGCGAGAGGCCCGTTCAGCGCTCGACACCGGAATGAGCTGGTAGCCGAGCCCATACACCGCGCGTAGCACCAGCCCGTTTTCGGCGCTGAGCCCCAGCTTCTTGCGCACGTGCACCGCGCACACGTCGAGCGCCCGGGAGTTCTCCTTGGGCTGCACGCCGAAGAACTCCGACAGCTTGCCGCGCGTGACCACGTGGCCGATGTTGGAGAAAAGAAGAAGCGCAAATATGAATTGGCGCCGCTGCAGCTGGATTTCATGGCCGCGGACAAAAACGACGGTTCTCGCGCCATTCACGAAGCGGTAGTCGCCCCACGAAAACTCGCCGGCCTCGAAATGGGTTTCGCGCGTGGCGCCGCGCAGCAGCTTCTTGATGCGCCAGATCAATTCCGGGCCATTGATCGACGGGAGAAGCAGCACGTCGATGTGCGGCGGGTTGGCTTGAAGCGGCAGCAGCTTGGTCCAGTTGCCGCCCTCTATCAATAGCAGCGCGGGGGCGTTCGCCACTTCGATGAATTTCGATATCAGGTCGAAATCTTCGTCGTTGCTGGCCGCGATGACCAGCATCGAAAACTTTTTGTGCCGCCAGAAGCCGGTCATGAATTCGCCGGGGCTGCTGAACTTGACCACGTCGAACTTGGCATGGGCCAGTTCCGACAGCACCGAGGTCTGCTCGAGAAACCCGCAGTTGACCAGCGCCACCGAAACGACCTCGTGGGAGTTCCGGTAATCGAGCCCCGCGGCCGCTACCGCGAGACCTGAAACTTCGTTGGCCTCTTCCTGAATTGCAGCAACGTTGAAAAACCTTGTACGCATTGCATGACCTTCATTTTTTTGAAATCAAAGGAAAATAATTCCACCGACAAATCGAACATGATTCGCATCGAATCGTTCGATTCAGTGCGCCCGGTGAAAGTTAGCAACACTTGATGCACGGGAAAATAGGATTTGGACTAAATCTCCTTTCCGTATCTCTCGGCCAGTCCATGTCCTATGGACAGGCAATGCGTGACCCATTGGGCGTTCTCGAGGGCCGCCGTTTATGCGCTGGCGCTTTTAGTCCTGTTCCGATTCCTGTCGTCCTAGAGCGCCGATACAGTCCGCCGCGCACGTCCATCACCGAGAGAAAAATTGACGCCAAACAAGGTCAAAGCGACCCACCAATTCCAGAAGTTCCGAGTGGTCGTCCTGGCCCGTGAAGGGCACTTCGCACGCCGGACCGCCGCGGAGCTGGCGCGCCTGGGCGTGGCCCGGCAAGCGCATGCGGCGACCCTGGGCGCGGCCACCTCGGCGGTTCTCGAAGACGAAACGGACATGGTCGTCGCGGAGATTCACTCGGACTACAGCGACGGCCTCATGCTGCCGAGCGCGCTCAAGGCGCTGAACGCCAGCGGTCGCCTGAAGCTCGTGCCGCACGTTCTCTGGACCGGTGACGGCGCTCCGGCCGAGCCCGCGAACGGCGCTGCGCAAGAGTGGCGCGACATGCTGAACGGCGTGTCGATGACAGCCCTGGCCTCCCATGCGCGGCTTGCGCGAACGGCGGGCATCCAGGTGCAGATCGTTCGTGAAAGCGGCATCGGCGCCCTGCAGGCCGGCCTGGAGCGGCTGCTCGACGCCGTGCGGCCCCCTGCCCCCGTGCGGCGCAGCGAACCCGACCACTCGCCCGCGGAAGACGACGTCATCGCCGCGCTGACCTCGGGCGAAGGCCTGCGCGTGGTGTTCCAGCCCCAGTACGACCTGGCGAGCCGCGCGGTGGTGGGCGCCGAGGTGCTCATCCGCTGGCAGCACGCCCGCTACGGCGAGGTACCGCCCGCGGTGCTCATCCCGATGGTCAATCGCCTCGGGCTCGACCTGCTGCTGTTCAGCTACATCGAAAAGCGCGCCATCGAGACCTTGCTCGCGCTCGACAAGGCCGGCATCGAGATTCCGCTGGCCGTGAACGCCTCCGCCAAGACCATCTGCACGCCCGGTCTCGCTGAACGGCTGGCCGGCAAGATGAAGCGCGCCGGGCTGCCGGCCCAGCGCCTGAAGATCGAGCTGACCGAAGAGTTCACCTCGGTCGACGAGCTCACCCTCTCCGCATCGCTGACCGCACTGCGCGCCCGCGGCATCCAGGTCTCGCTCGACGACTTCGGGGCCGGCTCTGCCACGCTGGCGCTGCTGTCGCAGATGCCCTTCGACGAGATGAAGATCGACGGTACGTTGGTGCGTGCCGTGGCGCTGACGCCAGCGTCGCGCGAGATCATCGCGGGCACCGTCACCCTGGCGCGGCTGTTCAACCTGCGGCTGGTCATCGAAGGCATCGAGGACGAATCGACCATCGCGCTGCTGTGCGAGCTCGGCTGCCGCGTCGGCCAGGGTTATGCGCTGGCGCGGCCCATGGAGAGCAGCGATTTCCTGGGCAACGCGGCAGTGCTGCGCGGGCTCGACGTCAGCCGCGCGACCCTGTGAGCAGCCCGTTGTCGGCCGCTGACGCCAAGGCGCCCCGTCGCGTGCGCATCGCATTGCTGGACGACCATGCGGTCGTGCGGCACGGACTGGTCAGTCACCTGGGCGCCGAACCCGCCATCGAGGTGGTGGGCGCCTACGGCAGCAGCCGCGAGCTGATTCGAGGCATGACCCAGGCGCCGGCGGACGTGCTGCTGCTCGACTTCTCCCTCGACCAGGACGAGATGGACGGCGTCTCGCTGATCCGGGCATTGCAGGCCCGGTTTCCGCACTGCCGCATCCTCGTGCTCTCCGCGCATCACGAAGCCGCCACGGTGTCGCTCGCACTGCGCGTCGGGGCGCGCGGCTTCATCGGCAAGGGCGAGGACATGGCCGACCTTGTGAAAGCCATCCTGGCCGTCGCGGCAGGCGCTGTTTACCTGAGCGCCGACATGGCCTACCAAGTGGTCGATGCGACCACATCGGGCGGAAACAACCATGGCGCGGCAGGCGCGGACGTGCTGCGGCAGGCATGGCTGTCCGTGCGCGAGCAAGAGGTCATTCGCTGCTACCTGACGGGCATGAGCATCACGGAAATCGCCAGCAAGTTCAACCGCAGCGTCAAGACCATCAGCTCGCAAAAGGCCACGGCGTTTCGCAAGCTCGGCGTCACCTCGAACAACGGGCTTTTCAAGATCATGAGCAAGCTGGGGTGATCGGCCGCCATGGTCGATGCAGCGGCCGTGGTGGCCCGCTGACGATCGGGAACAGTTATTGAGACTGGTCCTATAGGGAAGTGAAAGAGCGAAACCTAGAGTCCAAACCGGCCGTGGGGTTTGGCCAGTTTTCTTCGCGCATCCGGCGTCTCCATCGCGCCTGCGTCTTTCACCCTTCCCCGCCTTTGCTTCAAGGCGCTGACCCGTCCACCAATGAACAAGTCCTACAAAACCATCTGGAACGAATCGCTCGGCGCCTGGGTTGCCGCCTCTGAAACGACCAAGGGCCGCGGCAAGCGCAGCAAGCTCGGAAATTCGGCCACCGGTTCTTTGCCAGCGTCCTTCGAGCGAACGCGCGGCCATGGCGATCGACTCGCCGGCGCGATCTCCCTGGCCGTTCTTGGCATGGCCGGCGCATTGCCTTCTGCATTCGCTCAGTTCACTCCCGTGGGCAGCGGCGGCGTTGCCACCGGCGCGGCAAGCATCGCCATCGGCGGTGGCACGGGCGCCACGGCCCGCGGCACTATTGCAGCGGGTGCATCAGCCACCGCCGCCGATGCCATCGCCATCGGCGAACAATCGAACGCCGCGTCCACGGCCATTTCCGCTATTGCCATCGGCCGCGGGGCGACAGTCAGCGACAAGTTCGGCATCGCCCAGGGCGACGGGGCAACGGCCGCGTTCAGCAGCGTGGCCATCGGCATGACGGCCCTGGCCACGAACAATTTCGCCTCGGCCCTGGGCTGGACGGCCCAGGCGCTCGGCAACGCTTCCATCGCATTCGGCCCCGGCGCCATCGCTGGGGTCAACGCGAAAAACGCAGTGGCCATCGGCATGAGCGCCCAGGCGTTCGCCGGCTCTTCCGTTGCGCTCGGCCCCACCGCGGTCACGGGCGTCAATGCGTCGAACGGAATTGCCATCGGCTCATCGGCATCGTCCACCGGCGACCGGAGCGCGGCCATCGGCTCCGGCGCCCAGGCAGCGGGCGAGTTCGCCTTGGCCGTGGGCCGCACGACGCTGGCGGCAGGGGCCGGGGCGACGGCGCTTGGCAGCAACACCTTGAGCGGTGCGTCCGCCGCCGGCGCCGATGCGATTGCCATCGGCGGCCAGTCCAACGTCGCGTCCACGGCCACCTCCGGCATCGCGCTCGGCCGGGGAGCCACCACCAGCGGCGCCTTCGGCATCGCCCAGGGCGACGGGGCCACGGCTTCCGCGTCGAATGCCATCGCTGTGGGCACGGGTGCCCAGGCATCCGGGGCCGGGGCCATTGCGCTGGGCAACAAGGCGATTGCGCTGTACCCCGACAGCGTGGCGCTGGGCTCGTCGAGCAAGACGTCGGGCACGCTGACGGCGTTGCAGTCGGGCGTGGCGCACACGCCGTTCAAGGGCGCGGTCATTGCGGGCTCGACGCCGGTCGGCGAGGTGTCGGTGGGGTCGGCCGGCAACGAGCGGCGCATCACCAACGTGGCCGCCGGCAGTGCCGCAACGGACGCGGTCAACGTCAGCCAACTGCAGGCGGCGTCCGCGGGCGGCGTGCAGTACGACAGGAACACGGACGGCACGCTGAACAAGGCCGGCGTGACGTTGGGCGGTGCAGGCGTCACCACGCCGGTGCGGCTGGGCAACGTGGCCGCGGGCAATGTGGCCGCGGGTTCGACCGATGCGGTCAACGGCGGGCAGCTCGATACGGTGCGCGCGGCCGCCAGCAAAGGCTGGAACCTGGGCGCGAACGGGGCGGCCGCGCTGAACATCGCGCCGGGCAGTGCGGTGGACTTCATCAACGGCAGCAATACCACCGCCTCGCGCACCGGCAACCAGATCAAGGTCGATATGTCGAAGGCGCCGACCTTCGACTCCGTGACTGCAAGACCGGGCGCGCCCGGCAGCGGCAGCGCCACGCTGGGCGGCAACGGCCTGACGACCATCGGCGCGGACGGCAGGGCCGGACCCAGCGTTCTTGCCACCGGCATCGACGCGGCGAGCAAGCAGATCGCCAACGTGGGCGCGGCCACAAGGGACGACGACGCGATCAACAAGAGGCAGTTGGACGACGCGACCAAGTTCGTCAAGGTGAGATCCGGCGGCACGGAGCTGGCCGCCGTTGCGGCAACGCTGGGAGACGTCGCCATCGGCGTGCAGGCGAACGCGACCAGCGGCAGCAACCTCGACCATGCCGGCGTGGCCATCGGCTATGGCGCGACGATGAGGGGCAACCGGGGCGTCGCCGTGGGCATGCAGTCGTCGGCCACGGGCGACGATGCGGTCGCTTACGGCTACGAGGCCAATGCCAGCGCAAAGGGCGCGTTGGCGCTCGGCAGCCGCGCCAATGCCACGCAGGCCGGCGCGGTCGCCTTGGGTCAGGGCAGCGTCGCGGACCGCGCCAACACGGTGTCGGTCGGCAGCGCCGGTGCGGAGCGCCAGATCGCCAACGTCGCTGCCGGCACGGCGTTGACCGACGCGATCAACAAGTCGCAGCTGGACACTGCGACGAAGTTCGTCAAGGCGCGATCCGGCGGCTCGGAAGTGGGGGCTGTGACGGGGTCCCCGGGAGACATCGCCATCGGCGTGCAGTCCAACGCGACCAGCGGCAGCGGCGGTGACCATGCCGGCGTGGCGATCGGCTATGGCGCCACGATGAAAGGCAACCGGGGCGTGGCCGTGGGCATGCAGGCGTCGGCCACGGCCGATGACACGGTCGCCTATGGCTACGGCGCCAACGCCAGTGCAGCGGGTGCTTCGGCGCTGGGCAGCCGCGCCAGCGCCACGCAGGAAGGCGCCGTCGCGCTGGGCCAGGGCAGCATCGCGGACCGCGCCGACACGGTGTCGGTCGGCAGCGCCGACGCCGAGCGCCAGATCGTCAACGTGGCCGCCGGCACGGCGCCCACCGATGCCGTCAACCTCAGCCAGCTGGACGCGGTGAACGCGACGGCGAGCAAGGGATGGAACCTGAGTGCGAACGGCGTGAATCCGATGAACATCGCGCCTGGCGGCGGAGTCGATTTCGTCGACGGCAACAACACCGCCGTCTCGCGCATCGGCAATCAGATCAGGGTGGATGTGTCGAAGACGCCGACCTTCGATGCGGTGACTGCAACCACGGGCACGCCGGGCACGGCCGGCTTCAGCAGCACCACGCTGGGCGCCAACGGCCTGACGACCGCCTCCGGCACCGACAGCAAGGCGGGCCCGAGCGTGACCACCGCCGGAATCGACGCAGGCAGCAGGAAGATCACCCGTGTGGTCGCTGGCACGGACGACACCGATGCGGCCAACGTAGGGCAGGTGAAGCTCGCGCAGGCCCAGGCCGGCAATTCGGTGCAATACGACGGCGCCGACCGGCGCGCCGCGACGCTCGGCGGCCCGGCCTCCACGGACGGCGGCAGAACCGGCGGCACCAGGCTGTCCAACGTCGCGCAGGGCGCGCTGAGCGCCAGCTCGACGGACGCCGTCAACGGCGCCCAGTTGAACACCACCAACCAGAACGTCACCACGCTGGGCGACAGCATTGCCGCGGGCACGACCGGCCTGGTGCAGGCTGTTCCGGGCAAGACCGACCAGCTCACGCTGCTCGCGCCGGGTGCGACCACCGCTGCGCCCGGCACTGCGCAAACGCTGGGCAATGTCGCGGCCGGCAAGGCACCGACCGATGCCGCCAACGTGGGCCAGCTCGACGCACTCGCCGGCAGCGCGGTGCAGTACGACAGGAACGCGGACGGCACACAGGGCCGGATCGGCGTGACGCTGGGCGGCGCGGGCGCCACCACGCCGGTGAGGCTGGGCAATGTGGCCGACGGCAACGTGGCTGTCGGCTCGAGGGACGCGGTCAACGGCGGGCAGCTCGATGCAGTGCGAGCGACGGCCGGCAAAGGGTGGCGCCTGAGCGTCAACGGTGTAGACGCCCTGAACCTCACACCGGGCGGTGCGGTCGACTTCGTCGACGGCAGCAACACCACGGTGTCGCGTGCCGGCAGCCAGGTCAAGGTGGACGTGTCGAAGACGCCGACGTTCGAATCGGTGACTGCGAGCACCGGCACGCCAGGCACGCCCGGCTTCAGCAGCGCCACGCTGGGCAGCAACGGCTTGACCGTGCAAGGCGGCCCCAGCGTGACCACGGCCGGCATCGATGCCGGCGGCTCGACGATCACCCACGTCGGCAACGGCACCGCGCCCGACGACGCGGTCAACCGCGGTCAGCTCGACCAGCTTTCGGACGAGGCGGTGAAGTACGACAAGAGGGCCGATGGCACCCTCGACAAGACCCGCGTCACGCTGGGTGGCAACAACGCAGACGGCAGACCTGCAACGGACGCTGTGCGGTTGGCGAACGTGGCCGACGGCAACGTGGTCGCGGGATCGAAGGACGCGGTCAACGGCGGCCAGCTGAACGCACTGGGGACAGGCATCGGCAACGTGCTGGGCGGCACCTATGCCAATGGCGTGTACACCCCGCCGACCTTCGTCACGGTCGGCGGCGGCACCGCCACGACGGTGCAGGGCGCGCTGGACAACCTCGGCCGCGCGGTTTCCAACGGTGCGGTCGGTCCGGTGCGGCAAACGGGCAACGACGACCAGCTCGCATTGGTGGCGCCAGGTGGCACGGGCGCCGCGCCGGGCGCCGCGCAGCAACTGACCAACGTGAAGGCGGGCACCCTGTCGGCCACCTCGACCGATGCGGTCAACGGCAGCCAGCTGCATGCACTCAACGCAACCGTGGCCGCTGCAGGCACCAAGGCGGACAACGCGCTGCAGTACGACAAGAACGCGGACGGCACGCAGGCAAAGACCCACATCACGCTGGGCGGAGCGAGCGCCGACGGCGCGGCGCCGCTGACCGCTCCGGTGAGGCTGGGCAACGTCGCCGACAGCAACCTGGCCGATGGCTCCAGGGACGCGGTCAACGGCGGCCAGCTGCATGCAACCAACCAGAACGTCGCCAACCTCGGCAACGACCTCAGGAGCCTGAACGCGAGCATCAACGACGGCAAGTCCGGCCCGCTGCAGCGCACAGGCAACGCCGACGAGCTGGTGCTGGTGGGCAGGGACGGAAACGCCGCCAACCCTGGCGCGGCGCAGCGCGTGACCAACGTGGCCGCCGGCACGAGCGATGGCGATGCCGTCAATCTCGGCCAGTTGAGGCAGGTGTCGGCCGCGGCGGGCAACGCGCTCCAGTACGACGGTGCCGACAAGCGCGCGGCGACGCTGGGCGGGCCAGCCTCCACCGACGGCGGCAGGACGGGCGGCACCCGGCTCGGCAACATGGCGCAGGGCGCTGTCAACGACAGGTCGGCCGACGCCATCAACGGCGCGCAGCTCGCCGCCGCGAACACAGCGGTGTCGCGCGCACTGGGCGGCGGCGCGAACCTGAACGAAGGCAAGGCACCGAGCTACAACGTGCAGGGCAACACCTATGACAACGTCGGCGGCGCACTGGGTTCGGTGAACGACAACCTGAGCACGGTCAACCACGCGATCAACGGCGGGGGCGGCATCAAGTACTTCCGCGCCAACTCCGCCCTGCCCGATGCCAACGCGAGCGGCACCGACGCCGTGGCGGTGGGGCCGCAGGCGGTAGCCGGTGGCACTTCGTCCGTGGCCGTGGGTTCGGGCGCGCAGGCCGCATCGGCCAGCGGCACGGCCATCGGCTTCAAGGCGGTGGTGCAGCAGACGGGCGGGGTTGCACTGGGCTCGGGCTCTGTGGCGTCTGCCGCTGCGGGCGTGGCCGGTCACATCCCGGCCGGCGCGAGCGCGCAGCAAGCTGCAGCAGTGCGAGCGACCACCGGCACGCAAGGCGCGGTGTCGGTGGGCGATGCAGGCAACGGGCAGTTCCGCCAGATCACCGGCGTGGCCGCGGGCACGGCCGACAGCGATGCGGCCAACGTGGCGCAACTGAAGGCTTCAGCCAACGCAGTCAAGGCAGGAGCCGTGCAGTACGACACCTCGCCCGACGGCACGACCGACTACGGGCAGATCACGATGGGCAACGGCCAAGCACCAGATGGCACGCGCATTTCGAACGTGGCGCCGGGCGCGCAGGGCAACGACGCGGTCAACGTAAACCAGCTCAACAGCGCCACGGCGGCGTCGATGAATTACACCGACGCGCGCGCGAACCAGCTCGGCAACGCGTTGCGCGATGTGGCGAAAAAGTCCTATGCGGGCACTGCGGCGGCGATGGCGCTCGAGAGCGCACCTTACGTGGCCGGCAAGGTCACGTATGCGGCCGGCCTGGGCCACTACCAGGGCCAGACGGCGGTCGGTGCGTCGCTGCGCAAGACGGCGGAGAACGGCCGTTGGAGCGTGACGGGCGGCGTCACGGCGACGTCGGCCGGAACTGCTGGCGTGCGTGCAGGTATCTCGGGTGTGTGGGATTGACGGGGCGCTCGGAGATCGACGCAGCCGGAGGACTGATGCGCGGCGGGTAACCGCCCAATGAAAAAGTCCCGACGCAGGTACTGCGCGGGACTTCCAAAAACTGCCAAAGATCAAATCTGGCGGAGAGTGTAAGAGCAGAAAACGTTATTGCGACAACAACTTAGTCATCAGATACCACGACCGATGCCATAGAAGCATGATCGCTAGTCGCCAGTTGTTGGGCTGAACCTGATGATAAAGCAATCGTAAACGAGGCGTTACACCTGCCCATTTCATGCGGCGGGGTGGCCCCGCGTGTAGAGCCTTGGCCGTACTCTTCGTACCGAAGCGTCGAGCCACAAACGAAAAAGCCGCCCGGAGGCGGCCGCGTAAGGCAAGCGGGTGCTTAAGAGCCGGTCGTGCCCGTGGTGCCGGTCGTACCGGTCGTGCCACCAGCCGCGGGCTGGCAGTTAGCAGGCGAGAGCTTCGGAGCGGCGGTGCTGTCGCACGTCCACGTGCCGGCCACGCCAGTCGTAGCGTTGTCAGTGGTACGGGTCCACGTAACGGCCTTGCCTTGAACTTGAGCATTGCCAATCAGGGCACAAGAAATCGTGGCGGCGCCAGTGGCTGCCACGTTCACCGTGTAAGTGCAACGCTGGGTCGGGCCTGCTTGCAGCCCGATATCCACAGCTGAAGTCGTAGCGGCCTTCGTTGCGTCTTCACCCAGCTTGGCTTCGACATTAACCTTGCCGGGGGTGATTTCGGCCAAGCCAGCAGCGACTTGCGACTTTGCGATGTAGTCTTGGTAAGCCGGCAGAGCCACAGCTGCCAAGATGCCAATGATCGCGACGACGATCATCAATTCGATAAGCGTGAAGCCAGCTTGAGCGCGGCGGGCGAGAGTGCGACGGTTCATGGAAATTCCTCGGTTAGGGTTTGAGTCACCGAGGGAGGCCCCCGGAGCGCATCCCTAACCGCAGGTCGCGTGCCACCCTCACGCAACGCAGCCAACTGTAAAAAAGTGTGCACTTTGTCGCAAAAACACCTGGACGTGACGACGAAAGACGGCAGTCGAGAGACAATTTACGTCAGTCAGTAACAAAATTGTCAGTTTGAAGCAACGCATCAGCTGACAAGCTCAGTTCCGACGGCGGAACAAAGATAAGCGCGGGTGGCAGCTTCGGGAATGGTCGTTCCCCAGCAAGCGATAGGCTCTTCGATGCATCGGGCCACCCATCCGTCAACCTGCTTCTTGACACCGTCAAACGAGGATCCGGCTTTCAGCGTGTGAAGCTGCATGCCCTTAATCTGCATGAGCGAGTTGGCAAGTGAAAGATCGAAGCTGTATGCCGGAACCTTTCGCTGCCCGTAACCGGGCTCATAAAGCACGGGACCCGCATCAGTTAACTCAACTGGCATGCCTTGAACTTTCGCAACCCAGTAGTCAAGCTGTGGCCCTGAAAGTTCGGAGACTCGCAGCGAGGACCTTGCGGCCTCGGCAGGCATTAAGTCAGCAACAAGCTGGTCAATGCTTATTGAAAAAAATCTAGCGAGTGCCAACAGATCCGACGCCGCAGGCTCGCCATCACCAGCCTCCCAACGGATTAGAGTTCGGGGAGAAATCCCGATTGCGGCGCCAAGCTGAGCTTGAGTTAGCAGTCGTTCAGTTCGAAGCTTGCGAAGATTCGGAATGCGTGAGGTTGTCATATTTCAGGGATACAGCGTGAGATTCAATAGAGGCACCAACAGCACTCAAGACTCTCGAACTGGTTTTTTCGGCACGCGATAAAACGGATTTAAAGCTTGCGCCGCGCGGGCAAAACAACCGTTTTCATCGATCCATCTTGAGTATTCCCTGTAAACGGGGTCTCGCATCATATGCCGCTCCTCAGTTTTTGCTCGAGTAAAATAAATCGCATTGACGAAAATCAACGCCAAGCAATGGAAAATGGCCTGCTTAACTCCCAAAGCAGGAATAAACGGGACCGAGATCAACCACCACGAAATATTCTTTGACAGATACGCTGGATGCTTAAAGTATCTAAATGGGCCACTAGTTATGACGCCTCGATTTGTCAGATTGCTAAACCTCAATCCAAATACAATCGTCGCCCATGCATAAATAGTCGAGAAAAATAAAATCGCGACCGCCCAAACATTAAAAACTAGCCCTCCATGTGTAAGCCAATCATGCCATTCATACTTCGACTGATACGCGGTTAGACCTGCGGCAGCGACTATCTTGTGAAACGGCGCGTAGCACATGAGGGCCGAGACCCAGCCTAACAATGTAGTTTCTGTTGAACGAACATTCGCACCTACCGCCTTGGAAGTTGTCATGTATCCAAGTGTGCCGAATATCGTATCAATCAGATAGAGCACTGCAAACCACGTTACAAACCAAGTTGGCTCCGCTCCTCTGGCCTCGGCGTTATCAGCTCGTACCAGCCACGTGTAAGCTGCATGAGCCATCAGTGGAAGGAAGAATGCCTTAATTACATGAACTCTGATTGCTAACCACGGCACTGTGGAGCCAGGCCGCCTCGACAAAAATCGGAACAGTTCTCCAATCGATTCTCGCCCAACGTCTGTCTTACTGAAAAAATAAGCGACGAAAAAAATTGGCATCGCATAAAACCATGAAATCAGAACCTCAAAGAATCCGCTTATAAACTGTGCCGCTGTCGCTTGCATTGCACATAAGATTGAAAGCCAAATGATGGCTGCCGCCATAAAATTTTCAAACTTAAGTCGAATTTCATTGCGACTTGGAATCAAGTAAAGATCACGGAATCGACTTGCGGAATTCCGTCGCAACTCGGCGGCCCACATTGGGGCGGCAGTTGAACCCAGCAAAATAGCCAACCCGACGCCAGGACTTAATTTCAACGCTGACACGAGAGAAAATCCCAGCCCCAATCCGACGCACCCAAGGATGCCGGTAATTGCTGGGACTGACGATTTTGGAAGGATTGCAGACGCATCCATACTTTATTGACTGTAAAAATCTTGAAATTTTACGCAACTTGAAACACCGCGGCACCTAAATTAGCGTCCTAGGGTTCCCACACACTGGCCCAGCGCAGCCCGTAGCTCGCTTTCATAGCCCTCCCGAAGTTCAATCTCGGCCAGCGCCGATGCGCTGAAGCGGTCGAGGTCTACGCCAGGTGCAAGCGCTTCGGTCGGCATCGCCGGCCGCGCTGGCGTGTCAACGCGGCATTCCACCGGGACCGGCACCTTCACCTCGCGCACGGGAGCAACCCCACATGCCGCAAGCAGCCCGCCAAGGGCCAGGACGCCCGCCAGGAGCGCGCAACGCTTCATGGCTGCGCCCTCCCCCTCAGCCACGCATCGACGCGCACCTGCGCGCTCGCGCAGGCATCCCCGGGCACCGCCGCCGGCGTGCTCAAGACCGTTTGAGCGGTTTTCTGCCGCGCGGTCGCGGCATCGCGCGCGATGGCCTGCGCTTTCTTCGCCTCGGCGCCGCGCTTGTCGGCCAGTTCGCGAAGCTCGTCGGTCGCATCGCTGCAGGCCGAGGCCACGGCCCGCGCGTCGTCGCGCTGCAGGATCGTAATGGCCGCCTTTTCTCGCACGCCTACCCATGCCCAACCGAGCGCGGCATTGCCCGCCACGCTCAGCCCGAGCGACACCAACAGGACTTGCATCAAGCTCATTTGCTCAGCACCTTGTACGCGCGCGCCGTGGCTGCCTTGCGCTCAACCAGCTTCAGCCGCGCCTTGCCGTTGATGCGACCCGTGATGTCGTAGACATCGCCGCGCTCGGCCGCCGGCAGGCAGTCTTTGAACTGGGCGAACACCCAGCACGCCGACAGCGCCGCATGCAGGGGCTGCAGCAGCAGTTCTGGCTTGTCGCGGTAGTTCACACCCATGGCTTTTCCCGCGGCCACGTAGGCGTCTTCCCAGGTCAGCTGAATCAGGCCCCGGCCGTGGAAGCCCTTGTAGCGAAGCGCGCTCAGCGCGCGCGGGTTGCGCAGGTAGTCCTCGGCACGATAGCCGCCCTGCACAAACAGGCTCGGGAAGACTTCGCGCAAGCGCGCGGCCGTCGTGTAGTAGAGCCCTTCCTCGACCTTGTCCAAGGTGTCGGACTCGATCACGAGCTGGCCGAGGAACGCGGCCACCGCGTTATCGGAGTGGATGCGAAAGCGGTTCATGCCGTCCGCCAGGTGCAGCACGTAGCGCTCGGCGTTGGCGCGCGTGGCGCCGGTGCAGTTGATGAGGGTCTGGGTGTCGATCATGGTTTCTTGAACTCCTTTGCGGTCCTTGCGGCTTGGTTGGCGGTCTGTGCGGCGCTCTGCGCAGTGCTCGCGGCTTCACCCGCCGTCTGCGCAGCGCTGGCCGCGGTGCCGGCCGCTTGGTTTACGCGGCCGGCAAGGGAAGTCAGGCGGTCGCCAAAGGCTTCGCGAAGCCGGTCGATTTCCGCCAGGTGGTCATCGCGCTGGCGCGTCATCTGCACCTCGGCATTGCGCGTGGCCCAGAAGTAGCCCGAGCCGAAGCCGCCGAGGAACAGGCTTCCGACGACGCCCACGGTTTCGAAAAGGCGGCGCCACTGGTGTGGCACGCGCATGCGCGGCTGCTCTTCGAGCGAAGCGCCGTCGGAATCGATGGGCGATTTACTGCGCATGAATCTGCTCCTTCAGTTGGCGAAGTTGGTCGCGCAGCAGGCCCAGCTCTGTGGTCTGCGCAGTGAGGGTGTCGTTCATAGCCTTGAGCTGGCCGCGCATCTCCCAGACCTGCTGCAGCGCCTCATTGCGCTCGGCAGCGAACTTGTCGGCCCGCTCTTCGGCCTTCACGCGCGCTGCGCGCTCGCCTTCGAGCAGCGCCTGCCACGTGGCGAGCGCGGCAATCTGCCCGTCGCTGTCCGCGCGCTCCTTCGCTTCGGTCGGCTGCTGCGCGCGCCAAACCCTGTAACCGCCAGCAATCGACAACACCAGCGCCGCGAGCTGCGCGATGGGGTTGCCGGCGAGATCGCCCATGTCCATGAAGTGCCTCTTCTCTCTCGTTAGATTTCGACTTGCACGAAGGGCATCGAGGGCGCTTGGCCTTCGATCACGCCATCGCGCACAAAGACCTGATCGCCCACCGCGCCAGTGCCGCGGGCCGTGAGCACCCCGCCGCCCGGCAGCGCGAGCTGCGCCACCTCACCATCGATGGCGGTAATCGTTGCGATCTGCAGCGGGTAGCTCGGCAGCATCGCGATGAACGCGGCGTAGAAATTGGTCGAGGCCATGCTCATGCCTCCACATGCGTTTCAAGGGTGATCGACTGGCGCAACACGGGCCGCTGCCAATCCACCGACGTGGCGCGCACGAGCCCGAGGTGCGTCTCGGCGCCGTCCTCGTAGCGCACGAGCGCGCCCGGCAGGATCACGCCGGTTTCTGGCCGCACCTGCAGGCGCAGATTGACGCTCGCCTGTGCGCCGGTATCGGAGAGCACCGTAGTGCCGCGCTGCGCGACCGCATCGCTGTGTGTGATGAGCGCATGCGTCACCATGGGCGCGACGTTGTCGCCGGCGGTGCCGCTGCGCGTGACTTGCCCCACGACGCCGGCGGCATTCATGCCCGCGACGAACACCCGCGTGTAATCCGGCTTCGTCAGCGGCTGGATGCCTTCCACCGAAACCGCTGCAGCAGGCAGCACGTAGTCGGGCGAGAGCGTGTCCCAGTACCACGGCGCGGCCGGGTAGCGCGGGAGCACGCGAAGCGTGGCGTCGGTCGCATGCGGCTGCACGATGGCGCCGGCCGCGCTGGCGATGTCGAGCACCGCGCCGATGTAGCTCCCTTGATAGGCCCATGTCCCGCCAGGCACGGCCCAGTCGGTCAGGCCGAAGTCGATTCCCCAACCGATGCTCACGCCGTTGTATGTGAGCGCCAGGTCGAGGAGCTGCGCAACGCTGCGCGCCGATGCAGACGCATGGTTGAGCGTGGGCGCATACGGCGCATCCAGCAGCGCACCACGGCCGCGGCCCTGCACCTGAACCTGCGTGTGCGCAAAGCGCCGGTCACGGTTGCAGTCGGTCGCGCTCAGCCGGTACGGCACGCCGTTGACGGTCGCGAGGATGTCCACCGGCGCGACGTGAATGCCGCGACGGATGACCGGCCACGCCGAGCCCGGCAACGTGGCATTCCAACGCCAGGTCCACGAGTCGGCATCGAGGCTCATGGAGAAGGCTAAGGCCTCAATTTCCTCGCCGCTGTCCAAGCGTACGAGGGTGATGCTGTTCTGCACGGTGTAGGTCTCCAGAATGGGCACGATGACGGTTTCGCCTGTGCCGGGCGGCGGGCGATATCGCTCACAAATGAAAATCAGGGTGCTGCTGAAGCGCTGCCGCTCGCGGAAGCGCAGCTCTGCCGATGGGAGGTAGCACGGGTCTTCTGCAGGCGGCGCCACGTCCGAGCGCCCAAGCGGCGGCAGCATCGCGGCTTGCCAGCGCGCCAGCCATGCGCGCTCCACCAGCCGCGCGGCGCCGAATCGCTCGACGTGCGAGCGATCGATGGGACGGGCCTGCTGCCAACGCGTGTCCGCCGCACGCCGCAGCCGCTCGGCCTCTTGGTAGCGCACACCCAGCGCTGCCGGGTCCACTGCGAGCGCAGCCTGCCAGCGCACCTCAACGCCCTCGCGCGCACGCGTTGCCTCTTGGTAGCGAAGGCGCGTGTCTGCATGCCGCGCATCGGCGGCCTGGTGGCGCGCGGCGACAGCATTGCGCGCCCGGCCCCCTTCCTGCCACGCTGCGGTGGTGACGCCGGCGGCACGCACGGCGCGCTGCCAACGCGCTATGCGGCCGGCTTGCGCCTTCATCGCGTTTTGATGTCGCGCCGTCGTGCCGACCTCGACGGCCGCCGCCACCTGCCAGGCGCTGACCACCTTCCCGACGAGGGGCCGTTCGGTCGCACTGTCGTAGCGCACGGCGCCGCGCACCATGAACGCCGGCAGCGCGATGACGCCGGCCGCGGTGCCCATCGGCGGCATATCGGCGAACACCGCGCCCGCGACCATGAACACGGGCAGCGGGATGCGCCCGACCGCATAGACCGCACCGCTGGCAACCTCGTCGGGCTCGCCGAACGTGAGCTCAACCGGCCGGAGGCCGAGCGGCGGCTTGCGAAAAACGAGGTCGTTATTCGCCAAGGGTCACCATCCCAAGGAAGAATTCGCCGCCTTGGTAAATCTTCCCTTCCGGGTCGCCGGCCGGCGGGTTCACCATCGTGATCTTGACTTGGCCTGCGCCCGATGGTCCGCTGACCGTGAAGTCCGCAATCCATGTGCCGTCCGCCGCTTCGAGCCGCCCCCACGCAGCGACACCAGACCCCGAAGCCAGGTCGCCGGCCGGATTGGCCTGCTGCAGCACCAGCACCCCCGAGCTGATCGGGCCCACCGGATAGGCGAGCACCGCCGCGGCGAGCAGCGTTGTCTCTGCGCCGCCCTCGACGGGCTTGGCGCCGGCGAAGACCTTGAACTTCGCGCCCGAGCCCATGAAGCCCACCAGGCCGAGCAACATCGCGTTGATCGCTACGATGTTCATACGGGGCTCACGATCACCGAAACAGCGGCGAGGCCATTCGTCGCACCCGCGCCCTGATCGACCGTCACGGTCCCGGCCATGCTCAAGACCGCATCGATCAATGGCTTCGTCCATACAGCCATGCGCAGTTGATCGAGCGAAGTCGCCGTGCGAGGTGTCCACGGCCCGTTCGATATTGACCAGCTCGTCGGCGCCGGCGTGGCATTGGCGTTGGCGCTTGCGGCAATCGCGATGCCGATCCGCTCGCCGTTGCCGGTCGTGATGTCCGGCACCGCGATGGCCTGATTCGCGGTGGTGTTGATCGCCGTGCCGTTGAAGGCCGTGACGGCAGGCTGCTTTCCGTTTGTCTGGCTGATTGCAATCGTTACGTATTCGCTTCGGTCTGCCACCGAGAAAGACACCGTCTCGGCCTGCCCCGCGTCCACTGCACGGCCCGTCGTCGTGTAGACATGGACGTACCGCGTGGTGCCACCGGTTGCCGTGTAGGGCTGCACGCCTCGAAGCGTCCACCGGGCCGACACAGTCGGATTCGGCGTGCCCGTCTGCATCACCACCATCAGCAAATCGTTCTCTGCGATGACTGCAGGAAAAATCATGTTCGTGGCCCCCGCCGAGGCGTAGATGCCGAACCAAGTGCTTCGCACGAAGACGCTCGGCGCCTGCGTCTTGACCTCCTCGAGCAGGGTCACACCACCATTCGCCAACTTCAGGTTGTCCGCGATCACGGCGCGGAAGTCGTTCAAGTAGTCCAACGAATAGACGGTGTAGGCCTCGCTCTCGTCGATCCAATCGAACGAATAGGCGCCCGTCGCGGCCTCGCTCCACATCTCCGCGATCTGCAGGCCGTCCCGCTCACGCACGAGCCGAACCTTGCGCGAGACGGGTGTGTCCGACATGCCGTGCTTCTTCGTCGTCCCAGCCACTCGGCCGATGAGCAGGCCTGCGAAAGACGTGGTGTAGTAGTCCTTGCGCGCCCTGAGATACCGCAGCGGAGTGAAGGAGCGGCGCACCACGGGCGTCGCCGGTTGCACTGCGCCGGTGGCCTGTACGAGAGGCCGCGCAGTGGTCACGCGGGCGAAGCTGTCGGTGTTGACCGTGGCGGGCCCCACCCCCAGGCCGTTGAACGGCACGTAGCTTCCGGAGTAGCGCGGGGCCGTCAGGCTTTGCGAAATGATGACGTTCTTGATATTGCCATTGAAGTAGTCCACAGCCGTTGCAACGCTCGACGTTCGATGCGCACCGATCCACGCCGAAACATTCGCCACTCCGACCGTGAAGCCGGACGAAGCAGCGAACCGGGCGACCAACTTCCCGTCGAGGAAGATCGTCACCACCGAGGGATTCGTCAGCGTCGAGTTGACGATGGCGAGCTTGTGCCAGGCGCCGTCGTTCACCGGCACGCCGGTGGTGCTTGCCGATGACAGCGCAAATTGCAGCAACCCGGTGCCGGCCTCGATGTAGATCTGCATCGTGTAGCTGGAATTGCTGACCCACGAAAACAGCGTCTGGCGTGCGCTCGACGAGGTGCGGAACTGAAACTCCCACGTCGTCGCGCCGGGGTGGTTGCTGAAAATCTTGGACAACGGCGTGAGCGCCACGTACTGCGAGGTGCCGTTGAGCAGCAGGCTCGTCGTTCCACTGGGTGGCGCGACGGCGTTGCTCAACGCGGGGCCACCGACCCCCGTCAACGTGACGCCGTTGACGCTGCTGTCAGTGAAGGTCGTTTGGCCGTTGACCCCTTCGAACTCCGCATAGAGCTGCTGCAGCGTTGCGGTGGCGCCCACCGCCATCGCCTTGACCGAGCTTGAAGTTTTCGTGCGAGCGCCCGGCCACGAGATGAGCTCGAACATGTAGTAGTCGGCCCACGTCGCGCCATCGTCCGAGTACTGAATTCGGGCGTTGCGCAAAAAGCTGGCCGCGACGTTCACCGCGCCGAGGCGGATGTCATCGACTTCCACCGCCGAGCCGCCAAAGTCCCACTGCAGGCTCAGGCCCATGTGGAGCGGGTACGCCCATTCAACCGACGTGCCGGTGTCGTCGTCAGATAGCGCCGCCAAGCTGCCCGTGGTGGGCGCTGCGGTTGCGGTCAGGACCGCGGCCGTGTCCACGCGCACGCCGCTGGCGAGCAGATGGAATTCCGAGAGCTGAAGCGCGAACCTGCCCGCTGTGCGCAGCAGGTCGGCTCTCCAATAGCGATGTGCTGCCATGTCTTAGCGCCACGGCCCGGTAAGGTCGATGGCGGCGCCACCGGTGTTCGCCGAGGTCGATGCACTAACGTAGGGCGTTGATGTGCCGCCAGCCACAGACCAGAACTGCAGCGTCTTGCCCGCCGAGTTCTGAATCGCAGGAATGCGGTCAAGGTTTTTGAAGGTGTCGTAGACGCCCGACTGCGGCAGGTGGTACAGCCCCGGCATATCGCCGCGGGGGTATCCACTGGTCACCTGCTTGATGACCTTCGGAGAGACGTACAGCGCCCCGTCGATGGGATTTGGAAACGACCCCAGAAGGCCAGTCGTGAAGCCGGAATAGTTGGTGCCGCCGGTGAGCGCGTAGGGCTGCACGTAGGTCGGCGATCCCACCCCGGTGAAGTCTCGCGGCACGACGCAATTGGTTGCCCAACCGGCCGCCAGGTCACCGGTCCCATCCGCCACGCCGGAGGCATAACCCAGGATGCAAAGGTAAGGGTCGCCGGCCGGTCGGAAAGGCGTCATGTCGCCGAAGCCACGAATGGCGCCCGTCTGAATCGACTGCGCCGACGAGGTCCCGGCGAGCACGTTGTGCATGAACAAGCGGCTGTCGCCCGCGAAAGCCCAGGTTACCGCGGTGGCGTTCGCGTTGTTGCTCTTGACCCAGTGGCCGCCGCCCGACTGCTGGGTGTCCGTCGGCGCGGGGTTGGTGCCGGTGTCGATGTCGGACATGGTCTCGTACATGCGCACGCGGCACGTGGTCGTGCCCGAATCTTCAACGCGCAGGTACAGGCGGGTGCCGGTCACATCGTTGGAGCGGTACACCCGCCTGTTGGCTGCGGAGAAGACGGTCGACCAGCCAAGCGACGCCATCTTCATCGTGATGGTGCCGGTGTAGGTGCCGTCAGGCAGCGAGGTCGCCCACGTCGCCGTCGTGGAGGTCGGGCGGTTCACCACCTTCTGCTCTCCATTGGCGCCAGCAAAACCGGCAGGCCCGCCCGTAACGCCAGCCACCAACACCACGCTGTCGATCTGCGACGAGTGGGTGCCGTTGAACGTCGCGGTCATCACGCCCGCCGCGGCGACGAGAGAGGTCAGGCTCTTGAGGTCAAAGCCCGTATCGAGCAGAGCGTCGAGCCATGCGACAGCAGCGCCCGCCACGCCGTTGAGCACGGGCGCATTCACCATCGTGCTGTTGAAATTCTTGACGCTTGTGTCTACCGGGGAAGCCATGGGTTCGTTCTCGCTTTTCTTTACGGGCGGTCCACGCCGATGCGGACCAGAAGTTCGAAGCTGTCATCGAGCACGCTCTCCGCGCCCATCTGCACGGTGCGAATGACAACGAAGGGAAAGGTCGCCGCAACGGTGTTGAAGCGGATGACGTGCCCCGCGGCCCAGCCCGAGCCAAAGCCGGCGGCGGGAATCGTCATGTAGGGTGCGCCCGAGGGGCCGATGGGCGAGCAGTCGGCCGCCATGCTCTGCGCGGTCACGATCTGCCCGACGTGCTCGCCAATGAGGTTGTAGGTGGTGCCGCCGTTGTTGATCTGGATGCGCCAACGCTCCGTCACGGCGCCTTTGTTGGTCACCGCAATGGGAAAGTCGATGTCGTTGAACGTAGGGTCTGCGGCGTTGCCGATGAGGCTGTCCGACCAAACGCCTGTCCACGACTGCTGGTCGAAGAAGAGCGACACACCGGCTTTCACGTCGCCCATGCGCAAGGCGCTGCTCACATAGCTTTCATTCGCCGGGTAGTCGTGCGTGATTCGACTCCAGAAGGAAATTCGCCCGTCGATCTGCACATCGGTGACGGTCAGCAGGTCCTCGATGGTGTGCTCGTAGACGACCGGCTGCGCGTAGCTCGACACGTCGGAGAACGTGACCGTGCCCGCATCGAGGTTGCGCATGTAGCCAGCCGACACGGCGAGGCCGTTGGCGTCGATGATCCGCATGCGCGAGAGCCGCACGCGGCCTGCGTCGAGCGTCATCCCGTTGGACACCACCGCCGGCGGAAGGCGCTTGGTGTTGCCGATGACCACGAGCCCGCCCTTGCGGAAGATCGGCACACGGCCATCCGAAGGCAGACGCACCGGGTCGAGGCCAAGCATGGCGGCATCAACGGGCAGCGTCGTGGTGGCGACGGTGTTGTATCGGATGGTGCTGGCGAAGACAGGGACCGGCTTCCAAATCTTGCCGTCCGTCCCCACCGCGTCCGCGTCGTACCAGATTTCGCCTTCGTTGCCGGCAGCCGTCACCCAGTCGCCGAAGCGCACCTTGACCAGCCCGGTAGACGCATCTACCGTGCCGTGAACGTTGGTGCCGCTGATGACGCCTGCGAGCGAGGCCGTGACGTTGATCGTGCCGCCGTTGAGCTTCGTTGCGAGCAGCTGCAGCGTGCCGGGGCTGATGGGCGCCACCGGTGTGCGAAACACCACGTATTCCACCGGCTGGCCGTTCAATGCGGTCAACAGGCTGTTGACGACGACCGGACCCGCGCCGGAAGCGGGCCAGGTGGTCAGCGCGGCCGTGTTGGTGGCGTAGTCGTAGGTGCCGGCCAATGTGGCCGCGCCCGTGGCCGGATCGAGGTCGGTATAGAGCGCACCTGCCCGGTCAAAGTAGGTCTTGCCGCCCACGGTGAAATTCACGCTGCCAGGCACGCCGGCCTCGCTCGCGTTGGGCAGCAGCTTGATTGAGAGCTTCGGCGCGTTGAACGTCTGGCTCTTCGCCGTGCCGGCGCCGGCCACACGAAAATCGGCCGTCACGAGCGCCGAGGCGTCCGCGGGCAGCGTGGCGTTCAAGGGCACATAGGCGTAGCCCGTGAGCGTGTTGCGGAAGGCGCCCGGCAGGTTTGGCGAGAGCACGGTGCCGAGCAGGCCCAGCTCGCTCACGGCCCACTGCGGCACGGGCACGGTCACGACCGCTTCGGGATACAACTTGGCGACACCCGTCGCGAGGTTGATCGTGCCGAACTCGACGCCGACACCATCGACCAGCTTGCCGGCGCCGTTGTCGGTCACGGTCTTGGTGGAGGCGAAGTTCTGCGGCACCCACTGGTTCGCCGGCACGCCGCCGGTGGACATCAGTACGAGGTTCCACGAGAGCGACACCGAGCGCGCTGCGATGTTGGTCTTGCCGAGGTTGAGCGTGACGCTGCCGTCCACCTCGCGCGCAGGCGCCGCGAATGCCTTGTTCTCGGCGGTGCCGTGGCTGTAGTTGACCGTGAAGGCCACCGACGAAGCCGGAAGAGTGTTCGGCCGAACTTCGAGGGTGCTGCTCGCGTAGCCCACCGCCCCGGTCGCGTCTCCGGCCAGCGCGCCGCTGCCGTTGTCCGCGGCGTGCCGGGCCGTGCCGTCGTTCCAGTCCACCGACACACTGCCCGCCTGCGCGGCCAGGTTGTCGAGCGCCAGCATGATGGACATCGCCGAGGCCAGCGTGCCGCTGCGGTCCCGGTAGTTCGACTTTGCGCCCCAGAAAAACAGCACCTCGCTGCCCACGTCCGGCAGCGCGCCCACGGTGGGCAAGGCCGTGCCCGAGGCATAGTCCACGGTCCCCGAGCCTGCGCTCGAATCTGCGCCGCGCAGGCGGCCGGCGCCATCGTCGGCCAGCTCGTACCAGTTGCCGCCCGAGCGGAAAGCGACCCGCAGCGTGCCAGGTGCCGGCGGCGGAAGGATGGTGAGCGGGTAGCTGCTGCGACGGTTCTCGGCGGCGACCGCAATCGATGCCGAGTCCGCGAGCTGGATCGGTGCGCCGGCCGGCTTGAACGTGATCGCCTTGGTGCCGCCGATCTGCGGCGCGTCGCTTGCAAACGTCAGCGTGCCGCCGATGTTGGAGATGGTGCCGATGTTCGCCGCGCCGAGCTTGAGCCTGCCGGCGTCGTCGGTGATGGTTCCCGCGGCCGTGGCAATCGAGAGGGTGCCGGGGAACACGGGATTGCCGAGCGTGAGCGAGACGCTCGGGCCGAACGGGGCCGCCGTGGTCAACGACACATTGCCGCCACCGGAAGCCACCAGCGCGACGGAAGACCCGGCCGCGCTGGTGTCCACGATCGGCACTTCCGTGGTGGCCGCCGGCACGAGCTGCGTATCGATGCGATCCACCTTCACGGACAAGTCGCCCAGGGCGGCGTTCAGCACGAGCTTGGCAACACCGTAGAAACGCGAGGCGTCGGCCACGAGCATGCGATTGATGACGGCCGAGGTCGCGGTGCGCTCGAAGATGCGATTCGCAGCGGTGCCGGTGTAATCGTTTTTCAGGCCGTCGAGGATTTCGCAGACGCACACCTGCGCTTGGTAGTCCACGAAGGTATTGCTCACGCTGTAGCTGTAGGTGCGCTGCTCGACCGTGACGCGCGCGATGCGCACCGCCTCGGACTTGCCGCCGCCGCTGATCTGCAGGGTCGCGTTTGCGTTGGGCGGCGTCGCGCCGGGGCGCTGGAAGATCTGCAGCGACTTCTGTCCCTGCACATGGTTGGACAGCAGGAAGCCGCCGAACTCTTCGCCGGGCGTCGTGTACGCCTCGACGCGCGCCTGAATGTCGGCGCGGCGGTCGAAGAAGTCGCCCGTGTAGAACAGCGCAGCGCTGACGTTCGGGTCAACAGGCGGGCGCACGATGCAGACGGTGCCGCCGAGCGCCGTATCGGTGTTCAGGGTCTGGATGGTGGCCGCAACCTTCATCATGCTGACATCCCCCTGCGCGCGGTCCACTTCCGAGATGTCTTTGCAGATGGCATTGCTTTTGCCGTCCACGATCACGTTCGACGTGGGCGCGCCGCCGCCGTTGGGCACGTCATCCATGACCTGCGTGGTCACCAGCTTGATATCGGATTCGAGAATGGTCATTGGTCAAACAGTGATGAGGCGCACGGTGGCGATATAGGGGTAGTTCTCGGCGGGCAGCTCCGGGCGCGCGAGCGGCTTGCCTTCGACGGCCAGGCCCGGCGCGAACTGCACGGTGAAGCTGCGGCCATCGGCCAGCACAAGGGCGTGCTCGCCTATCGGGTCGGCGGCGTTGAGCGCCTGCAGGGCGACGAGGCCGCCGCGGGCGATCCACCCCGCATCGGCCTCGCCCTGCAGGGTGATCGGGCGGCCTGCCAGGCGCACGCCGGCATCGATGAGGGCCGCGCCCGTCACGGAATACTCGAGACTCTTCTCGACGGGGTTCCATCCGAACTCGTCGGACCAAACCATCCCGCGCGGAATCTGCAGGGCCCCCAGGGCGTGAAACTTCGGTGCTGCCATGTTCAGTTGCCCGGACGTGCGGAAGAGGAGCCGCGTGCGGCGCCAAGCTGCGCGAGAAAGCCCTCGATGGCGTTCGCCCCGGCGGTGTCGGTGTTGACGGTCCCGTAATCCCGGCCGTCGAGCTGCAGGCGCAGATTCAGGGTGCGAGTGGATTCGGGCTTGGGAATGGCGGTGGGCGTGGACCCATCGCCGAAGAAGGTCACCTTCTCCGCCGCCTTCAGCAGCGCATAGCTCAGGGTGTCGCCGCCGTACTTCTTCTGGCCCGGGTTGTTGAAGAACTGGACGTTGCCCTTCTCGTCCGCGAACTCGCGCGCGATGCGGCGCGCCGTCTCGTCGTCCTTCACGCCGGCGTTCTTCAAGAATGCGGCGATGCCGGTCATGGTGCCGAGGTCGCTCCCGGCGACGACGGTCTTTCCGTTCTTGTCGGTCGAGAAGCCGCTCGCGTCGCGGCCGAGGCGCTTGTTTTCGAGGGCGATTTCGCGCTCTTTCAAGGCGTTCGCCTTCTCGCGTGCCTCGATGTCCTTTTCCCGTGCGCTGGTGACATCGCGCAGCGCGCCGGCCAGGCCGTTGGCGGCCTGCGTGGCACTCGTCTGCGCGTCCTTGAGCTTCAGCGTGGAGCGACCGGCGCTGTCGAGCACGACCTCGAAGCCGCGCATGGCGGCCTCGGCCTGCACCCAGCCAGGCGCAACACCGTTTGCCGCGGCAATGGATGCTTCCGCGGCGCGCTTCCACGCTTCGCCCAGGCCGATGGCCGTCGCCTGCCCGCTGTCGCGAATCAGCTCGTAGTCGCGCAGCGCCACCTTGGCGACGGTCTCCAGCTCGACCTTCGTCTGTACCCCGGCGCGCTGGAAGGCGGCGGCAATCTCTGCGGCGGCGTCGGCCTGCGCTTTCTTGTTGTTGACGGCGGCATCGGCCGCGGCGTTGTTGGCCTTCTTCAACTCTTCGAGCTTCTGCACAGCAAGCTGAAGATTGCCCGTGTCGATGGCCTTCGCATATTCGGCCCGCAGGCGCTCCGCCGTGGCCCGGGCCTCCTCTGCCTTCACCTTCTGCTCTTCAGCCGCACTGGCGGCCTTCTGGCCGGCTTCCTGCGCGCTGTCGCCGGCGGCCTTCATCTCGGCGGCCATGTTCGCGAACGCCGCCGCGCTGCTGGTCGTCGCAGCGGTGGTGCTCTCGGCGGCGCCCGTCAGGCCCGCCCAGCCGGCGCGCGCTTCCTCGGCGCCCTTGGTGGCGCGCTCGAAGGCTTCGGCTGACTTCTCGCCGAAAGCGTCGGTCACACCTTCCATGCCGGCGGCCGATTCGCGCACCTCGGCCGCGGCCTGCTTGAACGCCGCCGACACGCCGCCGAAGCTGATCTTCGAGAGCCCTTCCAGCATTACGCCGACGCCGGTCAGGATGTCGCGCGTGACGCCGGCAAAGGCCTCGCCTACACGGAAGACAACCGCAATCAGCGTGTTCGCGCCGGCGCTCGCGACACCCCAGACCGTTTGAACGATGTTGCCGGTGCTCTGCGCCTTCTGGCCGAAGCTGTCGAGCAATGCGCCCACACGGTCGGCCAGGCTCTGCGCTTTCGCGACGAGGGCCGGCACATCGACGCTGGCGACGAAGGCCTGCACCCACTTGATGCCGTTCTGGAATGCGGTCGCGAGCGCGGTGCCGAACCGCCCCACAGTGCCATCGGACACCGCGGTGCGCAGCGCTCCGCCCAACTGCTCGACGCCTTCTCTCAGCACCGGCAGGACGGGCGTCGTGAGCGCGTTGACGGTCGAGTCCCATGCCGTACGCAGGCCATTCAGCGCGCCGTTGAGATTCGCCTGCATGACGGCGGCAGTCTCGGCCGCACTGCCGCCAGCGCCCTGCAATGCCTTCTTCAGCTCGTCGAGCTTGTCCACGCCCTGATTCAGCAGCGCGCGCAACGCCGGGCCGGCTTCCTGCCCCACCGCCGCAATCGCGCGCTGCCCGGCCGGGCCTGCGGCGGCCAGCTCGTGCAGCATCTTCTCGAAGTTGCCAGTCGTGATGCCAGCTGCCGCCAGCTCAGTGCGGAATTTGCTGGCCGGGTCGGAGAACTGCGCGAGGATGCTGTTCAACGCCGTGCCGGCGCGGCTCGCATCGATACCCGCATCCGCGAACTTGCCGATGATGGCAACGGTGGTTTCGAGGCTCAGCCCGAGGGTGTTCGCCAAAGGCGCGGCGTAGCTCAGCGCTTGCGCCAGGCCGGTGACGCTGGTGTTCGTCGCGTTGGCGCCCTTGGCGAGCACGTCGGCCACACGGCCCGAGTCGGTGAAGGCCAGGCCCAGACCGTTGACGATTTTCGTGAGGTACTCGGCCGAGGTGCCCAGCTCGATGTCGCCGGCACGCGCGAGCTGCATCGCGGCGGGCAGTGTCTTGATGGCATCGGTGACGCTCAGGCCGGCTTTCGCCAGGTTTTCCAGCGCGCCGGCAGCCTGCAGCTCCGTGAAGCCGTAGCGCACATCCGCCGCGGCTTCCTGCGCCGCCTTGCGTAGCAAGCGCATCTCGGCCGCGCTGGCGCCCGTCGCGGCCTGCACGCGGCTCATGGCCTGCTCGAAGTCGGCGCCGCCCTTGATCCAGCCCGCAAAGACCTGAATGCCGAAATAGCCGGCGACCAGCACCGCGAACGCGACGACCCGCTGCTGCAGGCGGTCGAACACCTTGGACGCATCGTCCTTGGCATTGACGACGATCTGAATAGGCTTGAAGGCCAACGAGGAACCTTTGGGGGAGTGGTGAAGGGGGAAGCCAGTGCGGCGACGTTTGGCGCCTCGTGCGAAGCGCCAGGCGTCGCCGCCGCTCAGCGCGAGCGGCGGCGAGGTGAAGGCTTAGGCCTCCACAGGACGGCCGTCCACGAAGATCGCGACACCGCTCGGGGGCGTGAGCACCTCGATGTCGAATTCCATCTGCACATAGCCGTCATCGCTGGTGACGAGCGCCATGTCACCGGTCGGCGCCAGCGTCACGAGCGGGCAATAGGTGTCGCTCTGCTCGCCCTCGGCGATGTTCGAGAGCACGCGCAGTGCGCCGCGCAGTTCGGCCTTGTCTCCGGACTTGATCCGCAGCCAGGTGGTGGCCGGCTTCGAATAGGCGACCTTCACCTTACCGGCCGGGATGCCGCCGCCGGCGAGGATTTGCAGGCGACCGAGCGCCGCGTCCACGGTGTAGTCCTCGCCCAGCTCGTAGGGCTCGCCGCCGGCTTCGGGCGTCACCACCACCGCCGTGACCTTGCGCGCGCCCGCCGGGCTGGCATCGGTGCGGCCGAGCTGATAGAAGAGCCCGGGAATCACGGTGATTTCTTCCGCAGCCACGGCGCCGGTAGCCTGCGAGACCGTGGACTTTTCGCCGGAAATGAACATCGCCCGGTTGTCGGCGCTCATGTTGTCGCAAGTGATCTTGCCGGTGCGGTCGATGCGCACGACGCGGTTCGCGTCCTTCACGCCGGGGCCGCTCTCGGCGCTGTAGTGCGGCGCCTTCTCGGTCGAGATGCTCAGCGTGACGGTCGGGCAGTTGCCGAGGTGGCGCTCGCCCGTGAGCTGGTCGGCCGCGTCGTAGAGGTCGAAGAAGACCCGGCCGCGCGGGATGACGTATTGACTCTTTTCGAAGATGTTTGCCATGGTGGCTCCGTTGATTGGTTTCACTCTTGGCCGAAGTAGCGGCCAGTCGTGGAGAAAAGCAGTTCGATGCCGATGAGGCCGCCGTCTGCGAAGTCCGGCGGCGCGAAACGCGCGAGCTTCAGCGCGCCCCACTTGCGCCCGCCCGCCTCGCCGGGCGCCCAGTTGTGAAGCTGCTCGATGACCTTTGGAATTGCGTCGTCGAGCAATGCCGCCGCAGCCGGCCCGCGCTTGACCGACAGCAGCACGCTCCAGCCAGGTGCAAGCGCTACAGCGCCTTCCTTCACATCCGCCAGCGCGCCGGCGGCGAACATGACGGACACCAGCGCCGCGGCATCGCGGTTGCCCTTGCCCGTGGACCAGCCCATGACTTCCCAAGCGGGCAAGGACTCGCGCAAGCGCTCGCAGAGGTTGATTTCGAGCAGGAACATTTCAGGCGCTCCGAAGAACAAGGTTGGTCACGCCGGTGCCGTCCGCCTCGGCGCGCACCACTTCGAACGCTCGCCCGTCTACGGTGATTGCGTCATCACGCTGAAGGCCGGCGAGGTCCGCGCTAGCGCCTTGGCACACCGGTGCATCTGCATCGACCTGCACGCCGAACGGCGCCGCATACGGGTTATCGAAGAGGACGCGCGCGGTCTTCTGCACGCCTTCGACGGTGAACGAGGCGCTCACCGCGAAGTCGCTGAAGAAAACGGAGAGGTCTTCGGCGAACATGGGCTTACGCGGTAGCCACGTCTTCCATCGTCGAGAAGCTCTCGTCGTTGCGTACACCGACATCCACGTCCTGCAGCGCGGTGACGCGAACCGAACCCGTTTCGCTGAACAGGAACGGATTGACCATCAGGTCGAGGCCACCCCACATGCCGATCACGAGGTCCGCGAAGTTGCCGAAGATGAGGGCCGACAAGTTCGTGCCGGTGCCCTTGGCGATGTTGCTCGGCACGGCATTAGTAACCGCGGCGCGGTAGCCGTTGAGCGGCTCGCTGCCCTTCTGCCACACGCGCTCGCCCGTGCCAGGGCCGTCGACGAAGGTCTTCTTCAGCTTGCCGCGCACCTTCGCATTCGTTAGATAGGCCAAGGTGCCAACATCGGCGTTTGCGACCGACACCGCGGTTTCGAGGTCCACCACGCTGTCCCAGGTCGGCGCGCCACCGTTCGCACCGCCGATCACGCTGGCCGCGATCTTCGCGAGGATGCCGCTGGGCTCGTTGGCGTTGCCACCGCCGGCGATGGCCGCGCGCTGGATCGCCAGCCCGAGCACCATCGCCAGGTCGGCCGAGACGAAGCTCTCGACATCGATGCTCGACTGCAGCAGCAGCTTGCGGCTGATGTCGGTGAACGCGCCGACCGTCTTCGGCGACATCGCCACTTGACCGATGGCCGCGCTGCTTTCGGCGGGCGCCTGACCTTCAGCCACCCAATAAGCGCTGCCGGAGCCCGTTTGCTTCGGGATAGCGATGTTGCCCACCAGCCCCGAGAGAAAGCGCACGCCAAGCTGATTCAGCACCATCGCATCGCGCAGGATGGTGATGAAGTCGCCGGCCATCAGGTCGGTGCCAACGAGGTTGCCGCCGGCCGAGGGCGTGCCCACCACGAGGTCGCGCTTTTGAACTTCGAACGGAATCATGATGCCGCGCGCTGCCTTGCCGAGCTTCTGCGAGGTCGCCGCCGAGCACTCGAATTCGAAGGCGGCAGCGCTGCGAGCCACCGTGTCGCCCGGGCTGGCGAGCGCGTTGAGTGCACGCACGATGCTGAACCGGCGGGTTTCCTTCGGCGTCAGACCGATGTCGGCCGTGGGCACGGGCTTGGACGAAAGCGAGCGAATCGCCTCGGCCTGGAACTGCTCGACCGTGTGGCCGGCTTGGATGGAACGCATCGCCAGCTCGGCACCGCCGGGCATGGCGGCGGCGATCTTGCTGATTTCGCTGGCGTGGTTGCGCAGCGCAGGAGTTTCGATGGTGGGTGCCGGGGTAGCGGCGGGCGTGGTTGCAGGCGTCGTCATGGCGCGGTTCTCCGTAGAAGATGGGGAAATGGAAGGAAGGGAAGGAACGGCCGGCAGCTCGGCGGGGAGACTGCGGCCGACACCGACAGTCGCGTCCGCTGGCACGCTGACCAGAGACAACTCGAAGGGCTCCCAGTCGGTCACGCGGTAGGTGTCATACCCATCCTTCGTGCCTTCAAGAATTGCTTCGTGGACGATGTAGCCCACCGAAACGTTGACGCGAATGCCGTCGATCACGTCGCGGAAGACTTCCTCTGCGCGCACGCTTCGACCGAAGCGCACCACGGCACGGGCTACCTTGTCCGAACCGATTTCCACAGACTCGACGACCGCGACAACATCTCGTGTGTCATGGTCACAAAGAAGGTTCGCGCCGGCGGTGAGGCGGCCGGTGCGCATTGACTTGCGACTGAGGTCCAACACCTCGATGAACCAGCCGCGATTGACAGGCGTTTCGCTCGCGAAGGCGAGCTTCACGGTGCGCGCCTCCTCGTCGATGGAGGCACGCTCCACAACGAAAGCGCGCTTGAGTTGACCGGTGGGCAGATGCTCGCGAAGAGCTTGAGGAAGACTTGAAGTCATGCCGCTATTGCAACGGCGCGGCACTGACATTCATAAGGCAAAGAATGTCACTAGGCTGCGACTTCTTCCTCTTCGCCCTCTTCCTCTTCTGCATCTGCGGGGCGGCCCTTCGGGGCCGGCTTCGGCGCAGGCGCTGCCACCTTCAATGCATAGGCAGGCAGCACGATGCCGAGCTGCTTCGCGAGGTCTTGCGCTTCCTTGATCTTGACCATGGTGTCGTAAAAGTCACGGCCCATCTGTGCGCTCAGGTCTTGAGGCGCAACCAGCCCAGCACCCACGCCGGCAATGCGCGCGTTCATGTCCTTCAGCGGGTCCACCCACTCCCAACGACGGCCGAGCCAGTCGTGCGGCGCAAACTTCGCCACCTTCGCCGCGGGCAACGGACTGCCGTTGGGCATCGTGATGGCGTTCGACAGCAAGGACATCACCATCCACTCGGCGCGCACGCGCTTGAGCAGGATGTCGATGAACCACTGCTGATCGGATGACCACCGGTCACGCTCGTCGAGCGTGCCGCTTCGGATGCTGGAGAAGTTGACGCCCTCGAGGTCGTTCGCGAGCGCGTGATAGGACACCCGCCACCCGCTCGCAACGCGCTGTAGCGCCGTCTTCACGAAAGGCCCGAAGACCTCATTCGGGTATTTGCTCTCGTGCGGTTTGAAGTCGTAGCCGGGCGGCAGCGTGTCATAGACGCCGGGCTGACTAGTGGTGATGGCATCTCCGTCATCGTCTTGCTGACCGATGGGCAGCGTGCCAGGTGCGGCATCTTGGTTCTGCGTGAAGAAGCCGAAGTGATTCGCGCCATGCTCGGCGGCGAGCACCGCGGCCAACATGAAGCCGCCCAGGTGGTGCAGGCTCAGCATGCCCGGCGCCATCCACGGGATGCCGCGCACCTGCTCGGCACGCTCGACCTTGAACCCGTGGATGATGTCTTCGGCCGGCAGTCGCACGCGCTGCCGAGAGGTGCGCATGCCGTCGTTGGGATGCGCCTCGAAAATATGAACCGCGACGGTGCGGCGGTAGGCGTCCACCTCGATGCCCATGATGACGGTGTTACCCGTCGAATGCTCAACGCCGTTGAATGTCGTGTCGATGCGATCCACGTCGATGAGCTGCAGCGCGAAGTTGAATTCGTTGCGCGCGTCGGCACCGCGCACGAGCCGCACCAGAAACTCGCCATCGCACGGAAGCCCACCGACGAGCGTCTCGCACATATCGCGCAGGGACTGCCGCCCCGTCACATCGCACACGGCCTGCCAGCGCACGAACGCCGCCTCAATGGCATCGTTCGCGAGCTTGTCGGCCTTGTTCGGCGCGTTCTCGACGCGCGCCTGCATCACGAAGCCAGCAGGCCCGACCATGTTGGTTTCGACCATGCCGCAGAACTTGCGCGCATAGTCGTTGTTGTTGCGCAGTTCGCGTGCCCGTGCGCGAAGCCTGTCGAGGTCGCTGCGCAGCTCTTCGTTGATGCTCGAATAGGTGGCGATCCAGTCGGCGGTAAGGCGGTCAACGCGCGCGGCCTGAAAGCGGCGCACCTGCTTCTTGCCAACGACCTTGCCGCGGAACAGGTTGCGGAGGAATGCCGGGGCCTTCATGCGCCGAACCTCACCGCGATGCGACCGGACACGCCCCGTGGCCCGCTCTTGCCCTCTTCCGCCGCAACCTCCCGTTGGTACTTCGAGCGCATCGCATGCAGCTCGTTGAGCGGGATGTACTTCAAGCGACGGCCGTTGATTTCGTATTCGGCGGTGGCGCTGGTGGCCCGACCTTCGAGCACCGCCTCGATGGCGTCGAGCGTGCGGAGGGCATGCGAGCGGACATCACCAGCGGCAGCGAAGGACGGTGCCACGGTCATTCGCCCGCTAGCGACTGTGTAGACCTCGTCGGCGTTCGTGACGCGCGCTCGCCAGTCATAGGAGCCAGGCGCGAAGCTCTGCGAGGTCTGCGCCGACACAACGACGCGGAAGGCATCGCCGTCAGCGGTAGCGGGAATCTCGTAGCGATGCATCGCGTTGAGCAGTTCGTAGCTCAACGCCCATCCGGCAGAAGCCGGGTAGCTCGTGAGACTTCGTGCCCATTTGACGGTGTCGCCAGGGATGATGGAAATGGGTTCGGTGTTGGAGGCGTCGATAGTCACGGTCGGACCTTTGGTCAGTGTTGACCGGACTATCGAACGGGGAAGCTGACATCAACAAGGCGAGTGATGTCACTTCGTGCGGCATCGTTGCGAGCGAGTGAATACGCGCGTTAGATCTCTAGCAGGCGGTCAAGTCCAGGAACAACGGAGGAACCCAAGACAACCATTCTCTTTTTGGGAAGATCCCCAGACTTCAAGGTCAGTCCCAACTTGGATGCATTGGGACCGAAATAGACCCCGCATCCCGCACCTTCTATCTGAATCGCACTAATTTCATCAATGAAAAGTGCCCCGGATTTAAAAAGAACCACCGGAGTGTCACGAGACACCGCTTTTGAATTCGTTTTTAACTCAAAGGCGCCCGCCGTTTTCCACAACGCGGTGACCACGCCCAGCCCAGCCGACTCAGCTGCAAAGTCTGCTCGCTTAATAATTAAATAAACGACAAACTCATAAAACTTTTTGCAAACTCGAATCAGCAGCTCCAACCGCACATTCAGCTCATTCGCCCCCCATATATTAGACGGCAATTCGTTGCCATGGGCAGCCTCATTTCTTCGCTCGACCAAATCCTTGAGCGCGTCTCCCACATTGATGCCTTCGCCCTCCAAGAATTCCGCAAATTCCTGATTGTCGGCTATCCAAGCGGAAAGCGTATCGGCAAAACCCAAGTTGGTCAGAAGGCCATCGATATGCGAGATATTGAGATTTGGCAGCGTCGCAAAAAACGGGCTCACCAGAAATTTCTTCGGGGCTGCTCCGCCATGAAGAGCCGCCAACGAGTGAGCAAGATCTGCCTTATCGACACCGGCAAATCGAGCTTCGCCGTGCCTTCTTAATATTTCAGCAACGCCGATCTCATAGGTTTCCTGGAATTTTTTATTCTCGAAGAATTTTATTCGATCATTTTGAAAGCACCATTCTATAAGCTGCTCAAAGGCTTCCAAAACAAAACGTTCAAAAGTTGCATACGCGCGTGTAATGGTTGCGCAATAGTCGAACGTTCGACCGTATGTAATGTCAATCTTTTCAAAACTCGGGCCATAGGACTCAAGACCATACGGCGTAATATGTTCGCGTGCACGGCGCCCATTTTCGACAATATGACGAATGCTTTCCAGCTGCGTTAGTGCAATTTTTAATTTAGAGGTCAGCATCAGAGGCGGCCAAGACTTTTTTGAAAATCTCACGCAGCCGGTCGATGCGAGCCAAGACATCCTTCTTAGTATTGCCGCGACCCACCAAAACTCCTTCCCCGTCCTCTTGAAAGTATTGCTTCGTCAGTTTGAGCAAATTGTCCCTCTGAACAATCAGTTCCGAACCATTTCCGAGCTGTTCCGACAATGCTACGAGGACTGCATCGGCGTATGCCTTCTGCTTGCGTGTACCCCAGTTCCACTTGCCTGAGGACTTATCCTGAACGTATGGCTTGAAGGCCAAGTCACCATAGATTTCAGCTGCAAGTTCTACAACCGCTTCGTACAGCCGCTCCAATTCTTCTATCTCATGCGAAGACAACGAGCGAGCTTTTTGCATGTAAAAATCCAAAAACTCTCGCATTCCACGGGAATAATGCTCTGCATGGCGCAGCGCAAAAAATCGCAGAATGACCTCAACATCTTCCATTTCCAAGTAGAACCCGCTATCGGCCAGATTAATTGGCACTTGGCGTTCTTCAATTTCCGAATATTTCGGCAAGCCCCAGACGCTTCGGTGCGAATCCAACCGCGACATCTTGATCAATGCATCATTGAAGTCGCCAGCAAATAATGCGTTTCGAATTTCTTGAGCACTAAGCTTCACACCTCCCGTATTGAGGCGCTCGAACACTAGCTGCTTTATTGAAAAAGCATCCTCCTCGTTTTCCGACGACTCGCTCAGCACGGTGACCCAAGAAATAGACCGGCGATCAATGCCTGCTCGTATTCTGTCGGGCAAGGTAGCATATGTTCGCCCGTTTAACTCAGGCCAGCGCTCCAGCCCCTCCAAGGTAAGTCGGCTATCGTAGAACGCTCTAATTGCAGTAATTCGCTGTTGCCCATCCATTACTTCATAGACGTTAGGCCGTGATTCGTAGACAAAGAGTGGCGGAATAGGAATATTAATCAGGAATGATTCAATTAACTGCGACTGCCGATCAGCGGTCCAGCGTTGCCGCCGCTGATAGAACGGCCGCGGATCCATGTAGTTTGGCCGCTTCAAGGATTCGTAAAAATTGACCAGCTTTTCTCGATTTGTTTCTGTGACGATGCGCTCTGCTTTGGCGTCGTACTTCGCTTCGATTTCTTCATCAGACGAAAGCAAGAGCCGACGACGCGGGGTTTTTATCCAAAAATCGTGCTCTGCAGGCAAGATATAGGGGTTACTCATTTTTGCTTTCCTGTAATGTTTTGCCAGATGCGTGCTGACGAAACGCGTCACGTTTCGCGGAGGAAATGCGCCTGTATGGCCCGAAGTTCCGGTCCTTACTAATAGTAGCTGTTGCTGGAAGACGCACACAAGCGCTTCTAGCCGAAGACTTGCACCTAGGGCAGATGCTCATTTGACAGGCGCTT
The DNA here is from genome assembly GCF_030317035.1 of Variovorax sp. J22G73. Lineage (GTDB taxonomy): Bacteria > Pseudomonadota > Gammaproteobacteria > Burkholderiales > Burkholderiaceae_C > Variovorax. The sequence goes on from NZ_JASZYK010000004.1 coordinate 213,456, forward strand.
TGATGATGCGCAATACCTGCCGCTCAGAAAGCTCATAGCGCCGTGACAGCAGCTTCACGCGCTCACCGGCCAGGTAGTCTCTAAAGATACGGCTGTTCCGATTGCCATGCCCCTCCCCGCGGCGCTTCGCGATGAACACGCGATCACCACCCCAGTCCGCCCGGATGTCGGCCTCTACCCCCTTCACAAGATCGGGCGTCAGTTCACCTTTTGCGGCGGCGAGTGCCTCCTGCACTCGGCCGAGGATGTCGAGAACGATGTCATTTTGGTTCGTGATGTTCACCATGATCTAGCGCGAAAGGATTGACGGGAGGGATGTTGAACGGTTCGGCGCGGCGGAGCCGGCTTTGTGGGCGCGACTGGTGCTGTCTCCGGTGTTCGCGATGCGGTGGGCGGTGGCGGTGCGCTCGTCGGCGCTGCGCCCGGCTCGGCGTCTGCCTGCACGAAGGACTGCTCGACCGATTGCGTTTCGCGTGGAACATCGGCCGGTGAAACCTCTTCGGTTTGTTCCACGCGAAACAGATCCCCATTCGGCGGCTGCACAATGGACTCCAAGCGCTGCCACATCTTCCCGGTGTAGAGGTGCAGGCCGAGCATGTGCGTGCAGAAGACGGCATAGACGGTGCAGTCCAACACTTCATTGCGCGCGCCAGGCGCCTTGATCCAGCGATAGGCCTCGCCACCGGCGATGCGCTGCGGCACACGCGCCTCGGCCGTCAACTGCGTGTAGAACTCGTGCGGCAAGTCCTTGCTGAAGTGCACGTAGCCGGCGCCCGGCTTCTCGACACACAGGCGGCCATACATCAAATCCTTTGCCGTGTCGGTGCCGACGTACCACAGGCGCACGCCCTTCTTGATGATCTTGCCGCCCCAGTTCACGTCCTGCACGGTGGCCTTGCTCTTCACCATCTTGCTGGGCTGCGGGTCGCCACGCACGGCGAACACGCGCTCGCGTTCGCGCTGGCGGCAGTAGTTGTAGGCCTGGTGCGTGAAGTGGCCGCCGGTGTCCACGGCCATGGCTTCAATCTTCATCGCCTGCCCGCTGGCGTGCTGAAAGATCGTTTGGCGGTAGGCATCGAGGTGCGCCCAATCGCGCTCATCGGCCGGGTTGGCATAGATGACGCTGTAATCGATGCACCACATTTCCTCGCCGCGGCCAACGGCCCAGGTCACGACCTCGAAGCGGTTGTCCTGCACGTCCACGCCAGTGACCAGAACGAGGCCGCCATACGGCACCGTGAAGCGGCGATAGACCTCGGCGCGACGGGAGAGTGCATGCTCATCGGCGCGCTCGACGACGGCCTCCCAATACTGCGCCAACGTTTCGTTGATGAAGCCTTCGAGCGGTGCGGTATCACCGGCCTTCGCCTTCGTCGTGGCTTCGAGGAACTCGCGCACGATGTCTGACCATGCGCGCTGGGGGCTGTAGCCGCTCCACATCTCGACGAAGGCCACATGCCGCGGCGCGCGGATGACGACGCCCTGCGCATCGGTCCAAACGTGCAGGTCATGGTCATAGCGATACCGGCCGCACTCGCTGACCCACATTGCGCCCGTGTCCCAGATGCGCAGGTAGTCGGCTTGCGTGATCGACTCATGGCAATGCGGGCAGACGTGGCGCACGGTGTCATGGTCGTAGCCGTCCCACTTGAAGCCGTGGCGCACCTTCTTCCCACCCCACAGCAGCGGGTGCTCGGCATCGCAATGCGGGCACACCACGTTGTATCGCATGCGCACGTCGGCGTTCTTCTCGCGGTACTCGATGTGGTCGAAGTCCTTGATACGCACGGTGCTGCCTGCGACCAGCTTCGGGAACGGCGCGCCTTCGAGGCGTCCGCGCGCGAGCGTGATCGGGTCCGAGGACTTCTCAATCTTGGCATCGAAGGCAGAGGCTTCGTCGAGGATCGCGACGGCCACCGTGATGCGGCGATAGGCTCGTGCTGCCTTGCCGCCGAGCAGGTGTAGGACCGACCCGAAGAAGCTCTTCAGCTTCATGGTGTCTTCCTTGCCCGGCACCGTCACGGCCTTGAGCGCGGTCACGTCGCGCAGCATGGGCTCGATTTCGGACTTCACGAAGCTGTCGCGGTCGTCGTCGGTCGGCATCCACAGCGCTTGCTTACGCCGGCGGTGCGCCGCGTTGTAGGCGATGAATGCGAGCAGCGTCTTCGTGTAGCCGACACGCTTCGCCTTGCGCACCGTCACCTCTTCGATGTCGTCATTGCTGAAGGCATCCATCCAGCCCTTCTGGAACGGGTAGGCCTTCCATTCGCCCTGTGTGTGGCTTGCCTCGGGCGACAGGTAGAAATTGTCTTCGGCCCAGGCGCTCAGCGGCTGGGGGCGTTCCATCTTCAGCGGCCCGAGGCCGGTCAAGGTCGCAGCGATGACGGCGCGCTGCGTTTCGCTCGGGGCCAGGCTCATGCTGACTCGCCCTCTTCCGGCTCGTCGTCTTCGGGCGGCGAGACCGCTTCTGACACGAGCCGAGCCGTCGCGCGCACCCACTGGTTGCGCGCATCGGCGATGGCAGACATGAGCTTGTCGCGTGCCGTGTCCGGCAGCTCTGGGCACACCTTGCGCAACAGGCCGGGCAGTTGCTCGAAGCGCTCCGACACGGACTGGCTCGCGGTCGCCAGCACCTCGGCCAAGAGCGAGATGGGCGCGTACTCGCCGCGGGCGACGGCGTTCTTTATCGCGATGCCGAGGCGCTGCTCGCGCGCCAGCGCCGCGCGCTCTTGCACAAGGTCGAGGCCGCCCAGCTCCGACGACGCACGCCCGGCCGCCATGTCGCGCATGCGCTCGCAGTAGGCAATCAGCCACTCGTGGCCGGACTCGCCGCGCGTCAGCACGCCCTCGGCCATGAGCTGGCTCACGCGCGCTTCGCTGACGCCAACCCATGCGCCAAACTCGGCCTGCGAAATCGCCTGCCTCATTGCTTCAACAGCCTTCACTTAACCCCCTTAGCAGTGCCGCCGAACAGTCCAAGTTCGGGGTTCGAATTACCCGTAACCACTGCTTCGGCGGAAGGACCCACGAATTTTTGAGACCGCACCATCGGGGTGCGTTGAGCGGGCCGCGGCGCCCGGGCAGGAGACAGGTCGAGCGCGCGCGTCATTCGCCCACCGCCTTGCGGATGCGGTATCGAATGCGACGCTCGATGTAGGCCTGCAGGTCTGCACGCTCGGCCACGCGCTCGCGGCTGATGCGCGCGTCATAGACACCAGCACGAACGAACATGAGCACAGGCCGCACAACACCGCCTTGTGTGCCCGTCGCAGCCCAAATGCCAGGCGCGAGGTGCTGTGTCGGGCCACTGCGAAGGCGACCGTATGCAACGAAGAAGCGCACGCCCTCGCGATCCTTGGTGCCCTTGTGCAGACGGGCCTTGCGCTTGTCCGTCATGTTGGCCCGGTAGCCCTGCTCGCCCATGGCTTGGAAGTACGACAGCAGGCGCACGAGGAAGCCACCGCGCACATTGCCCCGCCCGTCATCGCTGCCCGGGTAGGGAGCGGCGGGAATGGCCGTCTGATAGCCAGCAGGCAGGATGCCAATGCGGCGCAGTGCTGCCTCGCTGCGCTTGTCGCGCCTCGGGCCGCCGAACTCTTGGGCCTGCAGAATCTTTTGCGGGTCCACGCCCTTGCCACCGAAGTAGGTCGGCTCAATCTCCACGCTCAGCCGCTCGGGCGTGGCCTTGCGCACGTACACGCTCTTGAGGATGTAGGGCGTGGGCCGGTCGAACTGCTCGCGCATCTCGCGTTGCCACTCGCGCCGCGCACGAAAGCCAGCATCGTTCAGGCCATCGGCATAGGCTTGCTTGGCCTGCTGGCCCGACAGCTTGGCGAGCTGCGCCTGCACGCTGGCAAGACCGCTACCCTCGAATCCCACAGTCACGCGCATACGGTGCTCCCTGCCCCATCGACGGCCTGCCGCACCCGTGCGGTGAAGGCGAGGTAGCTCTCGCCGCGGCCCATCGAGAACGCCCCTTCGTCCCACGCCGCGAGGCCCAGTGCACGCGCCATCGCGTCGATGCCGCTGCGCGTCTCGTGCCATGCGCCGGCCGTCGCGCCAGGTGCACGAGCCACGTCGCGCCAACGCTCATTGCGCAGCCAGGTCGCGAACTCGGGCACGAACTCGCCATCGTCCTTCGTCCACCTCTTGCTAAGCCTTTGGGCCTCGATGGCCGCGCGCATGGTTCGCCGCTGCGCGGCGGTTGGCGCAAGCCGGCTGTATCGGCGTTCTGCCTTCGACCGGTTGTCCTGATTCGGGTAGATCGAGAAAAGCTCGTCGAACCCCGTCGCCCCCCCGCCGGGGGGTAGGGGGGTATGGTTATTGATGGTTCTTGAAGATTCGGGTGTCATAGCTGTGTCACCCCTCGCGTCACCGGTGACACCCCTCGCGTCACGGGTGACACCCCTCGACCCCACTTCATCGGGTGTCAATCTGTCACCCGTGTGGATAACTTCGGGTGTTTTGAGGGGTGTCAATCTGTCACCCGTGCCGGTTTCGGTCGCGTTTTCGTCGGGTGTCAAATTGACACCCGTGGTTGCGGGGAGCGTTTCGCCCGCCACCCACGCCGCAGACACGCGGTACTCGTTGGTGAGGCCGCGCCTGCCCGTTGCCGCACGCACCTGCTCAAGCCAGCCGGAAGCCACCATCTTGGCAATCTGGCGCTGCACCGTGCGGCGGCTTTGCCGCGTCTTGCGCGCCAGCTCATCGACCGATGGCCATATGCTGGTGCCGTCGTCGCGTGCGTGATCGACCATCGCCAGGGCGAGCAGCATCTCGCTGCCACCCTCGGGGTAGCGGTCGAACACCATCGTCATCAGCTTGATGCTCATGCGCCCGCTCGGCCCCCTGCGATCCACGCTGAACTGATGTGGTAGGCCGTGAAGCCGCCGCGCCCTGCCCCGCTCTCCACGCGCACCAGCCATCCCGCCGCGAGCATCCGCGCGAGCTGGCGCTGCACGGTGCTGCGGCTCTGACCCGTCTTCCTGCACAGGGCAGCGACGGACGACCGAATCTGCGACCCGTCGTCGCGCGCGTAGTGAGCCATCGCGAGCGCCAACAAGCGCTCACCGGGGCCACCCGGGTAGCGGTCGAACACCATCGTCAACAGCTTCACGCTCATGGCTTCGGTTCCTCCCGCATCAGGCCGCGCAGCACGCCCAGGCAATGGCCCACATGCGCATTGACCTCGGCGGCCATGTGCTCGGCCTTGCGCATCTGGTTGCGCGTCACGCCGCCCTCGCGTCGCAGCAACGCCTCGCCCATCGCCTGCACGAAGTCGGCATAGGCCACCTGCATGCGCACGAGCGTATCGAGCGGGTCGCCTTCGGAGTAAACCGGAGTCGCGCGGCCGCAGGTATGGCCTAGCTCGCCGGCCATCGCATGGAGGATGGCGAAATTGCGGCTCTGCCACTGCATCTCGATGGCGTCGCGCAGCGTCAGGTGGTGCGTGGTGTTCTGCAGGTTCACCTTGTGGGTCAACGTGTTGGGGTTGTGGCCCATCCGCTTGGCGAGGGCCGCAATGCCGCCTTCGTACCCGTGCGCCGTGTCGTAGGCCGCCGCAGCGGCATCGTGGCCGCGCAGCTTGTCGGGCACGGGCTCATCGACGCCATAGCCGTGCGCTTCATCAATTGAGATATTCGTTCTCATGCAGACCTCAGAAAAAACAAGCCAATGCCTCGCGAAAGCGAGTCCTGCTCCGACGCTGGCGGAGCGCATCGACGCCATCGAGCAATTCCTGCAGCAGCTCGTGCAACTGCTGGAGGTCGAACCAAACTTGAGCCGCGAGAACGTGGCGGCGTGGATGGAGGTGATGACGGCAAGCGCAGGCGCCCAAGGGCTGCAGGCGTTGCGTCAACGCGCCGCGCTGGAACGACTGTGCGAGCGCGTGCTTTCGCCCGCCGTAGACGTGCTACGGCCGGCGAGCGGATGGCTTTCGTAGGGCGCGCGAATGCACGCGGGCGATTAGCCATGCGCATCCGTTCCACGCAGGACACCCCACGGGACATCTCGCCGCAGGCGCTCGCACCGCACGCCGGTCTCCCGCTCGATGCCAGGGCAGTAGTCCGCCGGCACCTTTTTGCGCTGGCGCCACATATACGGCCCGTTGTGCGACGCGCCCACGCGCTCCGCTAGGCGTCGTTCTCCGCCGGCAATATCCACGGCTTCATTCAACGCAATGATTCCCTCAGGCAAAGGTTCCATGCTCGATTCCTTTTGTCACATTCGTGATTATGCAACTCACACCAACGTGACGCAAGATCGAGCTCCAATCACAAACGTGAATACCATTGGCGAACGAATCAAATACTCCCGGCAACAGCGCGGACTGACGCAGCAACAGCTCGCAGTGGCGGCCGGCGTGTCCACTAGCACCATCGGCAACCTCGAATCCGGCCTGCGCGACAAGCCGCGCGAGCTGAATGCGATTGCGCGCGCGCTGCGGGCTTCGAGCACTTGGCTCGAAACTGGGCGAGGCATATGGGACAACGACGTAAACGTTGAGTCCGGCCCCGACATTCGCGGCCTCGTGCCGCTGATCTCTTGGGTACGTGCGGGCAATTGGGATGATGCAAACGATCCATTCCTGCCAGGCGAGGCCGAGACTTGGCTCGGGTGCCCCACGCCGCACAGCAGCAGCACCTATGTGCTGCGAGTGAAAGGCGACAGCATGACCGCGCCACACGGCAACACGCGGACCTACCCCGAGGGGTGTCTGATCTTTGTTGACCCCGAAAAGCGCTCCCCGATGAACGGCGACCGCATCGTCGCGAAGCTTGAAGGCGAAAACGAAGTGACGTTCAAGGTCTACAAAAACGAAGATGGCCGCCAATGGTTGCAGCCTTTGAACCCCGCGCATGAGCCGATTCGCCAGCCCTTCCGGGCGCTCGGCACCGTGATCGGCAAATGGGAAGACGGCTGATCGACACATGACCTCCCACGCGCCCAAAAATCACGAAAAGGATAATTTGTCACGTTCGTGTTGACACGTTAAATCACATTCGTGAGAATCCATCCATCCCAACTCGGAGATGGACATGGACCTCACTGCACGCAAACAACCCTCGCGAGCGGCACACCGCCCCGCTCTCGCGCCCGCCGCAAAGGCTGACGGTCACCGCCGCTACCGCTGCAGCTACACGCCGCGCGACGCCCTCGGCCACCTGAACCCCTCGGACACGGGCGCGGCGCCGTCCGTGCAGTTCTGCGCCGCAAATGCCGAGCAGGCGCTCGACCTCGCGCAGAAGGTCACCGGCTGCCCGGTGATCGAAGCCACCCGCATCGAGGGCTGATGCCGTGGCACGCGCACAAATCAATCACGCTTCCGACAGCCGCGCCGCCACGCGCCATGCGGCCACCAGCTCGGCGCGCGTAGACATCTGGGTCCGCACCATCCGGGGCCGCCGCCAGGCGTTCTACCGCTGCAGCGCCGCCGGCGTGGCGAACTGGCAGGCCATGGGCGTGCCGCTCGCCAACAAGGCACTGAAGCTCGGCAGCATCAGCTTGCCGGGCCTCGTGGACGCGACCGTTGCGCCTTACAACGAGGACGTGCCGGCGCACCCGGCTGCAGCCGGATTCGCCGAGCAAGCACGCAAGCTCAACAGCGAAATCGACGCCCTCAACCTGTCTGCCGGGAGCGCTGCATGACGACGCGCCCCCGCCTCATTAAAGAGTGGCAATCGCACCTCAAGATTGAAGGGCGTGAGCCTCGCACGCTGCAGGAACTGGCCCTCGCCAAAGCCGGCTACGACTACCACTGCAGGCTCGCGGAAATCAAGGCCATCAGCGCTAAGCTGGCGATGCTCGACGAGCTCGTGCCCGCCCTCGCCGCCCGCGGCATCTCCTTCGCTCACCGCGACTTCACGACGTACAACGGCGGCAAGACGCTGCGCATGCATCCCTGCGCGCTCACACGCGACAACGCGCTGCATGACGCATTGGTCGCGCTCGGCTTCCGTGAAGTCGAGCGCCGCGACTGGGGCCGCGGCGAGGCGATGGTGACCCTGAAGCTCGGCCGCTCGCTGGTGCTGGAAATCGACGTGAAGAAGGCCGAAGCACCTGCAGCGGCGCCGAGCGCGGAGGTCGCCCCAGCATGAGCACCGCAAAGGCCGACAGCACGACCAAGCTCACCGAGAGCCATCAAGCGCTCACGAGAAGCGCCCTGCTCGTATCCGGCAACCTCGCCGAGACATGCGGGACGCTGGCGCTCGCAAGAGCGCGCGCGCAGCTCGGGCTTGCGATCACGAACTACGAGCGCGCAGGCTGCGGCTCGTGCGTCACGCAACCGCTGCGCGACGCCATCGCGAGCATCGAAGCGTCGTTCAACTCGGCGCAGTGCGGGGAGTGATGCTTTGCTATTCCGCTGCCCTGAATGCCGCACGCGCCGTCGTGACTATGGGCTGTTCACTCAGCACCTGCGCGCGACCGGCCACCGGCTTTGCAGGTGCGGCGGCTACCACTACGAGCACCGCCCGGGCTCGCCACTGTGCGAGCACAACCCAATGAGCGCGGCGCTGCTCGCGAGCCGATACGGCGCTTCAGAAGAGGAAGTGCTCGACATCGCGCTCGAAATCGTCTTGACCACCCCGGGCCGCGCCGTCGCGGCCTGCCCCTTCTGAAAGGCCGGCCATGCGCTCGACCTCGTTCCAAGAAACCGGCGTTGGCCTCATGAGGACATCGCCTGTCGCGCCGTCCCCGCGCGTCCTCGCGACCGCCGCCGCAGTGGCGGTCTTCATCGTCCTGCCCATCGTGCTCGCCGCGATGTGCGTCTACGGCTGGAGCGTTCCATGATCGTGATTACCTCCCCACGCCCGCGTCGGCCGAAGCAGCCGCAGCATACCGGCCCGGTCGGCGGCCTCGCCGATGGCCGCTTTCAATACACGCCGGCCGTCGCCACGGACATCCGCAAGACCTTCAAGCGCATCCGCGCCGAGATGCAGCGGGGTCCGCAGCAATGACGACGACCACCATGGGCCTCTTCTTCGTGGGCAAGGACCACCCCACGCGGCCCGCCATCAGCGAGCACAGGAACGACGCTGGCGCCTTCGTCCTGAAGATGCGCGTCGTCGACAACCAAGGCCCCCGTGCGGTCGAGGTCTACGTCGTGCGCTGGATCGGCCCCGAGGCCGAGGCGTGGCGCGCCCAGCACCGCGGCCTGAAGGCTGGCGACGCCCTGCGCCTGGTGCTCACGAACCCGCGCTCGATGCCAGGCGCTCACGCCCCCGAAATCCACGCCGCCATCACCTCGTGCGAGTTGCTGCCCGCACGCGCCCCCGCGCCGGCGCGCGCCGCCGCCTAGCCACCCATTCACCAGAGACTCCATGAACTTTCCCATCGTGTCGCTCGACAAGATCGAGCGCGAAGCGAAGAAGGCGGCCGAGGCCGGCCACTCGCTCAACTTCGCATGCAGCTACCCGTTCGACGAACGCTCGGGCCAGCACTTCAAGAAGGTGTTCAACGACCACCGCGCCGCCCTGCTCGTCCGCAGGCTGCAGCAGCAATCGGAGGGCGCGCAATGACGTGGATGCTCACTGCCAGCGGCGCCGAGTACCACCTCGTCGGCCCCACCGCCTACGGCGCATGCGGTCGCCCCGTGAACATCAACGACGTGGCGCACCACCTCGCCATCGTCGCCCAGTTCAACGGCGCCACGTCGCGGCCCTACAGCGTGGCCGAGCACAGCCTGCTGAGCTGCGACATCGCCGAGCGCGCCGGCGCCTCGGTGTTCGTGCAGGTGGCAGCGTTGCTGCACGACGCGCATGAGGCATATACCAATGACCTCATCAGCCCGGCTAAGCAGGCCGTGAACAGTTACAGCATGGCCTTCGGCATCGGCGCATGGCATGCATTCGAAGCCGAGCATGCGAAGGGCGTGCGCGAGCACTTCAAGCTTCTGTCAGTGTTCGCTGGGCATCGCGAGTTTTTGCGCTCCATCGACCTGCAGGCGCTAGCCACGGCACGCCGCGACCTGACCTCCTACGACCCATCACGGCACATGCCGTGGCCCGTGCTTAGCGATAACACACTGCAGCCCGTCGCGCCCGCGGACTGGGTACGGCTCAATACGCATGAGCGTGAATCAGCGACCTGGAAAGACTGGCGAGAGCAGTTTCGACAACGATTCCTTGACTTGCAGCGTAAGGGAGCTCTCGGCTAACACGCTGCATTGCCATTGCGGGAATGGTCACCCAATTTCAATACGTCCCATCAACACCAACAGGAACTACCGAATGAACGAAAAGCTCCTTGTGCCGGCAGTAGAGGCCGCAAAAATGCTTTCGATTGGCCGCTCAACGTTCTGGAACAAAGTGAAGCTGAAGCAGCTTCCACAACCAGTAAAGATTGCAGGCGTCACGCGATGGAGGATCTCTGACTTGCAAAGCTTTGTTCGCAGCTGCGGGGCTGATGCTCAGCAGTGAGCTACCCGCTCATACGTAGCTAACGCCAACGAGGGAAATCCCGCGGTATGTATGACGTCGGTCACAAATATTGCGCGAAGGCTCGACACTTGAGCCACCCCCATGCCATGATGCCGCCGAACGCTTCTAAACGTAACGAAGCGACTAGCAGGCGGATTGTGTCAATGAAGCTCAAATACGAAGAAAAGATTGCCGCTTTTCAACCTTGCCCCAGTAAGACGATGCCTATTGAGGATGAGTTGATTGCATATCGCTTTTCCCAAAATCCTATCGAGTCGGCAGAAAATTTCCTGCCTATAGCAGTAAAAGACATCAGCCGAATTACAGGAAAAAACCGCGGATATTGCTGTTCAGCCTACGGACTGAGCATGTTTACCACCATTGAAAAGCTAGAGGAAAAATATCAGGCCCTTAGGGAATTCAATCCCTTCATCCATGAATCACTAGGCTCTTTTTGGGTCTCCGTAAAAATCGACCCTCTGAGTGGGTCGATTACTCCACCGGACAAATACGGACACTTCAATCTGCACGAAGCAACGGATTTTAGCGGCCCGAACGTAATCACCGGCGCCGGAGTTATCACGTGATTAAGTTTGAAGGCCAGAAAGTTTCTGCCTTTGTGTTTGACGGGCACGAGCATGTCTGCGATCTAATTGAGGCAGACGGACCGCTGCTCTCTTTATATACGGATTTGAGGGATAACTGGCTTTATCTCTGGTGCGACACAGACCGGGTTAAGGTAAATCGATGGATGCTTATTAAAGCCCCTCGAACTAGTTTGGTGGAATTTTTTAGCCAAAGAATCAGTCTTCGAGCATTAATTGAAAATTCGCCTTCAGTGATAATGCTGGACGAAACAGCCGTTCGAAGCGAGAAGGTTGATGACCTGGGAATTCCTCAAGAACCTACCATTTCTCTTAAACGAAGATTCATAAAACTGGACGACCCCACCGACGTTCAAGCTTACTGGCCCTCTGACAGATCCTTCTTCAATCCAGAACTCGCAGAAGGCATTGACATACGTCAGGAATTCGCGCCGTCGAAGCATCTAATTCCTGTCGATGGGCGATGGTATTTCAAGGACTTGGATAGCTTTTCACGGACTTACGCCAAGCTGTACGCCTTCTTGTACTCTACGAAACCGCAATTTATCAACAGCATGAGCGCGCGACTTTATTCGCTGCTGCGCGCCCCATGGACAGGCGGATACAGTCGCGTCAATCTTTTTAGCAGTCTACGTCGCGGCTTGCCAGCATTGCATGATCTTCAGATCGACAGCTTCAGCTACGCCTCGCCTGGGGCGATTGAAGTAGAAGCCTTACCGTCGATTTGCGAGGATGTTTCAAGAATAATTCTTTCATCAAAAGGTCGATGGCCTCGCTTAGCGGTGTATGACAAAATCATAAACACTATTATCGGTAAGCATAAGCTTCGAAAAGTCGATCTATCAACGGTTCCCAATGAGCAGCTTCCATTTGCTCAGGAGGAGGCGCAAGCTTTAGAGAACTCCTGCACCGAAATTTGTACTCTTCTCGGAGTTGAAGATCGAATAGATGCGCTGCGCGACGCCGCCCCAAATTTGATTGTCTACGCAAAAGCAGTACAAGCGTTACTGGGACAGGTCCAGAAGCTGAATGCATTTCAAGAGCAAGGTTTGTTGAATCTTGGAAAGTCTCAAGATCAAGCTGAAGCCGACATTCGAGATTCGGCCGCTCGCAACATCGTTCAATAACGTCGACCTGCAAGAGTGGCTGGAATGCGATTAGCGCCACATAGTCTTTTCAAATACGAGTCAATCCGTTTGAACGCAGGCATCCAGCCAATCCGACCACCACTGCATTAAATCCCGCCTCTGACTCAAATATTCTGCGCGGTTGTACGCTGCTCGCACAGCATTCGTCTCCTTGTGCGCGAGCTGTCGCTCGATCACATCATGAGCGAATCCAGACCGCTCATTTAGGACGGTCGAAGCCAAGGCACGGAACCCGTGTGCGGTCATCCGGCCACGGTATCCCAATCGATACAGCGCAAATAGGAATGTGTTCTCGGAAAGAGGATGTCCGGGATGAATTGGCGAATCGAGCACGAGCGCACCATCTCCGCTCATCTCGCGCAGCGTAGCAAGGATGGACCGCGCCTGGCGCGACAGAGGCACCACATGCGGAACGCGCATCTTCATGCGTTCCTCGGGCACCACCCAAACGGCACCGTTTTCCTTCAGCTCGCCCCACAGCATGCCCCGCAGCTCTCCGACCCGAACGAACGTGTGCGCGAGCAGTTTTAGGCCGAGCTGCGTCACCGAGTCGTCGTAGCCATCAATAGCCCGCATCAGTTCTCCCGCTTCTTCAGGCGAAATGCTTGCCATCGGCTTTTTAGTCTTGCGCGCAGCAAGCACTCGAGTGAGCCCTGCCGCACCATGTTGCTCTATCAGCCCAGTGTCCTGAGCAAAGTCAAAGACCGCTGAGATGCGACTCGCCACGCGATGCCCCGTCTCAATCTTCCCGCCGGCTTGTGCTTCACGTACCACCTTTACAAGCTCTGACCTTGGGATGGCGTCAATAGCCAACTTACCGAGAGCTGGGAGCGCATAACGCTCCAACGTGTTCGCGACTTGAATTTGATGTTTGCCGTTCGAAAGGGTCGGCAGCTTCGCCTTCAGCCAATCGCGCATGACCACTTCGAACGTCGGAGCCATCTTCAGAGCCGGCGCCTCTTCACGGCCGGCCATATGCGTCTTCCGCGCGTCTGCCAGGCTCACCCCCGGGTACAGGCCGTAAGTCCTCGTCTTCTGCTTTCCGCCTGCGGTGTAGTTGGCTCGCCAGCTCTTTGCACCCTTGGGCGACACATAGAGGTAGAGGCCGTGGGCATCCGCCAACTTGTACGCCCTCTCGCGCGGCTTCGCCGCATCAACAGCTTTAACGGTGAGTGTCATGGTATCGGCAGAAAATACCATGACTGATGCCATGTTCGGAACCCGGCTGGCACCAACTCCCATCGGACCTTTCAAGACTCGAAAGGACGAACTCTCCAATAGAAAAGTCCCGTCGCAGAGGCTGCGCGGGACTTTCAAAAACTGCGAGAGACTGATCCTGGCGGAGAGTGTGAGATTCGAACTCACGGACGCTTTCACGTCGGCAGTTTTCAAGACTGCTGGTTTAAACCACTCACCCAACTCTCCGGAGCCGGCGATTCTAAGCCGCCGGCGTCGCCCCTCCGACGCACTCAGTCGCCCTCGGGTAGGAACAGCGTCTGCAGGTCGCTCAAAAAGTCCAGCCCGCGCTCGGTCGGCCATACGCGGAACAGGTCGCGCGCCACCAGCCCCTTGCGCTCGGCTTCTTCCAGGCCGCGCTGTATCGACGTCATCGCCAGCCCGGTGCGCTCGCTGAACTGTGGAAGCGTGAAGCCCTGCTTCAGGCGCAACGCGTTGAGCATGAACTCGAACGGCAGGTCCGCCAGCGCCACCTCGTCGCTCTGCGACACCGCGGCGCCCGCGCGCGCGTTCTCCATGTACAGCCGCGGCTCGCGATAGCGCACCTGCCGCACGATGCGGTGCGCAAAGCTCAGCTTGCTGTGGGCGCCGGCGCCAATGCCCAGGTAGTCGCCGAACTGCCAGTAGTTCAGGTTGTGCTGGCACACGTGGCCGTCCCGCGCATAGGCCGAGACCTCGTAGCGCGACATGCCCTGCGCCCCGGTGCGCTCGGTGATGCGGTCGAGCATGGCGTAGGCGATGTCGTCCTCGGGCAGGGTCGGCGGAAACTTGGCGAACCAGGTGTTGGGCTCGATGGTCAGGTGGTAGATGGAGAGATGCGGCGGCGCCAGCGCCAGCGCCTGGCTCAGGTCGGCGTCCAGGTCTTCCATGGTCTGGCCCGGCAGCGCGTACATCAGGTCGAGGTTGAAGGTGTCGAACGCCTGCGCGGCCTCTTCGAGCGCGGCGATGGCCTGCGCGCGGTCGTGCACGCGGCCCAGGGCCTTCAGGTGCTCGTCGTTGAAGCTCTGCACGCCCACCGACAGGCGCGTGACGCCGGCGGCGCGGTAGGCGCGAAAGCGGTTGCGCTCGAAGGTGCCGGGGTTGGCCTCCAGCGTGATCTCGCAGTCGGGCGCCAGTTTGAGCCGCGCGCGCACGTCGCCCAGCAGGCGGTCGATGGCCTGCGGCGAGAACAGGCTGGGCGTGCCCCCGCCGATGAAGATGGTGTGCACGGTGCGGCCCCAGATGAGCGGCAGCGCCGCGTCCAGGTCGGCGACCAGCGCGTCGATGTACGCCGCCTCGGGCAGGCCGTCAATGTCGGCCTCGCTGGTGGCGCGCCATTCGTGCGAGTTGAAATCGCAGTACGGGCACTTGCGCAAGCACCACGGCAGGTGGATGTACAGCGACAGCGGCGGCAGCGCCGAGAGCTGCAGCGGGCCGGGCCGCATCCAGTGCAGCACGTCGTTGGCCTGCACGGCGTTGGCCTGGCCCGTGGACTGCGCCGGCTGGATCGGAAAGACGGTGGCCATCGGCGCCTCAGAACCAGCGCTCGCGCATCAGCGCGAGCATGGCCTGCGCGGCGCGGCCACGGTGGCTGTTGGCGTTTTTCACTTCGGGCGAGAGCTGGGCGAAGGTCTTGCCGAAGCTTGGCAGGTGCATGACGGGGTCGAAGCCGAAGCCGTTGTCGCCGATGGGCGCCGCCGCAATCTCGCCGACCACGCGGCCGACGGCAATCAGCGGCTCGGGGTCGTCGTGGCTGCGCAGCGCAACCAGCGTGCTGACGAGCGCGGCGCGGCGGTTGGCCACGCCGTCGAGTTGCTCCAGCAGCGCCTTCACGTTGTTGGCGTCGCCCTTGGCGTAGCCGAACTGCGTGGCGTAGTAGGCGGTGTCCACGCCCGGCAGGCCGCCGAAGGCGTCGACACACAGGCCGGCGTCGTCGGCCATGGCCGGCAGGCCGGTGGCGGCGCTGGCGTGGCGCGCCTTGGTGAGCGCGTTTTCCACGAAGGTGCGAAAGGGTTCTTCAGCCTCGCCCACGCCGAGTGCCGACTGCGGCACCAGCGTGACGGACAGCTCGGCAAACAGCTGCTGGAGTTCGGCAAGCTTGCCGGCGTTGTTGGAAGCAAGAACCAGTTTCATGAGTCAGGATGGCTGTGGCGTCCGTTCGACGGGCGCCAGTGGCTGTTGTCAGTCGGAGAGCAGTGCCTGCTGCTGCAGGGTCACGAGTTCGTTGATGCCCTTCTCGGCCAGGCCGAGCAAGGCGTTCATTTCGTCGCGCGTGAAGGCCACGCCTTCGGCCGTGCCTTGCACTTCGACGAAGTGGCCGGCGCCGGTCATGACGACGTTCATGTCGGTGTCGCAGGCCGAGTCTTCGGTGTATTCGAGGTCGAGCAGCGGCGTGCCACTGACGATGCCCACCGAAATGGCGGCCACGTGCCCCTTGATGGGCGAGGCCTTGAGCGCGCCGGAGGCCAGCAGCTTGTTGACGGCGTCCTGCGCGGCCACGAAGGCGCCGGTGATGGCCGCGGTGCGGGTGCCGCCGTCGGCCTGCAGCACGTCGCAGTCGAGGTGGATGGTGCGTTCGCCGAGCATGGCGAGGTCGAACACGGCGCGCATCGAGCGGCCGATGAGGCGCTGGATTTCCTGCGTGCGGCCGGTCTGCTTGCCCTTGGCGGCCTCGCGGCTGCTTCGGGTGTGGGTGGCGCGCGGCAGCATGCCGTATTCGGCCGTCACCCAGCCTTCGCCGCTGCCCTTCTTGTGCGGCGGCACCTTCTCTTCGACCGAGGCGGTGCACAGCACGCGCGTCTGGCCGAACTCGATGAGCACCGAGCCCTCGGCGTGGATGGTGAAACCGCGGGTGATGCGCACCGGGCGCAGCTGGTCGGCGGCACGGCCGCCGCTTCGTGTGAAAGCAGTCATTGTTTGAAAACCGGAAAAGGAGAGAAAAGGAAAAGGCCGCGCGCGCCGTGGCGTTCAGGTCTTGCGTGCGGCGGAGCGTCGAATGGCTTCGTTGATCTCGGCGATGGAGCGCTCGATGGCGTCTTCGTCGAGGTCGTCGGTCTCGCTGTCGGAGGGCATGCCGGCCTGGATGGTCGAGGCGAACACGCCGTCCTCGATGGTCTCGGTGGACACGCCGCTGCGGTCGTCGGCCGCGGCGGTGTCGGGCATTTCCCATTCGAGCGCGATGAGGGTGACGTTGTCGCTATGGGAGCCGCCCTTGCGCAGCGCCATCTCGGCCAGGTCGGGCGCGGCGTCGGACACGGGCTTGCCGGAGGACAGCGTGTGCACGATGAGTTCGTCGTCCAGCACGCCCCACACGCCGTCGGAGCACAGCATGAGGCGGTCGCCGCGCTGCAGCGCCATGGGCGCCGACACGTCGAACAGCGGCGTGGTCGGCGAGCCGAGGCAGGTCAGCAGCAGGTTGCGGTTGACGGGCGCGTCGGAGGCGTTGGGCTTGGGGCGCTCGGCGTGGGAGTGGTCGCGCGTGCGCACCAGCAGGCGGCCGTCGCGCACCACGTACAGGCGCGAGTCGCCGCAGTGCATCCAGGTGGCGGTGGAGTTCTGCAGCACGGCCGCGACCACGGTGGTGCGGGGGGTGTCGAGCATGGCCTTGTGGCTGGCGTACCGCATGATCTGCTGGTGCGCGGCCATGGCCGACTCGGCCAGGAAGGCCTTCACGTCCTTCACGGTCGGGCGCGCCTCGCGCTGGTAGAGCGCGGCAATGGTCTGCAGCGCGAGCTGCGCCGCCACTTCGCCCTCGGGGTGGCCGCCCATGCCGTCGGCCAGCACGAACAGCCCCGATTCCCGCGTGTAGCAATAGCCCATGCGGTCTTCGTTCTTGACACGACCGCCCTTGCGGCTGACCTGGAAGACGGAGAATTTCATGATGTCATGCGGGGCGCGTGGTGGGCGCTACGGCCTTGGGCAGGCTCTTCTTGTCGAAGGAGCGGATGTTGTCGATCGACAGGCGCACTTTCTCGCCCACCGTGAGCTTGGTGTAGCGGCGCTCGCCCTCGCGGCTGAGCTCCTTTTGCAGCGCGAAGACCGATTGCGGGCGCGACAGCGGATCGAGCGACATGCACCACTCGACCACCTCGATGAGGTTGTCGGAATACACGCCGCGCAGGCGCGACAGCGACAGGCTGAGCCGGTCTTTCTCGATGCGCCGCGGCGCGTCGTTGGGCGGATAGCCCTGCATGCAGGCATAGATGCAGGCGCCGATGGCGTAGATGTCGGTCCACGGGCCCATGGACGAATCGCGCCGGTACATCTCGGGGGCCGCGAAGCCGGGGGTGTACATCGGGCGGATGAAGATGCCTTCCTTACTGAGCACCTCGCGGGCGGCGCCGAAGTCGATCAGCACGGCGCGGTCGTCGTCGGTGACGAAAATGTTGGCCGGCTTGATGTCCAGGTGCAGCATCTTGTACTGGTGCACGATGCGCAGGCCGCGCAGGATCTCGTCGAACAGCGAGCGAATGGTCGACTCGCGGAACACCTTCTGCTTTTTCAGGTCGCGCGCGGTGACCACGAAATCCTGCAGGGTGGCCCCCTCCAGGTAGTTCATGACCATGTAGACGGTCTCGTTCTCGCGAAAGAAATTGAGCACGCTGACCACCGAGGCATGCGAGATCTGGGCGAGCGAGCGGCCTTCTTCGAAGAAGCTCTTCAGGCCGAGGCGGTAGAGCGACAGCTTCTCGGGCGGCACCTGGGGGTTGAGCTCGCCGGGCCCGCGGGTGGCCAGCGAGGACGGCAGGTATTCCTTGATGGCGACCTGCTGGCCGTTGGAGTCGATCGCGAGGTAGACAACGCCGAAACCGCCCGCCGAAAGGCGGCGGATCACGCGGTATCCGCCGATGACCGTATCGGGCGACAGGGGCGTAGGCTTGACCTTTGACATAATCCGGGAGTTTCGCCCGAAGGCGATGGTGCGGCAAGCGAACGCCGTGCCGACGCCTCGGTGCATGCAAGCAAAACCACAGTGAGGCGCAATGCCAGTTTACAGCATGACCGGCTACGCCAGCGGCCAGAACGGGTCCGCAGGCAGCCACTCCGAAGCCGATGCACGGCCTACCGCCGCAGGCCGGCTCGGGGTAGAAATCCGCTCGGTCAACAGCCGCTTTCTCGACCTGACCTTCAAGCTGCCGGAAGAACTCCGCCAGCATGAAACCGCCCTGCGCGAGCTGCTCACGGGCAAGCTCAAGCGCGGCAAGGTCGAGGTGCGCGCCGCCATCGAGAACACCGCCCAGGCGGGCGTCGTCGAGCCTTCCGTCAAGCTGCTCCAGCGGCTCAACGGCGTGCAGGACAGCGTCAAGGCCTGGCTGCCCGGCGCCCGGGAGCTGAGCGTGGCCGACGTGCTGCGCCTGGCCGGCGGCGACAGCGCCGCCCGCGGCGACTGGGGTGCCGACCTGCTCGAGGTCGCCGGCAAGGCGCTCGACGGCCTGATGTCGGCCCGCCAGCGCGAAGGCGCCCGGCTTGCCAAGATGCTCGACGCCCACCTGGGCCAGTTGCGCACCCTGGTGCTGCAGGCCGGCCCGCTGGTGCCCCAGCTGGTCGAACAGCAGCGCACCCGCTTCCTGGAACGCTGGCAGGAGGCCATGGGCCTGACCGCCGGCACCGGCGGCACCCTGCCCGAGGCCGCCCAGGACCGCGCGCTGACCGAGGCCACGGCCTTTGCCATCCGCATCGACGTGGCCGAGGAGCTCACCCGGCTGAATTCGCACCTCGACGAGATCGAGCGGCTGCTGAAAAAGGGTGGCGAGATCGGCAAGCGCCTGGACTTCCTGATCCAGGAACTGCACCGCGAGGCCAACACCCTGGGCTCGAAGTCGGCGGCGCTGGAACTCACGCGCATCGGCGTGGACATGAAGGTGCTGATCGAGCAGATGCGCGAGCAGGTGCAGAACATCGAATGACGAGCGAAAGAATGGACTACCCCGGCAATATCTTCGTGGTCGCGGCGCCCAGCGGCGCCGGCAAATCGAGCTTGGTGAAGGCGCTGATGGAGCTCGATTCGGCCGTCCAGCCCTCGGTGTCGCACACCACCCGGTCGCCGCGCGGCCAGGAAAAGCACGGCCGCGAGTACTTTTTTGCCTCGCCGTCGGAGTTCGACGCGCTGATTGCGGCGGACGGCTTCGTGGAATGGGCCCATGTGCACGGGCACCGCTACGGCACGTCGAAGCGCGCCGTCGAGGAGCGCATCGCCCAGGGCGCGGACGTGATCCTTGAAATCGACTTCCAGGGCGCGCTGCAGATCCGCAAGACCTTCGCCAACGCGGTGATGATCTTCATCCTGCCGCCCAGCTGGGAAGAACTGCGTTCGCGGCTCGAACGGCGCGGCGAAGACAGCGCCTCGGTCATCGAACTGCGCCTGAAGAACGCCGCCGAAGAGATGGCGCGGGCGGGGGAATTCGACTTCGTTATAATCAACGAGTTATTTGAGCGCGCGCTTTTCGATCTCAAGGCGATCGTCCACGCTCAGCGGCTCCGGTATTCCGCACAGCGCCGTGCGCGTGCCGACACATTCGCCGCACTGAACATCCCCTGATACCCGAGCCCTCGCTCACCGACAGAAAGATTCTCATCATGGCCCGCATCACCGTCGAAGATTGTCTCGTCAACATCCCGAACCGCTTCCAGCTCGTTCTGGCCGCGACCTACCGTGCGCGCATGCTGAGCCAAGGCCACGCACCGAAGATCGAGAGCAAGAACAAGCCCGCCGTCACCGCCCTGCGCGAAATCGCCGAAGGCAAGATCGGCCTCGAAATGCTCAAGAAGGTGCCGGGCTGATCTGACGCAGCCCTGCAACGAAAAGGCACCGCAAAGCGGTGCTTTTTTTATGCCCGGACGCGTCCATACAGCGGTCACGCTAAAGTGATAGACATGAGCGCGGTAGCCAAACATCAGTCCCAAGCCCCCAAAGGCCCGCCGAAACCGAGCCCGGCGGCGCTGAACGCAGCCGCCGCAAGCTTCGCCGCCTTGACGGCGCGCCTCGATTACCTGAGCCCCGAAGACACCGAACTGGTGCGGCGTGCCTACCGCTTCGCCGACGAGGCGCACCTGGGCCAGTTGCGCAACAGCGGCGAGCCCTACATCACCCATCCGATCGCGGTGGCGGCGCAATGCGCCGAGTGGAAGCTCGACGCGCAGGCGCTGATGGCTGCCTTGCTCCACGACGCCATCGAAGACTGCGGCGTCACCAAGCCCGAACTCATCGAACGCTTCGGTGCCCCGGTGGCGGAACTGGTCGATGGGCTCACCAAGCTCGACAAGCTGCAGTTCAACACCCGCGAAGAAAACCAGGCCGAGTCGTTCCGCAAGATGCTGCTTGCCATGGCGCGCGACGTGCGCGTCATCCTCGTCAAGCTGGCCGACCGCACGCACAACATGCGCACGCTGGCCGACGCGCCGCGAGAGAAGTGGGCCCGCATCTCGCGCGAAACGCTCGAGATCTATGCGCCCATCGCGCACCGCCTCGGACTGAACCAGACCTATCGCGAACTGCAGGAACTGTCGTTCCGGCACCTGAAGCCCTGGCGCTACGCCACGCTGTCGAAAGCGGTGGCCAAGGCGCGAGGTCGACGCCGCGACCTGATCCAGAAGGTGCAGAAAGAGGTCGAAACGGCCTTCTCCGCCGCCGGAATGACGCTGCGCATCGCCGGGCGTGAAAAGACGCTGTATTCCATCTACCGAAAGATGGAAGAAAAGCACCTGAGCTTCGCGCAGGTGACCGACATCTACGGCTTCCGGCTGATCGTGCCGAACGTCATCGCCTGCTATACCGGGCTGGGCATCCTGCACCAGATGTACAAGCCGCTGCCCGGCAAGTTCAAGGACCACATCGCGATCGCCAAGCTCAACGGCTACCAGTCGCTGCACACCACGCTGGTGGGTCCGGCTGGCGTGAGCGTGGAGTTCCAGCTGCGAACCGAGGCCATGCATGTGGTGGCCGAATCCGGCGTGGCGGCGCACTGGCTGTACAAGGCCGCCGAGCCCAACGCCGCGAGCAACGACCGCCTGGGCACCAAGTGGCTGCAGTCGCTGCTCGACATCCAGGACGAGACGCGCGACGCCGCCGAGTTCTGGGACCACGTCAAGGTCGACCTGTTTCCGGATGCGGTCTACGTGTTCACGCCGAAGAGCCAGATCATGGCGCTGCCACGCGGCGCCACGGTGGTCGACTTTGCGTACGCCATTCACAGCAACATCGGCGACCACACATCGGCCGCGCGCATCAACGGCGACCAGGTGCCGCTGCGCACCGAGCTCAAGAACGGCGACGTGGTCGAGGTGATCACCGCGCCGGTGTCCACGCCCAACCCGGCGTGGCTCGGGTTCGTGCGAACCGGGCGGGCACGCTCCAAGATCCGCCACTACCTGAAGACGCTGGCGCACGCGGAGTCGGAAGGCCTGGGCGAAAAGCTGCTGGCCCAGGCGCTGCGCGCCGAGGGGCTGAGCAAGCTGCCCGAGAACGACGAAGAGCACCAGCCGCTGTGGGAAAAGCTGCTGCGCTTCACCGGCAACCGGACCCGCGCCGAACTGCTGACCGACATTGGCCTGGGCAAGCGCATTGCCAGCATCGTCGCGAAACGGCTGGTGTCCATGCTCTCCGAACTGGGCGAGCGGCCCGACGCGCTGCTGCTGAGCCGCGAACGCTTCATCTCGCACGAGACGGTGTCGCAGGGCGCGGTCACGCTGGACGGCAGCGAGAACTCGTCCGTGCGCTTCGCGCTGTGCTGCCGCCCCATTCCCGGCGACCAGATCGTCGGCTATCTGGGGCACGGCGAAGGCCTGGTGGTGCACACCGAAGACTGCGGCGTTGGCCAGCGCCTGCGCCACAAGGACAGTGAACGCTTCTTCGCCGTCGAGTGGGCGGACGAACCCACGCGCGCTTTCGAAACCGGCGTGGTCATCACCGTGCGCAACGACAAGGGCGTGCTCGCGCGGGTCGCGGCCACGTTGGCCGATGCCGAAGCGGACATCACGCACGTGGAAATGGCCGACGAGACGCCGCAGGATTCGACCGACCTGCGCTTCGTGATCGCGGTGCGCGACCGGACGCATCTCGATGCGGTGCTGCGCGCCGCACGGCGGACCGCGTCTGTCCTGACCGCTTCGCGGACGGTTCCTGCTCCCTGAGCCTCTAAGCTTCGGCCGGGCGCGGCGCGGGGTAGTTCACCGAAATAATCTCGACCTCGTGCGCGCCACCCGGCGTCACGAGCTTCACCACATCGCCTTCGCGCGCCTTCAGCAACGCCCGAGCGATCGGAGAAATCCAGCTGACCTGCGCCTTTGCGCTTTCCGCCTCGTCGATGCCGAGGATGGTGACGCTGCGCTCGTCGCCCGCCTCGTCGGCGTAGCGCACCGTGGCGCCGAAGAAGACCTGATCGCGGCCGTGATGCACGGACGGATCGGTGATTTCTGCGATTTCGAGCCTCTTGGTGAGAAAGCGGATGCGCCTGTCGATTTCCCGCAGGCGCTTCTT
This sequence comes from Variovorax sp. J22G73, assembly GCF_030317035.1. GTDB lineage: Bacteria > Pseudomonadota > Gammaproteobacteria > Burkholderiales > Burkholderiaceae_C > Variovorax. The sequence continues at coordinate 236,317 of NZ_JASZYK010000004.1, forward strand.
GCCGTAGAGGTAGTCGCCGTTCTCGGAGCGGTCGCCGTTCTTGGCGGCCCAGTGCACGGTCTCGACGATCTTGGGGCGCTCTTCGTCCATCAACTGAAGAAGCTCGTCGCGCAGGCGCGCGTAACCGTCGGGGGTGATGTAGTTCTTGCTGCCGGCGGGCAGCGGAGGCAGGGCGCCATCGGCGCCGTCGTCGTCTCCGTCGGAATCCGTTTCCTTGGTGAATGCCTTGCTCAACGCAAAATCCTCCAAAAAGAAAAAAGCCCGCAACTTTCGTTGCGGGCTTTTTATGTAGTGGTGCGGCTGGCAGGAATTGAACCCACGACCCCTTGGTTCGTAGCCAAGTACTCTATCCAACTGAGCTACAGCCGCACAGCTTGCAATTATAGCCCGCTTTTCTCGACCTTTTAGGATTTACCTGATCGCAGACACGCGGTCGTCACAAAAGAAAAAAGCCCGGAAGACGAATCTTCCGGGCTTTAAAGAGTTGGTGCGGCTGGCAGGAATTGAACCCACGACCCCTTGGTTCGTAGCCAAGTACTCTATCCAACTGAGCTACAGCCGCTGAGCCCACGATTATATCCCGTTTTTAGCGGGCATCTTCGAAGACATCCAAAAAGCTTTGCACAACCTGGTGCAACTGGCGGTGGTGGTAGGCCGTGATGGGCTTGAACCATCGACCAACGGATTATGAGTCCGCTGCTCTAACCAACTGAGCTAACGGCCCACGCGGCACGGATTCTATTCGCGCCGCGCCACAGCCCACGCGCTACTTGCGATGGCTCAATGCGTTGGTCACCAGCCGCGAAGTGATATCGACGATCTGGATCATCCGCTCGTACGGCATGCGCGTCGGCCCGATCACGCCCAGCGTGCCCACCACCTGCCCGTCGACCTCGTAGTTGGCGCTGACGATGGACAGCTCCTCGAAGGGCACCACCTGACTCTCGCCGCCGATGAAGATGCGCACGCCTTCTGCCTTGCTCGACACATCGAGCAGCCGCATCAGCTGCGCCTTCTGCTCAAACAGTTCGAAGGCGCGGCGCAGCTGGCCCATGTCGCTGGAAAAGTCGCTCACCGCCAGCAGGTTGCGCTCGCCGGAAATCACGACATCGTCTTCCTGCGCCTCGGTCAGCACTTCGGAGCTGACCTTCACCGCCGCCTGCATCAGCGTGGCGATCTCGCCGCGCAGCGTCTCGATCTCGGACTGCAGCTTGTCGCGCACCTGCTCGATGGTCAGGCCCGCATAGTTCGCGTTGATGTAGTTGGAGGCCTCGACCAGTTGCGACTGCGAATAGTCGGCCTCCGGGAAGATCACCCGGTTCTGCACATCGCCGTCGGGCGACACGATGATCACCAGCAGCCGCTTCTCGGACAGCCTCAGGAACTCGATCTGCTTGAACACCGAGGCACGCCGCGGCGCCATCACCACGCCCACGAACTGCGACATGTTCGACAGCAGGTGCGCCGCGTTGGCAATCACCTTCTGCGGCTGGTCGGGCGCGAGGCTCGGCGTGTTCATGTGCTCACGCTGGGCGGTCAGCATGGTGTCGACGAACAGGCGGTAGCCGCGGTGCGTCGGAATGCGGCCCGACGAGGTGTGCGGGCTGGCGATCAGCCCGAGCCCTTCGAGGTCGGACATGACGTTGCGGATGGTCGCGGGAGACAGGTCGAGCCCCGCGGAACGCGACAACGTGCGTGACCCGACGGGTTGCCCGTCGGCGATGTAGCGCTCGACGAGCGTCTTGAGCAGCAACTTGGCACGGTCGTCCAGCATTGCAAGATTTTAGTGTTGTAATTTGTGAGATATGACCTCTCGCTTTCGTCACGTCGCCCTGATCGGCAAATACCAGGCTTCCGGCGCCCGAGCGCAGGCGGACGCTCGCGACGGTGTGATGGAAAACATCGGGGCCTTCCTGGAATCGCAGGGCTGCAAGGTTTTCGTCGAGCGCTCCACCTGCAAGGAAGACGAGGAAAGCGCCCCGCCCCACCCACGCTACGAAGCCCTGACGGTCGAGGAAATCGGCCAGCGCTGCGACCTGGGCCTCGTCGTTGGCGGCGACGGCACCATGCTCGGCATCGGCCGGCAGCTCGCCAGCTACGGCATTCCGCTGATCGGCATCAACCGCGGCCGCCTCGGCTTCATCACCGACATTCCGCTGGACAACTACCAGGCCACGCTGATTCCCATGCTGGCCGGCGAATACGAAGAAGACCATCGCAGCCTGATGCACGCGAGCGTGATGCGCGACGGCGCCTCGGTGTTCGACGCGCTCGCCATGAACGACGTGGTGGTTAACCGCGGCGCCACCTCCGGCATGGTCGAGCTGCGCGTGTCGGTCGGCCGGCACTTCGTGGCCAGCCAGCGCGCCGACGGCCTGATCATCGCCACGCCCACGGGCTCCACGGCCTATGCGCTGTCGGCCGGCGGCCCCTTGCTGCACCCGGCGGTGCCCGGCTGGGTGCTGGTGCCCATCGCGCCGCACACGCTGTCGAACCGCCCGGTGGTGCTGCCCGATGCCGACGAGATCGTCATTGAGCTGGTCGGCGGGCGCGACGCCAGCGCCAATTTCGACATGCAATCGCTCGCCTCGCTCGCCATCGGCGACCGCGTGGTGGTGCGCCGCTCCGACTTCCGGGTGCGCTTCCTGCACCCGCGCGGCTGGAGCTATTTCGACACCTTGCGCAAGAAACTTCACTGGAACGAAGGGGGCTCCTGACATGGCGCTGCGACGCATCGCACTGCGCGACTTCGTGATCGTGCGATCACTCGAACTCGACCTGTCCGGCGGCTTCACGGTCTTGACCGGTGAAACCGGCGCGGGCAAATCCATATTGATCGACGCGCTGCAGCTGGCGCTGGGCAACCGGGCCGACGCCGGTGCCGTGCGCGAAGGCGCCGAGCGGCTCGACGTGAGCGCCGAGTTCGACGCCGACCCGGCCCTGGCCCCCTGGCTCGACGAAGGCGGCTTCGAAGCCGGCGATGCCCTGCTGCTACGCCGCACGGTCGACCTGCAGGGCCGCAGCCGCGGCTGGATCAACGGCAGCCCCGCCACGGCTACGCAACTGCGCGAGCTGGGCGACCACCTGCTCGACATCCACGGCCAGCACGCCTGGCAGAGCCTGACTCGGCCCGAGGCCGTGCGCGGCCTGCTCGACGCCTACGCGGGCGTGCGCACCGACGCGCTTGATGCCGCGTGGCACGGCTGGCGGCAGGCGCTTTCGTCGCTCGAGCACGCGCGCTCGGCACAAGACTCGCTGCAGCGTGAACGCGAACGGCTGCAGTGGCAGATTTCCGAAGTCGCCAAGCTCGCACCGGGCGCCGACGAGTGGGAAGAGCTGTCGACCGCGCATTCGCGCATCTCCAACGCCCAGGCCCTGATCGACGCGGCGCAGGGCGCCAGCCTGGCGCTGGAAGACGATGACAACGGCGCGCTCGCCGCGCTCACGCGCGCGGCCACGCTGCTGCAGAACTGCGAGCACATTGAGCCCGAATTCCGCAACCTGGGCGAAGTGCTGGCCTCCTGCGTGGCACAGGCATCCGACGCGGCCCATTCGCTGCACGGCTACCTGCGCGACACCGACGCCGACCCGCACGGCCTCGCCGAGCTGGACGAACGCATGGGCCTGTGGATGTCGCTGGCGCGCCGCTACAAGCGCACGCCCGCCGACCTGCCGGCGCTGCTGGCCGGCTGGCAGGCCGAGCTGCAGGCACTCGACGCACAAAGCGATCTCGACGGGCTGGAGCGCGCCGAAGAAGCCGCGCAGCAGGTCTACATGAAGGAAGCCAAGGCGCTGGGCAAGTCGCGCAAGCAGGCCGCACCGCGCCTCGGGCAGGCGGTCACGCAGGCCATGCAGGGCCTCGGCATGCAGGGCGGGCGCTTCGAGGTCGAGCTGCAGCCGCTGGCTCAGCCCGGCCGCGCCGGCCTCGAAGAAGTGGCCTTCCTCGTGGCCGGCCACACCGGCAGCACGCCGCGCGCCATCGGCAAGGTGGCCTCGGGCGGCGAGCTGTCGCGCATCGCGCTGGCCATTGCCGTCACCACCAGCCAGCTCGGCACCGCGCAGACGCTGATCTTCGACGAGGTCGATGCGGGCGTCGGCGGTGCGGTCGCCGAGACGGTCGGGCGCCTCATGAAGCAGCTCGGCCGCGACCGGCAGGTGCTCGCCGTGACCCACCTGCCCCAGGTGGCCGCCTGCGCCGACCACCACCTGGTGGTCGCCAAGCGACAGACGGCGGCCGCCGGCAAGGACGGCCCGCGCACCGAAAGCGGCGTGTCGCGCCTAGACGACGACCACCGCGCCAAGGAAATCGCCCGCATGCTGGGCGGCGAAAAGGTCTCGCAGACCTCGCTGGCCCATGCACGCGAGATGCTGGGCCACAAGAGCGCCACGGCCCCGGTGACGTCGCCATGAACCACCTCGACCTCGTGCTCATCACCGGCATGTCGGGTTCCGGCAAGTCGGTGGCCTTGCATGCGCTGGAAGACGCCGGCTACTACTGCGTCGACAACTTGCCGCCCGAGCTGCTGACCGCGTTCATCGCCCTGCAGCACGAGCAAGCCACGCCGCGCGTGGCCATTGCCATGGACGTGCGCAGCGGCGTGTCGCTGCCCATCGTGCCGCTGCAGCTCGAGGCGCTGCGGCGCGACGGCGGCATCTCGCTGCGCTCGCTGTTCCTCGACGCCACCACCGACGCGCTGCTGCGCCGCTATTCCGAAACCCGCCGCCGCCATCCGCTCTCGCGCCAGGAGGGCCGCACCGACGTGCCCGAGCAGCATCGCGTGCTGATGCAGGCCATCGAGCTGGAGCGCGAGCTGCTGGCCGACCTGCGCGACGGCGCCGACGTGATCGACACCAGCTTGATACGGCCCGCGCAGCTGCAGAGCTACATCAAGTCGCTGATCTCGGCGCCGCAGAACGCGCTGACGCTGGTGTTCGAGTCGTTCGCGTTCAAGCGCGGCGTGCCGCTGGACGCCGACTACGTGTTCGATGTGCGCATGCTGCCCAACCCGCACTACGTGCCCGCGTTGCGGCCGCTCACGGGGCGCGACGAACCGGTGATCGAATGGCTGCGCGAGCACGACGACGTGGCGCGCATGTACGACGACATCGAGCAGTTCCTGTCGCATTGGCTCGATGCGCTGGCACGCGACCATCGCAGCTATGTGACGGTGGCCATCGGCTGCACCGGCGGGCAGCACCGCTCCGTGTTCCTGGTGGAGCAACTGGCGCGCTCGTTCGGCGCGCGCTGGGGTTCGCTGAAACGGCACCGCGAGCTCGACGCGAACTGAGCGGCGCGAAGCTCTAGAAACTTTCTAGACCGCGCCGCTTTCGAGCAGCTTGCGCATCGGCGCCGGCAGGCCCAGCCGGCGCCATTCCTCCGCCTCCACCCATCGCGCGCCCTCGCCTTGCGGCTGCGCGCCGTGCAGCTGCACAGGATGCAGGTGCAGGTCCTTGTGGGTCAGCACGTGCACGAAGGCCGGCAGGTCTTGCACGCCGTGCTGCGTTGCTGCCGGCAATGCGGCGAGCAGGTCTTCGCGGCTGTCGAACACGGGCAGGCAATACAGCCCGGCCCAGATGCCCTTGGCCGGCCGCTTCTCCAGCCAGACCCGGCCCTGCGCGTCGCGCGCCAGCAGCACCCACAGCGACTGGGCGCTGCGCTTGAGCTTGCGCGTCTTCACCGGGTAGCGCTCGGGCGCGCCTTCGCGCAGGGCCGTGCAGCTCCGGTTGACCGGGCAGATCATGCAACTGGGCTTGCGTGGCAGGCACACGGTGGCGCCCAGGTCCATCAACCCCTGCGTGTAGTGCGCGATGGCTTCACGCTGCTCGGCGGGCGGCAGCAACTGCGTTGCCAGGTCCCACAGTGCGCGCTCCTGCGCTGCGGACGACATGTCGCCCGCAAAACCGAGCACGCGCGTCAGCACGCGCTTCACGTTGCCGTCGAGGATCGCCACGCGCTCGCCGAAGCAGAAGGCGGCAATCGCCGCCGATGTCGAGCGCCCGATGCCGGGCAGCGTGACCAGTTCGGCGGCCGTGTGCGGAAACTCGCCGCCGAAGCGCGCGACCACGTCCTGCGCGCAGCGGTGCATGTTGCGCGCCCGGCTGTAGTAGCCCAAGCCGCTCCAGAGGCCGAACACCTCGTCTTCCGTGCCCGCGGCCAGCGCCTTCACATCGGGGAAGCGCTCGAGAAAACGCGCGAAGTAACCCAGCACCGTCGTCACCTGCGTCTGCTGCAGCATCACTTCCGACAGCCATACGCGGTACGGATCGCGCGTGTTCTGCCACGGCAACTGGCTGCGCCCGTGGGTGCGCTGCCAGCTCACGACCTGCGCGGCGAAGTCGGCGGGCAGAGATGAAGTTGCAGCCGCCGCGGCGGCGGAACGCTCAGGCCGCACGCAGCTCGCCGACCGTGGCCGCTGCCTGCGGCTTTCCGGGCTGCGCGATCAGCGAAGTGAACTCGCGCAGCCGCACATGCAGTTCGGCCAGGTCGCGCTCCTGCGCGGCCAGTTCGAGCAGGCGCTCGTCGAGGTTGCCCGCCGCGCTCTGGATGCGCTCGATGGCCTCGATGCGCTTGCTGAAATTGCGCCTGCGCTCCTTGAGCTGCGCATCGATCTGCGCGCTCGCGCCCTTGCTCCAGCGCTCGACCTCGGTCATGGCGGCCTCGTTGACCAGCCGCAGGCGGCTGGCCAGCGCGCGCACCAGCTTGTCGCAGAAATCGGCCTGCGCCAGCTTCAGCAGGTTGCCCACGCCCAGGTAATGGATGTGGCTGCGCTCGATCTGGCTGAGCTCCTGCTCGAAGCCGGTGAGATCAGGCTCGGCCGGCGCCTGCAGCGTGAAGCCCTGCTCGGCATTGAGCTGGCGAAAGGTGGCGTGCAGCATCGACTGGATCTCGGCCGTGGTCGCCTGCACTTCGCGCAGGTTGTTGCGCAGCGAATCGAAGGTCTCGCCGTACACCTTGCGCACGTTGAACTTGACGCCGGGCCGCTTGAGCGCGGCCGACAGCCGCACCATGTCGGCCTTGAGCGCGGTGCGCCCGAGCACGGCATACACCTCGCGCAACAACTTGCCCTGCACCGAGCGCAGCGCCAGGATGCGCGTGTTGCTGCCTTCGAATTCGGCGTGTTCCTGGTCGATGCGCGCGCGCATGTGGCGAATCACCGACACGTTCTTGCCGCGCAGCCCCTGCAGTTCGAGCGCCTGCTCGGACAGGTCGCGCTGGCGCACCTTCAGGATGCGCTCGGCCTCGGCGCGCAGCGCGGTCATGCCCGCATCGACCGCCAGCCGCAACATGGTCTCGCGCTTGCCCAGCACGCCTTCGCCCAGCAAGGCTTCGAGCGCCGGCAGGCGGCTGGCCTGCAGCAGCTGCACGTCGCGCTGGATCTTGGCCTGCAGCCCCTTCTGCGCGGACACCGGCAGCACCTGCGCCAGCGGCACCTCGAGCAGCCGCGCCGCGCCTTCGCGCTGGCGCTCGATCTGCTGCTCGATCTGCGCGGGCGTGCTCAGCGTGTCCCACATGGTGTCGATCTTGTTGAGCACCACGAAGCGCGTGTCGTTGCCTTCGTCCTCTGTGATCAGGTGTTCGCGCCAGATCGACAAATCGGAGCGCGTCACGCCGGTTTCGGCGCCCAGGATGAACACGACCGCATGCGCCTGGGGAATGAGGCTGACCGTCAGCTCGGGTTCCGCGCCGATCGCGTTCAGGCCGGGCGTGTCCAGAATCACCAGCCCCTGCTCCAGCAGCGGATGCGGCATGTTCAGCACGGCATGGCGCCAGCGCGGAATTTCGACGCGGCCCTCGGCGTCCTGCACCGGGTTGTCGTCGGGCGTTTCGTCGTTCCAGAAGCCCAGCGTGCGCGCTTCTTCCTTGCTGACCCACCGCACCTCGGCCACCTTGCCCATCGCCTGCGCGAGTTGCTCGGCGTTGACGACGTCGATGGCGATCTCGGTCCAGCGCGTGGGCTTCTCGCGCCAGTGGGCGAGCGAATGCGGCTCCAGCCGGGTCTCGATGGGCAGCAGGCGCAGCTTGGGCGCCAGCGCGGGGTCGTAGCCCAGCTCGGTCGGGCACATCGTGGTTCGGCCCGCGCTCGCAGGCATGATGCGGCGCCCGTAGCCGGCAAAGAAGATAGCGTTGATCAGCTCCGACTTGCCGCGCGAGAACTCCGCCACGAACGCGACCATGACCTTGCTGGTGCGGATCTGCGTCTCGAGCCCGCGCAAGCGCTCGGCCACCGACTGGTCAAGCAGCTCGTTCTCGGTCAGCCAGCGGGACAGCCACTGCAGCCGGCGAGCGAAATTGCTTCGCCACGCGCCGTGCTGGTCGAGTTGTTGGTTGAAAGAGCGGCTCAAGGGAAATGTGTAAGAAAGAGCTTACAAATATAGCATCGGGAGGCGCGCAACAACCGTTTTCGGGCGATTCCGTTCAAGGTGTTGGCGGCGTTCCACGTTTGAGGTTTCAGGTTTACTTCTGACAGTTGGGGCAGTAGTAAGTCGAGCGTTGCCCCTGGCGCAGCAAGCGGATCGGCGTCGCGCAGACCCGGCACGGCTCGCCGGCGCGGCCGTACACGGTCGCCTCGAGCTGGAAATAGCCGTTCTTGCCGTCCACCCCTGAGAAGTCGCGCAGCGTGCTGCCGCCCTTTTCCACCGCCCGCGCCAATATCTCGCGCACCGCGGCGTGCAACTTCGCCGCGCGCGGCCTGCTGATGCGCGCGGCCGACAGCGTCGGCCGAATGCCGGCCTGGAACAACGCCTCCGACGCATAGATGTTGCCCACGCCCACCACCACGTCGCCCGCCAGCAACACCTGCTTGACGGCGCTCTTGCGCTTCTTCAGGCCGGCATGGAAGGCGTCGAGGTCGAAGGCATCGCCCAGCGGCTCCATGCCCAGGCCGCCCAGCAGCTTGATGGCCCAGGGCGCGTCTTCGTGCTCGACGTAGACCACCGCGCCGAAGCGGCGCGGGTCGTTCAGCCGCAGCGTGCCACGGTCGGTCACCAGGTCGAAGTGATCGTGCACGCCGGGTGGCGGCAGGGTCATGTCGAAACGCAGGCTGCCCGACATGCCCAGGTGCAGCAGCAGGATGCCCTGGTCGAGGTCGATCAGCAGGTATTTGCCGCGCCGGCGCACCTGCAGCACCTTGCGCCCGACCAGTGCCTCGGGCAGCACCATCAAGGCCCATCGCAGCGGCTTGCCGATGCGCACCGCGTCGATGCGCGCACCGGCAATGCGGTCGGCAAAACCGCGCCGGGTGACTTCGACTTCGGGTAATTCGGGCATGAAAAGTAAATCTCCGGCAAACACCCGCGGCGGCGAAGCCCCCGCGCGGCGCTCGTTCAAAAGCCTGGATTATTATGGTCAGATGAATCTTTCGCCCCGCCGACACCGCCTTGCGGCGGCCGCGTCTCTCGCCTTGCTGGCTTGTGCCGCCCAAGCACAAACATCCGATCCCGCAGCCCCCACCAGCCCCGCGCCGGTCATCGAGCGGTCCGCGCCGCCCAAGCCCGCGGCCAAGCCGCGGGTGGTGGCAGCCAAGCCGGCGAGCGAACCCGAAGCACAGCCCTCGGCGCTCACGGCCGACCTGTTCTACGAGATCCTCATGGGCGAGCTCACGACCCGCACCGGCGACCCCGGCTCGGGCTACGCACTGGTGCTGGATGCCGCCCGCCGCTTGCGCGACGGCAAGCTGTTCCAGCGTGCGGTCGAAATCGCACTGCAGTCGCGCTCCGGCGACGCGGCGTTGGCCGCGGCCCGCGCCTGGCAGGAAACACTGCCGACTTCGCGCGACGCACGTCGCATCGAACTGCAGATTCTCATTGCGCTGAACCGCATCAGCGAAACGGTCGAGCCGTTGCGCGCCGAAGTGGCGGCCACCTCGCAAATCGAACGCCCGCTGCTGATGGCCGTGATTGCGCGCAACTACTCGCGCGCCGCGGACAAGAAGCTGGCCGCGTCGGTGGTCGAGCAGGCACTGGTCGACGAGCTCAAGAGCCCGACCACCGGCGGCCTGGCCTGGGCCACCGTGGGGCGCCTGCGGCTCAATGCCGGAGACGCCTCCGGGGCGCTGGACGCCGCGCGCAAGGGCCAGGAAATCGACCCGGCCTCCGACGCACCGCCCGCGCTGGCGCTTGAAATGATCGACCCCGGCCAGCCGCTGGCCGAGCCGATCGTCACGCGCTTCCTGAACAACAACCCCAAGGCATCGCCCGACCTGCGCGTGGCGTACGCACGGGTGCTGGTGGAAAACCGCCGCTTCAACGACGCGTCCGTGCAACTGCAGGCTGTCACCTCGTCGCGGCCCGATCTGGCGGAACCCTGGCTGCTGCTCGGCAGCCTGCAGATGCAGGCCAAGCAGGACGCCGCGGCCGAAGCATCGATCAAGCGCTTCATCGAGCTGTCGAACAGCCAGGCCAACAAGGACCAGGACGCGTCCGACCGCAAGCGCAGCGTGGCGCAGGCGTACTTCGCGTTGTCGCAACTGGCGGAACGGCGTAAGGACTACGCGGGCGCCGAGCGCTGGCTGTCGCGCGTCGACGGCGGTGAAGAAGTGGTGGCCGCGCAAACCCGCCGCGCCGCGCTGCTGGCGCGCCAGGGCAAGCTGCCCCAAGCCCGCGAGGTCATCCGCAGCCTGCCGGAGCGCACCGCGGAAGACAAGAAGCAGAAATTTCTCGCCGAAGTGCAGCTGCTGCGCGACGCCAAGCAGTACCAGGCCGCCTACGACATGCTGACCCAGGCGTCGGCCGCTGCGCCTGACGACAGCGACCTCGTCTATGACCAGGCCATGATCGCCGAGAAGCTCAACCGCCTCGACGACATGGAGCGCCTGCTGCGCCGGCTGATCGTACTGAAGCCGGAAAACCAGAACGCATACAACGCGCTGGGCTATTCGTTCGCCGATCGAAAGATCCGCCTCGACGAAGCACGCACGCTGATCCAGAAGGCCGTGCAACTGGCACCCGAAGATCCGTTCATTGCCGACAGCCTGGGCTGGGTCGAATTCCGCCTCGGCAACACCGACGAGGCCATCCGCATCCTTGAAGCCGCCTACAAGACCCGGCCCGATCCGGAGATTGGCGCGCACTTCGGCGAAGTGCTGTGGAGCGTGGGCCAGAAGGACCGCGCGGTCACGATCTGGAAAGAAGCACTGCTGAGCGACGCAGAGAACGAGACCCTGCAGGAAACGCTCAAGCGCCTGCGGGTCAAGCCCTGAGCATGGCGCAGGCACGGGCCCTGGCGCCAACGGCGCACATCGACCTCGGCCGCCGCACGCTGCTGGCCGCAGGGGGCGCAGCGCTTCTGCTGGCCGCGGGTTGCGCACAGCTGTCGGGCGGCTCCACGGCGCCGAAGACCTCGGACAGCTGGAGCGGCCGCATGTCGCTGCGCATCGAGAGCGAGCCGGTGCAGACTTTCGCCGCGTTGTTCGACCTGCGCGGCTCCGCCGAGACGGGCACGCTGTCGCTCACGACACCGATCGGCAGCACGCTTGCGCAGCTGCAATGGGCGCCCGGCGAAGCGTTGCTGAAAGACGGCAGCAACACACGGCGCTTCGACTCAGTCGATGCGCTGATCGAAGCGGCCACGGGCGCGGCCATTCCGGTGGGCGCCCTTTTCGGATGGCTCGCGGGCCGGAACGAGCCGGTGCCCGGCTGGAAGCCCGACCTGGGGCAGTTGGCCAACGGCCGCCTGCAGGCGGTGCGCGAATCGCCGAGCCCGCGCGCGGACCTGCGCATCGTGTTCGAACGGTCATGAAGGCGATCTACGACCTTCCCGCGCCGGCCAAGCTCAACCTCTTCCTCCACATTACCGGCCGACGCGACGACGGCTACCACCTGTTGCAATCGGTCTTCATGCTGATCGACTGGTGCGACACGCTGCATGTCGAATTGCGCAGCGACGGGCAATTGAGCCGCGAAGACCTGACGACCGAACTGCCGGCGGACGACCTCGTCCTTCGCGCTGCCCGGGCGCTCCAGGCGCATGCCGCACCAGGGCAAGGCGCCCACATCGGCGTGGCGAAGCATGTGCCTGCGCAGGCGGGCATGGGGGGCGGCTCGTCGGACGCGGCCACCTGCCTGCTGGCGCTCAATCGGCTGTGGGGGCTGAACCTGCCGCTGTCGCGGCTTGCCCACATCGGCTTGAAGCTCGGCGCCGACGTGCCTTTTTTTCTGGGTGGACACAATGCGTGGGTCGAGGGCGTCGGAGAGCAACTGACTGCGGTTACACTCCCCTCCGCGCGTTTCGCGGTGGCCAAACCTCCCGAGGGACTCGATACCCGATTAATTTTTTCAGCAACATATCTTGAACGTGCTTCTCCTGTTGCTATAATCACAGGCTTTGCTGCAGAGAGCGAATCGCTCGAAGCGACAAACCTGGAAAGCTTGGTTCCACTGAGCGACTCGGTTTTCGATTTCGGCCACAACGACCTGCAGCCGGTTGCCCAGCGACTTTGCCCCGCGGTCACCGACGCCATCGAATGGCTCGGCGCCCAAGGACTGAAGGCCCGGATGACCGGCTCCGGAAGTTCGGTGTTCGCGAAGTTGCCGCAAGCGCCGCAGGAAGCGGAACTGCTGGAAGCCCCCAAGGGCTGGCAGGTTCGTCAATGCAGCAACCTGGAAGTTCATCCGCTGTGCGGGTGGGCAACCTGAAGATAGTCGGATCGTTCACTCGGTTCGACGCGACATATATCGGTTGGTGGTGAAAACCATCGACCCGTGTAGGGGAGTCGCCAAGCTGGTTAAGGCACTGGATTTTGATTCCAGCATGCAAAGGTTCGAATCCTTTCTCCCCTGCCAAATCTTCAAAGACTGCGGCCCAACGGCCGCAGTCTTCGTTTGCAGCCCACCCGCTGCAATAATCGGCGGCTCACCGGTCGCCACGCATCACCAACCTTTTGGCGGCTTCCTCAGCCAATTCGCTCAGCCGGGACGCGCTCATGCAGGCTAATCACCCTGACTTCATGGTTTTCACCGGCAATGCCAATCCTGGCCTTGCTGCAGAAATCGCGCACAACCTCGGCACCTCGCTCGGTGCCGCTCGCGTCGGTCGCTTCTCGGACGGTGAAGTCACCGTCGAGATCAACCAGAACGTGCGGGCGCGCGATGTGTTCGTGGTGCAGTCGACCTGCGCCCCGACCAACGAAAACCTGATGGAACTGCTGATCATGGTCGACGCGCTCAAGCGCGCTTCGGCCGAACGCATCAGCGCCGTGATTCCCTACTTCGGCTACGCCCGCCAGGATCGCCGCCCGCGTTCCAGCCGCGTGCCGATCTCGGCCAAGGTCGTGGCCAACCTGCTGGAAACCGTCGGTGTCGAGCGCGTGCTCACGATGGACCTGCACGCCGACCAGATCCAGGGCTTCTTCGACATTCCGGTCGACAACATCTATGCCTCGCCCGTGCTGCTCGGCGACCTGCGCGCCAAGAACTACGAAGACCTGATCGTGGTCTCGCCCGACGTGGGCGGCGTGGTTCGCGCCCGTGCGCTGGCCAAGCAACTGAACTGCGACCTGGCCATCATCGACAAGCGCCGCCCGAAGGCCAACGTCAGCGAAGTCATGAACGTGATCGGCGAGATCGACGGGCGCAACTGCGTGATCATGGACGACATGATCGACACCGCCGGCACGCTCGTGAAGGCGGCCGAAGTGCTGAAGGAGCGCGGCGCCAAGAGCGTGTACGCCTACTGCACGCACCCGATCTTCTCGGGCCCGGCCATCGAGCGCATCACGCAGGGGTCGGCCCTCGACGAAGTGGTCGTGACCAACACCATTCCTCTTTCCGATGCGGCCCTGGGCTGCGGAAAGATCCGCCAGCTCTCCGTAGCACCGCTGATCGCCGAAACGATCCAGCGCATTGCCAAGGGCGAGTCCGTGATGAGTTTGTTCTCGGACCAGGACAACCTGTTCTGATCTGAGCAAAAAGCGGGCGCCTCTCCGTTCACGGACAGGCGCCCTTGTTGAACCGGAGTCGCACTGGTCGCGGTGGACTCCCACAGGAGCTAACTATGAAATTCGTCGCTTTTGAGCGCGCCAAGCAGGGCACGGGTGCGAGCCGCCGTCTCCGCATCACGGGCAAGACGCCCGGCATCGTCTACGGTGGTGACACCCAGCCGCAACTGATCGAAATCGATCACAACGCGCTGTGGCACGCCCTGAAGAAGGAAGCCTTCCATTCGACCGTGCTCGAAATGGACCTGGGCGGCAACGTCAGCAAGGTTCTGCTGCGCGACGTGCAATACCACCCGTTCCGCCAGCTGGTGCAACACATCGACTTCCAACGCGTCGATGCCAAGACCCGCATGACCCTGAAGGTGCCGCTGCACTTCAAGGGCGAGGAAGAGTCCGACGCCGTCAAGCTCGAGCACAACCTGGTGAACCACGTCACGACCGAACTGGAAGTGAACTGCCTGCCCGCCGAACTGCCTGAGTTCATCGAAGTGGACCTGTCGGGCCTGAAGAAGAACGGCACCGTCACGCTGAAGGACATCAAGCTGCCCCGCGGCGTGAAGTGGGTCAGCCACGGCAAGGTCAACCCGGTGCTGGCTTCGGCCGTCGCTCCGGCCGCTGAAGAAGTCGAAGCACCCGCCGAAGGCGCTGCCGACGCAGCCGCTGCAGCTCCGGCTGGCAAGGGTGGCAAGGCCGCTCCCGCCGCCAAGACCCCTGCTGCCAAGACCGCCAAGAAGTAATCACTTCCCGCGTCTGACGCTGACAAGGCCCGCCCCGTGCGGGCCTTTCTGCTTTTGGCGACGGGATAATCCACGACCATGATCAAGCTGTTCGTCGGCCTCGGCAACCCGGGCCCAGAGTACGAAGCCACGCGCCACAACGCGGGCTTCTGGTGGATCGACGCCCTCGCGCGCGACTGGAAACTCAACCTCGTGCCCGAGCGCAGCTACCACGGCTTCGCGGCGCGCACCAGCATCGGCGGCCAGAGCATCTGGCTGCTGGAACCGCAGACCTTCATGAACCTGTCGGGCAAGTCGGTCGGTGCGCTGGCGCGCTTCTTCAAGATCGCGCCCGAAGAAATCCTCGTCGTGCACGACGAGCTCGACGTGGTGCCCGGCCAGGCCAAGCTCAAGTTCGGCGGCAGCCATGCCGGCCACAACGGCCTGCGCGACATCCATGCGCAGCTCGGCACCGGCGACTACTGGCGGCTGCGCCTGGGCATCGGCCACCCCGGCGTGAAGTCGGAGGTGGTCAACTGGGTGCTGAAGAAGCCGCTCAAGGAACAACGTGAAGCCATAGACGACGCCATCGTGCGCACCCTGCACGCGGTTCCCGCGCTGGTGGCGGGCGAAATGGAGAAGGCGACGCTGGTCATTCACACGAGCAAACCGCCCCGGCCCAAACCGCCGCGGCGGGAGCCCGGCGACGGGGGCACGCCTGCCGCCACCTAGCCGGCCACCGGAGCGCAGGGAGGGAGAGAAATAAAAATGAGCAAGAAGAGAAGAAGAACGACAGGGCAAAAGGCAAGTGCCGCCCTGTTCATGACGGTGATGTGGGTCGGCTCCGTGGGCTTGTTCGCCCACGACCCCGCCCACGCCCAGACCTGGCGATGCGGCAACACCTACTCCGACCGCCCCTGCGAAGGCGGCAGGCCGGTGAAGGTGGAGGACCACCGCAGCGACCAGGACCGCCGGGCCGCCGACGCCGGCGCACGCAGCGCGCAGACGCAGGCCGACCACCTCGAGCGCACTCGCCTGTCGCAAGAAAAAGCAGCTTACGACCGCGACCGCCACGCCGCCAGGGAAGCAAGGAGCGCGGCCCAGTCCGAAAGGCGGCTCGCCATGTCGGAGCAACGCGAGAGGGACCGCGCCCGCAAGGCGCTGGGTGATCCGCACAAGTCCAGCATGAGCTTCAAGGGCCCGCCGGCGGAGAAAGCCGCTGGCGACGCCCCGAAGAAAAGGAAGAAGCGGAAATCAGCCGACTGACACCAGCCGACTGACTGCGCCTGCCTCGTGCCGGTAAACCGCGGCTCAGGCGCTTGCCATACGCCTTTCAGGCGCCAGGTGAAGCCGCCGTCACCTTGATCGCCGTGAGACGCTCGTACTTCTGCATCAGCGTCTCGCGGCTTTCCACATGCTCGGGGTTCAGCGGAATGCAGGCCACCGGGCAGATCTGCACGCACTGCGGCTCGTCGAAGTGGCCGACGCATTCGGTGCACTTGTGCGGGTCGATCTCGTAGAAGGCCTCGCCCATGTAGATGGCGTCGTTCGGGCACTCGGGCTCGCAGACATCGCAGTTGATGCATTCGTCGGTGATCATGAGGGCCATGCCCCGATTATCGGCGGCCGGGTACCCGCAGTCGGCGGTGAATGACAAAGGCCACATTCACGGCACACTTGTTGCAGGAGTCAGTTATGCTGCGCCCCGCCCCATGAGTCTGTTTCTACTAAAGCGCCTTGCCACGCTGATCGGCACCCTGATCGGCGCCTCGGTCATCGTCTTCCTCGTCCTCGAGATCCTGCCCGGCAACGCCGCGCAGATGCTCATGGGCCCCGATGCCTCGCCCGACGCCGTGGCCGCCCTGGCCACCAAGCTGGGCCTCGACCAGCCCGCGTGGACGCGCTACTGGCACTGGATCGGCGGCCTGCTCACCGGCAACCTGGGCGACAGCTACGCCTACAGCTCGCCCGTGCTCGACCTCATCCTCGAACGCCTCGCGCTCACCGTGCCGCTGGCCCTGATGGCGATGACGCTCACCGTCGTGATCGCCCTGCTCGTCGGCGTCACGGCCGCGGCGCGCCACAACAAGCTCGGTGACGTCGGCCTCATGGGCATGGCGCAGGTGGGCATCGCCATTCCCAATTTCTGGTTCGCGATCCTGCTGATCCTTGTCTTCTCGGTGCAACTCCAGTGGTTCTCGGCCGGCGGCTTCGAGGGTTGGGGCGAAGGCTTCTTCGCGGGCATCAAGTCGCTGCTGCTGCCCGCGCTTTCGCTCGCGGTCGTGCAGGCCGCCATCCTCGCGCGCATCACGCGTTCGGCGGTGCTCGAAGTGATGCGCGAAGACTTCGTTCGCACCGCGCGGGCCAAGGGCGTTTCGCAGCGCATGGTGCTGTGGACCCACGTGCTGCGCAACGCGATGATTCCGGTCATCACCGTCATGGGCATGCAGTTTTCCGAACTGCTGGCCGGCACCATCGTGGTGGAGAACGTGTTCTATCTGCCAGGGCTGGGCCGGCTGATCTTCCAGGCCATCAGCAACCGCGACCTGATCGTGGTGCGCAACTGCGTGATGCTGCTGGCAGCCATGGTCGTCATCGTGAATTTCGTGGTCGACGTGCTGTACGCCGTGATCGACCCGCGCATCAAGGCCAGCGACATATGAGCACCGTGACAGTCCCGAGCGCCGCGGCGCTCAAGGTGCCCGGCTTCTGGCGCCGCGCGTTGCACCACCGCAGCTTCGTCATCGGCGGCGTGCTGACCCTGCTGCTGTTGCTGGCCGCCGGCGTGTCGCTGGTGTGGACGCCCTGGTCGCCCTACGACATGGACATGGCCAACAAGCTCAAGCCGCCCTCGGGCTCGCACTGGCTGGGCACCGACACCTACGGGCGCGACGTGGGCTCGCTGCTGCTGGTGGGCGCGCGCGCGTCCATCCTGGTGGGCGTGATCGCGGTGGGCATCGGCCTCGTGGTCGGCACGGCGCTGGGCCTGCTCGCAGCCGCCAAGCGCGGCTGGGTCGAGGAAGCCATCATGCGGCTCACCGACTTCTCGCTCGCCTTCCCCGCCATCCTGTCGGCCATCATGATGACGGCCGTGTTCGGCGCGGGCATCGTCAACGCGATCATCGCGATCGGCATCTACAACATTCCCACCTTCGCGCGCATCACGCGCGCCTCGGCCAACGCCATCTGGTCGCGCGAGTACGTGGCAGCCGCACGCGCCTGCGGCAAGGGCGGCTTCGCCATCACCATGCAGCACGTGCTGCCGAACATCTCGGCCGTGCTGATCGTGCAGATCACCATTCGCTTCGCCATCGCGATCCTGGCCGAGGCCGCGCTGTCGTATCTCGGCCTGGGCACGCAGCCGCCGCAACCCTCGTGGGGCCGCATGCTGAGCGAGGCGCAGACCATGATGTTCCAGTCGCCCCTGCTCGCGGTGTTCCCCGGCATGGCCATCGCCTTCGCGGTGCTGGGCCTGAACCTGCTCGGCGACGGGCTGCGCGACCTGCTCGACCCGCGGCTTGCCCGCGCGAGATGAAGTGAGGTAAGCCACATGCCACTCCTCCAGGTCAAGGACCTCCGCATCGAACTGCAGACGCAACGCGGCCCCGCCGAGGCCGTGCGCGGCATCGACTTCACGCTGGAGCGCGGCGAAACGCTGGGCATCGTCGGCGAGTCGGGCTGCGGCAAGTCGATCACCGTGATGTCGCTCATGGGCCTGCTGCCCTCGACTGCCAAGGTCACGGGCAGCATCCGCTTCGACGGCACCGAGCTGGTCGGGCGCGACGAGAAGTCGATGTGCCAGATTCGCGGCAACCGCATCGGCATGATCTTCCAGGAGCCGATGACGGCGCTGAACCCGGTGCACACCATCGCGCGCCAGGTCGGCGAGCCGCTGCGCCTGCACCGCGGCCTGTCGAAGGCCGACACGCGCAAGGAAGTGCTCGCGCTGCTCGAGCGCGTGGGCATTCCCGACGCGGCCTCGCGGCTCGATGCGTATCCGCACCAGTTCTCCGGCGGCCAGCGGCAGCGCATCGGCATCGCCATGGCGCTGGCCTGCGGCCCCGACCTGCTGATTGCCGACGAGCCCACCACCGCGCTCGACGTGACCATCCAGAAGCAGATCCTCGAGCTCATCCAGAGCCTGGTGGCCGAGCGCGGCATGGCGTTGATCTTGATTTCGCACGACCTCGGCGTGATCGCGCAGACCGTCTCGAAGATGCTCGTGATGTACGGCGGCAGCGTGGTCGAAAGCGGCCCGACCGCGGCCGTGTTCGCGCGCCGCGCACACCCCTACACGCAGGGCCTGTTCGCCGCGCGTCCTGCCATCGGCGCGCCGCGCGGCCTGCGCCTGGCCACCATCAAGGGCAGCGTGCCCGAGCTGGTCGACCTGCCATCGGGCTGCCCCTTCGCGGGCCGCTGCAGCTACACGGTGGACGCCTGCAAGACCACGAAGCCACCGCCCACCATGCTGCCCGACGACCATGCGGTGCGCTGCATTCGCCTCGAAGAAATCGCCGTGCAAGGCGCACAAGAGGCCATCTCGCCATGAGCCAAGACACCCAAGGCACCCAAGGCACCGCCACCCCACCGTTGCTGCGCGTCACCGACCTCGTGCGCCACTACGCGCTGCCGCGCGAGAAGCTCTTCGGCCCGCCGCCCACCGTGAAGGCGCTGAATGGCGTGAGCTTCGACGTGCAGGCCGGCCAGAGCGTGGGCATCGTCGGCGAATCGGGCTCGGGCAAGTCGACCATCGCGCGCCTCGTGATGGCGCTCGACACGCCCACCTCCGGCAGCGTCTCGCTCGAAGGCCGCGACCTGCACACGCTGTCGAAGAACGAGCTGCGCACCGCGCGGCGCGATTTCCAGATGGTGTTCCAAGACCCTTACGGCTCGCTCGACCCGCGCCAGACCGTCGCGCGCATCGTGGCCGAACCGCTCGAGGCGCTGGCCGAGACCAGCCGCGCCGAACAACGCGAGCGCGCCTCCGAAGCGCTGGCCGCCGTCGGCCTGCGCACCACCGACATGGACAAGTACCCGCACGAGTTCTCGGGCGGGCAGCGCCAGCGCATCGCCATTGCGCGCGCGCTCATCACGCGGCCCAAGCTCATCGTCGCCGACGAGCCGGTCAGCGCGCTCGACGTGTCGGTGCAGGCGCAGGTGCTCAACCTCATGCAGGACCTGCAGCAGCAGTTCGGCATCAGCTACCTGCTCATCAGCCACGACCTCGCGGTGGTCAACCACCTGTGCGACGAGGTGTGCGTGGTGTTCAAGGGCAAGATCGTCGAGCAGGGTCCGCCCGCCGAGTTGTTCCATCACGCGCAGCACCCGTACACGCGCACGCTGCTCGACGCGGTGCCGCGCACGCCCGCCGGCGGCACGCTGCTGCCCACCTGACACCGAAGCGCCTCCGGCCCTGCTTAGGATGAGTGGGTCATAAGCATCTGGTTGCGCCCGCACCCCGCTCTCGCGGATGATGCCTGCCCCTTGTTCGGAGGACATCGCTTCATGCTCAAAAGACGCACCCTGCTCGCCACCGGCGCCGCAGCCCTCACCCCGCTGGCCCTGCCGGCAGCCTTCGCGCAACGCAGGAAAGACGCGCTGGTGATCGGGCTCACGCTGGAGCCGACAGGCCTCGACCCCACGGCCAAGGCCGGCGCCGAGATTGCCGAGGTGGTGCTCTACACCGTCTTCGAGACGCTCACCAAGATCAACTCCGACGGCAGCGTCACGCCGCTGCTGGCCGAGCGCTGGGACATCTCGCCCGACCTGAAGACCTACACCTTCAAGCTGCGGCAGGGCGTGAAGTTCCAGAACGGCGAGCCGTTCAACGCGCAGTCCGTCAAGTTCTCGTTCGATCGCGCGGCCGCGGCCAACAGCACCAACAAGGACAAGCGCACCTTCACCAACATCGCCACGCAGGTGGTCGACGAGCACACGGTGGTGCTGATCAACAAGGAGATCGAGCCCGACCTGCTCTTCCTGCTGGGCCAGGCCTCCGCCATCCTGGTGGAGCCCAGGACGGTGGACACCAACGCCACCAAGCCCGTGGGCACCGGCCCCTACCGGCTCGACAGCTGGGCCAAGGGCTCGGGCATCGTGCTGGCGAAGTGGGACGGCTGGCGCAACGCCTCGGCGGTGCAGATCCGCAAGGCGAGCTTTCGCTTCATCTCGGAGCCGGCGGCGCAGACCACCGCGCTGCTGTCGGGCGACGTCGACCTGTTCCCGCACGCCTCGGTGTCGCGCAGCCTGCCGCAGTTCGAGAACGACAAGCGCTTCCAGATCGTGTTCAACGCCTCGCGCGGCAAGACCATCCTGGCCATCAACAACAAGCGCAAGCCGCTGGACGACGTGCGCGTGCGCCGCGCCATTGCCGCGGCCATCGACCGCAAGGCCGTGATCGAGGCGGCCGTGGACGGGCGCGGCATTCCGATCGGCAGCCACTACGTGCCGGGCGCGCCGGGCTACGTGGACACCACGGGCGTCAACCCCTTCGACATCGAGAAGGCGAAGAAGCTGCTGGCCGAGGCCGGCGTGAAGACGCCGCTGGAGCTCGACCTCGTGCTGCCGCCGCCACCCTACGCACGCCAGGGCGGCGAGCTGATCGCCGCGCAGCTGGCCAAGATCGGCATCGTCGCGAAGATCCAGAACGTCGAGTGGGCGCAGTGGATCAGCGGCACCTACGGCAACAAGAACTACGACCTCTCGCTGATCCTGCACGTCGAGCCCTTCGACCTGGTGAACTACACCAAGCCCGAGTACTACTGGGGCTACCAGTCGGCGAAGTTCAACGAGCTGTTCGACAAGGCGCGCAACGCCCCGCGCCCGGCCGACCGCCTGCGCTACCTGGGCGACGCGCAGCGGCTGCTGGCCGAAGACTCGGCCAACGTGTTTCTCTTTCAGCCGCAGTTCATCACCGTGGCGTCGCGCAACCTGCGCGGCCTGTGGAAGGACGCGCCGATCTTCGTGAACGACATCGCCGCGCTCTCGTGGGCCTGAAGCAGGCGCCCGCCGGGCCCTGACCTACGGGAAGCCCCCGACGAAAAACCGCTCCGCCGGCCGCGCGCCGGCGCGCGCGCTGCGAGAGAATGACCGGCTGCGCACGTGGCATCTTTCGTGCTGCGTGTCGTGTCTTTCGTGGCGCGGCGCCTCCCTTCGGGGCACGGCGCGCGCCGAAGCAGTCATTCGACCCTGGCTTGTTTTTCCGGAGATCACACGTATGTTGAACCGCCGCACCCTCCTTACCACCGCTGGCGCCACCGTCGCGCTGGCCACCCCGCTCGCCGGCATGGCGCAGGGCAGGAAGGACGCCATCGTGATCGGCATGGCGCTCGAACCGCCGGGCCTGGACCCGACCTCCGGCGCCGCCGCCGCCATTGCAGAGGTGGTGCAGTACAACATCCTGGAAACGCTCACCAAGATCAACGCCGACGGCAGCGTCACGCCGCTGCTGGCCGACAGCTGGGAGGTCTCGCCCGACCTGAAGACCTACACCTTCAAGCTCAAGCGCGGCGTGAAGTTCCAGAACGGCGAGCCCTTCAACGCGGCCGCCGTCAAGTTCTCGTTCGACCGCGCCGGCGGCGAGAAGAGCACCAACAAGGACAAGCGCACCTTCGCCAACCTGAGCACCCAGGCGGTGGACGACTACACGGTGGTGGTCATCAACAAGGAGATCGATCCCGACCTGCCCTTCGTGCTGGGCCAGGCCACGGCCGTCATCGTCGAGCCCAAGAGCGCCGACACCAACGCCAACAAGCCCGTGGGCACCGGCCCCTACAAGCTCGACGCCTGGGCCAAGGGCTCGTCGCTCACGCTGAGCAAGTGGGAAGGCTTTCGCAGCCCCGCCACCGCGAAGATCAACAAGGTCACCTTCCGCTTCATCTCCGACACGGCCGCGCAGGCCGCGGCCATGCTCTCGGGCGACGTGGACGTGTTCGCGCGCATCGGCACGCGCGTGGTGCCGCAGTTCAAGATGAACCCGCAGTTCCAGGTGATCCTGGCGGGCTCGCGCGCCAAGACCATCCTGTCGATCAACAACCGCAAGAAGCCGCTGGACGACGTGCGCGTGCGCCGCGCCATCCTCGCGGCCATCGACCGCAAGGCCGTGATCGAAGGCGCGGCCGACGGCTTCGGCGTGCCCATCGGCAGCCACTACGTGCCGGGCGCGGCGGGCTATGTGGACACCACCGGCATCAACCCATTCGACATCGAGAAGGCCAAGAAGCTGCTGGCCGAGGCCGGCGTGAAGACGCCGCTCGAACTGAAGATGACGCTGCCGCCTCCTCCGTACGCTCGCCAGGGCGGCGAGGTCATCGTGGCCCAGCTCGCCAAGATCGGCATCGTGGTGAAGGTGCAGAACGTGGAGTGGGCCCAGTGGCTCAGCGGCACCTACGGCAACAAGGACTACGACCTGTCGATCGTGTCGCACGTGGAGCCCTTCGACCTGGGCAACTACGCCAAGTCGGACTACTACTGGGGCTACCAGTCGAAGGCCTTCGACACGCTGTTCGACAAGATCAAGAGCACCAGCAGCGCCACGGAGCGCAACAAGCTGCTGGGCGACGCGCAGAAGATGCTGGCCACCGACGCGGCCAACGGCTTCCTGTACCAGCCGCAGTTCCCGACCGTGGCGAAGAAGAACGTCAAGGGCATCTGGAAGGACAACCCCATCTTCGTGAACGACCTGTCGGCGCTGTCGTGGGGCTGAATGAGCTGACCGCGCAGGAGCTTGCCGCGGCCTACCGCGACCGCAAGCTCTCGCCGGTGGAGGTCACGCAGGCCGTGATCGCGCAAATCGAACGCTGGGAGCCGCACCTGCAGGCGACCTGGCTGTTCAGGCCCGAGGCCGCGCTCGCGCAGGCGCGCGCCTCGGAAGCACGCTGGCAGCGCGGCGACGCGCTCGGCCCGCTCGACGGCGTGCCGGCCACCCTCAAGGAAAACATCGCCACGCGCGGCGACCCGATGCCCGCCGGCACCGCCGCGGTCGACCTGCGGCCTGCCGCCGCCGACGCACCGCCGGCCGCGCGCATGAAGGAAGCCGGCGCGGTGATCGTCAGCAAGACGACCATGCCCGACTACGGCATGCTGTCTTCGGGCCTGTCTAGCTTTCACACGCTGGCGCGCAACCCCTGGAACCTGCGGCTCACGCCGGGCGGCTCCAGCGCGGGCGCTGGCGCCGCCACCGCGGCGGGCTACGGCCCGCTGCACCTGGGCACCGACATCGGTGGTTCGCTGCGCCTGCCCGCGAGCTGGTGCGGCGTGTTCACGCTGAAGCCGAGCCTGGGGCGCATACCGATCGACCCGCCCTACATGGGCCGCGCGGCGGGGCCGATGACGCGCACCGTGGGCGACGCGGCGCTGGTGATGCAGGCGCTGTCGAAGCCCGATGCGCGCGACAGCATGAGCCTGCCGCCGCAGGACATCGACTGGGAGGCCTTCGACGTGTCGCCCGACCATCTGCGCGGCTTGCGCATCGGGCTGCTGCTCGACGCAGGCTGCGGGCTGGCGGTCGAGCCGGAGATCCAGGCGGCGGTGGAGCATGCGGCGCGCCTGCTGGAGAAGGCGGGCGCCATCATCGAACCGATGCAACCGTTCATGTCGCAGGCCATGCTCGACGGCATGGACCATCTGTGGCGCATGCGTTCGCTGGTGGACATGAAGGGCCTGCGCGCGGACCAGCGCGCGAAGGTGTTGCCCTACATCCGCGAGTGGGCGGAGAGCGCGGCCGAGTTCAGCGGCGAGCACGTGTTCCGCGGGTTCAGCCAGTTCCATGCGACGCGCGTTGCGGCGGTGGCGGCGTGCGCGCGTTTCGACTACGTGATTTCGCCGGTGTCGCCCAACATGCCGGCGGCAGCCGAAGCACCCTCGCCGACGAACGACCCTTTGCGTCCGCTGGAACACATCGGGTTCACGGTGCCCTTCAACATGTCGGAGCAGCCGGCGGCTTCGGTGAACTGCGGCTATTCGGCGGATGGCATGCCGATAGGGCTGCAGATTGCGGGCCAACGCTTCGACGACCTCGGGGTGTTGCGCGTGGCGCGTGCGTTCGAGCAGATTCGGGAGCCGCAGCGGCCTTGGCCTGTGGTTCCCTGATTTCTTTGCGGTGCTGCTTCAGGGCGACGATCACGCCGGCGGCCTGTTCACCCATCCCGACCACATGCCCCTTCGAACACTCCCAGAACACGAGAGCTTCAAGTAGCCGCGTACCGCCCCGGCTTGTGGTTGATCCACAAGAACAGCCCCATCACCACCGCGGCCAGCACCGACCAGCCCACCCGTTCCGGTGGAATCACGAACAGGGCGAGCAACACCACCGTGCAGTCGATGGCGATCTGGACTTTGCCGGCGGGCCAGCCGCGCTTTTCCTGCAGGTACAGCGTCAACACGGTCGCACCGCCCAGGCTGGCGCGGTGGCGGGCGAGAAACAGGCAGCCGGTGCCCAGCATCAGGCCACCCAGCACGGCCGCGAAGGCCGGGTGCAGTGAATGGATGGACAGGTAGCGCGGGGCCCACTCGGTCATGACCGACAGCAACGCGATCGCCGAAAAAGTCTTCACCGTGAACGCCCGGCCCATGTGGCGCCACGCGAACCAGTAGAACGGCAGATTGACCAGGAAGAACAGCTTGCCGAAGCTCGCGCCGGTGGCGTAGTGCAACAGGAACGCGGCACCGGCCGTGCCCCCCGTGAGCAGCCCCGCCTGGCCGAACAGCATCATCGCGATGGCGACGAACAGCGTGCCCGAGAAGATCGCCTGCGCGTCGTCGAAACGGGAATGGCGCAGCCAGGCCGGGGTGGAAGTGGGAGGGGGCGCGTCCATGGCGGAGGGTGACGCAAATCCCGCGCCACCTCGCTGCGCGTTGTTCCCATCAGGGAGCCGGCGGTGCGGTGGCTCAGTTGCTCGCTCAGCTGCCGTTCACACCAGCTGGGTCGCCAGCATCTCGCGCGCCCGGGTCACGAAGTCTGTTTCTCCCCGGCGCCCCGGCAGGAACTCGAAGGTCACGCGCGGCAGCGCCGGCAGACCGTGGGGCGTTGCCAGCCGCGCGACGCCCTCGCTGATCGCCGACTCGTTGAGGCACGCGACACCCAGCCCCGCGGCCAGGGCCGACTGCAGGCCGGCCACGCCCGACGCCACATGCGCCAGCGCGTACGGCACGCGCTTGCGCCGCAGCAAGGCCACCGTGAACTGGTGCAGCGAGCAGGTGTCCGGCAGCGCCAGCAACCGCACCGGCTCGCCCCGCGCGAGGCGCATGCCCTGCGCGCCCAGCCACGCCAGCGACTCGCGCCGGATCACCGACGCCCGCGGCTGGGCGGCGGACACGCCGGCGATGTTCATCGCGAGCCCCACGTCGAAATCGCCACGCGCGTAGGCCGCGCGCAACTCGTCGCTCTTCAGGATGCCGACGTTCAACCGCACCTGCGGGTAGCTCTCGCCGAGCCGGCCCAGCAGCCGCGTCAGGTCGCCGGGGCGAAAGTAGTCGGTGACCGCAAGGCGCAGCTCGCCCTGCAGCGTCTCGCCGTGCAGGTCGCGAAAGGCTTCGTCGCTCATCGCCAGGATGCGCCGGGCGTAGGCCAGCAGCTTCAGCCCGGCCTCGGTGGGCGACACGCCCGCCTTGCTGCGCGTGAGCAGCGACTGGCCCGCCCGCTCTTCCAGCTTTCTGATCTGCTCGCTGACCGACGACTGCGACAGGAACACGCGCGGCGCCGCGGCCGTCAGGCTGCCCGCGTCGGCCACCGCCACCAGCGTGCGCAATTGCTCCAGGTCGAAACCTTGCATGATTTATTAATCCATTCGTTCAGCCGATGGCATTCATCATATCTTCCCGCTTTTCCGATGGACTGTCTGTTCGCACAATCACCCCATCGACCACCCCTTTTCAACCCTTTCAACCCTTTCAACCCCTTCAACGCTTTCCTACAGGAGTCCGCCATGCCCCACATCGTCGTCCACCTCTCCGGCCAACCCGACGCCGACCTCACCCGCAAGACCGTCGACGCGGTCGCCGAGCTCACGCAAAGCGTGCTCGGCAAGCAGCTGCCGGTGATCGCCATCACCGTGCAGTACATCGCCGCCGACGCGTGGTTCATCGGCGGGCAGTCGCTCGCGGCGCTGGGCAAGTCGGCCTTCCACCTGGACATCAGCGTCACCGACGAGACCAACACCAAGGCCGAGAAGGCGCGCTACCTGCGCGAAGTGCACGCGGCCATGGCGAAGATCCGGCCCGACCTGCACGAGGTGTCGTACATCCACGTGATCGACGCGCGCGGCGCGGCCTACGGCTACGGCGGCAAGACGCAGGAGTACCGCCACCAGCAGGCCGGCGTCTGACGCGTTGAAGCAATGCCGGGGGCATGGCACCATGCCGCCATGCCCTCCGGAAATTCGCTCGCCGCCGACAGCCTCGGCAACCCCCTCACCCTCGACGACCCCGCCAGCCTGCCGCTGGTCGACGACTTCGTCATGGGCTTCATCTCGACCGAGGCGCGCGCCGTCAACCTGATCGCGCTGGCCGAGACCGATGCGAGCCCCCTCGTGCAGGCCTACTGCGCCACGCTGCACCTGTTCGCCGAGTCGCGCGAGGCGGTGGCCAATGCGCGGCCCTTCCTGGCGAAGGCGCGTTCGGGCGCTGCTCGCGCCACGCCGCGCGAGCAGCGCTACATCGCGGCCATCGAGGCCTGGGCGAACGGCGACATCGCGGGTGCCATCGCGTTGCATGCCGAGCAGGCGCGCGAACATCCGCGCGACCTGGTGTCGGTCAAGCTGGGCCAGTACCACTGCTTCAACACCGGCGACTGCCCGGGCATGCTGCGGCTGGCGCTGGCCGTGATGCCGCACGCGGCCGACGTGCCCTACGTACACGGCATGGCCGCCTTCGGCTACGAGCAGTGCCACCTGATGCGCGAGGCCGAGGCCAGCGCGCGCCATGCCATTGCCATGTGCCGCAAGGAACCGTGGGCGCACCACGCGCTGGCGCACGTGATGCTCACCGAAGGCCGGCTTGCGGAAGGCCTGGCCTTCATGCAGGGCGTGAGCGACACGTGGAGCGGGCTCAACTCGTTCATGGTCACGCACAACTGGTGGCACGTGGCGCTGTTCCTGATCGACCTGGGCCGCGACGCCGAGGCGCTGGCCGTGTACGACGAGCACGCCTGGGGCGTGGTGAAGGACTATTCGCAGGACCAGATCGGCGCGGTGTCTCTGCTCGCGCGGCTGGAGCTCGCGGGCATCGACGTGGGCACGCGCTGGGACGACGTGGCGAGGTACCTGCTGCAGCGCCAGGCCGACCAGGTGCTGCCCTTTCTCGACCTGCAGTACCTCTACGGCCTGGCGCGCGCCGGGCGGGCCGAGGCCGACGTGCTGCTGCGCAACATCGAGGCCTTCGCGCCCCACGCGCCGCCTTCGACGCGCGCCGCATGGCAGCGCGTGTGCGTGCCGGCCGCGCACGGCCTGGTGGCGCATGCGCGGGGCGACTTGGTTGCGGCGGTCGAAGGGCTGGGGGTGGCGCTGCCGCGCATGATCGAAATCGGCGGCAGCCACGCGCAGCGCGACCTGTTCGAGCAGCTGTACGTCGATGCGCTGGTGCGCACCGGCACCGAAGCCTCGCTGACGGGTGCGCAGGGCATCCTGCAGCAGCAGCTGAACGGGCAGCCTGAGTCGCTGCGGCTGCGGCGGCAGACGGCCGCGGTCTACGAGAAGCTGGGGCTGGGCGCGCTGCTGGGAGGCTGAAAGGCTGCGAACTGAGCGCTTTGGTTGAAGGCCGAGCGCATCAGCCCTTGTTCTTCAGGTGCCGCGTCTGGTCGTAGGTCGGTTGCGGCGGCAGGTCGGCCAGGTGGCGCGTGTCGGCCCAGTCGACGATCTCGATCGCCTCGGGCCGGGCCGGGTCGGCGATGCGGATGCGGTTGAAGCCCGCGTTGGGAATGTCGCTGGTGCGCGGGCCGCTCAGGCTCAGGCCGCGGGCGGTGCGCCACACCATGTCGAGCACGCCGCCGTGCGTGACCACGATCAGGTGCCGGCCGCGGTACTCGGTGGCGATGGTGCCCAGCGCCGCGATGATGCGGGTGTGAAACTCGCGCGCCGTCTCGCCCTCGGGCATGGCGTGGTCTTCGCGGAACTCCAGCCACTCTTCCCACGCGCGCGGGTGCAGGCTCTGGATTTCGTCGGAGCGCATGCCCTCGACCACGCCGAAGAACTGCTCGCGCAAGCCCGCCGACGTCACCACCGGCAGCGACAGCTGCTGGGCGGCGGGCGCGGCGGTCTGCTGCGCGCGCATCAGGTCGCTGCTCAAAATGTGCTGCACCTGCTCTTCGGCCAGCCGCAGGCCGAGGCGACGGGCCTGCTCATGGCCGATGTCGTTGAGCGGAACGTCGGCGTGGCCCTGGAAGCGCAGCTCGCGGTTCCAGGCGGTTTCGCCGTGGCGGATCAGGATCAGGTCGGTGGTGAGCTCGGGCTTGGGTTGGGGTGTTGGCGTTGGCATTGCCGCCCATTTTCCACCGTGCGCGCGAAGCTCAGGTGTTCGCGCCCGGGCGCTGTTGCACGGCCACCACCGCGCCTGCCGCGTCCATGGCCGGAACCCCGTGCACGGCGCCCAGGCGCACCGGCGAGGGCGTGAGCAGCGCCAGCACCCAGGCGATGACGAAGCCGCCGACGATGGCGCAGATCACCACCACCGCGGTGTACGGCACGGCCTTGTCCCGCGGGCATTTCATGAGCACCGGCAAGCCGGTGTAGAGCAGGTACACGCCGTACAGCGCCGCCAGCGCGCCGATGACCGACAGCGAAGGCAGCAGGCTGAAGATGCCGCCCACGAAAGCCGCGGTGCTCGAGTAGGCCGACAGCTTGAGCGCGCCGATCTGGCTTCGCGCGCCGTCGAAGGTCGGCGCCATGGCGTCGATGATGAGCGCCAGCACGAACACCATCAGCAGCGACATCACGTAGCCCACGACCATGTTCGCCAGGCCCGAGACGATCGGCACCCGAAAGCTCACGCCGAAGGCGCCGATGCCCACGAGCGACAGGCCGATGAAGCTCGCCACCGCCGGGATCAGCGCGAGGATCATCACGTAGTTCTTGTAGATGGAGGCGGCATCGGCCGGCTCCTCGTCGATGGCCAGCCAGGTGATCTGGGGCCTGAGCAGGATGGACTGGACGCGGTCAACCAGGGTCATTTGCAGGGAGTCCTCGACATGGATGCCGAAGTATGTCGAGGCCCGCCCGCCATGGCTGCTGGCCAGGAAGCCTATGCCATGGCCTGCGCATGACCTATGCCGTTACGCTGGCGAGCGCATTCACGCAGAATCCGTTTCCATGCCGAACATCGTCCTCCTGCCAGGCCTTGCCTGCGACGCACGCATCTGGGAAGCCCAGTTGCCCGCCCTCCCCGCCGCCTTCGCCGCCCGCGTGAGCGACGCGCAGCTGTTCAACGACACCATCGAGGGCATGGCCGCGGCCGTGCTGCGCGACAACGAAGGCCCGCTGGTGCTGTGCGGCGCGTCGATGGGCGGCATGGTCGCCATGGAAGCGGCCCGCCAGGCGCCCGGGCGCATCGTCGGGCTCGCCCTGCTGGGCAGCAGCGCGCGGCCCGAGACGCCCGACATGTTCACGCTGCGCGAGGGCGCCATCGAGTACTTCGAGCGCGGCGAGGTGCGCGAGATGATCGAGCCCAACGTGTTCTTCGCCTTCCACCCCAAGCAGGCGGCCGACCCGGCGATGGTGCAGCGCTACCTCGACATCGTGCTGGGCGCGGGCGCCGAGCAGCTCATTCGCCAGAACCGCGCGGTGATGCGCCGGCCCGACGCGCGCCAGCACCTGGACTCGGTGCGCGCGCCGGTGCTGCTGGTGTGCGGCAACGAAGACCGGCTGGCACCACCCGAATGCACGCGCGAGATGGCGGCGCTGCTGCCGAACGCGGAGGTGGTGTGGATCGCCGAGTGCGGCCACATGCTGACGATGGAAAAGCCCGACGAGGTCAACGCCGCGCTGAATGCGTGGCTGGCCAGGCAGTTTCCCGACGCCTGAGACGTGACCTGACGACCGGACCGCCCGGGCTGGCGAGGCCGGGCAGTTTGCGAGCGCTGCCTTGCCGCGCCGCCCTCAGGCCATCGCCCGCACGGCGATGCCTTCCTCTTCCAGACGCTCGCGGATGCGGCGCGCAAAGGCCAGCGCATGCGCGCCGTCGCCGTGCAGGCACACGGTCTGCGCGTTGACGGCCACGGTGCTGCCGTCGATGGCGGTCACGCGGTGGTCGCGCACGAAGGCCAGCGTCTGCGCGATGGATTGCGCCTCGTCTTCGATCAACGCGCCCGGCTGGCTGCGCGGCACCAGGCTGCCGTCGGGCATGTAGCCGCGGTCGGCGAACACTTCTTCCACCGGCGTGAGGCCGGCACGGCGGGCCGCGTCGATCATGTGGCTGCCGGCCAGGCCGAAGAACTTGAGCGAGGGGTCGAAGCGGCGCACCGCCTCGCACAGCGCCGCGGCCAGCTCGGGCTCCTTCACGGCCTGGTTGTAGAGCTGGCCGTGCGCCTTCACGTGCGCGAGCGTGCCGCCCTCGGCCTTCACGATGGCCGCCAGGGCGCCGACCTGGTAGAGCACGTTGGCCACGATGTCGTCGGGCGGCAGGTGCATGGTGCTGCGTCCGAAGTTCTCGCGGTCCGGAAAGCTGGGGTGCGCGCCGATGGCCACGCCGTTGCGCAACGCCCAGCGCACACACTGCTGCATCGTCTTGGCGTCGCCCGCGTGCCAGCCGCAGGCGATGTTGGCGGAGCTGACCAGCGCGAGCAGCGCTTCGTCGTTGCCGGCGCCTTCGCCGAGGTCTGCGTTGAGATCGATTTGCATGGCGGAGTGTCCTTTGCGCAAAAGTCTATGCCCCGCGGCGCCAGCCTGCAGCGGCCAGGCCTTGCGCCACCTGCGCCAGGTAGCGTTGCTGGGCCGCCCATGCGGCCAGCGCCTGCGCCTGGTCGACCTGCACCAGCCGCAGCTTGCCGTTGAGCGGCGCCTGCGCCAGCTTCCAGAGGTCGGCGCGGATGACCACGCCGATGCGCGGGTAGCCGCCGGTGGTCTGCGCGTCGCCCATCAGGATGATCGGCTGGCCCGAGGGCGGCACCTGCACCGTGCCGGGAATGACGCCCGAGGACAGCATGTCGCCGCTGCGCTTGCGCTTGAGTTCGGCGCCCGCCAGCCGGCTGCCCATGCGGTTGCTCTGCAGCGTGATGCGCCAGCGCTCGCCCCACAGCTGCTCGCGCGCGGCCAGCGTGAACAGCTCGAACTCGGGGCCGGGCAGCACGCGCAGGGCGATGGCGCCGTCGGCTTCTTCCGCGCCCCAGTCGGGGCCGCGCAGGCCGAAGGCGCGGCGCTCTCGCTGCGCGGCGTCCAGGTGCGAGGCGCCCAGCGCCAGCCGGTCGCCCTTGCGCAGCGCGCGGCCTTCGTGGCCGCCGAAGCCGGCCTTCAGGTCGGTGCTGCGCGAGCCGAGCACCTGCGGCACGTCGATGCCGCCGGCCACGGCCAGCCAGCTGCGCAGGCCGGCCTTTTGCGCGCCGGGTGCGTTGGCGCCCGAGAGCTTCAAGGTCTGGCCGGCCGCGACCGGCACGCTCCAGCAGGGCCAGAGCGGCACGCCGTCGAGGCTGGCGTTGAAGCCGTCGCCGGTGAGGGCGATGCGCGTGTCGGTCTCGAACTGCAGCTCGCAGCCGCCCATCGTCAGCTCGAGCCCCGCCGCGCCGTCGGCATTGCCGACGAGCCGGTTGGCCAGCGTGAGCGAGAGCACGTCGAGCGCGCCGCCCGGGCAGATGCCCAGCTGCCGATGGCCGTGCCGGCCCAGGTCCTGCACCGAGGCGAGCAGGCCGGGTTTGCGCACGATGATCATGTCTGCACGCTCTCGGCCACGAAGCGCACGCGGTCGCCGGGGCGCAGCAGGGTGGGCGATGCTGCCGTGGGGTCGAACAGCGCGAGCGAGGTCCGCCCGATCAGCTGCCAGCCGCCCGGCGACGCCAGCGGGTAGATGCCGGTCTGCTCGCCGCCGATGCCGATCGAGCGCGCCGGCACCGCCGTGCGCGGTTCGGCGCGGCGCGGCGTGGCGAGCTCGGGCGGCAGGCCGCCCATGAAGGCGAAGCCGGGCAGGAAGCCCAGCAGGTAGACGATGTACTCGCCGCCGCTGTGGCGCCGCACCACCTCGGCCGGCGTGAGGCCGGTGTGGGCCGCGACGTCGGCCAGGTCGGGGCCGTGTTCGCCGCCATAGGCCACCGGGATCTCGATGCGCCGGCCCTCGATGGCGCCCGAGGCGAGCGTCGGCCACGCCTGGAGCACGTGCGCGGTGAGCGTGTCGAGGTCGATCGCGGTCGGGTCGAAGGTGAGCGTGAGGTTGTTCATGCCCGGCAGCGTCTCGCCGACGCCGGGCCATTGGCGCGCCTGTTCGGCCAGCGCCCAGATGCGTTGCTGCTGCGCCAGCGTGGCCGGCGCGGGCAGCTCGCACAACAGCGCGGCATCGCCCAGCAGGTGCAGCCGGGGCGGCGGGGTGCCGCTCACGTCAGGCTGGCCTGCGCGGCAAGGCCTGTTCGCGCAACACCGCGGAGCCGGCTCTGCCGGGCCGCTGGCGTGGCCCCCGGCGAGGGGGTTGGAGAAGTTGCGCGAAGCCTGGGGCAGTGCTTATTCACGGCCCAGGCTACGGACCTTGGCCGCCAGTTTCTGTTCCACGTTGGGAGAGACGAACTTGTGCACCTCGCCGCCGAGCATCGCGATCTCGCGCACGAAGGTGCTGGAGATGAACTGGTACTTGTCGCTGGGGGTGAGGAACACGGTCTCGACGTCGGGCATCAGCGAGCGGTTCATGCCCGCGAGCTGGAACTCGTAGTCGAAGTCGGTCACGGCGCGCAGGCCGCGCACCATGGCCTTGCCGCCGCGCGCCACGACGAAGTCGCGCAGCAGGCCCGAGAAGCTCTCCACCGACACCTGGTCGCTGTAGGGCTTCACGGCCTCGCGGGCCATGTCCATGCGTTCGGAGAGGGTGAAGAGCGCCTTCTTGTGGTGACCCGCCGCGACGGCGACGATCACCTTGGAGAAGAGCTGGGTTGCGCGCCGCACCACGTCCTCGTGTCCGAGGGTGATGGGGTCGAAAGTGCCGGGGTAAACCGCGATCACGTTGCTGGCCATGGTTGCTTCTTCCTCATGCTGCCGGTGCGGCTTGTTCGGCGGATTATGCAGTCCCCTGCGCGGGCTGCAGCGGCAACGTGGCGAGGACGGCGGCGGGCCGCAGCAGGTGCGCGTGAACGGCGCCGGCCTTCAGGTAGCGAAAGCCCACGAGGCCGAACGCGGCGAGCTCTTCGTCGCTCCAGCGGCGCGGCGCCTCGAGGTATACCGAGCCGGTGGTGCGCAAGGCGCGCGCGGCGGCACGCAGGGCCGGCTCGTAGAGCGCGGTGCTTTCGAAGGGCGGGTCGAGGAACACCGCGTCCAGGCTGCCGGCGGCCACGCGCTCCAGCGCGGTCACGCCGTTGCCGCGCTCGATGCGCACGGCCTCGGCCTTCAGCTTGGTCTTGGCGGCCTGCAGTTGCGCGACCAGCGCGGCGTCCTGCTCGCACAGCAGCACGCCGGCCGCGCCGCGCGAGGCGGCCTCCAGGCCCAGCGCGCCGGTGCCCGCGAAGGCGTCGAGGCACTGCCAGCCCGGCAGCTCGCCGCCGCCCGCGCCGGCCAGGCTCGCGAGCCAGTTGAAGAGGGTTTCGCGCACGCGGTCGGGCGTGGGGCGCAGGCCGGGCTTGTCGGCCACGGAAAGGCGGGTGCGCTTCCATTCGCCGCCGATGATGCGGACCTCGCTGGGCCTCGACGGGCGCTTGGCGGCGGCAGGGGTGGCGGGCTTGGCTGTCTTTGAAGACTTCGACGTCTTCGCAGGCCTGGAAGACTTGGCGGGGGCGGCTTTCTGGGGCATGCGGCGAGCTTAACGCCGCCACCGCAGCACGATGTCAGCCCCCGAGCACAGCGCGCCGCGCCAGCATGGCCGCCAGCACGAGCATGGTGCCGCCGACGAGCGCGTCGAGCATCTGCCAGGCGCGCGGCCGCGCGAACACCGGTGCCAGCAGCCGGGCGCCGAAGCCCAGCGAGGTGAACCACAGCACGCTCGCCACCGTCGCACCCGCCACGAACCAGACCTTGAGCAGGCCCGCGTACTGCGCACCCGCGCTGCCCACGAGCAGCACGGTGTCCAGGTAGACGTGCGGGTTCAGCAGCGTGAAGCCGGCCGCCTGCGCGACCACGGCGGCGCGCGACATCGACACGCCCTGCGCGGTGGCGCGCAGCGCAGCGGGCTGGCGCGAACGCCACAGCGCCTTCAACCCATAGCCGCAGAGAAACGCGGCACCCAGTGCCGCGAGCACGGTGGCCAGCATCGGCCGCCCCTTCAGCGCCTGCGCCATGCCGGCCACGCCGGCACCGATCAGCACCGCGTCGCTGGCCGCGCAGAACAGCACCACCGCGCCCACGTGCTCGCGGCGCAAGCCCTGGCGCAGCACGTAGGCGTTCTGCGCGCCGATGGCGACGATGAGGACCAGGCTCATGAAGAGCCCGTTGGCGAAGGCGGTGGTGACGTGTACGGCTTGCATGCGTCGAGGATGCCGCCTGCACGCGCTTAATTCAAACTAAACTTTCTAACGCCGATTCAGTTTTACTTCATCAAGCCATGCTCGACTACGCCGCCCTCAACGCCCTTGCCGCCGTGGTGCGCGAAGGCAGCTTCGAACGCGCGGCGCGCGCGCTGCACGTCACGCCTTCCGCGGTGTCGCAGCGCATCCGGCAGCTCGAGGAGCGTACCGGCGGCGCCCTGCTGGTGCGCGGCCAGCCCTGCGTGGCGACCGAGGCCGGCCTGCAGCTGTGCCGGCACGTGGAGCGCGTGGGCATGCTGGAGCACGAGCTGCGCGACGCGCTGCCCGCGCTCGGCATGGGCAGCGGCGAAGCCGACGAGCGCGTCACCGTGCGCGTGGCCGTCAACGCCGACAGCCTTGCGACCTGGTTCATTGCCGCGGCGGCTTCGTTCGCCGCGCAGGCGCCCGCCGCGCTGCTCGACCTGACGGTGGACGACCAGGACCACACGGCCGAGCGGCTGCGCAGCGGCGCGGTGCTGGCGGCGGTCACGGCGCTGGCGCAGCCGGTGGCGGGCTGCAACAGCGAGGCGCTGGGCACCATGCACTACGTGGCGGCGGCCAGCCCCGGCTTCGTGCGCGCGCATTTCGCCAAGGGCGTGGGCGCCCGCACGCTGGCCAACGCGCCCAGCCTGGTGTTCGACCGAAAAGACCGGCTGCAGGCGCGATGGGTGCGCCGCATTTGCCACCGCAACGTCGAGACGCCGCGCCACTGGGTCCCCTCGCCCACCGCCTTCGTCGAGGCGGCGTGCGCGGGCATGGGCTGGGGCATGCACCCGGCCAGCATGGTGGCCGAGGCGCTTCGTACAGGGGAGCTGGTGGAACTGGTGCCCGGCTCCACGCTGCCGGTGCCGCTCTACTGGCAGCAGGCGCGCGCGGCGCCGAAGTTGCTGGCGCAACTGGGGGCCGCGGTGCGCGCGGCCGCAGGCCAGGGCGCGCACGCCCTGGCGTGAAGGCGATGCGTCAGGGCGTCAGGGCGTCTTGACGGCGGCGGCGTTCGCTGCGTTGGCCGCCTTGGGGTCCTTGGCGTCCTTGCCGCCCACCACCACCGTCACCATGCGCTCGGGCTGCAGCTTGCGCTGGAAGGCTGCCTTGATGTCGGCCGCCGTCACCGCGTTCATGCGCGCGGTCCAGGTGTCGAGGTAGTCCAGCGGCAGGTCGTGCCAGGCGATGTTGGCCACGTTGCCGATCAGCTTGCGGTTGCTGTCCAGCAGCAGCGGAAAGCCGCCGATCACGTTGTCCTTCGCGGCCTTCAGCTCGCTGGCGGTCGGGCCTTCGGCCACGAACCTGGCGAGCACCTCGCGCGACACCTTCACGGCGTCGTCGGCCTGGTCGGGCCGGGTCTGGAAGCCGATGCGGAACGCGCCCGCCTCGAGCCCCGGCGCAAAGCCGCTGTAGATGCTGTAGGTGAGGCCGCGCTTCTCGCGCACTTCGTTGGTCAGGCGCGAGACGAACCCGCCGCCGCCCAGCACGTAGTTGCCCAGCGTGAGCGCGAAGTGGTCGGGGTCCTTGCGCGGGTAGCCGGGCTGGCCGATGAAGACATGCGCCTGGGCCGAGTCGAACGCGATGCGCTCGTCCTTCGGCGCCGTGAGCGCGGCCACGGGCGCGATCTGGGGCAGCGGCGCGCAGGCCTGCGGCGCCGGCAGGCGCGACAGCAGCGCGGTCGCCAGCGTCTCGGCCTCGGCGCGCGTGACGGCGCCCACGATGCTGAGCTTGGCGCGGCACGGCACGATGAGCTGCTCGTAGCGCTGGCGCATGGCGGCGGTGTCGATGCGCGCCAGCGTGGCCTCGGTCACTTCCTGGCCGTAGGGGTGCACGCCGTACACCGCCTGCGCGAAGGCGCGGCCGGCGATGGTCGCGGGCTTGGTGTTGGCCTCCTTGATGGCGGCGTTGATGCGCTCGCGCTCGCGCTGCCACACGTCGTCGGGGAAGGCCGGCTCGCCGATCTCGCGCGAGGCCAGCGTGACGGCCTTGTTCAGCAGCGCCGGGTCGGACAGCGAGCGCAGCGAGTAGCTGGTGCGGTCGGTCCCGGCGCTCACGTCGAAGCTGGCGCCCAGGTCGGCCCAGGCCTCGCCCAGGGCGTTCTGGTCGAGCGCGGGCTCGCCGTTGCTGCCG
This sequence comes from Variovorax sp. J22G73, assembly GCF_030317035.1. Lineage (GTDB taxonomy): Bacteria > Pseudomonadota > Gammaproteobacteria > Burkholderiales > Burkholderiaceae_C > Variovorax. The sequence continues at coordinate 273,690 of NZ_JASZYK010000004.1, forward strand.
GCGCGCACGCCCTTCTCGACCATGGCCGAGGTGGTGCTCGCCAGGCCGGCCTGCGCCGCGGGGTCGCGGCGGCTGCCCGCGTCGAAGTCGACCTGCACGTCGACGATGGGCAGCGCATTGGTGGCCACCAGGTAGATCTGGGCGCCGTTGGCCAGCGTCCAGTGCTGGATGGGCAGCGCGGCCTGCGCGCTGGTCATGCTGGTCATGGCCGTGATGCCGACCAGCGCGGTGACGCCGGCGAACAGTGCGTGCCGGGCTTTTTTCTTGAGGGTGAACATGAAATCGGTACCTTTCAGCGCAGTTCGCCTGCGGGTGCCGCGAAGCCGCGGCCGCGCTTGGCTTCGGGCGGCAGGGGCCGCAGCGTGGCGACCGTGAGCTGGTCGTCGCCGAAATACCTGGCGGCCACGGCCTGCACCTGGGCCGCGGTCACGGCCTGAAGCCGGGCGACGATGCGCTCGCTGGCGTCCAGCGGCAGGCCCTGGATCCAGTTGCTGCCGAGTTCGCGCGCCTGCGCCATCACGGAGTCGCGCTTGTAGGTTTCGCTGGCCACCCACTGGGTCTTCACGCGCGCCAGTTCGGCCTCGCCCACCCCTTCCTTGGCAACGCGCGCCACCTGGGCGCGCAAGGCGGCCTCGACCACCTCGGCGCTCTTGCCGGCGGCGGGCACGCCGTCGAGCACGAAGAGCTGCGGGCCGCGGCCGATGAAGCCCGAATAGGCGCCGGCCGAATCGGCCACGCGGTCGGGGCCCTGCGTGAGAGCGCGGTCCAGCCGCGCGCCCGAGTAGCCGTCGAGCACGGCCGACAGCACCACGAGCGCCCAGGCGTCGCTGTTGGCGTCGTCGATGCCGGCGAGCTGCGGGGCGCGGAAGGCCAGCGACACGTAGGCCTGTTCGGCCGGGGCCTTGAACTCGATGCGGCGGATGCCGCGCTGCACCGGCTCGACGCGCGGCTTGCGCGCCGGCACGGCGCGGGCGGGGATGCGTCCGTAGTATTTCTCGGCCATGGCGCGCACCTGCGCCACGTCGACGTCGCCGGCCACCACCAGTACGGCGTTGGCGGGCACGTACCAGCGCTTGTGGAACTCGCGCACGTCGTCGGGCGTCATGGCGTCCAGGTCGCTCATCCAGCCGACCACGGGGCGGTGGTACGGCGAGGCGATGAAGGTGGCGGCGTTCTGCTGCTCGCCGAGCAGCGCGCGCGGCTGGTCTTCGGTGCGCAGGCGGCGCTCTTCCTTGACCACCTCGATCTCGCGCTTGAACTCGTCGTCGGGCCACTGGTTGTTGGCGAAGCGGTCGGACTCGAGCTTCATCACCTGCTCGAGGCTGCCCACCGGAATCTGCTGGTAGTAGCCGGTAAGGTCGCGGTTGGTGAAGGCGTTTTCCTGGCCGCCCAGGGCCGCCACGCGGCGCGAGAACTCGCCGGGCTTGATGTCCTTGGTGCCCTTGAACATCATGTGTTCGAGCGCATGTGCCACACCGGAGGTGCCGTCGACCTCGTCCATGGAGCCGACGCGCACCCACACCATCTGCACCGCGGTCGGCGAGCGCCGGTCGGGCTGCACGATCAGCGTCATGCCGTTGGCCAGGGTGAATTGCTGGGGGCCGGGCGCCGCGGCTGCGGCGGCGGAAGGCTGGGTGGAAACCTGAGTGGATTGGGCCTGCGCAGGCATGGCCCACGGCGCGAAGAGCGCCATTGCCAGCACCGCACCAGACGCAGCACGGCGTGGCGGGAGGTGTTTCATAGAATGGGTCGGATTGTAAAAAGCTCCTGATGTTCAGTTTCTTCAAGAAAAAACCGCCTGCCGAGACCCCCGACACGCCGGCGCCCCCCTCGACGGGCACGCCGGCCGCGCCAGCGCCTGCCCCGGAACCCGCACCCACGCGCTCGGTGTTCTCGCCTTCGAGCTGGTTCGGCTCGAAGCCGGCGGTGGAAGAAACGCCCGCTCCGCCACCGGCTGCGCCGCCGCCCCCGCCCCCACCGCCACCTTCCCCGGCTTACGTCCCGCCGCCTCCGCCGCCTGCCGTGGCGCCTCCCGCGCCAGTCGCGGCACCGGTGCCAGCGCCCGCACCGGCTTTCGCACCAGCCCCTGTCGCCACGCCGGTCGCCGCACCTGCGCCGGTGGTGTCGCCGCCGCCGGTGGTTGCAGCCCCTGTCGTGGCGCCCACTGCGCCGACACCGGCCCCCGCACCCGCGTTCGTCGCCCCGCCTGTCACAGCGCCCGTCCCCGCAACCCCACCACCCGCACCGGTTCCTGCACCCGTCCCCGAACCCGCCGTCGCCACCGAGCGCAAGAGCTGGCTCGACAAGCTCAAGACCGGCCTGCGCAAGACCGGCACCGGCATCCAGGCCGTGTTCGTCAACGCGCAGATCGACGACGCGCTCTATGAAGAGCTCGAATCCGCCCTGCTGATGGCCGACACCGGCGTGAAGGCCACGGAGTTCCTGCTCGACGACCTGCGCGGGCGCGTCAAGCGCCAGATGGCCACCACCGCCCCGCAGGTCAAGCTGCTGCTGGCCGATGCCATCGCCGACCTGCTGAAGCCGCTGGAAAAGCCGCTGGTCATCGGCGAATTCACCCCCACGGTGATCATGGTGGCCGGCGTCAACGGCGCGGGCAAGACCACCTCCATCGGCAAGCTCACCAAGCACCTGGCCACCGAAGGCGCCTCGGTGCTGCTGGCCGCGGCCGACACCTTCCGGGCGGCGGCGCGCGAGCAGCTGCTGGTCTGGGCCGACCGCAACACGGTCGAGATCGTGAGCAACGAAGGCGGCGACCCCTCGGCCGTGAGCTTCGACGCCGTGAACGCCGGCAAGGCCCGCGGCAAGGACGTGGTGCTGGTCGACACCGCCGGGCGCCTGCCCACGCAGCTGCACCTGATGGACGAGCTCAAGAAGATCAAGCGCGTGGTCACCAAGGCCGACGCCACCGCCCCGCACGAGGTGCTGCTCGTCATCGACGGCAACACCGGGCAGAACGCGCTCGCGCAGGTGAAGGCCTTCGACGAGACGCTGGGCCTCACCGGCCTGATCGTGACCAAGCTCGACGGCACGGCCAAGGGCGGTGTGCTGTGCGCCATTGCGCGCGAGCGGCCGATTCCGGTTTACTTCATCGGCGTGGGCGAGAAGCTGGAAGACCTCGAGACCTTCAGCGCGCGCGAGTTCGCGCAGGCCCTGCTGGGCTGACACGGCGCCCGCACTGACGCGGGCAGCACCCCATAAAAAAACGGCCCCCGCTCGCGCTGGGGCCGTTTTTTCTTTTTCTTCTTCTCTCCCTGTCTCCCTGACCTCCGGCCCGGTGTGCGAGGTCTTCCCCGTCTACCGGACCTTCTTCCTCGCGGACGGCGAGCCGTCCGCTCCTCGCATGCCTGCCGTCAGAGCCCGAACGGGCTCGTCGGCTTGCAGATGACGACGCCCGCGCAGTTGGTGGGCTTGTAGTAGTAGTTGCGCTGCTCGGTGCCCACGATCAATGGGCCGACAAAGCCGTAGCCGGTCGCGCCCAAGGTGTTGGACTGGACGATGTCGGCCTCCAGCGTGGCCCCCTCGGTCAGCGCCTGGTAGCTGAAGGTGCTGGACTGCGACAGGTCCTTCACGAAGACGCTGCCCTTGAAGCTGCCGAACATGTACGGGAAGCGGTAGCGAAAGCCGCGCGCGCCCTTCTCGTCGAACTGCGCCAAGGCCCCGTTGGTGTCCGACGTGGCGTCGCCCAGTTCGTAGGCGTAGGTGGCGCTGCCGGCCGAACTCTTCTCGAACACCGCAGAGATGACACCGCCGAAGCCGTAGCCCGGCGCGGTGTTGAAGTAGCCCGCCGCGCCCTGCGCGTTGACCTGTGCGAGGAAGCCGTCCTTGTCGGTCGCGGGAGCTTCGGTGCGGTAGGTGTAGGTGGCGTCGGCGTCGCTGTCCTTGCGGTACAGCATCACCACCGTGCTGGTGCCGCCGGCAGCCAGCGCACCGACCCAGCGGAAGCCACGGCTGCCGGCTTCGTTGGCCTGCGACAGGAAAGCACCAGCGTCCGCAGGAGGGGACTTCAGTTCATAGACATAGGTCGCGTCGCCTGTCTTCACATAGACATGGGCCGCGCTGCCACCCGAACCCAGCGCGCTGAGGAACATGAAGCCCTTCGCGCCCTCGCTGTTGAGGTTGCTCAGCAGGCCGGCGTTGTCAGCGGGATACGGCAGTTGCTCGTACAGGAAGGTGTTCGTGGCCGGTGCAGGCGCGGGCGCAGGTGGCGGGGGCGGAGCCGGTGGGGCTGGCGGCGCAGGCGGCACGATGTTGCCGATGGGCGCGAACGAGGCGCCGTTGTCGCCACCACCGCCGCCGCACGCCGCGAGCGCAAGGGTGGCGGCCACTGCAGCGGCCACCGCCGCGAGCTTGAAATTCATTGAAAGAAACCTCCATTCCGATTGTTTTGAGGCAACGCGGGAACGAGCCCGGTTGCGTGGCACCCCGGGCGAACCGGGAGCAAACTCGAAGGTAAAGGGAGGGGCCTCAACCGGCCAGTGCCGAAAGTCACGACATCGGTCGGCTACAGATGCCATCGGCATTCAAACGAATACCAATGGCTTCAAATCACAAAAATCGACCTGTGATGGTCGAAATCAGGCGGAAGGCGCGGCCTCCGCCATGGCACGCAGCAACGACTCGGCCGCCACCGGCTTGAAGAGCACCGGCACCCGCGACTCGCGCACGCGCAGCAGCCGGTCCGGCGAGGTCTCGCCGGTAATGAGCAGCAGCGGCGTCGCCGCGCGTGCTCCCCCGCCCTGGCTCAGCCGCAGGCCGGCGTCGAGCCCATCCGCGCCGTCGGCCAGCCGGTAGTCGCACAACAGCAGCTCGAACGGGCGGCCCTCGGCGTCGGCGCGCCGCAGCGCCTCGGCCGCGGCCTCCTCGCTGGCAACGGCGTGCGCGTCGACCGCATGGGAGCGCAGCAAGCCGGTCATGGCCTCGCGAATTTCCAGTTCGTCGTCCAGCAGCAGCACGCGGGCCGGCAGCACGGGCGCGGGGCCGCGGCGCAACGCCGAGGGCGCTTCCGCCGACGGGCTGAGCGCGCCCACCGGCGCACCCACTGCGGGCAGCACCACCCGAAAAAAGGTGCCCCGCCCCGGCCGCGAATGCATCTGCACCGGATGGCCGAGCAGCCGAGACAGCCGCTGCACGATCGACAGCCCGATGCCCAGGCCCCGCGAGCGGTCGCGCCCCGGGTTGTTGACCTGGTAGAACTCCTCGAAGATCCGGCTCGACTGCTCGGGCGCGATGCCGATGCCGCTGTCGCGCACCTCGATCCACACCGCGTCGCCGCGGTCGCGCGCCGTCACGGTGACGCCGCCGCGCGCGGTGTACTTCAGCGCGTTGTCCATCAGGTTGGACAGCATGCGGTGCAGCAGCTGCGGGTCGCTGTGCACCCACAGGCCGCTGGCGCGCACGCGCAGTTGCAGCTTCTTGTGCTCGGCGCGCGCGGCGAAGGTGTGGTTCAGCGGCAGGAACAGCGCGTCGAGCTGCACGGGCTGCAGCGCGGGCGTGATCACCCCCGCGTCGAGCCGCGACACGTCGAGCATGGTGTCCAGCGAGGCGCCCAGCGCGTTCACCGCGCGCATCAGCCGCTCGGCGTTGCGGCGCTCGGGGCGGTCGCGCAGTTCGTTTTCCAGCGCGGCGCCGAACAGCGCAATGGCGTGCAGCGGCTGGCGCAGGTCGTGGCTGGCGGTGCCGAGAAAGCGGGTTTTCTCTTCGCTGGCGCGCTCGGTGGCGGCAATCTGCTCGCCCAGCCGCGCGGCGAGCGCCTCGTTCTCGAAGCGCAGCATCAGCGATTCGGTCAGCAGCTTGTGCTGGCCCACGCCCGCGTGCAGGGTCAGCAGCAGGTAGGCCGCGCCGGCGGCGGCCAGGAACAGGTGCAGCCCGTCGCCCTGCCAGGCCAGCGCGGTGATCATGCCCATCGACATCGGCATCGTGTAGCCGAAAAGCGCCGGCTTCAGCGGCCAGAGCGACTGCGCCGCGCGCGCGCAGCTGCCCACGATGACGGCCATCAGCAGCGAGGTCATGGGCAGGTTGTCGTGCGGCACGATGAGCCAGGGCACCACCGCCGTGACCATGCTCACCAGCGTGACCATGCGCGAGATCTTGCGCGCCCAGTAGGCGCTTTCGCGCGCCGGGCGCTCGGGCGTCCAGCGCGGCGTGAACAGCACGTAGAGGTCGGCCGCCAGCAGCGTGCCGGCCCAGAACAGCAGGCTCGGGTCTTTCAGCTGCGAATAGATGATGGCGCCGAACACCAGCACGAACGCCATGTGCGTGAGCGTGGAGGCGATGTAGGTGCTGTAGACCGACGCGATGTTCTCGCGCAGCACGCGCTGGGCGAGCGTGTGGTCGGCCAACGGATCGCTCGGCGCCACGGTCGGCACGCCCGGGCTCAGTGCAGGGTGCTGATCAACTGGGCGCGCGAACGCATCCCGAACAGCAGCAGGATGGTCGAGACGTGGTTCTTCACGGTGCCTTCGCTCAGGTTGGCGAGCTGCGCGATTTCCTTGTTGGCCTTGCCTTCGAGCACCCACTGCAGCACCTGCATCTGGCGCGGCGTGAGCTCCTGCCAGGCGCTGGCATGGGCGAATTCCGCGTAGCCCGCAAGCGGCTTCGAGACCGCCGGCAGCTCGGCCGCGCCGGTGGCCGGGTCGAGCAGGCCGCAGGCGCGAATGAAGCTCACCACCTCCTTCAGGTCGGCCGATTTCGGCAGGAAGGCGGCCGCGCCCAGCGCGAGCACGCCTTGCGCCAGCGTGCTGTTGCCTGTGCCCGAGAGCACCACGATGCGCGCCGACGGAAAGCGCAGCCTGAATTCGGCCAGCCCGCTCAGCCCGTGCGTATCGGGCAGCGCCAGGTCGAGCAGAACGAGGCCGATGCGGGCCTGGTGGGTTTCATACAGCGCGAGCGCGTCGGCGGCGTTGCCGGCCTCGAACACCTCGATGGTCGCGCCGGACGAGGCGGCCTGCGCCTGCACCAGCGCGCAGACACCCAGGCGCAGCAGGTCGTGGTCGTCGACCACGAGGATGGCCGTGGGCGCGCGAATTGACGTGCTGGGCGTGCTGGGCGTGCCGGGCGTGCCGGGCTTGCCGGGCTGCGAAGAGGGGGACAGGGGTGCGGGGGCGGAGTCGATGGAGGACACGCGTCGATCTTAGCGGCGTAACCTTTTGGTGACAGTGTAGAAAGTCATGGGACAGCCCACGGCCGTAGTGCTTAATGCTACTTTTTTGATAGCAATTTCTCATGGCTTGCTCGCTTGCCATCGGGCTTTTCTGTCGGCACCATGGTCGCTCGGCCGCATCGCAAGGCGGTCCTGGAGACATCGCATGACCCACACCGCCGCCGCCCCGCTGGCCTCGAGCGACCGCAAGGTCGACCGGCTGCTCGCCCACTATGAAGAGAGCCACCGCAACCCGACCAACGAGCTGATTCACTTCGTGGCCATCCCGGCCATCATGCTGAGCATCGTCGGGCTGCTGTTCGCGATCCACCCCTGGGCGGCGTATGGCTTCGTGGGCGCCAGCCTCGTCTATTACGCGCTGCTGCGGGCGCCCGTCTTCCTGCTGACGATGGTGCTGCTGACCGCGCTGGCGCTGGCGCTGGTGCACGCGATGGGCGGGCTTGTATTGCCGGTTTCAGCCGCTATCTTTGTAGTGGCCTGGGTGTTCCAGTTCGTGGGCCACAAGATCGAAGGCAAGAAACCTTCGTTCTTCGAAGACATCCAATATCTGTGGGTCGGACCGTTGTTCGTACTGTCCAGGCTTTTTCTAAAGCTGGGCATCCGTTGGTAGCCCCTGACTATCTTGCCGATAGGAATTCAAGGGAACCCTTGGCTTAGCACTCCCTCTAACCGAGTGCTAATATGGCCAACACTAAGGAGTTTTCCCTGATGACAACGCTGTCTGGAGTCTCTGCCAACCAGCTGGCCGTCGCCAACCCATGGTCGATGGTTCCCCCGCTGGGCAACCTGGATGCCTACATTTCGGCCGCCAACCGCCTGCCGATGCTCACGCTCGAAGAAGAGCAGGGCTTCGCTCGCAAGTTGCGCGACCAGAACGACCTCGAATCCGCCGGCGCGCTCGTGCTGTCGCACCTGCGGCTCGTGGTGTCCATTTCCCGCCAGTACCTGGGCTACGGTCTGCCGCACGGCGACCTGATCCAGGAAGGCAACGTCGGCCTGATGAAGGCCGTGAAGCGCTTCGACCCCGACCAGGGCGTGCGGCTCGTGAGCTACGCCATGCACTGGATCAAGGCCGAGATCCACGAGTACATCCTGAAGAACTGGCGCATGGTCAAGGTCGCGACGACCAAGGCCCAGCGCAAGCTGTTCTTCAACCTGCGCTCGATGAAGCAGGGCTTCAAGGCCGACTCGGCCGCGGCCGACAACGGCACGCACCGCGAAACGTTGAGCCCCGACGAGGTGTCGCAAATGGCGACCCGGCTCAACGTCAAGCCCGAGGAAGTGCTCGAGATGGAAACCCGCCTGTCGGGCGGCGACGTCATGCTCGATCCGGGCCCGACGGACGACGGCGACGAGGCCTTCGGCCCCATCGCCTACCTGGCCGACGCCACGCAGGAACCGACCGCGCTACTCGAGTCGCAGCAACGTGACCGCCTGTCGAGCGACGGCATCGCCACCGCGCTCGAGGCGCTGGACGACCGCAGCCGCCGCATCGTCGAAGAGCGCTGGCTCAAGGTGAATGACGATGGCTCGGGCGGCATGACGCTGCACGACCTGGCCGATGTGTACGGCGTGAGCGCCGAGCGCATTCGCCAGATCGAAGTCGCCGCCATGAAGAAGATGAAGAAGGCGCTCGCGGACTACGCGTAAGCCTCTTCACTTCAATGAACGAAGCCCGGCAATGCCGGGCTTTTTCATTTGGAGAGCGTTCGCATCGCCCGCTTGGCGATGTAGCGGGTCTGGTCGCAGTCCGACTCCGCCACCCAGCGCGCGCACAGACTGTCGACCCATTCGCCCTGGCCGGCCTGGCCCTTGCTCGCGTCGTTCAGCCAATTGGCCACCGAGTTCTGCACGTAGCGGCTCGGGTCGGCGCGCAGCGGCTCCAGCAACGGCAGCGCGCGCCACGGCTCGGCCTTCAGCGCCTCGATCTGCGCGCACCACACGCCGCGCGGGCGCGTGAGTTCGCTCGCGAAGCGGCGGATGTTGGGGTCGGCGTCGAACACCCAGGGCTGCAGCAGCGCCAGCGCTTCGTCGAGCGATGCGATGACCGCGTCGCGCACCGCCATCCATGCAATCTCGCGCACGCCGAAGTGAGGGTCGGCGGCAAAGCGGCGCACGGCCTCGAGCTGCGCCGGCAGCGGCAGGCCCGACAGCGTGACCCACTGCGCGGCCCAGCAGCGCGCCACGTCGCTGGCATGCGTGGCGAGCCTGTGGGCGACCGCGTCGCGCTCGCCATGGAGCGCCGCCAGGTCGTAGAGCGCGCGTGCGATGTGCCCGTGGCGCTGCATCGGCTTGAACGCGGCCAGCATGGCCAGCGTGTCCACCAGCCGTTCGCTTTGCGCATCGAGCCCGATGTGCCCGGCCACGCTGCGCGCCAGCCGTGGCAGCTCGAGCGCCATGAATTCGTTGAGGTTGACGGTTTCGAGCAGCCCGTCGTTCAGCGCGCCGAGCACCTCGGGCGGAATCAGCGCGATGCGAAAGGCGCCCTTGCGCCCTTTCAGGTGCGCGACCGCGTCGCTGGGAACCACCACCGCGTTCATCCGCAGGCCCGACTCAGGAAGCCAGCAGCGTCTTCAGGTCGGACACCATCGGCGCCACGCCCGCGCCGTAGCGCGCATAGAGCCGCAGGCGGCCTTGCGTGTCGTAGACGTAGCTGGCGGCCGAGTGGTCCATCGAGTAGCTGGTCGGCGTCTTGCCGTCGACTTTCTTGTAATAGACCTTGTAGTCCTTGGCCACGGCGGCGAGCTCGTCGGCCGTGGGAATCAGCGCGACGAAGCTGGGGTCGAACGCGCCCATGTAGGCCTTCAGCACCTCGGGCGTGTCGCGCGCCGGGTCGACCGTGAGGAACAGCACCTGCAGCTTGTCGCCGTCCTTGCCGAGCTGCTGCTTGACCTGCGCCATCTCGGTCATGGTGGTCGGGCAGACGTCGGGGCACTGCGCGTAGCCGAAGAACAGCACCACCACCTTGCCCTTGAAGTCGGCCATGGTGCGGACCTTGCCGTCGGCGTCCTTCAGCGAAAAATCTTTCGCGTAGTCAGCGCCGGTGATGTCGACGGCATTGAAGTTCTGCTTCGCCTCGCCGCTGCACGCCGACAGGCCCAGCCCCAGGCCTGCGCCCGCGCCCACCCAGGCGGCACCGGTGGCAATCAACTTGAGGGCGTGGCGCTTGTTCATGGAAAAGATGTTCAACGAAGGTAGTGGTCGACGAGCAGCGCCAGGAACAGCACGCTCAGGTGGATCAGCGAAAACCTGAAGGTCTTGCGCGCCAGCGTGTCCGAGTAGTTGCGCCACAGCGCGAACGCGTAGCCGGTGAAGCCGATGCTCACCACCACCGCGACCGCGAGGTACAGCCAGCCGCTCATGCCGTAGATGAAGGGCATCAGGCAGGCCGCGAAAAGAATGAAGGTGTACAGCAGCACCTGCAGCCGCGTGAACTCGTTGCCGTGCGTGACCGGCAGCATCGGCAGGCCGGCCTTGCGGTAGTCCTCGACACGGTAGAGCGCCAGCGCCCAGAAGTGCGGCGGCGTCCACAGGAAGATGATGAGGAAAAGAATGAGCGCCTCGGGGCCCACGTCGCCCGTCATCGCGGCCCAGCCCAGCACCGGCGGCATCGCGCCCGAGGCGCCGCCGATCACGATGTTCTGCGGCGTCAGCGGCTTCAGGATGACGGTGTAGATCACCGCGTAGCCCACGAAGGTGGCAAAGGTCAGCCACATGGTCAGCGGGTTGACCGTGAACCACAGCAGCACCGAGCCCGCCGCGCACAGCAGCGCCGAGAACACCAGCGCCTGCATGTCGCTGAGCTGGCCGCGCGCGGTGGGACGCCAGGCGGTGCGCTTCATCTTCGCGTCGATGCCCTTCTCGACCAGGCAATTGAACGCTGCCGCCGCGCCCGCCACCAGCCAGATGCCGATGCAGGCCAGCACGCCGCGCTGCACGTCGGCCCAGCTCGGCAGGCCGGGCACGGCCAGCACCATGCCGATGAGCGCGCAGAACACGATCAGCTGCACCACGCGCGGCTTGGTCAGCGCGTAGAACTGGCGCAGCACGTTCGCGGTGCTGGTTTGCTGAACGGGAATCGGGGTACTCATTTGAAAAACTTCGCGCTGCGCGCTGCGGCGTTCGCCTTGGGAACGGCCATGCAGCTCACGCAGTGGCCTTTCTTGGGTTGTTGTTGCGACCGCCTGCATTGTCACTGGCATGCGCGGTCCGCAGCGACGCATCGCGGCGGCTCTCGCACAGCGCCCAGGTCAACACCACGGCCAGCGCCGCGGCACCGCCGGTGTGCAGCACGGCCGCTGCCAGCGGCCAGCCGAGCAGCACGTTGCCCAGGCCGGTGGCCAGCTGCAGCAGCGCCAGGCCGGCGAGCCAGTGCGCCTGCGGGCGCAGCGTGCCGATGCGCCGCAGTCGCCACGCCAGCACGCCGAGCGCGACGAACACGGCATAGGCCATCAGCCGGTGCGCGTAATGGATGGCGGTGAGCGCGGAAAAATCGAGCGGTTGGCCTTCGCCGGTCACGCCCAGGTGACGCCATATTTCAAAGCCCTGCGCGAAATTCATCGCCGGCCACCAGCTGTCCTGGCAGGTCGGGAACTGCGTGCACGCCAGCACCGCGTAGTTGGTGCTGACCCAGCCGCCGAGCGCAATCTGCAACACCAGGAGCACGGTGGTCACGACAAGGCCGTTGCGCAGCGCGGGCGACACGGGCGTCGGCAGCCGTTGCGCGGCGGCCTGGCGGTAGTGCACGGCCTGGATGCAGAGCAGCGCGAGCAGCACCACGGCGCCCAGCAGGTGCAGCGTGACGATCGCGGGAAACAGCTTCCAGGTGACGGTGAGCGCGCCGAAGGCGCCCTGCAGGCAGACCCACGCCAGCGTGAACGCGGGCCACCAGGCGCTCAGCGTCGCATGATGTGAAGGATGCCCACCGTCGCTCGAGGGCGGCGGCGCGCGGCGCTGCCGGCGGCGCACGATCCAGGTCGCGCCCGCGAGCGTGAGGATCAGCACGCCCACGCCGGTCGCCAGGTAGCGGTGAACCATCTCGACCCAGGCCTTGCCGTGCGTGACCGGCCCGGTCGGCTGGGCGGCCTGCGCCATGGCGATTTCATGGCGCGCACCGGCCGGGCTGGCGTTGCCGTAGCAGCCGGGCCAGTCGGGGCAGCCCAGGCCCGAATCGGTGAGCCGCGTGAAGGCGCCGAACAGCGTCAGGTCGAAGGTGAGGAACAGCGTGAGCACGGTGAGCGCGTGCAGCCGGCGCGCCGGCCCGGCGCCCGCGTTGCGGCGCCACACCCACACCAGCGGGCCGAGCGCAATCAGCACGCCCGCGGCCATGAGCCAGGCGATGGGCGTCAGATCGTAGAGCGAGCTCGTGTCCATGCGGCGTCTCTCAGCGGCCCGGTTCGTCCCACGACGCGGAGGCGCGCAGCAGGCGGTCGAGGTCGCGCTTGGCGCGGCTGGCGCCGGCGGCGTCCATGCGGGCGGGGAAACGCATCATCCAGTTGCCCATGGGATCGACCACGTAGAGGTGCTCGGCCAGGCTGTGGCCCGACACGGGCGCCAGCCACCTGGCGATCTGCTCGGCCGGCACGCGCAGCACGGTGGCGCCGCGCAGCCCGTTGTCCAGCCGCTCGGGCACGGGAGCGGCGTCGCTCACGAGCCAGACGCGGTCCATGCGGTCTTTTTCGCGGCCCAGGCTCTCGCGCAGCTGGCGCTGCAGGTACAGCTGCTGCTCGCACAGCGCATCGCAGGCCGCATCGGCCACGGCCACCAGCAGCCACTGGCCCTTGAGCGTGGCGAAGTCCACGGGTGCGCCGCTGCGGTCGGTGGCAACCAGCTTGGGAAGCTCGTGCTGCGGGTCGATCAGCTCGCCGTACACGCTGCGGCCTTCGGGCCGGATCACGTAGTACGTGAAGTACGAGGCAATGACCGGCGCCGCGCACATCAGCATCACCGCGACCATCTTCCAGCGCCCGGTGACCGTGCGCCGGCCCTCGGCCCCGTCGAGCGCCTGGTTGGGCGACGGCATCGAATGCACCGTCAGGCCCAGCGGCTCGTCAGAAGCGGCCATCGCGTGCGCGGCGCCTTGAGCGGAAGAAGGGTGTGATGAATTGGAACCAGACATAGAGGATGACGACGAGGGCCGACAGGCCGAACCACTGGAATGCGTAACCGTAGTGCCTCTCCAGGCCCAGCGCCGGGGCCGGCCAGTCGCGCTGCAGGCCCTCGGAGGCCGCACCGGTCTGCTGCAGCGACACGTCGGTGCGCAGCGGCTGCTTGGTCTCGGCGCGGAAGGCCTCCAGGTCGAGATTTTGCCGGATGGGCGAATACCCTTCGACGGCCGCTGTTGCACTGGCAGGCGGGGAGGCCGGCGCGGTGGCAGGCGCGGAAGCTGCGGCGGTGGGTGCCGATGCCGCGGCGGCCGGTGAGGGCGTGGACGTGCCCAGCTCCAGCAGGTGGCTGGGCGGTGCCTCGATCAGCCCCGTGACCTCCACGATGCCTGCCGGCGTTTCGACGGCGCCCAGCTGCGTGCGGTCGACGAAGTTGCGCTGGACCCAGCCGCGCTGGACCATCACCGTCTGCTCGGTGCCCTCCAGCGCGAAGGGTGTCAGCACATAGAAGCCGGGCGTGCCGTGCATCTGGCGGTTGTCCAGGTACACGGTCTGCGGCGTGAGCCACAGGCCGCGCAGGCGCACCGGCCGGTGCAGCGCGTCGGTGGCCTTGTCCATGGCCAGGAACTCGGCCTGCGTGAGCGGCGGCTTGAGCTTCTGGGCGTCGATGCTGGCCTGCAGCGCTTCCTTCTGGGCTGCGCGCGAAAGTTGCCAGCGGCCGAGCGACACGGTGGCGGCCACCGTCAGCACGGCGGCAAGGGTGATCACCCAGAAGCGGCCCGGGCGGCGCCGTTCTTCGGGGTACAGGGGTTCGGGAGTCACTGGATGGGGCGAGGCCTGCGGCCGATAATGCGGGTCATGAAATATTTCGTCGCCCTGGTGTTCCTGGGCATCTTCGCGAGCCTCGCGTTTGCCCTGTACTTCATGCTGAAGGACGGGCGCAACGGGCGCGCCAAGAGCGGCGGCATGGCGCGCGCCCTCACCTTTCGGATCGGCCTGTCGGTGTTTTTGTTCCTCTGCATGCTGCTCGCCTGGAAACTCGGCTACATCCAGCCCACCGGACTCCCGCTCGGCAAGTAGATGGTGCTCGTTCCACGAGAACCATGAAAAAGGCGCCTTCCGGCGCCTTTTTTGTGGAATGCCGCGGGGTTCGCTCAAAGCCAGTAAACCAGCATGTAGAGGCCGAGCCAGACCACGTCCACGAAGTGCCAGTACCAGGCGGCGCCCTCGAAGCCGAAGTGGCGCTCCGGCGTGAAGTGGCCCTTTTGCAGCCGCAGCGTGATGAACAGCAGCATCAGCATGCCGATGAACACGTGCAGGCCGTGGAAGCCGGTCAGCATGAAGAAGGTCGAACCGTAGGTGCCCGAGCTGAGCTTCAGGTTCAGCTCGGTGTACAGGTGGTGGTACTCGTAGCCCTGCACACCCAGGAAGACGATGCCCAGCAGCACGGTGAGCCACATGAAGCGGATGGTCTGTGCGCGGTGGCCTGCACGCAGCGCGTGGTGGGCAATGGTGAGCGTCACGCCCGAGCTCAGCAGCAGCGCGGTGTTGATCGTGGGCAGCCAGAACGGACCCACCGTCTGGAAGGGCTCGACGATGCCGGCCGGCGAACCCGTCACGCCGGCGGCCACGCTGGGCCACACGGCCTTGAAGTCGGGCCAGAGGATCGCGTTGTCCAGGCTACCGAGCGTGGGCAGCGCGTGGGTGCGGGCCCACCACAGCGCGGTGAAGAAGGCGCCGAAGAACATCACTTCCGAGAAGATGAACCAGCTCATGCTCCAGCGGAACGAGAGGTCGATCTTGTGGCCGTACTGGCCGCTCTCGCTCTCGCCGATGGCGGTGCGGAACCACACGAACAGCGTGCCGAGCCAGACCACCATGCCCACCAGCAGCGACCAGGCGCCCCAGGCGTGCCCGTTGATCCATTGCGCGGCGCCCAGGATCACGAAGAAAAGGCCGATCGCGGCCGAGACCGGATAGGCCGACGGTCCGGGCACGAAGTAGTAGGGCGTGGTGCCGTGGGTGGTTGAACTCATATCAGCTCCTGGCTTTCTTTCTTCTCTCGATTCGGAAAATTCTGCTTGTCGTGGGTTGCTGCTTCGCTGGCTGCCGGCCGCCGGCTACGAGCGCGGCTCGGTCGCCGCGCCCGACACGGCCGCCACCGGCGCCGCGGGCGTCTTGCCGCCCACCTCGAAGAAGGTGTACGACAGCGTGATGGTCTTCACGTCCTTCGAGATCTTGGGGTCGATCACGAACGCGACCGGCCACTGCTTCTTCTCGCCCGGGTCGAGCGTGTACTGGTTGAAGCAGAAGCACTCGAGCTTGTTGAAGTACGGCGCGGCCTGCTGCGGCGCGTAGCTCGGAATGGCCTGCGCGGCCATGCGGCGGTTCTGCACGTTCTGGAACTCGTACATCACCGTGTTGAGCTGGCCCGGGTGCACCTGGATGGTCCGCTCCGCGGGCTTGAAGTCCCACAGGCCGCCGCGCACGTTGGAGTCGAACTCCACGGTGATGGTGCGGGTCATGTCGACCTGCGTGTTGTCGGGCACGCGCACGTTCTTGCCGCCGCTGGCGCCGCCGGGCACCTCGAGCTCGGAGAGCGCGAGGATGTTGATGCCGGTCATCTCGCAGATGGCGCGGTACATCGGGACCAGCGCGTAGCCGAAGGCGAACATGCCGCAGGCCACCACGGCCAGCTTGCCGACCATGCGGACGTTGGCGCGCCGGATGCGTTGACCGAGGCTCATGCGTGTGCTCCCGTTCGTTGCGTGCGTGAATGCCGGCTCAGCGACCGCTGAACCAGACCATGCGCACGATGAAGCCGACGAAGAACACCACGGCGATGGAAGCCAGCGTGAGGCCCATGCGGCGGTTGTTGCGTTTCTGCTCGGGTGTCATCGTGCGAAGGCTTGTTCGATCAGCCGATCACCTTGGAGGCGGTCGCGTCGAGCTTGGGCGGGGTCTCGAAGGTATGGAACGGTGCCGGCGACGGCACTTCCCACTCGAGGCCCTCTGCGCCTTCCCACGGCTTCTGCGTGGCCTTCTCGCCCTTGCCGCGCATGGTGGGCAGCACGACGAACAGGAAGAAGTACACCTGCGCGAAACCGAAGAAGAACGCACCGACCGACGCCACCGCGTTGAAGTCGGCGAACTGCATCGGGTAGTCGGCGTAGCGGCGCGGCATGCCCGCCAAGCCCAGGAAGTGCATCGGGAAGAAGGTGACGTTGAACGAGATCAGCGACCACCAGAAGTGCACCTTGCCGCGCGTTTCGTTGTACATCACGCCGGTCCACTTGGGCACCCAGTAATAGAAGCCCGAGAACATCGCGAACAGCGAGCCGGCCACCAGCACGTAGTGGAAGTGGGCCACCACGTAGTACGTGTCCTGCAGCTGCGTGTCGATGGGCGCCACCGCCAGGATCAGGCCGGTGAAGCCGCCCATGGTGAACACGAAGATGAAGCCCACCGCGAACAGCATGGGCGTCTCGAAGGTCATCGAGCCCTGCCACATGGTGGCGATCCAGTTGAAGATCTTCACGGCCGTGGGCACCGCGATCAGCATGGTCGCGTACATGAAGAACAGCTGGCCGGTGAGCGGCATGCCGGTCGTGAACATGTGGTGCGCCCACACGATGAACGACAGGATGGCGATCGACGAGGTGGCGTACACCATCGAGGCATAGCCGAACAGGCGCTTGCGGGCAAAGGCCGGCACCACCTGGCTGATGATGCCGAAGGCCGGCAAGATCATGATGTAGACCTCGGGGTGGCCGAAGAACCAGAAGATGTGCTGGTACATCACCGGGTCGCCGCCGCCGGCGGGGTTGAAGAAGCTGGTGCCGAAGTGGCGGTCGGTCAGCGTCATGGTGATGGCGCCTGCGAGCACGGGCATCACGGCGATCAGCAGGTACGCGGTGATGAGCCAGGTCCAGCAGAACATCGGCATCTTCATCAGCGTCATGCCGGGAGCGCGCATGTTCAGGATGGTGACGATGATGTTGATCGAGCCCATGATCGACGAGGCGCCCATGATGTGCATCGCGAAGATGCCGGCGTCCATCGAGGGGCCCATCTGCAGCGTGAGCGGCGCGTACAGCGTCCAGCCCGCGGCCGGTGCGCCGCCGGGCATGAAGAACGAACCGACCAGCATCAGCGCGGCCGGAATCAGCAGCCAGAAGCTGAAGTTGTTCATGCGCGCGAACGCCATGTCGGAGGCGCCCACCTGCAGCGGGATCATCCAGTTCGCGAAGCCCACGAAGGCCGGCATGATGGCGCCGAACACCATGATCAGGCCGTGCATGGTGGTGAACTGGTTGAACAGCTCCGGGTTCACCAGCTGCAGGCCGGGCTGGAACAGCTCGGCGCGAATCAGCAGCGCGAGCACGCCGCCCACCATCAGCATCGTGAAGCTGAACAGCAGGTAGAGCGTGCCGATGTCCTTGTGGTTGGTCGCGAACACCCAGCGGCGCCAGCCGGTGGGCGCATGGTGGTCGTGATGGTCGTCGTGTGCGTGATCGCCTGGGGCTGCGTGACCGTGGGGGTCGAGGACTGCGCTCATGTCGTTGTTCCTTGCAATTTCTTCTTCGCGGGGCGCTGCCGTATCACTTGCCGCGCAGGGCGAGCACTTCGGCCGGCTGCACCAGCTGGCCCGTCTTGTTCGACCAGCTGTTCTTGGTGTACGTGGCCACGGCCGCGAGGTCGGTGTCGCTCAGCTGCTTCCAGGACGGCATCGCGCCGTTGTTCTGGCCGTTGAGCAGCACGTGCAGCTGCACCGAGTGGTCGGCGTCCAGCACCTTCGGGTCGCCGTCGAGCGCCTTGATCGGGCCCGCGCCCTTGCCGTTGGCCTGGTGGCAGGCCGCGCAGTTGGCGGCGTAGACCTTCTCGCCGCGCACCAGCATGTCGGGCAGCGTCCAGACCTTGGTCGGGTCGTCGAGCTTGGCGGCGGCTTCCTTGCGCTTGGCGTCCACCCAGGTCGTGTAGTCGGCGGCGGAGACCACCTTCACGTGGATGGGCATGTAGGCGTGTTCCTTGCCGCACAGTTCCTGGCACTGGCCGTAGTAGTCGCCCACGGTCTCGGCGCGGAACCAGGTGTCGCGCACGAAGCCGGGAATGGCGTCCTGCTTCAGGCCCAGCTGCGGCACGGCGAAGGCGTGGATCACGTCGTTCGCGGTGGTGATGATGCGCACCTTCTTGTTGACCGGCACCACCAGCGGGTTGTCGACCTTCAGCAGGTAGTCGTCGGGCATCGCGCCCTTGGCGCCGGCGTCGGACATGGCGCGCTGCGAGCTGTCCAGCGTGGAGATGAAGGCCAGGCCCTCGCCTTCGCCGTTCAGGTAGTCGTAGCCCCACTTCCACTGGTAGCCGGTGGTCTTGATCGTGAGGTCGGCGTTGGTGGTGTCCTTCTGGGCCACCAGCACCTTGGTGGCGGGCAGCGCCATCACGATAACGATGAGGAAGGGCACGATGGTCCAGATGACCTCGACCACCACCGACTCATGGAAGTTGGCCGCCTTGTGGCCGACCGACTTGCGGTGCTTCCAGATGGAATAGAACATGACCGCGAACACGGCGACGAAGATGACCGTGCACAGGATCATCATGATCGTGTGGAGCAGATGCTGCTCCTGCGCGATCTTGGTCACGCCGACCGGAAGATTGAGCTGGCGCACCGAAGGTCCACCGGGCAGGTCGTTGACTGCGTGCGCCGCGCTGCTGAAAGCCGCGCCGGCCGCCAGCAACAGATTCGCCGGCCTGTACTTGTTGCGCCAAATGCTCTTCATCGTGTTCACGTTTCTTCAATTTTTTCGACAAACCCAACCGTGCGGCACTGCGCGAGCCCCCTCAGGCGCCGCGCAACGCCATGCGAATCTCGCGGGCCAACGCGGCACGCAACTCCGGGCGTACATAGCGCCCCACCCTGACCGATCGACCCTGCCCCGAGACCTCGATCAGCGAGCGATCGCCGGTCTGCGGTTCGATCCGCACCTGGTGCGGAAGAAATTCAGTGCGTTCGTAGTGGCCGCCGTTTTCTAGCTCCACGACGAGGCGTCCTTCCTGCAGCGCGATCCTTTCGCCGTCGGTCGCGTGCCGGGCGTAGACCATGAACGCCACCCCTACCGCAGTCAGTTCGAGCCAGGCGAAGGGCAAGACCAGCGGCGCACCGTGCAGCCAGAACAGGGTGCCGATGCCGAGCGATACCACGCACAGCGAGGCGTAGAGCCAGCCCAGCTGGCTCGGCGTCACCGAGCAGTTCCGCTTCAGGAACCAGTGGATGTTCTGGCCTGAGACGGTGGCAAATCGAAACACGGAATTCGACACGGGCGAGTTCAGCAAATCGGTGCGTCGACGGTTGCCAAACCCCTCGTACAAACAGGATTCGACACCCCTCGTTCACGGGACAGTACCCGCGAGTTCCACGCAACGGCGGATTGTAGCGGGTAGATACCGGCGTCCGAGTGCCCTGTGGGACGCCTACGGGTCACTACTAGTAGGCAAAAAACGGCTTGTGCGACAGGCATTTACCGCTCTCTTTTGCAGCCGCTGTCAGGCGCCCGGACGACCCCGTTGCAGCATCGAGCGCATCTCGCGCAGCGACACCGCGCTTTCCGCCGCCAGCGACACGCGCGGCGCCGGCTTGAAGGCATGGCCGTAGATGACCTCGAAGGTCAGCGCGATGCGCCCGCCAGCCCCATCCTCACCCCCCCCGTCGTCTTCGGCCGGGGCGAGCTCGGGCAGCGCCTTCTTCAGCGCCTGGTGCCAGGCCTTGCCGCGCAGCGCCGCGAAGCGCTGCGGGTGCAGGTTGCGGCCCAGCCCGCGCAGCTCGGCCAGCGCGGCCTCGGGCGTGGCCCAGGTCAGCACGATGCGCTCCATGTCCATCACCGGCTCGGCGAAGCCGGCATGCACCAGCATGTCGCCCCAGTCGTGCATGTCGGTGAACTCGTGGCCCGCCGCGGGCCAGCCCAGGCGGGCATGCAGCGCGCGCAGCTCGCGCACGGTGTCGGGGCCCAGGCAGGAGAACATGAGGAAGCCGTCGGTCGCCACCAGCTTGTGCCAGTGCGAGATGAGCGCTTCGGGGTCGGCCGCCATGTGCAGCGACATGTTGGCCCAGAGCAGGTCGACGCCCTCTTCCGGCGTGGCGTCGAAGCGCGCCTTGCCGCCTTGCCAGCGGCGTGCGCTCCACCACGGCGCGCTCAGCGCCTGGCCGGTGGGGGCCGCCAGCGCAGCCTCCGGCTCGATGACGAACGCCGCGGCGTCCTTGTAGCGCCTGGCGACCAGCTCGTGGGCCTCGAGGCCACCGCGCAGCGGCGCCCAGTCGGCCCAGGTGCGGGGCTGGGCCTTGATCCATTGCAGGCGGTCTTCCATGCGGCGGCCGATTTCCTCGTGCAGCCAGGGGGAGCCGTCGGTGGGAGGCAGGCGACGCCAGCGGGCGGCCGCCGTGGCATCGATGGTCGGCGGTCTTCTTGTGGGGTCGGTGGCCATGGGGCCGTGAGTATATTGAGACATGCCCGGCCACCGGGCCCTGTGGCCTTTATCGCTTTTTGTCGCTCTCCTCGTCCTCGTCGTCCTCGTCGCCTTTGCCGTTCCTCCCCCCGCCATCGCTCTCGCGGCCCTTCACCGCCCTGCTCTCGCGCCTGCCCAGCCGGTGCGCGGTCTGCCGCGCCTGGCCCTCGCTGCCCGTGTGCGATGCCTGCGTGGCCCGCTTCGCACCACCGGCGGCGCGCTGCGGCGGCTGCGCCCTGCCGGTGCCCGTTGGGGTGACCCGTTGCGGCGACTGCGTGAAGCACCCGCCGCCGCTGGACACGTGCCTCGCCGCCTGCACCTACGCCTGGCCGTGGCCCGATGCCATCGCCGCCTTCAAGTTCCGCGGCGACGCCGGCTGGGCCGGGCCCTTCGCCACGCTGTTGCGCAGCGCGCCCTGGGTCGAGCCGGCACTGGAGCAGTGCGACATCGTGCTGCCCATGCCGCTCGCGCCCGCCCGGCTGCGCGAGCGCGGCTTCAACCAGGCACTGGAGCTCGCGCGGCGGCTGTCGCCGGCCAAGACCGATGCCACCCTGCTGCTGCGCACCCGCGACACGCCTGCCCAGAGCGGCCTGGCACGCGCCGACCGGCTGCGCAACCTGAGCGGCGCCTTCGCCGTCGAGCCCCTGCGCGCGGACAAGCTGCGCGGCAGCCGCATCGTGCTGGTCGACGACGTGATGACCAGCGGCGCCTCGCTCTTCGCGGCGGCGCAGGCGCTGCGGCTGGCGGGCGCGTCGCACATCACGGCCGTGGTGCTGGCCCGCACCGATCCGCCGCGCTGACCGGACCACGCCGCGCCGTCGACAATCGCCGCATGTTCCATATCGTCCTGGTCCACCCCGAGATTCCGCCGAACACCGGCAACGTGATCCGCCTGGCGGCCAACACCGGCTGCACGCTGCACCTGGTCGAGCCGCTGGGCTTTTCGATGGACGACCGGCTGCTGCGCCGCGCCGGCCTCGATTACCACGAGTACGCCGAAGTCAGGCGTCACGCCGACTGGCAAGCCCTGCTCGCCACCGAGCAGCCCGCACCCGAGCGCATGTTCGCGCTGACCACGCGCGGCACGCGCGCCGTGCACGACGTGCGCTTCCAGCCCGGCGACTGGCTGGTGTTCGGCTCCGAGACCAGCGGCCTGCCGCCCGCGGTGCGCGACGGTTTCGCCGAGCCGCAGAAGCTGCGCCTGCCGATGCGCGAGGGCCAGCGCAGCCTGAACCTGTCGAACGCGGTGGCCGTCACCGTGTTCGAGGCCTGGCGGCAGAACGGCTTTGGCTGACAACTGGAAACAAGCTCGTGCCCGCCCGAGCAGCGCGGGCGCATCCGATCGGCCCGGCGGGCCGTATGGAAAGACATGCCGGTTGCAAAGCGCATCGGCATCAGGTTCCTTCCATCACCGCCACCAGGAGTTTCACCATGAACGCCAAGTCGATTGCCTTCGCTGCCTTCGCCACGCTCGCCTTCGCCAGCGGCGCCCAGGCCTTCCAGGGTGAAGAAAACCCGCTGCCGCCCCAACCCTTCCAGTCGACGCTGTCGCGCGGCCAGGTGCAGGCCGACGCGCGCCAGCCGTTCAAGATCACCAACGGCGGCACCGGCGCGCTGCAGCCGCGCAACGGCAGCACCGACCGCAACGCGGTGCGCCAGAGCGCGCTGAGCATCACGCGCCAGGGCGCCGCCACCTACGGCGAAGTGACCGACCGCCGCATGTAAACCGCGTGGCCGAACAAAGCCGCTGCCTCAGCGGTAGCGGCGCGACACCGACTCGGCCACGCACGCCGGCTTGGCGGCGCCTTCGAGCTCGATGGTGGTCTCCCAGATCATCTGGAAGCCGTCGTCGGCAATCGCCTCCGAGGCCAGCAGCTTCATGCGCGCGCGCAGTCGCTGGCCCACGGGCACCGGCGACATGAAGCGAACCCGGTTCAAGCCGTAGTTCACGCCCATGCGCGACTCGACCACCTCGATCGCCACCTCGAAGAACTTCGGCAGCAGCGACAGCGTGAGAAAGCCGTGCGCAATCGGCGCGCCGAACGGGCCGGCCTTGGCCCGCTCCACATCCACATGGATCCACTGGTGGTCGCCCGTGGCCTCGGCGAACTGGTTCACCTGTTCCTGCGTGATGGTGATCCAGTCGCTCACGGCGACTTCCTGGCCGACGCACGCGGACAGGTCCTGAAGGGTCTGGAATGTCTTTTTGGTCATGCGGCGCATTCTGGCGTCTGGCGCATTCGCCCGGCTGTCGGCATCGCGACAACGGGCCTCAGGGAAAACCGGGGGAAATCAGGGAAGACGCCGGGGCGGCTACCGCGACAAAGCCGACGCCCTCAGGCGTCCAGCCACTCGCAAATCGGCTGCCACTGGTCGAGGTCGCGCTGCACGCGGCCGGGCGCGATGTCGAACATGGTGAGCCCGCGCGCCGCGAGCTGCACGTAGTTCTGCGTGTCGCGCAGCTCGCCGATCACCGGCACGCCCAGCCCCGCGATGAACTCGTGCAGCCGGTCGGCCGCCAGCGTGCGCGCGTTCACGCGCATGCCGACCAGGCCGATGCGCGTCTTCTCGGCGCGGCGGCTTTCCAGCAGCCGGTCGAGGAAGTCGCGCGTGGCGTAGATGTCGAAAATGCTGGGTTGCAGCGGCACGATCACCCGGTCGGCCAGCGCCAGCACCTCCTTGAAGCGCCAGCCGTGCAGGCCGGCCGGCGTGTCGAGCACGGCGTGCGTGGTGCCGCGCGGCGGGCGCACCACGGTGCTGTCGCCCGAGGCTTCCCAGGTGGCGATGGGCCGGGCCTGCGCCGGGCGCAGCCCCAGCCAGAGCCGCGACGACTGCTGGCGGTCCACGTCGCCGAGCATCACGGCGTGGCCGCGGCTTGCGAAGTAGCCCGCAACGTTCGTCGCGATCGTCGACTTGCCTACGCCACCCTTGGGGTTGGCGACCAGAACCACCGGCATAGCGCTCTCCTCCAGAACTGGGAACGGGCTCCATGGTAGTGGCTGGCCCCTGCGGGCAACCTTCCGGCATCCTTTTGACACGCCCATGACATCGCTTTCGCCGGGCAGAGCCCCCGCGTCTGCGCTATGTTCGCGGGATGCCTACAACAACATCCATGGGAAACCCCGCCGCTGAAAGCCGCGGCGTCTACGTGCTCGCCGCGCACCCGCACTGGCGCGACTCCCGCGTCAACCGCCGCATGCTCGCCGCCGCGCGCTCGGTGCCGGGCGTCGACGTGAACGACCTCTACGGCAGCTACCCCGACTTCGCCATCGACGTCGAGGCCGAGCAGGCCCGCCTCGCCCGCGCCAGCCTGGTGGTGCTGATGCACCCGATCCAGTGGTACTCGATGCCCGCGCTGCAGAAGCTCTGGGTCGACGACGTGCTCGCCTACGGCTGGGCCTACGGCCCGGGCGGCAACGCGCTGCAGGGCAAGGACCTGTGGCTGGTCGCCACCACCGGCAGCCCCGAGGCCAGCTACCATCCGCAGAACTACCACCGCTACTTCTTCGACGCCTTCCTGCCGCCCTACGAGCAGACCGCCGCGCTGTGCGGCATGCGCTTCCTGCCGCCGCTGCTGTTCCACGGCGCGCGCAGCGCCGCCGAGGCCGAGGTTGCTGCCCACGTGGAAACCTTCGCGCAGCGCCTGGGCAGCTACCCCGACTGGCCCGAGATCGAGGAGATCGACGCCTGCGTGGCCTGCCCCGTGCCCGAGAGCGACCGACCGGTGGACGACGACATCGGCAAGATGGCCGGCACCGCCTTCCACGCCGCCATGACGCGCGGCCTGGCGGCCGTATCGGCAGCATCGGCAGCAGCAGCCGCCGAGAACAAGGCGGCCTGAGCATGGAACACGCACCCGCCTGGCTGACCAGCAGCCTGATCTACCTGGGCGCCGCCGTGCTGGTGGTGCCGCTGTCGAAGTTCCTGGGGCTCGGCTCCATCATCGGCTACCTCGTGGCCGGCATCGCCATCGGCCCCTGGGGGCTGGGGCTGGTGTCCAGCGTGGAAGACGTGCTGCACTTCGCCGAGTTCGGCGTGGTGCTCATGCTGTTCCTGGTGGGCCTGGAGCTGGAACCCAAGCGCCTGTGGAACCTGCGCCGGCCCATCTTCGGCTGGGGCGCGGCGCAGGTGCTGAGCTGCGCCGCGGTGCTGTTCGCCGCCGGCTGCGCGGTGGGCGCCGAATGGCGCGTGGCGCTGGTGGCGGCGCTGGGCCTGGCGCTGTCGTCCACGGCCATCGCGCTGCAGGTGTTCGGCGAACGCAACCTGCTGAAGACGCCCAGCGGCCAGGCCGGCTTCTCGATCCTGCTGTTCCAGGACGTGGCCGCCATTCCCATCCTGGCGCTGCTGCCGCTGCTGGCGGGCGCCACCGCGGCCGAACAGGCCATCAGCGGGCTGGACCGCGCGCTGGAGGCGGCCAAGATCATCGGCGTGATCGGCGGCATCATCCTCGGCGGCCGGCTGCTGCTGCGGCCCGTGCTGCGCTGGATCGCGCGCAGCAACACGCCCGAGATCTTCACCGCCGCCGCGCTGCTGCTGGTGGTGGCCATCGCCGCGCTGATGCAGCTGGTGGGCCTGTCGATGGCGCTGGGCGCCTTCCTGGCCGGCGTGCTGCTGGCGGAAAGCGAATACCGGCGCGAGCTGGAGACCGACATCGAGCCCTTCAAGGGCCTGCTGCTGGGGCTGTTCTTCATCGCGGTGGGCATGTCGATCAACTTCGGCGTGCTCATTGCCAGCCCCTGGGTCATGGCCGCGCTGGTGGTCGGCTTCATGGCCATCAAGCTGGTGGTGATCTACACGCTGGCCAAGGCCATGGGCATCGCCTACCAGGAGCGGCCGGTGTTCACGCTGCTGCTGGCGCAGGGCGGCGAGTTCGCCTTCGTGGTGTTCCAGGCCGCCGGCCCCGACGTGCTGCCGCCCGAGATCACCTCGCTGCTGATCGGCGGCGTGGCGCTGTCGATGCTGCTGTCGCCGCTGCTGCTGGTGCTGCTCGACAAGTTCGTGCTGCCGCGCTACAGCCGCAACAACGGCCCGCAGCTGGAAGAAATCTCGGAGCAGCAGGACGCCAAGGTGCTCATCTGCGGCTTCGGGCGCTACGGCCAGATCGTCGGGCGCGTGCTGATGTCGCAGGGCCTGCGCGTGACCGTGCTCGACCACGACGCCGACACCGTCGAAGGCCTGCGCCAGTTCGGCTTTCGGGTGTTCTACGGCGACGCCACCCGGCTCGACCTGCTGCGCACCGCGGGCGCCGGCACGGCCAAGGCCATCGTGGTGGCGGTGGACGACATCGAGCAGTCGCTGGAAATCGTCGACCTGGTGAAGGAGAACTTTCCGCAGGCCCGCATCATCGCGCGGGCACGCAACGTGACGCACCTGTTCCAGCTGCGCGACCGCGGCGTGACGGAGGTGGAGCGCGAGGTGTTCGAGTCGTCGTTGCGCAGCGCGCGCTCGGTGCTCGAGGCGCTGAACTGGCCGGCGCACGAGGCGCGCGAATCGGCCATGCGGTTTCGCCAGCGCAACCTGAAGCTCGCCGACGAGATCTACCCGCACTACAAGGACCGCGCCAAGCTCATCGCTGCCAACAAGGAAGGCCGCCAGCAGTTCGAGGAGCAGATGGCGCGCGAGCGCGAGGAGCGCCAGCGCCGCTCGGGGCTCGACTGGGACCAGCTGGCGGAAGGGGAGAACGGCGAACAGCCGTCGCAGGCCGGACAGCCACAGCCATCGCAGCCATCGCAACCACCAAAGCAGCCGAAGCAGCCCCAGCAGGTGCCCTGAGGCACCCGCGTGCTTAAACGGCCACCGTCAGGTACACGCCCTCGCGCCCGACCAGCGGCGCGCGCGTGGGCATGAAGATGGTGCAGTCGTCGCAGGGCGAGCGAATTTCCTCGCCCGCGTCGACGGCGATCAGCTCGCCCTTCTGAAAGGTCTCGAAGCCGAGCACCGGCCGCGCGAAGGCAAAGCCCTCGGTCTTGACCATGTGCACCTCCAGCAGCCGGAAGCGGCGCGCCGACACCTTCGCCGCGGCGCCCGGCGCCGCATCGACCAGCCCCAGGTGCGCCAGGAAGCGCAGCGTCACGTCGGTGGCCAGGTCGGCCGCCGACTGGCTGAAATGCTGGCCGCACTCCACCACCACCGCGCCGCCGTCCACGCCCGCCTGGCCGTGGCGGCCGTACGCCGTCACCCCCGTGCCGGGCGCGCCGCCCACGGGCATCACCAGGTGCACCAGCGGGTTGCCGATGGCCAGCGCCAGCCCCGCGTTGCGCTCGAACTCCGGGTACACCCAGAAGGGCTGCACCGGCGCGCGCGTCGAGTGGATGTCCAGCACGTAGTCGGCCGCGTCCAGCACCGGCCGCAGCGCACGCGCGCGGCGCAGCTCGGGGCTTTGCGCGGTGCCGTCGAGCATGGCGGGCGACCAGATGCGGTTGAGGTTGTGCACCAGCTGGCGGTTCTCGTAGGGCCGCTCGATGTCGAAGGCCTCGTAGGCCTCGACGTTCGCGAAGCTCACCGTGAGCGTGCCCACCTTCGGGCGCACGCCGGTGTCCAGCAGGTGCGTGGCGGCGACCATGCCGCAGATTTCGTTGCCGTGCGTCAGCGCGTTCACCAGCACGTGCGGGCCGGGCCGGCCGGACTCGAAGCGGTGCACGTAGTCGATGCCGGTGTTGCCTTGCCGGTAGGCGGAGATGTCGCGCGGCAGCACCTCCAGCGGCGCGGTGTCGGGCGCGAAGGACGATTCGGTCATGGCCATGCTCGCTTCATTCGATTCATTCGCCACGGATGCCCGCGCGCTTGACCATCTCGCCGTACACCACCAGTCGCTCCGACATCATGGCCGTGAACTGCGCGGGCGACTGCACCTCGGGCGGCAGCGAGCCGCGCGACAGCAGCGCCTCGGCCATGGCCGGCTGGTCGGCCACCGCGCGCACCGCCTTGTGCAGCGCCGCGATGACCTCGGGCGGCGTCTTCGCGGGCGCGGCCAGGCCGATCCACGAGGTGGTGTTCAGCACCGGGTAGCCCAGCTCGGCGAAGGTGGGCACGTCGGGCAGCGCCGCCACGCGCGTGGGCGACGCCACCGCCAGCGCGCGCAGCTTGCCGGCCTGGATGTGCGGCAGGAAGGGCGCGAGGTTGTCCAGGCCGAACTGCACTTCGTTCGAGATCAGCGCCGTCACCAGCGGGCCGCCGCCGCGGTAGGGCACGTGCGTGGCGTTGAGCTGCAGCTGCGACTTCATCAGCTCCACGTTGAGCTGGCCCATGCTGCCCGGCCCGGCGCTGCAGAAGTTGAGCTCGCCGGGGCGCGACTTCACCAGCGCCACGAACTCCTTGAAGGTCTTCGCGGGCACCGCCGGGTTCACCAGCAGCACGTTGATGGAGCGCGCCAGCTGGCTGATGGACGCAAAGTCCTTGATCGGGTCGTAGCCCGGGTTGGTCTGCGTGAGCGGGTTGGCCAGGTGCGAGCTTTGCGAGGACACCACCAGCGTGTAGCCGTCGGGCTTGGCGCGCGAGACCTGCGCGCTGGCAATGGAGCCGCCCGCGCCGGCGCGGTTGTCGATGACCACCGGCGTGCCCAGCGCCTTCGACAGCGGGTCGGCGTACAGCCGCGCGATCAGGTCCACCGAGCCGCCGGCCGGGAACGGCACCACCAGCGTGACCGGGCGCGCGGGCCAGGCCTCGGCGCGCGCGGCCAGCGGCAGCAGGGCGGCAAGGCCGGCGCCGAGCATCGTGCGTCGGCGCAGGTCGGGAGCGGTGAAGGTGGGGTTCATGGCGGTCCTGGTCCCGGGAGGGCAGTTGAAAGTGCACGCATTGTTGCAATATCATTTCAATTTTGCAATGGTCATTGCAAAATCGGCTGCGACACGACTTCGCATGCAGAATGCCCGCGACCATGAATCTGAACCAACGCATCTCGGGTTACGGCAAGAAGCTCACCAAGAGCGAGCAGCGCCTCATCGCGCAACTGCAGGCGCAGCATCCGCAGGGGCTGCTCGAATCCGCCACCAGCCTTGCAAGGAGCGTGGGCACCAGCGCCTCCACCGTGGTGCGGCTGCTGGCCAAGCTGGGCTACGAGAGCTTCGCGCAGGCGCAGATGGAAGCCCGCCAGGAAGTGACCGCGATGCTGGCCTCGCCCGCCACGCGCGCGGACGCCGTCATCGGCGACGACGCCTCCATTCGCACCTGCCTGGACAACGCGCTGCTGCACGACCAGCACAACCTGGCCGCCACCTTCGCCTCGCTCGACGTGGCCGCGTTCGAGGGCGCGGTGCGCCTGCTCACGCAGCGCAAGGCGCGCGTGCACGTGCTGGGCCAGCGCCACGGCGCGCAGCTGGCCAACCACCTGGCGCTGCACCTGAACATGTGCCTGCCCGACGTGCGCTCCATGACCTCGGCCAGCCCGCTGCTGCTGGAAGACCAGCTGCTGTGGATCGACGAGCACGACGTGCTGCTCACGCCCACCTTCAGGCGCCATTCGCTGGCCATCGTGCGCGCGGCGAAGTACTTTCGCGAGAAGGGTGCGAAGGTCATCGTGATGACCGACGGGCCCACCGCGCCCGCGGCCGCATCGGCCGACCACCTGCTGCTGGTGCGCACCTCGAGCGCCTCGCCGTTCGACTCCTACACGGCGGCGCTGTCGGTGTGCAACGCGCTGATCACCGCGGTGGCGCAGCGCCGCAAGAAGGAACTGGGCGCCGCGCTGGAACGCGGCGACGCCCTGTGGGAGCAGCACTGGAACGACGCGGCCGACCCAGCGCGCCGCGCAGGTTCGGTCCGCTGAAGCAGCCGAGGCCGGTCAAGCTGCCGGTGCAGCCGGAGCGGCCGGTGCTGCAGGAACAGCCGCCTTGTCCAGCCCCAGCAGCCGCACCGCGTTGCCCTTCAGGATGCCCGGCATCACCTCGGGCTTGAAGCCCGCCACCTCGAAGTCGCGCATCCAGCGGTCGGGCGTGATCAGCGGGTAGTCGCTGCCGAACAGGATGCGGTCCTTCAGCAGCGTGTTGGCGTACTGCACCAGCTGCTTCGGAAAGTACTTCGGGCTCCAGCCCGACAGGTCGATCCACACGTTGGGCTTGTGCGTGGCCACGCTCAGCGCCTCGTCCTGCCAGGGAAAGCTGGGGTGGGCCATGACGATCTGCATGTCCGGAAAGTCGATGGCCACGTCGTCCAGGTGCATCGGGTTGCTGTACTCCAGCCGCAGGCCGCCGCCGCAGCGCATACCCGAGCCGATGCCGCTGTGGCCGGTGTGGAAGATGGCCGGCAGCCCGTACTCGGCAATCACCTCGTAGATGGGCCAGGCCATCCTGTCGTACGGGTGGTAGCCCTGCACCGTGGGGTGAAACTTGAAGCCCTTCACGCCGTGCTGCTCGATGAGCCGGCGCGCCTCGCGCGCGCCCATCTTTCCCTTGTGCGGATCGATGCTGGCAAAGGCGATCATCATGTCGGCGTTTTTCTGCGCGTGCTCTGCGATCTCCTCGTTGGGAATGCGGCGCCGGCCCATGTTCGACTCCGCGTCGACCATGAACATCACCAGCCCGATCTTGCGTTCACGGTAGTACGCCACGCTCTCCGCGATGGTGGGCCGGCCGCTGGAGCCGAAGTACTTGTCGGCGGCGCGGTCGTACTCCTCGCCGTAGTTGTCGAACGGGTTCCAGCAGCTCACTTCGGCGTGCGTGTGGATGTCGATCGCGATCAGGTTCTGGTGGTCCATGTCGTTGTCTCCGGTACGGGTAAGTCCCTAGGGAATGCAGGCCTCAAGTGCCTTGAATTGATTATTTCTCATAACCATAATCCAACGCAACCCCAAGCACCATCATGACCAATCCAGACCTTCACATCGACATCCGCGACGAAGTCGCCATCGTTCGCCTGACGCGCGGCGCCAAGCGCAACGCGCTGTCCGACGGCCTGATCCTCGCGCTGCGCAACACCTTCGAGACGCTGCCCTCCACCGTGCGCGCCGCGGTGCTCGACGGCGAAGGCCCGCACTTCTGCGCCGGCCTCGACCTGAGCGAGCTGAAGGAGCGCGACGCCGGCCAGGGCCTGCAGCATTCGCGCATGTGGCACGCCGCGCTCGACCTGGTCCAGCACGGCCCGGTGCCGGTGGTGGCGGCGCTGCACGGCGCGGTGGTCGGCGGCGGGCTGGAGCTGGCCAGCGCCTGCCACATCCGCGTCGCCGACAAGAGCACCTTCTACGCGCTGCCCGAAGGCTCGCGCGGCATCTTCGTGGGCGGCGGCGGCTCGGTGCGCATTCCCAAGCTCATCGGCGTGGCGCGCATGACCGACATGATGATGACCGGGCGCGTCTACAACGCCGAGGACGGCGAGCGCGCCAACTTCGCGCAGTACCTGGTCGACGAGGGCACCGCCTTCGACAAGGCATTCGAACTCGCCAAGCGCATCGCCACCAACGCGCCGCTGACCAACTACGCCCTCATGCATGCGCTGCCGCGCATCGCCGAGCAGTCGGCCGACCACGGCTTCTTCACCGAGGCGCTCATCTCGGGCATCGTGCAGGCCGCGCCCGAAGCCAAGGCGCGCGTGCGCGACTTTCTCGAAGGCCGCGGCGCCAAGGTGAGCAAGGGATGACAACCGCTCACGCCTCCATTCGCTACCGCCCGCTGGCCTTCGGCGTGACGCGCGCCACCCTGCGCGAAGGCGCGCCGGGCACGCGCTACCTGAAGGCCGAGACCCCGCTGGCGCCCTACCGCGACCGCATGACCGACCGGCTGCAGCACTGGGCCGACATCGACCCCGGGCGCACCTTCATCGCCCGGCGCGAGCGGCTGGCCGACGGCAGCACCGGCGAATGGATCCGCGTGAGCTACGCCGAGGCGCTGCACAAGGCGCGCGGCATCGGCCAGGCCCTGCTGGCGCGCGGCCTGGACGCCGAGCGCCCCGTGGCCATCCTCAGCGAGAACGGCATCGAGCACGCGCTGCTCGCGCTCGGCTGCCTGTATGCAGGCGTGCCCTACTGCCCCGTGTCGCCGCCCTACTCGCTCGTGAGCCAGGACTTCGAAAAGCTGCGCCACGTGCTGGACACGCTCACGCCCGGCCTGGTGTTCGCGAGCGACGCCGCGCGCTACGCCCGCGCCATCGCCGCCGTCGTTCCCGCCGACACCGAAGTGGTGCTTGCAGAAGGCACGCTCGAAGGCCGCGCCGTCACCGCGTTCGATGCGCTGGCCTCGACGCCCGCCACGCCCGCCATCGACGAGGCCATGCGCGCCACCGGCCCCGACACCATCACCAAGTTTCTCTTCACCTCGGGCTCCACCAAGATGCCCAAGGCCGTGGTCAACACGCACCGCATGTGGTGCGCCAACCAGCAGCAGCTGCGCCAGTCGATTCCCGCGCTGGGCGACGAGCCGCCGGTGCTGGTCGACTGGCTGCCCTGGAACCACACCTTCGGCGGCAACCACAACGTGGGCATCGTGCTGGACAACGGCGGCACGCTCTACGTGGACGACGGCAAGCCCACGCCCGCCGGCATGGCCGAGACGCTGCGCAACCTGCGCGAAATTGCGCCCACCATCTACTTCAACGTGCCCACCGGCTTCGAGGCCATCGCGCAGGCCATGGAAACCGACGCCGTGCTGCGGCGCAACCTGCTGTCGCGCGTGAAGATGTTCTTCTACTCGGGCGCGGCGCTGTCGCAGCCCGTGTGGGACAGCCTGCACAAGACGCAGGAGTCGGAGGTGGGCGAGCGCATCGTCATGGGCACCGGCCTGGGCATGACCGAGTCGGGCCCCTTCGCGCTGTACGTGACGGGCCCCGACGTGAAGTCCGGCGACGTGGGCCTGCCCGCGCCGGGCATCGAGCTGAAGCTGATCGACGTCGACGGCAAGACCGAGGTGCGCTACCGCGGCCCCAACATCACGCCCGGCTACTGGCGCGCGCCCGAGGCCACGGCCGAGGCCTTCGACGAAGAGGGCTTCTTCTCCACCGGCGACGCCGTGAAGTGGATCGACGACGCCAACATCCACCGCGGCCTGCGCTTCGACGGCCGCATCGCCGAAGACTTCAAGCTCGCCACCGGCACCTTCGTGAGCGTGGGCCCGCTGCGCGCGAAGATCATCGCGGCCGGCTCGCCCTATGTGCAGGACGCGGTGCTCACCGGCATCAACCTGAAGGAAGTCGGCGCGCTGGTCTTCCCCACGCAGAAGGTGCGCCAGCTCGCGGGCCTCGGCGCCGACGCCACGATGCAGCAGGTGCTCGAGAGCGCGCCCGTGCAGGCGCACTTCCAGCAGGTGGCCGAAGAGCTGTCGGCCAGCGGCACCGGCAGCGCCAACCGCGTCGCGCGGCTGCACCTGATGGCCGAGCCGCCTTCCATCGACAAGGGCGAGGTGACCGACAAGGGCTCCATCAACCAGCGCGCCGTGCTCAAGCACCGCGCCGCGCTGGCCGATGCGATGCATGCCGGCACGCTGCCTTTCACCCTCGTACCCCGCTGATCCACGCTCACGCTTCCAGGAGACCACACACATGAAGATCGAAGGACAAACCGCCCTCGTCACCGGCGGCGCATCGGGCCTGGGCGAAGCCACCGCGCGCGAACTCGCGCGGCTGGGCGCCAAGGTGGCCGTGCTCGACCGCAACGCCGCGCTCGCCGAGAAAGTTGCCGCGGAAATCGGCGAAGAATTCGGCAAGGGCCGCGCCGTGGCCTGCGTCTGCGACATCACCGACACCGACAGCGTGAACGCCGCGCTCGACAAGGCCGAGGCCGCGCACGGCCCCGCGCGCATCCTGATGAACGTGGCCGGCATCGGCAGCGCCAAGCGCATCGTCGGCAAGGACGGCAACCCCGCGCCGCTGGAAGACTTCGTGCGCGTGGTCAACATCAACCTGGTCGGCGGCTACAACATGGCGCGCCTGTTCGCCGCGCGCTGCGCGAAGCTCGCGACGCTCGACAACGGCGATGAAAAAGGTGAAAGGGGCGTGATGCTCTTCACCGCCTCGGTCGCCGCCTTCGACGGCCAGGTGGGCCAGCAGGCCTACAGCGCCTCCAAGGGCGGGCTGGTGGGCATGACGCTGCCGATGGCGCGCGACCTGGCGCAGCACGCCATCCGCGTGTGCACGGTGGCGCCGGGCCTGTTCGCCACGCCGCTGCTGCTGGAGCTGCCCGAGCCGGTGCAGCACTCGCTGGCCGCGTCCATTCCGTTTCCGCCGCGCCTGGGCAAGCCGTCGGAGTTCGCCGAGCTGGCCTGCCACGTGGTCACCAACGGCCACCTCAACGGCGAGGTGATCCGGCTCGACGGCGCGCTGCGCATGGCGCCGCGCTGAGCCCCCGTCTTTTTTCGTTCCGCGTTCCAGTTTTGCAAAGACATACCAGGAGACATCGATGACCTTCAAGAAGACCACCCTCGCCGCCGTGCTGGCGCTCATGAGCATGGGCATGAGCATCGGCTTGGCCCACGCCGACATCACCATCGGCGTGGTGCAGCCGCTCACCGGCCCCGCCTCGGGACTGGGCATTCCGGTGAAGAACGGCATCGCCATCTGGCCCAAGACCATCGCCGGCGAAACGCTCAAGGTGGTGGTGCTCGACGACGCCACCGACCCGACCACGGGCGTGAAGGACGCGCAGCGCCTGGTCACCGAGGACAAGGCCGACGTCATCGTCGGCTCCAGCGCCACGCCGGTCGCCATTCCCATGGCCGACGTGACAGCAGAAGCCGGCACGCCGCAGCTGTCGACCGCCCCGGCCGGCCTGCCGCCGGGCAAGGACAAGTGGTTCTTCCGCCTGCCGCAGTCGAACGACGTCATGGCCTACGCCGTGGTCGCGCACATGAAGAAGCAGAACGTGAAGACGGTCGGCTTCCTCGGCTACACCGACGCCTACGGCGAGCTGTGGCTGAAGGCGCTGACGGCCGAGGCCGCCAAGAACGGCATCAAGATCGTCGCCACCGAGCGCTTCGCGCGCGCCGACACCAGCGTGACCGGCCAGGTGCTGAAGCTCACGTCCGCCAACCCCGATGCCATCCTGATCGTGGCCTCGGGCAGCGGTGCCGGCATGCCGCAGAAAGCGGTGATGGAGCGCGGCTTCAAGGGCAAGGTCTACCAGACGCACGCCGCCGCCACGCAAGACCTGATGCGCACCGCCGGCAAGGACGCCGAAGGCACCTTCGTGGTGTCGGGCCCCGCCACGGTGGCCGAGCAGCTGCCCGACAGCCACCCCTCGAAGGCCGCGGCCGTGGCCTTCGTGCAGGGCTACGAGAAGGCCTACGGCCCCGGCTCGCGCAACCAGTTCGCGGGCCATGCGGCCGACGCGCTCACGGTGCTCGAGAAGGCCGTGCCGGTCGCGCTGAAGAAGGCCAAGCCCGGCACGCCGGAGTTCCGCGCCGCGCTGCGCGACGCGCTCGAAGGCATGGGCCGCACGGTGCTCGCGCACGGCGTGCTCAACTGGACGGCGCAGGACCACTGGGGCTACACGACCGAGACCGGCGTGATGCTCAAGGTGGTGAACGGCGCGTTCAAGGTCGAGCAGTAATTCCTTTCCAGACCATCTCGCACAGCCTGCACCCCACGCCATGGACTTGTCGATCGCCAGCATCCTGACGCTGGACGGACTCACCAACGGCGCGATCTATGCCCTGCTGGGCATGGGCATCGTGCTGGTCTTCACGGTGACCCGCGTCATCTTCATTCCGCAGGGCGAATTCGTGGCGTACGGCGCGCTGACGCTGGCGATCTTCCAGACCGGCAAGACGCCGGGCACGGTGTGGCTGCTGCTGATACTCGCCGGCGTCGCCGCGCTGATGGACCTGGCGACCACCTGGCGCCACAGCGGCAGCGCGGCCAGCGGGCTGAAGGCGGCGCTGCGCACCTTTGCGCTGCCGGCCGTCATCTGCGCGGTGTCGGCCTGGGCCGGCCCGCGCAACCTGCCCATCGGCGTGCAGGCGCTGCTCACGGTGTTCATCGTCACGGCCTTCGGGCCGCTGGTGTACCGCGTGGCCTACCAGTCGCTGGCGGGCGCGAGCTCGCTGGTGCTGTTGATCGTCTCGGTGGGCGTGCACTTCGCGATGACGGGGCTGGGCCTGCTGTTCTTCGGCGCGGAGGGTTTTCGCAACCCGCCGTTCTGGGACGAGCGCATGGCGCTGGGGCCGCTGAACGTGAGCGGGCAGGCGCTGATCATCTTCGCGATGTCGGCGGCGCTGATCGTGCTGCTGTACCTTTTCTTCGAGCGCAGCCTGTACGGCAAGGCGTTGCGCGCGACGGCGGTGAACCGGCTGGGCGCGCGGCTCATGGGCATTTCCACGCAGGCCGCGGGCCAGCTCACCTTCGCCATGGCAGCGCTCATCGGTGCGTTGTCGGGCCTGCTGATCGGGCCGACGACCACGATCTTCTACGACTCGGGCTTTCTCATCGGGCTGAAAGGTTTCGTGGCCGGAGTCATCGGCGGCCTGGCCAGCTACCCCGGCGCGTTGCTGGGCGCGTTGGCCGTGGGCGTCATCGAGGCCTTCGGCTCTTTCTGGGCGAGCTCGTTCAAGGAAGTGATCGTGTTCACCATCATCCTGCCCGTGCTGCTGTGGCGTTCGCTGACCAGCGGGCATTCGGACGAGGAGCATTGACATGGAAGCGCTACTCGACCCGACCCAGACACAGGCGCCCGACAAGAGCGCGCTGCGCACCTGGGGCCCGCTCGCGCTGATCCTGGTGCTGGCAGCCCTGCCCTTCCTGCCGCTGCCCGACTTCTGGATCATCCAGCTCAACTACATCGGCATCTACACGCTGCCCGTGCTCGGCCTGGTGCTGCTCACCGGCGTGGGCGGGCTCACCTCCTTCGGGCAGGCCGCGTTCGTGGGCATCGGGGCATACACCACCGCCTACCTCACGGTGAACACCGGGCTGTCGCCGTGGGTCACGCTGTTCATCGGGCTGGCGTTGACCGGCCTGAGCGCCGCGATCATCGGCGCGATCACGCTACGCATGTCGGGCCACTACCTGCCGCTGGCGACCATTGCATGGGCGCTGTCGCTGTACTACCTCATGGGCAACCTCGACGCGCTCGGCAAGTACGACGGCATCCTGGGCGTGAAGGGGCTGTCGCTGTTCGGCTTCGAGTTCGGACAACAGCGTCTGTTCTACGGCGTGGTCTGGCTGTTCGCGATTCTTGCGGCCTTCGCGGTGATTCGCCTGCTCGACTCGCGCAGCGGCCGCGCCATCCGCTCGCTGGCCGGCGGCTCGCAGATGGCCGAGGCCATGGGCGTGAACACGCTGCGCTTCAAGATCGGCATCTTCGTGCTCGCGGCCATGCTGGCCTCCATCTCGGGATGGCTGTTCGCGCACTTCCAGCGCACGGTGAACCCCTCGCCCTTCGGGCTGAAGATGGGCATCGAGTACCTCTTCATGGTGGTGCTCGGCGGCGCGGCCCACGTGTGGGGCGCCATTGCGGGCGCGGGCATCGTCAAGCTGCTGGAAGACCAGCTGCAGGTGCTGCTGCCCAAGCTCATCGGCACGGCCGGCAGCTACGAGCTGATCGTGTTCGGCATCATGATCGTGCTGGTGCTCAAGTACCTGCCCGACGGGCTCTGGGCCTTTGTCGACCGGCGCCTGCCGCGCCCGCGCCGCAGCGTCGACTGGCAAGGCGCCAGGGACCTGCCCGCGCGCGCCCGGCCGGCGGCCGGCGAGGTGGTGCTCGACGTGCAGGCCATCCGCAAGACCTTCGGCGGGCTGGTGGCGGTGAACGACATCAGCTTTCAAACCCGCGCCGGGCAGATCGTCGGCCTCATCGGGCCGAACGGCGCGGGCAAGTCGACCACCTTCAACCTGGTGACCGGCGTGCTCGGTCTCACGAGCGGCGCGGTTCGCTTCCGGGGCGAGGCCATCGGCGGGCTGGGCGCGCGGCAGATCGCGCAGCGCGGCGTGTCGCGCACCTTCCAGCACGTGAAGATGGTGGCCGACATGACGGTGCTGGAAAACGTGGCGCTGGGCGCGCACCTGCGCGGGCGCAAGGGCGCCATCGCGGCCATGCTGCGCATCGACCGCGCCGAAGAGCGCGCGCTGTTCCGCGAGGCCGAGCGCCAGCTGCAGCGCGTGGGCATGGGCGAGCACCTGCACGAGCTCGCGGGCAACCTGGCCATGGGCCAGCAGCGCCTGCTGGAGATTGCGCGCGCCCTGTGCGCCGACCCGGCCCTGCTGCTGCTCGACGAGCCCGCGGCCGGCCTGCGCCACAAGGAAAAGGAAGCGCTGGGCAAGGTGCTGCGGCAGCTGCGCGGCGAGGGCATGAGCATCCTGCTGGTGGAACACGACATGGGCCTGGTGATGGACATCTGCGACCACATCGTGGTGATGGAATTCGGCACGCACCTGATGGAGGGCACGCCCTCCGAAGTGCAGGGCAGCGACAAGGTGCGCGCCGCGTACCTCGGCACGGAGCATTGACATGACGAGCAGCAACACCCCCTTGCTCCGCATTCGCGACCTGCACGCCGGCTACGGCCGCGCCGAAGTGCTGCACGGCATCGACCTGCAGGCCGGCCAGGGCAGCGTGGTGACGGTGATCGGGCCGAACGGGGCCGGCAAGTCGACCCTGCTGAACGCGCTGATGGGCGTGCTGCCTTCCAGGGGCGTCATCGAGTTCAAGGGCCAGCCCATCTCGGCGCTGTCGCTGGAAGAGCGCGTGATGCTCGGCATTGCGCTGGTGCCCGAGAAGCGCGAGCTGTTCGGCACGATGCCGGTGGAAGACAACCTGGTGCTCGGCGCCTTCCGCCAGGTGCGCCTGCGCAACAAGCAGTGGCGAGACCGCATCGACGAGGTCTACACGCTGTTCCCGCGCCTGAAGGAGCGCCGCGCGCAGCTGGCCGGCACGCTCTCGGGCGGGGAGCGGCAGATGCTGGCGGTGGGCCGCGCGCTGATGTCGCGCCCCACGCTGCTGATGCTCGACGAGCCCAGCCTGGGCCTGGCGCCGCTGGTGGTGCAGGAGATTTTTCGCACGGTCGATGCGCTGCGCGCCACGGGCGTGACGATCTTGCTGGTGGAACAGAACGCGCGCGCCGCGCTCGAGGTGGCCGACCACGGCTACGTGCTCGAGATGGGCAGCGTGAGCCTCGAGGGCGAGGCCAGGAAGCTGGCGGTGGATTCGCGCGTGATCGACACCTACCTGGGTGCGGCGCGCAAGGCCGCCTGAACCTGCACGAGCGGCGAACCGACAAGCACGCCGCGCCCGCCGCGGCAAGGAGACGACATGACACGACCGCGCCATCTTCACATCGGCCTGTGCGCGAGCGCGCTCGGCGTTGCCGCGTTGCTCGCGGCGTGTGCGGGCCGACCGCCGGCAACGCATGCACCGCTGGCCGCCGCGCGCCCCGGCGCGCTGCAGGCTTGCACCGACCTGGCCGCGCGCGCCGCGTTGCCGGGCACGGTCTACACGTCGGTCACCGACGTGCCGGCGGGCAGCGTCACGGTCGGCGGCGTGGCCATGGCCACGCCCGCGCACTGCCTGGTGCAGGGCCGCATGAACGAACGCACGAGCCCCGTCGACGGCCAGCGCTACGCCATCGGCTTCGAGATGCGGCTGCCCGCCGCATGGAACGGGCGCTTCTTCTACCAGGCCAACGGCGGGCTCGACGGCGTGGTGCTGCCCGCGCTCGGCGGCATCGGCGGTGGGGGCCCGCGCAGCAGCGCGCTGCAGATGGGCTTCGCCGTCATCAGTTCCGACGCGGGCCACGCCGGCGCGATGGGCCCGCGCTTCGGGCTGGACCCGCAGGCGCGGCTCGACTACGGCTACAACGCCGTCGCGCAGCTCACGCCGATGGCGAAGAACCTCATCGCCAAGGCCTACGGGCGCGAGCCCGACCGCTCCTACTTCGGCGGCTGCTCCAACGGCGGGCGGCATGCGATGGTGGCCGCGGTGCGCTCGGCCGGCCAGTACGACGGCATCCTCGCGGGCGACCCGGGCTTCAACCTGCCGAAGGCGGCGGTGGCGCAGCTGTATGGCGCGCAGCGGTACGCGGCCGTCGCCAGCGCGAGAACGCCGCAGGGCCAGCCCGACCTGCAGAGCGCCTTCACCCCGGCCGAGATGAAGCTGGTGGCCGACAAGGTGCTGCAGCGCTGCGATGCGCTCGACGGCCTGGCCGATGGCATCGTGTCGAACCTGCAGGCCTGCAGGACGCGCTTCGACATCCAGACCGCCGTGCCCACCTGCGCCGCCGGCGCGACGAATGCGCGCGACGGCCAGTGCCTGAGCGCGCCACAGAAGCAGGCGCTCTCCGACGTGTTCAAGGGCGCGCGCAACAGCGCGGGCCAGCCGCTGTACAGCAGCTTTCCGTTCGACGCGGGCGTGAGCGGCGCCAACTGGCGCGAGTGGAAGTTCGCGAGCCCGCCCACGCGCGACGCGGGCGCCGTGGCCTTCATCTTCAGCACGCCGCCGCTGGCCGACCGGCCGCAGGGCCTGCCCTTTGCGCTGGGCTTCGACATGGACCGCGACGCGCCGCGCATCGCGGCCACCGACGGCGTGTTCCGCGAATCGGCGCTGTCGTTCATGACGCCGCCGGACGCAGCCCAGCTCGGCGCGCTGCGCGACCGGGGCGGCCGCATGATCGTCTACCACGGCACCAGCGACCCGGTGTTCTCGTCGGACGACACGGCCGCCTGGTACGAGCGCGTGCAGGCGGCCAACGGCGGCGATGCCTCTTCATTCGCACGCTACTTTCCCGTGCCCGGCATGAACCACTGCGCGGGCGGCCCGGCCACCGACCAGTTCGACATGCTGGGCGCGCTGGTCGACTGGGTCGAACAGGGCAAGGCACCCGCATCGGTCGTTGCCGCCGCGCGCGGCGCGGGCACGCCGGTGCCGAACGCCGAGGTGCCTTCGAACTGGTCCGCCCAGCGCACGCGGCCGCTGTGCCCCTACCCGCAAGTTGCCACCTACACCGGCGGCGACACCGAGCGCGCGAGCAGCTTCGCGTGCAAGGCCCCCTGAATTCCGAACCCGAGCCCCCGATGGACTACCAGCCCCGCCCCGACGACATCCGCTTCCTGCTGAACGCCGTGCTCGACGCACCGGCCCGCCTGCGCGCGCTTGCGCCGTTCGCCGAGGTCGACGAGGCGCTGCAGTCGCAGGTGCTCGACGAGGCCGGCCGCTTCGTCGGCGAGGTGGTGGCGCCGCTCCACCGCGGCGGCGATGAAACCGGCTGCCGCTTCGCCGCCGGCGAGGTGGTGTCGCCGCCGGGCTTTCGCGAGGCCTACCAGGCCTTTGTCGACGGTGGCTGGCCCGCGCTGTCCGCCGCCACCGAAGACGGCGGCCAGGGCCTGCCCGCGGTGCTCGAGGCCGTGCTGTACGAATGGCTGGCAGCCGCCAACCACGGCCTCACGATGGCGCCCGGCCTGCTGCACGGCGCCTATGCCTGCCTGAAGCACCACGGCAGCGATGCGCTGAAGCAGCGCTACCTGTCGAAGATCGCGACCGGCGAATGGCTCGCGACCATGTGCCTGACGGAAGCGCATGCGGGCAGCGACCTGGGCCAGGTGCGCACGCGCGCTGTGCCCCATGAAGAGAAGGCGGACGGCAGCCTGCGCGTGACCGGCGGCAAGATCTTCATCTCCGGCGGCGAACACGACCTGACGCCGAACATCGTGCACCTGGTGCTGTGCCGGTTGCCCGATGCACCGGCGGGCCCCAAGGGCCTGTCGCTGGTGCTGGTGCCCAAGCTGCTGCCCGACGGCATGCGCAACGCGGTGCACTGCGAGCGCATCGAGGAAAAGATGGGCCTGCACGGCAGCCCCACCTGCACGATGCGCTTCGACGACGCCACCGGCTGGCTGGTCGGCGAGCCCGGCCGCGGGCTGGCCGCGATGTTCGTGATGATGAATTCAGCCCGCCTGCACGTGGCGCTGCAGGGCATCGGCCTGCTCGACGCGGCCTGGCAGAAGGCCGACGCTTATGCGGCCGAGCGCCGCCAGATGCGCGCGCCCGGCCCGGTGCCCGCGAGCCGCGGCAGTGAAAGCGCGGACCTGATCGCCGAGCACCCGGCGGTGCGCCGCATTCTCGACACGCAGCGCGCCTGGATCGACGGCGCGCGCACGCTGGCCTACCGCAGCGCGCTGATGCTCGACGTGGCCGCGCACGACGCCGATCCCAAGGCGCGCGAACGCGCGCAGCGCTGGTGCTCGTTCGTCACGCCGGTGCTGAAGGCGGCGTGCACGCAGCAGGCCTTCCAGGGTGCGAGCGAATGCCTGCAGGTGTTCGGCGGCCACGGCTACGTGCGCGAATGGGGCATCGAGCAGATCGTGCGCGACGCACGCGTGACCATGATCTACGAGGGCACCAACGAGATCCAGGCCATCGACCTGCTGGTGCGCAAGGTGCTGCCCGACGGCGGCGCCGGCATGTCGGCCGTGCTGCTGGAGCTGCGCGACACGCTCGACGCCTCGCGCGAGGCCGACGCCGACGTGCAGCGCCGGCTCGCGCAGTTGCGCTACCTGGGCACCACCGTGGCAATGGCCGCGCATGCCAACCCGGTGCTGCCGCACGAGGTGGCCGACGACTACCTGCGCGTGACGATGCTCACGATGATGGCCTGGGCCTGGGCGCGCATCGAAGTGGCCGCGCCGCAGGATGCGGGCAAGGCCCGCGCGGCCGCCGCCTTCCGGCGCTGGGTGCTGCCCGAGTTCGAGATGCGGCTGGGCATCGTCAAGAAGGCCTGCGAGACCGTGGCGCTCACGCACTCGGCGCAGGGCGGGGAGCGCGCCGGTGTCGCGCGGTAACCAACAGGCACCGTCGCGGCCCGGCCGGGCGGTTACGCTCGTGCCATGGCGTCTTCCCCGAAATCCGTGGCCGCGAAAAGCGAGCTGAACATGGCCTCGCAAGGCAAGCCCGACCGGCTCGACGCACGCATGCTCGAAGCGCTGGTCGGCTACAACGCGCGCCGCGCATGGCTCATCGTGAGTGCCTTCTTCGCCGAGCGCATGGCGCCCTACGGCCTGAAGCAGATCGACTTCTCGGTGCTCTCCCTGCTCGCGCACAACCCCGGCGCCACCTCGCGCCAGCTGTGCAATGCGCTGGACATATTGCCGCCGAACCTGGTGAGCCTGGTGGCCACGCTGGACAGCCGCGGCCTCATCGAGCGCCGGCCGCATCCGCACGACGGCCGCGCGGTGGGCCTGCACCTGACGCCGGACGGCGAAGCGCTGATCCGCGAGGCCGAGCAGGCCGTGGTGCAGCTCGAGGCCGACGCCAGCGCCAAGCTCAGCGCCCGCGAGCGCGAGACGCTGATCAAGCTGCTGCAGAAGATCTATCTCTAGCTGCTGGCGCGGCGGCTGGAGCCCTTTCTGCCCAGCCGCCCTACAGCCTTACAGCCCGCGCTCGACCATGTCGATCAGCTGCTGGCCCAGCGCGTGGATCGCCCGCGCATCGGTGCCGCGCAACGGCCCGTCGATGATGAGCAGCGCCAGCCCGTGCACCGCCGACCACGCGAGGTATTCGGCATTGGGCCGCCGCGCCGGGTCGAGCACGCCGGCGTCCACCAGGCGGTCGATGGCCTTGCCCAGCAGCTCGAAGGGGTCGAGCCCGCTCGCGCCGGCCTTGGCCGGGCCCAGCTCGCCGCGGCCCTCGTCGGAGATCACGAACGCCGTGCGGAACAGGCCGGGCTCGGCCTGCGCGAAGCCCAGGTAGGCGGTGCCGATGGCGCGCACCTGCGCGCGCGCGAAGTCGGCGGGCGGCTGGTCACAGGGGAGCACGGCCAGTTCCTTTTCCATGGCGCCCGCCGCGGCGGCCAGCGCCTCCGCGCGCACGGCCAGCAGCAGTTCCTGCCGGCTGCCGAAGTGGCGGTACGCCGCGTTAGGCACCACGCCCACGCGCCGCGTGGCTTCGCGCAGCACCACGGCGTCGGGGCCGCCGTCGCGCGCCAGCTCGATGCCCGCGTCCAGCAAGGCCCTGCGCAGGTCACCGTGGCGGTAGGTGCTGCGGGCGGGCGGCAGGCTTTCTGGGACGTTGTTGAGCTTCATCTGATTTCCATGTGGACACTGTCCATTATCCCTGCTATTCTTTGTGGACGGTGTACACAACTTAATCAGATCGTTTGCGGAACCAGACACCGGGGCCTGCAACACACCCATCCTCGAAACCCAAGGAGTTGCCATGAAAGTCCAGTCGTATCTCTCGTTCGAAGGCCGCTGCGACGAAGCGCTCGGCTTCTACAAGAAGGCGCTAGGCGCCGAGGTCGTGCAGCTGATGCGCTACAGCGAGGCCCCAACGGACGCCACCTCGAGTGCCCCCTCGGACAGCGCCGACGCCAGCTGCGGCGGCGCCACCCCCAGCGGCGACAAGGTGATGCACGCCGTGGTGCGCATCGGCGAAACCGAGCTCATGGCCTCCGACGGCCGCTGCTCCGGCCAGCCCGAGTTCAAGGGCGTGATGCTCGCCCTGACCGCCAGCACCGACGCCGAGGCCCGCCAGTGGTTCGACGCGCTGGCCGACGGCGGCCAGGTGATGCAGCCGCTGATGCCCACCTTCTTCACCTCCAGCTTCGGCATGCTGAACGACCGCTTCGGCGTGAGCTGGCTGCTGGTGGTGCATCAAGCGAGCTGACCCGGTCGACCCATCACCTGCACGTCATCCACACCCTTCGCCAGAGACGCCTTCCATGCTCAAGACCATCGCCCTCGTCATCGTCGCCGCCATCGCCGCGCTGCTGATCTTCGCGGCCACCCGGCCCGGCACCTTTCGCGTGGAGCGCACCGCGCGCATCGACGCGCCGGCCGAGAAGATCTTTGCGCTGATCGACGACTTCCACCGCTGGGGCACGTGGTCGCCCTACGAAAAGCTGGACCCCGCCATGAAGCGCAGCTTCGGTGGCGCCGCCAGCGGCAAGGGCGCCACCTATGCCTGGGAGAGCGACGGCAAGGCGGGCGCGGGGCGCATGGAAATCATCGAGTCTGTGCCCGCGTCGAAGGTGGGCATCAACCTCGACTTCACCAAGCCCATCGAAGGCCACAACCTCGCGGAGTTCACGCTGCAGCCGCAAGGCAATTCCACCCAGGTGACCTGGTCGATGCAGGGCGAGAGCCCGTACATCGCCAAGCTCATGGGCATCTTCTTCAACATGGACCAGATGATCGGCAAGGACTTCGAAGCAGGCCTCGCCAATCTGAAGACCGCCACCGAAAAGTAAGCAAGGAAAAACCCATGTCCCCCATCAACGCCTACCTCACGTTCGACGGCAACGCCGCCGAGGCCATGCGCT
Source organism: Variovorax sp. J22G73 (assembly GCF_030317035.1). Lineage (GTDB taxonomy): Bacteria > Pseudomonadota > Gammaproteobacteria > Burkholderiales > Burkholderiaceae_C > Variovorax. The sequence goes on from NZ_JASZYK010000004.1 coordinate 318,635, forward strand.
TCTACGAGAAGACGCTCGGCGGCACCCTGCAGATGATGATGACCATGGGCGAGGCGCCCGGCGCGGAGCAGTTTCCGCCCGGCGCGGCCAACCGCATCATGCATGCCGCGCTGGCCTACGGCGGCGGCCTGCTCATGGCCTCCGACAGCATGCCCGGCCAGCCCTACGAGGGCATGAAGGGCTTCGGCGTGGCGCTCACGCTGGACACCGTGGCCGAGGGCCGGCGCGTGTTCGACGCCCTCGCCGGAGGCGGCAAGGTCGGCATGCCGTACGACAAGACCTTCTGGGTCGAGGCCTTCGGCATGGTCACCGACCGCTTCGGCACGCCGTGGCTCGTCAACGGCGGCAAGCCCCTGCTGTGACGGCGATGACAGCGACGGCCGTCCCGCTCGACAACCGCAAGCGCTGGCTCGCGCTGATGGTGCTGTGCCTGGGCGTGCTGATGATCGTGCTCGACACCACGATCGTGAACGTGGCGCTGCCCTCCATCCGCACCGACCTGGGCTTCAGCGAAACCTCGCTGGTGTGGGTGGTGAACGCCTACATGCTCACCTTCGGCGGCTTCCTGCTGCTGGGCGGGCGGCTGGGCGACCTGTACGGCCACCGCCGCGTGTTCCTCGCGGGGCTGGTGCTGTTCACGCTGGCGTCGCTGGCGTGCGGCGTGTCGACCTCGCAGGGCCTGCTGGTGGCCGCGCGCGCGGTGCAGGGCCTGGGCGGCGCGGTGGTGTCGGCCGTGTCGCTCTCGCTCATCATGAACCTGTTCACCGAGCCGGCCGACCGCGCCAAGGCCATGGGCGTGTACGGCTTCGTGTGCGCGGGCGGCGGCAGCATCGGCGTGCTGCTGGGCGGGCTGCTGACGAGCACGCTGAGCTGGCACTGGATCTTCCTGGTGAACCTGCCCATCGGCGTGGCGGTGTACGCGCTGTGCGTGGCGCTGCTGCCCGGCGCGCGTGGCCATGCGCACGGCGAGAAGCTGGACGTGGCCGGCGCCGTCACGGTCACGCTGTCGCTCATGCTCGCGGTGTACGGCGTGGTCAACGGCAACGAGGCCGGCTGGGCTTCCACGCAGACGCTCGGGCTGCTCGGCGCGGCGGTGGTGCTGCTGGCGGCGTTCATCGCCATCGAGTCGCGGGTGCGCCATCCGCTGATGCCGCTGGGCCTGTTCAGGCTGCGCAGCGTGTCGGTGGCCAACGTGGTGGGCGTGCTGTGGGCCGCGGCCATGTTCGCGTGGTTCTTCATCTCGGCGCTGTACATGCAGCTGGTGCTCAATTACACGCCCATGCAGATCGGCCTGGCCTTCCTGCCGGCGAACATCATCATGGCGGTGTTCTCGCTGGGCCTGTCCGCCAGGATCGTGATGCGCTTCGGCATCCGCAAGCCGCTGGCCGCGGGGTTGTGGCTGGCGGCCATCGGGCTGGCGCTGTTCGCGCGCGCGCCGGTCAACGGCAGCTTCGTGGTCGACGTGCTGCCCGGCATGATGCTGCTCGGCCTGGGCGCGGGCATGGCCTTCAACCCGGTGCTGCTGGCGGCCATGAGCGAGGTGAGCCCGAGCGACTCGGGGCTGGCCTCGGGCGTGGTCAACACCGCCTTCATGCTGGGCGGCGCGCTGGGCCTGGCCGTGCTGGCCAGCGCCGCGGCGGCGCGCACCGAGTCGATGGACGCCGCCGGCGCGCAGCTGCCGCTGGCGCTCACCGGGGGCTACAACCTGGCGTTTCTCGTGGGTGCCGTGTTCGCGGCGGCGGCGGGGTTGATCGGGGCCTTGCTGCTTCGCTCGGCCATGCCGGGCCAGATGCAGCACGGCGGCGACGCGGCCACGTCCCGCGAAACGGCGGCGTCATGAGCACCGCGCCATGCGAACCACGCAAGCCGTGCAAGCCATGCAAGCCATGCAAGCCATGCAGATGCCGCTTTTCTTCCTCCAACGTTTCCACTCTTTGTTCAGGAGAAACACCATGGCCCGCTATGTAGACGGATTCATCGTCGCCGTTCCCACCGCCAACGTCGAGGCCTACCGCAAGCTGGCGCGCAAGGCCGGCAAGGTGTGGATGGAGTACGGCGCGCTTGAGTACGTGGAGTGCATCGCCGACGACGTGAAGCCCGGCAAGCTCACCTCGTTTCCGCAGAGCGTGAAGCAGAAGGCCGACGAGACGGTGGCCTTCTCGTGGATCACCTACAAGTCGCGCAAGCACCGCGACACGGTGAACGCCAAGGTCATGGCCGACCCGCGCATCGCGTCGATGGACCCGAAGACCATGCCCTTCGATGCGAAGCGGATGATCTTCGGCGGCTTCAAGAGCATCGTCGAGTTCTGAGCCCGCGCGAGCAGCTGTTCAGGCCAGGAAGCCGTCGTAGACAAGCTTCAGGCCGGTGAGCAGCATCCCGAAATACACGAAGCGGTAGAACCACGTCGCGTCGATGCGCCGCGCGATGCGAATGCCGACCCACACGCCGAAGGGCGCGATCGGCATCAGCACCAGCGAGGTGGCCAGCGTGCGCAGGTCGATGAGCCCCAGCCATGCGTAGGGAATCCACTTGCTCAGGTTCACCACGAAGAAGAAGTACGCCATGGTGGCCGTGAACACCACCGGCGAGAGCCGCAGCGGAATCACGTAGGCGTTGATCGGCGGGCCGCCCGCGTGCGCGATGAAGCTGGTGAAGCCAGACACCGTGGTCAGCAACGCGCCCACGCCGCGCGAGGGCAGCGGATCGTTCGGCTTCGGCGGGAACAGCAGGCGCTGCGCCAGGAACACCAGCGTGAACACGCCCACGATGCCCGCCACCGTGTGCGCCGACAGCATGCGAAACAGCAGCGTGCCGATCACCGTGCCCAGCAGGCCGAAGGGAACCAGGAACTTGAGCAGCGAGCGGTCGAAGTCGCGCCGGAACGCCGCCAGGCCCAGCACGTCCATCAGCAGCAACAGCGGCATGAGGATGGCGGCCGCCTGCGGCACCGTCACGGCCAGCGCCATCATCGGCACCGCGAGCGAACCGAAGCCCGCGCCGAAGCCGCTCTTGCTGATGCCGAGCAGCAGCACGGCGGGAATGGCGACCGCGTAGAAGTACGGGTCGGTGATGAGTGGAAAGGCCATGGAGAAGCTGGAAACTGGGGAACGCAACGCAAAAAAAAGCCCACCGGGGCGGCGGGCTTGGCGAGCGTAGCAGGATGGGGCGGGCCCTGCTGGAGCCCATCGGACACAAGACGTGGCGTGTGTGTTGCGCTTGATATGCGTCAGCGCTCAAGCGCGCCGCCGGCCAGCCAGCTCGCGCCGCGCCGGTACAGAGCCTCCACCGCCGGGCCCTTGAGCATCGGCATGTCGAGCTTCACCGTGTAGCCGATGCGCTGCTGGATGTAGGTGAGGTGGCGGTAGCCCTCGGGCAGGCCGGCCAGCACGTCGGCGTCGAGCCGCACGGTGGCGGCCGGGTCCACCGGGTCGATGCGGTCCTTCTCGTAGATCGGCTGGCGGTGCAGCAGCTTCCACTCGCCGCCGTGCTTTTCAACGAAGTCGTAGAAGCGGCCGGTGCACACCACGTCGCACAGCACGCCCTCGACCATGCCGCGCTGCGAAATGGTCATCTTGGTCTGCGCGATGGCGCGCTCGCCCGCCACCTCGATGGCCGAGCCGCCCAGGAAGTGCAGGATGCTCACGCCCTTGGCCCAGCCCTCTTGCGTGACGCGGATGAACTCGGTGTACGGGCCCTGGAACCAGGTGGCCATCATCACGCCATCGGGGTGCCACACGGTGGCGAAGCGCTCCCAGTCGCCGGCGTCGCGCCACACGGCCCAGCGCTCGATCATCTGGCGGATCAGCAGCTCCTGCTGCAGGGTGTCGGTCATGGGCGTGGTCTCCTTGCTGTTCTCTTCGGGTCAGGCGGGTTGCGCTGCCGGCTGCTTCAGCGGGTCAAGCGGGCTCAGGGGGTTCAGCACGAAGTCGAAGTCGAGCAGCCAGCGCCCATTGGCCTGCTGCGTCCACGGCGCCACCAGCGACTGGCGCACCGCGAACACCGCGTCGGAGTCCAGCCACTGGTCGCCCTCGCGGAACACGTGCGTGATGAGCGGCTCGTAGCCCGGCGCCTCGATCTTGAAATGCAGGTGCGCGGGCCGCCACGGGTGGCGCCTGGTCGCGCGCAGCAGGTCGCCCACGGGGCCGTCGACCGGAATGGGGTACGCCTCGGCCAGCACGCTGCGAAAGTGCAGCGAGCCGTCGGGCGCGGTGCGCAGGCGGCCGCGGTTCTCGGAGTGGTCCAGCCCTTCGTGCTGCACGTCGTAGTGGCCGCCCTCGTCGGCCTGCCACACGTCGACCACCGCGCCGGGCACCGGCTCGCCGCCCAGGCCGCGCACCGTGGCGCGCACGTCGCAGGGGGCGCCCGCGGCGCCGTTGGCCACGTCGGCGCCCTGCTCGTACTCGGGGGCGCCCTCGAAATAGAAGGGGCCGAACACCGTGGCCTCGGTGCAGCCGGCAGGCTTGTCGTTGTTCATGGCAATGGTCAGCATCGACAGGCCCAGCACGTCCGACAGCAGGATGAACTCCTGGCGCTTGTCGTCGCACTTCTGGCCCGTGGCCGTGAGGTACTGGATGCCCTGGAACCACTCGGCCTCGGTGAGCTTCACCTCGCGCGCGAACGCGTGCAGGTGCTGCACCAGGCTGGTCATGATCTCGTGCAGGCGCGGGTCGGGCGTGTCGGCGAAGCGCGCGAGCACGGCCTGCGTGATGTTGTCCTGATTCAGGTTGCGCATCGTGGTGTCTCCAATGGAATCTCGGTGGGTAGCGCGCACTGTAGGTCGCGGCCCGTTCCCCTGAAAGCACCGGGGGCGCAAATGATTTTTCCGCCCAGCGGAACGGTCGACCCCGCCGCTGCGCCAAAATCCCCCGGCGCCACAAAAGCCAAGGCCACCAGGCGAAGAAGCCGAGGCGCCAAGCCCTACAAGCACCCGGAGACATTTCCCATGGACCGCTGGACCGAGATCGCCCTGCTCGTGCAGATCGCCGACGCCGGCAGCCTGAGCCGCGCGGCCGAGGCGCTGGGCCTGTCGAACGCCGCGGCCAGCCGCCACCTGAGCGCGCTCGAGGCCCGGCTGGGCGCGCGGCTGGTCGAGCGCAACACCCGGCGGCTGTACCTGACCGACACCGGGCGCGAGTTCTGCGGCCGCGCCCGCACCATCCTGGCCGACCTGTCGGACGCGGAATCGACCGTGAACGCCACCGCGCTGAACCCCACCGGCGTGCTGCGCGTGACGGCCTCGCTGTCTTTCTCGATCCACCACATCGCGCCGCTGCTGCGCGAGTACACCCAGCGCTACCCGGGCGTGACGGTGCACGTGGAGGCGGCCAACCGCTACTTCGACCTGATCGACAACAACATCGACGTGGCGATCCGCACGCGCGAGTACGAGCCCGACTCCAACGTGACCATTCGCCGGCTGGGCGAGACGCGGCGCATCCTGGCGGCCTCGCCGCGCTACTTCGCGCAGCACGGCTTTCCGAAGACGCTGGACGAGCTCGCACGGCACAAGCTGCTGATCTACACCCACGCCAACAACCCGAACGAGCTGCGCTTCAGCCGCGGCGGCGAGACCCGCACGGTGTCGGTCACGGGGCTGCTGGAGTCGAACGACGGCCAGGTGCTGCGCGCCGCGGCGCTCGACGGCATGGGCATCCTGGTGCAGCCGACCTACATCGTTTATGAGGACATCGTGGCTGGGCGGCTGGTGCCCACGCTGGACGACTGGGACCTGCCCCACCTGGCCATCAACCTGGCCTACCCGAGCCGCAAGCACCTGTCGGCCAAGGTGCGCAGCTTCATCGACTTCATGGCCGCGCATTTCCAGAAGATGGACTACGAACGCAAGTGGACGGGGCATTTCGGCGCGCATTGAGCGATGGAGCCGGCTAGGGGCGGCTCCGGGCGGGCTTTGCGGCCAAAGATGTGCGTAAACGCACATCCTGCATTCCGGCGGCTGCGCACACTGGAGGCGCAACCGCCGCATCCCGTGGCGGACCCTCCCATGTTTTCCTCCAAGGATCTGCCATGAACACCCAGGCTGCTGCCGCCAACGCCAACACCCAGCGTGCGCCGATCGCGCCGTCGCTGGCTTCCCTTTCCCCCGCCGCCATCGCGAACGGCGACGACGCCGGCAAGCTCGTGCTGCGCGTGGCGGTCGGCCTGCTGGTGCTGCTGCACGGCATCTTCAAGCTGTCGGCCGGCGTCGGCTTCATCGGCGGCATGCTGGCCAAGGCCGGGCTGCCGGGCGGGCTGGCCTACCTGGTGTACGTGGGCGAGATCGTGGCGCCGCTGCTGATGATTGCCGGCGTGTTCACGCGCGGCGCCGCCGCGGTGGTGGTCATCAACATGCTGGTGGCCTTCGGCCTGGTGCACATGGCCGACCTGTTCGCCCTGGGCAAGCAAGGCGGCTGGGCGCTGGAGCTGCAGGGCCTGTACCTGTTCGGCGCGCTGGCGGTGGTGCTGCTGGGGGCGGGGCGCTTCAGCGTGGGTGGCGCGCGAGGCAAATTCAACTGACCTGAACGCGCGGCTCTCCGGGCGGCCGACCCGCCCGGACCTTTCGCCTCTGCGCTGAATGCCCGCCACCGAGCGGGCATTCTTGTTTTCGTCTTTTCGTTTTTTTGTTCTTCACGCCTTCGAATCCTCGAACCTCCGTGAAGAACTGCCTGCACCGATGCGCGCAGGTCCCCTCACAATCCTTCGTCGCCTGGGCCTTGTCACAGGTGCAAGTCTTCACTGACTTGGGGCGACGGCCGCTGCGAACCCGAAGAGGTGGCAGCACTCGATCGACGGGGAGGAAAACACAATGAACAAGCATGGGTCGCGCCCGGCAGGATCTGCTTCAGGCCTGAAATCCAGCGAGGCGCCAACGGCTGCGTGGGAGGTGGGCCATGGCTGACGGTCCCACGGCCAGCGTCTGCGACTGCAGCGAGCCGGCGCCACGGCTGGCGCTGATCCTCTATCCCAGCCTGGGCACGCCCCTGTTGCTCGGGCCGGAGCAAATGAAATGCAGCCTCTTCATCGCTGCCGCTTCGCTTGGGTCCGTCGACACCCAGGCGGCCAGGAAGGCGCCGGACAAACGTTCGCGCGCCGTGCCGATGGACAAGGAGGCGTCGGCCATCGTGGCGCGCCACCTTCGCCTTGTCGGCATGAAAGGTCCCAAGCCCGGCGCCCACATCGACGTGGGGGAGCTCACCGGAGACGGCAAGGACTGCACCATCGCCAGGACCGCCATCCAGGTCTGGCAAGTCGCCAGGTTCGAGGCAGGCGCCCTCCTCCACAACCACCAAGGCGAGGTGTTCGCCACCCTGAGTCCGCAGGCCGTCAGGGCTTACGCCGCCGCGGGCTTCACCGGCGGCAATGTCTACGAGGTCGAGCTCGACATCGCGAAGCTGGCGACCGCGCCCGACGCGAACACTTTCAAGAGCTTTGCCTGGATGGTGAGGCCCACCAAGGCGCAGAAGCAGGACTTTCCTTCGCTGTGCCAGGCTGAAACGGTCCACGCGCAGGACCTGCTGGTCGAAGCCTTCCTGTCGCAGCAGGTCCGGCAAGGCGCGGGCCGCCACCAGGCGAGCAACGCGCCCGGCGTCGCACGTCGCGGCAAGGAAGCGGCGCTGCTCGAGTACGACGTGGCCAGGACAGGCAGGTCCGCGGAATCGCTCTACGTGGAGACCGGTGCGCGCCTTGCGGCATGGCACCCTGTGATCCGCCTGGCGGGTCACGCGCCGTTGAAGCTCGGGCACCTGAGCGACGTGCACATCAACGTGCGCCACAGGGCGCTGGCCAAGTCGCCGGCTCATCTGATCGAAGACCCGCAGTTCATCGCAGACGCCCGGCCCGCCGTGGGCAGGCTGGTCTGCGACGCGTTCAATGCGCTGAAGGCTCTGTTCGACAAGATAGGCGCCAGCCGAAAGCCCGACACCGCCTTGCTGCTGACCGGAGACCTGATCGACTTCAACCGCAACGTCGATCCGCGCCAAGTGCCCGATGCTCACATCGGCGAGCAATGGAAGCGCTTCAACGTGCTGAACAAGCTCGACAACGCCAAGGATCCCGACCTGTATCCGCGCGGGCAGGACGACATGCTCGCCTTCAGCCTGGTGCGTTACGCGTACACCGAACTCAAGCTGCCTGTCTTCATGACGACCGGCAACCACGAGGCCTACGACGTGGCCTACGGCGTCTACCCGCGCGTCGGCGCCTGGGGCGGAACACTCGGGGCGATGGAAATCCTGCGCAACACCCTGCGCCAGACGGAAAAGGTGTTGAGCGACTTCATCAAGTCGATGGACGCGCTGGACCGCAGGATCGACGAAATCGGAGACGCCGCCATCGCAGCTGCCCAGAGCACCGGGGCCGATGCCGCCCAGGCGCTGGCGGCTTCGCGCCAACAGACGCAGGCCGCGCTGACCCGGCTGCAGGCCGACAGCGATACCACGGCAGGCAGGGCCAACGCAGCGCTCAACGACTACTTGCGCCAGGTCAAGGCGGCACAACCCAAGGCCGTTGCGCAGGCGGTGGCGCTTCCTTCTGGACCGGCCCCTGTCGCACGCGCGTGGCCGCTCTACCAACGCACGCTCGACAGCGCCAGGCAGAAGGTCGCCCAAGTCACCAACGCCGCCATCGGCGAACTTTGGGGCAGCTACACGGACGTCGTCGGCGCCCTGGGCCACGGTGCCATCGGCCTCGAACATGCCCTTGCCAGCTTCGGCCTGAAGCTGGCGGGCACGGCCGACGACGCCGGCATCCTTGCGATGGACCTGGGTGTGCGCGCCGGCGTGGTCAGCGCGCAAGCCGCGGTGAAGGGGCAGGCCGCGTCGGCGCATCTGGTCGTACGAAAAAACCGCGTCGACGCACAAGCCGCGCTGCGGTCCAACAAGGACCTGCTGAACGCCTTGGAGCAACAGCTCGCCACGCACAGGCAGGACGTGAACGGCGCCAGCAAGTTCCTGGGCGCCCAGGCCAACCCGGGCATTCCCGCCGACCACAACATGACCGTGCTGGAAGCCACGCTCGCCTACGGACCGACCTACGGAGAAACCTGGACCAGCCTGAACTTCACGACCGCCAACTTCGACTGGTTCGGCGTGCTCTTCACGCCCCTGTCGGACTTCTGCATCGCGTTGCCCGGCCAGGGCCAGGCGCTCGAGCGGCCCCGGCAGGTGCTGGTCGGCCTGGCATGGGGTGAAACGGAAAACTTCATGAACCTCCAGGGCACGGTCGCCGCAGGCACGGACCGCCACAGCTTCATGATCCTGCCCCGCGCCAGCGCGAGCATCGACGAAGCACAGCAAGCCGTGTTGCGGCAAGCCCTGGCGCTGAAGCGCAAAGGCAACGGCCCGCTGGTGGTGGCAAGCCACTTCACCATGGTCAACTACAGCAAGGCCGCCTTCCAGGAAGAGTTGAGCTTCGTGCCCAGCGACGCCCCGCGCAGCATCTTCACCGCGGACGGCTTTTCCGCGGCCGGTGCGTTGACTTCGGCCGGCTTCAACGACGCGAACTTCGGCACCTGCGAGCGCAACCTGCGGTGGTACTTCGAGCATTGCGCCAGCATCCCCGGCCAGCCGACGCGCGTGGATTGGCACCTGAGCGGCCACAGCCATCGCAGCGCCCTCTACACCGTCAGGCACGGACGCACCGGCGCCGGCGCGCCCACCATCACCGTCACAGGCCGCCGCGACCCCGGCATGTACAAGGAAAAAAGCGTTGCGGCCGCCGACAGCGGCACCCAGTTCGTCGTGAGTTCCTGCGGCGGCCCCATCGGCGTACAGAACCTGGCGGGCGAGCTCAACGGCCACACCCTGCGCCCGCCAGCGGGCAGCCGCCTCGACTGCACCGGCCGCAGCATCGAGCAGGTCAAGACGCTGCGCACCGGACGCGCCAGCGGCACGCCTTACAACGAGAAGCCCCGGCTGTGCGTGGCGCTCGACTACCTGTACATCCTCTCCTCGGGCGAGATGCCCGTGGGGTTTGCATGGGAGCCTCGAGCGGGCTTCGGCGCCAAGGGGAGACCTGCGGCGGTGACGCTGCGGCTGAGCGAGCAAGTGAGGAAGCTGGACTGCATCCGGGCGGTGAAGATCTGGGTATTCGAAGGGGGTAAGAACACTGTCGGAGACCCTGTACGCACCTGGCATTGCCTTACGCCTCGATTCACCGTGGAAGCAGGTGGTGGCACGCTGGTTTTTTCAAGCGGCGAGCTCCAGAAACTGGCAAGTGCGATGGTCACGGTTGCAGGGCGCCTGCCTGTCGGCGCGCGGGGCATTGCGCCCGTCACGACACAGCGGGTCGCACAAGCCTTCTGTGAAATCGTCCTCAAGAAACCTACGACGGGCAGGCACGCCGAGGGACCGGAGAAGGGAAAGAACGTTCCCGACTGGAGCGCCGACATGAAGTGGAAGAACGATCCTTGGATCTTCCCGCTGGACATCGGCACCTCGCAGGCCGGAGCCAACACCCATGACTTCATGCAGCGCAGGGACGGCGAGCACGGCCAGGTGCCCGATTGGAAGTTCCTGGCGAAGCACTACCGTGACAAAGGCTACATCGAGGCCGAAGACGCAATCAAAAGAGATGGCGATTCATGAATAGGCCCGCGGGATTGAGCAGGCGACTGCTGGGCCGTTCGGGCTTGTTGACGCTAGGCGCCGTGGCAGTCGGCGCACTCACTGGATTCGCACTGATGAAAAAAACACATATCCGCAACTTCGGCCCATCTTTCACCTACCTGAAGGACCCGGAGTTTCGAATACAGCAAACGGGCGAAGCCCTTCTGACGATCGACGGTGCCGAGTTCAGCGCAGAGCGTTTCGACGGCATGGCGTGGCGCAACATCGTCTTCAAGAACTGCGAGTTCGTGGGCCGCTACGACATAGGTCCCCGCACGATGGACGATGTCCTGTTCGAGGACTGCAGCTTCTCAGGTGTATTGAGCTTCGGCGTGACCCACAAGGTCCGGTTCCTGCGCTGCCGCTGGAATGGCAAGCCGGTGATGTTTGCCGAAAAAGGAAGCAGGAACACAGTGTTCGAAGACTGTCGGTTCGAAGGCCCCGGCAGCGCTCCCAACAGCTGGGGTGCGGTCGGCAGCTACGGCGAAAGCGAATTTGTCCGGTGCAAGGCCAGGTGGTTCAACCTGCGGGGTCACGCCAAGCTCAGCATCGACAAATGCGAATTCGAAGATGTCGACTGCGCCACCGACAAGAGAAACTCCGGCACGCCAGCTGTCGTCACCATCACGGGGAGCAAGCTGCGCGGCAGGTTCGACCTGGTGGCGTCAGACCTTCAATCCCTGACGATCCGCGACACCGTGGCGGACACCCTTGATTTGACCAACGCAGCCGTCGCTGGCGGTGTACTCATAGAGCGCGTCAAGGCCGGCTACATCAACGCCTACGTGGCAAGTGCCGACAGCCTGAGCGTGCGCAGCAGCCGGATCGTCGGCAACGGCAACAACGTCTTCGACGCCTACGCGGGCGGCATCCGGACCATCGAGATCGACAACGTCGTCTTCGGTGGCGGCCTCTCGACCGAGCCGGTCACGATTGCGGGAGGCACGGGCGACGACTTGAACAACGTACGCGCCAGAGTCAACGAAAGCATCCTCGTTGCCAGGAGCAAGATTCCCGGCTGAACATGCATCACGTCAACACGACGGTCCTGCAGTTGAAGGAATGCGAAATGGACAGCCTCGACCTCTCCCACAGCCGCATCGCCAAGCTCGAACTGACCGGCAACAGCATCGCCCGTTCCGTGGACCTGACCCGGACACAGGTCGAGCAAAGCAAGCTGCAACCCTTCGCCAAAGGACAGGTCAAGCTCGAAGGCTCGAACATCAAGCCCGACTGAGCGCAGCCCCAGGAAGCTACTCAGCCGCCGTCGCCCCGCACCTGCGACACCATCAGTTCCAACCGCCCCACATCGGCCACCAGCAACGCCTTGTCGTCCTTGCGCAGCACCCCGCTGCGCACCAGCACGTTGAGCTCGCGGGTCACCTGCTCGCGGTTGGTGCTGATCTGGCTGGCCAGCGCCGCGTGCTTGGGCGCCGGGTCGAGCCGGGCCTGGTTGGCGTCGCCCTCGTGGGGGCCCGCCGCACGCGCCAGGCGCAGCAGCTCGGCGTGCAGCCGGTTCTGCACGCCCAGGGTGCTCAAGTCGATCACGCGCTCTGACAGCTGCCGCACCAGCGACGCCAGCCGCTGCATCACCCGCTCGGCTACCAGCGGCTCGTCGCGCAGCAGGGCCATGAAGGCGGCGCGGTCCAGGCTGGCGACCACGCTGGGCGCCAGCGTGACCACGTCGGCGGAGCGCGGGCCGCCGTCGATGGCGGCAATGTCACCGAAGTGCTCGCCCGCCTCCGAATCGCGGAAGGTCACCTGCCGGCCGTTAGCCGAATAGGTCGTCACCCGCACCCGGCCCGAGACCAGCAGGAACACCTCGCCCTGCTGCTCGGCGCGCAGCAACAGCGGCTTGCCGGCCTCCACGCTGTGCCACAGGCACTGCTGGGCCAGCAGGTCCAGGCGCTGGTCCGACAAACCTTCGAGCAGCGCGACGTGGCGCAGCGCGAGGCTGGACCGCGGGGCAACGCCGGGGGAGGTGGAGGGGGAGGTTTCAGGTTTGGCCATGCCAGGGGTCGGTAAGGGCGCGCGCATTATGCTCGGGTGCCGTTTCGAACCCGTTCATGGACAGACGTTCCCCCCCCACCCCTTTTTCGCTGAGACCGCCCACGCGGCGCAATCTCCGCTGGGTGAGCGGGCTGGTGCTGATGGCCTATGTGACGGCGCACCTGCTGAACCACGCGCTGGGCATCTATTCGTTCGCCGCGGCCGAAACGGTGCTGCGCGGCGTGCAGAAGTTCTGGCACAGCGGGGTCGGCACCGCCCTGCTGTACGGCGCCGCAGCCACGCACCTGGCGCTGGCGGTGCTGGCGCTGTGGGAGCGCCGCACCCTGCGCATGCCGCCGCTGGAAGGTGTGCGCGTGCTGTTGGGCTTCGCGCTGCCGCTGCTGCTGGCCACCCACCTCACCGCGATGCGCGGCGCCTACCTGGCCTACGGCATCGAGGGCTCCTACGTGCGCGTGGTCTGGGGCCTGTGGGACTGGCAAGGCGCCGCCGCGCAGCTGGGCATGATGCTGGCGGCCTGGGCGCACGGCTGCCTGGGCCTGCACTTCGCGCTGCGGGTGCAGCCGGCCTACCGCCGCTTCTCGCACCTGCTGCTGGCCGTGGCGGTGGTGCTGCCGCTGGCGGCGGCGATGGGCTTCGTGTCAATGGGGCGCGAGTTCCAGTGGACCGGCGTGCCGCCCGTGGTGCTGCCGAGCGCCGAACAGGGCCAGGCGCTGGCCGCGGCTGAAAACTACATCAAGTGGGGCTACGGCCTGGCGCTGCTGGCGCTGCTGGCCGCGCGCTGGGGGCGCAACGGGTTCGCCCGGCTGTCGCGCCAGCCGTCGGTCACGCTGCGCTACCCCGGCCGCGCGGTGCAGGTGCCGCGCGGCTGGAGCGTGCTGGAGGCCAGCCGCTCGCACGGCATCGACCATGTGTCGATCTGCGGCGGGCGCGCGCGCTGCTCGACCTGCCGCGTGCGCGTGGCAGGGCCCGCCGAACACATCGGCCAGCCGGGCCGCGACGAGCAGCGCACGCTGGAGCGCGTGCGCGCCCCGAGCGACGTGCGCCTGGCCTGCCAGCTGCGCCCGCGCGGCGACATCGAGGTCACGCCGCTGTTCGCGCCGCGGCCCAACGAAGGCCGGCCCGCGCCGGTCGGCCACTTCGGGCGCGAGCACGACGTGGCGATCCTGTTCGTCGACCTGCGGCGCTGGTCGGGCCTGTCGGAGCGGCAGTGGCCCTTCGACCTGGCCTATGTGCTCGACCGCTACTTCGCCACCGTGGGCGGAGCCGTGCGCGAGAGCGGCGGCGTGCCCAACCAGTTCATCGGCGACAGCGTGATGGCCATCTTCGGGCTGGAGTGCGACCTGCCCACGGCCTGCAGGCAGGCACTGCAAGCGACCGCGCTCATCGCCGAGCGCATGGACGCATGGAGCGAAGGCTTCGAGGCGCAGTTCGGCCAGCGGCTGGAGTTCGGCATGGGCCTGCATGCGGGCCGCGCGGCGGTGGGCGAAGTGGGCTACCTCGAAACCACCACCTTCACCGCCATCGGCGAAGTGGTGAACACCGCGAGCCGGCTGCAGGACCACTCGAAGATGGCCGCGTCGCGCCTGGTCGTGTCGCTGTTCGCGGCGCAGCAGGCGGGCATCGCGCACACGATGGGCGACGCGCAAACGCTCGCCGTGCGGGGCCGCTCCGAACCGCTGCAGGTGCTGTATCCGCAGCCTGCGAACCCTGCTGCGCGCTCTCTTGCGTAGTTGACGAAAGCGGTGCGCAAACGCACAGCGCCCCAGGCGCCGCGGTTTCACACTGGCTGCGTGGCAACGACGAATGTCCGCCGTCCACACCGTCAGTCGAAGGGACTCGCATCATGAACACCAAGCAACGCCTCGCTCTGTCCGCCGTCACGTTCGCCCTGCTGGGCGCCGTGGGCGCGGCACATGCCGAAACCTACGACGGGGTGCACCCGATCACCTCGTCCGCCAGCCGCACCGATGTGCGCGCCGAAGCCGTGGCCGCCGCGCACAACGACAACCCCTATGCCGACGGCGCCAGCGCCGGCCCCGCCCCGGTGGTTGCCTCGTCCGCCAGCCGCGCCGAGGTTCGCGCCGAAGCCGTGGCCGCCGCGCACGGCGACAACCCGTACGCCGAAGGCGCCTCGTCGGGCACGGCCCCGATGGTGGCCAGCACCATCGACCGCGCGACGGTGCGTGCCGCGGCCCGCGCCGCCGCACGTGGCGACGCGCTGCCGCTGTAAGCGACGCGCCGCGCACGGCTCGCTCCGGCGAGCATTCGCCTCGAGGCCGGCCCTTGCGAAAGCGGGGGCCGGCCTTTTTCATGGGGCAGGGCGCGATCGTGGAGCGGACGGCACACGAAAAGCGGTGCGCAAACGCACAGCGCCCATCGCGCCGCGGTTTCACACTTCATCGCGTGGCAACGACGGATGTCCGCCGCCCACACAGTGAAACCCAAAAGACGCTCACCATGAACTCCAAGCAACGCATCGCCGCTTCCGTCTTCACCACCGCCTTCGCCCTCCTGGGCGCCGCCGGCGCGCACGCGGAAGCCTATGACGGCGTGCATGCCATCACCTCGGCCGCGAGCCGCGCCGCCGTGAACGCCGAAGCCGTGGCCGCCACGCGCGAAGGCAATGCCTATTCGGACGCCGCCGCCGAAGGCACCGTGGCCGTGAATTCGACGCTGGACCGCGCCAGCGTGCATGCGCAGGCCGTGGCCGCCGCCAGCAACCCGCTGCAAAGCCTGGACCGCCGCGCGTTCTACCGCGACGAAGTGCCTGCCGCCTACAAGAAGCCCGCGGTGTCGTTCACCCGCCAGGCCGGCCGCTGAGCCACGGCGCGGCCCCTGCCGCAGCCTCGCCGGCTCAGGGCCGCGCGCCTTCCCAGGCGTTCTGCAGCAAGGCGCGGATCGCATCGCGCTCCAGCGGGCGCGGGTTCGGGTACTGGTTCTTGAGCGCGTGCGCGCAGGCCAGGTCGAGGTCCGACTCCTTCATGCCGATGTCGCGCAGCGCGACCGGCGCGCCGTTGTCGCGCGCCAGGTCGTACACCGCCTGCGCGGCGCTGCTGCCGCCCAAGGCCTTCGTAATGCGGGCCGTCGCACCCGGCGCCGCCTCGGCGTTGTAGGCCAGTGCATGCGGCAGCACGATGGTGTGCGTCTCGGCATGCGGCAGGTTGAAGCTGCCGCCCAGCGTGTGGCACAGCTTGTGGTGCAGCGCCATGCCGACGTTGCCCAGCACGGTGCCGCACAGCCAGGCCCCGTAGAGCGCGTCGCTGCGCGCGCCCAGGTCCTTGGGCGTGGCGCGGATGGCGGGCAGCGCGCGGCCCAGCGCGGCGATGCCTTCCTGCGCCATCAGGTCCATGATCGGGTTCGAATCGACCGCGTACAGCCCTTCGGCCGCGTGCGCGATGGCGTTGATGCCGCTGGTCACGCTCAGGCCCACGGGCAGCGTGAGCGACAGTTCGGGGTCGTAGATGACGGTGCGCGGCAGCACCTTGAAGTCCTTGCCCGTCTTCTTCATGCCGGCCTCGGTGATGCCGTAGATCGGCGTCATCTCGGAGCCCGCGTAGGTGGTCGGAATGGCCAGGATCGGCAAGCCCGAATCCAGCGCGATGGCCTTGCCCAGCCCGGTGGTCGAGCCGCCGCCGATGGCCACCGCGCAGTCGGCGCCCAGGCGCTGCGCCACCTCTCGGGCTTCGCGCGCCGTCTCGATGGGCACGTGCATCACGGCGCGGTCGAACACGCCGGCCGCGTGCGCGCCCAGCATGTCGGCGACGCGCTCGGCCTGCGGCCGCTGCTCGGGCGTGGACAGCACCAGCGCCCGGCGGGCGCCCAGCGCGTCGATCTCGCGGGCCAGGTGCTGCAGCGCACCGGCACCGAACACCACCCGCTGGGCAACGCTGTTGTAGATGAAGGGCTGTAGGGACATGCTGCTGGCTTTCTTCGGACGCGATCTTGCGGTCACGCGAGTGTTCACCCGGCCCGGGCGCCGTTCAACCCCTCGGGCGGAAAGGAGTTTTCCGCCCGGCGGCTGGGTTGGCGCTCAGCCGGTCACGCCCGCCGGACTGCTCTCGCGCCCGCCACTGCCGGCCTGCGCGATGAGCAGCACGAAGCCGCCGACCATCGCCACGTTCTTCAGGAAGTTGTTGAGCTGCCCCGCGAACTGCGCCGCGTCGGCGGCCCAGAAGGCGTGCGCGGTGAAGGCCGTGGCCAGCGTGAACACGGCCAGCGCGCCCGCCACCCACTGCACGCGCCAGCCGGCCACCAGCAGCAGGCCGCCGCCCACTTCCAGCGCGATGGTCAGCGGCAGCACCACCTCGGCCATCGGGATGCCGAGCTTGGCGAAATAGCCGAGCGTGGCGCCATAGGTCATGAGCTTGCGCACGCCCGCCACCAGGAAGATCACGGCCATCAGCACGCGGGCGGCCAGCACCCAGCGGCTGTTCTGTTCGTTCGTCGTCATTGCATTTCTCCAGAGTTGGCCGGGCGCGCGGTGGCGCCCGTGAATTTCAGTCGCCCCATGCAGAGCACCATCACGCACGACAGCAGCGCCGGCACCGCCGCCGCGATGAAGAGCGCGCTGTTCGTCCAGTGCAGCCCGATGAGCCAGCCCGCCAGCACCGGCCCCACGATGGAGCCCGCGCGGCCGATGCCCAGGCTCCAGCCCATGCCGGTGGCGCGCACCGTGGTCGGGTACACGCTGGAGGCCAGCGCAATGAGCGCGGGCTGCGCGCCCACCACGCAGAAGCCGCTCACCGTGACCACCGCGAGCAGCAGCGCCAGCGGCAACGCCGGCTGGCCGATGACCGCGATGGCCAGCACCGCCACCGCGAAGATCGGCACCAGCACGCGGTAGAAGCCGATGCGGTCGATCAGCGGCCCCATCGCCACCGTGCCCACCACGCCGCCCACCTGCAGCAGCGTGCCCACCAGCACCGCCGTGCCGCCGCTGTAGCCGGCGCCGGTCGCGATGGTGGGCAGCCAGTTGGCCAGGAAGAACAGGTTCAGCAGGTTCATGAAGTTGATGCCCCACAGCAGCAGCGTGGCCGGCCCGCGCCCGGCGCGGAACAGCTCGACCACCGGGGCACCGTCCTGCTTCGCCTCGTGCACCACGTAGCGCGTGTCGGGGCCGATGCGCTGCCCGGGCGCGATGCGCGCGAGCCAGCCGTGCACGCGGTCGAGCTTGCGCCCGCGCAGCACCAGGAACTGCATCGACTCGGGCATGTAGCGCCACATGAGCGCGGCGATCACCAGCGGCACCACCCCGCCGAAGACGAACACCGCCTGCCAGCCGCCCCACGGAATGAGCACCGCCGACACCAGCCCGCCCAGCACGGCGCCGCCGGTGAAGCCGCAGGACACCCACATCATCAACGTGACGCGGCGGCGCTGCGGGCTGTACTCGCTGGCCAGCGCGCTGGCGTTGGCCATGATGCCGCCCAGCCCGATGCCGGTGACGAAGCGCATCGCCAGCAGCTGGTTGAGCGTGTGCGCGAAGGTGGTGGCCAGCATGCACAGCGCGAAGAACACCGTGGCGCCCAGCAGCACCGGCCGCCGGCCGATGCGGTCGGCCCAGGTGCTCAGCACCAGCGAGCCGACCAGCATGCCGAGCAGGCCCGCGCCAAACACGGGGCCCAGCGACGCCTTGTCGATGCCCCAGGCCTTCACGATGGCCGGTGCGACGAAGCCCATGGCCTGCACGTCGAAGCCGTCCATGACGACCGCGCAGCCGACCAGCACGAGGATCCATTTCTGGAACGAGCTGACCGGGTGGCTGTCGATGAGCGCCGGAATGTCGACGGCCTGAATGTCGGCGGCAGGAGCGTCGATGGCCGCGGCTGCACCGCCGCCGGCTTCGAGTGATTGCGCAAGCATCTTCACGCCGCCGCCTCGTCCAGGCAGGTGGCGGCCGTCCAGCCGTAGAGCCATTCGAGCGCGTCGTAGAAACGTTCTTGCGGCCGGCCCTTCCACATGCTGTTGCGCACCAGGCGCTCCACGCCCTTGGCGTGGTAGATGCGCCCCATCTCGCGCGCCGACAGCACCACGCGCGCGGTGCGCGCCACGCGGGAGCGCTCGTACAGCGCGAGCGCGCGCGGCCAGTCGCCCTGCTCGCGGCGCAGCGCGAGGCCCAGCGTCACCGCGTCTTCGCAGGCCGTGCACGCGCCCTGCGCCAGGTACTGCACCATCGGGTGCGCCGCGTCGCCCAGCAGCGTGGCGCGGCCGAAGGTCCATTGCTCGATGGGGTCGCGGTCGGCCGTGGAATAGCGCTTCCACGCCTTCGGAATGCGCAGCAGCTGCCGCACCTGCTCGCAAGTGGCGCCGAAGTAGCGCTGCACCTCGGCCGGGTCGCCGTCCATCGAGCCCCATTCCTCCGGCTGGTCGCTGTGGAAGGTGACGGCGATGTTGAACTTGTCGCCGCCCTTCAGCGGGTAGTGCACCAGGTGGCAGTTGGGGCCGACCCAGATGCACGGCGCGGTGAAGCGCAGCGCCTCGGGGAACTCCGCCGTATCGACCACCGCGCGGAACACCACGTGGCCCGACACGCGAATGCCGTCGCCCACGTACTGCTGTCGCACCGCCGAGCGCACGCCGTCGCAGCCGATCACGGCCTGGCCTTCGTGGCGGCCGCCCTGCGCGTCGATGAGCGTCACGCCGCGCTCGTCCTGCTCGATGTGCACGACCTTGGTGGAGGTGAGGAACTCGATGCCGTCGACGGTCGCCTTCATGGTCGCCTGCACGCCTTCGAGCAGCGCGCCGTGGATGTCGGCGCGGTGGATCACCGCGTAGGGGTTGCCGAAGCGCTCGCGGAAGTCGTTCGACAGCGAAATGCTCGCCACGCGCTTCGCGTCGATGGCGTCGAACATCACCATCTCCTCGGTGTAGACGGCCTTGGCGCGCAGGTGCTCGCCCACGCCCAGCGCGTCGCAGGCGGCGAAGGCGTTGGGGCTCAGCTGGATGCCCGCGCCGATCTCGCCGATCTGCCCGGCCTGCTCGATCACCTTCACGCGGTAGCCCTCGCGCACCAGCGCCAGCGCGGCGGCGAGCCCGCCGATGCCGCCGCCGGCCACGAGCACGGGGCGGGTGTCTTTCACGGCGCTCATGTCACTTCAGCCCGAAGAGCTTCACCGCGTTGCCGCGGCCGATCTTCTGGCGGTCGTTCTCGCTGATTTCGCAGTTGTCGAACCAGCGCGCCGCGTCCTCGTGCTTCTCGAACGGGTAGTCCACCGAATACATGATGCGGTCGGCGCCCACCTCGAGCATGGTCGACAGCAGCGTGGGCGTGCGGAAGTTGCCGCTGGTGGTGATGTGCACGTTGCTGCGCAGGTAGTCGCCGATTTCCCTGTCGCAGGGCATGCCGCGGCGGCCCTTGCGCAGGATGTGGTCCACCCGCCAGATGTTGAACGGAATGCCCTCGCCGAAGTGGCCCAGGATCATCTGCAGCGCGGGATGGCGGTCGAACATGCCGCTGGACATCAGGCGCAGCGCGTGAATGGCCGTTTCCATCGCGAAGGCCCAGGTTGGCCCCGTGAGCCAGTGCGCGCCGTCGTAGATCGGCTCGCGGCTGGCCAGCGGGTCGCGCGGGTGCATGTAGAAGGGCTTCTCCAGCGCCGCGGCGGCGCTCCAGAAGTCGTTGAAGCGCGGGTCGTCGTAATAGACCACCGTGTGCGCGTCGCCCACCTGCGAGAAGCCGTTGACCAGGAAGCCGTGGAAGCCCAGCTGCGTCACGCAGCGCTCCAGCTCGCGCGCGGCGGCCTCGGGGTCTTGCAGCGGCAGCGCGGCAAAACCGCCGAAACGTGTGGGGTGGCGGCCGATTTGCTCGGCCAGCACGTCGTTGGCGCGCCGCGCCACCTCGATGGCCCGCTTCGCATCGGGAATGCCCTGCACCGCCGGAGAGTTGAGCGAGAGGATCGACAGCTCGGTGCCCCACTCGTCCATCTTCTCCAGGCGCTGCTGCTCGAAGTCGAGCAGGTTGCCCTTCAGCGTCGCCCACACCTCGGGGCGGGCGTAGACCTGCGAGTCGGCAATGGTCAGGTCGATGGCGAAGTGCTCTTCGAGCGCGATCTTGTTCTTCATGGGTGAGTTCATGGTTGGGTCATTCGGGTTTGATGTTGAGTTTGTCCAGCACGTCCTGCCAGGTCTTGCGGTCCTCGGCGATGTAGCGCGCCAGCTGTTCGGGGGTGCCCGGGCGCGGGTAGGTGCCGAGCTCGCGCGACTTGGCGACCACGTCGGGCAGCAGCAGCGCCTCGTTCATGTCCTTGTTGAGCCGGGCGAGCACCAGCGGGTCGACGCCCTTCTTCGCGATGACCGCGAACCAGCCGTGCGCCACCGCGCCGGGCACCGTCTTGCTCGCGAGCGGGAACGACTCCAGCCCGGCCTCCACGCGGTCGCCCATGCTGGCCAGCACGCGCATGCGCCCGCCCTGCACGTTGCCGGCGACCACGTTGTAGGTCTCGACCATCATCTGCGTCTGCCCGCCCAGCGTGGCCTGCATGGCCTGCGCGCCGCCGGGGTAGTGCACCTCGAGAAACTGCGCGCCCGACTGCAGGCCCAGCAGCGCCGAGGCCAGGTGCGGCGCGGTGCCGCGACCGTTGTCGGCCACCTCGATGCCCTGCGGCCTGGCGCGCGCCGCGGCGATGAAGTCGGCCAGCGTCTTGTAGGGCGAGCTGGCGGGCACCGCGAGCATGAAGGGCGCCACCGCCGCGAGCGTGACCGGCACGAAGTCGCGGTTGAAGTCGTAGCTCACGCCCTTGATGGTGCTGGGCGCCACCGAGATCGCCGAGCCCTGCACGAAGCCGAAGGTGTAGCCGTCGGTGGGTGCCGCAAGGATCGCGTTCATGCCGATCACGCCGCTGCCGCCGGGCTTGTTGTCGACGATCACGCCCTGGCCCCACTTCTCGCCGAGCTTGGCGCCCACGTGGCGGATGAGCACGTCGGGCGCGGAGCCCGCGGGGAACGGCACCACGAAGCGCACGGCCTGCTGGGGCCACCTGGCTGCGGCGCCCTGCGCTTGCGCTTGCGCTTGCACCAGCGGCGCCGCGGCGATGAAAGGCAGCGCCAGGGCCCATGCAACGGCACCTCTTCGGGAAGGCTTCAGGCTCATGTTCGTCTCCGTATTTGCTTGATTATTCAAGTAATTGCGGCGGACTATATACTTGATTGTTCAAGCATGTCTAGATGAAAACCCTGCCCCAAGATCACGACCTCGAGAAGGCGATTCCCTTCCTTCTGGCCCGCGCCGGCGCGCGCATGGGCAACGCCTTTGCGAAGGCGCTGAAGCCCTACGGGCTGGCCCTGAGCGAGTGGCGCGTGTGCGCGTCGCTGCAGCACACGCCGAAGCAGACGCTGTCGGAGCTGGCCACGCACGCCTCGACCGACCTGTCGGCGCTGTCGCGCATCGTCGACCGGCTGGCCATGCATGAACTGGTGGCGCGCGAGAAGTGCGACACCGACAAGCGCGCGGTGCGCATCGCGCTCACCGAGCGCGGGCTGGCGCTGACGCTGGAGCTGATTCCGCTCGCGCAGCACTACGAGGCCGTGGCGACCTCCGACTTCAGCGCGGCCGAGGTGAAGACCTTGCGCGCGATGCTGCTGCGGCTGTACGCGAACGCGACGCCGCTCGCCTGACCCCACCCGCAGGAAGCGGGCGGCTCGGCCTCAGCGTGGCGAGACCCGCACCGTGCAAGCGTGGCGGCCCTCGGTGATCTCGAAGCGCACCGGCAGAAAGCGCTCGATCACCGCGCAGTTGGTGCGCGTGTGTTCCGTCACTTCGCTGCAGGTGAACACGCACGCCTTCTTCGCCTGCCAGGTGGCGAGCGCCAGCAGCAGCGCGAGCTGGTCGGCCAGGTGCGGGCCCACGGCCGCCTCGCTCTTCTGGAACTCGCGCACTTCCTTCACCAGCCCATGCGCCACCTGCTCGGCGCTCAGCGACTTTTCGCCGAAGGCGGTGAACACCTCGGTCACGTGTTCGTAGGCCAGCGTGGCCAGCAGCGCATTGCCCGGGCCTTCGTTCTGGCGCGCCGCGGCCACGCGCAATTGCTCGCCAGACCAAGCCATCGCATTGCCGAGCGTGTCGAGCTCGCGCGTCGACACGTGGCGCGGCAGGCCGGGCGCCAGGCACTCCGCGTAGCCCGACCGGTGCGCGCCGCGCGCCATCAGGTCGAAGGGCTGCAGCGCGCCGGCGGCGGGCACGATCACCGCCTCGACCTCGCCGCCGCCCGCCGGGTAGAAACCGCAGCGGCGCAGCGTGAGCTGCAGGTCCGCACCCAGGCGGCGCACCAGCGGAGCGAAAGCGCGCTCCAGGAAGTGGAAGGGCGGCGCCATCGGGTTGTGCGTCCCGCCGCTCAGGTGCACGCGGCTCTGCGCGCCCGCCAGCAGCAGCGGCGGCAGCACGGTCTGCAGCACCAGCATGCAGCTGCCCGCGCTGGCAATCGCAAAGCGGTACTCGCCCGCACGCACTGGGCCCGGCGTGAAGCGCAGCGACTGCGAGCCGAGCTCGGCGCCGTCGACCTGCGCACCGCTGACTTCCGCTGCGGCCTTCACGCAGGCCAGGTGCTGTCGCATGAGGCCGGGCTTGGCGCGCCCGGCGCGAATTTTCTCGATGGCCAGCGGCTGGCCCGTGGCCACCGACAGCGCGAGGCTGGTGCGCAATATCTGGCCGCCGCCCTCGCCTTGCGAGCCGTCGAGTTCGATCGTTTCTTGTTCTGGCTTCATCATCTTTTTCTTCTTGCTGTCTTTTTGTCGTCTTCTTGACGATGCGCCGGTTACATGAAGTCGGCGCGTATCCGGTCCGTATCGAAAGGCGTGACTCCCTGGTGCACGCCGAACACCGTGTCGGCCTCCCCCGCCGTTTCCACCAGCTGACCCCGTGCGCGCGCATGCAGCATGAACAGCGTGTGTAGGTCGGGCTTGGCCAGCTCCACCAGCGAGCGCAGCATCAGCGACACGCCCGCCAGGTTGCACTGCACGTTGTTCCACAGCGGCGACTGCTTCAGCGCGATGTCCGCCCAGATCACTTCGCGCGCCTCCAGGTCGAAGATGGCCGGCAGGCAGATCGTGGTGTCGGCCGCCACGTCGACGCGGTCGATCACCGTCGCCGGCTTGAAGATCTCGCCCGAGCCCGCGGCCTGGCGCGCCATCCACCCCGCGAAGCATTCGGGCAGGTCGCAGAAGGCCTGCGAGGTGAAGCTGCTGATCGAGCCCACCACATAGCGCACGCCCTTCTCGCGCAGCAGCGCCACGTCGAGGTCGATGAACTCCGCCGCGCCCTTCGGCGCGTCGACGATGTCACCGCTGTGCACGCCGCCGTAGCTCTTCAGGTTGTAGTACGCCAGCACGTCGATGTACTTGTACTGCGCGGTGAACAGCGCGGCCGACAGGTCGATGTCGGTCCGGCTGCGGCCGTTCTTCCACCAGAGAAAGAGGCGCACGATGTTCGCGTTTGGCATCGGCAGGCGGCTGCCGCGCACCAGCGTGCGCAGCGCCTTCGAGGCCGAGCGCTGCGAGAACGGCACCAGGTGGTTGCGCAGCGCCGGCTCGACGTGGCAACGCCCGAGCGGCGGCAGTTGCGCAAAGCGCCGAAGCAACGCCGCTTCGCACAGGGCCGCGGCTTCCTGCGCGACGCCGGGCGGCAGCGGCAGGCGCGTGTCCTTCACCGCGAAGACCTTCGCCGTGTCGCCCTTCGGGAAGAAGCTGCGCAGCGCGGGCTCGCCCTGGCGGTCGCTCAGTCGGTCGTCGGGTCGGTCGTCGGGTCGGTCACGGTGACCAAAGTGCACCATCGCCTGCAGCAGCACCGCGGTCGATGCCTTGTCCGCCACGTCGCCGAAGCGCGCCAGCACGTCGCGCGGCTGCGGCGCCAGGCGCAACACGTGGTCCAGCCGGCGCGCGAAGTCGCCGGGCCGCGTCGGCAGCAGCGACAGCAGGTCGTCGATGGCGCGCGCTTCCAGCTGCCGCTCGACATGGTGGTTGAAGCCTTGCGGCCGCACGCCGTTGCGCACGTTCTCGAACGCGGCCGCTGCCGCCGGAAAGCGCTTTGCATGCTCACCCGGATGCAGCACCTCGCCCAGGCGCTTGAACACCTCGGGCCGGCGCGCCACGTCTTCGGCCACGCTGGCGCTGCGCTCCATCAACGCCAGCAGCCAGCGGCGCAGCGGGCGCTTCATGCGCGCAAACTTCGCCGGCTCGGCCAGCGACACATCGCCGTCGCTCCATGCCACGGCCAGCCGAAGCACGTCGGTGGCGGTCTGCAGATGCGCTTCCAGGAAAGCCTGCGCCTGCGGGTCGTCCACCTTCAGCAGCGCGGCGCCGAGCACGGCCAGGTTCTCCTTCGACACGAAGTGCTCCGGCATCCACGCGTGCACCTTGCCGCGGTAGAAGCGCACGAACCATGCGAGGTCTTCCTTGTCCTGCACCGACAGCGAACTGCGTGCGCCGGCCAGCTGCGTGAACACGGCGTGGAAGTCGTCCGTCGTGCCGAGGTCGATCACGCGCAGGGCCGCGAGCTTCTCTTCCTCGGGCAGCGCGTCGCGCGGCATTGCCGCCGCATCGGGCCGCAGCCGGCCGAAGCTGGCGTAGTGGCGCACCGCGTTCAGCAACAGCGTGGTCGCGCTCGCGCTGGCCACCTGCTCCGGAAAGTTCGGGTACAGCGGCTTCCACTCGCGGTGCGCGCCCTTCAGCGCGCGCACGTTCTTCAACAGCGTTCGGTAGAAGCCCACGAAGGCCTCGGGCTCCCACGTGCACAGGCAGGCATCGAGCGCGGGCGACAGCGTGCAGCCCAGGGCTTCGAGTTCCTTGTACAGCGTGGCGAGGTAGGCGGGAGGCAGCGTGGCCTGGCCGGGTTCGGCCAGCACGCGCCAGCGGCGACGCAGATAAATCGATTCGTTCATCGTGCGCGCCCAAAAAAAGGAGCGGAAAGCGCAGACCCTAGTTTCCAGGTGTATGAGAAGGAAGGACCCACATAGCCGCTCGCGAACATCATAAAACCTCCGTGCGGGTGCGAGCAACACCCGCGGCGCCTTCATCGAAGCGCAACACCGTCTCGCACAGGAACGCATCCAGCCCCGCTCCGTCGGACGACGGCAGCGGCGTCACCGGCTCGGCCGCGTTGGCCGCCAGCTCGCGCTCGATGAACGCGTGGATGCCGGGCCAGCGCGGGCTGGTCGCGGCTTCGCCGGCGCGCATCTTCACCTCGAGCAGCGCGTTGATCTCGTCGATCAGCGCGGCGTCGCGCGCGGGGTCCAGCGTGCCCTGCGCCAGGTCGGCGAAGCGCATCGGCGGCACGCCGGGCTGCGCGCGGATCCAGCGCGCGGCCAGCAGCGGGCGCAGCACGTACAGGTATTTCTTGTAGCGCACCTCGTCGGCCTGCAGGTGCTCGCGAAAGTTCTTCTTCGCCATCGAGGTGTAGTGGTGCCAGCCGCGCGCGTTGGAGAACACCGCCTCCGACAACGCGCGAAAGCGCGGCATCGCCACCGCGTCGTCGCGGTACACGATGGGCGAGCGCAGCCACTCGAGCAGCGTCGGGTTCGACTCGCGCATCAGGCCCAGCGCCTTGCGCAGGTCCCAGCCGTTGATGTCGAGGTCGCCGCTGATCGGCACCTCGATCACGTCGCGGCGCGGCTGCACCGTGAGGTACCACGGCAGGCGGTTCACGTAGATGAAGCGCACGTCGTAGTCGCTGTCGGGCGACGCAAAGCCCCAGCCGCGGCTGCCGGACTCGCAGGCGAAGAGCACGGTGACGTCGTGCGTCGCTTCGATGTCGCGCAGCGCCTGCATGATCTGCGCGCGCATGTCGGGCGCGATCGGGTGGGCGGAGCGCAGCAATTCCTTCCCAAGTTCCTTCTCGAGCTCTGTCTTGGTGTGGCTCATCGGTCTTCTCCCTTCTTCATTCTTTCCGGCGCAAGCGCGGCGGTCAGCGTGCCGGCGCTGTCGAGCGCGAACACGTCCAGGTCGTTGGCCAGGAACGCATGGCCGCTGTAGTGCGCCCGCGTCTCGGCCAGCAGCGCCGCCATGCCCTCGTCGTTCTGATGGCGCGCGCTGAAATGCGTGAGCACCAGGTTGGGCACGGCGGCGGCCTGCGCGGCTTCGGCCACCAGCCGCGCGGAGCTGTGCATCGGGCCCGCGCCGACCTTGTCGAGCGCCTCTTGCGTGTAGGTGGCCTCGTGCACCAGCAACTGCGCGCCCTGGCAGGCGCCGTGCAGCAACGCGGGCGCGGCGTTGTCGCCGCCCAGCACAGCGACCGCGGTGTCGAGCTGCGTGTCGGCGAAGTCGGCGCTGCGCAGCAAGGCGCCTTCGAAGCGCACGTCTTCGCCTTGCTGCAGCGCGCGCCACGCGGGGCCGGGCGGTAGGCCGGTGGCCTTGAGCGCGTCGGTCTTCAGGCGCCTGCGGCGGGTTTCGACCTGCACGCGGTAGGCGTGGCTGGGCACGCGGTGGCTCAGCACATGCCGCTCGACGCGCACGCCGGGCACCTCGTACACCAGCGCCTGGTCTTCGACGTCCACATACTCCACCTCGTACGGCAGGTGCAGGTCGGTCAGCGCGCGCGTGGCCTCGAACCACTGCCACACCGGCAGCGGCGCGACCAGCTTCAACGGTTTCGTGCGCTTGCCCATGCCCGCGCTCGCAAGCAGGCCTGGCAAGCCGTAGCAATGGTCGCCGTGCACATGGGTGATGAAGATGGCGGCCAGGTCGTGCAGCGACAGCGGCGTTTGCAGCAGGCGATGCTGCGTGCCTTCGCCGCAGTCGACCAGGAACCAGTCGGCATTCAGCACCGTCTGCACGGCGAGGCCGGAGACGTTGCGGTGGCGCGTGGGCGTGCCGGAAGACGTTCCCAGGAACGTGAACTTCAACATCATGATTTTTCTTTGCTCCCCTTTTTCTTTCAGTCAGTCTGGCTCGCCATCATCGCGGCCAGCGTTCGGCGACGCGGGTTCCACACCGTGAGGCACCAGATGCCCCACCACTCCTTGCCGTCGTCGAAGTACGGACTCCACGCACTGCGCCCGGGTTCCCGCTCCGGGTCGCCGACCCAGTCGTGCACGGCGATGCCTTCGCCCGGCAGCATGCCCGTGCATGCGCAGAAGCGCGGGAACAGCGAGGCCCGCTCGGCTTCGTCGGCCACGTCCAGCGTGTAGGGCGGGTCGCCGAAGGCCTGGCAGAGCCACTCGAACCACGAAACCTGCGCCGGATCGCGCTGGTACGACACGCGATGCAGCGGCGCGAAGCGCTCGGCGGCGATGACCGCGGACGCATCGAACGGCGTGGCGCGCGCGGCGTCGACATCGAAGGACAAACGGGATCCGAAAGCGTCCGCGAGCGAAGAGTCGCGCGCGATGGTCTTGCGGCGGTAGTCTTCCACCTGCGCAACGATGTCGTCGCACAGCAAGCGAAGCACCGCGCGATGGTGCGCCTCGCCTGCTTCATCGACGCCTTCCGGCACGCGGCAGACGACGAACTCGAAGGCGGAGCCGACGCGCCGCAGCGTGTCGCGCAACGCTTGCGCCTCGGCCTCCGCGGCCTCATCCAGCGGTGCCAGCGGTGCAAGTGGTGCCAGTGGCAAGAGTCCCGACGCAGGCATGCTCATTTCGCACCCCCCTCATCGGCGGCCGACCGCAAGCGCCCGGCCGGCGCACTTGCCGCAGCATGGGCGCCCACGCGCTCCCAGCTTCGCCACGACGAACAGCGCGCATCGGCAAGCGCACGCAGCCGCGCGATGTCTTCATCGGCACCCCAGCGGCCGAGCGCCGCGATGGCGAGCGTGCGCAGGCTCCACCACTTGCTCTCGAGCGCGGCGGCCACCTCGGCGCGCGCATCCGCCGTCGGTGCCGCGCAGGCCAGCACGCGCAGGCGTGCCGACGCATCGCCCAGCCGGTTGGCGCCTTCACCCTGGCGCGAAGCGGCGTGCGATGCCCGGTGCGCGCGACGGCACGCGAGGCAGCGCACCGCGTTGCTCTCGATGCTCCCGTGCACGACTTCGTACCACCACTTCTGCTGCTTCGCGGTCCAGACTTCTTCAGAACCGCAGTCGCGGCAGGTGAACGGGCGAGCGACGTAGAACCCGGGCAGCGGCCCCCAGGTGTTGTTGTAGCGGCCCAGCACGTCCAGGTCGGCAGGCTCGGTGCCGAGCAGGTGCGGGCACACGTGGCGTTGCCTGTCGGGTGCCCGCAGCCGTGCATCGGCGCGCGCGGCGCGTGCCCGTCGGTGCGCCTTGATCTCGGCGCGTCGTTGCTTGTTGCTTTTCATTTTTCTTCGAACCTCCGTATTGCGTCGCTACGAAGGCGGGCCGGATCTCCCGGCCTCGACCTTCAGATAACCGCCCAGGCCGGCCTTGCGACAGATGCCGTGCGCGACATCGCGCGACGGCAACGCGACCTTGACGCGGTAGTCCACGCCCATGGTCAGCCCTTCACGCAGACGACCTGCTTGAGCGTGTACACCACCTCCACCAGGTCCTTCTGCGCCTCCATCACCGCGTCGATGTCCTTGTAGGCCATCGGAATCTCGTCGATCACGTCGGCGTCCTTGCGGCATTCCACGCCCTCGGTCGCGGCGATCTGGTCGGCGATGGTGAAGAGCTTCTTGGCCTTGGTGCGGCTCATCTTGCGGCCGGCGCCGTGGCTGCAGCTCATGAAGCTCTCGGGGTTGCCCTTGCCGCGCACGATGTAGCTCTTCGCGCCCATGCTGCCGGGGATGATCCCCAGCTCGCCGGCCTTCGCGCTCACCGCGCCCTTGCGGGTCACCAGCACGTCTTCACCGAAGTGCGTCTCGCGGCTCACGTAGTTGTGGTGGCAGTTCACCGCTTCCACGTGCGCCTCGAAGGGCTTCGCGATGACCTTGCGCGCGGCCGCGACTACGCGCTGCATCATCACCTCGCGGTTCGCCAGCGCGAACTTCTGGGCCCAGCCCACCGCGCGCACGTAGTCGCCGAAGTACTTGGCGCCCTCTTCGAAGTACGCCAGGTCCTGGTCGGGCAGGTTGCGCTGGTGCAGTTCCGCGTCTTTCTTCGCGAGCTCGATGAAGTGGGTGCCGATGGCATTTCCCACGCCGCGCGAACCCGAGTGCAGCATGAACCACACGGCGCCCGCTTCGTCCAGGCACACCTCGATGAAGTGGTTGCCGGTGCCCAGCGTGCCCAGGTGCTTGTGGTTGTTGGTGTTCCTGATGCGCGGGTAGTCCTCGCAGATCAGGTCGAACTCGTCCACCAGGCGGGCCCAGGCCGCATCGGTTTCGTCGGGCGGCGTTTCCCACGAGCCCTTGTCGCGGCCCATGCGCTTGGGGTTGCTTCCGTGCGGCACGGCCTTCTCGATGGCCGCGCGCAGCGGGCCCAGGTTGTCGGGCAGGTCGCGGGCGTTCAGCGTGGTCTTGCAGGCCATCATTCCGCAGCCGATGTCCACGCCCACCGCGGCGGGAATGATGGCCTTGAAGGTCGGGATCACCGAGCCCACGGTCGCGCCGATGCCGTAGTGCACGTCGGGCATGGCCGCGATGTGCTTGAACACGATGGGCAGGCGCGCGGCGTTCTCCAGCTGCTTCTGCGCCTCGTCTTCCACGGGCACGCCGTGCGTCCACATCTTCACGGGGACGCCGTTGGAAACCTCGTGCAGTTTGTAGTTCTGTTCCATTTTTCTTCTCTCTCTCCAAACAAAAAAGCAGCGACAGGAATCGACGAAACGTCGTGCTCTGACCACTGAGCCGCGGGCTTCAGAGCGGCGGGATTCGAAGCCGGGGCCACAACATCAAGCGTCTGTAGTTCCGCCTGTTATTCGGTTGTCTTCTTGCGCTGCGATTCCTTATTGCAACGGGTGTGCCAGTGTGGGCTCGTGGCCTTCGACATTTTCCAAGCCGTTGATTTGATTGGTCTTTTTCCTTGATTCGCCCGAAGTTAGTGCGAACGCCTCAGAAACTTTTTGTTCATTCTTATAATTTTGGCTAGCAATCTAGCCAGAAAATGAAGAAACCCATCGTCGTCGTCGGCTTCCTCGGCACCCAACTCGATGCCGGCCAGGGCGCGGGCCGCTGGAACAAGTGGCGTCCCACGGTCTCGCTCGCGCAGCACGAAGACATGGTCGTCTCGCGCATGGAGCTGCTCTACACGCTGCGCCACAAGGCGCTGGCCGAGGTGGTCAAGGCCGACATCGTCTCGCTGTCGCCCGAGACCGTCGTCAACCTCGTGCCGATGGACCTCGCCGACCCCTGGGACTTCGGTGAGGTCTACACGCGCCTGTACGACTGGGCCCGTGCCTACCCCTTCGACACCGAGCGCGAGCAGTACTGGACGCACATCACCACCGGCACGCACGTGGCGCAGATCTGCATGTTTTTGCTGTCGGAGTCGCGCGTGGTGCCGGGCGTGCTCGCGCAGACCTCGCCGCCGCGCCGCCAGGTCGAAGGCGAGGCCGGCAAGTGCACGCTGATCGACCTCGACCTGTCACGCTACGACGTGATCGCCCGGCGCTTCGACGCCGAGCAGCGCGACGCGGTCGCCTTCCTGAAGAGCGGCATCGCCACGCGCAACGCGCGCTTCAACGCGCTCATCGACGAGATCGAGCGCGTGGCCGTGCGCTCGCGCGCGCCCATCCTGCTGGTCGGGCCGACGGGCGCGGGCAAGAGCTTTCTGGCGCGGCGCATGTTCGAGCTGAAGCAGTCGCGCCACCAGATAAGCGGGCCCTTCGTGGAGGTGAACTGCGCCACGCTGCGCGGCGACGGCGCGGCCTCCACCCTGTTCGGCCACAAGAAGGGTTCGTTCACCGGCGCGGCCAGCGACCGGCCGGGGCTGTTGCGCACCGCGAACCAGGGCGCGCTTTTTCTGGACGAGATCGGCGAGCTCGGGCCCGACGAGCAGGCGATGCTGCTGAAGGCCATCGAAGAAAAGCGCTTCTTCCCCGTGGGCGCCGACAAGGAAGTGGAGAGCGACTTCCAGCTCATTGCCGGCACCAACCGCGACCTGCGCAAGGACGTGGCCGAGGGGCGCTTTCGCGAGGACCTGTTCGCGCGCATCAACCTCTGGACCTACGACC
The DNA here is from genome assembly GCF_030317035.1 of Variovorax sp. J22G73. Classification (GTDB taxonomy): domain Bacteria; phylum Pseudomonadota; class Gammaproteobacteria; order Burkholderiales; family Burkholderiaceae_C; genus Variovorax. The sequence goes on from NZ_JASZYK010000004.1 coordinate 350,244, forward strand.
TGCCCGGCCTCGCGCAGCGGCCTGAAGACATCGAGCCCAGCATCGACCACCTGCTGGCCCTGCACGCCACCGAGAGCCACCGCGTGGTGCGCTTCAACGCCGAGGCGCGCGCGGCCTACCTGCGCTTCGCGCAGAGCGGCGAGGCGCTGTGGAGCGGCAACTTTCGCGACCTGTCGGCCAGCGTGACGCGGCTGGCCACGCTGGCCGACGGCGGCCGCATTCCGGTGGCGCTGGTCGAGGCCGAGATCGCGCGGCTGCGCTGGCTGTGGAAGCGCGAAGGGCCGGCGGCAGCGCGCAGCGGCGACATCGATCTCGATGCGTTGCTCGGCGACGAGCGCAGCGCCGCGCTCGACCTGTTCGACCGCCTGCAGCTCGAGGCCGTGGTGCGCGTGTGCCGGCAGTCGCGCAGCCTGAGCGACGCGGGTCGCCAGCTCTTCCAGGCTTCGCGCGAGCAGCGCAGCGTGGTGAACGACGCGGACCGGCTGCGCAAGTACCTCGTGAAGCACGGGCTGGACTGGGGCCAGCTGGGCCGCTGATAGATTCGGCGGCTCGCGAACCGAAAAATCCTTGGGAGGGTGGTGAACCGATGAAAAAGAAGCTGTATGCGATGACAGGCGCCTTGAGATCCGCAGGCGCAGTACTGGCGCTGGCTGCAGGCGTTGCCACCGGCGCGCAGGCCGGCAGCGTGCTGCGCCCGGGCCTGTACGAAGGCCTGATGCTGGCGCTCGATGGCGGCGGCAACGTGAGCGGCGCCTTCGCGCAGCAAGGCAGTTGCAGCTTCCGCATCGCGGGCCGGCTCGGCTCGCAGACGGTGGCCGAGGTTCGCACCGTCGACGGCTCGGCGCCCGCCATCGAAGGGCGCGTGACCGCTGGCACCGGCAGCGTCACCCTCGCCCTGCCGGGCGGGCAGCAGCTGCCGGGCTGCGGCAACGTGCTGCCGCCGTTGATCGACAAGGGCCTGGAGCTCGACCTCACGCACAAGGCCGCATGGCGCCACCTGATCGGCGTGACGGCCGACAAGACGGCGCTGCGCAAGTCGCCCACCGACGCAGGGCGCGCCTATGTCGTGCGCGGCGACGTGCTGGGCGTCGTGTCCGAAAAGGAGGAGCTGCTCGAGGTCGACTTCGTGAGCGCGAGGGGCGGCGTGGTGCGCGGCTGGATCGCGGCGAAGGACGCGAAGGCGATCAAGCCGTAGTGCCGTGGTAGCTCCGTGCAGCTCCGTGTAGCTCCTTGCAACCCCGCGCTATCCTCCGCCCCCATGGCCGTCTCCGCATTCGTCGTGAAAGTGCCCGCCGCCGAGCCGCTGGCCGGCGACCTGCGCCGCCGCTACGACGCCAGCGTGGCGCTGGGCGTGCCGGCGCACATCACGGTGCTGGTGCCGTTCATGGACCCGGCGCTGGTCACCACCGACGTGATCGAACGCGCGGCGCGCGTGCTGCGGCGCACGCCTTCTTTTTCGTTCGCGCTGGGCGGCGTCGGGCGTTTTCCGGAGACCGCGTACCTCGCGCCCGAACCGGCCGCGCCCTTCATCGCGATGACGCTGGCGCTGGTGCAGGCCTTTCCCGGTTTTCCGCCCTACGGCGGCGAGCACGCAAGCGTGGTGCCGCACCTTTCCGTGGCCCATGGCGATGCGCGACATGCGGAAGAAGCCGCCACGGAACTGCGTGCGCGGCTGCATGCGTCAGACCCCGTGCACGCGGTGTGCACCGAAGTCACGCTCATCGAAAACACGAGCGGCCGCTGGCAGGACATGCATGTCTTCAAGCTGCCCCAGGCCGGCGACTGACCCATGCCCAACGTTCTCTTCATCTGCAGCCGCAACCAGTGGCGCAGCCCCACCGCCGAACAGCTCTGGCGCCGCCATCCTCAGGTGTCGGCGCGCTCCGCCGGCACCAGCCCGAACGCGCGGCGCAGGGTGTCGGTCGACGACATCGAATGGGCCGACGTGATCCTCGTGATGGAAGAAAAGCACAAGTCGCGGCTGGTGGCCGAGTTCACGCGCATGCTGGCGCACAAGCCCGTTCATGTGCTCGACATTCCGGACGACTACAAATACATGGACCCGGAACTGGTCGACGAGCTTCAGCGCTCGGTGCCGTCCATTCTTGGAATCGATTGACGCCCATGCCAGAGATCTACATCAGCACCGACGTCGAGTCCGACGGCCCCATTCCAGGCCCGCACTCGATGCTGAGCTTTGGCTCGGCGGCGTACACGGCCGACAAGCAACTGCTCTCCACGTTCAGCGCCAACCTGCAGACCCTGCCCGGCGCCCAGCCCGACCCCAAGACCGCCGCCTGGTGGCAGACCCAGCCCGAGGCCTGGGCCGCCTGCCGCACCGACCTGCAAGACCCGGCGCACGCCATGAAGAACTATGTGGGCTGGCTCAAGGGCCTGCCGGCGCGGCCGGTGTTCGTGGCGTACCCGGCGGGCTTCGACTTCATGTTCGTCTACTGGTACCTGATGCGCTTTGCCGGCGAGAGTCCGTTCAGCCATTCGGCGCTCGACATGAAAACCTTCGCCATGGCCATGCTGAAGCTCGGCTACCGCGACAGCACCAAGCGCGCCATGCCGCGCCGCTGGTTCGACAAACTGCCGCACACGCACGTGGCGCTGGACGACGCCATCGAGCAAGGCGCCCTCTTCTGCAACATGCTGGCGGAGAGCCGCGCGGCCGTGCAGGAGGGGCCGGACGTGCAGGGCACCCAGCCATGACGGGCCAGCGCATTCGCCGCTGGTGCAGCAAGCTCGCGCTGTGCACGCTGCCGCTGCTGCTGGCGGGCTGCGTGCAGTCGATGTTCTATTACCCCGACGACGTGCGCTATGAAACGCCCGACGCGCTGGGCGTGCGCTACGAGCCGGTGCAGTTCACCAGCGCCGACGGCACGCGGCTGAGCGGCTGGTTCCTGCCCGCCGAAGGCCGCGCGAATCCGAAGGAGGCCAAGGGCACGGTGGTGCACTTCCACGGCAACGCGCAGAACATGAGCACGCACTGGCGCTTCGTGGCATGGCTGCCCAAGCAGGGCTACAACGTGCTCGTGTTCGACTACCGCGGCTACGGCCAGTCCGAAGGCAAGCCCGAGCCCAAGGGCGTGTTCGAAGACGCCAACGCCGCGCTGGACTACGTGCGCACGCGCGCAGACATCGACCCCGAGCGGCTCTTCGTGTTCGGCCAGAGCCTGGGCGGCACCAACGCCATCGCGGTGGTGGGCTCGGGCAACCGCGCGGGGGTGAAGGCGGCGGCCATCGAGTCGACCTTCTACTCGTACTCGTCGATTGCCAACGACAAGTTCAAGGGCGCCGGGCTGCTGGTAAGCGACACGTACGCGGCGTCGAACTACGTGGCGGCGGTGTCGCCCATTCCGCTGCTGTTCATCCACGGCACGGCCGACCAGGTGATTCCGCTGGCGCATTCCAGGCGCCTGTTCGCCGAGGCGCGCGAGCCCAAGCGGCTCATCGAGGTGCCCGGCGCCGGCCACCTGGAGCCGATGACGGGGCAGCGCTTTGGCCATGCCTACCGCAAGGCGCTGACCGACTTCTTCGACGCGGCCCTGCACCCCCTGCAGCAATGACGATGAAACACTTCGACGAAGCCGCCACCCGCGCCCCGCTGGGCTTCGAGCGGCTGGTGCCTGCCTTGCACACCGCCTTCGCGGGCCAGGCCCAGGTGCCGCCGCGGCATGTGCACGGCATCGAGACGGGCACGCAGGGTGGCGACAACGTCAACGACGTCACTAAAGGCACCGTGCTCATCATGCCGGCGTGGAGCGACGCGGGCTTCCTGGGCATCAAGACCATCAACATCTTTCCCGGCAACAGCGCGCGCGGCCTGCCCGGCCTGCATGCGACCTATGTGCTGTACGACGCCCGCACCGGCGTGCCGCTGGCCCTGATGGACGGCAACGAGATCACCGCGCGCCGCACGGCCGCCGCGTCGGCGCTGGGCGCGTCGTTTCTCGCGCGGCGCGGTGCACGCCGCCTGCTGGTGCTGGGCACCGGGCGCATCGCGCGCATGCTGCCGGCCGCGCACGCGAGCGTGCGGCCCATCGACGAGGTGCGGGTGTGGAACCACCGCCCCGCAGGCGCCGAGGCGCTGGCGGCGCAGTGGCGCGCCGAAGGCTGGAACGCGCAAGCGGCCACGAACCTGGAAGCCGCCGTGCGCCAGGCCGACATCGTGAGCTGCGCCACGCTGGCGACCGCGCCGCTGGTGCGCGGCGACTGGCTGGCACCGGGCTCGCACCTGGACCTGATCGGCAGCTTCACGCCCGCCATGCGCGAGGCCGACGTGCACTGCTTCGCGGGCGCGCGCACCTTCGTCGACACCGACGAGGCGCTGCAGAAGTCCGGCGACCTGCTCGACGCCATGGCCGCCGGCACGCTGCGCGCGCAGGACGTCCAGGGCACGCTCGCCAGCCTGTGCCGCGCGGAGAACGGCACGGGCCGCGCCAACGACAGCGAGCGCACCGTGTTCAAGGCCGTGGGCAGCGCGCTCGAAGACCTGACCGCCGCGACGCTCGTGTGGCAGTCGAGGGACAACCCCTAAGCCTTACGGCTTAGTTCGGGACTACAAAGGGGCCGCGGATGGGCTTTTGCCTACATCCGGATACGTCATGTAGCCAATAGCGTGTGTTTCGCGGCACAGCTATTGTTCTGTGCACTATCGACAGAGGGGGCCCACCGCATGCTCAGCACCGAACACAAAGCCAACATCCTGCGCAAGGCCGGGTACGCCGTGCCTGCGGTGCCCGGGAGCGTGGACAGCATCTACCAGACGCCCCAGTGCTGGGGCAAGGCCATCGAGACGCTGTATGTGTCTTACGCCGCCAGCCGCGCGGCGAAGAGCCTGCGCGATGCGGAAGAAGCCCGCATGCTGGCGATGCTGCAGTTGCGTTCGGCCAAGGCCTACGCCTGAGCCGCTGACCGGCTGAGCCGCTGCGCCGCACGCGAGCCTCGCGTTCACTGGCTCGCAGCGGAGGCTCGGCAGGCGGTCAAGCCATCAAGGCTTTGTTCAGGGCTTTCTCTGCTTTTCCGGCGCGTCGTTGCTGCCGCCGCGCGACATCTGGCCCGCCTTCATCGCATCGCGGTTCGCGGCACGGCGCTTGGCCGATGCGGCGCGCCGCTGATCCCGCGTCAACTTCGGCCCCGTGGTCGGGCGAACCTCGCCTTCCTGTATCTGCTGGCCGCGCGCCGCGGCGGCGCCCTCCATGCGGCGCTCCTTGCGCGCCTCGGTGCGTTCGGCGCGCGTAGTGGGCGCCGAGGCCGTTGCCTTGCCCTGCGCGGGATCGGCTTCGCCGGAAGACTGCGCGAACGCCAGCGACACGACCATCATCTGCGCCAGGGCCAGGCATGCGGGCACGAGCATTTTTTTCATCGCGACGACCTTTCAGGGAGTTCCAGCGAGCTGGAAGCAAACGGAGAACAAGGAGCCGGCGGCATTGTGGCTACGGCCCCGGCCTTCTGTCCATCACCCTGCGGAGGTACTGCCTGGCTTCACGCTACCGGCTGGCCGCGACCAGCAGCATCATCGGCCGCTCCCGCTCCTCGGCCAGCGCGGGCAGCGCGGCCACCTGCTCGTCGCTCGGTCCCCACTCCTGCACGTGCTCGATGCGAAAACCCGCCTTCACCAGCGTGTTCAGCAAGGTGCCCAGCGTGCGGTGCTGCTTGACGACGCCCTCGGCCAGCCAGTTCGTGACGCGCGGGCCTTCCGCCTGGTAGCTGTCGAGCGGCCACGACTTGCGCCCTTGCGCGTCGATGTGCCAGCCCGGCGCGCGCGGCGCCATGAAGACGGGATGCTCGATGGAAAACACCAGCCGGCCCCCGGGCACCAGCGCCTGGTGCACCGTGGCCAGCAGGCGCGCGATGTCCTCGATGTAGTGGAAGGCGAGCGAGCTGTAGGCGAAGTCGATCGATTGCGACGGCAGCGCGAGCGCCTCGAGGTCGGCGCGCACGTACGCGATGGCGTCGTCGGCGCCGAAGGCCTGCGCCTTGGCGAGCATCAACTGCGACACGTCGAGCCCCAGCACCGACTGCGCCCCCTGCGTGCGCGCCCAGCGGCAAAACCAGCCCAGGCCGCAGCCCAGGTCCGCCACGCGCAGGCCTTGCAACGGCGGCACCAGCGCGCGCAGCGCGGGCCACTCGGGCGCGCCGTCGAGCCCGTGCACCGAGCGCGGCAGTTGCTGGTAGCCCTCGAAGAAGGCGGGCGTGTCGTAGATGTTCTGGGCCATCGATGGAGTCCTTGGCAGTCAGCCTGGCTCCATTATTTCAATGACCCGCGGTCTTCACCGCCCTCGCCGCCTTCGTTTGCTTTCGCTTGCTCTTACTTGCCCTGTGCCGACTGCAGCACCGGGTTCTGCATGGTCGAGATGACCTTGCTGTTCACGCGCGAGCCGCTGGTCACGTTCTGGTCGGGTGCCGCGGCCGTGGCCATGGCTTCCTGGTAGACCTGGGCCGGGTCGCGTTGCGAGGTGAACGGATCGGCGCCGCGCGAGCCGCGGGTCACGTTCTGGTTGGGCGCGTGGGCCGTTTCGACGGCCTGCTTGTACATGGCTTCGGAATCGGCCGTGGACTTGAACGGATCGGCACCGCGCGAGCCGCGGGTCACGTTCTGGTCCTTGGCGTGCGCGGCGGCGACGGCTTCGGCTTCGACGGCTTCGCGCGTGCGTTGCTGCGCGCTCACCGAGGTGACGGAAGTGACGGCGAGCAGCGCGACGGCGGCGGCGAGGGCGAGTTGGGTGGTCTTCATGGTTCGTCTTTTCTGTGAGTTGTCTGACTGTTTGGATGGAGTCCGCCCGGCGATGCGGGAAAACCCTGAGCAAGACTAGTCAAGGCAAAAGGCAGATCCGTGACGGCCCCGAGCCGCGGACCGGGCTCTTCGGCGCGCACTGCAGCACGGGCGAATTTCTGATAGCTGCGGTGGTCCTGCGCGTTTAGCCTTTCGCGCGTCTGCTCGACAAACCTCACTGAACACCAGCGAAAGGAACCCATCACCATGGGACTGTTCGATTTCCTGAAGAAGAAACCCGCCATGCCGGAGACCATCGAAGCCGGCATGGCCTCGCAGGCCGACGACTTCGTCGGCGCGTTCTCGCGGCCGGGCGCGCCCATCGACGGCGCGCGGCTCGACTACACCGCCGCCTCGCTCCCCTTGGTCGACCGCGTGCTCGACGACTTCTTCAAGCAGCAGGCGCCGCTGCCCGACGACCTTCACTTCCTGGCGTCGGCCTATGTGTTCGAAGTGGCGCGCCGCGAGTTCGGCGGGCGCTACCTGCGCGGCGACGAAGACAACCCCTTCGTGCTCGTCATCGGCCAGGGCGACGCGCAGGTTGGCGTGTGCGTGATGGGCAAGGTGCGCGGGCGCGCCGTGAACGGGCCGGAGGACGACCTGGGCTTCTTCTACGCCGGCATCGCGCCGGTGGTGGCGCGCGGGGTGAGCGCCACGCTGATCTGAAGGCCGCGCCGCGCGGTCACAGCCGGCTGCTACCCGCTGCGCCCGCCTCCTTCGAATAATGCGGCGACGGCCCGCGCGCCCCTGGCAGCGGCGCCGCATTTCAACCTCGTTCGAAGGAGACAACCCCAATGGCTCGCAAGATCCTCATGCTCTGCGGCGACTACGCCGAAGACTACGAAACCATGGTGCCCTTTCAGGCCCTGCTCGCCGTCGGCCACACCGTGCACGCGGTGGCGCCCGACAAGAAGGCCGGCGACTGGGTGCACACCGCCATCCACGACTTCGAGGGCGCGCAGACCTACAGCGAGAAGCCGGGCCACCGCTTCACGCTGAACGCCAACTTCGCCGACGTGAAGCCCGAGGCCTACGACGCGCTGGTCATTCCCGGCGGCCGCGCGCCCGAGTATCTGCGCATACACACCCGCGTGGTCGAGATTGCCAGGCACTTCCTGGCGACCGACAAGCCCGTGGCCTCCGTGTGCCACGGCGCGCAGCTGCTCGCGGCCACCGGCCTGCTCAAGGGCCGCAAGGTGTCGGCATACCCGGCGTGCCAGGTCGAGGTGGAGCTGGCCGGCGCGGAGTACATGGGCATTCCGGTGGACCAGGCCTTGACCGACCGCAACCTGGTCACCGCGCCCGCGTGGCCCGCGCACCCGGCGTGGCTCGCGCAGTTCCTGGCGGTGCTCGGCACGCGCATCGCGCACTGAACGCCGCGGGCAGCGCTACAGTGCCTGCCTTGCCCACCACCGAACCCAGGAGGCCGCATGTGCGAAGTCTTCATCAGTGCCGACCCGCAGAGCTACGACGCGCGCACGCGCTCGGTGCGGCTGCACGGCGTGGTCACCAGCATCCGGCTGGAGAACCTGTTCTGGCAGGTGCTCGAGGAAATCGCGCAGCGCGACGGCATGGTCGTGGTGCAGCTCATCGAGCGGCTGTACGACGAGCTGGTGGCCGCGCGCGGCGAGGTCGGCAACTTCGCGTCGTTCCTGCGCGTGAGCGCGCTGCGCTACGAGGCGATGGTGGCGCAGGGGCGCATTCCGGCGGACACCTCGGTGGCGATTCGCTCGCTCGACGCCAAGGCCGTGCTGCATGCATTGCCGCAGGGCTGGGGCCGGCCACAGCCCGATGCACAACCCCGACTGACAGCCGCCGACAGCCGCGTTCGCACGCTGCATGTCGCGGCGCGGCGGCACGCCTGACAGACGGTTGCTACAGCGGCTACAGCGGCTATCGCGGCTACCGCGGCTTGAAACCCGGCACCTTTTGCCAGGGCGCATCGCCGCTGCTGCGCTCCCATGCCGCGCCGACCGGCGAGTCGGTGATCTCGCTCAATGTCGGGTCCATCTTCAGGAACGAGTTCAGCGGGCAGATCTTGGGCGGGTTCGCGTCCAGCTCCTGCTGCGTCTCCTTGCCGCTCGAAAAGACCCAGCCGGAGTCGTACGGGTTGTTGGGCTTCACGCGGTAGGCGAAACCCACCGGCAGCCGGTGGGGTCCCATGACCCCGTCGGACGCAAGCACCAGCGGTGCGAGCGCGGCGAACTTGTCTTCCCACGGTTCCTTCTTCTTTTTGCCGAATGGCCACATGGCGCGCTGTGCCTGAATGAAGGGCACCCTCCCTGACACCGAATTTGCCCTGTGCGCACGGGCTTGGCAAGCGGCCCTGTGTCAGACGCTCGCCCCCCGTTGCCGCTGAATCTGCCGCTTCTGCGGCCCGTCCGGCCCCTTGTAGGTGGGCGACAGCCGGCGCCGAAGGGACTTGATTGCGGCCGCTCGCGCCGCCTGCACGCCCGCATCCGCCGTGTCGATCGCCTGCACCCACGCGAGCGACTCCGCAACGAGTGCGCCGCGAACCGCCCAAAGGCAGATGCTTTGCAGCAAGGGCGTGGCGGCCGTGTCGAACGCCCGCGTCACGGTCCGCAGCACATCGCGCATGACGGCCTCGTCGACCTTCACGCCGTCGTCGAAGCTCAGCAGCAGGTTCAGCGCCGCCAGCGCCTTCCATTCGGCATGCGTGGCGTCCGTGGCCTGCCACTGCGCCGACGCGCAGAAGCCGACCAGCGCCTGCACGCTCTCGACGGTCTTCACCTCTTCGAGAACGCCCACGGCAAAGCCGGCAAGCGCGGCGTCCGCCAGCAACGGTTGCAGCGCGGGAACGCCGCCACGCCCGAAGGCCGCGCAAGCCCGTGCCCATCGCGCGAAAGGCACGACGCGCGTGCCGTCTTCGCGCAAGCCCTCGCTCAGCCAGCCGTGCTGCGCGCAGAGGCGTTCGATTTCGTCCGCGCCTTCGGCACCGTGGACCCGCGCGAAACGGACCATGTTCTCGACATCCATCGATCCTCCGTGGGCCGAGGGCGCCGGGCCCTTCGATGCCTTGCGGGCGAGTGCATTCAGGTTCATCTCTTCATTGCCGTTGTCTGTTGTCGGTCCGTTCAGCGCCTGGCGCCCTTCACCTTGTCGATGAGCTGCCGCGCCCACCGGCCCATCGCCATCGGCCCGAGCCGGTGGCTGAGCCGCGCCTTCTGCTCCGGCGGCATCTGGTCGCCGAAGCGGCGCAGCGTGTCTCGCAGCGTCGCGAACTCGGCCGCGTGATCGCCCAGGGCGGCTTGCGCGTCGGCCAGCCATTCACCGGCGTTGATGACGCGCTCGCGCAGCCGCGCATCGGTGGTGTCGCCGAAGCTGGCAATCAGCTGCTGGTGCACCGCGGCACGGCCCGCCTGGTCGCCGCGCTCGCGCAGCAGGCTCGCCTTGTTGACCATGGCCTTGGCCACCCACAGCTGCAGCGCGACCTCCCTGGCGTGCAGGTCGCGACCGATGACCAGCTCGTAGCTGTTCAGCGCGGCCGGCGCGTCGCCGGCCTGGCGCTGGGTGATGCCGCGGCAGTACAGCGCGCGGGCCACGCACAGGCGCAGGTCGGTCACGTCGGAAGTGGCCCAGCGCGCGAAGATGTCGTCGTACAGCCGCAGTTCTTCGTCATGCCGGCCGAGCTTGTCGAGCGCGGTGCACTTGTGTTCGAGGCAGCGCGCCACGTGCTCCTGCACCGACATCGACAGCTCCTCGCCGTAGCGCGCGTCCATCAGGTCGGCGGCGGCGATCACGCACTCCAGCTGGCCCAGTTGCAGCAGCCAGTACACCTTGTTGGCCAGTGCGCGCGCGCACTGGTAGCGCAGCTCGGGGTGGGCGGCCTCGGCGTGCGCGTGCAGCACCTCGTCGAACAGCGCGATGCCTTCGCGCACCTGGCCGGCCTCGGCGCATTCCGAGCCGCGCGTGATCGTGTCGCGCACCGCGTCGCGCTGCGCCACGGGCAGGTCGGCAAAGTCGCGGTCGTGCTCCTCGCCGGTCAGCGTCTTCAACGTGTTCAGGCAGGTGAGGCGGCTGGCGCCCGCCTTGGCCAGCACGTCGCGCATGCGCTGCGAGGTCACGTTGCGAAAGCGCGCGAGGATCTCGTCGTACACCACCAGCGCGTCGGCGGGGCGCTCCATCAGCATCAGCAGCAGGTAGCCCTTGTTGAGCAGCGCGCTGGCGACCGTCATGCCCAGCGCCCCCTCCTGCACGCCGGCGGTGAGCGCGAGCAGGCGGTCGTAGGCGGCCAGCGCGGCGTCGAAGGCATCGGCTTCGCGCAGGTCCACGGCATGCGCGTACAGCGCGTCGGCCACGCGAAGGCGCAGCTCCTGCGGGTCGTCGGCCCCGGCAGGCGGGCCGACGCGCGCGACCAGGTCGTCGAGCAGGGCGGCGTGGGCCTCGGGCGTTGCAGAAGTCTCGTCCAGCAGTTCAAGGCATTGGAGCTGCGCGTTGATGGCTTCTTCGCGAAGCGCGGCGCTCGCGTCGGGCGCGATGGCCGCCACCAGCGCCTGGTACAGGGCCAGCGCCTCCTGCGGGCGATCCAGTTGCGCCAGCGTGCGGGCGCGGCCTGCCGTGGCGTGCGCCACGACCAGGGCGATGTCGGAATTGAGGTTGGAGTCCCCGTCGGCTGGCTCGCTGGCGTCGCCGAAGCGTTCCTGCACCGCCGCGTAGACCGCGAGCGCGTCGCCCGGACGCCCCAGGTTGCGCAGCGAGTGCGCGCGCGCCATGCCCGCGCGCGCCACCCACAGGCGCACGCGCGCCGCGGGCGCGTCGCCGAAGCGTGCGTCCAGCGCGTCGCACAGCGCGAGCGCTTCTTCGGGCGTCTCGGCGTCCAGTGCCAGCCTGCACATCGCGGCCACCACCTCCGCCTCGATATCGGGGTCGGTGTGCGCGCGGTAGCGCGCCACGAGCGCGGCGCGCGCGTCGGCCAGCTCGTCGTACTGGTCGAGGCCGCGCAGCACATGCGCCTTCAGCACCATCACGCGGCAGGCGTGGCGCGCGACGCCGGGAAACTCATCGACGCCATGCGCGGCCAGCACCTCGTCGCAGGCCGCGATCGCGTGTTCGGGCTCGCGCGCGTCGTCGAACATGTCGGCGCGCAGGAAGCCCGCACGCGCGTGCACCTCGCGCAGCGCCTCGCGTGGGTCGTCGGCGTAGGCCGCGAGCACGCCGTCGAGCATGGGAATGGCCGCTTCCACGCGCTGCCCGGCTTCGGCCAGGCGCGCCGCCTGCGCGATGCGGGCGTGGCCGACGCGGGCCGCCACCGACGCCTCGGGCGCGTGGGCCGAATCGCGCCACACGGCGTCGAAGGCCTCGCGCGATTCGTTCGGGTAGTCGAGTTCAGCGAGCAGGTCGGCGCGCCAGATGCGGGCGCGTGCCACCGTCTCGCGCGTGGCCTCGGGCGTGTCGCCGGCAAAGCGGCGCGCGATGTCTTCGCAGCTGCGCACCATGTCGACCTTGGCGAAGGCGCCGCCCAGCGTGCCGGCCACCAGCGCGCGCTGCAACGCGGCGTTGGCGACCCAGCTGCGCAGCGCGGGCGTGTCCGCGTCGGCGAAGCGCCGCTGCACTTCTTCGTAGGCCTCGATTTCGGGCTGCGCCTTGCCCAGCGCGCGCCAGGCCAGGCCCTTGCAGTTGAGCGCCTGCGCGATCCAACGCGCGCGGCCGGCGGGTGCGGCGTCGGCATGGGCGAGCAGCGCGTCGCACAGCGCGACGCGCTCGCTGTGCCGCCCGAGCTGCGCCAGCGCCTCGCCCTTGCGCAGCCAGGCTTCGTACAGATGCTCTTCGAGCGAGGGGTCAGTGGCGGCGTGCAGGCGGTCGATGACCTGGTCGGCTTCTGCGATGGTGGCCTGCGCGGCCTGTGCGTCTTGCGCGGCTGTTGCGGCGGCTGTGGCGGCGGCTGCGTTCGTGTTCAAGCGGATGTCCTCCCTTGCGTGCAGCGTCGGCGCGCCGCTCGCCTGCTGGGTGCAGGCTGGCGGACTTTAAAGGAAGGCGGGGCGAGAGATAAGTAGGACCATGGCGTGAATTCGGTCGCCTTGGCCGTGGCCGCGCGAGGGTGCGTGGATGACAATCTTGCGCACTGCCCAATACGCGGACACCGCCCGACGGAGGAACTGAAGATGGCTTACTTGAAGGAACTCAAGGTCACGTTCACGCGCAAGCGCGTCGACGACGACCTGCTGAACAAACCCGTGGACAGCCCGGAGCAGGTCTACGCGCTGTTCAAGGACATGCAAAACGAGACCAAGGAAAAGGTCGTGGTGCTGCACCTGAACCCGCAGCTCGAAGTGCTTTCCTATGAGCTTGCAGCCATCGGGACCGGAACGCAGGCCCTGATCGATCCGGTGGAGCTGTACCGCAATGCGATGCTGGCGCGGGCGCACTCGCTGATCGTGGTGCACAACCATCCGTCGGGGAACCCGAAGGCTTCGCCGGCCGATCTCGACATGGCCAAGCGCCTGCTCGATGTGGGCAAGCTGCTGGGCATGGAGCTTCAGGACTTCATCATCATTGGCGACGACACGTACACGAGCTTGCGCCAGGACAAGGTGTTCTGACTCACTCCACCACCGCGCCCGAACTCTTCACAATCCCCGCCCACTTGGCACTCTCCCGAGCAATCAGCGCAGCATAGTCAGCCGGCCCGCCCAGCAGCGGCACGGCCCCTTCCACGTCCAGCCGCGACTGGAACTCCTTCTCCCCCGCCACCTTCAGCATCTGCGCCGCGAGCTCGTTGACGAACGCGGCGGGCGTGCCGCGCGGCGCGAGGAGCCCGTAGGTCAGCGTGCTCTCGAAATCGGCAAGCGCGGGTACGCCCGACTCCATCACGGTCGGCACGTCGGGCAACGACGGCAGGCGCCTGGCGCTGGTGACCGCGATGGCGCGCAGCCGCCCGCCCTTCACCAGCGCGAGCGCGGGCGGAATCACGCTGAACATCATGTGCACCTGCCCGCCCGCGAGGTCGGTGAGCGCGGGGTTGGTGCCCTTGTAGGGAATGTGGGTCAGCCTGGTGCCGGTGCGTTCGGCGAAGAACTCGCCGCTCAGGTGGCCGCCGGTGCCGCTTCCGCTCGATGCGTAGTCGATGGCGCCGGGCTTCGTCTTCGCCTCGGCCACCAGGTCAGCGATGGTGCGGATCTTCGAGCTGGCGGGCACCACCAGCACCAGCGCCGACGACGCGAACATGGCCACCGGCGCCAGGTCTTTGCGGGGGTCGAACTTCAGGCCCTTGTACAGCGCCGGGTTGATCGACACGGTGCCGGTGTGGCCCAGCAGCAAGGTGTTGCCGTCGGCGGGGCTGCGCACCACTTCGCCGGTGCCCAGGTTGCCGCCCGCCCCGGGCTTGTTGTCGACGACGATGGCCTGCTTGCGCAGCTCGCCCAGGCCCTTGGCCATCTGGCGCGCGAACACGTCGTTGCCGCCGCCGGGGGCGAAGGGAACGACGATGCGAATGGGTTTGGCGGTGTCGCCCTGGGCCCCTTGCGGCACCTGCGCGAAAGCCGGCAGGGCCGCTGCGGACAGCAGGCCCAGCAGCATCTCGCGCCGGGTGGTTGAAGAAGCAGCGGCAACAACGACTCGGCGCGAGGGGTGCGTCATGACGGGAGCGTCAGGCGCGGGTCACACGCGTTCGAGAATCAGCGCAATGCCCTGCCCCACGCCGATGCACATGGTGCACAGCGCGTAGCGCCCGCCGCCCTTGTGCAGCTGGTTGATGGCGGTGGTGGCCAGGCGCGCACCGCTGGCGCCCAGCGGGTGGCCCAGCGCGATGGCGCCGCCGTTGATGTTCACGCGGGCGTCGTCGTCCTTCAGGCCCAGCAGCCGCAGCACGGCGAGGCCTTGGGCGGCGAAGGCTTCGTTCAGTTCGATGACGTCGATCTGGTCGATGGTGAGGCCGGTGAGCGCCAGCACCTTCTGCGTGGCCGGCGCGGGGCCGATGCCCATCACGCGCGGCGCGACGCCGGCGGTGGCCATGCCGACGACGCGGGCGCGCGGCGTGAGGCCGTGCTTGGCGGCACTGGCTTCGTCGGCCAGCAGCAGCGCGCAGGCGCCGTCGTTCACGCCGCTGGCGTTGCCGGCGGTGACGGTGCCGTCGGGGCGCACGATGGGCTTGAGCTTGGCCAGCGCCTCCAGGGTGGTGTCACGAGGATGCTCGTCCTTGTCGACGATGAGGGCGTCGCCCTTTTTCTGGGGCACGGTGACGGGGACGATTTCAGCATCGAAGAAGCCCGACTTCTGCGAGGCCACGGCGCGCAGCTGCGAGTTGAGCGCCATCAGGTCTTGCGCCTCGCGCTCGATCTTGTAGTCGGTGGCCACGTTCTCGGCCGTCTCGGGCATGGAGTCGACGCCGTACTGCGCCTTCATGAGCTTGTTGACGAAGCGCCAGCCGATGGTGGTGTCGTACACGGCGTTGTTGCGGCTGAAGGCGCTCTCGGCCTTGGGCATGACGAAGGGGGCGCGGCTCATGCTTTCCACGCCGCCGGCGATCATGAGGCCGGCTTCACCGGCGCGAATGGCGCGCGCGGCGGTGCCCACGGCGTCAAGGCCCGAGCCGCACAGGCGGTTGATGGTGGCGCCGCCCAGCTCCAGCGGCAGGCCGGCCAGCAGCGCGGACATGCGCGCGACGTTGCGGTTGTCTTCGCCGGCCTGGTTGGCGCAGCCGTACAGCACGTCGCCCACGGCTTGCCAGTCGACGTTCTTGTTGCGTTCCATCAGCGCGCGCAGGGGCACGGCGCCCAGGTCGTCGGTGCGCACGCTGCTGAGCGAGCCACCGTAGCGGCCGAAGGGGGTGCGAACGGCGTCGCAGATGAAGGCTTGGTTGGTCATGGTGTGTGTCTCTTGAAAAGTCTTGAACGAAATCAGGCGGCGGCGGCGGCCGCGGGCGCGATCGGCAGGCCGACCAGCTTCTCGAGTTCTTCGCGGCTCAGGCCGTCGACCAGGTCGACGAGCTTCAGGCCCTGCGGCGTGCATTCGATGGTGGCCAGGTCGGAGTACACGCGCTTCACGCAGGCGATGCCGGTCAGCGGATAGGTGCATTGCGCGACGAGCTTGCTCACGCCCTGCTTGGTCAGCAGGTCCATCATGACCCAGGTCTGCTTGGCGCCGATGGCCAGGTCCATGGCGCCGCCGACGGCGGGAATGGCGTCTTTCTCGCCGGTGTGCCAGTTGGCGAGGTCGCCGGTGGCCGACACCTGGAACGCGCCGAGCACGCAGATGTCGAGGTGGCCGCCGCGCATCATGGCGAAGCTGTCGGAGTGGTGGAAGAACGAGCCGCCCGGCAGCAGCGTGACGGGCTGCTTGCCGGCGTTGATGAGGTCGTAGTCTTCTTCGCCGGCCTCGGGCGCGGGGCCCATGCCGAGGATGCCGTTCTCGCTCTGCAAAATGACTTCGCGGCCCTTGGGCAGGTGGTTGGCCACCAGCGTGGGCTGGCCGATGCCGAGGTTGACGACGGCGCCGTCGAAGATGTCCTGCGCGACGCGGGCGGCCAACTGGTCCTTGGTGCGACGGGTGTAAGTCATGGTCATGCTGCCTTCTTGAAACCGCCGGCCTGGGTCGCCACGCGTTCGATGCGCACCACCTGGTGCACGAAGATGCCCGGGGTCACGATGGTCTCGGGGTCGAGGGTGCCGAGCTCGGCAATGTCGTGCACGGTGGCCACGGTTTTCTTCGCGGCCATGGCCATCACGGGGCCGAAGTTGCGCGCGGCCTTGCGGTACACCAGGTTGCCCCAACGGTCGCCGCGCTCGGCCTTGATGAGCGCCACGTCGCCGTGGATGGGGTACTCCAGCACGTACTGCTTGCCGTCGATTTCGCGGGTCTCGCGGTTGCCGGCCAGTTGCGTGCCGTAGCCGGTGGGGCAGAAGAAGGCGCCAATGCCGGCACCGGCGGCGCGAATGCGCTCGGCCAGGTTGCCCTGGGGCACGAGTTCGAGCTCGAGCTTGCCGCTGCGGTACAGGCCGTCGAACACCTGGCTGTCGGCCTGGCGCGGAAAGCTGCAGATGATCTTGCGCACGCGGCCGGCCTTCAGCAGCGCGGCCAGGCCGGTCTCGCCGTTGCCCGCGTTGTTGTTGACGACGGTGAGGTCCTTGGCGCCCTGCTCGACGAGGCCGTCGATGAGCTCGTTGGGAATGCCGGCGGTGCCGAAGCCGCCGATGAGAACCGTGGCGCCGTCGGGGATGCCCGCCAGGGCGTCCGCGACCGAGCGCGCGATCTTGTTGATCATGAAGCTTGTCTCCGGGTAAGAAGGAAAAGGAAGCCGCTGAAGAAGAACAACCAGTGCCGCAATCCGTTCGATCCAGCTCGATTCTGCGAACTGCCGAATTGTTCGTCTAAAGAACATTTGTTCGTATAATGAATTCTAGAGAGGAACGCTCACCATGGCAACCCGCCCCGCACAAACTCATACACCTGACACACCCGCCCCCGGCGACAGCTACGTGCAGTCGTTCGCGCGCGGCCTGCAGGTCATTCGCTCGTTCAGCGCCGCGGCGCCGCACCAGACGCTCAGCGAGGTGGCCGCGGGCAGCGGGCTCACGCGCGCGGGGGCGCGCCGCATCCTGCTGACATTGCAGACGCTGGGCTACGTGGTGACAGACGGCAAGCTCTTCACGCTCACGCCGCGCATCCTCGACCTGGGCTTCGCGTACCTGTCGTCCATGCCCATCTGGAACCGCGCCGAGCCGGTGATGGAGGCGCTGGTGCAGCAGGTGCAGGAGTCTTGCTCGGCCGCGGTGCTGGACGCGACCGACATCGTGTACGTGCTGCGCGTGCCCACGCAGAAGATCATGCGCATGAGCCTGGGCGTGGGCTCGCGGCTGCCGGCCTACTGCACCTCGCTGGGCCGGCTGCTGCTGGCCGACCTGGACGACGACGAGGTGCGCGCGCGGCTGGAGGCATCGAACGTCGAGGCCATGACCAAGCACACGGTGACCGACATCGACGCGCTCATGGCCAAGGTGGCGCAGGCGCGCAAGCAGCAGTGGTGCCTGGTGAACCAGGAGCTGGAAGAAGGCCTCATCTCCGTGGCCGCGCCCATCGTCGACAGGCGGGGCCGCATGGTGGCGGCGCTGAACATCAGCGGGCAGGCCAACCGCACGAGCGCCAAGGTGATGCAGGAGACGATGCTGCCGGCGCTGGTGGACGCGGCGCGGCGGGTGTCGCAGCTGCTCTGAGCGCCCGGGCCTCCGGCGCCCGGCTTCGGTTCAGCGCGGCCCGTCGCGCGTCATGCCGCGTGCGGCCGTGCGCACCGCATCGCGCAGCGACTGCACCATCGGGTGCCCTTCGAGCTCCTTCAGCGTGAAGAAGCTCACCGGCGGCAGGTTCCAGCTCAGCCGGTAGGGCAGCGCGGCCCAATGACCCGCGCGCTCCATGTCGGCCACCACGTCGCGCGCCAGGATGGTGATGGCGTTGGGCTCGGTGCGCAGCACCATCTCCATGCTGCGGATCGACGTGCTCTCCAGCATGGGCACCGGCGGCTGCACGCCCGCGCCCACGAAGATGGCGTTGTAGGTGCGGCGCATGGGCGTGTTGGGCGGCGGCAGTATCCAGTCGAGCTGCGCCAGGCGCGCCCAGTCGAGCGGCCCGCGCGACAGCCGCTTGACGCTCTTGGCCGCCACCACCAGGCAGGGCTCCTGCTGGTGGATGGCCTCCTGCACCAGCCCGGTGGCATCGCCGTCGTACGAGCGGCCGATGGCGCAGTCGAGCTCGCGCGCGACCAGGCTGGCGACCAGCTCGTCGGTGGTGCCTTCGCGCGTCATCACGGCCACGCGGGGCGTGCGGTCGAGCAGGTGGGTGAGCGCGGCCGACAGCAGCTGCTGCGGCACCTGCTGCGTAAGGCCCAGCCGCAGGCGCCCGCTGCGCCCGGCCTCCAGCGAGGTGAGCACGCGCGAGGTGGCCTCCAGCTCGGCGAGCCAGCGCTGCGCGTAGTGCAGCACGGCCTCCCCGGCGGGCGTGGGCACCAGGCCGCGGCTGGTGCGCTCGAACAGGCGGCTGCCGAAGATGTCTTCCGCCTCGCGCAGCGCCTTGGTGATGGCCGGCTGGCTCACGCGCATTTCGGCGGCCACGCGGCCCAGCGTGCGGTGGCGGTCGATGGCCTGCAGCAGCGAGAGCTGGCGCAGCTTCAGCCGCGAGAGCAGCGCGTGCTGCAGGTCGGCGGCGGGGTCGCGGGTGGTGGGCACGCTCATAACTCCGTGGTTATCGGGTCATCAGAATTTAATGCACTTCAGGCAATGGCGGTGCCTAGACTTTGTTCATGCCCATCGCCACCGCACCGCCGCCCATGGCCCCCACCCACCTCACGAACGCGCTGCTGGACGCGCTCGCCGAGGCACGCGGCACCGAGGAGGCCATGCGCCAGGTGGACCGCATGCGCCGGCTGGTGGCGGGCGAGAGCATCTTCAGCATCCAGCGCAACGTGACGACCGCGCACGACCCGGCCGACGAGATCCGGCTGCGCCGCTTCTATTCGTCGGAGGCCGAGCGCCACCCGGTGGGCGGCGTGAAGCGCAAGACGCTCACGCCGTGGACCGACTGCCTCTTTCGCCAGGGCCGCGTGTTCGTGGCCGAAGGCGCGCAGGCGGTGGCGCCGCACTTCGACGACTTCGAGCAGATGCGCCCCTACGGCCTGCAGAGCGTCGTCAACGTGCCGCTGCTGCACGGCAACACCTGCTACGCCACCTTCAACGTGTTCGGCACGCGGCCGCGGTGGGAGCCGCACGAGCTGCTGGGCATCCGGCTGCTGGCGCTGGCCGCGGCGCGCTGGGTGCCGGCCGCGCCGGGGCTGGCGTACCGCTTCGCAGACACGAACTTCAACGCAACGATGGAGAGCTGACCATGCCCACGCCTGTGCAAAAACCCGGAACCATGCCGGTGGTGATCGTCGGAGGCGGCCCCGTGGGGCTGTCGATGGCCATCCTGCTGCAGCGCTTCGGCATCGACTTCGTGCTGCTGGAGCGCAGCCCGACCACCACCGACCACCCCAAGGCGCGCGGCACCTACACGCGCACCATGGAAATCTTCAGGCAGTGGGGCATCGACGGACTCATGAAGCGCCACGCGCTCCCCGACGGCTCCGACTTCTTCGCGTTCAGCGAATCGATGGCCGGCCACGAATGGGGCCGCACCACGCCCGAGCCCAACGTGGGCCACTCGCCGTGCTGGAAGATCATCCAGTCGCAGGACACGGTGGAGGTCGAGCTGCTGGCCCACGCCCGCAAGAGCGACACAGGCCGCTTCCTGTTCGGCCACGAGTTCATGCAGTACGAAGAAAGCGCCGACGGCATCGTGGTGGTGGCCCGCAAGCTGGACACGGGCGAAACCCTCACCTGGCAGGCGCAGTACCTGGTTGCCGCCGACGGCGCCACCAGCGCGGTGCGCCGGCAGGCCGACATCGAGATGCGCGGGCCGGCCACCATCGCGGTGATGGCCAACGAGTTCTGGCAGGCCGACCTGTCCGACGTGCGCGACGTGAAGACCTGCGCCGGCTGGCGCGTGTACGCCAAGGAGTCGCCCTACCCCATCACCACCGTGCTGAACACCAACGGCAAGGACCGCTGGCTCAACCTGCTGCCGGTGGGCCGCGAGGTGGACGAGCGCACCGGCGCGCGCCACGACGCCGAGGTGGTGAACCTCGCGCGCACCGTCTCGGGCGTGCCCAACCTCGACGTGAAGGTCATCAACCGCTCGGTGTGGCGCATGAGCCGCCAGGTGGCCGCGCGCTTTCGCAAGGGCCGCGTGCTGCTGGTGGGCGACTCGGCGCACCGCTTTCCGCCCAACGGCGGCTACGGCATGAACTCGGGCATCCAGGACGCGCACAACCTCGCCTGGAAGCTGGCCTTCGTGCTCACCGGCCGCGCCGGCGCGCGCCTGCTCGACAGCTACGAGCAGGAGCGCCGGCCCATTGCCGAGTCGAACGCCGACTTCAGCCTGCACAACGCGATGCGCTTCGTGCAGTGCGACGAGGCGCTGCGCTCGGGCAACCCGGAGCGCATCGCCTTCTGGATTCGCGACAGCGACAACCACATCCACAGCATCGGCCAGTCGCTGGGCTTCGTCTACGAAGACGGCGCGGTGGTGCCCGACGGCACCGGCAGGCACGTGCTGCGCGCGCGCTGGTACGAGCCCACCGACCGGCCGGGCGCGCGCTTTCCGCACCTGTGGCTGGACCTGGCGCGGCGCCACACCACGCTCGACTGGTTCGACCGCGAGTTCGTGCTGGTGGCGGGGCCGAAGGCCGACGGGTGGATGGAGGCGGCGCGCGCCGTCTCAGGAAAGAACGGCCGCACGGTGCAGGCGCACCAGCTCGACGACAGCCACGAGAAAGACGGGCTGCTGCTGGGCCTGCGCGGCGCGGTGCTGGTGCGGCCCGACGGCCACGTGGCCTTTCGCATGCCGTGGACGCCGAGCGACCCGGCCGCCGAACTGTCGGCCGTGCTGGCCCGCCTGCTGGACTGATGCCATGCCTGTAACCGCACTGCACCACTTCACGATCCGCTGCGCGCCGTCGGAGCTGCCGCCGCTGGTCGACTTCTACACCCGTGTGCTGCGCCTGCAGGTGGGCGCGCGGCCTGACATTCCCGCGCCGGGCGCGTGGCTCTATGCGAACGGGCAGCCGATCGTGCACCTGTTCGCGCACCTGGCGACGCCCGATGCGCCCGGTCAGCCGGGGCAACCGGTGACGGGGCACATCGACCACATCTCGTTCCGCTCGCGCGGGCTGGAGGAAATGCGCGCGCACCTGTCCGCCATGGGCGTGCCGTACACCGAGGCGCCGATTCCGGGCTGGGACATTCACCAGCTGTTCCTGAACGACCCGCGCGGGCTGAAGGTCGAAATGACCTTCTGGCTCGCGGAAGAAGCGGAAGAAGCGGAAGAAGCGGAAGAAGCGGAAGAAGGCCAGCACGAACACGCTGCCGGAGGTGCGGCATGACCGACTTCGTGCAGGCCGGCGACGTGCGCATCGCCTTCGAGCGCGAGGGCCAGGGCCCGGCGCTGGTGCTGATGCATGGCGCGGAGGCCACGCTCGGCATGTTCGCCGCGCTGGTGCCGCACCTGTCGAAGCACTTCACCGTGATCTCCTACGACCAGCGCGATTGCGGCGACACCGAAGGGCCCGAGCGCGCGGCCACGCTGGCGGACCTGGCGGGCGACGCGCACCAGTTCATCAAGGCGCTGGGGCTGAAGCGCGCGCATGTGTTCGGCTCGTCTTTCGGCGGCAGGGTGGCGCAGGCGCTGGCGCTGCTGCACCCGCGCGCCGTCGACCACCTGGTGCTGGGCAGCACCTGGCCGCTGCCGCGCCCCTACGAAGAGCTGTGCCCCGAGGCCGGGCGCCTGGCCGAGCTGCGCCAGGGGCTGCCGGGCACGGCGGAAGAGCTGGCGACCTGGTTCTTTCCCGAGGCCTACCTGCGGCAGCGGCCCGAGTTGCGCGGCGTGTTCGCGAATGCGCGGCCCGCGTCGGCGCGCTCCCGCCGGCGGGCGGCCACCGTGGCCACCGCGCTGGACAACGGCGTGGCCGACATCGTGGCGCCGACGCTGGTGCTGGCGGGCGAGCTCGACCGCGTGGTGCCGCCGGCGGTCACGCTGGCCATGGCCGGGCGCATCCACGGCGCGGAGGCCGTGCTGCTGCCGGCCATCGGGCATGTGGCGGCGCTGCAGGCGCCCGAGGTCGTGGCGCACCACCTGGTCCGTTTCCTGAATCGCTCGCTGGAGCGCCTGCCGAACCGCGAAGGAGCCAAGGCATGAACACCACCACCCTGTTGCGCGCGGCCCCGCCGGTGGGCGCGAGCGCGGACTACATCCGCATCGAGGGCCTGTCGAAGCACTTCGGCGCGGGGCGCGAAGGCGTGCTGGCGCTGAAGGACATTGCCTGCACCATCCGCCAGGGCAGCTTCGTCACCATCGTCGGGCCCAGCGGCTGCGGCAAGAGCACGCTGCTGCGCATCCTGGCCGGCCTGCTCGACTACGACGTGGGCCAGGTGGTGCTCGACGGACAGCCCATCCACGGCACGCGGCGCGACGTCGGCGTGGTGTTCCAGAGCTCCATCCTGCTGCCGTGGCGCACCATTCTCGAGAACGTGATGCTGCCGGCCGAGGTGCTGGGGCTGGACATGAAGAAGGCCCGCGAGCGCGCCATGCAGCTGCTGCACATGGTGCGGCTCGAAGGCTTCGAGCACAAGCTGCCGCGCCAGCTGAGCGGCGGCATGCAGCAGCGAGCCTCCATCGCGCGGGCGCTGCTGCACGACCCCAAGATCCTGCTGATGGACGAGCCCTTCGGCGCGCTCGACGCCATGACGCGCGAGCGCATGAACCTGGAGCTGCAGCGCATCTGGATGGAAAGCGGCAAGACGGTGGTGCTCATCACGCACTCCATACCCGAGGCCGTGTTCCTCGGCGACCAGGTGTTCGTGATGTCGCCGCGCCCCGGCACGCTGGAGCGGGTGCTGCCCATCGACCTGCCGCGGCCGCGCACGATGGCGGTGATGTCCGACCCGGTGTTCGCCTCGGCCACCGCCAGCATTCGCGAGCGCTTCTCGCATGCCGCTTCGTTCGACTGACAGGAGCCCGACCATGAAGACCGCGATGCTTGCCTCTGCCCGATCTGCCCGATCTTCCCGATCTGCCCGATCTCCCCTGTCTTCTTTACCCGCGCCTGCCGAACATTCCGGCTTGCCGCCCGATGCCTCGACCGCGCCGCGCCGGCGGCGCGCCAACCCCCTGCAGTCCACGCGCGTGCAGTCGATGCTGCTGCTGGCCGCGCTGCTCGGCGCGTGGGAAGGCGCGGTGCGCTTCTTCAACGTGCCCAAGCACCTGGTGCCGCCCTTCAGCGACGTGGCGGTGGCGCTGTGGCGCGGCCTGGCCACCTCGCCGATGGCGAAGGACGGCTTCTGGTACCACGGCGGCGTGACGCTCGCGGAGATCTTGCTGGGCTTCGGCATCGGCAGCGGCATCGGGCTGGCGATCGGCATCGTGGTCTCGCAGATGCCGCGGCTGGAGGCGCTGCTGGGGCCCTACGTGTCCGCGCTGCAGAGCGTGCCCAAGGTGGCGGTGGCGCCCATCATCGTGGTGTGGCTGGGCTTCGGCATCGGCTCGAAGGTGGTGATCATCTGCCTGCTGACCTTCTTTCCGGTGCTGGTCACGGCCATCGCGGGCTTCAAGGCGGTGGACGCGGACCGCATCGACCTGCTGCGCTCGCTGTCGGCCACGCGCTGGCAGATCTTTCGCAAGGCGAAGTTCCCGAGCGCCCTGCCCTTCATCTTCGCGGGGCTGAACATGGCCGCGGCCTTCAGCGTGGTGGGCGCGGTGGTGGGCGAATTCGTCGGCGCGCAGGCCGGGCTGGGCGTGCTCATCCTGCAGATGGAGGCGCAGGCCGACAGCGGCGGCAGCTTCGCGGTGTGCATCGTGCTGTCGGTGATCGGCATTGCGCTGTCGGCCCTGCTGCGCAAGCTGCAGCAGCGCGCGCTGCACTGGATGCCGGCGGACAGCTCGCAGCGCACCGTGAGCGTCTGAGCCGAAGCGGCAAGCCGACCTTCATTCGATTCGCCCTCGCGCGGCGGGTGTTGCAGCCGCGCGTTCCTTTCCTTCCTGTTCCTGTTGTTGAGGAGTGAGCCATGTGGAGACGACGTGATTTCGGCCTGGGCGTGGGTGCCCTCGGCCTGGCGGGCCTGACCGGCGCGCTGCCCGCGCTGGCGCAGCAGCTGCGCGTGATGAAGGTGGCCAACACTGCCGCGGTGAACGACCCGCAGCAGTGCTTCACCACCGCGGGCCAGCACCCGAAGCTGAACTTCTACAAGCCCGGCGGGGTGGACATCGAGTACGTGAACATGTCCAGCATGACGCAGGCCATGCAGAGCCTGCGCGCGGGCCATGTGGACTTCGGGCCGGCCGTGCCGGGCATCCTGCTGCCCGCCATGGCCAAGGACCCGACGCTGGACCTGGTGAGCGTCTACAAGTGGCTGCCGCGCAATGCCAACGTGATCGTGGTGAAGCCCGCGAGCGGCATCCGCACCGCGGCGGACCTGGCGGGCAAGCGCATCGGCGTGCGCAGCCTGGGCGACACGGGCATCTCGGTGACGCGCGCCATGCTCTCCGAACTGGGCCTGAAGGACGACAGGTGCGAGTACATCGCCATCGGCGACGGCGCGCCGGCGGGCGCGGCCATCGACAACGACCGGGTCGACGCCATGGTGGCCTTCGACACCGCGGCCGCGCGCATCGAGCTGGTGGGCACCCGGCTGCGCTACGTGCCGCTCACGCCGAAGTTCGCGCAGCTGGGCTCGGGCTGGATCTGCGTGCCGCGCGAGTCGGTCAAGAAGGACCGCGCGGCGCTGGTGGCGTTGTTCAGGGGCATCGCCAAGTCGACGATCTTCTCGAACGCGAACATCGACGCGGGCATCGACCTGCACTGGGCGGTGTACCCCGAGAGCCGGCCCAAGGGCCGCAGCGACGACGAGGCGCGCAAGGAGCTGGCCTTCATCATGAAAGACCGCAAGAACAGCTGGATGCGCCGCCCCGAAGACCCGGACCAGCGCATGGGCGCGTCGTCGCTCGCCGAATGGACCGCCAACATCGCCATGGCCGCCGACAGCAGCAAGAACCCCAAGCTGGCCGAGGAGCTGGGCGACGCCAACCGCCTGTTCACCAACGAGCTGATCGACGAGATCAACGCCTTCGACAAGCAGGCGGTGGTGGACATGGCGAAGGGGTTCAAGGCGTAGCAGCTTGGCAACGCCTTGGCGAGACGACCGGCCGCGAAAGCCGGGCGCGAAAGCCGGCCGGTGGGGTCAGGCCTCCGAGTGGATGCCCTTCATGATGATCACGCCGCCCAGGCGCGTGGTGTCCGCGCGCATGCGCTTGGCCAGCGTGTCGGGCGAACCGGGCTGCGCCTGCCAGCCGGTCTTCAGCAGGGCCTGGCTTACGTCGGGCGAGCTGATCACCTCGACCAGCGCGGCGTTGAGCTTGGCGACGGCCGCGGGCTTCATGCTGGCGGGGGCGGCCAGCGCGGTCCAGATCTCCAGGTCGGCGCCGCGCACGTCGGCGTCGCGGATGGTGGGCAGCTCTTGCGCCAGCGCGCTGCGCTCGGGCGAAGTGACGCCGATGGCCTTGAGCTTGCCCGACTTGATGTGCGGCAGCGCCAGCCCCGGCGGCAGCAGCGCCAGCTGGACCTCGTTGGCCAGCAGGCCCGCGATGACCTGCGGGTTGCCCGTGTAGGGCTTGTGCTGCGCGGTGATGGCCGCGCGGCTCTTGATGAGCTCCATGCCCAGGTGGCCCACCGTGCCCACGCCCGGCGTGCCGTACTTGCCGGCGCTGCCGAGGTTGCGCACCCACAGCAGTTGCTCGGCCGCGGTCTTGCCTTCGGCGTTGCCCGACACCGCCAGCACCAGCGGCGCGGTGCCGATGAGGCCGACCGGCGCGAAGTCTTTCTCGGGGTCGAAGGGCAGCTTGGGGTTCAGCAGCTTGGCAATGGTGAGGTTGCCGTTGATGAGCGCGCCGATGGTGTGCTCGTCCGTCGACTTGGCCACCAGGTCGGCCACGGTGTTGCCGCTGGCGCCGGGCTTGTTCTCGACCACCACCGGCTGGCGCAGCAGCTTCGACAGGGGTTCGGCGATGGCGCGGGTGGCGAGGTCGGGCGAGGCGCCGGCGGGAAAGCCCACGAGGATGTGCACCGGCTTGGTTGGCCAGGCGATGTCGGCGGCGGAGGCTGAAGAAGAGGTGGCGCGCTGGGCCCACGAAGCCTGCGACAGCAGCGAGGCGGCAACGGCTGCCGCGCCGCCTTCGAGCAAGCGGCGTTTGGTGATCGTCAAGATGACTCCAGAGAGTGAAGAACCGGGGAACAGACCAGGAAGCGAATCAGGGAAACGCATCGAGGAAAGGGGCATGCCGGCTGAACGCGGGCTGACGCCGCAACTTACAACACGTTACAGGAGGAGCATGTGTTGCGCAAGTCGGACGGGGCGCCGCGCGGGGGTTTTACACGTTGACGAATACGTTTGAATTCACTGCCCGAGGGGCGCACGCAACAGCTTGCGCTGCGTGGGAAACAGCGACCAGCCCCAGCGCTGTTGCGCATAGCCCCACAGGCCCTGCTTGAAGAACAGCGTCACCACGATGGCGAGCAGCCCCAGCCCGAGCAGGTACCACGTGCCGTAGTCGCTCAGGAACTTGTTGAGCGCCCAGAAGATGAGCGCGCCCACCAGCGGCCCTTCGATGCGCCCGATGCCGCCGATGACCACCATGAAGATGGCGAAGGCCGTCCAGTTGACGCTGAAGGCCGCGTCGGGGCTGATGCGCAGGTTGCCCACGAAATACAGCGCCCCCGCCAGCCCCGCGCCGAAGGCCGCGACCACGTACACCGCGAGCTTCATGCGCGCCACCGGAATGCCCTGCGACTCGGCCGCCACCTCGTTGTCGCGAATGGCCAGCAGCGCCAGCCCGCGCTTGCTGCGCAGGAACAGGTACACCAGCGCGATGGCCGCCACCACGCAGGCCAGCGCCATCCAGTAGGTGGTGTTTTCGCGCGTGGCCTTCTCGATGCCGCGCAGCGCCGTGAGCGTGGTGCCCGAGCCGCCGCCCACCGCCGACACGTTGGCGAAGCTCAGGCGGAACACCTCGGCGATCACCCAGGTGCCGATGGCGAAGTAGCCGCCCGACAGGCGAAAGGCCACGAACGACACCGGAATGGCCACGAGCCCCGCGGCCAGCGCGCCCAGCGGTATCGCCACGAAGGGGTTGAGGCCCGCGAAGTTGCCCAGCATCAGCATCACGTAGCCGCCGAAGCCGAAGAAGGCCTGCTGCCCGATGCTGACCATGCCGCCGTAGCCGGCGAGCAGGTTCCACATCATCGCGAAGATGAAGTAGCAGGCAATCTCGACGAACTCGCGCATCCAGCTCGACTCGCCCCAGAAGGGCAGGCTGGCCGCGATGAGCACGAGGGCGATGCCGACGCACAGCGCGGCGCGGCTCGCGGCGGTGGCGCGCTGCACCGCGATGAGGGTGGTGAGGGAAGGCGGCATGTTCGTCATCTCGTTCATCCGCGCGGTCAGCCGCGGGTCTTGGGAAAGAGGCCTTGCGGGCGCAGCACCAGCACCACCAGGAACACGATGTGCCCGGCCCAGATGCCCCAGCCCGGGTCCAGCCTGAAGCCCACCTGCTGCGTGACACCCAGGATCATCGCGCCGGCCAGCGTGCCCCAGAAGGAGCCCATGCCGCCGATGATCACGGCCTCGAACGCGAAGAGCAGCAGCAGCGGGCCGTCCGACGGCGACACGGTGGTGCGCATGCCCTGCAGCGCGCCCGCGATGGCGATCAGCACGAAGGCGATGGCCGTCGCGAAGGCGTAGACCTTCTTCGCGTTCAGCCCCATGAGCTCGGCGATTTCGCGGTCGTCGGACACCGCGCGAAACGACCGGCCCAGCGCCGTGCGCGCGAACAGCCACTGCAGCGCGCCGGTCGCCACGACCGCGACGGCGAGCACGATGAGCGGCAGCACGCCGACCGACATCGCACCACCAACCGCACTACCTATCGCACCACCCAGCGCCACGCCCTGCGTGCTGAGCCCGCCGGTCTCGATGGCGCGCGGGTCCGCCGAGAACAGCTCCAGCAGCAGGTTCTGGATGACGATCGACAGGCCGAAGGTGACCACCAGCGAGGGCAGCGGGTCTTTGCCCAGCGTGCCGTTGAGCACGAAGCGCTGCAGCGCGTAGCCGAAACCGAAGGCCACCGGCAGCACCGCGAGCGCCACCAGCCAGGGCGCCACGTCGCCCCCCAGCGACACCCCCGCGATGACCGCGAACGCGCCGAGGATGATGAAGTCGCCCTGCGCCGTGTTGGTCAGGCGCATGACGCCGAACATCAGCGACTGGCCGAGCGCGAACAGCGTGTAGAGGCCGCCGAGCAGCACGCCTTGCACGAGGGTTTCAAGCATGGGCGTGCTCCTGCGGGGCAATGCCGGTGCCCATGCCGAAATAGGCCTGCGAGATCTGCTCGCGCGTGAGGTCGGCGGACCGGCCTTCGAGCGACACGCGGCCTTCCTGCAGGCAGTAGATGCGCTGCGACACCTGGCGCGCCATGGTCACGTCCTGCTCGACGATGACCACCGTCATGCCCTCGCCGGTGATGGTGGGCATGGCCGCGTAGATCTCGCGGATGACGATGGGCGCGAGGCCGAGCGAGAGCTCGTCGCACAGCAGCACCTCGGGGTTGCTCATGAGCGCGCGGCCGAGCGCGACCATCTGCTGCTGGCCGCCGGACAGCGAGGTGGCTGGCTGGTGGCGCTTCTCGGCCAGGATGGGAAACAGCGCGTACAGGCGCTGCAGGTTCCACGGGCCCTTGCGCTGCGCGGTGGCGCCCATGCGCAGGTTCTCTTCCACGCTGAGGCTGGGGAACAGGCGCCGGCCCTCGGGCACCATGGCGAGGCCGCGGCGCACGATGTCGCCGGGCGGCAGGCCGCCGATGGGCTCGCCCTTGAAACGGATCGCTTCGCGCGGGGCGCGCACGAGGCCGGTGAGGCTCTTGAGGAAAGTGGACTTGCCCGCGCCGTTGGCGCCGATGATGGCGACGAGCTCGCCGGAGGAGAGCGAGAAGTCGATGCCGAACAGGGCCTGGGCGTCGCCGTAGAAGGCCTGGAGGGCGTGGGTTTGGAGCAGGGTGGTCATGGTTGTTGCGCTCCCTGGCCTTGCCCCCTCTCCCGCTTGCGGGAGAGGGCTGGGGTGAGGGTC
The DNA here is from genome assembly GCF_030317035.1 of Variovorax sp. J22G73. Lineage (GTDB taxonomy): Bacteria > Pseudomonadota > Gammaproteobacteria > Burkholderiales > Burkholderiaceae_C > Variovorax. The sequence continues at coordinate 379,734 of NZ_JASZYK010000004.1, forward strand.
GACGGCGATGGCGAGACACACGACGACTCGACCGCCGCAGCCCTCACCCTGACCCTCTCCCGCAAGCGGGAGAGGGGACAAATCCGATGGTCCGCGCTCATGCCTCCATCCCCATGTACACCCGCCTCACCTCCGCATCGTTCATCACCGCCCGCGGCTCCCCTTCCGCCAGCTTCTGCCCGAAGTTGATGACGAACAACCGGTCCGCCAGCGACAGCAGCGCATGCACCACATGCTCGATCCAGATCATGGTCACGCCGCGCGACTTGATGCGTTTCAGCTCCGCCACCAGCACAGCCGCTTCGGGCTCCGTCAACCCGCCCGCGATCTCGTCGAGCAGCAGCAGCTGCGGCCGCGTCGCCAGCGCGCGCGCCAGCTCCAGCCGCTTGCGGTCCAGCAGCGTGAGGCCGCCGGCCGGCTTGTTCGCGTGCGCCATCAGCCCCGTCTGCGACAGCACCTCGTGCGCCGTCTGCCAGGCCTCGCGCTCGGTCTGCTGCCCGCCGAAACACGCGGCGGTCACCAGGTTCTCGAACACGCTCATGTTGCCGAAGGGCTGCGGCACCTGGTAGCTGCGGCCGATGCCCGCATGGCAGCGCTGGTGCGGCTTGAGCCGGGTCACGTCGCGCCCCGCGTACTCGACGCGCCCGGCATCCACGCGCACGTCGCCCGAGATCAGGTTGAACAGCGTCGTCTTCCCCGCCCCGTTCGGCCCGAGGATGCCCAGCGTCTCGCCCTCGCTTACCGACAGCGTGATGCCGTCGGTGACCTTGAGCGCGCCGTACGACTTGCTCACGCCATGCAATGCCAGCAGCGCCATGTCGGTCAGAGCAGCCGCAGCGTGCCGCCGGTGGGAATGCTGGTGGCCGACTCGTTGTTGACGATGGTCAGCTCCACCTTGTACTTCTTGCCCTTGCCCCACTGCCCGAGCACCAGCGGCGTCTTGCTCACGTTCTTGAACGGCCCCTGCCCGCCCCACTTCACCGGGCCGACGACGGAGTTGATCGACGTCGACGCCACCGCGTCGCGCACGTCGCCGGCCTTGAGCGACTTCGCGCGCCCCAGCGCGTTCGCCGCCACCTCGAACAGCGCATGCGCAAAGCCGATGGGCTGCGTCCACTGCTTCTTCGCGCCGGCCTCGTAGGCCTCGGCCAGCGCCTTCGCGCTTTGCTGCGTGAGGCTCGAGGTGAACGGGTGCGACGGGCTCCACCACACCTCCGTCGACAGGCCGTCGCCCAGGTCGCCCAGCGCCTCGATCGCGCCGGGGAACAGCAGCGCCTTGCCCAGCGTGATGACCTTGGGCTTGAAGCCCTGCTGCCGCGCCTGCGTGAGGAAGGTCTTGGCGTCGGGCGGAATCACCACGCCGGTGACGATCTCCACGCCCGCGCCCTTGAACGCCGCGATCTGCGCGCTGAAGTCCTGCGTGCCGTTCTGGAAGCGGCCCGGGTCGGTCAGCGTGAAGCCCATGGCCGCGAGCGGCTTGGGAAAGCCCAGCTCCTTGTCGCCCCACGCGTTGCCGTCGCCGTCGTTCGGAAACAGGCCGCCCACCTTCTTGTTGGTGGCCAGCGTCTTCCAGCCGTTGGTGTAGCTGGCAATGACGTCTTCCAGCCCCCAGAACATGTGGTACGTCCAGTTGAAGCCCTTGGCCGGATCGCCCTTGCGCCCGAAGAACCACGGCTGCCACGGCACCACGCTGGACACGCAGGGCACCTCGTTGAGCTCGCACGCGTCGCTCACCGGGTTGGCCGTCTCGGGCGTGCCGGCGGTGAGCACCAGCGCGACCTTCTCCTTCAGGATGAGGTCGTTCGCCACCTCGCCCGCGCGGTTGGGGTTCGACTGGCTGTCCTTCAGCACGATCTGCACCGCGTACTTCCTGCCACCGACGGCGATGCCGTCCTTGAAGGCGGCCTTCATCTGCTCGATGACCCATTTGTCGGCCTCGCCGAAGGGCGCGAGCGGGCCGGTCTGCGGCGACACGTAGCCGATCTTCAGCGTGTCGGCCGCGAACACCAGGGGTGCCGCGCCCGAGGCCACGATCGCGGCGGTGGCCTGCGTGAACTGCCTGCGATTGAATGTCATGGTTGTCTCCGTCTCTTGTGTTCTGGAAGCCGCCCGGTCCGGGGTCAGCGCGCGAAGTGCGGCGGTATCTGCGCGTCGACGTTCACCCACACGCTCTTCACCTGCGTGTACTCGCGCATCGCGTCGAACCCCATCTCGCGGCCGTAGCCGCTCTGGCCGACGCCGCCGAAGGGCGAGCCGGGGTTCACGCGCTTGTAGCTGTTGATCCACACCATGCCGGCGTGCAGGTCGCGCGCGACCTTGTGGGCGCGCTGCAGGTTGCCGGTCCACAGGCCGCTGCCCAGGCCGTAGTCGGTGCCGTTGGCGATCTGCATCGCCTCTTCGTCATTCTTGAAGGTGAGCACGGTGACGAAGGGGCCGAACACCTCTTCCTGCGCCACGCGGTCCTTGTACGACCTGGCGCGCATCACGGTGGGCTCGACGTAGCAGCCGGCGGCAAGATTGCCGCCCGGCGACTTGCCGCCGGCGAGCAGTTCGCCGCCCTCGCCTTGCGCCACCTCCACGTAGCCGAGCACGCGCTCGCGGTGCTGCGCGCTGGTGAGCGGGCCCATCTCCGTCGCGTCGTCGAGCGGGTTGCCCAGGCGAATGGACTTGGCGAGCGGAATGAACTGGTCGAGGAACGCATCGGCGATCTTCTCGTGCAGCATCAGCCGCGAGCCCGCGATGCAGGCCTGCCCCTGGTTGTGGAAGATGGCCCACGCGCTGCCGTTCACGGCGGCCTGCAGGTTGGCGTCTTCGAAGACGATGTTGGGCCCCTTGCCGCCAAGCTCGAGCTGCACCTTCTTCAGGTTGCCCGCGCTGGCCTGCACGATGCGCCGGCCGGTGGCGGTGCTGCCGGTGAAGGCGATCTTCGAAATCTCCGGGTGCTCGGCGATGTACTGCCCCGCCACGCTGCCCAGGCCCGGCAGCATGTTGACCACGCCGGGCGGCAGGCCCGCCTCGGCCATCAGCTCGGCGATGCGCAGCGAACTGAGCGGCGTGATCTCGGCCGGCTTCATCACGATGCAGTTGCCGGCCGCGAGCGCGGGCGCCATCTTCCAGCTGGTGAACATCAGCGGAAAGTTCCACGGCACCACCTGCCCGACGATACCCACCGGCTCGCGCAGCGTGTAGTTCAGGAAGCCCTCTTCCACCGGAATGGTCTCGCCCTGGAACTTGTCGGCCATGCCGCCGAAGTAGCGAAAGCACGCGGCGGTGCGCGGCACGTCGAGCCGGCGCGAGTCGCGGATGGGATGGCCGGTGTCCAGCGATTCGAGGCGGGCGAGCTCTTCGGCGTTGGCCTCGATGAGGTCGGCGAGCTTCAGCAGGATGCGGCCGCGGTCGGCGGCCGCCATGCGGCGCCAGGCGGGGAATGCGCGCTTCGCGGCGGCCACGGCCTTGTCGACGTCGGCCTTGCCGGCCAGCGCGACGTGGGCGATGGGCGTGTTGTCGTGCGGGTTCAGCGTGGCCAGGGTCTCGCCGGATTCGGCGTCGACGAAGCGGCCGTCGATGAAGAGCTGGTGGCGGATGGGCGTGCGCAGGCCCGCCGCATCGGCAATGTCATTGGGCGTCATGTTTTTTGCATTCCTCCCTCGCCCCTTGGGGAGAGGGTTGGGGTGAGGGGGCGTTCAGGGCGCGGCGGCGACCCTCACCCCAGCCCTCTCCCGCGCGCGGGAGAGGGAGCCATTCAGAACTCGACCGGAATCTCGGGCGACTCGCCCTTCTGTATCTCGTACACCAGGCTCGGCGAGCCGTTCTCCCACACCAGCAGCATCGAGCGCTTCGGGCTGAACCCCTGGTGGCGGCAGTAGGCGGGCATGGCGGCCATGTCGCCCGCCTTCATGATCACGCGCGCCATTGGCCGGCCGGTGTTCTTGTCGCCGCAGTCCCAGTGGATCTCGTCGGTCATCTGGAAGAACCATTCCACGCGGTCGTTGCCGTGGATGATCGGCAGGATGTGCTCCTCGGTCGTCGGGCACATGTAGCTGTGCTTCACCACCGAGGTGAAGCTGGGGTTCCACGTGACCTGCGAACGGCTCAGGAAGCCGAAGAGGTTGAAGGCGTGCACCTCGTTCTCGAAGCCGGGCTCGGGATGCAGCTCGGGCTGGCCCTGCGGCACGTCGGCGAAGGCGCGGTTCACCGGGGCGCCGCGCTCGTCGCTGCGCAGGTCGAGGTCGCCCTTCAGGCCCACGCAGCGCTTGGCCAGCTCGCGCGCCCGGGTGATCTTGGCGGTGTTGTTGCCCTTCTTGCGGCCGTAGGGCGAGCCGGTTTCCTGCGGCGCGGCGAAGGGGTCGAAGCTCTCGTTGGTCCAGTCGTCGAGCATGGCCTCGAAGGTGGCGCGGATCTGCGCGGTCGGAAAGTTCTCGAGCAGGTCGATGCCCGCGTCCTTCATGGTGCCGTTGAAGCTGCCGGCGTACAGGTCGACCGATTCGTAGTGGTTGACCGTGCCGAACACGTCGTCGAAGTTGACCCAGCCGTAGAAGAAGCCCCAGGCCACGTCGCGCATCAGTGCGCGCAGGTAGCTGCCGGCGTCCATGGTGTGGCTCATGGGGCGGCCGTCGCGGGTCTTCCAGCCGATGTGCACGAAGTATTCGTCGCGGCGAAAGCTGAAGCTGCCGAGCGAAAAATCCTTGTAGCCGAGGGTGGCGTCGGGCTGCGACGCGGTCACGCGGGCGAGTTCTGCGGGTGCGTTCATGGTGCGGTTCCTCTCAATGCGATTGGCAGATGTCGGCCCACTTCTCGACCGAGAGATCGCCCTTGCAGCTCTGCAGCACGATCACGCCCGGCTCGCCGGCATTGCGAAACTGGTAGGCGGTGCCCTTCGGCAGCAGGCCCTGGTGGCCGCGCGAGAGCTTCATCCAGCCCATCTTCTTGCCCTGCGGCTCGCCCTGCACGAGCACGGCGCCGTTCTTCTCCTTGTCGGCCACGGCCTGCGCGGCGTCGAGCTGCACCAGGTGCACCTCGACGTCGCCGTCCATCACCAGCGCGAACTCGTCGTGCGCGCAGGTGTACCAGGGGGAGGTGCCTTCGGCGCGCAGCGTTTCGAGCACGTAGATCTGGTTCTGGCCGAACACGACCTTCTCGTAGGGCTTGCTGAGGCTGGCGATCTCGAAGCAGTTCGAAAACGCATAGTGGCGCACGTCGTCGTCGATGGGTTCGACGTGGCCTTTGTCGAAGTGCTTGAGCGACCCGAAGCGGGTGCTGTACGCGGTGGTGGTGTTGGTGGTGGCGCTGGTGCTGGCGGTGGCGGCTGTCATGGGCTTTGTCTCCTTGCGTTCTCGAATGAGCGAACTCTAGGAGCCATGCGGCACGACCGGTAGGGACCAGTTTGGAAGAGGATTGTTCGGCGTATGCGAATAATCGGCCGGGTTTACCCCTGTTTCGGCGGTAAGCGCCTAGCCGGAGGAGCGGCTGAACTCGATGAGCTCGGCCGGGATCATTCCGCGCTCGATCAGCGTCGCGTCCCATGGCGGCACCCGCGTGAAGCGCGTGGCGATGTGCTCGATGAAAAGCCGCAGCTTCAGCGCGTTGCGCGAGGTGCCCGCGTACACCGCGCTCAGCGAGAACGACGACAGCTGGTGCTCCGGCAGCACCACGCGCAGCTCGCCGCGGGCAATGGCGTCGCCCGCCACCAGCGTGGGCAGGCACACGATGCCCGCGTGCTCCAGCGCGTATTCGCGCAGCAGGTGCACGCTGTTGGTCAGCAGCGCGGCGGCCAGGTAGATGGTGGTCTGCTCGCCCTGGTGGTGAAAGGTCCAGCGGTCGCGCGTGGGATAGCCCGAGTACAGGCCCAGCTTGTGGCGGTGCAGCTCGCGCGGCGAGGCGGGCGTGCCGTGGGCTTCCAGGTAGGCCGGCGTGGCGCACAGCACGCGCCGCACCGGAAACAGCGGGCGCGCCACCAGCTCCTGCGAGGCGGCCGGGAAAATCTGCAGCGCGCAGTCGACGCCGGCCTTCACCGGGTCGGCCACCGCGTCGCTCACGATCAGCTCGAGGTGGATGTCGGGGTAGGTGGTCTGGAACTCGCGCAGCAGCGACGCGAAGCGGCCCAGCACCATGCCCGTCAATGCGTGCACGCGCAGGGTGCCCGAGGGCGTGCCGCGGGCGTCGCGCATCTGGTCGACGATGTCGTTGGCCCGGCCCACGAGCTCGGTGCAGTCGCGCAGAAAGGCCTGGCCCATGTCGCTGAGCCGGACCACGCGCGTGCTGCGGTGGAACAGCGGGGCGCCCAGGAACTCTTCGAGCTGCTTGACCCGCGTGGTGACCACCGAGTTGGCCACGCGCAGCTGGCGTGCCGCTTCCGCGAAGCTCTGGGTCTGCGCGACACGAACAAAAGTTTCAATGCTTTGGAGGCGGTCCACGGCGGCACTGTACTGCGGGGGCGCGCGTTGCGGGCACGCCGCAGGTGCTGTCATCCCCTGTGTCTGAAGGTTAACTGCCCCACTTACAATCCTTGCCGCATCTCCCACCCCTCACAAGGTCTCGTCCGCAATGCCCAAGAGCCACACGCCGCGCGCCCGTTTCAGCTTCTCCCCCACCGTGCGTGCCCTCCTGCTGGCCGTTGCGGCCTGCGGCATGTCGGCGTCCGCCCTGGCGGCGGTCGAGCATGAAGACGTCGACAAGCTCATGCAGGCCGGCAAGCTCGACGAGGCCATGACCCGCGCCGACGCCTTCCTGAAAGACAAGCCGCGCGACCCGCAGATGCGCTTCCTGAAGGCCGTGATCCAGCTGGACACCGGCAAGCGCGCCGAGGCCATCGCCGCCTTCACGCAGCTCACGCAGGACGCGCCCGAGCTGCCCGAGCCGTACAACAACCTCGCGGTGATCTACGCGAGCCAGAACCAGTTCGACAAGGCGCGCGGCGCGCTCGAAGCCGCCATTCGCACCAACCCCAGCTACGCCACCGCCCAGGAAAACCTCGGCGACGTGTATGCACGGCTGGCCAGCCAGGCCTACAGCAAGGCGCTGCAACTCGACCAGAACAACACCGCCGTGCAGCCCAAGCTGGCCGTGATCCGCACGCTGTTCACGCCCACGCCGCTGGGCGGCAAGCCGACGGCGCTGGTCGCCTCGGCCGCGCCTTCGCCTGCACCCGCACCTGCCCCGGCTCCGGTGGCCAAGGCGGCGCCCGCGCCTGCCGCAGCCCCAACCCCGGCCCCTGCACCCGCACCTGCCGCGCCGCCGCCGGCCAAGGTCGCGGCCGCCCCCGCGCCGGTCGCCGCCGCGCCCAAGGCACCCGAAGCCGCGCCGGCACCTGCTCCTGCTCCTGCAGCGGCCGCCAGCACCGCGTCGAACGCCGAGGTCGAATCGGCCGTGCGCGCCTGGGCCGCGGCCTGGGCCGGCCAGGACATGGACCGCTACCTGGCCGCCTACGGCGCCGACTTCGCCCCCGCCGGTGGCCAGAGCCGCAAGGGCTGGGAAGAAGACCGCCGCGCGCGCATCGTCGGCAAGACCAGCATCAGCGTGAACATCGAGAACCTCGTCATCAAGGTCGACGGACAGTCGGCCACCGCCAAGTTCAGGCAGATCTACCGCGCCGACAACCTCAACGTGTCGAGCCGCAAGACGCTCGAGATGCAGCGCGCCGGCAACCATTGGCACATTCGCAAGGAAAGCGTCGGCGGCTAGTGACAGACATCGTCCGGCGCGGCCGGCTTCAGAATCCCCCGTTCCGTCCGCGCAGCGGGCGCCTTCTTGCGGCGCTGGTGACAGCGTCGCTGCTGATGTTCGCGGCCCCCGGCGCGGCGCTGGCGTCGAACGGCGCCAAGGCGGCCGGCAGCAAGGCATCGAGCGCGAAGAGCGGCAGCGGCAAGGGCGCCGAAAAGAACAGCGGCAAGGCGGCCAGGTCCGCAGGCGCGGGCGCCGGTCGCTCCGCTGCCGGCGCGCGGGCTTCCGCGAAGGAAGCCAGGGGCGCGAAGGCCCAGCAAGCCCAGCAGGCCCAGGCGCAGTCCCAGCAAGCGGCCCGTGGCAAGAAGAACGCCCTGGCCGCCGACAGTCGCGCGGTCGCAGCTACGGCCGCCACGGCCGCTGCATCTGCGAGGCCCACGCGCCGCGCCGCCGCCGCCCCGATCCAGGAAGCCGGCAACGCCGAGGCCCGGCTGATTGCCGTGTACGAGATGTTCGGCCGCGGCCAGGCCCGCCCCGCGCTGGCCAAGGCGCGTGACCTCGTGCGCGACTACCCGAATTTCCAGCTTGCGCAGCTTGTCTACGGCGACCTGCTCGCGGCCCAGGTGCCGCCGACCAACGCCCTGCCGGACACCGCCAGCATCGCAAAAATGCGCGGCAACCCCGCCATGAGCGACCTGCACGAAGAGTCCAGGCGCCGCCTGCAGGCCCTGCGCGACCGGCCGCCGCCGAACACCGTGCCTTCGCAGTTTTTGGCGCTGTCCACGCGCAGCCGCTACGCCATCGCGGTCGATGCCTCGCGCTCGCGGCTGTACCTGTTCGAGAACACCGACAAGGGCCTGAAGCTCACGGCCGACTACTACATTTCCGTGGGCAAGTCGGGCACCGACAAGCTCGCCGAGGGCGACGCGCGCACCCCGCTGGGCGTGTACTACATCACCAGCAGCCTGGACCCCAAGTCGCTCAAGGACTTCTACGGCGCCGGCGCCCTGCCCATCAACTACCCCAACCCATACGACGTGCGGCGCGGGCGCACCGGCGGCGGCATCTGGCTGCACGGCACCCCGCCCCAGCAGTTCGCGCGCGCGCCGCTGGCCAGCGACGGTTGCGTGGTCATGGCCAACCCCGACCTCAAGCAGCTTTTGCGCAAGGTGCAAATCGGTGCAACCCCGGTGGTGACCGCGCGCAGCCTGCAATGGATCACCCCGCCGCAGGCTGAAAAAGAAAGCCAGTCAATTACCAGCGCAATCAATGGCTGGAAAGAAGCCCGTGCCGCCGGCAATGAAGCGCAATTGAAGAAATTCTATTTGCCCGAATTCCAGCGCAGCAGCAAGAAGGCGACCGAGGGAATTGCGGCCGTCGACGACGAAGTGAAATACGCGCAGGGCAAGCGCGTGCAACTCAAGGACCTGTCGTACCTGCACTGGCGCGACGGCGACGACACCATGGTGGTTACCTTCGGCGAGGTATTCGAAGGCGACCGCAGCGGGCGCTCACGGCGCCAGTATTGGCTGCGCCAAGGCAGCGAGTGGAAACTGTTCCACGAAGAGATCCTGGGCTGACGCCCGGCTGATTCCCCCCTTCTGAACCCCTGCGACCACCGGGGGCACCCCTCTGATTCGTGACTTTTTGCTCACGATTTTTGGCTTTCTGCGCTGTTACATCTGGCCCTTTGTGGCCTCGTGCTACGTAACACGTAACGCGTTTGTCCCCGTAACGCGCCCCTTTTGGACGTTCCGTGTGACGTAACACGCCCTCCCATCTTCATGGGAGGTGGGACGCTGCCTACAGAGGGAAGAATGACTTTCCGAGCCGACGACCAGCCGATCAGGTATTGCCTGGTACCACTTGGCGAGAGGCTGGCAGCCATCCTGCTTCTCCTTCCCCGTAGCACGACGAGTGCTGGCGACTTAGGGGTAACTGTTGTTGATACACAGAGTTACTCGGGATAACATTCACCTCGCTAGCCTTTGTTAACACTTCCTAAAGGGGAAATCATGCTCAGCTCTATTACTCGTTTTTTGCGCGATGAAGAAGGTGCGACTGCAATTGAATATGGAATTATTGCGGGGCTCGTTTCGGTCGCAATCGTGACTATTTTGAGCACGCTCGGCACCGACCTCAATACGATCTTCACGACCATTTCAACTGAAGTTGCCAAGGCTAAATAACATCGCTTTTGCTCGCGATGCTGCTGACACCGACGTGTTTTCTCTGGCTGTTACTGGTCGCTGTCTATGACTTCCGACAACGCCGTGTCCCCAACTGGCTTGTGCTCGCCGGCGCCGCTGTGGCCCTGGCAGCACTCGCCTTCGGGGCCCAGCCGTTCGGTGTCACGTGGAGTTCTGCCCTCTGGGGCGCAGGTGCCGGCTTCGCCTTCCTGCTGTTTTTCTATGTCATCCGTCTCATGGGGGCAGGCGACGTGAAGTTCGCAGCTGTCCTCGGACTTTGGGTCGGCCTTTCCGCGCTGGCACAGATCTGGATCGTCGCCAGCCTCGTGGCCGCCGCGCACAGCCTGCTCTGGCTCGCCCTGCGGCGCTGGCCCCTTGCTCCCCGCCTCGCACTCATCCTGTCGGGCCCCGCATCCGCAGCCAGCGGCGGCACCACGCCGACCCGGGCTCGCTTCATTCCCTACGCGGCTTACCTCTCCCTGGCTGCCGTGGTCTGGATGGCTTGGGGACGACAGAGCTAGCGGCCCGCTGCCTCTGTCGCCGCAGGCCATTCATTCCTCCATTTCCATGATTGCTTGCCTTCAACCCTCAGCCCGCCGCCCATGATCAACCTCACCAAAATCCTCGCAGCCATCCTGGTGCTTCTGGCCATCGCCATGGGCGGCTATGCATGGATGCTGAGCCGCCAGGCGCCCGCGCCCGTCGCAGCGAGTACCGCGCCGGTGACCGCCAAGGCGTCGCAGGCGCCGGTGTATCCGGTCGTGGTGGCAGCCAAGCCGTTGCCCGCGGGCGTGGCGATTCCCGCCGACGCGCTGCGCGTGGAACGCCTGACGATCAACCCCGTCGGTGCCTTCCAGGACGCCAACGTCGCGGCAGGCCGCGTGCCGGTGCTCGACCTGGCCGAAGGCACGCCGGTGATGGAGAACCAACTGGTGTCGGGGCTTGCCCTTCGCATCGGCGAAGGCGAACGCGCCGTCGCGGTCAAGGCCGACGAAGTCATGGGCGTCGGCAACCGTATCCAGCCTGGCGATTTCGTCGATGTCTTCGTCACGCTCAAGTCGGACGGCAAGGACGTGGACCGCAGCCAGGCGCGGCTGCTGCTCTCTCGCAAGCGGGTGCTGGCTTTCGGGACCGTCTCCGTGGACAGCATGCAATCGAAGGTCGGCGACAAGGCCGCTGCGCAGCAGGCACAGCGCGTGGAGCCGGCCCGCACCGCCGTGCTGGCGGTGACGGTCGACGACGTCAACCGCCTGAGCATCGCCGACAACAGCGGCAAGCTGCTGCTGGCGCTGCGCAACCCGAAGGACATGTCCGAGCCGGACCCGAAGCTCTTCGCCGAACTGCCGACCGCCCTGCAACCCGCAGCGCCGAAGGCCGGCGAGCCCAAGCGCGCGCCGCTCGAAGGCCTCGACCGCGCCCAAGCCGGCCTGACCGCCGCGGACCTCGTCACGGGTGGCAAAGGCCCTACCGGTCGGGCCCAGGTCGCAGAAGTTCGCCCCGTCGCGACGACGCCGCGTGCCGCCGGTTCGCCTCGCGGAGGACTCCAGGTCGAAGTCATTCGCGGCGAACGCAGCGAAACCATGAATTACTGAGTGCGCCGCACGCTGACATCCGTCATCCAGGAAAACCACATGCATCACACGCCTCGTGCGCCGTCGACCCGTGCCACCCGCAACGCCGGAACTCCTTCGCCCCGACTGCTGCGCTCGACCCTGATCGTCCTGAGCGCGATGGCCCCCGTCATCTGGCCCGTCGCTTCCACGGCCGCAGACGCGCAGGCCGTGCGCCCTCAGCAACAACGCCCATTGATACTTTCCGCCGGGACGCAGCAAGAACTGCTGCTCGACAAGGGCATCGACCGCATGGCGATCGGCGACGAGGCCGTGGCCGGCGTCACCATCACGCGCAAGACGCCGAATTCGCCGGCCGCACGACTGATCGTCACGGGCAAGGCAGCGGGCCGCACCACCCTCATGGTCTGGGAAAAAGGCAATGCCGCAGCAACCACCTACACGGTGGAAGTACGTCGGCGCGCCACCACGCTCACCGGCACCATGGACAGCATGACCGCGCACCAGCAGGCGCGCGACACCGCGCTGGCCAGCACCGCCGACAAGGCCGAGCTCATCGACCGCTCCGTCGTCAACGTGCGCAGCAACACCGTGCAGGTGGAAGTGAAGGTGGTGGAGTTCAACCGCAACGTGCTCAAGCAGGCCGGCCTGAACATCTTCAGCACGCGGGCCAACTCCAACGGCTTCAGCTTCGGCGTGTTCGGCCCGGCCTCGCTCAACAGCGCCACATTCAGCGCCGACGGATCGATCAGCACCCAGTACAACAACCCGCTCGCACAGGCCTTCAGCCTGCTGTTCAACTTCAGCAAGGCGGGCCTCGGCCTGAACGTCGGCTTCCTCGAAGGCAACGGCATGGCCCGCGTGCTCGCGGAGCCCACGCTGGTCGCCATGTCGGGCCAGAGCGCGAGCTTCCTGGCCGGCGGCGAGCTGCCGGTACCTGCACCGCAAGGCCTGGGCACCACCAGCATCGAATACAAGCCCTTCGGCATCGGCCTGACCCTGACGCCCACCGTGCTGTCGAACGAACGCATCGTGCTGAAGGTCGCGCCCGAGGCCAGCGACCTGGACTACACCAACTCGCTGAGCATCGGCGGCGTCGCGGTGCCCGCCATCACCACCCGCCGCGCGGACACGACGGTCGAGCTCGGCGATGGCGAGAGCTTCATCATCGGCGGGCTCGTGAGCCGCACCACGACCTCGAATGTCGACAAGGTGCCGCTGCTCGGCGACCTGCCGATCCTGGGCTCCTTCTTCCGCCAGAACAAATACCAGATGAACGAGAAGGAACTCGTGATCTTGGTCACGCCCCACCTGGTCAAGCCGATCGCGCGCGGCACCGACCTCACCCCTTACCTGCCCGGCAGCGCCGAGCAGCGGGATGGCCCTGTGTGGCGTTCGAACTTCCTTGGCGCCGCGGCCGACACGGCGGTGCCCGGCTTCTCCCGTTGATGACGATGACCCGGACCTTGCATCGCAGGCAGGCACCATGAACGCTCCACGCGACAGCCTCCCCGACACGGGCAGCGAAACCTACCTGTTCGCGTCGAGCAATGGCAGCCACATCACCTGGCTGACCGACGCGCTGGGCGCACTGGGCTCGGTGGTTGTCATGACGCCGGACGGAAAGTCGATCGACGAGCGCATCGCGCTGCTGGGACCGGTCGCGGTGTTCATCGACTTCTCGGCAGACCAGAGCACCGCCGCCATCCAGCTTCATCAGCGCCTCAAGCGCGACTGGCCCACATTGCCTGTACTGGGCGCCGGCGTTTCGGCCGAGCCCGCCGCCATGCTCTGCGCCCTGCGCGCGGGCGTGGACGACTTCGTCGACATGGCTGCGCCGTCGGCAGATGCCGTGACCACGCTGCGCACGCTGCTGGAGCGGCGCGACAGCCTGCAAGGCGGCACACGCGGCACCACGCTGGCGTTGCTCGGCGCGCGCGCCGGACTCGGCGTGACGACGCTGGCCACCAGCCTCGCCCTGACGCTGAACGACCAACTCGCGCAGACTCCCGTGCGCCCCGTGGGTCGCCCGGTGCGACACGGCGTGGCGCTGCTCGACCTGGGCCTGCCGGCGCGGGACGGATTGCTTTACCTCGATACGCAAAGCGGCTTCAGCTTCGTCGACGGCGTGCGCAACCTGCGTCGGCTCGACCAGACGCTGCTGCACACCGCGCTGGCGCACCACACCAGCGGCGTGGCGGTGCTGCCCTTGCCCGCGAGCCTGGCGCAGGTGCGTGAGATTTCGCATGCCGACTCGGTCGCGCTCATCAAGCGGCTGGGCGACTTCTTCGACTTCCAGATCGCCGACCTCGGCGGCTTCTCGACCATGGACTTCGTCGCGCAGACCGTGCGCGAGGCACGGCAGAGCTGGGTGGTCTGCGACCAGAGCATCGGCGGCATCGTCTCCACGGCCAACATGCTCAAGGAACTGCGCGCGCGCAGCGTCGACACCGAGCGCCTCTCGCTGGTGGTGAACAAGTTCGACAGCCACGTCGGCCTGTCCGCCAAGGACATCGCCGAACGACTGGAGCTGCCGTTGCGCCACGTGCTGCCCGCACGCAGCGCGCAACTGCTGTCGGCTGCCAGCCGCGGCGAAATGCTCGTGCGCACCGCGCGCAGCGACCCGTATGCACAAGCCGTCGGCGGACTCACCCGCAGCCTGCGCCAGGAATACATGTCAGCCACGGGCCAACCACCGGCCAAGGATCCACGCTGGGTTGCGCTCATGTCGCAAGTCACCGGCCTGTGGAAGAGTTCACACGAAGGTTGAGGCCCATGTCCACAGATATCGAATTTGCCGACGACGACCAGGCGTTCGTCAACTCCCAGCAGTTCCAGGACATCAAGAGCTGGACGCACGACCATCTGCTGAGCCGCATCGAGGAACTCGGCGCGGAGTTCGGCCGCTGGTCGCGTGCGTCCATCCAGCAGTTCGTCGAGCTCGAGGTCGACAGCTTCGTGCGCCTGCGCCGCGTGCCGATCAACGACCGCGAGATGCAGCTGATCTCCGATGCGCTGACGAAGGAGCTCGCGGGCTTCGGACCGCTGGAAGACCTGCTGAACGATCCGGCAGTGGAAGACATCCTGATCAACGGCTACCAGAACGTGTACGTGTCTCGCCACGGCATGCTGGAGCGCGAGACGGTGCGCTTCGCCGATTCGGAGCATGTGATGCGCATCGTGCGCCGCATCCTTGCGCCGCTCGGCCGCCGGCTCGACGAGTCGAACCCGATGGTCGATGCGCGCCTGCCCGATGGCGGGCGCATCAACGTGATCATCGAGCCGCTGGCCATCGACGGCCTGTCGGTGTCGATCCGCAAGTTCCGCAAGGAACCGCTCACGCCGGCCGACCTGGTGAAGCTCGGCACATTCGATGCGAGCATGGCGCAGCTGCTTGAAATCGCGGTGCGTGCGCGCTGCAACATCCTGGTGAGCGGCGGCACCAGCTCGGGCAAGACCTCGCTGCTCAATGCGCTCGCGAGTTTCATTCCGGCGCGCGAACGCGTCATCACCATCGAGGACACAGCCGAGCTGTCGCTGGGCACCAGCCACGTCGTGCGCCTGGAAAGCCGCCCCGGCGGTTTCGACGGCACGGGCGTGGTGTCGATCCGCGACCTGCTGCGCAACAGCCTGCGCATGCGGCCCGACCGGATCGTGGTGGGCGAAGTGCGCGGCGCCGAAGTCATCGAGATGATGCAGGCCATGAACACGGGCCATGAAGGTTCGATGGGCACCATCCACGCGAGTTCGCCGCGCGAATGCCTCTATCGGCTGGAGATGCTCGCGGGCTTTGCGGGCTACCAGGGCAGTGAAGTGAGCCTGCGTCGGCAGATTGCCAATGCCATCGACTTCATCGTGCAGATCGGGCGGCTGTCGAACGGACAGCGCCGCATCATTTCGCTGAGCGAAGTGACGGGCGTGAACGACAACGTGGTCGCGATGCAGGAGCTGTACCGCTACGAACCCGTTGCATCGCCTGACGGTGAAGAGCGCGACCGGTGGGTGTCGCTGGGCATTGCGCCGCACTCGCCGAAGATCACGCGGTTCCGTCAGTCGCTGGCGCGCGCGCAGCAGGGGGACGGCCGTGCGTGAAGGGCTGCTCTTCGTCTTTTGCATTGCGCTGCTGTTCGCAGCGGGTGGGCTGCTGCTGTGGCAATGGGCCAAGCGCCGGCAGACACGGCAAGCGACCGAGCGGCACCTGAACCAGCAGATCCTGGCCAGCGCGGCCGCCGCAGCGGCGGTGCCCATGCCCCTGCGCGATTTGCCGAACGACGGCTTCGTCGCGGGCGTGTTGAAAGACCCGTGGCTCGAGACGGAAGCCAGCGCTGCGGCAGCAGCCAAGCCAACAGGCATCCTCGAGAAGGCCATGCCCGACTGGCTGGTGGGCGTGATCGAACCACGCACGGCCGTGCTCGTGCTGGCCGCCATCGTCGTGGTCGCTGCGCTGGTCGGGTTGTTCGCGGGCTGGATCGGCGCGCTGGGCGTGCTGCTTTTGCTGGGGCTGCTTGCGGTCTTCGCGGTCTGGCTGCGCCTGCAGAAGTTCCGCCGCAAGTTGATCAGCCAGTTGCCCGGATTCATCGATGCGATGGTGCGGCTGATCACCATCGGAAACTCCACGCAGGCGGCTTTTCAGCTTGCCATAGCCACCACGGAAACTCCTCTGCGCGGCCAGTTGGAGCGTGCGGCATCGCTGGTGCGCGTGGGCGTTGAACTGGACCGCGCGCTGCACCAGACGGCCGCCAACGTGCGCGTCGAGGAGATGTTTCTCCTGGCGTCCATCCTCGGGCTGGGTGTGCGCTACGGCGGCCGCGCCGACCTGTTGCTGGAGCGCGTGGGCAACTTCATGCGCGACCGCGAGCAAGCTGACCAGGAGCTGGTCGCCATGTCGGCGGAAACGCGACTGTCTGCCTGGATCCTGGGCCTGCTGCCGCTGGGCGTCGGGGCTTTTCTCATCATGACGAACCCCGGTTACTTCATGAGCATGTGGAATGACGGCACGGGTCGCATCCTGATCTTCTCCGCGGCAGGTCTTCAACTGTTCGGCGCGGCCCTGCTGTACAGGCTGGCAAAACTGACATGACGCTCACGCCCAATCTCCTGGCCATCCTCAGCTTGTCGTTGCTGGCACTCGGCCTGCTGGTCGGCGCTGGGGCGTTGGTGGCAGGTGAGCTGCGTCGTGCGCGCAGCGGAAAAGTCATTGGCCGCGCGATTCGACAGGTGGCGGCGGCACCGGACGAGTCGGGCAATGCAGCCGACCCCGCTACGGCGGAAGAAGCCGCGGCGAAGGCCGACATCGAACTGCCGTTCCATTGGCTCGACTCCCGCTTCGGCCGTGCGCTGGTGGCCGACGAAGACCGCAACCTCATCGACCAGTGCGGCCTTCCGTCGAAACGCACGCAGCTCGTGTTCCTGGTAACGCGGGTGATGCTTGCAGTGCTGCTTCCTCTCCTTACGTACGTGGGATGGGCTGAAGGGCACGTGCAGCGCACCGTGATCCTGGTGCTGGGCACGGCGTTCTTCATCGGTTTCATGGCACCCAAGTGGGTGCTCGGCCGGATTGCCGCGGGGCGTCGCGAACGCGCGAACCAGGAACTGCCGCTGTTCATCGATCTGCTCCGTTTATTGCAGGGCGTGGGCTTGAGCCTGGACCAGAGCCTGCAGATCATGGCCACCGACTTTTCGCACGTGTTGCGCGTGCTAGGCCATGAATTGAATCTTGCCAACAACCAATACAGCCGCGGCCGCACGCGCGAGCATTCGCTGCACCGACTTGCCACGCTGCACAAGAACGAGAACCTGCGCGGGCTGGTGTCGCTGCTGGTGCAGGTCGACAAGCATGGCGGCGCCGTGCAGGAACCGCTGCGCGTCTTCAGCGACCGGCTGCGCGAAAGCCGGCGCTCGGAAATGAAGGAGCGCATCGGAAAAATCACTGTGAAGATGACCGCTGTCATGGTGACGACGCTGCTTCCGGCGCTGGTCATCGTGACCGCGGGGCCGGGTTTTATCGCCGTATTCCGTTCACTGGGAGCCATGACCAAATGAAAACGCTCAACGCCCTCGTGCAGGCGCGAACCGCCTCGCGCTCGTTGGCCTGCGCAGCCGCCGCTGCCGCCGCGTTGGCCATCACCGGCTGCGCCGGCATGAAGGACCAGTACGGCGCCACCGCCGATGCGCAGCAACGCATGGCCGCGGAAGCCGCCGCGGAAACGAAGGCCGGCGCCGCCGTCGACACGAAGGCGACCTACCTGCGGCTCGTCGAGCAGATGCAGAAGGAGAGCCTGTGGTTCGCCTCGCTGGCGCACATCGATGCACTGGAACAGCGCTGGGGCGTTTCGCCGGAATCGACGCGGCTGCGCGCCGATGCACTGCGCCAGACCGGACAGGCCGCATCGAGCGAGGACGCGTACAAGCGCCTCATGGGCACGCCGCTGGAAAGCGCCGGCTACCGCGGCCTGGGCCTGCTGGCGGGGGCACGCGGCAACTTCGCGGAGTCGGTGCGGCTGCTGAAGCAGGCCCAGCGCCAGAACCCGACCGACGCCTTGTTGCTGAGCGACCTGGGCTATGCCAGCCTGCGCGCCGGCATGGCCGACGAAGCCCGCCTTCCTCTGATGCAGGCATTGCAACTGCGCCCCGACAGCACGCAAGCCCAGGCCAACCTGGCGCTGTATTTCATCGTCACGCGCCAGAACGAACAAGCCGCACGGTTGATGGACGCCAACAACATGCCGGCCACCGCGCGTGCGGCGGTGCGCGATGCGGCGCAGCAACTTGGCGCTGTCAGCAGCACGGTGGGTGGTCCGGTCGGTGCCGCGCCGGCCTTGCCCGTGGTCGCGACGCTCCCACCGCCGGTTCCCTCGGCGACAGTGCGCGACGACGCGGCGGCGCCCCCGCTGATGCTCAAGGCCTCGCGCTGGTCCGCCACCGGCGCCGTGCGCACGGCCAGCCAACAGATTCCCGCCGCCGACCCTGCGTTGCCCCTGTCACCGAATTCGATCGCACGAGGTACCCAATGAGAAAAGAACATGCACCCCGCTTTGCAGCGCCCTGGCGTTTGCCTGCGCTGGGCTTGATCGTTGCGCTGGTGACGGCGGCGCCCTTTGCATCGGCACAGGAGACGAAGTCGCCTGCCGTGGCTACGGCAACACCCGTACCTGCGCCGGCGTCGGCAACGGCGGCAGCTACCCCGCCCAATGCCCCCGCATCGGCACAAGCACCTGCGGGCGTACCGCCACAGGGAGAAGAAGAAATGGCAGAGGCCGAAGAGGTTTTCTACGAACCGCTGCAGGTCGGCGATGCCACGCAGGGCTTGCTGGCATGGCAGCGCAGCGGCGAGATCGCGTCCGCAACGCCGCGTCCGATCGCCGGCGCCGTCGCGAACCGGAGCTACGAGCGCTACCTCAAGAGCTTCGAGTTCCCGATTCCCGAGCGCATGAGTTCGATCGTGAAGTCGTCCACCAGCGGCGGCGGTGGCTCCGGTACCGGCTCGGCGCGGTAGGCGCAGTCGACTGCTCTTCGCGCCATCGCCATCGCACGCACCATGACAACGCCACGCGCTCGACCATCCGCCCGCAGCCAACGCGGCGTGTATGCGATCGAGTTCGCGATGGTGTTCCTGATCTTCTTCGCGCTGCTCTACGGTGCCATCTGCTACGGCATGCTGTTCGCGTTTCGCCTGGGCCTGCAGAACGCGGCCGAAGACGGTGCACGTGCGGCGCTGCGTTACCAGTCGACCTATTCGGCTCGCGCAGTGCAGGCGAAGAGCATCGCTACGCAAGGCATCGGCTGGCTGCCCGGCGTCGTCACCCGCAACGTTGACGCCACCGTGTGCGGCGTGGTCGGCAACAACTGCACCGCGCCCGTCTGCGGTGCGGAATGGACCGCACGGTGCCAGATGGTGGTGACCGTTACTGCCACCGACATGCGCAAGCTGCTGCCCCCGCTGCCGAGCTTCGCCCTGCCCGACCAGATCGTCGGCCAGGCCAGCATGCTTCTCGATGGGCGCGCACCATGACCGCGCCGCGCCCCCACAGGCTTCGCACCGCACAGCGCAACCGCCAGGGCGGCGTGGCGGCCGTCGAGTTCGCGCTGGTGTTCGTGCTCCTGTTCAGCATGCTGTACGCACTGGCGACCTTCGGGTCGGTGCTCTACATACAGCAGAGCGTGTCGCGTGCCGCAGCCGAAGGCGCCCGTGCCATCGGCCTTCTGACGCCCGCGCCCACGGCGGGGGACGCTCGGGTGAAAGACGCGGTCTATGACGCGCTCGCCGGTTCACTGGTCGTGCCTTCGTCGGTGAACACGGACGTCGCCAGCCGGCGCACCTGGATCGTTTCGAAGGTTGCCGTCACGGTCGACCGGGGCACGCCGAGCAGCCCCGGTGCGTATGTCAACTATGTGGTGAACGTGAGCTATCCCTACAGCGCGAACCGCCTGCTCCCTTCCCTGCCATTGCTCGACACCAGCAAGTGGATGCCCGACCAATTGCAAAGCCGGTCGACCGCCGCGCTCAAGTCATCCTGAGGAGCGCTCGCCGACATGAACACGACCCGCCGCACAGCTCGAAAGCGCATGCCCGAGGCGCCCACGTCTCGAAGCCGAGGCTCGCGCGGCTCGATCATCGTCAACACCGCCATCGCGCTCAGCCTGATCGTCATCACGCTGATCGGCACCGAGATCGGCTACATGTACTTCATGAAGCGCGAGTTCCAGAAGACCGCCGACCTGGCGGCACTGGCCGGCGCGCAACAGATCCGCAACGGCTGCACGGCCGCGAGCGCCGCCGCGCAGGCCAACGCGAACGGCGCGTCGGCGAGCGACTCATCGCGCAACATGCCCCTGGGTTTCACGCTGGCCGCGGGTGAAGTGCAATGCGGCTATTGGGACCGGGTGACCACCTTCCAGACACCGGCGGTGACCGGCGCGGCCAATGCGGTGCGTGTGAGCTTCCAGAAACAGACCGTGAAGCTGCTGCCGTTCTTCGACGGCAATCGCACCATCAGCGTCAGTGCGGTGGCGGCATTGAGCGCACCGCTGGCCGAGTTCTCGGTCGGGACCAAGCTGGTGACGGTGAGCGGCGATTCGCTGCTGGGCCGCGCGCTCAAGGGCATCGGCCTCGATCTGGGCGGCTCGCTGGTGGGCTACGACGGCCTGGCACAGGTGAAAGTGACGCCCGCCGGTCTGCTCGCACAACTGGGAATACCGGTCAGCGCGGACATCGGAGTGGGCGAACTGAACGCGCTTCTCAATGCCAAGACCATCACGCTCGCGCAACTGCTGGACGCGACCATCAAGGCGGCAGGCGTGGGCACCGATCTGCTGGCCAGCAACATCACGTTGCTGAATGCCATCCAAGCCAAGCTCGGCATCACGGGGCTCACTGTGCCCCTGGGGTCGCTGCTGCAGATCACCGCGCCCAATGGTCCGGCAGGCGCCGCGTTGAATGTCGGCATCAACGCGCTCGACATCCTGTCCACCGGCATCGGCATCGCCACGCAGAAACACGCCATTGCGGTCAACGGCCTGAGCGTCACGAACCTGGTGAAAGCGCGCGTGGCGCTCATCGAGCCGCCGTCCATTGGCGTGGGCGGCGTGGGAGCGGTTGCGTACACCGGGCAGTTGCGCACCTATGTGCAGATCGACACGGGCAGCGTTCCCATCGTTGGCAGCCTGGTGCGGCTGAAGCTGCCCATCATGATCGACGCGGTCAACGGCAAGGGCACGCTTGCTCAGATGTGCACGCCGGAACTGAAGACCGCCGCGGGCGTGGACCGCGCGCGCATCGATGTGCAGGCATCGATCCTCAAGGTCTGTGTCGGCAAGCCGGGCGCCGATCCGGCGAAGGAGGACGAGATCTTCTCGACGAGCGCCAGTTGCGAAACCAACCTCCAGAACGAGCAGCTGCTAAGCATCGGTCTCGCAGGCTTGAATCTGCTTTCTCTCAACACCCAACTCAAGATAGATGCGTTGCCGGTCAATGCGTCCGTGACGCTTGCCCAATCGGAAACTGCCACGGTCGGCAACGACCTGCTGATCGGCACGACGGTCAAGAACATCACCAATGCGCTGCTGGCTTCTCTTCTCGCAAATTCGCTGAACAAGACGCCAACGTTGACAGACGCACAGCGCCTGGCCATGGCAACAGATCTGTGGGGCACCCCAGCTTGCGGAACCAGCGCATGCCGGTCGGCCCGCTTGGCCAGTGCAAAAGAAAAGATCACGACGTCAGCCAATGGTCTAAGCGGCTTTCTCGGAAACCTGGGAACCGACACCGTCAGCATCCTGAACCAATTGCTGACGTTCAATATCGCCGGGCTGCTCACGAGCATCGGAACCCTTGTGGCAGGGCTGCTCGGAGGCATCGGCGACCTGTTGGGCGGCATCATCGGCGGACTTTTTGGCAACGCATGCACGGGCGGGCTGACGTACGGCACAGGCCAGGATTCCGCCTGCATCAAGAATCTTGCGGACAGCATGCAGAACTCCTCCAGCGGCGGCGGTGCATCGGCCCCGAACGCGGTGATCGCGCTCGTCGGCTTCCTGCTTCAGTTGCTGCAACCCATCCTCGATGCCCTGGGCTCTCAGATACTCACCCCGTTGCTCCAGAACGTCCTCGGGCTGCATCTCGGCCAGATCGACGTCAATCTCCGAACGCTGGACTGCAATGCATCGCCATCCCTCGTGTACTGAACTGCCGCAAAGAGCAAGCCAAAGCGTTGAATACATCGAGCGCCCATGAATTCCCCCGCCCCCAACTTCGACGAACTCGACCTCTTTGTCTACGAAGGCAAAGCCGACATCCTCGACCGCATCGCGCGGTGCATGGCGAGCTTCGACGTCGAGGTGATCCGGGCCGACGGGCTCGCGACGCCCGAGCCTGAGCGCGGCGTTGCGCTGCGGCCTTGCGTCGCGGTGATCAGCGTCACCGTCATCGACGGCGGCGGGCTCGCGCAGGCGAGCGAGCGGCTGCAGGGCATGCCGGTGATCTGGGTGGCAGCAGGCTCGCGCGAGCGCGACTCGCGCACCTATCCGCCCGAATACCTGCACGTGCTGCCCTACGACTTCACGTGCGCCGAGCTGCGCACGATGGTCGCGAAGCTGGTGCGCCAGCTGCGCGCGCGCGACGTGGCGCCGCAGGCGCCCGATGTGCTGGTCGCGCATTCCGAGGCGATGAAGTCGCTGCTGGCCGAAGTGGGCGCCTTCGCCGACTGCAACCACAGCGTGCTGGTGCGCGGCGAAACAGGGGTGGGCAAGGAGCGCATCGCGCAGCAGCTGCACCTGGGCCACCAGCACTACAGCAAGGGGGCGTTCGTGGCGGTGAACTGCGGCGCGATCCCCGACGGACTTTTCGAATCGCTGTTCTTTGGCCACACGAAGGGCTCGTTCACGGGCGCGGTGCACGCGCACCGCGGCTACTTCGAGCAGGCCACGGGGGGCACGCTGTTTCTCGACGAAATCGGCGACCTGCCGCGCTACCAGCAAGTGAAGCTGCTGCGCGTGCTGGAAGACAACGCGGTGACGCGGCTCGGTGCGACGGCGCCGCTGCGCGTCGACTTCCGGCTGGTGGCCGCCACAAACCGCAACCTGCGCGAGATGGTGGCCAGCGGCGAGTTCCGCGCCGACCTGTTCTACCGGCTGGCGGTGATCGAGCTGCACGTGCCCAGCCTCGAGGAGCGCGGCGAGGTCGACAAGATCGCGATCTTCAAGGCGCTGCTGAGCAACGTGCTCGGCGACGCGCTGGAAGCGCTCGGTGAAACGCCGCACTGGCTGAGCGACGCGGTGGCGGAGACCTACTTTCCGGGCAACGTGCGCCAGCTGCGCAACCTCGCGGAGCGCGTGGGCGTGATCGCGCGGCAGCTGCACAGCTGGGACCAGAACCTGATCCAGCGCGCGATCGCGCTCACGCGCGGCACGCCGGCACCCTCCATTTCGGCGGAGCGCAACGGCGCGGGCGGCGGCGGAGTCTCGCTCGACGGCTCCAGCGAGCGCAAGGGCTGGAACAGCAGCGAGCGCAACCGCATCATCGCGGCGCTGGAGATCAACGACTGGAAGCGCCAGGACACGGCGCAGCACCTGGGCATCAGCCGCAAGGTGCTGTGGGAAAAGATGCGCAAGTACCAGATCCTCGACGGCGAACCCGGTATCCCCGAAGACGCTAGCTAGGCTCGCCCCCAGGCTGCGCGCACTTCGTGTCGCTTCGCCAACCTCCTACCGGGGCGACACCTGAGGCCCGGCGAAGCCGGTTCCTCGGTGTCTCTGGAATTGGCTTCGCTTCGCTTGCCGCCGGTCGCGGGGGTGGTGGTCAGGGGATCGACAGGCGTTGCGACTTGCGCAGCGGCGGGTTGGCGGTGGCCACGCCCATTGCGCGTTCTGCCACGGGCTCGCTCGCGCATGTGGTGTTGCTCGAGATGCACAGGGTGCCCAGCAATCCGTCTTCGGTCAGCACCTGGCGTCGTGGCGCGCCGAAGAGGCGGTCGATCCAGCCGTTGAGGCCGGCGGGGTCCACGCGCAGTTCGCCGGTGGTGCGCGCCAGGCGCAGCTCGGAGATGCGCAGGTCGAACACGCCGTCGATGTAGTCGAACAGCAGGGTGTAGTAGTCGAGCTGGGCGTCGAGCACCTTGGGCAGGGTCTCGCGGCCGAACTCCATGAGGCGGCGCCGGCCGCGAAAGGCCTGGCCCGAGGTGCTGACGGCCTCCATCAGCTGCCGCTCGCGCTCGCGGCCGGACACGGTGCGCGCCCACGAGGCGGAGGTGAGCTCGAACAGGTTGAGCTTCACGCCCTCGAGCTTGGCCTCCTGGTTGGCGATTTCGGTGAGCGCGCTCTTCAGGCGCAGCTGCCGGTCGAAGCCGTTGCCGAAGTTCCAGTTGAGCTCGAAGGCGGCGCGCGTGGGGTCCTGCGGGGACACGCCGCGCGGGTCCTTGCTCTTCACCAGCACGGCGTCCAGCGTGGGGTAGAGGCTGGCGTCCTGCTGGTCGGCCAAGGCCCTGGCGCGTTCGATGCGGCCTTGCGCTTCGGCGATCTCGGTGCTGCGCGCCTCGGCGCGGCGCAGCGCTTCTTCCTGCGACGAGATGCGCCACTGCTGCGGCGCGGCGAGCACGGGCAGCGACTCCGGGTTGGGCGTGAACTTGAAGTAGTTGCGAAACTTGGCGATGGCCTCGTCGCGCTGCGCCGCAAAGTCCGACTCGCGCGCGGCCACCAGGGCGCGCCGCGAGGCGGCCATGTTCAGGTCGTTGTCACCGGTCACGCCCAGCGCCACGCGGCGGGCCTCGGCCTTCGACAGCTCGGCCACCACCTCGGTGGCGCGCGCGGCGATCTGCTTCTTCAGGTCGAAGCGCTGCACCTGCAGGTAGGCGGTGAGCGCGTCCAGCACCACCTTCTGCGAGGTGGTGACGACGGCTTCGTCGTCGGCCTGGTTGCCGGCCTCGGCGGCGCGCTGCGCGGCGTTCATGGCGCCGCCGTCGAGCAGGCTCACGCGGGCCTCGGCGGTGAGCACGGTGTAGCCCTGCGTCTTGGCATTCTCGGCACCGCTGTTGTAGTTGCCCGAAGAAGTGCCGAGCTTGAAGCGCGGGTAGCGCGCCTGCTTGGCGGCGTCCACGCTGTAGCTGCTGGTGTTGGCGGCGGCCTGCGCGGTCAGCACCTCGGGGTAGTCCTGCGACAGCACGACCAGCGCCTGCTTCACCTGCTGCGTGTACGTGCTGGCACCGAGCGACGGCGGGCTCAAGCGGCGCGCCGGCGCAAGCACGAGCGGGGGGCCGCCGTCTTGCAGTGCGACCTCTTCACGCGCCTCCGACACCTGCCGCGCCTCCTGCGCGAAGGCCGAGGGCGGCAGCGCAAAGCTCACGCACAGCGCTGCGCAGACAACACCGGAGCCCGTGCGGCGCCGGTCGAACGGAATGCGTGGCTTCATGGTTCGCGGAAGGCTTCGCGCCGCAGCTTGAGCACGGGTCGCAGGATGTACCAGATGAACGGATCGGTGCCCACGCGCAGGTCCACCTCCGACTCCATGCCCGCGGTGATGCGGTTCTCGTCGCGCCCCACGTGCGACTGCGACATGCTGATGAGCAGCCGGTAGTACGGCGCGCCGCTCGAAATGGCGGGGTCGCGGTCGGCGTCGGCGGCCACCAGCTTCACCTTGCCGTCCACCGCGCCGTAGCGCAGGTAGTCGTACGCGGTGATCTTCACGCGCGCCTGCTGCCCCACCTCGATGAAGCCGCGGTCGTTCGGGTTGAGCCGCGCCTCGACCATGATCTCGTCCTCGTCGGGCACCACTTCGAGAATGGCCTCGCCCGGCTTCACGACCCAGCCCGGGCTGGAGTTGCGCAGGCCCTTGACGATGCCGTCCGACGGCGCCTTCACCACGGTGCGCGAACGCTGGGTGCGGGCGCGCGCCAGGTCTTCGCTCAGGCTGGCGAACTGGCGCTCCACGGTGGCCAGTTCGTCCGATGCGCGGCGGCGGTAGCGGCCCTCGGCCTCGGCCATCTTGGCCTGCGACTCGGTGATGGCGGCGTTGGCCGAGATGACGCCCTGGCGCGCCACGGCAAGCTCGCTGCGCACGCCTTCGGCCTGGCGGCGCTTCTCGAGCACCTCGACCTGGCCGACCAGCTTTTCGCTGAGCAGCTGCTCGGAAATTTCGAGCTCCTTCTGCATCAGCGCGAGCCGGTCGCCCAGGCCCTTGACCTTGGCCTCCTGCTCCAGCTTCTTGCTGCGCGCCTGCTCCAGGCCCGACACGGCACCGGCCATCACGCCGCGCTGCTCGAGCGCGCGCGCCTGGTAGGCGCCGCTCTCGCCCTCGAACACGTCCTTGTCGATGTCGGTGGCAAACGAGGCGCGGCTGAGCGGCTGGCCCCGGCTCTCGGCCATGAGGCGCACGCGCGTGGCCTGCGTGGCCGAGTAGCGGGCCGTCAGCTCCTCGAGGTTGAGGCCGCTGCCGCCCAGGTCGATCTCCACCAGCGACTGCCCCGCCTTCACCTTCTCGCCTTCTTTCACGAGCACGTTGCTGACGATGCCGCCCTCCAGATGCTGGATGGACTTGACCCGGTCCGACGGAATCACGCGGCCGGGCGCGACCACCACGGTCTCCATGGGAAAGCCCAGGCCGACGAGCGCCAGCACGCCCACGAGGCCGCTGACGATCCACTGGCGGCGCCGCCCTTGCGGCGAGTTGCGGGCCGCGCGCCTTTCGTTCTCGTCCTGAAGAATCTGCGGCAGGTCTGATTTCAAGTCGGGTCCCCGATCACTACGCGTCATGTACGGCCGGCGTCAGGCCATCGAACGGGAGGCCGCGGCCCCCGCGCCGTCTTCCGAATCGCCCACGGCCACCAGCGGCTTGCGCACGCCGAACAGCTTGGGCACCATCTCCGCGGCGGAGCCCTGCTCTACATTGCCCTGGCCGGTGACGTGGTAGACCACGCTGGCCGCCGAGACGATGCGCAGCGAGTGCGTGACCACCACCACCGTGCGCACCTTGGCCACCGCGAGCAGCGTGGCCAGCAGGTTGCGCTCGCTTTGAAAGTCCAGGTCGTTGCTGGGCTCGTCGAGCACCAGCACCGAGGGCTTGCGCAGGAAGCTCATGGCCAGCGCGAGCTTGCGCCGCTCGCCCACCGACACGCCGGTGCCGCCCTCGCCCACGCGCGTGCGGTAGCCGTCGGGCAGGCGCGACAGGAAGTCGTGCGCGCCCGAGAGCTTGCAGGCCGCCACGATCTGCTCGTCGCTCTGGCCCGGCGCGCCGCGGCGCATCACGTCGATGAGCGGGCCGCCGAACCAGTACACCTCCTGCGAGAGGTAGCTGATCCAGCGCGAGAGTTCTTCGCGCCCGAACTGCGACAGGTCGTACTCGCCGATGCTGATGGTGCCGCGCGTGGGCTCGTACAGGCCCGACAGCAGCTTCACCAGCGTCGACTTGCCCGCGCCGTTGCGCCCGACGATCACGTGCAGGCCACCGGGGCCGATGTCGAGGTCGACGTTTTCCAGCACCGGCTGCTGCGCGGTCTCGCTGAAGCTGAAGCTCACGTCCTTGAAGGTGATGCGGCCCAGCGGCTGCGGCAGCGTCATGCCGGTGGGCGGCTTCTCGACCGGCTCGCCCAGCACGGTCTCCAGGCGCTGCGCGGCTTCCTTCGCGGTGGCCAGCGAGCGCCAGTTCGACACCAGTCCGGCCACCGGCTGCAGCGCCTTCAGCGCGAGCATGTTGGAGGCGACCAGGCCGCCCACGGTCATCCATTGCTCCATGACCGAGATGGCGCCCACCGTCACCACCACCACCGAGAACACCGTGAGCAGCACGGTGGTGCCGTCGCGCGTGGTCTCGATCTGGCCGTTCTTGGTGAAGCTCTCGGTGAGCCAGGCGTTGTACGTCTGGCGCCACATCTCGATGGTGGGGCCGTCGTTGGACTGCGTCTTGAGCGTCTCGCGCGCGTTGCAAATCTCCGACGTCATGCGGTCGAGGCCACGCCCGCGCTGCACTTCTTCCACGCGGCCGGAGCGCACCTCGTCGGCCCACCACCACGCCAGGAACGACATGATGGCCAGGAACAGCGCCACCACCGGGAGCACCGGCAGCGCGACGATGCCGATGACGATGAGCGCGAAGACGGCCATGGGCAGGTCGAAGATCGACTGCGCCAGCCCGCCGGTGACGGTGCCGCGCACCGAACCCACGTCGCGGAAGTACAGCTGCCACGACGACGCGGGCCGCGCCTCGAGCGCGCGCAGCGGGCGCGAGAGCATCGAGTTGAGCAGCGCGCCCGACACACCGTGGTCGATGATGGCGCCGGCATTGCGCAGCAGGCGCGAGCGCCGCGTGCGCAGCCAGAACTCGATGCACAGGAAGAACAGGATGCCGCTCACCAGCGCGGCGAGCGTGGAGAAGCCGCTGCGCGAGAGCACGCGGTCATACACCTGCAGCAGGAAGATCGAAGGCAGCAGCCCGAACAGGCTGATGGGCAGCGAACGCCAGGCCGCGCTCTTCACGAGCGGGTACGCGTCGCGAAAGGCCGCGTTCAATGCACCCGCATACGGGCTGGCACCGGGCGCTTCGGGCGTGTCGGCGACCAGCTGGCTGGGCAAGAGGAACTTGATCATGGGAAAGGGCCGATCCGTCGGGCAATGACGCCTGCGTCATTATCAACTGTTACCCGATTGTTACAAGGCAAAAATTCACCCGATGCGCACATCAGCACACCGGTGTTTGCCCCTTCACCGGACCGGCCCGTTCCGCTCGCTGCGGCCCGTGTGGCGCGGGGCTTCCCGTGACCGCGCAACCGACCGCCTTCCCTGACCTGGACGCCTGCTTGACCTGGGGCAAACCCTCGGCGAACGCGAGCGCGATGTTGGCGCACAGCAGCATGCACACCACCCATGCGAACAGCAGCTGGAGCCAGCCGAGCCACCATCGGCGCGCGGACGGCTGCAGCGACTGGAGGGGTTGCAAGGGTTGCAGTGGCTGCAACGAGGCCGTGGCCTCATGCTCGAAGTTCGGCTGCAGGAGCGCGTTCCATCTCATGGCAATGCTTTCAAAACCCGGGCGAGCCGGGACAGGCCGACGCCGGCGGAACTCTTCGCGAGCACCCAGTCGCCTGGCTGCAGGAGTCCGCCGAGCGCGGTCGACAAATCGGACACATCGACGAACCAGTGCGAGCGCACCTTGGTGCGAATGCGCGCATGCAGCGCGCGCATCATCGGCCCGCACAGCAGCACGCGATCGGGTTGCGAGGCCAGCAGCTCGGCCTCCAGGTCGAGGTGATGGCGCTGCGCGGCGGGGCCCAGCTCCTGCATGTCGCCCAGGATGGCCACGCGGCGCGCGGGCTCGCAGGGCGCCTGCGACAGCAGCTCGAGCGCGGCGCGCATGGAGCTGGGGTTGGCGTCGTAGGTCTCGTCGATCAGCTTGAAGCTGCCGCCGCCGATGTGAATGGTGTGCAGCGCACCGCGCCCGCCGGGCGGTTCGAAGTGCGCGAAGGGTTCCACCGCCGCGCCCAGCGGCAGGCGCAGGGCCTGCAGCGCGGCGAGCGCGGCGATGGCGCTGGCGCCCATGTGGCGCCCCGGTGCATTGAGCCGCAGCTGAAAGGGCTCGCCCGCCACCAGCGCCTGCACCTCGCCGTGGTCGAAGGCGAGCAGGCGCACGTCGGCCTCAGGGTGCTCGCCGTAGGTGAGCGTCTGCAGCTGCTGCTGCGCGGCCACTTCGGCGAAGGTCGCGAACTCGGGCATGTCGCGGTTCAGCACCACGGTGTCGCCCGGCGACATGGCCAGGAAGAAGCGGGCATCGAGCCGCGCGGCGGCTTCCGAAGGGCCACGGTGTTTCTGCGACGCGGACGACAGGCCCGTCACCACCATCAGCGAAGGCCGCACCAGCTGCGCCGACACCGGCATCTGCGAGCTGCCCAGCTCGAGCACCCAATAGGCCGCATGGCGCGGCATGCAGGTCATGTTCCATGCAATGCCCGAGGGCATGCTGACGCTGCCTTCGGGCACGCCCACCTCGCCCCACACGGTGAGCGCGCTGGCGAGCATGGCGGCCACGGTGCCGCTGGCGGCCCCGCCTGCCGCGCCGTGGCCCACGCCGGCGCTGCTGCTGCTGTTGTTCCCATTCGTCGCGCCGTTCACCGCACCGCTGCCCAGCACCGCGCACACGCGGCCCGTGAACTCGGCGCGCGCATGGTCGCCCAGCTCCAGCACCGCCTGCAGCACGTTGCCCACCTTGAGCACGGGCACGCGCTTGTCCAGGTGTGGCTTGGGGTCCGTGCACAGCACGGCCGCGGCCGGCTGCAGCACGCCCTTGAGCGTGACGGCGGCCAGCGCCGTCTTCGACGGCCGCGCCTGGTGGTCGAACACCACGCGGCCCTTGCGCATGTAAGAGCGCTGCGCCACGCCGGTGGCGCGCCAGCCGTCGTCGGGCTTGACCACCCAATCGCCGCCGGTGACGCGCGCCATTTCGCTCGCGGTCCAGGCGGCGCCGTCGTCGCGCGCGGCCGCGCCGGCGCCGGTGGCGATGCCGCCGACGCTGTTCATGCCGGGCAGCGCGCGCCGCTCCAGCAGGTAGCGGTGGTACGCGGCGAAGCCCGACACGTACTGCTGCACGTCGTCGATGCGCACGCGGAACGAATGGTGGCGAATGAAGAACGAACCCACCACGCTCGACGGCCGGCGGAAGTACATCGCCGTCTCGGGCCAGAAGAAGCCGTTGAGCAGGTAGTGCGCGCGGTAGTCCAGCGCGCGGTAGAACTTCTCGGTGTCCAGCTCGTCGAGCAGGTGCCGCATGGCGGGCATGCCTTCCAGGCGCTGCAGCATCTGCTGCGCGGCGAGCATGAGCTCCAGCAGCGTCGGAAACGTGGTCTTGCGGTCGAGCACGAAGTCCAGGTAGCCCGCCACGTTCTGCAGCCCGAAACGAAAGTACTTCTCCTGCGGGCTCCAGTGCGTGAGCTCGTTCACGCAGCAGCTCAGCCAGTGGTCGTGCGACTGCCAGTGCTGGCTGGCGATGAAGTGGTCGAAGGCCTTTTCCACCACGGCCAGCCATTGCGGATCGCGCGTGAGGCCGTACAGCCGCATGAGCGCGAAGGCCGCCTCGCCGTCGTAGTAGATGATGCGCGAGGCCTGCTTCACCGCCAGGTCGCTCGCATGCAGCACGTGGTTGAAGCGGCCCGTGGCCGGGTCCTGCAACGAGACGATGCCCAGCGCGAGCTTTTCCAGCAGCGCCAGCCAGTGGCGCGTTTCCATCAGCTCGCAGTACTTCACCAGCGCGAGCACGCAGGCCGCGTTGCCGCCCAGCTTGATTTCGCCGCCGGTGTCGACCAGGTAGGACACCACGCGCCCGTCGGACAGCGTGTAGTCGCGGATCAGCGCGGTGGTGAGGTGGTCGAGCGCGCGCTCGATGGCAAAGCGCAAGGTCTCGTCGCGCGTGAGCTCCCAGGCCTCGAGCATGGCGTGCAGCGTGCTCGCGTGGCGCATGGCGTCGTAGGTCGGAATGCGGCGGTCGAAGCACGGAAAGTAGCCGTACACGAACAGGCCGTCGCTCTGCACCTGGCGCGCCAGGTAAGAGGCGCCGCTGCGCACCAGGTCGAGCACCGACTGCGGGTTGAGCGCGGGCAGCTGGCGCCGCCCCGCGTCGAGCCCCGTGCCGACCAGCTTGTGCACCACGCCGTCGGGCTGGCAGAACACGCCCACGGTGGCCAGCAGGTACACCGGGTGGTCAGCGGCCATCTCCAGCGGCGGCGTGCGCTCGAAGCGCGCCTGGCCGTACACCTCGAAGTTGCGCGGGTTCACCACCGAATGCGGAATGGTGGAGTCGCCGCTCAGCATGGCGTTGGCGTTGAGCTCCTGCTCGGTGAAGGCGAGCGCGAAGTCCTTGTCGAAGGCCAGGCCCAGGCGAAAGTAGTTGCGCTTGACAGCGGTGAGCTGGGTCTTGAACTGGGCCCAGTCCATCGGGCTCGCGCCCTCGACCCAGTCGATGCGCAGCCACGGCGAGACGATGCCGCGCTCGCGCACCCATTGCTCGACACGCTCGGCGCCTTCGCGCCAGGCGGTCTCGAAGTCGGCGGCGCGCGCGTGCACCACGTGGGCACGCTGCGAGCCGTCGCTGACGGAGAAGAACAGCGTGAACGCCGGGTACGGCGCCGGCAGTGCCGCGCACACGGACGCGAGGCGTTCGTGGCAGGCGTGGAGCTGGTCTGTGAAGGACATCATTCGGCCCCGATCGAGTGCGGGAAACCGTCCGCGCCCCTCATCTGCTCTCGCTTCGATGAGGTGGGCGCGGCGCGGAAACTGCCGTCGAAGTCATCGCGGTTGATCCGGTTCAGCGGTAGCTGAATTCGGCTCGGCGATTGAGCTGATAGCCCTCCTCGGTGGTTGCGGTCGACGCGGGCTTCTCGGTGCCCCAGCTGATGGCCTCGATGCGCTCGGCGGGAACGCCGAGCTGCGTGAGCGCGCGCTGCACCGAGTCGGCACGGCGCTGGCCGAGCGCCAGGTTGTATTCGCGCCCGCCGCGCTGGTCGGTGTTGCCTTCGATCACCACGCGGCTGGAGGTGCGGTTGCGCATGTAGCTGGCATGCGCCTCCACGATCTCGCGGTCCTGCGGGCGGATGTTGTATTTGTCGAAATCGAAGTAGACGATCTTCGAGACGCCGGCCGGTCCGTTCTGCACCGGCGGCGGCAGCGGCGGTTCCACCTTCGCCACCGCGCTCTTGGCCTTGTTGGAGTAGTAGTAGGTCGCATCGTCGCGGCCGCTCTTGGGGGCCGCGCAGCCCACGAGGGCGGCGCCGAGCGCGACGATGGTGAGTATCCGGAAATTCTTTTTCATGACGATCCTTTCGAGGGACAGGCCGGTGGTGGCCTGTCCCTGGTGCTGCGACTCCCTCTCCCCTCCTTGCGATGTTCCTGATCAGCCCAGCAGGCCGTGCAGAACGTTCGTCACGGGAGACAGGGCGGTACCGACCGGGCTGTGCTCGACCAGGCTGGTGATCGGGGTCACCACGTCGGTCACCAGCGGGGCGACCGCGTGCTGCACGCTGCTCACCACGTCGGCCACCGGAGACGCCGCGCCCGACGAGCCGGCCAGGATGTCGGTCACCGGCGAGAGCGCTTCGGAGACCGCGTGCGTCGCGGTGGAGACCACCGGCAGCGCATCGGTCAGGCTGGTGACCGGCTCCAGGATGTTGGCCACCGGGCTGCTGCCACCGGTCAGGCCGCCGAGCAGGCTGCCCACCAGGCCGTCGTGGCCCAGCAGGCTGCCGACGAGGCCATCGTTGCCGAGCACGCCGTCCAGCACGCCGCCGGTGCCGCCACCGGTCACGCCGTTGAGCAGGCCGCCGACCACGCCGTCGCTGCCCAGCACGCCGCCGAGCAGGCCACCGGTGTCGCCACCGGTCACGCCGCCGAGGACGCCACCCAGGAGGCCGTCGCTGCCGAGCACGCCATCGAGCAGGCCGCCGGTGTCGCCACCGGTGACGCCGCCGAGGACGCCACCCAGGAGGCCATCGCTGCCGAGCACGCCGTCGAGCAGGCCACCGGTGTCGCCACCAGTCACGCCGCCGAGGACGCCGCCCAGGAGGCCATCGCTGCCAAGCACGCCGTCGAGCAGGCCGCCGGTGTCGCCACCGGTCACGCCGCCGAGGACGCCGCCCAGGAGGCCATCGCTGCCCAGCACACCGCCGAGCAGACCGCCGTCGCCGCCGAGGACGCCACCCAGAAGACCGCCGTCACCGCCGAGCACGCCGCCCAGGAGACCATCGCTGCCCAGCACACCGCCGAGCAAGCCACCGTCGCCACCGAGGACACCGCCCAACAGGCCGCCGTCACCGCCGAGCACGCCACCCAAGAGACCGTTGTCACCCAGCACACCGCCGAGCAGACCACCGTCGCCGCCGAGGACGCCGCCCAACAGGCCGCCGTCACCGCCGAGCACGCCACCCAGCAGGCCGTCGTCGCCCAGCACACCGCCGAGCAGGCCACCGTCACCACCGAGGACACCGCCCAACAGGCCGCCGTCACCGCCGAGCACGCCACCCAGCACGCCGCCGAGCAGACCACCGTCGCCACCGAGGACACCGCCCAACAGGCCGCCGTCACCGCCGAGCACGCCACCCAGCAGACCGTCGTCACCCAGCACACCGCCGAGCAGACCACCGTCGCCACCGAGGACGCCGCCCAACAAGCCGCCGTCACCGCCGAGCACGCCACCCAAGAGACCGTCGTCACCCAGCACACCGCCGAGCAGGCCACCGTCGCCGCCGAGGACGCCGCCCAGAAGGCCGCCGTCACCGCCGAGCACGCCACCCAGCAGACCGTCGTCACCCAGCACACCGCCGAGCAGACCACCGTCGCCGCCGAGGACGCCGCCCAACAGGCCGCCGTCACCGCCGAGCACACCTCCCAGCAGGCCGTCGTCACCCAGCACGCCACCCAGCAGGCCATCGCCGCCGATGAGGTTGGCCACGCCGTCTGTCAGGTAGTCGACCTGCGTCGCCACGCCGTTGAGCAGCGCGCTCGTCGTGCCGGTGCCGAGCAGCTGGTCGGTCAGCGGGCTCACCAGGCCGCCCACGCCGCTGGTGACCTGGCCCACGAGGCCGTCGACCGGGTCGAGCACGTTGGGGTCGTTCGCCGTGAAGCTGGTGCCCAGCACCGGGCCCAGCAGGCCGTCGACCGTGTCGGTCAGGCTGTCGGTGAGGCCGACGACCGGTCCGAGCACATTGCCCAGGCCCAGGCCGCCGAGCACGCCGTCGTTCAGGCCGTCGACCAGGTTGCCGACCACGTTGTCGACCGGGTCGAGCAGCGCCGCGCCGGTGCCGGGGGTGCCGCCACCGCCGATGCCGCCCAGCACGCCGCCGAGCAGGCCACCCAGCAGCCCGTCGCTGCCGAGCAGGCCGCCGACCGGGCCTTCGTTGCCCAGCAAGCCTCCCACGAGGCCGTCAGGTCCGAGCAGGCCGCCGCCGAGGCCGTCGCCGCCGAGGACGCTGCCCAGCGGTACGTCGCCACCCAGCAGGCCGCCGAGCAGGCCGTTGTCGCCCAGCAGGCCACCCACGATGCCGTCGCCGCCCAGCAGGCCGCCGACCGGGCCGTCTTCACCGAGCACGCCGCCCAGCAGGCCGTCGTTGCCCAGCAGGCCGCCCAGGAGGCCGTCGTTGCCGAGCAGGCCACCCACGAGGCCGTCTCCACCCAGCAGGCCGCCGACCGGGCCGTTGTCGCCCAGCAGGCCACCCAGCAAGCCGTCGTTGCTCAGCAGGCCGCCGAGGAGACCGTCGTCGCCGAGCAGGCCACCCAGCAGGCCTTCTTCGCCGAGCAGGCCGCCGACGGCACCGCCCAGCAGGCCGTCGTCGCCACCGAGCAGGCCGCCCAGCGGGCTGTTGGTGATGAGGCCGGAAATCGCGCCGTCCTGGCCGAGCAGGTTGTCGACCAGGCCGCCATGGCCCAGCAGCTCGCCGGTGAGGCCGTTGCTGCCCAGCAGGCCGGCCAGGGCGCCGTCGCCGCCGAGCAGGCCGCCCACGAGGCCGTCGTCGCCCAGCAGGCCGCCCAGGGCGCTGTCGTCGCCGAGCAGGCCGCCCAGCAGGCCGCCTTCGCCGAGTGCGCCACCCAGCAGGCCGCCGAGGGCGCCGTCGTCGCCGAGCAGGCCGCCCACGAGGCCGTCTTCGCCGAGCACGTTGCCCAGCAGGCCGCCCAGGGCGCCGTCTTCACCGAGCAGGCCGCCGACCAGGCCGTCGTCGCCCAGCAGGCCACCGACCAGGCCGTTGTCGGCCAGCAGGCCGGCCACCAGGCTGCCTTCGCCCAGCACGTTGTTCAGCACGCCGCCCAGCGCGCCGTTGGGGCCGGTCAGCTGGTCGGTCAGCGCGCCCAGGCCGAGGCTGTCGGTCAGGCCGCTGATGATGCCGTGGTCACCGATGAGGTTGTTCAGGCCGTTGTCCAGCGCGTCGGTCAGGTAGTCGACCTGGTGCAGCACCGAGCCCAGGACGGCGTTGGTGCCGCCGGCGCCCAGCAGGTTGTCCAGCGCGGGGCTCAGGGCGCCGCCCAGCAGGTGGGTGACGCTGCCGACGGTGTTGTCGATCGGGTCGAACTGGTTGGGGTTGTTCTCGGTGAAGGTGTCGCCGAGCAGCGGGGCGAGCACGTCGTCCAGCGTGTCGGTCAGGCCGTCGACCACGTTGGTGACCGGCGTGAGCGCACCGCCCAGGCCGAGCGCGCCGCCGACGGTGTCGATGACCTGGTGGACGAGGCCGTCGCCCGGATCGAGGAGGTGGTCTGCGTCTGCGTCTGCGTCTGCGTCGGCGTCGGCGTCGGCGTCGGCGTCAGCGTCAGCGTCAGCGTCGGCGTCGGCGTCCGCATCGGCATCGGCATCAGCATCAGCATCGGCGTCCGCATCGGCATCGGCATCGGCGTCCGCATCGGCGTCCGCATCGGCATCAGCATCAGCATCGGCGTCCGCATCGGCGTCAGCGTCCGCATCGGCATCGGCATCGGCATCGGCATCCGCATCCGCATCCGCGTCAGCGTCAGCGTCAGCATCGGCGTCTGCATCCGCATCGGCATCACCGTCCGCATCCGCGTCCGCATCGGCGTCTGCGTCCGAATCGGCATCCGCGTCCGACTCACCGGGCGTCGTGGGGGTCGTCGGCGTGGTCGGGTCGTTCGGGCCGCCGGTGCCCACCAGGAACGGGGTCACGCTGTCGCTGCCGCCGCCACCGCCGCTGAGCGCGGCGCCCAGTGCCGCGGCACCCAGCGCGCCGAGCGCGAATTCACCCAGCCCGATGCCGCTGCCGGCCGCGAGCTTCTTGGTAACGGCCAGGGCAGCCGCGTCGGCGTCGCTGTCCGGGGGGGTCACCTGCAGGTCGCCCGAGGCGACATCCACGTTCACTTGTTCGAGGCCGCCGGGCAGCTTGGTCGAGCCGATGGTGGCGTCGGTGCCGCCGGTGAACACGCCGGCCAGCGGGGCCTTGTTGGTGGCCGAGCCGGGGAACAGCACGTTGGCATGGCCGTCTTGCGGCACGATCACGCGGTCGCCGGGCAACAGCGTCTGATTGCCATCGACGGGAATGCTGACACCGTCGCGCATCACTGCAACGCCCGGCGTGGCATTCGATAATGTGCCGACGCTGGCGGGGCCAGCGGCAGCGGGTGCCGCCGAGCTCACCGAGGCGGGGGCGCCCAGGGGAGTGACGGTGGCTTGAGCGAGAACCACAGGAGCTGCGCCAGCGGCGGCAAGTCCTTCGGTCGAATTGGTCGATGCTTGTTGAGCGGTCATGGCAGCCTCTGTGAGAAAAGATGTCTCTACAGGGGCAACATGCGTGCCGCTTTTCGCAGGTGCTTGAAGGCCCCCGTTACCCACCTCGCAAGCTATTGATTTTTATAGGTATTTTTCAAAAACACGGGTTTTCACGGAGGCCTGGAAACAGGTCGTAAGTACCTCAATCAGCGATTCGTTACGTAACGATGTAACGCCGTGTACCCGGAACGTCCGGCACAACTTGCGTGGCTTTTGCGGTGCTCTCGGTGGCGCGCGAAGCCACCGCGGCGGCGCCAAGCCACAGCCCTTTTTCTTTCTTCTTCTATATATGTTCAATCCCTCCCAGGAAGACGTGCGCCGCTTCTTCTGCGACGTGTACGCCAAGCACCGCCAGGGCCAGCCCATGGAAGCGCTGGAAACCATTGCCGCCGGCTGGATCGACGAGCACCCCGAGTACCACGAGGACCTGGCCGATGCCGACGCGGCGGTGGCGCGGGTGTACGACGGCTCGAACGGGCGCGAGAACCCCTTTCTTCACCTGTCGATGCACCTGTCGATCAGCGAGCAGTGCTCCATCGACCAGCCGCGCGGCATCCGCCAGGCGGTGGAACTGCTGGCCGCGCGCCGCGGCTCGCTGCTGCACGCGCACCACGAGGCAATGGACTGCCTGGGCCAGATGATGTGGGAGAGCCAGCGCGCCGGGCGCCCGCCCGACGGCGAAGGCTACGTGGCCTGCGTGCAGCGCCGGGCGACGAAAGACTAGGCGAAGGCGACGCCACCGGGCGGCTGAAAAGCTCAGCGACTGACTGACTGACTGACTGGCTGGCTGGCTGGCTGGCTGGCTTAGCCCGCCCGCTTCTTCCGCGCCGGCGACGGCACGGCGCCCTGCTGTTTCGCCGCCTCGCGCAACAGCGCGGCCATGGCCAGGCGCAGCGCCGATGGCTCAGCGTCGCTGCGCTGCAGCAGGCCGACCGGCTCCTCGGTGCCCGCGGTCTCGATGCGCAGGCGCACCAGCCGCCCCGCCGCCAGTTCCCCGCGCGCCGCGCCCAGCGGCGTGATCCACACCGCATCGGACACCGCCACCAGCGCGCTCGCCACGGCCACGTCCAGTGTCTGCAGCGCGTTGGTCGGCAGCACTAGGCCGCGCGCCGACAAGAAGCTCTCGGTGTTGTGGCGCGGGATGGTGCCCTCGCCGTACACCACCAGCGGGAAGCCCATCACCGCCTGCACCGACGCCGCCAAGGCCCGGCGCGCATGCGCAGGCGCGGCCAGCGGATGGCCCGCGCGCACCGCGAACACCAGCGGCTCGGTGTGCAGCAGCTCGAAGCTCAGCCCGCCCATCAGGCGCGGGTCGCTCATGCGGCCCACCACCAGGTCGAGCTCGCCGGCGCGCAGCTCGTCGAGCAGCGCGGCGTTGGCGGCGCTCTTCACCACGATCTGCACCTGCGGCCAGCCTTCGCGCAGGCGCGCCAGCGCCACCGGCAACAGGGCCGGCGCCACGCTGGGCAAGGCGCCGATGCGCAGCCGCTCGATGCGCCCGCCCGCGGCCGGCGCCACGGCCTGCGCGCTGGCGTCCAGCGCCTCGAGCACGCGCAGCGCGTGCGCCAGCAGTTGCTCGCCGGCGGCGGTGAGCCCCTGCACGCCGCGCCGCCCGGCGTTGCTGCGCTCGACCAGCCGCGTGCCGACGATGGCCTCCAGCTCCGACAACGTCTTGGACACCGCCGGCTGGCTCAACGCCAGCCGCTCGGCGGCGCGCGCGAGGTGGCGCTCCTGCGCCACGGCCACGAAGGAGCGCAGGTGGCGCAGCTGAACGTTGCGCAGGAAATCCTGGCGAAGGTCGACGGAGGTTTTCAATGCGCGTTGCTTAACCGCTGGTTATGGAGAACGTATCAATCTTCAATTTACATCATTGAACGGCGCTTCTAAAGTGGCGGCTTCCGGATTCGTCCCACGACAGGAGACAACGTTCATGTTGACCAAGACCAAAGACCTCGACGGCGGCGCATCGCCCGTCCTCACCCCGCGCGACTGGCAAGCCCACCCCAGCTACGTGTACCCGGGCTACAAGTCCACCATGAAGCGCGGCCCGCAGAAGCCGCTGATTCCGCTGAAGGCCTCGCTCGGCGAGCTGCAGCAGCCGGTGTACGGCCACGACAGCATCGGCGAGCTCGACCACGACCTCACGCGCAACGCGCGCAAGAACGGCGAGCCGCTGGGCGAACGCATGATCCTCACCGGCCAGGTGCTCGACGAGCACCGCCGCCCGGTGGCCAACACGCTGGTCGAGCTCTGGCAGGCCAACGCCTCGGGCCGCTACGTGCACAAGGTCGACCAGCACGACGCACCGCTGGACCCCAACTTCCTGGGCGCGGGCCGTTGCCTGACCGACAGCGAAGGCCGCTACCGCTTCCTCACCATCAAGCCCGGCGCCTACCCCTGGGGCAACCACCCGAACGCATGGCGCCCGCAGCACATCCACATGTCGCTGTTCGGCCAGAGCTTTGCGAGCCGCCTGGTCACGCAGATGTACTTCCCCGGCGACCCGCTGCTGCAGTACGACCCGATGGTCACCGGCACGCCCGAGCGCTATCGCAACCGGCTGATTGCCGACTTCAGCCTCGACATCACCGAAGAGGGCTACGCGCTGGGCTACCAGTTCGACATCGTGCTGCGCGGCGCGGACGAAACGCCTTTCGAAAACCGCTGAGCCGCCAGGAGACACACACCATGCCATTGATGACCGCACAGGAAGCCGACTTCGGCCAGACCCCCTCGCAGACCGTGGGCCCCTACTTTGCGTACGGCCTCACCGCCACGCAGTACGGCTACGACTTCGACCAGCCCTTCGACGCCGTGCTCGCGTTGGACAACGCCAGCGGCGAGCGCATTCGCCTGGAAGGCCGCGTGATCGACGGCGACGGCAACCCGATCAACGACGCGCTGGTCGAGATCAGCCAGCCCGACGGCGAAGGCCGCTACCCGCAGACGCCCGACGAGGCACGCGCGCTGGGCTTTCGCGCGTTCGGCCGCGTCGGCACCGGCACCACCGAAGGCAACCGCTTCGTGTTCCACACCGTCAAGCCCGGCGCGCAGGCCCCCGGCGAGGCACCGCACATCAACGTGATCGTGCTCATGCGCGGCCTGCTGCTGCATGCCTTCACGCGCGTGTACTTCGGCGACGAAGCCGCGGCCAACGCGAAGGACGAGGTGCTGCAGAGCGTGCCGGCCGACCGCCGCCACACGCTGGTCGCCGAGCGCGTGGTGCAGGGCGGCGCGGTGAGCTACCGCTTCGACATTCGCATGCAGGGCACGGACGAGACGGCGTTCTTCGACGTCTGACGCACGACACGCTGCGCACGGCTCGGGGAAAACCCGGGCATGAAAAAAGCCCGCTGCAAACGGGCTTTGTTGTATGAGACTGAACCTTCGCTCAGTGCTCAGTGCTCAGTCCACGCGGTGGTGAATGCGCGACTCGGGCACCGTCTTCAGTTCGCCGGGCAGCGAGCTGATGTAGGTGGCCAGCGTCTTCAGCTCGGCGGTGGTGAACTTCTTCTCTTCGACCTGCTGGCCCATCACTGCGTTGGAGCGGCCCAGGTGCGCGTTGTTCTTCACGCGGTACGACTTGAGCGCGACGAACAGGTAGTCGGCGTGCTGGCCGGCCAGCTTGGGAACGGTGCCGTCGTTGGGGGTGTTGAAGTTCGCGCCGTGGCACTTGGTGCAGCTGTTGTCGGCGTTGCGGGTGATGAGCCCTTCGACATTGGCCGGCGTGGCCTTGGCCAGCGTGGCCGGCGGTGCGCTGCCGTCCTTCAGGCCGAGCTGGCTGTAGTAGGCCGCGAGGTCCGCGATGTCTTGCTCGGTGAGCGTGTCGGCAATGGCACGCATAGTGGGGTGCTTGCGGTCGCCGCCCTTGTACGCGGTGAGCGCGGCCGTGATGTAGGTGGCGCTCTGGCCCGCGATCATGGGCACCTTGTGGATCTCTGGGAAGCTGGCCTGGTAGCCGATGATGCCGTGGCAACCCACGCACATCTGTACCTTCTTTGCCCCGTCCTGGGCCTTGCCAGTGACTTGTTGGGCTTCAGCCGAGACCGTCACGCAAGCGACAGCAAGGGCAAACATCGTGGTCAACAACTTGTTCATTTTGCGCGCACAATCTCGTGGAGAGTACAGTTTTTCGAATCAACATTCGATTATAGGCAGGGGTCCTCCGGATCCCTGTGCAGGCCAACCCTAGGCTGCACAACGCGCGTCGAGTGTGTTCTTTTCTCCACCCCAGCTTCCGTCTCACTCATGAAATTCCAGGGCTCAGACAATTACGTCGCCACGCAGGACCTGATGCTCGCGGTCAACGCGGCCATCACCCTCAAACGTCCGCTGCTCGTCAAGGGCGAGCCCGGCACCGGCAAGACCATGCTGGCCGAGGAAGTGGCCCAGTCGCTCGGCCTGCCGCTGCTGCAGTGGCACATCAAGTCGACCACCAAGGCGCAACAGGGCCTGTACGAATACGACGCCGTGAGCCGCCTGCGCGACTCGCAACTGAAGGACGTGGACGGCGGCGAGCGCGTGAAGGACATCCAGAACTACATCGTGAAGGGCGTGCTCTGGCAGGCCTTCACGGCCGACGAGCCGGTGGCGTTGCTGATCGACGAGATCGACAAGGCCGACATCGAATTCCCGAACGACCTGCTGCGCGAAATCGACCGCATGGAGTTCTACTGCTACGAAACGCGCGAGCTCATTCGCGCCAAGCACCGCCCGGTGGTGTTCATCACCTCCAACAACGAGAAGGAGCTGCCCGACGCCTTCCTGCGCCGCTGCTTCTTCCACTACATCAAGTTCCCCGATGCCGAGACGATGAAGCACATCGTCGCCGTGCACTTCCCCGGCCTGAAGCAGGAGCTGCTCACCGCGGCCATGAAGACCTTCTACGACGTGCGCAACCTGCCCGGCCTGAAGAAGAAGCCCTCCACCTCCGAGCTGCTCGACTGGCTCAAGCTGCTGGTGGCCGAAGACATTCCGCTCGAAGCGCTGCAGAGCAAGGACGACAAGGTCGCCGTGCCGCCGCTGGTGGGCGCGCTGCTGAAGAACGAACAGGACGTGACGCTCTTCGAGAAGCTCGTCTTCATGCAACGCAACAACCGCTAGGCCCATGAGCCGACAACCCCACTCCACCAGGCAACTGATGAAGCTGGGCATTGCCCAGGCGGTGCTCTTCGTGGTGGGCGCGCTGCTCGGGCGCGGGCTCGGGCTGCTGCTCGGGCTCGACGCCTTCGGTGCCGGCGGCTACGGCAAGCGCGAGATCTTCGGCATTGCGCTGGTCGGCCTGGGCGGCGGCGCCGGGGCGCAGGCGGCACGCCTCTGGTACGTGCACAAGTACGGCGACCCCAGGGCCTGAAGCCGACCGCGTTCCCGCAGCAG
Source organism: Variovorax sp. J22G73 (assembly GCF_030317035.1). Classification (GTDB taxonomy): domain Bacteria; phylum Pseudomonadota; class Gammaproteobacteria; order Burkholderiales; family Burkholderiaceae_C; genus Variovorax. The sequence goes on from NZ_JASZYK010000004.1 coordinate 422,255, forward strand.
TCCACAGCAGTCCCCCGAGCAACCGAGAGAGTTTTGAAATGGCGTTCGTCGAACCCGTCACGCTGAAGGCCCGCGGCATCGCGCTGGTGCCGCTGGCGCTGGCCCATGAAGAAGGCCTGCGCGCCGCGGCCGCCGACGGCGAGCTGTGGAAGCTGCGCGTCACCTCCGTGCCCGAGCCGCAAGACACGCGCGCCTACATCGAGACCGCGCTCGGCACCACCGACCGCTTCGCCTTCGCCGTGACCGACGAGGCCACCGGCACCGTGCTCGGCAGCACCAGCTTCCACGACATGCTGCCGGCGGTGAAGCGCGTGGAAATCGGCTACACGTGGTACGCCGCGCGCTGCCAGCGCACGCACGTCAACACCACCTGCAAGCTGCTGATGCTCACGCACGCCTTCGACGCGCTGGGCTGCCACGTGGTGGGCTGGCGCACCGACAACTTCAACTTCGCCTCGCAGCGCGCCATCGAGCGGCTGGGCGCGAAGCGCGACGGCGTGATCCGCGGCAACGCGATGCGCCGCGACGGCACCATCCGCGACACCTTCATGTACAGCCTGCGCGCGGGCGAGTGGCCCGAGGTGCGCGCGCAGCTGCTGTACCTGCTCGACAAGCCCCGCGCCTGAAACCAAAGGAGCGCCCCATGCTCATCGACTTCTTCTACACCCTGCGTTCGGCCAAGCTGCCGGTGTCGGTCAAGGAATACCTCACGCTGCTCGAGGCCCTGCAGGCCGACGTGGTGGGGCCCAACTCCGACGGCGCCTACGGCATCGACGACTTCTACTACCTCTCGCGCACCGCGCTCGTGAAGGACGAGAAGCACTACGACAAGTTCGACCGCGCCTTCGCCGCCTACTTCAAGGGCGTGGAGATGCTCACCGACTTCACCAAGGAAGTGCCGCTCGACTGGCTGAAGAAAACGCTGGAGCGCGAGTTCACGGCCGAAGAAAAAGCCAAGATCGAGAAGATGGGCTGGGACGAGCTCATGGAAACGCTCAAGAAGCGCTTCGAGGAGCAGAAGGAACGCCACGAGGGCGGCAGCAAGTGGATCGGCACCGGCGGCACCTCGCCCTTCGGCAACGGCGGCTACAACCCGCAGGGCATCCGCATCGGCGGCGCCGGCAAGAACAAGAGCGCGGTGAAGGTATGGGACCAGCGCGCCTACAAGGACTACGACGACACGCAGGAGCTGGGCACGCGCAACATCAAGGTGGCGCTGCGCCGGCTGCGCAAGTTCGCGCGCGAAGGCAACGTGGAAGAGCTGGACCTGGACGACACCATCCACTCGACCGCGGCCAACGCCGGCTACCTCGACATCAAGATGCGGCCCGAGCGCCACAACAACGTGAAGGTGCTGCTGCTGATGGACGTGGGCGGCACCATGGACGAGCACATCGCGCGGGTGGAAGAACTCTTCTCGGCCGTGAAGACCGAGTTCAAGCACCTGGAGTTCTTCTACTTCCACAACTGCGTGTACGACTTCATGTGGAAGAACAACAAGCGCCGCTTCTCCGAGAAGTTCGCCACCTGGGACATCCTGCGCAAGTACAACAAGGACTACAAGCTGATCTTCGTGGGCGATGCCACGATGAGCCCTTACGAAATCTTGCAACCCGGCGGCAGCGTTGAATACAACAACGAAGAAGCCGGCGCCGAGTGGATCCAGCGGCTCACGCACACCTTTCCCAAGTTCGCGTGGATCAACCCCGAGCCGCAGGGCGTGTGGCAGTACCGCCAGAGCATCGGCGTGATGCAGCAGCTGATGTCCAACCGCATGTACCCGCTGACCCTGCGCGGCCTCGAAGAGGCGATGCGGATGCTGTCGAAGTAGCTTTCGAGGCACGGCAGGGCCAGGCATGGCCGAGCATGACGAGTAGGACGAAGCCGGCGATCTCGCGGGGCCTTCAGGAACCGCCGGTGCTTGCTGTCAGAATCCGCCCATGGTCAGGGCGGTATCCGTTTCTTCGCCGGCGTGGTGGCCGGCTTTGTTTTTTTCAGGCGTCCTGCTTCTGCAAGGCTGCAGCCTGCTGCCGGGAAAAGGCAAGGACCCGGCCGAAGGCCAGCCCGTGGCGGGCCTGGTTCGCGGCGGTTCGGCCGACACGGCCGAAAGCAAAGATGGCGGCAAGGACGACGACAAGGCCGACAAGGCCAGGACCGACAAGCGCGACGCCTTCACCGTCGACGTGCGCGGCCCCGAGGACGTGCGCGACTACCTCAAGCTGCACCTCGAGATCCAGCGCTACCGCGAACTCGACGACCTGGGCGCCACCGAAATCTCCCGCCTCATGGTGGCCGCCGAGGCCAACGCCCGCGAGCTGCTCGGCACCCTGGGCTACTTCACGCCCACGCTGACGCTGGAGCTCAACGAAACGCCGCAGGGCACCAAGGCCCCCAGAGAAATCGTCATCACCGTGTCGCCAGGCGACATCACCAAGGTGAGCAACGTGCAGATCAGCTACGCCGGCCCCATTGCCGACGACGCCAGCGCCGAGGCGCAGCGCGACAGCATCCGCACCAACTGGGCCCTTCGCGCGGGCCAGCCCTTTACCCAGCAGGCCTGGGACGAGGCCAAGACCACCGCGCTGCGCAGCCTCACGGCCAAGCGCTTTCCCACCGGCAACATCGAGCTGAGCCGCGCCGAGGTCGATGCCGACCGCCACGAGGCGCGGCTGAACGCGACCTACCAGTCGGGCCCGGCATACAAGTTCGGCCCGCTGGTGCTGCGCGGCATCCAGCGCTACGACCCCGACGGCGCGCGCCGCATCGCGCGCCTGCCCAGCGGGCAGGACTACGACCAGCAGAAGCTGCTCGACGCGCAGCAGCGCCTGGCCAGCAGCGGCTACTACGACTCCGTGTTCCTCACGCTGGACACCGAAAGCGGCAACCCGCTGGCCGCGCCCGTCATCGCGCAGCTGCGCGAGGCGCCGCTGCAGAAGGTGGTGGCCGGCGTGGGCTTCACCACCGACAACGGCCCGCGCCTGTCGCTCGACCATATTCATAACCAGGTGCCGCTGCTGGGCTGGCGCGCCGTGTCGCGGCTTTCGCTCGACCGCGACATCAAGTCGCTGAGCACCGAGCTCAAGGCCATTCCCGACGACCGCGGCTGGCAATGGTTCACCGGCGCCGAGCTCAAGAGCGAGCAGTCGGGCAGCTACGTGGTCGACAGCGGCCGGCTGCGCGGCGGGCGCAGCAAGGCCAGCGACCACATCGACCGCAGCTACTTCCTGCAGTACGACTACGCGCAGAACCGCGGCATCGACGCGCCGCCCTCGGCCTCCGCCGTGACCGCCAACTGGGGCTGGACCGGCCGCTACTTCGACGACAACGCCGCCCCCACGCGCGGCTACGGCCTGGCGCTGGAAGTGGCCGCGGGCTACACGCTGACCGGCGAGCAGGTGCCCTTCACGCGCACCTACGCGCGCTGGCTCGGCGTGGTGCCGCTGGGCTCCGCCGACGACAAGGAAAGCCGCGCGCGCCGCAGCCGCCTGCAACTGCGCGTGGAAGCGGGCGCCGTCGCCGCGAAAGACAGCGCGCAGATTCCCTCCACGCTCATGTTCCTCACCGGCGGCGACACCACCGTGCGCGGCTACAGCTACAAGCAGATCGGCACCGTGCGCCCCGACGGGCAGATCGTGGCCGGCCGCTACCTGGGCGTGATGAGCGCCGAGTGGCAGCGCCCCTTCGTCTACAAGGACAAGCTCACCGCCTGGGAGAGCGTGATGTTCGTCGACGCCGGCGCCGTGGCCGACAAGCCCGGCGAGCTCAAGCCCAAGGTCGGCGTGGGCGTGGGCGCGCGCTGGCGCAGCCCCGTGGGCCCGGTGCAGGCCGACCTGGCCTACGGCGTGGACACGAAGAAGTTCCGCCTGCACTTTCGCCTCGGCTTCACTTTCTGATGGCCTCGATGCAGAACGACGCCGACACCCACCCGACGCCTGAGCTCACGCCGTCGCAGACACCGACACCGGTCCCCCCCGCCGTGCGCCGCTCGCGCGCACGCCGCGCCGCGCGCGCGTTCGCCTGGACCGTGACCGCCCTGCTGCTCGTGGTGCTCCTGCTGGCCGCGGGCGCGTGGTGGTACCTGGGCTCCAACAAGTCGCTGGCCTTCGCGCTCGCGCAGGCCGCGCAGCGGCTGCCCGCCGGCCAGACGCTGGAAAGCCGCGACGTGACCGGCTCGCTGCGCACCGGCGGCCACATCGGCTGGCTCAAGTACCAGAGCGAGAGCATTGCCGTGGAGGTGAACGACGCCACCATTGGCTGGCAACTGGCGCCGCTGTTCCAGCGCAAGGTGCAGCTCGGCGAAGTGCATGCGAAGCAGGTGCTCATTGAAAAGCGCGGCGCGCCCGGCACCGAGCCCACGAAGCCGCTGGAGCAGATCGTGCTGCCGGTGGAGGTCGAGCTGCCGTTCCGCATCGACGAGGTGCGCTGGGCCGGCCCGCCGGTGCTGCAGGCGCTGAACCTGTCGGGCACCTATACCTTCAACAAGGCCTCCGAGCACGCGCTGGAGGTCAAGGGCGTGGACATTGCCGACGGCCACTACAGCGCCCGCGTGAAGCTGCAGGGCCCCGCGCCCATGGCCATCGACGCCGCGCTCGACGGCCGCGTGAAAGCGCCGCTGGCCGAGGACCACCAGATCGACGTGCTGGCCGCGGCCACCGTCAAGGGCACGCTCGCCACCGCCGACGCGCGGCTGCAGGTGGCCGCCGAGCTGAAGCCCGCCGAGGAAAACGCCGACGCCCCCATGGAAGCCAGGCTGCAGGCGCAGATCGCGCCCTGGCTGCCCCAGCCGGTGATCGACGCCAAGGCCGACCTGCGCAACGTCGATGCGTCGAGCCTGTGGCCCGGCGCGCCGCAGACGCAGCTGACCGGCACCGTCGAGCTGCAACCCGACGCCGACACCGGCCCCGCCGCATGGAAGGCATCGGCCGACATCCGCAACGCCCTGCCCGGCCCGTGGGACCAGGAGAAGCTGCCCGTGGAGCAGGTGCAGGCCAAGGTCGGCTTCGACGGCACGAACTGGACCTTTCCCGAAGCCACCGTGCGCGCGGGCGGCGGGCGCATCGACGCGGCCGGCAAGTGGAGCCCCGCGCCGTCGCCCTGGCAGGCCCAGGCCACCGTGCGCGGCGTGCGGCCCGGCGCGCTGTACACCGAGCTGTCGGGCGCGCCCGTGAGCGGCACGCTCAAGGCCGAGCAGGTCGACAGCACCATCACCTTCGACGCCGCCCTGCGCGCCGAAGGGGGCGCGGGCAGCAAGGCGCTGCCCGGCTTCGCGCTCGACCGCGCGCTGGCCCAGGGCCAGTGGAAAGACCAGGTGCTCGACCTGCGCACGCTGCGCATCGAGGCCCAGCGCGCCAGCGTCGACGGCAAGCTGCAGGTGCGCGTGGCCGAGCAGGCCGCCAGCGGCAAGCTCGCGCTGGTGCTGCCGGGCGGCAGCGCGCAAGTGGAAGGCCGCATTGCCCAGACATCGGGCGGCGGCGACATCAAGGCCAGCATCGACGACGCCGACACCCTGCAGCGCTGGGTGCAGGGCCTGCCCGGGCTCTCGGGCGTGTTCGCCGGCGCCAGCGCCAAGGGCTCGGCCAAGCTGGACGCCAGCTGGCAGGGCGGCTGGCAGACCATTCAGCGCCGGCTCGAGAACGCCAACGCGCCCGCGCAGCGCGGCATCACCGAGCCCAGCCTGAAGGCGATGCTCGGCGTGCCGCGGCTGGACCTGACGCTGCCCGCGACCCCGGCCCCGGCCAACGCAACGGCCACCGCCGTGCCCACTGTCGTGCAACTGAAAGACCTGCGCGCCGACCTGGCCGGCAGCCTCGCGCAGGCCACGCTCACGCTCAAGGGCGAAGCCGCCACCGGCACGCAGAAGATCAACATCGACACCCGCGCCAGCGGCGGCATTGCCGGCCCCGGCCAATGGCGCGCCGCGCTGGCCAGCCTGAAGCTGCAGGCGGCGGACAGCGCCCGCCCCGGCGACCCGTGGGTGGTGGAGCTGGGCCGCGAGGTGACGGCCACCATCCGCAGCACCACAGGGAATGCGCCGCGGCTCGACGTGGAAGCCTCCGCCGCCACGGCCACGCTGCGCGGCCCCGTGCCCGGCACCGTGCGCATCGAGTGGCAGCCGCTGCGTTTCAGCCAGAGCGGCGCGGCGCCCAACCGCGTGTTCCGCGTGCAGTCGAAGGGCGAGCTCAAGGGCCTGCCCATGGCCTGGGCCGGCGCGCTGGGCGCCAACGCCACGCTGGGCGAATACGGCATCAGCGGCGACCTGATGTTCGACGGCGACTGGGACATCGACGCCGCCGACACCCTGCGCGCCAAGGTGCGCATCGCGCGCCAGAGCGGCGACATTCGCGTGCAGGCCGGCGAGGCCGCGCTGGTGACGCGCATCGTGAGCACCGGCACGGGCACCGCCAGCGAACGCACCATGAACGCAGCCACCGCCAACGGCGACGCCCCCAGCACCCCCGCCGGCCTGCGCCAGGCCGAGCTGCGGCTGGACGCCGAAGGCGAAGCCGTGCGCGCCACCCTGGCCTGGGACAGCGAGCGCGCCGGCAAGATCGACGCCGACATCAACACCCGCGTGCAGCAGCGCGCCGGCGGCTGGCAGTGGGCGCCCGACGCGCCGCTGGGCGGCACCATCAGGGCCGCGCTGCCCAACCTGGGCGTGTGGTCGATGCTGGCCCCGCCGGGCTGGCGCATCGCCGGCACGCTGGACGCCAGCGCCACCCTGTCGGGCAACCGCGCCGTGCCGCGCTGGAACGGCACCCTGGGCGCCGACAAGCTCGCGCTGCGCGCCCCGGTCGAAGGGCTGGACCTGCGCGACGGCCGCCTGCGCGCCACGCTGAGCGGCGACAGCGTGCAGATCACCGAATTCACCCTGAAGGGCGGCGCCGGCAGCACCGCGCGCATTGCCGGCCAGAGCGGCAACCGCAGCACCGCCGCCAGCGAGGCCCGCACCGACGGCGGCACCCTCTCGGCCAGCGGCAGCATGAACTGGGGGCCCGCCAGCGGTGCCGCATCGGGCATTCGCATGGCGCTGCAGGGCCAGCTGCGCGGCCTGCGCGTGCTGGTGCGCACCGACCGGCAGGTCACGCTATCGGGCGACCTGCAGGCGGGGCTGGACAACGGCCAGTTCCGCGTGCGCGGCAAGCTGCGCACCGACCGCGCCGTCATCATCCTGCCCGACGAGACCGCGCCCAGCCTGGGCAGCGACGTGGTCGTGCGCTCCGCCGCCAAGGACCGCGAGGCTGCCGAGGCCGCCCAGCGCGACGCGGCCCGTGCGCAGGCGCAAGCCGCGCAGGACGCCAAGGCCCCCACCGCGCAGACCGCCAAGCCCCCGGACATCGTCGTCAACTTCGACCTGGGCGACGACTTTGCCGTGCAGGGCCGCGGCATCACCACCCGGCTGGAGGGCGACCTCGAAATTCGCAGCACCAGGCTCAACGCCCCGCCGCGCATCACCGGCGAGGTGAAGACCGTGAAGGGCCAGTACCGCGCCTACGGCCAGCAGCTCGACGTGGAAACCGGCGTGGCCCGCTTCAACGGCCCGTTCGACAACCCGGCGCTCGACATCCTCGCGATTCGCCCGAACCTGTCGCAGCGCGCGGGCGTGCAAATCACGGGCAGCGCGCAGTCGCCGCGCGTGAAGCTGTATTCGGAGCCCGCGCTGTCCGATGCCGAAACGCTGTCGTGGGTCATCCTGGGCCGCGCCTCGGCCACCAGCGGCGGCGAGTCGGCCTTGCTGCAGCAGGCCGCGCTGTCGCTCATCGGCAAGATCGGCGGCAGTGGCAGCGGCGGCAGCCTGGCCAGCCGCTTCGGCCTGGACGAGCTGGGCTTCAAGGGCCCGGGCAGCGGCGGCGACCTGCGCGAATCGGCGGTCACGCTGGGCAAGCGGCTGTCGAAGGACTTCTACCTGACCTACGAACGCAGCCTGGGCGGCACCTTCGGCACCATCTTCATCTTCTACGACCTGACGACCAAGCTCACGCTGCGCGGGCAGGCGGGGCAGACGAGCGGGGTGGACCTGATCTATACGGTGAAGTACGACTGAGGTCGCGGGCGAGGCGCTTCAAGCTGGTAAAGTGCGGGCCGCTGCCGGCCCCGACAAACTTCTTCGTCAACGAGGGCCACGCCTGCCACGGCAGGCACCACACAGCGTCCATAGTTCAACGGATAGAACGGGCCCCTCCTAAGGGCCAGATGGGGGTTCGATTCCCTCTGGACGCACCAAGGCTCCCGCAGGAGCCTTTTTCACGGCGTCAAAAACGGCGTCAGAACGGCGCTAGAAACGGCGTCAAAACCAGCGCCGCAGCGTCTACAAAAGTCAGCCTTTGTGACCCCGCGCCAGCGCGCAGCACTTACCCGGCCATTTCGAGAACTACTGGGCATTTGCGTTTCCCGCGCCGCGCCGTTCGTCTCTAAAGTGGGTGCCCTCACCACCCAAAGTCTCGCCCCGCGGGACAAGGAGCGCATCACCCTCGAGCACTTGAACGAACAGACCGCCTGCCTTGCAGCGGGTCGCCGATGCCCACTGGCAAAGGCGCGAATGCAAGGTATCAAAAGGCGACGGCCGGGGCGCAATCAACACCCCGGCCGTCTAACCAACGAAGTGCCCAACCGTCAAAAGGAAGCACCCCATGGCTACCCCAAATATAGCCCGCCCCTCCACGCCCGTACCCGCCGCTGGAGACCCCCCGGACCCCTGGAGCACGCTCGAGGAAAAGAGCACCCAGCTTCACTCGCTGCTGTGCTACTGCCACGGCGGCCCGCCGGGCCAGGAAGACGCGGGCCCCGTGCACCGCGACAACGTGTTCTGGCTGGCCTCCGAGCTCGCGAAGGAAGTGATGGACCTGATTCAGGTCTGCGCGCCGCGCGGGGGCAAGGCCGACCAGACCGACAAAGCCGACCAGAGCGGCAAGTAGCGGCGCAAGGTACCCCGGCAGCCTTCAATCGCCCACCACCGTGGCCCTGAAGGCTCTCCCCGGCCCGTCTCAAGAACGGTGGGTCGGGGAGTTCGAAAGACGCGATTCACAGGCTGCAAAAGCTCGCACAACCCCGCACAACCCCGCACACCCCCGCGCCCCCCGAATTCAGGGCCGCTGCCGCCACGGCTGGTGCGCCGCGTTGTCGGAGCGCACGCTCACGAACTGGCTGGCCCGCAGCTTCACGCGCGCCACGGCGGCGTCGAGCGACGGCTGCGCCATGATCACCAGCTCCCCGCGCCGCAAGCCGTCCCGCGCGATCTCGGCCACGCCCGCATAGCCGCCGCTGGCGCCCTGCTTGAAGTGGAACGAGCAAGACCAGCCGCCTTGCAGGTCGACGGAAATGGGAGGTGGGGTCAAGGGGTGGAGCGTGCCTCGGAGCCCTTCGCCGCGATGCGCGGGGAGGGCCTTTTTGCATTGTTTTTTTCGCGCCCCAGTGTCGCCGCCGCATCCCCGGCGTCCATCCCATGAACGGGGGAGTGCGGGCCCTACCCGATGCTCGCCGCAGCCTCGCGCGCGCCCAGCCGGAACACGAAGCGCTGCGCCTTCGGGTTGCTCAGCAGCGGCCGGGCGACGCGGTCCGCATGCGCGTGCGCGTAGTGCCAGCGCTTGGCCGATTCCAGCTCCTCGTCGGTGAGCAGGCCGGTGCCGGCTTCGGCCGCGGCGGCGCGAAACGACGAGATCAGGTCGAGCGCGTTGTCGAACTGCTCTTCCAGCAGCGACAGGTACACCTGCGCTGCAACCATGTAGTCCCGGACGGTGGCCGGCTCGCCCTCCATCTGGACGAAAAAAATCCGTCCCGAGGACGTGATCGCGGTTCTCATGAATTTCGGATAGCGGAAATTGCGGTTTTTGTTCTGCGCGCCGCGGAGGCTGCGGTGCGTGTCGAAGGTGGGAGAGGGTCCGCGGCGCGCGATCAGCGAGACCCGCGGGACCCTCCTCCGACAGAACTACGCACAACGAAGCCAAATGGATTCACTCGCAATCACCAACCAGGTGAAATTTCTACGGAAACCCGTGATGTAGAAATTTTCGTTAACGCCCAGAATCCGCGCACTTTCACTGCGGCAACCAGAGACAACCCTCGCGCTCACGTAGCCGGGGGACGGTGCACGCAGACACCCCACCTGGAGTTTCCTGATGAAGGCCTTGAGTGCCTGCCCGTGCGAGCCCGTTCACCTGGCGCGCGTTCCCCGGCGCACCTGGATGCGTTTGCTCCCCTGGCTTCGCCATTACCAGTGCCAGCAGTGCGGCAAGTTCAAGCTGGCGAAACCGCGCGAGGTGGACAACGCCCGCGCGCTGGAAGCCTCGCACCGCGCGGGGCGCTGAGGCGCGCGTTTTCGTGTCCACGTGTTTGTGTCAGCACGCTGAACGCCCCTTCGCGCCCGGGCGGTAAGCGGCGGCGTCAAGGGCTGGTCACAGGGCGGCGCTCCAATGCGGGGCGGGAACCCTCCCCTGCCCTCATGACCGCTCCCGGCCGCAGCCGCCGGGGCGCACCGCCTTCGTGACACCACACCTTCGCACCCCCGGCACCGCGCCTACGTCCTCTTTCCGCACAAGCTCTTTCCATACATCCTCTTCCCGGACAGCTTCCGCCCCCGCCGCGCGCCCCCGCAACATCCTCGGTCGCCGCCTGCTGGCCACCTTCGGCGTCGTGCTGCTGCTCACGCTGGCGGGCTCGGGCATCGGCATCTGGTCGCTGGCCAAGGTGGACGACGCCACGCGCGACGCCATCCAGGAGCACGGCGTGTCCGAGCGGCTGGTGGTCGACGCCTACCGCCTGCAGGCCATCAACGCCGAGCGCTACAAGGCGATGGCGCTGAGCTCCGAGCCCGAGGTGGGCGAGATCCTGTCGGCCGACATCCAGGCCACCGCCACGCAATACAACGACCTGCTCAAGCAGGTGGGCGAGCGCCTGCAGGACGACGCCGACCGCGCCCTGCTCGCGCAGGCCGACACCGCCGCCAAGGACTTCGCCGCCGCGGTGAAAGAGCTGGTGGCCGCCCGCGATTCGGGCCTGACCGAGCGCATCCGCAACGTGTACGCGCAGCGCTTCCAGCCCAGCTCGGCCGCGTTGCTGGCCGCGGTAGCCAGGCTGGCCCAGTCGCAGCGCGCGGCCATCGACGCGGCCGGGGTGCGCATCGCCGAGCTGAGCGCGTCGGCGCGGCTGGCGCTGGTGCTCTTCGGCGCCACCGCCCTGCTGCTGGGCGCGGTGCTGGCGCAGTGGCTGGTGCGCAGCATCGGCCGGCCGATTCGCGCGGCCAACGAAACCGCCGAGCGCGTGGCCAGCCTCGACCTGCGGCAAGACATTGAAGGCCACGCGCGCGACGAGGCCGGCCAGATGCTGCTGGCGCTGGGCGCGATGCAGGGCGCGCTGCGCGAGCTGGTGCTGCGAGTGCGCGAGTCGGTGCAGAACGTGCGCACCGCCGCCAGCGACATGGCGCAGGGCAACACCGACCTGTCGGCACGCACCGAAGACGCCGCGGCCAGCCTGCAGCAGACCGCGGCGGCGCTGGAGCAGGTGATGCGCAACGTGCAGCACGCCAGCGAGGCCGCGCACCAGGCCGAGCAGCTCGCCGGCGCCGCCGCCGCGGTGGCGGCGCAGGGCGGCGAGGTGGTCTCGCAGGTGGTGCACACCATGCAGGACATTCACCGCGCCTCGCACAAGGTGGCCGACATCACCAGCGTGATCGACGGCATCGCGTTCCAGACCAACATCCTCGCGCTCAATGCCGCGGTGGAGGCCGCGCGCGCGGGCGACGCGGGGCGCGGCTTTGCGGTGGTGGCGTCGGAGGTGCGGCAGCTGGCCACGCGCTCGGCCGCGGCGGCGCGCGAGATCAAGGGGCTCATCGACAACTCGGTGCAGCGCATCGAGGCGGGCACGGTGCTGGCCGACAACGCGGGCCAGACCATGGGCCGCATCGTGGCGTCGATCGGCCAGGTGGCGGGCACGGTGAGCGCCATCACCGCGTCCACGCAGTCGCAGATGCAGGACATCGGGCAGATCAACACCGCCGTCACCCGGCTGGACCAGATGACGCAGCAGAACTCGGCCATGGTCGAGGCCTCGGCCGCGGCCTCGCAGGGGCTGCGCGACCAGGCGCGCAACCTGGACGCGCTGATCAGCCAGTTCGTTCTGCCGGGCGATGCGGAGGTGCGTGCCGTGGCAGGGAACGAGGCCGAGGTCGAATGGATGCCGGCTCGGCCGGACGTGCCGGCGCGCGCGGCGCGCGTTCAGGGCAAGCGCCTGCTGCCGGTCTAGCCCGGCAGCTTCGCGGATTCGCCAGATTCGTTTTTCAGCGAATCAGGTCCATCGACGCGATCTGCGGCGACACCTTGGCGGCCGTGGCGGTCAGCAGCCGGCCATTCGATTCCTTCCAGCACATCACGCCCAGCGTGCCCGAGCCCAGCCGGCCGGGCTGCTGGATCGACACGGCCTTCCACCCCTTGCAGGCACCGCCCACGGTGCTCGGCCGGTCGAGAAACACGTACTCCGTGCCCGCATCGACCTGCATGGCGCCGACCACGCCGGGCGGGAACGGCTTGCGCGTCTGGGCCGATGCCGAACACGCGGCCACGGCCATGACCAGCGCCACGAAAAAGATCCGACCCATGCGTGCCTCCATGCTGAGGCCCGATGGTGCCAGACGGTGCCAGACGGTGCCAGACGGTGCCAGATGGTACGAGGGCCTCCGCAAGCAGCCGCGAACGCCCCGGCATTCGCCCCGCTACACCACCCGGTGCTCTTCCACCACGAAGGCCGTGATCTCCGCCAGGAAGGTGAGCGCATGCGCCATCGTCACCTGCCCTTGCGGCGAGGCGAAGGCGGCGTTCAGCGTGTCGGTGTTCTCGAACCACAGCTCCACGATGCCGTCGATGGGCAGCTCGGGGTAGCCGCACGGCGTGCCCTTCACGAACTCGCGCGCGGTCACCACGTTCTGCCGGTAGCCGCTCACGCCGGGCATGCGGCGCACGTGGTCGGCATGCACCTTCCATTCGCGGCGAAAGTCTTCCTCGGTCTGCGCGACCGGGCGGCGCAGCAGCGAGATGCGCTTGAGCAGCCCTTCGGGCCTGGGCGGCAGCGCGATGACTTCGCTCTGCGCCACGCTCACGATGTGCAGGCCGCCCAGAAAGTGTTCTTCGTCGGCGCGAATGGCCGCGGCCAGTTCGCCGCTGTGGAAGGCCGCGTTCGCCTGCGCGGCCTCGTCGAAGCGCAGCTGCGAAAAGCCGTCGAAGTCCCACGGGCCGCGCGCAAAGTCGATGCCGCGCTGCAGCCGGTCGACCACCAGGTTCTGCCGGTAGGCGCGCAGCGTGGGCAGCTGCGCGACCAGCGGGCCGTGGCTGTCGCGCCAGTGGGTGCGAAAGGCTGCGTCGGTCCACTCGGGCTTCTTGCGGATCAGGCCCATGCGCAGGGTCGTCGGTTCGGTCATCGGTCGGTCTCCTTGTTGCTTTCCATCTCGGCTTCCGCGCGGGCACGCGCCAGGCCCGGCGCGCGCTTGGCGAGCCACACGCCGTGGCGCACGGGCCAGCGCTCGAAGCCCGGGTCCGCGCCCAGCGCGGCGGCGGCGTGGTGCGGCCAGTAGGGGTCGAACAGCGCCTCGCGGCCCAGCGCGATCAGGTCGGCCTGCCCCGCCTCGAGCACGGCCTCGGCCTGCTGCGCGTCGACGATCATTCCGACCGCCTGCGTGGGCACCTGCGCCTCGCGCCGTATGCGCTCCGAGAACGGCACCTGAAAGCCCAGGCCGCGCGGCACGGGCAGCGCGCGCGTCTCTTCGGTGAGCCCGCCCGACGAGCAGTCGATGACGTCCACGCCGCAGCGCTTGAGCTCGCGCGCGAGCACCACGGAATCGTCGAGGCCCCAGCCGTCCAGGGTGCCGTCGACCGCCGACAGCCGGCAGAACAACGGCTTGCCCGCGGGCCAGGCGGCACGCACGCGCGTCGCGATTTCCAGCGCCAGCCACATGCGGTTCTCGCGGCTGCCCCCGAGCGCGTCGCCGCGGTGGTTGGCGTTGGGCGAGAGAAAGCTCGCGACCAGGTAGCCGTGGCCGAAGTGCAGCTCGACCACGTCGAAGCCGGCCTTGTCGGCGCGCACCGTGGCATCGACGAAATGCCTCACGACCGAGGCGATGCCGTCGGCATCGAGCGCGCGCGGCGCCGACCAGCCGGGCCCGGCGGCCAGCGCGCTGGGGCCCAGGCGCTCCCACGGCTCGTCGTCGGCGGCCATGCGCGCGTCGCTCAACGCGGCGCCGCCCTCCCACAGCGGCTCGCTGCCTGCCTTGCGCCCCGCGTGCGCCAGCTGCACGCCAATGGCGCTGCCCTGCGCGTGCACGAAATCGACCACGGCCTTCAGCGGCGCGATCTGGCTGTCTTTCCACAGCCCGAGGTCGGCCGTGCCGATGCGCCCGCGCGGATCGACCGCGGTGCTCTCGGTGAGGATGAGGCCGGCGCCCCCCAGCGCAAACTTGCCCAGGTGCACCATGTGCCACGGCGTGGCGTGGCCGCGCTCGGCGGCGTGCTGGCACATCGGCGAGATGACGACGCGGTTGGCGAGCGTGAGCTCGCGCAGCTTCAGGGGCTGGAACAGCAGGGGCATGGCATCGGGCATGGCAGCAGGCATGGCAAGAAGAAATCAGGAGGCGGGCCGCACCGGCACGGGCGCCGCCACGGCAACGGGCCGCGTGCCGAGCCAGGTGCCCGTCATCACCGCGGCAAAACCGGCCAGGTGCCACCAGGTCAGCGTTTCGCCCAGCAGCAGCGCCGCGAAGCCCACGCCGAACACCGGCACCCAATAGAGAAACACGGCGGTGCGCGCCATGCCGATGACGGAGATGGCGCGGTTCCAGATGAGGTTGCCCGCCGCGGTGGCGGCAATGCCCGAGAACAGCACCAGCACCCACGGCCAGGCGCCGGGAAACAGCTGCGCAGTGCCCAGCCGCGAAGGCCCGAGCACGGTGTGCACCACCAGCATGAGCGTGCCCACGATGTAGATGACCCAGCTGATCGACAGCGGATCGATCTGCCGCGCCAGCCGCTGCACGCCGGCGCCGCCGACCGCGAAGCTGACGACCGACAGCGCGAGCATCAGGTCGCCGATGCCGGCGCTCGACAGCCCCGCGCCGGGGTGGCTCAGCACCACCGCCGCCACGCCGGCGAAGCCCAGCGCCACGCCCAGCATGCGGCGCGGCGTGAAGCGCTCGCCGAACACCAGCGCGGCCATCAGCGACGACACCAGCGGGCTCAGCGCCATGATGAGCGCGCCGTTGGTGGCGGTGGAACGCTGCAGCCCCTGCGCGAACAGGATCTGGTTGGCGTACACCATGAGAAACGCGCAGCCCGCGAGCGCCGCGAGCTGCCGCGCATGCAGCGCCGGCAGGCCGGTGCGCCGCCACAGCACGATGGCGCTGAGCGCGCAGCACGCCACCACCATGCGCACGGCCGCCAGCGTCAGCGGCTCGAAGGTGGCGGTGAGCGTCTTCACGGCCGACACGTTCACGCCCCACAGCACCATGGCCAGCAGCAGCCAGCCTTGCACGGCGGCGGGCGTGGCACCCGGCGGTGAAGCCGAAGGCGCCGATGACGCCGATAGAGCCGATGACGCCGGTGCCGGTGCACCCGGCGATGGCGCGCGTGGGTTCACCTCAGCTTTCGAGGGCGTTCCACATCTCGATGTCGCGCTCCGCCGTCCAGATGCGCGGGTCCACATGGCCGGTGGCCTCGTCGTACGCGCGCGTCACGTCGAAGGGCATGCAGTGGTCGAAGATGACCCAGTGACCATAGGTGGGGCGCAGCGCGGCCACGGTTTCCTTGTAGATCACGTTCAGCGTCTTGCCCGCGGCCACGCCGTTGTTGACCAGCGTGTACACGTCGGAGATGAAGGCGCGCGTGGAGGCGATGGCCTTGCGCACGTCGCTCGCGTTCTCCAGCGCGGCGCCGCGGCCGGGCACCAGCTTCTCGAAGCCGAAGCCCGCGAGGCGGTCCAGCGTGGTGGGCCAGTCGCGGAAGTAGCAGTCGCCCGCGTAGGCGGTGCTCTGGTACTCCACGAGGTCGCCCGCGAAGCAGATCTTCTGGTCTTCCAGGTAGGCGATGGTGTCGCCCTTGGTATGGCCGCGGCCGACCTGCGCGATCTTGACTTCGAGCTTCTTGCCCAGCCACACGCTCATGGTGCCGTCGAAGGTCATGGTGGGCCAGGTGAGGCCGGCGGGCACCGACTCCACGTTGCGGAACAGCCGCGGAAAGCGGCCGATTTCGCTGGCCTTGTCCTGCTCGCCGCGCTCCACGATCAGGTCGTAGGTGTCGCGGCTGGCAATGACCTGTTCCGCGCCTTCCTTGAAGTACGCCGACGCGCCCAGCACGCGCACCGCGTGGTAGTGGCTCAGCAGCACGTACTTGATGGGCAGCGGCGTGACTTCGCGGATGCGGCGGATCACGTCCTGCGCCATGGCGGGCGTGGCCTGCGTGTCGACCACCATCACGGCCTCGTCGCCGATGAAGATGCCGGTGTTGGGGTCGCCCTCGGCCGTGTACGCGTAGGCGTTCTCGGAAAGGCGGGTGAAGGAGACCTTCTTTTCTTCCAGGTCGGCCTGGCTGGCGAATTTCTTGGTGGTGGGTGCGGTCATGGGTGTGTCCTTTGCAAGTTGAGCGGGAGGCGATGGGTCAGTGCGTGCCGAGGTACGCGGACTTCACCTTGGGGTTGTCGAGCAGCTCGCGGCCGGAGCCCTCGAGCGTGATGCAGCCGGTTTCGAGCACGTAGGCGCGGTCGGCCACGCCCAGCGCCTGCTTGGCCATCTGCTCCACCAGCAGGATGGTGAGGCCCGAGCTGCGCAGCTGGCGGATGGCGTCGAAGATGTCCTTGATGATGAGCGGCGCCAGGCCCAGCGAGGGCTCGTCGAGCAGCAGCAGGCGCGGCTCGCTCATGAGCGCGCGGGCAATGGCCAGCATCTGCTGCTCGCCCCCCGACAGCGTGCCCGAGGGCTGGTGCTGGCGTTCTTTCAGGCGCGGAAAGCGCGCGAACTCGCGCTCGATGGCTCGCTCCACGAAGGCCTTGTCGTTGCGCCGCGAGTAGGCGCCGAGCATGAGGTTCTCGCGCACCGTCTGGTCGGGGAACACGCCGCGGCCCTCGGGCGACAGCGCCACGCCCAGGCCCACGCGCTGGTGGGCGGGCACGTGGGTGCAGTCGTTGCCGTCGATGAGCACGCGGCCTTCGGCCACGGGCTCCAGGCCGACGATGCTTTTCAGCAGCGTGCTCTTGCCGGCGCCGTTGGCGCCGATGATGGTGACGACCTCGCCCGCGCGCACCTCGAGGCTCACGCCCTTCACGGCCTCGATGGCGCCGTAGGAGACCTTCACCGATTCGATTTTCAACATGATGGTTTCGGTCTTTCGCTCAAGCGGGCACGGTGTGCGGTGCGTTCGCGCAATGCGCCGGCGCTTCGTCTTCGTCGTCCACGCCGAGGTAGGCCTCGACCACGCGCGGGTTGGCCTGCACCTCGGCGGGCTTGCCCTCGGCGATCTTGATGCCGTAGTCGAGCACGATCACGTGGTCGGAGATGGACATGACCAGGTCCATGTGGTGCTCCACCATCAGGATCGACACGCCGCACTTGCCCACGCGCAGCAGCAGCTCGCCGAGCTCGGCGGTCTCCTGCGGGTTGAGGCCGGCGGCGGGTTCGTCGAGCAGCAGCAGCTGCGGCTCGGTGGCCAGCGCGCGTGCCAGCTCCACGCGGCGCTGCAGGCCGTAGGGCAGGCTGCCCGCGGGCCAGTGCGCGAGGTGGCCGAGGCCGACCAGGTCGAGCAGCTGCAACGCGCGCTCGCGCGTCTCGCGCTCCTGCTTGCCGGCGGTGGGCCATGCCACCAGCGACGACAGGAAGCCGTTGCTCATGCGGCTGTGCCGCCCGAGCATCACGTTGTCGAGCACCGAGAGCTCCGCGAACAGGCGCAGGTTCTGGAAGGTGCGGCCCATGCCCATGCAGCAGATGGTGTGCGCGGGCCGCCCGGCGATGTTCTCGCCCAGGAAGCGGATGGAGCCCGCGTCGGGCGCGATCACGCCGGTGAGCATGTTGATCATGGTGCTCTTGCCCGCGCCGTTGGGCCCGATGAGCGCATGGATGTGGCCGCGCTGCAGGC
This sequence comes from Variovorax sp. J22G73, assembly GCF_030317035.1. Classification (GTDB taxonomy): domain Bacteria; phylum Pseudomonadota; class Gammaproteobacteria; order Burkholderiales; family Burkholderiaceae_C; genus Variovorax. The sequence goes on from NZ_JASZYK010000004.1 coordinate 440,350, forward strand.
GGAACGACACGTCCTGCGCGGGCTTCACCCCGCCGTACGACTTGCTCACGCCCTGCACCACCAGCAGCTCGCCTTCGCCGCCAGGGCCGATCTGGCCGGGCACGCCGTTGCCGGCGCCCTCGCCCCGGTGGCGCGACTTCATGAACCACTTGTTGAACAGGCCCACCACGCCGCCGGGCATGACGTACAGCGCGAACAGCAGCAGGAAGCCGTAGAGAAAGTGCTGCGCCGAAGGCCAGCGCGCCAGCAGCGCGTCGGTCAGCGTGAGCAGCACCGCGCCCACCAGCGGCCCGTACATGGAGCCCGCGCCGCCGAACAGCACCAGCAGCAGGATGAAGATCGACAGGTGGAAGGTGATGAAGTCGGAGTTGATGTACTGGTTCTGCTGCGCCACCAGCGCGCCCGCGATGCCGCAGGTGACGGCCGCGACCACGAAGGCCATGACCTTGGCGCGGTACACGCGCACGCCCACGGACGACGACGCGATCTCGTCCGCCTGCAGCGACAGCAGCGCGCGACCGAAGCGCCCGCCCAGCAGGTTGCGCAGCAGCAGGTGCAGGGCCGCGCACAGCACGATGCCCAGCACGACCCACTGCGTGGTGTCCAGCGGCGCGCCCTTCCAGGTGAGCGGGCGGATGCCGTAGATGCCCTGCGCGCCGCCGAACACGTCGGTCCATTCGCCCACGAGCTTTTCCACCACGATGCCGAAGGCCAGCGTGACCATGGCCAGGTACGGCCCCTTCACGCGCAGCGAAGGCAGCGCGATGAGCACGCCGCACACGCCCGAGATGACGGCGGCCAGCGCGAGCGCGAGCCACGGGTCCATGTCGGTGCGCGAGGTGAGCAGCGCCACGCCGTAGGCGCCCGCCGCGAACAGGCCCGCCTGGCCGAGCGATTTCTGCCCCGCGTAGCCGACCAGCACGTTCATGCCGGCGGCGCACAGGTAGTAGACGCACATCATGAAGGCGATGCGCAGGTAGTAGTCGTTGCCGAACATCGACACGACGCCGATCAGCGCGGCCGCGAACGCGACCACGCCGGCGGGGTGGGCAAGGCGCTTCGCGAGCGTCATACCTTCTCCACCGTCGAGCGGCCGAAGAGGCCGGTGGGGCGGAAGGCCAGCACCAGGATGACCAGCGCGAACACCGCCACCTCGCGCCACTGCGCCTGCCACAGGTTGACCATCGACTCGAGCACCCCCAGCAGGAAGCCGCCGATGACGCAGCCGCGCGGATTGCTCAGCCCGCCGATCATCGCGCCCGAGAAACCCTTGAGCCCCACGGTGAGCCCCATGAAGAGCGAGGCCTGCGCGATGGGCGCCAGCAGGAAGCCCGAGAGCCCGGCCAGCGCGGAGCTGACGACGAAGGCGCCGATCATCATCGCGTTGGTGTTGATGCCCATGAGGCTGGCGACGTTGCCGTTCTGCGCCACCGCGCGCATGGCCTTGCCGACCATGGTGCGGTTCATGACGCGGTCGAAGCCGATCATCACCACCACCGCCACGCCCAGCGTGAGCAGCTCCTGCGGGCGCACGCCCACGCCGAACATGCGGATCACGGTGTCGCCCACCGGCGCGGGCACCACCACGGGCTTGGGCCCCCAGATGGCCAGGCCCACGCTCTGCAGGATCACGCCGAAGCCCAGGGTGCTCATGACCCAGGCCATGCCGGGGCGGCCCGCGAACGGCCGCACGCCCAGCACATAGAGCAGCCAGCCCAGCAGCCCCATCACGCCCAGCGCGGCCACCAGCGCGAACAGCTGAGCGCCCGCGCCGGGAACGGCGTCGCCGAAGGTGGTGGAGTCGAAGGGCTTGCCCAGCACCAGGAACAGTGCGCTCATGCCGATGAACGCGCCGGCCGAGACGAACTCGCCGTGCGAGAAGTTCAGCGTCTTGGTCGTCGTGAACGTGATGCTGAAACCGAGCGCCACCAGCGCATAGGCACCGCCGACGGCGAGCCCGCTGATGAGCGCCTGCAGGAGCGCTACAACCATGGTGTGTCTCTCTTCTTGGGTTCTTTTGGGTTTTCTCGGATCTTCTTCAGTTGGCCGGGGCGGCCTACTGCTTGAAGTCGGCGGGCTTCAGGCCGCCGATCAGCGCGTCGTCGTAGGGCAGCAGCTTGCCGTCCTTCCAGCGGATCCACACCAGGTCCTTGGCGGTCAGGGCTTCGTGGTTGGTCTTGCTGAAGGGCTTGTCGTAGGTCTTCAGCACGCCCTGCACCGGCGTCTTCAGGTCTTCGAGCGCGGCGCGCACGGCCGAGCCCTCGGTGGTGTTGGCCTGCTTCATGGCCTGCGCGAGGATCTGCATGGAGTCGTAGCCGTGCAGCGCGAACGAGAACGAGCCCGGCGCCTTCAGCTTGCTGCCGATGCGGTCGAACAGCTTCTGCTGCGCGGGCGTGCGGGTTTCGCTCACGGTGCGCATGAAGATCGGCTTCTCGGCCAATGCCTTGCCGGCCGCGTCGTAGAAGGTGATGTTGTCGGCCGCCCAGGAGGTGAGCGTGAGCGGGAAGTAGTTGATCTTCTCCATGCTGCGCACCAGCTGCGCGATGGGCGTGCCCTGCGCCCACACCACCACGGTGTCGACGTTGGCGGCCTTCATCTTGCTGAGCTGCGAGGTCATGTCGGTGTCGCCGACGCCGAAGCGCTCGGTGGCCGCGACCTTGATGTCCTGCAGCTTGGCGATCTCTTCCATGTCCTTCAGGCCGCCCTGGCCGTAGCCGGTGGTCTCGGCCATGAGGCCCACCACCTTGGAGGCGGCCGTGTTCTTCTTCACGTAGGCCATGAGCGCGGCCACCTGCTCGCGGTCGACCATGGACACGCGGAACATGTAGTTGTCGGCGCCGGGGCTCATGGGCTTGGTGATGTCGGTGCCCGAGCCCACGTTGCCCAGCACGGGAATCTTCTTCTGGTTGGCGATGTGCTTCCACGCCATGGCGTTGCCCGAGTTGGTGGGGCCGAACACCGCCACCACCTTCTCGTTGTCGATCAGGTCGCTCATGTTCTGGATCGACTTGGGCGGGGCCGACACGTCGTCGCGCGTGACCAGCGCCAGCTTCTTGCCGAGCACGCCGCCAGCGGCGTTGATGTCGGCGATGGCCGCTTCCATGCCCAGCACCGCGGCCTGGCCGCTCTGCGCGGAAGGCGAGGCGGAGAGGTCGCCGTTGTAGCCGAGCTTGATGTCCTGCGCGGACGCCGCGGGGGCGAACGCGGCGAACGTGGAGAACGCGGCGGTGGCGAGCAATGTCTTGTACAGACGGACGGTTTTCATTTTTTGTCTCCTGAGGTTGACGAACGAGGAAGCGGAAATTCGGGAAGGCGCGGAAGTTCGGAAAGGCGCAGCCAGTGGCTCAGACCGCGAGGAAGCCGCCGTCCACCGGCAGCACGATGCCGGTGACGTAGCGCGACATGTCGCTGGCCAGGAAGATGACCGGGCCCACGAGGTCTTCGGTCTGGCCGACGCGGCCCATGGGAATGCGCGTCATGAACGACTCGAGGCGCTGCGGGTTCTCGCGCGTGGCGGCGGTCATGGGCGTCTCGATGACGCCAGGCGCCAGCGCGTTCACCCGCACGCCCGCCGGTGCCAGCTCCTGTGCGAGCGACTGCGTGAGCAGCTTGATGGCGCCCTTCGACGGCGCGTAGCCCAGGCTCGCGGCCTGCCCCGCGTAGGCCGCGATGGAGGCGATGTTGATGATGGAGCCTCGCGTTTGCTTGAGCACCGGAATGAAGGCCAGCGTGGTGTTGAAGGTGCCGTGCACGTTCACGTCGATGGTCTTCTTCCAGTTGGCCGCGGCGTTCGGGCTGCTGGTGGTCTCGCGAATGATGATGCCGGCGTTGTTCACCAGCAGGTCGACGTTGCCGATCTCCTTGCCCACGCGCTCGGCGAGCGCGTGGCAGGCCTCGGGCGCGGTCACGTCGAGCGCGAACGGCCAGGCCTCGCCGCCTTCGTCGCGCACCAGCTGCGCGGTTTCGCGCACGGTGGCGTCGTTCATGTCGGTGACGACCACGCGGGCACCGGCCTGGGCCAGGCCGAGCGCGAGCGCGCGGCCGTTGCCCTGGCCGGCGCCGGTGATGAAGGCCAGCCGGCCTTCGAGCAGGCGGGGGGCGACGTTTGCGGGAAAGGCCATCGGTGGCTCCTGTGTGGAAGGGTGTGAACGAAAAGGCGTCAGGCCTTGCGGGCGAGCGGCACGGCTTCGCGCTGTTCGACCTGCAGCTGCACCGTGGACAGCGCTTCGGCCTGCGCGAGCTGCAGGCCGGCCACGTAGCCGAAGGTCAGTGCCGGGCCCAGCGTGATGCCCGCGCCGGGGTAGTTGCCGCCCATGACGCTGGCCGCGTCGTTGCCCACGGCGTACAGGCCCTTGATGGGTTGGCGGTCGGCGTCGAGCACGCGGGTCTTCTCGTCGGTGACGAGGCCGGCGAAGGTGCCGATGTCGCCCACCACCAGCCTGATGGCGTAGTACGGGCCGTTTTCCAGCGGCGCCACGCACGGGTTGGGCGTGACGTTGGCGTCGCCCTGGTAGCGGTTGTAGGCCTTGCTGCCCTTGCCGAAGAGCGGGTCTTCGCCGGTGCGCGCGCTGTTGTTGAACTCCTTCACCGTGGCTTCGAGCACGGCGGGCGCAATGCCGATTTCCTTGGCCAGCTCGCCGATGCTCGCGCCGCGCTTCAGGTAGCCGCTCTTCAGGTGGCGCCCGATGGGCAGCGGCGAGGGCGCGACGCAGCCCAGCCCGTAGTCGCGCAGCGCCTTGTGGTCGCACAGCAGCCAGGCCGTGACCTCGGGCTCGGCGTCGCGCTCGCAGGCCTTGACCATCGCCTGCACGAAGTCGTGGTACGAGTTGCCTTCGTTGGCAAAGCGCTTGCCCTTGGGCGTGACCGCGATCACGCCGGGCTTGGCGCGATCGATGAAGTGCGGCATCACGCCCTTGGTGCCGTCGGGGCGCGTGGTGACCGACGCCGGCACCCATGCCGCGGCGTGCGGAATGGTGCCGTCGACCCGGCCGCCCACCGCCTCGGCCAGGCGCAGGCCGTCGCCGGTGTTGGTGGAAGGCGACGGCGAGTAGTGCTCCTTGCCGGTGGGCGCGTGCGGGAACAGCTCCTTGCGGCGTTCCACGTCGTAGGGGAAGCCGCCGCACGCCAGCACCACGCCGCGCCGCGCCACGATGCGCATCGTCTTGCCTTCGTGCTGCACCACCGCGCCCGAGACGCCGTCGTACTCGACCACGAGCTTCTTCACGGGCGAGGAGAGCCACACGGGAATGTCCAGGTCCATGGCGGCCTTGGCCAGGCGGCCGGCCAGCGCGTTGCCGTTGGTCAGCGTCATGCCGCGGCCATGGCCCAGCACGTCGAGGAAGTGGCGGGTGAGCCGCTTGGTGACGTACCAGAACGAGGTGGGCGACTTGAAGGCCCGCATGAAGTGTTTGATCTCGGGGCCCGAGCCCAACATCATTCCGAACACCGTGAGCTCGGGCAGCGGCGGCGCCAGCTGCTTCACGCGCGCGCCGAGCTCGCGGCCGTCGAACGGGCGCGTGACCATCGAGCGCCCGCCCTGCTGGCCGCCGGGCGCTTCGGCGTGGTAGTCGGGGAACACGGGCGGCATGTCGAACTGCACGCAGGTGTTGCGCGTGAAGAAGTCGATGGCCTTGGGGCCCATGTCGAGGAAGGCGCCGACGCGCGCCGCGTCGAAATGCGTGGTGGTCTCGTGCTGCATGTAGGCCAGCGCGGCGCCTTCGGGTTCGTGGATGCCCTGCTCCGTGGCCAGGCGCGTGCCCGGAATCCACAGCCAGCCGCCCGAGCGCGCGGTGGTGCCGCCGAAGCGCGGCTCCTTGTCGACCACCAGCACCTTCAACCCCTGCGACGCCGCCGTGATGGCGGTGGACATGCCCGATGCGCCGCTGCCGACGACGAGCACATCGCATTCAAAACTGGTCTGTTCCATCTGCTTGTCTTGCCTCTGTTTGTGTACGACTTAAGTTGGGCCGGAGTTTAGGCAGCGACATTGATATGGTCAAGTCGTTTAGTTACTATCAGACTATCAGTCATCGTCGATTGATCATGACAATATCAGTAGAAACCCTGATGGCTATACTCGCCCCCACTTTCATTCCCCACGCTGGGCGCCCCATGGAAAAGCCAAGACGTGGCATTCAGTCGATCGAAATCGGAACCCAGTTGCTGGTGGCCCTCGGGCGCCATGTGGCGCCCATGGCGCTGCGCGACCTGGGGAAGTCGGCGGGTGTTCCCGTCGGCAAGGCGCACCCCTACCTCGTCAGCTTCCTGAAGGTCGGCTTCGTCGTGCAGGACGGCGCCGGCCGCTACGAACTGGGGCCGCTGGCGTTGCAGCTGGGCCTGGCCAAGCTGCAGCGGCTGGACCCGATCAAGGAGGCCTCGCCGCTCATCGAGGCGCTGGCCTCGGAAACCGAGCAGAGCATCGCGGTGGCGGTGTGGGGCAACTTCGGCCCGACCGTGGTGCGGCTGGAAGAGCCCATTCATCCGCTGCACGTGAACCTGCGCACCGGCACCGTGATGTCGCTGGCCTACACGGCCACGGGCCGGCTCTTTGCCGCCTACCTGCCGCCCAAGGTGGTGGAAAAAATGATGCTCGACGACCTGGCGCGCGCCCGCCCGGCGGACGGCCGCGGCGCCACCACGGAGCTGTCGCGCGCGGAGATAGAGGCGTTGCTGGTCGAGACGCGGCTGCACGGCATGTCGCGCACGCTGGGCCAGCCGATTCCGGGCATCGACGCGTTCTGCGCGCCGGTGTTCGACTCGACCAACAACCTGGTGCTGGGCATCACGGCCATGGGGCCCGAGGCCACCTTCGACCGCGAATGGGAAGGCCGCGTGGCGGTGCCGCTGAAAGCCTGCGCGCTGGAGATCTCGCGCCGCCTGGGCTTCGTGCCGACAGGCGAGCAGGCCTGAGCGCACAGGCATGTAGGCACGCGCTCACGCGTGCGAATTGCTTTATCCCGCACGTGGCGCGCTGAACCGCGGCCACGCTGGAGGCTCACTACTTCAGGAGACCTCGATCATGAAAAGCATCATTCTTTGGCTGTGCGGCGTACCGTTGATCGTGATCATCGGCCTGAAGGTCTTCGGCATTCTCTGACCCTGAGAACACCGCGAGGTTTTTGCTCGAACTGCAATTGCGGTTCCTCCTCACGGCGCTTCGGCGTCGTTAAGCGCCTCCTCGGAGGCGCTTTTTTTATGCCGCGCGGCTCGCCCCGGAAAGACAGCGGTCAGAGCGTTTCGCGGCGCAGTTGCTGCACGTCTTCATGCAGCGACTGCGCCCACGTGCGGCGGTCGCGGCCGTGCGAGTCCTGCGGCTCGCCGAAGCGCACGATGGCCAGCAACGGCGGCGCGCGCAAGGTGTTCCACAGCGAGGTGGCCAGGCTGTCGTCGTCGATGTAGCGCGGGGCCTGGCTAGTCTCGCCGGTGGCGGCATCGGCGAAGCGCAACGCGGCAGGCAACACGGGCGCGCCCGAGGAAATGGCCGCCTGCAGCAGGTTGGCGTGGAACGGCAGCAGGCCCCGGCCGTCGCTGGTGGTGCCCTCGGGAAACACGCCGATCAGGTCGCCATTGCGCAGCGCCTCGGTCATGTGGTGCACGACCCGCAGCGCATCGCGCCGGCGTTCGCGCTCGATGTAGAGCGTGCCTGAGCCGGTCGAGAGCGTGCCGATCAGCGGCCAGCCCTTCACGTCCGACTTGGACACGAAGCGCACGTGCCGCGCCGCGTGGATGCAGGTGATGTCCAGCCACGACAGGTGGTTGCAGATGAGCAGCACCGGCCCCTCGGGCGGCGGCGTGCCCTGCACCCTGAGGGTGATGCCCATGATCTCGAGCATGCGCCGGGACCACGCCTGCACGCGCGCGTTGCGCTCGGCCTGCGACAGGCCGGGAAAGGTGAAGCGGATCGTCCACCAGCCGGCCAGCGCATGCCCCACCGCATGCAGCAGGCGCCAGCAGGCCTTCAGTGAATGGACCATCGGGGCGTTGCTTCTAGCCGTGCACCACGCGCCCGGCCACCAGCGTGTGGCGCGCGCGGCCCAGCAGCGGGTAGCCGGCGAAGGGGGTGTGCTTGCCCTGGCTCTTGAGCGCCTCGGGCAGCACCTGCCATTCGAGCGCGGGGTCGACGATGCACAGGTCGGCCACGCCGCCTTCGGCGATGCGGCCGATGCCGGTGCCCGCGTCGGCGGCGCTCAGCAGGCGCGCGGGCGCCGAGGTGATGACCTCGATGGCGCGCGCCACGCCCGCGCCGCTGCGCTCGCCCCACTGCAGCGCGAGCGGCAGCAGCAGTTCGAGGCCGGTGGCGCCGGGCTCCGCTTCGGCGAAAGGCAGGGTCTTGGCGTCGGCTTCCACGGGCGTGTGGTCGGACACCAGCGCGTCGATGGTGCCGTCGGCCAGCGCGGCGGAGAGCGCGTCGCGGTCGCCCTGCTGGCGCAGCGGCGGGTTCAGGCGAGCACGGCTGTCGAAGTAGCCGATGTCGGTGTCGGCCAAGTGCAGCGAGTTGATGCTGACGTCGCAGGTCAGCGGCAGCCCCTGCGCCTTGGCTTCGCGCACCAGCGCCACGCCGCGCGCACTCGAAATGCGGCACAGGTGCACGCGCGCGCCGGTGCTCTTCATGAGCTCGACGATGGTGAAGATGGCAATGGTTTCCGCCGACACCGGCACGCCGCCGAGCCCCAGCCGCGTGGCCAGCGGGCCGCTGGCGGCCACGCCCTTGCCCAGGTCGCGGTCCTGCGGGCGCAGCCACACGGTGTAGCCGAAGGTGCTGGCGTAGGACAGGGCGCGCTGCAGCACCTGCGTGTCGGCCAGCGGCACGTCGGCCTGGCTGAAGCCGATGCAGCCGGCCTCGGTGAGCTCGGCCATCTCGGTGAGCACGCCGCCGGCCAGGTTGCGCGTGAGCGCGCCCAGCGGGAACAGGCGCGCGCCCTGCAGCTTCTCGGCGCGAAACTTGAGCATCTCGACCAGGCCGGGCTCGTCGAGCACGGGGTCGGTGTCGGGCGGGCACACCAGGCTGGTCACGCCGCCGGCAATGGCCGCGGCCATTTCGCTTTCGAGCATGCCTTCGTGCTCGTAGCCCGGTTCGCGCAGCCGCGCGGCCAGGTCGACCAGGCCGGGCGCGACGATGCAGCCCGCGGCGTCGATGGTGCGCTCGGCCTTGAACCCGGCGGGCACGCTGTTGCCGATGCCTGCAATCTTGCCGTCGGCGATGGCGATGTCGGCTTGCCTGTCGGTGCCCGACGCGGGGTCGACCACGCGGGCGTTGGTGATCAGTGTGTTCATGCTTCGTTACCCGCCACGATGCTCATCACGGCCATGCGCACCGCGATGCCGAAAGTGACCTGGGGAAGGATCACGCTCTGCTTGCCGTCGACCACGGCGGAGTCGATCTCCACGCCGCGGTTGATGGGGCCCGGGTGCATCACGATGGCGTCGGGCTTGGCCAGTTGCAGCTTCTCCGGCGTGAGGCCGAAGGTCTTGAAGAATTCCTGCGAGGACGGCAGCAGCGCGCCGCTCATGCGCTCGTTCTGCAGACGCAGCATGATGACCACGTCGCAGTCCTTGATGCCTTCCTCGAGCGTGTGGCACACGCGCACGCCCATGCCGGCCATGTCGGCGGGCACCAGCGTCTTGGGGCCGACCACGCGCACCTCGGCGCAGCCCAGCGTGGTGAGCGCGTGGATGTCGGAGCGCGCCACGCGCGAATGCAGCACGTCGCCCACGATGGCGACCGTGAGGTTCGAGAAGTCTTTCTTGTAGTGGCGGATCGTGTACATGTCGAGCAGCCCCTGCGTGGGGTGCGCGTGGCGGCCGTCGCCGGCGTTCACCACGTGCACGTGGGGTGCCACGTGCTGCGCGATCAGGTACGGCGCGCCCGACTCGCTGTGGCGCACCACGAACAGGTCGGCGGCCATGGCGCTCAGGTTGGCGATGGTGTCCAGCAGCGACTCGCCCTTGGTGGCCGAGGAGCGCGCGATGTCGAGGTTGATGACGTCGGCCGACAGGCGCTTGGCCGCGATCTCGAAGGTGGTGCGCGTGCGCGTGCTGTTCTCGAAGAACAGGTTGAACACGCTCTTGCCGCGCAGCAGCGGCACCTTCTTCACCTCGCGGTCGCTCACGCTGGTGAAGTTGGCGGCCGTGTCGAGGATGTGCGTGACGATGTCCTTGGGCAGCCCCTCGATGGACAGCAGGTGGATCAGCTCGCCGTTCTTGTTGAGCTGCGGGTTTCGCTTGTAGAGCATTACTTGTTCTCCTCCACCTTGAGGCTGAAGGCGCCGTCCTCGGCGCGTGCGAGGGCGAGCAACTGGGTGTCGGGGAGCGTGAGCGTTGTCGCGGCGAAGTCGGCGGCCACGGGCAGCTCGCGCCCGCCGCGGTCGACCAGCACGGCCAGGCGCACGCAGGCGGGGCGGCCGAAGTCGAACAGCTCGTTGAGCACCGCGCGAATGGTGCGCCCGGTGTAGAGCACGTCGTCGAGCAGCAGCACGTCGGTGCCGTTCACGTCGAAGGGCAATGCGGTCTGCGCGCTGGCCGAGAGGCCGCGGCGCGCGAAGTCGTCGCGGTGCATGGCCGAGGAAATGACGCCGGGCGCGCCGGCCAGGCCCAGGTCTTTCTGCAGCCGCTCGACCAGCCAGGCGCCGCCGGAGGTGATGCCGACCAGCTTGGTGGCGGGGCGCATCAGCGGCTTCACGCCGTTCAGCAGCTCCTTGTAGAGGGCTTCGGCATCGGGGATCGCGGGGGTCGCAGTGGTCGCGGGAATAGCGGAAAGGGAACTCACGGGAGACTCCTCAAGAATTGCTCCAGGATGATGCAGGCGGAGGCGGCATCGGCATCGCGGGCGCCGGAGGACAGGGCCTCGGTGGTGCTGTAGCGCTCGTCGACCTCGAACACCTGGAGGTTGAAACGCCCGCGCAGCTGGCGCGCGAACTTCTGGGCGCGGCGGGTGTTCTCGTGCGGGGCGCCGTCGGGGTGGTAGGGCACGCCGACGACCAGCGCGTCGGGCTGCCATTCCTTGATGCGCGCCTCGACCAGGGCAAAGCGGGCATCGGTGCCCTCGGCCTTGATGGTCGCCTGCGGGGTGGCGCTTTGCAACAGCCGGTTGCCGCTGGCCACGCCGGTGCGCTTGGTGCCGTAGTCGAAGGCCAGGAAGGACTGGAAGTGGGCAGGGACCGTGGCGGGGACCGGAACAGGAGCGGGGACAGGAACGGAAGCGGGGCCGGTCGCGGGCGCGTCTGACATGGTGTCGCTCACGCGTGGCCCGCGTCGGGAGACAGTTTCCACGCCTCCAGGCCCAGCAGCATCAGCGCCTTGTCGTAGCGCTGCTCGATGGGCGTGTCGAAGATCACGGCCGAGTCGGCGGCCACGGTGAGCCAGCTGTTCTCGGCCAGTTCGGACTCGAGCTGGCCCTCGCCCCAGGCCGAATAGCCCAGCGAGACCAGCACCTTGCGCGGGCCCGCGCCGGTGGCCAGGGCCTCCAGCACGTCCTTGGAGGTGGTCATCTCGAGCCCGCCGGGAATGGTCATGGTCGAGGCGTAGACCGATTCCTCGGGCTTCTCGGCCTGCGTGAAGACCGGCTCGTGCAGCACGAAGCCGCGCTCGGTCTGCACCGGGCCGCCCTGGAAAACGGGGGCCTCGCCCAGCTCGGGGCGCGACAGGTGCAGCTCGATCTTCTCGAACAGCACCTTCAGGTTGATGTCGCTGGGTTTGTTGATCACCAGCCCGAGCGCGCCGCGCTCGCTGTGTTCGCAGAGGTACACGACGCTGCGGTTGAAAGTTTTGTCTTCCATCCCGGGCATCGCTATCAAAAAGTGATGCGTGAGGTTCATCGGGGCAGAATCGGCAGCCATATGCCTCCGATTTTACTGGCCGTCGACAAGACCTATCCCAAAGGGCTCATGTGGTTCCGCCGCGACCTGCGCGTGGACGACAACGCAGCCCTCTACCGCGCGCTTCGCGCATGCCGCCAGGTGGTGTGCGTCTTTGTCTTCGACAAGGCGATCCTCGACCTGCTGCCCACCGCCGACCGGCGCGTGGAGTTCATCCGCGAATCGCTGGTGGCGCTCGAAACCGAGCTGCGCGCGCTGGGCGGCGGGCTCATCGTGCGGCATGCCGCGGCGGTGCACGAGATTCCGGCGCTGGCCCGCGAGCTCGACGTGCAGGCCGTGTTCGCCAACCGCGACGACGAGCCCGACGCGCTGGAACGCGACGCCAAGGTGTTCGGCGCGCTGGCCAACGCCGGCGTGACCTTCCACCCCTACAAGGACTCGACCGTCTTCGACCGCGACGAGGTCATGACCAAGACCGGCCAGCCCTACACCGTGTTCACGCCCTACAAGCGGGCCTGGCTGGCGAAGGTCGACTCGTTCTTTCTGAAGTCGTACCCGGTGCGCAGCCACGCCGACGCGCTGGTGCCCTCGCCCCAGGCCTACGGCGAGCCGGTGCCCACGCTGCGCGAGATCGGCTTCGAGAAGACCAACCTCTCGGCGCTGGAGATTCCCACCGGCACCCAGGGCGCGGGCGAGCTGTTCGAGGATTTCTTCGAGCGCATCGACCGCTACGACGACGCGCGCAACTTCCCGGCGGTGCGCGGGCCCAGCTACATGGGCGTGCACCTGCGCTTCGGCACGGTGTCGATCCGGCAGCTGGCCAGCGTGGCGCACCAGCTTTCGCTGCAGGGCAACGCGGGCGCGGCGACGTGGCTGAGCGAGCTGATCTGGCGCGACTTCTACTTCCAGATCCTGGCGCACTTTCCGCATGTGCACACGGGCGGCGAGTCGAAGAGCTTCAGGCCCGACTACGACAAGATCCAGTGGCACCACGGCAAGCATGCCGACCAGCTGTTCGAGGCCTGGTGCGAAGGCCGCACGGGCTACCCGCTGGTGGACGCGGCCATGCTGCAGATCAACCAGAGCGGCTACATGCACAACCGCCTGCGCATGGTGGTGGCCAGCTTCCTGTGCAAGGACCTGGGGCTGGACTGGCGCCGCGGCGAAACCTACTTCGCCACGCACCTGAACGACTTCGAGCTGGCCTCCAACAACGGCGGCTGGCAGTGGGCCAGCTCCAGCGGCTGCGACGCTCAGCCCTACTTCCGCATCTTCAACCCGGTGACGCAGAGCGAGCGCTTCGACCCCGAAGGCAAGTTCATCCGCCGCTACCTGCCGCAGCTGGCGGGGCTGTCGAACGCGGCCATCCACGCGCCGTGGACGGCCTCGCCGGTGGAACTGGAAGCGGCGGGCATCAAGCTGGGCGAGAACTACCCGAAGCCGGTGGTGGACCATGCGGAGGCGCGGGAGAAGACGCTGCAGCGGTATGGGGTGGCGCGGGCGAAGGCCGTGCAGAAATAAAGAGAACCGAGGCGGGAACAAGGCGGGCGCCGCCAAAAAGCAAAAGGGGCCTCGCGGCCCCTTTTGCTTGATGAACACGCGAACGTGCGTCAGGCCGCGGCGGCCAGCGCCGGCTCGCTCGTGTAGGCCCGCACCAGGCGCAGCAGCTCTTCTTCCGAATACGGCTTGCCCAGGTAGTGGTTCACGCCCAGCGTGCGCGCGTAGTCGCGGTGCTTTTCGGCGATGCGCGAGGTGATCATGATGATCGGCAGCTCGGCCAGGGCCGCATCGGCGCGGATGTTGCGGGCCAGGTCGAAGCCGTCCATGCGCGGCATCTCGATGTCCGACAGCACCACCGCCGGGCGCTCCTGCTGCAGGCGCTCGAGCGCCTGCAGGCCGTCGGCCGCGAGCGACACGCGATAGCCTTCACGCTGCAGCAGGCGCTGCGTGACGCGGCGCACGGTGATGGAGTCGTCCACCACCAGCACCAGCGGCACCTGCGGCACCACGGGCGCCAGCGTGACCGGCGCCTGGGGTGCGCCGGCCTCGCCGTCGGCCGAGGCATGCGCCGGCGCGACCAGCGCGGCGGCCTGGCGCTCGCGCGCCAGGTCGCCATGGATCGCGGCCAGCGCCACCGGGTTGTAGATCAGCGCCACCGCGCCCGAGGCCAGCACCGAGATGCCGGCCAGGCCGGGCAGCCGCGCGAGCTGCGGGCCGAGGTTCTTCACCACGACTTCCTGGTTGCCCAGCACTTCGTCCACGTGCAGGGCCACGCGCTGCGCGGCGCTTCGCACGACGACCAGCGTGTTGGTCCTGCTGGCCACCTGTTCGCTGCGCGTGGAGTGCTGCAGCAGCGCGCCGGCCCAGTAGAACGGCACCTGCTCGCTGCCGAAGGGATGGCTGTTGCTCCTGTACGCCGCCTCGAGGTCGGCGGCGCTCACGCGCTGCACCAGTTCCACCAGGTTGGACGGCACGCCGATCGACACCTCGCCGGCGCGCAGCATCACCACGTGCGTCACGGCGGTGGTCAGCGGCAGCACCAGCTTGAAGGTGGTGCCCTGCCCGGCCGTGCTGTGCGTTTCGATGCGTCCGCCGATGGCCGCGATCTGCGAGCGCACCACGTCCATGCCGATGCCGCGACCGGCCAGTTCCGACACTTGGCCGGCGGTCGAGAACCCGGGCTTGAAGATCAGCTCGGTGGCGTCTTCGGGCGACAGTTGTTCGTCGTGGCCCAGCAGGCCCAGCGTGCGGGCACGCTCGGCGATGCGCTTGTGGTCCAGCCCGGCGCCGTCGTCGCGGAAGCTCACCGACACGTCGTTGCCTTCATGGTGCAGGTCGATGACGATCAGGCCGCTGGCGTCCTTGCCGACCTTTTCGCGCGCCGCGGCGTCCTCGATGCCGTGGGCCACGCAGTTGCGCAGCAGGTGCTCGAAGGCGGGCGTCATGCGGTCCAGCACGCCGCGGTCCATCTCGATGGAGCCGCCGACGATGTCCAGGCGCACCTGCTTGCCGGTGTCCTTCGAGGCCTGGCGCACCACGCGGTACAGGCGGTCGGAAATGCCTTCGAACTCCACCATGCGCGTGCGCAGCAGGCCGCGCTGCAGTTCACGCGTCTGGCGTGCCTGCACGCTCAGGTCGTCTTCCGTGGCCTGCACGGTCTTCTGCAGGGTGCGCTGCACGGTGGCCACGTCGTTGACCGACTCGGCCATCATGCGGGTGAGTTCCTGCACGCGGGTGAAGCGGTCGAACTCCAGCGGGTCGAAGCTCTGCTGCGAGTCCTTGGCTTGCGCCAGGCGCGACTGCATCTGGCTTTCGGCCTGCACTTCGATGTCGCGCAGCTGCTGGCGCAAGCGGTCCAGGTTGCCCGTGAGGTCGGCGAGCGAGCCACGCAGCTGGCCCAGCTCGGCCTCCAGGCGCGAGCGCGTGATGATGACCTCGCCGGTCTGCGCGACCAGGCGGTCGAGCAGCTGGGTGCGGATGCGCACGGCCTGGCCGGTCGCGGTGCGCAGCGGCGTGAGCAGAGCGGGTGCCGGGCGCGGCTGCAGCCTGGCGGGTGCTGGGGCGCCCGAGACATCGAGGCCAGCGGCCTGTTCGGTCGCCTCAGCTTCTTCGGCATCGCCGGAAGCCGGCGCGGCCGACTCGTCGTTCGCAGGCGCGTCGGTCGCCACCTGCACCAAGTGCGCCACCGGTGCGGAGGCCGTGGCCGAGGCCACGATCTGCGCCAGCTCGACCTGCGTGGCGTCGTCCGCCGCGCGCAGGGCGTCGAAGGTGGCTTGCAGTGCGTCGAGGCGCACGAGCAGCTTCTCGATGTCGGCCCGCTCCGCGCCCTGGGACCCCAGGGTCTCGATCTCGGACTCCATGCGGTGCGCGCGTTCGCCCAGGCGCATGGCCCCGGCCAGGCGCGCACTGCCCTTGAGCGTGTGCAGGGTGCGCAGCACCGACGCGCGCGGCGCGCTGTCGTCGGGGTGGTGCGCCCACTGCCGCAGCGCCTCGCCCAGTTGCGGCAGCAGGTCGGCGGCCTCTTCCTCGAAGATCGGGAACAGGTCGACGTCGACCGCGTCGGCCAGGTCGATGGCGTCCTCGGAATCGTCCAGCGCCACGTCGGCGATGCTCTCGTGCACCACCACTTGCGGCAGCGCCCGGGCTTCGGCGCGCATGGCCAGCTCGGTGGGCATCGGCGAGGCGGCGATGTCGCGCAGCGCCTGCAGCGTGCCTTCGGCCGGGTCGCGCAGGAAGCCGACCGCGAACTGGTGCAGCAGGCGGCGCAGCTCGTCGGCCGCGGCAACCAGCACCAGGCCTTGCTCGCGCGTGCCACTGCCCTGCATCTGCAGATGCTGCAGCGCGGCTTCGAGCAGGCGGGCCATTCCCGACAGGCTGTGGAAGCCCACGGTGGCGGAACTGCCGGCCAGCGAATGGGCCAGCGCGATGGTCGAGTCGGGCAGGCGCTCGTGCGACTCCAGCGACCATTCGCCCACATCGGTGGCCAGCTGGCGCGACCACTCGTCGGCCTCGTTGAGGTAGACGTTGTAGAGCGCGATGCCGATGCGCAGCGGGCCGATGACCTTGACCTGGTCTTCGGCGCTGGCGGCGATTTCTTCGATGGCCTGAGGAGCTTCGACCTGTGCGACGGGTTCGGGCTGGGGTTCTGGTTCGGCTTCTGGGGCAGGCGCGGGTTCGACCTCGGCCTCAGCCACCGGTTCGGGCGCTTCGACTGCTTCAGCGGCTTCCGGCACGTCCTCGACAACGAGGATCGGCGCTTCTTCGGGCAGCGACGGCGCTTCGAAGATGGGCGCGATCACCTCGGCGGCCGCGGGCTCGGGCGCCGGCTCTGCCTCGGGTTCTTGCGCGGCTTCGGGTGCGGATTCGGAGGCCAGCGCGAGCGCAGGCTCCTCGGGCGTCGCGACCGGCTCAGGCTGTTGCCCTGGTTCGAATTCGGCTACCGGCGCTTCGACCGGCGCTTGCGCTGCCTCGACGGCTTCAACAGCTTCGGGCTCGGCAGTCTTCAGCGGCTCGGGCTCCCAGTCGAAGTCGGGCAATGCCGTCTCGCTCGGGGTGGTCGCTTCGATGACTTCCGGCGCAGGTTCGACCGGCGCTGCAACGGGTTCAGGCTCGAGAACAAGCTCGGGCTCCGGCGCGGCAGCATGCTCGACGACAACAGGTTCGGGCTGGGGTTCAGCCTGTGCAGGTTTCCTGGAAGGCGCCAGGAAATCGAACTCGTCGCCGCTCGGCAGGTTGAGCAGCGGTGCGGGCTCGGTGGTCTGCTTCGCATCGAAGTCCAGGAAGTCGGTCGAGGCGAAATCGTCGTCGGCCTCGAGGGCGGCGGGCGTGGCGGCACGCGGCGGCTCGTCCCAGGTAATGGTCTCGAAGCCTTCGGGGGCTGCCGTGGCAACGGGTGCGACCGGCGCATGCGCGGGCGCTTCGTCGGCGAGCGACAGGTCAGGCAGCTCCGGCAGGTTGGGCACGGAGGCCAGCGGCGGCAACGACGCCACGGGTGCGGCAGGCGCCGGAGATGCGACCGGCGCAGGTGCCGGCACCGGCGTTTCCGCGGCGATGTGGCGCGCGGCGACCGCCAGGGCCTCCGCGTCGGCCACGAACACCGGCGGGGGCACGGGCTCGCCGGCCAGCAGCGCATTCGCCACGCGGCTGAACTGCGAGGCCTGCCAGCCGTGGGCCTGGCCCGAGGCAATGGCTTCGACCCACTGGCTGAAGTCCTTCAGCGTTCTCTCGGTGCCCGACAGCAACTCCGGCGTGGCCGCGCGCTGGTCGGCCAGCCAGGTGTTGAGCACCTGCTCGAGCGACCAGGCAGCATCGCCGAAGTCGGTGAGACCGACCATGCGCGAGCTGCCCTTGAGCGTGTGGAACGCGCGGCGCAGGATGGTGAGCTCTTCGGTGTCGTCCGGGTAGCTGGCCAGCTCGGCGATGGCGGCCAGGCCGGCCTCGACCACTTCGCGGGCCTCGTCCAGGAAGATGTTCTGCAGGTCGTCTTCTTCGAGCTCGGTGACCTCGGTGTCCGGCAGTGCGGAGGGGCCGGAGATCTTGTTCGTCCAGCTGTCGGCCTTGTTGCTGAACTCCTCGATGGGAGACACCTTGGCCTTGCGGTTGGGCGTGGCCAGGGCGGCGAGCTTGGAGGCGATCTGCGCGTCGACTTCCTCGATGCTGAGCACCGATTGCACCGCCGGCGGCTGGCTGGAGGCAGCGTCTTCGGACGTGCTGTCGGTGGCCTGGCGGCCCATCAGCGGCTTGAGCTCCCCGGCTTCATCGTCGAACACGAACAGGCGCTTGGCCAGCGCGGGCTGGTAGCCCAGCATGTCGATCAGGAAGCCGAGCGCGCCCAGGTTGTTGCCCAGCGCGTCGAAGCCGGCCATTTCCTCGGCCGGCGAGGTGCTCACGAGCATCGCCTCGACGTCGTCGCGCATGCGCTGCACGGTGTGCGCGGCCTGCTCCAGGCCGAGCACGGAAAACACGCCGCGCATCTGCATGAGCTGCGTGGGCACGGTGCGCAACAGGCCCTTTTCGGCCGGCCGGCGGAAATACTGGTCGAGCGATTTCTCGAGCTCGCTCAGGTGGCTGCGCAGCTCGTCGACCACGGTGCCCATGGTCTGGCGGTCGCTCACGCGGCGGTAGAGGTCTTCCATCCACGGCTCGAGCGGCTCCGAATGGCCACCGTCGCGCACGCGTTCGATGCGCCCGGCCAGTTGCAGCGTGCGCGAGGTGAGTTGCGGGTCGCTCGGGTCGAGGTCTTCGAGCGCGGCTTCCAGATACAGCACCGAGGTGGCAACTTCCATCGCCAGTTCGGTGCCCGGTGCCTGGCCCGAGCGCAGCGACGCCTCGACCGCATGGGTCAGCGCCTGCACCATGGGAAGGCTGGGCGGATGCAGCTTGTGCAGCGACTCGCCGAGCTGCGCGAAGGTGTCTGCCACCTGGCGCGTGCGGGTGATGTCGCCGCCCGAAAGCGCCGACCACATTTCCTTGGCGGTCTCGATGCGCTTGCGGGCCTGTTGCAGCACCAGCGGATCGAAGCGGCCGAACTGCTCCGCGTTGTAGTCGACGTGCGGTTCGCCGGCGATGCCCCAGGCGCTGCGCACGGTGCGCAGCGTGGCGGTGTCGTCGCCGTCGGTGGGCACGGCCTGCGCGCAGAAGAACAGCAGGTCCTGGCCCAGGCGGTCGGACACCACGCTGTCGCCGCGCGCGAGCGTGGCGTACTGCAGCAGCACGCGCGAAGCGGCGCGCTTCACATAGGCATCGGGCAGCACCAGGCCGGCGGCCAGGGCTTCGAAGAAGCCGGCGGCCAGGGTCCAGAAGCTGGCCACGCGGGGCAGCAGCGCACCGCGTCCGAGCCCCAGGCACAGTGCCTGCAGCCGGCGCGCGGCCTGCGTGTCGCCGGACTTGACCACCTGCAGCACCTCGCGGTCGAGCCGCGAGCGCACGCTCGGGTCGTAGGCAATGGCGGCCTGCGTGAGCGGCGGCTTCACCTCGACCCAGCGCCACGCGGTGCTCCACAGGTCGGCGGGGTGCACGCGTTCGTTGCCCACCAGCTCCAGCACGTAGCGGTATTGCGGGAACAGCGCCACCGACGAAACGGCCTTGCCGGCCAGCAGCGTGTTGAGGAAGTCGGTCACGGCGAAGCCGGCGCGCTCGATCTTGAGCACGGCGGCGTCGGTGCAGCGCTGCGGCTCGGCGATGAAGCCCTGCACCGCGAACTCGATGGCGCCCAGCACCAGCGCGGGCGACGGGTGCCCCACCATCTGCAGCGCGCCGACGGCCTGGTGCAGTTGCAGGCGGGCCATTTGCAGCGGGCCGCTCTCGGGCTCGGCGGCGGCGCCCACGTCGCGCACGAAGCGCCGCAACGACTTGCCCACACCGTCGAGGGATTTCTGGATTTCTCCCAGCACCCAGGCCAGCGGCCCGAGGTCTTCGGTGGCCGGCAGGGTGCCGGCAAGAGGGGCCGTGGCAGGGGTTTGGATCGACACGTTGGGTGCTCGCCGTTCTTATCTATCTGGGGTCAGGCAATCTTGAAACGGGCGACGGAGCGGCGCAGTTCCTCGGCCATCTGCGACAGCTCGCGCACCTGCTGCGCGGTGGTCCGCGTGCCTTCGCCGGTCTGTTCGGTCACGGCGAAGATGTGCTGGATGTTCGCGGCCACCACGTTGGCCGAATCGGCTTCGCGGGAGGCGGACTGCGAAATCTGCTCGATCAGGTCGGCAAGTCGGCGCGACACGCGGTCGATCTCGGTCAGCGCGGTACCCGCGTTGTCGGACAGCTTGGCCCCTTCGACCACACCCTGCGTGGAGCGCTCCATGGCGCCCACCGCATCCTGCGTGTCGGTCTGAATCGCCTTCACCAGCGCCGAAATCTGGCGCGTGGCGTCTGCGGAGCGTTCGGCCAGTCGCTGAACTTCTTCCGCCACCACCGAGAAGCCGCGGCCGGCTTCACCAGCGGATGCCGCTTGAATGGCGGCGTTCAGGGCCAGCACGTTGGTCTGTTCGGTAATGTCCGAGATCAGCTCGGTGATTTCACCGATCTCCTGCGACGACTCGCCCAGGCGCTTGATGCGCTTGGAGGTTTCCTGGATCTGGTCGCGGATGGAGTTCATGCCGCCGATGGCGTTCTGCACGGCCTGCAGGCCCGACGATGCGGCCTGCAGCGACTGGCGCGCCACCGTGGCCGACTCTTGCGCTTGCGAGGACACGCCGTTGATTCGCTCGGCCATGGTCAGCACCGACTGGCCGGTTTCACGAATTTCGCGCAGCTGTTCGGTCGAGGCGGCCAGCAGTTCGGTCGAAGTGCTTTCCACCTGCGAAGTCGTCTGCGCCACGCGGGTTGCCGTGTTCTGCACGTTGCCCACCAGCAGCCGCAGTTCTTCCACCGTGTAGTTCACCGAGTCGGCAATGGCGCCGGTGATGTCCTCGGTCACGGTGGCTTCCTGCGTCAGGTCGCCTTCGGCCACGGTCTGCAGTTCGTTCATCAGGCGAAGAATGGCGGCCTGGTTGGCGTTGTTCACGCGGCCGGCTTCGTCGGAAGCCTGCTCGGCCGACAGACGTTCGCGTTCGGCGATGGCAGCACGTTCGCGGCCTTCGCGCACCTGCACGAAACCGATGGCGCCGGCCAGTGCCAGGGCAGCCAGCGACAGCACGAACAGCAGCACGATGGTGCCGGCGCCCAGGCCGGTGCGGGCCGAGAGCTTGTCCTGCAGGTCGCCCAGCGCCTTGCGCAGGGGTTCGCTGTCGGTCAGGATGGACGCCTGCGCTTCGCGCGCGGCCACCAGGCCCTGCAGGTTGCCCAGAATGGCGGAGGCCTGCGTGCGCATCTGCTCGTAGGTCTTCAGGATGGCTTCGAGCTGTTCGCGGGTTTGCGGGTCGCGCGAGCCGGGGAAGCGCTGCTGCGCATTGCCGTCGAGCAGGCCGCGGGTGGTTTCCTGGAAGGTGTTCAGGTCCTTGCCCAGCAGGAACACGGCGTCGGGGTTCACGCCCTCGACCGTGAAGAACTCGTTGGTCGACTTGCCGATGCGCTGCGTGAGCATCACGAGCTGGCCGGCGGCCGAAATCTCGGGAAGCGTGGCGTTCTGCTGCATCTTCAGCGACGCGACGGTTTCCGTCATTTCGAGCAGCGTGGACGACTGCTGGTTGATGTCGCGCAAGGCGGCACCCACCTGCGTCAGGATCTGGCGCTGGGCCAGCACGGCCTTGGCGCTGGTGTCGGCACGGGTGACCAGGGGATTGATCTTGTTCATCTCCTCGTCGTACTGGTTGCCCACGCGCTCCAGGCGCAGCGAGTCGTCGCCGTTGGTCAGGCCGGCCACGCGACGCGAGAGGTCGTCGGCGCTGTCCTTCACTTCGACGAACGCCGAGGCGCTGCCCACGAGGGCCTGCGAGATCGACTTGGCGAGGCGCTGCGACTGCATCAGCGACTGGCCGGTGGCCGCCACCTGCTGCGCGAGGCGTTCCGCGCGAAGAATGGCGGAGCCGGCGACCAGCAGCAGCAGCAGCACGACCACGGCCAGCATGATGGCCAGGATGCGCTGCTGCTTGGCGGGGTTGGCCCCCACGCCGGCGCTGCCACCCGAGGTGTCGGGCGCGGTGTCGATCACCGCGGCGGCCGGCTCGTTGGCGGCGTCGCCGCCGCCCGGCAGGTCGAGGTCGCCGAAGCTGGTGTCGGTGGGCGCGGAGGCGCTCTTGCTGGCGAGGCGCACGGTCTTTTCGTCCGGCACCTGGACCGTATCGACGTTGTCGATCGATAACGTGGAACCGGAGCCGTCGACGCGGGCCTTGTCGTTGCTGGCGGGCAGTAATTTCTTGAACTTGTCGGCGATCGAGCTCACGGTCGGTCCTTCAGGTGGTTTCGGGTGCTGCGTGCCGGGGCACTACGCACCAATACTCAAAAACTGGGGCTGCTGCGAAAGTGCCTGCAGGTTGATTTCCTGCCAGCGCTCCCCGGCCGCGTCGGTGTACAGATGGCCGT
The DNA here is from genome assembly GCF_030317035.1 of Variovorax sp. J22G73. Classification (GTDB taxonomy): domain Bacteria; phylum Pseudomonadota; class Gammaproteobacteria; order Burkholderiales; family Burkholderiaceae_C; genus Variovorax. The sequence continues at coordinate 462,621 of NZ_JASZYK010000004.1, forward strand.
GCCAGGCCGGCGCGTCCGCGTCCGGAGCCTCGGACGCCGTGAAGGCCTCCGCGCCCCGCAACCCCGCCAGCCGGTCGACCAGCAGTGCGCAGTTGACTTCGAGCAGCTCGTTGAAGGCAACGAGCCGCGACTGGATGCGCGCGGCCTCGGTGGTGGCCTGGGCCGGCGCGCCGCCGGCGGCGAAGGCCGACAGCTGCACCACGCCGTACAGGCCGCCGCGCAGGTTGGCCACGCCGAGGAACCAGGGCTCCGTGTAGGGCACGGGCTGGGGCGGCGTCCAGGGAAAGATTTCGCCGGCATGTCCCAGCGGGAAGAGGTACTTGCCCTCGCCCGCCTCGACCGCCAGCCACGTGGCGGCCACGCCCGTGGTGCGGGCAGCCTGCAGGCGACTCGCCAGCCGGGACTGGAAGGCTCTCAGAGCGTCGCGATTCGCCATGGACTAAGAGGGCTCTCGCTCAGTTCAGCGCGGTGATCTTGGACATCAGGTCGGCCGCGTTGACCGGCTTCACGATGTAGTCGCGTGCGCCCTGGCGCATGCCCCAGACGCGGTCGGTTTCCTGGTTCTTGCTGGTGCACAGGATGATCGGGATGGCCGCGTACTTCGGGTCGCGGGCGATGGCGCGCGTGAGCTGGAAGCCGTTCTGGCCGGGCATGACCACGTCCATGAGGATCAGGTCGGGGTGCTCTTCCTCGAGGCGGCGCATGGCGTCGTCCGCGTTCTCGGCGGTCTTGACGGCAAAACCGTTCTTCTGGAGCAGGTCGGACAGGAACATCAGTTCCGTCTTGGAGTCGTCGACGACGAGGATTTTTCGAATGGGCATCACTGCGCTTCCTGTTGAACGATGCCAAACTGCTGCACGGCCTGCAGCAGCTGGTCTTTGGTGAAGGGCTTGGTCAGGTAGTCCTGGGAGCCGACCATGCGGCCGCGCGCCTTGTCGAATACACCGTCTTTCGAAGACAGCATGACGACCGGCACGTTGGAGAAATGGGCGTTGCGCTTGATGATGGCGCAGGTCTGGTAGCCGTCGAGCCGCGGCATGAGGATGTCGCAGAAAATCAGGTGCGGCTTGTGGTCGTTGACCTTGGAGAGCGCGTCGAAGCCGTCTTCCGCAAGAAGAACCTCGTGACCGCCCTGCTTCAGAAAAATCTCGGCACTGCGCCGGATGGTGTTGCTGTCATCGATGACCAGCACCTTGTAACCGGATCCATTCGGGCCCATAGCAAACGCTCCTGCTCATGAGACTTGGAAGCCCGCCGCGCCGAACACCGACGCAGACCGCGTAGCTCTATCTATGCCATGCTTTCAGATTTCAACCATTTCGAAGTCTTCCTTGCGCGCACCGCACTCAGGACAGGTCCAGTTCATCGGAACATCCGCCCAGGCCGTGCCTGCCGCGATACCGTCTTCCGGTACACCAACCGCTTCGTCATAGATCCACCCACAAATCAGGCACATCCAAGTTTTCGTGTTCATCGGAGCTTAAAGTCCTTGTTCATTAAATGCAACGAGTGTATCTATGCGTATCTCACTGGCCGACCGTAAACGTCGCGCCTATGCCACCATCCAGGGGATTCAGCCCGGCGTATGACCATCTACTTACTTCCAGCAGAGAACGCCCGCAACCCGGGCGATCTTAACGACCCCTCGCAAGACGACGACGAGGTGTCCGAGCGCGACCTGAATCCCCCCTGCGTGCTGGTGTTCAACGCCAGCGACCCGAGCGGTGCGGGCGGGCTGGGCGCCGACGCCCTGGCCATGGCGTCGGTGGGCGCACACATCCTGCCCGTGGTGACGGGTGCCTACGCCCGGGACACGGCCGAGATTTTCGACCACTTCCCCTTCGACGAGGAGGCCATCGCCGAGCAGGCGCGCGCCATCCTGGAGGACGTGGAAGTGCAGCTCATCAAGGTAGGTTTCGCCGGCACCCCCGAGGCGCTGAGCACCATCGCCGAGACCGCGGCCGACTATCCCGAGGTGCCCGTGGTGGCCTACATGCCCAACCTGTCGTGGTGGGACGAGAACCTGATCGAGCCCTACCTGGACGCGTTCCGGGAGCTGGTTTTGCCCCAGACGACCGTGTTGGTCGGAAACCACAGCACCCTGTGGCGCTGGCTGCTGCCCGACTGGAGCGGCGACCGCCCGCCCGGTGCGCGCGACATCGCCAAGGCCGCCGGCGAGTTCGGCGTGCCCTACACGCTGGTGACCGGCATGGTGCTGCCCGAGCAGTTCATCGACAACGTGCTGGCGTCGCCGCAGTCGGTGCTCGCCAACGAGAAGTACGAGCGGCTCGAGGCCGTCTTCGCCGGCGCCGGCGACACCCTGTCGGCCGCGCTGGCCGCGCTGCTGGCCAGCGGCACCGACCTGGTGGCCGCCACCTCCGAAGCGCTGGCCTACATGGACCGCTGCCTCGACGCGGGCTTCCGTCCCGGCATGGGCCATGTGCTGCCCGACCGCCTGTTCTGGGCCGAGCCCGAGGACGAAGAAGACGACGACGAGCCCGACGCCGAACCCGATTTCGCCCTCCCACCCCACGACACCCGACACTGATCCCGATGACCGACCGCAACGACATTCTTTTCGAGCGCGCCCGCGCCGTGATCCCCGGGGGCGTGAACTCGCCCGTGCGCGCCTTCAAGGCCGTGGGCGGCACGCCCCGCTTCATCCAGCGCGCGCAGGGCGCCTACTTCTGGGACGCCAACGACAAGCGCTACATCGACTACATCGGCTCCTGGGGCCCGATGATCCTGGGCCACGGCCACCCCGCGGTGGTCGAGGCGGTGCAGAAGGCCGTGCTCGAGGGCTTCTCTTACGGCGCGCCGACCGAGCGCGAGATCGAGCTGGCCGAGGCCATCCTCGCGCTGGTGCCGTCGATGGAAATGGTGCGCCTCGTGAGCTCGGGCACCGAGGCCGCCATGAGCGCGCTGCGCCTGGCGCGCGGCGCCACCGGTCGCAAGAGCATCGTCAAGTTCGAAGGCTGCTACCACGGCCATGCCGACGCACTGCTGGTGAAGGCCGGCTCCGGCCTCGCCACCTTCGGCAACCCGACCTCGGCCGGCGTGCCGCCCGAGGTGGTGCAGCACACGATCGTGCTCGAGTACAACAACCTGCAGCAGCTCGAAGAGGCCTTCGCGCTGCACGGCAACGACATCGCCTGCCTGATGATCGAGGCCATTGCAGGCAACATGAACTTCGTGCGCGCCACGCCCGAGTTCGCGAAGCGTTGCCGCGAGCTGTGCACGCAGCACGGCGCGCTGCTGGTGTTCGACGAAGTGATGACCGGCTTTCGCGTGGGCCTGCACGGCGCGCAGGGCGTGCTGGGCGTCAAGCCCGACCTGACGGTGCTGGGCAAGGTCATCGGCGGCGGCATGCCGCTGGCGGCCTTCGGCGGCCCGCGCGCCATCATGGAACAGCTCGCGCCGCTGGGCCCGGTCTACCAAGCCGGTACGCTGTCGGGCAACCCGGTGGCCACGGCCTGCGGCCTGGCCACGCTGAAGGAAATTGCCAAGCCCGGCTTCTACGAGGCGTTGGGCCGCAAGACGCGCTCGCTGGTCGACGGCCTGAAGGCCGCGGCCGCCGCCGAAGGCCAGCCCTTCAACGCGGACAGCGAAGGCGGCATGTTCGGCTTCTTCCTGATGAAGGACCTGCCGCAGAACTACGCCACCGTGATGACCACCGACAACGCGCAGTTCAACGCGCTGTTCCACGGCCTGCTGGACCGCGGCGTGTACATCGCGCCGGCGCTCTACGAAGCCGGCTTCGTCAGCGCCGCGCACACCGACGAAGACATCGCGGCCACCGTCGAGGCCGCGCGAGAAATCTTCAGGAAGCGCTGAGCGCGGCGGCCGGCCGAGGCCGGCCGGGTGTCACGGATTCTGGTGTTACGCCGTGTATATTGCCCCGGCGCAGCGCGAGGCGAGTCCCGCGGGCGCATGCCCCAGGGAACAAAAAACACGGCCGCCACAGCAGCTGCCAACCAGATACCGAGGACGCCCCGACCCATGAACCCCTTGCGCCTGCTGCCCCTGCTGGGTGCCCTTGTGCTTCCCGCGCTCGCATCCGCTCAGTCTGCGCAGCCCTCCCCGTCCGACCCGTCCTTCGAGCCGAAGAACATCTGGATCAACCCGGGCTTCTATTCGGCGCACTTCGACGGCGGCAAGGGGCTGGAGAACGTGAACCAGGGGTTGGGTTTCGAGTACCCGCTGAGCGACACCTACCGCATCACCGCGGGCACCTTCCGCAACAGCGACCGCCGGCAGTCGAACTACGTCGGGCTGTACGTGCTGCCCTTCGAGTTCTACGGCGTGAAGTTCGGCGCTGTGGTGGGCGGCTTCGACGGCTACCCCAACTACCGCAACGGCAACTGGTTCCCGGCCATCCTGCCGACGGCGGCCATCGAAGGCAAGAACTGGGGCCTGAACATCGCCTACGTGCCGACGATCAAGAACCGGCTGTACGGTGCCATCACCTTCCAGCTGAAATACCGGTTCGGCAACCACGAGTAAAGACCCGCGGCCACCGATCACCGATACCCGGGTTCCGCCGTTCAGTGGCGGAAGTGGCGCACGCCCGACAGCACCATCACCACGCCGCGCTCGTCGGCAGCGTCGATCACTTCCTGGTCGCGCATCGAGCCACCCGGCTGGATGACGCAGCTCGCGCCCGCGTCGACCACCACGTCGAGGCCGTCGCGGAACGGGAAGAAGGCGTCGCTGGCCACGGCCGTGTCCTTCAGCGACAGGCCGGCATGCTCGGCCTTGATGCTGGCGATGCGCGCCGAATCGAGCCGGCTCATCTGGCCCGCGCCCACGCCCATCGTCATGCCGTTCGCGCAGAACACGATCGCGTTGCTCTTCACGTACTTCGCGACCTTCCATGCGAACAGCAGGTCTTGCAGCTGCTGCGGCGTGGGTTGCTTCTTGCTGACCACCTTCAGGTCGCTGGCCGCGAGCTCGTGGTTGTCGGCGGTCTGGATCAGCAGGCCCGAGCCGACGCGCTTCACGTCCATGGCGTTGCGGCCGTTGTCCCAGTCGCTGCTGCCACCCTTGGGCAGTGCGATTTCCAGCACGCGCACGTTCAGCTTGGCCTTGGTGGCCTGGAACACTTCCAGCGCCTCGGGCGTGTAGCCCGGTGCCATCAGCACTTCGACGAACTGCTTGGCGATCTCCTGCGCGGTGGCGCCGTCGACCGTGCGGTTGAAGGCGATGATGCCGCCGAAGGCCGAGGTCGGGTCGGTCTTGAAGGCCTTGCCGTAGGCCTCGGCCGCGTCCTTGCCGATGGCCACGCCGCAGGGGTTGGCGTGCTTCACGATCACGCAGGCGGGCACGTCGAAGCTCTTCACGCATTCCCATGCGGCATCGGCGTCGGCGATGTTGTTGTAGCTCAGCTCCTTGCCCTGCAGCTGCTTCGCGGACACGAGCGAGCCCGGCGCCGGGTACAGGTCGCGGTAGAACGCGGCCTGCTGGTGCGGGTTCTCGCCGTAGCGCAGGTCCTGCACCTTCACGAAGCGGCCGTTGCTCTGCGCGGGGAACAGCGAGCGCGTGGGCGCGGGCTGGCCGATGCTGGCGTCGAAGTCGATGGCCGAGAGGTAGTCGCTGATGGCGCCGTCGTAGTCGGCAATGCGGTTGAACGCGGCCACCGAGAACGCGAACTTGGTCTTGTCGCTGAGCTTGCCGCTCGCCTTCAGCTCGGCCAGTGCCACCGCGTACTGCGAGGCGTCGGTCAGCACGCCCACGTCCTTCCAGTTCTTGGCCGCGCTGCGCACCATGGCCGGGCCGCCGATGTCGATGTTCTCGATGGCGTCTTCCAGCGTGCAGCCGGGCTTGGCCACCGTGGCTTCGAACGGGTACAGGTTGACCACCAGCAGGTCGATGGTGTCGATGCCGTGTTCCTTGATGGCGGCCACGTGCGCGGGCACGTCGCGGCGCGCCAGCAGGCCGCCGTGGATCTTCGGGTGCAGCGTCTTCACGCGGCCGTCGAGCATTTCAGGAAAGCCGGTGTGGTCGGCCACCTCGGTCACGGGCAGGCCGGCATCGGCCAGCAGCTTGGCGGTGCCGCCGGTGGACAGCAGCTTGATGCCCAGCGCGTGCAGCGCCTGGGCGAATTCGAGGACGCCGGTCTTGTCGGAAACGGAGATGAGTGCAGTCTGAGCCATGGATGTGCCGTGGAGTTATTTCAAAAGTTTGTGCTCGACCAATTTCTTGCGGAGCGTGTTTCGGTTCAGGCCGAGCCATTGGGCGGCCTTCGACTGGTTGCCTTCGGCGCGTGTCATGACGACATCGAGCAGGGGCTTCTCGACCACGCGCACGAGCATTTCGTACATGCCGTCGGGTTCGGTGCCGCGCAGATCGCGAAAGTAGCTGTCCAGACTGGTGCGCACGCAGTCCTCGATGTGTTTCTTACTCATTGCTTCTTCTCTTCTTCTCAATCGACGGCGCAAGCCGCCTCCTCTTCGCCGGACAGTTCGTCGTCCGCCTCTTGCTGCACGGGCATGCGTTCCATGCGGTCCGCGAGCCCGTCGAAATAGTCGCCGACCGCGCGCAGCTGCTCGCCGCAGTCCTCGATGGTGTTCATGCGCGCGCGAAACGCCTCGCCCTCGGGCAGGCTGCGCACGTACCAGCCGATGTGCTTGCGCGCCGTGCGCACACCGCTGTAGTCGCCGTAGAGCGCGTAGTGCTCCACGAGGTGGTCGAGCAGCAGGCGGCGCACTTCGGCCACCAGCGGCGGCGCGCGGTGCGTGCCCGTTTCGAGAAAGTGCGCGATCTCGCGAAAGATCCACGGCCGGCCTTGCGCGGCGCGCCCGATCATCACCGCGTCGGCGCCCGTGGCGGCGAGCACGTCGCGCGCCTTCTCGGGCGAACGCACATCGCCGTTGGCCACCACCGGCACGCGCACCGCGGCCTTCACGGCGGCGATGGTGTCGTACTCGGCATGGCCCTTGTAGCCCTGCTCGCGCGTGCGCCCGTGCACGGTGAGCATCTGCACGCCGGCCGATTCGAAATCGCGCGCCAGCTTCACCGCGTTGCGATGGTCGTGGCTCCAGCCGGTGCGCATCTTCAGCGTGACCGGCACGTTGTACGGCTGCGCCGCGTCGACCACGGCCTGCACGATCTCCAGCGCCAGCGGCTCGTCGCGCATCAGCGCCGAGCCCGCCCACTTGTTGCACACCTTCTTGGCCGGGCAACCCATGTTGATGTCGATGATCTGCGCGCCGCGCTCGATGTTGTAGACCGTGGCCTCGGCCATCATGGCCGCGTCGGTGCCCGCGATCTGCACGGCGATGGGGCCGGGCTCGCCCTCGTGGTTCGCGCGGCGCGAGGTCTTCAGCGTGCCCCAGAGTTCCTTGCGCGAAGTGACCATCTCGCTGACCGCATAGCCCGCGCCGAGTTCGCGGCACAGCATGCGAAAAGGCCGGTCGGTCACGCCGGCCATGGGCGCGACGAACAGGCGGTTTTCCAGCGTGTGGGTGCCGATCTGCAAGGTCATGGGAAGGGGGGAGCGGGCGCGTTCGGCTGCTGAAAAATGAGGCACGATTGTAGCCATGCCGCGTTTCAGCGACTGAAACGATTTGCGCCCTGGGTACCCGCGGGGTACCTGTGCGGCACCGGTGTAAATACGGCCGCGTCGCGGGGCTTTCTCCCACGCGCATGCGACGTGAGCGCTGCCTATACTGCGCGAGCCCTCCGCGGGGCCCTATCGGCCTCTACGGGGACTTCACCCACCTTATGCAAGCCTGGCTCGACTCTCTCATGGCGCTGCTGGCGCTGCCGCAATACGGCCTCTCGACGTTGTTCGTGGCCGCGTTCATTTCCGCCACGCTGCTGCCGGTCGGCTCCGAGCCCTTTCTGTTCGGGCTGCTCAAGCTCAACCCCGACATGTTCTGGCCGGCCATCGCGGTGGCGACGGTGGGCAACACGCTGGGCGGCGCGGTCGACTGGTGGATGGGCTACGGCGCGCACAAGGTGGCGGACAAATACTCGCACTCGAAACACCATGTGCGGGTTCTGGGCTGGCTGGAGCGGCTCGGCCCGAAGGCCTGCCTGCTCAGCTGGCTGCCGCTGGTGGGCGACCCGCTGTGCGCGGTGGCCGGCTGGCTCAAGCTGCCGTTCTGGCCCTGCGTGGCCTACATGGCCATCGGCAAGTTCCTGCGCTACATCACCATGACGGTGGCGCTGCTGCAGATCTTCTGATCAGCTCAGCAGGCCGTACGGGCCGCCGCGCTCGAGCGCGCGCTTGTACGCGGGGCGCGCATGAATGCGCTCCAGGTACGCCATGAGCCTGGGCCGCTTCGCGTCGAGCCCGCCGCGCGCCTGCGAGGCTTCGACCGGAAAGCTCATCTGGATGTCGGCGCCGCTGAACTCGTCGCCGGCAAACCATTCGCTCTTGCCGAGCTCGGCTTCCATGAAGCTCAGGTGGCCCGCGATGTTCGGGTTGATGAACGCGCCCTTGGCCTTGGCCGCGATGGCCTTGGCGATGGGCTTCGCGAAGAACGGCATCTTCGCGGTCTCGATGCGGTCGAACACCAGCTTCAGCAGCAGCGGCGACATGGCCGTGCCTTCGGCAAAGTGCAGCCAGTAGCGGTAGCGCAGCGCCTCCGGCGTGCCGGCCGCGGGCGCGAGGCGGCCCTGGCCGTAGCGCTCGATGATGGTCTCGATGATCGCGCCCGATTCCGCGAGCGTGAGTCCGTCGTCCGTGGTGACAACCGGTGACTTGCCCAGCGGATGAACGGCCCGCAGCGAAGCGGGCGCCAACATGGTTTGCGGATCGCGCTGGTAGTGGACGATCTCGTAGGGCAGCCCCAGCTCTTCGAGCAGCCAGAGCACGCGCTGCGAGCGCGAGTTGTTGAGGTGGTGGACGGTGAGCATGAGGGCGGGCCTTGTGGAGGAATTCGGAGCGCGCGGAGTCTACCGAACAATCGCCTCGAGACCGCCCGCCGCCGACCGAAGGCACAACCGCCTTATTTCACGCCTGCCCTGCGCAATTCCTCTGCGGTGACGCGAACGAGCTTCTGGTCGCGCTGCACGACGATCGCGGTGTCGGTGCGCACGGCGGCTTCCCGCGCGGCCTTGGCGGCCCGCCGGATCGCAATCAGCGATGCCGCCAGGTCCTTGTCCTTGGCCTGAGTGAGCTGGTCGCGGGTCATGGTGCTTCCCCCCATTCAATGAGCGCCGGCTCTTCGCCGGCGTTGTCGTACAGCGCCCAGGCATTCACGGCACCGCGGTAGCGTTCGTCGAAATTTCGACGTCCCGCTTCGAAGCGCCGGCGAATCACGTCCTCAGGAATGTGATGACCGCCCTGCCGTACACGTTCGGCCACGCGCGCCACAGCGAATTCCGCGGTCGGCAGCGCCAGAAAGAAAAGGCTCACGTGATAGCCAGCCTTGCGCCACTCGCCGATATGTCGCAAGTAGCCGAGCCCCGACAGCGTGGTCTCGAAGGCAAAGCTCTCCCGGCGGCGGACGCAGGCGGCAATCTCGTCCAGCATCAGCCGGCCGGCCTTGATGGCTTCGGCCTCCGGTGCAAACGGTGACAACCCCGCTGCAATGAGGTCGGCATTGATGAACCGCTGGGTCTGCGCTTCCTGCGGCAGGAAAGCGCGGGCGAAAGTGGTTTTGCCCGCGCCATTGGGGCCCGCGATGACGACGATCTTCGGATGGCTCATCAACGGGGCTCTGTGCTCCGGCCCTCAGGAGCTGAACAGGAAGTTCATCACGTCCCCATCCTTCACGACGTATTCCTTGCCTTCCGAACGCATCTTGCCCGCGTCCTTCGCGCCCTGCTCGCCCTTGAAGGCGATGTAGTCGTCGAACGCGATGGTCTGGGCGCGGATGTAGCCCTTCTCGAAGTCGCCGTGGATCACGCCGGCCGCCTGCGGGCCGGTGTCGCCGATGTGGATGGTCCAGGCGCGCACTTCCTTCACGCCGGCGGTGAAGTACGTCTGCAGGCCCAGCAGCTTGAAGGCCGCGCGAATCAGGCGGTTCAGGCCCGGCTCTTCCTGGCCGATCTCGGCGAGAAACATCTTCTTGTCTTCGTCGTCCATCTCGGCCAGGTCGGCTTCGATCTTGGCGCAGATGGCGACCACGGGCGCGCCCTGCTTGGCGGCGTATTCGCGCAGGCGGTCGAGGTAGGGGTTGTTCTCGAAGCCGTCTTCGGCCACGTTGCCCACGAACATGGCGGGCTTGGCGGTGATGAGCGTGAAGCTCTTCACCAGCGGCTGCTCTTCCTTGGTGAACTCGAGCGCGCGCACCGGCGTGTTCTCGTTCAGCGCGGCCTGGCAGCGCTCGAGCAGGCCGACCAGCTTCTGCGCGTCCTTGTCGCCAGAGCGCGCCACCTTGGTGTGGCGGTGCAGCGCCTTCTCGACCGTGGCCAGGTCGGCCAGGCAGAGTTCGGTCTGGATCACCTCGATGTCGGAGATCGGGTCGACCTTGCCGGCCACGTGGATCACGTTCTCGTCGTCGAAGCAGCGCACCACGTTCACGGTGGCGTCGGTTTCGCGGATGTGCGCGAGAAACTTGTTGCCCAGGCCTTCGCCCGTGCTGGCACCGGCCACCAGGCCGGCGATGTCGACGAACTCGACGATGGCGGGCACCACGCGCTCGGGCTTGACGATCTCGCTCAGCTGGGCAAGGCGCGGATCGGGCACTTCCACCACGCCCACATTGGGCTCGATGGTGCAGAACGGATAGTTTTCCGCCGCGATGCCGGCCTTGGTCAACGCGTTGAAAAGGGTGGATTTACCGACGTTGGGCAGGCCGACGATGCCGCATTGCAAACTCATGGGGGGTCCTCTTGGGTAACCGTCGATTTTAGGCGAGCACGCCTGCGCGCCCGGGCGGCGGGGCATCGAATCCCTTCGTGAACCGCGTTCCGCCCCGTTCTCACCCGCTTTTCACGCCCCGTTTCCGCACAGCTTCCGACCCCGTTTCCGCCCTGTTTTCGCTCCAGATCGTCAGGGTAAGCACCGACTCGCAAACGTTTGCGCAAACGTTTCCTTCTACTAATATTGCAGCCCCGGCAAAGACCGGCGCCCGCACATACCAAGAGACATCCGGAGACACGCACAACATGAAGTTCACTCGCCGCACCTTGCAAAGCACCGCCGCCCTGGCCCTGCTGGGCGCCCTCGCCTCGACCCCCGCCCTCGCGCAAGCCCAGGCCCAAGCAGGGGCCCAGAACCCGCCGAAGATCGCGCTGGTGATGAAGTCGATGGCCAACGAGTTCGCCCGCACCATGGACAGCGGCGCGCGCGCCCACCAGAAGGCGCACGCCGCCCAGTACACGCTGGTGGCCAACGGCATCAAGGACGAGACCGACACCTCCGCGCAGATCAAGCTGGTCGAGCAGATGCTCTCGCAGAAGATCGATGCGCTGGTGATCGCGCCGGCCGACTCCAAGGCCCTGGTGCCCGTGGTCAAGGCGGCCATCGACAGGGGCATCCTGGTGGTCAACATCGACAACAAGCTGGACGCCGACGCGCTCAAGGACAAGGGCATCCAGGTGCCCTTCGTCGGCCCGGACGACCGCGGCGGCGCCAGGCAGGTGGGCGACTACCTCGGCAAGAGCCTGAAGGCGGGCGACAAGGTCGCCATCATCGAAGGCGTGCCCACCACCTTCAACGCCCAGCAGCGCACGCTGGGGCACCGCGACGCCATGAAGGCCGCGGGCATCGACGTGGTCAGCGTGCAGTCCGGCGCCTGGGAAATCGACAAGGCCAGCACGGTCGCCTCCAGCCTCATGCGCGAACACCCCGACCTGAAGGCCCTGCTCTGCGGCAACGACAGCATGGCGCTGGGCGCCGTGGCCGCGGTGCGCGCGGCGGGCAAGACCGGCAAGGTGCTGGTGGTCGGCTACGACGACATCAGCGCCGTGAAGCCGATGCTCGCCGACGGCCGCCTGCTGGCCACGGCCGACCAGTCGGCGGTGCGCATCGTCACCACCGGCATCGAGACCGCGCTGAAGGCGCTGGCCGACAAGCAGACGCAGGCCACCATGCCGCCCCAGGTAATTACCAGTGTGGCGCTGGTGACCAAGCAGTCCAAATAGAGCCCGTTCGCAAACGACAACCGCAGCCCTTCCATCCATCCAAGGAGACACACCATGAAGCACGCCATGAAGTTCACCCGCCGTACCCTGCAGAGCGCCGCCGCGCTGGCCCTCCTGGGCGCGTTCGCCGCCACGCCCTCCTTCGCGCAGGACAAGCCCAAGGTCGCGCTGGTCATGAAGTCGCTGGCCAACGAGTTCTTCCGCACCATGGAAGACGGCGCCAAGGCGCACCAGAAGGCGCACGCCTCCGAATACACGCTGGTGGCCAACGGCATCAAGGACGAGACCGACACCGCCGCGCAGATCAAGATGGTCGAGCAGATGGTGGCGCAGAAGATCAACGCGCTGGTCATTGCGCCGGCCGATTCGAAGGCGCTGGTGCCCGTCATCAAGGCGGCCATCGACAAGGGCATCCTGGTGGTCAACATCGACAACCAGCTCGACGCCGCCGCGCTGAAGGAAAAGGGCATCCAGGTGCCCTTCGTGGGCCCCGACAACCGCGCCGGCGCCAAGCTGGTGGGCGACGCGCTCGCCAAGGAGCTCAAGTCGGGCGACAAGGTCGGCATCATCGAAGGCGTGTCGACCACCTTCAATGCGCAGCAGCGCACGCTCGGCTACCAGGACGCCATGAAGGCGGCCGGCGCCACGGTGGTGGGAGTGCAGTCGGGCCAGTGGGAAATCGACAAGGGCAACACGGTGGCCGCCGGCATGATGCGCGAGCACCCCGACCTGAAGGCCCTGCTGGCCGGCAACGACAGCATGGCGCTGGGCGCGGTGGCCGCCGTGAAGGCCGCGGGCAAGACCGGCAAGGTGCTGGTGGTGGGCTACGACAACATCGGCGCCATCAAGCCCATGCTGGCCGACGGCCGCGTGCTCGCCACGGCCGACCAGTTCGCCGCCAAGCAGGCCGTGTTCGGCATCGAGACCGCGCTGAAGGCCATCGCCGACAAGAAGAAGCAGTCCGAAATGCCCGCCGAGGTGAAGACCGACGTGGTGCTGGTCACCAAGTCGTCGAAGTAAATGTCGCTCGCCCCCCGGCTTCGCGCACTCCCCAACTGTCGCGTCGCCTCGCCTTCCCCCGCCGGGGGCGACACCCACGGAGCGGCACGGCCGGTTCCGTGGTGTTTCTGGAATGAGGTTGTCGTCGATGGCTGATAACGATCGCAGCGCGCCCGTGCTCTCCCTGGACGCCATGGGCAAGGACTACGCGGCGCCCGTGCTGGACGACGTTTCGCTCGTGCTGAACGCCGGCGAAGTGCTGGCCCTCACGGGCGAGAACGGCGCGGGCAAGAGCACGCTGTCGAAAATGGTGTGCGGCCTGGTGCAGCCCACGCGCGGCCGCATGCTGCTCGGCGGCAAGGCCTTCGCGCCTGCATCGCGCCGCGACGCCGAGCGCCTGGGCGTGCGCATGGTGATGCAGGAGCTGGGCCTGGTCACCACCTTGTCGGTGGCCGAGAACCTGCTGCTCGACCGCCTGCCCAACAAGGCCGGCTGGATCGGCCGCGCCGAGCTGCACGAACTCGCGGCGCGCCAGCTCGCGAAGATCGGCATGCAGAACATCGACCCGGCCACGCCCGTGGCGCGGCTGGGCATCGGCCAGCAGCAGATGGTGGAAATTGCCCGCAACCTGCAGGACGACACGCGCGTGTTGGTGCTCGACGAGCCCACCGCCATGCTCACCCCGCGCGAAACCGCGCACCTGTTCGAGCAGATCGACCTGCTGAAGGCGCGCGGCGTGGCCATCGTGTATGTGTCGCATCGGCTCGAGGAGCTGCAGCGCATTGCCGACCGCGTGGCGGTGCTGCGCGACGGCCGGCTGGTCGATGTGCGCGCCATGGCCGGCGTGCGCGAGGCCGAGCTGGTGCAGCGCATGGTCGGTCGCGCGGTGCACGAGCACGAAGGCCGGCCGCGCCGCGTGCCGGGCCCCGTGCTGCTGAGCGCGCGCGGCATCGGCCGGGCGCAGGCGGTGCGCGACGTCGACATCGACCTGCGCGCGGGCGAAGTCATGGGCCTGGCCGGCCTGGTCGGCTCGGGCCGTACCGAGCTGGTGCGCCTGCTGTTCGGCGCCGACCGCGCCGACCGCGGCGACATCTCCATGCATGAAGACGGCCGGCCCACGCAGCATGCGCGCAAGGGCTGGCGCTCGCCGATGCAGGCCATCCGCGCCGGCATCGGCCTGGTCACCGAAGACCGCAAGTCGCAGGGCCTGCTGCTGACGCAATCGATCCGCGTGAACGCCACGCTGAGCGACCTGGGCGCCGTCTCGCGCGGCGGCTGGCTGCTGCGCTCCAAGGAGCGAGGCATCGCGCAGCGGCTGGTCGAGCTGCTGCGCATCCGCTCGCGCAGCACCGAGCAGCCGGTGGCCACGCTCAGTGGCGGCAACCAGCAGAAGGTGGTGTTCGCGCGCTGGCTGCACCGCGAATGCAAGGTGCTGCTGCTGGACGAGCCCACGCGCGGCGTGGACGTGGGCGCGCGCGCCGACCTCTACGCCGAACTCGACCGCATGACCGACGCCGGCCGCGCGCTGCTGATGGTGTCCAGCGACCTGCGCGAACTGATGGCCATGTGCGACCGCATCGGCGTGATGAGCGCCGGGCGGCTGGTCGCGGTCTTCGAGCGCGGCGAGTGGAGCGAGCAGTCGCTGCTGGCCGCCGCCTTCAGTGACGCGGCGGGCCGCGCCGAACACCCTGGAACCGCTCCCTCCGTCGCTCCCGCGGCCCCCGGCGCCATTGCGGCGCCCGACTCCACACCGGTCACCGCCCACACACCATGAACGCTCCTTCCACCCCGACGTCCAAAACGCAGGCCGCGCCGGCCTCCACCGGTTCCGCCGCACGCTCCTCGGCCCTCAAGGGCCAGCTGGGCACCTACCTCGGCCTCACCGTCGTGCTCGTGGGCATGATCGCGTTGTTCGGCTCGCTGAGCGAGTACTTCCTCACGCGCGACACCTTCGTGTCGATCGCCAACGAGATTCCCGCGCTGGCCGTGATGGCCGTCGGCATGACCTTCGTGCTGATCATCGCGGGCATCGACCTGTCGGTGGGCTCGGTGCTGGCGCTGAGCGCCGCGGTGACAGCCGCCGCCATCCTCGAATGGAAGCTCTCGGTGCCGGTGGCCGCGGTGCTCGGCCTGGCGACCGGGCTGGTGTGCGGCACGGTCACCGGCGCGGTGTCGGTGGCCTGGCGGCTGCCGAGCTTCATCGTTTCGCTGGGCATGCTCGAGGCCGTGCGCGGCGGCGCCTACCTGGTGACCGACTCGCGCACGCAGTACGTGGGCGACGCCATCTCGGGCCTGGCCGCGCCGTGGATCGGCGGCATCTCGGCGGCCTTCGTGCTGGCCGTGGTGCTGGTGGCGGTGGGGCAGCTGGTGCTCACGCGCACGGTGTTCGGCCGCTACGTGGTGGGCATCGGCACCAACGAGGAAGCCATGCGCCTGGCCGGCGTCGACCCGCGGCCCATCCGCATCATCGTGTTCGCCGCCACCGGCCTGCTGGCCGGGCTCGCGGGCCTGATGCAGTCGGCGCGGCTCGAGGCGGCCGACCCGAATGCGGGCGTGGGCATCGAGCTGCAGGTGATCGCGGCCGTGGTCATCGGCGGCACCAGCCTCATGGGCGGGCGCGGCTCGGTGGTGAACACCTTCTTCGGCGTGCTGATCATCGCGGTGCTGGAGGCCGGGCTGGCGCAGGTGGGCGCGAGCGAGCCGAGCAAACGCATCATCACGGGCGCGGTGATCGTGGTGGCGGTCATCATCGACACCTTGCGCCAGCGCCGGGCCGACCGCCGCCTGGCCTGAGCACGCACCCACCCACCGAGCAACAGGAAACCAGCCATGGCCACCATCAAGGACGTCGCACTGAAGGCGGAAGTCTCCGTCACCACCGTGTCGCACGTGGTCAACGACACCCGCCACGTGAGCCCCAAGGTGCGCGAGCGCGTGGAGCTGGCCATTCGCGAGCTGGGCTACGTGCCCAACGCCATGGCGCGCAGCCTGAAGAGCAACACCACCTCCACGCTGGGCATGCTGATTCCGAACAGCTCCAACCCCTACTTCGCCGAGATCGTGCGCATCGTGGAAGACCGCTGCTTCGGCGCGGGCTACACGCTGGTGCTGTGCAACACCGACGACGAGCCCCACCGCCAGAGCGTGTACCTGCAGGTGCTGGCCGAGCGCCGCATCGACGGGCTGATCGTGGTGTCCACCGGCGCGGGCAGCGGCACCGACGAGGGCGACTCGCTGGCCAAGCAACTGCACGGCCTGCGCGTGCCGACCGTGCTGGTCGACCGGGAAATCGACGACCCGAGCTGCGACCTGGTGGAAACCGCGCACATGCAGGGCGGCCTGCTGGCGGTGCGGCACCTGCTGTCGCTGGGCCACAGGCGCATCGCCTGCATCGGCGGGCCGGCCGGCGTGATGCCCAGCGAGCAGCGCGTGGAGGGCTGGCGCATGGCGCTGGCCGAAGCCGGCGCCACGCCCGACATCGCCCAGGCCGACGCCCTGCTGTGGCGCGGCGGCTTCACCAGCCAGGGCGGCTACGAGGCCATGCACGCCATTCTTCGCACCGAGCACAAGCCCTCGGCCGTGTTCGTGTGCAACGACCTGATGGCCATCGGCGCGCTGCGCGCGGCGCATGAAAGCGGCGTGCGCGTGCCCGACGAGCTGTCCATCGTCGGCTTCGACGACATCGAGCTGTCTGCGTACATGAGCCCGCCGCTGACCACCGTGGCGCAGCCCAAGGAGCGCATCGGCGCCATGGCGGTCGACATGCTGCTCGAGCGCGTGGGCGGCAAGCGCCGCGACGCGCGCAAGGTGGTGCTGCAGCCCGAGTTGCGCGTGCGCGCCACCACGGCGCGGCACGCGAGCTTTCGCGAGGCCACCGTGCCAGCGGCCGGCACCACGCCTGCCGCAACCAGCACGTCCACAGCTTCCACGCCAACCCGAAAGTCCCGCACCCCGTGAGCCCGAGCCCGATGCCTTCTTCTTCCGGCCCTGACGGCGCCCCGCAAGCCCCCCGCATCGTGGTGCTCGGCAGCCTCAACATGGACCTGGTGCTGCGCGTGCCGCACGCGCCGGCCGCGGGCGAGACCCTGCAGGGCCATTCGATCGACACCATTCCCGGCGGCAAGGGCGCCAACCAGGCGGTGAGCTGCGCGCGCGAAGGCGCGCAGGTGCAGATGATCGGCTGCGTGGGCGACGACGCGCACGGCAGCGCGCTGCGCCACGCGCTGCAGGCCGACGGCATCGACACCGCCGCGCTGCGCACCGTGCAGGGCGAGCCGACCGGCACCGCGCTGATCCTGGTGGAAGACAGCGGCCAGAACCGCATCGTGATCGTGCCCGGCGCCAACGCCCGGGTCGAGCTCGACGAAGCCGCGCTGTCGCGGCAGCTGCAGGGCGCCGCCTTCCTGGTGACGCAGTTCGAGACGCCGCTTCAGCAGGTCGCGCGCGCCATCGAGGTGGCGCACGCCGCGGGCTGCAAGGTGCTGCTGAACCCGTCGCCGGTGCAGGCGATTGCCGAGGCCCTGTGGCCGCGCATCGACACGCTGGTGGTCAACGAGATCGAGGCGCGAACGCTGTGCGGCCAGCCCGCCGACAGCCCGCAAGAAGCCGCCAGCGCCGGCCAGGCGCTGCGTGCCAAGGGCATCGCGCGCGTGGTGGTCACGCTGGGCGCGCGCGGCGCGGTGGCGGTCGATGCCGATGGCGCGCGCCACCATCCCGCGCCGAAGGTGCAGGCGGTGGACACCACGGCCGCCGGCGACACCTTCCTGGGCGCGCTGGCCGTCGCGCTGGGCGAGGGCCAGCCGTTCGACGAAGCCGTGCGCCTGGGCATTCGCGCCGCGGCGCTGTGCATCCAGCAGCCCGGCGCCCAGCCTTCGATTCCGCGGCGCGACGCCGTGCTGCAAAGCCCCCTGCCCCCCGACTGGACCGCGCTGTGAAACGTACCGCCCTGCTGCACGCCGAACTGTCCCAGGTGATCGCCTCGCTCGGGCACGGCGACATGCTCGTGCTGGGCGACGCCGGCCTGCCGATTGCCGACGGCCCGCGCCGCATCGACCTGGCCGTGGCGCGCGGCGTGCCGCGGCTGGCCGACGTGCTGGAGGCCGTGCTGTCGGAGATGCAGGTGGAAGGCATCGTGATCGCCGGCGAGGCGCTGGGCGACGACAAGGGGTTGCCCGGCTGGTATCCGCAGTCGCTCGGCATCGCGCCGCAGACCGTGTCGCACGAGGAGTTCAAGCGCCGCACCGCCACGGCCCGCGCCATGGTGCGCACGGGCGAATGCACGCCTTACGCGAACATCATCCTCGTTGCCGGCGTGAGCTTCTGAAGGGCCGGCCGGGCCGGATCGTTCAAGCCGGCCCGCCGCGCCAGACCGTTCGTGTCGGCCCGCCGGGCCGGGTCATTCGAACCTGTAGTTCGCGCCCACCGGCTGGCCCACCTTGAGCGTGTATTCCACGCCCTGGATCACGATGCAGTTCATGCCGAAGGTGATGCCGCCGTCCACGCGCGGGTCTTTCCGGTAGGTACGCAGCATGTCGCCGACCTCGGGGCTGCTCAGTGCCGTGGCGGGGTCGATGTCCGGAATCGGGCAGCGGGTGCAGGGCTTGACGGGGCGCAGCTCGGCCTCGCCTTCGCCGGTGGCGATGTGCAGCGCGTCCACCCGGTCCTCGTCGTGCGACTCCATGCCCGCCAGCACGATGTTCGGGCGAAAACGCTCGATGCCCACCGCGTCGTGCCCGGCGGCCGCGAGCCGCTCGTTCAGGTCGGCCAGCGAGCCTTCGCTGGCCACCAGCACCGGGTAGCCGTCGGCGAACTGGTTCTCCGCCTCGACGCCGCCGGTCCACTTCAGGCTGGACAGGCGCTTGTGCTCGGGGTCGAAGCGCACCAGGCGCAGCACCTGCGGCTTGCCGGGCTCGGAGAGAAAGTCGCTGAACCACTGGGCGGCGATGTCGCCCATGTCGTAGGCGGCCACTTCGTCCTTCCACACGCGCACGCGCACCGGCTTCTCGACCCGGTCGAAGGCCAGGTGCAGCGCCAGCATGCCGGGGGCGCGCAGCACCACCTCCGTGTGCTTCATCTGCGGGCGAATCAGCGCCATGCGTGGCAGCTGGCGCTGGGTGACGAATTCGCCCTGGGCGTCGACCACCATCCAGGCCCGGTCGAACTCCAGGCCGGTCTCGGTCAGCAGCATTTCGGGCAGCTCGACGCCCGCGCACGACTTGACCGGGTAGATGAACAGGCGCGCGATGGTGGCTTCGAGGTCGAAAGCGGACTGAAGAGCGGGCTGGGACACGGTGGGGTTTCCTTGAAATTCGGCCGCGATTGTCCCGCAGCCGCAAAACCGCTGCGGAACCGGCTGTGCCGGGCCGCAGGCATCGCCCCCGCGAGGGGTTGGCGCAGCGACACGCAGTGCGCGAAGCCTGGGGGCGGCCCATGTTCTTACAATTGTTTGATGGCCCTCCCCCCAGAAGTTTGTATTCGTGGCGCCGGCATCGTCGGCCGCACGCTGGCCCTGCTGCTTGCGCGCGAGCGCGTGCGCGTCGCGCTGGTCGTGCCCCCGGCCACGCAAGACCCGCAAGCCAGGCCCGACATTCGCGCCTACGCGCTCAACACCGCCTCGCGCAGCCTGCTCGAATCGCTGCGCGCCTGGCCCGACGCGGCCCACGCCACCGCGGTGCGCGAAATGCTCGTGCATGGCGACGAAGGCGGCCGGGTGCAGTTCAGCGCCGCGCGCCAGAAGGTCGATGCGCTGGCCTGGATCGTCGACGTGCCCGCGCTCGAGCAGCAGCTGGCCGACGCCGTGCGCTTCCAGCCCCAGATCGAGGTGGTGAGCGAGCCCGTGGCCGCGCCGCTCACCGTGGTGTGCGAAGGCAAGGCCAGCGCCACGCGCGAGGCGCTGGGCGTGAGCTACGAGGTCACGCGCTACCCGCAGCACGCCATCGCCGCGCGCATGGAGGCCGAACAGTCGCACGACGGCATCGCGCGCCAGTGGTTCAACGACAAGGGCGAGGTGCTGGCGCTGCTGCCGCTGGGCGGCACGCACGGCAAGACCGTGGCGCTGGTGTGGTCGGTCGACCAGCTGCGCGCGCCGGCCCTGCTGGCACAGGGCGACGAAGAATTCGACGCCGCCGTCACGGAGGCCAGCCACAACGCGCTCGGCCCGCTGAAGCTGGTAAGCGAGCGCGGCGCCTGGCCGCTGGCCCGCGCCATCGCCGACCGCTGGACCGGCGCCATGCCCGGCCAGCCGACGCGCTCCTGGGCGCTGGCCGGCGACGCTGCCCACACCGTGCACCCGCTGGCCGGCCAGGGCCTGAACCTGGGCCTGGCCGATGCGGCCGCGCTGGCCGAGGTGATCAGGAACCGCGACTACTGGCGCAGCGTGGGCGACGCCCGCCTGCTGCGCCGCTACGAGCGCGAGCGCCGCGCCGACGTCTTGCAGATGAGCCTGGCCACCGACGGGTTGCAGCAACTTTTCTCGCACAACCTGGGTCCACTCCCTGCATTGCGCAACTGGGGCATGCGCGGTTTCGACCGCACGCGCCTGGTGAAGCACTGGATCACGGCGCAGGCCATGGGCCTGAAGGCCTGAAGACCCTCTTCTTTTTCGAATCCAACCAACGGATCTCCCGATGACACTCGCACGCAACCTCCTTCTCGCCGCCTGCACGCTGGGTGCGGTCGTGGCCGCCACCGCCGGCGAAGCCGAGATCCGCAAGAACCTGCCCACGCGCATTCCGCAGTTTCCGGCCATCGACGAGGTGAGCAAGTCGCCGGTGCCGGGCCTGTACGAAGTGCGCGTGAACGGCTCGCAAATTTTCTACACCGACGAGCAGGGCAACTTCCTCATCCAGGGCAACCTGATCGACGTCAAGTCGCGCAAGAACCTGACCGAGGAGCGCATCGAGAAGCTCAGCGCCGTGGCCTTCGACCAGCTCCCGCTGAAGGACTCCATCAAGATCGTGCGCGGCAACGGCAAGCGCAAGCTGGCGGTGTTCGAAGACCCGAACTGCGGCTACTGCAAGCGCTTCGAGAAGGACATGAAGACGGTCGACAACGTCACCGTGTACCTGTTCCTGTACCCGGTGCTGGGCCCGGACTCGACCGTCAAGTCGCGTGACATCTGGTGCAGCAAGGACAAGGGCAAGGCCTGGGGCGACTGGATGGAAGCCAGCGCCAAGCCGGTCACCGCGCCGGGCAGCTGCGACGTGACCGCGCTGCAGCGCAACGTCGAGTTCGGCCGCAAGTACAACATCACCGGCACGCCCACGCTGATCTTCAGCGACGGCACCCGCACCCCCGGTGCCATTCCCGCGGAGCAGGTCGAGAAGCAACTCGCCGCGTCGTCCAGCTGATGGCGGCGAAGACAGCATCGCGGCGCGCGGCCGTTGCAGCGCGCGGGGCAGGCGTGCCGCCCACGGCCGGCGTGCATTACCGGGTGGCTTGCGCCGACCTGCATGCGCACCTGTTCAGCGTGACCCTCACCGTCGACGCGCCCGCCGCCCAGCAGCGCCTGACGCTGCCGGTGTGGATTCCGGGCAGCTACCTGGTGCGCGAGTTCGCCAAGAACCTGCAAGGCCTGCGCGCCACCCAGGGCCGCCGCAAGCCGGCGCTCACGCAGCTCGACAAATGCAGCTGGCTGGTCGAATGCACGCCCGGCCAGCCGCTGGTGCTGAACTACCAGGTCTGCGCCTACGACAACTCGGTGCGCACCGCCTGGCTGGACGCCGAACGCGGCTTCTTCAACGGCACCAGCGTGTGCCTGCGCGTGGAAGGCCAGACCGACGCGCCGCACGCCATCGACATCGTCGCGCCCGCGCTGGCCGCCGACGCCGCCCCCTGGTCTTGCGCCACCGCCCTCGTGCCGACCAAGGCCGACAAGCACGGCTTCGGCAGCTACCAGGCCTCGGGCTACGACGAGCTGGCCGACAGCCCGGTCGAGCTGGGCGCCTTCTGGAGCGCGGAGTTCGACGCCTGCGGCGTGCCGCACCGCTTCGTGGTCGCCGGCGCCGCGGCCTCGTTCGACGGCGAACGGCTCATTGCCGACACCCAGGCCATCTGCGAAGCCGAAATGCGCTTCTGGCACGGCGACAAGGTGGGCAAGCGCGGCGGTCCGAAGCCGCCGATCGACCGCTACGTGTTCATGCTGAATGCGGTGGACGACGGCTACGGCGGGCTGGAGCACCGGCATTCGACCGCGCTCATCTGCAACCGCCGCGACCTGCCGCAGCGTGGCGAGAAGAAGAAGCAGCCCGAGGGCTACACCACGCTCATGGGCCTCATCAGCCACGAGTACTTCCACACCTGGAACGTGAAGCGCCTGCGGCCCGCCGAGTTCGCGCGCTACGACTACAGCCGCGAGAACTACACGCAGCTCCTGTGGTTCTTCGAGGGCTTCACCAGCTACTACGACGACCTGCTGCTGCGCCGCGCCGGACGCATCGACGACGGTGCCTACCTGCGCCTGCTGAACAAGACGCTCAACCAGGTCATGCAGACGCCGGGCCGCCTGGTGCAGCCGGTGGCCGACGCCAGCTTCGACGCCTGGGTCAAGTACTACCGCCAGGACGAGCAGACGCCCAACAGCACGGTGAGCTACTACACCAAGGGCGCGCTGGTGGCGCTGTGCTTCGACCTCACACTGCGCCACGAGGGCAAGGGCACGCTCGACGACGTCATGCGCCACCTGTGGACGCACAGCGGCAACGGCGGCCCGATCAGCGAGGCCGATATTGCCGCCGCGCTGGAAGCGGTGAGCGGCCGCTCGTTTGCGGCCGAACTCGCGCGCTGGGTGCATTCGACCGAGGAGCTGCCGCTCGCGCAACTGCTGCGCGTGCACGGCGTGGCCACGCTGGAAGACCCGTCGCAACAGGCCCAGGTGCTGGGCGTGCGCGTGGCCGAGGCCAACGGCAGCGTGCAGGTGAAGGTGGTGCTGCGCGGCGGCGCGGCCGAGAAGGCCGGCTTCAGCGCGAACGACGAGTGGATCGGCATCGAACTGCCGGCCGTCGCCAAACGCGGCCAGCAGCGACCGGCGCAGGCCTGGCGCATCGCCAAGCTCGACGACCTGGCGCTGTACCTGGGCGATGCCACGAAGTTCACGGCCATCGTGGCGCGCGACCGCAAGCTCATCAAGCTGCCGCTGGTGCTGCCGACCGGGGTGACCACGTGGCGCCTGTTCGCGCACGACGCCGCGAAGGTCGCGAACTGGCTGGCGCGCTAGGCGCCTTTTAGGCGCTCCAGAGGCCTTTCAGGCGCTTTCAGCCGCAGCGGGATGCCGCACGAACAGCATCGGCTGCGGCTCGCCGACCAGCACGCAGGGCTTGCCGGTGCGACGGCAGTGGTCCTGCACGCGCCAGTAGGCGCCGTGGCTCACGCAGCCGGTCTGGCAGATCACCAGGTCGGCCGCGCGCAGGCTGGCCTCGAGCGCGGGGTCGTCCGCGTGGTCGCCGCCGTCGTGGTGCAGGTAGCGGCCGCCGGCAATCTCGACCAGTTGGCGGGCCAGCGAGGGCGCTTCGGCTTCGTCTTCCTGGCCCACGCACAGCACGGCCTTTTCACGCAGGTCGGCCGGCACCTGCGTCACGGGGGTCGGCGGCGCCTTCAGATGCCGACGGCTGCCCGGCGACAGCAAGGTGTTCAGCCGCTTGGGCAGCGCCCCGCCCACGGCGGCGCGCGCGGCCAGTTCCTCGCGCACGATGGCAATGGCCGAGTCGCGCGCCACCAGCGCGCCACGCAACCGGACGATCTGCGCCTCGAGCCTTTCGACCCGCGCGGCCTGCTCCAACAGCAGGCGCGAGCAACGCTCCTGCACGCGGGCATAGGCCCGCAGCAACACGGCATGTTCTTGCATCGGCAACTCCATGGTGGGCATTCTAGATGAGAACAATTCTCAACTGAAAGCCTTGAGGTGTCAGCAGGCAAGAAGCCTTGCTCGGTATAGTGACCCGAGCGAATTTTCACCACCTCTCCCGGAGACACCATGAGCTACGAAAACATCGAAGTGCGCACCGAAGCTGGCAAGGTCGGCATCATCACCCTCAACCGCCCCAAGGCCCTGAACGCGCTGAACGATGCGCTCATGACCGAGCTGGGCCAGGCGCTGAAGGCCTTCGATGCCGACGAGGCCATCGGCTGCATCATCCTCACGGGCAGCGAGCGCGCCTTCGCGGCGGGCGCCGACATTGCCGCCATGGCCAAGTACAGCTTCATCGACACGTACAAGGGCGACTACATCACGCGCAACTGGGAAAGCATCCGCTCCATCCGCAAGCCCGTGATCGGCGCGGTGGCCGGCTTTGCGCTGGGCGGCGGCTGCGAGCTGGCGATGATGTGCGACTTCATCATCGCGGCCGACAACGCCAAGTTCGGCCAGCCCGAGATCAAGATCGGCGTGATCCCCGGCGCCGGCGGCACGCAGCGCCTGCCGCGCGCGGTGGGCAAGAGCAAGGCCATGGACATGGTGCTCACCGCCCGCATGATGGACGCCGCCGAAGCCGAGCGCGCCGGCCTCGTGAGCCGCGTGGTGCCCTTCGAGAAACTCGCCGACGAGGCCCTGGGCGCGGCGCTGGTCATCTGCGGCTTCTCGCAGATTTCGGTGATGGCGGCCAAGGAATCGGTCAACCGCGCTTTCGAAAGCGGCCTGAGCGACGGTGTGATGTTCGAGCGCCGGCTGTTCCACGCGCTGTTCGCCACGGTCGACCAGAAGGAAGGCATGGACGCGTTCCTGAACAAGCGCGCACCGGATTTCAAGAACGCCTGAGTGGCGTGCGGGTCAGGCGCCCGGTTCGGGGCGGCTGATTCAGCGCGACGGATTCGACGCGTTCAACGCGCCAGTGCCGAGCGCAGCGCATCGAGCGCCTGCGCCGGCGGCGTACCGACCCACGCCGTGCCGCCGGGCTGCGACGTCCAGCGAATTTGGTCGCCAGCGATTTCCAGCACCGCGATGAGCACATTGCCTCGATAGAGCGCTAGGCGTGCTTCGACGGGTGCATGCAGCGCGGCATCGGCGACGGTGGCTGAACGCGCCACGGCGCCCAGCAACGCGGGGAGCCCTTCGACATCGCTACGCGCGCGCCGCGCATCGGCTGCACCTGAGCTGAACGACGTCCAACGCTCCAGCGCGCTGAAGGACGGCGCGGTTTCTCTCGACGGCGCCGCCTTGGCGCGCGTGCTTGGCGAGGCTTCGCGCAACGCGCCGGAGACATCCGCCTGCGCGTCACCGCGGCTGGCGAGCGCGGCAGCGTCCGGCGACTGGCGGGCGAGCGGCGCGGATCGCAAGGCCGGTGCGGCGGGGGCCGCTGGCGCCGCTGGTGCCGCGGACGCATAGGCGCGACGGCGTTCGCTTTCGGCGCGCTCTTCGCGTCGTTCGTCCTGCGCGGGCGCGGGCTCTGACTGCTCGGCCACGGCTGGTGGCGGGGGTGCGGCTTGAGCTGGTGCTGCCTGCTTCGGCAACGCCTGGGCGCGAGCGCTTTCCTTGGCGGACGAAGACTCGCGCTGCACCCTGGCGCGCTGGTCGGCCGCGGGGGCTGCAGCCTGTGGTGCCGGTGTTGATGCTGGTGCTGGTGACGGCGCAGCAGACGGCGCGGGAGAAGCCGGCTGCGGCGCTGCCCCTGCGCGCGCTTGCTCCGCAGCGACCGACGGGGGTGGTGTGGCATTGCGCGCCGCCTCGGGCGCAGTTGCGGTCGCCGGTGCCGGCGGAGCTTCGGCCGCAGGCGCGGCGGCGCCACCGACACGCGCTTCGCCGTCGAGCCGCGCCTCGGGCACGGGCTCGCTGCGCCACAGCACGGTGACGAACGCCGCCACGAGCACCGTGGCGAAAGCCGCGTTCCACGGCATGCGCGAACGCGGCTCGCCACCACCGCCGAACAGGCGACGCCACCAGGGCAGCGCGCCGGCGTTGTTGGCGGCAGTCGCCGCCGACGCCGATGCCACTGCCGGCTGCGCGGCCAGGTTGTGCGCCATCTTCAGGATCGCGTCTCGCGTGTGCGCCGCGGGCAATGCGTCGCGGTCGGGCGCGTGGTCGAGCGCGCGGCGCAACGCCGGGTCGCGCAGGTCGTCGCCGTCGAAGTCGTCCACGCCGGTGCGGTTTCCGCTCATGCCCGCTGCTCCAGCACTGACAGGTAGCGCGCCATGCAGCCGCGCAGTTTCTGCAGCCCATAGCGCAGCCGGCTGCGCACGGTCTCGAAGCCGATCTGCAGGCTCGCGGCGAGTGCCTCGACCGTCAGCCCGTCTTCGTGGTGCAGCAGGAAAGCCGCGCGCTGGTCGGCCGGCAGCTCGTCCAGGCAGGCCAGCAGGCGGCGGCCCGCGGCGCGCCAGAACGCGAGCTCTTCCGCCGACGGATGCGCGGCCGCGTCGAGCGCGCCGCGCACACCGCGCTCCAGCGTGGGCACGGGGGCGGCGTCGTCGTCGGCATGGGCGTCGAGCGTCACTTCGCGCCCGCTCGTGCGCAGGCGGTCCATGGCCAGGTTGTGCGCGATGGTGAAGGCCCAGGTGCGCCAGGTGGCGCCTTGCGGCGAGAAGCTCTCGCGCGCCGAGATGATGCGCACCCAGGTGTCCTGGAACACTTCGTCGGCCTGCGCCACCAGCCGCGCCCCCAGCATTCGCTTCACGAAACGGAACAGCCCGCCTTCGTGGCGCGCGTAGAGCACGTCGAACGCGGCGGTGTCGCCTTGCGCGTAGGCCAGCATCAACTGGTCGTCGGCCATGGCCTGGCGCTCGGAGGCGTCGTGTGCGGAAGGATCGCGGGGCAGCGCGGACATCGAAGGATTCTCACCCGAGCTTGTACGGGCGACGAAGGGCTTCGGGGTTCGGTGGGGCAAAAAGAAGCTGCGACGAACCCGTCGAACGCCGCCGGCAAGCGGGCCGCATCTGCGTCGGTAAACGCTCGGTGCAGCCGATGGCCGAAGCCCGTAGCGCGCGCGGTTTTCGAAGATTTGGGGAAGTTGCCCAGGGATGGTTGAAAACAGCCCGAATGCTGGGCTATAATTTTGGGCTTGGTGCTGCACAGCACTGAACGGCTCTTTAGCTCAGTCGGTTAGAGCGATGGAATCATAATCCACAGGTCCGCGGTTCGAATCCGTGAAGAGCCACCAACAAAACGAAAAAGCCTTGCAAGTCAACGACTTGCAAGGCTTTTTTCTTGGCCGGAACGGCACTGGCCGATAATCCGCGCCCATGAGCCGCCACCCCGCCCGACCCACGCCAGCGCCACGCGCTGGCCTGCGGCGTCCGGCCACCGGCCTGATCCGCTGGGTGCTGCTGTGGTTCGCCTTGTCCCTCGGCGTGGCCATCGCCTCGCCGGTGGTGCATCCACAGGCGATGGAGCTGGTGTGCTCGGCCTCCGGCTCGGTCAAGGCCATCGTGCACACCGACGACGGCGCGCAAGAGCTGGGCACCGGCCACCTGGACTGCCCGCTGTGCATGCTCGCCGGCGCCCCGCCAGCGACGCCGACCCTCGAGCTGCCCGTGCTCATGCCGCTCGCGCATGCGGTGCGGCCCATTGCCGCGGCGCACATCGCCGCGGCCACCGCGGCGCCCATGCCGGCGCGCGGGCCTCCTTCGCTCTCCTGACGCTTCTTCTCCAGTTCGTCCGCGCGTGATGCCGCCTCCAGGCGAGCTTCGCGCTTCGCGTTGCGCGTTTCTGCAACGAGTCGGCGCCCGCCTTCGGGCGCCAGAGAGCCCTTTCAATCCATGAACACCAACCGACGCCAGGCCTTGTCCGCCCTCAGTGCCCTTCCCGCACTTTCTTCGTTTTCCGCACTCGCCGCGCTCGGCGCCAGCGCGACGACAGATGCCAACGCCCAGACCCCGCCGCTCCCCACCACCCCGCGCCCCCGGCTGCAGATCGCGATGCTCGTGCACCCCGACATGACCGCCCTCGACCTGGTCGCGCCCCAGCTCGTCTTCGCCACGCTGGGCGACGCCGACACGCACCTGGTCTGGAAAGACCTGTCGCCCGTCACCACCGACAGCGGCCTGAAGATCCTGCCCAGCACCACCTTCGCCGACGCGCCCGCGGCGCCCGACATCCTCTTCGTGCCCGGCGGCCTCAGGGGCACGACAGCGCTGCTGCAGGACGAGGACACGCTGCGCTTCCTGCGCGAGCGGGGCGCCGCCGCGCGCTGGGTGACCGGCGTGTGCACCGGCGTGCTGCTGCTCGGCGCGGCCGGCCTGCTGCGCGGGCACCGCGCCACCGCGCACTGGTACGTGCGCGAGCTGCTGCCCATCTTCGATGCCGCGCCCGTCGCGCAGCGCGTGGTCGTCGACCGCAACCGCGTGACCGGTGGCGGCGTCACCGCGGGCATCGACATGGCGCTCACGCTGTCCGCGCTGCTGCGCGGCGAGGCGCACGCGCGGCTGCAGACGCTGCTCTTCGAGTACGCGCCGCAACCGCCCTTCGCATCGGGCACGCCCGAGCTGGCCGGACAGGCGCTGACGGCGACGGTGCGCGAGCGGCGCGGCCCCGCCATCGAGGCGGCGCGCCAGGCCGCGCAAAAAGCCCGCGACCGCTGGACCGCCTGAAGGAGCAAGCGACATGACACGACACGCCACGCTCTCCCGCCGCCGCCTGCTGCTGGCCACCGGCAGCACCATCGCAAGCGTCGCAACACTGGCCCTCGCGGGCTGCGACAAGGTCTTGCCCGCCAGCTACAACGGCATCGACATCACCGGCGCCAACTACGCGCAGGACTTTCGCCTCACCGACGCCGACGGCCACGAGCGCACGCTGGCCGACTTCAAGGGCAAGGCCGTGATGATGTTCTTCGGCTTCACGCAGTGCCCCGACGTGTGCCCCACCGCACTCGTTCGCGCCGCGGAAATCAAGCGCATGCTCGGTGCCGACGGCGACAGGCTGCAGGTGATCTTCGTCACCGTCGACCCCGAGCGCGACCTGCCCGTGGTGCTCAAGGCCTACACGCAGGCCTTCGACGCGAGCTTCATCGGCCTGTACGGCGACCTGAAGCGCACCAGCGAAACCGCCAAGGCCTTCAAGGTGTTCTACAAGAAGGTGCCCACCGGCTCGTCGTACACCATGGACCACTCGGCCTTCAGCTACGTGTTCGACCCGAAGGGAAAAATCCGTCTCGTGCTGCGCCACGAACAGAGCGCGGACGAATGCGCGCAAGACCTTCGGCAGATCCTCAAGACCACGTCTGCATGACGCAATCCGCATGAACTTCACTTTCAAACCCAAGGAGCTTCTTCTCATGAAACGCAACAGGCACACCGCACGCATCGCACACATCGCCATCGCTACCGCCGCGCTCTTCGCCGCCACCGCCCACGCCCAGGTCACCGTCAAGGACGCATGGGTGCGCGCCACCGTGCCGCAGCAGAAGGCCACCGGCGCCTTCATGCAGCTCAGCGCCGCGAAGGACACCCGGCTGGTGTCGGCCAGTTCCAGCGTCACGCCGCTGGTCGAGGTGCACGAGATGGCCATGCAAGACAACGTGATGCGCATGCGCCAGGTTCCCTCGCTCGACGTGCCCGCGGGCAAGTCGGTCGAGCTCAAGCCCGGCGGCTACCACGTGATGCTGCTCGACCTGAAGCAGCAGGTGAAGGAAGGCGACACCGTGCCGCTCACGCTGGTGTTCGAAGGCAAGGACGGCAAGCGTGAAACCGTCGAGGTGAAGGCGCCGGTGCGTGCGCTGAATGCGTCGGCGCAGCCGGCGACCGCGCACGGCGAGCACAAGCATTGAGCGCGCGTGGGGGTGCCTTGGCACAACGCCCGAACATCGCCCTGGCACCCCTGCGCACTTGAAACATCGTTCCGTGTAAAAAGCCCGCGAAATACCCAATCCGGGTGATAGCACTCCCCCCATTTGCCTACAAAATGCGCAAAAGATAACAAGTACTAACAATTTGAGCCTACTCGGCCGCAGCCCCTGTCAGGGCATTCGGTCTGGGCGCATGGGTTGTCTGTGAGGGGAGCGAGCGGCTTCGACGGCCCTGGCTCCGGCTGGGCGACGCAGAGCGGAACCGACGGAAGAGTGGAGGCGTAGACAGGGGTGTTCGGGTGCCGCTTACTTACCTTCTCCGTTTGGAACATGTCCGCCTGCCGCTGCACGTGACCGACGCGCAGGACGTGCGGCGCGTGTCCGTGCTCAAGGCCACCGGCCTCATCGAAGCGGCCATCGATCCCGCGTTCGATCCGGGCGGCAACTACCGCCTGGCGCAGGCCGCGATGATCGTGTGCATCACCGAAGAGGGGCTCAGCGAAATCGAGCGCATCCGCGGGCGCGGCACCGACGCGCAGGCGCCGGAGCAGGCCGCGAGCGAGCGCGGCCCCGACCCGCTCGCGTACCTGCGCAGCATTCGCGGCGCCACCTTTCCGCTTCGCGTGGAAGACCACGAGGAGATCAACTGCGTCGAGGCGCTCAAGCAGGCGGGCTACGTCGATGCGTCGATCAGCGCGCCGTTGATCTGGAAGGGCAGCGGCACGCCGCAGGAGCTGGCGGTGGTGCGGCGCATCACGCCGTTGGGGCGCGCGCAGCTGGGGCGCAAGAAGTAGCGGCGGCTACGCGCTCGCCGCACCAGCGGCCGTAGCAAGTGCCTCGCCCATTGCCTCGCATTGGTCTTCGATGTCCGCGTGCAACTTGCCGAGCGACGCCACCACGAAGCGCTGCAGCGACGCGCGGTGCCCGCCATCGAACAACGGCAACGGCCCGTCGTCGCAGCCGGGCGTCCAACCTTCGCGCAGGTCGTCGTCCCACACCAGCAATTGCAGCAGCGTGTGCGCGCCATCGACGACATCGCGCGCGTGGTTGAGGAACAAGGCGCGTTGCAGCGCGTCGCCGACGAGGCCGTCGAGCGGGTTCCATGCAAAGGGTTTGAATTGCGCGCGAGCTTGCGGCGGTGTTTGCGCTTGCGCTTGCGCAGCGGCGTTGGTTGATTCGGCCATGTGTGGCACTCCCTGTCGGTTCGGCTTTGCTACAACCGTCGCCCTCGCTGTCAAACGAAGGCGGCGGCTCGAACAGGTTGACAGACCGGGAACCGCTAGGCGAAACCGGCAGGGCGCGAGCCCTCCCATCCGAGCCGCCTAAAGGAAGCTGGAACAGAAAAGCCGCAACACCATGGCGGTCTGCGGCTTTCACCGCGGTTCTTTCAGGCTGTCAAACCCGGCCCCACTCGTCGCGAGGCGGACTGGAATGTAGCGGCGCGCATCGCCGCAGTCAACCGACGCAGGGAGCAAAAAAATGGCGTGCCAACAATCGCACAGGCCACCGAGCACTACCACGCTTTTTTGCATTCCTCACCCCGCGATCAGCGTCTTTTCAACCCTTGCCGCGGTACTGCCTATTGAACAGGCAACGTGGTGGAAAGCCACGCCAGCCGTGGCTTCGCCGGGTCGCCTCCCCGCACAACCCACAGAGTTGTCCACAGAAAAATCGAACAAGTCATTGAACCGTCATGCAGACGTCGCAGCCACGTAACCCTTGAATTGTTCGCGCAACTTTGTCTTCAACAATTTTCCGGTGGCCGTGTGCGGCAGGCTCTCGACAAAGGTTACGTCGTCCGGCAGCCACCACTTGACCACGCGCTGCGCGAGAAAAGTGAGCAGTTCCTCGCGCGTCACTTCGCTGCCCGCGCGCTTCACCACGATGAGCAGGGGCCGCTCCTGCCACTTGGGGTGCGCAATGCCGATCACCGCCGCCTCGGCCACCGCAGGGTGCGCGCTCGCGGCGTTCTCCAGGTCGATGGAAGAAATCCATTCGCCGCCCGACTTGATCACGTCCTTCGCGCGGTCGACCAGTTGCACATAGCCGTCTTCGTCGATGTTGGCGACGTCGCCTGTCGGAAAGAAGCCTTCGGCGTCGAGCACCGGGCCGCCCTCGCTCTTGAAGTAGCCGCTCGCAATCCACGGCCCGCGCACGTGCAGGTGGCCGAAGGCCTTGCCGTCGTGCGGCAGGCGCTGGCCGTCTTCGCCGACGATCTTCAGCTCCACGCCCCACACGCCGCGGCCCTGGCGCATCTTCACGCGCAGCTGCTCGTCCTTGGGCATCGAGAGGTGCTTGGGCAGCAGGTTGCCGATCACGCCGATGGGGCTGGTCTCGGTCATGCCCCAGCCCTGCACGAAGTCGGCACCGAAGTCGCGCTCGAAGCGCTCGATCATGCTGCGCGGCGTGGCCGCGCCGCCCACGCCGATGCGCTTCAGGCCGATGGCGCGCGTGTCGATCTCGGGGTGCGCGTCGAAGTACTGGAACAACATCAGCCAGATGGTGGGCACCGCCTGCGAGAACCCG
Organism: Variovorax sp. J22G73; assembly: GCF_030317035.1. GTDB lineage: Bacteria > Pseudomonadota > Gammaproteobacteria > Burkholderiales > Burkholderiaceae_C > Variovorax. Next base: position 494,891 of record NZ_JASZYK010000004.1, read on the forward strand.
ACGTTCTCGTCGCGCATCAGCTCGTACAGGCTCTGGCCGTCCATGTGCGGGCCGGGCATGACCAGCTTGGCGCCGGCCATGGCCGCCGCATACGGCATGCCCCATGCGTTGGCGTGGAACATGGGCACGGCCAGCAGCAGCGTCATCTGCGAGTTGACGCCGAAGGTGTCGGGCGCGCATTCCATCAGCGAGTGCAGCACGGTGGAGCGGTGCGAATACAGCACGCCCTTCGGGTTGCCGGTGGTGCCCGAGGTGTAGCAAAGCGAGGAGGCCGTGCGCTCGTCGAACTCGGGCCACGCATACACATCGCTCTGCGTGCCGACCAACTCGTCGTAGCACAGCAGGTTGGGCACGTCGATGGCGGGCATGTGTGCGCGGTCGGTCATGGCGATGAAGGCGCGCACCGTCTTCAGCTGCGGCGCCAGCTTTTCGACCAGCGGCGCCAGGTTGGTGTCGAAGAAGAGCACCTTGTCTTCGGCGTGGTTGACGATGTAGTCGATCTGCTCCGGAAAGAGCCGCGGGTTCACCGTGTGCAGCACCGCGCCGGCGCCGGACACGCCGAAGTACAGCGCCAGGTGGCGCCATGTGTTCCACGCCAGCGTGCCCACGCGGTCGCCGGGCTCAATGTCGAGTGCCGCCAGCGCATTGGCCACCTGCTTGGCGCGGCGCTGGATGTCGGCGTAGTTGGTGCGGTGCACCGGGCCTTCGACCGTGCGCCCGACGATTTCCGCGTGCGGATGAAAGGTGGCCGCGTGGTCGATGAGCGACGAGATCAGCAGCGGGCGGTCTTGCATCAATCCGAACATGGCCTGTCTCCTGTTTTCTGGGGGGCGAAACGCGCTGGCATCGTAGGCAGCGTGCGCCGCAGGCCGCATCGTCGGAACGGACGAGTTGAGCGCTCCCAACACATGGGGAACGCGCGGGGAACGAAACCTGCTTGCCGCACCGCAACCTCCAGGCCCGCCATGCTCATCGCCCACATCTCCGACCCGCACATCCGCCCCGCCGGCCAGCTCTACCAGGGCGTGGCCGACTCGAACCGCATGTTCGAAGACGCCATCGACCACCTGCACGCGCTCGACCGCCGGCCCGACCTGCTGCTGCTCACCGGCGACCTGGTCGACGAAGGCCGGCCCGACGAATACGCGCAGGCGCGGCGCCTGCTCTCAAAGCTGCGCATGCCGTACCTGGTGATTCCGGGCAACCACGACCACCGCGAAAACTTTCGCGCGGCCTTCGCGGACCACGCGTACCTGCCGGCCGAAGGCGCGCTGCACTACTGCGTGAACGCGCACCCGGTGCGTATCGTGGCGCTCGACTCGTGCGTGCCGGGCCGCCACCACGGCGATGTCGACGCGCACGGGCTCGCGTGGCTGCGCCGCACGCTGGAGGCCGACCGCGCCAAGCCCACGCTGCTGATGCTGCACCACCCGCCCTTTGCCAGCGGCATTCCGTACATGGACGCGTACCGCTACCTCGACCCGGCACCGCTCGCGGCCGTGCTGGGCGCGTTCGACAACATCGAGCTGGTGCTGTGCGGCCACGTGCACCGCACGATGCTGCGGCGCTGGGCGGGCACGGTGGTGTGCGCCTGCCCCAGCAGCACGACCGAGATCGCGCTGCGGCTGGCGGCCGATGCCGCACCCGCGTCGTACATGGGCCGGCCGGGGTGCATGCTGCATCTGTGGAGCGAGGCGCAGGGCATGGTGAGCCATGTGAGCCACATCGGGGCGATGGAGGGGCCGTTTCCGTTTGCCTGAGCGGGGCACAAGCACGCTGGCCTGACGGCGCCGTCGCGCGCAGAATGCGGCCGAAGGCCTCCACGCCACATGCCCCCATGCCGCAGGAACGCACCCTCCTCTACGCCGGCCACGAGTTCACCGTGGAGCACGTGCGCGCCCATGCGCACACGGGCCCCGACTGGAGCGCGCCCTACACCCTGGCGACGCGCCGCATCGTCTTTCCGACCGGGCGTGCGCTGCTCGACGTGCGTTCGGGCGACAGCACCTGGCTGGTCGACGGGCTCACCGCCATGCACTTCGGCGAGGCCATGGTCTACCAGCTGCGCCTGGCCGCGCGCGGCGTGCGCCACAGCATGGTGGTCAGCCGACACGCGGTGCCGCGCGCGGACGCGGCGCCCCTGTTCTGCCTGCTGTCGCCGCGCGCGCTGTACCGCGTGCACGTGGCGCAGCGGCGGCTTCGCGCGGGCAACGCGAGCGAAGAAAGCAAAGGGAGCGATGCAGCCACCATCGCTTCGCTGGTAGCGCAGCTCGGCACGTCGCGCCCGCAGGCACCGCTGAAAGGCGCCGTGGCGCGCGCGAAGCGGCTGCTCGCGGAGACCGCCGACCGCGAGGCGCGACTGTCGTTGCACGAAGTGGCCGACGCCGTCTCGCGCTCGCCCTTCCACCTGGCGCGCAGCTTCCGCGAGCAGACCGGGCTCAGCCTGCACCAGTACCGCCAGCACCTGCGGCTCGCCGCGGCCATGGAACGGCTGGCCGAGGGTGACGCCGACCTCGCGGGCATCGCGCATGACCTCGGCTACTGCAGCCAGAGCCACCTGGGCGCGGTGTTCCGGCGCGAAACGGACGTCACGCTGGGCGAGGCACGCCACGCACTCGGTACGCCGGCCGCACGAATTTGATAGCAGCCACGCGGCGCGGTCGCCAGACTCGCCGCCATGCACCGCAACCTCAGCACCGGCCTGCTCGCCGCGGCCGCCGCCGCGCTCGTCGGCAGCGCCTGGCAACTCGTTTCCCGCCACGGCGTCACCACCACGCTCGGGCCCATGGAGCTGGCCTTGATGCGCTACGGCATCCCCGCGCTGCTGCTGGCGCCCCTGTGGTTCGGCAAGCGACGCATCGCACCGGGCGCCTCGCGACTTGCGCGCATGCTGCTGGTCGCCGGCGGCGGCCTGCCTTTCGGGCTGCTGGTGCTGGCCGGCGCGCAATGGGCGCCCGCGAGCCACATGGGCATCTTCATGGCCGGCAGCCTCCCACTGTTCACGGCCGTCGGCGCGTGGCTCCACAAGGGGCAGAAGGTGAACGGCCTGCGCCTGGCGGGCCTGTGCTGCATCGCGCTCGGCATGGCGCTGTTCGCGGCGAGCAGCTTTCGCGGCGGCTCGCTCGACTGGCGCGGCGACCTGCTCTTCCTGGCCGCGGCCATGCTGTGGGCCGTGCACTCGCTCGCGTTCGCGCACTGCGCGCTCACGCCTTGGCAGGGCGCGGCCTTCGTGAACGGATGGTCGGCGCTGCTGCTGTTGCCGGTGCTCGCGTTCACCGGCGCGCCGCGCCTGCTCACCGCGCCGTGGGCCGACGTGGCGCTGCAGGCCACGGCGCAAGGCGTGGTCGCGGGCCTGCTGGGGCTGGTCGTCTACATGGTCGCGGTCGCGCGGCTGGGCGCGGCGCGCGCATCGCTGTCGGCGGCGGCAGTGCCCGTGCTGACCACGCTGGGCGCGGCCTGCTGGATGAACGAGCCGGTCACCGGCGCGGTGCTGCTCGCGCTGGCGCTGGTCGTTCCGGGGATCGTGCTGGCGAGCGGGGTGGTGCGCTTGAATGCCAGGCGGGTGTTGAGTTCGAGCTGAGCTGAACAGCGCGGCAACTGCGGCATCGGCTTGCGCTTCAGATTGCGCGGGCAGAATGCGGCGCATCGCCACGGAGACACAGGCCCATGAAGAAGCTGTTTGTATTCGCAGCCGCGCTCATCGCCTTGCCCGCCTTCGCCAACGGCAGCATGCAATGCGAAGGCCGCCCTTATTCAGCCGAGGTGCAGTTTCGCCTGTCCACCGGCGAGCTGACCGAGCTGGTCATCGCGCGCACCGACGGCGCGCAACCCGCGTCCGAGCGCTTCGCGTTGCGCCACCGCTTCGTCGACCCCAGGCGCCAGCTCATGCGCATCACGGCCACCTCGCTGGAAAGCCCGGCGCGCAAGCTCACGCTGAACGTGTCGAAGACGCGGGGCACGCTGACCCATGCCGGCGCGCAACGCCGGCTGCGCTGCGACTGGACCGACCTCGGCTGAGGCCGCGATCACCGCGCCGGCAGCACACGCTTGCGCGGCTCAGGCCGCCGCCATCACCCGGTCGCGCCCCATCTCCTTCGCGCGGTACAGCGCGGCGTCGGCGCGGGCCAGCACGTCGTCCACGCGCCTGCCGTCCTCGTTGGCGGCCACGCCGATGCTCACCGCCATGGAGCCGACCACGGCCATCGGCGAATCGGCCGCGAAGGGCTCGTCGATGGCCTGCTTGATGCGTGCCGCCACCGCCATGGCCTCGGCCTTGTTGGCGTCGGGCAGCAGCACCACGAACTCCTCGCCGCCGTAGCGCCCGAGCACGCCCGCATCGCCCAGCGCGCGCTGCATGCGGCCCACGGCCTCGCGCAGCACGGCGTCGCCCATCAGGTGGCCGAAGCGGTCGTTCACCTGCTTGAAGTGGTCCAGGTCGAGCATCAGCAAGGCCACGCGCCGGCGGCCCGAGGCGAAGGCGTCGCTGCAGGCGTCGAGCAGCGCACGGCGGTTGAGCGCGCCGGTGAGCGGGTCGCGCGAGGCGAGGTACTCGAACTCGGTGTGCACGCGGTCTGTCGCCATCAGGATGACGGAGATGGACAGCAGCAGCACGGTGAACGAGTACATGCTGATGTACAGCGACTGGATCCAGCTGGCGTCCATGAGCGTGCTGCCGGCCATGCCCGCCACCGCCGACACGAAGCGCAGCGCGGCGACCAGCGACTGCACGAGCAGCAGGCCGGTCATGAGCCGCTGGCCGAACACCAGCCCCTTGTGGCGCATGTACAGCAGCGCATGAAAGAAGAACAGCGCCGACACCGCCAGCGTGACCAGCAGCAGCCGCGCCTGGAAGTCGGGCTTGATGGCGCTGAACCAGAACATGGCCAGCGCCAGGAAGCCGTTGAGCACCGTCCAGCCGCGCGTGTCGCTGCGCCCGAGCAAGAACTTCTGGCTGCCCGCGTAGTAGAGGATGCAGGCCTGGAACAGCACGAAGTTGGCGACAACTATCGTGATGAAATCGGGGGCGAAGTCGCGCCCCGCGAAGAGCATGGTGCTCACGAAGGCCACCAGCGGCGCCAGCGCCCACTCGCCGAGCCCGCGGATGCTGGGCGGGTAGCTGCGGCGCATGAAGAACACCACGAGGGCCATCATCAGGCCCATGATGCCGGCCAGCACGATGATGGAGCGGGGATCGAGAATGGATGGCAAGGCGCCCATGGGGGCTGATTATGTTGGCTTTGCCAATCCGGATCGCGCAACCCCGGTTTCAGTGGCCGGCCGCGGCACCGGCCCCCTAGCCCCTGAGCCTGCTGGCCCTCAGAGCCTTTCGACGATGGTCACGTTGGCCATGCCGCCGCCTTCGCACATGGTCTGCAGGCCGTAGCGCTTGCCGCGCTGGCCGAGCGCGTGGATCAATGTGGTCATCAGCTTGGTGCCCGAGGCGCCCAGCGGATGGCCCAGCGCGATGGCCCCGCCGTTCACGTTGAGCCGCGCCGGGTCGGCGTCCAGCGCCTGCAGCCACGCGATGGGCACCGGCGCGAAGGCCTCGTTCACTTCGTACAGGTCGATGTCGGCGATGTTCATGCCGGCCTTCTTCAGCGCGCGTTGCGTGGCGGGCAGCGGTGCCTCCAGCATGATGACCGGGTCGTGCCCCATCACGCTCATGTGGTGGATGCGCGCGAGCGGCTTCACGCCCAGCGCCTTCAGGCCGCGCTCGTTCACCACCAGCACGCCGCTGGCGCCGTCGCAGATCTGGCTGGCCGTGGCCGCGGTGCAGCGACCGCCTGCGGCGATGAGCTTCACGGCGGCGATGCTCTCCAGCGTGGCGTCGTAGCGGATGCCTTCGTCGGCGGTATGCAGCTCGCCGGGCTCGGTGCCGTCGGCCATGCGCACCTGCACCGGCACGATCTCGCGTTCGAACAGGCCGGCCTGCGTGGCGGCGATGGCGCGCCGGTGGCTTTCGAGCGCGTAGCGGTCGAGGGCTTCTTTCTCGATGCCGTAGTTCTTCGCGATCATCTCCGCGCCGGTGAACTGGCTGAACTGCACGCCGGGGTAGCGGCGCGCCATCTGCGGGCTCACGTAGAAGCCCAGGCCGTTCTTCAGCGCCAGCGTGGTGGGCGTGCCCATGGGCACGCGCGTCATGCTTTCCACGCCGGCGGCAATCACGATGTCCATGCTGCCCGACATCACGGCCTGCGCCGCGAAGTGCAGCGCTTGCTGCGACGAGCCGCACTGCCGGTCGACCGAGGTGGCAGGCACCGACTCGGGCAGCTTCGACGCCAGCACTGCGTTGCGCGCGATGTTCGACGCCTGCTCGCCGGCCTGGCCGACGCAGCCCATGATCACGTCTTCGATGAGCGCGGGGTCGGCGTCGGCGCGCTGCACCAGCGCGTCGAGCACCTGCGCGGCGAGGTCGGCCGGGTGCCAGCCGGCAAGGCGGCCGTTGCGACGGCCGCCGGCGGTGCGCGCGGCGGCGACGATGAATGCTTCGGGCATGGGTTCTCCTTGGTATGCGGATTCGAGGAAACGGCTCAGCGCGGCGCCATGCGAATGGCCCCGTCGAGCCGCACGCTCTCGCCGTTGAAGTAGCCGTTGGTGATCATCAGCTCCGCCAGCGTCGCGTACTCCGCCGGGTTGCCCAGCCGCTTGGGAAAGGGCACCGACGCGGCCAGCGCGGCCTTCACGTTGTCGGGCGCGCCCTGCAGCAGCGGCGTGTCGAAGATGCCCGGCAGGATGGTGTTCACGCGAATGCCTTCGGCCATGAGGTCGCGCGCAATGGGCAGCGTCATGCCGACGATGCCGGCCTTCGACGCAGCGTAGGCGGCCTGGCCCATCTGCCCGTCCTGCGCGGCGACGGACGCGGTGTTGACGATGGCGCCGCGCTCGCCGTCCTGCAGCATGTCGAGCGTGAGCATGCCGGCGGCCGACTTGGCGATGCAGCGAAAGGTGCCCACCAGGTTGATCTGGATGATGCGGTCGAAGTTGGCGAGCGGAAAGTGCTTGATCTCGCCCGTGGCCTTGTCGCGGCTCGCGGTCTTCACCGCGTTGCCGGTGCCCGCGCAGTTGACCAGCACGCGCTCCTGCCCGTGGGCGGCGCGCGCCTTGGCGAAAGCCGCATCCACCTGCTCGTCGGACGTGACGTCGACCTTGCAGAACACGCCGCCCAGCTCCCTGGCCAGGGCCTCGCCCTGCTCCGAATTCAGGTCGAACAGCGCGACCTTCACGCCGTGGCTGGCGAGCCGGCGCGCCGTGGCGGCGCCGAGGCCCGAGGCACCGCCGGTGACGACGGCGGCAATGCTGGAATCGAGTTGCATGTGGAGGGTGTCCTTGAGTTGTCCTGGAGGCGTCCGGGAGGGTTTGTCCGGGGCCAGTTTAGGAAGCAGAATCGGTCGCCCGCATCGTCGGAAACGACGGGATTTCAGCCGCCCCGCATGCAGCAACCCACACCCTCCCCCGCCGTTCCCCGCATCCTCGAGACCAAGCTCAACCCGCCCGCTTTCGTTGCCACGCAGGTGCCGCGCACCGCCATCGGCGACGGCATGGCCGCCGCGGCCGTGAAGCTGGTGCTGGTGCGCGCGCCGGCCGGGTTCGGCAAGACCACGGCGATGGCGCAGATGCGCGAGCGCAGGGAGGCGCAGGGCGTTGCCACCGCGTGGCTCACGCTCGACCTGGCCGACAACGACGTGTCGCGCTTCCTGGCCTGCCTGGCGGAGGCGGTGCAGCGGCTGGGCGTGGAGGGTGATGACGGCCACCGCAGCCATCACGGTCCCCACGGCCCTTTCGATGCGGTGGCCGCACTGGCCGCGCACGACTCGCCGTTCACGCTGTTCCTCGACGACTTCGAGCGCGTGCAGGAGCCGGCGGTGCTGGGCCTGGTGCGCGAGATGGTCGAGCACCTGCCTCGCGGCGGGCAGATCGTGATCGGCTCGCGCAGCCTGCCCGACCTGGGCCTGGGACGCCTGCGCGCGCGCGGGCAGCTGCTGGAGATAGACACCGACCGGCTGCGCTTCAGCCTGGAGGAAACCAGCGCCTTCTTCAGCCTGCGCCGGCCCCACGCCGAAGGTGCGTTGTCGCTGGACATGCTCGCGCAGCTGCACCGCAAGACCGAGGGCTGGGTGGCGGCCATCTGGCTCGCGTCGATGGCGCTGGAGCGCCACGGCACCGAGACCGGTTTTGTCGAACGCTTCTCGGGCTCCGACCGCGCCGTGGCCGACTACCTGGCCGAAGACGTGCTCGCGCACCAGCCGCCGGAGATTCGCGAGTTTCTGCTGCGCACCAGCATCCTTCGCCAACTCGATGCGTCGGTGTGCCAGGCGCTGTGCCCGCGCGTGGACTGCGCGGCCATCCTGGAGCAGCTGGCGGCGTCGAACCTGTTCGTCACGCGCGTGGGCGGCACGGATGCCAACAGCGCCAGCAGTTCCGGTAATGCCAGCAGTGCCAGCAATGCCGACAGCGATGCCTGGCGCTACCACAGCCTGTTCGCCGACTTCCTTCGCGCGCAGCTCGCGCGCGAGCAGCCCGGCGAAATCGAGCGGCTGCACCTGGCGGCCTCGGGCTGGTACGAGTCGCACGGGCGGCCGGTGCCCGCCATCGACCATGCCATCGAAGGCGGCGACCATCCCTATGCGCTGACGCTGCTCGACAGCTACGCGGCGCAGTTCCTCGAACAGGGCCGCATGCGCATGCTGGCGCGCTGGTTCTCGGCCATTCCGGAGCACCAGCTGCGCGCGCACCCGTTCCTGCAGCCCATCGCGCTGTGGGCCACCTGCTTCACGCACGGGCCGTGGGACGCCATGCGCCAGCTCGACGCGTCGGGCTGCCTCGACAGCCCCATCGCCGAGGTGCGCGCGAGCGCCCACACGCTGGTGCCGCTGCTGCTGGCCATGCAGGACCGGCACGACGAGGCCTACGAGGCCGGCCGCCTGAGCCTGGCGCGCCTGCCCACCGGGCTGGCCTTTGCCGACAGCGTGCTGCTCAACGCCATGGCCCACATCCTGGCCGTGCGCGGCGACCCGCACGAGGCGCGCCGCATGCTCGAGGTGGCGCGGCGCGAGCAGGGCAACAGCGCCTTCAACCGCATGTACACCGAGTCGCTGGCGGGCCTGTTCGACCTGCAGGAGGGCCGGCTGCGGCAGGCCACCGCGCGGCTGCGCATGGCGGTCGATTCGACGCACGGCGTGTCGTACAACCACAGCCACGGCAATGCCTGGGCCGGCGTGCTGTACGCCGGCGCGGTGTACGAGACCAACCAGCTCGTGCAGGCCGAGCACCTGCTCAACGTGTACCTGCCGCTGGCGCGCGACGTGGGGCTGCCCGACCACATGATCCTGAGCCACGCGATGCGCTCGCGCCTGGCCTTCCACGCGGGCGACATCGACGCCGCCTTCCAGGCCCTGACCGAGCTCGAGTACCTGGGCCACCACCGCCAGCTGCCGCGCGTGGTGGCCAGCGCCAAGCTGGAGCGCTCGCGCATGCTGCTGCTGCAGGGCAACGGCCCCGCGTCGCACGACGAGCTGCTGCGCGCCGAAGACCCCGCGCTGTGGGAACGCGAGCGGCGCCAGCGCCTGCCGGCGCACGACCTCGACTACCTCGCGCTGGCCAAGGCGCGCTGGGACATCGCCTTCGGCGACGCGCGCGCGGCGCTGGCCACGGTCGACGCCGAGCTGCACGCCGCCCTGGCCTCGGCGCGCAACCGGCGCGCGCTGTCGCTGAAGGTGCTGCGTGCGCTCGCGCTGCAACGCACAGGCGATGCGCCCGCGGCGCTCGACGAGATCGGCGAGGTGCTGCAGACCGCGAGCCAGGAAGGGTTCATGCGGCTGATCGTGGACGAGGGGGCCGCGGTGGCCACGCTGGTGCACCGGTATGCGGCGGCGCAGCACGATGGTTCACGTGGCGCCACAGGTGGCACCAGCGACCCGATACTGGCGGACTACCTGCAGCGCCTGCTGCAGGCCGTGGGGCCGATGCCCGCGTCGGCCGGCGAAGTCGATGCACCGGCGGGCGACGCGATGCAGGAGCCGCTCACGCGCAAGGAAATCCGCGTGCTGCAGCTGCTGGCCGAGGGCTACTCGAACAGCGCGATGGCCGAGAAGCTGTTCGTGTCGGACAGCACGGTGCGCACGCACCTGCGCAACATCAACATGAAGCTGGATGCGAAGAGCAGGACGCAGGCGGTGGCCATCGCGCGCAAGCTCGGGGTGATTCGCTAAAAGCGCGCCCTCTTCAAGCGCTTTCTTCGCGCCTTCTAAGCCGACAGCCACCGGCGAGGTCACCCAAGTGCCGAAATCTTCGGCCACCGAGGAACCGAGCAATGGAAGGCTCAGAGTTGAGGGTCCCGCCTTGCCGTCGACATATTCATACTCAGCCGCTCCTCAAGATCCGCCAGCCGCAACTTGCTGCCGATCTTGTGCCTCAACTGCCTGAGCTCGTTGCTCACCGTTTGCAGTTCAGCCCTTGTCGGCTTCAAGGGCGCCAGTGATTTGGCGAGGACGGGCACGATTTCGCGCCGCATGAAGCGACGGCCCGACTGCACGAACTGCCATCCCACGAGAAGGATGCCCAAGACAGCAAAGACCAAGGCAGACTGCTCAGCATGGTCGGGAGCAACAACGCGAACGGCTGAGGCTCCAAAGATCAGCAGCAGCACCGCCGCAAGAAAGGAGAGTCCGATCTCCAGGTCCAGGTGAGTCGCCGCATAGCGCTTCTCGACCTTCGGCGAAAGCAGCAGGAACGGGTTGCGAATCAGCGCATGCCTTTCGTCCCGCGACAGCGTCGCAGGCTGCGACTGGACTCTTTGTTCGAGCGCCAGTCGTTCCTTCAGGAGCACGTGCAGGTTGGGAAATGTCTTGGCAATCAGGTCGGGCAGCGGTGCCGTCGTCTTGGACACCGACGCATAGACAGATGGCTGCGCGTGAAAGGTAGTGCTGCAAACAGAACATCGCCGCTCGTGGCCGACGAGCTCTCCCTCGCCGGCACTGATGTAGTAGATGTGGCCGGCCGAGCCGACGCGTTGCAGTTCGAAGCTGCTCGGCTTTCGGCAAATCGGGCAAAAGTCGGCGACATGACCGACCTTGCGATAGACGAGCTTCTTGCCCCAGACGATGAACATCGCTGCACCCTCCACTTTGGTTTTGACGCCCGGCCGACAACTGACTGGACGCCTTTGTTATCCAACGTCGGCACGTCGCAGTGCTTTCGTCGTTCGCGGCGCATTCTAGGGATTCTGTAAACAGATGTGTACCCGGGTCATCCTGCTGTTGCGGTGCGGCATCGCGGCCTGTCCAAAGACTACGGATATCAGTGATACCGCCCACCCCCCGCAATCCCTAGCATCTCCCCAAGAGATCAGAGACTTCCAACAGCCGCGATAGCCCTCGGGCACACGGCGCCGGAAGAGCGATGCGCCCGGTGCGAGCACAGACGAACCGGGCAGGGAGCCAACTGAAAAACAGAGAGCGCCGTCGAGCGGAAGCCAGCATGCCCAAAGGAATCCCCAACCCGGCCGCGATGTATGGCATCTACCCCCGCTCGTGGGGGTTCGAGGTGTCCATCGTGCGCAACGGCAACCGCTACTTCAAGCAGTTCGGCCGTGCCAGCTACGGCAGCGAGGAGCAGGCCCTGCTGCAGGCGCAGGACTGGCGCGACGGCGTCGTGCGCAGCGTGCCTCCGGTGCCGCGGCGCACGCGGGCCGAGAAACTTCGCGTCAACAACACCACGGGCGTGTCGGGCGTGTTCGCGCAGGTCGCGTCCAGCGGCAAGGTGCGCGCCTGGGTCGCCAAGACCTACCTGGGGCAGGAAGAAATACTGCGCACCGACTTTCCGGTGAACACGGTGGGCGACGCCGCGCAGGCGCTGGCCATCGAGGAGCGCCAGCGCCAGCTCGAACGCATGGCGGGGCTGGCCAAGCTGCACCCGGCCGAAGAAATGATCCGCACCGCGCCCGCGGTGTCGCACGACGCCGAGCTGTCGCCCAAGCGCTCCAAGTCGGAGATCAAGCGCAGCACCAACTCCAGCGGCGTGAGCGGCGTGCACTTCAAGGCGCCCAACGTCGGGCACCCGGGCTACTGGCTGGCCATCACCTACACGGCCGGCAAGGGCAGCGTGAGCAAGGCCTTCTCCATCAAGGACCACGGCCCCGAGCAGGCCAAGCAGCTGGCCATCGAGGAGCGCGAGCGCCAGCTCGAGCAGAAGCTGCTGTACACCCGCGCCACGGGCGACGCGCTGACCATTCCCTTCCGCAAGGACAAGGAACACCGCCTGCACGGCGCGGCCGCCGCCACCGGGGCAAGGCAGACGCAGTGAGGGGGGCAGGCCACGGCACGACAGTGGCAATGACGGTGGCAACGGCAGGAACGACACGCGTCTTGGGCCAAAATGGCTGCGAGAAACGGGTGCCCATGAGCCTCGAGCGAAATGGGGAGCCCATTGCATCCGGCGGCAGCGCCGCCGGACACGAACGCAGCACGTCGAACATGCCCAAAGGTGTTCCAAATTCCGCAGCCATGTATGGCATCTGCACGAGGCCGTGGGGCTTCGAGGTGTCCCTGGTGCGCAACGGCGAGCGCCACTACAAGCAATTCGGCAAGGCCAGCTACGGCGGCGAAGAGCAAGCCCTGCTGCAGGCGCAAGACTGGCGCGACCACATCGTGCGCAGCAAGCCGCCGGTCAGCCGGCGCGCGCGCGCCGAGAAGCCCCGCGCGAACAGCACCAACAGCACCGGCGTGCCGGGGGTGTTCCACCGCCTGGCGCCCGGCGGCCGGGTGCGCGGCTGGCTGGCCAAGACCTACATCGGCAAGGACGAGATCCTGCGCGCCGACTTTCCGGTCGAAGGGCTGGGCAAGGCCGCGCGAACGCTGGCCCTGCGCGAGCGCGCGCAGCAGCTCGAGCGCATGACAGGGCTGGCGCGGCCGCACCCGGCCGAAGAGGCGATCCGCATGGGGCTGTCGGCGCATGCGCCGGGCCAGCGCGAGGCCAAGCGATCGAAGTCGGAGATCACCCGGCGCAACAACACCAGCGGCGTGAGCGGCGTGCACTTCAAGGCGCCCAACCCGCGACACCCGGGCTACTGGCTGGCCATCACGTACAGCACGGCCCGGGGCAGCGTGAGCAAGGCGTTTTCGGTGAAGGACCACGGCCACGACCTGGCCAAGGACATGGCCATCGCCGAGCGGCAGCGGCAGCTGGCCGAGAAGGCCAAAGCCGACGAGGCCGCTGCCTCAGGATCGGGCAAGCCGGGCAAGGCGCGCAAACAACCCGAATCGCACAACTCGCACAACTCCCACGAAGCGCACGAACCGCGCACCCCGCGCAAACCCCGAACCGCCTCGCGCGGCCACTGACCATGGCCATGCCCCCACCCCGGCTTTGCCGAAACAGCGAAGCCCGGTGGCAGCCGCCATGGTCCGCAAGATTTCATTTCTCCGCCCGCCCTACGGCGACAGCTTCTGCATGACCTACAAATCCCTTCACCAATTGCTGCGCGTGGCCTCCCACCTGCTCGACCAGGCCGCGACGGAAGTCCGCACGGTCGACCTCGACCCGGTGGACGACAACATCCAGCGCATCGGCCGCGCGCTGATCGAGGTGATCGAGGTGCAGCGCCAGATCTTTGTCGAGGCGCCCGAGCTCCAGCCCAAGTCGCTCGCCGGCTCGGCGCGCGAGAACGAGGCCAACCGGCTGTTCACGCAGTTCACCATCGAGGCGCTGGCGCTGGAAGACGCAGGCCACACCGAGGCCGCGCGCGAGAAGTACACCCAGTTCATCGGCCTCTCGCCCTCGTACCCGCACCGGGAGATCGCGCGCGCGGCGATCCGCCGGCTGTCCTGACACGCGCCTCCCACCAAAAGGTCACAGCGCCCGCGAAATCACCTCTTTCATGATCTCGTTGGTGCCGCCGTAGATGCGCTGCACCCGCGCGTCGGCGTACATGCGCGCCACCATGTACTCGCTCATGAAGCCGTAGCCGCCGAACAGCTGCAGGCACTCGTCGAGCACGCGGCCCTGCGTTTCCGAGCCCCACAGCTTGGCCATCGACGCGGTGGCGGTGTCGAGCTTGCCGGCCACCAGGTCTTCGACGCAGCGGTCGATGAAGGCGCGGCCCACCTTGATCTGCGTGGCGATCTCGGCCAGCTTGAACTTGGTGTTCTGGAAGTCGGCCACCGGCTTGCCGAAGGCCTTGCGGTCGCGCACGTAGTCGAGCGTGGCCGCGTAGGCGCCTTCCATGGTGGCCACTGCGCTCAGGCCGATGATGGTGCGCTCGTAGGGCAGGTCGCTCATGAGCTGGAAGAAGCCCTGGCCCTCGATGCCGCCGAGCAGCGCGTCTTCGCCCACGCGCACGTCGTCGAAGAACAGCTCGGAGGTGTCCTGCGCCTTCATGCCGATCTTGTCGAGCACGCGTCCCACCCGAAAGCCCTGGCAGCCCTCGGTTTCCACGATGAGGATGGAGGTGCCTTTGGCGCCCTGCGCCGGGTCGGTCTTGCACACCACCAGCACCACGCCGGCCAGGAAGCCGTTGGTGATGAAGGTCTTGGAGCCGTTGATGCGGTAGCCCCCGTCGGACTTTTCAGCGCGGGTGCGCACGCCCTGCAGGTCGGAGCCCGCGCCGGGCTCGGTCATGGCAATGGCGCCGACCATGTCGCCGCGCGCCAGCAGCGGCAGGTAGCGGCGCTTCTGCGCATCGGTGCCGTGGTTGAGAAAGTAGTGCGCCACGATGGAATGCACTGAGGTGCTCATGCCGTTCAGCCCGCGGCGCGCGGCCTCTTCGTAGAACACGGCCTCATGGCGAAAGTCGCCGCCACCGCCGCCGAACTCTTCGGGAATGTCGGCGCACAGCAGGCCGAGCGAGCCGGCCTTGCGCCAGATCTCGTGGCCCACGTGGCCGCGCTTGCGTGCCGCCTCGTCGGTGGGAACCATCTCGGTCTCAATGAAGCGCACCACGTTGTCTCGGTACAGGTCGAGGTCTTCGTCGCTCCAGGAGCGGCGGAAATCGAGGGCCATGTTGTCGTCCTTGCTTGTATTTGCGAAAAGAAAATTCGATGAAGGCGGCTCAGCCCACGCGGCGCTCGCGGCCCGCCCAGAAGGGCTCGCGCAGCTGGAACTTCTGCAGCTTGCCGGCGGCCGACAGCGGCAGCGCATCGCGAAACTCCACGCTGCGCGGGCACTTGTAGCTGGCGATGAAGTCGCGGCAGTGCGCAATGACCTGCTCCGCCTCCAGTGCCATGCCCTCGCGCCGCACGATCACCGCGTGCACGCGCTCGCCCCACGTGTCGTCGGGCACGCCGATCACCGCGGACATCAGCACCTGCGGCAGTTGCGCGATGGCGTTCTCGACCTCGGCCGAATACACGTTCTCTCCGCCGCTGACGATCATGTCCTTCATGCGGTCGACCACGTAGACGAAGCCGTCCTCGTCCATGCGGCCGCCGTCGCCGGTGTGCATCCAGCCGCCGCGCAGCGCGGCCTCGGTTTCCTGCGGCTTGTTCCAGTAGCCCTTCATGACCATGGGGCCGCGCGCGACGATCTCGCCGACCTGGCCGGGGGGCAGCTCGTTGTCCTCGCCGTCGACGATGCGCACCTCGGCAATGGCGATGGGCGTGCCGGCCGAGCGCAGCAGGCGCTCGCGGTCGGGTCCGGGCAAATGGCAGTGCGGCGGCAGCGCGGTGACCACGGGCGACAGTTCCGTCATGCCGTACACCTGCGCGAACGCGGTGCCCGGAAAAGCACGCATGGCCTGGTCGAGCAGCGCCGCGTCGATGGGCGCCGCGCCGTAGGACAGCAGGCGCAGCGCCGACAGGTCGAACTCCGAAAAGCGCGGGTGCTCGACCACGCGCTTGATCATGGTGGGCACCAGGAACATCTCGGTCACGCGGGCCGACTGCAGGGTCTGCAGCACGGCGAGCTCGTCGAACACGGGAAGCACGTGCATGGGCACCAGCCGCAGCACGCTCTGCAGCGCGATGCCGCAGCCGGCCACATGGAACATGGGTGCGGCGACGATGGCCACGGCGTCCTGCGTGTCGCGCGGCAGCGCGGCCACCGTGCCCAGCGCGTTGATGCACAGGCTGCCGTGCGTGAGCATCACCCCCTTGGGCTGGCCGGTGGTGCCACCCGTGTACATGATGGCGGCGAGCTCGTCGCCACTGTGCTCTGCGTCGTCGATGGGGTCGGTGGCGGCCAGCAAGGCCTCGTAGCCGGCCATGCCCTCGGGCACCGGGCCGTTGCCGCAATACACCACCGTGCGCAGCGACTTCGACAACCCGCGCAGCGCCGGCACCATGGGCGCGAACAGGTCGTCCACCAGCAGGATGCGGGTGTCGCAGTCGTCCAGCGAGTACGCGACCTCCTTCGGGTTCCAGCGGATGTTCACGGGGTTGATGACGCCGCCGCCCCACCAGGTGCCGAAGAAGTACTCGGCGAAGCGGTGCGAGTTGAGGCTGAGCATGCCGACCCGGTCTCCGCGCGCCATGCCGAGCTGCTTCAGCGCGGCGCCCAGGCGCGCCACGCGCTCGGTGAAGGCGCGGTAGTCGAGCCGCGTGTCGCCGCAGACGACGGCGGTGGCGCGGGCCTTTTCGCGGCGGCCCTTGTGCAGGGCTTGGGTGAGGAACATGGGGTGGGGTCACCGTCTTTTTTTTGTCGAGGTCTTGCGCTCAGGCTGCGCCCTGCGGCGCCACGGCGGGCGCCGCCACGCCCCAGCGCTGCAGCACGGTCGCCGCGTCGTCGCGCGCCGTGGCCGGCGGCACCACGGGCGCGGTGCGGCTGAAGCGCGGCGCGGGCGCGGGCTGCACCACGCCGCCCACGGTGGCGAAGGTGCCGCGCGCCACGTTGTGCGGGTGTTCGGGGGCCTCGTCCCAGTCGAGCACGGGCGCGAAGCAGGCGTCGCTGCCTTCGAGCAGCACGCACCACTCGTCGCGCGTGCGGGTGCGGAACACGTCGGCCATGCGCAGCTTCAGCAGCGGCCAGCGGTCGGCGTCCATCTGCGCGTCGAAGGCGGTGTCGTCGGCAATGCCGCAGCGCTCGCGCATGAGCGCGTAGAACTGCGGCTCGATGGCGCCCACGGCCACGTACTTGCCGTCGGCGCAGGCGTAGGTGTCGTAGAAGTGCGCGCCGCCGTCGAGCATGTTCTCGCCGCGCTGGTTGCTCCACTGGCCCGCCGACTTGAAGCCGTACATCATGGAAGACAGCAACGCCGCGCCGTCGGTCATGGCCGCGTCGACCACCTGCCCCTGGCCCGACTGCTTCGCCTCGTGCAGCCCCGCGAGGATGCCGAAGGCCAGCAGCATGGCGCCGCCGCCGAAGTCGCCCACGTAGTTCAGCGGCGGCACCGGCGGCTCGCCCGCGCGGCCGATGGCATGCAGCGCGCCGCTGATGGCGATGTAGTTGATGTCGTGGCCCGCGGCGTGCGCGAGCGGGCCGTGCTGGCCCCAGCCCGTCATGCGGCCGTACACCAGGCGCGGGTTGCGCGCGTGGCATTCGGCCGGGCCCAGGCCCAGGCGCTCCATGACGCCGGGCCGGAAGCCTTCGATGAGCACGTCGGCGCGCGCGATGGCGTCGAGCACCGACTGCGCGGTGCCGGCGGCGCGCAGGTCGACCTGCAGCGTGCTGCGCCCGCGGGCCAGGATGTCGTGCGGCGCGGTGCGCGTGCCGGGGCGCTCGATGCGGACCACCTCCGCGCCCATGTCGGCGAACAGCATCGCGCAGAACGGCCCGGGGCCGATGCCCGCCATCTCGATCACCCGCAACCCCTGCAACGGACCTGGCATGTGTGTCTCCTTGGGCGCCGCAACGGGCGGCCACCGTGGGGAGGCATCTTGGCGCCGGGGCGCCGGGGGTGCATCGTCGGAAGCGACGAATGCGAAGAATGCGACGAGTGCAGTGACCCAGGCGCTCGCTCGTCAGTCCGCTCGAAGCCGCGCCACCCGCCGCAGGTGCCACGCCGCCGAGCCGAACTGGCCCTCGATGAGCGTGGCGCGGCGCACGTAGTGGCCCACCGCCAGCTCCTCGGTCATGCCCATGCCGCCGTGCAGCTGCACCGCGCCCTGCCCCACCGCCCGGCAGGCCTTGGCCACCGCCACCTTGGCCGACGACACGGCGCGTGCGCGCTCGCGGGGCGACGCGGCATCGATGCCTTCGCCTACGCTGGCGGTGAGCGCGGCGGCCAGCTCCAGCGCCATGTGCATGTCGGCCAGGCGATGCTGCAGCACCTGGAAGCTGGAGATCGGCACGCCGAACTGCTTGCGCTGGCGCACGTAGTCCAGCGTGTCGCGCATCAGGCGGCGCATGACGCCGACGGCCTCGGCGCAAATGGCGAGCGTGGCTTCGTCGTGCGCCTGCTCGATCTGCGGCAGCGCGCCGCCTTCCGCGCCCAGCAGGGCCTCCGCCGGCAGCCGCACGCGGTCGAAGGCGATGTCGGCCGCGCGGCCGCCGTCGCGCGTGGGGTAGGCGCGCAGCCGCACGCCGGGCGTGTCCTTCGGCACCACGAGCAGTGACAGGCCGGCAGCGCTGCGCGCGCTCACGACCAGGTGGCTGGCCCACGGTGCGGCGTGCACGACCGATTTGCGGCCGCTCAGCACGAAGCCGTCCCCTTTGCCTTTGCCTTCGCCTTCGCCTTTGCTTTCACGCACGAGTTCGGCCTGCACGTCGGCGCGGTCGTGCCGGCTCTGCGGCTCGGTGTGCGCGAAGGCCAGCACGGCCCGGCCGGCGACGACTTGCGCGAGCAGCGCATCGGCCTGCGCGCCGGGGTGGCGCTGCAGCAGGCCCGCGCCGATGACCAGCGTCGACAGGTAGGGCTCGGCCGCCAGTGCGCCGCCCAGCGTCTCCATCAGCGCCAGGTGCGCCGGCATGCCGCCGCCGAGGCCGCCCTGCGCCTCGGGCAAGGCCGCGCCCAGCAGGTCGAGTTCGCTCGCCAGGCCTTGCCAGAAGGGTGGCGGTGCGTCGTCGGCATGTCGCAGCGCATGCAGCCGCTGCTCGAAGCTGTGGCGGTCGTCGAGGTAGCGCGCCAGGCTGTCGCGCAGCATCGCGAGGGTGTCGTCTTGTTCGGTGAGGAGGCTCATGGCGGGGACCTCAGTTCGCCAGCAGGCTGCTGGCGATGATGTTGCGCTGCACTTCGTTGGAGCCCGCGTAGATGGAGGCGGCGCGGTCGTTCAGGTAGGCCGACATGGAGAACACGGCCTCTTCGGGAATCGCCAGCTCGCCCTGCAGCCCGTCGTCCAGCGGCAAGTCGGCGGCGGCGTAGTGCGCGGCGATTTCCACGCCCAGTTCGGTCAGCCGCTGGCGCAGCTCGGAGCCCAGCACCTTGCCCATCGAGGGGCGCATGCCCGGCGGCTCGCCGCGGGCCTGGGCGCGCAGCGATTGCAGCTCGGTCGCCTCGATGGCGTCGATGGCGCATTCGGCATCGGCCAGGCGCAGCGCCATGTCGCCGGCTTCGTGAGCGTCGTGCGCGTCGTGCGCGTCGGACGCCGCCGCGGCGAACGCGGCATCGGCGGCCGCCTGCAAGCGGCGCAGCCGCGCGCGCAGCATCGGTGCCCAGGCGCCGCCGCGCTCGTGCTGCAGCAGGTACTTGGCGATGGTCCAGCCCTGGTTCTCCTCGCCGATGAGCCCGTCGGCGGGCACGCGCACCTCGTCGAAGAACACCTGGTTGAGCTCGTGGTCGCCCGAGATGCTGACGATCGGGCGGATGGTCACGCCCGGCGCCGGCAGGTCGAAGCACAGGAAGCTGATGCCCTGCTGCGGCTTGCCGCCCGACGTGGTGCGCACCAGGCAGAACATCTTGTTGGCGTACTGCGCGTGGGTGGTCCAGATCTTGGTGCCGTTGAGCACGTAGCTGTCGCCGTCGCGCACCGCCTTGCATTGCAGCGAGGCCAGGTCGGAGCCCGACTGCGGCTCCGAGTAGCCCTGGCACCAGTAGTCCTCGCCCGAGCGGATGCCGGGCAGCCAGGCGCGCTTCTGCGCCTCGGTGCCGAAGGCGATGATCACCGGCGCGACCATGCCCGGGCCCATGGGCGCGCGCGGGGGTGCGTCGGCGGCGGCGAGCTCGCTGGCGAACAGGTAGTGCTGCATCGGCGTCCAGCCGGTGCCGCCGTGCTCGGCCGGCCATTGGGGCACGCTCCAGCCGCGCGCGGCGAGGATGCGGTGCCAGCGGTTGCCGTGCTCGTAGTCGCTGAAGATGCCCGAGCAGCGCCGGCCCGCGGCGCGAAGCTCGGGCGTCAGCTCACGCGCCAGGAAGTCGCGAACCTCGTCGCGGAATGCGGTCTCCGCCGCCGTGAGTGCCCAGGCCATGGTGTTGTCTCGCTGAGGAATACACCGGGCGAGTGTGATGCCGGCGGGGCGCGGCGGCATCGTCGGATCGGACGAATGGGGTCGCGGGTGCGACAGGGTTTGCGCGCTCGCGGCGCGCTTTGTCCGCAGGGCTGCGGCTGCCTCAGGCCGCGACAGCCTCGCGCTGCGCCACCGTCTTCGCCGGCACCGGCATGTGCTGCGCCCAGTCGATGATCTCCAGCGTGCCGTCCGCATGCTCGGCCAGCGCCGTCAGGCTTTCCACCCAGTCGCCGTCGTTGCAGTACAGGATGCCGTCGATGTCGCGCATCTCCGCGTGGTGGATGTGCCCGCATACCACCCCCTGCGCGCCGCGGTTGCGCGCCTCGCGGGCCACGGCGGCCTCGAAGTCGCCCACGTAGCTCACCGCGCGCTTGACCTTGCCCTTCAGGTACTTCGACAGCGACCAGTACGGCAAGCCCATGCGCGCGCGCAGCGAGTTCAGATGGCGGTTGAGCTTGAGCGTGAATTCGTAGAGCGAATCGCCCACGTAGGCCAGCCACTTGGCGCACTGGATCACGCCATCGAACAGGTCGCCGTGAATGATCCACAGCTTGCGCCCGTCGGCGGTCTCGTGGATCCATTCCTCGGCCACGTCGATGCCGCCGAAGTTGTGGTGCAGGTACTTGCGCGCAAACTCGTCGTGGTTGCCCGGAATGAAGATCACGCGCGTGCCCTTGCGCGCCTTGCGCAGCAGCTTCTGGATCACGTCGTTGTGCGCCTGCGGCCAGTACCAGTGCCGCTTGAGCTGCCAGCCGTCGATGATGTCGCCGACCAGGAACAGCGTCTCGCACTCGGTGTGCTTCAGGAAGTCGAGCAGCGCCCGCGCCTGGCAGCCGGGCGTGCCCAGGTGCAGGTCGGAGATCCACAGGGTGCGAAAGCGCAGCGGCTCGCGCACGCGGTCTTCGTCGTCCGGCTCCAGGGCCCGGGTCGCGGTGTCGCGCCATGCGCGAAGGAAAGCGTCGTCGCGTTGCATGGACGGGTAGGCTCCCACTGCCGCATGACCGCGCGATGGCATACCCGTGACATCCCGGTGACGCGTGGCCGGCGGGCAACGCCACAATCCCGCGATGCGCCCTGGCCAGATCATCGTTCTTGCGACCCCTGTGTTCTTTCTTCTGATAGCGATCGAGTTCGCGGTGGGCCGCGTGCGGGCGCGCCGCGGCACCGGGCAAGACACCTACCGGCTGGCCGACGCGGTGAACAGCATCGGCCTGGGCATGCTGAGCCAGATCAGCGCGGTGCTCACGGGGCTGCTGCGCATCGGCATCTACACGGCGGTGTATTCGGCGGTGGCGCTCTTTCCGCAGGAGGCCGCGCGCGAGTTCTGGACGACGTGGTACGGCTGGCTGCTGGCGCTGGTGTTCTACGACTTCTGCTACTACTGGCTGCACCGCATGGGGCACGAGTCGGCCGTGCTCTGGGCGGCGCACGTGGTGCACCACCAGAGCCAGCACTACAACCTGTCGACGGCGCTGCGGCAAACGTCGAGCGGCGCGCTGTTCGGCTGGCTCTTCTACCTGCCGATGGCGGTGGCGGGCGTGCCGCCGCTGGTGTTCGGCGTGGTGGCGCTCATCGACCTGCTCTACCAGTTCTGGGTGCACACCGAGCAGGTGGGCAAGCTGGGCTGGTTCGACCGCTGGTTCTGCTCGCCGTCGAACCACCGGGTGCACCACGCGGTGAACGACCGTTACCTGGACCGCAACTACGGCGGCGTGCTGATCGTGTGGGACCGCCTCTTCGGCACCTTCCGCGAAGAGGACGAGCGCTGCGTGTACGGCACGCGCGGCGAGCTGCGCAGCTGGGACCCGCTGTGGGCCAACGCCGAGGTGTACTGGGCGCTGGCGAAAGATTCATGGCATGCGCGCAGCTGGGCCGACAAGCTGCGCGTGTGGTTCAAGCCGCCGGGCTGGCGGCCGGCGGACGTGGCGGCGCGCTTTCCGAAGCAGCCCTTCGACATCGCACAGGTCACGCGCTACGAGCCCGCGGTGTCCGCCGGCGTGCAGTGGTTCGCGGGCGTGCAGTTCGTGCTGCTGCTTGCGGGCGTGGCGGTGTTCCTGTGGTTCTCCGATGCGGTGCCGCTTGCGCAGGCGGCCGTGTGGCTGGCCGCGCTGACGGCGTCGCTGTGGGCCATCGGCGGCGTGCTGCAGGGGCGGCTGTCGGTCACCGAGGTGCTGCTGGTCGAGGCCGCGGCGCTGGCCACGGCGAGCGCGGCGCTGGGCCTTGCGGAGCTGCACCACGTGTGCAAGCCGCTGGCGTTGCTCATCGCCATCTTCTTCGCCGCGCGGCGCGCGGTGGCGCACGGCGGCGTGCATGCCTTCGACGGGTTGCTGCTGACCGGGCTGGTGGCCTCGCTCGCCGGCGACGTGCTGCTGATGGGTTCGGCGAAGCTGTTCGTGCCGGGGCTGGTGTGCTTTCTGCTGGCGCACCTGGCGTACATCGCGCTGTTCCGCATCGGCGTGGGGCTGTTTCCGCGGCGCGGGGCGCTGGCGGCGACGCTGCTGATCGGCGTGGGGATGTACGCGTATCTCTGGCAAGGCGGGTTGCCCGTGGCCTTGCGGATTCCGGTCGGGGTGTATGTGCTCGTGATCGCGTGCATGGCGGCGCAGGCCATCGGGCGGGCCGCGGTGCTGCGCGGCAGGGACGCAGGGGCGCCGTGGGTGGCGGTGGGCGCGTGCTTCTTCATGCTGAGCGACGCGCTGCTGGCGACCAACCGGTTCGTGTCGCCGCTGCCGCTGGCGTCGCTGTGGGTGCTGGGGACGTACTACGCGGCGCAGATATTGATCGTGCGGCACGCGCGCAAGACGGGTTGAGTCCGGATTTCTCCCTCCCCCGCTGGGGGAGGGCCGGGGTGGGGGCAAGCGGCGTATCCATCGGGCGCTCTGCCTGCCCCCATCCCAACCTTCCCCCAGAGGGGGAAGGAGCAATGCCCTAGTCGACGCAGCGCTGCGTTTCCACCACCCTCATCGCAGCGGTGATCCACATCAACAGGCGCGTGCTGCGCTCGGCGGAAGCGTTGTCACGCCGAAGTGGTGGTCGTGCTTCCAGGCACTCGGGTCATGGGTGTGCATCGGGGCTCAGGCGCCGAAAAGGTCCGGCCCTTCGGCGCGGCCCGAAGGGGGCACCACGCCCAGGTGGCGGTAGGCCGCCAGCGTGGCGATGCGCCCGCGCGGCGTGCGCTGCAGGTAGCCCTGCTGGATGAGATAGGGCTCGATCACGTCCTCGATGGTGTCGCGCTCTTCGCCGATGCTGGCGGCCACGTTGTCCAGCCCCACCGGGCCGCCGTCGAAGCGGTGGATGACGGCCTCTAGCAGCTTGCGGTCCATCAGGTCGAAGCCCTGCGGGTCGACGTCGAGCATGGCGAGCGCCTTGTGCGCGATGTCTTCGGTGATGCGGCCGTTGCCCTTCACCTCGGCGTAGTCGCGCACACGGCGCAGCAGGCGGTTGGCGATGCGGGGCGTGCCGCGCGAGCGGCGGGCGATTTCGAAGCCGCCGGTCTCGTCGGTTTCCACCTTCAGCAGGCGCGCGCTGCGGGTGACGATGAGCGCCAGCTCTTCGGGCGTGTAGAACTCCAGCCGCGCCACGATGCCGAAGCGGTCGCGCAGCGGGTTGGTCAGCATGCCGGCGCGGGTGGTGGCGCCCACCAGCGTGAAGGGCTGCAGGTCGAGCTTGATGCTGCGCGCCGCGGGGCCCTCGCCGATCATGATGTCGATCTGGTAGTCCTCCAGCGCGGGGTACAGGATTTCTTCGACGACCGGGCTCAGCCGGTGGATCTCGTCGATGAAGAGCACGTCGTTGGGCTCCAGGTTGGTCAACAGCGCCGCCAGGTCCTTCGGCTTCTCGAGCACCGGGCCCGAGGTCTGGCGCAGGTTGACGCCCAGCTCGGCCGCGATGATGTGCGACAGGGTGGTCTTGCCCAGGCCGGGCGGCCCGAAAAGCAGCACGTGGTCCAGGGCTTCCTTGCGCTTGCGCGCGGCGCCGATGAAGATCTCGAGCTGTTCGCGCACCTTGGCCTGGCCGACGTACTCGTCGAGCAGCTTGGGGCGAAGGGCCCGCTCGATCGCCTCTTCGTTGGGCGAAGCGGGGGCGGCGGACACCACGCGTTGGGGGGCGGGCGCGAAATCGTCGGTCTGGATGGTCATGGAAGGGGTGTTTCGACTACGAGTTTAGTGCCTGCCACACTGGCAGAATGCTTCGGCCATGCATGTGGCCATATAACAAACGAGGGGAAGCCAGCACGTGTCGATCTACGAACTGAAGCCGCGTTTCCAGGGCCTGCTGCGCCCGCTGGTGGTCCGCCTGCATGGCATGGGCGTCACCGCCAACCAGGTGACGCTGGCGGCCTGCGTGGTCTCGGTCGCCCTCGGGCTCTGGCTTTTCTTCTCGGCCCCCTCGCTGGCGGCCTTCGCGCTGGTCCCGCTGTGGATGTTCCTGCGCATGGCCTTCAACGCCATCGACGGCATGCTGGCGCGCGAGCACCACCAGCAGAGCAGGCTGGGCGCCTTCCTCAACGAACTGACCGACGTGGTCTCCGACGCGGCGCTGTACCTGCCCTTTGCGCTGGTGGCGCCGTTCAGCGGCTTCTGGGTCGGCACGGTGATCGTGCTGGCGGGCCTGAGCGAGTTCGCCGGCGCGCTGGGCCCGACAGTAGGCGCCTCGCGCCGGTACGACGGCCCGCTGGGCAAGAGCGACCGGGCCTTCGTGTTCGGCGCGCTCGGGCTGTACGTGGCGCTGGGCTGGCCGCTGCCGGGCTGGACGGCCTGGCTGATGCCGCTGCTGGCCGTGCTGGTGGCCTGGACCACGGCCAACCGCATTCGCCGCGCGCTCGAGGAGGCTGACGCAAAGACCGAAGCCGCGCCCCTCGCGTCCGCCCCGCCGCGCTGAGCCGACGACTTTCGAACACACCAATAAAAGACTCACAGGGATTCAATGACAGACATCACGCAACGCGTTCCCGAAGAACTGCAGTTCCAGACGCACGACGGCGAATCGCTGTTCTACCGCCGCTGGCCGGCCACGGGTGCGCAACGGCGCGGCGCCATCCTGCTGTTCCACCGCGGCCACGAACACGGTGCGCGCATGGCGCACCTGGTCGACGAGCTGGACCTGCCCGACTTCGACTTCTACGCCTGGGACGCCCGCGGCCACGGCCGCTCGCCCGGCCAGCGCGGCTACAGCCCGAGCTTCGGCACCTCGGTGCGCGACGTGCAGACCTTCGTGCAGCACATCACCGCCGCGCACGGCGTGCCCGAGCAGGACATGCACGTGGTCGCGCAGAGCGTGGGCGCCGTGCTGATCGCCACCTGGGCGCACGACTACGCACCCAAGGTGCGCGGCCTCACGCTGGCCTCGCCGGCCTTCAAGGTGAAGCTGTACGTGCCGTTCGCGCGCGCCGGGCTGGGCCTGATGCACAAGCTGCGCGGCCTGTTCTTCGTCAACAGCTACGTGAAGGCCAAGTTCCTCACGCACGACCCCGCGCGCATCGCCAGCTACGAGAGCGATCCGCTCATCTCGCGGCCCATCGCGGTGAACATCCTGCTGGGTCTGTACGAGGCCGCCGACCGCGTGGTGGCCGACGCCAACGCGATCACGCTGCCGGTGCAGCTGCTCATCTCGGGCGCCGACTGGGTGGTGCACCACAAGCCGCAGCACCGCTTCTTCGAGCGCCTGGGCAGCGCGGTGAAGACCAAGACCGAGCTGCCGGGCTTCTTCCACGACACGCTCGGCGAGAAAGATCGCGCGCCCGCCGTCGCGCAAATCCGCGAGTTCATCCTGCAGCGCTTCGACGAGCCGGCCGTGCCGGTCGACCGCCGCGAGGCGCACCTGAGCGGCGACACGGCCGACGAGTCGCGCGCGCTGGCCGAGCCGCTGTCGCCCCTGTCGCCGCGCGGCGCGTACTGGGCCGTCACCCGGGCCAGCCTGAAGCTGGGCGGCACCATGTCGGAAGGCATCAAGCTGGGCCACGACACCGGCTTCGACTCCGGCAGCACGCTCGACTACGTGTACCGCAACCAGCCCAAGGGCAGCTCGGCGCTGGGCCGCTCCATCGACAACACCTACCTGAACTCCATCGGCTGGCGCGGCATTCGGCAGCGCAAGATCCATGTGGAAGAGCTTCTGCGCATCGCCATGGAGCGGCTCGCGGAAATGCATCGCGAGGTGCGCGTGATGGACATCGCCGCCGGCCACGGCCGCTACGTGCTCGACGCGGTGCAGGCCAGCCCGGTGAAGGCCAGCTCCATCCTGCTGCGCGACTACAGCGACATCAACGTGCGCGACGGCCGCGCGCTCATCGCGGAGAAGGGCCTGGAAGACGTCGCGCAGTTCGTGCAGGCCGACGCCTTCGACCGCATCAGCCTGGCCAGCGTCACGCCGCGGCCCACGCTGGCCGTGGTGTCGGGCCTGTACGAGCTGTTTCCCGACAACGAGATGGTGCGCCGCTCGCTCGCGGGCGTGGGCGACGCGGTGGAAGACCGCGGCTACCTCGTGTACACCGGGCAGCCGTGGCACCCGCAGCTGGAAATGATCGCGCGCGCCCTCACCAGCCATCGCCAGGGCGAGGCCTGGGTGATGCGCCGCCGCACCCAGTACGAGATGGACCAGCTGGTGGAAGAAGCGGGCTTCCGCAAGATCGACCAGCGGGTCGACGAGTGGGGCATCTTCACGGTGTCGCTGGCGGTGCGCACCGGGCAATGAGCGCCGCCGCGGCCACCACCGGGGCCTTGCAATGACCGCGTGGCTGGCACGGCGGCCGTGGAAGCGCGCCGCCCTGTGGCTGGTGCTGCTCGGGCCGCTGTTCTATTCGACCTACGGCTTCGCCAACTGGTGGGCCACCACGCGCGCGAACGTGCCGTCGATGGCCTTCGGCTGGGAGCGCCACGTGCCGTTCTGGCCGTGGACCATCTTTCCGTACTGGACCATCAACGTCTTCTACGCGCTCTCGCTGTTCCTGGCGCGCAGCAAGCACACGCTCGACCGGCATGCGCTGCGGCTGGTGACGGCCACCCTGGTGGCGTGCAGCTGCTTCATCGCGTGGCCGCTGCACTTCAGCTTCGGGCAGCCGCCTGTCGAAGGCGCACCGGCCTTCCTGTTCAATGCGCTGCGCGGCTTCGACCAGCCCTTCAACCAGGCGCCATCGCTTCACATCGCGCTGGCGGTGATCCTGTGGGACTGGTACCGGCAGTTC
This sequence comes from Variovorax sp. J22G73, assembly GCF_030317035.1. Taxonomy (GTDB): domain Bacteria; phylum Pseudomonadota; class Gammaproteobacteria; order Burkholderiales; family Burkholderiaceae_C; genus Variovorax. The sequence continues at coordinate 522,384 of NZ_JASZYK010000004.1, forward strand.
CTGCAGGGGCCGAAGCTGCTCTGGGCGCGGCTGGTGCTGCATGTGTGGGCCTTCGCGATCTGCGCGTCGGTGCTGACGACGTGGCAGCACCACTTCATCGACATTCCGACCGGCGCGCTGCTCGGCATCTTCTGCGTGTGGCTGTGGCCGCTGGAGCGCGTGGTGTCGATGCCGCGCGCATGGCAGCGCACGCATGACGCACAACGCTGGAAGCTGGCGGGGTTCTACGCGGTCGGTGCGCTGCTGTTCCTTGCCGCCGCGCTGCTTGGCGGCGGCATCGCGCTGTGGCTGTGCTGGCCGGCGGCCTCGCTCGCGCTGGTGGCGCTCAACTACGCGGGCTTCGGCGCGCGCGGTTTCCAGATGAACGGCCACGGCCGCATGGGCTGGGCCGCGCGCTGGCTGTTCGCGCCCTACCGGCTCGGCGCGGCCGTCAACGCCTGGCTGTGGACGCGCAAGCTGCCGGCCTCGGTCGAGGTGGTGCCCGGCCTGCGGCTGGGCCGGCGGCCGACGCACGCCGAATGGCTGGCCGCCGGCCAGCCCCGGCTCGTCAGCCTGTGCGCCGAACTGCAACTGCCCGGCGTGCCGCATGCGCGCTGCGTGCCGCTGCTCGACCTGACGGTGCCGCCCACCGTGCGGCTGCAGCGCGCCGCGGCCGTCATCGAAGGCCAGCGCCGCGGTGCGCAAGGCGCGCCGGTGTGGGTCTGCTGCGCGCTCGGCTTCTCGCGCAGCGCGGCGGCGACCATCGCCTGGCTGGGCCGCTACGGCACGGCCGGCGGCGTGGCGCAGGCCGAAGCAGCGGTGCGGCAAGCGCGGCCGCAGATCGTGCTGCGCGGTGCATGGCGCGCGTCGCTGGAACCGCTAAAGCCTCTTTCGCCTCTTTCGCATGCTTCGGAGGTCCCGCGCCATGACTGACAACGACCGCGCCATCTGCGCCGCGCTGGCCGGCCTGCTGCGCGCCGCCGCGCTGCTGGCCCTGTGGGGCTTCGCGCTCACCTGCATCGCCGCGCTGGTGCTCGCGCTGACGCTGCGCTCGCTCTCGAGCACCGCGGCCATGGGCTTCGGCGCGGTCGTGATCCTCGGCGCGCTGGAGCGCTACTTCGCGTTTCGCCTGCGCTTCGACGAGGCGCTGTTCGACGGCCTCGCGCGCAACACGGTCACCTCGCTGGGCGCGCTCGACCAGGCGCTGTCGGCCCTGGGGCTGCGCCCCGCCGACGCGCAGCCTGCCAGCCGCCCGCTCGCCGACCGCGTGCAGGGCACCCGCCAACTGCTGCAGCGCCACGCCATCGTGGTCGCCTGCCAGAGCGCCATGTTTCTCCTCGCATTGATGACACAGGACCTCTCTTGACCAACGACAACAAGAACAACGACGAGAACAGCAACGAGAACGGCCACGCGAACAGCCACTCGAACAGCGACGCGACCGGCCAACCCGGCAGCACCGTGCTGCGGCGCGGCCTCGCCATCGTGGCGGGCAAGCTCATCATCGGCGCGGCCGGGCTGCTGACCGGCGTGCGCGCCATCTGGTCGGGCACCAGCCCCAAGGCCGAGCAGACGCTGTATTTCGCCAACCACACCAGCCACGGCGACTTCGTGCTGCTGTGGGCCACGCTGCCGCCCGACCTGCGCGCGCTCACGCGGCCGGTCGCGGGGCAGGACTACTGGGAGGCCTCCAAGCTGCGCAACTTCATCGGCAAGGACGTGTTCAACGCGCTCATGATCCGCCGCGACGGCTCCGGCCAGGGCGGCAACCCGGTCGACCAGATGAAGGAGGCGCTGGAGGGCGGCGACTCGCTCATCATGTTCCCCGAGGGCACGCGCAACACCGGCGACGACATCCTGCTGCCGCTGAAAAGCGGCCTGTTCCACCTGGCGCGCGCCTGCCCGCACGTGCGGCTGGTGCCGGTGTGGATCGAGAACCTGAAGCGCGTGCTGCCCAAGGGCGTGCTGGTGCCGATTCCGCTGGCCTGCACGGTGCGCTTCGGCACGCCGATCGTGCTGGCGGCAGACGAGGACAAGGTGTCGTTCCTGGCGCGCGCGCGCCAGGCCATGCTCGACCTGCGGCCGGAGTACGACCGCATCGAACAAAACGGCAACCACGCCGGCGGCAGCAACCCGGGAGCGGCATCGTGATCGAGCTCTCTCCCTTCGCCTGGACCACCTTCAAGCTCTTCGGCGGCGTCTTCGGCGTGCTGGTGCTGGCCTCGGCCATCGGCGCGGTGCTGAAGTGGCGCGTGGCGCACGGCCAGCCGCACTCGGTCATCGACAACCTCAACGCGCGCGTGAACGCGTGGTGGGTGATGGTGGCGGTCATCGGGCTGGCCTTTGCCTTCGGCAAGGGCGGCGTGATCGTGCTGTTCTATTTGATCTCGTTCTACGCGCTGCGCGAGTTCATCAGCCTGGCCTACACGCGGCGCGGCGACCACGGGGCCATTGCGCTGGCGTTCTTCGTGGCGCTGCCGGGCCAGTACTTCCTGATCTGGATCGACTGGTACGGGCTGTATTCGATCTACATCCCGGTGTACGCCTTTCTCATCCTTCCCATTCTTGCGGCCGTGGGCGGCGACACGCAGCGCTTTCTGGAGCGCACCTCCAAGATCCAATGGGGGCTGATGGTGTGCGTGTTCTGCATCAGCCACGTGCCGGCGCTGCTCACCCTGCAGATTCCGGGCTTCGAGGGCCGCAACCTGCTGCTCATCGCGTTCCTGGTGATCGTGGTGCAGGGCAGCGACGTGCTGCAGTACGTGTGGGGCAAGCTCTTCGGCAAGCGCAAGGTGGCGCCCGAGCTGTCGCCTTCCAAGACCTGGGAAGGCCTGGTCGGCGGCGTGGCGAGCGCCACCGCGCTGGGCGCCGCGCTGTACTGGGCCACGCCCTTCAACCCGTGGCAGGCCGCGCTGATGGCGCTCACCATCTGCCTCATGGGCTTCTTCGGTGGCCTGGTGATGTCGGCCATCAAGCGAGACCGCGGCGTGAAGGACTGGGGTTCGATGATCGAAGGCCACGGCGGCATGCTCGACCGGCTCGACTCGGTGATCTTCGCGGCACCGATCTACTTCCACGCGCTGCGCTACTGGTGGGTGCCGTGACCCAGGCGGCGCGCGTGGTGCACGACGAGCCCGTCGAATGCGGCAACGCCGCCGCGTGGAAGCGCTGGCTGAAGAAGCACCACGCCAGCGCCGCCGGCGTGTGGCTGCGCATGGCGAAGAAGGGCTCCGGCGTGGCTTCCATCGACCATCCGCAGGCGCTGGAAGAGGCGCTGTGCCACGGCTGGATCGACGGGCAGCGCAAGAGCGACGACGACACCTACTTTCTGCAGCGCTTCACACCGCGCACCGCGCGCAGCACCTGGTCGCAGATCAACCGCGACAAGGCGCTCCGGCTCATCGACGAAGGCCGCATGCAGCCGGCCGGCCTGGCGGAGGTGGAGCGCGCCAAGGCCGACGGCCGCTGGGACGCGGCCTACGAAGGCGCCCGCGTGGCCACCGTGCCGGCGGACCTGCAGGCCGCGCTGGACGCCAACCCGCCGGCCGCGAAGTTCTTCGCCACGCTGAACGCGCAGAACCGCTACGCGGTGCTGTTCCGCACGCAGGGCGCGAAGAAGCCCGAGACCCGCGCGCGGCGCATCGAGAAGTTTGTCGAGATGCTGGCCAGGGGCGAGAAGATCTACCCCTGAGCGCCTTGCCCCGGCAAGGCGTCGGCGCGCTGCGGTGGCAGAACGTCAGGCCCGAACAAGCCCTCAGTCTTCGTCCATGACGCGCGAGCGACCGAACCAGAAGCCCAGGATCAGCCCGACCGTGCCGAAGCCGATGGCCCCCCAGAGGCTGAGAAAGTTGAAGACGTTGTAGCGGCCCGGCTGCTGCGCCAGCGCGCTGGCCAGTTCGGGCTCGTTCAGTCCGCCCAGGCCCCGCGCCGCGGCGAAATCGAAGCCCGCGTCGCCCAGGAAGTTCAACGCCATCAACATCGGCAGCACGGTGAGGAACGGAAACCACGCGCCGCGCACCTTGCGCCAGTTCATCAGGTAGGCAGCCACCAGCAGCACCGCGCCCGCGCCGAGCAGCCCGAGCACGACCGGGCGGCGGGCCAGCGGCAGCAGCCAGGGCCAGGCCCACTGCAGCGGAAAGAGCGGCCACTCGGCCTGCGGCGCGAGGCCGCCGGGCCGCGCGAATGCCTGCCAGCCCAGCGCGAGCGTGGCGCGGCCCACCAGCGCGGAGGCACAGGCCACGGCCGCCACCAGCAGGCAGCCGATGCGCAGCGCCGACGAGCGGGGTTGCGCGATGACGGGCGGTGGCAGCGACGGCGACGGAAAGGTTCCCGGTCGCCACACCTGCTTCACCACCGTGACCGCGACCTTCGGCGGTGCCAGGGACAGCTCGCCGCGCACCAGCCAGTCGGTGGCGAGGATCGCCAGCGCGAAGGCCATCGCCGACGTGAGCCATGCGCAGGCGCCGGGCATGTCGACGAGTCCGACGGGCGTGAACATCGGCAGGTTGCCGTAGACGAGGCCGGCGCAGCCGTACACCAGCAGGATCGGCACGCAGCCGGCCAGGGCGGCGCCCAGCAGCAGCTCGTCGCTGCGCACCGACTCGTGGCGCAGCGCCTGCACGCGCGACCACGCCCGAGATGCCCGCGGCACCCGTGACACCCGTGGCACCCTCGATCCGCCTCGCTGGCTCACTTCGCCAGCGACTTCAACGCCATCTTGATGCCGTCGCTCACGCTGGCGTCCTTCGGCAGCGCCTTCAGCGCGAGCGCGGCTTCCTTGTCGCTGTAGCCCAGCGCGATCAGCGCCTGCAGGATGTCGGCCTGCGCGTCGGAGGCGGCGTGCGTTGGCAGGCCGATGTCGGCGCCCAGCTTGCCCTTGAGCTCCAGCAGCAGCCGCTCGGCGGTCTTCTTGCCGATGCCGGGAATCTTCACCAGCCGGCCCAGCTCCTGCGTGGTGATGGCCTGCGACAGCTCGCCCACGCTCATGCCCGACAGCAGCCCCAGCGCGGTGCGCGGGCCCACGCCGGTGATCTTGATGAGCTGGCGGAAGGCCGCGCGCTCCTCGGCGCTGCCGAAGCCGTAAAGAATCTGCGCGTCCTCGCGCACGACGAAGTGCGTGAGCAGCGACACCTTCGCGCCGACGTTGGGCAGGTTGTAGAACGTGCTCATGGGCACGTCGACCTCGTAGCCGACCCCGTTGCAGTCGACCACCACCTGCGGTGGGTTGCGTTCGGCGAGGGTGCCGGTCAGTTTGCCTATCATGGGTGCCCTTTTTCCTTGAAATGTCCGGCGTGATTCTGCGACACACCTTTACCCCCCTGAACAACTCGCGCCTGGGCCACCTGTGCGGCCCGCTGGACGCGCACCTGCGCCGCATCGAGGAAGCCCTGGGCGTGAAGATCGCCCACCGCCACGAACAGTTCAAGGTCGACGGCCCCAAGGCCACGGCGCAGCGCGCCATGGACGTGCTGCAGGCGCTCTACGAGATCGCCCAGCGCGCCATCGACCCGGCCGTGGTGCAGCTCACGCTGGCCGGCGACGGCTCCATGGTCGAGGGCGACGACGACGCGGCCATGCTGGTCACGCGCCGCGCCGACCTGCGCGCACGCACGCCCACGCAGGCGACCTACCTGGACAACATCGCCAAGCACGACATCACCTTCGGCATCGGCCCGGCCGGCACCGGCAAGACGTACCTCGCGGTGGCCTGCGCGGTCGACGCGCTGGAGCGCGCGGCGGTGCAGCGCATCGTGCTGACGCGCCCGGCGGTGGAAGCGGGCGAGCGGCTGGGCTTCTTGCCCGGCGACCTCACGCAGAAGGTCGACCCCTACCTGCGCCCCCTGTACGACGCGCTGTACGACCTGATGGGCTACGAGAAGGTGCAGAAAGCCTTCGAGCGCAACGCGCTTGAAATCGCGCCGCTGGCCTTCATGCGCGGGCGCACGCTGAACAACGCCTTCGTGATCCTCGACGAGGCGCAGAACACCACGCCCGAGCAGATGAAGATGTTCCTCACGCGCATCGGCTTCGGCGCGCGCGCGGTGGTGACGGGCGACGTGAGCCAGATCGACCTGCCCAAGCAGCAGTTGAGCGGCCTCATCGACGCCGAGCGCGTGCTCAAGCGCGTGCCCGGCATTGCCATGACGCACTTCACCAGCGCCGACGTGGTGCGCCACCCGCTGGTCGCGAAGATCGTCGATGCCTACGACGGGCAGCGCAAGCGGGCCGGAGGGCACTGAGATGGCGGCCTCCAGGCTCCCGGCGCTGTCGCTGTCGCTGCAGTTCGGCCGTTTCAAGGGCGTGGAGCGGCACCGCATCGCGCTGCCGCGCCACAGCGTGACGCGCTGGATTCGCCATGCGCTGGACATCGACGGCGAGATCACCGTGCGCATCGTCGATGCCGAAGAAGGCCAGCGCCTGAACCGCGAATTTCGCGGCAAGGACTACGCCACCAACGTGCTCACCTTCGACTATGCGCAAAGCCCGCTGGTGATGGCCGACCTGGTGCTGTGCGCGCCCGTGGTGGCGCGCGAGGCGAAGGAAAACCGCAAGACCCTGGCCCACCACTACGCGCACCTGCTGGTGCACGGCACGCTGCATGCGCAGGGCTGGGACCACGAGACCAGCGAGGCCGACGCCGACGAGATGGAAGCCTACGAGGTCGAGATCCTCGCGGAGATGGGCATTCGCAGCCCGTACGGCGCATAGCGCACGAGCGGTCGCACGCGCCGGCGGCTACGCCGTCATCTGCAGCGGAATGGTGACGGGCCCGTCGTTCAGCAGGTGCACCTGCATGTCGGCACCGAACTCGCCCGTGGCCACCACCGGGTGCGCGGCGCGCGCCTGCGCCACGAAGTAGTCGTAGAGCCGGCGCCCCTCGTCGGGCGGCGCGGCCTGGGTGAAGCTGGGGCGGTTGCCGCCGCTCACGTCGGCAGCCAATGTGAACTGGCTCACCACCAGCAGGCCGCCGCCAATGTCCTGCACGCTGCGGTTCATCTTGCCGGCCTCGTCGGAAAAGATGCGCAGCTTGAGCAGCTTGGCGAGCATGCGGTCGGCCAGCGCATCGGTGTCGCCGCGCTCGGCGCATAGCAGCACGAGCAGGCCGGCGTCGATGGCGCCCACGGTGCGCCCGGCAATGTCGACGCGCGCGTTGGCGACGCGTTGGAGTACGGCTTTCATTCGTTCTTCAATTTATTCTTCAAAGAGGGTTGTGCTCGCCGGCCTGGGTGGCGCGGGCTTCCATGGTCAGGGGCAGCAGCTGGATGGTGACGCGCAGGCCGGGCACGGCGTCCATCAGAGCCAGCTCGAGCTGGTCGCGCAGGTCGGCGGCGCGCTGCAGGGTCCAGTCGCCGGGCACGTGCATGTGCAGGTCGGCGAAGCGGCGCTGGCCGGCGCTGCGGGTCACCATGTCGTCGAAACGCAGCCGCGGACCGACGTCGGGCCGGCGGGCGACGAAGGTGTCGATGGTGGCGCGCACGGTGGCGAGCGTTTCGGGGTCGAGGGCCTCGTCCATCAGGCCCTGCGACGAGCGCCACACCAGCTTCACGCCCTCGCGCACGATGTTCAGCGCCACGCCGATGGCCAGCAGCGGATCGAGCCAGAGCCAGCCGCTGAGCTGCACGCCGACGATGCCGACGACCACCGCGGCGGAGGTCCAGACGTCGGTCATGAGGTGGCGGCCGTCGGCCTCCAGCGCGATCGAGCGGTGCACGCGGGCCGCGCGGAACAGCACGACGGCCAGCGCGGCGTTGAAGCCTGAGCTCACCACCGACAGCGCCAGGCCCCAGCCCACCTGCTCGAGCGGCTGCGGCGACAGCAGGCGCTGCACCGACACCCACAGGATCGCGATGGCGGCGCCCACGATCAGGATGCCTTCGAAGCCCGAGGAAAAATACTCGGCCTTGTGGTGGCCGTAGGGGTGGTCGTCGTCGGCGGGGCGCTCGGCAATGGTCACCATGGCGAGCGCGAACATGGCGCTGGCCAGGTTCACGAACGACTCCATGGCGTCCGAGATCAGGCCCATCGAGTTGGTGATGTAGCCCGCGTAGCCCTTGAGCAGAATTGTTAGCAACGCCACCGCTACCGAAACACGAAGCAGCGCCTTAGGGGTAAACGTCATGCGAATTCCGTGATAAATAGGGCAAACGGCAACGCCAAAAGCGGTAAAAGGCCGCAAGAACCCGCTGAATTATCGGCGCGGTGACCATATGTAACGCGTTCGCCTTAATATTTCTGACGATTGCGAAACATTCTTCGCAGAGAACCAGATCCAGATGATGAAAAACCTCGTGAGCGCCCTGTGCGGCCTTGCCATTGTGGGCGCGGCCGGCCTGGCCCAGGCCCAGACGCCACCGGCGACACCCGCCGCCCCCATGTCCGCAGCCGCTGCCACCCCCACCCCGCCGGCCGCCAAGGCCGACCTGCAGGCAGGCTTCGTGAAGTCCGTGCGAGGCAGCGTTCAACTGCTCAGCGGTTCCGGCGACACGCGCGCCGCCAGCCCGGGCGACGCGCTCGGCGCGGTCGACCGCATCGTGACCGGCCCCGACTCTTCCGCCTCCGTGGTGCTGCGCGACGACACAACGCTGGTGGTCGGCCCCTCGTCGCGGCTGGACCTGAAGGAATTCCACTTCGACGGCACCACGCACGAAGGCGGCATGCTGCTGTCGCTGCTGCGCGGCTCGATGCGCATGATCACGGGCCTGATCGGCAAGTCGAACCCCGACGCGGTGCGGGTCGAGACGCAAACAGCCACCATCGGCATCCGTGGCACCGACTTCATCGTGCAGGCGGACGCCCAGCCATGAAGACGGCAACCAACAAGACGCTGACTCGCCACGCCTCCCTGCTCACAGCCGCCCTGGTGGCCACGCTGCTCGCGGCCTGCTCTACGCCCGGCACCCGGGTGGTGCTGCTGCCCCAGGCCGACGGCACGGCCTCCGCCGTGGTCGTGCGCTCCAAGGACGGCGAAGAGCTGCTTTCCAAGCCCTACCAGCGCGCCACGGCGGCGGTCGGCGCCAGCGGCGCGCCGGTGGTCGACCAGGCCGATGCGGCCAAGGTGCAGGCCGAGAACAAGGCGCTGTTCGACATGCGCCCGCCCCCGCCGCAGCGCTACACGGTGTATTTCGAGCTCGGCGGCACCACGCTGACGGCGGCCTCGCAACAGATCATGAGCGAGGCGATGGCCGCGGCGCTGGCGCGCAGCGGCAGCGACATCGTGGTGACGGGCCACACCGACACCAAGGGCAACGGCGAGCAGAACGACGTGCTGTCGCGCCGGCGAGCCCAGGAAGTGGCGCAACTCTTCATCGAGCGGCAGTTCCCGGCCAAGCGCATCGAGGCCGTGGGCCGCGGCGAACGCGAACTCGCCGTGCCGACCGCCGACGAGGTGGACGAGCCCCGCAACCGGCGCGTCACCATCGAGGTGCGCTGACCGGTCGACCGGGCCGACCAGCTCAGCTCAGCTAAGGGTCACGCGCGCGAACTTGCGCTTGCCGACCTGAACGACATAGGTGCCGGCGGGCAACTTCAGGCCTTTGTCGCTGACGACCGCCGAGTCGACCCGCACGCCGCCGCCGTCGATCAGCCGGTTGCCCTCGCCCGACGACGACGCCAGGTTGGCCTGCTTCAGCAGCTGGCCGATGCCCAGCGGCGCGCCCGACAGCGACACCTCAGGAATCTCGTCAGGCACGCCGCCCTTGCTGCGGTTGATGAAGTCCTGCTCCGCCGTTTCGGCGGCCGCCGCGCTGTGGAATCGGGCGGTGATTTCCTTGGCCAGCGCGACCTTCGCGTCCTTCGGGTTGCGGCCGCCCTCGATCTCGGCCTTCAGCGCCGCGATCTGCTCCAGCGACTGGAAGCTCAGCAGCGTGTACCAGCGCCACATCAGGTCGTCGGAAATCGACAGCACCTTGGCGAACATGGTGTTGGCGTCTTCGCTGATGCCGATGTAGTTGTTCTTGCTCTTGGACATCTTCTCGACGCCGTCGAGCCCTTCCAGCAGCGGCATGGTGAGGATGCACTGCGGTTCCTGGCCGTATTCCTGCTGGAGGTGGCGACCGACCAGCAGGTTGAACTTCTGGTCGGTACCACCCAGTTCCAGGTCGCTCTTGAGCGCCACCGAGTCGTAACCCTGCATCAGCGGGTACAGGAACTCGTGCACCGAGATCGACTGGCCGGCCTTGAAGCGCTTGTTGAAGTCGTCGCGCTCCATCATGCGGGCCACCGTGTACTTGGCGGCCAGCTGGATCATGCCGCGGGCGCCCAGCGGGTCGCTCCATTCGGAGTTGTAGCGAATCTCGGTCTTTTCGGGATCCAACACCAGGCTGGCCTGCTTGTAGTAAGTCTGGGCATTGGCCTCGATCTGCTCGCGGGTGAGCGGCGGGCGGGTGCTGTTGCGGCCGGAGGGGTCGCCAATGGTGGTGGTGAAGTCGCCGATCAGGAATATCACCCGGTGGCCCAGGTCTTGCAGCTGGCGCATCTTGTTGAGCACCACCGTGTGACCGATGTGGATGTCGGGTGCCGTCGGGTCCAGGCCCAGCTTGATGCGCAGCGGCGTGCCGGTGGCTTCCGAGCGCTGCAGCTTGCGCACCCACTCGTCCTGCGGGAGCAGTTCGTCAGCGCCCCGGAGGGATATTTCGAGCGCGCGTCCTACACTATTTGAGAGGGTCTTGGATGTAACAGATTCGGCGTTCATGGGCTTTTTTAGCTGACTTTGGGGGTGCCGAAGCTATACTCAGCCCGACTTTTCAAGCGCCGAATTCTAAGCGGCGCTTCTTCCGCACCGTCTGCTGCCGCCCTGAACGTACTGGGCCTTGCAGCACGGATTTGCAGAACCTGAGCTGGAATTCAAAGTTTGATCAACGGTATTCTTGCCGCCGAGGAGCTTCTTGCTTCTCGCGTGGCCTATACATTCCGGACGTACCCCAAGCAGATCACCGCGATCATCGCGGCGGCCCTGCTGAGCGCCGGCACCCTGGCGGTGGCCTCGCTCGGTCCGGACGCGTCCGACCTCCCGGTGAAGCAGATTCTCGAAGCCACGGCACCCGTGTCGTTCGCCGAGCAGAGCGCGTCCCTGGAGAATTTCAGCTTCACGCTGTTCCGCACCGACGTCACCCGTTCCAGCGACACCGCCGAGGCCCTGCTGAAGCGCCTGGGCATTTCCGACCCCGCCGCCACCGCCTATGTGCGCGGCAACGCCGAAGCCCGCAACGCCCTGTTCTCGCGCGCCGGTCGCACCGTGACGGCCGAGGCCACGCAGGAAAACCAGCTCAAGAAGCTCAGCGCCCGCTGGATTCCCGACGGCGACGGCAACTTCAAGCGCTTCGTGATCGAGCGCACGCCCACCGGCTTCGCCGGCGTGACCGAGCGCGATGCCCTCACCCCCGGCACCCGCCTGGCGAGCGGCACCATCCGCACCTCGCTGTTCGCGGCCACCGACGATTCGCGCATTCCCGATGCCGTGGCAAGCCAGCTGGCCGACATCTTCGCGGGCGACGTCGACGTGCGCGCCCTGCGCAAGGGCGACCGCTTCGCCGTGGTGTACGAGACCTTCGAAGCCGACGGCCAGTCGCTGCGCAGCGGCCGCGTGCTGTCGGCCGAGTTCGAGAACAACGGCAAGCTGCACCAGGCCGTCTGGTTCCAGCCCCCGGGCGCCAACCAGAAGGGCAGCTACTACCGGCCGAACGGCGACAGCCTGCGCAAGGCCTACCTGGCGACGCCGGTGGAGTTCTCGCGCGTGTCCAGCGGCTTCGCGATGCGCATGCACCCGATCCTGAACAGCTGGCGCCAGCACAACGGCATCGACTACGCGGCGCCCACGGGCACCTCGGTGCGTTCGGTGGGCGACGGCACGGTCGACTTCGCCGGCACGCAGAACGGCTACGGCAACATCGTCATCATCAACCACCGCAACAACCAGCAGACGGCGTATGCGCACTTGAGCCGCATCGACGTCAAGGCCGGCCAGAGCATCAGCCAGGGCCAGGCCATCGGCGCGGTGGGTTCGACCGGCTGGGCCACCGGCCCGCACCTGCACTTCGAATTCCGCGTGGCCGGCGTCTACCAGGACCCGGCGTCCATCGCGCAAGAAGGCGGCGCCCCCATCACCGCGGCCCTGCGCCCGGCCTTCGAGCGCATCGCCGTGGGCGCGCGCACCGAACTGGCGGCGGCCTTCTCCGTCGTCCAGGCCAGCGCCGACTGAGCTTTTTCGACACCGATCCACGGATGGCCGCCGACCTTTTCATCGGCCTGATGTCGGGCACCTCGCTCGACGGCGTGGACGGCGTGCTCGCCGACTTCTCCGGCGGCCGCATCGCGGTGCAGGCCTACGCCACGGCCGAGTTTCCCGTGGCACTGCGCGCGGAACTCATGGCGCTGAACACCCCCGGGGACAACGAATTGCACCGCGCGGCCCTCGCTGGCAACGGCCTGGCCCGGGCCTATGCCGGCGTCGTGCACCAGCTGCTGGCGGACAGCGGCATCGCCGCCGGGGCCATCGCCGCCATCGGCGCGCACGGCCAGACGGTGCGCCACCGGCCGCTGGAGTTCGACGAGGCCGGCTACACGCTGCAGCTCAACAACCCATCCCTTCTGGCGGAACTGACCGGCATCGACGTGGTCGGCGACTTTCGCAGCCGCGACCTCGCCGCCGGCGGCCAGGGCGCGCCGCTGGTGCCGGCCTTTCACCGCGCGCTGTTCGCCCGCGCGGACGAAACCGTCGCGGTGCTGAACATCGGCGGCATTTCCAACCTGAGCCTGCTGCCGCCCACCAACGCGCCCGAGGGCGCCCTGGTGCTCGGCTTCGACTGCGGCCCCGGCAACGCGCTGATGGACCACTGGTGCCAGACCTACCAGGGCCAGCCCTTCGACCGCGGCGGCCAATGGGCCGCCACCGGCCGCGTGATGCCCGAACTGCTCGACCTGCTGCTGGCCGACGCCTACTTTGCCAAGGCGCCACCCAAGAGCACCGGGCGCGACCTGTTCAACCCGACCTGGCTCGCCGCGCAGCTCGGCACCACGGCGATGGACCCCGCGGACGTGCAGGCAACGCTGACCGAGCTGACCGCGCGCGCCTGCGCCGCCGACGTGCGCAGCCATGGAAAAGACAGCAGGCTGCTGATCGTCTGCGGCGGCGGCGCGCTGAACGATCACCTGCTTGGCCGCCTGCGCGCGCTGCTGCCGGGCGTGGAGGTGGTGGCGTCGACCGACCATGGCCTGCCGCCCCAGCAGGTCGAAGCCGCTGCTTTTGCATGGCTGGCGCGCGCCACGATGCGGCGCGAGGCGGGCAACCTCGCCAGCGTGACCGGCGCACGCGGCGCGCGGGTGCTGGGCGCGATCTACCCCGCCTGAGCCTGCAAGGCGGCTGGATCAGCCCTGGCCGGAGACTTCCGGCTGCGCCGGGTGCGCCGCCCGCGCCTGCGACGGCAGGTGCCAGAAGATCAGCGCCGAAGCCACCGTGATGAGCCCCATGCTGGCGAAGGTCGCCTGGAACGCGTCCAGCGTGTGCGCCGGCGAGTCGGTGCCGAAGATGCCGTTGTAGCCCGCCAGCACGGCGCCCGCTGCGGCCACGCCCAGGCTCATGGCCAGCATCTGCACCATCGACAGCAGGCTGTTGCCGCTGCTGGCCATGCTGCCGTCCAGGTCCTTCAGCGTGATGGTGTTCATGGCGGTGAACTGCAGCGAATTCACCGCGCCGAAGGCCAGCAGCTGCAGCACGTGCAGCGCCATCGGCTGGCCGGGTGCCGTGAGGCCGAAGCTGGCCATCGTGCAGCCCACGAGGATCGTGTTGACCACCAGCACGCGGCGGTAGCCGTGGCGCGTGATGAGCGGCGTGGCGAAGCGCTTCATGGCCATGCCGGCCAGCGCGATGGGCAGCATCATCAGCCCGGCGCGCACCGGCGAATAGCCCATCGACACCTGCAGCAGGAGCGGCACCAGGAACGGCATGCAGCTGCTGCCCAGCCGCGAGAACAGGTTGCCGATGAGCCCGATGCTGAGCGTCTGCACATGGAAGAGCGAAGGCGCGAACAGCGGCTCGGGCGTGCGCGAGGCGCGCAGCCAGTAGGCGACGATGCTCGCGAAACCGAAGATCAGCACGACCATCACGCCGCCCTGGCGCAGGCCCAGTTCCGAGACGCCGTCCAGCGCCAGCGAGATCGCCACCATGCCGAAGGCCAGCATGGCGTAGCCGACGCTGTCGAAGCGCTTCTGCGTCACGCCGCGCAGGTCGGGCATGTACTTGAGCGTGGCCAGGCAGCCGAGCAGGCCGACGGGCACGTTGATCAGGAAGATCCAGTGCCACGAGGCGTACTGCACCAGCCAGCCGCCCAGCGTAGGGCCCAGCAGGGGGCCGATGAGGCCGGGAATGGCCACGAAGCTCATCGCCTGCAGGAACTCCCCGCGTGGCACCGTGCGCAGCAGCGCCAGCCGCCCTACAGGCAGCAGCAGCGCGCCACCCAGTCCCTGCACCACCCGCGCGGCCACCAGTTGCCCCAGCCCGTGCGACAGCGCGCACAGCACCGAGCCGGCGGCGAACAGCACGATGGCGCAGAAGAAGATGCGCCGGGTGCCGAAACGGTCGGCGATCCAGCCCGAGGCGGGGATCAGCATCGCCATGGTGAGCGCGTAGGCCACCACCACCGATTGCATGCGCAGCGGGCTTTCGCCCAGGCTCGCGGCCATCGCCGGCAGCGCCGTGTTGATGATGGTGGCGTCCAGCGTCTGCATGAAGAAGCCGACGGCGACGAGCCACAGCAGGCTCTTGCGGACGGGGGCAACGGAACGGTTGGCGTCGTCGGCCTGGGGGGTCATGGGCATGCGGGACGGAAGCAAGAACGGAAACGGGAACGAAAAAGCCGCCCGAAGGCGGCTTTCTGGGGAAGCTGGGTCAGCAGCATCCGGGCATCAGGCCGAGAAGCTCGATCCGCAGCCGCAGGTGCTGGTGGCGTTGGGGTTCTTGATGACGAACTGGGCGCCTTGCAGGTCTTCCTTGTAGTCGATCTCGGCGCCGACCAGGTACTGGTAGCTCATGGCATCGATCAACAGCGACACACCGTTCTTGGTCATGGTGGTGTCGTCTTCGTTCGTGATTTCGTCGAAGGTGAAGCCGTACTGGAAGCCGGAGCAGCCGCCACCCTGCACGAACACGCGCAGCTTGAGGTCGGGGTTGCCTTCTTCGGCGATCAGGTCGGCCACCTTGGCTGCCGCACTGTCGGTGAAGACAATGGGCTCTGGCATCTGGGTCTGGATGTTTTCGGCTACGGCGCTCATGGGGGAATCACTCCTTGGAGGCCGAACAAGCGGCCAATGGAACCAATGCTACTGCAATGCCGCAATTTCGGCAGTCGGGTGTGGCGTGCACCCCAACGCAAGTGGGGTTGGATGCACCGAACCCAAGACTCCGCCGGCAAAAAGCCGGCGTGAGGGATGTTTTCGATGCTTCTGCAACGAAAAAGCCGCCCGAAGGCGGCTTCTTGTTCGCAGTGAACAGATCAGCGCTTGCTGAACTGCTTGCGGCGACGGGCGGAGTGCAGACCGACCTTCTTACGTTCGACTTCACGCGCATCGCGCGTCACGAAGCCGGCTTGGCTCAGCACGGGCTTGAGCGTGGCGTCGTAGTCGATCAGCGCACGGGTGATGCCGTGGCGCGTGGCGCCGGCTTGACCCGATTCGCCGCCGCCGTTCACGTTGACCATCACGTCGAAAGCTTCGAGGTTGTTGGTCAGCGCGAGGGGTTGCTTGGCGATCATGATCGAGGTTTCACGGCCGAAGAACTCTTGGATGTCCTTGCCGTTGACCGTGATCTTGCCGGTGCCTTTTTTCAGAAACACACGGGCGACGCTGGATTTGCGACGGCCGGTGCCATTGTTCCATTCACCAATCATTCTCAAGGCTCCTTACAGTTCCAGCACTTTGGGCTGTTGGGCGGTATGCGGGTGCTCTGCGCCACCGTAGACCTTGAGTTTCTTGATCATCGCGTAGCCAAGCGGACCCTTGGGCAGCATGCCCTTGACGGCCTTTTCCAGGGCACGGCCCGGGAACTTGGATTGCATGTCGCGGAAGTTGGTGGCACTGATGCCGCCCGGGTAGCCCGAGTGACGGTAGTACACCTTGTCGATCGACTTGGCGCCGGTGACGCGCAGTTGCGCGGCGTTGATGATGACGATGAAGTCACCGGTATCGACGTGAGGCGTGTAAATGGCCTTGTGTTTGCCGCGCAAACGGAGAGCAACTTCGCTGGCTACTCGTCCGAGGACCTTGTCGGTCGCGTCAATCACAAACCACTCGTGCGTCACGTCAGCGGGCTTGGCGCTGAACGTTTTGGTCATGAGTTTTTCTCTTGAAAAGAGGGTTTGGCGAGCCCTTTTCCACGGTCGGCGTTCCTCTGGTGGGAATCTCTTAGGTGGGTGACCCCCGCGCCGCAGGACGGATCGGGAGACTTCGCCGCGGGGCTACAAAAACGCTGCGAAGCCCGCGATTATATGAAGAATCGGCCGATTGGCCAATTTCCCGCGTTTCAACGCAGGATGCGGACCAGCTCGAGGCTCTCGTTGGTCGAGGACATTCCCCGCTGGTACGCCCCCTCGAAGCGCACCACGCGGTGCAGTTCGGGGCTGTACCAGGCAGCCGCCTGGAAGCGCGAGGTGGCGCCAAACAGCGGCGCGCTCGCGCTGGAGGCGTAGATCCACCCCTCGTACCCGATGCGCAGCACCTGAAGCTCGGTGCCGTCCACCCGCATCGACTGCTCCTGCCCCACGGTCGCGATCAGCTCGTGCCGCTGCCGTTCGCCGAAGGCCGGCGTGTAGTCGGCCTGCCAGCGCATGCCGGGCAGCAGGTTGGCACGCGCCCAGCCGCCGGGCGGCGAGGCCAGGTCGAACAGGCCGCCGGCCGGCGCAGTGACGGAAACCACCTGTCCATCGAGCCGCTCGACCTTGCCGCCGCCGTTGAAGGTGACCTCGTCGCCCACGACGCGGTCCACGCGGTAGATCACCGTCGAGCGGCCGCCCGTGAGCTTGTCGGTGCGCAGGTATTCGAGCGTGTCGCCGGCGCGCAAGGGCTCGGTCAGGGCGCCGTCGGCATTGCCCACATTCGCGGCCCTGCGGTCATTGCCTGCCGGCGCCCGTGCGCGGGCTTCGAGCGCAGCCTGGGCCCGCGCCGGCAGTTCGGACAGGAACTCGGCCGGCACCGCAAAATTCAGGTTGCCGCCATCGCGCGCGGCAAAACTCGTGATACCGAGCAGGCGTCCTTCGTCGTCGAACAGGCCGCCACCGCTGGAACCGGCCGAGATGGCCGCCGTGGTCTGCAGAAGCCGGGCCTCCCCGTCTCCGCCGCGAAGGCCCGACAGGATGCCTTCGCTGAGGGTGTTCTCCAGCCCTCGCGGATTGCCGATGGCGTACACCCGCTGCCCCACGCGCGCGCTGCCAGCGGGCGCCAGCGCCACCGGCGCGGCGTTGAAGTTGGCCACCTTGATCTGGCACAGGTCGCGCGCAGGGTCCGGAAACTCGAGCGTGGCGCCGTAGGTCACGTTGTCCTGCCTGACCACGAAGCCACTGGCCTTGGCCAGCACATGGCAGTTGGTGACCAGGCGGCCCGGCGCGATGACCACCGCGCTGCCCGCGCGCAAGGGGCGCTCCTGGGCGTCGAAGGTGCGAATGGTCCAGACGCTGCCCGCCACTTTACGAAACAGCACATCGGGCTCCAGCGCGGATGCTGCGCCTGCGGCGGCCGACGCCGCCAGGAACACCAGGGCCGCGCGCAGCGACGACGCGTTCATCAGTCGCGTCACGGCTTGGCCGGCAGCAAGCCACGCAGGTCGTCCATCGACACGCGCGCGTCGGACCGGGGTTGCGGCGGCTCGGCCCTGGCGACGGGCGACGGCGCGGGGACAGCAACCGGGGCAGGCAAAGGCACAAGGGCAGGTGCGGCCACGGGCGCGGGAACAGGAGCCTGGGCCGGCGCCTCTTCGGCCCGCTTCGCCGCGACGGCCTTCGGCGCCGGCGGCGCCGGCGGCACCGAAGGCGCGGAAGGCGCCGCAGTCGCGACCTCCGTCTTGCCGATCCGCACGCCGTCCGTCGGCTCGTCGCCGTTCTGGGCGCTGCGGTCGAAATTGCGCACCTCGCCGAAAACCAGCCGCATCCAGCTCGGGTAGTTGAAGCCTGCGCCGGTGCTGGAATCGATCACCGCGCCGAGCGCCCCGCCGATCATGATGTTTCCGACCATGCCCGCGTTGACGCGCGAAAAGGCCTGGCCGGTGGCCGGCAGCTGGCCGGGCTGGGTGCACTCGATCATGAGGTTGGCGCCCGAGCGGCGAACAGGAAAACTGTCGCCCGAGCGCACGGCCGCGTCATTGCGGTCGTTGGTCACCGCGCACTTGGCGCCGTTGATCGTCTTTCCTTCGGGCGTGAGGGTCTCGATCTTCACGCTTTGCGTGGTGCCGTGCGTGACCGACGCGCACCCGGTCAAAATAGACAGAACACCCGCGCCGATGCACAGGCCCCAAAATCGCCATCCAGCTCCTCGCATCAGCGCCCTCTTTTTTTGTAAATCGATGTTTCGGCGCGAGAGTCTAGCGCCGTCCATCCCCTTCTTCAGGCCCATTCCTCATGTTCAGTTACCGCCACGCCTTCCATGCCGGCAACCACGCCGACGTGCTCAAGCACACGGTGCTGATTGCCACGCTCGATCACCTGCTTGAAAAAGAGGCAGCCCTGACGGTCGTCGACACCCACGCCGGCGCCGGCCTGTACCGCCTGGACGGCGACTACGCAGGCACCAGCGGCGAGGCTGCCGAAGGCATCCTGCGCCTTCTTTCGAACAAGAAAGAACCCGCAACGCCAGCCCCGGCCGCGAAGTCCGCGGCCAAAAAGGTAGCGCCCACCGAAGAAGCACCCGTCGCCGAAGCCATCGCCCGCTACCTGGGCGTGATCAAGGACTTCAACCCCAACGGCGGCGCCCGCGTCTACCCCGGCTCGCCCTTCATCGTGCAGCACCTGCTGCGCGACCACGACAAGCTCAAGCTGTTCGAGCTGCACCCGACCGATTCGCGCACGCTCGGCGCCAACATCGCCCAGCTCGAGGCTGGGCGGCAGATCGCCGTGCTCAACGAAGACGGTTTCGGCAGCGCCACCAAGTTCCTGCCGCCGCCTTCGCGCCGCGCGCTGGTGCTGATGGACCCGAGCTACGAGATGAAGACCGACTACGGCCGCGTGCTCGACTTCGCGGCCGAGGCGCTCAAGCGCTTCGCCACGGGCACCTACGCGGTTTGGTATCCGATCATTCCGCGCCCCGAGGCGCACGACCTGCCGCGCCGCCTGAAGACGATGGCGACCAAGGCCGGCAAGTCGTGGCTGCACGCCACGCTGACGGTCAAGTCGAGCAAGATCACGAAGGACGCCGCCTCGGGCGAAACGCAACGCCCGGGCCTGCCGGCCAGCGGCATGTTCCTGATCAACCCGCCCTACACCTTGAAGCCGCTGCTCGCCGAAGCACTGCCGCAACTGGTGGAACGCCTGGGGCAGGACCGCAACGCCGCCTTCTCGCTCGAATCGGGCGGCTGAGCCGGAAGCTCTTTTTCCTTACTTGCGACGGCGCGGCGGCACGATCACCTTGCGCCGCGCCGGAACCTGTACCCGCGCGCGCTGCTGCGGCTCGGCGGCCGCCACCGGCACCTGAGCGTCACCCGCTTCCACCGGCAAGCCGCCGCAGCGCATGCCGTCGTGGTCCACCACGGTCAGCGCCACCTGCTTGATGCCCAGGCCGGTCAGCCCGATGCGATCGGCCGCCGCGCGGCTCAGGTCGATCACGCGGCCCAGCGCGTAGGGACCGCGGTCGTTGATGCGCACCAGCACCTCGCTGCCGTTGACCAGGCTGCGCACGCACACGCGCGTGTTGAAGGGCAGGGTCTTGTGGGCCGCCGTCATGGCGGTCATGTCGAAGCGCTCGCCGCTGGCGGTCTTGCGCTGGTGAAACTGGATGCCGTACCACGACGCCCCGCCGCGCTCGAAGATGTCGCGCGGCCCGTCGTCGCCGGGCACGCCGTCGTCCGGCGTCAGTTCGGCGGCACCCGACACCGCGAGGTCATAGCGCACCGACGGCACGCTGGAGCGCGGCGCGGCGCCCGGCGGCACCGCGATGGCCCGCGGCAGCGGCCGCAGGCTGCCGCCCTCGGCGTCCGTGGCCGGCGGCATGGCGCAGCCGACCAGGGCGCAACTCGCCGCGACGGCGACAAAATGCAGCGCCCCGCGCAGCGACCACGTCGCGCCTGCCGCGCGCCCTCTCAATCCAGGCGCTCCAGCACAGCCAGCGTGGCCGCCGACTGGTTCATCGTGTAGAAGTGCAGCGCCGGGGCACCGCCGTCGCGCAGCCGCGCGCACAGCTCGGTCACCACGTCCAGTCCGAAGGCCTTGATCGACGCGATGTCGTCGCCGAAGGCCTGCAGCCGCAGGCGCACCCAGCGCGGAATCTCCGCGCCGCAGGCGTCGGAGAAGCGCATGAGCTGCGTCGAACTCGTGATCGGCATGATGCCCGGCACGATCGGGGTGTCGATGCCCAGCTTGCGCGCCTCGTCGACAAAGCGAAAGTAGGCCTCGGGCGTGAAGAAGTACTGCGTGATCGCCGAATCGGCGCCGGCCTTCACCTTGGCGGCAAAGGCCTGCAGGTCGGCTTCGGGCGAACGCGCCTGCGGATGGATCTCGGGGTAGCAGGCCACCTCGATGTGGAAGTCGCGGCCGGTCTCCTCGCGGATGAAGGCCACGAGATCGCTCGCGTACTGGAACTCCCCGCCAATGCCGTAGCCGCTCGGCAGGTCGCCGCGCAGGGCCACCAGGCGCTTCACGCCCATGCCCTTGAGCTCGGCGAGCTGCTCGCGCACCGTGGCGCGGGTGGCGCCGATGCACGAAAAATGGCTTGCCGCGTCGACACCCTCGGCCAATATCTCCTGCACCGCACCGAAGGTGCCCTGGTGCGTGGAGCCGCCCGCGCCGTAGGTGACCGAGCAGAACTGCGGCTTGCGCACATACAACTGCTGACGCGCGGCGCGCAGCTTGACCGCGCCTTCGGGCGTCTTGGTCGGGAAGAATTCGAAACTCAGCGGAAGGCGCACCTGCGTCTCCTTAGGAACCGTCGCTGGCCTTGGCAGCACGGACGGCGTGAATGAAAAACTCGCGGTTGCCGTCGCCCCCGGCGATCGGGCTGTCGAACCAGCGCAGCACGCGCAGCTCGAGCGCCGCGCAGGCGTCGTGCAGCCGCTTCTCGACCACGGCGTACATCGACTCGTCGCGCACGATGCCGCCCTTGCCGACCTGGCCGGGCTGCAGCTCGAACTGCGGCTTGACCAGCATCAGCAGCTGGCCGTCGTCGGCCAGGAACTGGACCACCGCCGGCAGCACCAGCGTGAGCGAGATGAACGACAGGTCGCCCACGATGAGGTCGAAGCGCGGGGCCGAAGGTTCCCCATCTTCAGCTGCTTCAGGTGCTTCGCCTGCTTCAGCTGTTTCGGGCGCCTCGCCCTCCTGCTCGGCGTCATCGGCTGCGTCTTCCCGCAGATCATCAGCCGACAGCGCGCGCGCATTGACCCCTTCGATGGCCACCACGCGCTCGTCCTCGCGCAGCCGCGCATGCAGCTGCCCGTGGCCGACGTCCACGCCCACCACCTTCGCGGCACCGCGCTGCAGCAGGCAGTCGGTGAAGCCGCCGGTGGACTGGCCCACGTCGAGGCACAGCTTGCCCGCGACGTCGAGCCCGGTGACGCCCAGCGCGCCCTCGAGCTTGAGCCCGCCGCGCGACACGTACCGGGCCTCGGCCGCGTCGGCCAGCTCGAGCTCGGCCGACTCGGGCACGTCGTCCTTGTTCTTCACGACCGAGCGCCACGCGTCGCTCGTGCCCGCGTCGCGCCAGCGCAAGCCGCCGGCAATGAGCCGCACGGCTTGCGAACGGGAGGCGGCCATGCCGCGCTCCACCAACAGTTGATCGGCGCGCATGCGCTGATCAGTAGCGGTACGAGTCGGGCTTGTAAGGGCCGTTCTTGTCCACGCCGATGTAGGCGGCCTGCGTGTCGGTCAGCTCGGTGAGCATGGCGCCGACCTTCTTCAGGTGCAGGCGCGCGACCTTCTCGTCCAGGTGCTTGGGCAGCACGTAGACCTTGCCGGCCTGGTAGGCGTCGGGCTTGGTGAACAGCTCGATCTGGGCGATGGTCTGGTTGGCGAACGACGACGACATCACGAAGCTCGGGTGGCCCGTGCCGCAGCCCAGGTTCACCAGGCGGCCCTTGGCCAGCAGGATGATCTTCTTGCCGTCCGGGAAGGTGATGTGGTCGACCTGCGGCTTGATTTCTTCCCACTCGTACTTCTCGATCGACGCGACATCGATCTCGTTGTCGAAGTGACCGATGTTGCAGACGATGGCCTGGTCCTTCATCTTGGCCATGGTGTCGTGCGTGATGACGTCCTTGTTGCCGGTGGTGGTCACGAAGATGTCGGCCTTGTCGGCGGCGTACTCCATGGTCACGACCTTGTAGCCTTCCATGGCGGCCTGCAGGGCGTTGATGGGGTCGATTTCAGTGACCCACACCTGCGCCGACAGCGCGCGCAGGGCCTGGGCCGAGCCCTTGCCCACGTCGCCGTAGCCGGCCACGCAGGCCACCTTGCCGGCGATCATCACGTCGGTCGCGCGCTTGATGCCGTCCACCAGCGACTCGCGGCAGCCGTACAGGTTGTCGAACTTGCTCTTGGTGACCGAGTCGTTCACGTTGATGGCGCGGAACAGCAGCGTGCCCTTGGCCGACATTTCATTCAGGCGGTGCACGCCGGTGGTCGTTTCCTCGGTCACGCCGATGATCTCGGCCGACTTGCGGGTGTACCAGGTGCTGTCCACGGCCAGCTTGGCCTTGATGGCGGCGTACAGGATGCGTTCTTCTTCGCTCGTCGGGTTGGCGAGCACGCCCAGGTCCTTCTCGGCGCGCTGGCCCAGGTGCATCAGCAGCGTGGCGTCGCCGCCGTCGTCCAGGATCATGTTCGGGCCTTCGCCCTTCGAACCCTTGGGGCCGAAGTCGAAGATGGCGTGGGTGTAGTCCCAGTAGTCTTTCAGCGACTCGCCCTTGATGGCGAACACCGGCGTGCCCTTTTCGGCGATGGCGGCGGCGGCGTGGTCCTGCGTGGAGAAGATGTTGCAGGAGGCCCAGCGCACTTCGGCGCCCAGGGCTTGCAGCGTCTCGATCAGCACGGCCGTCTGGATGGTCATGTGCAGCGAGCCCGTGATGCGCGCGCCCTTGAGCGCCTGGCCCTTCGAGAACTCTTCACGGATGGCCATCAGGCCGGGCATTTCGGTTTCCGCGATGCGGATTTCCTTGCGGCCCCAGGCAGCGAGGGACAGGTCGGCAATCGCCTGGTCGGCGGTCGAAACGGGGTGGGGCTTGAGAACAGCGCTCATGAGAACTCCAAAACTGGTTTGAAAGATGCCACTGCGTACGGGGGTCTTACGGAAAATTGACTCACCGCGAGAACAGCGGGTGAGCGTGGTTGCGATGTGGTCCGAGCCTCACGCCTGATGGCGCTGCAACGCTCCTCGGAACGGCGGATTGTAGACGCGGCGCCGGGGCGCGCCAATCGCTCGGGTATCCCACATCACGGAAAGCGCGTTCTCGCGCACAGGCGTACATTGGCCCGACCCCGCCTTCTCACCCCACCTTCCCCGCCCCTCGCACCCACCCCCAAGAAAGCCCCGCCCCATGTCGCTCACGCTCTCCAGACTCCCCTCGGCCCTGCTGGCCTCCGCCGCGCTCGTCGCCGCTCTCGGCGCGCCGGTTCTCGCCTCGGCCCAGAACGCCGAGCAGGTCCGCATCCGCGGCACCATCGTGCGCGTCGATGCCAAGACGCTCGTGGTGCAGGACCGCGGCGGCGAGGTGGTCAGCCTCGCGCGGCCGGCCGACATGCCGGTGTCGGAGGTCTATCGCATCAAGCTGTCCGACATCAAGCGCGGCAGCTTCATCGGCACCGCCGCCATGCCGCAGGCCGACGGCACGCAGAAGGCCATCGAGGTGGTGGTGTTCCCCGAGGCCGCGCGCGGCACCGGCGAAGGCCACCGCCCCTGGGACCTGCTGCCCGACA
This sequence comes from Variovorax sp. J22G73, assembly GCF_030317035.1. Classification (GTDB taxonomy): domain Bacteria; phylum Pseudomonadota; class Gammaproteobacteria; order Burkholderiales; family Burkholderiaceae_C; genus Variovorax. The sequence goes on from NZ_JASZYK010000004.1 coordinate 546,458, forward strand.
GCACCATGACCAACGCCACCGTCGCCGACCTGGCGGCCGCCCCCAAGTCCGTGCATGGCGGCCAGCAGCTGCGCCTGACCTACAAGGGCGGCGAAAAGACCGTCATCGTGCCGCCCGACGCGCCGGTGGTCACCTTCCGCCCCGGCACCGAGGCCCTGCTGGTGCCCGGCGCCAAGGTCATGGTCAACGCGCAGGAAAAGAACGGCACGCCCACGGCGCTGCGCGTCACGGCCGGTCGCAACGGCTTCGCACCGCCGATGTGAGCGGGCGGGCGGGCCGCAAGCAGGGCCCGTCGACCGACGCCTCGAACACTCGAGGACCTGGACACCCAAGGGAAATCCCGCACGCATTTTTGCCGCGGCGGCAACGTGCGGCGTGCCTGCGCGGCGTATCGTGGCGAGGGACTTGTGGCGAGGGACTTCGGCCTGCGGGCCGGGCCCGCGCCATCCCATCCGTCCTATCCGTCCAGTCCGTTCATCCGTCCAAACAGGAGATTTCGCACCATGGCCACTGCCAAGAAAGCCGCCGCCAAGAAGACCACCTCCAGCAGCGACAGCACCGCCGGTGCAAAGCAGGCGATGCCGAACGCCGCGGACATGCTCAATCCGCTGAAGGGCATGGCCGACCGGCTGCAGAACCTCAACCTGACGGGCGGTGCCGGCAAGCTGCTGGACAGCGGCCGCAAGGACCTGCAGGCGCTGATGGAAGCCAACGAAAAGTCCTACCAGGGCCTGCAGACCGTGGTGCAGCGGCAGACCGAGATGATCAAGCATGCCATCACCGAATGGCAGAGCGCCGCCAAGGGCATGCCCGGCAAGGACCCGAAGGAAAACCTCGCCAAGCTCGACGAGCTCGGCCGCCAGTCGTTCCAGCGCGCCATCGACGACATCAAGGAGCTGGCCAACCTTGCGGCCAAGTCGCAGGCCGACGCCTTCGACGTGGTGCGCCAGCGCATCCAGTCGAACGTGGACGAGGTGACCAAGCTGCTGCAGCGCAAGTAAGGCGCAGCGCAGACACCCACCGAGGACACGCCATGGCCGCAGCCCCGCCCCGCGTCGAGCAGCGCACGCGCGTGCACGGCATCGAGCTTGCCTGGGACAGCTTCGGCGACCCCGATGCGTCGCCGCTGCTGCTGGTGATGGGCCTGGGCGCGCAGATGGTCGCGTGGGACGACGACTTCTGCGCCCTGCTCGCCGAAGCCGGCGGCCACCGCGTGATCCGCTTCGACAACCGCGACATCGGCCACTCGAGCTACCTGACCGAGCTCGGCGTGCCCGACATCCAGCTGCTGATGCAGCAGGCCATGGCGGGGCGCATGCTGCACGCGCCCTACACCCTGCGCGACATGGCCGGCGACTGCGTCGGCCTGCTCGACGCGCTGGGCATTGCGCGCGCGCACATCGTGGGTGCGTCGATGGGCGGCGCCATCGGGCAGGAGATGTGCATTCACCATGCGCACCGGATGCTGTCGTTCACCAGCATCATGTCGACCACCGGCGACCCGACCCTGCCGCCGCCCACGCCCGAGGCGATGGCGGTGCTGTTCTCGCCCTCCCCGACCACCTTCGAGGCGTACCTGCCGCACTACGCCAAGGTGTGGCGCGTGCTGCGCGGGCCTTCGGCCTTTCCGCTGGACGAGGCGCGCGACACCGAGCGCGCGCAGCTCGTGTTCCTGCGCGGGCTCAACCCGCCGGGCGTGGCGCGCCAGCTCGCGGCCATCCTGGCCTCGGGCAACCGCAAGCCCGCGCTGCGCGGCGTGCAGGTGCCCACGCTGGTGATCCACGGCGAGGCCGACCCGCTGGTGCCGGTGGCCTGCGGGGTGGACGTGGCCGACGCGATCGCGGGGGCGAAGCTGCTGCGCATTCCGCGCATGGGGCATGCGCTGCCGGTGGCCATGTGGCCGCAGATCGTCGATGCCATCGCGGCGCACACCGCGCCTCACCTGGACAGCTGAGCCGCCGGAACCGCCTGAACCCGCGGCGGACATGGGGTGGCCATCAACAGGCCGCTTTGCCTCGCCGCGGCAGGCGGAAATTCGCGCCCTCCTAAAATCGCGGCATTCCCCCCGCAGATTGCCCACCTTGTCTTTTCTCGCCGAAACCCGCCGCCGTCGCACCTTCGCGATCATTTCCCACCCTGACGCCGGCAAGACCACGCTGACCGAGAAGCTGCTGCTTTTCTCCGGCGCGATCCAGATCGCCGGCTCGGTGAAGGCGCGCAAGGCCTCGCGCCACGCCACCTCCGACTGGATGGAAATCGAAAAGCAGCGCGGCATCTCGGTGGCCTCGTCGGTCATGCAGATGCTGTACCGCGACCACGTCATCAACCTGCTCGACACGCCCGGCCACAAGGACTTCTCCGAAGACACTTACCGCGTGCTCACCGCCGTCGACTCGGCCCTGATGGTGATCGATGCGGCCAACGGCGTGGAAGCGCAGACGCGCCGGCTCATCGAGGTCTGCCGCCAGCGCGACACGCCCATCATCACCTTCGTGAACAAGATGGACCGCGAAGTGCGCGAGCCGCTGGACATCCTGGACGAAGTGGAGCGCGAGCTCGGCATGCCCTGCGTGCCCATGACCTGGCCCGTGGGCCAGGGCAAGAGCTTCCGCGGGATCATGAACCTGCGCACGCAGGCCATGACGGTGTTCGAGTCGGGCAGCGAGCGCCTGCCGCACGACTTCGAGACCATTCCGCTGAGCGAGCGCGAAACGCTCACCAAGCGCTTCGGCGCCGACTTCGACAGCGCCATGGACAGCATGGAGCTGGTCACCGGCGCCTCGCCCACCTGGGACCGCGAGGCCTTCTTGGCAGGCAAGCAGACGCCGGTGTTCTTCGGCTCGGGCGTGAACAACTTCGGCGTGATGGAAGTGCTCGATGCGCTGGTCGACCTGGCGCCCTCGCCGCAGTCGCGCACCAGCACCACGGTGGTCAACCGCCAGCCGGTGGTGAAGGAGATCCAGCCCGAGGACAAGGACTTCGCGGGCGTGGTCTTCAAGGTGCAGGCCAACATGGACGCCAACCACCGCGACCGCATCGCCTTCGTGCGCATGGCCTCGGGCAAGTACACGCCGGGCATGAAGCTGAAGGTGCAGCGCACCTCGAAGGAGCTGCGCCCCACCAGCGTGGTGACCTTCATGAGCCAGCGCCGCGAGGCGGTGGAAGAGGCCTACGCGGGCGACATCGTGGGCTTCACCACGCACGGCGGCGTGCAGCTGGGCGACACCATCACCGACGGCGCGAGCCTGCAGTTCACCGGCCTGCCCTTCTTCGCGCCGGAGCTGTTCATGACGGTGATCCTGAAGAATCCGCTGCGCACCAAGCAGCTGCAGCAGGGCCTGGCCCAGCTCGGCGAGGAAGGCGCCATCCAGGTGTTCCGCCCCGAGGTCGGCGGGCCGATGCTGCTGGGCGCGGTCGGCCAGCTGCAGTTTGAAGTGGTGCAGCACCGCCTGAAGGCCGAGTACGACGCCGACGTGCGGCTCGAAGGCTGCCAGTACACCGGCGCGCGCTGGATCACGGCCGACACCCCGGCCGAGCTGCGCGAGTTCGTCAATGCCTACCCGGTGCGCATGGCCAAGGACGCGGCCGACACGCTGGCCTTCCTGTGCACCTCGCCGTACGACGTGCGGCTGGCGCAGGAGCGGTTCCCGAAGATCCACTTCCACCCGCTGCGCGAGCACGCGGGGCTGGCGCTGCAGAACGCCGGCTGACGCAGGCCGGCGGGGCTCAGCTCCCCGTCGACGCGTAGTGGCGCAGCCCGAAGCGCCACGCCCCGAACGCCGCCGCGAGAAACACGAAGCCCGCGAGCGGCGACACCCAGCCCACCCATGCGGGCGCCCCCAGCGGATCGACCTTTTCCAGGATCGCCAGCACCGGGTAATAGGCCACGCAGGCCAGCGGCACCACGAAGGTCAGCACGCGGCGAAACCACCGCGCATAGAGCGCCAGCGGGTACTGCGCCGCCTGCACGCCGCCGTAGGTCAGCACGTTCGCGACCTCCAGGCTTTCGACGGTCCAGAACGACAGCGTGCCCTGCAGCACCAGAATGCCCAGGAACAGCGCCACGCCGCCGGCCAACGCGAACAGCGCGACGGCCACGGCGCCCGGCGTCCACGCCACGCCCGCCTGTACCGTGCCGAACGCCATCACCGCCACGCCCTGCAGCAGCCGGCCCGCACGGCTGATGCGGAAGTCGTTGCCCATCAACTGCAGCGCGAGCGGGCGCGGGCGCAGCAGCAGGCGGTCGAAGGCGCCGGTGCGCAAAAACTCGGTGCCCAGCACGTCGAAGCCGCGGCCCATGGCGTCGGCCAGCGCGAACATGCAGTTCACCAGGCCATAGAACAGCGCGACCTCGCCGATGCGCCAGCCCTGCACCTCGCCGAAGCGATGGAACAGCGCCCACACGGCGACCACCTCGATGCCGGTGCCCAGGAACTGGCCGACCGTCAGCATCAGCGCCGAAGCGGGGTAGCGGGCCTGGGCGCCAAGGGAGGCCCTGACCAGCCGGAAGAAGAGAGGGAGGGTGCCCATGTCAGCCCCCCTGGATCTGAAGACTGCGCATCGTGCGCCCCATCGCGAAGCGCCCCGCCGCGACCAGCACCACGGTCCAGAAGCACTGCAGGCCCAGCCCGCCCACCGCGTGCCAGCCGCTCAGCTGGCCGAAATACAGCCGCGCCGGAATGTCCATCAGCCCGGCCAGCGGCTGCAGCAGCAACGCGGTCTGCCAGCCGTCCGGCAGCAGGGCGAGCGGCAGCAGGTTGCCCGAGAACACGATGACCACCGGCGTCGCCACCGCGCTGATGCCGCGCTCGTTCAGCGCCGCCGTGGCCGCCACGTTGAGCAGCATCACCATCGAGGCCGACAACAGCAGCGCGAGCAGCGTCGACAGCACGAAGGCGAGCCCCGCGGCGGCATTCGCCGGAAGCTGCCACGCCCATTCGTTCAAGCCCGCCAGCGGCAACGCGACCGCGGCGAAAGCCGCCATCAGCGCCACGCGGGGCAGCACGCGCGCGGCGATCCAGCCGGCGCTGCGCGCGAACCACAGCGCGTAGGCGTCCACCGGGCGCAGCCGGTCGTACGCCACGGAGCCGGTGCGCACGGCCTGCGCCACTTCCGGGTCGCCCAGCCAGGGCAGCAGCACGAGCAGCCCCTGGGCCAGCCAGGTGTAGGTGATGGCCTGCGGGAGCGACATCGACGCGCTCGCGCCCGCGATGGCCGTGCCGCCGTAGAAGGCCGCGAACACCATCACCTTGATGCCGCCCCACCAGCACTGCGTGGCAAAGCCCGCGAGCGCGGCGGTGCGGTACTGCAGCATCTGCAGGAAGCGCGACGCGAAGGCCGCGACGTAGGGGCGGGCGAGGTCGTGCGGCGTCACGCTTCGCCGGCTCCGTGCATGGCATAGAAGCGCGCGATGACGGCCTCGATCGCCAGGCCTTCCAGGCGAATGTCTTCCACCGCGTGCGCGCCCGCGATGCGCGCGATGAGCGCGGGCGCGGCGGTCACGGCCGGGTCGAAGTCGAGCACCAGCGTCTGGCCGTCGCGCGAGTGCACGCGGGCGCCGTCCACCTGCAGGGGCAGTTGCGCGTGCGGTGCAAAGTCGACCACCAGCCTGCGCTCGGCCATCACCTGCGCGCGCAGCGCCTCGACCGGGCTGTCGGCCAGCACGCGGCCGTGGCCGATGATGATCACGCGCCGCGCCAGCGCCTCGATGTCGTGCATGTCGTGCGTGGTCAGCAGCACGGTGGTGCCGCGCTCGCGGTTGGCGCGGCGCACGAAGTCGCGCACGGCCAGTTTCGAGGGCGCATCCAGGCCGATGGTCGGCTCGTCGAGGAACACGATGTCGGGCTCGTGCAGCAGCGCCGCCGCGATCTCCGCGCGCATGCGCTGGCCCAGCGACAGCTGGCGCACCGGCTGGTCGAGCACGCGCTCCAGGTGCAGCAGCGCGACCAGCTCGTCGCGCGTGCGGCGGTAGCGCACCGGGTCCACCCGGTAGATGTCGCGCAGCAGGTCGAAGCCGTCGCCCACCGGCAGGTCCCACCACAGCTGCGTGCGCTGGCCGAAGACCACGCCGATGCGCGCCACGTGGCGCTCGCGGTCGGCGAAGGGGTCGCGCCCGTCGACTTCCACGCGCCCGCCGTCGGGCCGCAGGATGCCCGCGAGGATCTTGATGGTGGTCGACTTGCCCGCGCCGTTCGGCCCGATGAAGCCCAGCAGCTCGCCGCGCTCCAGCGAAAACGACACGCCCGACAGCGCCTCCACCGTGCGATGGCGGCGCTGCACGAGCCCGCGCAGCGCGCCCATCACGCCGGGGTCGCGCTCGGAGATGCGGTAGGTCTTGAGGAGTCGGTCGACGAGGATGTGTGGCATGGAATCAGTCAGGCGCCGCACCGGCCCCTGTGGCGCAGGGTGGGTGACGGGGGGCGGGATGCTACACGAATGCGCCGGTACGATTCGCGGCTCCCCACGGATTCCTTTCCATGCCAGCTTCGCCCTTGTCTTCGTCTTCTTCGTCCTTGTCTTCTTCCCTGCCCTCCTCCCCCCACCACCTGCTGCCGCTGGCCCGATGGGAGGCCGCCGCGCGCGGCGCGCTCGTCGGCGTGTTCACCGACATCGACGACACGCTGACGCACGAAGGCGCGATCACGCCCGACGCATTGCAGGCGCTGGCCGACCTCAAGGCCGCGGGGCTGTCGGTGGTGGCGATCACCGGACGGCCGGTGGGCTGGAGCCTGCCCTTCGTCAACAGCTGGCCGGTCGATGCCATCGTGGCGGAGAACGGCGCGGTGGCGCTGCTGCCCACGGCCGACGGCCAGGTCGAGAAGCGCTACCAGCAGGACGCCGCCACGCGCGCCGCCAACTTCGCGCGCATGCAGGCCGTGCTGGCGCGCATCGAGCGCGAGATTCCGGGCGCCGCGCGCGCCACCGACTCGCCGGGGCGCGAGACCGACATCGCCATCGACCACAGCGAGTTCGTGCAGCTGAGCGACGCCACCGTCGCGCAGGTGGTCGCGCTGATGCGCGGCGAAGGCATGCACGCCACGGTGAGCAGCATCCACATCAACGGCTGGTACGGCGACAACGACAAGCTCGAGGGCGCGCGCTGGATCGTGCGCGAGCTGTGGGGCCGCGCGCTGGACGACGAGATGGACCGCTGGGCCTACGTGGGCGACTCCACCAACGACCAGCTGATGTTCCGCAGCTTCGCGCACAGCATCGGCGTGGCCAACGTGGCGCGCTTCGTGCCGCAGCTGGAGCACCTGCCGCGCTATGTGACGCAGGGCGAGCGCGGCGCCGGGTTCGCAGAAGCGGCGCGCGCGGTGCTGGCTGTTCGCGAACGGACTTGAACCGGCGTCGACCGGACGTTCAATTGCCGCTGAATGCGTGATGCACCGAGGCAAAGAAACAACACGCAGGCGAAAAAAAAGCCCGCACGAGGCGGGCTGAAAAGGACCGATGAAGGACCTTGGAGAAACAGTGAAGACCGGGCCGCGCCTTAGAAGGCGTGGCGAATGCCGAACTCGTAGCCCATCGACGACTTGGCCTGCAGCGCCGTGCCGTTGAACGTGGTGCTGAACGACGGGCCGGCGCCGATCGTGAGGCCCGCGCCGTTCTTGTTGCTCACGCGCGCCACCGTGGCGTAGAGCGCCGTGCGCTTCGACAGGTTGTGCACGTAGCCCACCGCCAGCTTGTTGGCCTTGGGGTCGGCGGGGTTGACGCCGAACAGCGTCGGCACGCGGTTGAAGTCGTACTTGACCTGCGAGTACGAAGCGCGGATCTGGCCCGGGCCGATCGGCACCATCACGCCGATCAGGTAGCCGGTGAGGTCCACGTCGGGCACCACGGTGAAGGGGTTGAGCGGGTCGCGCTGGTCCTTCGAACGCGAGTACTCGCCGAACAGCTTGGCCACGCCGAAGTCGTAGGTCGCGCCGAGGTTGAAGGTCTTGACCTTGCCCGGACGCGCCACGGCGGCGGCACCGGTGCCGGTCGTGAAGCTGGTGTCGTTCTGCGCGTAGCTGGCGGCCACGTCGAGCGGGCCGGCCGCGTAGCCGATGCGCCCGCCGATGTGGCGGCCGGTGTCGGTGGAGGCGGCAGTGGCGAAGCTGGCCGAGGTGCGGGTGTTCTCATGCAGCGCGTAGCCCACGTTGCCGTAGAAGCCGCCCAGGTTGCGCGGCAGGTAGTACTGCACCATGTTGCCGGCGCGCTTGTAGGTGCTGTTGCTGCCGTAGCCGGTGCCCGAGACGCTGGTTTCGTTGGCGTCGATGATCAGCGAGCCGCCGATGCCGGTGTCGGCGAAGGGGTCGAACTGCTCTTCGTTCAGCACCGTGGTCGTCTTGTCGCGGCCCAGGCGAATCTCGCCGAAGCTGCCGGCCAGGCTCACGGTGGAGCGGCGGCTGAAGCTGGAGATGCCGGTGGCGCCATCGTCGTTGGTGATCGGGGCTTCGAGCCAGAAGCTGGCCGACAGGCCGCCGCCCAGGTCTTCCACGCCGCGGAAGCCGAGGCGGCTGGAGCTCAGGCCCGAGTTGGCCAGTTCGGTGCGGCTCGCTTTCACGCTGTAGCCGGGGCCGAACACATTCGTCGACACGCTCTTGTTCGCTACGTTGCGCACGGCAGCATCAACCACGCCGAACAGGGTCACGGTCGATTGCGCCGACGCGGCACCGCAGGCCGCCAGGGCAGCCAGAACAAGCAGGGATTTTTTCATTCGTCACTCCAAGAAAGGGGAATTGCCGCGCCGGCCTGCGGCGCGACTGTCAAAGCCCGGGCCTTGCTGCCTCGGGATGCCCCAAGTCTTGTTTCGAGTGAAGACGTACGAATTACATAGGGTTAACACTTAATTTCGCGAAGGGACTTAGGTTTGACTGCCTCCGCATTTCTGTGGCAGGTGCTCGACCACACAAGGCTGACTACTCGCTGACCGGCAATGCGCGCCCTTTGCCGGCCAGCGCCGCGGTCTGCCGCCAGGTGCCGAAGGCCGCGATCAGCAACAGCACCGCGGCATAGCCTTGGGCGGTGTTCAGCAAGCCCAGCGGCGCGACCAGGAAGCCCGCGAGCATCGCGGGCAGGCTGAACGCCAGATAGCTCACCACGAAGATCGCCGCGAACAGCTCGCCGCGTTCGTGCGACTGCGCCAGCGGCGCCAGCGTTTGCACCAGCGCCGAGAACGCGCCGCCGAAGCCGATGCCCGCCACCGCCGTGCCCACGAAGAACAGCGCCAGCGAGCGCGTGGCCAGCGACGCCAGCAGCAGCGCCAGCCCGATCACCATGCTCGCCATGCCGAACATGGCCGGCCGCGGCGCCGCGAAGCGTCCGAGCAGCGTCGGCGCGATGGCGCCCATGCCGGAGAGCACCGCCACCGTCAACCCGTTGACCACGCCGTTGTCGACGCCGAACACATGCAGCATCAGCGAGGGCGCCAGCGACAGGAACAGCCCGCCCAGCGCCCACACCGCGATGAACACCGGCAGGCCGCGCACGAACTCGGCCCGCGCCTTCACGGGAATGGACACGCGCGGCACCAGCGAGGCCAGCGCGCCGGCGCGCGGCGTGACCGTTTCGGGCATCCACAGCACCACCACCGCACCCGCCGCGAACACCAGGGCCAGGCCGCCGAACACCCACAGCACCGGCTGCACGGAGAACTTCACGGCAATGCCCGTCAGCAGCGCCCCCACCGCCAGGCCGGCCAGCGGCGACACGCTGGTGATGAGCGCGCCCAGCCGCTTGCGCGAGGCCGGCGCCGCCTCGACCACCGCCGCGCTCAGCGCCCCGCTCGCGATGCCCGTGGCCACGCCCTGCACCACCCGCGCGACGATCAGCCCGCCGATGTCGTTCGCCAAGAGGAAAAGGCCCATCGCCACCGCTTGCAGCACCAGCGCCGCCAGCACCACCGGGCGGCGCCCGATGTGGTCCGACACCGAGCCGGCGACCAGCAGCGACAGCAGCAACGCAATCGCGTAGATCGCGAAGGCCACCGTCAGCATCGACGACGAGAAATGCCAGGCATGCTGGAACACCACGAACAGCGGCGACGGCGCGCTGGCGGCAAAGAAAAAGGCGAACAGCACCGTCGCGAGCAACACGAAGGCCACGTTCGCGGGCACGCGCCTTGGCTTGGCGCGAGCAGCCAGGGCGGCGGTGCTGGCGGCGAGGTCGGGGCAGGTGGAGGGCATGTCGGATCCTTAATGCAACTTTTTTTGCTTTTGTGATTCTAGGCTTGAGAAGCAGCTAAAGCAAATATCTTTGCGTTAAAGTCCGAAACATGAACGACGTCGCCATTTCTCCGGGTTCCACTGTCACTTCCAACGCCCCCCTTCCGAGCGCTCCGGGCAAGCGCCCCGGCGGGCGCAGCGCGCAGGTGCAGGCGCTGGTGCGCACCGCGCTCGAAGAACTCGTGGCCGAGCAGGGGCGCGAGCGGGTCACCGTGCCGGCCGTGGCCGAGCGCGCGGGCGTGAGCGCCTCCAGCATCTACCGGCGCTGGGGCGACCTGCAGGGCCTGCTGGCGGAAACTGCCACGCACCGGCTCGACCCGAACCGGCCGCTGCCGAACACCGGCGCGCTCCGCGTGGACCTGGAAGCCTGGGCACGCGAACTCATCGAACACCTGGCCAAGCCATGCAACACCTCGCTGCTGAAGGCCGCGGCCGCGCTGGCCACCGGCTATGCGGACACCGATTGCCTGCGCAACCGCCGCAAGGAAGCATTAGCGATGGTGGAACAGGCGCGCGCCCGCGGGGAGCGGGCTCCGGAGGCGCAGCAGGTGATCGACCACCTGATCGCGCCCATCGTGTTCCGGCTGGTGTTCGGGGGGGAGCCGGTGAAGGGAGAGTTGGCGGGGCGGTTGGTGGAGGAGTTGTTTGCGATCGCGGCACCGGGCCGCTGAGGCGCTGAGCGAGATCAGCGCGAGAGCAGCGCGATGTACGACTGGTAGCTGAAGCTGCGGTTCTTCTTCTGGCCGGTCACTTCCGCCACGATGCCCAGGCTCTCAAGCAACTTCACCGCGGCGTTGGCGGTAGGAAAACTGGTTTCCAGCTTTTCCCGAGCCCGCTCCACCGTGAAGCGCGGCATCAACGGCAACAACTCGAAGAGCTTGTAGCTGGCCGGCCCGGCCTTGGGGTCTTGCAGCAGGCGACGGCGGTCCGACGTCACAAGGCTCGCAATGGCGACGACACCGCGTTCGGCATCGCTTGCGGCAACGGCCACGCCTTCGAGGAAGAAGCTGACCCACCCCTCCCAGTCGCCCTCCGCCCGTATGTTCGACAGACGGCGGTAGTACTCCGCCTGGTGCTGCTTGAGATACCCGCTGAGGTACATCAGGGGCTCGGGCAGCAAGGCCCAGTGCTCCAGCAGCGCGGCGATCAGCAACCTGCCGATGCGGCCATTGCCGTCGAGAAAGGGATGGATGGTCTCGAACTGCGCATGCACCAAGGCAATCTTGACCAACGGTGGCAGTTCCGAGGCAGGTGTTCCGTGGATGAAGCGCTCCATGTCGGCCAGCAGCGCGGCAACGCGCTCCGCGGGCGGGGGCACGAACACCGCGTTGCCGGGTCGCGTACCGCCGATCCAGTTCTGCGAGCGGCGCAGCGCGCCGGGCTGCTTGCCTGCCCCGCGCACGCCGTCCAGCAGGAGGCTGTGCGCGTCGGAAAGCAGCCGCACGCTGATAGGCAAGCCCTGGGGATCGCGCAGGTTGTCTTGCACCAGACGAAAGGCGCGCAGGTAGTTGGTCACTTCCTCCACGTCGTCCGTGTTGCGAACGGCAATGCCGGCCTCTTCGTCGAAAAGGTCGACCAGCGTGGCCTGGGTGCCTTCGATCTGCGAGGTGAGCAGCGCTTCCTTGCGGATGGCGCTGTAGAGAAGCCAGTCCACCGACGGAACCAATCCCGACACGCCGGACAAGCGGGCCAGCGCCAGTTCTGCGGCACGGTTCAACTCGATGAAGGATTCCCCGGCCAATGCAGGCTTGCGCGGGGGCAGCGCATGCGGCACGAACGCCTGGACGGCCTCACCCAGCGTGGTGGAAATGGCGTAGGTGCCGGTGCTGCGCATTGAATGAAAGCCTTCTTGAATTGGCGACCGGCATATTAAAGCTCTCTTTAATATCCGACGCCATCAAGAAAACGCCAGCGAATTCCGAACCGCGCGCACAAATGCGCAGAAATCGGCTGGCCGCCGGCGCCTCACTTTTCTTTCGCCAACCCCAGCTTCTCGATCACCACCTTCTCCTTCACCACCGTGTCCTGCGCGAACTTGGTGTACGTCGCCGAGCTCATGTAGTTCGGCAGCATGTCGTAGCGACCCAGCGAGGCCACGTAGCTCGGCTCTTCCATCGCCTGCTTGAACGCGTCGTGCAGCTTCTTCACCACCTCGGGCGGCGTGCCCTTGGGGGCGCCGATGCCGAACGGCGAGTTCTGCACCACGTCGTAACCCAGCTCCTTCAGCGTGGGTGCATCGGGGAACTTGGCCAGGCGCTTCTCGCCCCAGGTGTTCAGCACGCGCAGCTTGCCGGCCTCGACCTGCGGCGCGAAGCCGGTGCTGTCGGCGGCGGCCATCAGCTGGCCGCTGACCACCGCGAGCATCAGGTCGGCGCTGCCCTTGTAGGGCACGTGCTGCAGCTCGATGCCGGCCTTCTGCGCGACGATCTCGGTCGTCAGGTGCGGGCTGGTGAGGTTGCCGGTGGAACCGTAGGTCAGCTTGCCGGGGTTGGCCTTGGCGTAGGCGACGAAGTCGGCCCAGGTCTTGAAGGGGCTGTTGGCCGGCACCACGATGCCGAAGGCATAGCCGGTGACGTTCAGCACGTACGTGATGTCCTTCAGCGGGTCCCAGTTGATCTTGGTGGTGTAGCCCAGGCGGAACACGCCCAGCGGGATCTGCGCGACGGTGTAGCCGTCGGGCTGCGAGGTCTGCAGCGCCTGCGCGGGCAGCGTGCCGCCGGCGCCGGGCTTGTTGTCGATGATCACGGGCTGGCCGAGGATCTTGCTCGCGTTGTCCGCGAGCTGGCGCATGGTGATGTCGGTCGGGCCGCCGGCCGGGAAGGCGATGACCAGCTTGATGGGCTTGGCGGGAAAAGCTTGAGCGAAAGCCGCCAGCGGGGAAACGAGACCGCACGCGGCAAGCGTGGCGGCACAGAGGAAAGAAGAGCGGCGCAGCATGGCTGACTGGATCCTGACTAAAAGAAGCGCTGATTGGGCCTTGCCGGGTCGGCAAAGGCAATCGGGGCGGCCCTGATTGCCCGGCTGAAACAAGGCCATTCCGGCGATCCGAGTCGCCTGCGCGTCACACGGCTGCTTGTCTGTTGCCTGTCGGCCATCAGCCGACAGCCAGCCAGCTACGCCTGCGCAAAGCCTTCCAGCACATTGACCGCATTGACCCCCACCTCGGCCACCGCATAGCCGCCCTCGAACACGAACACGGTCGGCAAGCCGGCGCGCGCCAGGTCTTCGCCCATGCGCAGGTAGTCGTCGCTCTTCAACTTGAAGCCGGAAATCGGGTCGCCCTCGAAGGTGTCGACACCGAGCGACACCACCAGCGCGCCGGCCTTCACCTCGGCGATGCGCGCCAGCGCGGTCTTCAGCGCCGCGCGCCAGGCGGCGAAGCCGGTGCCGCGCGGCAGCGGCAGGTTGTGGTTGAAGCCTTCGCCCCGGCCCTCGCCGCGCTCGTCGGCGTGGCCCAGGTAGTACGGGTAGTCGGTCAGCGGGTCGCCGTGCAGGCTGGCGAAGTGCACGTCGTCGCGCCCGTAGAAGATGGCCTGTGTGCCGTTGCCGTGGTGGTAGTCCACATCGAGCACGGCCACGCGCTCCACGCCGGTGTCGCGCAGCGCCTGGGCCGCGACGGCCGCGTTGTTGACGAAGCAGTAGCCGCCGAAGAAGTCGGCCCCGGCGTGATGCCCCGGCGGGCGGGTCAGCGCGAAGGCCGCGCGCTCGCCGCCGGCCACGCGCTGCGCCGCGGTCCATGCGCAGGCCGCGCCGTGCCGCGCCGCCGCCCAGCTGCCGGCCATCAGCGGCGTGCCGGCGTCGAAAGAAAACAACCCCATGCGCGCCGGAAAACTCTTCGGCAACACGTCGGTGCGCATGCCGCGCGTGGGCCAGTACGAAGGCAGCGCGTCGCGCGTCGCGTTGGCCGGGTCCAGCGCCACCCACTCGTCCCAGGCATGCGCGATGAAGTCCAGGTAGCGCGGCGCATGCACTTTGGCCAGCAGCGCCTCGTCGAAGGCATCGGGCAATTGCAGCGGGCCGAGCGCGCGGCGCTCCAGCTCGTGCTTCACGTGGTCGACGCGCGCCGGCACCTCGAAGCACGGCACGAGTTCGCCACGGAACATCTCGACTTTGCCCTGGTGAAGAACGTGCTGGTCGTTGTAGATGGTGAGCATGAGGCAACGCGGCGGCGGCGGCAGGCGGTGATGAAGCCGCCGATCATGCCGCACGCCGCAGCACCGCCCGGCGCCTGCCGGAGGCCGTGAGCCCGAACAGGTCCTTGGGGTCGTCGAGCTCCGGCACCAGCGCAATCTGCTGGCCGATGCCGCGCTCGGTCGCCACGCGCTGGATGTAGCGCAGCGCCGTGTAGTCCTCCAGCGCGAAGCCGACCGAATCGAACAGCGTGACCTGCTGCGCGCTCTCGCGCCCCGGCACTTCGCCGAGCAGCACGCGCCACAGCTCGTGCACCGGAAAGTCGGCCGCCGCCTGCTGGATCTCGCCCTCCACGCGGGTCTGCGGCTCGTACTCGACGAACACGCGCGCCAGCGGCAGCACGCCGGGGTGCAGCTCGGTCTTGCCGGGGGAGTCGCCGCCCACGGCGTTGATGTGCATGCCGGGCTCGATCATCCCGGGCGTGAGCACGGCGGCGTGGCCCTGGTAGGCGGTGATGGTGGTGACGATGTCCGCGCCGCGCACGGCCTCGGCCACGGAGCGCGCGCGCACGATGTCCAGCGGCGTGCAGGCCGACAGGTGGCGCACCAGCTTGTCGGTGGCGTGCGGGTCGGTGTCAAACACGCGCACTTCCTCGATGCCCAGCAGCGCGTGGAAGGCCAGCGCCTGGAACTCGCTTTGCGAGCCGTTGCCGATCAACGCGAGGCTGCGCGAATCGGGCCGCGCCAATGCCTTGGCGGCCATGGCCGAGGTGGCGGCGGTGCGCAAGGCGGTGGTGAGCGTGAGCTCCGACAGCAGCACGGGGTAGCCCGTGTCCACCTCGGCCAGCACGCCGAAGGCCATCACGGTGGGGAGCCCCACCTGCGTGTTGTGCGGATGGCCGTTGACGTACTTGAAGGCATAGGCGCCGTCGTCGGCCACGGGCATCAGCTCGATCACGCCCAGGTGCGAGTGGCTGGCCACGCGCGCCTTCTTGTCGAACTCGCGCCATCGCAGGAAGTCGTCGCGCAGCGCGTCGGCCAGTGCCTCGAGAAATTGGGGAACGCCGGTTTCGTCGACCAGGCGGACCAGGCTGTGGACATCGATGAAGCGGGTCATGACATGGCTCCTTGCGTAGCCCCGCCGCGGCGCTTCATCCCCTCACATGTCACTCCACCATGGCTGATTCAGGATGCGCCTGCGCCAAGGGTTCGAGCCATTGTGCGCCCGCTTGCAGCGCATGGCGAGTCCCTTCGCACAACACCGCAGAACACCGCGGAACCGGCTTTGCCGGGCCGCTGGTGTCGCCCCCCGGCAGGGGGTTGGCGAAGCGACACGCAGTGCGCGAAGCCTGGGGGCGAGCTCTATCTCGCCAGCACAGGCGCCAGCGCCACGCCCGTGTGCGTGCCCAGCCGCACCACCTCTTCCGGCGGTGCCGCCGCCACGATGCGCCCGCCGGCGTTCCCGCCTTCGGGCCCGAGGTCGAGCACCCAGTCGGCTTCGGCGATCACGTCGAGGTCGTGCTCGATCACCACCACGCTGTGGCCGCCGTTCACCAGCCGGTGCAGCACGTGGATCAGCTTCTCGACGTCGGCCATGTGCAGGCCCACGGTCGGCTCGTCGAGCACGTACAGCGTGTGCGGCGCCTTCTGGCCGCGGCGGGTGATGCCGTCGCGCACCTTGCTGAGCTCGGTCACCAGCTTGATGCGCTGCGCCTCGCCGCCCGACAGCGTGGGCGACGGCTGCCCCAGCGTGAGGTAGCCGAGCCCCACGTCCTTCAGCAGCTGCAGCGGGTGCGCGATGTTGGGCATGCTCGCGAAGAACTCGACGGCCTCGTCGACCTCCATCTTCAGCACGTCGCCGATGCTCTTGCCGCGCCAGCTCACGGCCAGCGTCTCGGGGTTGAAGCGCGCGCCGTGGCACACCTCGCAAGGAACCTTCACGTCCGGCAGGAAGCTCATCTCGATGGTGCGCACGCCTGCGCCTTCACAGCCCGGGCAGCGGCCTTCGCCGGTGTTGAAGCTGAAGCGCGCCGGGCCATAGCCGCGCGCCTTGGCCTCCAGCGTGTCGGCGAACAGCTTGCGGATGGTGTCCCAGAAACCGATGTAGGTGGCCGGGCAGCTGCGCGGCGTCTTGCCGATCGGGGTCTGGTCGACCTCGAGCACGCGGTCGATCACCTCGTAGCCGTCGACGCGGCTGCAGCCGGCCCAGGCCGGGCGCTTGCCGGCGGCATCGGCGTCGCGGCCGGCCTTGGTCATGCGCTGGATGACGACGGCCTGCACGTTGGCCAGCAGCACGTCGCGCGCGAGCGTCGACTTGCCCGAGCCGCTCACGCCGGTGACCACCACTAGGCGGTGCAGCGGCAGCGTGGCGGTCACGTCCTGCAGGTTGTGCAGGTTGGCGCCGTGCACGGTCAGCCATTCGCCGTTGTCCTCGGCCTTGGGGTCGGGCGAGGGCACCAGCCGGCGCGCCTGCAGCGGATGCCTGATGGCATCGCGCAGGTAGCGCCCGGTCTGCGAATCGCCGGCATTCTGGATGTCGGCCACCGAGCCCTCGGCCACCAGCCGGCCGCCGCGCTTGCCCGCGCTCGGGCCGATGTCGATGATGTGGTCGGCACGGCGAATGGTGTCTTCGTCATGCTCCACCACCACCAGCGTGTTGCCCTTTTCACCGAGCTTGTGCAGCGCGTTCAGCAGGATCTGGTTGTCGCGCGCATGCAGGCCGATGGTCGGCTCGTCGAGCACGTAGCACACGCCCTGCAGGTTGCTGCCGAGCTGTGCCGCCAGGCGAATGCGCTGCGCCTCGCCGCCGCTGAGCGTGGGCGCGCCGCGGTCGAGCGTGAGGTAGCCCAGGCCCACTTCCTCGAGGAACTCGAGCCGGCTCTTGATTTCCGGCACCAGGTCGCGCGCAATCTCTGCCTCGCGGCCCGAGAGCGACAGCCCTTCGAACCACTGGCGCACCTCGGTCACGCTCATGCGCGCGAGCTCGGTGATGCCGATGCCGCTCAGCCCGTCGGCCGGCGACGCGCCGAAGCTCACGGCGCGGGCCGTGGCGTTCAGGCGCGTGCCCTGGCAGGTCGGGCAGGCGGTGTCGGCCAGGTCCTCGATCTCGGGTTCGGCGAAGGTCTGTTCGCGGCCCTTGTTGTCGTCGTCGCGCACGGAGTCGTCGAACACCTTGCGCTGGTCCTTGCTGAGCTTCACGCCCGTGCCCACGCAGTCGGGGCACCAGCCGTGCTTGCTGTTGTAGCTGAACAGGCGCGGATCGAGCTCGGCGTAGCTGGTGCTGCACACCGGGCAGGCGCGCAGCGTGGAGAACACGTTGACGCGGCCGATGCCCACGGCGGACACGCCGGCCATCATGGCCGCGCGCAGGCCGTCGAGGTCGCTCAGCACATGCACCACGCCCTTGCCGTGCTCCAGCGCCTTGGTCAGCGCCGCGCGCAGCTCGGTCTCCCTCGAGGGCAATACGTCGAGGCTGGCCACGGGCAGCTCGATGCTGTGCTCCTTGAAGCGGTCGATGCGCGGAAAACCGGTGGTCGGCAGGAAGTCGCCGTCCACCCGCAGGTGGGTGAAGCCGCGCGGGCGCGCCCAGTCGGCCAGCTCGGTGTACACGCCCTTGCGGTTGCTGACCAGCGGCGCGAGCAGGCCGATGTGCTGGCCCTTGAAATTGCGCATCAGCTGCGCGGCGATGCTGTCGGGCGTCTGCGGCTGCACGGCCGCGCCGTCGTGAACGCAGTGCTGGATGCCCAGCTTCACGTACAGCAGCCGCAGGAAGTGCCACACCTCGGTGGTGGTGCCCACGGTGCTCTTGCGTCCGCCGCGCGACAGCCGCTGCTCGATGGCCACGGTCGGCGGAATGCCGTACACCGCGTCCACCTCGGGCCGGCCCGCCGGCTGCACGATGCTGCGCGCGTACGCGTTGAGCGATTCGAGGTAGCGCCGCTGCCCTTCGTTGAACAGGATGTCGAAGGCCAGCGTCGACTTGCCCGAGCCGCTCACGCCCGTCACCACGCTGAACTTGCCGCGCGGAATGTCCACGCTGAGGTTCTTCAGGTTGTGCTCGCGCGCGTTGACGATCTCGATGGCGTTGGCGCCCGGCGCCGTCTTGGCGTTGGCGATGTAGCGGCGCGCGGCGCGCTCGGCCACCTTGTAGGCGTCGGGGCCGATGGCCAGCTCGTAGTCGGCCAGCGCGGCGCCGGTGAGCGAGGCGCGGTTCTCGCGCATCTGCTCGGGCGTGCCCTCGGCCACCACCTGCCCGCCGCCCTCGCCGCCTTCGGGGCCGAGGTCGATCAGCCAGTCGCTCGCGCGAATGACGTCGAGATTGTGCTCGATGACGATCAGCGAATGCCCCGCGTCCAGCAGCTTGCGCAGCGCGCGCATGAGGCGCGCGATGTCGTCGAAGTGCAGCCCGGTGGTCGGCTCGTCGAACAGGAAGAGCGTGCCCTTGCGCGCCAGCAGCTGCTTGCTCGACGTGGCGTTCTTCGCCGCCTCGGCCAGGAAGCCGGCGAGCTTCAGGCGCTGCGCCTCGCCGCCGCTGAGGGTGGGCACGGGCTGGCCCAGCTTCACGTAATCCAGGCCCACGTCGGAAATGGGCTGCAGCACGCGCAGCACGTCGCGGTCGCCTTCGAACACGGTGGCGGCCTCGGCCACCGTCAGGTCGAGCACGTCGGCCACGTTGTAGGTCTTGCCCTTGCGCTCCACGCGCACTTCGAGAATCTCGGGGCGGTAGCGCTTGCCGTCGCAGTCGGGGCAGCGCAGGTACACGTCGGACAGGAACTGCATCTCCACGTGCTCGAAGCCCGAGCCGCCGCAGGTCGGGCAGCGCCCGTCGCCAGAGTTGAAGCTGAACTTGCTCGCGGTGTAGCCGCGCTGGCGCGACAGCGCCGCGGTGGCGAAGATCTCGCGAATCGCGTCCCACGCGCCCACGTAGCTTGCGGGGTTGGAACGCGCGGTCTTGCCGATGGGCGACTGGTCGACGAACACCACGTCGCCCAGGTGGTCGGCGCCCAGCAGGCGGTCGTGCGCGCCGGGGGTTTCAGTGGCCTTGCCGAAGTGGCGCATGAGCGCGGGCGCCAGCACGTCCTGGATGAGCGTGGACTTGCCCGAGCCGCTGACCCCGGTCACGCACACGAGCCGCGCCAGCGGGAACTCGACGGTGACGTTCTTCAGGTTGTGCTCGCGCGCGCCTTCGAGGATGAGGCGGTGCGTGTTCTCGCTCACGAGCCGCTTGAAGCCCATGCCGATCTTCTTGCGCCCACCCAGGTACTGGCCGGTGAGCGTGTCGGCGTCGCGCAGCTGGTCGGTGGTGCCGTCGAACACGATCTGCCCGCCGCGGATGCCGGGGCCGGGGCCCATGTCGATCACGCGGTCGGCCGCGAGCATCACGGCCGGGTCGTGCTCGACCACCACCAGCGTGTTGCCCGCGTCGCGCAGGCGCAGCATGGCCTCGGTGATGCGGTTCATGTCGCGCGGGTGCAGGCCGATGCTGGGCTCGTCGAGCACGAACAGCGTGTTGACCAGCGAAGTGCCGAGCGCCGTCGTGAGGTTGATGCGCTGCACCTCGCCGCCGCTCAGCGTGCGGCTCTGGCGGTCGAGCGTGAGGTAGCCGATGCCGACGTCGTGCAGGTAGCGCAGGCGGGTGGTGATTTCTTCGAAGAGCAACTTCAGGGCCTGGGTTTCTCCCTCACCCCTGCCCTCTCCCGCAAGCGGGAGAGGGAGCAATTCAGAGCCCTCGGTCAACTGCGTTGTCTTGCCCCCTCTCCCGCTTGCGGGAGAGGGTTGGGGTGAGGGCAGCTGCCGGTCGAAGAACTTCCTCAACCGCTCGATAGGCAACAGCATCAAGTCATGCAGGCACAGCCCCGGCAACGCCTCCAGCTGCGCCCGCGTCCACTTCGCGCCGGTCGGCATGAAGCGCTTTTCGGGCGGCAGCACCGCGTCCGCGTCTTCCTTGCTGCCGATGCGCCAGATCAGGCTGTCGAGCTTCAGGCGCGCGCCGCTGCACGTCGGGCACGGCGTGTAGCTGCGGTACTTCGACAAGAGCACGCGGATGTGCATCTTGTAGGCCTTGCTCTCCAGGTAGCCGAAGAAGCGCCGCACGCCGTACCACTGCTTGTTCCAGTTGCCTTCCTTGTAGTTGGGCGTGCCCTCGATCACCCAGTGCTTCTGCTCCTCGGTGAGCTTGTTCCAGGGCGTGTCGCGCGGAATGCCCGCGGACTCGGCGTGGCGCATGAGGTCGTCCTGCGCCTCTTTCCAGGCCGGTGTCTGGATGGTCTTGATCGCGCCCGCGCGCAGCGTGAGCTTGTCGTTCGGAATCACCAGGCCCAGGTCGACGCCGATGACGCGGCCGAAACCGCGGCAGCTGTCGCAGGCACCCACCGCCGAGTTGAACGAGAACATCGACGGGATCGGGTCCGGGTAGCGGATGTCGCTCTCGGGGCAGTGCAGGCCGGTGGAGAACTTCCACACATCCGTCGGCGCGCCTTCGTCGGCGCCCGTGGCGTGCACGGTGACGCGCCCGCTGCCGCGCTTGAGCGCCACCTCGATGGCCTCGACCACGCGCGCGCGCTCGGCGCTGGATGCGCGAAAGCGGTCGGCCACCACGTCGAGCACCTTGCGCGGACCGGTGGGCGTGGCCACCTCGCGCTCGGACTGCACGCGCGTGAAGCCGCTGGCCGACAGCCATTGCGTCACTTCGTCGGCCGTGGTGGTCGCGGGCAGCTCGACCGGAAATGTGACCACCAGCCGCGGATCGCCCGCCGCCGCCGCGCGCTCGACGATCTGCGCGTAGATGCTGTCGGGCGAGTCGTGCCGCACCGGCAGTGCGGTTTCGCGGTCGAACAGGTTGGCCGCGCGTGCGAACAGCAGCTTCAGGTGGTCGTTCAGCTCGGTCATGGTGCCGACCGTGGAGCGCGAGGAGCGCACCGGGTTGGTCTGGTCGATGGCGATGGCGGGCGGCACGCCCTCCACCTTGTCGACGGCCGGCTTGTCCATGCGGTCCAGGAACTGGCGCGCATAGGCGGAGAAGGTTTCCACGTAGCGCCGCTGGCCTTCGGCGTAGAGGGTGTCGAACACCAGGCTCGACTTGCCCGAGCCGCTGGGCCCGGTCACCACGGTCATCTCGCCGGTGCGGATGTCGAGGTCGAGGTTCTGGAGATTGTGCTGGCGTGCGCCGCGAATCCGGATGGAGCCCTGTGTCATGAATGCCTTGAGGGGTGGGGCAAACATTCTAGGGAGCGGACCGTGAAGGGTTTGTGCATTGCGTCACAAGGCAGGCCACTTCGCAGGGGTTTCTCCGAATGGCGTCAAAGACACTTTCAGAAACAAATGCGACGTTTGTTTGCGTCGAATTCGCAACTGTTTCCTGAACGTTTTTCAAGCCCTTCCACTCCTTCGAAAGATTTCCATGATGAAGACGCGCACGCTTTGCGCCGCTGCCCTGCTGGCACTGGCGGCCTGGGGCGCCTCGGCCCAGATCCTGATCGGCCAGACCGCCGGCATGACGGGTTCGGTGGCCGCGAGCGTGAACGAGACCATCGGCGGCGCGCAGCTGGTGATCGATGCGGTCAACGCGCAAGGCGGCATCCACGGCGAGAAGATCGAGGTGGTGCGCATGGACGACGCCTTCGACGTGAAGCGCGCCGGCGACAACGCCCGCGCGCTCATCGAGGACAAGAAGGTGCTCGCGCTGTTCATGAGCCGCGGCACGCCGCATTCGCAGGCCATCATTCCGTGGCTCGAGAAGTACGACGTGGCGCTCATCGGCCCCTCGACCGGCGCCATGGTGCTGCACAAGCCGCTGCAGAAGCAGGTCTTCAACGTGCGCGCCACCTACCAGCGCGAGGCCGAGAAGGCGGTGCAGCACCTGCTCACCATCGGCCTCACGCGCATCGCGGTGGTGTACGTCACCGATTCGTTCGGTGCCGACGCGCTCGAAGGCGCCATGGCCGGCTTCACCAAGGGCAAGGCCAAGCCGACGGTGGCCATTCCGGCCGACCGCGAGAAGCCCGACTACAAGGTCATCGTGCCGGCCATCAAGGACGCCAACGCGCAGGCCGTGGTGTGGATCGGTTCTGGCGTCGCGGTGGTCGACGGCATCAAGGCCTTGCGCGCGGCGGGTTCCGCGGCGCAGGTGGTCACGCTGTCGAACAACGCCTCGTCGGGCTTCATCAAGCAGCTGGGCGACGCGAGCAAGGGCGTGATCGTGACGCAGGTGTTTCCCAGCGAGCGCGCCATCGGCCAGCCGATGGTGAAGGAAGCCCTGGCGCTCGCGCAGGCCAAGGGGCAGGCGGAGCTGTCGCCGGCCGCGCTGGAAGGCTTCGCCTCGGCCAAGGTGCTGATCGAGGCGCTGCGCCGCGCCGGCCCCAAGCCCACGCGCTCGAAGATGGTCGCGGCGCTGGAAAGCATCAAGGGCTACGACCTGGGCGGCGGGCTCGACGTGAGCTACTCGCCGCAGGACCACAGCGGCATCGACTTCGCTGACTTGTCGATTATCAGCGACGGGCGGTTCAAGCGCTGAGCACTGCGCTAGGCACTGCGCCGAATACCACGCTGAGATGGAACCGGCGGCGTGGCGCGGCGCGGTGGAGAAGATGGCGATCCGGGCACGCGGATCGCGGGGTGTTGCATGGGGCATGAGGTGCGGCTTCGAGGTCGAACGGCCCGCGCAACGCGTGTCGACCAGCAAGCGCTGAATCGCGCTTGCCGTCGAGCAGCCAGGTGGCGCGGCAGGGAGCCCGCATCATTGGCGCCGATCTTTTGAAATCCGCCGCTCGCCCTGGAGGCGAGCCGCTGCCTTCGTGACATTTTTCGTGGCATCGACCGATAGAAGGTTGCCACTATGTGAACGGCTCGGGTCCTACTTCGGCGCCGCCGCAGGCGCCGGCTCGTGCGTCGCCGAATCTCCCCCGTGCTTCTCGCCCGACATGTCGACCTTGTCACCGGCCTTGGAGATCACATACAGCGCGATGGCGGCGAAGATGACGAAGCCGACGACGATTTTCCACATGGGTACTGTCTCCTGAAGCAGATGAATGAAGGGGGCGGACGAACGATTTGAAAGGCTCAAGAAAAAGGCCTCATGCGATTGGCATGAAGCCTCTTTGTGGAGCGGAGGGCGCGGGCCCTCCTCTTCAACGCGCGCTCAGTCGTTGGCGTAGATGTCCACGTCCTTGGTCTCGCGGATGAACAGCGTGCCGATCACCAGCGTGATGCCCGCGATGATGATCGGGTACCACAGGCCGTTGTACATGTTGCCGGTCGACGCCACGATGGCGAAGGCCGTGGTCGGCAGCAGGCCGCCGAACCAGCCATTGCCGATGTGGTACGGCAGGCTCATGGAGGTGTATCGGATGCGCGTGGGGAACATTTCCACCAGCATCGCCGCGATGGGGCCGTAGACCATGGTCACCAGCAGCACCAGCCAGAACAGCAGCACCACCGTCATCACCTTGTTCATCTTGGCGGGGTCGGCCTTGCTCGGGTAGCCGGCGATCTTCAGGTCTTCGGCCACGCCCTTCTTGAAGGCGGCGATTTCCTTGGCGGAGCCTTCGTCGAACTTGAGGTTCACGACATTGCCGATGGGTGCTTCCACCGTCTTGTCGCCGATCTTCACCACGGCCTTGGAGCCCGGCGCGCCGGCCACGTTCTCGTAGCTCACCGAGTTCTGCACGAGGTAGCGCTTGGCGATGTCGCACGAGCTCTTGAAGTCGATCTCGCGGGCCACCGGGTTGCCCTGGAACGAGCAGGTGGCGGGGTCGGCGGTGACGGTCACGCCGGCCGTGGCCTGTGCGCGGGCCAGGTCGGGGTTGGCGGCTTCGGTCAGCATCTTGAAGACCGGAAAGTACGTGACCACGGCCAGCAGGCAGCCGGCCATGATGATGGGCTTGCGGCCGATCTTGTCCGACAGCGTGCCGAAGATCACGAAGAAGGGCGTGCCCAGCAGCAGCGCCGCGGCAATCATCAGGTTGGCCGTGGTCGCATCGACCTTCAGCTGCGCCGTCAGGAAGAACAGCGCGTAGAACTGGCCCGAGTACCACACCACCGCCTGGCCCGCCGTGAGGCCGACCAGCGCAAGAATGACGATCTTCAGGTTCTTCCACTCGCCGAAGGACTCGGCCAGCGGGGCCTTCGAGGTCTTGCCCTCGGCCTTCATCTTCTGGAAGGCGGGCGACTCCGACAGCGTCAGGCGGATCCACACCGAGATGCCCAGCAGCAGGATCGACACCAGGAACGGCACGCGCCAGCCCCAGTCGTTGAACACCGCCTCGCCCAGGCCTTCGCGCACGCCCAGGATCACCAGCAGGCTCAGGAACAGGCCGAGCGTGGCGGTGGTCTGGATCCACGAGGTGTAGGCGCCGCGCTTGCCGTGCGGCGAGTGCTCGGCCACGTAGGTGGCGGCACCGCCGTACTCGCCGCCGAGGGCCAGGCCCTGCAGCATGCGCAGCGCGATCAGGATGACCGGCGCCGCGACGCCGATGGTCGCGTAGCTGGGCAGCAGGCCGACGATGAAGGTCGACAGGCCCATGATCAGGATCGTCACCAGGAAGGTGTACTTGCGCCCGATCATGTCGCCCAGGCGGCCGAACACGATGGCGCCGAACGGACGCACCAGGAAGCCCGCGGCGAACGCCAGCAGCGCGAAGATGAAGGCCGCGCCCGCATCCAGGCCGCTGAAGAACTGCTTCGCGATGATCGCGGCGAGCGAGCCGTAGAGGTAGAAGTCGTACCACTCGAACACGGTGCCGAGCGAGGAGGCGAAGATGACCTTCTTCTCCTCCGCGGACATGGGACGGGGGGCCGGATGCGGCACTCCCCGCGAATCTAGTGTGGCTGCCATGGGTCGTCTCCTGTGTGTTTGCGTTCATGCGGCGCCCGTTGCTTCGGGGGCCGTGAGGCATTCTTGGAGGCGCGACTGACCCGAGGCTTTCGCGAAACTGAACCGACGCTTACGAATTAAGGTGAAACCCGCGGGGCGCGTTTCAGCCTGTAAGAAATTCGGACCCTGCTCGGGTTTGTCCTCAGGCCTTGCTGCGCAGCGGCAAAGGGCTTCAATTCCTGCTGCTGCGCAGCAAAGGCCTCAGTTCTTTGTGCTGCGCAGCAAAGACGGGCGCTGGTCGGCCGTGGCCCATTGCGGGCCGTCGAACCAGGCGTCGCCCGACAGGTACGCGCGCAGCATCGCGAGGCCGTCGAAGCCCCAGAACAGGCGCCCGTCCACCACGTACGCCGGCGTGCCGAACACGCCGAGCTGCAGTGCCTCGTCGGTGTTGCGCTTGAGCAGGGCCTTGCTCTCCTCGCTGCCCGCCTCGCGCCTGGGCTTCAGCTGGTCGGTCAAGGTGGCGAGCCGCGCGGCATCGCCCGCTTCTTCGCCGCCGCGCCACACATGGCGAAACACCGTCTCGGCCACCAGGCGGCTCACCGTGCCGTCGTCGCTGGTCGACAGCGCGAGCCGCAGGTGCGCGAGCGGGTTGTAGGGGTGCGAGGCCGGCATCTCGACCTGGATGCCGTGCGTGTGGCCCAGCCACAGCACGTGGCGGTAGGTCCAGCTGCGCTTCGACGGAATCTCCGCCGGGCCGAGCTGGCCGTGCTGCTTGAGCAGCGCGCCCAGCAGCACCGGCTTGTAGGCCACGCTGTAGCTCAGCCCCTCGAGCGCCTCGGGCAGGTGCTCGAACGCGAGGTGCGCGTAGGGCGAGATGAAGTCGAGATAGAAATCGATGTGCTTCATGCGGTGCTGTCTCCTGTGCCTGCGTGGCTGTCGGCTTCGGGCACGCGCCAGATGCCCGCCCTTGCGCGCAGCTCGATCGCGCGCCACACGTGGCGGCGCATGTCGTCTTCCATCTTGCTCCAGCCCGCGATCTCGGGAATGGTGCGCAGGCAGCCTTCGCAGAAGCCGCTCAGCCGGTCCATGCGGCACACCGAGGTGCAGGGCGACGGCGCGTTGTCCGTTGCGGCCTGCACGGTCACCGCGCGCTCGGCCAGCGTTTCGGCGTCGCTGAAGTTCACACCACGTCCGCCACCGGCGCGCCGGTGAGCGTCTCGAGGTCTTGCGGGCGCAACTGGAACACCGCGTGCGGATGGCCCGCGGCGGCCCAGATCTCCTCGAAGCGGAACAGCTCGCGGTCGATCAGCACCACCGGCTTGGTCACATGCCCCACGGGCGACACGCCGCCGATGGTGAAGCCGGTGCGCGCCTTCACGAACTCGGCGTCGGCGCGGCCGGTCTTGCCGACCAGCGCATCGACTTTTTTCTCGTCCACGCGCTTGTCGCCCGAGGTGATGACCAGCACCGCCGCCTCGTCGCTCTTGCGCCGGAAGATGATGCTCTTGGCGATCTGCCCCACGGCGACGCCGAGCGCGTCGGCCGCCTGCTGCGCGGTGCGGCAGGCGTCGTCGAGCATGCGGGGGGAATGGGGATGGCCGGCATCCTGCAGCACGCGGGCAACGCGCTGGACGCCTTCAGGGAGGGAATGGAGTTCGGAGCCGCACATGCGTTCGAATCTACCAGTGCCGGCGGTGCCGCATGTGCTGCCGGTGCCACGCGCCGTCAGGCACTGCGCTTGAACATGAACAGGAACGCGCCCATCGCCATCAGCACCCCGCCGAAGACGCGGTTCTGCGCGCGCCGGGCGCGCACGCTGCGCAGCACGCCCTGCAGCCGCGCGGCCAGCCAGGCGTAGCCGTGCATCACCGTCACGTCGACCGTCACCGTGGTGGCCAGCAGCACCAGCAGCTGCAGCCACAGCGGCCGCGTCGGCTGGATGAACTGCGGCAGCACGGCCGCCATGAAGACGATGCCCTTGGGATTGGTCACGTTGGTCAGAAAGCCGCGCAGCACGCGCTGGCCCGCGGTGAGGTCGGGCTCGCTGGCCGCGGCCTGCGCGTCGCCGTCGATCTTCGCGACCGGCGCGCGCCACTGGCGCCAGCCCAGCCACAGCAGGTAGCAGGCGCCCACCACCTTGATCACCGTGAACGCGGTGGCCGAGGCCGTGAGCACCGCGCCCACGCCGAGCCCCGCCACCAGCAGGATCACCGCGAGCCCCAGCTGCAGCCCGACGATGGTCGCCGTGGTGCGCCGCACGCCGTAGCTGAGCCCATGGCTCATGCTGAGCACCGCGCCCGAACCGGGCGAAACCGCGATGACGCAACTCGCCACCACGAATGCGAGCCAGACTTGAAGGTCCACGAAAACTCCTGTGTGCTGTGCTGTGTGGGTGGCGCGTTCAGCCGGCCCGCTTGGTGCGGATGGCCTTCGACGCCAGCGAGTTCGGCTCGCGGCCCAGCGCCTGGCTGATGTACACGCCCGCGTCGATCAGCCTGTCGAGGTCGATGCCGGTCTCGATGCCCATGCCGTGCAGCATGTAGACCACGTCTTCGGTGGCCACGTTGCCCGTCGCGCCCTTGGCGTAGGGGCAGCCGCCCAGGCCGGCCGAGGACGACTGGAAGTTCCACACGCCCAGCTCGAGCGCCGCCAGCGTGTTGACCAGCGCCTGCCCGTAGGTGTCGTGAAAGTGGCCGGAAACCGCGGCGACATCGAAGTGCGCCAGCGTGGCCTCGATTGCCGCCTGCACCTTGCGCGGCGTGCCCACCCCGATGGTGTCGGCCACGTCCACGCGCTGCACCCCGATGCCCTTCATCAGATGCGCGAGGTAGCCGACCTTGGCCGGCGCGATCTCGCCTTCATAAGGGCAGCCGACCGTGCACGACATGGCGCCGCGCACGGCAATGCCCTTCTCGAGCGCCGCCGCCACCACGGGCGCGAAGCGCTCGATGCTCTCGGCGATGGAGCAGTTGATGTTCTTCTGGCTGAAGGCCTCGCTCGCGGCGCCGAACACCACGATCTCGTCGGGCCACTCTTCGCGCGGCGCGGCGATGGCGGCCTCGAAGCCCTTCATGTTGGGCGTGAGCACCGAGTAGCGCACGCCGGCTTTGCGCCGGATGCCGTGCATCACCTCGGCGTTGTCGGCCATCTGCGGCACCCACTTGGGCGAGACGAAGCTGGTGACCTCGATCTCGTTCAGCCCGGCGTCCTGCAGGCGGTGCACGAGGCCGATCTTGACTTCGGCGGCGACGGGCTGCTTTTCGTTCTGCAGGCCGTCGCGCGGGCCGACGTCGATGAGTTTGACGCGGGTGGGGAGTTTCATGGAATGTCTCTTGTGTCGCGGGAGGATGGAAAGCCGCCTTCGATTGTCGAGCACCTGGGAACACCCTGCCTGGTACACAAGTTCCGGAAGGTAGCAAGGCGCGCCAGCGGGGTTGCAAATGGCGCCAGCCGCGCCTGGCACGTGAAAGCCGGCGACGGGTCAGTACGACTTCGGCAGCCCCAGCGCCTTCTCGGCGATGAAGTTCAGGATCATCTGCGGGCTCACCGGCGCGATGCGCGGGATGTAGCTCTCGCGCAGCAGCCGCTCCACGTGGTATTCCTTGGCGTAGCCCATGCCGCCCAGCGTGAGCACGGCGTTCTGGCAGGCGTCGTGCGCCGCCTCGGCGGCCAGGTACTTGGCGGCGTTGGCCTCGGTGCCGCAGGGCTCGCCCGCGTCGTACAGCGTGGCGGCCTTCAGCATCATCAGGTCGGCCGCTTCCAGGTTGGCCCAGGCCCGCGCCAGCGGATGCGCCACGCCTTGG
Source organism: Variovorax sp. J22G73 (assembly GCF_030317035.1). Classification (GTDB taxonomy): domain Bacteria; phylum Pseudomonadota; class Gammaproteobacteria; order Burkholderiales; family Burkholderiaceae_C; genus Variovorax. The sequence continues at coordinate 575,409 of NZ_JASZYK010000004.1, forward strand.
TTCTGGCCGATGGGGCGGCCGAACACCACGCGCTCCCGTGCGTACTGCGAGGCGATGCGCAGCGCCGCGCGGCCGATGCCGATGGCCTCCGCCGCGATCAAGATGCGTTCGGGGTTCAGCCCGTGCAGGATGTACTCGAAGCCGCGCCCCTCCTCGCCGATGCGGTCTTCTTCCGGCACCTCGAGCCCGTCGATGAACAGCATGTTGGAGTCGACCGCCGCGCGGCCCAGCTTGTGGATCTCGCGCACCTCGACCTTGGCGCGGTCCAGCGGCGTGTAGAACAGCGTGAGGCCCTGCGTGGGCTTGTTCACCTGCCCCAGCGGCGTGGTGCGCGTGAGGATGAGCATGCGGTCGGCCACCTGCGCGGTCGATATCCAGATCTTGCGGCCGTGCAGCAGGTAGCTGCCGTTCGGCTGGCGCACCGCCTGCGTCTTCAGCCGCGTGGTGTCCAGCCCCGCGTCGGGCTCGGTGACGGCGAAGCAGGCCTTCTCGGTGCCGGCGATCAGCGGGGGCAGGAAGCGCTGGCGCTGCGCCTCGCTGCCGAACACCACCACCGGGTTGAGTCCGAAGATGTTCATGTGCACTGCCGACGCGCCCGACATGCCCGCGCCCGAGGCGCTGATGGCGCGCATCATCAGCGCCGCCTCGGTAATGCCCAGCCCCGCGCCGCCCTGCGCCTCGGGCATGGCGATGCCGAGCCAGCCGCTTTGCGCCACCGCGCGGTGGAACTCGTGCGGGAACACGGCGCGGTCGTCATGGTCGCGCCAGTAGTCCGCCGGAAAGTCTTCGCACAGCCGTTCGATGGCCGCGACCAGCGAGCGCTGGTCTTCGTTCAGGGAGAAATTCATTCGCTGTCCTTGGGGATGTCGCTCGGGGGTTCGGGTTGCAGCGTCACGCCGCGCGCGAGCAGGCGTTCGATGGCCGCGTCGTCGTAGCCGGCTTCGCGCAGCAGTTCCACGCTCTGCTCGCCGATGCGCGGCGTGGGCCGGCGAATGGCGGTGGGCGTGGCGCTGTAGCGGCCGACCGGCGCCAGGGTGCGGATGCGGCCTTCGCTCGGGTGGTCGAACTCGGGATAGAAACCGACGGCGCGCAGGTGCGGGTCGTCGAGCAGGCTGTCGGTGCTGTGCAGGCGCGCGACCGGAATGTCGGCGGCGGCCAGTGCCGCGAACCATGCGTCGCTGCTGCGCGTGGCCATCACCTCGGCGACGAAGGCGTACACCGCCCCGATGTTCGCGGCGCGCGCGGTGTGCGTGCCGAACATCGGCGAGCTGCGCAGCTCGGGACGGCCGATGACGTCGAAGAAGGCCTGCCAGTGCTTGTCGTTGTAGATGAGCACGCTCAGGTGGCCGTCCGACGTGGCGTAGGGCTTGCGGTGCGGCGCGAGCAGGCGCGCATAGCCCGTGGGGCCGAGCGGCGGCTCGAAGCTGTGGCCGCCGAGGTGGTCGCCCATGACGAACTGCGACAGCGCCTCGAACATCGGCACCTCCACCGCCTGGCCCTGGCCGGTGCGCTGCGCGTGCAGCACCGCGGCCAGCAGCGCGATGGCCGCCTGCAGGCCCACGGCGCGGTCGGCCAGCGTGACGGGTGCATAGCGCGGGTCGCCGCCGCTTTGCTGCGCGAAGAGCGAGGCAATGCCGGCCGCGCCCTGGATGAGGTCGTCGTACGCGGGCTTGCCGGCGTAGGGGCCTTCCTCGCCGTAGCCGAAGGCGCCGAGGTAGACGATCTTCGGGTTGGCCGCGGCGACGGCCTCGTAGCCCAGGCCCAGCCGCGCCATCGCCTGCGGCCGCGTGTTGTAGATGAGCGCGTCGCAGCCTGCCGCCAGCCGCAGGCAGGCCTCGAGGCCCTCGGGCTGCTTCAGGTCGAGCACGATGGAGCGCTTGTTGCGGTTGAGGTGCATCGCCATCGCGCCCATGCCGGCATGGCGCATCGGCCCGACCGCGCGCAAGTTGTCGCCAGCGGGCGGCTCGACCTTGACGATGTCGGCGCCCAGGTCGCCGAGGGTCTGCGTGGCGTAGGGGCCCATCACCACGGCCGTGAGGTCGAGGATGCGGATGCCTTGAAGGGGGCCGGATGTGTTCATGTCTTAGCCTTCGCTCCTTCCTCCGCTGGGGGAAGGCCGGGATGGGGGCAGGCAGGGCGCCCGGTGGATGCGCCGCTGGCCCCCACCCCTGCCCTGCCCCAAAGAGGAAGGGAGAAACTCAAATTCGGCAACGCACTCATTCGGGTTGGATGCCCGCGGCCTGGATCAGCTTCTTCCACTTCGCCAACTCCGACACCGTGAACGCGCCCAGCTCCTGCGGCGTGCTGCCGAACGCATCGAAGCCCAGCTTGGCCACGCGCTCGCGAAACACGGTGCCGTTCGCCATTTCCGACAGCACCTTGTTGAGCTTCTGCACGATGTCCTTCGGCGTGCCCGCGGGCGCGAACACGCCGTTCCACGAGGTGATGTCGAAGCCCTTCAGCTCCGGCGTGTCCGCCAGTGGCGGCAGCTCGGGAAAGAGCTTGGTGCGCTCCTGCGTGGTGACGGCAATGGCGCGCATCTTGCCCGCCTTCACCGTGGCCAGGCCCGCCGCGAGGTCGACCACCATCATCGACACCTGGCCACCGATCAGGTCGGCGATGGCCGGCGGCGTGCTCTTGTACGGCACGTGCAGCATCGGCACGCCGCTCATGCGCGACAGCGTGGCGCCGCACACGATGCCCGTGCTGTTGCCGCTCGCGTAGGTCAGCTTGCCCGGGTTCGCGCGGCCCCAGGCCAGCAGCTCGGCCACGTTCTTCACGGGCAGCTCGTTGTTCACCACCAGCATGAACGGCAGGTTGCCCATGCGGCTCACGGGCGCGAAGTCCTTCACCGGGTCGTAGGGCAGCGACTTCATCAGGCTCGGGTTGGCCGAGTGCGTGGTGTTGGTCGTCATGAACAGCGTGTAGCCGTCGGGCGGGGCCTTGGCCACCAGCTCGGCGGCGATCACGCCGTTGGCGCCGGCGCGGTTGTCCACGATGACCGAGCCCTTCAGCGCCTCGCCGAGCATCTGCCCGGTGATGCGCGCCACCGCGTCGGTGCCGCTGCCGGCCGCGAAAGGCACGACCAGCTTGATCGGCAGCTTCGGGTAGCCCTCCTGCGCGAAGGCCCAGGGCGCGGCGCCGGCCAGGCCCGCGGCCGCGCCGATGGAAATGAAACGGCGGCGGTTCGCCACCACGACCGATTTCTCGGTCGCGTTCTGGTTCGTCTTCATGCTTGCTTGTCTCCGGGGTTGTTGTCGGGTGCAAAGCCGCGCCAGGGGTTGGCGCTTCGGGTCAGGGCCGGATCACACGCTCCGGCAGTTCCTCGTACGGCGGGCTGTAGATCACCAGCACCCGCACCGGGTCGTCGCTCACCACCGTGAAGGTGTGCATGGCGTCGGCCGGAAAAAAGCAGCTGTCGCCCGGGTGCAGCTCCTGGCGCTGGCCACCCACTTCGGCCACCGCCCGGCCTTCGAGCATGTAGCAGACCTGCTCGATGCCCGGGTGCGCATGCGGCAGCGCGCCCTTGCCCTTCTGGATGTGGCCGACCAGCACCTCGAGCTGCTTCGCGCCCACCGTCTCGGGGCCGATCAGCCGCTTGTTGAGCGTGCCGGTGTGGTTGGCGGGGTGGTAGCCGGCGATCTCGTCTTCGCGGACGAAGTAGCGCGGCGCGGCCGCAGCGGCGGCATCAGCGGACGTGGTCATCGGGGGCTTTCTGTCTTGGGTTCGATGGCGAGGCAGGCCGAGCGCAGCATGGCGGCGATCTCCTCGATGCGCGGCTCCACGCGGTAGCGCGGGCCGGCGATGGAAATGGCATAGGCCTCGCCGCCGATGCGCACCGGCCAGGCCAGGCCGACCAGGTCGGGAATGCTCTCGCCGAGGTTGCCGTACCAGCCGCGCGCGGCGGCGCTCTGCAGCTCGGCCTCGATGGCCTCCGCGGTGGTGAGCGTGGCCTCGGTCAGCGGCAGCAGCGGCGTGCCTGCGAGCAGCGCGCGCCGCGCCTCGGGCGCGAGCGTGGAGAGCAGCGCGCGGCCCAGCGAGTTGGCGTACGCCGGGCGCGTTTCGCCCGACTCGGCGGAATAGCGGATGGCCTGCGGCGCGCTCAGCACCTCCAGGTACACGACCTGGCCCGCGTCGCGGAACTTGCCGAACACCACGGTCTCGCGCGCGGCGTCGCGCAGTTCTTCCAGCGTGGCCTTCACCCGGTCGAGCACCGGGTCGTGCGCGGCGATGACCTGCGCCATCGCCAGCAGCCGGCCGGTCGGGTAATAGCCCTGGCGCCGGCCGGTCTCGTACATGTAGCCCTGCTCTTCCAGGGTGCGTATCAGGCCCAGGCAGCTCGACACGGGCATGTCGAGCAGGCGCGCCATCTCGGACAGCGCCAGCGGCTGTTTCTCGCGAGCGAATAGCTCGACGATCTCGATCACGCGAAACGCAGTTTTCACAGTCATAAAAAGATTTTCATGGATGTGAAAAACAAGCGCCTCGGGGTTTCCCCTGCCTCGCGGGCCGAAGCTTGGTGCCGCGCGCGCCTCGCGGCCAGCGACGCGCGGCGGGGCCTAGTACCCGCGCCCCGGGTCCACGATGCCGTTCACCGGCAGCCCCTGCTCCATCGCGCGGATCTTCCCGGCGATCTGCGCGATCGACTCCTCGCGCAGCGTGCGCGCCGAGCCGTGCGGCGTCACGGTGATCTTCGGGTGGCGCCAGAAGGCGTGGTCGGCCGGCAACGGCTCGACCTGGAACACGTCCAGCGTCGCGCCCGCGAGCCGGCCGGCGTCGAGCAGGGGGATCAGGTCGTCTTCCACCAGGTGACCGCCGCGCGCGATGCTGATCAGGTAGCCCTCGGGCCGCAGCTTGCCCAGCGTGTCGCGGTTCAGGATGCCGCGCGTGGCCTCGGTCAGCGGCAGCAGGTTGATCAGCACGCGCGTGGACGACAGGAACTCGTCGAACTGCGCCTCGCCGCTGAACACCCGCACGCCGTCGATGGCCTTGGGCGTGCGGCTCCAGCCCAGCACCGGGAACTCGAACTGCGCCACGGCCTTGGCCACGCGCTCGCCGAGCACGCCCAGGCCCATGATGCCGACCGGAAAGTCGCTGCGCAGCCGGGGCTTGCGGTAGCTCCACTTGCCTTCGCGGGCGTCGGCCTCGTAGGCATCGAACTCGCGGAAGTGGCGAATGAGCGTGTGGCACACGTACTCGGCCATCTGCACCGACATGCCCGCGTCGTCGAGCCGCACGATGCGCGTGTGCGCCGGCACTTTGAGCTTGAGCAGCGCGTCCACGCCCGCGCCGATGTTGAAGATGCCGCGCAGCGCGGGTTGCTCGTCGAGAAACTCCTGCGGCGGCGCCCACACCACGGCATGGTCGGCCTGCGGGGCGCCGGGCTTCCAGGCCTCGATGACGGCGTCGGGGAGTTCGGCCTGCAGGCCTTGGATCCAGGAGTCTGGGCGGTTGTCGGTGAGGTAGACGGTGATTCGCATGGGCAAGGATCTTATGGCTATGCTCGAACGCCCCCCGACAACCCAACCCTCTCCAGGAGACAAGCCATGATCAAGGTCAGCGTGATGTACCCCCACACCCCCGGCGCCCGGTTCGACCACGACTACTACCGCGACAAGCACATGCCGATGCTCAAGGCCCGCATGGGCGACGCCTGCCTCTCGTACACCGTCGACAAGGGCCTGGCCGGCGGCGCCCCCGGCTCGCCGCCGACCTACGTGGGCATGTGTCACGTGTTCAGCGAATCGGTCGAGGCCTTCCAGAAGGCGTTCGGCCCGCACATGAAGGAGATCATGGGCGACGTGAAGAACTACACCGACATCGCGCCCGTGATGCAGATCAGCGAAGTGGTGGTCGGCTGACCGAGCCGCACGGCGCAGCTTGCCGCGCCGTGCCTCACCCCTGCAGCGAACTCAGGCGGACTTGGCGCTGACCTTGCCCTTGGCCTTGCGGCGCCACAGCACGCGCACCAGCCACCCCAGCGGCAGCACCACCAGCACCAGCCACGGCAGCACCGCCGCCACGAAGGTGATGAGCGAGCCCACGCTCTCCGCCAGCACCGAGCCCGCGTTGCGCAGCGCCTGCCCCATCGGGCTGTAGCCGTCGCCGCTGCCCACCAGCGCGCGCCTGGGCGTGAACTGGATCTGGATGTGCTGCTTGCTGGTCTGCTGCGCCAGCACCTTGCGCTGCGTGGCGGTGGCGTCCAGCTCGGCCTGCGTGTCCGACAGCGTGCGCTGGATGGCCAGCAGGTCGGCCATGGTGCGCTTGGTGACGGTGTCGCGCAGCATGACGCGCAGGCTGTCGCGGAACTCGGTGCGGTTGCGGATGCGGGCCTCGACGTCGATCACCTCGGCGGTCTTGTCCTCGCTGGTGGTGGTGTGCGAGACCACGTTGGCCACGCCGGCCAGGCCGCCGAGCAGCTTGTCGACGTCCGCCGGTTCCACGCGCACTTCGAGCATGGCGTTGCCGGGCTGCTGCGGCGTCTCGCGCAGCAGTGAGGACGACAGCAGCTCGCACTTCAGCGTGCCGCACAGGTCGCGCACCTTGCCCCAGGCATCGGCGAGCTGCTCCGACGGCACCTCGACGTTCAGCTCCTGGCGCACCGCGAGAAAGCGCTGCAGCGGCGTGTCTTGCGACGAGGCCGATTCGTCGAGCGCCGCCTCCACCGACTTCGCGCGGCGCTGCTCCTTCATGGCCATGCCGCCGGCAAGGCGCGGCGCGGCCTGCATCGGCGCGGGCGGGGGAGCCGGCTCGGAAAGCACCGCGGCCTCGTCGCTCTTGCGGTCGCAGCCGCCCAGCGACAGCGCGGCCGCCAGGGCGAGCAGGACGATGCCCGAGCGGTGGCGGGCAGAACGAGAAAGAGAAGAAGAAGAAGAAGAAAAAGAAGAAGAAAGGCGCGGCGAAGCGGAAGGCGTGCGGGAAGGCGTGCGGGAAGGCGTGCGGCTGGTCATGGAGAGATCCCTTGAGTGATGACTACCGCAGCTGATACGGGCGGCCGCCCGCGACGGGGTTAACTTTTTTTCAGGCCGCAGTCGCCGCCGTTGCCGCGGTTCCGGTCGCCGCAGTCGCCGCAGTGGCCGCGCTCATGCGCAGCAGCTCGTCGCCCTCTGCCACCTGCTCGCCCGGGGCGAACATCAGCTCGTCCACCGTGCCGTCGGCCGGCGCGGCGATGGTGTGCTCCATCTTCATCGCCTCCATCACCGCCAGCGGCTGGCCGCGCACCACCTTGTCGCCCGCCTTCACGGCGAAGGACACAACCTTGCCCGGCATGGGCGCGGTGAGCCGGCCGCCCTCGGCCTGCGTTTCGCCGGCGTGGGCGAGGCGGTCGATGGTGGTGATCTTCGTCGCGCCCTTCGACGCGAAGATGTGCGCCGTGGCGCCGTCGAGGCGCACGTCGAGCGTCTGGCGGGCGCCCGCGAACTCGACCTCGAACTCACCGCTCGGGAACTGGCCGATCACCAGCGCGCCTTCGGCGCCGCCGGCCTCCAGCCACAGGCTGCCGTCGCGCTTGTAGGTCAGCAGGGCGATCTGCTCGGCGCCGCGGAATTCGAAGTCGAAGCGGCGCAGGTACTCGCCGTGCGAGCGCCAGCCGTCGCGCCGCGCGAAGGGGTCGGGCATCTTGCCGGGCCACTCGCCGATCAGCGTGCGCGTGATGGCGGCGGCCGCCGCGAGCGGCAGGCCCAGCGTCTCGCGGTCGAACAGCACGGCGCGTTCACGCTCGATCAACGCGGTGTCCAGGTTGGCCTTGGCGAACGACTCGGTCGCCAGGATGCCGCGCAGGAACTGCACGTTGGTCTGCACGCCCACGATCTGCACCTGCGCCAGCGCGGCATCGAGCCGGGCCAGCGCCTCTTCGCGCGTGCTGCCGTGCACGATGAGCTTGGCGATCATCGAGTCGTAGAACGGCGAAATCTCGCCGCCCTCGCGCACGCCGTCGTCGATGCGCACCCGGCTGCGCTGGAAGGCCGTGGCCTGCGGCTTGCGGTACACGCGCAAGGTGCCGGTGGCGGGCAGGAAGTTGTTGTCGGGGTTCTCGGCGCAGATGCGCGCCTCGATGGCATGGCCGTGGATCTTCAGGTCCGCCTGCTTGGCGGGCAGCGGCTCGCCGGAGGCCACGCGCAATTGCCACTCGACCAGGTCAAGCCCGGTGATGGCTTCGGTCACAGGGTGCTCCACCTGCAGCCGCGTGTTCATCTCCATGAAGAAGAAGTTCATCTCGCCGCCTTCGCGCTGCTCGACGATGAACTCGACCGTGCCCGCGCCCACGTAGTTCACGGCGCGCGCCGCGGCCACGGCGGCGTCGCCCATCTGCTTGCGCATGCTTTCGGTCATGCCCGGCGCGGGCGCTTCTTCCAGCACCTTCTGGTGGCGGCGCTGCACCGAGCAGTCGCGCTCGAACAGGTACACGCAGTTGCCCTGCGTGTCGCCGAACACCTGGATCTCGATGTGGCGCGGGCGCTGCACGTACTTCTCGATCAGCACCGCGTCGTCGCCGAAGCTGTTGATGGCCTCGCGCTGGCACGAGGCGAGCGCGGCGGCGAAGTCTTCCGCCTTGTTGACCGCGCGCATGCCCTTGCCGCCGCCGCCGGCGCTGGCCTTGATGAGCACCGGGTAGCCGATGCGGTCGGCCTCGCGCTGCAGCAGCTGCGGGTCCTGGTCGTGGCCGTGGTAGCCGGGCACCAGCGGCACGCCGGCCTTTTCCATCAGCTGCTTCGACTCGGCCTTCAGGCCCATCGCCTTGATGGCCGAGGGCGGCGGGCCGATGAAGACCAGCCCCGCGTTGGCGCAGGCCTGCGCGAACTCCTCGTTCTCGCTCAGGAAGCCGTAGCCCGGGTGCACGGCTTCGGCGCCCGTGGCCTTGGCGGCCTCGAGGATGCGTTCCCAGCGCAGGTAGCTGTCCTTCGGGGCGCTGCCGCCGATGTGGACCGACTCGTCGCAGGCGCGCACATGGTTGGCGTGCGCGTCGGCATCGGAGTAAACGGCCACGGTGCGGATGGCCATGCGGCGGGCAGTTGCCGCAACTCGGCAGGCGATCTCGCCACGGTTGGCGATCAGGATCTTCTTAAACATGAGGAATGTCTCCCGGAGGATTCTTTTTCAGTTGAAACGCGGGCACCACGCCCGGATCGGGTCGGCCGCTGAAAATGCGGGCCACGCGACCGAACAGCGCCTTGAGGAAACGCCAGCTCTTGCGAATGAGCCACACGCTCAGCACAAGCACCAGCACGAACAGCACGAGAAAGACGAAGGGGTGCGCCACCGCGAGCCACAGCCCGGCGGGCACCATCGTGTCTTCGACCAGCGACGCGCCCACGTTGGAAAACGGCTCGGGCGAGGTGTTGATGGCCGCGCGCGTGGTGGCCTTGGCCGCGTGCGCCGTGGCCGCGAAGCCGCCGCCCACCAGCGCCGCGACGATGGCCATCACGCCGTGGTCGGCGCCGAACACGCTGGCCGCGAGCGCCGCGCCGGCCGGGATGCGGATGGCGGTGTGCACCACGTCCCACAGCGAATCGAGGCCGGGAATCTTGTCGGCGAAGAACTCGATGAACACCATGAAGCCGCTGGCCGCGATGACCACCGGGTGCGCCAGCAGCTGCAGCCCGCTGGGCAAGGGCACCCAGCCGAAGTAGCCCACCACGCCCGTCAGCAGCACCACCAGGTACAGCCGCACGCCGCTGGCCCAGCCGATGGCGGCGGCCAGTGCGAGCAGCTGGGGCATGTCGAGCGGGGTGTCCATGGCGGCCTCTCCTTCAGTCGAATTCGATGGTGCCGGCTTCCATGGAAGCCACGAGGTCGGCGAGCCATGCGTCGACGGACGCATGCTCCACGGGGCGGTCTTCGTCGGCCTTCCAGAACGCGACGAGCTGCCCGGGCCGGCCGCCGCCCTCGGCGTCGATGTCCACGCACAGGTAGCTGCCGCCGCCGTTCGACAGGAAGGGCACCCAGCCGCGCCGCCAGGTGGCGGGGTCTTCGAAGTCGGTGCCGATCATGTCGTCGAGCATCTCCTTGGTGTCGGCGACATCGCCCAGCGCGCTGAACATGCGGTTGTGCTGCAGGCTGTCGAAGTTGCTGTTCGGCTGGCCATTGCGCCAGCGGTAGAGCGCGCGAAAGGCCTCGGGCAGCTTCAGCGAGAACCTGGCCTCGAAGGCGTCGAGCTCGGCGTCGGTCACGCCGGGCTGCAGCGACGCGTGGTAGCCGGCGCGGTGCGCGGCGAGCCACGCGTCCATGCGTTCGATGAGTGCGCCGTGCGACACGTGCGTGGCCATGTGCGTCAGCCCTTGCCTGCGTCGAGCCACGACGGCTTGCGCTTCTGCAGGAAGGCCTGCACGCCCTCGCGGCCCTCGTCGCTCGCGCGGATGTCGGCAATGCCCTCGACGGTCTTCGCGACCAGCGCGTCGTCGATCTCGCGGCCGGCCACGTCGTCGATCAGCTGCTTGCAGGCGCGCACGGCGGCCGGGCTGGCGCCGGTGAGCGCCTTCAGCAGCTCGTCGACCTTGGCGTCGAGCGCGTCGGCCGCCACCACCTCGTGCACGAAGCCGATGCGGTGCGCCTCGGCGGCGGTGAAGCGCTCGGCCGTGAGAAAGTAGCGCTGCGAGGCGCGCGTACCCATGGCGCGCAGCACGTAGGGGCTGATGGTGGCGGGCACCAGGCCGATCTTCACTTCGCTCAGGCAGTACCAGGCGGTGTCCACGCTCACGGCCATGTCGCAGGCCGCCACCAGCCCCATGCCGCCCGCGTACACGTCGCCCTGCACGCGAGCGATGGTCGGCTTGGGGCACTCGGCGATGGTGCGCAGCATGTGGGCCAGCTTGCCCGCGTCGGCGATGTTCTCGTCGCGCGTGTAGTCGGCCATGCGGCGCATCCAGTTGAGGTTGGCGCCGGCGCAGAAGGCCGGCCCGTTGGCGCCGAGCACGATGGCCTTCACCTGCGCGGCGGCGCCGGCTTCGGTGAAGGCCTGCGTGAGCTCGGCGATGACGACGTCGTCGAAGGCGTTGCGCGCGTCGGGCTGGTCGAGCCACACGCGGGCGATGGCGCCTTCCACGGAAAGTTTCAGCTTGGTGAATTCGCTCATGCCGCTCGCCTCACATGCGGAAGATGCCGAACTTCGGCTCGGGAATCGGCGCGTTGCGCGCCGCGGCAAGACCGAGCGCCAGCACGCGGCGCGTGTCCGCCGGATCGATGATGCCGTCGTCCCAGATGCGCGCGGTGGCGTAGTAGGGGTGGCCCTGGTCTTCGTACTGCTGGCGAATGGGGGCCTTGAAGGCCTCTTCTTCTTCCTTGCTCCAGCTGCCGCCCTTCAGCTCGATGCCGTCGCGCTTCACCGTGGCCAGCACGCTCGCGGCCTGCTCGCCGCCCATGACGCTGATGCGCGCGTTCGGCCACATCCACAGGAAGCGCGGGCTGTACGCGCGGCCGCACATGCCGTAGTTGCCGGCGCCGAAGCTGCCGCCGATGATGATCGTGAACTTGGGCACGTTGGCCGTGGCCACCGCCGTCACCATCTTGGCGCCGTGGCGCGCGATGCCTTCGTTCTCGTACTTGCGGCCCACCATGAACCCGGTGATGTTCTGCAGGAACACCAGCGGGATCTTGCGCTGGCAGCACAGCTCGATGAAGTGCGCGCCCTTCTGCGCCGACTCGCTGAACAGGATGCCGTTGTTGGCCACGATGCCCACGGGCATGCCCTCGATCTCCGAGAAGCCGCACACCAGCGTGGCGCCGAAGCGCGCCTTGAACTCGTGGAACTCGCTGCCGTCGACGATGCGCGCAATGATCTCGCGCACGTCGAAGGGCTTGCGCGTGTCGGTGGGAATCACGCCGTAGAGCTCTTCGCGCGGGAACGCGGGCGCGCGCACCCCGGTCTTGACCGGGGCATCGGCCGCCTTCGCGTTGAGGTTGGCCACCGCCGAGCGCGCGAGCGCCAGCGCATGCAGGTCGTTCTGCGCCAGGTGGTCGACCACGCCCGACAGGCGCGTGTGCACGTCGCCGCCACCCAGGTCCTCGGCCGTCACCACCTCGCCGGTGGCCGCCTTCACCAGCGGCGGGCCGCCCAGGAAGATGGTGCCCTGGTTCTTCACGATGATCGATTCGTCGCTCATCGCCGGCACGTAGGCGCCGCCGGCCGTGCACGAGCCCATGACCACCGCGATCTGCGGGATGCCCTGGGCGCTCATGTTGGCCTGGTTGTAGAAGATGCGGCCGAAGTGGTCGCGGTCGGGAAACACCTCGTCCTGGTTCGGCAGGTTGGCGCCGCCCGAGTCGACCAGGTAGATGCAGGGCAGGCGGTTCTGCTCGGCGATTTCCTGCGCGCGCAGGTGCTTCTTCACCGTCATGGGGTAGTAGGTGCCGCCCTTCACGGTGGCGTCGTTGCACACGACCATGCAGTCCACGCCGTTCACGCGGCCGATGCCCGCGATGATGCCGGCGCCGGGTGCCGACTCGGCCCCCTTCGCGTCGAGGTACATCGCATGCGCGGCCAGCGGCGCGATCTCCAGGAAGGGCGTGCCCGGGTCAAGCAGCTCGGCCACGCGGTCGCGCGGCAGCAGCTTGCCGCGTGCCGTGTGCTTGGCGCGCGCGGCCTCGCCGCCGCCCTGCTCCACCTTGGCGAACTGCGCGTGCAGGTCGTCGACCAGCGCGCGCATGGCGGCGGCATTGGCCTGGAAGTCTGCGGAGCGGGCGTTGAGTTTGGTTTCTAGTTGGCTCATGCTGTCTTTTCTTTCGTCAGGCCGAGCTGCTCGGTCATGGCGTCGCGGATCTTGAATTTCTGGATCTTGCCGGTCACCGTCATCGGGAACTCGGTGACGAACTGGATGTACTTCGGCACCTTGTAGTGCGCGATCTGGCCCTTGCAGAAGCTGCGGATGTCCTCGTCGGTGGCGCTCTGGCCGGGCTTGACGATGATCCACGCGCACAGCTCTTCGCCGTACTTCCGGTCGGGCAGCCCCACCACCTGCACGTCCTGCACCTTCGGGTGGCGGTACAGGAACTCCTCGATCTCGCGCGGGTAGATGTTCTCGCCGCCGCGGATCACCAGGTCCTTGATGCGCCCGACGATGTTGACGTAGCCCTCGGCGTCCATGGTGGCCAGGTCGCCGGTGTGCATCCAGTGCTCGGGGTCGATGGCCTCGCGCGTGCGCGGCTCGTCGTCCCAGTAGCCGTGCATCACCGAGTAGCCGCGCGTGCACAGCTCGCCCGACTGGCCCGTGGGCATGATGGCGCCGGTCTCGGGGTCGATGATCTTCACCTCGAGGTGCGGCTGTACCGTGCCCACGGTGGACACGCGCTTGTCCAGCGGCGTGTCGGTGCTGCTCTGGCAGCTCACGGGGCTGGTCTCGGTCATGCCGTAGGCGATGGTGATCTCGCCCAGGTGCATCTGGTCGACCACGCGCTTCATCACCTCGGTCGGGCACGGCGAGCCGGCCATGATGCCGGTGCGCAGCGTGGACAGGTCGAACTCCTTGAAGCGCGGATGGTCGAGCTCGGCGATGAACATGGTGGGCACGCCGTGCAGGCCGGTGCACTTCTCGGCCTGCACCGTCTCCAGCACGGTGAGCGGGTCGAAGCCGTCGTTCGGGTACACGATGGCCGAGCCGTGCGTGAGACACGCCAGGTTGCCCAGCACCATGCCGAAGCAGTGGTACAGCGGCACGGGAATGCACAGCTTGTCGACCGGCGAGAGCTTCATGCATTCGCCGATGAAGAAGCCGTTGTTCAGGATGTTGCGGTGCGTGAGCGTCGCGCCCTTCGGAAAACCCGTGGTGCCGCTGGTGAACTGGATGTTGATGGGGTCGGTGGCCTTCAGCGTCTTCTGCGTGGCGGCCACGCGCGGGTCGGCGGCGTCGCCGCTGGCCAGCAGCTGGCTGAAGCGCTGCATGCCCGGCTGTTCGTCGCCCTGGCCGGGCTTGTCGATCCAGAAGGTGTGCTGCAGCTGCGGCAGGCGCGCGGGGCCGAGCTCGCGCAGCATGCCGAGGTAGTCGCTGGTCTTGAACTGCGCCATCGTCACCAGCGCCTTGCAGCCGACCTTGTTGAGCGCGTACTCGAGCTCCGAGGTGCGGTAGGCCGGGTTGATGTTGACGAGGATCAGCCCGACCTTGGCGGTGGCGATCTGCATCAGCACCCACGGCACGTTGTTGTGCGACCAGATGCCCACGCGGTCGCCGGGCCGCAGTCCGAGCTTCAGCAAGGCGCTGGCGAGCTGGTTGGACCGGGCCTGCAGCGCGCGGTAGGTGAAGCGCTGGCCTTCGTGGCGGCTGATGAGCGCTTCGCGCTCGGGCTGCTTCTCGACCATGTCGTCGAAGAAGTCGCCGATGGGTTGTTCGATGAGGGGGACGTCTGTGGCGCCCTGGGCCATGCTTTGTGTCAGTGGCATCGTCTTGTCTCCTTGTCTTGCCCCCTCTCCCCTTGGGGAGAGGGTTGGGGTGAGGGTGCCGGCCCTTGATGAAGCGCGGCGCTCGACTCGATCGCTGCTGCCCTCACCCCAGCCCTCTCCCCGAGGGGAGAGGGAGCAAGAGGGGGCAGCGCTTCATCCTGGAACCCTACGCCGTTTCCGCGAAAAGCTCGCGACCGATCAGCATCCGACGGATCTCGCTCGTGCCCGCGCCGATCTCGTACAGCTTGGCGTCGCGCCACAGCCGCTCCACCGGAAACTCCTTCGTGTACCCCACGCCGCCCAGCGCCTGGATCGCCTCGCCGGCCATCCACGTCGCCTTCTCGGCCGAATACAGAATCGCGCCGGCCGCGTCCTTGCGGAAGGTGCGCGCATGGTCGTTGCGGTCGCAGGCCTTGCCCACGGCGTACACGTAGGCGCGCGTGGCCTGCCAGGTCGAGTACATGTCGGCCAGCTTGCCCTGCATGAGCTGGAACTCGCCGATGCTCTGGCCGAACTGCTTGCGGTCGTGGATGAAGGGCAGCACCACGTCCATGCACGCGGCCATGATGCCCAGCGGGCCGCCGGAGAGCACGGCGCGCTCGTAGTCGAGCCCGCTCATGAGCACCTTGGCGCCCAGGCCTTCGCCGCCCAGCACGTTTTCCTCGGGCACTTCGCAGTTGTCGAAGAACAGGGGGAAGGTGTTGGAGCCGCGCATGCCGAGCTTGTCGAGCTTGTTGCCGGCGGAGAAGCCCTTGTAGTTCTTCTCGACGATGAAGGCCGTCATGCCGCGCGCGCCCATCTCGGGCTCGGTCTTGGCGTAGATGACCAGCGTGTCGGCGTCGCCGCCGTTGGTGATCCACATCTTGCCGCCGTTGAGCACGTAGTAGCCGTTCTTCTTCTCGGCCTTGAGCTTCATGCTCACCACGTCGGAGCCGGCGTTCGGCTCACTCATGGCCAGCGCGCCCACATGCTCGCCGCTCACCAGCTTGGGCAGGTATTTTTTCTTCTGCGCGTCGCTGCCGTTGCGGTGGATCTGGTTCACGCACAGGTTGGAGTGCGCCCCGTACGACAGCCCCACCGAGGCCGACGCGCGGGAGACTTCTTCCATGGCCACGATGTGCGCCAGGTAGCCCAGCTCGGTGCCGCCGAACTCTTCCTTCACCGTCATGCCGTGCAGGCCGAGCTCGCCGAGCTTTTGCCAGAGGTCGTGCGGGAACAGGTTGTCGCGGTCGATGTCGGCGGCGCGCGGCGCGATTTCGTTCGCGGCAAAGTCCTGGATGGCGCTGCGCAGCGAATCGATGGTGTCGCCCAAGTCGAAGTTCAGGCCGGGATCGTGCATGTGTGTTGTCTCCTCTGAGGGGTCGGCGCGCAGGGCTGCCCACGCGAAATGGCGCTTGGAAGAACCGCAGCTTACGCCCGGCAGCGCCGCAATTGGCGCCACAATGGTTGCAAATTGCGCCACGCCCATCCGCTGAAACCATGTCGTCCCCATCGTTCCTCAGGCCTGCCCGCGCCGTCACGCCCATGGCCTTCGTGAGAGCCATCGTGCAGGGCTATGAGCGCTACGGCAAGGACCCGGCCGAGGCCCTGAAGTCGGCACAGATCACGCCGCGCGATCTGGCCCGGCCGGGCGCCCGGGTGACGGCCGCGCAGTTCGAGGCGCTGTCCGAGCACGCCATGCAGGAGCTCGACGACGAGGCGCTCGGCTGGTTCTCGCGGCGCCTGCCCTGGGGCAGCTACGGCATGCTGTGCCGCGCCTCGCTGAGCTCGCCCGACCTGGGCGTGGCCATCAAGCGCTGGTGCCGCCACCACCGGCTGTTGACCGAAGACATCGGGCTGGCGCTGGAGGTGGCGGGCGGCATGGCCACCTTGCGCATCACCGAGAACCGCCCGCTCGACGCGGCCTTTCGCGAGTTCTGCCTGGTGACCAGCCTGCGCTTCATGCACGGCTACATGTGCTGGGCCATCGACTCGCGCATTTCGCTGCGCCATGCGGGCTTTCCGTTCGCGCCGCCGCCGCACCGCGACGCCTACGCCCCGATGTTCACGCCCGACGTGAGCTTCGACGCGCCGCAGGCGAGCATCAGCTTCGACGAGCGCTACCTGGCGTTGCCATTGCAACGCGACGAGCGCGCGCTGCGCACCATGCTCAAGCGGGCGCTGCCGCTGACCATCCTGCAATACCGTCGCGACCGGCTGCTGGGCCAGCGCGTGCGCGAGCTGCTGCGCTCACGCGCCAGCGAGGCGACCACGGCAGAGGCGCTGGCGGGGCTGCTCAATGTGTCGAGCCGCACGCTGCATCGGCAGTTGCACGAGGAAGGCACATCGCTGCAGGTGCTGAAGAACGAAGTGCGCCACGAGATGGCGGTCGACCAGTTGCGCCGCACCACACGGCCGATCAAGCAGGTGGCGCTGGCGGTCGGGTTTCGCAACGAGAAGAGTTTTTCTCGCGCCTTTTTCCAGTGGACGGGGCATGCGCCCCGGGACTTCCGGCAGCAGGGGTTGTAGGTTCGGGGCGCATGAACAGGCCGTTGGCCTGATCGCGCCCAGCAACGAAACCCCGAGACTCAGCCCGGCTGATCGATCAACGCCAGCGCATCCGCGATCGACTGGCTGTCTTCCGGCCGCACCAGCTTGGCAAGCTGCTGGCCGTCGCGCATGAACACCAGCGTGGGCCACAGCCGCACGTTGAACGAGCGGCCCAGCGGACGGCCGCTGCCGTCTTCCACCTTGATGCGGCGCACGTTGGGGTACTTGGCGAAGGCCTCTTCGATGTTCGGCTGCGCGGCCTTGCAGATGCCGCACCAGTTGGTGCCGAACTCGACGACGGCGGGGCCGGTGAGTGCGTCGATGTCAGTGCGTTCGGGTTGCTCGGTCTTGTATTCGGAGGTCATGGGGGTGTGGTTCCTCTGCAGGCCTTGCGGCTCGTCGGTTGAGCCCCTCATTGCATCAGAAACTCAGGCCGGCTGCAGGCCGTACCCCGAAAGCAGCGCGGGCAATTCGGCCATGTCGCTGAACACGCGCGCCACGCCCACGCTCAGCAGCGGGCCGGGGCCGCTGTGGCCCGATTCGCCGGTGCTATAGCCGAACACCGTGGCGCCCGCGGCCACGCCGGCCATGGCGCCGGTGACGGTGTCCTCCACGATGGCGCAACGCTTCGGGTCCACGCCCAGCGCCTCGGCGGCGGCCAGGTACACATCGGGGTGCGGCTTGGAGCGCGGCATTTCGTGGCCGCTGAAGATGCGGCCCTGGAACAGGTCGAGCAGGCCGACCTTGGCCAGCTGCAGCTCGACCTTGTGGCGGTCGGCGCCCGAGGCGCAGGCGATGCGGCCCTTGAGCTTCGCGTGGATTTCTCGAATGGCGGCCGGCGCATGCGCGATGGCGACCAGGTCGCGCTCCAGCGCCTCGTTGCGGCGCGCGCGAAAGGCCTTGAGCCATTCATCGGTGATCTTGAAGCCGGTCTTCGCTTCGATGAGGGCGGCCTCGTCCTTCACGGCCTTGCCGGTGAAGGTGTTCATCGACTCCTCGGTGCTCAGGTGCCAGCCGAGCTCGCCGAGCATTTCGGCGAGCACGCGGTTGGTGATGGGTTCCGAATCCACGAGGACGCCGTCGCAGTCGAACAGCACGGCGGAGAAGGGAAATGAAGTCATGGGGGTTGGCATTGCTGGGATTGCCTTGATGGTAGCAACCGCCTGTGCAATGCCGCCCCCGAGGGGACAAGGCGCCCCGCGAAAGCGCGCGGTTCCGCTCAGCGCGCGTGCGTCACGCCGCCGTCCACCACCAGCGTCGAGCCCATCACGTAGTCGCCGGCACGCGAGGCCAGGTAGATGGCCGCGCCCGCCATGTCCTCCGGCACGCCGATGCGCCCGGCCGGAATGCGGTCCTTCACCACGTCGCCGTGGTCGCGGGCGTCCTTGTTCATGTCGGAGGCGAACGCGCCCGGGGCGATCGCGCTGACCACGATGCGGTCCTGCGCGAGCCGCAGCGCCATGCGGCGCGTAAGCTGGATCAGGCCGGCCTTGCTGGCGGCATACGAATACGTTTCCTGCGGGTTCACCGAAATGCCGTCGATCGAGGCGATGTTGATCACCTTCGACAGGTGGTCGGTGGCCGCCTTCTTCAGCATCGGCGTGAGCGCCTGGGTCAGGAAGAACGGGGTCTTCAGGTTCAGGTCGACCACCTTGTCCCAGCCGCTTTCCGGAAACTCCGCATACGGCGCGCCCCAGGCGGCGCCGGCGTTGTTCACCAGGATGTCGAGCGAGCCTTCATGCTTGGCATAGGCCTCGACCAGCGCCTGCGCGCCCTCCACCGTCGACACGTCGGCCGGCAGCGACACGCAGTGGCCGAAGGCCGACAGCTCCTTCGCCGTCTGGTCGCAGGCCGCGGCCTTGCGTGCCGAGATGTACACGCGCGCGCCCTGGGCCAGGTAGCCCTCGGCGATCATGCGGCCGATGCCGCGCGAGCCGCCGGTGATGAGCGCGGTGCGGCCCTTCAGCGAGAAGAGTTGGGTGGTGTCCATGGTGCGGGTGTCTCCTGAATGAAAGATTTTTCAGGAAACGAGCTTAGTGCGCGCGGCGCGCCGCGCGCGTCACCTCGGTGTCAGCCCCGAGGTCTGCCCTGACGTCTACCCCGACGTCTGCGCCGAAGGCAGCGACAGGCTTCGCGGGCTGGTGAAGCTGCGCAGCTCGCCGCTGAGCGGATCGACGAACGACAGCGACCTGGCCAGCAGCTGCAAGGGCTTTGTGAAATCGTCCGCGCCCTCGGGCAATAGCACCGGGTAGATCGGGTCGTTCACGATGGGCATGCCCAGCGCCTGGCAATGCACGCGCAGCTGGTGCTTGCGGCCCGTGACCGGCGAGAGCCTGAGCAGCGCGTGGCCGTCGCGCACCTGCCGCACCTCGATGCGGGTCTCGGAATTGGGCTCGCCGGGCTCCTCGCGCACGCGCATGAAATGCGCGTCGTCGACCAGCCGGCTGCGGTACACCTCGGGCACCGACGACACGCCCTCCTGCCAGGGCACCACCGCCTCGTAGTGCTTGTCGATGCGGCGCTCCGGGAACATGGCCTGGTAGGCGCCGCGCGTCGCTTGCCGCACCGAGAACAGCACGAGCCCCGAGGTGCTGCGGTCGATGCGGTGCATGGGCACCAGGTCGTCGAGCTGCAGCTTGCGTTTCAGCCGCACCAGCAGGCTTTCCTGCAGGTACTTGCCGGTGGGCGTGACGGGCACGAAGGGCGGCTTGTCGACCACCAGCAGCTCGTCGTCCTGGTGAACGATCTGCTCGTCGAACGGAATGCGCACCTCGTTGTCGAGCGCGCGGTAGTAGTACACGCGCAGCGGCGACTGGTAGCGGCGCGCCACGGTCACCGGCACGTGGTGCTCGTCGACGACATCGTTCGCCTCGATGCGCGCCAGCCACGCCTCGCGCGTGATGGCGGGAAAGCGCTCGATCAGGAACTCGGCGATGGTCGGCCACGGCCCGTACGGCAGGCCGACGCAGCTCGGGCCCACGCCGTCGCGCGTGGGCAGCGGCAGCTGCGGCGGGCGGCGGCGGGTCATGGCGACGAGGAGGCCTGCTGCAGCAGCGACAGCGCCTCGGCGGCCGAGGGCCGCTTCCGCGCATCGGGCTGCAGGCAGCGGTCTTTCAGCGCGGCCACCTGGGGGGGCACGGCGTCGGTGCAGCGCTCGAAAAGCTCTTCGAGCAGGCAGCCGAAGGCGCGCATCTCTAGCGCCTGGAACGTGCGTGCCTGTGCGGCGTCCAACGACGCCGTCATCCAGCCCGCGCCGAAGTCGCCGAGCCGGCCGCCGCGCTGCGCATGCCACAGGATGTTGTGCGCATACAGGTCGCCATGAACAATGCCGCGCGCGTGCAGGTGCTGCACGGCCGAGGCGATGTCGCGGGCAATGCGCAAGGCCACGCCGCAGGTCCACCGCGCGTCGTCCGCATACACGTCGCGCGTGCACGACGCCAGGCTGGGCGGCCCGGCGAGCGTGACGAAGGTGGGGTCGACCAGGCCCATCACCAGGCCTTCGGTGCGCTCGGGATGGCCGTCGATGCGGCCCTGCGCGGCAATCAGCGTGGGGTGCGGGCCGGCGGCGATGCACGCGGCCATTTCGCTGTGCGGCCAGCCGTCGCTGGTGACCGCGCCCTTGAACAGCTTGACGGCCACTTGCTGCGCCTTCTTGCCGAGCGAGGCCTGGTGGATCACGCCCGAGGCGCCCTCGCCGAGCTTCTTGCCGAGCGACAGCTCGGCCCAGTCGACGTGCGGCACCGACTGCGCGGCGATGGCTGCGTCTTCAGCCTGCGTGTCGAACGGGTTGCCAGCGCAGGCCAGCCACGCGAGCCGCGGCAGCGACGCCAGCCAGGCGGGCAGCGCCTCGAAGCGGTTGGCCGAAATGCGCAGCAGCTCGAGCCGCTCCAGCCCCGCCATCGATGCCGGCAGCTTGCGCAGCCGGTTGCCCGCGAGCATCAGCTTCTGCATGCGGGTGCAGGCGCCCAGCGAACCAGGCAGCTCTTCGATGTGGTTGTCGGTGAGGATCAGCCAGCGCAGCGACGCCGGCAGCGAGGCGGCCGGCACGGTGTGGATCTGGTTGGCCTTGAAGCCGACGATGTCCAGCCCCTGGCACCGCCCGACGGCCTCGGGCAGCGTGGTGAAGCGGTTGTCGGAGCAGAACAGCACGCGCAGCCTGTGCAGGCGGTGCAGGTCGTCGGGCAGTGTGTCGAGCGCGTTGCCCGACAGGTTCAGCACCTCGAGCGAGTCGGCAAGGTCGAAGACCTCGCGCGGGAACTCGGTGAGCCCGCAAGAGAGATCGAGTCGTTGTGCGCCTGCCAGCTGGCCCGCGCGGAGCTGAGCCAGCGTGTTCATGCGGGCGAGTCTAAATGCCCGGCATTTCCCTCAGGCGGTGCTCGCCTTGGCGCCGAAGCGGTAGATGCCGTCCTTGCCCAGCTCGCGCTTCACCTGCCCCGAAAACCACAGCAGGTGCAGGTGGGCCACGGTCTCGCCCATGGCGAAGGTCATCTGGTGCACGTCGAGCTGGCGCTTGAACAGGATGGGCAGGCCCTGCGCTCCGGTCAGCGGGCTGGCGAGGCAGGCCTCGAGCAGCTCGGCCAGGCGGTCGCGGTGGTGCTCCTGCAGCTGTTCGACGCGGCGGTGGATGCCGGTGAAGGGCTTGCCGTGCGACGGCAGGCCCAGCGTGTCGGCCGGCAGCGCCTTGAACTTGTCGATGCTGTCCAGGAACAGGCGCAGCGAGTTCGCCTCGGGCTCGCCCGCGTGCACGCTCACGTTGGTGGAAATGCGCGGCAGCATCATGTCGCCGCCCAGCAGCAGCTTCTGCTCGTCGCAGAACAGCGCGATGTGCTCGGGCGCGTGGCCGTAGCCGACGATGCAGCGCCAGGCGTGGCCGTCGATGGTGACGGTGTCGCCGTCGAGCATGCGCACGAAGGTGTCGGGCACCGCGGGCACCAGCTCGGCGTAGTAGTTGGTGCGCCCGCGGATCTTGTCCAGCGCCTCGGGGTCGGTCATGCCGTGCGAGGCGAAGAAGCTCGCCGCCTGCTCGCCGCCCGCGAGCGTGTCGCCGGCGGTGCTGAGCACGCGGGCCACGTGGTAGTCGGTGGAACTGATCCACATCGGCGCCTTCCAGCGCTCGCACAGCCAGTGCGCCAGGCCGATGTGGTCGGGGTGCATGTGGGTGACGATGACGCGCAGAATCGGCAACCCCTGCAGCTGCGTCTCGAAGATCTGCTCCCACTGGGCGCGCGACTCGGCGTGGTCGATGCAGCAGTCGACCACCGTCCAGCCGGCCACGCCGTCCAGGGTGTCGCGCAGCAGCCAGAGGTTGATGTGGTCGAGCGCAAAGGGCAGCCGCATGCGGATCCAGCGCACGCCGGGCGCCACCTCCATGGCTTCGCCGGGCTGGGGCAGCGTGTCGCCCAGGGGGTAGTGGAGTTCGCGTTCGAGGAGGTTCATGTAAGATTGACGTTTACGTAAACGTCATGAGTCAAGGGCACCATTGTAGGGATCGCGGCGCGAATCTGCTGTCGCCCGTGCAACGACCCTTTTTTGCCCTGTTCGGCTCCTTCGTCGTCACCACCCGCCCTGCCATGCCCGCGTCCACCTTCACCATCAGCCAGCTCGCGAAGGAATTCGACCTCACGACGCGGGCCATCCGCTTCTACGAGGACATGGGCCTGCTCACCCCCGAGCGGGCCGGGCTGCAGCGCGTGTACAGCGCGCGCGACCGGGCCCGGCTCACGCTCACGCTGCGCGCCAAGCGCCTGGGCCTGAGCCTGACGGAGGCCAAGGACATCCTGGACATGTACGACAGCCCGCGCGACACGGTGCCGCAACTGGAAAAATTCCTCGGCGTGCTGGGCGCCCACCGGGCCCAGCTCGAAGCCCAGCTGACCGAGCTGCAGGCCAACCTGGCGGAAGTGCGCGAACACGAGAAAAAAGGGCGGGCCACGCTGGCCAAGGCCCAGAAGGCAATCAAGGGAAGCAAGACAACAAAGCAGGTCAGGCCGGCCAGGCCCACCAAGGCCCTCAAGGCCCCCAAGGCCCCCAAGGCGGCGGAAGCCAGCGCCTGAACCACGCGACTCATCGACAATAGAGCCACTATGTCCGACATCACCGACAACCTCGACGACCTCTTTGCCCACAACCGTGCGTGGTCCGCGCAAATGGAGCGCGACCGCCCCGGTTTCTTCACCAGCCTGGTCAAGCAGCAGACACCGCGCTACATGTGGATCGGCTGCTCCGACAGCCGCGTCCCCGCCAACCAGATCACCGGGCTGGAGCCCGGCGAAGTGTTCGTGCACCGCAACGTCGCCAACATCGTGGTGCACTCCGACCTCAACGCGCTCTCGGCCATCCAGTTCGCGGTGGAGCACCTGAAGGTCGAGCACATCATGGTGGTGGGCCACTACGGCTGCGCCGGCGTGAAGGCCGCGCTCAGCGGCAAGCGCATCGGCCTGGCCGACAACTGGATCCGCCACATCCAGGACGTGCGCGACCGCCACCACGTGATGCTCGAAAGCCTGCCCGACGAAGAAGCCCGCGTCGATGCGCTGTGCGAGCTGAACGTGGCCGAGCAGGTGGTCAACGTGGCCGTCAGCACCGTCATGGTCGACGCCTGGGCGCGCGGCCAGAAGGTCAAGATCCACGGCTGGACCTTCGGCGTGCACGACGGCCTGCTGCAGGACCTGGGCCTGAGCGTGGACGGCGCCAAGCCGCTGGACGGCGTGTACAAGGCCGCGGTGCAGCGCATTCGCTACAAGTGGAGCAAGCCCGGCGAAGTGATCCAGGCACTGACCACGCAAGGCGTGCAGGTGAACCAAGCCGTGCAGGAGGCGCAGGCCATCGCGCCGCAGCCCGAAGCCGGCGGCACGGGAAGCCCCGCCGCGGCCTGACGCGGGCCGCGGCAGACCGACGCAACGGCAATAGAACGGTAATAGAACGGCAATCCAGCGGCGCTTTGCCCCCGTCCCCCGTCCATGTTCCCGCAACGCCTCGACTCGCCGCTGGCCTATGACATCGCGAAGGCGATGATGGACGGCTTCAACCGACACTACCGGTTGTTTCGCGCCGAGTCGGCGCGTGCCAAGCACCGCTTCGAAACCGCCGACTGGCACGGCCAGCAGCGCGCGCAGCGCGAGCGCATCGAGTTCTACGACCTGCGCGTGAGCGAGGCCGTGGCCCGGCTCGAGAAGGAGTTCAAGGCCGGCGAGCAGCCGATGGACGTGTGGCACCAGGTCAAGCTGCACTACATCGGCCTGCTGGTGGACCACCACCAGCCCGAGCTGGCCGAGAGCTTCTTCAACTCGGTGACCACCAAGATCCTTCACCGCGCGTACTTCCAGAACGACTTCATCTTCGTGCGCCCGGCGATCAGCACCGAGTACATCGAGCCGCGCGGCGCCCCCACCTACCGCCCCTACTACCCCGAGCCCCGGACGCTGGCCGACACCGTGGAGCAGATGCTCGACGACTTCGCGCTGCTGGGCACCTTCGCCAACAAGCGGCGCGATGCAGAGCGCGTGGCGCACGCCATATCGAACCGCTTCCACCAGGTGAAGCTGCGCGCCAACTTCCAGCTGCAGGTGCTCTCGGGGCTGTTCTTTCGCAACAAGGGCGCGTACGTGGTAGGCAAGATCATGAACGGCTTCGTCGAGATTCCGTTCTCGCTGCCCATCCTGCACGACAGCCGCGGTCGCTTCTACATCGACGCGGCGCTGTTCGGCGAAGACGACCTGCAGATGCTCTTCAGCTTTGCGCGCGCGTACTTCATGGTCGACATGGAAGTGCCTTCGGCGTGGGTGCAGTTCCTGCGCTCGCTCATGCCGCGCAAGCCCCGCGCCGAGATCTACAACGCGCTCGGCCTGGCCAAGCAGGGCAAGACCCTTTTTTACCGCGACTTTCTCTCGCACCTGAACTACTCCAGCGACCGCTTCCGCATCGCGCCGGGCATCAAGGGCATGGTCATGCTGGTGTTCGACCTGCCCTCGTTCCCCTTCGTGTTCAAGCTCATCAAGGACTACTACCCGCCGCAGAAGGACACCACGCGCGAGCAGATCAAGGGCAAGTACATGCTCGTGAAGCAGCACGACCGCGTGGGCCGCATGGCCGACACGCTGGAGTACAGCGACGTGGGTTTTCCACTCGACCGCTTCGAGCCGGGATTGATCGAGGAAATCCAGAAGTTCGCGCCCAGCCAGCTCGAGATCGGCGACCGCGACGGCAATGGCGAAATGGAGGTCGTGCTCAAGCACGTCTACATCGAGCGCCGCATGATCCCGCTGAACATCTACCTGCAGGAAGCCTTCGACACGCTGGCCGACCCCGAGAGCCCGGCGCACGCCAGGCGCGCGAAAGACCAGCTGGAGCATGCGGTGGTCGAGTACGGCAACGCCATCAAGGACATGGTCGCGGCCAATATCTTTCCCGGCGACATGCTGTGGAAGAATTTTGGCGTCACGCGCGGCGGCAAGGTGGTGTTCTACGACTACGACGAGATCGAATACGTCACCGACTGCAAGTTTCGCAAGGTGCCCGCGCCGCGCAACGAGGAAGAAGAAATGAGCGGCGAGGTCTGGTACTCGGTGGGCCCGAAGGACGTGTTCCCCGAGACCTTCGAGCCCTTCCTGCTGGGCAACAGCGACGTGCGCGCGGCCTTCATGGCGCACCACGCCGACCTGCTCGACGCCGCCTTCTGGCAGCACCACAAGGAACGCATCCAGGCCGGCCAGATGCTCGATGTGTTCCCGTACGAAGAGTCGCAGCGCTTCCAGCACGAAGGCCACGCGACGCATTTCTGACCGACCGTTTCTGTTTGTTTTTCGCTTCGCTTCCACATTCCTGAAGGAGACCTCCACATGTCCGAATCCATCGTCATCGTCGGCCTGGCCCGCACCCCCATGGGCAGCTTCCAGGGCGACTTTTCATCGCTTGCCGCGCACGACCTGGGCGGCGCCGCCATCAAGGCCGCCGTCGAGCGCGCCGGCATCGCGCCCGACAGCGTGGGCGAGGTGCTGTTCGGTAACTGCCTGATGGCCGGCCAGGGCCAGGCGCCGGCGCGCCAGGCGGCCTACAAGGGCGGCCTGCCCGACAGCGCGGGCGCGGTCACGCTCAGCAAGATGTGCGGCTCGGCCATGAAGGCCGCCATGCTGTCGCACGACCTGCTGCTGGCCGGCACGCACGACGTGATCGTGGCGGGCGGCATGGAAAGCATGACCAACGCGCCCTACCTCATGCTCAAGGGCCGCGGCGGCTACCGCATGGGCCACGACCGCATCTTCGACCACATGATGCTCGACGGCCTGGAAGACGCCTACCAGCCGGGCCGCTCCATGGGCACCTTCGGCGAAGACTGCGCGGCCAAGTACAAGTTCACGCGCGAGCAGCAGGACGCCTTCGCCATCGCCAGCGTCGAGCGCGCCAAGAAGGCGACCGACAGCGGCCTGTTCAAGGACGAGATCGTGCCCGTCACCGTGAAGGGCCGCGGCGGCGAGACGGTGGTGTCCATCGACGAGGGCCCGGGCAAGGTCAAGCTCGACAAGATCCCCACGCTCAAGCCCGCGTTCAAGAAGGAAAACGGCACCATCACCGCCGCGTCGAGCTCGTCGATCAACGACGGCGCGGCCGCGCTGGTGATGATGACCGAGTCGCACGCGAAGAAGATCGGCGCCAGGCCCATCGCCCGCATCGTCGGCCACGCCACGCACGCGCAGCAGCCCGAGTGGTTCTCCACCGCCCCGGTGGGCGCCGTCGCCAAGCTGTTCAAGAAGACCGGCTGGGCGGTGAAGGACGTGGACCTGTGGGAAGTGAACGAAGCCTTCGCCGTGGTGCCGATGGCGCTGATGCACGAGCTCGACGTGTCGCACGAGATCGTGAACGTGCACGGCGGCGCCTGCGCGCTGGGCCACCCGATCGGCGCGAGCGGCGCGCGCATCATGGTCACGCTGATCCACGCGCTGAAGGCGCGCGGCAAGAAGCGCGGCGTGGCCACGCTGTGCATCGGCGGGGGCGAAGGCACGGCGGTGGCACTCGAATTGCTATAAAAGCAATGGTCGGCACGGCGCCCGGGGGACGGGTGCCTTGCCGGCTTTTTCATTCGGTTATTTCAAACAATGCAAAACATGCGTAGAGCAGGAGAATTCATGCGCCCATCCATCCACCGTACCGCCGTGACCGCCATTGGCGCCGTGCTGGCCACCGCCTTCATGGCGAACGCCGCCTGGGCCCAGAAGCGCGACAACGTGCTGTTCCAGGCTGCCACCGACGAGCAGCCCGCGGTGATCAAGACGCTGGAAAAGCTCGTCAACATCGAGACCGGCACCGGCGACGCCGAAGGCATTGCCGCCGCGGGCAGCTACCTCGAGGGCGAGCTCAAGAACCTGGGCTTCACCGTCACGCGCAGCAAGTCGGCCGGCATCGTGGTGGGCGACAACATCGTGGGCAAGATCAAGGGCCGCGGCGGCAAGAACCTGCTGCTGCTGTCGCACATGGACACCGTGTACCTGAAGGGCATCCTCGCGAAGGCGCCGTTCAAGGTCGAGGGCGACAAGGCCTACGGCCCCGGCATCGCCGACGACAAGGGCGGCAACGCCGTCATCCTGCACACGCTCAAGCTGCTGAAGGACTACGGCGTGCGCGACTACGGCACCATCACCGTGCTGTTCAACACCGACGAGGAAAAAGGCTCCTTCGGTTCGCGCGACCTGATCCAGGAAGAAGCCAAGCTGGCCGACTACGTGCTCTCCTTCGAGCCCACCAGCGCCGGCGACGAGAAGCTCTCGCTGGGCACCTCGGGCATCGCCTACGTGCAGGTCAACATCACGGGCAAGGCCTCGCACGCGGGCGCCGCGCCCGAGCTGGGCGTGAACGCGCTGGTCGAGGCCTCCGACCTGGTGCTGCGCACCATGAACATCGACGACAAGTCGAAGAACCTGCGCTTCAACTGGACCATTGCCAAGGCCGGCAACGTGTCGAACATCATTCCCGCCAGCGCCACGCTGAACGCCGACGTGCGCTACGCGCGCAACGAAGACTTCGACGCGGCCATGAAGACGCTGGAAGAGCGCGCGCAGCAAAAGAAGCTGCCCGACGCCGACGTCAAGGTGCTCATCACGCGCGGCCGCCCGGCCTTCAATGCCGGCGAAGGCGGCAAGAAGCTGGTCGACAAGGCCGTGGCCTTCTACAAGGAAGCCGGCGGCAACCTGGGCGTGGAAGAGCGCACCGGCGGTGGCACCGACGCGGCCTACGCGGCGCTCTCGGGCAAGCCCGTGATCGAGAGCCTGGGCCTGCCGGGCTTCGGCTACCACAGCGACAAGGCCGAGTACGTGGACATCAGCGCCATTCCGCGCCGCCTGTACATGGCCGCGCGCCTGATCATGGACCTGGGCGCCGGCAAGTAAGGCCCGCGCAGTCCCGCAAGCCCCGCATCGAAAAAAGACAGGAGACAACGCCATGCTGCTCAGCGCAGACCAGGAAGCCATTCGCGACGCGGTGCGCGATTTTTCGCAAGCCGAGCTCTGGCCCCACGCCCCCGCGTGGGACCGCGAACACAGCTTTCCCAAGGAGGCCCACCAGGGCCTCGCCGCGCTGGGCGCCTACGGCATCTGCGTGCCCGAGGAGCACGGCGGCGCCGGCCTCGACTACCTCACGCTGGCGCTGGTGCTGGAAGAAATCGCGGCCGGCGACGGCGGCACCAGCACCGCGATCAGCGTGACCAACTGCCCGGTCAACGCCATCCTCATGCGCTACGGCAACGCGCAGCAGAAGAAGCAGTGGCTGGAGCCGCTGGCGCAGGGGCAGATGCTCGGCGCCTTCTGCCTCACCGAGCCGCAGGCCGGCAGCGACGCGTCGAGCCTGCGCACCACGGCGCGCAAGGACGGCGACGGCTACGTGATCGACGGCGTGAAGCAATTCATCACCAGCGGCAAGAACGGCCACGTGGCCATCGTGATCGCGGTGACCGACAAGGGCGCGGGCAAGCGCGGCATGAGCGCGTTCATCGTGCCCACCAACGCACCCGGCTACAACGTGGCCCGCCTGGAAGACAAGCTGGGCCAGCACAGCAGCGACACCGCGCAGATCAACTTCGACGGCTGCCGCATTCCGCGCGAGAACCTCATCGGCGCGGAGGGCGAGGGCTACAAGATCGCGCTCGGCGCGCTCGAGGGCGGGCGCATCGGCATCGCCGCGCAGAGCGTGGGCATGGCGCGCAGCGCCTTCGACGTGGCGCTGGCCTACGCCAAGGAGCGCCAGGCCTTCGGCGGTTCGATCTTCGACCAGCAGGCGGTGGGCTTTCGCCTGGCCGAGTGCGCGACGCAGATCGAGGCCGCGCGCCAGCTCATCTGGCACGCCGCGAGCCTGCGCGACGCCGGCCGGCCCTGCCTGAAGGAGGCCGCCATGGCCAAGCTCTTCGCCAGCGAGATGGCCGAGCGCGTGTGCAGCGCCGCCATCCAGACGCTGGGCGGCTATGGCTACGTGAACGACTTTCCGCTGGAGCGCATCTACCGCGACGTGCGCGTGTGCCAGATCTACGAAGGCACCTCGGACATCCAGAAGCTGCTGATCCAGCGCGCGCTAGCTTGAGCCAGGGCAAGCCGGGCGGGCGGCCTCCGGGCTTGCCCTCTCGGCGCTTCGTGCGCAAGGTGTTCCAATAGCGGTCTTCATGAGCGCCAACGATCCCACCACCGGACCTTGCCCCTGCGGGCGCACCGACCGCCGCGACAAGCCCATTGCCTACGCAATGTGCTGCGGCCGTTACCTCGACGACTTCGACAACACCCCCGCGCCCGACGCCGAGTCGCTGATGCGCTCGCGCTACACGGCCTTCGTGCTGGAGCGTGAGGCCTACCTGCTCGCCACCTGGGACCCGGCCCGGCGACCGGCGGCCATCGAGTTCGAGCCGGGCGTCAAGTGGCTGGGGCTGGACATCCGCTCGCGCTCGGTGCTCGACGCAGAGCACGCCGAGGTCGAGTTCGTCGCCCGCCAGCGCAGCGCGGCCACCGGCGCCGCCACCCGGCTGCACGAGCGCAGCCGCTTCGTGCGCGAGGGCGAGCGCTGGTATTACCTCGACGGCGACCTGCAACTGCCCCTGGCTTGACGCGCCGGGCCGAGGCTCGCACAATCGGCCCCGCTCCGGGGTGCACGCATGTGGCGTGCTGAGATGGCAAAGCTGCCGACCCGCGAACTTGATCCGGGTCATACCGGCGTAAGAAGAGCTGCACTCCCTGACTTCGGTCCGTCACTCCCCCTTCAGTGACGGGCCTTGCCGAAGTCCATCGAGCGATTGCGGAGCACCCTTTCCCCCACAAGGAGTGCCTCCCGATGAATGCCCCCGACAAGTTCACCACGCTGCTTTCGCTCACGCGCGAGCCCTTTCCGGCGTCGCACAAGTGCGTGATTCCGGGCAGCCGGCCCGACCTGCTGGTGCCCGTGCGCGACGTGCAGCTGACCAACGGCGAGACCGTGTCGCTGTACGACACCTCGGGCCCCTACACCGACCCCAAGGTCGAGATCGACGTGCGCCGCGGCCTGCCCGACGTGCGCGCCGCGTGGATCGCCGAGCGCGACGACACCGAAAGCTACCAGGGCCGCACGCACCACGCGCTGGACGACGGCGCGAAGAACGAAGACCGCGATGCGCAACGCCTGGCCGAGCTGCGCGCCGGTGCCGCGGCGCTGCAGCGCACGCCGCGCCGCGCGAAGTCGGGCGCGAACGTCACGCAGATGCACTACGCGCGCCGCGGCATCGTCACGCCCGAGATGGAGTACGTGGCCCTGCGCGAGAACGGCAAGCGCGAGTGGATGGCCGAATACCTCGCCAACGAGGAGCGCGCCACGCGCGTGCGGGGCAACCCGATGGGCGCCACCATTCCGCGCATCATCACGCCCGAGTTCGTGCGCGACGAAGTGGCCCGCGGCCGCGCCATCATTCCCGCCAACATCAACCACCCGGAAGTGGAGCCGATGGCCATCGGGCGCAACTTCAAGGTGAAGATCAACGCCAACATCGGCAACTCCGCCGTCACCTCGAGCATCGAGGAAGAGGTCGAAAAACTCGTGTGGGCCATTCGCTGGGGCGCCGACAACGTGATGGACCTGTCGACCGGCAAGAACATCCACACCACGCGCGACTGGATCGTGCGCAACTCGCCCGTGCCCATCGGCACCGTGCCCATCTACCAGGCGCTGGAAAAGGTGGGCGGCGTGGCCGAAGACCTGACGTGGGAGATCTTTCGCGACACGCTGATCGAGCAGGCCGAGCAGGGCATCGACTACTTCACCATCCACGCCGGCGTGCGGCTGCCGTTCATTCACCTCACGGCCGACCGCATGACGGGCATCGTGTCGCGCGGCGGCTCGATCATGGCCAAGTGGTGCATCGCGCACCACAAGGAGAGCTTTCTGTACGAGCACTTCGAGGACATCTGCGACATCATGAAAGCGTACGACGTGAGCTTTTCGCTGGGCGACGGCCTGCGCCCGGGCTCGGGCGCGGACGCCAACGACGAGGCGCAGTTCGCCGAGCTGCGCACGCTGGGCGAACTCACGCAGGTCGCGTGGAAGCACGACGTGCAGACCATGATCGAAGGCCCCGGCCACGTGCCGCTGCACATGATCCAGGCCAACATGGACGAGCAGATCAAGCACTGCCACGAGGCGCCGTTCTACACGCTGGGGCCGCTGACCATCGACATCGCGCCGGGCTACGACCACATCGCCAGCGCCATCGGCGCGGCCATGATCGGCTGGGCCGGCACCGCGATGCTGTGCTACGTGACGCCCAAGGAACACCTGGGCCTGCCCGACCGCGACGACGTGAAGCAGGGAATCATTGCGTACAAGATCGCCGCGCACGCGGCCGACGTGGCCAAGGGCCACCCGGGTGCGCGCTCGCGCGACGACGCGCTGAGCAAGGCGCGCTTCGAGTTCCGCTGGCAGGACCAGTTCAACCTGGGCCTCGACCCCGACACCGCGCGCGAGTTCCACGACGAGACGCTGCCGAAGGACTCCAGCAAGGTCGCGCACTTCTGCTCGATGTGCGGGCCCAAGTTCTGCTCGATGAAGATCACGCAGGAAGTGCGCGAGTACGCAGCGAAGAAGGGCGTGGCCGAAAGCGCGGCCATGGCCGAGGGCATGCAGGAAAAGTCGAAGGAGTTCATGGCGGGCGGCGGGGAGATGTACATCCCCATTCGCGCCGTTTCCTGACCGCCTGAGCCAGCCTTCCGGCGGTGCCGTCGCGCGGCGCCGGAAGGCGGTTCAACGTGCGAACCCCGAAGGGCTCAGGCCCAGCGCGGCACCGCTTCGTCTTTCAGCTGCTGGCGCAGCACGCCGTAGTCGGGCACCACGCTTTCCACCGTTTCCCAGAACCGGTGCGAGTGGTCCATGACCCGCAGGTGCGCCAGCTCGTGCGCCACCACGTAGTCGATCACCGGCAGGCGGAAATGAATGAGCCGCCAGTTCAGCCGGATCGAGCCGTCCGCGCTCGCGCTGCCCCAGCGCGTGGCCGCGTTGGACAACGACAGCTTCGCCCAGCGCACGCCCAGCAGGGGCGCGAAATGGTCCAGCCGCTCGATGAACAGGCGCCGCGCCTGCCGCATGAGCCAGGCCTGCGCCGCGTCGCGAATCTGCGAGGGCTGTGCGTTCTGCGCCACCGCCAGGCGCAGCACGCGCGGTTCGTCGCCCAGCGCCGCGTCCAGCGTGCCGCCAACGCTGGCAAAGCCGTGCTTCGGGTCGAGCCGGATCACCACCGTCTCACCCATGAACGGAAACAGCGCGCCGTCGCGCCACTCGATGCGCGTGGCCTCCACGCGCGCATGGCGCTGCTGCGTTTCGGTGAGCTTGCGCAGGATCCAGTCGGACTTCTCGCGGATGGCCGCATCGACATCGCGCAGCGCCACCCAGCGCGGCGCCCGCACCGACAGCCCTTCGGCGCCGACCAGGAAGCCGATGGTCTTGCGCTTGCCGCGCTTGAACTCGTAGGCCACGCGCGCGGCGCCGAGCACCACTTCGCGCGAGGCCTGCGGGTGCACGAAGCTGGCCAACGCGAGCGTGTCGGACAGTGGAACCGCGGGTGGCGCGTGCAGGTCAGGCAGATCGACGGGTGCGGGCGGCGCCAGGGGCAAGCCCGGCGGCGTCGCCGCCCGGGGCTTCTTCACCCGCGGCGGCCGCGCAGGTACCGGTGCGGGCGCAGGCGCGGGTGGCGCGAACTCGCTGCCCAGCCCCTCGAAGAGGTCCATCGTGAACTGGAGCAGTCCCCCCATGTCGGGCTCTTTCGTCTTCAGTGCACCGCTTCCTGCACGGGCTGCGGGCTGTCGGCGTAGGCCTCGGGGTCGAGGCGGCGCATCTCGGCCTCGATCCAGGCCTCGACCTCGCGCATCAGCTCGTCGGGCTTGCGGCCCACGCTGGAAATGGCCGGGCCGATGGACACGTCCACCACCCCCGGGCGCTTGATGAAGGCCTTGCGCGGCCACACCTTGGCCGAGGTGACGGCGATGGGAATCACCGGCACGCCGGTCTCGCACGCCAGGCGCGTGCCGCCGCTCTTGTAGGTGCCCTTCTGCCCGCGCGGAATGCGCGTGCCTTCGGGGAACATGATGATCCAGATGCCCTGCGCCAACAGCTTGCGGCCCTGGTTGACCACCTTGTTGAAAGCCTGCGCGCGCTGGCTGCGGTCGATGTGGATCATGTCCAGCCGCGCCATCGCCCAGCCGAAGAAGGGCACGTAGATCAGCTCCTTCTTGAACACGTAGGCCAGCGGGTGCGGCATGAGCGTGGGCATCAGGAAGGTCTCGAGCGTGGACTGGTGCTTCACCAGCAGCACCGCGCCGGCGAGCGCGTCGGTCGGCAGGTTCTCCATGCCGCTCACGCGGGTCTTGATGCCCAGCAGCACGCGCGCGCCGCCGATGGCCCAGCCGAGCCAGCGCTCGGCCATCCAGTACAGCGGAATGCCGCGCTTCCAGATCGAGCTGACGCACATGATGATGCCCCAGGGCACCACGGTGACGAGCATCCACAGCGCGTGGAGAACGGAACGAAAAAACGCCATCAAATAGACACCTGCAGTGCAGCCTGCGCTTCGCGCGCAAGCAGGAAATCGACAAAGGCGGGAAGGTCGTCATGGACCATCGTGTTCGCCGGGTATTCGGAAGGCAGCGGATCGACCCCGCGGCAGGCTGCGCCCATGCCCGTGAGCAGCAGGTGCGGCTCGCAGCCGGCGGCCGCGCCGGCCTGCAGGTCGCGCAGGCTGTCGCCGCAGGTGGGCGTGCCCTTCAGGTCGATGCCGTAGCGGTCGCCGATCTGCAGGAACAGGCCCGGCTTGGGCTTGCGGCAATCGCAGCCCTCGTCGGGGCTGTGCGGGCAATAGAACACCGCATCGACCTTGCCGCCCACGGCCGCGAGCATCTTGTGCATCTTGGCGTGCATGGCGTTGAGCGAGGCCATGTCGAACAGCCCGCGGCCCAGGCCCGACTGGTTCGACGCGATCACCACGTGCCAGCCCGCATGGTTGAGCCGCGCCACGGCCTCGAGCGCGCCGGGCAGCGGCGTCCACTCGATGTCGCTCTTCACGAAGTCTTCGCGGTGCACGTTGATCGTGCCGTTGCGGTCGAGGATGACGAGTTTCATGGCGGGGACACTCCTGGAGGAGGCGTCGTGAAGGGGGTCAGGCCGCCAGCCGCTCGAGCTGCGCCACGCGGTTCATCGCGGCGTGCAGCGACATCAGCAGGCCCAGCCGGTTCAGCCGCAGATCGGCCTGCTCGGCGTTGACCATCACGCCGTCGAAGAAGGCGTCGACCGGCTCGCGCAGCGCGGCCAGCGTCTGCAGCGAGGCGGTGTAGTCGCCGGCATCGAACTGCGCGTTGGCGGCGGGTACCACCTGCGCCATGGCGGCGTGCAGCGCCTTCTCGGCCGGCTCCTGCAGCAGCAGCTCGCTCACGTGCGCGTCGGCTTCGGGGGCCTTCTTCAGGATGTTGCCGATGCGCTTGTTGGCCGCGGCCAGCGCGGCGGCGGCAGGCAAGGCAGCGAAGGCGCGCACGGCCGCCAGCAGCTTGGGCACTTCGCCCAGGCGCTGCGGGCGCGGGGCCAGCACGGCGTCGACTTCCTGTGCGCTGGCGCCCTGCTCGCGCAGGCTGCCGGCGAGACGGTCGAGCACGAAGTCCTGCAGCTCGACGGTGGCCTTGCCGCTGTCGAAGCCGGCGATGCCGCCGAACTGCGCGGCGGCGTCCTGCAGCAGGGCGTCGAGCCCCAGCGGAAGGTCTTTCTCGATGAGCATGCGCAGCACGCCCAGCGCATGGCGGCGCAGCGCGAAGGGGTCGCGGTCGCCGGTGGGCAGGTTGCCGATGCCGAACATGCCGACCAGCGTTTCCAGCTTGTCGGCCAGCGCCACCACCACACCCACGGTGTTGCGCGGCAGTTCGTCGCCGGCGAAGCGCGGCTTGTAGTGGTCTTCGATGGCGTCGGCCACCGCGGCGTCGAGCCCGTCGTGCAGCGCGTAGTAGCGGCCCATGGTGCCCTGCAGCTCGGGGAACTCGCCGACCATGTCGGTCACGAGGTCGGCCTTGGCCAGCTGGGCGGCTTGCGTGGCCTGGGCGGCGACCTTCGCATCGCCGAGCTTTTCGGCGACGCCGCGCGCGATGTGCATCACGCGCTGCACGCGCTCGCCCTGGGTGCCCAGCTTGTTGTGATAGACCACCTTGCCCAACGACTCCACGCGCGAGGCCAGGCTCTTCTTGCGGTCCTGGTCGAAGAAGAACTTGGCGTCGGCCAGGCGCGGGCGCACCACGCGCTCGTTGCCGCCGATGACCGCGCTGGCGTCGTCGGGGCTGATGTTGCTGACCACCAGGAACTGGTGGGTGAGCTTGGCCTGCGCGTCGAGCAGCGGGAAGTACTTCTGGTTGGCCTTCATCGTGAGGATCAGGCATTCCTGCGGCACCTCGAGGAACTCGCGCTCGAAGCTGCAGACCAGCACGTTGGGGCGCTCGACCAGCGCGGTGACTTCGTCGAGCAGCGCGTCGTCGTGGATGGGCACCGAGCCGCCGCCGACCTTCACCGCCGCGGCGGCCAGCTGGCGTGCGATTTCTGCGCGGCGGGACTCGAAGCTGGCGATGACGGCGCCCTCTTCCTGCAGTTGCAGCGCGTAGCTGTTGGCGTCGCGCAGCACCACGGGGTCGACGGCCGCCTCGAAGCGGTGGCCGTGCGTGTCGCGCCCGGCCTTCAGGCCCAGCGCCTCGATGGGCACCACGGTGCTTCCATGCAGCGCCACCAGGCCGTGCGCGGGGCGCACGAAGCTCACGCTGCTCCAACCGGGCAGCTCGCTGCCTTCCTCGAGCTGGTAGGTCATGACCTTGGGAATCGGCAGCTTGGCGATGGCTTCGGCCAGCGCCTTCTGCAGGCCCTCGGCCAGCGTGGCGCCCTTGGCGGTGCTTTCGTAGAACAGGGCCTCGGCCTTGCCGTCCATCGCGCGCTTCAGGCCGGGCACGGCCGAGGCGTCGGCGCCCAGCGCGCCCAGGCGCTTGAGCAGCGCGGGCGTGGGCTGGCCGGACGCGTCGAGGCCGACGGCCACGGGCATGAGCTTTTGCGACACGGCCTTGTCGGCGGCGCGCTCGGCCACGTGGGTGAGGTGCGCGGCCAGGCGGCGCGGCGAGGCGTAGGCGGTGAGCACGGCGCCCGGCTCGGCCAGGCCCTGCGCCACGAGCTGGTCGCGCAGGACGCCGGCAAAGGCGTCACCGAGCTTCTTCAGCGCCTTGGGTGGCAATTCCTCGACAAACAGTTCGACAAGAAGGCTGGCAGACGACATGGCTCAGAGCGTTGTTGGAAATGGGCCGCGAGCGGCACCGGTCACGGGCGCGCAGCGAAGCGGCGCCGTGGAGGGGAAAGAAGAAAAAGTCGAATTCATGAGGCGACGGCGCCGTGGCGCCGCTCCACATTGCGGCGCGCGACGAGCACCAGCACCGCGGCCGCCAGCAAGGGCGCCCACACGGTGACCATCTCGTTGAACAGCACCGCCGCGCCGCGCGGCGAGAAGAACTTCTTCAGCGCGATCGGCGACACCTCGATGGGGCGCCACGGGCTGAAGTAGCGCACGTCGCTGAACGGCCAGAAGAAGGCGATGCCGATGCCGCCGTTGGTCAGCATGTCCAGCAGCGGATGCGACACGGTGCACAGCGAAATCCACGCCCAGCCCACCGCGCGGCGCATGCCCCAGCGCGGCGCGAGCCACCAGCCAACCAGGCCCAGCAGCAGCGCGAACAGCAGCGTGTGCGTGAAGCCGCGGTGCCCCGCCATGCCGCCGTAGGCGATGCCGAGCTTGAAGGCCAGGCCGTCGAAGTCGGGCGCGATGGCCGCGACCATGCCCGCCAGCAGCGCCGGCACCGGCACGCGCCGCGTGCCCAGCGCAAGGGCTGCGCAGACGGGAACGGCGACGTGGGTGAAGACGGTGGGCATCGGTTATGGCGTAGCGGGTGCGGTGTGGATCACGCGGCCTTCTTCGGCGGCATCTGCGCGACCCATTCGCGCGGCGCCATCGGGAAGCCCAGCCGCTCGCGGCTTTCGTAGTAGCTCTGCGCCACGCTGCGCGCGAGGTTGCGGATGCGCCCGATGTAGGCGGCGCGTTCGGTCACGCTGATGGCGCCGCGCGCGTCCAGCAGGTTGAAGCTGTGCGCGGCCTTCAGCACCTGTTCGTAGGCCGGCAGCGCGAGCTGCTCGGTCATGAGGTGCTTGGCCTGCTTTTCGTGCGCGTTGAAGGCGGTGAACAGGAACTCGGCGTCGCTGTGCTCGAAGTTGTAGGTCGACTGCTCGACCTCGTTCTGCTTGTAGACGTCGCCGTAGCTCAGGCCATCGGTCCAGGTCAGGTTGTAGACGTTGTCCACGCCCTGCAGGTACATGGCCAGGCGCTCCAGGCCGTAGGTGATCTCGCCGGTGATGGGCTTGCAGTCGATGCCGCCGACCTGCTGGAAGTAGGTGAACTGCGTCACTTCCATGCCGTTGAGCCACACCTCCCAGCCCAGGCCCCAGGCGCCGAGCGTGGGGTTCTCCCAGTCGTCTTCCACGAAGCGGATGTCGTTCTTCTTCAGGTCGAAGCCCAGGGCCTCGAGGCTGCCGAGGTAGAGCTCCAGGATGTTGCTGGGCGCGGGCTTGAGCACGACCTGGTACTGGTAGTAGTGCTGCAGGCGGTTGGGGTTCTCGCCGTAGCGGCCGTCCTTGGGGCGGCGGCTGGGCTGCACGTAGGCGGCCTTCCAGGGCTCGGGGCCGAGGGCGCGCAGGAAGGTGGCGGTGTGCGAGGTGCCCGCGCCCACTTCCATGTCGTACGGTTGCAGCAGCGCGCAGCCCTTGTCGGCCCAGTACGACTGCAGTTTGAGAATGATTTGCTGGAAGGTCAACATGAAGCTGGCCGGCAGGGGCCGGACATTGGACGGTAGCGTGGACGGGTAGCGCGGCGACACGCCGCGAAAGCGGGCGATTTTACGTTCGGAGGGCAACTCTCCCACAGCGGCGCGGGAAGTCGCCTGCTGGCGAGGGCGCGCGGCGGGTGCGACAACTGCCAACCCGTCGCTTGCGACAGACCGCGGCGAGCGCCATCCCTCTCTTTTTTCCGCCGCTTTCCACCCGCCCTCCTCCGTTTTTCCCTGGACCCCTGGACATGCCCGTGCCCGAGCCCACACCCGACGCTCCCCTTTTCATCGTGCTCAACGCCGGCTCCGGCAGCGAAGACGCGGCCGAGGCGCGCCGGGTCATCGAAGAAGGCTGCGCCGCGGCCGGCCGGCGCCTGCGCATCTTCGTGGTCGACGGCCCCGGCCGGGTGCAGGCGCTGGCGCGCGAAGCGGTCGAGCGGGCGCGCGCGGCCGGCGGCGTGGTGGTGGCGGCGGGCGGCGACGGCACCATCAACGCGGTGGCGCAGGCCACGCTGGGCAGCGGCTGCGCCTTCGGCGTGCTGCCGCAGGGCACCTTCAACTATTTCAGCCGCACCCACGGCATTCCGCGCGACACGGCGCAGGCGCTGCACATCCTGCTGACCGAGCAGCCCCGGGCGGTGCAGGTCGGGCTGGTAAACGACCGCGTGTTCCTGGTCAACGCCAGCATGGGCCTGTACGCCGAGCTGCTGGAAGAGCGTGAGAGCTACAAGTCGCGCTTCGGCCGCAGCCGCTGGATCGCTTTCGGCGCCGGGCTGCTCACGGTGCTGCGCGGCCACCGGCACTGGAACCTGCGCATGGCCTGGCGCGGCAAGGAGCGCGACATTCGCACGCCCACGCTGTTCGTCGGCAACAACCCGTTGCAGCTGCACCAGGTCGGCATCGCCGAGGCCGACGCGCCGGAGCAGGGGCAGCTCGCCGCCATCGCGCTGAAGCCGGTGGGGCCGTTGTCGATGCCAGGGCTGCTGGTGCGTGGCGCGCTGGGGCGGCTGGGCGATGCCGACGAGGTGCTGAGCTTTCCGTTCGAGTCGCTCACCGTCAAGGGCAGCCGGGCGCTCGGTCCGGTGGGCCCGCGGGGCCCGCGCCGCGTGAAGGTGGCGACCGACGGCGAGATCGGCTGGGTCGACATGCCGCTGCTGTTTCGCGTGTCGCCCGAGCCGCTGTGGCTGGTGCGGCCCGCGCAGACCGCGCCCGAGCTGGAAGCCGCCCGCGAATGAGCTGCCGATGACTTGCCTCCTGCAGATTTCCGACCCGCACTTCGGCACCGAGCAGCCCGAGGTGCTGCAGGCGCTCGAGCGGCTGTCGCACGCGCTGGCGCCGGGGCTGGTCGTGTTTTCAGGCGACATCACCCAGCGCGCCACCGTGGCGCAGTTCGCGGCGGCGCGCGCCTTCGCCGACCGGCTGGGCGCGCCGGTGCTGGCCGTGCCGGGCAACCACGACATTCCGCTGTACCAGTTGGCCGCGCGCGTGTTCGCGCCCTATGCGCGCTACCGCCAGGCCTTCGGCGACGACCTGGAGCCGGTGTTCGAGTCGCCCGAGTGGCTGGTGGTCACGGTCAACACCACGCGCTGGTACCGCCATGAAGACGGCGCGGTCTCGGCGGCGCAGGTGGAGCGGGTGGCGCAGCGGCTCGCTTCCGCGCTGCCGTCGCAGGTGCGCGTGGTGGTGACGCACCAGCCGGTGATGGTCACGCGCACGCAGGACCTGGGCAACCGCCTGCACGGCCGCGAGAAGGCCGTGGCGCGCTGGACGGCGGCGGGCGCCGACCTGGTGCTGGGCGGCCACATCCACCTGCCCTTCGTGCGGCCGCTGCACGACGCCTTCGCGGGCTGCGCGCGCACGGCATGGGCGGTGCAGGCGGGCACGGCCACGTCGTGGCGGGTGCGCGCGGGGCACCCCAACTCGGTGAACGTGGTGCGCCCGGACATGGTCGAAGGCCGTCGCGCGTGCCGGGTGGAACGCTGGGACTACGTGGCGCGCGACAAGGCCTTCGGCTGCGCCGAAGTATTCGGGCTTTCTCTTGCCAGCGAAGCGACGCAGCCTTAGGGTGCGCCGCTATGTCGACGGAAGCCCCCCTCTCCTCTCTCCCCGCTCTTTCGCCCCTCCCTTCCCTGGTTCTCACCGCGCAGCAGCTCGGCGCGCATGCGCTGCCCTGGTTCGTTTCGCTGCTCGCGGTCGCGATGCTGGGAGCCGGCGCGGTCTGCCATGTGCTGCAGAAGCGCCACTTCAACACGCTGGACACCGACGAGCCCAGCGAGCCGCGCATCGCGCTCGGGCTGGCGTCGGGCTTCGTGCTGATCCTGCTGGCGGCCAGCCTGTTCGCGTGGATCGCGTCGAACATTTCCGACGGCCGCGTGGTCGGCCAGGCCGACCATGCGCTCACCGACGCCATCGCCGCGCACCTGCCGTGGGCTGCGCTGGTGGTGTTCAGCTGGGTCACGCACCTGGGCGACGCGGCTTTCCTGGCGCCGGTGTGCGTGCTGGTGGCGGCCGTGCTGTGGTGGCACCGGCACCGCGGGCTGGCGCTGGGCTGGGTGATGGCGCTGGGCGGCATCGTGGTGCTGAACCCGGCGCTGAAGCACATCTTCGCGCGGGCCCGGCCGCTGCACGACCACGGGCTGGCGCTGGAGACCAGCTACAGCTTTCCCAGCGGCCACAGCGCGGGCGCGATCGTGAGCTACGGGATGCTGCTGTACCTGGTGCTGCGCACCATGCCGCCGCGCTGGCATGTGCCGGGCGCGATGGCCGCCGCCGGGGCCATCGTCACCATCGCCTGCAGCCGCATCTTCCTGCAGGTGCATTTCGCGAGCGATGTGGCCGCCGGCCTGCTGACCGGCCTGGCCTGGCTGCTGGTGTGCGTGGGCAGCCTGGAATACGCGCGGCACCGCAAGCTGCGGCGCGCGCTGGCCTGAGCCGGGCCAGGCCAGGCCAGGCCCGGGAGATCAATACTCCCAGAAGATGCGTTGCAGTTCTTTGGTGTCGCTGGTCTTGGTCAGCGCGACCATCGCCAGGATGCGCGCCTTCTGCGGGCGCAGGTCGTGCGCCACCACCCAGTCGTACTTGTCGTCGGGCTGCTCGGCGTTGCGGATCACGAAGCCGTCGGGCACGCGCGAGCTGCGAATGACGATCACGCCGTCGGCGCGCGCCTTCTGCAGGTTGGGCACGATGCGGTCGGCCACCGAGCCGTTGCCCGTGCCGCCGTGGATCAGCGCCTTCACGCCGCTCTTGGCAATGGCGTCGATGGCAACCGAGGACACGCCTTCGTAGCCCATGGCGATCTCCACCGGCGGCAGCGCGTTGATGCTGTCGATGTTGAACTCCGAGTTCATGGTGTGGCGCTTCACCGGCGCGCGGAACCAGTAGTTCCGGCCCTCCACCACCATGCCCAGCGGGCCCCACTGGCTGGAGAAGGCGCTGGTCTTGATGTTGACGTTCTTGCTCACGTCGCGGCCGCTGTCGATGTTGTCGTTCATCGTCACCAGCACACCCTTGCCCATGGCGTCCTTGCTGCCCGCCACGTTCACGGCGTCGTACAGGTTGAGCGCACCGTCGGCCGACAGCGCGGTGCCCGGGCGCATCGAGCCGACCACCACGATGGGCTTGGCGGTGTGCACGGTGAGGGTCAGGAAGTAGGCGGTTTCCTCGAGCGTGTCGGTGCCGTGAGTGATGACGATGCCGTCCACGTCGGGCTGCTTCGACAGCGCCGACACGCGCTTGGCCAGCGTCAGCAGGTTGTCGTTGGTGAGGCTTTCCGATGCGACCTGGAACACCTGCTCGCCGCGCACGTTGGCCACCTTGGAAAGCTCCGGCAGGCCGGCGATGAGCTTCTCCACGCCCACCTTCGCCGCCGCGTAGGTGGCGCTGTTGACGGCCGAGGCGCCTGCGCCCGCGATGGTGCCGCCGGTGGCAAGGATCACCACGTTGGGCAGCGCCTGCTGCGCCTGCGCGAGCGCGCTGGCCGCCAGCAGGGCGGCACCGGCCGCGAGGGCCCTGAAACGGGGAGAAAGGTACATGGAGAGCTCCTGTGTTGAAGTGGAATCTTTCGAGGCGGCGAGGAAGATACATGAACCATGCCCGCATGCACCGCGCGTCCATGCCGGCATCGCATGCAGCCATGCGCGAAGGATTACCATCGACCGCGCCCCTCTGCAGCCCGCCTTGCCATGAACGCCGATTCCTCAGCAGATCCCTCCGCAGATTCCGCAGCCCTCGCCGCCTCTCCCGCCCAGGAAATGCCCGCCCCCGAGGGGCCGCTGTCGCGCGCGCGGCCGGGGCGCGAACGCATCATGGCGGCGATCCGCACCGCGGCGGTCGCGGAGTTCAGCCTGCACGGCCTGAAGGGCACTTCCACCCAGGCCATCGCCGCGCGCGCCGGCCTGACCAAGCCCCAGCTGCACTACTACATCGTGGGCAAGGAAGAGCTCTACGAAGAGCTGCTGATGCAGGTGCTGCACGCGTGGAAGGTGGTGTTCTCGTTCGAGGACGCGAGCGACCCCGCCACGGTGCTGGGCGACTACATCCGCAAGAAGCTGGACCACGCCATCGACAGCCCCGAGATGTCGCGCATCTTCACGCGCGAAATCCTCGACGGCGGGCGCAACCTGGACCGCTACTGGCCCAACGCGCGGGCCTGGACGCAGAAGAAGGTCGACATCATCAACGGCTGGATCGCGCGCGGGCAGATGCGCCCGCTGGACGCGCGCATCCTGCTGATGCATGTGTGGGCCATGACCCAGAGCTACGCCGACTACGCCATCCAGACGCGCGTGATGCTCGGCCTGCCGCCGGACGCGCCCATCGACCGCGAGCCGATCGCGCGCGAGCTGGTCGCCTTCGTACTGAACGGGTGCGGCATCAAGACCTGAAGCCGCGGGGCTGCAGGGCCCTCATGGCCCTCATGGCCGACAGGGCCGACAGGGCCGACAGGGCCGACAGGGCTGACAGGGCTGACAGGGCTGACAGGGCTGACGCGGCCTAGAGCCCGTGCACGATCCAGGTGTCTCCAGGCGCCGTGGGCACGCGCACCGTGTTTTCGCCGACGTGGTCGAAGCGGTACTCGCGCCCGCCGATGGCGACCAGCCTCATGTTGGTCCACACCCGGTACTCGTAGCCGTCGGCCACCGGCGTGACCTGCAGCACGCGGAACACCGGCGGCACGACCACGGTGATGTGCACGCGCGCCGAGGCGCTGCCGCTGCCATAGCCTGACTCCGCCCGGGACGGCAGCGGCACGAGCGTGCCGACGCCTGCGAGTGCCAGCGCCAGTGCGCCGGCAACAGGCGCCGCCGCACACCGCGCGCCACTCGCCCATCGAAGCCTAGGTTCCGTCATGTCGCCGATCAGAAAAGCAGGAAAAGCGCGCGCCCTCCGCGCCCGCCCCTCGGATATCGGCAAGCCCCGGCGGAACTGAAGGGGCGCTTGAACCGGAACTCCCGCCCCAACCCGGTGCACTCGTTCTGGCACGTCGCTTGCATAACCTGACCACTTGCTCTGATTAAGCGGTCAAACACCATGCGCGTGCTCGTCATTTACTGCCATCCGGTCGAAACCAGCTTCCATGCCGCCCTGCACCAGGAGGTGCTGGCGAACCTGCGCGCCGCCGGGCACGAGGTGGACGACTGCGACCTGTACGCCGAAGGCTTCAACCCGGTGCTCTCGCGCGAGGAACGCCTGGGCTACCACGAGGTGCCGGCCAACCAGATCCCGCTGAAGCCCTATATCGACCGCCTGC
The DNA here is from genome assembly GCF_030317035.1 of Variovorax sp. J22G73. Taxonomy (GTDB): domain Bacteria; phylum Pseudomonadota; class Gammaproteobacteria; order Burkholderiales; family Burkholderiaceae_C; genus Variovorax. Next base: position 619,420 of record NZ_JASZYK010000004.1, read on the forward strand.
AATGGGCCGAGGGCATCGTGTTCTGCTTTCCGACCTGGTGCTTCGGCCTGCCGGCCATGCTCAAGGGCTACTTCGACCGGATCTTCATGCCGGGCGTGGCCTTCGACATCAGCGACCCGGCCAACGTGAAGCCGATGCTCACGCACATCAAGCGCATCAGCGCCGTGGTCACCTACGGCCGGCCGCGCTGGGTGGCGATGTACATGGGCGACCCGCCGCGCAAGATCGTCACGCGCTACATGAAGCGGCTCACCGGCCAGGGCGCCAAGGTGGACTACCACGCCCACTACCACATGAACGTGGCGACCGAGCCCCAGCTGAAGCGCTTCAAGGCGAAGGTCGGCAACGCGATGGCGCGCTTCGCATGAGCACCGCGCCGACCCTGCTCGACAACGTGCGGCTGCCGCGCTGGCTGCTGCCGACCGACTGGCCGCAGCACGACGGCGTGCCGGTGCTGGCGCGCATCGCCATCGAAGCCGGCCGTGTGCAGGCGGTGCGCCCCGTGGCCGATGCCAACGGCAACCCCGCCACCGAAGGCAGCGCCGCCACCGCATGGAACCTGGCCGGCACGCTCGCCCTGCCCGGCTTCGTCGATGCCCACACGCACCTCGACAAGGCCTTCACGCTGCCGCGCATGAAACAGGTGCAGCCCGGTCTGCTCGGCGCCATCGACGCAATGCTGGCCGACCGCGTGCACTGGACGTCCGCCGACGTGCGCGAGCGTGCCGCGCGCGGCCTGCAGTGGGCCTGGGAATGCGGCACCACCCACGTGCGCACGCACGTCGACTGGTGGGAGCCCGAGTCGCTGCCCATGGCCTGGCCCGTGATGGCCGAGCTGGCGCAGGAGTGGGCCGGCAAGGTGCGCCTGGAGCAGGTGAGCCTCATCAAGCTGCCGCTGTTCGAAGACGCGGCGCAGGCCCTGCGCCTGGCCCGGCAGGTGAAGGCCACCGGCCCGCACGCGCTGCTGGGCGGCTTCGTGCACTCCACCAACTGGAGCGAGAACGCGCTGCGCAACCTGCTGGTGTCGGCGCAGGCCTGCGACCTGGACATCGACCTGCATGTGGACGAAGAGCTCAACGCCGCGGCGGTCGGCCTGCAGGCCACGGCGCGCATCCTGCGCGAGATCGGCTACGAAGGCCGCGTGGTCTGCGGCCACATCTGCGCGCTGTCGGCCCAGCCCGAGGCGCAGGCCTTCGCCACGCTCGACGCGGTGGCGCGCGCGCCCATCACCGTGGTGTCGCTGCCCGCCACCAACCTGCTGCTGCAGGACGCCGTCACCGGCCGCACGCCGCGCCAGCGCGGCATCACGCTGGTGAAGGAAGCGCGCGAGCGCGGCATTCCGCTGCTGTTCGCGAGCGACAACGTGCAAGACCCCTTCTGCCGGCTCGGCAGCTTCGACCCGGTCGAGGCGCTGGGCACGGCCGCGCTGGTGGCGCAGCTCGACGAGCCCTTCGACACCTGGTCGCAGGCGCTGTGCCGCGGCGACTGGCTGCGGCGCGAGCGCGCTCCTGCACAGCCCACGCTGGTCGGCGCCCCCGCCGACCTGGTGCTCTTCACCGACGCCGACCGCCACGGCTGGCCCTCGCGCACCGCGAACCGCGTGGTGCTGCGCGACGGCCGCGTGACGCGCGGCGACGCCACGCCCTTCCTCCCCCGGTAACGAACCCCAAGGACACCCCATGCTCCACGGCTACATCCCGCCCCACCGCTTCCTGCCCTACCTGAGCTGGACCGAAATCGCCGCGCTGCCCGACCGCGAGAACACCGTCATCGTGCTGCCCTGCGGCGCCATCGAGCAGCACGGCCCGCACCTGCCGTGCTCGGTCGACAGCGTGATCAGCTCGGGCGTGATGGGCAAGGCGCTGGAAAAGCTGCCGGCCGACGTGCGCGCCTTCGCGCTGCCGACCATCACCTATGGCAAGTCGGAAGAGCACCTGCACTTTCCGGGCACCATGACGCTCACCGGCACCACGCTGCTGTCGACCGTGATCGAGATCGGCGAGTCGGTCTACCGCTCGGGCTTTCGCAAGCTGCTGTTCGCCAACGGCCACGGCGGCCAGCCGCAGGTGCTGGAAATGGCGGCGCGCGAGCTGCGCCTGCGCCACGGCGACTTCGTGATCGTGCCGCACGGCGTGTCGCGCCTGCCGAGCGCGGCCAGCAAGCAGGTGAGCGAGCAGGAAAAGAAGCTCGCGATGCACGCCGGCCATTCCGAGACCGCGCTGATGCTCGCGCTGGCGCCCGAGACGGTGCACATGGAGCGCGCGGTGGCCAACTTTCCGCCGCCCTTCCCCATCAAGCTGCTGTCGGCCGACGGCCGCCCGGCCTGCGCCTGGACGGCGCGCGACTTCGGCCCCAGCGGCGTCATCGGCGACCCAACCACCGCCACGCGCGAACAGGGCGAGGCCATCCTGGACACGCTGTCCGACAGCTGGGTGCAGGCGCTGACCGAGCTCCACGCGCTGCGCTGGGTCGTGCGCGAGGAAGCCACCTGGGAGCGCGGCCACCAGCAGGGTTTCATCCAGCAGAGCTTCACGCCGGCCTGACCTGAACCGGCCGCGCCTGCTTCTTGCATCGGCCCCTTCACCGTTTTCTTTTTTTCACTTCACCCAGCCCTCGAGAGGTCCATTCCATGCGCTCCTTCGCTCTGTCCCTGGCCGGCGCCGCCGCCATCGCCTTCCTCGCCGCCGCGCCCGCGCAGGCCGAGGACAAGTTCACCTACATGACCAACTGGTACGCGCAGGCCGAGCACGGCGGCTTCTACCAGGCCGTGGCGCAGGGCATCTACAAGAAGTACGGCCTGGACGTGACCATCAAGATGGGCGGCCCGCAGGTCAACATCACCCAGATGATGGCCGCCGGCCAGGCCGACTGCATCATGGGTTCGAGCGACATCCAGATGATGCAGGTGCGCGAAGGCGGCGTGCCCGTGGTGAACGTGGCGGCCTTCTTCCAGAAGGACCCGCAGGTGCTCATCGCGCACGACGACGTGAAGAAGTTCGAAGACCTGAAGGGCAAGACGCTGCTCATCGGCGCGCAGGCGCAACGCGGCTACTGGCCGTGGCTGAAGACCAAGTTCGGCTTTACCGACGAACAGACGCGGCCCTACACCTTCAACATCCAGCCCTTCGTGGCCGACAAGAACACCGCGCAGCAGGGCTACCTCACCTCCGAGCCCTACGCCATCCAGAAGGCCGGCGTGAAGAGCACCGTGCTGATGTTCAGCGACCACGGCTTCCCGGCCTACGCCACCACGGTGTCGTGCATGGAAAAGACGCTGAAGGACCGCAACAAGCAGGTCGCCGCGTTCGTCAAGGCCTCGGCCGAAGGCTGGAAGAGCTACCTGGCCGACCCGGCGCCCGCCAACGCGCTGATCAAGAAGGACAACCCCAACATGACCGACGACCAGCTCGCCTACAGCGTGGCCAAGCTGAAGGAGATGGGAATGATCACCGGCGGCGACGCCGCCAAGCTGGGCATCGGCGTGATGACCGATGCGCGCGCCAAGGCGAGCTACGACTTCCTGGTGAGCGCGAAGCTGCTCGACCCCGCCAAGGTGGAACTCGCCAAGACCTACACGACCGAGTTCGTGAAGGACGCGAAGGTCCTGCCCTGACGCGTTCGACGCGCTGGACCCTGTTCAGCCCTGAAACCAGGCGGCCGCGCGTTGCGGCCGTTCTCGAAAGGCCCCAAGCATGAATCGCATCGAACCCCACACGCTGGCGCCACCGCCGGAGCTCGCACCCTCGGTGCCCGCCGTCGAAATACTCTCGGCCGAAAAGACCTACCCCAACGGCACGCAGGCGCTGCTGCCGGTGGACCTGTCCATCGCCGAGGGCGAATTCGTCACCCTGCTGGGCCCTTCGGGTTGCGGCAAGAGCACGCTGCTGAAGATGGTGGCGGGCATGCTCGAACCCAGCGACGGCCGCCTGCTGGTGTGGCGCAAGCCCGTGAGCCAGCTGCAGGACAGCACGCGAAAGATGTCCTTCGTGTTCCAGTCGGCCACGCTGATGCCGTGGGCCAGCGTGCAGACCAACGTGCGCCTGCCGCTGGACCTGGCGGGCGTGCCGCGCAAGGAGGCCGATGCGCGCGTGACCGAATCGCTCGCGCTGGTAGGGCTCGAAAAGTTTGCCAGCGCACTGCCGCGCGCGCTCTCGGGCGGCATGCAGATGCGCGTGTCCATCGCGCGTGGCCTGGTCACGCAGCCCGACCTGCTGCTGATGGACGAGCCCTTCGGCGCGCTCGACGAAATCACGCGCCACAAGCTCGACGCCGACCTGCTCGACCTGTGGCGCAAGAAGAAGCTCACGGTGATCTTCGTGACGCACTCCATCCACGAGGCGGTGTTCCTGTCGAGCCGCGTGGTGATGATGGCCGCGCGGCCGGGCCGCGTGGTGGAGCAGTTCCGCATCGACGAGCCCTATCCGCGCAAGGCCGACTTCATGGTCACGCCCGAGTTCGCGCGCTACGCCAAGCAGCTGCAGGACAGCCTGCTGCGCGCCAGCACCACCGAAGAGGAGGCTGCGCCATGACCGCGACGCAACAGAAGAAGCCGACGAAGAAGGCGCCCACGCCGCTGCTGGCCCAGCCGCGCGTGCAGCGCGTGCTGTACCCGGTGCTCATCGGCGTGGTGCTGGTGGCGCTGTGGCAATGGATGGTGGTCGCCATGGAGCTGCCCGCCTACCTGGTGCCCTCGCCCTACCTGATGATGCAGACGCTGGTGACCGACTGGGGCCCGCTGGGCAACGCGCTGCTGGTCACGCTGAAAATCACCGTGCTGTCGTTCCTGCTGGCCACGGTGGCGGGCGTGCTGATCTCGTTTTTGTTCGTGCAGAGCAAGCGCATCGAGACCGCGCTCTTTCCGTACGCGGTGCTGCTGCAGGTGACGCCCATCGTGGCGGTGGCGCCGCTGATCATCATCTGGGTGAAGAACCCGGTGGCGGCCATGACGGTGTGCGCGGCGCTGGTGGCGTTGTTCCCCATCATCAGCAACACCACGCTGGGGCTGCGCAGCATCGACCCCGACCTGCAGAGCTACTTCAAGCTGAACCGCGCCACGCGCTGGCAACAGCTGGTGCGCCTGCGCATTCCGAGCGCGCTGCCGTACTTCTTCGGCGGGCTGCGCATTTCCAGCGGCCTGGCGCTCATCGGTGCGGTGGTGGCGGAGTTTGTCGCCGGCACAGGCGGCTCGGGCGCGGGCTTGGCGTATCAAATTTTGCAGGCGGGCTTCCAGCTGAACATTCCGCGCATGTTCGCCGCCCTGCTGCTCATTTCCCTCACCGGCGTCGCGCTCTTCGTGCTGATGGCCTGGCTCACCAAGGTGGCGCTGGGCTCGTGGCATGCGAGCGAACTTTCCCAGGATTGAACCCAACCATGAACGCTCCCGCTTCCGTCATCGAGCAGCTGCTGCTCGAACTCCCCGACCTCGACTGGATCACCGACGAGGGCCGCGTCACGCGCCTTTCGCAAGACTTCTCCTGGTTCAGCCCGGTGCTCACGCGCCAGCTGAAGGACAAGCGCGCCGACGTGGTCGTGCGCCCGCGCACCGAAGAAGAAATCCGCTCGGTGGTCGGTGCCTGCGCGCGCCGCGGCGTGCCCATCACCATCCGCGGCAGCGGTACCGGCAACTACGGCCAGACCACGCCGCTGGCCGGCGGCGTGGTGCTCGACATGACGGCCTACAACGCCTGCCTGTGGGTGCGGCCCGGCGTGGCGCGCGCGCAGGCCGGCATCCGCCTGGGCGAGCTCGAGAAGCAGACCAAGCCCACGGGCCAGGAAATGCGCTGCGTGCCTTCCACCTACCGCAGCGCGACGCTGGGCGGGCTCTTCGGCGGCGGCTTCGGCGGCGTGGGCTCCCTCAACTACGGGCCGCTGAGCGCGCCGGGCAACGTGATCGGCATTCGCGCGATGACCATCGAGGCCGAGCCGCAGATGGTGGAACTGCGCGGCCCCGACGCCATGCGCATGCACCATCTGTGGGGCACCAACGGGCTGGTGCTGGAGCTGGAGATCGCGCTGGCGCCCGCGCACCCCTGGCTGGAAACGCTGGTCACTTTCGACAGCTTCGAGAACGCGCTGAACTTCGCCGACAAGCTCGCGAACGCGCCGGGCATCGTGAAGCGCGGCGTTACCTTCTTCGCGGCGCCCATCGGCGAGCACCTGGCGCAGCTGGCGGCGCATTTGCCCAAGGGCTGCCACACGGTGCTGTCGCTGGTGGCCGAGTCGAACGAGCCGGCCATGATGCTGCTGGTGGAGGCGCACGGTGGCACCGTGGGCTACCGCAAGACGGCGGCCGAGGTGCAGAAGAGCAACCGCACGCTGATGGAATTCACCTGGAACCACACGACGCTGCACGCGCTGAAGATCGACCCCACGCTCACCTACCTGCAGAGCGGCTTCATTCCGGGCAAGCACGTCGAGCAGATCATCGAGATGGAAAAGCTGCTGGGCGGCGAGGTGATGATGCACGTCGAGTTCCTGCGCAATGTGGCGGGGCTGCTGACCTGCAGCGGGCTGCAGCTGGTGCGCTTCAGCACGGAAGAGCGGCTGAACGAGATCATCGACATCCACCGCGCGCACAACGTGCACATCAACAACCCGCACGTGAACATCGTGGAAGACGGCAAGGCCGGCGGGCCGCTGCCGCCGGAGGTCATCGAGGTGAAGAAGCGCTTCGATCCGCTGGGGCTGCTGAACCCGGGCAAGCTGCGCGACTGGCCGGTGAAGGCCGCGCAGACCGCCGAGAACGCCTGATCGTCAGCGCCGGCGGCGGCCCAGCACGAAGGCCGCGGCCACGATGGCCATCGCCAGAATCCACAGCGGCCACAGCCCGAAGGGCGCCACCCAGCGCGCATAGGGCGTGAGGCCGCGGCGGCCTTCGACGTCGGCCTCCAGCACGCCGCGCGTGAGGCGCGGCAGCTCGTGCGTCACGCGGCCTTGCGCGTCGATGACCACGGTGGCGCCGGTGTTGGTGGCGCGCACCATCGGCCGTGCGAACTCGAGCGCGCGCATGCGCGAGATGGACAGGTGCTCGTCGATGGCCACCGAGTCGCCGAACCACGCGATGTTGCTCACGTTCAGCAGGATGGTGGGGGCCGTGGCCTCGTCCTTGAAGTTGGCGCCGATCTCGTCGCCGAACAAGTCTTCGTAGCAGATGTTGGGCGCGATGCGCTGGCCCTGCCAGAGGAACGGCGCCTGCGCGAGGCCGCCGCGCTCGAAGTCGCCCAACGGGATGTTCATCATCTGGATGAACCAGCGAAAGCCCGTGGGAATGAATTCGCCGAAGGGCACGAGGTGGTGCTTGCTGTACCGGTAGGCCTGCACGGCGCCGGGCTGGAAGCCGAGCACCGAGTTGCTGTACGTGCCCGGCCCGCCAAGGCCGGTCATGGGCAGGCCGACGATGGCCGCCTGCGTGCCCTGGCTGTAGCGCGCCTGGATGGCCTCGAGGTAGCCGGGCGGAAGCTGCTGGGGAAGCAGCGGCAAGGCGGTTTCGGGCGTGACCACGAGCGAGGCCTTGGCGTCGCGCAGCTGTTCGCCGTACCAGCGCAGCGCAGTCTCGATGCCGCCGCCCGGAATGAATTTCTCGTCCTGCGGGATGTTGCCCTGCAGCAGCGCGACCTGGAGCTTGCCGGCGGCGCCCTTGTCGCCTTGCACATCGCTTCGCAGCGAAGGCACGAGGTGCGGCATGGCGACCACCAGCGCGATCAGCGCCACGCCTTGCGCCCACTCGACGGCGCGAACCGGCCGGTGCAGCGCGACCAGCGCCACCACCAGCGCCGCCGCCGCGCCGATGCCGTACACGCCGACCCACGGGGCCAGCGCGGCCAGCGGCCCTTGGACATGCGCGTAGCCGCCCGCGCCCCACGGGAAGCCCGTGAACCAGCTGCCGCGCACGAGTTCGGCGAGCGTCCACAAGGCAGCGAACACCAGCGCGCCCGTTACCCGGCCCTGCGGTCCACGCACCACGAACCAGGCGGCAGCCGCCGCGTAGTAGAGCCCGAGCGCCGCGGCCAGCGCCACCACGGCGATGACCGCCAAGGGCGCGGGCAAGCCGCCGTAGGTGTGCAGGGAAATGAAGAGCCACCAGAAGCTGCCGGTGAGCCAGGCGGTCGAAAAAAGCCAGCCATGCAGGCCGGCCCGGCGCCAGCCGGCACCTTGCGCGCGCAACCCGTCGAGCAGCCACACCAGCGCGCCGAGCGACAGCAGTTGCAGCCACCACAGCGGCTTGCCGCCCACGGGCGACGCCATCGACAGCGCCTGGGCGAGCCCTGCGGCGCCGAAGCCGAGCAGGCGGAACAGGTGGGCGGAAGAAGAGGCTGGCGTGCCGCGCATCAGTCGGCCGCGTCGCCGCCGCGGGCCGGGGACACCTTGAACCAGCGCACCGCGCCGCCCTTGGTGTGCAGCACCACGAAGTCGAAGCCGCCGATGGCGTGGTGCTCGCCGCGCTTGGGCACGTGGCCCATCTCGTGCGCGATCAGCCCGCCGATGGTGTCGAAGTCTTCGCTGAGCTGCTCTTCGTCGAACACGATGCCGAAGGCCTCGGCCACGCGCTCGATGGGCGTGTCGCCCGAGACGCGGTAGGTGTGGTCGGCCAGGCCGAAGATGTCGCCCTCGTCCTCGGCGATGTCGAACTCGTCCTCGATCTCGCCGACGATCTGCTCGAGCACGTCCTCGATGGTGATCAGGCCGGCCACGCGGCCGAACTCGTCGATGACGATGGCCAGGTGGTTGCGGTTGCCGCGGAACTCGCGCAGCAGGTCGTTCAGGCCCTTGCTCTCGGGCACGAAGGTGGCCGGGCGCAGCAACGCGCGAATGTTCAGGCCCGGCGCGCGCTGCAGCTTGAGCAGGTCTTTCGCGAGCAGGATGCCGATGATGTTTTCTTTTTCGCCCTCGTACACCGGAAAGCGCGAGTGAGCGGTGTCGATGACCAGGTGCAGCAACGCGTCGTAGGGCGCGTCGATGTTCACCGTGTCCATGCGCGGGGCGGCGACCATGACGTCGCCGGCGGTCATGTCGGCCATGCGCAGCACGCCTTCGAGCATCACGCGCGACTCGGCGCCGATCACCTCGTTGTCCTCGGCGTCCGCCAGGGTTTCGATCAGCTCGTCGCGCGAGTCTGGTCCGGGGTGGATGAATTCGGCGAGCTTCTGGAGGAAGCCGCGCTTGTCTTCCCGTTCAACGGGAGCGCGTTCAGGGTGAGGTTCGGCCACTGCGGGAGGGCTTAGTTGAAGAGACGCAAGGATACCGGATTGCGTATGACAGCCTCTATCGCACGGCCGTTATAGGCCACATGCGGGCCACCCGTGGGCCATGCCCAGTCCACGCGGCGCGCTAACGCGGAGGCTCAGGAACCCGATTTGCGCCGTGCCGCGCGCATGCCGCTGCGCACTTCCTGCAGGCTGGCCAGGAACGACCAGAACTGCTTGGCGCGGCTCTTGAGCGCGAAGTCAACCGCGGCGTAGTGCTCCAACGCGATCTCGCTCATGCGGCTGTCGAAGGTGGCGCTGGGCAGCTGCAGATGGGCCTCGGCCTCGGCGCCGCTGCGCACCACGGTGGCGCCGGCGTTGCGCGCGATCTTCAGCATGGCGGCGTTCTCGCTCAGCGCATGAATGAAGAGCATGCCCACGCCCTCGTTGCGCGCCACGACCACGGCGCGCTCGAACAGGCGGGCGCCATACCCGCGGCCACGCGCGTGCGCCGACACCGAGACGCCGAACTCGGCGCAGTCGCTGTGCTGGTCGCCGGGCGCGAAGGCCAGGTGCGACATGGCGATCAGTTCGAGGCGTCGGTTGTAGATGCCGAAGAGCTCGTCGCGCTCGAAGTCGAGGCCGTCGACGTAGCGCTGCACCTGTTCGTCGGCCGCCGCGTAGCCGAAGCGCAGGTAGCGGTCGTGCGGGGTCAGGTCGAGCAGGTGGCGGGCGATGCGCTCGCGCTCGCGCGGGCCGATCGAGCGGATCGGCACCATCACGGGTTGAGGCGCGCTGGCGGCGCGCGGTTGCGTTTCAACCATCGGCGCCTTGAGGAAAGAGCCGAGGCCTAGAGACGCTTTGAGGAAGGTCTTGGCGTTGAGCATGCATCGAATGTAAGGGTTTTCCCTTAATCAACAAGCATGCAGGGTCAATTGCAAGACGCATTCGTGACCCAATGCCGGATCGCGTGGCGCTCGCGCAACCGGGTGTGGCTAAACCGGCACAGCCGTGGTGGCCTTGACACGGTCCAGCACGAAGCTGGTCTTGCAGTCCTGCACGCTGGGGTGCTTGAGCAGGGTGTCCATGATGAAGCGGCTGTAGTGGGCCATGTCGGCCACCACCACGCGCAGCAGGTAGTCCATGTCGCCGGTCAACGCCGCGCACTCGACCACCTCGGGCCAGGTCTGCACGCTCGCGCGGAAGAGGTCCATCGGGTTGCGCTTGTGGCTTTCGGTGTGCTTTTCGAGCCGCACGTTGAGGTATGCGGTCAGGCCCAGCCCCACGGCCTCGGGCGGCACCAGCGCCACGTAGCGGTCGATGACCTTGTGCTCTTCGAGCCGCTTGACCCGGCGCAGCACCGCGCTGGGCGACAGGCTCACCTGCTCCGCGATCTGGTCGTAGGTAGCGCGGCCGTCTGCTTGCAGCGTGCGCAAAATAAGCCGATCTATCTTGTCCAGTGCTTCCATTCTTCTATTTTTGCAGTTTTACTGCGTCAAGGCCAGCATGTGCGCCCGGAAACGCAGAAAACCTGAGAGCCGTTCGCCCTACATTGCATGACCGGCCGGTTTCGCCCCGAGATCGCGCCCCCATTCATTCAACGAATCCCCACTCTTTCGGAGACCGCACATGAGCCAAGCCGACGCACCCGCCTTCACGCCCTGGGACAACCCCATGGGCACCGACGGCTTCGAATTCATCGAATACGCGGCACCCGATCCGGTCGCCATGGGCAAGGTCTTCGAGCGCATGGGCTTCACCGCCGTGGCCAAGCACCGCCACAAGAACGTGCTGCTGTACCGCCAGGGCACGATCAACTTCATCCTGAACGCCGAGCCCGATTCCTTCGCGCAGAAATTCGCGCGCGAGCACGGCCCGAGCGTGTGCGCCATCGCCTTCCGCGTGCAGGACGCCAAGCAGGCCTACGAGCGTGCCACCTCGCTCGGTGCCTGGGGCTTCGCCGACAAGGCCGGCCCGGGCGAGCTGAACATTCCCGCCATCAAGGGCATCGGCGACAGCCTGATCTACCTGGTGGACCGCTGGCCCGGCAAGAACGGCGCCAAGCCTGGCGACATCGGCAACATCGGCTTCTACGACGTCGACTTCGAGGCGCTGCCCGGCGTCGCGCCCGAACAGGCGCTCTCGCCGTTCGGCAACGGCCTGACCTACATCGACCACCTGACGCACAACGTGTACCGCGGCCGCATGAACGTCTGGGCCGGCTTCTACGAAAAGCTCTTCAACTTCCGCGAGATCAAGTACTTCGACATCGAAGGCCAGGTCACGGGCGTGAAGAGCAAGGCCATGACCAGCCCCTGCGGCAAGATCCGCATCCCGATCAACGAAGAGGGCAAGGAGCAGGCCGGCCAGATCCAGGAGTACCTGGACATGTACAAGGGCGAGGGCATCCAGCACATCGCGATGGGCTCGGACGACCTGTACGCGACCGTCGACGAACTGCGCGCCAAGGGCGTGACGCTGCTGGACACCATCGACACGTACTACGAACTGGTCGACAAGCGCATTCCGGAGCACGGCGAAAGCGTGGCCGAACTGCAGAAGCGCAAGATCCTGATCGATGGCAAGAAGGACGCGCTGCTGCTGCAGATCTTCAGCGAGAACCAGCTCGGCCCGATCTTCTTCGAGTTCATCCAGCGCAAGGGCGACGACGGCTTCGGCAACGGCAACTTCAAGGCGCTGTTCGAGAGCATCGAGCTCGACCAGATGCGCCGTGGCGTGCTGAGCGCCGCAAAATAAGCGCTCGCAACCCACCTATCCACTGCTCCAGGAGCCCGGCATGCGCAGCTGCACGTTTTCGATCGGTCTGACACTCGTCGCGGCTGCAGCCGCTGCTCTCTCGGGCTGCGCCATGCAGCCCGCGACACCCATGGCACCGTCGGCGGTGCCGCTGGTGGCGGGCTCCCACCTCGACGCGGTGCAGAAAGCCGCCGTGCTCCGCATCTGCACCCCGGGCGACTACAAACCCTTCAGCTTCCAGAAGACGGACGGCGCCTTCGAGGGCATCGACGTCGACCTGATGACCGGCTTCAGCACGAGCCTGGGCGCCAAGCCCGAGTGGATCAAGACCACCTGGGCCAACCTGCTGCCCGACTTGGCAGCGGGCAAGTGCGACATCGCCGTGGGTGGCGTGTCGGTCACCACCGACCGGCAGAAGCGCGCCTTTTTCAGCGCGCCCTACATGGTCAACGGCAAGACGCCCATCGCGCGTTGCGCTGACGTGGCCAAGTACCAGAGCGTGGCCGCCATCGACCAGCCGTCGGTGCGCGTCATCTTCAACCCGGGCGGCAGTAACGAGCGCTTCGCCCGCGCCAATTTCAAGCAGGCCAGGCTGACGCTGCACGGCGAGAACGTGACGATCTTCGACGAGATCCTCGCCAACCGCGCCGACGTGTTCGTCACCGAGGCGGCCGAGGCAATCACGCAGCAGAAGCTCAAGCCGGGCCTGTGCGCAGTCAACCCCGACAAGCCGCTGCAGTACGGCGAAATGGCCTGGATGCTGCCGCGCGACGACGTGGCCTTCAAGTCGTACGTCGACCAATGGCTGCACCTGCAGCAAGCCGGCGGCGACTTCCAGCGGACCATGGACCGCTGGCTCAAGTAACCCTTCTTCCAGCGATCGCTTCACTCATGGACTCCCCTGCCGCCGCCATTGTCACCTCCGCCGTCACGCCCGCCGTGTATGGCGCCTCGGATCGCCCGCCGCGCGGCGACTACTCGCGCGGCGGCACCGTGCTGTCCGACTACACCTGCCCGCAGGACTGGGCCAGCTACACGCCAGCCGACCATGACACCTACCGGCGGCTCTACGAGCGGCAGGCCGCGCAGTTGCCCGGCCTGGCGTGCGACGCCTTCATCAACGCGCTGCCGTCGCTGGGCGTGAAAGACCGCATTCCGCGCTTCGACGAAATCAACGACCGGCTGCACCGCGCCACGGGCTGGGAGATCGCCGCCGTGCCGGGGCTGATTCCGGAGCTGCCCTTTTTCACGCTGCTGGCGAACCGCAAGTTTCCGGTGACCGACTGGATCCGCAAGCCCGAGGAGTTCGACTACATCGTCGAGCCCGACGTGTTCCACGACCTCTTCGGCCATGTGCCGATGCTGTTCGACCCGACCTTCGCCGACTACGTGCAGCGCTACGGCGCGGGCGGCATCAAGGCGCATGAACTGGGAGCCGGCGAGAAGCTGTCGCGGCTGTACTGGTACACGGTGGAGTTCGGCCTGATTCGCCAGCCCGAGGGCCTGCGCGCCTACGGCGCGGGCATCCTGAGCTCGGTGGGCGAGCTGAAGCACGCGGTGCTCAGCGACGAGCCGCGCCGCCTGCCGCTGGACCTGCTGCGCGCCATGCGCACGCGCTACAAGATCGACACCTACCAGGCCAACTACTTCGTGATCGACAGCTTCGCGCAGCTGTTCGACCTGACGGCGCCCGACTTCGCGCCGCTGTACGCGGCGCTCGAGGTCCAGAGCGACATCGAGGCCGGTGTGCTGCTGCCGGGCGAATCAGGCAAGGCCTGATCGCGCTTGCAAAGATGCGCGCCGCGCGGCTATCGCGCGCGCGACATCCTTTGCGCCCCTCCTAGGACAAGCCCGCTGGCGGCGGAGGCATGCTGCCTCCCACAATCCGCGCCAAAGGAGCTTGCATGCAGACATCCACGCAACACAACTATCCGGCCGGCGTACCGCTCGAGATTCATCCCGAGCAATACCGTTCCTTGCCCCACATGTTCGACGAGGCGTTCGCGCGCCATGCCGACAAGCCGTTCTCGGTGTGCATGGAGCGCTGGATGTCTTACGGCGAGCTCGACACGCTGTCGAAGGCACTGGGCGCCTGGCTGCAGTCGCGCGGCCTCGAGCCGGGCGCGCGCGTGGCGATCATGCTGCCCAACATTCCGCAGTTCGCGGTCACCATGTGCGGCGTGCTGCGCGCGGGCTACACCTGCGTGAACGTGAATCCGCTGTACACGGCGCGCGAGCTGGAGCACCAGCTGAAGGACTCCGGCGCGACGGCCATCGTCATCCTGGAGAACTTCGCGTCGACGCTGGAAAAGGTCATCGAGCGCACGCCGATCAAGCACGTGGTCATGACATCGATGGGCGACCTGCTGGGCGGGCTGTATGGCGCGTGGATCACCGCGGCGGTGCGGCACCTGGCGAAGATCGTGCCAGCGTACAAGCTGCCGCTGGACGAAGGCCGCACGGTCACGCCGTTCAACCAGGCGCTCACCGAGGGCCGCGGCCGCACGCTCGGGCCGGACCAGAGCACGCTCGATTCGATCGCGTTCCTGCAGTACACGGGCGGCACCACAGGCTTGTCGAAAGGCGCGGTGCTGACGCATCGCAACATCGTCGCGGCCACGCTGCAGGCCGAGGCCTGGTTCACGCCGGCGCTCTCGCGCGCCGGGGATCTCGCCAAGGTGAACAGCATCGCGGCGCTGCCGCTGTATCACATCTTCGCGTTGACGCTCAGCCTGCTGGTGATTCGCCAGGGCTCGCACATGACGCTGATTCCGAACCCGCGCGACTTCAACAAGTTCATCGCGGTGCTGAAGAAGCGGCCCTTCCATATGCTGCCGGCGGTGAACACGCTGTTCAATGCGCTGCTGATGCACCCGGAGTTCAAGACCATCGATTTCTCGACGCTGTTCGTCTCTCAGGCAGGCGGCATGGCCGCCTCCGAAGGCACGGCACGCAAGTGGTTCGAGGCCACCGGCTGTCCGATGATCGAGGGCTGGGGCATGAGCGAGACCTGCGCGATCGGCACCAACAACCCGGTGTCGAACACGACGTTCACCGGCACCATCGGGCTCCCGCTGCCGAGCATCGAAATCGCCATCAAGGACGACGACGGCCACTCGCTGGCGAACGGCCAGCCGGGTGAACTCTGCATCAAGGGGCCGAACGTAATGACCGGCTACTACAACCAGCCTGCCGAGACCGCCGCGGCGTTCACGGCAGATGGCTTCATGCGTACAGGAGATATCGCCGTGATGCAGGACGATGGCTACAGCCGCATCGTCGACCGCAAGAAGGACATGATCCTGGTGAGCGGGTTCAACGTGTTCCCGAATGAGTTGGAAAACGTTATTTCGCTGTGCCCAGGTGTCGTCGAATGCGCGGCCGTGGGCGTGCCGGACGAGAAGCAAGGCGAGGCGATCAAGGTGTTCGTGGTGCGGCGCGATCCCGCGCTGACGGAAGATGCCGTGCTGCAGTATTGCCACTCGCAACTCACCGGCTACAAGCGGCCGAAGCACATCGAGTTCAGGGATTCGCTGCCGAAAACCAATGTCGGGAAAATCTTGCGGCGCGAACTGCGTGTCAGCGCGGGCGCTTGAATGAGCGGTCGTTCTGGTGCGAGTGCCGGGTTGCCGGCGAACATTGTCGTTTTCGAGCGGGGGTGGCTTTCTTCTAACAACGTCTTGTTTGTGGGATCTGAAGAAACGGCGGTTGTCGATACCGGGTATGTGACGCATGCGGAGCAGACGGTGGCGCTGATCGAGTCGGTGCTCGGGGAGCGACCGCTGGATCGCATCCTGAATACGCACCTTCACAGCGATCACTGCGGTGGGAATGCGGCGCTGCAGACGCGCTACCCCTGTGTTCGCACCGACATTCCACCGGGTGAAGCTGCGCTGGTCGAACGCTGGGATGAAGAAGCGCTGAGTTTCGTGGCGACGGGGCAGACGTGTCCGCGATTCGGGCTGACCGGCTTGCTGAAACCCGGGACGTATTGCCTGCTTGGAGATCGGCAATGGCAGGTTCATGCGGCACCAGGACACGACACTCACTCTGTGATTCTTTTCGAGCCCGCCTCGCGTACGTTGATTTCAGCAGATGCGCTATGGGAAAACGGATTCGGCGTGGCGTTTCCCGAGCTGGCAGGTGAGCCTTCTTTTGCGGACATGGCGGCGACGCTGGACTTGATCGAAACCTTGGCACCGCTGCAGATCGTTCCCGGGCATGGGGCCGTCTTTGGCGACGTCGATAAATCGCTGGCCATCGCGCGGCGCCGGCTCGATGGGCTGCGCCGCAATCCAGCGAAGCATGCGCGTCACGCCATCAAGGTGTTGATGAAGTTCAAGCTGCTGGAGATGCAGGCGATCGGCGTCGACGAATGGGAGCGCTGGCTGAGGGGCACGCCCTATTTGGCGAACATCCGCTCGCGCTTCTTTGCGGATGTCGAGTTGGATCGATTGACCGGCGATATCTTGAGCGAGTTGATTGCGTCTGGGGCCGCATCAATGGATCGCGCGTTTATTCGCAACGTCTGAATTTGGCGAGCCAATTGCTCGCTTGCGCTTGAGTTATCTGACGCGCAAAGCAAAAAACCCCAGTCAATTCTGACTGGGGTTTTCTGGGCTGTAAGAGCCTGACGATGACCTACTTTCACACGGGAACCCGCACTATCATCGGCGCTGAGTCGTTTCACTGTCCTGTTCGGGATGGGAAGGAGTGGTACCAACTCGCTATGGTCATCAGGCATAAAGGGTTGTCTGCGTGATCGATTGATCAGGCAGACGAATTCATAGAGTTTGGAATCAGCTTTTGGCGAATTATTTTGAATGCGTCAACTTGGCATAACACCTTGATCTGTATTTTGATCA
>NZ_JASZYK010000005.1 GCF_030317035.1 Variovorax sp. J22G73
CCCACCCAAACCACCCCCCCCCCCCCCCCCACACCCCCGGCCCCCCCCCCCCCGCCGGCGCCCCGCCCGCCCCCCCCGCCCCCCCCCCACGGCACGCTGCGCAGCGTGGACCTGGCCGACGCGCTCATCGCGCGCACCGAGGCGCACGCCGCGCTGAACGGCTACGTCGCCTTCGACGCCGAGGCGCTGCGCGCCCAGGCCAGGCAAGCCGACGCGCGCATCGCGGCGGGCGAAGACCTGGCGCTGCTGGGCGTGCCGGTGGCGCTCAAGGACAACATCGACGCCGTGGGCCTGCCCAGCGCGGCGGGCACGCGGGCGCTGGCCGGCATGCAGCCGCAGCACGACGCCGAAGTGGTGCAGCGCCTGCGCAAGGCCGGTGCGTTGATTGCCGGCAAGGCGAACATGCACGAGCTGGCGATGGGCATCACCACCAACAACAGCGTGACCGGCGCCGCGCGCAACCCGTGGGAGCCCTCGCGCATTCCGGGCGGCAGCAGCGGAGGCTCGGGCGTGGTGGTGGCCGCCGGGCTGGTGCCCGCGGCCATCGGCACCGACACCGGCGGCTCGGTGCGCGTGCCTGCCGCGCTGTGCGGCGTGGTCGGCCTGCGCCCGACGACCGGGCGCGTGCCGGGCCGGGGCATCGCGCCCATCTCGCTGACGCGCGACACGGCGGGGCCCATTGCGCGCAGCGTGGAAGACTGCGCGCTGCTCGACGGCGTGCTCAGCGGCAGCGCGCAGCCGCTGGTGCCCGTGTCTTTGCAGGGCGTGCGGCTGGGCCTTCCTGGCCCGGGCTTCTGGGAAGGGCTGGAGCCGGGCGTGCACGGCGTGGCGCAGGAGGCCATCGAGCGCCTGCGCAGCGCCGGCGCGCAGTTGGTCGAGGTGCCGCTGCCGGCGCTCGCGGGCTTCAACGAGGCGGCGGGTTTTCCGATCGCGCTGTACGAGTTCATCCGGGACATGGGCGACTACCTTCGCTACGCGCAGCGCGGCGTGAGCCTGCGGCGGCTGGTCGACGCCATCGGCAGCCCCGACGTGGCCGCCATCGTGCAGCCGCTGATGGGCGAGGGCGCGGTGCCCGAGGCCATCTACGCGCATGCGCTGCAGGCGCGGCGCGGGCTGCAGGCCGCGTACGCCGAGGCCTTCGCGGCGCACGGCGTGCGGGCGCTGCTGTTCCCCACCACGCCGCTCACGGCCGCGCCGGTGGGGCACGACGTCACTGTGCAGTTGAACGGCCAAGCGCTGCCCACCTTCTCCGCCTTCATCCGCAACACCGACCCGGGCAGCAACGCCGGCATTCCGGGCGTGACCCTGCCCGCCGGGCTGGCGGGCGGCCTGCCCGTGGGCCTGGGGCTCGACGGGCCGGCCGGCAGCGACCGCGGCCTGCTGGCGCTGGCCGCCGCGGTGGAGGCGGTGCTGCCGCCGTTGCCGTCCGCGCCCTGGCTGCGCTGAGCGCGCCTGCGCTGCTTCGTCCTTTTTCATTCCAACCAGGAGTTCCCATGGACCGTCGTACCTTCCTCCACGGCCTTGCAGCCGCCGCGGCCGCCAGCGCGGCGGGCGTGCGCGCGGCGTCGCCGCTCAACGTGGCCGTGATTCTGCCCATGAGCGGGCCCGCCGGGCTCTTCGGCCCGTCGGCCAAGGCCTGCGCCGAACTGGCCGTGCAGACGATCAACGCACGCGGCGGCGTGCTGGGCCGCACCATCAACCCGCTGTTCGGCGACGCGGGCCTGCCGCCGGCCGAGGCCTCGCAGACCGCGCTCAAGCTCTGGAAGGGGCAGGGCGCGCAGGCGGTCATCGGCATGCACGACAGCGCCGTGCGCGGCGCGCTGGTGGGGCTGTTCAAGGGCCAGGTGCCGTACTTCTACACGCCGGTGTACGAAGGCGGCGAGTGCGCGCGCGGCACCTACGTGAACGGCGAAACGCCCGCGCAGCAGCTCGCGCCCGTCATTCCCTGGCTCGCGGCCGAGCGCAAGCCGAAGAAGTGGTACCTGATCGGCAACGACTACATCTGGGGCCGCAACACCAACGCCGCGGCCAAGGGCTACATCGCGCAGACCGGCGCGCAGGTGGTGGGCGACGAATACCTGCCCTTCACCGCCGACAACTTCGACTCCAGCCTCGCGCGCATCCGCGACAGCGGGGCGGACGCGGTGCTGGTGTCGCTGATGGGCGGTGCCTCGGTCACCTTCAACAAGGCCTTCGCGAGCTTCGGGCTGGCCGACAAGGCCATCCGCCTGGGCTCGCTGCTCGAGGAGAACACGCTGGCCGGCATCGGCCTGGCTAACGCGCGCAACCTGTACTCCAGCGCGGGCTACTTCGCCAACATCGAGACGCCCGCGGCCAAGGCCTTCTCGGAGGCGTACTTCAAGCGCTTCGGCGCGCAGGCGCCAGCGCTCAACGGGCTGGCCGAATCGGTGTACGAAGGCTTCCTGATGCTGGAGGCCATTGCCACGCGCGCCAAGTCGCTCGACGTGGCGAAGATGGAGCCGGCCAGCGAAGGCGCGAGCTACAGCGGCCCGCGCGGCGCGGTGACCATGCATGCGCGGCACGTGGACCAGGACATCTACCTGGCCGATGTCGGTGACAAGGGCTTCCGCGTGGTGAAGACCTTCGCGCACATCGCCTCCGGCCAGACCTGCAAGGTGTGACGCGGCCATGGACACCAGCTGGCTGCTGCACGCGCTGAACCTGGCCTACGCGCTGGCCACGCTGGGCCTCACCACGCTCGGGCTGGCGGTGGTGTTCGGCCTGCTCGGCGTGATGAACATGGCGCACGGCGAGTTCGTGATGCTGGGCGCCTACGCCGTCGTCACCGTGCAGTCGTGGGGCTGGCCCATCGCCACGGCCATGCCGCTGGCGATGGGGGTGTGCGGCGTGCTGGGCTACGCGGTGGAGCGCTGGCTGATTCGCCCGCTGTACGCGCGCCCGTTCGACACCCTGCTGGCCACCTGGGGCCTGGCCATGGTCATGCGCAAGACGGTGGAGGCGGTGTACGGGCGCGGCTACCGCAACATCGAAAGCACGCTGGGTGCGCCGGTGTCGCTGGGCGGCGTGCAGTACCCGGGCTATCGGCTGGCATTGATTGCGCTGGCCGTGGTGCTGATGGTGGCGCTGGCGCTGTGGTACCGGCGCAGCACCATGGGCCTGCGCGTGCGCGCCATGACGGGCAACCCCGTGCTCGCGCAGGCGCTGGGCATCGACACGCGCCGGCTTGCCTCGCAAACCTTCGTCATCGGCGTGGTGCTGGCCGGCGCGGCGGGTGTGCTGCTGGCGCCGCTGGTGCGCATAGAGCCCGGCATCGGTGTCGACTACCTGCTCGACTCCTTCTTCGTGCTGGTGGTCGGCGGCCTGGGCACGCTGGGCGGCTTCGGTGGCGGCGTGGGCGTCATCGGCGGCACGCAGTCGGTCGTCAGCAGCATCGCGGGCCAGACCAGCGGCTATGCGGTGGTGCTGGTGTTGTCGATCCTCTTTCTCTGGTTGAAACCGAATGGACTCTTTGGACGCCGTTGATTCCACGCTGTCGGCGCGACCCGTTCGGTCCGGCGCATCGCGCTGGCGCATGCCCGTCGCGGGCCCCTGGCTGCTCGGCCTGGCGCTGGTGGCGCTGCCTTTCGTGTCGAACGACTTCATCGCCTACCAGATCGCGCTGTTCCTCATCTACGGCATCGCGACGCAGGGCGTGGCGCTGTGCTGGGGCCGGCTGGGCTTTCTGCCGCTGGGCCATGCGCTGTTCTTCGGGCTGGGGGCCTACCTGGCCGGCGGCACGCTGAAGGCCGCGCAGCAGCAGCCGGCGTGGTACGCCGCCTTGCCACTGGCGCTGCTGCTGCCCGCGGCACTGGCCTACCTGACGGCGCGGCCGGTGTTCGCGCGCAGCCACCGCAGCGGGCCGTTCTTCTCGCTCATCACGCTGGCGATGACCATGCTCGGCTTTCTCGCGGCGCAGCAATGGAGCGCGGTCACGGGCGGCTTCAACGGCATGGCCGACATTCCGGAACTGCCCGGCACCGAGCGCTACAGCAGCTTCTACTGGGTGGTGGCCGCATGCGCGCTGGGCACCACGCTGCTGCTGGGCGGCGTGCTGCGCCGCCCGCTGGGCCTGCTGTGGAGCGCGCTGGCGCAGAACGAAGAGCGGCTGCAGCTCTTCGGCTATGCCACCGACCGCATCAAGGCGGTGGCCTTCGCTTTCTCGGCGATGCTCGCGGCGCTGGCCGGCGTGCTGTTCGCGATGCACCAGGGCATCGTCACGCCGCTGACCATGGGCTTCGTGCTGTCGACGGAGTTCGTCATCTGGGCGGCGGTCGGCGGCAAGGCCAGCCCCTTGGGCGCGTTGCTGGGCGCGGTGTTCGTGGGCTATGCGTCGTCGGAGCTGCGCGATCACTTCGCCTACTGGGAGGTGGCCGTGGGCGCGATCTTCATCGTGGTCGTGCGCTTTCTGCCGGACGGATTGGCGGGGCTGGCCGGCATGGGGCGGCGCTTCAAGCCCTTCAGCGCGCCCGACGAAGCCGCATCGCTCCCGCGAACCCTGGCACCGCCGGTGCCCGCGCATTCGGCCAACGTGCGCCTCGTATTCGAGCAGGTCGCCTGCGCGCAGGGCGGCGTGCGCATCCTCGACGGCCTTGCCTTCGACCTGCAGGGCCCCGGCCTGCGCTGCGTGATCGGCCCGAACGGCGCGGGCAAGACATCGGCCTTCAACGTGATGACCGGCCGGCTGCCGCTGCGCACCGGGCGCATCCTGCTCGACGGCGTCGATATTTCGGGCGCCACCGCCTGGCGCGTGGCGCGACAGGGCGTGGGGCGCAAGCTGCAGATTCCATCGGTGTTCCCGGGCTTGAGCGTGAGCCAGAACCTCGACGTCGCGCTGTGGGCCGGGCGCATGCGCCCGGCCGCGTCGTTGCAGCGCGCGCCGCTCGCATGGGACAGCGCCTTGCGCGGCGAGCTGCTGGGCCTGTTCCCCTCGCTCGCCAGGCAGTTGCAGTCACCGGCGGGCAGCCTGTCGCAGGGTGAGCGCCAGGCGCTGGAGTTCGTGATGACCATGCTGCCGCAGCCGCGCCTGGTGCTGCTCGACGAACCCTGCGCGGGGCTTTCGCCGGGCGAGACGCACCACATGATCGAGGCCATCAAGACCGCGACCGGCCGCCTCGGCGCGGCCGCGCTGGTCATCGAGCACGACATCAGCGCGGTGGCCTCCATCGGCGGCGAGGTCTACGTGCTGCACCAGGGCAAGCTGCTGGCGCGCGGCCCGCTGGCGCAGATACAGGCCGACCCGGCCGTGCGCGCGGTGTACGCGGGAGCACGCAAATGAGCGAGGCGTTGCTCGACTTTGCGGACGTGGTCTGCGGCTACGGCGACACCATGGTGCTGCGCGGCCTGGCGGGTGGGGTCGGCCCGGGCCGGGTGCTCGGCGTGCTGGGCCGCAACGGCGTGGGCAAGACCACGCTGATGCGCGCGCTCACCGGCTTCCTGCCGCTGAAGCAGGGCCGCGTGACGCTCGGCGGGCGCGACCTGGCGCACGTGCCGCCGCAGCAGCGCCTGGCCGCCGGCATGGCCTACGCGCCGCAGGAAGACGTGGTCTTCGGCGACCTCAGCGTGGCCGAGAACCTGTGGCTGCACCTGCGCGGTCGCGACGCCACGCGCTATGCCGACGGGCTGGCCGCGTTCCCGCGGCTGGCCGAGCGCATGGGCCAGCGCGCGGGCTCGCTCAGCGGCGGCGAGCGCAAGCTGCTGTCGTTCACGCGCACCCTGGGGCTGCGCGCGCCGCTCTCCATCCTCGACGAGCCGACCGAGGGCGTGCAGCCCGAGAACATCGAGCGCATGGCCACGCTGGTGCGCGCGCGAAAGGCGCAGGGCGCGGCCTTTGTCATCGTCGAGCAGAACCTGGAGTTCCTCCTGGCGGTGGCCGACGACATCCTGGCCATCGACCATGGCGAATGCTCGCTCGCGGGCGCCGCGGCCGACCTGCCGCGCGAGACGCTGGAGCGGCACCTGGTGGTCTGACCCCGCGCGAGCCCGTGCGGTCTGTGGCACATTCCAGCCTCCGCCAAGACCCATGAGCCACCTCGACCTCAACCTCGTTCGCGTGTTCGTCGCGATCCATGAAACGCGCAGCGTCACGCAGGCGGCCGAACGGCTGGACGTGACGCAGCCGACCATCAGCTACGGCTTGGCAAAGCTGCGCAAGGTGTATGCAGACCGGCTCTTCACGCGCGGCACCGGCGGCCTGGTGCCGACCACGCTGGCCGACCAGCTGTTCCAGCGCTACCGCGAGGCGCTGACCTCGGTGGAAGGCACGCTGGAGCTGCACACCGCCTTCGACCCCAAGCGCTCGACACGGCGCTTTCGCCTGGCCATGTCGGACATCGGCGTGCTGTATTTCGTGCCGCCGTTGCTGCGCAAGTTCCAGGAGTCGGCGCCGCGCATCGAGATCGACATCGTGCAGATGGCCGATGCGCTGGGCGAAGACCTGTCGGCCGGGCGGCTGGACATGGCCATCGGCAACATCCCGGCGCTGGCCTCGCACATGCGCAGCGCGCTGCTGTTTCGCGAACACTACGTGTGCCTGATGTCGGCCAACCACCCGACCATCGGCGAGCGCATGAGCCTGCAGGAGTTTTCTTCGGCGCGGCACGTGATGGTGTCGTCGCCGCGCTCGGGCCACTTCCTGATCGAGGAGGCGCTGGCCGAGCGCGGCATCAACCGCAACATCGTGGCGCGCGTGCCCCAGTTCACCGTGCTGCCGCAGCTGCTGTCGCAAAGCGACCTGCTGGTGCTGCTGCCTTCGCGGGTGGCGGAGCTGTACGTGAGGCAGGGTGGGCTGAAGGCGCTGGCGCTGCCCGTGCCGCTGCCCGACTTTCAGGTGCAGGCGCACTGGCATGCGCGGCACGAATACAGCGCCGCGCACCGTTGGCTGGTGGAAGAGATCGTGCAGACGCTCGGCAAGCTTTGAGGGAGCGGGCCGCTGGCCATCACCGCTGACGGCTTGCTAGAAGGCCGACATCTTGTCCAGCGTTCGGGCCGAGCGCGCGAGCCCTTCGAAGATCGGGCCCGACACCTCGGCCGGAAACTGCGCCGGCAGGCGCGCCCCGACCCGCTCGATGACACCCGGCGTTGCCGCGAGCACGCGCTGGATGAGGTCTTCGGCATCGGGCCCGTAGTGGCACTTCTGCGCCATGGCGTTGAAGTGCCGCCGCTGGATGGCCTTGAACTGGTAGTGCTTGCTCTTGCCTACCAGCGCCATGGCCAGCTTGGCCTCGTGCCTGGAAAACTGGTTGTGGCCCTTGCCCTCCACCGGCCAGATCGACATCACGTCGTACACCGGCGTCAGCCGGTAGCGGCCCATCGGCAGCCACGCGATGCTGAAGTTCTTCGCGTGCCCGTCGGGCGCGCCCAGCATCCAGAAAAGCAGTTGCACGGTAATGAGCGTGCCCAGGTCTTGCTGGGCATCGAGCGAGCTTCGCAGCACGCCCGCCAGGTCGATCATGCCGGGGCCGCCGTCGGCCTCGTACTTCAGATGCGACGGCTTGCCCAGGGCCTGGCAGAAGTCTTCCTGCGGCAGGCGCAGCCACCAGTTGCCGGACGAATGCAGCCGGCGGTCGAAGCGCTCGACGGCCAGCACCTTCTGCGCGCCGAAGCGCAGGATGGCGGTGCGGGGAACGGAAACGCCGTACTCCTGCAGGATGTTCAGGCAAAGCCATTCGTTTTCCACCGACGTGGTGAAGTCGGCCTTGCGATGGCCGACCAGCCCCAGCGGCAGCTTCAGGATGTGCGTGGTGGGCGTGGAGCCATGCGGGCGCACCCACTGGCCTTGGTGCCACAGCAGCGCCGTCTTTTCCTGGGCACCGGCCAGGGATATGCGCAGCTCGTCTTCTGGCGCCGTTTGCGCCGCGAACCTGCCCGGGTCGACGGTTTGCTGCAGCAGCTTTTCGACATCGGCCTCGCTCATCGGGTCGCCCTCGATGCGGTCGACGCTCGCCGGGCCGTCGTCTTCGCCCAGCAACTGGATGGCGCCCACGCAATCGCGGCCGATGGCCTGCAGCAGGTCGAAGGGCTGGGTCGTGCGCGTTCGGAAGCGGCTGGCGATGCGCTCGCGAATCGGCTGGCTGTCGGGCAGCAGGTTGTCGAAGTAGTTCTGGACGACCGGGCCCTTGTGGGTGAAGCCGCCCACCAGCGGAAGCGACAGCGAGAGCGGGCGCCCCGTGGCAGAGCCGACCCAGGCGTCGTCGTAGCTCAGCTCGTCGGCGCCCCGCGCGGGAATGCGCCAGGTGCCGACGCGCTCGCCGTTGGCCCAGATGGAAAGCGCCGGCATGTTCGGTGTGCGCGCCATGCTCACCATTCCGATGCAGGCGGCTCGTTGGCGACATGCCGTGGGCCGGCCGGGTCGGCGCCTGTCGCGTAGGCCGAGAGCCTGCCCGGGTTCTTCGAGCCGACCAGCATTTCGAGGCCCAGCACGCCGAACAGGGCCAGCAGCTGCTCCAGGCTCACCGAGCCGGGGTTGAGCTCCATGTGGGACATGCGGCTCTGGCTGATGCCGAGGCGTTCGGCCAGCTTCACCTGGGAGATGCCCGCCTCCTTGCGGGCGGCCTTGAGCAGCACGCCGAGCTGCGAGGGGACCGATAGAACTTGCTGCATGGTGGTTACCGATGGAGTGGGTAACCACCAGCTTATCGATGTGATGGGTATTTGTCAAAATACCCATGAAATGGGTATTCAAATAAATACCCGTCAAGTGGGTAATCGATGCCTAGACGAGGTACTGGCGAACCGCTTCCTCGTTCCAGCCGATGCCCGTGCCCGGCTCGGCCGGCGCAGTTGCCGTGCCGTTCTCGAACGCCAGCGGCTGCGCCAGCACAGGCGCCGCCAGGTCCATGCGCTCCAGCAGGTGGCGCGTGGGCGTCACGGCCAGCAGGTGCACGCTGACCTCCTGGAAGATGTGGCTCGACATCGGCACCCCATGCGCCTGCGCCAAAGCCGCCGCGCGCAGCCAGCCCGTGACGCCGCCGATCTTCATGGCATCGGGCATCGCCAGGTCGCAGGCGCCGGCCTGCAGCGCCTTGGCCATTTCGTCGGGGCCGCACCAGTTCTCGCCCATCTGGATGGGAAGGCGCACCTTCTCCCGGATGCGCGCATGGCCCGCATAGTCTTCCTGCAGCGTGGGCTCCTCGACCCAGCCGATGCCTTCGTCTTCCAGCGCGCGAATGCGGCGCACCGCCTCGGGCGCCGAAAGCCCCTGGTTGTAGTCGACCAGCAGTTGCATGTCGTTGCCGACCACGCCGCGCAGCGCGCGAACGATGGCCAGGTCCTCCGCCAGCGTGGCGTAGCCGATCTTCGTCTTGATGGCCCGGAAGCCCTGTCGCATGGCGCCTTCGGCGCGCGCCATGCCCAGCTCGCGCCCGTCCATGCTGTGGCTGTCGTAGGCCTCGATGGCGCGGCGGCTGCCACCCAGCAGTTCGACCAGCGGCACGCCGCGGGCCTTGGCCAATGCGTCCCACGCGGCCATGTCCAGCCCCGCGCTGGCCATGAGCGCAATGCCTGTGCGCCCCAGCAGCCGCAGGCGCTGCGCCAGCAAATGGTCGAGATCCACAGGCGCCAGCGGCTGGCCCTTCAGCACGCCGCCCAGCGTCAGCAGCATGCGCCGCGTGGCCCGCAGCGCCAGCGGCGTGTAGGTGAACACATAGGCGTGGCCGACCACGCCCTGGTTGGTGTACAGGTCGATCAGCACCAGCGGCGCCGTCGCCACCACGCCGACGCTGGTGCGCACCGGGTGCTCCAGCGGCACGTTGACCGCGCGCGCCTGCACATCGGTGACGAGCAGGCTGCTGTCTAGGGAAATGTTCATGGCTTGAATGTCACAGTCCCAGGTAGGCGGCCTTCACGCGCTCGTCGCGCAGCAACTGCGCCGCGGGGCCACCGAGCGCGATGGCGCCGGTTTCCAGCACGTAGCCGACGTCCGCGACCGACAGCGCGGCGTGCGCGTTCTGCTCCACCAGCAAGATCGGGATGCCGCGCGCCTTCAGCCTGGCGATCACGCCGAAGATCTCCTTCACCAGCAGCGGCGCCAGCCCCATCGACGGCTCGTCGAGCAGCAGCACCTTGGGCTCGCTCATCAGCGCGCGTGCAATGGCCAGCATCTGCTGCTGGCCGCCCGAGAGCGTGCCGGCGGCGAGCAGGCGCTTTTCTTCGAGCACCGGGAACAGCGCGTACATCTCGGCCAGGCGCTGCTGCCGGCCGTCGGGGCGGGTGTAGCCGCCGAGCAGCAGGTTGTCTTGCACCGACATCGGCCCGAACACCTGCCGCCCCTCGAGCACCTGCGACAGGCCCGCGCGCACGCGCGCGTCCGCGCTGTCGCGCCCGATCTCGCGGCCGAACAGCGTCACGCTGCCGGCGCTGGCCTTGATGAGCCCCGACACCGCGCGCAGCAGCGTCGTCTTGCCCGCGCCGTTGGCGCCCACCAGCGCCACCAGTTCGCCTTGCCCCACGCGCAGGTCGATGCCGTGCAGCGCTTCGATGCGGCCGTAGCCCGCGAAGAGCCCGCGTACCTCCAGTGCCGTATCGCTCATGCGGCCTCCGCTTCCGTGCCCAGGTAGGCGGCGATCACCTGCGGGTTGGCGCGCACCTCGGCGGCCGTGCCTTCTGCCAGCTTGCGGCCGTAGTCGAGCACCAGCAGGTGGTCGGAGATGTTCATGACCAGCTTCATGTCGTGTTCCACCAGCAGCACCGTCACGCCCGAGGCGGCGATGCTTCGGATGAGCTCGGTGATCTCGTGCGTCTCGGTGTCGTTCAGGCCGGCGGCGGGTTCGTCGAGCAGCAGGATGCGCGGCTTGCTGGCCAGCGCGCGCGCGATTTCCAGGCGCTTCAGCAGCCCGAAAGACAGCTGCGTGGCATGCGCGTGGGCATGGTGGCCCACGCCCACGTAGTCGATGAGGCGCAATGCCTCTTCGCGCAGCGCGGCGTCGGCGCGGCGCGTGGCGCCCGTCATGCCGCCCAGCAGCGAGCTGCGCGTGTGCAGATGGGCACCGAGCATCACGTTTTCGCAGGCCGTCATATTCATGCAGATCTGCAGGTTCTGAAAGGTGCGGCTCATGCCGCGGCGCGCCAGCTGGTCGGGCGCCAGGCCCGCCACGTTCTCGCCGTTCAGCAAAATCTCGCCGCGCGTGGGCTCGTACACGCCGCTGATCAGGTTGAACAGCGTGGTCTTGCCCGCGCCGTTGGGCCCGATCACCGAATGCACCGAGCCGCCGCGCACGCTGAAGCTCACGTCCTGCATGGCGTGCACGCCGCCGAAGGACTTGCTGAGGTTCTTCACTTCGAGCATGTCAGGCCTTCCTGCGCAGCCGCTGCGCGATGGAGGGCACCAGGCCCTTGGGCAGGAACATCATGGTGAGCATCAGCACCAGGCCGAAGAACACCATTTCGTAGCCGTGCAAGCCCCCCAGCAACTGCGGCAGCGCCGTGAGCAGCGCGGCGCCCAGCACCGCGCCGAAGGTGGAGGCCATGCCGCCCAGCACCACCATGGTCGCGAGTTCCACCGAATGGGTGAATGCCGCGAGAGAAGGGCTGATGAAGCCCAGGTAGTGCGCCGTGAGGCTGCCCGACACCGCCGCGAACACGGCCGAGACCACGAAGGCGCGCACCTTGAAGCGCGCCACGTCCACCCCCATCACGCGCGCCGCCACTTCCGAGCCGTTGAGCCCGCGCAGCGCCCGGCCCGCGGGCGACTCGTACAGGTTGAGCGACAGCAGCACCGACAGCCACAGCAGCACCGCGGCCAGCGCATACCAGTGCATCACCTTCGCGAACGCGAAGCCGGCCACCACCAGCGGCGGTACCGGCATGCCGTCGGGCCCGCCGGTCCAGTCGACCTCGTTGATGAGCACGATGTT
Source organism: Variovorax sp. J22G73 (assembly GCF_030317035.1). Lineage (GTDB taxonomy): Bacteria > Pseudomonadota > Gammaproteobacteria > Burkholderiales > Burkholderiaceae_C > Variovorax. The sequence goes on from NZ_JASZYK010000005.1 coordinate 11,871, forward strand.
GACGATCACGCCCAGCCCCAGCGTGGCCATGGTGAGCGAATGGCCCTTGAGCCGCAGGATCGGCTTGGCGATGAGCCAGGCCACCACGGCCGCACCGACCGCCGCACCGCCGATGGCCGCGAGCGGCGGCCAGCCGAAGCGCACCGTGACGATGCCGCTGCCGTAGGCGCCGATGGCGACGAAGGCCGCGTGGCCGATGCTGATCTGCCCGGCAAAGCCCATCAGCAGGTTCAGCCCGATGGCCGCGATGGCCGCCAGCGCGATGCGCACGGCAACGTCGGCCACGTAGTTGTTCGGCATGGTCAGCGGCAGCAGCGCCAGCACCAGGGCCAGCACCAGCAGCGAGGGACGCAGGAAAGCGCTCTTGGCGATGTTCATACGCGGTCCGAAGTCTTGGCGCCGAACAGCCCGTGCGGCATCACCAGCAGGATGAAGACGATCATCACGAACGGCACCGCGTCCTTGTAGGCCGACGACACGTAGCCGGCCATCAGCGCCTCCAGCAGCCCGACGATGAGCCCGCCCACCACCGCGCCGCCCGCGCTGCCCAGCCCGCCCAGCGTGGCCGCGACGAAGCCCTTCATGCCCAGCATCAGGCCGATGTCGTACACCGTGGTGGTGATGGGCGCGGCCACCACGCCGGCCACGGCGCCCAGCAGCGCCGACAGGCCGAACGACAGCTGCAGGATGCGCGAGGTCGGAATGCCCACCGCGCGCGCCGCCAGCGCGTTGGCCGCCACCGCCAGCATCGCCTTGCCGACCATCGTGAAGCGGAAGAAGGCGAAGCACAGCGCCACCAGCACGGCCGCCGTGCCCAGCACCCACAGGCTCTGCGGCAGCACGTAGGCGCCGAGGATGGACAGCGAGGCATCGCCGCTGAACGCGGGCAGCGTCTGCTGGTTCTTGCCGAGCACGATCTGCACCACGCCCTGGATGAAGATCGACGCGCCGATGGTGATGATGATGAGCGACACCACGCTGGCCTCGCCCGCCGGCTTGATGGCCAGGCGGTACAGCAGCAGGCCCGCCGCCACCGTGGCCAGCACCCCGCCCACCATGGCCACGCCGTAGGGCAGGTGCGCGCCCAGCAGGGCGGCGGTGACCATGGCGCCCAGCATCAGGAAATCGCCCTGCGCGAAGTTGATGACGCCGCTGGCGTTGTAGATCAGCGAGAAGCCCAGCGCGGCCAGCGCGTAGATCGCGCCGGTGGTGAGCCCCGAAAAAACGAATTGCATGAAGTCAGCCATGGGTGTCTCCGGCTTGAAAGGCTTTTGGGTCTCGTGCGTTGGCGAGCAGGTGCTCCGGCGAGATGTCGGCCACGCGGTCGGCGCCGATCAGGATCATGGTGCGGGCGATTTCGTCGGACAGCGCCGCCAGCACGCCGCGCGCGCCGGCTTCTGCGCCCGTGGCCATGCCCCACACCGCGGGGCGGCCGACGAAGGCCGCGGTGGCGCCGGTGGCCAGCGCCTTCACCACGTCGCTGCCGCGCCGGAAGCCGCCGTCCACGAACACCGGAATGCGCCGGGCCACGGCGTCCACCATGCGCGGCAGCACCGAGATGGTGGAGGGCGCCGCGTCCAGCTGCCGCCCGCCGTGGTTGGACACCACGATGGCGTCTGCCCCGTGCGACACGGCACGCCGTGCGTCGTCGGGGTGCAGCAGGCCCTTGATGACCAGCGGCCCGTCCCACAGGCGGCGCAGCCAGGCCAGGTGCTCCCACACCAGCGTGCGGTCCATGGTGCGGGAGAGCAGGGCGGCCTGCACCTGCGGCGAAGTGGCCCCATCGTTCGATTCGCTCAGGTTCACGAACGAAGGCGAGCGCCCCTGCATCGCCATGCCGAGCGACCATGCCGGGTGCAGCGCCAGGTCGAGCAGCGTCGAGGGCGTGAAGCGAAACGGCAGCTTGAAGCCGTTGCGCACGTCGCGCTCGCGCAGGCCGCTCACGGGCGCGTCCACCGTGAGCACCAGCGCGCCGTAGCCGGCGTGGCGCGCGCGGCGCACCAGTTGCTCGGCGATGGCGCGGTCGCCCATCACGTACAGCTGCATCCACTGAACGGCTTCGGGGTTGCGTGCCAGCGCGGCCTCGCGCACGGCCTCGAGCCGGTCGTTCGACGGTGTCGACAGCACGTGCGGAACGCCGGCCGATGCGGCGGCGCAGGCCAGCAGCGTGTCGCCGTGCGGCCGCACCAGCCCCGAGAAGCCGACCGGCGCCACACCCGCGGGCACCGACCAGCGCCGCCCGAACACCGTGATGCCGGTGTCGGCATGGCGGGTGTCACGCAGGGCGGTGGGCAGCAGGTGCAGGCCGGCCAGGTCGGCGGTGTTGCGGCGAAGGCAGTCTTCGTTGTCCGCACCGCCGTCGACGTAGTCGAAGACGAAGCGGGGCAGCCGCCGGCGTGCATGCCGGCGGTGGTCGTTCGCATTGAGCTTCATGCGCGTCTTTCGCGGCGCGCGGGCCTCAGCGCACTTCCTTGAACACGCCTTCCTTCACCTCGACCATGCGGAAGGCCGACACGTCCAGCCCCATGTGGTCGGTGGCCGACATCTTGTAGATGCCGCTCACGCCGACGAAGCCGCTGGTGGCCTCGATGGCGTCGCGCACCTTCTGCTTGTCGGTGCCGCCGGCGCGCTTGATGGCGTCGACCAGCAGGAACAGCGCGTCGTGCGCGTAGCCGCCGAAGGTCGACACGTCCATCTTCGCCTGCGACTCGTAGTCTTTCGCGTAGCTCACGCTGACCTTCTTCTGCGTGTCGCTGTCGGGCAGCGCCTGCGCGATGAGCAGCGCGGGCGAGGGCATGCGGATGCCTTCGGACGACTTGCCCGCGATGCGGATGAACTCGGTCGAGGCCTGCCCGTGTGTGGTGTACAGCGGCTGCTTCATGGCCAGCTGCTGGTAGTTGCGCGCGATGATGGCCGGCGCCTGCCCCGTGCCGAACACCAGGATGGCCTGCGCCGGCGACGACTTGATGCGCGTGAGCTGCGGCGTGATGTCGGTGTCTTTCTCGCCATAGGTCTGGTCTTCGGCCACCTTCAGGCCCAGCGTGCCGGCGAGCTTGAGCGTCTCGGTGCGGCCCGACTTGCCGAAGCCGCCCGTGTCCGACAGCAGCGCGAACTGCGTGAAGCCGCGCTGCTTCATTTCGCCCAGCACCTTCTCCGCGGCCATGCGGTCGGAGTGCGGCATCTTGAACACCCAGGACTTCACCGGCTCGACGATGACCGATGCGGCCGCCAACGAAATCATCGGCACCTTTGCCGCCTCGGCCTGCGGCACCATGGCCATGGTGGAGCCGGTGGTGGAGGCGCCCAGGATCACGTCGACCTCGTCCTGCATGATGAGCCGGCGCGTGAAGGCGTTGGCCTTGTTGGCGTCGCTGGCGTCGTCGTACAGCACCAGCTCCAGCTTGCGGCCGAGCACGCCGCCGGCCGCGTTGATCTTCTGCACGTACATCTCCAGCGTCTTCTGCTGCGGGTCGCCCAGGAAGGAGGCGGGACCGGTGGCGGACACCACGGCACCGATCTTGATGGCGTCGGCCGCGTGCACCACCGAGGCCAGCGGCAGCAGCGCGGCGGCCGCGAGCAGGGCGTTGACGGCGCGGCGGCCGAAGCGCGGGGAGGAAGGTCGGGCGTGGGGCTTGTCTGTCTTCATTTGTTGTCTCCGGATGGTTCTCGGTTTCTTGGCTTCTTGGCTTCTTTGCAGGGGAATCTTGTTGTTCTTCAGCGCGCGGGCTTTCTCCGCACGATGTGTATCGGGTGGCTGCGCACCTGCGGGGGCGGCAGGCCGAGCGCGCGTGCCAGCGTGCGGCCTTCGGGGTCGGCCAGCGCGGCCTCGCGGGCGGCGCGCACGCGCGCGGCGGCTGCTTCGAGCGAGGCGCTGTCGTGGGTGCTGGTGTTCAGCAGGCCGTGCATGTCGTCGAGCACCGCGCCAAGGTTGCGGTGGCCGCGCTCGCTGGTTTCGCCGTAGCCCTTCACCAGGTTGCCGCACAGCGCCAGCTCGAAGGCCAGCCGCGGGCTGAGCGCGAGCGTGCGGCGCACGGCGTCGAGCCAGCGTTCGATCATGGCCTGCTCGAAGGCGTAGCGCGACGTGCGCCGGCGCAGCGGCCGCAGCGAGCGCAGCGCGCACAGCATGGCAAAGCCGCGCACGGTGTCCGTGCGCATGTGCAGCCCCACGCTCAGCTTGTGGGCCTTGTGCGCGAGGCGCTTGCGCAGCCAGTCGGCGGCGCGCGTGGGCAGCAGCGAGCAGACCTCGTCGAGGCCGGGCTTGAGGTATTCGGTCAGGCGCAGCGGTTCGCCCTGGCGTGCGCCCACCTCGTCGCGCACGCGCTGCAGCCGGTCGCCGCGCGTCTTCAGGTCGGCCACGCGAATCACGTCTTCGTAGCTCATCCACAGCGCGAGGTAGCGTGCGGTTTCGCGCGTCACCGGAAAGTCGCCGGCCCAGGACTGCTCGGCCTTCCAGACGGCGTCGACGCGGTCCATGTAGAGGTCGGCGTAGCGCGTGTCCTGGTAGTCGGCCACCTGTTGCAAGCCGTGGTTGGCCAGTTCGCGCAGCGGCTCGGGCAAGGCCCTTGCGCGCTGATGCAGCGGGAGCGTGGGCGCGGCGGGCGCCTCGGTGACCGCGGCGGCGGCACCCGTCGCGCGGCTGGTCACATGGTCGTACCCCGCAGCGAAGCCCTTCAGGCTGGCCTCCACCGCCTTGCCCGATGCGCGAATGGCCTGCTCGCAGGCCTCGCGGGAGAACGGAATGGCGCCGCTGCCCGCCATGGCGCCGAACATCACCGTGTTGATGACGGTGCCGTTGCGCCACGCCAGCGCGCGCATGTCGAAGAGGAAGGTGCGTTGCGCCAGGCGCTCGGCCGCCTCGGTCACGCGCTGGCCGTCGTAGCGGCCGTCGCCCATGGCGGACTTTTCGGACACCGCGTACTCGCGGTGCAGCGAGGCCACGAGCGTGGTGCGCCGCGGGTGCACGAAGCCGCCCTGCAGCACGCGCCCGGCCTCCACCAGTTCGGACGCGGCGACGATGTCGACGTCGCCCGGGTTCGGCGTGAGAGAGAACACCGGCCGCGCGCCGTTCAGCTGCGCGCTGGGCACGGGGTAGATCTCGATGTAGTAGTTGGTCGCGCCCGTGCGCTGCGCCACGCCGGGCACCGAAGTGCTCTGCACCGGAAAGTCGTGCGCCTCGGCGGCGGAGATGAGCCAGTCGGCCAGCACGCCGCCGCCTTCGCCGCCCATGGCGGCCACCAGCACCGTGACGATGCGTGGCGTGGATGCCGATGCAGACGCAGCCGGCGCGGCAGATGTCTTCAGTTCGTTCATGCCGCAACCGCCTTCGCCGTGCCGAGGGAAGAACCCATCGGCGTGCGCGCCTTGCCGGCCATCAGGCCGATCACCCCGCCGCGCAGGCGGTGCAGCAGCCGCTCCCAGGTGCCGGCGTTCTGCACGATCTCGGCCTTGTAGAACGACGGACACAAAATGGCCGCATGCGCGTTCTCGCCGCACAGGCCGCAGCCCACGCAGCCCTGGTTCACCGTGGCCACCGGGTCGGTGCGCAGCGCGCTCGGGTTGGGCTTGACCGTGAGCGACGGGCAGCCCGACAGCCGAATGCACGAGTGGTCGCCGGTGCACACGTCGTCGTCGATGCCGAAGCGCGTGCGCACCACGCGCTCGCCGCGCTTCAGCTTGGCCGCGTTCACCGGCTTGATGCGGCGCTGCCGCTCCAGCTGGCATTCGCCGTCCGCAATGATGACCTTCAGCCCGCCTTGCTCGGTGGTCATGGCCTCCTGCAGCGTGTCGCGCATTTCCGCGACGTTGTAGCTGGTCACCTTGCGCACCCAGGCCACGCCCACGCCCTTCAGCGCCGCCTCGATGTCCAGCGTGAGCGGGCGGGCCGACGGCTGCGTGGGCGACGACGGAATGGCCTGCGTGCCCGTGGCCGAGGTGTAGCCGTTCTTCAGGATGACGAGCACCGAGTCTTGCCCGTTGTAGACCGCGTTCACCACGCCGCTGGTGAAGCCGTTGTGCCAGAAACCGCCGTCGCCCATGATGCTGACGACCCGGTTGCCCATGAGCGGGCCGATGCCCGACGAGCTTGCCAGCCCCAGCCCGTAGCCCAGCACCGTGCTTCCCGTGTTGAAGGGCGGCAGCGTGCCGAAGGTGTGGCAGCCGATGTCCGCGCTCACGTGCACCGCGCCCAGCTTCTTCTGCATCAGCTTGATGGCGGCGAACACCGGGCGCTCGGGGCAGCCGATGCAGAAGCCCGGTGGCCGGTTGGGCACCGGCACGCCCAGGGCGGCCACGGCCTGCGGCTTGAGCGTGGCCAGCGGCGCGGCGGCATCGGCCACCTGCAGCGCGCCGTCGCCCCCCAGCGCCTGCGGCTGCGCCTGGCGGATGAAGTCTGAAATGCAGCGCACCAGCACCTCGCCGGTGTACTCGCCGGCCATCGGGAAGATGTCCTTGCCGTGCAGGCGCGTGTCGCAGCCGGCCTTGCGCAGGATGGCGTGCAGCGCGTCTTCCATGTAGTTGGGCTGGCCTTCTTCCACCATCAGCACCGCGCGCTTGCCGGCGCAGAAGTCGACCAGCTCGTCGGGCACCATGGGGTAGACCACGTTGAGCACCTGCAGCGGAATGCGGCTGTGGCCGAAGGCGTCGGCCAGGCCGAGCTGCTGCAGCGCGCGGATGGTGCCGTTGTACAGGCCGCCGGGCACGATGAGGCCGATGTCGGTGCAGTCGCCGTCGAAGCGCTCGTTGAGCTTTTCCCGGCGAATGAAGTCCAGCGCGGCGGGCCAGCGCGAATCGATCTTCATGCGCTCCTGCGCGTAGATCGAGGGTGGCAGGTTGATGTTGGCGAAGTCGAACTGCGGCGTGTCGATCAGCTCGCGCGTGGAGATCGCGGGCGCGCGGTTGTCCTTGCACACGAAGCTGCCGTGCACGTGGCAGGCGCGGATGCGCAGCTGCAGCATCACCGGCGTCTGGCTGGCTTCCGACAGCTCGAAGCTGCGCTCCACCGCATCGACGATGGAGGCGAGGTTGGGGCGCGGGTCCATCAGCCACATCTGCGACTTCATCGCGAAGGCGTGCGTGCGCTCCTGGATGATGCTGGAGCCCTCGCCGTAGTCTTCGCCCAGGATGACCAGCGCGCCGCCCTTCACGCCGGCGGAGGCGAGGTTGGAGAGCGCGTCGGAGGCCACGTTGGTGCCCACGGTCGACTTCCACGTCACCGCGCCGCGCACCGGGTAGTTGATGGAGGCGCCGAGCATCGCGGCCGCGCCGGCTTCCGAGGCGCTGTTCTCGAAGTAGATGCCCAGCTCGTCGAGCAGGCCGCGCGCGTCGCCCAGCACGTCGATCAGGTGGGACACCGGCGCGCCCTGGTAGCCGCCGATGTAGCTCACGCCCGACTGCAGCAGCGCCTTGGTGACGGCGAGGATGCCCTCGCCATGGAATACCTCGTCGGCGCCCAGCGAAAGGCGTTTGACTTCTTCGGCGAAAGATCGCTCCATGCTGCTTGTCTCCGGCTGGCGCCCCGTGCGGCGCTGGCTTTGTTCTGTGGGGGGAATACGAGGGAATGCGGGTCTGGGCGAACTTTAGGAGCGGGCGTTCAACTGTCCTATCGATGCAACTTGCGTTACATATAGGCGGCATCGATGGAGGGCGCGCGCTATGGCACGGGCTTTGCTGCGGTTGTTGCTTCGAGCGGTGTGCGCTTTTCGGGGGAAGCAAGGTCAGCCTCCCGCAAGCTCGCCCGCCTATCTTCCCGTGGGAGCGCTGAACAGGGAAACTTCGGGTCGTTGCACCCCGGCGTCGAGGTTATCGAGGGAAGGAGAAAAGATGCGACAGCCGCGGCGTTGCGACACTGGACTGCATGTTTCGCAATGAATAATTTCAGCGTTTTTCACCTGGTGGTGCTGTACCTGCTCGGTGTCGTCACGGGCGTCCTGCTCATGGCCATGCTGGCTGCCTTCAGGCACGACCGGGAGCGCGGCAACCTCGAGGACGACTAGGCGGCCTGCCGCCGCAGCGGCCGAATCCTGCTCAAATCCGCGGTGGCACGCCACCCGCGCGCGCCTTGCCCAGGAAGGCCCAGATGAAGCTGTTCACCCACCGCGACGCGCTCCTCGCGCACGAGATCCTCGCGGACGTCGCGCGCTCCGAAGTCATGCCGCGCTTCAACGGAACCATCGCCAACGCGGCGCGCGAGAAGACATCGGCTTTTGACGTCGTCACCGACGCCGACGAGGCCGCCGAGCGCGAAATCTCGGCGCGGCTGCGCCAGGCGTTTCCGGGCGCCGCACTCGTCGGCGAAGAAGCCGCCGGGCGCGACCCGGACCCGATGGGGCAGATTGCGAGCGCCGACCTGGCCTTCGTCATCGACCCCATCGACGGCACCAAGAATTTCTCCAGCGGCGTTCCGCTCTTCGGGATGATGGTCGCGGCCACGGTGCGGGGCGAGGTGGTGTTCGGCGCCATTCACGACCCCGTGTGCCAGGACACCTCGCTGGCCATTCGCGGCGAGGGCGCCTGGCGGCAGGGCACGGGCCGGGCCACCACGGACCTGAAGGTGGCCCCCGCCGTTCCGGTGCGCGACATGCAGGGCGTGGCCGGAACCAACTTTCTTCCGCAGCCCCTGCGCGCCACGGTGACGCAGAACCTCTCGCGCATCGCGCTCAATTTCTGGCTGCGTTGCGCCGCCCACGAGTACCGGATGGTGGCGGCCGGCCACTGCCACCTGCTGCTCTATTACAGGCTGATGCCGTGGGACCACGCTGCGAGCTGGTTGCTGCACCAGGAGGCGGGCGGCTACAGCGCGCATTTCGATGCGAGCGCGTACAAGCCCGCGCACACCTCGGGCGGCCTGCTCTGCGCACCCGACCGCGCCTCGTGGGAAGAGATTCGAGAGGCGCTGCTCGGCCCCGCGATCTGACCGAAAGGGGCGGAACCGGATTAAAAAGGGGCCATGACGACGCCACTCGCTTCCTCCCTCCTCGGTCTCGCACTCGGTCTGAAGCTCGACGCTTCGGCCGGCGCCGCCGGCAATCGCTGCGCGGTCGAAGGCGTCAGCTGGACGCCGGGTGACAACGGCGCCACCGAGTTGCGGGTCCGCAAGCTCGAGGCCGCGGCGCTTCGCCTTGCCATGGGCTCGCTGGTGCTGGAGCTCGGCGGCGTCGTCGTGCACGAGCTGGTCGCGCAACTGCACACCGAAGCGGGCGTGCCGCAGCTTGTGTCGGTGGACGCGGCCAGCGTGGAGCTCATCGCCGTGAAGCTGCAAGGCCCGGTGACCGCGCCGTCTTCAGCAGCCGCCGCAGCCCCGCCGGCGGCCGACGCCTGGCGCCTCGACCCGCTCGGCACGGCCGCCGGAACCATCCGCGCGAAGATCACCGACGCGATGCTGCTGTTCGACGCCGACGTGACGGTGCCCGTTCGGCACGGGCAAATCGACTTCAACGACGCGACCGTCGAGCACGTGGGGCCCGACTCGCGCATGGGCGTGAGCCGGCTGGGCCTGTATGTCGATGCGCCGGACGGGCGCAGCTACCTGTACCAGTTCGCGTCGGCGCCGCTCGCGGGCGTGGAGTTCGAGCAGCGCGGGGCCTTGCTGAGCCCGTGGGTGTCCGAGCGCGGCAAGCTGCAGCTGCAGGCCTTCGCCGAATCGATGCTGCGCCAAGGCGTGGCCGCGCAGGGCCAGGGGCTCACGGAGCAGGCGCGCGTGCTGCTGGGCCGCACGGCGCTGTCGGGCGAGGTGCAGCTCGGCGATGGGCTGCTGGCGGCGCCGGGGTTGCAGGCAGAGCTGCAGGGCCGGGCCGAGGGCCGCAATGCCATCGCCCTGCATGCCAAGGCCGTGGGCCAGGGCGTGACGGCGGAAGTGGCATCGCTGTCGGCCCGCAACGCCATCGCGAAATTCGCACGCGGGCAACTGCGGTGCGATCAGCTCGCCGCAAGCCTCAAGCTGCAGCTGGTGTCGGACGGCAAGCAGCTGCGTTTCGCGCTCGACATGGCCAGCGCCACGCTCACGGCGCCGCGCGTCGAACCGCAGGCGCCCGGCGAGCCCGTTCAAGCATCAGGCGGCGGGTGACGGGCCCGCGGCCAGCGCGTCGTTGCGCACCGTGGCCGCGTCCAGGTTGTTGCCGTCGACGCGGCCCGCGCGCTCCTCGGTGTGCAGGCGGTGCAGCGGCAGGTACTGCGGGTACTCGCGCTGCATGAACGCGAGCAGCTCCTCGCGCACCAGGCAGCGCAGGTCGAAGGCCTGGCCCGACGAGGCGGCCGTGCACAGCACGCGCACCTGCATCGTGCGCTCTGTGGTGTCGGTGACCTGCAGGTTGAAAAAGCGCTGGTCCCACTGCGGCGCCGCGCGCACGATGCGTTCCACCTCCGCGCGCAGCGGCGCGATGGGCATGCCGAAATCGACATAGAAGAACACCGAGCCCAGCAGTTGCGCGCTGCTGCGCGTCCAGTTCTGGAACGGCTTCTCGATGAAGTAAGACAACGGAATGATCAACCGCCGGTCGTCCCAGATGCGCAGCACCACGTAGCTGCCGGTAATTTCTTCCACCCGACCCCATTCGCCTTCGACGATGAGCACGTCGTCGATGCGAATCGGCTGCGCCAGCGCAATCTGCAGCCCCGAGATGAAATTGCTGAACACCGGCTTCGCCGCCAGGCCGCCCACGATGCCGATCAGCCCGGCCGAGGCCAGCAGGCTGGCACCGAGCTGCTTGGCGCCCGGAAAGGTCAGCAGCATCATCGCCGCGCCGATGACCACCAGCACCGTCATGGCGCTGCGCGAGATGACGCGCGTCTGCGTCAGGATGCGGCGCGCGTTGGCGTTGTCTTCCACATCCACCGGATGCGAGGCGATGAGCCCGTTGGCAAAGCCCTGCACCACGCGCACCAGCACCCAGGTGATGGCGGCGATGAGCAGCAGGCCGTTCAGGTGGCGCACCTTGTCGATGTAGCGCAGGTCGTCCGGCGCGCCCTGCCACACGGCCTGCAGCGCCATGAGCGGCAGCGCGATGCCGGCCGGCGTGCGCACGGCCTGTATCACGGCCTGCACGGTCATCGACGAACGCGTGGCGCGCATGAGCACCATCTGCGCGGCACGGTGAATGAGGGTGGCCACCAGCACTGCGATCAGCGCGGCGACCCAGGTCTGGAACCAGGGGTGGGAGACGACGTAGTTCAAGGCGTGTTGCTTTCTCTGGAGGTCGTTGAAAGAACGTTCCTTTCTGACGCCTCCAGGCGCGCCCCGGTGTAGGGAGCGAACGCAAGTGGCCGTGGTGCGAGGTCGGAGGGCGCTGGCTCGTCAGTGCACGGCGCGGGCCACCCAACCGCTGACGACGCCCGCCACGTCGAGGTTGTTCTTCTCGAGCATCACCATGTGGCCGTTGCCGTGGATGCCGACGTCGGCGAGCCGCGTGAACTCGACGGTGGCGCCGGCCTGTCGCAGCCAGCGCACCGTGCAGTGGTCGAAGGGCGCGTGGTAGCTGGCCTCCGTGGAAATGACGGTGATCGGCATCGCCTTCAGGCTGGGCAACTGCCGCGCGGGCTCCTTCTGCACCCAGCACGCCTGCAACTGAGGGCCGTCGGGCGCGGCCTGCTGCTCGACCTGCAGGTCGGCGGGCTGCGCCGCGGCGGGCGTGTAGGCCAGCGCGATGTCGGCCGCGCCCCAGGCCGCGGTGTTGCGGCTGCCCGAGCGAATGGGCGGCCCCTGCGGCTCGATGGCCACGATGCCCTTCACCTGCCGCGGCCGCGCATCCGCGATCAGCCAGCCGAAGGGCCCGGCCTGCGAATGCGTGACCAGCACCGCGGGGCCGATGCGGTCGAGCAGCGCGGCGCCGGCTGCCTGCATGGCGGTCTGCGTGTCGACGTTGGAGCCCAGGTAGGCGACCTGGCTGGCGTAGAACTGGTCGAACACCGGGTCGCCTTTTTTTCCAGTGCCGGGCCACTGGGTGTGCAGCCTGGCCTGCGGCCAATCGCCGTCGGAGCGGGTGAACAGCGCCTCGGCCGTGGCGACCGAGAAGCTGCGGAGCTCGCCGTCGACGCCGGGGTTCCAGGCGGAGCGGCCGCGCGCGGGCTGGTCGACCATGTACACCTCGTAGCCCTGCTCGACGAAGTACTGCGCCCAGCCCTTGCGGCCGTCGGGCGTGGTCATCCAGTTGACCGCCGTCTGCGCCGTGCCGGAGATGAGCACCAGCGGGTATTTGCGCGTGGGCCGTGAAGGGCGCAGGTGCTCGACATACATCGCGCCGCGCATCACCTGGTGGGCGCCTTCGCCGACGTAGGCGCCGCCCACGAAGAACACCTCGCGGGAATCCGGCGCGCCCGTTGGCGCTGTAGAGGCGCAGCCGCAAAGCACCGCGCCCAGTGCGGCCAGTGCGGCACCGGCCGCCGCCAGCAATGTCTTCTGCATCGCGCCCTCAATCGATCGTTGCGCCTGAGTCGGCGACGGCCTTGGCCCAGCGGCCGATCTCGGCTTCGAGAAAGGTCCTGAACTCGGCGCTGCCGCCACCCGCGGGCTCGCCGCCTTGCGCACGCATCTGCGCGGCGAATGCCGGGTCGCGCAGCGCCTGGTTGACGAGCGCGTTCAGCCTGGCGACCACCGGGGCCGGCGTGCCGGCGGGCACGAACAGGCCCGACCACACCACGGCGCGGAAGGCCGGCACGCCTTGCTCGGTCAGGGTCGGCATGTCGGGCGTGAGCGGCGAACGCGCATCGGAGGCCACGCCGATCAGCCGCACCTTGCCGTTGCGGATCTGCGGAAGGATCGACGCGCCCGCGTCGAAGGCCAGCTGGATCTGCCCGCCGATCAAGTCCTGCAGCACCGCGGGCGAGCCTTTGTAGGGCACGTGGAGGATGTCCAGCCCCATCGACTTCTTCAGCGTTTCCATGGCCAGGTGCTGCGTGGTGCCGCTGCCGCCGGAGCCGTAGCTCATCTTGCCGGGGCGCGCATTGGCATAGGCCACCAGCTCCTTCAGGTTCTTCACCGGCAGTTCGTTGTTCACGACCAGGTACAGCGGCCCGGTCGACAGCGGCACCACGGGCTCGAAGGACTTCAGCGGCGCGTAGGGCAGCTTCTTGTAGAGCGAGGGGTTGATGGCCATCGGCCCGCCCGTGGAGAGCAGCAGCGTGTAGCCGTCGGGCGCGGCGTTCTTTGCCGACTCGGCCGCAATGATGCCGTGCGCGCCCGGCTTGTTGTCCACGAAGAAGGGCTGGCCGGTCTGGCGCGCGAGCTGGGTGGCGAGCGAGCGCGCATTGGCATCGGCCGAGTCGCCCGGCGGCGTGCCGATGATGATGCGGACCGACTTGGCGGGGTAGTCCGCCTGGGCGTGCGCGGGCGGGGCGGCGCTGAGCGCGGCGAGCAGGGCGAGGCCGGTGGCGAGGCTGGTCCCGAGGCTGGTCGCTAGGCCAAGAAAGCGTCTGGGGTGATGGGTCATGTGCATGTCTCCTGTCTTGTGCAGTGGATGTGTTCGGGTGCATCGGGTGAGGATCGACGCGGCCGCATCGCCCCTCGCCGGGCGCTTTCGCGCAGCCGGATGGAAGCGGAGTATCAGTGAAGCACCTGTGTTGTGCAAGTGGTATACCAAGTGGACGCAACAGGAATTTTTTTCTATACTCCGGCCCATGAACGCGAAACCTTCCCTTGCCGAACCGGATGTCGATTCGGCGCCAGACGCGGCCCTCGAGCCCTCGCTGGCACTGTCCGAGGTGGCCCACAAGGCCATGATGGGCATGCTGCTGAGCGGCGAGCTGGCCCCCAACGAAGTGGTGACCGAACGCCAGATCGCGTTGCAGCTCGGCATCTCGCGCACCCCGTTGCGCGAGGCCGTGCGACGCCTGGAAGGCGAGCGCCTGCTGGAGCGCCAGCGCAACGGCGCGCTGGTGGTGCGGGCGCTGCCCATCGAGGAATACATGCACATCCTCAACGTGCGCCGCCTGGTCGAGGGCGAGGCCGCGCGGCTGGCCGCCGGCCGCGTCGCCGTGGCCGAACTCGAGCTGCTGAAAAGCCGCATCGGCGAGGCGCTGCAGCTGCCCGAAGACGTCGTCACGCCCGAATTCGCCGCCAGCGACCGCGACCTGCATGCGCTCATTGCCGCGGCCTGCGGCAACCCGGTGCTGCAGCAGGTCATCGGCGACCTGCGCATGCGCACCGCCATGTTCAGGTTCGGCCGGCTGCCGCAGCGCCGCAAGACCGTGTGCGAGGAGCATCTGGAAATCATCGACGCGCTGATGGTCGGCGACGCGGAGCGCGCGCAGAAGGCCATGCACCACCACGTCGACCAGGTGCGGCTGATGATCCTGGCGCGTCTCGGCGGCCAGTAAGCACGCGGTCCGCGCGGGACTTTCTTCTTTTTCTTTTCCGTCACGACGAGGTGCTGCCAGGTGCCTCGTCGGCTTGGCCCTGCGCCAGACATTTCGTCGTTCGACATCGTTGCAAGGAGACATTCATGGCAGACGCAGACAGCTATTTCTTCCCGCCGGGCACAGGCATGGGCAACGTGCCGCACGCAACCGGGGTCGCCCCATGACCGGGCTGCCAGACCCTTCCGAGCGCCTGAAGGACACCGTCAACGTGCTGGTCCCCACCGGCGCGCTGGGCGCCGGCGTGCGCGAGTCCGATGTCGAGGCCGGGCTCGCGGCCGGCGCGCATGCCATCGCCTGCGATGCGGGCTCCACCGACAGCGGCCCGGCCTACCTTGCCACGGGCAGGTCGAAGTACTCGCGCGACGCCGTCAAGTCCGACCTGGCGATATTGATGCGTGCGCAGGCGCGCTCGGGCCTGCCGCTGCTCATCGGCTCCTGCGGCACCTCGGGCTGCGACATGGCGCTCGACTGGATGCGCGACATCGCGCTGGACATCGCCCGCGAGCACGGCCTGCTCCCGCGCATCGCGCTGCTGTATTCGGAGCAACAGCCCGCGCTGCTGAAGACCAAGGCCGGCGCGGGCCAGGTCACGCCGCTGGCGCCGATGACGGGCGACGGCGCCGCGCTGTTCGACGCCTGCGAGCACATCGTCGCGCTGATGGGGCCCGAGCCCTACATGGCCGCGCTGGAGGCGGGCGCCGACATCGTGCTGGGCGGGCGCACCACCGACACCGCCGTGCTGGCCGCCTTGCCGCTGCTGCGCGGCGCCGGCGCCGGCCCCGCCTGGCACGCGGGAAAGATCGCCGAGTGCGGCGGCCTGTGCACCGTCAACTCGCGCGATGGCGGCGTGATGATCCGCGTGGGACGCGACGCTTTCGAGGTCGAGCCGCTGAACGCGAGCAACCTCTGCACGCCGCGCACCGTGTCCGCCCACATGCTCTACGAGAACAGCGACCCTTTCCTGCTGCACGAGCCGGGCGGCGTGCTCGACGTGACCGATGCGAGGTACGAGGCCGTCGATGACCGCGTGGTGCGCGTGAGCGGCTCGCGCTTCCTGCCCCGGCCCTACACCATGAAGCTCGAAGGTGCTTCCACCGGCGCCTTCCAGACGCTGATGCTGGTCGGCATCCAGGACCGCGCGGTGCTCGCGCACATCGAGCGCTTCATCGCGCAGATGCACCAGGTGCTGTGCCAGCGCGTGAACGACACCATGGGCGCGCGCGCCGGTGTGTTCGACATTTCGCTTCGGCCCTACGGCTGGAATGCCGTGTCGGGCCTGCCGGTGGAGGCGGGCGCCGCGCTGCCGCGCGAAATCGGCCTGCTCTTCGTCGCGACCGCCGCCACGCAGGAACTCGCCACGCAGATCGCCAAGACCTGCAACCCCATGTTCTTCCACATGCCGCTCGAACGCGACATGCCCCTGCCCAGCTACGCCTTTCCGTTCTCGCCCGCCGAGATCGAGCGGGGCGCGGTGTACGAGTTCATGCTCAACCACGTGGTCCACGTGGGCCACGGCCTCGAGCTGGTACGCACCGAGTTCGTCGACACCACGGAGTTGCAACATGCCCAAGGTCAGTGAAGTCTGCCGCCACGTGCGCTCGAAAAACGCGGGACCGTTCTGGATCACCGTCGACCTGTCGTTCCCCGACCGCGAGAGCTTCGAGCGCTACGCCGGCGCGCAGGCGTTGCAGCCCGCCGCCATCGGCGCGCTGTTCGATGTCGATGGTTCGCAGGTCAAGTGCTTCCAGATCGCCGATCTCTCGGTCGTGAAAATCTCGTACCCGCGCCGACGCCCGCAAGGCGGCGCGCTGGAGCGCGACATGCACGGCGGCCAGCAGTACATTCGCCTGCTGGACGTGGTGCTGGACTAGCCGGCCCCATCACGTCCACCGCGCCCACCGCGCCCACCCGCAGGAGCCCGACCCATGCCCTTCGACCTTGAACGTTTCATGACTGCGCAGCAGCCGGTGTACGCCACGGTGTGCGAAGAGCTCGCGGCGGGCCGCAAGGCCAGCCACTGGATGTGGTTCGTGTTTCCGCAACTGCGCGCGCTGGGGCGCAGCTCGACCGCGAAGTTCTTCGGCATCGAAGGGCTGGACGAAGCGGTTGCGTACGGGGCGCACCCCGTGCTGCGGGAGCGCCTGCGCCATTGCACGCAACTGGTGCTTGGCGTGCAGGGCCGCACCATCCATCAGATCTTCGGCTCCCCCGACGACCTGAAGCTCTGTTCGTGCATGACCCTGTTCGAAGTTGCCGCGCCCGATGAGCCGGGCTTCGGCCTGCTGTTGCAGCAAGGCTTTGGCGGCGAGCGCGACGGCGCCACGCTGGCGCTGCTGTCGTCGCGGGCTGAAGGCTGAAGGCGCTCCCGGCACCCGGCACCCGGCCGCGAGCGCCTGGCCGGCATCAGGCCACGACAGTCATTTCCGCCATCAGTTCTTCCTTGCGCTGTGCGAGCTGCTCGCGCATGCCGACCAGGTCGAGCCCGTGCGCCGCGCGCGCCTTCGGAAACAGCTCGTTGCGCTCTTCCTTCACGTGGTGGTCGATGTATTCGCCCAGCACCTTCACCTTGGCGTCGAACTTCTCGTCGATGTCCGTGGCGTCCTGCAGCTGGGCAATCAGGTCCTTGGCGCTTGCGTGCTCGACCTCCGCCTCGTCCAGCAGGTCGGTGTCCTTGATGGCTTCGCGCACGGCGGGGTAGAAGATTTCTTCCTCGATCTGCGTGTGCACGGTCAGCTCCGCGCAGATCTGCTGGGCCAGCTCGCGCTTCTTGTCCGGCGCGCTCGCGGCCTTGGAGTGCGCGAGTTCTTCATAGGCCGTGAACATCTTCTTCACGTTCTTGTGGTCGGTGTCGAGCAGGGAGCATGCGTCGGGCGTGGCGCGCTTGGTGGTGGTCATGGAGAACTCCTGGAATTTAGAAAGTGGGGAAGGCGAAGATTGCGAGCCAGCCCTGTCGCGTTCGTAGGACCGCTTCGCCTCCCGTTGACGGTGCCGGCGTTCGCACCGGCGCGAGTGCTTGTCCGACTTGCACTCGCGAGCGCATCCCGCGCGCCACTTCGCGCGAAACGCAAAACCTCAAGTCCATCGAGGACGAATCCGCCGCGGTCCCAACACGTTCCCCAACACGTTCAAACCATTCGAAGGAGCACTGAAATGAGCAACCCGACAGTCGCCGGTTCCGGCGACGGCAGCCGCCCCACCACCAGCGGGGGCGTGGACAACATTGGCGGCGGCGAGAAGTTCTCGTCCACCAAGAACGCGGCCGGCGAAGACGTGTCGGGCCCCGCGCCGCAGGAGCGCATGCAGGCCAAGCGCAAGAGCGCGCAGTCGAACAAGCGCGACGACTCGGCCGCGCTCGGCCTCACGGAAGACCTGACACCGGTGCCCAACCGCGAGCCTGCGGAACAAGCGCAGCCGCAAGCACAAAGCGAAGAGCCGCAAGGCGAAGACCCCCAGTCGCGCGAAGAAGCCATCCGCCGCGCCGCCTACGAGGCCTACGAGCGCAGGGGCGGGCAGGGCGGAGACGAGCGGCAGGACTGGCTGGACGCCGAAGCCGAGGTCGACCGACAGCGCGCCAACAAGACCTGAGCTTCCTGAAGCATCGGCCCGAGCACAACGCCTCGGGCCTTTTCCATTCAAGGGTGCGGCGCCGTCAGTGCCGCTTGAAGTACTGCACTTCGCGCTCATGCTGCTCGGCCTTCTCGCGCGAATCGAAGGTGCCGAGGTTGCGGCGCTTGCCGGTCTTGGGGTCGGTCTTGCGCGAGTAGAGGCGGTATTCGCCGGACGCCAGCTTGCGGATCATGGTGGGCTCTTGGTTAGTGAACGATGAAGCAGGCCATGTTCGCGACACCATTCGCACACGGTGTCGGACGATTTCCAATCGGCTTGAAAGCGCCCCCGTCACATCAGCCCGACTGCCCCGCTCAAGCCTCCGCGCGCAACCGAACGGGAACCGACTTGGCCGCCGGCACCTTGCTCTGCTCCGCGTGGTGCGCCAGCGGCACCAGCGGGTTGCACTCCGGGTAGTAGCCGCCCACGCAGCCGAGCGGAATGTCGTACGGCGTCACGCGCAGCCCCGCCACCTCGCGCAGCTTGCCGTCGTCCACCGCGGTCGATGCGGTCACGAGCACGCCTTCCGCCAGGCCGAGCCGCGCGATGTCGTCGCGGTGCATCAGCAAGACCTTGCGCGTGCCGTACACGCCGCGAAAACGGTCGTCCAGGCTGTAGACGGTGGTGTTGAACTGGTCGTCGCTGCGCAGCGTCATCAGCCGCAGCACGTCGGGCCCGGTCTGCGGCGTGTCGGGGTCGGCCACGAGGCTGTCGAAGCTCATGAAGTTGGCCTTGCCGGTGGGGGTCTTCCACACGCGGTGACGTGCCGGAATCGGGCGGTGGAAGCCGCCCGGCGTGCGAAAGCGCCCGTTGAAGTCGCGGAACACCTCGGGCCACGTGGCCTCGATGGCGTCGCGCACCAGCGCGTAGTCGCCCACCCAGTCGTCCCACGGCACTTTCGCGTTCGGCTCCAGCGTGGCCTTGGCAATGCCCGCGACGATCGCGGCCTCGGACAGCAGCGTGTCCGCCGCGGGCTCTGCCAAACCCTTGGAGGCGTGCATGCAGCCGGTCGAGTCCTCTACCGACACGGTCTGCTCGCCGCTGCGCTGCCGGTCGATCTCGATGCGGCCCAGGCAGGGCAGCAGGTAAGACACCTCGCCGTGCACGATGTGGCTGCGGTTGAGCTTGGTGGCGATCTGCACCGTCAGCCGCATGCGCGGCCAGGCGGCTTCCACCAGCGCCGTCTCGGGCACGGCCCGCACGAAGTTGCCGCCCAGCCCGATGAACGCGCGCACCTTGCCATCGCTTTTCAGCAGGTCTTCGCACACCTCCACGGTGTTGAGCCCCTTCTTGCGCGGCGGCTCGAAGCCGTAGAGCTCGCCCAACTTGTCCAGCGGCACCAGCTCGGGCTTCTCGCTGATGCCGACCGTGCGCTGGCCCTGCACGTTCGAGTGGCCGCGCACCGGGCAGATGCCCGCGCCGCGCTGGCCGATGTGGCCGCCCAGCAGCAACAGGTTGCTCACCATCTGCACGTTCTGCACGCCCTTGCGATGCTGCGTGAGGCCCATGCCGTAGATGCCGATGACGGCCTTGGCGCCCGCGAACACATGCGCGGCCGCTTCCAGCTCGCGCCGCGCCAGGCCCGATTCGGCCTCGATGTCGGGCCAGGGCGCGGCGCGCACCGACGACGCGAAAGCCTCGAAGCCGTGCGTGTGCAAGGCGATGAAGTCGGCCGCCAGCACGCGCGCCCCGCCGTTGCGCAGCGCCTCGTCGTCCATGGCCACCAGCGCCTTGCACAGGCCGGTGATGGCGGCAATGTCCCCGCCCGTCTTCAGCTGCAGGTACTGCGTGCTGATGGTCGTCTGCGCGGGCGTGAGCATTTCCAGCGGAGACTGGGGGTTGACGAAGGCCTCGAGCCCGCGCTCGCGCAGCGGGTTGAAGGTGACGATGGGCACGCCGCGCTGGCGTGCGTCCTGCAGCTGGTGGAGCATGCGCGGGCTGCTCACGGCCGTGTTCTGGCCGAAGATGAAGATCGCGTCGGTGTGCTCGAAGTCGTCGAGCGTCACCGTGCCCACCGGCACGCCGATGGTCTGCGGCAGCGCCACCGAGGTGCTCTCGTGGCACATGTTGGAGCTGTCGGGCAGGTTGTTGTTGCCGTACAGGCGCGCCAGCAGCTGGTACATGTAGCTGGTCTCCAGCGACGCCCGGCCCGAGGCATAGAACACCACCGACTCCGGGTCTTGCGCGCGCAGCTGCCGCAGCTCGGCGCCGATGCCGTCGAAGGCGTCCTGCCAGCTCACCTGCTCGTAGTGGTCGGTCTCGCGGTTCCAGCGCAGCGGCACCGTCAGGCGCCCGCCGCTTTCCAGGTCGAGGTCGCTCCACTGCGCGAGCTCGGCCACGGTGTGCTGCGCGAAGAACTCGGCCGGCAGCCGCTTGCTGGTCAGCTCCCACGCCGTGGCCTTGGCGCCGGCCTCGCAGAACTCCGCCGGGTGCGGGTGCTCGGGCTTGGCCCACGCACAGCTCACGCAGGCGAAGCCGTCGGGCTTGTTCTGGTGCAGCAGCGCGCGCGTGCCGTTGATGGCGATGTGCTCGCGCAGCAGCGAGGTGGTGACGGCCTTCATCGACCCCCAGCCGCCGGCCGCGTGGGTGTAGGGCTTGAACTTGGGAAGGGCGCTCATGGGTTGGAAACGTTGCAGTCGTCAGGAGGAAGGAGATGACGACTTTCTGCCGCCGCCTCTGGCCGGCCTGTAGGACGCCCGCTGGTCGCGCTGCCATCAGGCAAGCGTGGCCCGCTCGGAGAGTTCAGTAGCGCCAACAAACGTCGGTGAGCCCTTCGCCTACCCGCGCGTTCGCTTCTGGCGGATGGCAGCGCGCCGGCCAGGCGGCACAGTGACCCGTATTCCGGAGCCCGCCTTGAACACCGCAATCCTCCCGCCGCAGCCCAAGCCGCAGTCCAGCTTGCAGTCCACCAGCAAGACCGTGCAGCTCTACCACCTGTGCAGGGACGCCGTCATGGCCTGGATCGACGACTTCGCCCCGAGCATGGGCGCGGCGATTTCCTACTACACGATGTTCTCGCTGGCACCGCTGCTGGTCATCGTCATCGCCGTGGCTGGCGCGCTGTTCGGCGCCGAGGCGGTGCAGGGGCAGATCGCGGCGCAGCTGTCGGGCCTCATCGGGCAGGACGGCGCGCTGGCGGTGCAGGGGCTGGTGAAGAGCGCGAGCGCGCCGTCGCGCGGCCTCATTGCCGGCGGCATCAGCATCGTGGTGCTGGTGGTGGGCGCGACCACGGTGTTCGCCGAACTGCAGAGCGCGCTCGACCGCATCTGGCACGTGCCTGAGCGCGTCAAGCCCACGGGGGTGTGGGGCGTGCTGCGCGCGCGCGTGCTGTCGTTCGGGCTCATCCTGGGGCTCGCGTTCCTGCTGATGGTGTCGCTGGTGGTCAGTGCCGCGCTGGCGGCGCTCGGCAGCTGGAGCACGGGGCTGTTCCCCGGCTGGGAGCTGCTGCTCCAGGGCGCCAACGTGCTGGTGTCGCTGGGCATCCTGACGCTGCTGTTCGCGATGATCTTCAAGTTCATGCCCAGCGCGCCCATCGCGTGGCGCGACGTGTGGATCGGCGCGCTCGTCACCGCCGTGCTGTTCGAGATCGGCAAGGTGCTGATCGGCCTGTACCTCGGCAAGAGCGGCATGAACGAATCGTTTGCCGCGGCCGGCTCGCTGGTGGTGTTGCTGGCGTGGGTGTACTACGCCGCGCAGATCTTCCTGCTGGGCGCGGAGTTCACCAAGGTGTACGCCAACGCGCACGGCTCGGTGGCGGCGGCCAAGGCGCAGGCGGCCACCGATACCGCGGCTGAGCAGGCGAAGGCGGGCACCGATGGCACGGTGGTGGCTGCCCCTGGCAAGGGCACCTCGCACATCGAAGACGCGCAGCGCCTGGTCGAGAAGCGCACGCGCAAGGCCGTGGCCACGCTGACGCAGCAACTGGTGGGGCTGGTGGTGGTCACGGTAGCGAGCACGGTCGTCTCGCGGATGGCGCGCAAGGCCCACAGCGAGCACAGGGCGCACAAGCGTTCGCTGCGCGCGGTTCCTCTCGCGCGTGGTCCGAAACATTCGAAGTAGTGGTTGAAGGAAGGGTTGAAGTAATGGTTGAAGGAAGGGCTGAAGGAAGAGCTGAAGGAATCGCCCTTGCTCAGCGCCGGCGCTGCGTCGCCGCCTGGTAGATGTTCATCAGCGGCGTGGCGGAGATGCCATGCACGATCACCGACACCGCCACGGTGACCAGCACCGCGCCGCCGATGCTGCCGATTTCCGA
Source organism: Variovorax sp. J22G73 (assembly GCF_030317035.1). GTDB lineage: Bacteria > Pseudomonadota > Gammaproteobacteria > Burkholderiales > Burkholderiaceae_C > Variovorax. The sequence continues at coordinate 34,075 of NZ_JASZYK010000005.1, forward strand.
CGACGAGGCGCCGTGCGTGGTCGCGTACGCCAGGTAGTACATCGAGCCCACGCCCCGTATGCCGAACCATGCGCCCAGCCGGCGCTGCGGCGCGGTCCAGTCGCTGCGCAGGGTGGAGATGTAGACGGCCACCGGCCGCGCCACGGCAATGAGCAGCACGGCGATCAGCAGGTTTCTGAGCGTCAGCATTTCCGTGCGCAGCAGGCAGCCGATGACCAGCATGGCCGCCAGCTCCACGAACTTCTCCAGCTCGCGGGCGAACTCCAGCACGTCGCGCGTCATCGCGCCCGCGGTCTCCGCGTGTGCGGCGGCGGCCTCCTTGGCCTGCGGCGGCTTCGCGGCCGAGCGCACCTCGTCGGCCTCGTCTTCGACCGCGCGCTCCACGTTGCGCATGCTCAGCCCTGCCACGAAGACGGCGAGGAAGCCGTACACCGACGCATGCAGCGCAATGCCGTAGGTCAGCGCGATGAGGCCCAGCGCCAGGAAGCTTTCCATGCCAAGCGCCTGCTTCTTCTCGGTCTGCAGGAAGAGCACCAGCCGCGTGAAGGCGGCGCCGCACGTCCAGCCCAGCGCCAGCCCGCCCACGATGGGCCACGCCACGTCCAGCCCCAGCCAGCGCAGGCCCCAGGGCCCCAGATGGTGGGCGCCGGCCAGGCCCAGCGCGAGCATCACGAACGGAAACGCCGCGCCGTCGTTCAATCCACCTTCGGCCGTGAGCCCGAAGCGCAGGTCGTCCTGGTCGTTCTCGTGGCGCACCTGCACGTCGGAGGCCAGCACGGGGTCGGTGGGCGCGAGGATGGCCGCGAGCAACAGCGCGGCGGCCAGTGAAAGATGAAGGGCCAGGCCCGCGAGCGTCATCAGCGCGATGGTGATGACCATGCCCAGCGTGGCGAGCAACACGGGCTGCCGCCAGCTCGACACCTGCATGCGGATGCGCAGGCGAAGCCCGACCGCGAAGAGCGACACCAGCACCGCCACTTCGCTGATGGTTTCTACCAGCGCGGCATCGGCCTTGATGCCGATGCGCACCAGGTTGAAACCACCCGGCCCCAGCGCGAAGCCCAGGGCCATGTAGAGCGCCGCGGCGCTGATGGGCAATGTCTTGAGCAGCGTGCCCGACAGCGCCATCAGGATCAGCAGCGCGCCGATCATCAGGTCCCAGGTCGCCGCGGTCATGGGTGGGCGCCGGGAGGCGGTGTCGAGGGGGCGTCGATCAGTCCGTCGATCAGTGGAAGAACAACGCGATCAGGATGATGACCGGAATCGGCACGCCAAGAAAAAGCAGCAGAAGTGAGCGCATGGAAATCTCCTTTGGTGTGTTTGTGGATGTCGTTGAACAGGCCGCTACAGCTCAAAGGTCGCGGCGGCGGCCACCGTAGGTGGCGGCAAAGCTCGCGACGAAGGCACCGATGAGCATCGACACCACCAGCCACAGCGAGGCATAGGCCGAGGCCTTGCGGGCCGCGTCGGCCGCTTCCTTGGCCTTGGCCTGCGCGTCCTTCAGGGCGGCCTGGGCCTTGGCGTAGGTGTCGTTGACGCGCTTCTCGGCGTCTTGCTGGCTAAGGCCGGTGCGCTGCGCGACCACCTGGCCCACGTACTTCGCGTCTTCGGGCGGCAGCGCGCCGGTGCGGATGCTGTTCAGGAAGATGCGGCTGACTTCGGCATTGGTCGAGGAGGGGCTGCGCTCAGGCATGGCCGGCGCCATGGCAGGCGCGGTGCTGCCATCGGCCGCGGCGGGTGTCGCGGCTGCGGTGGCATCACGGCGGAACAGCGAGTCGATGAAGTAGCTGGTCGGGCCGGAACTGCTGTCCGAACCGGACTGCGAAGCCGCGGCACCCGCGCCCGCAGCGGTGGCTGCAGTCGCCGCGCCACCGGCCACCGTGGCACCCGCTTGCGCGCCGGCACCGACGATGGAGCCCACCACCGAGCTCAGCAGCGCGGCCGTCAACAGCGTGGCCACCGACCATGCGAGAAAGCCGTGCGCCGTGTCGCGAAAGTACACCTCGTCGGTGTGCACGCCGGCCCACTTGGTGCGCAGCCGCCCGGCCAGGTAGCCGCCCATGCCCGAGGCCGCGATCTGCGTGAACGTGAGCCACAGGATGGTGGCCACGCCGACGGCCGTGGCGCTCGCGCCCTGGTTGGCCCAGGGGCTGACCGACGACATGCCCAGCCCGGTGCCCAGCAGCAGCAGGATCAGCGACAGCGACGCGGCACCCGCCGCCCCCGCGAAGATCGCGCCCCATGACACGCCGCTCTGGCTGAGGGCCCCTTCTGTGACGCTGACCGGTGTATTGACGCCGTATTGAGCCATGGCTGCTCCTTGTTGTGGAGCGGTAACTTTTTGTCCACGGCGTTTTCGCTTCAGTCGTCCGCCCACGCGAAGCGGGGTAGGCGAGGTGCCCGAGCGCGGGGCGCCCATGCCTCCGCTGATGTTGGGTAGGAAGCCCATGCGCGAGATCAGGAGGTGCCGTCCGACGTGGCCGCGCAGGTGAACGGCCGAGCTTCAACCCGTCTTGAACGCCCTTCCTCTTCCCTCTTTCCTCTTTCCCTTTCAACACCCCCAAGGACACCCACCAATGAGCCAAGCCGATTCCAGCCGCCGCAGCGACGATGGCAAACCCAACCCCGTCATCAACGCGCTGTCGAACGCCGTGGCCGCCTTGCGCGCCGACGACGACCAGCTCGAACTGGCCAAGGCCCACGAAGAACTCGGCCCCAAGGCCATCGAAAAGCTCTCGGTGCCCGAGGCGCGCCAGCAGCCGACCGCGGCCGACGCGGTGAAGGCGCTGCTGCAGAAGCAGGGCAAGTCGACACGGCCCGAAGACCTGGTGCCGGGCATTGCCATGACCACCGCTTCGGTCGACGGCGCGGCGGGCCCGTTGCCCGCCAACGTGTACACGCCGGTCGGCACGGGGCCGTTTCCGGTGGTGCTGTACTTCCACGGCGGCGGCTGGGTGATTGCCGACAAGAACGTGTACGACGGCGGCGCGCGCGGCCTGGCCCATGCGGCCCAGGCCATCGTGGTGTCTGTGGACTACCGCCAGGCGCCCGAACACAAGTTTCCGGCCGCGTGGGACGACGCGCTGGCCGCCTACCGCTGGCTGATCGCCAACGCCGCCTCGCTGGGCGGCGACCCGGCGCGCCTTGCCATTGCCGGCGAGAGCGCGGGCGGTAACCTGGCCGTGGCCACCGCCATCGCGGCGCGCGACGCGGGCCTGCCGGCACCGCGGCATGTGGTGTCGGTGTACCCGGTCGCGCAGACCAGCCTGAACACCGAGTCGTACATCGAGAACGCGATCGCCAAGCCGCTGAACCGCGCGATGGTGCAATGGTTCGTCGAGCACCTGGTGCGCGACAAGGCCGACCTGAAGGACACGCGGCTGCAACTGATCGAGGCCGACCTGGCGGGGCTGTCGCCCGTGACCCTCATCAACGCGCGCCTCGATCCGCTGCGCAGCGACGGTGCCAAGCTGGAAGACGCGCTGCGCGATGCGGGCGTGCCGGTCGAGCGGCGTGAATACGAGGGCGTGGCGCACGAATTCTTCGGCGCTGCCGCCGTGCTCGAGAAGGCGCGCGAGGCGCAGGCCTTCGCGGGTGAGCGCCTGCGTGCGGCCTTTGTCTGATAAGCGGGCAGACGGCGCGGTAGAGCCGAAGCCCCATGCGCTTTGCTTTCGGGGCGTGTGGGTCTGGGCCTTTGCCTACGCATCTTGAGTCCCCGCACCGACGGGGCTTCTCGCATGCCTGAACGGCAATAGCAGCTTCGCAACGCCGTTGCTTCTTCTCTTCCGACACGACCATGGCCGAAGACGTCAAGACCCTTGCCCAGGCGAAAGTGCGGCTCGCCGCTTCCCGTGCGGCGCTTGTCGCAGTGATGGCGCCCGCGCATCCACGCGCGCCCGCTCGATCTGCACGGCCCGCGCTTCAGGCTGCGCAGCCGGGTGACGAATCCGATTCACCCGGTTCACCCGGTTCGCTGTCGCAGCGCGTCCAGCAGGGCGTGAGCCAGAGCGTCGTCGGCCGCTGGTGGCGCCGCAGCCACCTGAGCACCGCCACCGAGCTGGCCACGCCCTTCCTGCAGCACTACGCCGAGCGGCATCCGGCCCGGCTCATGGCCTATGCGGCGGGCACGGGCTCGCTGGTGGTGCTCGTGAAGCCCTGGCGCCTGCTCTCGCTGAGCATGGTCGTGGGGCTGATGGTGCGCAGCACCGACATCGCAGGCCTGATCTCCGAATACCTGGTGCCCGAACTCGGCGACACGCGCCATCCGCGCGACGACTTCCTCGACCGGTCTCCTTGAGGCCCGTGCAGGCCTTCAAAGAGGCGCCGGCCGTGACACGTTCGCGCCAGCAGCAGCCCCAACGCGGCCTGCTGCCCTACGCACAAGCCACTGCGCAACCGCTACAACCCATTCATCTAACACTGGAGTCCAAGATGGCAGCACCTTCCCGTACCAAGAAGCCCAACCTCGCCCCCACCCCTGCCCGCGGCAAGGCGAGTGAAGTCGCGCCCGACCTCGACCAACCGAGCCACGAGACGCAGAAGTTCGGCGAAATCATCAAGATGCCCAACGGCCTCTCCGAGAAGGTCTGCAAGGACAGCGTGGCCCTGCTCAACCAGTGTCTGGCCGACACCATCACCTTGCGCGACATGTACAAGAAGCACCACTGGCAAGTAGTGGGCCCCACCTTCAACCAACTGCACCTGATGTACGACCAGCACTTCGAGGCGCAGGTGCTGCTCGTCGACATCCTGGCCGAGCGCATTCAGCTGCTGGGCGGCATCGCGCTGGCGATGGCGGCCGACATTGCGGAGACCACCAAGATCAAGCGCCCGCCGCGCGGCCGCGAGCCGGCCGCCGTGCAGATCCGCCGGCTTGCCGAGGCGCACGAGCTCATCATCATCGGCGCGCGCAAGGCCGCCAAGGCGGTGGACGAGTCGGGTGACGACGGCAGCAACGACGTGTTCGTGAGCAACGTGCTGCGCACCAACGAGCTGCAGGTGTGGTTCCTGACGGAACACCTGGTGGCTGCGTCGCCGGTCACTGCCTGATCTGATGCCGAGTTGCTTTGCCGGGGCCTCGGGCTCTGGCAGGCATGAAAGGCTTGGGTGCACAAGGCGCGTGCCGAGCACCCTAGCCAGGTTTACAAAGTCGGCGTGTTCTTACGGCGCATGGGCGTTCACCACCGCTGACGCGCCCGCGAGCCGCCGCTAGATTGGATGCGATGCAAAGCTCCATCCTTCTCTCCCACGGCGAAACCCTCATCCGTCTGCTGGTCGCGGCTGCGCTCGGCAGCCTGGTCGGCCTGGAGCGCGAGCGATTGCTCTGGGCCGCCGGCATTCGCACGCACATGCTGGTCAGCGTGGGCGCCTGCCTTTTCATGCTGGTGTCGGCCTACGGCTTTGCCGACAGCCTGCGCGGCGAGCATGTGGTGCTCGACCCCTCGCGCGCCGCCGCGCAGGTGGTGTCGGGCATCGGCTTTCTCGGCGCGGGCGCGATCCTGGCGCGCGGCGAAATCGTGCGCGGGCTCACCACGGCGGCCAGTATCTGGACTGTGGCCGCCATCGGGCTCGCGGTGGGTGGCGGGCTGTACTTTCCGGCGGCGGCTTCGACGGTGATCATTTTGGTGATCCTCGCGGGCATCAAGCCGCTGGAAGAGGCCTACCGCGCGCGCAGCCAGAGCTGCCGCCTGGGCGTGGTCGCCGAGCACGGCGCGGTGAGCCCCGAAACGCTGGAGGCCGGCCTGGGCATCCAGCCTGCGCGGCTGCGCCGCTTTCTCGTGGCGGTGCAGCCGGGCGGGCAACTCGACGACATCACGGTGCAGCTGGTGCGCGTGTCTTCGGACGACATCAACGGTTTCGTGCAGCGCCTGCAGAAGCTGCCGGGCGTGCGCTCGGTGGAGGTGATGGCGCGTGGTGGCGGGCACAGCGCCGAGGTCAACTGAGCGCGCTGGATTTCGCTCAGCCGCACGTTCAACCTCCGCTCAATCTCCTCTCAATCTCCGCTTAGCCGGCCTGCTGCATGGCCAGCTCGAAAAGCCGCAGCGGCGCGTCCAGCGCCAGCGCGCGCCGGGCGGCCTGCGTCTGCTGTGCATCGAGCGTGACCAGCGCGGCGAACTCGCCCGCCACGCTGGTCGCGATCGGCACGCCGTCCTGGTAAAGCACGCGCGATCCCGCGACGCGCGGCACCTTGGGCCCGTTGACGAGCGTGCCCAGCAGGTTGGCCGGGTCGCTGGCCGCCAGCGCGATGAGCGCGCCGTCGCCCGGCTCCCTGCGCACCTGGCGCATCGAAGCGACCGCTTCGGGCAGCGCGAACTGCTCGCCGGACACGCCAGCGATGAAGCGGCCCCCACGGATCTCGCCGCGCGCCTCCAGCCGCCGGCTCACGCGCACCAGGTCGCGCCACGGCGGCAGCCATGCGGCCTCGCGCTCGAGCAGGCGCCAGCAGATCACGCCGTAGCGGCGCAGCAGCACATGCACCACCTGCTCGATGGCTTCTGCCGACGTGGCGGCCACGGCCTCGGCGGCGGCCGGGGGGCGCACCAGCGTCCAGCGGCCCGCATCCTCGATGCCGAAGAGCGGCGTGCGGCGACGACGGCGCGTGTCGGCCGAGGCCCGCTTCGATGCGGGCACCAGCAAGGCGCGCAGCCCGGCGTAGCTGTCGCAGCGCGCGCGGCCCTTGGCGACCAGCTCGGTCAGCGCCTCTTCGATCTCGACCGGAAGCAGCCGCGTGCCCGCCGCGATCTCGTCGAAGAAGCAGGCGCCGTGCTGCGCCAGATGCGCGGCCACGCGCGTCGCGCGCGAGCCCAGCGTGTCGTCGTCCACCGGGGCCGGGGCCAGGCTGGCCCACAGCGCGGCGCTGCGGCGCGGCAGCAGCACCACCGGCGTGGCGCGCAACGAGAGGCTGCCCGTGCCCTTGCGTGCTTCACGTCCGTCACGTCCGTCACGTCCATCACCGGTTTCGGTGGCGTTCGGCCGCAGCCGCGTCCACAGCACGCGCCCGGCGGTGCACAGGTCGTCGAGCCACGCGCCCGCGTAGTCGCTCACGCGCGCGGGCAGCAGCTCGGCCTCCCACAGCGGCGCGGGCGCCTCGTAGCCTTCGAGCTGCGACAGGATGCCCGACAGCGCCTCCGGCCCGCTCACGCGCGAGGCCGCGCCAATGCGCTGCCACGCGAACAGAAAGCGCACGAAGTCGCGCGGCTCCACGGGTTCGATCTCGCGGCGCAGCCGCTTCAGCGTGTACCGGTGGATGCGCGCCAGCAGATGCCGCTCGCACCACTCGACGTGCGCGGTGCCGGGCGTGAAGCGGCCCTGCAGCACGCTGCCTTCGGCCTGCAGCGCGAGCAGGGCGGCTTCGACCTCGGTAGCGGCCAGCCACAGCGGCGCGGCCAGCTGCGCCACGGTGACAGGGCCGAGCCCGCCGAGGCGGGAGCGCAGCAGCTCGCGCAGTGCCGTGTCGCGGTCGGCAGGCTGCTCGGCATCGGCGGGCGCCTCGATGGCGGGCTGCATCGTCGCTTCGGGCGCGATGGCCTGCAGCAGGGGCAGGCGCTCGGCCGTCACCCACAGGCCGCGCGCCGTGCGGCCCGTGCCTTCGACCAGCAGGCGCGTCGCGCGGCCCGCCTTGGCGAGCGCGGCGAGCCACTTCTTCCAGTCCGCCTGCCGAACGACTTCGTCGTCGCCCAGCGCGCCGAGCATGCCCAGCGCCTCATGCATCTCGTCGGCGTTGCGCGGCTGCGGCCAGGCTTCGTCGCGCACGCTGGCGATGGCATCCGCATCGAGCTGGCCCACGTCGTCGGCGCTCTCGGGGTCGGTGTAGCGGCGGTTCTGCACGGCCTGCGTGCGGCGCTCTTCGAGCGGCGCGTCGTCCAGGAACGCATAGGGCCGCGCATTCAGCGCTTCCATCGCGAGCGGGGAGGGCGCGGGCAGGTCGCGCGCCAGCACGCGCACCTCGCCGGCCTCCATGCGGCGCAGCAGCGCGAGCCAGCCTTCGGCGTCCATGGCGTCGTGCAGGCAGTCGTCCAGCGTCTGCGCGACCAGCGGGTGCTCCGGCACCTCGCGCTCGCCGACGATGTTTTCCGCGCACGCCACCTGGTCGGGGAACACGGCCGCCAGCAAGTCTTCGGAGCGCATGCGCTGCAGCTGCGGCGCCACCTTGCGCCCACCGCTGAAGCGCGGCAGCGCCAGCGCGGTGGTCGCGTTCCAGCGCCAGCGCACGCCGAAAAGCGGTGCGTCGAGCAGCGCCTGCACCAGCACGTGCAGGGCCGAGGCCGAGTGCAGGTAGCGCGCCACCTCGTCGAGCGCGAAGCTGTGGCTGGTCGACAGCGACAGCACGATCGCGTCTTCGGTCGCCGCCGCCTGCAGCTCGAAGTTGAAGGTGCGGCAAAAGCGCTTGCGCAGCGCCAGGCCCCACGCGCGGTTGAGGCGGCTGCCGAAGGGCGAATGAATTACCAGCTGCATGCCGCCCGATGCGTCGAAGAAGCGTTCCATGACCAGCGTGCGCTGCGTGGGCAACGCGCCCAGCACGGCCAGCGCGTGGGCGAGGTGATCGACGATCTGGCGAGCGGCTTCGTCGCCGAGCCCCAGGGCCTGCGTAAGGAGCACCATGGCGCCCTTGCCCTTGCTTCGATTTTCGGGGCCATCCGCTTCCAGCGCCTGCGCCACCTCTTCGCGCAGCCGCGACACGCCGAACGACAGCTCGTCGCTGCGCCCCGGCGCCTCGCCGAGCCAGAACGGAATGTTGGGCGCGGCGCCTTGCGCGTCTTCGACCCGCACGCGGCCCGGTTCTATCTTCAGGATGCGGTAGCTGGTGTTGCCCAGCTGGAACACGTCGCCCGCCAGGCTCTCGACCGCGAAGTCTTCGTTCACCGTGCCGATCTTGTCGGCCTGCGGCTCCAGCATGACGGTGTAGTCGCCGGTCTCGGGAATGGTGCCGCCCGAGGTCAGCGCCGTCATGCGCGCGCCCTTGCGCTCGCGCAGCAGGTGGTTCACCGCGTCGCGGTGCACGTAGCCGGCGCGCTGGCCCTGCCGCGTGGTGAAGCCTTCGGACACCATGCGCACCACTTCCATGAAGCGCGCGTGCGTGAGGCTCGCATAGGGCCAGGCGCGGCGCACGAGCGCGAAGAGTTCGTCTTCGTTCCATTCGCGGCAGGCCGTTTCGGCAACGATCTGCTGGGCCAGCACATCGAGCGGCGCGGGCAGCACGCGCAGCGCGTCGAGTTCGCCGCGGCGGATGCAGTCGAGCAGCGCGGCGCATTCGACCAGCTCGTCGCGCGACTGCGGAAAAAGCCGCGCCTTCGGCACCCCGCCCACCGCATGGCCCGAGCGCCCCGCGCGTTGCAGGAAGGTGGCGATGGCGCGGGGTGAGCCGATCTGGCAGACCAGGTCGACGTCGCCGATGTCCAGCCCCAGCTCCAGCGACGCGGTGGCCACCAGCACCTTCAGCTCGCCGCGCTTCAGGCGCTGCTCGGCGGACAGCCGCGTTTCCTTCGACAGGCTGCCGTGGTGCGCCGCCACCGCCTCCTTGCCCAGGATGTCGCCCAGGTGCCGCGCCGCGCGCTCGGCCATGCGGCGCGTGTTGACGAACACCAGCGTGGTCTTGTGCAGCCACACCAGTTCGGCCACGCGCGCGTACACCTGGGTCCACTGGTCGCCCGACATCACGGCCTCCAGCGGCGTGGGCGGCAGTTCGAGCGCCAAATCGCGTTGCTTGGCATAGCCGATGTCGACGATGGCGCAGTCGGCCGTGCCGTCGGCGCGCAGCGCGCCGGCACCGACCAGGAAGCGCGCGACCTCGTCGATGGGCTTCTGCGTGGCCGAGAGGCCGATGCGCACCGGCCGCGATCCTTTGTCACCTCGTGCGTCAGCGTGCGCCTCGCACAGCGCCTGCAGCCGCTCCAGCGACAGCGCCAGGTGGCTGCCGCGCTTGCTCGCGGCGATGGCATGGATCTCGTCGACGATCACGCTGCGCACCGTCGAGAGCATCTTGCGGCCCGAGGCCGAGCCCAGCAGCACGTAGAGCGACTCCGGCGTGGTCACCAGGATGTGCGGCGGCCGGCGCAGGCTCTGCTGGCGCTCGCGCTGCGGCGTGTCGCCGGTGCGCACCGCGGTGCGGATGTCGACATCGGGCAGGCCCAGCGCCGCCAGCTCGGCGCGAATGCCCGCGAGCGGCGCCTCGAGGTTCAGGCGGATGTCGTTCGACAGCGCCTTCAGCGGCGACACGTAGACCACCGCCGTCTCGTCCGGCAGGCCGCCGGGCAGGTCGGTGCAAAGGCCCCGGCGCACCAAATCGTCCAGCGCCGCGAGAAAGGCCGTGAGCGTCTTGCCCGAGCCGGTCGGCGCGGCCACCAGCGTGTCGCGCCCGGCGCGTATCGCCGGCCACGCCGCGGTCTGCGCGGAAGTGGGGCCGGGAAAGGTTCGAAGGAACCACTGGGCGACGGCGGGGTGGAAGGAATGCAGGGGCACTTGGAGCCAAAGGCTACTGCCAGCGCCGGAGCGGCGCAACGGGGCAGGAAATGACCAGTTCGGGACGGTGGGCGCAATCTCAAGCCTGGTCGTATGCCCCTGCTCGACGGGATGCCAACTGCTGCCTGCGGCTCGTCAGGCCCGCGGCAGCAACGCCTTGATTCGCTGTCGAAGCAACGCCGGCGTCACAGCCGGCGTCATCTGCAGCATGTCCATGCACCTGTCCAGCCGGCCTTGGCGCGCCAACAAGGTGCGGGCCGCCTTGACCAGGTCGGTGTCGATGCTGTCGCCGTAGGCGCCTCGGGCTTTGCTCGCGGCCCGACGCAACATCGCAGTGCCCGGCTTCATCATCGCCAGGTCGATGAGGTCGCGATTGAAGACGCTGTCGTCGGCCCAGCGGTCAGAGTTTGCGAGCAGCTTGCCGGTTGCCATGTCCAGCGGCGTGAGCGTTGCGACGCCCTCGATCCGGTCCTCGGCGCCGGGTGGATCGAGCTGGATACGTGCTTCAAGAACAACTTCGAACTTGATGTCGACTTCACCCACACGCACTGCGGACCGAATGCCGTATTGATCGGCGCGAAGTTCTCGGGCCTGCTGAATGTCACGGCCTGCGCGGGCGAGCGCGCCAAGGCCGCGCTCGCTCGTCAGCAACTGGCGCAGCTGGCGATAGCCCGCGATGTCGGAGACGAGAAAGTCGATGTCCACCGACTCGCGGTACTCGCCGTAGCGAAGCGCGATGGCGGTACCGCCGCCGAAGAGACAGCGATTGCTGATGAGCAGTTCCGCGTCGAGCGCCCCTAGCACGTAGGCGATTCGCTGATGGTGTGGCCGTTCAAACATGCAACGGCTTCCTGCCGAGTGCGAGGGCCAGATCGGCCAGCAACCGGCGCTCGTTCGCGTCGAGCGCGGCGACATCGACGTGCCGCCAGTTCCGCTCGTAGGTTCCCCAAGCTTCTTCGGACGTGAGTTCGGCGCCTGGAGACAACTGCCACGCAATTCGACGCAGCTGTGGATAGCTGGCGACCTTGATTCCCTGCGGCAGCGTTGCCGGTGTGCGTGCTTGCACGGCCGTGGTCACTTCGACATCGAGCCCCAACGCATCCAGCGCGTTCATGTACGCGCCCATGGTGACGGAGGGCTCTCCGCGTTCGATTCGGTACAGCGTCATGCGGGACATTCCGGCGGCTTCCGCCGTGGTGCCGGCGCTGACCTTCAATGCCTTGCGGCGGGCATGGATGCGCTGGCCTAGCGCCGAGAGGCGGCGGCCTGCGGTGGAAGTCCGTTGAGGGGCGGTGGCTGGCATTTGTATCTAATATTAGACAAATTCGGCAATTTGTCCAGAATGAGTTATATTTTCGTGGCCTGCCTGCAATTAGCGGGGCCGCCAACGGCACTAGCCACCCGCCTCAGCCCAACGCCACGCCGAACAACGCCCGAATCAGCGGCCGTTCCTGCCGCACCGACAGGCAGCACAGCGAATAGCCGATCGACAGCGCGTCGTCGTCGATCATCACGGCCGCCAGGCCCGGCAGCGGAATGAACTCGACCTGCGTCACAAAGCCGATGCCCATGCCGTTGGCCACCGCATGCAGGATGGCCTCGCGGCTGTTGATCTCCATGACGCAGTTCAGCCGCACATTGCTTTGGCGGCACGCACGCTCGACGCGATGGCGGGTCTTGGAGCCCGGTTCGCGCAGGATGACCATCTCGCCGCCGATGTCGGCGGTGGAGATGGCGGCGCGCTTCGTCCAGGGGTGGTCTTCGGGCACCACGGCCACGATGCGTTCGTTGCGGTAGGGCACCACGTGCAGGCCCTCGACTTCCGCGGGCTCGGCCACGATGCCCACGTCGATGTCGAAGTCCTGCAGGCCGCGCAGGGTCGATGCCTCGGAGCCGATGGACACCGTGAGCTCCAGCGACGCGTGCGCCTGCCTGAAGTTGCGCGCCAGCTCCAGCGCCATGGGCGGCGACACGGCACCCACGCGCACCAGGCCCACCTTCAGCTTGTGCGCGCTCTGCAGGAACTGGATGGCTTCTTCCTCCTGGCCGAACAGGCCCTGCGTGATGGCGTAGAGCCGCTCGCCCGCCGAGGTGAGGCGCACGCTGCGGCCGGTGCGAAGCAGCAGCTCCACGCTGAAGCGCGTCTCCAGCGCCTTGACCTGGTCGGTCACCGTGGGCTGGCCGATGTGCAGGTACTGCGCCGCCGAGGTGAAGCCGCCCGTCTTCGCCACGGCGTGAAAGCAACGGATCGATTTGTAGTACTGGTGAAACATGGGCGCGGCGCTGGTCCTCGCGGGGCGCGGTCTTGGGGTCGGGCAAGGCTCTCACATGCGCGCGGGTGTGTGCATGCGCGCTTTCCCGCGTGACGATTCGCGCCGGCGCCGATCCATCGGTTTTCGACCACGCGGGCATCGCAAATGCGATTGGACGCGATGGCGCGCGGCTTCGACACTGCCCTGCAGCCGCCCACATGCGCACGCCGACACCACGCAGCAACAACACCCGATACCGGAGACAAGCCCGATGCCCCACGCGTTCCACAACCCCGTTGCCATTCACTGCGGCCGCGGCAGCCTCGCGCGGCTGCCCGCCGTTCTTGCCGGCCGCCGCGTCGTCGTCGTCACCTTTCCCGAGGCCCGCGAACTCGGCCTGGTCGCGCGCCTGCGCGCGCTGCTGAAAGACGCGCTGCTCGGCGTGATCGACGACGTGCGGCCGAACCCCGACGTGTCGCACCTGGCTGCGCTGTACAACCGCTTCTGGCGATCGGCCGACGGCTGCGACGCCATCGTGGCGGTGGGCGGCGGCAGCGCCATCGACACCGCCAAGGCGCTGATGGTGGGCACGGCCAGCGGACGGTTCGACGAACTGGTCGGCCTGCTGGCCACCGGCAAGCCTTTCGTGCCCGCCGGCGTGAAGCCGCTGATTGCCGTGCCCACCACCGCGGGCACCGGCAGCGAGGTGACGCCGTGGGCCACCCTGTGGGACGCGGCCAACCAGAAGAAGTACTCGCTGCACCTGGACGCCACCTGGCCCGAGGCGGCCATCGTCGACCCCGAGCTGATGCTCTCGGTGCCCGCGGGCACCACGGTGTCCACGGGGCTCGATGCGCTCTCGCATGCGCTGGAGTCGGTATGGAACGTCAACGCGAACCCGATCTCCGACACCTTCGCGATCTCGGCGGTGCAGGACATCTTCGAGTGCCTGCCGGCGCTGCGGGCCGACCTCGGCAGCATCGACCTGCGCGAGCGCATGGCGCTGGCCGCGCTGAAGGCCGGCCTGGCGTTCTCCAACACCAAGACCGCACTGGCGCATTCGATTTCGTACGAGATGACGCTGCGCCACGGCCTGCCGCATGGCATCGCCTGCTCGTTCACGCTGCCGCTGGTGCTGGAAAAGGCCTGGGCCCGCTCGCCCGACCGTGACCGCACGCTGCAGCGCCTGTTCGGCACGGACCTGGCCGCGGGCGCCGCGCGGCTGCGCGCGTTTCTGCAAGGGCTCGGCGTGAAGACCGAGTTCGCGGACTACGGCGTGGCGGACGGCGAAGCCGCCGCCATGATCGCGCGCGCCATGGAGGGCGCGCGCGGAAAGAATTTCATCGGGGCGGTCTCCGCCTAGTTGAATCTGCAGAGCGTTCCACAACAATGCCGGCCTGCGAGCCGGTTCCGCGGACCCACGTCCGCCAGGAAGACAGGAGACAAACCATGCAATTGGCAAACCAGGGCCTTCGGGCCGGCACGTACGCGCCGCCGCTGGCGCAATCATTCCGGCGCGCGCAGTGGCGAATGCTGCTGGCCGCCATGTTCTGCTACTTCTTTTTCTACACGGGCCGGCAGACCTTCGGCTTCGCCATTCCGGGGCTGCAGAAGGAGTTCGGCCTGTCGAAGGAGGTGCTGGGCTGGGCCTCGGCCAGCCTGCTGTGGTGCTACGCCATCGGGCAGGCCATCAACGGCAACCTGGCCGACAAGTTCGGCGGGCGCCGCGTGATGACGGCCGGCGCCATCCTGTCCTGCGCGGCCAACTGGGTGGTGAGCTTCGCGGTCGGCTTCAAGAGCCTGGCGATCCCCTGGGGCATAAACGGCTACTTCCAGGCGCTCGGCTGGGCGCCGGGCAGCCGGCTGCTGTCGAACTGGTGGGGCGCGGGGGAGCGCGGCAAGGTCTTCGGCTGCTACACCTTCGCCGCGGGCTGCGCGTCGGTGTTGTCCTTCGTCACGTCGATCATCGTGGTCAACGTGCTGCACCTGGACTGGCGCTGGATCTTCAGGCTGCCGGTGCTGCTGATGCTCGTGGGCGGCATCGCGTTCTACCTGATTGCCCGGGAGCGACCTGAAGACCTGGGCTTCAAGTCGCCGGACACGGGCATCGCCAATGCGGAAGACGCGAAGGCAGCAAACGCGGTGAATGCGTCAACTGGTGCATCCACCCAGGAGACCGCCGAAGAAAGCTCCTGGTCGCGCTACAAGGCCGTGATCTCCAACCCCAGGCTGCTGATCGCGGCGCTGTCCATCGGCTTCCAGAACGCGGCGCGCTACGGGCTGATCGTCTGGGTGCCGGTGCACTTCCTGGGCAAGGACTGGAGCAAGATGGCCGACGGCATGATCGACCCGGCCTGGATCTCGGTCGCGCTGCCTGTGGGCATGGCCTTCGGCGCGCTCACCAACGGATGGATCTCCGACCGCGTGTTCGGCTCGAAGCGCTACAAGGCCATCGTGCTGTACATGCTGCTGGGGGCGCTGGCCTCCGTGGGCATGTACCTGTTGCCCACCAGCATCGGCGGGCTGGCGCTGCTCTTTCTCGCGGGCTTCTTCGTCTACGGGCCGGCTTCTTCGTTCTGGGCACTGTGCCCCGACCTGGTCGGCGCCAAGCGCTCGGGCACGGCCACCGGCGTCATGAACTTCTTCTCGTACCTGCTCGCGGGCCTCGGCGAGCCGCTGATCGGCCGCATGCTGGACCACTCGGGCAACACGTCGATGGTGTTTCCCATCGTGGCGGCGAGCTGCCTCATCAGCGCCGGCATCGCGGTGTTCATTCGCCGCTGAAGCGCTTCACCGGCACCGGCACCGACACAGGCGATGGCGATGTCGATGTCGATGGTGAACAAAAAAAGGGACGCGATGCGCCCCTTTCTTCGTGCCTCGCGAACCCTGTCAGGCCGCCACTGCCGCCGCGCCTTGCCGGATGCCCATGGCCTTCAGCGTCTGCGCAATGGCTTCCACCGCACCCGGAATGCCCGCCTCGCCGAAGTGCCCCATGCACCCGACACGGAAGGTCTCGACCTGGGTCAGCTTGCCGGGGTAGAGGATGTAGCCGCGCTTCTTCACCTCCTGGTAGAAGGTCTTGAAGTCGTAGTTGGCGTCGTCGGGCGCGTGGAAGGTGACGATGATCGGCGCCTGGATCCCGGGCGGCAGAAAGCTGCGCAGGCCGAGCGCAGCCAGGCCGTCGACCAGCGCCTTGCAGTTGCGCGCATAGCGGCCGCCGCGCGCCGCGAGCCCGCCTTCCTCGAGGTACTGCGCGATGGCTTCGTCCAGCGCGGCCACCACGTGCGTGGGCGGCGTGAAGCGCCACTGCGTGGTCTTCTCCATGTACACCCACTGCTCGTACAGGTCCATGCTCAGCGAGTGGCAGTTGCCTTCGCACTGCGCCAGCACGGCGCGGCGCGCCACCACGAAGCCCATGCCCGGCACGCCTTCCAGGCACTTGCCGGAGGCGGCGATGACGGCGTCGAACGGCGTCTTGCGCGCGTCGATCTCCAGCGCGCCGAAGGAGCTCATGGCGTCGACGATCAGGCCGCGCCCGTGGTGGGCCACGACCTGCGCGATGTCGTGCAGCGGGTTGAGCACGCCGGCGCCGGTTTCGCAGTGCACCACCGCCACGTGCGTGATGCCGGGGTCGGCGGCCAGGGCGCGCTCCACGTCGGCGGGCTGCACCTGCTGGTCTTCGGTGTAGTCGATGGTGGTCACCTTGCGACCGAGCACCCGGCAGATCTTCGCCAGGCGCTGGCAGTAGGCGCCGTTGCTGGGCACCAGCACGTGGCCGTTGCGTGGCACCAGCGTGCCGATGGCGGCTTCCACCGAGAAGGTGCCGCTGCCTTGCATGGGCACGCATTCGTGCGTGCCCTGGCCGTGCACGATGTCGAGCACGCGCTCGCGGATGCGCGCGGTGATCTTGTTGAAGTCGCCGTCCCAGGAGCCCCAGTCGCGCAGCATGGCCTGGCGCGTGCGCTGCGAGGTGGTGAGCGGGCCCGGCGTGAGGAGGATGGGGCTGGTGGTCGAACTCATCGTGATGTCTCCGTACAGGTAAAGAGCGAAAGAGCGGGAAGGGTTGGAAGGGCGAGGGGCAATCCGGCCTCAGGTGCGCCCCGACAGGCGCCAGGCCTGCGTGCGCGCCAGCAGCACGCGCGTGAGCAGCGAATACACGATGCACACGACGGTGGAGGTGACGACGATCAGGCTCGCGAGCGCTGCGGCCGGGCCGATGTCGCCGGCGTCGTCCATGTGCATGATCGCCACCGACGCCAGGATGGTGTCGGGCGTGTACAGGAAGATGGCGCACGACAGGCTGGCCATGGACACCACGAAGAAGTAGCGCCCGATGTCCAGGATGGCGGGCAGGCACACCGGCACCGTCACGCGGAAGAAGGTCTTGACGAAGGGCACCTTCAGCGAGGCCGAGACGGCCTCGAACTCGTTGTCGATCTGCTTGAGCGCCGTCACCGCCGTGAGGTGGCTGGAGGTGTAGTAGTGCACCACCATCGAGACGACCAGGATGGCCATCGTCTGGTACAGGAAACCCAGCGGGTTGGCCGGGTGGTTGAAGAACATCACGTAGCCCAGGCCGAGCACCAGGCCGGGCACGGCCATCGACAGCACCGCCATCATGTGCATGGTGCGGCGCATCATGCCGAGGTTGCGCGTCTTCTCGATCAGGTAGGCGCCCACGAACACGATGAACGAGCCGGCCACGGCCGTGATGGCCGCCACCGTGAGGCTGTTGAAGTAGGCCGCGGCCATGTCGCTTTCGAGCAGCACGAAGTGGTAGTGCTTGAGCGTGAGCGACAGGTCGTACGGCCACAGCGTGATCACCGAGGTGTACACGGCCATGCCGATGGTGGCCAGCAGCAGCGCGCACACCCCGGCGCAGAACGCCAGCAGCAGCGCGTCGGCCACCTTGCGCGGCTTGGGCCTGTAGGGCACCG
The DNA here is from genome assembly GCF_030317035.1 of Variovorax sp. J22G73. Taxonomy (GTDB): domain Bacteria; phylum Pseudomonadota; class Gammaproteobacteria; order Burkholderiales; family Burkholderiaceae_C; genus Variovorax. The sequence continues at coordinate 51,725 of NZ_JASZYK010000005.1, forward strand.
AGCGCGCGGTGAGTTGCGCCTTGAGCTTGCGGCGAACCACGTAGTCGATGGCGAAGGAAATCACCGAGGGCAGCAGCAGCAGCATGCCGACCACCGCGCCGATGGAAAAGTTGTGCTGCCCCACCACCTGCTTGAACACGTCGACCGACAGCACGTTGAAGTTGCCGCCGATGACCTTGGGCGCGCCGAAGTCGCTCACCACGTAGGTGAAGACCACGGTCGATGCGCTGATGAGCCCGTACTTGCACGACGGCAGCGTGATGGTCATGAACTGGCGCAGCGGCCGGGTGCGCAGCGCGGTGGCGGCCTCGTACAGCCGGCCGTCGGCCAGCGACAGCGCGGTGACCAGGATCATCAGCGCGTGCGGAAAGGTGTTGTAGACCTCGGCCAGGATGATGCCCGGCGCGCCGTAGATCGACATGCCGCCCAGCAGGAACTTGAGCGAGCCCTGGTTGCCGAACCACTGCACGAACGAGATGGCCGACAGCAGCGAGGGCGCCAGCAGCGGAATGAGCGCAACCAGCCTGAACGTGGCCTTCAGCCACACGGGCATGCAGCTGCGCGTGAGCGCATAGGCGAACACGAAGGCCGTGGGCACCGCGATGGCCACCACCGCCGCCGAGACCCACACCGAGTTCCAGGCCGCGCGCAGCAGGCTGGGCGTCTGGAAGTAGGTGATGAAGTGGGCCAGGCCGACGAAGCGGCCGTCCTTGTCCTGCACCGCATGCGCCAGGATGGTCACCAGCGGGGCGACCAGGAACACGAACAGCATGGCCATCACCGCGAGCAGCACCGCGCGCGCGATGATCTCGTCGCGGCTCCAGCGCATGCCGGTGCGGCGCGAGGCTGCCGGCGGGGCCATGGCGGACGCGCCGGCTCCGTGGGGGGTATGCGCCAGCGTGTTCATGCGACCGCCTGGGCGGCCGGCGCCGCAAACGCGCGAATGCGGTTGGCCCGCAGCGCGATCTCGATGGTGTTGCCCTCGCGGATGTCGAGGTCGTGCAACTGGTTGAGCGAAAAGTGCAGGCCCAGCGTCTGGCCGTGCAGCGCCTGCGCCGTGACTTCGGCGATGCACAGGCCGCCCAGGAACTCGACCTTGCTCACCAGCACGTTCATGCGGTTGGCGGTGTCCTCGCGCAGGTTCTCGGCCATGCGGTCTTCGGGCCGCAGGTAGAGGTTGACCGCGTCGCCCGGCGTGAAGGCGCCGTCGCAGGCGTCGCACTGCAGCTCCAGGTCGCCGACCTTGAAGCGCTGGCGGCCCAGCGCCACCGCGCGCAGCACGTTGACCTTGCCCACGAAGTCGGCCACGAAGGGCGTGGCCGGCTGCTCGTAGATGTCCAGCGGCGTGCCGACCTGCTCGATCACGCCGTGGTTCATGACCACGATGCGGTCGGCCATCGACAGCGCCTCTTCCTGGTCGTGCGTGACCATGATGGTGGTGATGCCCACCTGCTTCTGCAGCCGGCGGATCTCGCCGCGCAGGCGGATGCGCTCCAGCGCGTCGAGCGCGGACAGCGGCTCGTCCAGCAGCAGCAGGCCGGGGCGGGTGGCCAGCGCGCGCGCCAGCGCCACGCGCTGCTGCTGGCCGCCGGAGAGCTGGCTGGGGTACTTGTGGCCCGAGGTCGGCAGGCCCACCAGCTTCAGCAGCTCGTCCACGCGCGCCTTGATCTCGGCCCTGCGCGCGCGCGAGTTGACCAGCCCGTAGCCCACGTTGTCGGCAATGCTGAGGTTGGGGAACAGCGCGTACGACTGGAACACGATGCCGTAGTCGCGCCGGTCGGGCGGCAGCCACGAGACGTCCTTGCCGTTCTGCAGGATCTGCCCGGCGGTCTGCGTCTCCAGCCCCGCGATGATGCGCAGCAGCGTGGTCTTGCCGCAGCCCGAGGGGCCGAGAAAGCACAGCATTTCTCCCGCGTTCACGCGCAGGTGGATGTCGCGCAGCGCGCTGAAGGTCTCGAAGTCCTTGCGCACGCCCACGATCTCCAGCGCGGCGGCGCGCGCCTCTTCGGCGATGAATTTTCCAGCGGTCATGTCCATGGTTCGCACTCGGTGAGGCGAACGCCGCGCGGCGCGGCGTCGCAGGGTTTGAAAAACCGGATCGCCGCTCAGCTCACTTGGGTTCGGCCTTGCCCTCGTAGCGCTTGCTCCATTCCGCGAGGATGCGTTCGCGGTTCTTGGCGGCCCAATTCAGGTCGTTCTTGGCCAGCATCTTTTCGTAGTTGTCCGGAATGCCTTCGAGCTTCGACGTCACGCCCGGGTACGCCACCACCGCCCACCAGTTCGCCGTGATCTGGTTGGCCTCCTTGCTGGCCATCCAGTCGGCGAAGCGCCTGGCCTGCTCCATCTTCTTGCTGGTCTTCATGATGCTGGTGGCCTCGATGTCCCAGCCCAGGCCTTCCTTCGGAAAGACCAGGTCCACGGGCGCGCCCGACTTCTTCACCTGGTGCGCGCGGAACTCGAAGGAGATGCCGATGGGGAACTCGCCCGCGCCCGCCTGCTTGCAGGGCTTGGAGCCCGAGTGCACGTACTGGGCCACGTTCTGGTGCAGCGCGTCCATGTACTTCCAGCCCTCGGCCTCGCCCATGTTCTGCAGCCAGTAGGACACGTCGAGGTAGCCGGTGCCGCTGGAGGCGGGGTGGGGCATGGTGATGGTGCCCTTGTAGACGGGCTTGGCCAGGTCCTGCCAGCTCTCGGGCTTGGGCAGGCCCAGCTTCTTGGCCTCCACGCGGTTGAAGCAGATGGTGGCGGCCCACACGTCCATGCCGACCCACGAGGGCGGGCGGGCGCTGTCGGAGTACGCGGGGTTGAGCGCACCGAAGCCCTTGGGCTCGTACGCCTGCAGCATGCCTTCCTGGGCCAGCAGCGCCAGGCTGCTGGCGGCCAGGCCGGCCACCACGTCGGCCTGCGGGTTGGCTTTTTCGGCCAGCAGCTTGGCGGTGACGATGCCGGTGGAGTCGCGCACCCACTTCACCTCGATGTCGGGGTTGGCCTTTTCGAAGCCGTCCTTGTAGAGCTTCATGGCGTCGGTTTCCAGCGCCGTGTAGACCAGCAGCGGCGTGCGCTGGGCCCAGGCCGGCGCCGAGCTCAAGGCGGCAATGCCCACGGCGGCAAGGCCCGTGGCAGCGATGCAGAGGGAACTGCGCAGGGCTCGTGTCAGGCGGCGTGCGCTTGAATGGATCGTCATCTCTCACTCCTGGTCGGCTGGCTGTTGGATCCCCGCGAGGGGACTGTTGGCGGGCGCCCGAAATCGCATTCCAGGTTTCGGGTTGAGGTCAATGTAGATTGTGAACTGAGGACTGTCAATAAAAGATTGTTGACAGTTTTCAATTCGCGGCCAAAATAGCGGCCATGGCAACGCACAACTCCACCTCCGCCCTGGCCTTCCTCCAATCGAGCTCGCTGCCGATGCTCATGCAGGAAGAAATCGAGCGACTCATCATGAACGGCGAGCTCGCGGTGGGCAGCCGCATCAACGAGAGCGAGCTGTCGCAGCGCTTCAACACCAGCCGCGGGCCCATTCGCGAGGCACTGCGCGCGCTGGAAGAAGCGGGCTTGGTGCGCAACGAGAAGAACCGGGGCGTGTTCGTGCGCGAGATCTCGTTCGAAGAGGCCGACGAGATCTACGAACTGCGCGAGGCGCTCGAGGAAATCATCGGCCGGCGCGTGGCCGCCAGCATGCAGCCCGACGCGCTGGAGCGCCTGGGCGCCATGATCGAGCCGATGCGCGAAGCCGCGCTGGCGCAGAACCTGGAGCAGTACGCCCAGCTCAACCTGCAGTTCCACGACATCCTGCTGGACACCGCCGGCAGCCGCAAGCTCACCGAGACCTACAAGCGCCTGGTGAAGGAGCTGCACCTGTTTCGCATGCGCGCGCTCGACACCGGCGGCGGCCTGCGCGTGTCGGCCGACGAGCACCGCGAGATCGTCGACGCCATCGCCAGCCGCGACCCCGAGGCGGCCGGCCACGTGCTGCGCCGGCACGTTGCCGGCAGCCGCGCGCGCATGCACAAGGCCATGGGCCGCACCGATGGCGCGGCAGCCACTGCGTCCACTGCGTCGACTGCGTCCACTGCGACCACGCCGGCGCCCGGCTCGCCGCACGCCCCCCAGACCTCACATCCCCCCCGCAGAACAACCTGACCCGCAAGGAGACCCGAGATGACCGTGAAAACGCTGGAAGTCAACGCCCGGAGCTATCGCTGGATGAGCCGACCCGTCGTGGTCGTGTGCGTCGACGGCTGCGAGCCCGCCTACCTGGACGCGGCCATCGCGGCCGGCGTGGCGCCGTACATCGAACGCATGCGCAAGACCGGCGCCGACCTGCTGGCCGACTGCGTGGTGCCTTCGTTCACCAACCCGAACAACCTGTCGATCGTGACGGGCGCGCCGCCCGCGGTGCACGGCATCTGCGGCAACTACTTCTTCGACCGCGAGCTGGGCCAGGAAGTGATGATGAACGACCCGAAGTACCTGCGCGCGGGCACCGTGCTGGCCGCCTTCGCCGACGCGGGCGCCAAGCTCGCGGTCGTCACCGCGAAGGACAAGCTGCGCAAGCTGCTGGGCCATCGCATGAAGGGCATCTGCTTTTCCTCGGAGAAGGCAGACCAGGCCACCATCGAGGAGAACGGCATCGACGGCGTGGTCGAGATGGTCGGCATGCCGGTGCCTTCGGTGTACAGCGCGGAGCTGTCGGAGTTCGTCTTCGCCGCCGGCGTGAAGCTGATGGCGTCGCGCCGCCCCGACCTGATGTACCTGTCGACCACCGACTACGTGCAGCACAAGGCCGCGCCCGGCAGCCCGGCCGCCAACGCCTTCTACGCCATGATGGACGGCTACCTGTCGCAGCTCGACGCCATGGGCGCCACCATCGTGCTCACGGCCGACCACGGCATGAACGACAAGCACGACGCGCAGGGCGCGCCCAAGGTCATCTACCTGCAGGACGTGCTCGACGGCTGGTACGGCAAGGACGAGGCGCGGGTCATCCTGCCCATCACCGACCCCTACGTGGTGCACCACGGCGCGCTCGGTTCCTTCGCCACCGTGTACGCGCCCGACGAGGCGCGCGTGCCCGGCTGGATCGACCGCATCAAGGGCATCCCCGGCATGGAGCTGGTGCTCTCGCGCAAGGAGGCCGCCGAGCGCTTCGAGCTGCCGCCGGACCGCATCGGCGACATCGTGGTGGTCAGCGAGCAAAGCACCGTCATCGGCACCTCGGCCAGCCGGCACGACCTGTCGGCGCTCGAGGTGCCGCTGCGCTCGCACGGCGGCGTGTCGGAGCAGCGCGTGCCGCTGATCTGCAACCGGCCCGTCGCCGGCATTGCGCCCGGCCGCCGGCTGCGCAACTTCGACGCCCTCGACCTCGCCCTGAACCACGCGCAATGACGCGCAGCTGACGCACCCCGGAGCACCCCATGAGCCAAGCCATGTTGAAGCCAGGCACCGTCCACAAGGAAGCGCTGCGCATCGCCGGAGAAAAGATCCATCGCGACCGCACCATCGAAGTCACCTACCCCTACACCGGCGAAGTGATCGCCACGGTGCCCAAGGCCACGCTGGAAGACGTGCGCCTGGCGTACCGCATCGCACGCGACTACAAGCCCACGCTCACGCGCTACGAGCGCTACAAGATCCTGATGCGCGCGGGCGAGATCATCGCGTCGCGGCTGGACGAGATCTCGCGCGTCATCACGATGGAGTCGGGCCTGTCGCGCAAGGACTCGCTGTACGAAGTGGGCCGCGCGTCGGACGTGCTGCTGTTCGCGGCCAACCAGGCGCTGGTCGACGACGGGCAGGTGTTTTCCTGCGACCTCACGCACCACGGCAAGAGCCGCAAGGTGTATACGCTGCGTGAGCCGCTGCAGGGCGTCATCACCGCCATCACGCCGTTCAACCACCCGTTGAACCAGGTGATCCACAAGGTGGCCCCCTCTGTTGCCACCAACAACCGCATGGTGCTCAAGCCGAGCGAGAAGACGCCGCTGGCGGCCTTCCTGCTGGCCGACATCCTCTATGAAGCGGGCCTGCCGCCGCCCATGCTGTCGGTCGTCACGGGCGACCCGCGCGAGATTGCCGACGAAATGCTCACGCACGCCGACGTCGACCTCGTTACCTTCACCGGCGGCGTGGCCATCGGCAAGTACATCGCGGGCAAGGCGGTGTACAAGCGCCAGATCCTGGAGCTGGGCGGCAACGATCCGATCATCGTGATGGACGACGCCGACATCGAGGAGGCCGCCACGCTCGCGGCCAGCGGTTCCTACAAGAACTCGGGCCAGCGCTGCACCGCCATCAAGCGCATGCTGGTGCAGGAGTCGGTGGCCGACCGCTTCGTGGAACTGCTGGTGGAGAAGACCCGCGCGCTGAAGCACGGCGACCCGATGGACCCGGCCACCGACGTGGGCACCGTCATCGACGAGGCGGCCGCCCGCCATTTCGAGGCCGTGGTCAACGAGGCCATTTCGGCCGGTGCGCGCCTGCTGCACGGCAACGTGCGCGACGGCGCCTCGTATTCGCCCACGGTGCTCGACCGCGTCAGCCCCGAGATGACGGTGGCCAAACACGAGACCTTCGGGCCCGTGTCGCCGGTGATCCGCTTCAAGACCATCGAGGACGCCATTCGCATCTCGAACGGCACGGCCTACGGCCTGTCGTCGTCGATCTGCACCAACCGGCTCGACGACATCACGCGCTTCATTCGCGAGCTGAACGTGGGCAGCGTCAACGTGCGCGAAGTGCCGGGCTACAGGCTGGAGCTCACGCCCTTCGGCGGCATCAAGGACTCGGGCCTGGGCTACAAGGAAGGCGTGCTCGAGGCGATGAAGAGCTTCACCAACACCAAGACCTATTCGCTGCCGTGGTAACCGACGCACCGCTTTCCGCACCGCTGGACATCCCGGGCATCGTCGCCCTGTTCGAGGCCAAGGGCCACGCGCAGTACGACGGCGAGCCCGTCACGCAGCTGGAACACGCGCTGCAGTCCGCGCACCTGGCGGAGCAGGCCGGCGCGAGCAGCGCGCTCATCGCCGCCAGCCTGCTGCACGACCTGGGGCACCTGCTGCACGACATGGGCGGCACGCCCACGCAGCAGGGCACCGACGACCTGCACCAGTACCGCAGCCGCGCCGTGCTGAAGCACCTGTTCGGCCCGGCCACGCTGGACCCGATTCGCCTGCACGTGGACGCCAAGCGCTACCTGTGCGCCCGCGAGCCGGGCTACCTGCAGGCGCTGTCCGCGGACTCGCAGCGCAGCCTGGTGCTGCAGGGCGGCGTGTTCGACGACGCGCAGGCGCTGCGCTTCGAAGCCCTGCCGCATGCGCTGGACGCCGTGCGCCTGCGCCGCTGGGACGACAGCGCCAAATGCGCCGACGCGAAGACGCCCGACCTGGCGCACTACGCGCGGCACATGGTGGCGGCGTCGCAGCAGGCGGCCATGGAGCGCGCGTGAGCGGCCTTGGCATGGATGTGCCGTTGTCGCGCCGCCCGGCCACGCCGCACGACATTCCCTTCCTGCTCGCCTTGCGGCAGCGAACCATGAACGGCCACCTGGTCGCCTCCGGCGCGGAGATCGACGACGCGCACCACATGGCGCGGCTGATGCACCGCTTCGAGTGCGCCGAAGTGCTGCTGCACCAGGGCGCGCCGGTCGGCCTGCTCAAGGTGTCGCGCGACGCGCTGGAATGGGTGGTCATCCAGATCCAGCTGGTGCCCGCGTGGCAGGGCCGCGGCATCGGCGCGGCGCTGCTGGCCGAGGTGGTCGGGCAGGCCACCCGCGCCGGCGCCGACCTCACGCTCAGCGTGTTGAAGGCGAACCCGGCCAGGGCGCTCTACGAACGCCTCGGGTTCTTCATCGAGCGCGAGAACGGTTTTTCTTACGAGATGCGGCGCAAGCCCTGACAACGCTGGAGAGCACGCGACATGCGCCCCTTCTGGATCGAACAGGCTCTCTTCAACGACGGCGACCTCGCACCCGCGCTGCAGGGCGCGCAGCGTGCCGACGTGTGCATCGTGGGCGGCGGCTTCACCGGGCTGTGGACCGCCATCCAGGCGAAGCAGCGCAACCCGGCGCTCGACATCGCCATTCTCGAAAGCGACCTGTGCGGCTCGGGCGCGAGCGGCCGCAACGGCGGCTGCCTGCTGACCTGGTCGGCCAAGTTCTTCACGCTGCGCCGGCTGTTCGGCGAGGCCGAGGCCATTCGCCTCGTGAAGGCCTCGGAGGCCGCCGTGCAGCACATCGCCGACTTCTGCCGCACGCACGGCATTGACGCCGAACTGCGGCAGGACGGCACGCTCTACACCGCCACCTCGCAAGCGCAGGTCGGCACGCTGGACCCGGTGATGAAGGGGCTGGAAGACTGCGGCATTCATTCGTACCGCACCCTGCCGCCCGACGAGGTGGCGCGCCGCTCGGGCTCCGCGCGCAACCTGGCGGGCGTGTACTCGCCCATTGCCGCGACCGTGCACCCGGGCAAGCTGGTGCGCGGCCTGCGGCGCGTGGCGCTGCGCATGGGCGTGCGCATCTACGAGCGCAGCCCGATGACCGACTTCAGCGCGGGCCACCCGACCGTGGTGCGCACGCCGGGCGGCTCGCTGGAGGCACCGAAGCTGGTGCTGGCGATGAACGCGTGGATGGCCGGCGCGCTGCCGCAGTTCGAGCGCAGCATCGCCATCGTGTCCAGCGACATGGTCATCACCGAGAAGTGCCCCGAACTGCTGCGCGCCACGGGCCTGACCGACGGCGTGTCGGTGCTCGACTCGCGCACCTTCGTGTACTACTACCGCACCACGGTCGACGGCCGGCTGATGCTCGGCAAGGGCGGCAACACCTTCGCCTGGGGCGGGCGCATCGCGCCCGTGTTCGACCAGCGCTCGCCGTACGAGGCCGACCTGAAGCGCGCGCTGGACGACTTTTTTCCCTCGCTGCGCCACGTGCCCGTGACCGCCAGCTGGAACGGCCCCTCGGACCGCTCGGTGACCGGCTTTCCGTTCTTCGGCAAGCTCGACGGCGTGCCGCACATCTACTACGGCTTCGGCTATTCGGGCAACGGCGTGGGGCCGACGTATATGGGCGGGCAGATCCTGTCGTCGCTGCTGCTGGACGAGGACAACGCATGGACGCGCAGCCCGCTGCTGCAGGGGCCGCTGGGTTTGTTTCCGCCGGAACCGATCCGCTACATCGGCTCGATCGTCGTGCGCGACGCCATCCGCCGCAAGGAAGCGGCGGAAGACCGCGACACGCGGCCTTGGATGGTCGACCGGCTGCTGAGCAAATTCGCGAACGCGGCGGGAAAGGCGGACAAGGCCTGAGCGAACGCGGCGAACCCGGGCCAGCGCGTCAGTTCGCGCGGGCCGCGATGGCGTCGAAGAACGACGAAATCAGCCGGCTCTCGCGCCGCTCTCGCAGGCAGCACACGTGGATGTGCGTGGACACCACGTCGCCCTCGATGCGCACCGGCCGCAGCCGCGGATCGGGCACGTACTCCGACTGCGAGACCGTGCCGATGCCCAGCCCGCGCGCCACCGCTTCGCGCAGCGCCTCGCGGCTGCCGATTTCCATCGCGACCTGCACGCTCACGCCGCGCTCGAGCAGCGCGTCTTCCAGCGCCTTGCGCGTGGTGGAGCCGGGCTCGCGCATCAGCAGCGGCTGGCCCGCCAGCTCCTTCAGCGCGATGGATTCGCGTTTCGCGAACGGGTGCGACACGTGCACGAAGGCAATCACCGGGTAGCGCGCGTACAGCTGCATGTGGTAGCGCGCATCGGGGAAGCGGCTGGCCACGACGCCGACGTCGCTCACGTACTTGTCGAGCGCGTCGAGCACCACCTCGGAGTTGCCCAGCGTGACCGAGATCTTGATGCGCGGATGCACCGCGTGGTAGGCCTCGATCATCTCGGTGACATGGAAGGGCCCCACGGCGCCCACCTTCAACGAGCCGCGGCGCAGCTGGCCGCTGTCGTCCAGCAGCGAGCTCATGTCGCCCTCGAGCGCGATCATGCGGCGCGCCAGCGGCAGCATTTCCAGCCCCAGCGCGGAGAGCTCCACGCGCCGGCCGCGGCGGTGGAACAGCTCGGCGCCGTACTCGCGCTCCATCATCTGGATCTGCGAGTTGAGCGTGCTGTGGCTCATGCCCAGCGTGCGCGCGGCGGCGGTGAAGCCGCCGTCGTGCGCGACCGCGATGAAGGCGCGAATCTGGTTGAGCGTCACTGCAAGGGTCTCCCGGCCTCTGTGGGGTTTGAATGGCGGACATGATGCCGACGGATCGTGATGCCCGTGTGTAAGCGGGGCAAGCCGCAATGCTCTTCAGCGTCGCCAGGGCTACCCGCCGTTGCGGGCTATGCGGGCTGTGCGGGTTATGCGGGTTATGCGGGTTATGCGGGTTATGCGGGCGCGATGCCCATGGCCGGGTCGCTCACGCCGTCCTGCCCCGTTTCCAGTCGGCCCGCGAAGCGCCGCTCGAAGCCGCCAGGCATGGCCAGTGTGAAGTCATACCAGCTGCGCGTGTCCGCCAGGCTCCACGTCGGTTCCACCTGCATGCCGGGCGCCACGGTGTAGGTCCACGGGCCGTCGCTTCGGTAGGCGTTGGCGGTGACGGTCACCGTCGCTGGTGCGTTGCCCATGTTCATGACGGTGAGGTACACCGAATTGCCCGCGGGGTCGTAGCACACGCGCACCTCGGGGTTCGCTCCGGCGGCCAGCGCGGCGAGGTCGCCCTTGAAGTGCCGGTGGAAGCCGTTCGCGCCCAGCACCCACAGGCTGTATCTGCCCGCATTGCCCCCGTTGCCTGCGTTGCCCGCCCCGGCCTTCCATGCGTCCGAAATCATCTTGCCGGGTTCCACGGTGAAGCGGCGCGGGTAGCGCGACAGGTCGAGCTCGTCGTACACATGGAACACAGCGCCCTGCGTGCCCGTGTTGCTGAACGTGAGCCACACCTGCCCGTTGGCCAGGTCGACGTTGGCGCTGGTGTGCAGCCGGTAGGGCAGCGCGCGTGAAGGCCGAAGGGCCAGCGCCTGGGAAGGCAGCGGCACCGAGCCCGCCGCCGGCACGGGCACGCCGGGCGCGGCCACCTGCTGCGTGAGCGTGGCATCGGCCTGCGCCCGGGTCGGCGCGGTCGCCAGCGCGGGCTTGGCGCTGTTCGGGTTGCGAAAGTCGAAGCACGACATCAGGTCGCCGAACACGGCGCGCCGCCACGGGCTGATGTTGCTTTCGCGCACGCCGAAGCGCTGCTCCAGGAAGCGCAAGGTCGAGGTGTGGTCGAACACCTGCGAGTTGACCCAGCCGCCCACGCTCCAGGGCGAAATCACCAGCATCGGCAGGCGCACGCCGGCGCCGAAGGGCCGGCCGTCGGGCGTCACCTTCTTCGTGTCGCCGGCGGGCGCGGGCATCGTGTAGTACTCGTTGGCGATGTCGGCCGTCGATTTGCCTTCGTAGCTGCCGTCGGCGTTGCGCCATGGCGGGGCGGGCGGGGGCATGTGGTCGAAGAAGCAGTCGTTCTCGTCGAAGTTGACGATGAGCACCGTCTTGCTCCACACCTCGGGGTTGGCGGTGAGCATGTCTAGCAGGGTCTGCATGTACCACGCGCCCTGGCCCGGCACGGACATGCTCGGGTGCTCGCTGTAGGGCCCGGGCGCGACGATCCAGCTCACCTGCGGCAGCGTGCCCGCGGCAATGTCGTCGGCCACGGCCTGCAGGTAGCCGCCGTCGGGCATGGTGTTGCCGAAGCCCTTGTACAGCGGCGACTGCGCTTCCATCGCGGGGCTGTAGGCGGTGTTCGGCGAGCCCTGCGCGCGCAGTTGCTCGTCCACCGCGCGGTACGAGGCGAAGGCGACGAGCTGGTTGTTGTTGCTGTTGTTGCCCGGTCGGTTGTAGACCTTCCAGCGCACGCCCGCGGCCTGCAGGCGCTCGGGGTAGGTGGTCCAGGGCAGGCCGTCGGCCGAGGGGCCCAGGCCGCCCCAGTTGGCGTTGGTCACGCAGGCCTGGCCGGCCACGTTGGCGCCGTTGGTGCCGCTCCACATGAACATGCGGTTGGTGAAGGTGCCGGTGTGGATCGACGTGTGGTACGCGTCGCAGATCGTGAAGGCGTTGGCCAGCGCCCAGTGGAACGGCAGGTCCGGCTGCTGCAGGTAGCCCATCGAGATCTTGGTGCCCTTGGCCTTGGGCCATGCGGCCATGCGCCCGCCGTCCCATGCGGATTGCTGGTCGCCCCAGTCGTGCGCGCCGCCCACGCGCAGGGCATTGCCCTTGGTGGCGTCGAGGTAGAAGGGCTGCACCGCGTCGGCCGCGCCCTGCTGCAGCCACACCGGCTGGCCCGAGGCCATCGGAATGGTGAAGCGGTCGCTGAAGCCGCGCACGCCGGGCATGGTGCCGTAGTAGTGGTCGAAGGAGCGGTTCTCCTGCATCAGGATGATGACGTGCTCCACGTCGTTGATGGTGCCCGTGGCGTTGTTCGCCGGAATGGCCAGCGCGCGCTGGATGGCGGGCGGAAAGGGGCCGAGGGCGGCGCCGGCCGCGACGGCGCGAAGCAGCGCGCGGCGATTCAATGAGGTCATGGTGGGTGTGTGGCCGTTGTTTGATGGAGCGGTGCGCGTGGGTCTTCAGGGCGCGCAGTCGAGCCTGGCGTGCTGCTGCGCAGGGGGCACGTCGGTGCCGCCGGCGGCGCAGCTGGCGCAGGGCGCGGGCCCTAGGGGGGCTTGTTCGGGAGCCGCGCCGTCGCCGGTGGTGGCCGGCGCGGCAGCCGTGGGGAGCATCGCTGGCAGCTGGGCGCCGCCACCTCCACCACCACCGCCGCCGCACGCGGCGACGAACACGCAGGCCGTGCCCGCGGCGGCCAGGGCGCGCAGCCCAGGAAGAAAGCTGGACGTCATCGTGCTTCCCCTCAGTGGGCCGACAGCGTCGACAGCGGCTTGTTCGACAGGAAGATCGACTGCAGCTCCGCATCGCTCAGCACGCGGTTCCACATCGCCAGGTCGCCGAAGTGGTGTTGGTACGTGGGCGCGGTGGCGCACTTGCCCGCGAAGTAGGGCGGCGTGACCGAGCCGTTGCACTTGTTCATCAGGAAGGTGCCGGTGCCGTCGTCGCCGATGCCCCACTGCGGGTACGGCGAGAGCTTCGACAGGTCCACGCTGCCGGTCGACTTGCCCACGGCCACACGGTTGGTGGTGCTCGTCACCGGGTCGAACACGGTCATGTTCATCGTCTTGGCCACGCCGTCGACCGAGAAGGCGATGTACACCCAGCGGTTGACGGTGATCTGCGTGTAGGGGCTGGTCGGCCCGTCGGCGCGCACCCCGCCGCCCGAGCCGATGTTGAAGGCCACGCCGCACTGGTTGCCCGCGCTGGCGAACAGGCCGATGGCCACGCCCGCGTTACCGCCGCTCACATAGCTCTTGTTGGAGACGATGGTGACGTTGTTGGTCGCCACGCACGACGGCGTCTTGAACCACAGGCCGATGGTGAACTGCGGCGCCGTGCCCTTCGAGATGTCGAAGCCCGCGGCCGGCGTGAGCCGGTAGCCCTCGACGCCCGCGGTGGTGACGAAGTTGGTGTCGACCAGCAGGCCGCTGCTGCCCGCGAAGGGACCGGGCACGACGAGGCCGGCCGCCGCCGGGAGGTCGCTTGCGGCGGGGCCCATCGTGCTGTGCGCCATGGCGTCCACCGGCGGCAGCGTGGCGCTGAACGGGTAGTAAGACACCAGGCCGTTCAGCAGCGACGCGGCCAGCGGCACCGGCGGCACGTAGGACACCAGGGGCGAGAGCACGGCCCGCGATGCGGCACCCGCGCCTTCATTCGCTTCTTCACCTGCTTCTTCGCCTGCCTGCACCGCGTAGCTGAACTGGTAGGTGCCCTTGGCGTTCAGCACCTGCGAGAGCTGGTTGTCGGTGTAGGTGGCGGTGCCCGCCGGGAGCTTCGACGCGATGACCTGCCCGTCGCGCAGCACGGTCACGGTGCCCGTGGCGGGCGCCGTCCACGTCAGCACGACGCTGGCGCTGGCGGAGTTGTTGTCAGCCACCGACGCGCCCAGCTGCGACACGGGTTGCGCGCCGAGCAGCCGGGCGCCGTCCATCGCGTAGTTCTTCGCCTCCGGCAACGCGCCCAGGTGGGCGAGCACGGTGGGTGCCACGTCGGCGAGGCTGGCGTTCGCATAGAGCTCGGCCAGCGTGGCCGGCACGCTCGCGCCCACGCCCTGCGCGCCGATGTTGGCGGGCTGGTTCAGGCCGATGAAGGTGCTCGACTCGGGCACCAGCGGCAGGCCATCGTCCTGGCTGTTGGCGCTGAGCCCGTGGTTGCCGGTCACCACCACCAGCCAGCGTTCGCTCGCGCGCTTCGAGGTGGCGTCGACCAGCGTGCCGACGGCCTTGTCGAGCTTTGCCAGCGTGCCTGCGTACTGCGCGGAGCCGAGGCCGAAGTCGCGCGCGGCGTCCTTGCTCGCGCGGTACTGCGCGAGCACCGTGGCGTAGCCGCCGCCGATCAGTTGCGTGGCCTGCGTGGTCACGCAGTCGGTGGCGGCGGCATCGGCGGAGCAGTCGGTGAGCGTGGCCAGCGAGCCGCTGTCGTGGTCGGAGGACAGCAGCTGCGCCAGGCCGGCGGAGGCCACGGCTGCGCCGTTGGCCCCGAGGTTCTTCGCCGTGCCGATCTGGAACACGGTGGCGGTGCGCACCGCCTGCTTCGGTGCCTCGGACATCACCTGGTGGCGGCTGGCCCAGCTGCCGGTCAGCAGCGTGGCCCAGCCGGGCGTGTCCAGCGTGGGTTGCTGGCTCGGCGTGCCGGCCATGCCGCCGCTGTAGGCCAGCCGCAGGTCGAGCTTCGCGAGGTGGGGCAGGGTGCCCGCGGCGATGCCGGCCTGCACCGCGCTGTAGGTGGCGCCGTCGAGGTCGATGACCAGCGCGCGCGGGGTGCCCGGGGTGCCCGGGATGGTCGGTGTGTCAGGCGTTTCGGGTGCGGTGGCCGCAGGCGGCGGCAAGGCCACGCCCGCGCTGCCCGAGCTGCCACCGCCGCAGGCGCTCAACGTGACGGCCGTGGCCACGAGCACGGCGGTGATGGCGAAGGCACGCGCCTGCCGGCCGGTGTCTCGAAAGGACGTGAAGGGAGATCGCGCGACTGACATGTTTCGACTGCCTCTGATGTGGGGGTGGTCGAATTACAGAAGAGCGGGGTGACGTGCCAGCGACGAAAGCCCATGAGTATTTCGATGCTCCTGTCGGTTTTTTCGTCAGGAGCGCGCGCGGCATGTCGTGGAGGATCGTGCAACAAACGCGGACTCTCAGGTCTTCGCGCACAAGGCCCCGGCAAATAGCATTTGCGTCTTCACATTCTGGAGAGACGCAATGAGCAACACGAATCAAGGCAAGGTCGTTCTCGTCACCGGCGCGAGCAGCGGCATCGGCGAAGCCGTGACGCGCGCGCTGGCCGCGGCGGGGCACCGCGTGGTGATCGGCGCGCGGCGCACCGAGCGCCTGCAGGCATTGACGCTCGAGCTGCGCGAGCAGGGCCTGCGCGTGAGCGCCCGCGCGCTGGACGTCACGCGCCTCGAAGACATGCAGCAGTTCGTCGCCTTCGCGGAGGCCACGTACGGGCCGGTCGACGTGATCGTCAACAACGCGGGGGTCATGCCGCTGTCGCCGCTGAACGCGCTCAAGGTCGACGAGTGGAACCGCATGCTCGACGTGAACGTGCGCGGCGTGCTGCATGGCATCGCGGCCGTGCTGCCGGGCATGGAGGCGCGCGGAAAGGGCCAGGTCGTCAATGTCTCTTCCATCGGCGGCCACGCGGTCTCGCCGACCGCGGCGGTGTACTGCGCCACCAAGTACGCGGTGCGCGCCATCTCCGACGGGCTGCGCCAGGAAACGGACCGCATCCGCGTCACGGTCATCAGCCCGGGCGTGGTCGAGTCGGAGCTGGCGGACTCCATCACCGACGACAGCGCGCGCGACGCGATGAAGGCGTTCCGGCGCATCGCGATCCCGCCGGAGGCGATTGCGCGCGCCGTGGCGTACGCGATCGACCAGCCGGACGATGTGGACGTGAGCGAGGTGATCGTGCGGCCTACCGCCAGCCCCTATTGAGAGGGACTGAGGGCGGGCTCGTCGACGGTCAGTGCACGTCGAGCTGCAGCTGCTTCAGGTCGTCCAGCATGCGCGGGCCGCCCGGTTCCCAGCCGAGTTGCTTGCGCGTCTGCGTGCTCGATGCCGTCATGTCGTGGGCCGCGAACATCGCGAGCCAGCCGAAGGTGGCGGCTGCGTCTTCGGCGGCGATGGAGCGCGTCGGCAGGTTGAGCCGGCGGCCCAGCGTTTCGGCGATTTCGCGAAACGAGACGCCCGTTTCCGCCACCGCGTGGTACTTCGCGCCCGGCTCGGCCCGCTCCAGCGCGAGCCTGTACAGGCGGGCCACGTCCGAGATGTGCGCGGCGGGCCAGCTGACGCTGCCGTCTCCGATGTACGTGCACGCGCCCTTGTCGCGGTAGACATCGATCACGTAGGTGATCAGGCCCTGGCGGCGCGTGTCGTGCACCTGCGGCAGGCGCACGACGGACACGTTGATGCCGTCCGCCGCCAGTGCCGCGGCCGCTTCTTCGGATGCCGCGCGCGGGTTCGTTTGCGAGCCGACGGTCGCGCCGTCTTCGGTCGCCGGCTGGCCCGGCGCGGTGTTGGCGATGGCCGTGCCGGAGGTGACGAGCAAGGGGCGCTTCGAGCCCGCGAGCGCCGCGCCCAGCGTGGCGATCACGCGGCGGTCGTCCTCGCAGTTCGCCGCGAACTTCGAGAAGTCGTGGTTGAACGCGAGGTGGATGACGCCGTCCGAACGGGCCGCGCCCTGCGTGAGGATGTCCGCGTCCTCGATCGATCCGAGCAGCACCTCGGCCCCGGCGGCGGCCAGGTCGGCGGCCTTCTCCTGCGAGCGGCAGAGACCGAGCACGCCGTGCCCCGCCGCAATCAATTCCTTCACCACCGCCGAGCCGATGAAGCCGGTGGCGCCTGTGACAAATACCTGCATGGAACAGTCTCCAAAAACGTCGAAGGAAGCACTGTCCGCGCTGCGCTCATCCCGGTAAAGTAGTGAGCTCATCATGGTATGAAAGCTAACAGGATGGACAAGCGCGTGGTGCCCCCGCCCGAGAGCGCGCTCGGCGCGTACCTGAAAGACAGGCGAACCAAGCTGGACCCGGCGGCGCTGGGTTTCTCGGTGCAGCGCCGCCGCACGCCCGGCCTGCGGCGCGAAGAAGTGGCGCAGCGCGCCCACATCAGCCCCACCTGGTACACGTGGCTGGAGCAGGGACGCGGCGGCGCGCCTTCGGCGGAAGTGCTCGGGCGCATCGCGCACGCGCTGATGCTCACGGACTTCGAGCGCGAGCACCTCTTTTTGCTGGGCCTGGGCCGCCCGCCCGACGTGCGCTACCAGCAGCGCGAAGGCGTCACGCCGCGGCTGCAGCGCGTGCTCGACGCGCTGGACCCGAGCCCGGCCATCATCCGCACCGCCTGCTGGGACGTGGTCGCGTGGAACCGCGCGGCCACCGTGATGCTGCTGGACTACGGCTCGCTGCCGCCGGAGCGCCGCAACATCCTGCGCTACATCTTTCTCGACCCGAGGCCGCGCGCCGAGCAGCTCGACTGGGAGAGCGTCGCGCGCTTCGTGCTCGGCGCGTTCAGGGTGGACGCGGCGCGCGCCGGCGCGGCGGCGGCGGTGCAGCCGCTGGTCGACGAGCTGAGCCACCTCAGCCCCGAGTTCAAGGCCATGTGGGCCGACAACGAGATCCGCGGCGCGCATGGGGAGGCGGTCAAGCACATCACGCATCCGACCCTCGGGCCGCTGGCCTTCGAGTACTCGGCGTTCGCGGTGGACGGGCGCACGGACCTGAGCATGGTGGTCTACAACCCGGCGACGCCGGAGGATGCGAAGAAGATCAGTGGGCGGGTCGAGTCGGCAGAGGGGTAGGCATAGGCGGCCGAAGACCTGCGCCGGTGCACAGCGTGGGCCCGGCTCTATGGGGAGCGCGCGGGTTCCCCCGCGAGCAGCGGCCGCAGCATCCACAGCCCGACCGCCGGTCCCAGCGCCAGGCCCGGCAACAAGACGTCCAGCGGCATCACCCGCGTGCCGCGCACGAACAGCTCGATGCTCAGCACCGTGATGCCGAAGCCGATGCAGTTGGCGAAAGTCAGCACGCTGCCCACCAGCTGGGGCGGCGCATTGCGCGCGCTGAGGGCGGAGAACTGCGGCGAATCGCCGGCCACCGTGATGCCCCACAGCAGCAGCCACGCCGTGAACACGGGCAACGGCGCATGCAGCAGCCAGGGTGCCGCCAGCGCGCAGGCGCCGCTCATGGCCAGCTGCGTGCCGGCGACGCGTGCGCTGCCCATGCGCCGCGCCAGCAGGCCGCCGCCGACGCAGCCGAGCACCCCGCTCGCGATGATCCAGAACGCCGTCGCGCTCACCGCCGGTGCCGCCACGCGGGTGGCGAGGATGAACGGGACCAGCACGTAGAAGGTGTAGAGCTCCCACATGTGGCCGAAGTAGCCGAAAACCGAGGCGCGCAAGCAGCGGTCGCTCCAGATGGCGACCAGCCCGCGGGCGCTGATCTTTTGCCGCGCGACAACGCCGCGGGGCGCGTCGGGGAGCAGCAGCGCGGTCGCCAGCCCGCCGGCAATGGCCAGCAGCGACACGCCGAGCAGCACGCCTTGCCACGACAACAGCGAAGGCGCGCCTTCGCCCCAGCCGGCCGCGCGCAGGCCGTAGGGCAGCGCCGTGCCGAGCACGAGCGCGCCGACCAGCAGGCCCAGTGCCGCACCCAGGCCTTCGCGGTACCAGCTCGCCGCGATGCGCATGCCGACCGGGTAGACGCCCGCCAGCAGGAAGCCCACCGCGAAGCGCGAGGCGAGCAAGGCCACCCAGGCGCCGGTGGGGAGAAAGGCCGCCGCCGCATTCGCCACGGAAGCGGCCACGGCGCACGCGAGGAACAGGCGCGTCGTGCTGTAGCGGTCGGCGATGGTGAGCAGCGCGAACACCAGCGTGCCCATGACGAAGCCGAGCTGCACCGCCGACGTGAGCGTGCCGACCGCGGACGGCGCCAGCCCCCAGGCCGCCTGCAGGTCGGGCATGACGGCATTGGTGGCGAACCACAGCGAGGTGCCGGCGAACTGCGAGAACACGATCACCGGGAGCACGCGCGCGGGAACGGAGGGGTTCACGGTGGTCCAGGCCTTTCCGGGATGGCGCTTGGCTGGCCGGTCTTCGACCCGCGCAAAAAAAGTTTGCACGGGCACTAGACGACCGGTCTATTTCATCACTAGAATTGCGCCATGGTTAAGACGATCACTCCCGAATCCACCAGCGCCCGCGACAACATCCTTGCGGCGGGCCAGCGAATGATGGCGGCCAAAGGGTTCACGGCCGTCGGCCTGAATGAAATCCTGGCGTCTTCGGGCGTTCCGAAAGGCTCGTTCTATCACTACTTCAGCTCGAAGGAAGCCTACGGCGAAGCCTTGCTGGACAGCTATTTCGACGAGTACCTGGCCGAAATCGACCGGACGCTCGCCAAGCCCGGCCAGACAATGGCACAGCGCGTGATGAACTACTTCGCCGACTGGCGCGACACGCAGTCGTTCATGGATTGCCAAGGCAAATGCCTGGCCGTGAAACTGGGCGCGGAGGTCGCGGACCTGTCCGAAGCCATGCGCCTCGCGCTGAAGAAGGGCACCGCCGGCATCACCAGCCGGTTGGCCAAGGCGCTCGAAGCCGGCATCGCGGAAAAGTCGCTCTCCATCCACGGCTCGCCCGAAGAAACCGCGCAAAGCCTTTACCAGCTGTGGCTGGGCGCCAGCGTGATGGTCAAGATCGTGCGGGACCGGGAGCCCTTCGAAGCGGCCTTGAAAACCACGCGCCAAATTCTTCACCTGACCCACTGAACGGGGCAGGTCTGGATGCACTTCGAACCGAGGTGCTTTTTTCAGGCCGGATCACTAGTAGACCGGTCTAATGTTTTTACTTATCAACTTTTTTCTGGAGAAACGACATGAAGATTCTGATGGTCCTGACCTCGCACGACGAACTCGGCAACACCGGCCGCAAGACCGGTTTCTGGCTCGAAGAGCTTGCCGCCCCTTACTACGCCTTCAAGGTGGCAGGCGCTGAAATCGTGCTGGCTTCGCCCAACGGCGGCCAGCCGCCCTTGGACCCCAAGAGCAACGAGCCTTCGTTCCAGACCGACCTGACGCGGCGCTTCGAAGCCGACGCAGAAGCTACCGCGCAACTCGCCAGCACCGTGCGCCTGGACAGCGTTTCGCAGGCCGACTTCGACACCGTTTTCTATCCGGGCGGCCATGGCCCGCTGTGGGACCTGGCGGAAGACAAGCACTCCATCGCGCTGATCGAATCGTTCATCGCTGCCGGCAAGTACGTGGCCCTCGTGTGCCATGCGCCGGGTGTGCTGCGCCATGTGAAGCGCGCCGACGGCAAGCCGCTCGTCGAAGGCAAGAACGTGACCGGGTTCACCAACACCGAGGAAGAGGCTGTGGGCCTGACGAAGGTCGTGCCCTTCCTGGTCGAAGACGAACTCAAGGCGAAGGGCGGGCTGTACTCGAAGGGCGCCGATTGGTCCTCGTATGTCGTGGCGGACGGCCTGCTCATCACCGGACAGAACCCCGGCTCCTCGGCCGAGGCTGCCCAGCTGCTGCTGAGCAAAGTCGCGGGCTGAGACCCGCGCTCCTTCGCACTTTTCCTGACTTCCCGACTTCAACCCTCACCGACATCCACCGGAGCTTTCCCATGAACATTCGCAACGCGCTTTCATCCGTCGCACTCGCCACCGCAGCCTTGCTCGGCGGCAACGCGGTCGCAGCCGACCTTCCTTCGGTCGTTCTCGTGCACGGCGCCTTCGCCGACGGCTCCGACTGGGCCAAGGTGATTCCGCTGCTGCAGGCCAAGGGCATCCACGTGACCGCCGTGCAGAACGGCCTCGAGTCGCTCGCCGGCGACGTCGCGGCCACGCGCCGCGCCATCGACAACCAGAAGGGCAAGGTGGTGCTGGTCGGCCACTCGTGGGGCGGCACCGTGATCACCGAGGCGGGCGACAACGACAAGGTGGCCGGGCTGGTCTACGTGGCGGCCTTCGCGCCGGACGCGGGCCAGTCGTCCGCCGAACTGGGCAAGGACTACCCGCCGTCGCCGGGCGCCAAGCGGCTGGTGCCCGACGCCAAGGGCTGGCTCACGCTGCCGCCCCAGGCCGTCGCCGAAGACTTCGCGCCGGACGTGCCGCGCGCGCAGGCCGCGGTCATGGCCGTGACGCAAGGTCCGCTGCAGGCCAAGGCCCTCGAAGACAAGACGACCGTGGCCGCGTGGAAGACGCGCCCCTCGTGGTTCATCGTGAGCGCCAACGACCGCATCATCTCGCCCGACCTGGAGCGCGCCATGGCCAGGAAGATCGGTGCGACCACGACGACATTGCCGACCAGCCATGTGCCGCAACAGTCGCGCCCCAAGGAGGTCGCGGCCGTGATCATCGCGGCGGTCAACGCCAGCGCGAAGTGACAGCTCGGCAGAGGGCGGCGGAGATCGGCGTCGGCGCCTCGGCGCTGATCCCGCGAGCCATCGACTGAAGCCAACCCCAGTCCAACGAGCGAGCTCGACGCCATGTCTTCCAGCACGACCCACACCATCGCGCCGACACCGTTCGGCTGGCGCACGGCGCCCAACCGAACGGCGAGCGCCGCGACCGCAACGCCAACCCCTTCGGCCATGACGCTCGCGGCCGCCATCGCGTGCATCGTGCTGGTGGCCATGGACTTGCGCCCCGGCATCGTTTCCATCGGCCCGATGCTGGAGCAGATCCGCGGCGAGTTCGGAATCTCGAACACGCAGGCCTCCTTGCTGACCGTGATTCCGAACGTGCTCATGGGGCTGCTGGCATTGCCTACCCCGTGGCTGGCGCGCCGTTTCGGCCGCGACCGCGTGATCCTGGCCGCGCTGGCGGTGCTGGGCGTTGCCACGCTGCTCAGGGCCTTCGTGGGAACGACGGCCCTGCTGCTCGTCACCACGGCCGGCGTGGGCGCGGGCATCGCCATCGCCGGCGCGTTGATCTCGGGTTTCGTGAAGGCCCGGTTCCCACGGCACGTGTCCCTGCTGATGGGCCTGTACGCCATGTCGCTCGGGCTGGGCAGCACCCTTGCCGCGGCCATCACCGGTCCGCTGGCGGCGCATGGCGGCGGCTGGCGCCTGGGCACCGGGTTCTGGGCATTGCCGGGCCTGACCGCCATTGCCGCGTGGCTGTACGTGGCCCGCTCGGAACGCCGGCTGCCTGCGCAACCCGTTGCGCTTGCAGATGCCGTCCATGCGCATCCGGCGCGTTCATCGAAGGCGTGGCGGGTGGCCTTCTACTTCGCGACCAACAACTTCCTGTTCTTCGGGTTGCTCTCCTGGCTCGCGCCGATGTACCGGGAGTTCGGCGCCACGCACACCACCACGGTGCTGGCGCTCGCGAGTTTCACGACGACCTTCATGCTGGCCAATCCGCTGCCTGCGCTGCTCGGCAAGACAGACGACCGCAGAGGGGTGGTCGGCCTGTTCGCGGGCATCGCACTGGCGGGGCTGTGCGCGATGGCCGTTGCGCCCAACCTTGTGCCGCTGGTCACCATTCCCCTGATCGCAGGCGGCATCGGTGGCTCCTTCGCCCTGGGCATGACCCTGCCGCTGGACCACACGTCGAGCGCCGACGAAGCCAATTCGTGGACGTCGTTCGTGCTGTTCATCGGTTACCTGCTGGGCGCGTTGGGGCCGCTCACGCTCGGGCTGCTGCGCGACCTGACGGGGAGCTTTCATGTGGCCGTCTGGGCGCTGGTGGCCGCGGGCACGCTGATGTTTTTACTGGCGCCTTTCCTGGCGCCGAACAGGCCGCGGCCTGCTTGATCGGGTGCACCTGCACCGAATGCACTGTTCGCTCGCCCGTCCGATACCTCACATGACCGGAACGCGCCCCTCGCGCGCCGCCTTGCGCAGGCCTTGCGGCGTGATGCCGAAGTGCCGCTTGAACGCGGTGCTGAAGTTGGCCGCGTGGCCATAGCCGACTTCCAGCGCCACCTCGGTGATGCTCATGCGCCCGGCCTCCAGCAGCGAGCGCGCCCGCGCCAGCCGGGCCTGGGCGACGTACGCGAACAGCGCGACCCCGAAGGCCTGGCGAAAGCGTCGTGCCAGGCGGCTCTCGCTGAGGCCGAAGCGCCGCGCCAGCGCTTGCATGTCGAAGGCTTGGTCGAGGTTCGCGTCGATGTAGTGCTTGACCGGCGCCAGCCCTTCCCGTGCATGGATCGCTTGCTGCGCCTGAAGCGTCTGCATGTCGGGTGCGTAGGACCCGCAAGGCGCGTCACGGTCCTCCAGCCGGCTCGTCAGAAAGCCGTGCAGCAGCTCGAAGGCCTTGCCCTCCGCGTACATGCCGCGAAACGCGTCGTCGCGCGCGTCGTCGAGCAGGGCGGCGGCAATGTCGTGCTGGGCCGGCGCCAGCGGAAAGCGCAGCAGCTCGAAGTGCGCAGGCGTCGACTGTACGAAGGCGCCGAACGGTCCGTGCAAATGCTGCTGCGCGGCCAGCCCCAGCTCTTCGACCAGGAAGCTGCGCGAGCAGCACAGCGTGACCGAGCGCTCGTGCACTTCGCTGGCAAACACTTCTTCCTTGGTTGAGCCGGGCGGCTGCAGCAGCGTGCTGACGCTCATGGCGTGCACCGTCTGCGTGGCGCGGGCGTCGGGCTGGCCGACCTGGCTCTCGCCTTCGAGCCTGAAGTGCAGCTTGATGAAGTCGCCGCTGCGGTAGACCTCGCGGCTGTGTTCCACATGCCTTACGTGGCCGATGGCAAGGTAGAAGCCCGGACGAAACGAAAGGAACTCGCGCCGTCCCTGCGCCGCCCGCCCCGTGGGCGTGACCGTGAGGCCCTGCGTGCGCCCCCAGCTGCGCGCCGATTCGAGCGCGTAGGCGGAAGGCAGGCTGAACGGCATGTCCATGTGCGGAGTCCTCGGTCCTGGTTGACGAGGGTCGCAAGCATACGCCCGCACTTCAGGTCGTGTGCGGCCTGCGCGAGAGAAAACGCAGCGCCCGTTCGATGACCTGGCGCGACTGGTCGACAAGGCTTTGCTGCCAGGCCGTATCGGCCGGATAGAAGAATTCGAGCAGTTCGCGCCGCACCGCGGACAACCGCGCGCGGCCCGCGCCCGCGGCCCATTCGCGCTGGTCGCGCACCAGCAGCTCCAGCATGCGCTGCGGCCGGCCGGTGCCGAACTCCAGCACCGCGGCTGTCACCCGCGCATGTGCCAGCGTGCGCTCGTAGCCCGGCGTGGTGTGGCCGGTGACGGGCGCGAAGTCTTCGGGCGCGTCGCTTTCGTGCACGGCCACCACCCAGGGGCCGAACGCCTCGCGCATGCGCGCCAGGTCCGCGCCCTGCTGCAGCGCGACGATCGAGCCGTAGCTGTAGGGGCCCAGGCCGGTGTGGTAATCGACCAGGCACACCTCGCTGGCCCCGGCCGCGTGCTTGCGCAGCACCGCCTCGATGGTCTTGCGCGACCACGTCGGCGCCTGTCCGCCGAAACCCATGCCGTGCGGCACCGTGTACTGGCCGGCCATCAACGCGTTGTAGAGCGCGTCGTTGCCGCGTGCGTGCGCGAAGTCCGCCAGCATCGCGTCGCCACGCGCAGCGGCGTCGGCATCGTCGGGATCGAGGTCGAGGGCCGCATGCAGCGCCGCGTAGGCCGGCGAGGGCGGCAGCACCGAATGGTCGATGAAGTTGCGGCACAGGTCGACGTTGTCTTCCGTATAGCGCCGCAGCCACGACGCGCCCCACGGGTTGATGGCGTGCACCAGCACCACGGCGGTGTCGCGCGGCAGCGCGTCGGCGGCGTGCGTCAGCAGCCAGTCGAGCTGGCAGCCCGCGCCGGCGAACAGCTCCACGCCGTGCACACCCGAGGTCAGCACCAGCAGGCGCTCGGCGTCGTCCGGGCCGATGCGCACCACGTCGGTCGCCAGCGTTTCGCCGTGCGCGCCGGCCAGCGGATGCACGTGGGTTTGCGGGGCCAGCCCGCGCAGCGTGCAGGCGGCCAGGAACTTGGCGCGCGCCGTGGCGAAGTCGGCGCTGAACAGGGTGTCGGGGTGCATCGTCGTCAGTCGATCTGAAAGCCGGACTCGCGAATGATCGGCTGCCACAGCGCCAGTTCGCTGCGCACCGCGTCATGCAGCTGTTGCGGCGTGCTGGGCGCGGTGTCGAAGCCGGCGGTGGTCAGGTTGGCCGTCGTGGCCGGCAGGGCGGCCACCTCGATGACGGCCGCGTTGATGCGATCGATGAAGGCCTGCGGCGTGCCCGGCGGCGCGAACAGGCCGACCCAGCTCGAGCTGCCCAGCGACTTGTAGCCGAGCTCGCCGAAGGTCGGCACCTCGGGCACGGAGGCGCTGCGCCGCGGCCCGGTCACGGCAAGGATGCGGATCTTGCCCGTCTTGTGCGACGTGACGAAGCCGCCCAGCGCGTCGATGCCGGCCGGCACCTGGTTGCCGATCAGGTCGGCCAGCAGCGGCGCGCCGCCCTTGTACGGCACCGGCAGCAGCTCGACGCCTTCCTGCTTGCCGACCACGTAGCCCACGAAATGCGGCGAGCTGCCCGCGGCCGGAATGCCGAAGCTGCGCGCCTGCGGATGCGCCTTCGCCAGCGCGATGTATTCCTTCACGCTGCGCGCCGGCTGCTCGGCGCTCACGGCCAGCGCCACTTCGAAGGTGGCGAGCCGCGCCACCGGCGCGAAGTCTTTCACCGGGTCGTAGCGCACCGTGCGCGAGGTCAGCGGCAGGGTCGAGAACATGTGGCTGTTGCCCAGCAGCAGCGCGCTGCCGTCGGGGCGCAGCGCGCGAAACTGGTCGGCCGCGAGCTGGCCGCCCGCCCCGGGCTTGTTGTCCACGATGACGTTGATGCCCAGGCGCTTCTGCAGGCCCTCGGCGTAGATGCGCGCCACCGCGTCGGCCGTGCCGCCGGCCGGGTAGCCGACCACGAGCCGTATCGTGCGCGGCAGTTCCGGCGCGGCGGCCTGCGCGCCGGCAAGGCGCGGCAGCAGGGCACCGGCGAGCGCACCGGCGGGCAACAGGGACAGGAGGGCGCGTCGCTTCATCGGGGTAGCTCCAAGGGGAAAAACAAAAGGGAGGCGGGCGCTTGCGCGGCGCACGCTTGCTCGCGGTCTGCGCGTGCTCAGGCCGCGAGCAAGCGTTCGCCGCGCGCCAGTTGCTGCGCGAAGGTGTCCGCGTCGATGTTGGCGCCGCACACGATGAGCCCGGTGCGCGCGCCGCGCAGTTCTTCGCGCAGTGGCCCCAGCAGCGCGGCCAGCGCGGTGGCGCCCGCGGGCTCGACGGCCAGCTTGGCGTCGCGGAACATGACCGCCATCGCGCGGCAGATCTCGTCGTCGCTCACCGTCACGATGCGCTCCATGTGGCGACGGCACAGGCCGTAGGCCATGGGCAGCGTCATGGGCGGCGCCAGGCTGTCGGCGATGGTCGACAGCTTGTCCATGCGCTGCGGCGAGCCGGCCTCGAAGCTGCGGCGCATCACGTCGGCGCCCTCGGGCTCGACACCGATCACGCGGCACGACGGCAGCATCTTGCGAATGGCCGTGGCCACCCCGCTGGCCAGCCCGCCGCCGCCCACCGCGACCAGCACCACGTCGAGCGCCGGTGCCTGCTCGGCGAACTCGAGGCCCAGCGTGGCGGTGCCCAGCGACACAGATTCGCCCTCAAAGGGATGGATGAAGCTGCGCTGCTCGTCGCGCACCAGCGCCTCGGCCATGGCGAAGCCGGTGGCGCCGTCGGGCGCGACCAGCAGCTCGGCGCCGTACGAGCGCGCCAGCGCCGCACGCGCCGGATTGGCCGACGCCTGGATCACGATCTTCGCGTTCACGCCCGCTTCGCGCGCCGCGAAGGCGGCGGCCACCGCGTGGTTGCCGGCGCTCACGGCCGTGATGCCGAGCGCCTTCTGCGCGGGCGTGAGGCGACGCACCGAGTTCAGCGCGCCGCGCGCCTTGAAGGTGCCGGTGCGCTGGAACAGCTCCAGCTTCATGACGACATCGGCACGGCCGATGAGGCGCTCGACCGTGGCGCCATGCAGCGGCGCGACGGGCGTGCGCAGCAGCGCGTCGGCGTTCGCGCGCGCGGTGTCGCGGATGGCGTCGAGGTCGAGGTCGGGGAGTGCGGCGGAGGTGGTCATGGCATCAGTCCTTGGGGGCGCCGACATTGCGGGCGATGGCTTCGATCTCGACCAGCGCGCCCGGCATCATCAGGTCGGCGCGCACCGTGGAGCGCGCCGGGGCCGGGGCTTGCGTGGCGGCGAAGACCGCGGCGTAGCTCTCGTTGAATTCGGGAAAGTCGGCGACCTGGCCGAGCCACACCGTGGTCTTGACGACGTCCGCCAGGGCCAGTCCTTCGGCCTGCAGGATGCCGTCGATGCGCGCCAGGCAACGCCGTGTCTGCTCGCCGACGGTGTCGCCCGCGATGCGCAGGTGGTCGTCGAACGCCATCTGGCCGCTGACGAACACCCAGTCGCCCTCGCGGCGGGCGGATGAGAAATATGGAGCCAGCGGGCGTGGCGCGCTGTCGGCGGAGGCGGGCGTGTCGGCAAGAGGCATGGGTGCCAGTCTAGGGAAGGGGCTGGAAAAAATCCTTTGCGCGGCGCTCGGATTTCTTTGCGCGCGGGGCAAGAACTGCTCAGGGTTTACGCGGTGGACGGCGAGGACACCGCGCTCACCCCGCCGGTATGCGCGCCTGACATTGATCCCGCGAGGCATCGCGCAAAGACTCCGCTGTCATCAACGACAACAACGGAGACACCATGTTTCGACGCAATTCATTGGCCACCGCATGCACCCTGCTGGCCGCCCTCAGCCTGACGGCCTGCGGGGGAGGGGACGGGGCAGGAACGGTGGCCGCGGGCGGCATCCTGCCCGCGGCGCCGCCTCCCGCGCCGGCGGCGCCGGCAGCGGCACCGCCACCCTCGGCTTCAGCACCGCCCACCGAGCGCGTCACCACGCTGGGCGTGGTGATCGGGAGCGACCAATCGGCCACCAGCGGCACCTACGCCTGGAAAGGCATTCCCTATGCCAAGGCCCCCGTGGGCGCGCTGCGCTGGAAGGCCCCCGTCGACGCCGATGCCTGGTCGAGCCCGAAGACCACGCAGCAGTTCGGCAACGCCTGCGCATCGTCGGGGCGCCTGTACGGCCCCGGCCTCAACAACCGGTACGACGCCACCATCGGCACCAGCTACAACAGCACGGTGGGCGCCGAAGACTGCCTGTACCTCAACGTGTGGCGCCCCGCCACCACGACCGAAAACCTGCCGGTCATCGTCTTCGTGCACGGCGGCAGCAACATCACGGGCTACACCGCGGACCCCGTGTACGACGGCGCGGCCCTGGCCAAGGCCGCCAATGCGGTGGTGGTCACCGTCAACTACCGGCTGGGCGTGCTGGGCTTCCTGAACCTGGCGCAGCTGAAGACCGGCGATGCCGGCGACGTGCAAAGCGATTCCGGAAACTTTGCGTTGCTCGACATCTACAAGTCGCTGCAGTTCGTCAACCGCAACATCGCCAGCTTCGGCGGCGACGCCGGCAACGTGACGCTGATGGGCCAGTCGGCGGGCGCGGTGAACGTGCTGGCGGTCATGACCATGCCGCTGGTCGTCAACGCCAACCCGGCGCTGGTGCACCGCCTGGTGCCCATCAGCGGCGGCATCGCGCGCGACGTCGATGTGCCGCCCGCGCTCGCCGCGCAAACGGGCGGGCAGAACTGGTTCGTGCCGTCGCTGGAAGACAAGTCGGTGTGGGCCACGCGGGCGAATGCGCTGCTCACCAACCTGCTGGTGTCCGACGGAACAGCGCCCAACACCACGGCGGCCACGGCCTACATTGCCACCCGCAGCGCCGCGCAGATCGCCGACTACCTGCGCAGCAAGAGCGCCGACCAGGTGCTCGACACGGTGCTGACCAAGCTGGCGCCCGCCGGCCAGGGCGGCGCCAACCCGATACCGGACGGCGTCGTGCTGCCGCTCAACCCGACCACGGAAATCAGGGCGGGGCGCTACCTCAAGGTGCCGGTGCTGATCGGCAACGCGCGTGACGAGATCAAGCTGTTTCCCGTCTCGACGTTTCCGTGGCTGGGCCTGGCGCCGGGCCGCCTGGCGACGCTGACCGACCCGGTGGTGTTCGCCAAGGCGTTCAGCTACGACCCCGACGCGGCGCCCGCGATGACGGTGGCCGACTGGATTCCCCCGCAGTTCCTGCCGACGACCGCGCCGTACCCGGGGTTCACCGCCACCACGGACTACATCAACCAGCACTGGTTCATTCCCAACCGCGACAGCCTGGCGGCCGCGTTGCAGGCCAATGCGGGGCAGAAGGTGTGGAACTACCGCTTCGACTGGGACCAGGAGCCGGCGCCGTTCAACGAGGTGTTCGGCGCCGCCCATGCCTTCGACCTGCCGTTCGTGTTCGGCAATTTCGGGCCGTCGCTGTACGCCAATTTCGTGAACAGCAGCGCCAACAAGCCGGGCCGGCTGGCGCTGTCGGACGCGATGATGCGCAGCATCGGCGCCTTCGCGCTGAGAGGCGACCCGAACGACGCGGCCCTGGGCGTGACGTGGTCGCAATGGCCGGCCACGCTGCTGTTCAACGCGACGCAAACGGCGAAGACGATCTCGGTGCAATAGCCTCTGGAGATCGAGGCGCCGAAGATCAAAGGCGCCGAGGCCGCTGACCGACCGCCGCGGCGGTCGGCCAGCAAGCCCTTCACCGAAGCGGGCGCCTCAGTTCACGCACTGGAACGACGCTGCCGCGTTCACATCGCCGCTCCCACGGTACTGCGGCCACTTCGGGTAGTTGCACAACGGCCGCGTGCGCCCCGGCACCCCGGCCGTGTCCGTCGTCACCTGGCCGGTCGGCGCGGTGCCTTTTTCGGCCCAGGCTTCCAGCGCGGTCAGTGAATCCCACGTGGCGTTGAAGGTGCTGCTGACGGCATGGCCCAGCCCCGCGACTTCGTAGTAGCGGGCGAACGAGTCCACCTCCGACGGGCCCATCCTCGACTGCAGCCGCTGGTAGTACTGCTCGGTGGCGCGCGTGCTGACCAGCACGTCTGCCAGCCCGTGCGCCAGCAGCAGCTTGCCGCCGCGGGCCTTGAACGCGGAAATGTCGGTGCTCGCGTCCAGCTGGGTGCTCAGCGCGCTGATGCGGCTCGCCCACGGGCCCGGGTCTTCGGGGTCGAGCGAGAGCGAGTCGAACCCGGCGTCGCGCGTCACCGAATACTTGATCCACTGGTCGGTCAGCACGCTCACGTAGGGCGCGGTCGCCGGCATGGGGCGCGCGGGCTGCGAGGTGCCGAACGCCAGGAAGGTCACCACCGGCTCCAGCGGCGAGGTGCGGCTGGCAATGCCGGGGTCGGCGCCCCAGATGTTGTAGCCGGGGTACTGCGTTTCGCCGCTGGCCAGCGCAAAGCGGAAGGTTGTGGCGGTGTCGATGGTCTTCATGGCCGCGATCTGCGCGTCCGACAGGCAGGTGTTGCCCGTGTCGGCGCCGCCGGGGCAGCGCAGCGCCACGCCGCGCAGCGTGGCGGTCGAGGGATCGAAGCGCGCGTTGCACAGCGTCTGGTTGCTGATGAGCCCGTCGGTCGCGCCGTCGAGTGCGTCGCACGCTTCCATCGCGGCGTCGTACAAGACCTCGCGCTTCGCGGTGTTGAGGTACGCGCCGAGCTGCGCGAGCGCGCGGCTCATGCGGTGGCCGCCCAGCAGTGCGGCCGCGTCGTTCCAGGCGGGGTACCACGCAATGGCGCCGTCCCAGTCCGCGGGCCAGCGCTGGATGGCGGTCAGCGCCTCGCGCCCGCCGGTGGAGCCGCCCGCGAAGTAAGACTTGGCGGGGCTCGCCGCGTAGCGCGCGCCGATCACCGCCAGCGCCGCGTCGTGCGTTTTCTTGAGTGCGTCGCCGCCAAAGTTGCGAACCGCTTCGTCGTTGAGCCCGAACAGGCCGTCCTGCGAGCCGAGCGCGTTGGCCTGGTGGCCCGAGTCGCTCGCGAAGGTCGCGTAGCCGCGGCCCAGCGGCGTGAGCTTGTCGACGGGGCCGTTGGGCACGTTGCCCTTCACGTTGGGCACGGTGCCGTTGAAGCCGCCGCCGCCGAGCATGACCACCTTCTGGTTCCAGGCGGTGGGCAGGGCCACGGCGAACCGGATGTCCGGCGCGGTGCCGTCGACCGGCGCGATCTTGCCCGCGACCTCGCAGTACTCGGGCAGCGCGGCGGCGCCCGTGCCTGCGGGCGCCACGGTCTTGGCGCTGGTCACGCTCGCGCCCGAGGTCGGCAGGCCGATGGCCGAGGCGGGAATGGCCAGGCCCTGAAGCTGCTCGCAGGCCAGCCCCGCGGAGGGCGCGGGAGGCGGCGCCGGCGGGACCGGAGGTGGGGGTGCTGGCGGGGCGGCCGGCTGCCCGGCGGCAGGCGGCACGAGCAGCGGAAAGCCGCTGCCGCCGCCTCCCCCGCCGCAGCCGACCAGGGTAGCGCCCGCCGCAAGGCAGGCGGCCACGCCCAGGACGAAGTCTCGATTGCTGGATGTCATAGGTCTCCGATGTCGTTCGTGTGGAACGCATGCCGCCGTTGCGGCGGTCATGCCGGCCCGCTCGGGGCCGAACAAAGTCTCGCGCGCCGGCGAGTCGAAACCAATGTGCGGGACCGACACCCGATCGGCGCATCCTGTGTGCGGGCAGGACGCCGTGCAAACCCTCGGTGACCTTCCGTGGCTTGCTCAGTGAGGCAGCGGCACCTCGAACCCTGCCTTGGACAGCTCCAGCTGGTACTGCTCGAAGCCGGTCGAGGGCACGCGCTCGCCGTGCCGGTCGGTAATTTCATTCATGCGCGCGCACACCTGCGCAGCCGTGTCGCCGGAGCCGTCGATGAACACGCCCTGCGTCATGGTGATGTGCGCGCTTTCGAAGCTGCCCGCGCCCGCCAGCAGAATGGCGCGCGTCGGTGCGTCTTCGCTCAACAGGGCGATCAGGCCGGGGCTCACATAGTCCGGCTGCAGCCGGGCGAGCGCGTCGGGCGGCAGCACGCCCGCGGTCATGGCCGTCGCCGCGGTGGGCGCCAGGCAGTTCACGCGGATGTTCTGGCGCATGCCTTCGAGCGCCAGCGTCTGCATGAGCCCGACCAGCGCCATCTTGGCCGCGCTGTAGTTGGCCTGGCCGAAGTTGCCGTACAGGCCCGACGACGACGTGGTCATCACGATGCGGCCGTAGCCCTGCGCGCGCATGTGCTCCCACACGGCCTTCACGCAGTGCACGGCGCCCATCAGGTGGACGTCCATCACGCGCCGAAAGTCGTCGAGCGACATCTTCGCGAAGCTCTTGTCCCGCAGCACGCCCGCGTTGTTCACCAGGATGTCGATGCGGCCCCACTCGCCGAGCGCGCGCGCCACCATGGCTTCCATCTGCGCGAACTGGGTCACGTCGCCGCCGTCGGCGATCGCCATCCCGCCTGCGCGCGCGATTTCCTCGACCACGAGGGCACCGGGCGAGCCGGCATGGCAGCCCGCCACGTCGTTGACGACCACGCGCGCGCCGTGCCGCGCCAGCTCCAGCGCGTGGGCCTTGCCCAGGCCGCTGCCTGCTCCTGTAACGATGGCCACGCGGCCTTCCAGCAACTTCTGCATTGAAACTCCTTGGAGGATTGAAATTCGGGGTTCGGGCCTGGGTTCGGGCCGTGGTGGGGCGCGGCCACTCAGAACGCCACGGCGTCCTTGCCCTTCAGGCCCAGCATGGCGCGCGCCTCGTCCGGCGTGGCGATTTCCAGCGACAGCTCTTCGAGAATGCGGCGGATCTTTCGCACCTGCTCGGCGCACGACTTCGCGAGCTGGCCCTTGGCGATGTAGAGGCTGTCTTCCAGGCCGACGCGCACGTTGCCGCCCATCACCGCGCCCATGGTGAGCAGCGGCATCTGGTGGCGGCCCGCCCCCAGGATGGAGAAGCGGTAGCCGTCGCGGCCGAACAGCCGGTCGGCGGTGGTGCGCATGGTCACCAGGTTTTCGGGGTCGGGCCCCAGGCCGCCCAGGATGCCGTAGATGCTCTGGATGAACAGCGGCCCCTTCACCAGGCCTTCGTCGACGAAGTGCGCCAGGTTGTACAGGTGGCCCACGTCGTAGCACTCGAACTCGAAGCGCGTGCCGCAGTCGTCGCCCAGCACCTTCAGGATGTGCTTGATGTCGCGGAAGGTGTTGCGAAAGATCAGGTCTTCCATGCCTTCGACGTAGGGCTTTTCCCAGTCGTGCTTCCACTCGGCCACGCGCCGCGCGGCGGGGTGGATCGAGAAATTCATCGAGCCCATGTTCAGCGAGCACATCTCCGGCTTGGCGCGCAGCGGGTAGGCCAGCCGCTCTTCGAGCGACATGCGCGTGCTGCCGCCGGTGGTGATGTTGATCACCGCGTCGGTCGCGGCCCTGATGCGCGGCACGAACTGGTCGAACACCGCGGGGTCGGCGCTCGGGCGGCCGTCCTTCGGGTCGCGCGCATGCAGGTGCAGGATGGCGGCGCCGGCTTCGGCCGCCTCGATCGATTGCTCGGCAATTTGGTCGGGCGTGAGCGCCAGGTGCTCGGACATGGTCGGCGTGTGTACCGAGCCAGTGACCGCGCACGAAATGATGACTTTGTCTTGGGTGCTTGCCATACAGAGTTCCGTCGGAGGAGGGAAGGAGAAGAAGAAAGAGGAGACGCAAAGAAGAAAAAAGGAGGGCGCGGGCGTCAGACCGCCAGCCATTCCGAAACCAGCTTCTGGTCGGACATCAGCGCCTGCGGCGAGCCTTCGAACACGATGCGGCCGTGGCCCATCACGCACACGCGCGTGGACACCTTCAGCGCAATGGCGAGCTTCTGCTCCACCAGCACCACCGACAGGCCCTTGCGGTGCATGTCGACGATGCATTCGCCCACCTGCGCCACGATCTTCGGCGCCAGCCCCTCGGTGGGCTCGTCGATGAGCATCACCTGCGGGTTGCCGAGCAGCGAGCGGCACATCGTGAGCATCTGCTGTTCGCCGCCCGACATGCTGCCGGCCTTGGTGTTGCGCCGTTCCTTGAGGCGGGGAAAGTAGTCGAACATCTGCTCGATGGTCCAGCGATGCGCGCCGCCGGCCGCGGGCTGCTCGCCCATGCGCAGGTTCTCGTCCACCGTGAGGTTGGCGAACACCTCGCGCTCCTCGGGCACGAAGCCGATGCCGGCACGGCAGACCGCGTAGGGCCGCGCGCCCGCCAGCTCGCGCTCGCCGAGCCGGATGCTTCCCGACGAAGGCGCCACCAGCCCCATGATGGCCTTCATGGTGGTGGAGCGGCCGGAGCCGTTGCGCCCCAGCAGGCTGATCACCTCATTGCGGGCCACCCGCAGGTCGACGCCGTGCAGCACGTGGCTCTTGCCGTAGTGCACGTGCAGGTCGCTCACGCGCAGCAGCGCGTCGTCGCGTTGCATGGGGGTCGCGGCGCTCATGGCGTCACCTCCTCGCCCAGGTAGGCTTCCTTGACGCTGGCGTTGCCGCGTATCTCCTCGGGGGTGCCGGTGGCGATCACCTGGCCGTACACCAGCACGCTGATGCGGTCGCTCAGCGAGAACACCACGTCCATGTCGTGCTCCACGATCATCAGCGCGCGGCCCCGCGTCACCTCGCGAATCAGCTCGGCGGTGTAGTGCGTTTCCTCGGTGGACATGCCCGCCATGGGCTCGTCCAGCAGGATCACCTTCGGGTCGGAGGCCAGCGTCATCGCGATCTCCAGCGAGCGCTGCTCCGAGTACGCCATTTCCCCCGCGACGGTGGTGGCGCGCGCCTGCAGGCGCACCAGCTCCAGCAGGCGCTCGGTTTCCGCTTGAATGCCGCGGTCGCGGTCGATGAACTTCCAGAAGGTGTATTGCAGGCCGTGCAGCCGCATCACGGCCAGGCGGATGTTCTCGAACACGGTGAGCTTCGGGAAGATGTTGGTGATCTGGAACGAACGCGCCAGCCCCAGCCGGTTGATGGCCTGCGGCGTGCGCCCGCCGATCTGCTGGCCGTCGAAGCGGATCTCGCCGGCCGTGGGCGCCAGGTGGCCCGAGACCAGGTGGAACAGCGTGGACTTGCCCGCGCCGTTGGGCCCGATGAGCGCATGCCGCTCGGCGCCGCGCAGCTCCAGGTCCACGCCGCGCATGATTTCCGTGGGGCCGAACGACTTGCGCAGCCCGCGAATGCTGAGGATCGATTCGGTCATGCGATGCCTTCCGTGCGCCCGGCCGAAGGCGCGTGCGATGTCTTGCCCTGTACAGGCATTGGGGCGGGTTCGCCCTGTTCCAGCGAGCGCAGCCGTTGCCGCACAAGGCGCACCAGCCACGCACCCGCCGCGAGCAGCCCCACGGGCAGGGCCCAGGTCGCGAACGCCGCGGGCGCCCACGCGCGGCCCAGGAACTGAATGGGCGGCCACGGCCCGCCCGGCTGCAGGTTGGCCATGGCGCGGTAGTCCTGCGAGAACGCGCGCTGCAGCATCTCGACGGCGAATGCGCCGCCCAGGCTCAGCAGCAGGGCCGCGCCCACCGACAACAGCACCAGCGGCGCCAACCGCGCGAGGCCCAGGCGCTGGCGCAGCCGGCTGGTGGTGCCGATGAGCCCGGTCAAGCCCGAGGGCATGAACATCATCACCAGCACGAACAGGATGCCCTGGTACAGAAGCCACGACTGCGTGAGGTCGGACACGGCGTAGCCGAAGAAGGTCATCAGCGCCGCGCCGAAGGCCGGGCCCAGGAACACCTTCACGCCGCCGATGTAGGTGTTGAGCACCACGGCCGCGGAAAGCCCGGGGTCGAACACCACGTAGTTCGCGGACTCGTTGGACACCACCTGCAGGCCGCCGGCAATGCCCGCGAACATGGCCGACAGCGCGAACACCAGCATGCCGAGCCCGTGCACGTTGTAGCCCAGGAAGCGCAGCCGGTGGCTGTTCTCGCGCAGGCCGAAGGTGAGCCGGCCCAGCGGCGTGCGCGTGTACAGGTACAGCAGCGCCACCGACACCAGCACCCACGCCAGCGTGAGGTAGTACACCTGCGTGGTCGAGCCGAAGTCGAAGCCCCACGCGGGCATGCGCATGGTCGACACCCCCGCCTCGCCGCCGAACAGGCCCTTCAGGTGCGGCGCGAGCGAATGCACCAGCTCCGCGATGGCCAGCGTGATCATCGCGAAGTAGGTGCCGCTGCGCTGCGTGGCGAACCAGCCGGCGATGCCGCCGAACACCAGCCCGCAGACCGCGCCGGCCAGCGGCAGCAGCGGCGTGGGAAGCAGCCCCGCGCCGCCCAGCGCGTTCATGGCGTGCACGGTGCCGAAGGCGCCCACGCCGAAGTAGGCGGCATGGCCGAACGACAGCATGCCCGCCTGCCCGCACAGCAGGTTGTAGGCGCTGGCGAACAGCGCGGCAATGAGCATCTGGATGGCCGCGTTCAGCAGGCCCTGAGACAGCAGGAAGGGCAGCGCGGCCAGCAGCGCGACGCCGGTTGCAACGAGTGCGAGTGCGGCTTTCATCGGTTCAGCCCTTCTCGCCCATGAGCCCGCTCGGGCGTACCAGAAGAATCAGCAGCATCAGCGCGAACGGGATGGTGGCCGAGAGGCTGGACACCTTCAGCGTCAGCAGACCGCCCACGCCGCGCGCCCAGTCGCCCGCGCCGACCAGCGCGAGCAGGTCGGCCAGGCTGCGGTCGATGCCCACCGCCAGCGAGGTGATGACCCCGATCAGCAGCGACGCCAGCATGGCCCCGCCGAGCGAGCCCAGCCCGCCGACCACGACCACCACGAACACCATCACCCCGAGCTCGAGCGCCATGTTGGGGTTGGTGGTGTAGAACGCGCCGGCCACCGCGCCCGCCAGGCCCGCAAGCCCCGCGCCCACGCCGAACACCCCCATGAAGACCAGCGGCACGTTGTGCCCCAGCGCCTCCGCCATGCGCGGCTTGTAGATGGCCGAGCGCACCACGATGCCCACCCGCGTGCGCGTGAGCAGCAGGTAGATGGCCGCGAACATCGCGATGGCGATGCCGCCCATCAGCAGCCGGTACACGGGGTACTGCGCGCCGCCGAGCGTGAAGGCCGGCACGTCGAGCGCGGCCGGAATGCGGTAGTCGACCGGAAAGTTGCCGAAGAACAGCTTGATCGACTCCGCGATGATGAAAGACAGCCCGAAGGTCAGCAGCAGCTCGTGCGCGTGGCCGTGGTGATGCACGCGGCGCAGGAAGAAGCGCTCGACCACCACGCCGATCACGCCGACCAGCAGGGGGGATGCGATCACCGCGGGCCAGAAGCCGATCACGCCCTGCAGCGAGTAGGCGAAGTAGGCGCCGAGCATGTAGAACGAGGCATGCGCGAAATTGAGCACGCCCATCATTCCGAAGATGAGCGTCAGGCCTGCGGACA
The DNA here is from genome assembly GCF_030317035.1 of Variovorax sp. J22G73. Lineage (GTDB taxonomy): Bacteria > Pseudomonadota > Gammaproteobacteria > Burkholderiales > Burkholderiaceae_C > Variovorax. The sequence goes on from NZ_JASZYK010000005.1 coordinate 89,137, forward strand.
CCATGAACAGCAGCAGTCCGTAGACGATGCCGTTCATGAGCGAGACGATGAGCTGGTCCATGGTTTTTCTCCTGGTGGCAGCCGAAGCTGCGCCGGCAGGACGACAAGGTCCTGCCGGTCGGTTGGATGCAAGAAAGAGCGGGAGGCCGTGCTCAGCCCGGGCGCTTCATCGCGCAGCTCGACTGCGCGGGCGTCGAGGCTTCCTCGGCCGAGAAGCGCTTCACGGGCTTGAACCCCATGTCGGTGTCGTCCGCCTTGTAGCGCGCGTCCTTGGCCACGGTCGACACCACGATGGGCATCTGCACCTGGTGGTCGGCCGCGCGCATGCTCATCTCGCCCATGGGCGTCTTGATCTTCGCGGTCTCGATGGCCTTGGCCAGCGCGTTCACGTTCAGCGCGCCGCCCTCGGGCCTGGTGCGCTTCAGCGCGTCGGCCACCATGGCCATGCCGAACACGGTCTGCGGTTCGATGAAGGCGGGGGCGTGCCCGGTCTTGGCCTTGTAGTCGTTCACGAAGCGCTCGCCCTCGGCGCCGCCGGCCTCCGCGTTGAAGGTGTGCGCCACGAAGTGGCCCACGGCCAGCTCGCCCGCGTTCGCGAGGTTGCCCGGCTGGTCGAGGAACACGGTGCCGAAGCGCACCTTCAGCCCCGCCGACTTCGATGCCTTCATCAGCAGCAGCAGGTCGTTGGACCAGTTGCCGGTGAGCACCGAGTCGGCCTTCGAGGCGCTGATCTTCGCGACGTAGGGCGCGAAGTCCTGCACCTTGTTGACGTCGTGCAGCGTCTTCTCGACCACCTGGTAGCCGCCCGCGGCGGCGTTGTCGGAAATGGCCCGCTCCATGTCCTGGCCCCACGAGTAGTTCTGGTTGATCGAATACACCCGGGTGCCCAGTGCGTTCGCCTGCTTCATGGCGCTGACCAGCGCCTTGGTGCGGATCTGCGCGTCGCCGCTGAAGCGGAAGTGGTGAAAGTTGCACTTCTCGCCGGTGAGCTCCAGCGCCTCGGCACCCACGTTGATGTAGATGATTTCCTTGCCCGGGTTGCGCAGGTTGTGCTTGCGCACGTCTTCGGTAATCTGCCCGCCGATGGCCGAGGAGGCGCCCTGCACGATCAGCTGCACGCCGTCGGCCGCGGCCGCCTTGAGCTTGTCGGCGGCGCCCGCGGGGCCGCCCTGGTTGTCGTACTCCAGCAGTTGCACCGGCTCGCCGTTCCAGCCGCCGGCGGCGTTGATCTGGTCGATGGCAAAGCGCACGGCGGTGCGATAGGCCTGGCCCGAGGAGGCCTGCGGGCCCGACAGCGTTTCGAGCACGCCGATCTTCACGGGAGCCGCCGAGGCGCTGAAGCCGGCAAATGCCAGCGTGCAGGCCACGGCGGAGGTGAGTGTGAAAGGGAGGGTGAAGGGGAGGGCGGTGAGTTTGTGCATTGATGTCTCCATGCTTATTGATGAATCGAGGTGCGCTGAACGGGGGGCGCTGCGCCTGCGGCGCCGGTCTTCAGAGGTATTCCATGTTCCCGTCGACGCTGATGGCCTGGCCCGTGAGGTTGCGTGCGGCCGGCGAGCACAGGAACAGCGCCATCGCCGCGACGTCGTCGAGCGTGACCATGCGGCGCAGCGAAATCTTGCTGAGGTACTCCGCGCGCATGGCCTCCACCGACACGCCGGCGGTGGCGGCGCGCGCGCCGATCACGCTGTTCATGCGGTCGCCCTCGACGGTGCCCGGAAGGATCGCGTTGACGCGCACCCCATGCGGCCCGAGCTCGATGGCCAGCGACTTCATGAGCCCGACGATGGCCCACTTGGTCGAGGCGTAGGGCGTGCGGAATGCATAGCCGAGGCGGCCCGCGACCGAGCTCATCGCAATGAGGCTCGGGCTCATCGTCGAGCGCTTGAGCAAGGGCACCGCGCGCTGGGCAAAGTAGAACTGGCTGTTCAGGTTGACCGCCACCGTGCGCTCCCAGTCGCCGCGCTTGAGGTCCTGGATGGCGCCCGTGGGGCCTGCGATGCCCACGTTGTTGACCAGCACGTCGAGCCCGCCGAGGGCACCCTGCACGTCGTCGAACACGCGGTCCACGTCCTCGGGTACCGATGCGTCGGCCATGCTGCAGGTGATGTCGGGCGCCTCGCGCGAAAGACGCTCTAGCGCGGAGCGGTCGATGTCGCACACATGCACGCGCGCGCCCGTTTCGCGAAAGGCGAGCGCCACGGCCGCGCCGATGCCCGCCGCCCCCGCGCTGACCAGCACGCGCAGCCCGGGCGTGGGGCGCAATGAATCGATGATGCTCATGGGTTCCTGTCTTGTGTCTCGCGGGGTGGCCCGCCTGCCGGATGCAGTGTCCGGAATCGCGCCGCGCGAAACTATGTGTGCTGCGCACACTGGCGGGGCCGCGGCGATGTGATCGCGTGGCGCGGCCGGCATGCCAGCGTGCCCTGCATCCCATAGGGGCAGGGCTGCAACCCATGGGCATCGCGGCGACGTTCTGCTAGCCTTCGCGGCCCTATGTCCTTACTGTCTCCCGAACGACAACGCGCCACGGGCCCTGCTTCCGCTGCAAGCGGCAACGCCGACGAGATCGCCGTCGACCTGGTGGGCCTGCTGCACCGCAACGCCCCCGCCGAGGAATTCGCGGCGCGGCTCGCCAGCGTCGAGGCCCTGCCCGACGCAATGCAGCGCAAGTCGAGCCTGGTGGAGCTGGTGCGCATGGCCATGGCGCTGCGCAACCGGCTCGAGGTGCACGAGCAGCGAGAGCGCGGCATGCTCGCCGTGATCGAGTCCGCGCAAGACCTGTCGAGCCGCCTCGACCTCACCGGCCTGCTGAAGGCGATCGTCAGGCGCGCGCGCAACCTGATGGGCTCGCACCTGTGCTGGCTGACCATCTACGACGCCGCCAGCGGCGAGTTCCAGGTGGTGGTGGCCGACGGCGCCATCTCGGACCGCACCGGCAAGATGACCGCCGGGCGCAACCTGGGCGTGGCGGGCATCGTGATGTCGACCCGGCTGCCGTTCTTCACGCCCGACTACCTGCACGACAACCGCTTCGTGCACGACGCGGCGCTGGACGACACCTTCCGCGACGAAGGCGTCGCCGCGCTGGTCGGTGCGCCGCTGATGTGCGACGACAAGGTGATCGGCCTGCTGTTCGTGGCCGACCGCTACCACCGCACGCACACCGCCATCAACGTGTCGATTCTGTGCACGCTCGCCACCCATGCGGCGGTTGCCATCAACAACGCCAACGCGTTCGCGGAAGCGCGCGCGGCGCTGCAGAACGCCGACATGGCGCGCGACGAACTCGAGCGGCATGTGCGCGACGTGCAGGGCGCCGCGGAGGCGCACGAGCAGCTCACTTCGTTGCTGGCGAAGGGTGCTTCGCTGGGTGCGCTGTGCCAGTCGGTGGCGCAGTTGCTCAACGGCAGCGTGCTGGTGCTCGACGAGGCCTGCCAGGTCATCGGCCGCGGGTGCGCCGCCGGCTACGCGGGCACCGCCGCGGACGCCTACGCGCCCAACGACGCGCACAGCGCCGCGCTGGCGCGCGCCCTGCACGAAAGCCGGCAGGCCGGCCGCTCGGTGGCGGCGTATTCAGCGGGCGGCGAGCTGTGCCGGGTGATTGCCGTGCTCGGCGGCAACGACGTGCTGGGCGCCGTGCTGCTTTTTCGGCATGAAGAGTTGCGCGAGGTGTCGCTGCGCACCTTCGAGCGCAGCTCCAGCGTCATCGGCATCGTGCTGCTGTCGCAGGAGCGTGTGGAGGCGGGCAAGAGCCGCGAGGTGTCGGCGCTGCTGCGCACGCTGGTCTCGCCGCGCCAGGACGAGCCCGCGCTGACGCGCGACCGCGCGGAGCGCTTCGGCCTCGACCTGTCGCAGCCCATCTCGTTGCTGGTGGTGGAAATGACGCAACCCAAGCCGGGCTTCTGGTCGCGGCGCCTGCGCGCCGATGCGAGCGCGGGCGCAGGCCTGGGCGCGATGGAACACGTGATGGACGAGATCGATGGCGTGCTGGCCATCGTGTGCGGCGCGACGAAGGCGCAGGACGTGCTGGAGGCTTTCTCCGCCTTCGCGCGGCGCGAGCTCGGCGATGCGTACCGCGGCGTGCTGTCGCGGCCGGTGCAGTCGGCCGCGGAAATGCCGGCGCTGTACGCCGCGCTGCGGCGCGCGCTGCCGGTACTGGGGCGCCTGGGCATGCGCGGCAGCATCGTGGGGCAGAACGAGATGGCGCTGTACTCGGTGCTGTTCGAGACGCACGACGAGGCCAGCCTCCACACCTTCCTGCACGCGACCATCGGCGCCGTCATGTCGCACGACCGCAAACGCGGCGCGGAACTGACCTCGACCCTGCTGGCCTACTTCGACTGCAACCAGAACGCGAAGACCACGGCGGCCCGCCTGGGCATTCACGTCAACACGGTGAGGCAGCGCCTGGCAAGCACCGAGGAGCTGCTGGGCCATTGGGGCAGCGCGAGCCGGGCGCTGGAGATTCATGTGGCGCTGCGGTTGTGGAGCCTGGGGATGGCGCGGGGGAAGGCGGAGGAGGACGAGGGGTGAGGGGCCGATGCGGCCGGGTTGCCGCGGCGCCGGGGCCCGACTCGAATCCTCAGGACGCGCGCAGGATCAGTCGGCGGAAAGAGCCAGCCGCGGCGTGAGCGCATCGGCAGCTTGCGGTTGAAGGTTCTCGAACTGCGTGCGCAGCAGCGAGACGACTTCGGCCAGGTCCAGTGCGTCGAGCCGGTTCTTTTTCAGGAACGCGATCCACTGTCTTTGCTTGGCCGCGTCTTGTGCGAATGCATCGCTCAAGCCCGAGGGCAAAGATGCCGGCATGGCCATTCGGCGCCGTTCGAACGTGGCCCCGACTGCGCGATGCAGTTGCGTAGCGTCCAGGTCGTCTTCGCTCAGCAGGATCAACAGGTCGAAGTAGTCCTTCATGCGGGTGTTCGCCATGCCGAGCAGGCAGATCGCATGAAACTTCTCGGCCACCACCGTGTACTTCGGATAGCTGCGCAACCGGGGCGCGGGCAGTTCCGCGAGCATGACGGGGTAGCTCACCGATTCAGGCGCAGGCGTCACGGCGTCGCGAAAGCCGATGTCCACCTGCAGCGCGATGCGCGCGCTTTCCAGCTTCGCCTGGAGGTCGATGCGCACGCCGCCGTAGCCTGCCTCCTTGCGAATCACGGAACCCTTGAGCGAGGCCAGGTCGAAGGCGATGCCGTCTTCCACCGCGATCTGGCAGATTTCCTCGAAAGCCGAGACAGCGGTATCGACGTCGTCCGGGCCGAATCCGAGCAGGTCCGCATCGCGCGTCGGGCGGTGCGGCTGGTCGTACCACAGCGAGAACTGCAAGGCGCCCTTGAGCAGGTAGTTGGAGGCATGGCGTGAGACCGACAGCCGGTACAGGAGCCGCTCGAGCCCGTACTGCGTGAGCGTGAGGTTGAAGTCCTGCTTTCTTTCGTCGGCATGCTGTTTCAGGCGAGCGCGGATGGAGGCCGCCAGGTTGCGGCTCATGCGGTCACGCTTTCCAGATAAGGCCTCATGACGTTGGACACGCGATCGACCGCGGCGTAGTGCCACAGCGCGTCCATCGACAGCTTGCGCTGCGCCCAGCCGTCGCGCAGCGCCTCGAGCGCCACGTCGAGGCCGATCTTGTTGCGGTACTTGAAGCAATCGGCCACCGTCTTGGTCGCATTGAACACGGGGACCTGAACACCGTCGATGAGGAAGGGCTCGATGCCTTCCGTCAGGGCCGCGCCGGACATGCGCACGACGCGCAGCGCCGGTTGGTCCAGGCGAGGGGTCGGCGAGTTGGGGGGAATCGCCATCCACGCCTCAAACGGCGCCTGGGTGCCGATGCCGTGGACGCGCAGCGCCGACAGCAGGCACACCACCCCGCGTGGCACCCGCAGGGACACCTCGGCCAGTGACCGGTGCTCGCTGAGCGCGCGGCCCGGCAGCGTGTAGATGCCGCGGGCGGCACGTTCGAGCTTGCCGGCGGCGACCAGCCTGCCGAGCACCGCCGTGGGCAGCGAATGGGCCGCCAAGTCGCGTGCGCGCAGCAGCGGTTGACGCTTCGCGAGTGCGAGAACGGCCTTGTCATGCGTCGAAGGGGCTTGCTGGGGCATCCCCCAGTTTGTTGCAATGGCTAGTTGTTTGTCAATAAGTACATAGAAAATGCATCAAACCGGATGTTGGATACGGGGGCGACGTTTGCTCAATCCCCCGCATCCCCCACCCCCTTGCGCAGCTTCAGCGCCACATCGAAAAACGAAGCCAGCACCCGGCTTTCCCGCCGTATCTGCAGGCAGTACAGATAGGTCTGCGTCACCGCAGGGTCGCCCTCGATGCGCACGGTGCGCAGGCGCTCGTCGGGAATGAACTCGGCCTCCGACACGGCGCCGATGCCGATACCCCGCGCGGCGGCCTCGCGGATCGCCTCGCGGCTGCCGATTTCCATCGCGAGCCGGGGGCGCACGCCGGCACGCGCAAAGGCCTCGTCGAGCGCGCGCCGCGTGCTGGAGCCGCTCTCTCGCTGCAGCATGGGCTGGCCGTGCAGCTCCTCGAGCCGGATCTCTCCGCGCGTGGCGAACGGGTGGTCGCGGTGCACGAAGAGGATGAGCGCGTGCCGCGCATACGGCGTGGCGCTGAAGCCGGGCGCCTCGTGGAAGCGCGCCAGCACGCCGATGTCGACCGCATAGGTCTCCAGGTCCTTGAACACGGACGATGAATTGCCCATGCGGATGGACACGTCCAGCCGCGGGTAGCGCTTGCGGTAGGCGTCGACCATCTCGATCACGTGGAAGGGCCCCACGGCACCCAGCCTGAGCTCGCCCGACTGCAGGTCGCCGCTGTCGTGCAACAGGTTGTACGAGTCCAGCTCCAGCGCCGCGATCTGCCGCGCGATGGGCAGCAGCCGCTCGCCCACGCTGGTGAGCTCGATGCGGTGCCCCTGGCGGTGGAACAGCACCACGTTGTGCTGTCGCTCCAGCGCCTGGACCTGGGTGGTGAGCGTGGGCTGGCTCAGCCCCACGGCGCGCGCGGCGGCGCTGAAGCTGCCGTGCTCGGCAACGGAAAGGAAGGCGCGGAGTTTGGCGGCTGACATCCATAGATTGTTTGAATGGATGTGTGACAAATCCGTGATCGTTTTGATATGTGGCTGTCACATGCGGTTCTTAGCCTTGCGGTATTCGCCCAGCCCACTCACTCAAAACCCCTCACACACACACCGCCATGGCTTCCCTCTTTCAACTCCGCCGCGGCCTGATGGCCCTGACCCTTGCATCCGTGGCAGCCGCCACCGCCTTGCCGGCCATGGCCGCCGAGCCCGCCAAGGCCGGCAAGCCCTTGACCATCGGCCTGATTCCCGCTGAAGACTCGCAGGCCATGATCGAAAGCAGCCGCCTGGTGCTCGACAGCCTGCAGCAGCAGCTGGGCATGCCGGTGAAGCCCTTCGTGGCGACCGACTACAACGGCGTGATCGAGGCGCTGCGCTCCAAGAAGCTCGACGTGGCCTACCTGGGCCCGTTCTCGTACGTGCTGGCCAACCAGGTCGCCGATGTCGAGGCCTTCGCCGTGGCCGTCACCAAGAAGACCGGCCAGAGCTCGTACAAGAGCGTGATCATCGCCCGCAAGGAGAGCGGCATCGCCAAGGCCGCCGACCTGAAGGGCCACACCTTCGCCTTCGTCGACCCGACCTCGGCCTCGGGCCACCTGTTTCCGAAGGCGGGCCTGCTGCAGGCCGGCTACGACCCCGAGACCTTCTTCGGCCGCGTGATCTTCTCGGGCTCGCACGACGCCAGCATCCTGGCCGTGGCCAACAAGAAGGTCGATGCCGCCGCCGTGGCCGACCGCATCCTGGCGAGCGCCATCGCCAAGGGCCAGGTGAAGGCCGACGAGCTGGAAATCGTCTGGTCGTCCAACCCCATTCCCGAATCGCCGATGGTGTGGCGCAAGGACCTCGACCCGGCATTGAAGGCGAAGATCGCCCAGGCCCTGGCCAACGTGAAAGACCTGCCATGGGGCGACCAGGGCGTGCTGAACGGCTTCCAGCCCACCAACGACGCGGCCTACAACGTGGTGCGCGACACGGCCAAGGCGCTCAAGCTCGACCTGCGGAGCATGAAGTGATCCGCATCCGGCAGCTCACCAAGCGCTATGGCGACAACGCCGTGCTGCGCGGCGTGGACTTCGACGCGGCCCCCGGCGAGTTCGTGGTGGTGCTGGGCGAATCGGGGGCCGGCAAGTCGACCCTGCTGCGCTGCGTGAACCGCCTGGCCGTGGCCGACGGCGGCGAGCTGAACGTCGACGGCATGGACGCCGTGCACTGCGCCGACACCCGCGCGCTGCGACAGCGCGTGGCCATGATCTTCCAGCACCACAACGTGGTGCCGCGGCTGAGCGCGCTGAAGAACGTGCTGACCGGGCGCCTGGGCGCGGTGTCGACGCTGGCGTCGGTGCTGCACTTCTTCAGCCGCGAAGACATCGCGCTGGCGCACGAGTGCCTGGCCCGCGTGGGCCTGGCGCACAAGGCGCACGAGCGCACCGACTCGCTGTCGGGCGGCCAGATGCAGCGCGTGGGCATCGCGCGCGCGCTGGCGCAGAAGCCGCGCCTCATCCTGGCGGACGAGCCGGTGGCGAGCCTCGACCCGCAAACCTCGCGCAAGGTGCTGCAGTACCTACACGACGCGTCGCGCGAGCTGGGCATCACCGTGCTGTGCAACCTGCACCAGGTCGACTATGCGCGCGAGTTCGCGGACCGCATCGTCGGCCTCGCGCAGGGCCGCGTGGTGTTCGACGGCGCGCCGCGGGCCATGGGGCCCGAGGACATCGACCGCATCTACACGCCGCAGCCCGCGGCCGACCGCAAGGACGCGGCCGGCCCGGCCGCGCGGCTCGCGCCGCTGGTGGCGGGCGCGCACCGCTGAACAACATTGACCATGAAGAATTCATCTACCCACCCTTCGACTTCCTACGCCTGGACCGGCCCGCTGCCCGAAGGCCGCCGCGGCTGGTTCAACCTGCTCGTCGGGCTGTGCGTCGTGGCCTGGGCGCTGCAGTGGAGCGCCGACGGCGCGCAGCTCAGCTGGTCGGAGCTGGCGGCCGGGCTGCCGCAGATCGTCGACTTCCTGGGGCGCACGCTGCCGCCCGACACCCACATCCTGGGCCGGCTGCTGGCCCCCGCGCTGGAGACGGTGCAGATCGCCGTGTGGGGCACGCTGCTGGCGGTGCTGCCGGCCATTCCGCTGTCGTTCCTGGCCGCGCGCAACCTGCAGAGCAGGCGCTGGGTGTACCAGGGCACGCGGCAGGCGCTGAACGTGGTGCGCAGCATCAACGAGCTGATCCTGGCGCTGGTGTTCGTCTCTGCCGTGGGGCTGGGGCCGTTCCCCGGCGTGCTGGCGCTCGCGCTGCATGGCGCGGGCATGCTGGGCAAGTTCTTCGCCGACGCCATCGAGGAGATCGACCAGGGCCCGCTCGAGGCCTTGCGCGCCACCGGTGCGCGGCCGCTGCAGGTGATCGTGTTCGGCGTGCTGCCGCAGGTGGTCACGGCGTGGATCGCGGTGGTGCTGTACCGCTTCGAGGTGAACCTGCGCTCAGCCACGGTGCTGGGCATGGTGGGGGCGGGCGGGCTGGGCTTCGAGCTGGTGAGCAGCCTGAAGCTGTTCCGCTACACCGAGACCGCCACCTGCATCATCGTGATCACGGTGATGGTGATCGTCGCGGACACGCTCTCCAGCCAGCTGCGCCATCGCATCCAGCGCAACGGCCGTCACTGACCATGTGGACCTACTACAACCCCGTCGACGTGCACGCAGGCTGCGGCTCGCTGGAGGCGCTGCCGCGCCTGCTGGGCGCGCGGCGCGCCATTCTCATTGCGTTTCCCGAGGCGACCGGCCTCGGCCTGGTCGAGCGCATTCGCGGCCTGCTGGGCGAGCGCCTGGCGGCCATGGAAACCGGCGTGCTCCCCAACCCCGACGTCGCGTGGCTGGCCCCGATGTACGAGCGCCTGTGGCGCGACCATGCGGACGTCGACTGCGTCATCGCGCTCGGCGGCGGCAGCGTGATCGACTGCGCGAAGGTCATGCTCACGCGCCCCGCGCACGGTGGCTTCGATGAGCTGATGGCGCTGCTCGAAGGCGCGGACGCGGTGCCCGCGGCCGGGCGCAGCCACCGCCGGCTGATCGCCGTGCCGACCACGGCCGGCACCGGCAGCGAGGTGACGCCCTGGGCCACGGTGTGGGACCAGGCGCGCGCGCGCAAGCTGTCGCTGCAGCTGCCCTGGACCTGGCCGCAGGCCGCCATCGTCGACGCCGAGCTGATGCTGAGCCTGCCGCATGAAGCCACGCTGGCCAGCGGGCTCGATGCGCTGTCGCACGCGCTCGAGTCGCTGTGGAACGTGCACCGCAACCCGGTGTCGGCCAGCCTGGCGGTGAGCGCGGCGCGCAGCATCGTCTCGACCTTGCCTCGCTTGCTGGCCGAGCCCGGCCGGCCCGAGCTGCGCGAGCGCCTTGCCACGGCCGCGCTGCAGGCCGGGCTGGCCTTTTCGAACACGCGCACGGCGCTGGCGCATTCGCTGTCGTACGACATCACGCTGCGGCACGGCACGCCGCACGGCATCGCGTGCTCGTTCAGCCTGCCGCGAATCATGCGGTTGGCGGCCGGGCGCGACCCGGCGCTGGATGCGCTGCTGCTGTCCGTCTTCGACGCTTGCGACATCGACGAGGCGGTCGCTTCGCTCTCGGGTTTTCTAGAGCACCTGGGCGTCAGCGTGGACCCGGTGAGCTACGGCATTGCCGAGGCCGACTGGAGCGACCGCATCGCGCAGGCGCTGGCCGGCGCGCGCGGACGCAACTTCGTGGCCGCGGCCTGAGCACCCGTTCCACCCATTCCACACATTTCACCCATTCGACTTTCGAACTTTCTTCATCGACACCAACGCCATGAACACCCTTTCCACCCACGCTCCCTTGCCACCGCACAGCCTGCAGGCCGTCATTTTCGACTGGGCCGGCACGCTGGTGGACTTCGGCTCGCTCGCGCCCACGCAGATCTTCGTGGAGTCGTTCGCCAGCTTCGGCATTCACATCAGCCTGGCGCAGGCGCGCGGGCCCATGGGCCTGTCCAAGCGCGACCACATCCGCACCTTGCTCGAAGAGCCCGCCATCAGCGCGCAATGGCAGGAGCGCTTCGGCGCGCTGCCCGGCGCGAGCGACATCGATGCGCTGTACGAGCGCTTCATGCCGATGCAGATCGAGAAGGTGGGCGCTTATTCGAAGCCCATTCCCGGCGCCATCGACACGCTGGCGTGGCTTCGCGCGCAGGGGCTGAAGATCGGCTCGTGCTCGGGCTACCCGCGCCAGGTGCTCGACGTGCTGCTGCCGCTGGCCGCGCAGGCCGGCATCGTGCCCGACCACGTGGTGGCCGGCGACGAGCTGGCGGCCGGCGGCCGCCCGGGGCCGTACATGGCGCTGGCCAACGTGCTGGCGTTGAAGGTGGGCGACGTGCGCGCCTGCGTGAAGGTCGACGACACCACCCCGGGCATCGAGGAAGGCCGCAACGCGGGCATGTGGTGCGTGGGGCTCACGCTGTCGGGCAACGAGGTCGGCCTGACCGAAGACGAGCTCGGCCGGCTCGCGCCGGCGGAAGTGGCCGAGCGCCGGCAGGTGGCGGACCGCCGGCTGCGCGACGCGGGGGCGCATTTCGTGATCGACAGCGTGGCGGAGCTGCCGGGCGTGATGCATGAGATTGCGCGGCTGCACGGCGCGTCGCGCGCGGAGTGATCCGGGTCACCGGGTGATGGGACGTTGCCCCGTGATGAAAGTCAGCGCGTGACGTCGACGTTGCGCGACTCGGGCAGCCGCCACATCGCCCACACGCTCAGCGCGCCCACGGCCACCACGTAGTAGGCGGGCGAGAGCGGGTCGTGCGTCACGGCCAGCAGCCAGGTGATGACGAACTGCGTGGTACCGCCGAACACCGAGGTGCTGATGGCATACACCAGCGACAGGCCGGTGCTGCGGATGGCGATGGGCATCAGCTCCGGCACGGTCAGCAGGCCCGCCGCGCCGAAGATGGCCGTGAGCGCGGCCAGGCTCGCGCTCACGCCCAGCAGCGCGAACGCGGTCGGCGCGCCGGAGAGCCACAGGAACATCGGCACGATCAGCACCATGAGCGCGATGCGCGGCAGCATGTTGACGGCCTTGCGGCCGTAGCGGTCGCACAGCAGGCCGCCCACCAGCGCGAACACGAAGGTCACGGCGCCGCCGATGAGCACCGAGCCCTGGGCCAGCGCGGGCCCCAGCTTGAGCACCTGCACCGCGTAGGTGACCATGTAGTTGCCGACCTGCGATGCCACCGCCGTCGACGCCGTCACCATGATGCCCAGCAGCAGGATGCGCCGGTGCTCCCTGAACACCGACCCGACGATTTGCGTGCCGCTGCGGTCCTGCGTGCCCTCGTGCGTTTCCGGCAGGCTGCGGCGGATGTAGATCGCGATGGGGATGAGCACCAGGCTGAACAGGAACGGCACGCGCCAGCCCCAGGAGGCGAGCTGCTCGGCCGTGAGCAGCAGCGACAGCGTCACGCCGAACACGCCGCCTACGGTCACCGCCAGGCCCTGGCTGGCGATCTGCCAGCTGGAATAGAAGCCGCGCCTGTTCGCTGGCGCCGCTTCGATGAGCAGCGCGGTCGCGGGCCCGACCTCTCCGCCCAGCGCCAGCCCCTGCAGCAGGCGGCACAGCACCACGACGATGGGCGCGGCGATGCCGATGCTGGCGTAGCTGGGCGTGGCCGCCAGCCCCAGCGTGCCCACGGTGATGAGCGTGACCGTGAGGATCATCGCGGGTTTGCGGCCGGCCTTGTCGGCGAAGGCGCCGATCAGCACCGCGCCCAGCGGCCGGGTGAAAAAACCCACGCCGAAGGTCGCCACCGCGGCCAGCAGGCTGCCGAACTCCCCGCCGATGGGGAAGAAGGTGCGCCCGATGTACACCGCGAAGTACGCGTAGATGACGAAGTCGTAGAACTCGAGGGCGTTGCCTGCGACCGCGGCGGCGATGGCCTTGCGGCTGATGGGCGTGCCGCTTGCGGGCGCTGTGGCGTCGGTGCCCGCGTGCAAAGCCTGTGCGCGCGGGTCGGCATGGGGGTGGTTCGGGTCCAGGGTGGTGGCGCTCATGGTTGTCTCCAGTGTTCTGCGGGCGTGAAAGCCAAGCCGGGTCAGGCGGCCATCGCCGGGGCTGGGGCCCGGGCAGTGCCTTCGGCAAGCCCGCGCAAGGCCTGCAGGCAGGCTTGCGCGCCTTGCGCCCAGACGGCGAGCTTCCAGTCGTCGGCCTCCGGGTAGAAGGCGTCCTTGAGCTGCGCGCGAATGCCGGCGGCCCTGGCCGCATCGGCCGGGTTCGTGGCGCCGTGGCGGTGCAGCCAGTGCTCGGCGCGCAGCGCGGCGGTGACCTGCTCGGCGGGCCGGGTGCCGTATTCGAGGCAGATGCCCACGTGCCGGGCCTGCGCGCATTCTTCGGTCAGTGCGGTCTGGATCGGCCCGGTCAGCGGGATGCTGGTCGATGTTCCCGCGGTGACCGAGGTGAGTGGGCCCCACCAGCGGGTGCCGATCGCCAGCACGGCGGGGTCTTCGTCGAAGCTCGCGAAGATGCGCTCGCCGATGCCGTAGGGGCCGAGGCCGGTGTGGATGTCGATCGACGCCAGTTCGCGCACCTGGCCTGCATGGCTTCGGAGGATGTCGCGAAAGACGAGGTTGCTCCAGGCAGGTGCCACGCCGCCGTAGTGCAGGCCGTCGGCAAAGGCATGCTGGCCGAGCGAGATGGCGCGCTGCAGGCCGCGGGCGCCGTGGCGTTCGCGGTAGGCGTGCAGCAACGCTTCGGTGGCGGGCTGCGGCGGCCATTCGCCGGGCAGCAGCAGGTCGTGGATTTCGCCGTAGCCGGCGTTCAGGGGCAGCGGCTTCGAGAAATCCACGAAGTTGCGGTTCAGGTCGATGTTCTCCTGCGTGGCCCGGCGCAGGTGCGAAAAGCCGTAGGGATTGACGGCGTGCACGTGCAGCACGGCGACGTCCTGCGATGGACGTTCGCCATCGCCAATATCGACACCATTGCCATCGTCGCCCAGTGCGAGCATGCCCGCCTGTATCGCCGAACCGCAGAAGCCCTCGACGCCGTGCACGCCGCTGATCGTGACGAGCATCTTCGATGCGTCGGCCGGTCCGTCGAGCACCACGTCGGTGGCGAGCACCTCGCCCTGGGCGCCCGCAAGGCCGAGCACGTGCGACTGCACGGCGAGGCCGCGGCGCGCGGCGGCTTGCAGGAACTTGGCGCGCGCGTCTGCGTAGGTGGCGCTGAAGAGCGCGAGGATCTGCTGGTCGTTCATGGTGCGTGCTGGATGTCTCTGGATGTCTCTGGAGATTGGTAGGGGTCAGGCGGCCGAGGGGAGCCGTTCGCTGGTGCGCTGGCGGCGACGCTCGCGGCAGGCATCGCCGAATGCCGAGAACAGGGCGCGTGCGAAGGCGCTGTCGTCGATGCGCATTTCGGGGTGCCACTGCACGGCCAGCGTGAACTGCGGCGCGGACGCGATGGAGAACGACTCGACCAACCCGTCAGGCGCCGTCGCCTCCACGCGCAGGCCGTGGCCGAGCCGCGCGATGCCCTGGTGGTGAAGCGAGTTGACGGCCACGCGCGCTCCGCCCGCGAGCCGCTCCAGCAGCCCGCCTTCGGCGATATGCAGGGCATGGCTGTCGTCATACCAGCGCTGCACGGGGCGCGCGTGGTCGCCTTCGCGGTGGTCGAGCCGGCCGGGCTGCAGGTGCACGGCGGGCTCCAGCGTGCCGCCGTGCAGCACGTTGAGCTCCTGGAAGCCGCGGCAGACCGCCAGCACCGGCACGCCGGCGGCGATGAGCGCGGGCAGCAGCGCGAAGACCGTGGCGTCGCGTGCCAGGTCGACCTGCATGTCGGCGTCGGGCTCGGCCCCATAGCGCGCGGGGTGCACGTTGGAGGGGCTGCCGGTGAGCACGATGCCGTCGATGGCGTCGGCGAGGCTCGCGGCGTCGATCGCGTCACCCGCGCAGGGCAGCACCAGCGGCAGGGCCTTCGACACCTCGCTCACGGCGCGCACATAGCCGTGCCATGCGGCATGCGCCACATGGCCGTGGCGCTCGATGCAGTCGGACGCGATGGCCACCACGGGGCGCGTCGAGGAAGAAGACAGGGAAGACCGGGAAGAGGCGGATTTCATCGCTGCGAACTGGAGTGGGATCGCAGTTTAGAAATCGCTTCAGCTTAAGTAAATTGCAATATATTCAAGAAATAGTTGCAACAAGCACAAGTGAAACGACGATGAACACACGGCAGCTGAAGCACTTTCTCGCCGTGATGGACCTTGGCTCGCTCAGCGCCGCCGCCCAGAGCGTGCACCTGAGCCTGCCCGCGCTCTCGCGCAGCGTGAGCGCGCTGGAAACCGCGCTGGGCGTGCCGCTGTTCGACCGGCAGGGCCGGCGCCTGCATCCCACGCCCTATGCCACGGCCTACGTGGAGCGCGCCCGGCGCATCGTGTTCAACGAGAAGGAAGGCGCCCGGTCGCTGGCGCTCATGCGGGCGGGCGAGCTGGGGGCGCTGTCGTTCGGCATGGGCTCGTCCATCGCTCGCTCGCTGCTTGGGCCCATGATGCGGCGGCTGTCCACGGAGTCGCCGGGTCTGAGGCTCAGCGCAATGGTGCAGAGCTCCGACGTGCTGTTCGACGCGCTGCTGAAGGAGCGGCTCGACTTCTTCATCGGCGACGTGCGCATGGCGGCGCACGAACCCGACATGGCCGTGGAGCCCGTCTACCCGAGCACCTTCGGCTGGTTTGCGCGCGCAGGGCATCCGCTGGCGTCGCGCAAGCGCATCGGCATGGAGGCGCTGCGCGCCTATCCGCTGGTGCTGGCGGGCTACTCCGACCCGACGGTCATGCGCCGCATGGCGGAAATCTACGGGCTTTCGTTGCCGCTGGAGGGGCACTTCGCGCTGAACACGGACGACGTCAACACCATCCACGAGCTGGTGACCACGGGCGACGTCATCGCGCCGGCCACCGACATCTCCTTGCTCTCTGCCCTGGGCCAGGGAACGGTCGTGGCGCTGGACGTGGAGCCCAGGCTGGACCTGGAAATCACACTGGGCATCGTGCGGCATGCGGGCCGCACGCTGGCGCCCGCGGCCGAGCGCGCGTTCGCCATCGTGCGCGAGTACTTTGCGGACGCCGCGGAACGGATCGCGCAGTTGCGTGGGTATGACGCTGGCGGCAGCGGCAGCGGCAGCGGCGGGGCTCGGCCGCGGCGAACGCGGCGTACGCCAGCGCGTTGACCGATCGCGCTGAGCGCTTCGCGCAGGTGCCGCGGACGAGTGCCAAGCCCATATAGCACTCATATGCGCATGGAAATTGCGGTGCGCCGAGGCTGCATTACCCTCCGCATCCACGATGAAAAAAGCCTACCGCGCCTCCCTCCTGCGATTCGATGCCGCCGGCCAGCCCGTTTTCGATGAAGACGGCCTGCTGGTGGTCGCCCCCGACAGCACCGGCCGCCAGCGCGTGGTCGATGCCGGCAGCCACGCCGCGCTTGCGCCGCGCCATGCCGACGCCGAGCTCACCCACCTGCCAGGGCGCATCCTCGCGCCGGGCTTCGTGGACATGCACATCCACTTTCCGCAGACCGACATCATCGGTTCGCCCTCGCCGGGGCTGCTGCCCTGGCTCGAGAACTACACCTTTCCGGCCGAGAGCAAGTTCGCCGACCCCGCGCATTCGAACGAAGTGGCCGACGTGTTCTTCGACGAGCTGCTGCGCAACGGCGTGACCACCTCGCTGACCTTCGCGACCTCGCACGTGGCCTCGGTCGATGCCTTCTTCGAGGGCGCGCAGCGCCGCGGGCTGCGCATGATCACGGGCAAGGTGCTGCAGGACCGCAACTCGCCCGACGGCGTGCGCGACGAGGCCGAGCAGAGCCTGATCGACTCCGAGGCGCTGATCCGCAAGTGGCACAACGTCGACCGGCTGGGCTACGCCATCACCCCGCGCTTCGCGCCCGCGAGCACCGACGCGCAGATGCGCGGCGCGGGCGAGCTGGCCGCGAAGTACGCCGACACCTGGATCCAGTCGCACGTGGCCGAAAACCGCGACGAGGTGGCCTGGGTGCGCGAGCTGTATCCGCAGTCGCGCTCCTACCTGGACGTGTACGCCGGCTTCGGCCTGATGCGCGAACGCGCCGTGTACGCGCACTGCATCTACCTGGACGACACCGACCGCGCGCTGCTGCGCGACAAGAAGACGGCCGCCGCCGTGAGCCCGACCAGCAACCTGTTCCTGGGCAGCGGCTTCTTCGACTTCGGCGCGGCCGACCGCGTGGGCTACCCCTACGGCCTGGCCAGCGACGTGGGCGGCGGCACCAGCTTCAGCCCGTTCCACACCATGATGGCCGCGTACTACGTGGGCCGGGAAGGCCAGACCAAGACCGGCCTGAGCATCGCGCCCTCGGAGCTCTGGTGGCGCCACACCGGCGGCGCGGCGCGCGCGCTGGGGCTCGACGGCGTGGTCGGCAACCTGCAGCCGGGCTGCGAGGCCGACTTCCTGGTGCTCGACCCGGCGGCCACGCCGCTGCTGGCGCGCAAGACGAAGCTGGCGAACACGCTGGAGGAAATGCTGTTCGCCATGATCGTGCTGGGCGACGACAGGCTGGTCGAGCGGACGGTGATCTCGCAGGCGGGCTGAGCGGGCGGACTAGGAAGCGGGCCGATCCCCCGCGCCGGGGGGAGGGCAGGCCGCGGGTGGGCCATTGGCAAGGGCGCCCATGCCACAATTCGGCCCCGATTCCCCCCCGCAGCAGCAGCGAGCGCATATGAGCATCAAGAGCGACAAATGGATCCGGCGCATGGCCGAGCAGACCGGCATGATCGAGCCCTTCGAACCGGGCCAGGTGCGCGAGGCCGCAGGCCACAAGATCATCAGCTACGGCACCTCGAGCTACGGCTACGACATCCGGTGCGCGCCTGAATTCAAGGTCTTCACCAACATCCACAGCACCGTGGTCGACCCGAAGAACTTCGACGAGAAGAGCTTCGTCGACATGCACGGCGACTACTGCATCATTCCGCCGAACAGCTTCGCGCTGGCGCGCACGGTGGAGTACTTCCGCATTCCGCGCAACGTGCTGACCATCTGCCTGGGCAAGAGCACGTATGCGCGCTGCGGCATCATCGTCAACGTGACGCCGTTCGAGCCCGAATGGGAAGGCTACGTGACGCTGGAGTTCAGCAACACCACGCCGCTGCCCGCCAAGATCTACGCCGGCGAAGGCTGCGCGCAGGTGCTGTTCTTCGAGAGCGACGAGGTCTGCGAAACCAGCTACAAGGACCGCGGCGGCAAGTACCAGGGCCAGCGCGGCGTCACTCTGCCTAAAACCTGACGCCTTGCCGGGCCGGGCGCTGACGCCCGGTTACCCCGCGCGGCGCGGCGGCAAGTACCATCCTGCGAACCCCGGCAAATACGCCAGCACCAAGCCGGCAAGGAGAGCGCGATGAGATGGGAAGGCAACGAACAATCGGACAACGTCGAGGACCGCCGCGGTGAAGGTGGCGGCGGGGGCGGTGGTGGCGGTTTCATCGGCGGGCGCGGCATCGGCATCGGCACCATCGCGGTGGCGCTGATCGCGGGCTGGGTCTTCGGCATCAACCCGCTCACCGTGCTCAGCCTGCTGAGCGGCGGCGGTGGCCAGGCGCAGGTGCAGCAGCAACAACAGGGGCCGGCGCCCAAGCCGCCCTCCGGCGACCGCGAGGCGGCCTTCGTTTCCACGGTGCTCAAGAACACCGAGGTGGTCTGGACCGACATCTTCAAGCAGAACGGCGGCACGTACCACGCGCCCCGGCTCGTGCTGTTCCGCAACGCCACGCCCACGGCCTGCGGCACGGGGCAATCGGCCATGGGGCCGTTCTACTGCCCGGGCGACCAGAAGGTCTACATCGACCTGGGTTTCTACGACACGCTGAAGAACCAGCTCGGCGCGCCGGGCGAGTTCGCGCAGGCCTACGTCATCGCGCACGAGGTCGGCCACCATGTGCAGGACGAGCTCGGCATCACCGCCAAGGTCGACGGCATGCGCAACCGCCTGAGCCAGACGCAGAACAACGCCATGAGCGTGCGCGTCGAGTTGCAGGCCGACTGTTTTGCGGGCGTGTGGGCGCATCACTCGCAGGAGTCGAAGAAGTGGCTCGACCCGGGCGACATCGAGGCCGCGATGAACGCCGCGCAGAAGATCGGCGACGACGCGCTGCAGCGTTCCGCGGGCCGCGCGGTGGTGCCCGACAGCTTCACCCACGGCTCGAGCGCGCAGCGCCAACGGTGGTTCGGCGCGGGGTACCAGAGCGGCGAAATCAAGGCCTGCGACACGTTCAACGCGCGCAGTCTTTGAGTTCGAAGCGCTCGCAGGGCGCGTGATTGCTGACTTGGTTGCTATTGAATAAATAGCAATTCCGCCGACGCGGGCGTTGTCATGCGGCCGTCACTGCCGTTTTTTGCGGCAATGCGACAATAGAAGGCTTAATGACAAGCTCCTTCTCCAATCTAATGCTGGCGGAACCGCTGGCGCGCGCCGTGGCCGAAATGGGCTACGAGACCATGACACCCATCCAGGAGCAGGCCATTCCGGTCGTGCTTTCGGGCCAGGATGTGATGGGCGCCGCCCAGACCGGTACCGGCAAGACGGCGGCGTTCTCGCTCCCGTTGCTCCAGCGCATGCTCAAGCACGAAAACGCCTCGACCTCGCCCGCGCGGCACCCGGTCCGGGCCCTGGTGCTCCTGCCCACGCGCGAACTCGCCGACCAGGTCGCGCAACAGGTCAAGCTGTACGCCAAGTACACCAACCTGCGCAGCACGGTCGTCTTCGGCGGCATCGACATGAAGCCCCAGACGCTGGAACTGAAGAAGGGCGTCGAAGTGCTGGTCGCCACGCCGGGCCGGCTGCTGGACCACATCGAGGCCAAGAACGCGGTGCTCAACCAGGTCGAGTACGTGGTGCTCGACGAGGCCGACCGCATGCTGGACATCGGCTTCCTGCCCGACCTGCAGCGCATCCTCAGCTACCTGCCCAAGCAGCGCACCACGCTGCTGTTCTCGGCCACCTTCTCGCCCGAAATCAAGCGTCTGGCCGGCAGCTACCTGCAGAACCCGGTCACCATCGAGGTGGCGCGCCCGAACGAAACGGCCTCCACCGTCGAACAGCGCTTCTTCAGCGTGAGCGACGACGACAAGCGCCGCGCCCTCACGCAGATCGTTCGCCAGCGCGGCATCACGCAGGCCTTTGTCTTCGTCAACAGCAAGCTCGGTTGCGCCCGCCTGGCACGTTCGCTCGAACGCGACGGCCACCGCACCACCGCGCTGCACGGCGACAAGAGCCAGGACGAACGCCTGAAGGCGCTCGCCGCGTTCAAGGCCGGCGAAGTCGACCTGCTGGTGTGCACCGACGTCGCGGCCCGCGGCCTCGACATCAAGGACGTGCCCGCCGTCTTCAACTTCGACATTCCGTTCAACGCGGAAGACTACGTGCACCGCATCGGCCGCACCGGCCGTGCCGGCGCCTCGGGCCTGGCCGTGAGCTTTGCCAGCGGCGGAAACGACGCGCGGCTGGTGGCAGACATCGAGAAGCTGATCAAGAAGAAGATCGAGCTCGAGCCCGTCGAGTGGGACGAAGACCGCCCGCGCGGCCGCATCAACGATGGACGCCGCCACTGGCGCGAAGAAGGCGAAGCCGGCGACGCACGCGATGTGCTCGACCAGCCGCGTGAACGCAGCAGCAGCCTGGGCGGCGGCGATTCCCGTCGCAGTGGCAGCGGTGGTGGCGGACGCCCGCACCGCGCGCCTTCCGCCTCGCGCGACCCGTTCTTCGACAAGCCCTACGAACCCGGCGCGGCCGACGCCACGCCCGCGTGGGAAGCCGCCGCCAAGGCAGCGCCCGCACGCGGCGTGTCGAGCAACATCAAGAGCAAGCGCAAGGTTGCGGCACTCTTCAAGAGCGCCGAGCCGAGCTGACCCCAGCCAACCTGAGATGTTGAAAAAAAAGCGGCGCAATGCGCCGCTTTTTTCATTTCAGCGCCAGCCGCGATGCCAGCCGTACTGCGGGTGGTGCCAGCCCCAGCCGTAGCGCGGGTGATAGGCCCACACAAAGCCCACGCCGGGCGACACGTAGGTCGGCTGCACATAGGCCACGCCCGGCGGCGCTGCATAGACGGGTTGGGCCGGCGCAACCACGCAGCCGGTGAGGGTGGCTGCCAGCGCCGCGGCAGACAAGGCGAGCGCTGTGGATCTGGTGGTGAATCTCATGGCGAAGCTCCTGGGGAGTTGTTGTCGGTGTTCACAACCAACGCCTCGCCACTTCGCCGGATGACCTGCGGCGCGCCACTCGGTGCGCCTTTACCCGGGCGCAACAGTGTGACCGTTCTGTTGTCATCCTTTCAACGCGCTTTCGCCGCTGAACGCCAGCCTCAGATCACATGAAAGTGATGCGTGCCGTCGCGCCCCAGTTGCGCGACCAGGCCGAACTCCCAGTCCAGGTAGGCCTGCATCGCTTCCGCGGGCGCGTCCGTGCCTTCGTAGGGGCGGCGGTAGCGGTCGGTGCGGGGCGTGGCCAGGCGGGTCTCGCCCGTCTCGGCCTGCAGGCCCGCCGCGAACCACGCTGTGTTGCCGCCTGCGAGCACCAGCACCTCGACATCTTTCTTGCCGCGCGCATCGAGCAGCGTGCGCAAATCGGCCGCCGCATAGCGCGCGAGCAGGCTGCTGCCGCAGGTGAGCACATAGTGCGGCGAGGCCGGCACCACCGCATCGATCGCGTTCGCCAGCTGCGCGCGAATCGCGTACCAGGCGCCCGGAATGTGCCGTTTCACGTAGTTGGCGCTGGTGGTCACGTCGATGAGCGCGGTGTCGCCTTGCTCCAGCAGCGCGGTCAGTTCGGCCGGTGAAATTTCCGGCACCACCGGGTCGACCGGCGGATAGGCGGGCGCCGGCGCCGCCGTCTCGGTGAAATCGGCCACGCTCGGCACGGCGTCCGACACATAGACCTCCCACCCCATCTGCGCTAACCACGACGCGCTCATCGACGCGCGCACGCCGTCGTCGTCCGCCAGCACGATGCGCGCGCCGCGCACCGGCACCTGGTGGTCGGTCTCCTGCACCAGTTGGCCACCAGGCGCGCTGGCGAAGCCGGACAGGTGGCCGGCCGCGTATTCCTCGGGCGTGCGCACGTCGAAGCGGTACACGGTGCGTCCGGGCGCTTCCAGCGTCTGCACGGCGTCGAGCGCGATGCGGCGCACGCCGGCCGCATCGGCCACGCGCCGCGCGTCGGCCTGGGCCTGCGCGCGGTGCGCGTCCGACACGGCGGCGGGGGCTTGCCGGGCGGCGCCGTGGTCCAGCACCTGGCCGGCCAGCTTCCAGCCGATGGTGCCGTTGCGCAATGCCGCCACCGGGTTGGGAATGCCCGCGTTCACCAGCGACTGCGTGCCGATGATGCTGCGCGTGCGCCCCGCGCAATTGACGATCACCTGCGTGGCCGGGTCGGGTGCCAGTTCGCGCACCCGCAGCACCAGCTCCGCGCCCGGCACGCTGGTGGCCGAGGGAATGCTCATGGTCTGG
Organism: Variovorax sp. J22G73; assembly: GCF_030317035.1. GTDB lineage: Bacteria > Pseudomonadota > Gammaproteobacteria > Burkholderiales > Burkholderiaceae_C > Variovorax. The sequence goes on from NZ_JASZYK010000005.1 coordinate 111,760, forward strand.
TATTCGTCGAAGCGGCGCGCATCGAGCACCACGACGTTCGCCTTGCTTTCGACCATCGCCTTCACCTCCGGCGCGGAAAGCGAAGGCGTGTGCCGTTCATGCTCGACCAGTTCACCGAAGGACTTGCTCGGCACGTTCACGTCGCGGAACAGCTCGCCGCCGGCCCGGCGCCAGCCTTCGAGCCCGCCTTCGAGTAGGTGCACGTGGGTGTAGCCGAGCGCGGCCAGCGTCCGTGCCGCGAGCGGCGCGAGGTCCGTGCCGCCGTGCTCGCCGTACAGCACCACCAGCGTGTCGCGCCGCGGAATGCGCCGCCAGGCCTCGATCTCGATGCGCGACAGCGGCAGGTTCGCGGCCCACAGCGGATGCTCCTGCGCGAACGGGTCTTCCTCGCGCACATCGAGCAAGGCGGTTTCTTCGCGGGCGATGAGCCGCTCGCGCACGGCGGCGAAAGAAAGAACGGGGAATGAAGCAGAAGAAGAGGCAGTCGTCATGCGGGTGTCGAGGAAGACCTGAGTTCAGCGCTGCGGTCCCACAGGTTGGGCAGCAGCGCGTTGGAGTAGCCGGAGACGAAGGGCTTGCGCACGTCCTGCGCCGGGTCGGTCGGGTAAGTATGCCGCCGCACCGCGCCGATGTTGGCGCCGTACACGTGGATGCTGATCGACACGCGGTCGGCGTGCGCGTTGTGCACGCGGTGCAGGTCGCCCACGGTGGGCGACACGGCTTCCACGTCGCCCGCGTCCAGCCGCACCGCGTCGCCATGCGCCTGCACGCGGCCGGTGCCGTCGGGCGCGAAGCCCTGGCTGTACTCGGCGCCGCGCAGCATGCCGATCAGCCCCCACACCGTGTGGTCGTGCACCGGCGTGGCCTGGCCCGGCCCCCACACGAAGCTCACGACCGAGAAGCGCTCGGTGCTGTCCGCATGCAGCAAGAACTGCTGGTAGCGCGTGGGGTCGGGCTGGGCGAAGGCATCGGGCAGCCAGTCGTCGCGCGCCACCAGCGTGCGCAACAGTGCGCCGCCTTCGCGCAGGATGCGCGGCTCGTCGGGCGCGCCGTCGAGCAGCCGGCCGAAGGCGACCACGAACTCGCGCAGCGGCGCAATCGAGGAGGGCGTGTCGATGCCGCTCACGCCGGGCGCTTCCACACGCTCGTGTCGGTGATCGCGCGCACGTCGACACGCACCGGCAGGATGCCGTCGCGCGCCGAGCGGTCGGCCACCGTCTGCAGCGCCGCGATGTCGGCCTCGCTCACCGGCCGGCCCGCCACCGACGCGCGCGCGGTGATGAGGCGCGACGACTCGATCGGCAGCCGCGTGAGCTGGCTGTACGCCTGCGCATAGGCCTCGGGGTTGGCCAGTGCCCAGTCGCCCGCGCGCGCGAGCCGGTCCAGGAACTGCACGATGGCCGCGCGCTTGGCCGGGTCGGCCAGCGACGACTCGGTGGCCGTGATGAAGCCCAGCGCCGTGTTGATGCCGCGCCCGTCGCGCAGCACGCGGCCTCCCTGCTGCCGCGCGATGGTGTAGTAGGGGTCGAACACCGCCCAGGCGTCGATCTGCTTCGAGGCGAAGGCCGCGGCCGCGTCGGTCGGCAGCACGAACTTCACCGTGACCTCTTCGCGCTTGACGCCGGCTTCCTCGAGCGCGCCGTAGAGCTGGTATTGCGAGATGCTGCCGCGCGCCGACGAGACGATCACGGTCTGCCCGCGCAGGTCGGCCACGCTGCGCAGCCTGGAGTCGGGCTGCACCACGATGCCCAGCGAATCGGCCTTGCCGACGCGCGTGGCGACGATCTTCAGCGGCGTCTTGCCGACGGCCGCGGCCAGCACTGGCAGGTCGCCCGCCATGGCCGTGTCGACGGCGGCGCTGCGCTGCGCCTCGAAGAGCGGCGCAGCGCCCTGGAAGTTGGCCCAGCGAAAGGCGAAGGGGGCGCCCTCGAGCGCCTTGGAGGCTTCGAACAGCGAGCGCAGGCCGCCGGCCTGGTCGCCGAGCACGAGCGTGGTCTGGGCTTGTGTTTGCGAGAAGGCGCGCAGCGGGCCGGCCGCGGCCAGCGACAGCGCCGCGCCTTGCTTGAGCCAGCCGCGGCGCGAGGCTTTGGAGAACAGCAACGCGCTCATGCCACGGCTCCCGTCGACAGCAGCGCGCGCCTGCCCGCCGCCACCAGCACCGCGTCGTTCTGCGGCGTGTGGATGCGGCTGCACAGCACGTCGCGGTAGTGCCGCTCCAGCGGGTTCTGGCGCGTCAGGCCATGGTTGCCGGTGAGCTGCAGCGCCAGCTCGACCGCGCGAACGGCGTTGCCCGTCACCGTGTACTTGAGCAGGCCGCTGTCCGCGCCGGGCTGCGCATGGCCGCTGTCGACCGCCGCGGTGGCGTCGTCGAGCAGCACGCGGTTGGTGCGCAGCAGCGCCTCGATCTCGCCCACATGCTCCTGCACGCGCGGCAGCGTGGACAACGGCGCACCCAGGCTGCCGGGCGCGCGCGTGGTCAGGAAACCCAGCAGCCAGTCGCGCGCGGCAGTGGCCACGGCGTCGTACAGGCTGCCGAGCAGCACCGTCATCCAGGCCTGCTGCGTGGCGTGCGCGTCGATGTCGGTCTGGCTGCCCGCGTCGGGTGCCCAGTCGGCCGGCGCGCGCAGGTCGACCGCGTGGGCAAGGTCGATGGCGACGTTCTCGAACACCACCTCGTGGCTGCCCGAGGCGCGCAGGCCCAGGTGGTCCCAGCTGGCGATCACGCGCACGCCGGGCGCATGGCGCGGCACCAGGAACACGCCGGTGCGCGGCACCGCCTCGTCGGTGCGGGCCCACACCGACAGCCAGCTCAGGCCCTCGATGCCGGTGGTGTAGAGCTTGTGGCCGTCGATCGTCCAGCCGTCGCCTTCACCTTTGCCTGCGCTAAGGCGGCGGGCCACCGTCGCCGGCAGGCCGCCGCGCGCGGGCGAGCCCAGCGCGGGCTCCACGCGCAGCGCGCTGATGAGCGCGCCCTGCGCCACGGCGTCGCGCGTCACGCGTTCGCGCAGCGCGGCCGGCCAGCGGCTGTCGGCGCGCGTCAATGCGTGGTGCTGCAGGTAGGTCATGGTGAGGATCAGCGCCGTGGCGGGTTCGCCGCGCGCCACTGCCGCAATCACGCGCCGCGCGGTCGCCAGCGTGGCACCGCCGCCGCCGTATTCGGCGGGCGCCACCAGGCCGACGAGGCCGTGCGCCTGCAGCGTGGCGAAGTTCTCGCGCGGAAAGGCGCCGCTGCGGTCGTGGTCGGCCGCGGTGGCGGCGAACTGGGCCGTCAGGCGCGCCAGCACGGCCGCGTCGACCGTGGGGGTGTTTTCTGGCGGGGCCGACGCGCGGCGCAAGGGGAGTGCACTCATGGTTCCCGCACGGTAGCGGCGCGCCCGGCGCCGGAAAACGACGCATCCCGCATAACCAAACTCGTTTTTCTGAGTTCGCGCCGGGCGCCGGCCTCGTTACGGTTCGCCTCCATGAAGCCAGATGTTCCAGATGCGCCGGATGCCCCAGACCTTCGCTTCGACCGCCGGCGCGTGCTGCATGCGGCTGCCGCGCTGGCCGCCATCGGCACCGCAGGTATTGCCGGTTGGGCACAGGCCGAAGCGCCCTCGCGGGACCTTTCAGGTGTCACGCTGCGCGTGGGCACCTACAAGGGCCTCTGGCGGCCGCTGCTCACCGCCTCGGGGCAGGCGAACACCCCCTACAAGATCGACTGGCGCGAGCTGAACAACGGCGTGCTGCACATCGAGGCCATCAACGGCGACGCGCTCGACCTGGGCTCGGGCAGCGAGATTCCGCCGGTGTTCGCGGCGCGGCAGAAGTCCAGCGTGAAGCTGGTGGCCGTCACGCACGAAGACCTCAACAACCAGGCCACGCTGGCGCGCAAGGACGCGCCGATTCGCACCATTGCCGACTTCAAGGGCAAGCGCGTGGGCTACGTGCGCGCCACCACCTCGCACTACTACCTGGCCAAGCAGCTGGCCGAGGCGGGCCTGTCGTTCAGCGACATCCAGGCCGTGAGCCTCACGCCGTCGGACGGCCTGTCGGCCTTTGCGCGCGGCGACCTCGATGCCTGGGCCATCTACGGCTACAACGGCCAGCTGGCGCGCACGCAGTACGGTGCGCGCACCATCAAGACCGGCGTGGGCTACCTGTCGGGCAACTTCCCCATCTACGCCAACCCGCGCGCGCTCGATGACGCGCTGCGCCGCGCGGCGCTGGGCGACCTGCTGCAGCGACTGCAGCGCGCCTTCGCGTGGATCAATGGCAACTTCCTGGCCTATGCGCGTGCGCAGTCGGCCGAGACGCGCGTGCCCGTCGGCGACATCGTGGAGCTGTTCAACGGCCGCAGCGGCGACTACAGCCTGGGCCCCGTGAGCGAGGCCGTGGTGCGCAGCCACCAGGACGTGGCCGACACCTTCCTGAAGATCGGCGTGCTCGACGGGCCAGCCGACGTGAAGCCGCTGTGGGACCGCAGCTTCGAGAGCCTGCTGCGGGTGCCGGCCGCCTGATTCGGCCGATTCGGCCGGCTTCAGCTTTCACCTCCCCACCTTCCCCGTTCCACCCGAAAAAAGGAAAACTCCATGAGCCAAGCACAGCAAGACGGCGGCGTCGAATTCATCGGCATGATCCAGGGCCAGAAGGTCTCGGAGGTGCACGCCGCGCAGGGCCCGGCCATCGACCGCGACTATGTGCGGGCCTTTGCGCAGGCCCACGAGAGCGCCGGCTTCGACCGCGTGCTGGTGCCGCACCACTCGACCGGCCCCGACGCCACGCTCACCGTGGCCTACGCGGCCTCGGTGACCGAGCGCGTGCAGTTCATGCTCGCGCACCGCCCCGGCTTCGTGGCGCCCACGCTGGCCGCGCGGCAGTTCGCCTCGCTCGACCAGTTCAGCGGCGGCCGGCTCGCGGTGCACTACATTTCCGGCGGCTCCGACGAGGAGCAGCGCCGCGACGGCGACTGGCTAGGCCACGACCAGCGCTACGCCCGCACCGACGAGTACCTCGAGGTGCTGCACAAGGTGTGGACGGCCGACAAGCCCTTCGACCACGAAGGCGCGCACTACCGTTACCAGAACGCGTTCTCGGAAGTGAAACCGCTGCAGACGCGCAACGGCAGGCCGCATGTGCCGGTGTATTTCGGCGGTGCCTCGGAGGCCGCGATTCCGGTGGCGGGCAAGTATGCCGACGTGTACGCGCTGTGGGGCGAGTCGCTGGACCAGGCGCGCGAGCTGACCACGCGCGTGCGGGCCGAGGCGGCGAAGCATGGGCGCAGCGTGCGCTTCTCGGTGTCGTTCCGCCCGATCCTGGCCGAGACCGAGGCGGCCGCATGGGCGCGCGCCGAAGGCATCTTGGCGGAGACCAAGCGCCTGCGCGTGGTGCAGGGCTACAACCGCGGCGGTCCGCAGCAAAGCGAAGGCGCCAAACGCCTGCTGGCCGCGGCCGACAAGGGCCCGCGCGTGGACAAGCGGCTGTGGACCGCGGTGGCGCAGGAGATCGGCGGGCGCTCGAACAGCACCGCGCTGGTGGGCACGCCGGAGCAGGTGGCAGATGCGCTGCTCGACTACTACGACCTGGGCGTGACGACCTTCCTGATTCGCGGGTTCGATCCGCTGGAGGATGCGCTGGACTACGGGCGGGAGTTGATTCCGCGCACGCGGGAGCTGGTGGCGCAGCGCGCGGCTTCGGTGCGCAAGGCAGCCTGATCCTGGTCTTTCTCCCTCCCCCTCTGGGGGAGGGCAGGGGTGGGGGCAAGCGGCCTTTAGCACCGTCATGGCATTCGATGCCGTCGTGCCCCCATCCCGGCCTTCCCCCAGAGGGGGAAGGAGCGAAACCCAAGACCGAACACAGAAAACCGAACACGAGGAATTCCCATGAGTGCCGTTCTCTCCATCGACCGCCAAGCGGTCGCACCCCTCAAGCTCAACCCGAACCCCCAGCAGAAATACTGGTTCGACCCCGTTCCCCCGCGCCCCACCGTGCAGGCCGAACGCCGCCACCGCCAGGAGCGCCTGGCCGGTGCCTTCCGGCTGTTCGCGCGCTTCGGCTTCGCGCAGGGCCTGGCCGGGCACATCACCGCGCGCGACCCCGAGCTCACCGACCACTTCTGGGTCAACCCGCTGGGCATTCACTTCTCGCGCATCAAGGTGTCCGACCTGTTGCTCGTCAACTCGAAGGGCGAGACCGTCATCGGCGACCGGCCGCTCAACAAGGCCGCCTTCGCCATCCACGCGGCCATCCACGAGCACAACCCGAAGATCGTTGCCGCGGCCCACACGCACTCGACCTACGGCAAGGCCTGGTCCACGCTGGGCCGCAAGCTCGACACCCTCACGCAGGACGCTTGCGTGTTCCACGACGACGTGGCGATGTTCGACGACTTCACCGGCATGGTCGTCGACACCAGCGAGGGCGACCGCATCGCGCAGGCGCTGGGCGACAAGAAGGGCGCCATCCTGAAGAACCACGGCATCCTTACCGCGGGCCCCACGGTGGAGGCCGCCGCCTGGTGGTACATCGCGCTGGACAACGCCTGCCACACGCAACTGCTGGCCGAAGCCGCCGGCAAGCCGCAGCCCATCGACGAAGCCACCGCGCGCCACACGCACAGCCAGATCGGCGGGGCCGAAGGCGCCATCCATTCCTTCGACAGCCTGTACCAAGGCCTGGTCGAGGCCGAGCCGGAGCTGCTGCTGTGAACGCACGCACCCCGCTCGTTTCACGGCGCGGCGTGTTGCGCGCAGGCGGTGCCGCCGCCGTGGTCGCCTCCGGCGGGCTGATCGCCTCGCAGGCTTTCTCGCAGCAGGCGCGCAAGCTCACCTTCGCCTGGAACGCCGCCGCGTTCTGCCTGTCACCCGTGGTGGTGGCGCAGGAGCGCGGCTACTTCGAGCGCAACGGCCTGCAGGTCGACCTCATCAACTACACCGGCTCCACCGACCAGCTGCTCGAGTCGCTGGCCACCGCCAAGGCCGACGCGGCCGTGGGCATGATCCACCGCTGGCTCAAGCCGCTGGAGTCGGGCTTCGACGTGAAGATCGTCGGCAGCTCGCATGGCGGCTGCGTGCGGCTGATGGGCGCGAAGAGCGCGGGCGTGACCGACATCGCCAGCCTGAAGGGCAAGAGCATCGGCGTGTCGGACATCACCAGCCCAGGCAAGAACTTCTTCTCGATCCTGCTGACCAAGCACGGCATCGACGCCGACCGCGACGTCACCTGGCGCCAGTACCCGGCCGACCTGCTCGACATCGCGGTGAAGAAGGGCGAGATCCAGGCCATTGCCGACGGCGACCCCAACATCTACCTGATCGAGAAGCGCAACAAGGGCGCGTACGTGGAGGTGGCAAGCAACCTCACGGGCGAATACAAGGACAAGGTCTGCTGCATCGTCGGCGCACGCGGCGAGCTGGTGCGCAAGGACAAGGCCACTGTCGCATCGCTGGTGCGCGCCATTGCGCAGGCCTCCGACTACGTGGCCGAGAACCCGAACGAATCGGCCAAGCTCTTCGCCAAGTACTCGCCCAACGTGGCGGTGGAAGACCTGCGCGCGTTGCTCGGCACGCTCACGCACAACCACCATCCGCTGGGCCGCAACCTGCGCGACGAGGTGGAGTTCTACGCGCGCGATTTCCGTGGCGTGGGCGTGCTCAAGAAAAGCACCGACCCGGTCCGCTTCGCGGAACACGTGTCTTTCGATCCCCTTGCATGAGCAGCGAAACATCCATGACCTTCAGTTCACGCCGACACTTTCTCGTCCAGGGCACATCGGTCGCCGCCGCGGTGGCATTGCCCGGCTGGGCCGCCGCGCAGGGCCGCCCTGTGCTCAAGGCCGGCGACCAGAAGGGCGGCCTGCGCGCGCTGCTCGAGGCGGCGGGCGGCCTCGAGGGGCTCGGCTACGACATCCAGTGGTCGGAGTTTCCGGCCGCCGCGCCGTTGGCTGAAGCACTGAATGCCGCCGCGGTCGACTCCGGCCCCATCGGCGACGCGCCGTTGATCTTCGCGCTGGCCGCCGGCACGCGCGTGAAGGCCATCGGTGCGAACCGCTCCGACTCCTACGGCACGGCGGTGCTCGTGCGCCCCGACTCCACGCTGAAGGCCGCTGCCGACCTGCGGGGGAAGAGCATCGCGACCAACCGCGGCTCCATCGGCCACTACGTCACGCTGAAGGCCATCACGGCGGCGGGGCTCAAGCCGGAAGACGTCAACATCCGCTTCCTGGCCCCCGCCGACGCCAAGCTCGCGCTCACCCAAGGCTCGGTCGACGCCTGGGCGACATGGGAGCCGTACACGGCGCTGGCCGAGGTCAGCAACCATGCGCGCGTGCTGGTCAGCGGCCGCGGCCTGTTGCCGGGCCTGAGCTACCTGGCAGCCACCGACAGCGCCATCGCAGCCAAGCGCCCGGTGCTGCAAGACTTTCTGCAGCGCGTGGTGAAGGCGCAGCTCTGGTCGTACCGCAACGTCGACGCCTACTCGGCCGCGCTGGCCCGCATCATCGGCATTCCGCCCGAGGCCGCGAAGCTGCAGTTCGAACGTCGCCAACAGAAGTGGGTGGCCATCGATGCGCAGGTGATCGCGGACCAGCAGGGCACGGCGGACTTCTACCGGCAGGTCGGGCTCATCAAGCAGTCGCTGGATGTCAAGGGGACCTTCGATGCCGGGTTTGGCGTGGCTGGTTAGGGCCGCGCGTTGCGTTTCAGGGCGGCCTGTTCACCCGTCCCGAACAGCAACGGCAAACAGCGCACAACCACAAAACCGTAGCTGAGTCCAAGACACGCATAGATGCGTCCGCTGAGAAGCAGGAGCCAGTGCATAGAGTCATTGCATGACTTCAGCCACCGACACCTCCTACGCCATTCCCCCCGCAGCCGTCCATTCGCTGCCCATCCAGGGCGAGCGTGCGCGCTTTCCGGTCAACCGCATCTTCTGCGTGGGCCGCAACTACTCCGAACATGCACGCGAGATGGGGCACAACCCTGACCGCGAACCGCCGTTCTTCTTCATGAAGCCGGCCAATGCCATCGTGGCCGACGGCGGCGAGTTTGCCTACCCATCGTTGTCGAATGATGTGCACCATGAAATCGAACTGGTGGTGGCGCTGAAGACCGGTGGGTCGAACATCGCGGCCTCCGCCGCGCTCGAACATGTCTACGGCTACGCCGTGGGCCTGGACATGACCCGCCGCGACCTGCAAGGCGAGGCCAAGAAAATGGGCCGCCCGTGGGACACCGGCAAGGCCTTCGACGGCTCCGCGCCCTGCGGCGAACTGGTGCCCGTGGCCAAGGCCGGCCACCCCGCAAAGGGCGAGATCCGCCTCGACGTGAACGGCGCCCAGCGCCAGGTCGGCGACCTGGCCGACATGATCTGGAACGTGCCCGACACCATCGCCTACCTCTCGACCCTGTTCACGCTGCAGCCCGGCGACCTGATCTTCACCGGCACGCCCGCCGGCGTGGCGGCCGTGCAGCGCGGCGACCGCATGCGTGGCGCCGTGGCGGGCGTGGGCGTGCTGGAAGTCGTGGTCGTCTGACCCTCCCGCGCCGGGCCGCCGGCGAGTTGGCGTACGCTCGCGGGCAGCAGCCCGCAGCCACGCCAGCCCCGATGCGTTCTTCTTCTCCTTCTTCATCTTCCGCCGCCACGTCCGTGCGCACCTACGGCATGCACGAGCGTGCCGACCACCTCGACTTCGACATCCGCTTCCAGGGCGCGCGCAACGAGCTCACGCTGCCGCACCGGCATGCGTACTTCCAGATCCAGGTCGGCATCGAAGGCAGCTCGCAGCAGGCCATCGGCGGCGAGGTGCGGCCCTTCGGCCCGCGCCACCTGAGCTTCGTGCTGCCGTACCGGGTGCACGTCATTCCGCATCCGCCCGAGGCGCTGTACTGCATCGTCAACTTCGACCAGCGCTTTCTCTGGCCCGAGCTCGAGGTCGATGCGCTCGACCTGGACGACGTGTCGCTCGCGCGGCACCCCGACCTCGCGCCCTTCCTGTTCCAGGAGTACGTCGACTTCGCCTTCGACGAGGCCGACTTCGCGCGCATCCGCGGCTGGCTCGACGAGTTGCACGCGCTGAACACCGGCCGCAACTTCGGCGCGAAGATCGCGATGCGCGGCATCGTGCAGCAGGTCATCGGGCTGGCGTGCATGCGCCAGGAGCAGGCGCTGATGCGGCTCTCGCTCCAGCACAACGGCAAGACCTCGCAGCGCGACGCCCTGCAGCGCGTGGTGCGCTACGTGCGCGACAACCTCGACAAGCCGCTGTCGCTCACCGACGCAGCCGCCGCCGCGTTCCTCTCGCCCAACTACCTGGCCAACCTGCTGCGCAAGGAAACCGACCGCACCTTCACCGACCTGGTGACCGAGCGGCGCATCGAGCGCGCGAAGGAGCTGCTGTCGTCCACCTCGCTGCTGGTGCGGGAGATTGCGCACCAATGCGGCTTCACCGACGAGGCCTACTTCAACCGGCGGTTCAGGCAGTGGGTGGGGACCACGCCGCGCAACTTCCGGCGCGAGCACGTGGTGGGCACGCGCGGCTGACCGGGTTCGAAGCGACGCTTGACGGCGCGCACGGCTAGCTGCGTTCGCAGGCCCGCGCCAGTTGCGACAGCCGCTTCACCAGCGGCTCGAACAGCTCCGCCGATGTGTTGCCGTAGCCCAGCACCAGCCCGTTGTCCGTGGGCAGCGGCTGCATCGCGAACCCCGACAGCGCGGACGGCGCGATGCGATGGCGCAGCGCCTCGGCGGCGATCTTGCGGTCGTCGAAGCGCTCCGGCAGCCGCACCGTCAGGTGCAGGCCGCAGTAGCCGCCTTCGATCTCGTGCGGCACCTTCAGGTGCTTGTGCAGCGCCAGCCGCAGCGCCAGCTGCCGGTCGCGGTACAGCCGGCGCATGCGGCCCAGGTGGCGGCTGAACTGGCCGCTCTCGATGAAGTCGGCCATGGCCAGTTGCTCGTAGCGGTGGCCGCCGCGCAGCATTTCTTCGAGCGGCGACTGCACGCTCGCCACCAGGTGCGCGGGCAGCACCACAAAACCCAGCCGCAGCGACGGGAACATGGTCTTGCTGAAGGTGCCCACGTAGAGCACGGGCGCGTCGTCGACCAGCCCCTGCATCGCGCCGATGGGCTCGCCGGTGTGGCGGAACTCGCTGTCGTAGTCGTCCTCGATGATCCAGGCGCCGTGCTCGCGCGCCCGCGCGATCAGCTCCAGCCGGCGCGCGATGCCCAGCACCGCGCCGGTCGGATACTGGTGCGAGGGCGTGGTGTAGACCAGCCGGGGCGGGTGCCTGCGCCAGTCTTGCGCGCTCGCGCACAGGCCCTCGGCGTCGACGCGCAGCGGCACCACGCGCAGGTCGCCCGCATGCATCGCGGCCTTGACGCCGCGGTAGCCCGGGTCTTCGACCCAGCCGGTGTCGCCGGGGTTCGACAGCAGCCGCACGCACAGCGTGATGGCCTCCTGCGCGCCCTCGGCGATGACGACCTGCCGCGGCTCGCAGCGCACGCCGCGCGCCACCGACAGGTGCCGTGCAATGGCCGCGCGCAACGGCGGTTCGCCCAGCGGGTCGCCGTAGCCCAGCGCGGCGGCGCCCGCGCCGCGGATCGCGCGGTCGAGCGCGCCGCGCCATGCGGCAAACGGAAAGTGCGACAGCGCGGGCACGCCGGGGCGCAGCGCCGCGTCCGCGTCGGCGCGGGAGGCGCTGGGCCTGATCGACGCGAGGCGCTTGGCCGTGACGGGCGCAGCAGCAACAGGCGCGGTGCCTGTGCGGGAGCGAGGCGTCGGTGCCGGCGTCGGCGCCGACAGTTCGGTCACGCGCGTGCCCTGGCGGTCGGGCTGCACATAGCCCTCGGCGGCCAGGTGCTCGTAGGTGGCGGTGACGGTGTTGCGCGAGATGGCGAGCGACTCGGCCAGTGCGCGCGAGCCCGGCAGGCGGCTGCCGGGGGCCAGGCCGCCGTCGAGAATGGCGCGCTTGAGCCGGTCGTACAGCTGGCGCTGCATGGAGCCCGCGTCGCGGTCCTTCACGAGCGGGGATTCGAGCGGCGCGGCGGCGGCGGTGTGGGCGGCGGGGGCGGTGTGGGAGCGGGGAATTCGTGGCACCATGAAATGAAGAATGCGTGGCGCTTTCCATGGAGCCACGGCTCGGCTACTTTACGTGCTCCCGCACCGTTTCTCCAGCTGCTTCGAAAGACACCCGCATGCCAGAGCGCCACAACGAATTCGGCCAGTCCGTCGGCCCCGAGGTCCCCGGTTGGGCGCCGCGCGCATTGCCGCCGCGCCAACCGGTGGAAGGGCGCTTCTGCACGCTGGTGCCGCTCGATGCGGCCACGCATGCCGACGACCTCCATGCCGCCTACGCGCAGGCGCCGGATGGACGCGACTGGACTTACCTGTTCGTCGAACGACCGGCCGACCTGCAGAGCACCCGCGCCTATGTGGAGCGTGCGTCCCAAAGCGCGGACCCCATGCACTTCGCCGTGGTCGACGGCCAGAGCGGTCGGGCCGTAGGCACCTTGGCGCTGATGCGCATCGACCCCACGCACGGCGCCATCGAGGTGGGCAGCGTCACCTTTTCGCCGCTGCTCAAGCAGACGCCGATGTCGACCGAAGCCCAGTACGTGCTGATGAAGCTCGCCTTCGACACGCTGGGCTATCGCCGCTACGAGTGGAAGTGCGACAACTTCAACGAGCCCTCCAAGCGCGCGGCGCTGCGGCTGGGCTTTCAGTTCGAAGGCATCTTTCGCCAGGCCGTGGTCTACAAGGGGCGAAGCCGGGACACGGCGTGGTTCTCGATCACCGACCGCGAATGGCCGGCCTTGCGCACCGCCTTCGAGCGCTGGCTGTCGCCCGAGAACTTCGATGCGCAGGGCCGCCAGCGCATGTCGCTGGACAAGTTCCGCCTGCCGTCCTGAGCTTGGGCTCCCCGGGTTATTTCGCAGCGGGCGCGGGGAGCGCCTCGCACAGAAAGTCGAGAAAGGCGCGTACCACCTCGGGCAAGGTGCGCCCGGCCAGGGTCTGCAGCTCGACCGAGCGGTCGCGCATGCCGCGCTCGCGAATTTCCGCGGCATGCAGCTCGCCGCGCCGCACGCGTTCGCGCACGGTGATCTCGCCGGCAATCGCGAGGCCGCCGCCGTGCAGCACGAAGTTGGCGAGCGCCTCGAAGCGGTTGGTCACCAGCGCGGGCTCGAACACCACGCCGCGGTTGCCGCAGGCCACGTCGAACAACTGGCGCACGGTGGTGTCGGGCCCCGACAGCGCGATGGGAAACGGCAGCATCTGCGCCAGCGTCACGCTGCGGTGCCTGGCCAGCGCATGGTCGGGGCGCATCAGCGCGAACACCGAGGCCGTCTGGCGGTGCGCCACGCGAACGCCCTGCACCGCGGCGCGGCTGTAGGTGAGGCCGATGTCGGCGTTGCCGAGCAGCACGGCCTCGGTGACCTCGGCGGGGTCGCAGGCCCTCAGCTCGAACTGGATGCCGGGGTGCAGCGCGCGAAAGGCGACGATGGCCTGCGGCAGGAACTCGTTGGCAAAGCCCGACGAGCACGCGATGCGCACATGCCCGCGCTGCAGGCCCTGCAGCCCCTGGATGTCGGACACCACGCGCTCGGCCTCCAGCGCACCGCGCCGCGCATGCGCGGCCAGCAGCTCGCCGGCGGCGCTGGGCACCATGCCGCGCGGGCGGCGCTCGAACAGCGGCACGCCCAGCAGCTCCTCGAGCATGGCCACCTGCCGGCTGATGGCCGAGGCGCCGACGTTCAGGCGCGTGGCCGCCTCGGTCAGCGAGCCGCTGCGCACCACCTCGAGAAAGTAGCGCAGCGAGGTTTCCTGCAGGCGATGGGACGTCATGGCGGCGGGCGCAGGCGGGCTGCGTTGCATAAAACGCAAAGATATCCCGAAAAATCGGCAATTGTTCAAAGGCACGGCTTTGCCTAGACTGCCTCCGAACTGTCACCAAACTGTCGCCGATCCATCGCACAAGCGGACCCACACCCATGCCACTCCAGCCCAGAACCTCGCGCAGCCCCTTCTCGCGCAGCCCCTTCTCGCTGCTCCCCCTGGCTTTCGTCGCGGCCGCGTGCATGGCCACCGTGGCCAGCGCCGCCGACCTGTCCGCCGCCGATGCCGAGCGCCACGCGCAGGCCACCTACCGCGAGTACTTCGAGCTGCTGTCCCTGCCCAACGATGCCATCGCGCCGGAAGACGTCCGCAAGAACGTCGATTGGCTGGAGCAGGCCTTTCGCAAGCGCGGCTTCACCACGCAGCAACTGCCCAATGACGGCAAGCCGATGCTCTACGCCGAGTACCAGGGGGCCGATCCGTCGCGCAAGACGGTGCTTTTCTACATGCACCTCGACGGCCAGCCGGTCGTGCCCGCGCAGTGGGCGCAGAAGAGTCCGTGGACGCCCGTGCTCAAGCGCAAGGCGGCCAACGGCGGGTGGGAAGAAATCGACTCGGCGCCGCTTTTCAGCGGCCCGCTGGACCCCGAGTGGCGCGTGTTCGGCCGGGCGTCGGCCGACGACAAGGGGCCGATCATGATGATGTTGGCCGCCATCGACGCGCTGAAGGCCGGCGGCGCGCAGCCGGCGGTGAATGTGAAGGTCATTCTGGACAGCGAGGAAGAAAAGGGCTCGCCCTCGATCAGCAAGGTGATGCAGGCGCACCGCGAGCTGCTGCGCAGCGACGCCATCGTGATCCACGACGGCCCCATGCACGCCACCAACCGGCCCACGCTGGTGTTCGGCAACCGCGGCGCGGCCAAGGCCGCGCTCACGGTGTACGGCGCCAAGGTGCCGCTGCACAGCGGGCACTACGGCAACTACGCGCCCAACCCGGCCCAGCGCCTGGCCAACCTGCTGGCCTCGATGAAGAACGACGAGGGCCGGGTGACCGTGGCCGGCTACTACGACCGCGTGAAGATCGCCGAGGCCGACCGCAAGATCATGGCCGCCGTGCCCGACGACGAGGCCGCGCTCAAGCGCCGACTGGGCATCGCGAAGACCGACAAGGTCGGCGCCAACTACCAGGAGGCCATGCAGTACCCCTCGCTGAACGTGCGCGGCATGGCCGCGGCGTCGGTGGGCGACAAGGTGGCCAACATCGTGCCCGACAAGGCCGTGGCCGAGCTCGACCTGCGCACCACGCCCGACTCCGACCCGGCCTACCTGGGCCAGCTCATCCAGACGCACATCGAGCGCCAGGGCTACCACCTGGTCAAGGGCGAGCCCAGCGACGAAGACCGCGCGCGCTACGACAAGCTCGCCAGCTTCTCCTACCAGAGCGAGGGCGGCGACGCGGCGGGCTCGCAGATCGATTCGCCCGTGGGGCAGTGGGCCTACAAGGCGCTCACCGGCACCTTCGGCACGCAGCCCGAGCCGGTGCGCATCCGCATGATGGGCGGCACCGTGCCCACGGCGGAGATCGTGCGCGTGCTGCCCGTGCCTTTCGCGATCATTCCGCTGGTGAACGCCGACAACAACCAGCACGCAGCCAACGAGAACCTGCGCATGGGCAACTACGTGAGCGGCGTGCGCACGGTGTACGGGTTGGTGACGCAGCCGTTTTAAGGCTGCGCTGGCCCGGGCTCAGCCGGCCGCGCCCGGCGTCCCGCTTCAGCCAGCCTTGCCCGGCTTCTGCGACTGCTCGCACTCGACCTGGATCAGCTCCCGCTCCTCCAGCGTCGCGCCGATGCGCACCGCGCTCAGGCAGCCGCCCCACACGCAGCCGGTGTCGGTGGAGAGCAGGTCGGGCCGCGAGAGCCAGCCCAGTGTCGACCAGTGGCCGAAGGCGACCGTGGCCTTGGCCGTCTTGCGGCCGGGCACGTCGAACCAGGGCATGAAGCCTTCGGGCGCGGTGGCGGCGCTGTCTTTGGCCTCGAACTCCATCACGCCCTCGGCCGAGCAGAAGCGCAGCCGCGTCAGTGCGTTGACGATGGCGCGCAGCCGCGCGCTGCCGGTGAGCGCGTCGCTCCACTGCGCGGGCTCGTTGCCGTACATCGTCATCAGGAACTCGCCCAGCGCCGGCCCGCGCAGTACCGATTCGACCTCCGACGCCAGCACCAGCGTGTCGCCCACGCTCCACTGCGGCAGCACGCCCGCATGCACCATCAGCAGGTCGCCGGTGCCGATGCGCATGTGCAGCGCCATGTGCTGCTGGCGCACCCAGTCGAGCAGCGCCTCGCTGTCGGGCGCGGCCAGCAGTTCGGCCAGCGTGTCCTTGCGGCCGGGCTTGCGCGCGCCGTGCGCCACGCCCAGCAGGTGCAGGTCGTGGTTGCCCAGCAGGCTCTGCGCGGCGGCGCCGTAGCCCTGCACGCGGCGCAGCACCGCGAGCGAATCGGGGCCCCGGTTCACCAGGTCGCCGAGCAGCACGATGGTGTCGCGGCTGGGGGAGAAATCGATCTTTTGCAGCAGCCGGCCGAGGGGGGCGTCGCAGCCTTGCAGGTCGCCAATCAAGTAAAGTGCCATTCCCTCATTCTCTCCCTCAGTTCATGGATGTCTTCCTCCTGGCCTTGCTGACCACGCTCAACGCGTTGTTCGCAATGTCCGAAATGGCCCTTTCCACCAGCCGGCGCGCACGTCTCGCGGCTTTGGCCGAAACGGGAGACCTCGGCGCGGTGGCCGCGCTGAAGCTGATGGAGTCGCCCACGCAGTTTCTTTCGACGGTGCAGATCGGCATCACCTCCATCGGCATGCTCAGCGGCATCGTCGGCGAGGCGGCCTTCGCGGCGCCGCTGGCCGTGTGGATGGAATCCGTGGGCATGGGCGCGGGCACGGCCAGCATCGTGTCCACCGCCTGCGTGGTGACCTGCATCACCTTTTTCACCATCATCTTCGGCGAGCTGGTGCCCAAGCGCATCGGCCAGCTCTACCCCGAGCCGGTGGCGCGCTGGGTGTCGCGCCCCATGCGCGGGCTGGCCAAGGGCGCCAAGCCCTTCGTGTGGCTGCTGGCGGGCGCCACGGCCACCATGCTGAAGCTGCTGCGCATCGACGCCAACGCGGCGCGCCACGTGACCGAGGAAGAAATCTCGGCCAGCCTCGAAGAAGGCGTGGACGCCGGCGTCATCGAGCACCACGAGCACCAGATGGTGCGCAATGTGTTTCACCTTGATGACAGGCGCCTGTCGTCGCTGATGATCCCGCGCGCCGACATCGAGTGGCTCGACGCCTCCTTCACCGTGCAGCAGGCGCTGCAGAAGGTGGCCGACGCGGCCGCGCTCAACCTGGTGCATTCGTGGTACCCGGTGTGCCGCAACTCGCTGGACGACGTGGTCGGCGTGATCAGCGTGGCCCACCTGCTGCGCCTGGGCTCCGCCCACGCCGGCGCGCTCGGCAGGGAGGCGACGCCCGCCGTGTTCGTACCCGAGACCCTTACCGGCATGGAGCTGCTCGAGCAGTTCCGCGAGCGCGCGGGCCGCCTGGTGTTCGTGGTCGACGAGTACGGCGTGGTGCAGGGCCTGATGACCCCGCGCGACCTGCTCGAGGCCATCACCGGCGAGCTGCAGCCCGGCATGCAGACCGACGCCTGGGCCCGCGAGCGGCCCGACGGCGTGTGGGAGCTCGACGGGCTCATGCCCGTGTCGGAGCTGCGCGCGCGCCTGGGCATTCGCGAGCTGCCCGAGGAAGAGCGCGGGCGCTACAACACCGTGGCCGGCCTGCTGATGTCGGTGTCGGGCCACCTGCCCGAAGTGGGCGAGCAGATCGACTGCGCCGGCTGGAGCTTCGAGATCGTCGAGCTCGAAGGCCGCCGCATCGACCGCGTGCTGGCCTCACCCGACCCGGCCTCGCTGGCCCGCGAAGACTAGGGCGCGGGCCGATGCTGTCGCTGCTCGCACTCAACTGCCCCCAATGCTCCGCGCCGTTGCCGCGTGCCGCCCGCTGGCGCACCGTCAACTGCAGCTACTGCGGCGCCACCATCGTGCGCGGCACGCAAACCGTGGAGCGCGAGAGCTTTCGCGCCGCGCTGCGCCGCGCCAATGCGGACGTGCCGGGTGGGCGCATCCTGACCTGGCGCGGTGCCCGCTACCGCGTGCTGGCGCCGCTGGCCACCGGCGAGCACAGCGAGGTGCTGCTGGCCGAACGGCTGGGCGCCTTGCCCGAACGCGTCACGCTGAAGCTGGCGCGCGACACCGCCGCCGACAAGGTGCTGCTGCGCGAAGCCGCCGTGCTGAAGTCGCTGCAAGAGCTTTCGGTGGCGGGCGCCGCCTATTTCACGCGGCGGCTGCCGCAACCTATTGGTACTGGTGTGGGTACGGGCGTGGCCGAGGGCTTGGGCGACGGTGCCCGCCAGGCCTTGGTGCTGCGCCACCCGACCGGCTTCTGGGGCAGCCTGCAAGACGTGCAGCAAGCCAACCCGCAGGGCATCGACCCGCGCCACGCCGTGTGGCTGTGGCGCCGCATGCTCGAGGTGCTGGCCTTTGTGCATGGCGCCGGCTGGACGCACCGCGACCTGTCGCCCGCGCATGCGCTGGTGCACCCGCGCGACCACGGCGTGCTACTCATCGGCTGGTCGCGCGCGCAGCACGCCACCGGCGCTGCGCACACGGGCGCCGTGGTGCGCGACCTGATGCAGGCCGCATGGACCGTGCGCGCCGTGCTCGACGGCGGCGGGGCCGGTGAGCCCGGGGTGGGCAGCCGCACGCCCGCGCCATTGGCCGCCTTGCTGCGCCAGTGCAGCGAAGACGCCGCCGCATGCCAGCGCCTGGGCGCGCAGGGCATCGAGCAGGCGCTTTCCGCCGCGTCGACCGAGGCCTTCGGGCCGTCGAGGTTCGTGCCCTTCGATCCCGCGCCGCGCGCCGGCGCCTGAACAACAGAGCTACAGCAGAGCCACCAAAGGAGGTCTTTCATGGGATACGGAAACTATTCGCACGCCGCTCACACGGCGCTGATTGCCGACCGCGCCGCCAAGCCCGGTTCCGAGGTCTTCACCCAGCGCAACACGCATGCGCTGATGAACCCGCAGGGGCTCAAGGTGCGCGAGTCGCGCGACAACGCCGACCACCCGAACTCGCTGGGCATCGTGTTCGCGCTCGACGTCACCGGCTCCATGGGCGACATTCCGCAGACCCTGGCGCGCCGCGAGCTGCCCAACTTCATGAAGCTGCTGACCGACTGCGGCGTGCCCGACCCGCAGCTCATGTTCATGGCCATCGGCGACGCCACCTCCGACAGCGCGCCGCTGCAGGTGGGCCAGTTCGAGTCGACCGCCAACCTCATGGACCAGTGGCTCACCTGGAGCTACCTCGAAGGCGGCGGTGGTGGCAGCGGCGAAGAAAGCTACGAGCTGGCCTTCTACGTCATGGCGCAGCACACCGACATGGACTGCTGGGTCAAGCGCAAGAAGCGCGGCTACCTGTTCGTCACCGGCGACGAGCTGCCGTACCCCGCCGTGTCGCGCCACCAGATCGAAGGCCTCATCGGCGAGAAGCTCGACGAGGACATTCCCATCGAAGAGGTGATCGCCGCCGCGGCCGAGACCACGAACCTTTTCTTCCTGATTCCCGACGCGCAACGCCGCCGCCGCTGCGAAGGCCGCTGGCGCGAGCTGCTGGGCGACCACGTGATCTGCATGGACTCGCCCGACGACGCCTGCGCCGTGGCGGCCGGCATCGTCGCTCTCACTGAAAAGGCCGTGCCCAGCCTCGAGGCGCTGGCCGGCGTGATGAGCGGCACCGGCATGGCCAAGGAGCGCGTGGGCGGTGTGCTGCACGCGCTGGACGCGTACGCCGCGCTGCTCGACCCGGGCGCATCGCGCCGCGCGCCGCCGGCCGTGGCCACGGCCGCCGCCAACCCGCGCTCGTCGTGGTGGAAGCGGCTGTTCGGCTGATGACCCGGTGAGCGCCGCCGCACCCGCCACGCGCTACGTCTCGCTGCTGGGGCTGGGCTTCGGGGACTGCGGCAAGGGGCTGTTCACCGACCACCTGTGCGGCGCGCTGCAAGCCCACACCGTGGTGCGCTTCAACGGCGGCGCGCAGGCGGGGCACAACGTGGTGGTGGACGATCGAGCAGGTGGACCCGGTCGGCGGCACCACACGTTCTCGCAGTTCGGCGCCGGCAGCTTCCACGCGGGCGTGGGCACCGTGCTGGCGAGCCCGGTGGTGGTGCACCCCACCGCGCTGCGCGTCGAAGAAGCGGCGCTGCGCCAGGCCGGCGTGCGCGATGCCTTCTCTCGTTTGCTGATCGACGCACGCTGCCGCGTGACCACGCCGTTCCATCAGGCCGCTGGCCGGCTGCGCGAATGGGCGCGCGGTCAGGGCGCGCATGGCAGCTGCGGCGTGGGCGTGGGCGAGACCGTGCGGCATGCGCTCGCTGCGCCCGACGAGGCGCTGCACTACGGCGACTTGACACTCCCCGCCCGCGCGCTCGACAAGCTGGAGGCGCAGCGCACCACGCTCTTGCGCGAGTTCGCGGCCACGGCGCCTTCGCATGCCGATGCCGCGCAGGAACGCGCCATGCTGCAGGACGACTCGCTCGCCCGGCGCTGGCTAGCCGCCGTGGCGCCGTGCCTGTCGCAGTCGCCGCCCGCCAGCCCGGACCGCATCGCCGAGCGCCTTGCGCGCCCCGGCACCGTGGTGTTCGAGGGCGCGCAGGGCGTGCTGCTCGACGAGTGGCGCGGCTTTCATCCGCACACCACCTGGAGCACCATTTCGACCGCCGCGGTCGAGGCCGGGTTGCGCGACGTGGGCATCGACATCGACGTCGGCAACGGTGCCGGCGTGCGTCACCTGGGCGTGCTGCGCAGCTACCTCACGCGGCATGGCGCGGGCCCCTTGCCCACGCACGACCGCGCGCTCGATGCCCGCTTGCCCGAGCCGCACAACGCGGACGAAGGCTGGCAGGGCGTGTTCCGGCGCGGGCACCCCGATGCGGTGCTGCTGCGCTACGCGCTCGAAGCCGTGGGCCCGCTCGACGGGCTGGTCGCCAGCCACCTGGACGCCGTCGAAGGCGGGGGCTTTCGGTGGTGCGCTGGCTATCACGGTGCAGACGGTTCGCGCATCGACTCCTTGCCGCTTTGCCCTGCGCCCGATCTTGCGCATCAACACGCGTTGACGCAGCAGTTGCACGCCGCACAACCGCTGTACGAACCCGGCACCATCGCGACACCGCGGGAATGGATCGAGCGCGTCGAAGCGCTCAGCGGCCTGCCGGTGCGTTACGGTGCCTTCGGCCCGACGCGCGACACGGTGCGCGCGCTGCAACCCCTCGGCCTGTCGCCGAGTCGATGAAAGACTTCGTGAACTGGAACCTTCCCTTGATCGTCGGCGCCGCGCTCAGCGCCATCGCGGCGCTGCTGCACGTCTGCATCGTGTTCGGCGGGCCCGCGTGGTACCGCTTCTTCGGCGCGGGGGAGCGCATGGCCTCGGGCGCCGCGGCCGGGCACCTGTATCCGCCCATCGTCACGCTGCTGATTGCGAGCGTGCTCGGCGTCTGGGCGGCTTACGCGCTCTCGGGCGCCGGCGTGCTGCAGCCCTTGCCGCTGCTGAGCATCGTGCTGCCCGCGATCACCGGCGTGTACCTGGTGCGGGGGCTGGCGGCGTTGGCGCTCTTCTTCTTTGCCCGCGAGCGGCTGAGCGCCTTCTGGGTATGGAGCTCGCTGAACTGCCTCGGGTTCGGCGTGGTGCACCTGGTGGGGCTGGTGCAGGTGTGGGCCGGCCTTTGAACCTGCCGCGGGGGCAGGGCGTCTTCAAGCCTTCGGCTTCGCCTTCTTTTTCGCAGCGGCTGACTTGCCCGCGCTGTTGTGCGCGATGGCCTCGCGTATCAGCGCCTTGAAGGCCGTCGCGTCGATTTCCACGCCTTCCGCGATGTCGATCGCGCGGCGCATGTTGCCCTCGAGGCTCGCGTTGAAGAGGCCCGCCGGGTCTTTCAGCGACGCGCCCTTGGCAAAGGTCAGCTTCACGACGCTCTTGTAGGTTTCGCCGGTGCACAGGATGCCGTCGTGTGACCACACCGGCGTGCCCATCCACTTCCATTCCTCGACCACGTCGGGGTCGGCCTGCTGGATGAGCTTGCGCATGCGCGCGAGCGTGGCGCCGCGCCAGTCCGCCAGGTCGGCGATCTTCTGGGTGATGAGCGTCGATGCCGGCTGGGCGTCGCTCGCGGGGGGCTTCGTCATGGTCTCGTCTTTCTGGGCTCCGCAGAAACCGCCGTGCGGATTCGGCGGGCGATGTTACGGCGCGCGCCCACACCGTCGCAAGCCGCAGCCCGCCGGGAGGCGTCACACGGCTTGCCTAAAATGCGAGTCCCCCCGCTCGCCACCCGCCCATGCAACTCGACGTTCCCACGCTCATGCTTACGCTGGGGCTGGGCTATCTGTTGTTCGCATGGCAGCTGGTGCTCGTGCGCCGGCGCCTGAAGTCCGACCGCGCGCTGGCGCTCTGGGCCAAGGGCTGCGTCTTCTTGCTGGCCGGCATGGTGGCCCTGTTGTCTCGGCTGGTGCTGCCCGAGTGGGTGGCCGCGCTGGTCGGCAACCCGCTGGTGCTGTGCGGCATGCTGTATTTCAACCAGGCGATCTACCTGTTCGTGGGCAAGCAGCCCACGCCGAAATGGGTCACCGGGCTGGTGGTCGCGGCCATCGTGGCGGCGCCGGTGCTGCTGGCGTGGCCCGTGAGCACGCGCTCGATGGTCTATTCGGGCGTGATGATGCTGCTGTCGGGCGCCATCGCGCTGCACGTGTTTCGCCATGCGTGGCATGCCGAGAGCACCATGCGCGCCGTGGGCTGGACCATGCTGCTGCTGAGCGTGGCGCACGCCGGTCGCTCGGTGCAGGCCGGGCTGATGCCCGACCAGTACCAAAGCTTTTTCCAGTCGAGCGTGGGGCAGGGCATCGTCGTGCTGCTGGCCTTTCTTGCATTGCTGGGCAGCGGCATGGGGTTTGTGCTGGCGTGCCTGGAGCGCACCGCCAAGAGCATGGAGTTCCTGGCCAGCCACGACGCGCTGACCGGCTGCCTGAACCGCCGCAGCTTCGACCCGCTGTGCACGCACGAGGTCGCGCGCAGCCACCGCAGCGGCGAGCCGCTGGCGCTGCTGCTGCTCGACCTGGACCACTTCAAGCGCGTGAACGACCTGCACGGCCACCGCAGCGGCGACCTGGTGCTGCAGGGCTTCGCCCGGCGCGTGCAGGCGCGGCTGCGCTCGGCCGACGTGTTCGCCCGACTCGGCGGCGAGGAGTTCGCGGTGCTGCTGCCCGACACCGACCTGGCCGGCGCCCTCAGCGTGGCCGACTACCTGTGCCGTTCGGTGGCCGGCACGCCGGTGCGGCTCGCCGACAACGAGGTCTTCGAGCTGACCGTGTCGCTCGGCGTGGCCATGCTGGCGCCGGAGCGCCATGGGCGGCAGGCGGCGAAGACCGCGACGGCGGCAAGCCTGTCGCCCGAGCTGCTGTACATGCGCGCCGACCAGGCGCTGTACCAGGCCAAGCGGCAGGGGCGCAACCGGGTGGTGGTGTGGGAGGAAGACGCGGCGGCTGAGGGCGATGTGCGGGCCGCGGCCTGACGACCACGCCTACGGCTGTTCGTCCGCGGACTTGCCAGGGCTGGCCACGACACCGTGACCGCAGCCCGCCGAGTGAACATGGGCAGGCGAGCTGCCTGCCGGCTCGATCCTCCGGTTCCAGCTCGACCCAAGAATGACGCTGCAGATATCGACCCGCCGAAACTGCGGGTCCTTGAACGCCAGAACGTCGTCGTTGAACGTGCCGAAGGTGCTGTCCGGGCGGTGCTTCATGCCCTGGTAGAAGGCGTCGATGATCCCGTGCTGGAAGTCCGATTCCCGCGGAAAGGCCGCGACGACCGCCTCGCGCTGCGCATCGGTGAACTGGTCGTAGCCGCGCCCGGCGACGTCCATGCCGGCGCCCGCCTGCACCAGCGCGATCTCGGGGCGCATGAACTGCGGAATGCCGGGCGTGGTGTGCAGCGCCACCGCGTTCCAGACTGTCTCGATGTCGGCGTCGCCGATGCCGTGGCGCTTGAGGAAATCGCGCGCAGCGTTCGCGCCGTCGACCTCGAAGCGCAGCTGGCTGTTCTCGTAGCGCGCGCTGAGGCCGATGTCATGGAACATCGACGCGGCGTAGAGCAGTTCCGCGTCGAACTTCAATCCCGTTCGCGTTCCCGTCAACGCAGCCCAGCAATAGACCCGCACCGAATGGTGGAAGAGCAGGTCGCTCTCGGTGTCGCGAATGAGCTGTGTCATTTCGCGCGCGAGTCGGCTGTCCGGAATGCGCACGCCTGCGATGTGGTCGAGCGTCATGGTGGTCTCCTTGTCAGTGTGCAAAGCCGAGAAACCGCGCGAAGCCGTCGGCGCGTTCGCGCGGCATGCCGGCCTGGTTCACGGGCGCCGCCGAGTCTCCGTGGCCCATCGACATGCCGAAGGCGGTGATCTCCTCGGGCGGCATCTGCAGGCGGCCCGCGATCGTGTCGTGCAACTGCGCGAAGGCCACCTGCGGGCAGGTGTCCAGGCCGCGCGCTTTCGCGGCGATCATCACGCTCTGCGCGAAGAGCCCGAGGTCGATCCAGCTGTGCGGCTTCAGCCTGCGGTCGATGCTGAAGATTAGCCCGACCGGCGCGCCGAAGAATGAAAAGTTCCGCTCGGTCTGGCGCGCGCGCGCCGTGGCGTCGTCGCGATCGATGCCCAGCGACCCGTAGTACCGCGCGCCGAAGTCGAGCAGTCTCGTGTGGAACAGCGCCGGCAACGGCGCAGGGAAGTGCGTGGGCGCGGTCGCCTTTCCGGCACGGAATGCATCGACGAGCGCGCTGGCCAGCTCGTCTTTCACCGCGCCGTTGACCACATGCACCCGCCAGGGCTGGATGTTGGCGCCGCTCGGGGCGCAGGCCGCGTCTTCCAGAATTTCTTGCACGAGTTCACGCGGCAAGGGCTGCGGCTTGAACGCGCGAACCGACCGCCGCGCGCGCATGACGGACGAAACGCACCTGGCAATGTCCTGCGGGGACCAGTCGCTTGTCGTGGGGGCCATGGCTACTCCTGCGGCGCGTGGTCGTACGAGATGCGGCCCGACGGCAGGAAGAACAGCGCGATCACCGCGCCGCCCCTGGCCTCGGGATAGTGGTGGCTGCCCGGGGGTGGGGCGGTCCAGCCGCCGGCGCACCAGCCGTTCGGTCCGTTCAGGGCGGCACCGGCGTCCAGCGGAATCACCATGTTGAATTCGCCATAGGGATGGCCGTGGTACTGGCCCCGGAAGCGGTGGTCGGGGTGGCCCTGCCGGTTGGCCGTGCTGTTCATGTAGACGGCGGTGATGCTGAAGTGCAGCGTGCGCTCGGAAGGCTCCGCGATGCGGCTGCGGCGGTACGCCGGTCCGTCGACTTCGACGTTCGCCGCCCAGCCGTCTTCCACGCCTTTCACCGCCAGGCGCGCCAGGGCCTGGTAGAGGGCGCTGCCGGGCCCGTACGTCTGGTTCAACCAGTGTTCGACGGCGGCGCCGGCGGTCATGTCCTTCACTTCCTGCAGGAAGGGAATGCAGCGCTCGATGAGCGCTTCCTTGTCTCGAATGTCTCGAATGAGGGTCTGGTTCGTCATGGTCTCGTTCTGCTTCGGGTGGTTGAACGTGATGATGGTCGCAACCCGAACTGAATGGAAACGATGGTTTTTCAGCCGCACAATGCACGGCATTCAGTTTGCAAAAAGGTGACGCCATGGGCATCGTTCGCATCGACCTCAACCTGTTGAAGGTGTTCGAGGCCGTCTACGAGGACCGCAACCTGCTGCTGGTGGGCAAGCGGCTCAACCTCACGCCGTCGGCGGTGAGCCATGCGCTGCGCAGGTTGCGCGAGCTGGTGGGCGACGAGCTCTTCATGCGCACGGGCAAGGGCATGGTGCCGACCGGCCGGGCCAACGCGATGGCGCCGGGCCTGCGCGATTCACTGCGGCAGATCGAGGCGCTTCTTGGCGCGGAGGCGTTTTCCGCGGACACGTCGACGCGCCGCTTCGTCATCGCAGCGAACGACCATGTGACCGAGGTCATCGTCGTGCCGTTGTCGCGCGCGCTGCAGCAGGTGGCGCCGCATGTCGACCTGGTCGTTCGTCCGTCCACGCGGCTGGACCTGGCCGAGCAGATCGACCTGGGCCGCATCGACCTCGCCATCGGCATTTTTGCGCAGGTGCCGCCCCGGCTCGACGCGCAGACCCTGTTCTCGCAGGGCGAGGCGGCGTTGATGCGAAAGGGCCACCCCGCTGCCCGCCGCAAGCTCACGCTGAACGACCTGGCCCGGTACCCGCTGGTCACCCTGTCCGTCGGCGGGCAGGAGGAGGGCGCGGTGGAAGGCTTCATCGTCGAGCGGGGCCTGGCGCGGCAGTCGGAAATGTTCGACCGGCAGGCGCTCGAAGCGGCGCTCGCCGCGGTGGCGCAGGCGCCGCGCACGCGGCTCACGGTGCCGCACGCGCTCGCCATTCCGGCGCTGCTTCGCGACACCTCGATGCTGTCGATCGTGCCCGCGTCGCTGGCGGTGGCGCTCGCCAAGAACGAAGACCTGGTCCGGCGGGCGCTGCCCTACCAGCCCCGGACGTCGACCCTGCAGGCGATCTGGCACAGCCGCCATGCGCATGACGCGGGGCACGCCTGGCTGCGCGAGATGGTGGCGAAGGCGGCCAGCGTGACCGCGAAGGCGCTGGCGTAGCGCGGGCCGGTTGCAAGAGCGTCGCTCGGCAAACAGCTCGGCGACCGGTCACCGGTCACCAGTCAGTTACCACCCCGCCTCCCGCCCCTCCAACGCCCGCCTCGCCAGCAGGAACGTCGCCGCGTTCCAGCTCTGCCCCGCCATGCCCATCGGCGCCAGCGTGCGGCCGTGGAACCACTCGGTGAAGCGCCAGTCGTCCAGCGCGTTCGCCTGCGCCAGCCGCACCAGCTCCGGCCAGGCCTGCGCGTGCAGCCCCAGCTTGGCCAGCGCCATCACCCAGAACCCGCCGACGAACGGCCAGATGCCGCCGTTGTGGTACTGGTGCACGATGTTCTGCTGGTGCCTGCCCATGTACGCCCGCCACAGCTCGTGCTGCTGCGACAGCGGGTGCAGCACCACGCGCACGGGGTAGGGCTCGCTGGCGCGCGCGGCGTCCACGGTCTGCACGATGCGGTGGGCCATCTCGGTGTCGGCCAGGCCGGCCTGCACGGCCAGCACGTTGCCGAACACGTCGCCCTCGTCGCCCACGACCGCGAGGTTGACAAAGCTCAGGTACAGCCCCGGGTCGCGCCGGCCACGGCGCGCGTAGTGCCGCAGCAGGCGCGCGCGGTGGTACTCGGGCAGGTCGCGCTGGAAGGGGTTGAACAGGTGGTTGAAGTGGTGCTGCGTGGCCTCGGCGTGGTCGAGCGCAAAGCGCCGCTTCACGTCGTACCACAGCGCGTTGGTGTACAGCACGTAGCCCGAGCGCGGCATGATGTCGGCCCAGTCGCTGGCCTCGTTCTGCTGCAGCAGCCTGAAGTGCTGGTGCTCCTGCGCCAGCAGCCATTGAATGGCGCGCGCAACCTCTTCGCGCCAGTGCGTGGCACCGACCTTGCCGTGGCGGCGCACGTGGTCCACCGCAATCAGCCACCACAGCGTGGCGTCGATGCAGCCCAGGTACCAGAAATCGGCGTCCTGGCCTTCAGGGTCCACGTACTTGGGGATCTGACCGTTGGCCGCCTGCTGCGCCGCGAGCGCGTCGAGGCTGGCCACCGCGCCCTGCTCCAGCGCGGGCACGCCGCTGCCGCACATGGCCATCACGCAGATGGCGGCGTCGCGCCCGAAGATGCGCGTGTAGCGCCGCGCCACGGCTGCCTCGGTGCGGCTGGCGGCCAGGATGCCGTGCGGCGTGAGGTTGGCTTCGAGCAGCGCCAGCGAGGCCTGCGTGCAGGCATCGACGAGTTCGCGCGAGGTCGAGGTCGAGGTCGCGTCGATGTCGCTCATTGCCAGGCCTCGGAGGCCACCAGCAGCTCGGGCAGCGTGCGCGACGCGAGCACCAGCAGGCCGAAGTGTGCCGGGTCCAGCGTTTGGGGCTCGGGGTCGAAGTGGGCGAGCGTGCCCACCACTTCGGCGCCCAGCAGGGTCAGCGCCACCGCGTGGTACGCGCGGATGACGCCGTGGTAGGGGCTGCCCGCCAGCATCGGCTCCTGGAGCGAATCGTCCACGTGCAGGAACGAGTCGCGCAGCACGAACTGGCAGAAGCTGTCCGCAAGGGGAAAGTCGGACAAAGGCGCCGGCAGCGGCTCGCCGCGCTTGTCGAACAGCAGCACGTTGCGCACCCGGTCGCCGACGACCTTGAAGATGGCGGTGTAGCGGTGCGGCACGCTGGCGTTGAGCTCGCGCAGCGCCTGCGCGAACGCCTGCTGCTGGATGAGCGACAGCACCTCGTCCGCGATTTCGTCGAGCCTGCGCTCGGGAGGGTGGACGGCGGGCGTATTTGAAGTCGGCATGGGTCGGTTCACGAAAAAAGGCGCTCTTCGGTCCGCTGCGCCGGCGGGCTTGCCATGGCGCGGGCCTTCGGGCGAGATGCTTCGAGGCGGCGGTCGATTTTCACCTGAAGTCGAGGGCGCCATACTCTCGCCCGGACTCTCCCGCTGCGGGATGGCCCGGCAACCGATTCGGGAGTGAGAAATGACGACTGCATGCATGCCAGGCGCGCCCGGTTTCCCTGGGCAAGGCTCATTCCCTTTTTCTGCTCTGTTCCGCTCGCTGCCGGCCGTGCTGGCGCTGGTGCTGTGCGCGCTGATGAGCGCCTGCGCCAGCCTGCCGCCCCCCGTGCCCGAGCTGCCCACGCAGGCCGTCGCCGACCACGCGGCCACCCCGCTGGGCGAGCTCACGCAGAAGGTGCTGCCGCCGGACGGGCGCTCGGGCTTTCGCCTGCTGCCCTACGGCCCGACCTCCTTCGACACCCGCATTCAACTGGCCCGGCTCGCCACGCGCAGCCTCGACGTGCAGTACTACCTGCTGGCCGGCGACAACACCGGCCGCGCGCTGATGGGCGCGCTGCGCGACGCCGCCGAGCGCGGCGTGCGCGTGCGGCTGCTGGTGGACGACCTCTACACCACCGGTGAGGACGACCTGCTGCTGGCCCTTGCCAGCTACCCGAACGTGCAGGTGCGCCTGTTCAACCCGTTTCCGGCCGGGCGCGGCAGCGACCTGACGCGCTTCGTCAGCTCGGGCTTCGACTTCGCGCGCATCAACCGGCGCATGCACAACAAGCTCTTCGTGGCCGACAACGCCGCCGCCGTGGCCGGCGGGCGCAACATGGCCGACGAGTACGTGATGAATGCCGCGGGCAGCAACTTCGTCGACATGGACGTGTTCGCGGCCGGCCCCGTGGTGCGCGACCTGTCGGACGAGTTCGACCACTACTGGAACAGCGAGGTCGTCTACCCCGTGGCGCGCATCGCCTCTACCGCGCTCACCCCCGCGCAGCTGCTGCAGAAGTTCGACACCCTGGTGGCCGACGCCAGGCCGCCGCAGGCGCCGCGCATTCCGGCCGACGGAAAAATCCACGACCCGCAGCCCGACGAACCCGTCTCGCTGCCGCTGGACCTGGTGCCCATGATGAACCTGCCCTTCGAGCTGGCGGAGCGCGACCTGAGCCCGCTGCTGTGGGCGAACGCGCGCGTGCTGTTCGACCCGCTCAGCAAGACCGAGGGGCTCAACGAGCGCGAGAACTCGCTGAAGGGCACCGTCACCGAAGGCGTGATCCGCTGGTTTCGCACGGCGCGCAGCAGCATCAAGATGGTGTCGCCGTACTTCGTGCCGTCCGACGCATCGGTGGCCAGCCTGGCCGGCGCGCAGGCCGAGGGCGTGAGCGTCACGCTGCTCACCAACTCGCTGGCCTCCACCGACGAGCCGTGGGTGTACGTGGGCTACTGGCCGCACATCCACGAGCTGCTGAAGGCCGGCGTGGGCATCTACGAACTGAGCCCGACGCTGAGCGTGAAGCGCGGCAAGCTCGGCATCTTCGGCCACCGCACCGGCGCGCTGCACATGAAGAACGGCATCGTCGACCAGAAGCAGGTGTTCCTCGGCTCGATGAACCTCGACCCGCGCTCGGCGCGGCTGAACACCGAGCTGGGTTTGATCATCGACAGCCCCGAGATGGCGCAGCAGCTGCAGGGCTTCGCCGACGCGGGCAGCTCCTACCGCCTGCGGCTGGACGCCAGCGGCAAGGGCGTCGAATGGGTCGAGCAGGACAACGACGGCAAGGAAACCGCCTACGACGTACCGCCGGAGACCACCGCGTGGCAGCGCCTGAGGCTGCGGCTGATGGCGCCGTTCATTCCGGTGGACGAGTTGTAGCGGCGGGCCGCGTCGAGCCCGGCGCGTCAGTGCGTCAGTGCGTCATTGCATCAGGGGCTCAGCCCGCCTGAAGCACTTCGAGCGCGCTTTCCATGTGCAGGCGCATGCACCGGGACGCGCCGTCCGCGTCGCGGTTGCCGATCAGCTCGACCAGTTCCATGTGGGCGTCCTGGACCTGCTGCAGGCTCTCGTCCGTCTTTCGCCGTTCCATGCCCTGGCGTGACTGCGATTCGAGCGACGCCCGGATCGACCCGATCATCTGGAACAGCAGCAGGTTGCCGCTGGCGCGCGCGATTTCCACATGCAGCTCGGTATCGAGCGACGCATAGACCGACGGATGGCGCAGCTGCGCCTGCATCTGCACGACCAGGTCGGACATGCGCGCCAGTTGCGCCGGCGTGCGCCTGAGCGCGGCCAATGCCGTGGCGCGACCTTCGAGGCTCGCGCGCACGTCCATCAGGTCTTCCGTCGAGTTGTCGAGCACCTGCAGCGCGCGCGAAAAATAGATGCCGAGCGCCGACGCGTCCAGGTCCCGGCGAATGGTCGGGCTCTTGCCGTTGGCGATTTCGACGACGCCCATGCCCTTGAGCGTCCTCAGCGCCTCGCGCACGACGGTGCGGCTCACGCCCAGCAGCTCGCCCAGGCGCGCCTCCGACGGCAGGGCGGAGCCGGGGCCGGGCTTGGCGTCCTGTATGTACTGCAGAAGGCTCTGAACGGCCTGCTCGGCCAGGGAGCTGCGCTCCAGCCGGCCCGGAACAAAAGGGTGTGCGGTCATGTGGTGTCTCCCAGACCTATCGTACAGGCGGACAGGTTGCGGGCTCGCTGTTCGACGCGTTCAATTCGCGGTTTTTGCAGGAGACAAGAAGCCATGTGGAAAGACGACGACGAGCTGTTCGGCCTGATGCGCAAGCGTCTGTTCCCCGCGGTGGTGGGCGACATCCTTGACACGATGGGCTACCTGCACCAGTTCCTGCCGGCGGCCATCAAGCCCGTCGAACGCTCGATGGTGGTGGCGGGCCGCGCCATGCCCGTGCTGGAAACCAACTGCTTCGCCCGCGCCGAGCCGCAGGGCAAGTCCCCGCTGAGCCAGCAGGCCTTCGGCCTGTTGTTCCAGGCACTGGACGACCTTGCGCCGAACGAGGTGTACGTCGCGACGGGCTCGGCCCCGCAGTTCGCGCTGTGGGGCGGGTTGATGACCACGCGTGCCATGCACCTGAAGGCGGCCGGCGCGGTGCTTGACGGCTATTCCCGCGACACGACGGAAGTGCTCGAGCTCGGCCTGCCCGTGTTCTCGCTCGGCGGCTACTCGCAGGACCAGGGGCCGCGCGGCAAGGTGGTCGACTACCGCGTGCCGGTGGAAATCCAGGGGGTCCGGGTTCGCCCGGGAGACATCGTCTTCGGCGACCAGGACGGCGTGCTGGTCATTCCACGGGAGGCCGAAAAAGAGGCGATCAGCCTCGCGCTGGAAAAGGCCGCCACGGAAAGCAGCGTGCGCAAGGCCATCCAGAACGGCATGAGCACGGTCGAGGCTTTCAAGACGTTCGGAGTGATGTGAACGAAGACAAAGAGGACAAGAACGGCCAAGCCGGCGCCACCATGAAGAAAGTACTGCGCTCCTCGGCCTGGTTCGCCGGGGACGACAAGGACGCCTTCATCCACCGCAGCTGGATGAAAAACAGCGGGCTGCCCGATGACGCCTTCGACGGTCGCCCGGTCATCGGCATCTGCAACACCTTTTCGGACTTCACGCCGTGCAACGCGCACTTCCGCGAGCTGGTGGAGCATGTCAAGCGCGGTGTGCTCGACGCAGGGGGCGTGCCGCTGGAGTTCCCGGTCTTCTCCTGCGGCGAGTCGAACCTGCGGCCGACGGCCATGCTCTTTCGCAACCTCGCGTCCATGGACGTGGAGGAGGCCATCCGCGGCAACCCCATGGACGGCGTGGTGCTGATGGCCGGCTGCGACAAGACGACGCCCTCGCTGCTCATGGGGGCGTCGAGCTGCGACCTGCCCAGCATCGTGATCTCCGGCGGGCCCATGCTCAACGGCAAGTTTCGCGGCCGGGACATCGGCTCGGGCACCGACGTCTGGCGCTTTTCCGAAGACGTGCGCGCGGGCGTGATGAGCCGCGCGGACTTCATGGCCGCAGAAAGCGCAATGTCGCGCTCGCCCGGCCACTGCATGACGATGGGCACCGCCTCGACCATGGCCTCCATGGTCGAGGCACTGGGCGTGGCATTGCCCGGCAACGCGGCCTATCCGGCGGTCGATGCGCGCCGATCGCGCCTGGCCCGCATGACGGGCAGGCGCATCGTCGAGATGGTCCATGAAGACCTGGCGTTGTCGCGCATCCTGACGCGCGAGGCCTTCGCCAACGCGGTGCGCGTCAACGGCGCGATCGGCGGCTCGACCAACGCGGTCGTGCACCTGCTGGCGATTGCCGGGCGCATCGGCACGCCGCTCACGCTGGAAGACTGGGACCGCTGGGGGCAGGGCATGCCGACCCTGCTCGACCTGATGCCCTCCGGCCGCTTCCTGATGGAAGACTTCTGCTACGCGGGCGGACTGCCGGCGCTGATGAAGGAGATGGCGCACCTGCTGGACCTTGGCGCGCTCACCGTGACCGGTCACACCGTTGGCCAG
Organism: Variovorax sp. J22G73; assembly: GCF_030317035.1. GTDB lineage: Bacteria > Pseudomonadota > Gammaproteobacteria > Burkholderiales > Burkholderiaceae_C > Variovorax. Next base: position 144,618 of record NZ_JASZYK010000005.1, read on the forward strand.
AACATCGAGCCCGCGGAGAATTTCGACCGCGAGGTGATCCGGCCCGTCGGCAACCCGCTGACGCCCCACGGCGGCATTGCCGTGCTGCGCGGCAACCTTGCGCCCGACGGCGCGATCATCAAGCCGTCGGCCGCCTCGCCGGAGCTGATGCGCCACCGGGGCCGTGCCGTGGTGTTCGACACCATCGAGGACTACAAGCGCCGCGTCGACGACCCCGCGCTCGACATCGACGAACACCGCGTCATGGTCTTGCGCAACTGCGGTCCCAAGGGCTACCCCGGCATGGCGGAGGTGGGCAACATGGCGCTGCCGCGCAAGCTGCTGGCGCGCGGCGTGCGCGACATGGTGCGGCTGTCCGACGCGCGCATGTCCGGCACCGCTTTCGGCACGGTGGTGCTGCACGTGGCGCCTGAAGCCGCCGTGGGCGGCGCCCTGGCACTGGTGGAGGACGGCGACGAGATCGAGCTCGACGTGCCGGCGCGTCGGCTGCACCTGCATGTGTCCGACGAGGTGCTCGCGCGGCGCAGGAGCGCATGGACTGCGCCCGAGCCCGCCATGAAGGGCGGCTACCAGTCGCTCCACGTGGAGCGAACGCTGCAGGCCGACAAGGGCGCCGACCTCGACTTTCTCGTGGGGTGCCGCGGCCACGCGGTGCCGCGTGAGAGCCATTGAGCCCGAACCGGCCAACGACCCCGCACCCCGCAGCCACGGCTGGCATCGTTTCTTTTCTTGTCAGCTTCTTTCTTGAATCAGGAGACACATCCAATGACCCGTATCACCACCCGCCGCACCGCAATCGCAGCCCTCGCAACCTTGGGTCTCGGCGCCGCCCTGACCGTGTTCGCCCCCTTCGCCTCGGCGCAGTCCGTGGCCGACATCAAGAAGAAGGGCGAGATCACCATCGGCATGCTGGTCGACTTCCCGCCCTACGGCACCACCGACGCCAGGAACCAGCCCGACGGCTACGACGCCGACGTGGCCAGGCTGCTGGCCAAGGACTGGGGCGTCAAGGCCAACATCGTGCCCGTCACCGGCCCGAACCGCATTCCCTTCCTGCTGACCAACAAGGTCGATGTGCTGGTGGCCTCGCTGGCCATCACGCCCGAGCGGGCGAAGCAGGTCGATTTCTCGATCCCGTACGCGGCCGCCTCGGTGGTGCTCTACGGCGCGAAAAAGGCCGACATCAAGACCGCCGCCGACTTCAAGGGCAAGCGCCTGGGCGTGGCACGCGCCAGCACGCAGGACGTCGCGCTGACGGCCCTGGCCGCCGAGGGCACGGAAATTCGCCGTTTCGACGACGACGCCTCCGCCATGCAGGCGCTGCTTTCCGGTCAGGTCGATGCCATCGGCTGCTCCACCACGGTGGCCGCCCAGATCGCCAAGCGCGCACCGGCGGACACCTACGAACAGAAGATGGTGCTGCGCCAGCAGGTCATGGGCATCGTGCTGCGGCCGGGCCAGGCGGAACTGAAGAAGGCGGTGGACGACTTCGTCGTGCGCAACAAGGCCAATGGGGAGCTGAACAAGCTTTACCAGAAGTGGCTGGGCACCGACTTTCCGGCGTTGCCCAATTCCTGAGCCGGACAGATCCAGGACCCAGGACCAAAGACCCACGACCCGAGGGCAAACCCTCGCGCGTCTGAAAAGTCATGCGAATGGCGCTGCCGAGATAGGACCGCGCGCACCCCGCAGTCCAAGAATGTCTTCGTCCATAGAGACTGGAGACAACACATGAACACATCGACGCGCATGCCCAAGGCACGCATTCCCCGGCAGACGCTGCTTGCCGGCACCACGGCAGGCCTGTCCCTGTTGCTTCTCGCTTGCGGCGGGGGCGGCGGCGGTGGCGGGTTCATCGGGGGCCTTGGCGGCGGAGGTGGAGGTGTCGGTGGCGACGGCGCCGCGACTCCCAACGGCGGCATGGCCGTGCGCACCCTGTCGACCCGCGCCGACCTGGTCAGCGGCGGCGATGTGCTGGTCGAACTGGTGCCCGAGGGCGGTGACGCCACCGGCCTGAAAGTGACGCTGAACGGCGCCGACATCACCGGCGCCTTCGCCAAGCGCGCCGACGGCCGCATCACCGGGCTTGCGACAGGCTTGGTCGTCGGGTCGAACACCCTCAAGGCCAGCACCAGGCTCAGCCGCGAAGCCACGCTCATGGTGGTCAACGCGCCCAAGGGCGGGCCGGTGCTGTCGAGCACGCAGGCCCTGCCGTTCGTCTGCGCCACGCCCGAGTCCACGGTGGGCACCGGGGCAACGCCTTCGTCGAATGCCAGCGGCCTCTCGACCGCGGCCACCGACGCGCAATGCAACATCGCGACCGAGTTCAAGCTGTTCTATCGCACGCTCACGCCGGTGACCGTGTCGGCGGGCGACGGCGGCTGCTCGTTCGTGCTGCCCGACCCGAGCCCCGCCGCCGCGGGCGCGGTGGCGACCACGCCGGCCAACTCGTGCCTGCAGCCGTACCTGCCCGGCAAGACGGCCGCCTCGGCGGTCGCGGGCGCCACCACGTCGACCGGGCTGAGCGTGCCCTACATCGTTCGGGTGGAGCGCGGCACGGTCAACCGCGGCATCTACGACATCGCGGTGCTGTTCGACCCGACGGCCGGCGCCTGGAGCGCGACCGCGCCGCAGCCGCAGTGGAACCGCAAGGTCGTGTATTCGTTCGGCAGCGGCACCGGGTTTCCGCGGCGCCAGTTCCGCTCGGCCCAGAACTGGGCCAACGACGCGGCGCTGTCGCGCGGCTTCATGGTGGTGGACAACAGCCTGACCGATTCCGCGCTCAACGGCAACCGCTACCTGGTCGCCGAGACCACGCTGATGATGAAGGAGCACATCATCGACAGCTACGGCGAGGTGGTCTACATGATGGGCAACGGCGAGTCGGGCGGCGCCATCAACCAGAACAGCGTGGCCTCGCTGCTGCCGGGCGTGATCGACGGCACCCAGCTCGGCGTGGACTTCGCCGACTCCGAGTCGACCGCCATGGAGGTGATGGACTGCGTGCAGCTGGTCAACTTCTACCAGTCGCCGGCATGGACGGCCTTGCAGGCGGGCGCGACCCCGGCGCAGGTCAACGCGAAGAAGACGGCGATCAACGGGCACCTCGACCACACCGCCTGCCACGGCTGGCTGACCTTCTTCGGCGGCCTGCTGAAAGCCGGCAACTACACGCCGACCGCGGTCGCGGACAACGCCACCGGCGCCATCGTGCCGAGCGGCGCGCCGACCAACAACTGCCAGCTGCCGGCCTCGGTGGTGTACGACCCCGTGAGCAACCCCACCGGGCCGCGCTGCGGCATCGCGGACGGCGCGGCCAGCGTCTACGGCACCACCACCAACGCCCTGGCGCCCAGCGGCATGCGCGCACTGAACAACCTGGACAACGTGGGCATCCAGTACGGGCTGAAGGCGCTGAAGTCGGGCGCGATCTCGACCGAGGAGTTCGTCACGCTCAACGAGAAGATCGGCAGCGCCGACACCGACGGCAACTTCTCCACCGCGCGCGCCGTGGCCGATGCCGACTCGCTGGCCATCGCGTATCGCGCGGGGCTGGTGTCGCCGGGCGGCAACCTGGCGAAGGTCGCGACCATCGACCTGCGTGCCTACGACGAGACCTACAACCTGCCGATCGGCCAGCTCGGCATTCACCAGTACTGGCGCAGCTACTCGCACCGCGCGCGCATCGATGCGGCGACGGGCGGGCACGCGAACCATGCGCTGTGGCGCTTCGGCCCGGCGGGCGTGCCGCCCACCATCGCGGTCGAGTCGTTCCTTGCGATGGACGCCTGGCTCACCGGCCTCGTGGCGTCGAGCCCGAAGGACTGGACGAACGCGGAGCGCACGCAGCAGCAAGTGGCCGCCGCCAAGCCGGTTGTCGCGTCGGACCTTTGCTACCTGTCGGCCGACACCACGTTCTCCACCAAGGTGGTGAACACCGCAACCTGCGACGCCGACCCGGTGCTGCTGCCGCACGGCTCGCCGCGCCAGGTGGCTGGCGGGCCGCTCGCGGAAGACATCCTGAAGTGCCAGGCCAAGCCACTGGCCGCCGCCGACTATGCGCCCGTGACCTTCTCGCCCGGCCAGTGGTCGCGCCTGCAGGCCGCGTTCCCGCAGGGTGTGTGCGACTGGAGCAAGCCGGGGGTGGGGCAGGCCGAGACGGCGGCGCCGCTGACCTTCAGGGCCGGCGCCGGCGGCAAGCCGCTCGGCGCGCGCCCGGCAAGTTCCTGATGGCTGGAAGTTGCCGCTAGACGTTGCTGGTCGCGCGCACTTCCTCGATGCTGGTGTGCCCGGCCAGCACCTTCTCGATGCCGTCCTGGCGCAGGGTGCGCATGCCTTCCTGCAAGGCGGCCTGCTGCAGCTCTTCGGCGCGGGCGCCGGTCTGCACCAGGCGGCGCAGCGTCTTCGACATGACCATCAGCTCGTGCACGCCCACGCGGCCCTTGAAGCCGGTGTTGCCGCAGTGCTTGCAGCCGGTGCTGGCGTGGCTGTGCAGCTTGCCGTCGTGGCCGTAGCGGCGCAGCCAGTCGGCGTGCACGGCGTGGCGGTGGGCCGGCGTTTTTTCTTCGGCGGCAAAGGCGTGCATGTAGTCGTCCAGCAGCACCTCCACCGTTTCCGCGCTCGCGGGGCTGGGCGTGGTGCAGCGGGTGCACAGGCGGCGCACCAGCCGCTGGGCCAGCACGGCGAGCAGCGAGTCCGCGAAGTTGAACGGGTCCATGCCCATGTCCAGCAGGCGGGTCACGGTTTCGGGGGCGCTGTTGGTGTGCAGGGTCGACAGCACCAGGTGGCCCGTCAGCGAGGCCTCGATGGCGGTCTTGGCGGTTTCCTCGTCGCGAATTTCGCCCACCATGATCACGTCGGGATCGGCGCGCACGAAGGCGCGCAGCGCCTTGGCAAAGGTCCAGTCGATGCGCGGGTTGATCTGCACCTGGCGCAGGCCGGTCTGGGTGATTTCGACCGGGTCTTCGGCGGTCCAGATCTTTCGCTCGGGCGTGTTGATCTGCATCAGCGCCGAGTGCAAGGTGGTCGTCTTGCCCGAGCCCGTGGGGCCCACGCACAGCACCATGCCGTAGGGCCGCTCGACCGCCTTCGTCAGCTGCGCGAGGTTGTTCGGCGACAGGCCCAGCTGCGCCATGGGAATGGGCTTGGCCGAGGCCAGTATGCGCATCACCACGTCTTCGAGCCCGTTGGCGGTCGGAATGGTGGCCACGCGCAGTTCGATGCGGTGCTGCGGCGAGTACTTGGCGAAGTTGATCTTGCCGTCCTGCGGCATGCGCTTTTCGCTGATGTCCAGGTCGCACATGATCTTCACGCGCGCGACGATGGCGTTGCGGTAGCTGGGCGGCAGCTCCAGGTAGGTGTAGAGCAGGCCGTCGCGCCGAAAGCGGATGCGCGTCTTTTCCTGGCCGGGGTAGCTCTCGATGTGGATGTCGGAGGCGCCCTCGCGGTGGGCCTCGATGATCATGCTGTTGATCATGCGCACCAGCGAGTTGTCCGACTGCTCGATGGGCGCTTCGGCCGTGGGGGCGGCGGGGCCTTCGCGTTCCAGCGTCTGCAGCAGCTCGGTGGTGCCGGCCATGTCGAACTCGATGGGGCGGCTCGGGTCGAGGTTGGCGGCAAACACGCCGCCCGCGCCGCCGGCGGCATCGCCGATTTTTTCGTAGGCCGCGTGCAGCACGCTGTCCAGGTCCAGGCACTGGCCGATGACGGGAATGACCTTCGCCTGCGCGATGAACTCCACCTCGTCGAGCGCCGAATGCCGGCTGATGGGGTCGTCGATGGCCACGATGAGGCGGCCTTCGTGCAGCATGAGCGGCATCACCTGCAGGCGCCGCGCCACGCTGTGGCTCACCTTGCGCAGCGCCTCGGCGCCCGCGGGAAACGCCTGCAGGTTCACCAGCGGATAGCCCATCTTGCGCACCAGCGCGGTCTGCAGCTGGCCCTGGGTGACGATGCCCATGCGCACCAGCGTCTCGCCCAGCGGCACATTGGGTTGGCGTTGCTGCTGCGCGAGCCCGGCGCGCAGCTGTTCCTGGCTGACCATGCCCAGGGAGGTCAGCGCCTCCCCGATGCGGGCGATCGGCATGCGGCTCTGGGCTTCGATGGCGCGCAGCAGCTGTTCCGGCATGACGACTTCGATGGGGGACATGGGCTCTTCTCCTGACCTGATTGCGTGGGCGTGGCGCGCCAGAAAAGGGCGCGCCGATGCTGCATCGTAGGGCGAGGCACGCGAACGTGCCACCGAAGCGACGCGGGGAGTACGCAAGTTCTCAGTCGAAAAGAGGGGCCGTTTCCCTCCGCGCAGCGCGAATCCCTATTCCGCGCGGATGCCGTTGCGCAGGATCCCGATGGCATCGACCTCGATCTCCACCACATCGCCCGCCTTCATCCACACGGGCGGCGTGCGCTTGGCGCCCACGCCGCCGGGCGTGCCGGTGACGATCACGTCGCCTGGGGCCAACGGCATGAAGGCCGAGATGTGCGCGATCTGCCGCGGAATGCTGTGGATCAGCTTGTCGGTGGTGGTGCGCTGCATTTCCTGGCCGTTCAGGCGCGTGACCAGCGTCATGACCTGGCCGTCGGCGATCTCGTCGCGCGTGACCAGCCACGGGCCGAAGCCGCCGGTGCGCCAGAAGTTCTTGCCCGCGGTCCATTGCGGGGTGGCGCTTTGCCAGTCGCGCAAGGTGGCGTCGTTGTAGCAGGCGTAGCCGGCAATGTGCTTCCACGCGTCGGCCTCGGCGATGCGCCGGCCGCCCTGGCCGATGACGATGGCGATCTCGCCCTCGTAGTCGAGCTTGCTCGATTCGGGCGGCAGGACGATGGGCTCGCCGTGCGCCACCTGCGACTCGGCCACGCGCAGGAAGAGCGTGGGCTGCTCGGTGATCTCGCGGCCGGTCTCGCGCACGTGCTCGCCGTAGTTCAGGCCCACGCACACGATCTTGCCGGGGTTGGGAATCACGGGCAGCAGCTGCACGTCGCCCAGCGCGAGCGTGGAGGCCGTGGCAGTTGCGTCGGCCTTCTGCACCGCGGCGGCCGCTTCGCCCAACAGGCCCGCGGCGATGAGCGCCTTCAGGTCGACCGCGCGCGTGCCGAAGACCGCGCGCAGGTCGACGATGCGGTCGCCGATGAGCGCGCCGTAGCTGTCGGTGCCGTTGTGTTGGTAGCTGATGAGTTTCATGGTCTGTGCCTGGTGTCCGTGAAGGAAGAGAGGGAGGAGGAAATGGAGGAGAAGGGTGGTCGAGAAAAATCTACGCCAGCCGACCCCCAATGCGCGAGGCGCCCTCGGTGATCAGCTGAACCATCTTGTCGAGATCGACGATGGACAGGCGCGCGGTGTCGAAGACCAGCGAGACGGCGCCCCATGCGCCCCCGTCGGCCTTCAGGATGGGGGCGGCAACCGCCGCGAGCTGCGGTTCCAGCTCGCCGATCGACACGTAGTGGCCCGCCTTGCGGATCGCCGCGTAGTGGCGGCGGAACTCGCTCCATTCGGCGGGCAGCCCGCAGCGCACGAGCTCGTCGTGGCGGGCATCGAAAACCTTGCGCAGCTGCGCCGGCGCGAAGGTGGCCAGCAGCACCTTGGGCGCGCCGCCCTCGAACAGCGGGCGCGGCCGGCCGCGCCCGTAGGCCAGCGCCGCCGGCGCGCCGCCCATCTCGCGGTGCGTGTCCAGCACCTGCATGCCGAAGAGGCCCGAGGCCACGCAGTCGAAGCCGGTGGCGGCCACCAGCTCGCGCATCACCGGAATGCCTTCGCGCAGTACCGGGTCGGCCTTGCGGATGTAGTGGTCGAGCAGGATGATGCGCGGCCCCAGCGCGTAGTGCGAGTCTTCCACCCGCTGCAGCAGGCCCGCCTCCAGCAGCAGGCGCACATAGCGGTAGCCGGTAGGCAGCGAGACCTCGAGCGCGGCCGAGATGTCGTCCGCCGTGCGTGTCAGGTGCGTGTCGTCGAACAGGTCGAGAACGCCCAGCATGCGGCCCAGGCTGGACATTGATTTTTCCGGCACGCCAATTCCTCCAGGATGTCATGGCGCGACGGGGAGGTGTTGCGAGATGCGATCCAGATCGTGCCCCGTGCGCGCGACGCCGACGATATATCGGTCGGGCCGCAGTATCACCGCTTGCGCCGCGTGCGCGTCGAGCCACTCCCCGAGCCAGTCGCCCAGCGCTTCTTCGGGCCGGTCGATGACCAGCGCGCCGGCGCGGTGCCAGCGCGCCATGGTCGCGGGTGCCGCTGCCGCCAGCGTGTCGGGGCGCCCGATGACCGCGCTGCGGCGGCCCAACAGTTCGTCGAGCAAGCGCCCGTCGCGCAGGCGCGGTTGCGGAAAGGGGCGGCCGGCCGGCGAGCCGGGTTGCGTGCCAGGCGCGTCGGAGGCGCCCCACGCATCGAACGCGCCCGCGCCCAGCACCTGCGGCGGCAGCTCGAATATCTCGGGCCGGCCCGCGCGGAACTTCGCGTCGCGTTCGGCCGCCAGCGCGGGGTCGGTGGTCTGGATGATGTTGCCCAGCCGCACCGCCAGCTCGACCAGCGCGCGCACGTGCGGCGCGCGCTCCGACTCGTAGGTGTCCAGCAGCGCGTCGGGGGCCTGGCGCGCGAGCACGGCTTCGAGCTTCCAGGCGAGGTTGGCCGCGTCGCGAATGCCCGCGCACATGCCCTGGCCGAGAAACGGTGGTGTCTGGTGGCAGGCGTCGCCCGCCAGCAGCAGCCGGCCCTGGCGCCAGCCGCTCGCGATGACGGAGTGAAAGGTGTAGATGGCCGCGCGCTCCAGCCGCGCCTGCTCGGGCCGCACCCACGGCGCGACCAGCCGCCAGAGCGATTCGGGCTGCACCAGCGCCTCGCGGTCGTCGCCGGGCAGCACCATGATTTCCCAGCGCCGCCGGTCGCCGACCACGTTGCAGTACGTCATGGGCCGCGCCGGGTCGCAGTGCTGAACCGTGTGCGTGGGCAGGTCGACCGGCTCTTGCAGCACCACGTCGAACACCAGCCATGGCTGGCGCAGGCCCAGGTCGATCATCGGGCTGCCCATGTGCTGGCGCACCGGCGAGCGGGCGCCGTCGCAGCCGACGACGTAGCGGGCGCGCACGGTCGATGCAAGGTTGTGGCCGGTGTCGCGCACTTCGAGCGTGGCGCCGTCCGCGTCCTGCGCCACGGCGGTCACTTCGCTGCGCAGCCGCACGTCCACGTTGGCGAAGCGCGCCAGGCCTTCGCGCAGCACCGCCTCGAGTTCGGGCTGGTGAAAGTAGTAGTTGTTTGCGCCGCCGTGCGGGCCCAGCGCCGCGCTGCCGCCGCGAATGAGCATGGTCTCGCCCGCGCCGTTCACGAAGTGCATGCCCTGCTCGCCGGGGCGCGCGATGGCCAGCGCCTGCTCGCGCAGCCCCGCCGCCTGCAAGATGCGCAGCACCTCGCCGTCGAAATGAATGGCGCGCGGCAGCGGGAACACGGCGCCTTCCTTCTCGAGCACCACCACCGACAGGCCCGCCGCGCCCAGCAGGTTGGCCAGCGTGGCGCCCGTGGGGCCCAGCCCGACGATCGCCACGTCGTGCATGCCGTGAATGCCGTCCGTGCCGTACATGCCGTCCATGCGCCGCGGCTCAGCCACGCTGGTCCTCCTGCATGCGGCGCGCCACCTCGGCCTGCCACTGCGCGCGGCTCATGAATCTTGGAAAGCGCTTGGCGATGGCTTCGGCGCGCGCAAGGATCACCTCGTCGGGCTGCGACAGGTCCACCGGCTCGCGCAGCGGCTGCTCGCAGTACCAGGGCGTGTCCATGAACAGCTCCAGCCGGTTGCCCTCGGGGTCGCGGCAATACACCGACACCGCGTTGCCGTGCGTCACCGCGTGCATGTCGCTCGCGCCCTCGGCCAGCAGCCGGTCGTGAAAGCCGCGCAGCGTGGCGATGTCGGGCACCCGGAACGACACCTGGTTGACCACGTTGAAGCCCAGGTCCGCCGGCCTGCCGGTGGCCAGCACCAGTTGGTGGTGCTCGCGCGGATCGCGGCTCAGGAACACCAGCTGCACCGTGCCCAGGTCGCCCGCGTCGGTCTGCGTGAAGCGCAGCGCCTGCTTGTAGAAGCGCGCCATGCGCGGCAGGTCGGTCACGTACAGGCCGATGTGGCTGAACTGCAGGTTCGACGGGCTGCTGTCGGTCATTTGAATGTCTCCTGGCGATAAAGCGTGCCGTCCATCGGCCTCGCATTGAAGAAATGATATTCAGATTATCGTATTTTGACAATACGGCGCGTTTAACTATCATTCGGGCTCGTGCAAACGGCACGCAAGATCAACAGGAGACAAACCGATGAACGTTCTGAAGAAGATGCCGGCCCGCCGCTGGCGGGCCCTGGGTGTGCTGGCGGCGGCAGGCGCCGTGGCGACCAGCGCGGCGGCGCAGGCCGACTACCCCAGCAAGGCCGTGCGCATCATTGCGCCGTTCCCCGCGGGCAGCGGCCCCGACGCGAACGCGCGAGAAATCGCCGCCGAGCTCACGAAGATCCTGGGCCAGACTTTCTATGTGGAGAACCGCCCGGGGGCGTCGAACATCATCGGCACCGAGGTCGCCGCCAAGGCGCCGGCCGACGGCTATTCGCTGTACATCGGCACGACCAGTTCGCTGTCGGTGGTGCCGCACCTGTACTCCAAGCTCCCGTTCAACGCCGAGAAAGACTTCGCCCCGGTCAGCCTGCTGGGCGTGCTGAACACCGGCCTCATCGCCACGCCGGGCGTGGAGGCAAAAGACGCGCGCGCGCTCATCGCCGCGCTCAAGGCCAAGCCCGACTCGATGGCGGTGGCCACCGCGGGCATCGGCAGCTACTCGCACCTGTCGGGCGTGTGGTTCAACAACGCCGCGGGCGTGAAGACCAACCTCGTCCCCTACAACAGCAGCAGCCCCTACACCGACCTGATCGCGGGGCAGGTGCAGCTCATGTTCGATGGCCTGCCGGCCGCGGCGGGCAACATCCACACGGGCAAGCTCAAGCTGCTGGCCATCACCGGCAAGGAGCGCGCGCCCAGCTTTCCCGACGTGCCCACCTTCGCCGAAGTGGGCCTGCCCGACTACGCGCCCATCGCCTGGCAGGGCGTGCTCGCGCCCGCGGGCACGCCCAAGCCGGTGCTCGAAAAGCTCAGCGCCGCCATGCACAAGGCCTGCCAATCGCCCGAACTGGCGAAGAAGTGGCGCGACTACGGCGGCGAGCTGCGCTGCAACACGCCGGCCGAGTTCACCGCGTTCATCAATGCCGACCGGGCCATGTGGGGCAAGGTGATCAAGGAGGCGAAGGTGAAGATGGACTGAGCGGGCACCGGCGCTTGCGGCTGCAGGCGCCGCGGGTTGCACCCCCGATTGTTTCCACCGCGGAAACCCAGTAACGCCGCGGAGGCCCCATCGCCCCGTTCAAAGGCTTTGAGAATCCGGGGCGGGCGCATTGCGCGCCCGACCTTCCACTCAAACACTGAACGATCCATGTCCAACACTTCTACCAACCCCGGCATCGACGAACCCAGCGCAGCCAAGCTGCTCGACACCCTGCAGTGGCGCTACGCGACCAAGAAAATGGATGCCACGCGCAAGGTTCCGAAGGAAAAGATCGAGCGCATCCTCGAGGCCGCGCGCCTGGCGCCCACCTCCAGCGGCCTCCAGCCCTTCGAGATCTTCGTGGTGACCGACCCGGCGGTTCGCGAACGCATCAAGCCGATCGCGTGGAACCAGGGCCAGGTCGTCGACTGCTCGCACCTGCTCGTCTTCGCGGCGTGGGACGACTACACGGCCGAGCGCATCAACCACATGTTCGACCTGACGAACACCGTGCGCGGCATCAAGAACGAAGGCTGGGAAAACTACCGCGCCATGCTGCTGGGCAGCTATCCGCAACGCGGCAGCGAGGTCAACTTCGCGCATGCGGCGCGCCAGGCGTACATCGGCCGGGCCGCGGCGCTGATCGCCGCCGCGCATGAAGAAGTCGATAGCACCCCGATGGAAGGCTTCGACCCCGCCGCGCTCGACGACATCCTGGGCCTGCGCGCGCGCGGCCTGCGCAGCGTTGCCATCCTGCCCGTGGGCTACCGCGTGGCCGACGAAGACTGGCTGGTGAACCTCACCAAGGTGCGCCGTCCGCGTGACCAGTTCGTGACGGAAGTCTGAGGGCGGAATCCATCGTGCGGGCGCCCTGTCGGGCGCCCGCGCGCATTCATGCGCACGTCTTGTCAGCGAATGCGCATCCGGCCAGCTGGTCAGGGGCGTCGCGTGTCGTCAGAATGAACCATGCAGGGACACCGCATCCACGGGCCGCCTCAGGCTCTCGTCCCTCTGGCTCACTGGTTCATTCACCGTTCATTTCCCTTCTGAAGAGAGCACCCCCATGACGCTTGCCCATGCCTACGCGGCCCAGTCCGCCACCACGCCACTGGCGCCATTCACCTTCGAGCGCCGCGCGCCCGCCGCGCGCAACGTGGCCATCGACATCCTTTACTGCGGCGTGTGCCACTCCGACCTGCACACGGTGCGCAGCGAGTGGGGCCCCGCCGCCTATCCCTGCGTGCCGGGGCACGAAATCGTCGGGCGCGTGCGCGCCGTCGGTGCCGACGTGTCGAAGTTCAAGGTCGGCGACCTCGTCGGCGTCGGCTGCATGGTCGACAGCTGCCAGCATTGCCAGCCCTGCAACGACGGGCTGGAGCAGTACTGCGACAACGGCATGACCGGCACCTACGACAGCCAGGAGCAGGTGTCGCGCGCCAACACGCTGGGCGGCTACTCGGACCACATCGTGGTGTTCGAGAAGTTCGTGCTCAAGATCTCGCACGACGAGAAGTCGCTGGCCGCCGTGGCGCCGCTGCTGTGCGCGGGCATCACCACCTATTCGCCGCTGCGGCAGTGGAAGGCGGGCCCTGGCTCCAAGGTGGGCGTGGTGGGGCTCGGCGGGCTGGGCCACATGGGCGTGAAGATTGCCGCGGCCATGGGCGCGCACGTGGTGCTGTTCACCACCTCGCCCGGCAAGACCGAAGACGCCAGGCGCCTGGGCGCCAAGGAGGTCGTGGTGTCGCGCAACGAAAGCGAAATGGCCGCGCACCTCAACAGCTTCGACCTCATCATCAACACCGTGGCCGTCTCGCACAGCCTCGACCCCTTCGTGCAGCTGCTCAAGCTCGACGGCACGCTGGTGCTGGTGGGCGCGCCCAGCACGCCGCACCCGTCCCCGGGCGTGTTCGGCCTCATCACGAAGCGCCGCCGCATCGCGGGCTCGATGATCGGCGGCATTGCCGAGACACAGGAAATGCTCGACTTCTGCGCCGCGCACGGCATCGTGTCGGACATCGAGACCATCGCGATGCCGCAGATCAACGACGCCTACGAGCGCATGCTCAAGAGCGACGTGAAGTACCGGTTCGTGATCGACATGGCGACGGTGGCTGCCTGAGCTTCCACGCCGGGTCAGGTCAGGTCACATCCCGATGAGGTTGTGCGGTGCGGTGCGGTGCGGCTCCGCTGCCGCCGCCGCGCCCACCACAGGTACACCCCGCTGCCCAGCACCACGATGGCGACCACGTCCAGCAGCGCCCAGATGATCTTCAGCGGCAGTCCGCCGTAGTCGCCGAAATGCAGCGGGCGCGACAGCTGCAGCGCCGTCAGGTACCAGGGCGCGGGCGGCAGCAGCACCAGCGCGCCGGTGCGCGCGTCGACCAGCGCGGGCGTGAACAGCCGCGAGGTGACAGGCGTCTGGCCGATGGCCCACACCAGGTAGTGGTGCGGGCTGCCCAGCGCTTCGTCGGGGTATCGCACGCTGCGGATGCGCGTGTTCGGCATGGCCTGCGACACCGCGTTCACCGCCGCCTGCACGGAGGCGAGCTGCGTGGGCATCTCTTGCCCCTTGTAGGGCCGCAGCGCATCGGCCAGCGCGTGCTCGCGCCACCGGTCGTACAGCGGATCGGCAAGCTCGTTCATCGCCCCCGTGGCGCCGACCACCACCACCCACGCCAGCGTCGATACCCCGAGCAGGTTGTGCACGTCGAGCCAGCGGATGCGCGCGCCGCGCTGCCTTCGCACCGTACCGAAGGCCAGGCTGCGCATGTACGGGGCGTACAGCACCGCGCCCGACACAGTGGCCGCCAGCACCAGCAAGGCCATGGCACCGAGGAACAGTTCGCCCGGCAGGCCGAGCAGCAGATCCTTGTGCAGCCGCAGCAGCACGCCGGTGAGCGTGATGCGCCCGGGCGCGCTCTGCGCCGCAGGCAGCAGCACGCGTCCCGTGCGCGCATCGAACTTCAGCACCCGGTTGAGCTTGCGGTCCGCGGCGTAGGAGGGCGCGAGCGCGATCCACACTTCGGGCCGGTCGTCTTCCAGGCTGATCCAGCGCACTGTGTGGCCGGGGAAGAGACCCGCGGGCCCGCGTGCGGTGTCGACCATCGCGTCCAGGTCTGCAATGGCCGAGCCGACCGGACCGACCGAACTCCGCGCCTCCGCGGCCGCCGCCGTGTCGCCGCGAGCCCAGTCGGCCAGCTCGTCGCGGAACACCAGCGGCAGCCCGGTCAGGCACAGCACCAGCAGGAACACCGTGCAGGCCAGGCTGCTCCACCGGTGCACCCACTGCCAGCGCCGAAGGCGCAGGGCGGACATGGCGCGCCCGCTCAGAAGTCGAAGGCGGCGGACAGCTGGATGCTGCGCGGCGTGCTCTGCACCAGGTAGCCGTCGATGGCCGAGGCCCAGTAGCTCTTGTTCCGCAGGTTCTGGATGTTCAGCCGCAGCGTGGTCGGCGTGCCGGCCCAGGTCGTGCGGTAGCGCGCGCCGACGTCGTAGCGCGTCCAGCGCGGAATGGACTGCGCGTTGAGGGTATCGGCGTACTGCGATGCGGTGTGAATCGCGCGGCCCGACAGCGTGAGCCCGGCGACCGAAGGCACGTCCCACTCGGCGCCAAGGTTCAGCTGCACCTTGGGCGCGCCCGTGACCTGCCGGCCGTCGTTGGTGCCGCCCGCCGTGCGGGTCTGCTTGGCATCGACCAGCGCCAGGCCGCCCAGCAGCCGCACGCCGGGCACGACCTCGCCGAAGGTGTTCAGCTCCACGCCGCGCGTGCGCTGCTCGCCGTCCACCGAGTAGATGCGGGTACTCGCATTGGTCAGGCCGTTGGGCGTTTTCAGCTGGTACACGCCCAGCGTGGTGGCGATGCCGCCGAAGTCGAGCTTCACGCCCGCCTCGTACTGCTTGGAAACGTAGGGCGCAAAGATCTGCCCCACGTTGATGGAGCCCGCCGTGGCCGTGGGCCCCTGTTGCAGCCCCTCGATGTAGTTGGCGTACACCGACACGTTGCGGCTCGCCTTCAGGACCAGGCCCACGCCGGGCGTGGTTGCCGACTTGTCGTAGCTCGACGACGTGGCGCCGGTGGTGGCGCTGAAGTTGGCCGACTTGACCTTCTGCTGGCGCACGCCCAGCGTGAGCTGCACGCGGTCGTCGAGCATCGACAGCGTGTCGGCCACGGCCACGCCGGAGATGTCTGCCGAGCCCGTTTGCGGCACCGCGTCGGGCCCGCGCAGGCCCGCGATGCTCGGCTGGCCGATGAACACCGGCGTGTAGATGTTGGTGCTGGTCTGCGCCAGCGTGTTCAGCAGGATGCCGTTGCGCACGCGCAGCGTGGAGGCGGTGAGCGTCCAGCGGTGCTGCACCGGGCCCGTGTCGAAGCGCCCGCGCATGCCGGCCTCGGCCGTCGAGCTGTCGCGGTAGAGCGGCCAGTACACCTGGTTCTGCAGCAGCCTGCCGGCCGAAGACTGCAGCTGCGAGTTGGAGAACAACTGCGACTCCTCGAAGCGCGAGCCGCCGGCCGCGGCGAACGCGGTGAGGTCGGGCGTGATGTCGAACTCGCCGCGCAGCGCCACGTTGCGCGAGTTGGTGTTGTCGTAGGACCAGGGCTGCTGCCAGTTGCGCCCCGAGCGCGGCGGCGCGGGCAGCACGAAGCCGGCCGCCAGGAAGGTGGTGCGCGAGGGCGAGTCGCTGTCGTTGCGCCGCGCGCCCAGGTCGGCCGACAGGCGCAGCCGGTCGCTGCGGTAGTCGAGCGCCAGCGCGCCCATGGCCACCTTCTTTTTCTGGCGGTCGGTCGCGGTGTCGCCGTCGCTGTACACGCCGTTGAAGCGAACGCCCCAGCGGTTGTCCTGGCCAAAGCGGCGCCCCACGTCGGCCTGCACGCCGAACTGCGCGTCGGACACGTAGCCCGTGGTCAGCCGCGTGAGCGGCGCGTCTCCCGCGCGCTTGGGCACCTAGTTGATGCTGCCACCCACGCCGCCGATGGGCCCCAGCCCGTTGAGCAGCGCGTTGGCGCCCGACAGCAGCTCGATGCGCTCCAGCGACTCCACGCCGGGCGACATGAGCCCGTAGAGCCCGCCATAGGCCGCGTCGAGCGCCTTCACCTTGTTGCCTCGCACCACGAAGTCGGTCATGGCGTCGTTGCCCGGGTAGATCGCGCGAAACGACGGGTTGTTGTCCGCAATGTCGGCCACCGTGCGCGTCTGCTGGTCTTGCATGACCTGCGCCGTGTAGGTGATGAGGTTGAACGGCGTGTCCATGAAGTCGCGGTCGCCCAGCAGGCCCACGCGGCCGCCGCGCGCGACCTGCCCGCCGGCA
This sequence comes from Variovorax sp. J22G73, assembly GCF_030317035.1. GTDB lineage: Bacteria > Pseudomonadota > Gammaproteobacteria > Burkholderiales > Burkholderiaceae_C > Variovorax. The sequence goes on from NZ_JASZYK010000005.1 coordinate 161,209, forward strand.
TAGGGCTGCGGCAGGTCGCCGGGCACGGCCGAGTTCGCGGTGACCGTGACGGGCGGCAGCGCGGCGTCGCCGGCATTGCCTGTGCTGCTTGCGGATGGGGCCGGCGTGGCGGTGTTCTTGCGCAGGGTGTACTCGCCGCTCGCGTCGCGCACCGCTTCCAGGCCGGTGCCGGCCAGCAGCGAGCGCAGCGCGTCGTTCACGCTCAGCGTGCCGCTCGCGCCGGGGCTGCGCAGCCCGCTCGTCAACTCGGCGTTGACGGCGATCTGCGCGCCGGCCTGCCGGCCGAAGCGGCTCAGCGCCTGGTCGAGCGTGCCGGCCGGAATGTCGAAGCTGCGGCGCGCCTCACCGGCCGCGCCCTGCGCGAAGGCAGGTGCGCTGGCCAGGCCGGCTGCGGTGCCCAGCGTGGCGCACAGCAGAGCCAGCGCCACGGGCGACAGCCGGTGCCGCCCGCGGGTGGCCATTAGGGGGGAGAAAAACCGGTTGCGAACGACCGCCATGTTGCAGATTCCTTTTGCTGGTGCTTGTGTTGGACAGTGGCTTGGCAAGCACGCAAAAAGAGTCGTCCCGCCTGGCTTCTGCATGCAAAGCCGCACGAGACCGAAAAATCTGCCGGTCTATCTGCCGGTTTATTTGTAAAGACGTTTCAGCGCATCCGCGCTTCAGCGCGCCGACACCGTGACCCAGTAGCGCGTGAGCCGCGTCACCTTCACCGGCAGCCGCCGCGCCAGCGATTCGAGAATGCGCTCGGTCGGGTCGTTGCCGTCCAGCGGCCAGGCGCCGGTGATGCGCAGGCCGGCCACCTCGGGGTCGCAGCGCAGGCGGCCGGGGCGGTAGCGGTCGAGTTCGGCAATGAACTCGGCCAGCGGCATCCCTTCGGCGGTGAGCGTGCCGTCGGTCCAGGACTGGCTGGCCTCCCGCAGTGCCTCGGGTGCGTCGACGCGCTCGCGGGTGAAGCGGGCCTGCTGCCCGGCGCGCACCAGGGTCGCGGCGGAACCCGAGCCGGTGCTGTTGGCGGTGCGGACCTCGACCGCGCCTTCGCTTACGCCCAGTGCCGTGAAGCCGGCGGCCGCGTCCGCGGGCTCGTCGCGTCGCACGGTGAAGCGCGTGCCCACCGGCGTGAGCGTGCCGTCGCGTGTGGCGACCACGAAAGGGCGGCGGGCCGCGTCGTGCGCGGTCGCGACCATGATTTCTCCGCGGTACAGCACCAGCCGGCGCTCGCCCGCGTCGAAGCGCACATCGAGCGCGGTGCCGGTGTTCATCAGCAGCGTGCTGCCGTCGGCCAGCACCATGCTGCGGCGCTCGCCGGTGGCGGTGCGCACGTCGGCCCATGCGCCTGCGAGCTGGCTGCGCCAGGGGAGCTGGTCTTGCACGAGGTAGATGGCGGTGCCGCCGGCGCCGATCCACATCAGCGTTTTCAAGGTGCGCCGGCGCGCCGACAACGAAGCCGCATGGCCCAGCGTGGCGCGCGTGACCGCCGGCTCGACGGTGCCCGAGGTGCCGCGCAACTGCTGGCCCATGGACTGCAGCCGCTGCCAGGCGCGCGCATGGTCGGGGTGCTGGTCGTGCCAGCGCGCGAAGGCGGACTGCTCCTGCGGATCGCGCAGGCCCGAGGCCAGGCGCACGTACCAGCCGATGGCCTGCTCGACGATGGCGTCTGGCAAGGTATCGCTCGTGTTGGCTGTGTTGGCCGCGTTGCCGCCATTGGCCGGCGAGGGAAATCGTGCGCTCATCCGAAGCAATTCCGCTTGATGCGCGTCAGCTCGCTGCCGGCAGGTACATCGCCTTGTAGCAATGGGCCAGCGCGCGCGTCATGGCCTTCTGCACCACGTTGACGGTGATGCCCAGCCGCTCGGCGATCTGCGCATAGCTCAGCCCGTCGAGCTGCGAGAGCAGGAAGGCCTCGCGCACCTGGGCGGGCAGGCCGTCGAGCAGGCGGGCGATTTCCTCGAGCGTTTCCAGGATCAGCAAGCGCTCTTCGGGCGAGGGCGCCATCGCCATCGGGCGCGCGGCGAGCGTGGCCAGCCAGGCCTGCTCGAGCGCATGGCGGCGCCAGTGCGTGGCGAGCAGCCCGCCGGCAATCGTCGTGAGATAGGCGCGGGGCTCGCGAATGTGCTCGCCGGCGTTCTTGCCCAGCACGCGAACGAAGGTGTCGTGCGCCAGGTCGGCCGCGTCGAAAGTGTTGCCCAGCTTGCGGCGCAACCAGCCCTGCAGCCAGCCATGGTGCTCGGCATACAGGGACTCGACCGGGTACTCGGCTGGAAGGGAAGACGCAAGGGACGGGGGGTTCACGATCCGCGCAGGGCCGGGCGATGGCTCGGCTGTCTAAATAAGAATTGCTCTCAATTATCTGAGGCGTTAAGCCTTTTGGCAACACGACGCAAACGCACGGTCAGCTCCTTGACCAACTGCATCTCGCCGCGCCGCTGCGCCACTTCCAGCCCTTTGGTGAAAGCCGCCTCGGACAGCGCCGAGTCGCCGAGTTCCAGCGCGACCAGGCCTTGCAAGCGGTGCGCGGCGGTGAAGTCGGCGTCGAAGGCCAGTGCTTTTTCCAGATGCAGCAGCGCGGTGCGCGGGTCTTCGCGGCGGTGGTACGCGAGCGCGAGGCTCATGCGAAGCAGGGCGCCGTCGCGGCCGGCGGCGAGCATGCGTTCGAGGGCTTCGGGCGAGGGACCGGGCGGCGGGGCAGGGGGAGTGGGAACAATGTCGGGAGAAGGCGTGTCCATCAGCGGCATCCTTTGCAATTTTTCAAAGCATAGTCTTTGACATTTGCAGTTGCAGTTCCCCGCCCGAATCTCCTTGCGTCCTACGCGGTTCGCGCGGCCCCTGCGAAAGCATCGAGCGATGCGTAAATTGATTCTTGTGACTTCGCTGGGTTTGACTGCGGCCAGCGCATTCGTGCAGGCCGAGCCGATCAAGCTTCCGGTCGACAGCGACGACAAGGGCACCGTGTACGTGGCGCCCAACGTGAACCCCACCGAGCAGGCTGCCACCGTCAACGGCGCGACCGTCGGCGTGCAGCGCCCAGACGGCAGCGGCACCTACATCGGCACCGACACCTCCACGCCGCGGCCCACGTATTCGCTGGGTGCTAGCACAGGCGGCAACGTGTCGCTCACGGGCGGTGTGTCGTCCGACGGCAAGGCCAACAACGGCGTGAAGGCCGGGGTCACCATCAAGTACTGATCGAGCTGAACGGCCTGATCTAGCTGGTCGTTCAGACCAGCGTGCCGTACACGATGAACCCGTCGTGCGTGGCCATCTTGTCGTACAGCGTGCGCCCGGCCGTGTTGCTCTCGTGCGTTTGCCAGTACACGCGGTGCCCGCCCGCGCGCTTCACGTGCGCGTACACACCCTCGATCAACTGGCGCCCCACGCCGCGCCCGCGCTCCGACGGCAGCGTGAACAGGTCCTGCAGGTAGCACGTCGGCTCGATGCGCGTGGTACTGCGGTGGAACAGGTAGTGCGTGAGCCCGACCAGCTGGCCGTCGCGCTCGGCGACCAGCGCATGCACCGGCTCGTAGGCATCGAAGAAGCGCTGCCAGGTGACCTGTGTGATTTCATCCGGCAGCGCGGTGGCGCCTTCGCGGCCGTAGAAGGCGTTGTAGCCGGCCCATAGCGGTTTCCATGCCGCAAGGTCGGCCGGCACGGGAGGGCGAATCGAGAGGGTGGAAGTCGTCATGCGCGTGCCTCAGCGTGTGCCCGTTCGTGCCGCCGCCGCAGTGGCCTTCGCGACGTCTTGCACTTTTGAAAGCGCGCACGCAGGCGGCTGCACGCGCGTGGATGCCGGCAGCGGCGGCAGCACCGGGTTGTCGCCGTCGGGCCCCATCGACTGCTCCAGAAAGTCGAGCATCGCGCGCATGGCCGCGCTGTTGTGGCGGCGCTGCGAGTAAGCCGCGTACAGCCAGTGTTCGTGCGGCATGTGGTCGCGCAGCACCGGCACCAGCGCGCCGCGCTCCAGGTGCGACTGCGCCAGCGGCTCCGGCACATAGGCCACGCCCACGCCGCGCAGCGCCAGCTCGATGAGCGCCACCGCGTCGTTGGCCTCCATGCGGCTGTGCACCGCCACGTCGTGCGGCTTGCCGTCCGTCTCGAAGGGCAGGTGCGTGGTGGGCATCGACGAGTAGCTCAGCACCTCGTGCTTGCCCATGTCCTCGGGCACCTGCGGCATGCCGCGCTGCGCCCAGTACGCGGGCGACGCGCATACCACCATGTCGAACTGCACCAGCCGGCGCACGATGAGGTTCATGTCGTCGATGCGCCCGCCCGTCAGGTGGATGTCGATGCCTTCCTCGATCAGGTCGAGGTTGTCGTTGGTGAACACCAGGCTCACGTACACCTCGGGGTAGCGCTTGATGAACTCGGCGATCACGTCCGACAGCCAGCCCGCGATGAGCCCGTGCGGCGCGCTCATGCGCAGGCGGCCTTGCGGGTGCGAGCCGTGGGCCTGCAGGTCGTTCAGCGTGCTTTCGGCCATGGCCACCAGCTCGGTGCTGCGCTCCAGCAGCACCTGGCCGGCGTCGGTGAGGCTCAGGGAGCGGGTGGAGCGGTTCAGCAGGCGCACGCCGCTGCGCGTTTCAAGCTCGGCCACGTAGCGGCTGACCGTGGCTTTCGACATGCCCAGCGAGATCGCCGCGCGGGAGAAGCTGCGCCGGAACGCGACTTCGCGGAAGGTTTTGATGAGGTCGAGGCCGTCCATAAGTGGGCGGATTGTTCCAGCTTCCGGCGCTGGGGTCTTTAGTCGGGGAATGGGTGGTTTTCGGCGCGCGAAGCGGCGGGGGTGCGTGGCTATACTGCCGCCGTCGTGTCAAAAAAAGGCGCGACCGGGATTGGACTCCCGTTGAAATCACTGCGACGCAAGCCGCAGTCACCCGCAAGGTCTGCGGCTTCGTCGTTCGTGCCTCCAGTTTTGGCGGCTCGATGGGCGGGCGCAAGCTCGGCCGGTTTCACGCAAGTGGTTTCCCGGTAGTCCAACTCGTCGAGCCGCCGCCTCCGTTTGGACTCGGGTGCGACGGTTTCAGCAAACCGAAACCCTCGGAGGCCATTCATGGCTCATGTTCCCCCGACCCCCGAATCTTCTTCGGCAACCGCCCGCGCCGAGGCGCTCGCACTGCAGGCCTGCGACGACGTCGACAGCCTGCACGTGGTGCAGCGCGCCTACGCGTGCCTCGAAAAACTCATCGACCCGCAACGCGTGAACGACAGCGAAGACCTCAGCCCGAGCCGCAGCGAACTCAGCGCGCTGTTCGGGTTGGTCAACGACGAACTGCACCGGCGCATTGAAACGGCCGATGCGGCGGTGCAGTCGCTGCGAGCAGCTGTGGGGCAGCGCGAACCGCTCATCGCCTGACGGCGCGCCACTGCGCCCGGCGGCGCGCGGCAATCACCGCCACCGCTGCGCAGCCGAGCAGGTTGACCAGGGAAATCGCCACGAAGAACGCATCGCGCACCACCAGCACCGCGTAGATCGTCGCCGTCACGTTCGACAGCACCCACGAACCCCAGGTCAGCAGCGAGACCGAGACGGCGCCGTCGGTGCAGCGCCAGACCACCACGATCTGCGGAATGTAGGTCAGCACGCGGGCCGCGTTGGTCAACAGGTAGAGCCAGCCGATCAAGGCCAGCAATTGCCCGTCGGCGGTGGCGAAAGCGTGAAATTGCATCGACTGCGGTCCCTGGAGTGTTGCGCGCCTGCTGAACGCGTGCGCCGACTCTAGGCAAGGCGTGGCGTGCCGGGAATGCCGTGTCGGCGCTACGCCGAACGCCCTACGACCTATGCCGTAGGCGCGGCGTTGCCCACCTTGGTTTTCATGCCCGATGGGCTGCGTACGGCACCCGCAGCAGCACGCGGGTGCCCGTCGCGCCGTGGACCACCTCGAGCGAAGCCCCGAGCTGCCGCGCGCGGGCATGCATGTTGGCGATGCCGCGACCGCCGGCATCGGGCGCGGGATCGGTCGCGGTACGGGCCGGCTCGCCGTCGTCGACGATCTCGAGTTCGAGCAGCTCGCCATGTTGGCGCAGCTGCACGCGCACGCGATGAGCGCGCGCGTGCTTCAGCACGTTGGTCAGCGCCTCCTGCGCGATGCGCAAGAGCTGCAGGGACGCCTGCGCGGACAGCTCCGCGGCGCTGTCGGGCACATCGATGGTCCACGAAGGCTGGACGCGCGCCTCTTCCAGCTGCGCCTGCCACCGAAACAGGAAGTTGCCCAGCGCGGTGCGGAAGTCGCCCGCATCGGGCGCCAGCGCATCGAGCGCGATGCGCATGTCGGCGATGCAGTCGCGCAGCACGTCGGCAATCTGCCGCTCGCTCATGTCGCCGCGCTCGACCCGCGACAGCGAGGTGAACAGGCGCGAGCCGAGCCCATCGTGGATCTCCCGCATGATCGATTGGCGCTCCTGCGACACGGCATGCTGGCGCTGCAGTTGCGCCACGCGCGCGAAGCTCTCGGCCAGGTGCCTTTCGCGGTCGGCCACGCGGCTTTCGAGCGTGCGGTTGAGCTCCTCGAGCGAGTCCATCGTGTGGATGAAGCGGGCGGTCAGCAGCCCGCCCATGCAAAGCAGCAGCAGGTTGGCCGCGTGGTGCAGCAGGAAGATGCGCTTGCCGACCCAGTGCGGCAGCAGTTGGGCGAGTGCGCCGTCGTCCCAGGCGATCAGGTAGTCGTGCACACCCGCGAGCACGGCGATCATCAGCGCCATCGGCATCAGCGCGGCGGCCAGCGTGCGCTGCCTGGCCACCGTGCGGATAGACACCGCGAGAATCGCCAGCCCGATGGGAATCAACCCCGCGCTCCACCACCGGTTGACCAGCGGCTCGCCCCGCGGCCCGGCCAGCAGCAGCCAGACCGGCCCGAGCAACCAGTAGCCGAGCAGCACGCGGCGCAGCCAGGGGCGCTCGATGCCGGCGAGCCGCATCGAGAACAGCGCCAGCACCACCACGAAGCCGCCCGTGGCGCCGAGGTACACGGTGCGCCACAGGTGCCAGTAGTGCGACGGCATGCGTTCGATCACGAAGGTCAGGGTGCGCACGCCCCACAGCGCTGACGCAAGCCCGAAGAGCCCGTACAGCACCTCGCTGCGCCGGCGCCACCAGATGCACAGCACGATGACCGCCATCAGCAGGCAGACCACCACCGTGATCTCGGGCAGCGTGCGCACCCAGAAGAGCCGCCGGTCGTGCACCGGCAGCAGTTCGGCACGCGGCGCCACCGAAACGACCGGAAAGCGCTGCGACCCGGAGGCGGTCGCGGCGGCCGCGCGAATCGCGAGCACGTTGTCGCCCGCGCGGAGCACCTGGCGCGGCAGCGAGATCAGGTGGGGCCGCTCCCAGCGCACATGCACGGTGCTGCTGTCTTCCTCGACCTCGCCGACCTGCGTGCCGTTGAGCCAGACCTGGCCGCCTTCGTAGAGGTAGGGCAGGTACACCGCCCAGCTGCCGTCGCGCTCGCCGAGCGCGGGCGCCTCAAAGGTGGCGCGATACCAGACGGCGCCGCCGCGCGAAAGGCCGGGCGCAGGGGCCACGGGTCCGGGCAGCGCGACTTCGGTCCAGGCGCTGTCGGGTGCGGGCGGGCTCGCCTCGCTGGAGGCCAGGGCCTGCATGCGTGCCAGGTCGAGCGCCAGTGCCGGCGGCCCGGGTGCCATGAGCAGGGCCGCGACCAGCAGCATGGCGAGCTGCAGCATCCAGGGGCGGCCAAACCGCGTGTTCGCCCATGCGCTGGCGGCCCCTTCAGACTTCACAGCAGGCCCAGCTGGCTGGCTTCGTAGACCGCCTCGCTGCGCGAGTGCACGGCCAGCTTGCGGTAGATTTTCTTGACGTGAGAGACCACGGTGTGCGGCGAAATTTCGAGCAGCTCGCCAATCGAATCGAATGTCAGCCCCTTGGCGGTCAGGCGCAGCAGTTCGGTTTCACGCGGCGTCAGCGGGGATGCCCGCGCGTCCGGCAGCGGCTCTGGGGGCGCTTGCTGCAGCGGTGCGGCCGGCGCCGGCTCGAGCCGTACCGTGAGCCTGAACCGGGTGAGGATGCGCCGGGCAATGCCCGGGCTGATGGGCGCGCCGCCGGCCCGGATCTCGTGGATGCTGGTGGCCACGCGCTCGGGCGATGCGTCTTTCAGCAGGTAGCCGGTGGCACCCGCCTCGATCGACTCGACCACATGGGCGTCGTCGCCGAACATGGTGACCACCAGCACGTCGCAGTCCGGCTGGTGCGCGGCGGCGTGGCGGATCACCTCGACGCCGCCGATGTCGGGCAGCCCCAGGTCGACCAGCAGCACGTTGGGCGCGTGCAGGTCGAGCATTGCCTTGCCGTCCATGCCGGTGGAAACCGCGGCCACGAGCTGCAGCGCAGGGTCGCGCAGCACCGCGTCCGAAAACCGCCGCAAGAACTCGGGCTCGTCCTCGACGATCAGGACACGGGTGGTCATCGCAGCTCCTTGTGAGACCTACTCTGACAGGAATTTTCCCTTGCGCCTGTGCCAAAGGACATGCCGCTAAAGCGCTATCGCCAAGCACGCCGGGGGGCGGTAGGCATGCGGCCATCGCCTTGCGAGGCGATTGACCGGGCGCGGCGACCGCGTGGGCGTCAAGCCGCAGCGAGCCGCTCCTTCGCCAGCTTCGTGCCTTCCGCCAGCGCCTTCAGCTTGCGCCACGCCACGTCGCGCGCCATCGGCGCCAGGCCGCAATTCGTGCAGGGGAAAAGCCGCTCCTTCGGCACGAACTCCAGCGCCCGGCCGATGGTGTCGGCCACTTCCTCGGGCGTCTCGATCACGTCGCTGGCCACGTCGATCACGCCGACCATGACGTCCTTGCCGGCCAGCAGCTTCATGAGGTCGGGCGGCACATGGGAGTGGATGCATTCCAGGCTCACCTGGTCGATGCTGCTGCGGGCAAGCGCGGGGAACACCGCCTCGTACTGGCGCCATTCGTCGCCCAGGGTGCTCTTCCAGTCGGTGTTGGCCTTGATGCCGTAGCCGTAGCAGATGTGCACCGCTGTCGTGCAGGTCAAGCCCTGCGCCGCGCGCTCCAGCGCGCGCACGCCCCAGTCGGCGGCATCCTTCATGTAGACATTGAAGGCGGGCTCGTCGAACTGGATGATGTCCACGCCATCGGCCTGGAGCGCCAGCGCTTCCTGGTTGAGCAGCTCGGCGAAGGCGAAGGCCATCTTCACCCTGCCTTCGGCATCGCTGCCGTAGAAGCGGTCCGCCACGGTGTCGACGATGGTCATGGGGCCGGGCAGGGTGAACTTCAGCTTCTTCTTCGTGTGCGCGCGCGCCAGCTGTGCTTCGAAGGCATGCACGCGGCCTTTCAGGCGCAAGGCCGACACCACCTGCGGCACCATCGCGTCGTAGCGGTTGTCGCGGATGCCCATCTTCACCTTGTGCTCGAAGTCGATGCCCTCGACCTGCTCGAGAAAGCCGTGCACGAAGTGCTGGCGCGACTGTTCGCCGTCGCACACGATGTCCAGGCCCGCGTCTTCCTGGGCCTTGATCCACAGCAGGGTCGCGTCGGCCTTGGCCTGGCGAAGGGCATCGCCTTCGGCCATCCACTGAGGCCAGAGCTTGTTGGTTTCAGCCAGCCAGGCGGGCTTCGGCAGGCTGCCGGCAATGGAGGTTTCAAACATCTGGAGTTTCCTGTTCAATCGAAGATAAAAAAATCGGTATGGCGATCAGCCACTGCCTGACGCGCCGTTGCAGAGAAGTATTCGGAGGAAAGCTCAGATCGCGAAATCGGCAACCCACCGTTCAAGAACGTTCTTGTAGGGCTTGATGAAGTGCTCCTCCGCGAACTTGCCTTGCTTCACGGCCAGCTGGCCGCGCTCTTCCCGGTCATAGACGATCTGCGTCAGCGAGTAGTCCTGATTCTTCAGGTTCGGTCGATAGAGGTTTCCCGCCGCTGAATTGGCGTTGTAGATCTCGGGGCGGTAAATGCGCTGAAAGGTTTCCATCGTGCTGATGGTGCCGATCAACTCCAGGTTGGTGTAGTCGCCCAGCAGGTCGCCGCGAAAGTAGAAGGCCAATGGCGCAACGCCGTTCGGAGGCATGAAGAACCGCACCTGCATGCCCATCTTCGCGAAGTACTGGTCGGTCGAGGACAGTTCGTTCTGCTGGTACTCGACACCCAGGACCGGGTGCCGGTTTCCGGTTCGCTGATAGGTCTTGCTGGTCGAGGCGCTGATGCAGATGACCGGCGGCTTGCCGAAACGCTCCTTGTAGACGCTCGAATTGGCGAATTGCTGGAAGAGCTTTCCATGCAGGTCGCCGAAGTCGTCCGGGGTGCTGAATTCCGCGCGATGGGCGTTGTATTCCGGGAGCAGCACGCTGAAGTCGTAGTCGCGCACGTAAGACGAGAAATTGTTCCCCGCAATGCCGTCGATGCGCTTGTTCGTCTTCTTGTCGAGGATGCAGGTTTTCAGTATCTCGATCAGCGGGAACGCGGTGTTGCTGGTTTTCGCATTGCTGTTCTCGGCATCGATGCTCATCTCGACGGAGATGATTTCGAGCTCGACGGCATAGCGGTCTCCCGCCGGGTTGTCCCAATACGCCAGGTCATTGAAGCGGTTGTCGATCATCTTCAACGTGTTGCGCAGGTTCTGTTGCCGGCTCTGTCCCCGGGCCAGGTTCGCGAAGTTGGTGGTGATGCGCGTGCTGTCCGATGGTTGGTAGTTCTCATCGAAAAGAATGCTCTTGAGGTTGAAGCTGAGTTCTTTGTTCATTGCGATCTGGTGACCTGATTTTTTTAAGAGAGAAGGCGGTTGTTGTTTCAGGCCTCGACCACGTCCTTGACCGCTTTCTCGACCACTTCCGCGGCCAAGGCGGGCCTGGCGTGGCGCGCCAGTTCGATCAACGGCAGTGCCCGTTGCACCGCCAGTCGGGCCCGCGCGGTAAGGGCCTGGTTCTGCAGGCGGTGGTCGACGAAATCCGTGTCGGTCGCGTAGACGCCCAGCGGCAACGTGCGTGCCTGGAAGAAGCTGAACAGCGGCCGCAGCTGGTGGTCGATGACCAGGGCATGGCGCTCGCTGCCACCGGTGGCAGCCAGCAGCACGGGCTTGTCGATCAGGGCGTCCTGATGGATGAAGTCGAAGAAGTGCTTGAACAGCCCCGTGTAGGAGCCGCGGAAAACCGGCGTTGCCACCACCAAGACGTCGGCTTGCTCGACCGCCGCAAGTTCGCGTTCCACCGCGTCGGGCAGTTGGCTGCGCCAGACCGCATCGGCAAGCCGCGGCGCGAGCTGGCCCAGTTCGACCAGGCGCTGTTCGCACGGCACTTCGTCGGCGATCAGGTCCATCAGGTGTTCAGCCAGGGCTGCTGACCTGGAAGGGCGTTGCAGCCCGCCGGAAACTGCGACGAGACGGAGGGGACGTGTCATTTTTTCTTTCATCTGTTCCAGGGTCGCTCCCGGGAAGGCAAACGACCAATGGAGACGGATGGTATGGATGGGGGTCGATGAAGTAAAATGGTCTTATTTCACTAATCCATGAGCGGAATTCATTCGAATGCTTGAGCGCATCCACCTCAGCATCGTCCAGCAGGTCGAGAAGCAAGGGTCGCTGACGGCCGCCGCGGGCGTGCTGAACCTGACCCAGTCGGCCCTGAGCCACAGCATGAAGAAGCTGGAGCTGCAGCTGGGCACCGACATCTGGCTGCGCGAAGGCCGAAGCCTGCGCCTGGCGCAGGCCGGCCAGTACCTGCTGGCGGTGGCGAACCGCGTGCTGCCGCAGCTGGACCTGGCCGAAGAGCGCCTGGGCCAGTTCGCGCAGGGCGAGCGCGGCGCGCTGCGCATCGGCATGGAATGCCACCCGTGCTACCAGTGGCTGCTCAAGGTGGTTTCACCCTACCTGGCCGCGTGGCCCGACGTGGATGTGGACGTGAAGCAGAAATTTCAGTTCGGCGGCATCGGCGCGCTCTTCGGCTACGAGATCGACCTGCTGGTCACGCCCGATCCGCTCTACAAGCCGGGCCTGAAGTTCGAGCCGGTGTTCGACTACGAGCAGGTGCTGGTGGTGGCCAAGGGCCATCCGCTGGCTGCGGCGGCGTACGTGAAGCCGCAGCAGCTGACCCAGGAAGTGCTCATCAGCTACCCCGTGGACGTCGAGCGCCTGGACATCTACAACCAGTTCCTGTTGCCGGCCGGTGTCACGCCCAAGCGCCACAAAGCCATCGAGACCACCGACATCATGTTGCAGATGGTGGCCAGCGGACGCGGCGTGGCGGCCCTGCCGCGCTGGCTGGTCGAAGAGTACGCGGCCAGGATGGACGTGGTGCCTGTGCGGCTGGGCATGCGCGGCATCGCGAAGCAGATCTTTCTTGGGGCGCGCGAAACGGACACCGCCATCGACTACGTGCGGGCTTTCATCGAACTGGCGCGCGAACCTGCCGCCGCGATAGCGCAAGGCGCCAAGGGGTGAACGCCGCGCTTGCGGGGAACTGGGCTGTGCCTGCTTGCCAACACGCCCGCACTCGCCCGCACTCGCCCGCAAGAACGCCTCCCTAGAAGTGAAAAGCCGGATCGGTCAGCAGAACCGATACCACCAGCAGACCTATCCCGCCTACAACAATGAGCATTCGGACCCACATGGCGCCATGAGCAGCCAGGCTCGGGACCTGGGAGGCAAACGTTCTCAATTGGTCTCCCAACGGATGTCCCCTTGGAAGAATCGCGGCGACCAACAGCGACCCAACGATCGCCAGCACTGCAAGCAGTGCGAGCACGGCCACTGCACAGCCAAATGCCATCAAGAAGGCTTGCTTCGCCGCCATTCGTCGTCGTCCTTCACGTTGTCACGGGGTCCGCTCATGGCGGGTTGCTGCCCTTGGTTATCGCCTGGCCATCAGCTGACGCCGGTCTCGGCTCGGGGTGCCGCACTTTAGCTGTTTACTTTCCAAGCGGACCAGACGGAAACGAACGAATTCCGGCTTGAGTGAGACAGTGGTTCGCGCCACCGATCTATCTGCGCTCAGGTGAGTAACTTTGGAACGATGTGGCGGTCCATCCATCCGGCAACTCGGTGCCTGATCCGCAAAAGAGCGCCGTGAACCACACGCTACTTCGCCCGACGCAGACGAACCGGCCCACCTCGAGAAGTCGCGTCGACTTCTTCCGCACCCCGCGTCACCCGCAACGCGCCCTTGGCCGCCAACGCCGCGGCCACGCGGCGCACTTCGGGCATCAGCTTGCGCCAGGCGTGCTCATCACCGGCCAGCGCGCGCGCAACCACCGAGGGGCAAACGGAAGAGTCCGCGTCCCGCTGGCCCAGCAAGCCAAAAACCATCCGCTCGATTTCTTCATCCGTCACGGGCACAGGCACAGGCACGTCAGCGCTCATCGACAGCCCCCTAGAGCAATTCCGGCCGCTCGCGCATCGCAGCCGCGGTGCCCTTGATCGCCGCCAGTTCGTCCGCGCCGAACCGCCGCAGGTTCCGCGTCATCATCACCGTGCGCGGGTTGTTCTCCAGCATGGCTTCGTGCCGCGCCACGAAGTCCCAGTACATCACCGTCATCGGGCAAGCGCCTTCGCCGCTGCGCGTGCCGGGCTTGTACCGGCAGCCGTCGCAGTAGTTGCTCATGCGCCGTATGTAGGCGCCGCCCGCGGCATAAGGCTTGGTCACGAAGCGAGCGCCGTCCGCGTACAGCGACATGCCCACGGTGTTCGGCAGCTCGACCCATTCCACCGCGTCGACATACACCGACAGGTACCACGCATGCACCTGCGCCGGCGCAACGCCGAAGGTGAGCGCGAAGTTGCCGGTGACCATCAGCCGCTGGATGTGGTGCGCGTAGCCCGTTCGCAAGGTCTGGCCGATGGCCTGGCGCATGCAGTTCATGCCGACCTGGCCGGTCCAGTACCAGTCGGGCAGCTTCTCGTGGTGCTTCAGTGCGTTGGCTTCGAGCAGCTTCGGCATGCGCCACCAGTACACGCCGCGCATGAACTCGCGCCACCCGACAATCTGCCGCACAAAGCCTTCCACCGATTCGATCGGCACGGCGCCGGCGCGCCACTGCGCCACGGCCGCGTCGATCACCTCGCGCGGGTCGAGCAGCTTGAGGTTCAGCGACGACGACAGCAGCCCGTGGTACAGGAAGGGCTCGTCGGTCCACATGGCGTCCTGGAAGCGGCCGAAGTCCTGCAGCCGGAAGGCGACGAAGTCGTTCAGCGCGACCAGCGCCTGCTCGCGCGTCACCGGCCAGTCGAACGCGGCGGCGCTGCCGTAGTGCTCGCCGAAGTGCGCCTCCACGTCGGCCAGCACCTCGCGCGTGAGGGCGTCGGGCGGGAACGAGGGCGGCGCAGGCAGCATGCCCGGCCCCTCGCGGCCGAAGGCGCCGCGGTTGTCGTGGTCGAAGTTCCACTGCCCGCCTTCGGGCTGGCCGCCGTCGTCCAGCAGCACGCGGTGCTTCACGCGCATCTGCCGGTAGAAAGCCTCCATGACCAGGCGGCGCTTGCCCTGCGCGTGCTCGGCGAATTCGGCGCGGGAGGCCATGAAGTGCAGGTCGTCCCGCACGGCGAGCCGCACGCCGGCGGCGGTGCATGCCTGGCAGGCTTGGGCGATGGCCTGCTCCAGGCGCCAATCGCCGGCCTCGACCATCACGACCGCTCGGGGGCGATGGCGCTGCAGTGCGTCGGTCAGGGCGTCCGCGAGCGAGTCGAAGCCGTGGGTGCCCAGCTTCAGGTAGTCCAGGGGCATGCCGCGCGCGGTGAGCGCCTCGGCAAAGTGGCGCATCGCCGAGAGGAACAGGGCCGTGCGCATCTTGGTGCTGGGCACGTGCGTGGATTCCTGCGGCACCTCGGCCATCCACACGCAGTCTTGCGCGGCGTCGAAGCCTTCGAAGGCGACGCTGGCAAGGCTCAGCTGGTCGCCCAGCACCACCACCAGATTGCGCATGAGCGGGCATGAGTGAAATTGCGGGACGTCAGCATAGGCGCAGAGCGCCGCCGGGGGCGCGAAGCGGGCGCCAAAGCCCTGACAAACCCCTGAATTCGGCCGGAACGGGGCATTCCGCAACCGGGGCCGGGCGTCCACAATGGCCCGGGCTCATCCAAAACCCATCCCGCCGCGTACAGGTGCCTGTGGCACGCGCATCGACGTGCCCCAACGAGGAAAACCGACATGCCGCAAGACATTTCTTTTGCCATTCGCTGGGTCGAGAAAGGCCTGGTGCCCGACACGGTCGTGCGCAGCGGCATCCGACGCCTGCTGAAAGACCGCCTCCACGAGCTGCAGGCCGGCAACGCGCTGGCCGTGGCCGACCTGACGCAGGATTTCGTCGCCCGCATGGGCAAGGCCAACCTGGCGCCGCTCCCCGAGAAGGCCAACGAGCAGCATTACGAGGTGCCGGCCGCCTTCTTCGGCGAAGTGCTGGGCAACCACCGCAAATACAGCAGCTGCTACTGGCCCGAAGGCACCAAGACGCTGGAAGAGGCCGAGTCCGCCGCGCTGGCCGCGACCTGCGAGCGCGCCGGTCTGCTCGACGGGCAGGACGTGATGGAGCTGGGCTGCGGCTGGGGCTCGCTCACGCTGTGGATGGCCGCGCACTACCCCCGCAGCCGGATCACGGCGCTGTCCAACTCCAATTCGCAGCGCGAATACATCGAGGCGCAGGCGGCGCTGCGGGGCCTGCGCAACGTGCGCGTGCTGACGCGCGACATCAACGTGTTCGACACCGACGAGCGCTTCGACCGCGTGGTGTCGGTCGAGATGTTCGAGCACCTGCGCAACTGGCCGCAGGCCTTCGCCAACGTGGCGCGCTGGCTGAAGCCGGGCGGCAGGTTCTTCATGCACGTGTTCGCGCACAAGGAGGCGCCGTACCCCTTCGAGGTGCGCGACCCCAGCGACTGGATGAGCAAGTACTTCTTCTCCGGCGGCATGATGCCCAGCGACGACTTGGCCCTGCACTGCCAGGACGACCTGCGGCTGCTGCGCCGCTGGCGCTGGGAAGGCAGCCACTACCAGCGCACGGCCGAGGCCTGGCTGCGCAACATGGACGAGCGCCGCGACACGCTGCGCCCGCTGTTCCAAGCCACCTACGGGGCGGAGGCCAACATCTGGTGGACGCGCTGGCGGCTGTTCTTCATGTCGGTGGCGGAGCTGTTCGGGTTCGACCAGGGCCAGCGCTGGTGGGTGAGCCACTACCTGTTCGAGCGCCGCGCGGCATGACGGGGGTCGCACTTGCAGGCCTGGCCCTGACCGCGTCGCTGGCGCTGCTGACCTGGGTGGCCAGCCTGGTGAGGAACGATGCGAGCCTCATCGACCGCATGTGGCCGGTGTGCATCGTGGGCGCGGGCATCGTCTATTTCGCGCTCTTGCCGGTGCAGACGGTGCGCGGCCTGTGCATGGCGGTGATCGGCGCGGCCTGGGCGGTGCGGCTGTGCCTGTACATCACCTGGCGCAACTGGGGCCACGGCGAAGACCGGCGCTACCAGGCGATTCGCGCGCGCAACCAGCCGAATTTCGGGTTTAAGAGCCTGTACCTGGTGTTCGCGCTGCAGGCGGTGCTGGCCTGGGTGGTGTCGGCGCCGTTCCTGCCGGGCATGGCGGCCCTGCGGCCGCTGGGCGTGCTCGACGCGCTGGGCATCGCGCTGGCACTGTTCGGCACCTTCTTCGAGGCGGTGGGCGACGCGCAAATGGCGCGCTTCAAGGCCGATCCGTCGAGCAAGGGCCGGGTGATGGACCGCGGCCTGTGGCGCTACACGCGGCACCCCAACTACTTCGGCGAATGCTGCGTGTGGTGGGGGCTGTGGCTCGTCGCCGTCGGCGGCGCGGGGTGGGGTGGGGCGTGGAGCGTGGTGTCGCCGCTGCTCATGACCTGGCTGCTGCTGAAGGTGTCGGGCGTGCACATGCTCGAAGGCGACATCGGCGAGCGGCGCCCGGCGTACCGGGACTACATCGCGCGCACCAACGCCTTTCTGCCAGGACCGGTGCGCAGCAACCGCAAGACGTCATGAGAACGAACAAGCACCGGCGGCTGGCATCGGCGCTGGCATTGGCGGCGCTGGCCGCGCTCTCGAACGGCGCGGCCACCGCCTCGGCCGCCGGACCGGCCGGCGGCGAATGGAATTTCCGGGTGCTGCTCGACGATTCGCCCATCGGCGAGCACCGCTTCGCGCTGGCCACCGCGGGCGACGAGCGCAAGCTCACGAGCGAGGCGCGCTTCGCGGTCAAGCTGCTGGGCGTGACGGTTTACCGCTACCAGCACAACGCCACCGAGACCTGGCGCGGCGACTGCCTGAAGCGCCTGAGCTCCAAGACCGACGACGACGGCACGCCCGAGAAGGTGAACGCCGAGGCCGCCGGCGACAACGCATTGGCCGTCACCACGCCCAAGGGCACGCAGTCGCTCGAAGGCTGCGTGATGAGCTTCGCGTACTGGAACCCCGCCATCCGCACGCAAGACAAGCTGCTCAACGCGCAGAGCGGCAAGTTCGAGGCGGTGCAGGTCAGCCGCGCGGGCAGCGGCACCGTCGAGGTGCGCGGCCAGCCGGTGGCCGCCACGCGCTGGCGCATTGCCACCGACGCCCAGCCCATCGACGTCTGGTATTCCGCGCAGGGCGAATGGCTGGGGCTGGACTCGACGGTGGGCGGGAACCGAAAGCTCAGTTATCGGCTCAAGTAGCCAACGGCTTGCATTTGTTTTGCATAGTTATTGCTTTGTGAAATATTTCATGGTTCCGGCCATGTAAAGCGCTGCGCCTGCCGTTGGAGACAGGCTGCATTCAGCTGTTCTGCCTATAAGCAATGACCTGCATACCTGCACTGCCGAAAGGGAAGCGATGAACGGTTCGAAATTCCAGTTGCTCGACAGCTACTTCGACGCAAGGCTGCTGGAGCCCCGGCAAGACACCGACGTGGCCGACCGCACCCGGCGGGCGCGGCGCATGGCGCAGCGGCTCAACGAACTGGCCTACCCGGTGTTCTGCGAGTTCGCCGCGTACATCGACGCCAAGCTGGGCGACGCGGCCGAGTGCTACGTCGACCGCGAGGAGGGCCTGGGCGGCCTGAACCGCGACGCGCCGCCCCACGTGGGTTTTAGATGGGGCGCGCAGGGCGGGCGGCTCAACGAGGTGGTGTTCACCGGCAACATCGAGACCGGCGAGGTGCACGCCACCTGGCGCTGCTGGCGCAACGGCATTCCCGCGCTGGGCGACAAGACGCTCGACCCGTTCTGGTCGCCGCCGGTGGTGCATTCGATGCTGCAGGAGCTGATCTTCCAGTTTCCGCCCGTCTGACGCGGCGGTGGCCATGCGCATCGGCCCGGGCGCAGCGGTGATCGTCGGGCTGGCTGTGCTCGCGGGCTTGGTGGGTGTGGTCTATGAACAGGTCGGGCGCTTTCGCGCCGCGCGCGACTTTCCACCGCCGGGGCGCATGGTCGACATCGGCGGGCGCCGCACCCAGCTCGACTGCCGCGGCAGCGGCTCGCCCACCGTGGTGTTCGAAGCGGGGCAGAGCGTGGCCGGCGCGCTCGACTGGGCGGCCGTGCAGCCGAAGGTGGCGGCGCACACGCGGGCCTGCGCCTACAGCCGCGCGGGCCTGATGTGGAGCGACGCGTCGAGCGAACCCTCCAGCGCCAAGCAGGTGGCGCAAGACCTTCACGCCGCGTTGACCGCCGCCGGCGAGCGCGGGCCTTTCGTGATGGTGGGCCAGTCCATCGGCGGGCCGTACGTGGTGAGCTTCACGCGCTACTACGGTGCGCAGGTGGCGGGGCTGGTGCTGGTCGACCCTTCGCATCCCGACCAGGCGGCGCGCGTGGCGCAGTACATGGTGGAAAAGCGATCGCCGCTGTCGCGCCTGTTCCTGCGGCTGGGCTGGACGGGCCTGCTGCGGGTGGCTGCGCCCCGGCTACTGCCGCGGATGCCGCACCAGTCCGAGCAGGAGGTGGCCGCCATCCGCGCCTTCGCGCCGCTGTCGTTTCGCGCGGAGCTGGCCGAAAGCGACGCCACCGAACGCACGCTGGCCGAAGCCGGCGCATTTCGAGAACTGGGCGACCGCCCGCTGGTGGTGCTCACCGCGATGGCGCCCTACACCGAGAGCGAACTGCACGGCATGAAGATCACGCCGGCGCAGGGCAAGGAGGTGCAGGCCCTGTGGAAGCAGATGCACGACGACATCGCCACATGGTCGACGCGCGGCACGCACCGGCTGCTGCCGAACGCGGGCCACGACATTCAGTTCGACGAGCCCGATGCGGTGGTCGATGCCGTGTTGTCCGTGGTGCGGCAGGTGCGCGCGCTCGGCCCCGCGCCCGCTTCACCGTGACCCCGCTTCACTTCACCAGCCGGCACTGCACGAGCTTGGGCGAGGGCACCAGCGCGCTGGCCTGGAAGCCTTCGTTCAGGCAATCGAACACCAGGCTCGACGAGAGCTGGAACGGCGTCATCTTCTGGCCGGTGAACTTCGGTTTCAAGGCCTCCTGGTCGCTCACCGCGAAGTGGGTGTCGAACTGCGCGCCGTCGTCGGTCATCGCGCCGAAATAGGTGGTGCCCGCGTCGCTGCCCATGCGCATCACGCGGCCGCTGAACGCCAGGCGCTTTTGCGTGTACGTGCTCGCGGCCTGCTGCGGGTCGGCCTTGTAGGCCGCGACGATCGCGTTGTAGCTCTGCACCGGCGCGGCCTCGTCGGCCTGTGCGCCGGCGTGCCAAAAGGCGGCTGCGACCAGCAGCGGAAACGCGGGAAGGAAGGCAGCGAGGCTGCCGGCTTTTTTCTGGATGGGATGCATGGGATTCGCCCTGGATTTTTCTGGATGCGGCGCCGCGGACTGCCACGGTTTTCACGCGGAAGACGGCGCCCTCGTGCCTTGTCGGCCGGGCGAATATACAAGCGTGCGAAGGGTGAAAAGGGTGAAAACTTTTCGCTGACCGCGTGTTGGCGCGCAGCGCCGGCAGCGACTTTCCACTCGAGCTTTCCCTTCAAGCTTCAGGCCGTCGGCACGTCCAGTTCCACCCACGTCGGCGCGTGGTCGCTCGCACCGGTACGCCCGCGCACGTCGCGGTCCACGCCGGCATTGCGCAGCATGGGCGCGAGCTCGGCGTTCAGCATCAGGTGGTCGATGCGCAGCCCGGCGTCGCGCGGAAAGCGGTTGCGCCAGTAGGTCCAGAAGGTGAAGGGCACGCGGCCGGGGTGGCAGGCGCGCACGGCGTCGGTCCAGCCCTGTTTCGACAGTTGCGCGAAGGCCGCGCGGCTCTCGGGTTGCAGCAGCGCGTCGTCGCGCCACGACGCAGGGTTGTAGATGTCGGCGTCGGTGGGCACCACGTTGTAGTCGCCGGCCAGCACCACGGGCAGGCCGCAGGCGAAGAGCTTCTTCGCATGCTTGTTGAAGGCCTCGAACCACTGCAGCTTGTAGTCGAACTTGGGGCCCGGCTGCGGGTTGCCGTTGGGCAGGTAGAGGCAGCCGACCAGCACGCCGCCGACCGTCGCCTCGAGGTAGCGGCTCTGCGGGTCGGCTTCCATGCCGGGCAGGCCGCGGCCGGTTTCTATGGGCTCGCGCCCGCGCGCCAGGATGGCGACGCCGTTCCACGACCGCTGCCCGTGCGCGACGATGCCGTAGCCGGCCGAGTGGATCGCGTCGATGGGGAGCTTGTCGTTCGGCGACTTCAGCTCCTGCAGGCAGGCGACGTCGGGCTTCGACTCGGCGAGCCATTCGAGCAGGCGCTCCAGCCGGCTGTTGATGCCGTTGATGTTGAAGGTGGCGATCTTCATCACATGCGCAATGCAGGGACCGGAACCGGAAGCTAGGCCTGGGCCGGCAGCAGTGGAAAAAGGATGTCGCCATCTTCCGGCCTTCGCCTTCCCGCCGCGCGTCGGACAACGCATCTTCTTGGCCGATGAAAACCCCCCGGACGATCCTGCCGATGCTGGCCAAGGTGGCCGAGCGGCTGCCCGACAGCGGCGACTTCCTGTTTGAGCCGAAGTGGGACGGCTTCAGGGCCATCGTGTTCCACGACGCGGGCGGCGTGCGCATCCAGAGCCGCGATGCCAAGCCGCTGGACCGCTACTTTCCGGACCTGCACGCGGTGTTGGCCGAATGGCTGCCGGCCGGTTGCGTGCTCGACGGCGAGATCGTCGTCGCCACGCCGCGGGGCCTGGACTTCGACGCGCTGCAGCAGCGCGTGCATCCCGCCGCATCGCGCGTCGCGCGGCTGGCCGCCGAGACGCCGGCCGCCTTCGTGGCCTTCGACCTGCTGCGGCTCGATGGCGTCGACTGCATGGCGCGGCCGCAGGCCGAGCGCCGGATGCTGCTGGAGGCCCTGCTGGCCGAGGCGCGGCCGCCCTTGCGGCTCACGCCCATGACCACCGACCGCGCGCTCGCCGCGCGCTGGCTGCGGCACTTCGAGGGCGCCGGGCTCGACGGCGTGATGGTCAAGCCCGCCGATGCGACGTACCAGCCGGGCAAGCGGGCGATGTTCAAGGTCAAGCATGTGCGCGCGGCGGACTGCGTGGTGGCGGGGCTGCGCTGGCACAAGAGCACGGTCGAGGGCGGGCCCGAGGCGGTCGGCTCGCTGCTGCTGGGGCTGTACGACGACGCGGGCGTGCTGCAGCACGTGGGCATGACGTCGTCGTTCGGCATGCAGGCGCGCCAGGACCTGGCGAAGGAACTGGCGCCGCTGCGCAAGCGCGCGCTGCCAGGCCATCCGTGGGCAGGCTGGGCGAGCGATGCCAACGACGATGCGCACCGCATGCCCGGAGCGCAAAGCCGCTGGAGTTCGGGCAAGGACCTGTCGTGGGTGCCGCTGCGCACGGAGCGCGTGTGCGAGGTGAAGTACGACCACCTGCAGGGGCGGCGCTTTCGCCACGGCACGACTTTCCTGCGCTGGCGCGCGGACAAGCCGCCCGCCGAATGCACCTACGCACAGCTCGAGGTGGCGCCGCCGTACGAACTGGCGCGCGTGTTCAGCGCGTAGGGTCGCTCCGTCGGCAATTTCGCAACAGCCACTGCGCGCTGCTGCGTACTTTCATTTCCATCGGCGCGGGGCATCGGCGACGCCGAAGCAAATGCCGTTGGCCATCTGCAATTTTTGACATATCTTCACAAATCTGCACAAAAACGCCGACCGCCATTCGATGGCGCAAAGCCGCGCAGAGCCAACAAAAAAGCACCGGGCGGAGACGCGACAGGCACCGGTGCCAGGTCTTGAAGAGCGAGGGACTGGAGGAAATCCATCGGTGGTGCCCAGCGGCGTTTTCGCCCGCCTGGCACTGCCACGCCTGCCTCGTTCGCCCACTGGAATTTTCGAACGATGAGACTCGGTCTTCGGTATTGGAGCGCGCTGGCGCTGTGTGCTTTTCTTGCGGCGGGATGTGGCGGTGGAGGAGGTGGCGGAGGAGGAGGCGGTGGGGGCGGGCAGGGCGGGGTCGCTTTCGTTCCGCCGGGCACGGCCGCCGGCACCGACGCGCCGCCGGACGCTGCCCACGTGGCGGACCCCGTTCCGCTCCCGCCCGATGACGCGGTGGTGGCCCCGGTGATCGTTCCTTCTTTCTGCGCGCCCGAGATCGACAAGGCCGTGCAGACGGGCGATGCCACGGGCTTGACCGATCCCGCGCCGCTGGCGCTCTGCGCCCGCAAGACCGCCCGGCAAATCGCCGACGCGCAGCGCGATCGGGCCGCCAGCATCTACGGCAACGCGAGCAGCGAATACCAGGTCGGCCGCAGCAGCCAGCTCGTCATGCCGATCTCGGGCGAGGCGGCGCAGCCGCTGGTGGTCGGAGACAAGGGGCAGATGCTCGCCAGTCTGGCCACGCCAGCCGCGGGGCGCGCGGCGGGCTACGGCACCGATGTGCTGGCGCAGTTCGACGGCGGCAGCAACCTGGCCCATGCGCCCGTGTTCAAGCGCCTGCTGAGCTGGCTGGTGCTAGGAGACGCCGATGCCGCGCTGCCCGAGCCGCTGGTGGTCGGGCTGGCCGGCATCGACACGCGCCGCGCGGCCGCGGGCCTCGCCAAGGCGGGCGTGCGCGCCAGCAGCGCGGCCTGCGACTTCATGGCCACGCCGGGGTGCGTGCAGGGCGCGCAGTTGCTCATCGTCGGCTCCGGCGTGGCGCCGGCGCCCGATCTCGAAGCGCGCGTCGGCGCCATGCTCGCGGCCGGCAAGCCCGTGCTCTACCTTCACACCAACGGATGGGCCGTGAGCGAGTCGGGGCAGCAGATGCTGGCCGGCATGGGCCTGAGGTCGGACGGCTATTCGGGCAACTACTTTTCGGAAGACTCGGTGGCCGCGGGCCGCGGCGCCTCGGTGAACCAGAAGCTGCTGGACCCGTTCGACGCCGTGCTGCCGCTGCTCGGCAAGATGGCCGCGAACACATGGCGCACCGACTACGACTGGAGCGCATGCGCGGGCGATGACTGCAACGGTGTGCCCGGCCTGAACGCCGAACTGCTGGACCCGGCGAACAGCCTGCGCTCGCAGCTCGACACGCTGAGCGGCAACGGCCGCAGCCTGTTCGCCACGCCGAACACGCTGGTGCTGCGCCTCGCCGCGCTGTGGGCCGACGTCGTTCGGCAGCAGATCAAGTACCCGCTCGACAGGGCCCGCCAGCCGCAGGCGTTCCAGCAGGCGGCGGTGGCCGACAGCCTGGTCGCGTACGCGCGCCCCGCGGGCACGGCGCAGCCGGACCTGGGCAGCTTCATGGGCAGCGGGTCGGCCGGGCTCGCGGTGTCATCGGCCGACGAGGTCGTCGAGCTGACCCTGCCGGCGGAAAGCGGCTTCACCGCCGTCGGCCGCTTCGCCGTGCCGGGCAAGGCACTCACCGCCGAGGTGCTGGACGCCGGCGGGGCCCGCGTCGCCTTGCGCCTGAACACCCAGCGCGGCGGTTCCACGCGCATGTGGACTTCGTACGACCGCCCGCGCTTTCTGGCGAGCCCGGCCATGGCGCTCACCGTGAACCGGCCGCTGCAGGTGACCAGCCCGTACGGCGGCACGCTGCAGCTGTCGTACAGCGGTGCGCAGGCCGGCGCGGTGGTGCGCCTGCGCCTGCGGGGCGTGGCGCAGCACCCGTTCCTGGACCTGACGCGCAGCGCCGATACGCAGGCGTTCGTCGCCGCGTTGAACCAGGGGGCGTTCGACTGGGCCGAGATCAAGCTGGCCGGCGTGGAGATCCACACGCGGGTCGACAAGATGAAAGAGGCGCTGAAGGCCGGCGGCTACAGCAGCGACCTGGTCCGCTACATCTCGGAGCTGCGCACCCTGTTTTTCGAAGACGCCTACGCGCTCGCGGGCTTCCGCCTCGCGGGCAAGAGCCTGCCCGCCGCGGTGCAGGCCTTCTGCACCGGCCAGCAGTGGGACTGCACCAGCGACGCCTGGCACAAGGGCCCGGGCGTGCAGCACATCAACGCCGATGCGTATGCGGCCTGCGGCGCCGGCTGCTCGGGCAACCCCTACGACCAGAGCTGGGGCGTGGGGCCGCGCGGCTGGGGCGAGAGCCACGAGCTGGGGCACAACCTGCAGAAAGGCATGCTGAACGTGTACGCCGGGCGCAGTGGCGAGGTGTCGAACAACATGTTCCCGCTGCACAAGAAGTGGCGCATCTACAGGGAGCTGGGCGGGAACGACGAGGACGCCCGGGTCAACTACCGCTCGGCCTTCGACATGATCAAGGCCGCGAGCGCCGAGAGCGACAAGGTCGACGGCGCCTACCAGCGAATCTGGGGCTCGGACGCCTATGCCGTGCAGAACGGGGAGCGCATGGCCTTCTACGTGCAGTGGGTGCATTACTGGGAAGAACGCACCGGCGACCCCGCGCGCGGGTGGGAGCTTTTCACGCTGCTGTATCTGCACCAGCGCCAGTTCGAGAAAAGCGACTGGGCCACCTACAAGAACCGCCTGGGCTACAGCACTTATGCCGACCGCCCTTCGGTCGACGGCAACGACAACCTGCTGATCACGCTGTCGTTCATCACCCAGAGAGACCAGCGCGCGATGTTCGACCTGTGGGGTGTTCGCTATACCGCCGCGGCGGCGGCCCAGGTCGACAGCTACGGGTTCGCGAAGGAAACGCCGCGCTTCTATGCCAACCGCGTCACCAACGACCACGGCACGGTCGTGCGCATCGACATGACCAGCCCGAACCCCGTCTGGCCGTTCTGAGCGACCGCGGGCTTCAGCCCAGGCTTCGGCGCTTTTCCACCGGCTCCGCGGCTGCGCGCGAGCGCAGTTCGATGAGCTGGCCCATCGCCACCGCGCGCACCGGCTCGGGCGAGACGGCAACAGCACCGGCAACGGCGACAGCGACGCGCGGCTGGGCCGCGGTGCCGAGCGCGCCCCACAAGCTGGCGAAGCGCACGTCCGCCTCCTTGCGCAGCCGGGCAATCTGCTCGATGCGGGCGTCGGGGGCGCTGAAGCGGCCTCCCTGCGTTCGCTGGTAGAGCGCGTGGATGGCGGTGTAGGCGGCGCTTTCGGCGGCCATCCAGGCGGCGAGGGCAGGGTCGCGTTCTTCGGGCATGGTGTGTCTGAACGGTCAGGATAGAAGGGGTGGGGGCGACCAGAGTTATCGGGCCTCGCCCCCCGGCCGTTTGTAGGTCTGCACCGCCATCGCGCGCCGGATGCGCCGTACTCCAGCCGCCGGTCCTGCCGCAGAATCGACGCGACATGCACCGCGCGCCGCGCGTGCCCGAAGCGAGAGCCCCCCATGCCCAACGTCGTCGACACCATCCGCAACTTCAACGCCGGCCGGGACCCCGAGCGCCTGGCGATGAAGTACGCCAACCTGCGCAGCAACGCCTTCGTCTTCCTGCGCGGCACCTGCCACCTGTTCTACGACCGCCTGCCGCCGGACGCGCTGTTTTCCAAGGCGCCCGCGGGCTGGCTGTGCGGCGACGCGCACCTGGAGAACTTCGGCAGCTACAAGGGCGACAACCGGCTGGTGTACTTCGACCTGAACGACTTCGACGAAGCCGCGCTCGCGCCGGTCACGTGGGAGCTGGTGCGCTTCTTGTCGAGCATTCTTGTGGCGGGCGACGCCCTGCGCGCCACGCCCGCCGACGCGCAGGCGCTGTGCGGCACCTTTCTCGATGCCTACGCGGCCGCGCTGGTGCTCGGCAAGGCGCGCTGGGTGGAGCGCGACACGGCGGACGGCCTGGTGCGCGACCTGCTCGACACGCTGAAGGCGCGCAGCCGCCCGGCCTTCCTGGACAAGCGCACCGACAAGAAGGCGCACGGTCGCGTCATTCGCTGCGACGGCAAGCACGCGCTGGCCGCGAGCGACGAGGCGCGCGCCAAGGTCGTGAAGCTCGTCGACAGCTTCGCCGCCGCACAGGACAAGTCGGGCTTCTTCAAGGTGCTCGACGTGGCGCGGCGCATCGCGGGCACCGGCAGCCTGGGGGTGGAGCGCTACATCGTGCTGGTGGAAGGCAAGGGCTCGCCCGACGCCAACTACCTGCTCGACCTGAAGCAGGCGCTGCCGTCGTCGCTTGCGCCGCACCTTGCGCTGAAGCAGCCGGCATGGCCGTCGCAGGCGCACCGGGTGGTGGCCTTGCAGCGGCGGATGCAGGCGGTGTCGATGGCGTTTCTGCAACCGGTCGTGGCGGCCGACGTGGGAGTCAAGGGCGATGCGTCTTACGTGCTGCGCGGCCTGCAGCCCAGCGAAGACCGCGTGAACCTCGACGTGCGCCGCAGCAGCCTGGCGCAGATCGGCGGCGTCATCGGCCAGATGGGGCAGCTCATGGCGTGGGCGCAGTTGCGCAGCGCGGGCCGGCAAGGCTCGGCCATCGCGGATGCGCTGATCGACTTCGGGGGCTCGGCCGCGTCGTGGCGCGGCGACCTGCTGGCGGCGGCCCACCAATGCGCCGCCGAGGTCGAGAAGGACTGGAAGGCATACAGCGAGGCCTACGACGCCAAGGCCATCGGGGCCTGAGCCTCACGGTGAACCCGAGCCCGCGGGCTCGCTTCAGGCCGCGTGGCTCTTGCGCATCGTGATCACGTGGAACGGGCAGGTCACGGCGCAGTCGCTGCAGCCGGTGCACCGCTCGGCATCGTGCAGCACCGAGGCCTTGCGCCCTTGCGTGACCTCCAGGCTCAGCAGATGAAGGTCGCAGGCGGCCACGCACCAGCCGCAGCCCGTGCAGCGCGCGGTGGCCACGTCGGGGAGCCAGCCGGGCCTGTACGGGCGCGGGGGGCGTTGCGTCGGGCCGGCCGGGTCACTGCGTGGCGTGTCGCTCATGAAGCGATTCTTGCACCGGCCGCTGCGCCTGCGTGCCGGCAAGGTTGGCCAGGTCGGCCGCGAAAGTGAAGGCCGGGCCTGTGCGCTGCTGCTTGGTGTGGTACATCGCTCGGTCGGCCGCGCGCAGCAGGGCGGCCAGGGTGTCGCCCGGCGTGCCGTCCTGGCCGGCGCGGTCTTCCGGCTGGCGGGCGATGCCCAGGCTCATGCCGACCGACACCGGGCGCCCTTCGAAGTCCACCGGCATCGCGCAGGCATCGACCATGCGCTGGGCCATCGCCGCCAGGGTGTCGCGCGACGGGCTGCCCAGCACCAGCACCGCGAACTCGTCGCCGCCCAGGCGCGCCACCACGTCGTCCGCGCGCAGCTGCTGGCGCAGCCGCTGCGCGGTGGCCAGCAGCACGGCGTCGCCGGCCGCGTGGCCGTGCGCGTCGTTCACGCCCTTGAAACCGTCCAGGTCGAGCAGCATCAGCGCGAACGGCCGGCCTTCGCGCAGCCATTCCTCGCCGCGGCTCTCCAGGCCGGTGCGGCTGGTGGCGCCGGTGAGCGCGTCGGTGCCCAGCGCTTCCACCAGCTGCTGCGTGCGCGCGGTCAGCGCCTGTTCGGAGCGCAGCACCAGCCGCAGGCGCGAGGCCATGGCCACCGCGAACACCACCAGCTCGGCCACCAGCGCGCCCTGCGACACGTTCATCTGGTTGGGCGCCCAGGTGGTCCAGCCCCAGCTCGGCAGCACGATGGTGCCCACGCCGGCCAGCAGCAGCGCCACGCCGAAGAAGTAGAGCACCGCCGGCCAGTAGCGCCGCCGCATCGCGGCCAGCGCGCCCACCACCATCACCACCGTGGAGGCCACCACCGACAGCTGCACCAGCCTGAAGGTCAGCAGCGGGTGGGAACCCCAGTGCGCGTACGGAATGGCGAGCGCCAGCGTCAGCGTGAAGGCCTGCACCAGCCGGTCCAGCGGCGGCGCGAAGTGGCGCAGCCGCAGCAGGCGCCGGCCGAACTGCAGCTTGCAGATGGCCCACAGCGCCGGCCCCGCGGTGTAGGCGATGCCGGCGGCCTCGGGCCAGTGCGCGAAGGGGTAGCGCAGGGCGTGGCCGTTGATGCTGCCCAGCGCCAGCAGGCCGCAGGCGCAAGACAGCATGTAGTAGGCGTACAGCCCTTCGCCGAACACCAGGAACAGCACCAGCCCGTACACCATCAGGCCGATGAGCAGGCCGTAGCTCACGCCGTCGAACATGCGCTTGTCTTGCGTCGACTGCAGGTAGTCGGCCGGCTCCCAGATGCTGACGTCGTAGATGCGCGCGAAGGTCGATTCCACCCGGAAGTAGGCCGTGTACGTGCCCGGCCCTGGCAGGCGAAAGCGCCACGCCATCTGCTCGGAGGCCGCAGGCCGGGTCGCCCACGGGTGGCGCATGCCGGTGACCACGGGCTCGGCCAGCGCATGGCCGTCGGCGTCGAAGGGGCCGTAGAAGCGCAGGTCGTGGGTGGACACGGTGGGCACCAGCATCAGCCAGTCGCGCTGCGCGTCGGCGGCGTC
This sequence comes from Variovorax sp. J22G73, assembly GCF_030317035.1. Classification (GTDB taxonomy): domain Bacteria; phylum Pseudomonadota; class Gammaproteobacteria; order Burkholderiales; family Burkholderiaceae_C; genus Variovorax. The sequence continues at coordinate 189,868 of NZ_JASZYK010000005.1, forward strand.
GCCGGGGTCGGCCAGCTGCATCTGCAGCTTGAACCACAGCACCCGGTCCGACTCCTTGCCCCGCAGCGGATCGTCGGGCAGCGTGAAGCGCGCCTCTTGCGGCGGGGTGCGCACCTGCTCGATGCCGAGGGCGCGGGTGGTGTCCTCGAAGAACTGCAGGTGCCGCACGGCCGGCAGGCCCTGGGGCTGGCGCGAGACGCGCAGCGGTTCCAGCGGGGCTTGCAGCGTGGGGGTAGGTGTGGGTGTGGCCTGCGCACCGGATGCGCCGGCCGGCTGGGCGGAGGCCTGGGTCGGCAGGAACAGCGACAGGGCCAGGGTCAGTGCAAAGGCAAGTGCCCATGCAAATGCAGCAAATGCAGGTGCCTGGAACAGGCGCCATGCGAGCGCAAGGCCCGCGTGGCGGGGGAGGCGGAACATCATCCGGATGTGCAGCGAGTGGTGGGTAGGAGCGACAGATTGTCGTCGCCCCCGGCACCCCCCTCCCGCGCGCCCGCCTGGCCGGTCCGGCCCGCTTGGCCGACCCGTGGCCTCCGCTCCACGGAGCTGCTACTTCGCGAACAGCCTTCCGATGTCCGAGAACGCCTTCAGCTCCAGCGCATTGCCCGACGGATCGAGAAAGAACATGGTCGCCTGCTCGCCCGGCTCGCCCTTGAAGCGGATGTAGGGCGCGATGACGAACTCGGTGCCGTGGGCCTCCAGCCGCGCGGCGGCGGCCTCCCACTCGGCCATCGGCAGCACGATGCCGAAGTGCCGCACCGGCACGCCGTGGCCGTCCACCGCGTTGAGCTGCGCCGTGCCCGCGGCCTCGGGCGCGAGGTGCGCCACGATCTGGTGGCCGTAGAAGTTGAAGTCGATCCACTCGGGCGAGCTGCGGCCTTCGGGGCAGCCCAGCGTCTCGCCGTAGAACTTGCGCGCCAGCGCCAGGTCGTGCACCGGGAACGCGAGATGGAAGGGGGACAGCATGTCGGGGTTCGAGGCGGGGGCCTTCATGGGCGTGGGCTTTCTTGTGGATGAATCGGAAGAACCAGGTGAAACGACTGGCTCGGCCCGGATCGTAGGAGCCCCAGAGCAAAAACAAAATCAATATATATTTGTCTCGAGCATCGAAAGGGTTGATGAATGATTCGGGAGCTCAAGACCCTGATCGCCGTGGCGCGCGAGGGCACCTTCTCCGCCGCGGGCGACAAGATCGGCCTCACGCAGGCGGCGGTCAGCGCGCAGATGCAGCGGCTGGAGGCCGAGCTGGGCTTTGCGCTGTTCGACCGCACCGGTCGTTCCGCGCAGCTGAACGACGCGGGCCGCCACACGCTGGCGCAGGCCGAGGAGCTGGTGCGGTTGTATGGCAACCTGGGCGCGGACGCGGCGGCGCATGCGCCCGATGCGCGCGTCATCGGCATCGGCGCCATCGCGTCGGTGCAGCGCTCGATGCTGCCCGACGTGCTGGCGCGTTTCCACAAGCAGTGCGAGGGCGCGCGCACGCGCGTGGTGCCGGGCGTGTCGATGGGGCTGGCCGACCAGGTCGATGCGGGAGAGCTCGACATGGCGCTGATCATCAGGCCGCCGTTTTCCATGCACGGCGACCTGCGCTGGACCACGCTGCTGCGCGAGCCGTTCAGGCTGCTGGTGCCGCGGCATGTGGCGGGCGACGACTGGGCGGAGATCTTGTCGAGCCAGCCCTTCGTGCGCTACGACCGCGTGTCTTTCGGCGGGCGGCAGGTCGATCGCTTCCTGCGGGCGTCGCACCTCAGCGTGCGCGACGTGTGCGAGGTCGACGAGCTGGAGGCCATCGTGGGCCTGGTCGCCCGGGGCCTGGGCGTGGCGCTGGTGCCGCAGACCGCGACCCACCGCCGCTGGCCGGCGGGGGTGCGCGCCATCGACCTGGGGCCGCACACCTTCCACCGCGAGGTCGGGCTGGTGCACCGCGGCAACCGCAGCATGGGCCCGGCGGCGCGGCTGCTGGCGCAGCTGGTGTGCGAGGCGAGCCCGGGATGAAGCGGGCGCGGGAATGAAGCGGGCGCCGTCATCGCCACGGGCTTTCGAGCCGCTACGATGCCTCGACACGCACTACGCCTGAACCCATGACCGATTCGCTGCTGACGCTCAACGCGGGCTCCTCGTCCATCAAGGTCGCCTTGTTCGATGCGGCCCACCCCGGTGACGACGGCGCATTGCCCTCGGCGCGCTGGTCGGGCCAGGCCGACGGACTGGGCGCGGGGCTGCAGGCGCGCTTGCGCGTGCACGACGCGCAAGGGCAATCGCTGCTCGACGAGCCGCTGGCCGGTGCGCAGGCCTCGCACCAGGGCGCGCTGGCTGCGTTGCTCGAATGGCATGCGCACGAGGCGGCCAGCGAACGCATCGCAGCGGTGGGGCACCGCATCGTGCACGGCGGCACCGACTTCGTGGCGCCGGTGCGCATCGACGGGCCGCTGCTCGACGCGCTCGCCAAGCTGGAGCCGCTCGCGCCGCTGCACCAGCCGCACAACCTGGCCGGCGTGCGCGCGGCGATGAAGGCCTTCGGCGGCGTGCCGCAGGTGGCCTGCTTCGACACGGCATTTCATGCGGTGCAGCCCGAGGTCAACCGCCGCTTCGCATTGCCCCGCGAGCTGCACGACGCGGGCGTGCGGCGCTACGGCTTTCATGGCCTTTCCTACGAATCGATCGTGGCGCAGTTCGCCAGCCTTGCGCCCGCGCTGGCCGACAAGCGCGTGATCGTCGCGCACCTGGGCAACGGGGCGTCGATGTGCGGCATGGCGCACGGCCGCTCGGTCGCGACGACGATGACGTTCTCGCCACTCGACGGGCTGACCATGGGCACGCGATGCGGCAGCATCGACGCGGCCGTGGTGCTGTACCTGCTGCGCGCGCGCGGCCTGTCGGCCGACGCGGTCGAGAAGCTGCTGTTCCGCGAGTCTGGCCTGCTCGGCCTGTCGGGCGTGTCCAGCGACATGCGCGCGCTGCAGGCCTCGGCCGAACCCGCCGCGGCCGAGGCCATCGCGCATTTCGCGGAGCAGGTGGTGCAGCACATGGGCCTGCTGGCCGGCGCGCTGCGCGGCGTGGACGCCATCGTGTTCACCGGCGGCATCGGCGAGAACGACGCGGCCTTGCGCGAGCGCGTGCTCGAAGACTGCGAGTGGCTGGGCGTGAACGTCGATGCGGCGGCGAACAGCAAGCACAGCACCGGCGGCGCCCTGCGGCTCACCACCGCCGAAAGCCCGGTGAGCGCGTGGGTGCTGCGCACCGATGAAGAAGCCGTGATCGCCCGGCATACGTCGCGGGTGCTGCACACGGGCTGAACGGGCGGCGCCTGTTCAGTGCGCTGCGCCCGCCAGGGCACCAGCGGCTTGCCGCGGGCGCCCTCAGTGGTCCGCGCCCACGCTCGCCGGCCGCGCCGGCGAATGCACCGTCCGGCGCAGCATGTGCATGCGCAGCGCCACGTGCAGCTCCAGAAAGCGCCCGCCCTGGCGCCAGTCGCTCAGCAGGTTGTCGATGGACTCCAGCCGCTGGCGCAAGGTGTTCACATGGATCTGCAGCGAGTCGGCCGTGGCCTTGGCGTTCTGCGCGTGCTCCAGGTAGGCGAGCAGGGTGCCGGCCAGGTCGGTGCCGCGGCGCTGGTCGTGCTGCACCAGGTCGCCGACGGTGGCCTCGATGAAGCCCGCGACATCCGCCGCGCGGCGGTGCTCGAACAGCAGTGAATACATCGACAGCGTCGCCTCCGGCACCAGCTCGTGCGAGCGCCCCAGCGCCCGCAGGATGTCGATGCCGCGCTTGAGCGCGCGAAAGCAGTCGGGCAGCCCGTCGACCTGCGACAGCGTGGCCGAGCCGACGCCCACCGCGTCCAGCCGCGCGTCGGCCAGCAGCGTGGCCTGGAGCGCCGCGCGCAGCGCCTCGTAGGCGGTCTCGGGGCAGATGGCGACGATGAAGCCTTCGCACTCTTCCAGCAGCGTGCCGCGCGCCACGCCCGGTCGCATGCGGCGCAGCGCGTACTCGATGTGCCGGTCTTCCACGCCCAGCACCACCATGCGCAGCGGCAGCCCCAGGTCCAGCCCCAGCGGTTGCGTGCGCAGCTGCAGCGCGGCCAGCGACTCCTGCTGCCAGCTCACCAGCGCGCGGATGGCCGCGGCCGATTCGCCGCTCACCACCCGCTCGCTGCGCTCCTGCGACAGCAGCACCACGCCCGCGACCAGCGCGGCGCGCTCGAAGGTGCGGATTTCGGTGGCGCTCATGGCGCGGTCTGACAGCATCAGCATCGCGCCCAGCAGCCGGTCGGCCCCCATCAGCGCGGCCACGCGCAGATGGCGCTCGGCGCCGTCGTCGATGCTGTCAGCCCCTTCGATCTCGTGCGAACGCCCGCTGCGCCGCCCCTCGGTCAGCGTGCCGTGCACCGCGTCCTGCACCTGCGTGCGCTCCAGCAGCGCGACCAGCCCGCTGGCCAGGTGGGCGGGCGCCACGCTGGCGCGGTGCGTGGGCCGCTCGGCCTCGTCGAGCAGTTCGATGTGCACGCCGAGCATCGACGCGGCCATGTTCAGGATGTCGACCACGCTGCAGCCGCGTGCCACCAGCCGCGTCATCTGCTCGTGTGCCTCGGCGGCGGTCTGTATCTCTTCGGCCTGGCGGTGCAGCGAGGCGTTGGCGTCGCTGGCGCGCTGCAGCGCCACCTGGGCCTCCTGGAACAGGCGGGCGTTCTCGATGGCCACGGCGGCCTGCGCGGCCAGCGTCGACAGCATCGCGACCTCCCACGGCGCATGGCGTCGCGGCTGGCGGTCGCAGATGCACAGCACGCCGATGCAGTGGTTGCCCACCATCAGCGGCGCGCCGAGCAGCGACTGCACGCCTTCGTCCTTGATGGCCAGGTCGATGCCCTGTTCGTGCGCGAAGCCGTGGTCGGTGAGGTAGTCGCTGCTGTGGTACGGCGTCTTGTGCTTGAGCACATGGCCGCAGATGCCGTGCTCGGGCGGCACGCGCACGTTCTTGAAGCGCTCTGAAATCGCGCCCTCGGTCGCGCGAATGTAGAAGTCGTTGCGCACGCGGTCGAAGTTGGTGAGGTAGCCGATGTCGGCCGAAAAAATCTGCCGCGCGCGCCGCACGATGGCCTGCAGCACCAGCTCCAGGTCGCGAATGGCCGTGAGGTCGTGCGCGCTTTCGAGCACCACCAGCAGCCCGCGCTCGCGGCGCTGCTGCAGCGCCTGCTGCTCGAACACGGCCACGGCCGCGCGGATGCTGCCGGCCAGCAGCGAACGCTGCGCGGGGTCGCTCACCGTGGCCTCGACTCGCTCGAGCATCTCGTCGAACTCGCGCGCGCTGGCGTTGCGCTGGAGCATGGCGAGCAGCTCCGACTGGAGCTCGCCCGGCGCAAGGTCGCGCCCCAGGTGCGCGACAGGTTCCGATGTGTTCAAAGACTTCTCCCGATGTGCCCCGTGGGCACCAAAGCTCGGTGCAAACCCTGACGCTGAAAGCCGGGCTGCACCGGTGATGTGCGAACTGCCCATAAGGCAGTGAAACAAGTGTGTGGATGCGCCATAGGCGATCGGCAACGCGACCGACATGATTCATGCACTCGCACATTAACAGTGGGAGACCACAGGAGACAACCCAGTGAAATCGCTTGCCACACTCATTGCGTGGGGGACAGCCTTGCTCGCCCTCGCCACCTTGCCTGTCACGGCTACGACGGCCACCGCCCAGCCCGCGCCGCAGCGCCCGGCCGAGATCAAGCTCGGCATGAGCACCTTCATGACCGGCCCGGCCTCGGTGCTGGGCGCGCCCGCCAAGGCCGCGGCCGACATGTGGATCGAAGAGTTCAACGCCGCCGGCGGCATCAACGGCACCAGGCTCAGCCCGACCTGGATCGACGAAGGGCAGGGCGCCGACAAGTTCCTTTCCGAATACCGCCGCCTGGCCCAGGAGCCGGGCGAAAAGCTGATGCTCTCCGCCATTTCCAGCGGCTACTGCAATGCGCTGGCACCGGTGGCCGAAGACCTGAAGGTCATCAACATCCTGTGGGAATGCTCCACCGAGAAGGTGCTGGAAGAGCGCCGCTACAAGTACGTGTTTCGCACCGGCCCGAACGGCACCATGGAAATGGTGGCGGCGGTGCTGCACCTGCTGAAGACCAGGCCCGACTTCAAGACCCTGGCCGTGGTGAACCAGGACTACGCCTGGGGCCGCGACTCGTGGGAAATCTTTCGCAACACGCTGCTGGCGCTCAAGCCCGACGTGAAGATCGTGGCCGAGCTGTTCCCCAAGTTCGGCGCGTCCGACTTTTCCACCGAGGTCACGCGCCTGCAGGCGCTGCGGCCCGACGTGGTGCTGTCCACCGCCTGGGGCGGCGACCTGGACACGTTCCTGCGCCAGGCCTCGCAGCGCGGCCTGCTGAAGAGCTCGCAGTTCGTGCTGCCGCTGGCCGATTCGTCGCTCGAGCGGCTGGGCGACGCGGTGCCCCCGGGCGTGATCGTCGGCTTCGTGGGCGACGGCTACTTCGCCGACCCCGAGTTCATGAACGACCCCGAGGCGCGCGCCTTCGTGCAGAAGTTCAAGCAGCGCACGGGTGCCTACCCCAACTTCGCCGTGTACCACATGGTGCAGGCGCTGAAGGCCGCCACCGGCGCCTACAAGCGGGCGCTGGCCGACAACAAGGGCCAGTGGCCCGGCACCGACCAGCTCGCGGCCACGCTGCGCAAGCTGGAATACCGCGGGCTCTCGCGCCCCATCCGCCTGCGCGAGGACGGGCAGGCGCTGCAGGGCCAGCTGTACGGCGTGACGGCCAAGGACGCGTCGCAGCCCTTCCCGGTGGCCAAGCAACTGACCTTCTACCCGGCCGACATCGTGGCGCCGCCGGTGGGGCAGAAGTCCGCCGAATGGGTGAAGACGCTGAAGCCCGCGCTGATCAACCACAGCCAGATCCGGCGCGTGGGCGACTGAGCCCGGGCACACGAGACGCCGACCGTTCATGGACCCGACTCTTTTCCTGCTCGCCACCGTCGACGGCCTGTCGTACGCGGGCCTGCTGTTTCTCATCTCGCTGGGCCTGACCCTGATATGCGGCGTCTTCGGCGTCATCAACGTGGCGCACGGCAGCCTCTATGCCTTCGGCGGCTACAGCGCGGCCAGCCTGCTGGGCTGGCTGCTGCCGCACACGGCGTCGACCTTCGTGCTGGTGGCCGCGCTGTTCGTCGCCGCCGCCGTGGTGGGCGGGTGCCTGGGCGCGTTGCTGGAGCGCGGCCTGCTGCGCCACTTTCAGGACCGCGACCCGGTGCTGCAACTGCTCGTGACCTTCGCGGCCTTCATGGTGCTGGAGGACGTGCAGCGCATGCTGTGGGGCGCCACGCCCGTCAACGCGGGCGACCTGGCGACGCGCCTGGGCACCACCGAGCTGCTGGGCGTGACCTTCATGAACTACCAGCTGCTGTTCATTCCCGGCGTGGCGCTTCTCGCCTACGCGGGGCTGCAGTTCCTGCTGAAGCATTCGGTGGCGGGCCGGCAGATCGTGGCGGTCATCCACCACCGCGAAGTGGCGACGGCGCTGGGCATCAACGCGGCGCGCGTGGGCACGCTGACCTTCGCGCTGGCGGGCGTGCTCGGCGCGCTGGGCGGTGCGCTGTCGCTGCCCATGACCTCGTTCGTGCCGGGGCTGGGGGCCGAGATGATCGTGACCTCGTTCGCCGTCATCGCGACCGCCGGGCTGGGTCAGATCACCGGTGCGCTGGTGGCCGCCGTGCTCATCGGCATGGCGCGTTCGCTCGCGGTGTACACGCTGCCCGAGCTGGAAGTGGTGATGTCCTACCTGATGATGGTGGCGGTGCTGCTGGTGCGCCCGCACGGGCTGTTCTCGGCCACCGTGGCGCGGAGGATCTGATGCGCGCTTCATCCTCCTTCACCGCCGTGGCGGGCGTGGCGCTCGCCGTGCTGCTGCTGCTCGGCGCCGGCTGGGCGTGGCCCTGGTCGCGCATGCCGATCATCACTTTCCTGTGCTTCGGCCTGGCGGCGCTCGGGCTCACGGTGCTCATGCGCGCGGGCCAGGTGTCTTTCGGGCATGCCATGTACGCGGCCATCGGCGGCTATGCGGCGGCCTTTACCGTGCGCGCCTTTCCGGGCGTCGACGGGCTGCTCGCGGTGGCGGCGGGCGTGCTTGCCAGCGTGGTGGTCGGGGCGCTGGTGGCGGCCTTTGTGTCGCGCTACCGCGGCATCTTCTTCGGCATGCTGAACCTCGGGCTGTCGATGGTGCTGTTCTCGCTGGCCGGCAAGCTCTACGCATGGACCGGCGGCACCGACGGCCTGCGCTTCGAGCGGCCCGCGCTGCTGGGCATGGCCCTGGAGCGCGGCCAGTTCGAGCTGGCGATGCTGGTGCTGGCACTGGTGCTGGCGGTCGGCGTCGCGTGGCTGGTGCAGCGCTACTTCGACTCCTGCGCGGGCCAGGTGATGGTGGCCATGCGCACCAACGAGACGCGGCTCGAATACATCGGCCTGTCGGCGCGCTCGGTGCTCGCGCAGGGCTATGTGCTGTCCGCCGGGCTGGTCGGCCTGGCCGGCGCGCTGCTGGCGCTGGTGCAGAGCCTGGTCACGCCCGAGAGCGGCTACTGGATACGCTCGGGCGAGTACGTGTTCATCGCCATCCTGGGCGGCTCGGGCCATGCGGTGGGCGCCTTCCTGGGCGCGGCGGTGTTCGAGCTTATCAAGCTGGCCGCCGCGGCCTGGTTCACCGACGCGTGGCAGAGCCTGCTGGGCGTGACGCTGATCGCCGTGATCTTCTTCGCGCCGCAGGGCATCGTCGGCTGGCGCCGGCGGGGCCGCAAGGCCGCGACGCCGACGTCGTCCGCGCACAAGACAGCTTCGTCGACATCGGCCTTGACCCGGACAACGATGAAGGAGGCCCGATGAGCGCCACGCACACCCCCGAGCTGTTGCGCACCGAGGCGCTCACGCTGCGCTTCGGCGGCATCGCCGCGGCCGACGGCATCGACTTTTCACTGGCGCGCGGCGAGCACCTGGCCGTGATCGGCGCGAACGGTGCCGGCAAGACCACCTTCATCAACATCTGCACCGGCTACATCAAGCCCAGCAGCGGCCGGGTGCTGTTCGAGGGGCAGGACATCACGCGCAAGGGGCCACGGCAGATCGCGCGGCTGGGCGTGGGCCGCTCGTTCCAGCTGCCGCAGCTGTTCCTCGACCACACGGTGCGCCAGTGCCTGGAGCTGGCGTCGGTCAGCCGGCAGGGGCGGCTGTCACGCTGGACCTCGCTGTCGCGCGCGGCCGACCAGCGCGCCGTGTCGGAGATGCTGGAGCTGGTCGAGCTCGCGGACCATGCGGACGACCCGACCCTGGTGCTGCCCGAGGGCCGGCGCAAGCTGCTCGACGTGGGCATCGCGCTGATGCTGGAGCCCAAGCTGGTCATCATGGACGAGCCCACCAGCGGCGTGTCTTCCGAAGACAAGCACGGCGTCATGCGCACGCTGATGCATGCACTGCAGCAGCGCCAGGTGACCAGCTGGTTCGTGGAGCACGACGTGGACATCGTGCGCCGCTACGCCACGCGCGTGGCCGCGTGGATCGACGGGCGCATCGCGGCCGACGGGCCGCCCGCGCAGGTGTTCGCCGACGCGCTGGTGCGTCGCGAAGTACTGGGAGAGCGCTGATGCTGCGCATCGAATCCATGAACATCGACCTGGCGGGCCACGCGGTGCTGCGCGGGGTGCAGCTCGAACTCGCGCCCGGCCAGACGGTGGCCGTGGTGGGGCGCAACGGCGCGGGCAAGACCACGCTGCTGCGCGCAGTGATGGGCCTGGTGGCGCCACGCTCGGGCCGGCTGCTGCTCGACGGAGAAGACATCACGCGCAGCCCCGCGTCGCGGCGCGCCGCGGCCGGCTTCGGCTACGCGCCGGAAGACCGCGTCATTCTGCCGACGCTGAGCGTGCAGCAGAACATCTGCCTGCCGTGCGAGGTGCTGCGGCTGCCGAGTGCCGAGATTCGCAAGCGCATCGACGCCGTGCTGGCCAGCGTGCCGCAGCTGGAGCCCATGCTCGCGCGCTCGGGCGCGGCGCTGTCCGGCGGCCAGGGAAAGATCGTCGCGCTGGCGCGCGCCCTGATGGTGGGCGAGCGCTTCGTGCTGCTGGACGAGCCCTTCCAGGGGCTGGCGCCCGCGCTGGCGCGCCAGTACGGCGACGCCCTGCGCGCCCTGCGCGCATCGCACCCGCGGCTGTGCGTGGTGGTGACCGAGTCGAACGCGTCGCTGCTCGACGCGGTGCAAAGCCGCACGCTGTACATCGAGCGCGGCGCGGTATCCGAAGCTGAGACCCATGCCGCCCACGCCGCACATCACCGAGAGACCGCACCCGCATCCCATGGAGAACACACAAGTGAGTACTGAAACGATGGCGCTGCCGCTCGGCGAGGGGCCGTTGCGCGGCCTGGTGGTGATCGACGTGACCCGCGTGGTGGCCGGGCCCTACTGCACCATGATGCTGGCCGACCTGGGCGCCACGGTGATCAAGGTCGAGAACCCCGCCGAGCCCGACTACGTGCGCACCTTTCCGCCCTTCGTGCAGGGCGACAGCGGCAAGGCCAGCGCCTTCTTCGCGCAATACAACCGCCACAAGCTGGGCGTGAGCCTGGACCTGAAGTCGGAGCAGGGCCGCGCGCTGCTGCGCGAGCTGGTGGCCAAGGCCGACCTGCTGGTGGAAAACTTCCGCCCCGGCACCATGGAGCGCATGGGGCTGGGCTACGAGGCGCTTAAGCCCGTCAACCCGCGGCTGGTGTACGTGTCGATCAGCGGCTTCGGGCAGACCGGGCCCAACTCGCGCCGCCCGGCCTACGACAACAGCGCGCAGGCCACCGGCGGGCTGTGGTCGATCAACGGCGAGAAGGGCAAGGCGCCGTTGCGGGTGGGCACCATCATCGGCGACCTGTCGGCCTCGTTCTATGCGGCCATTGCCGCGCTGTCGGCGGTGATCCACGCGCGCAGCACGGGCGAAGGGCAGTGGGTCGACGTGGCCCAGCAGGACGCGGTGGTCACGCTGACCGAGCACGCCGTCGTCAACTACACGGTCGACGGCGTGGTCGGCGAGCCGCTGGGCAACGACCACCCGTTCGTGCGGCCCTACGGCCAGTACGCGTGCAAGGACGGCTTCGTGTTCTTCGGTGCCTACACCGACAAGTTCTGGCGCGAGGCGTGCCGCATCTTCGGCGAGCCCGCGCTGCTGGACGACCCCGAGATCGACAGCATGGAAAAGCGCTTCGACGCGCACACCTACGCGCGCCGCGTGCAACCCATCGTGCAGGGCTGGTGCGCGCGCCACACCAAGGCCGAGCTGGAGGCCATGGCGGGCGACACCATTCCGGTGACCCCCATCAAGACCATCGCCGAGGTGGTGGCCGACCCGCACCTGAAGGCGCGCGAGATGTTCGTGCCCACGCAGGTCGACGGCGCGCAGGTGCAGGCCTTCGGCAGCCCGATGAAGCTGTCGGCCACGCCGGCGCGCGCGGTCGGCAGCGCGCCGGGTTTCGGCGAGCACAACGAGGTCGTGCTGAAGGGCTGGCTGCAGGTTGCAGAAGCCGACTACGACCGCTATGTGGCCGAGGGGGTCATCTGATGGGCATCACCTACGCGGTGGACGACGAAGGCATCGCGCACGTGCGCTTCGACCGGCCCGACAAACTCAATGCGCTCACGCTCGCCATGTACGACGCGCTGGCGCAGGCCTTCGTGCGCGCCAACGACGACCCGCGGGTGCGCGTGGTGCTGCTCGGCGGCAACGGGGAGCGCGCCTTCTGCGTGGGCGCCGACCTGGGCGAATCGATTCCCGCGCTGGCCGAGGGCCGCTTCGACATTTCGGAATGGGACGGCGCGCACATCAAGCAGGCGGGCTTCCACAAGCCGGTGGTGGCCGCCATCAACGGGCTGTGCATGGGCGGCGGCTTCGAGATCATGCTGGCCGCCGACATTCGCGTGGCGTCCGAAACCGCGGTGTTCGCGCTGCCCGAGGCCTCGATGGGCTTCACCCCGGCCGGCGGCACGCTGGTGCGGCTGGTGCGGCAGATTCCGTACGCGCTGGCCATGGAGCTGATGCTGACGGCCGAGCGCTTTCCCGCGCGCCGGCTGGCCGAGATGGGCCTGCTGAACCGCGTGGTGCCGCCCGGCGAGCTGGAGGCGGTGGCGCTCGCGTATGCGCGCGGCATCGCGAAGAAGGGGCGGGTGGCCGTGTCGGTCATCAAGGAGGCGGCGCTCACGCTCGGCCACCTGCCGTTCGACGAAGCCTTCCGCCGCGAGGCCGTGCTCGGCCAGCGCGCCTTCACCAGCGAGGAAGCGCGCGACGGGCTGCGCCGCTTCATGTCGCGCGACCGCTCCGCGGCAGCTGCTCATTCAGGTTCGTCTCCGGATACCCCTTCATCCACCCGTTGATTCAGGACATCACATGGTTCAAGACTCCCGCCTTCCCAACTTTCGCGCCCTCACGCCGGCGCAGCGCCTCGACCATCTGGCGACCGCGGCTAGCCTCACCGCCGACGACATCACGCTGCTGAAGACGCCCGGCGCGCTGGCGCTGTCGCGCGCGGACGGCATGATCGAAAACGTCATCGGCACCTTCGAGCTGCCGTTCGGCATCGGCGGCAACTTCCAGGTCAATGGGCGCGACTACCTCGTGCCGATGGTGGTCGAGGAGCCCTCGGTGGTAGCCGCCGCTTCGTTCATGGCCAAGCTGGCGCGCGAAGGCGGCGGCTTCGAGGCCTCGAGCACCGGGCCGATCATGCGGGCGCAGGTTCAGGTACTCGGCGTGGGCGACCCCTACGGTGCGCGGCAGGCGCTGCTGCGCGCACGCGACCAGATCCTGGAAGTGGCGAACAGCCGCGACAAGGTGCTGATCGGCCTGGGCGGCGGTTGCCGCGACATCGAGGTGCACGTGTTCCCCGATACCCCGCGCGGCGCGATGGTGGTGATGCACCTGATCGTCGACGTGCGCGACGCCATGGGCGCCAACACCGTCAACACCATGGCGGAGGCTGTTTCCCCGCTCGTTGAAAAACTCACCGGCGGCACGGTGCGCCTGCGCATCCTGTCGAACCTGGCGGACCTGCGGCTGGCACGCGCCCGCGTGCGGCTGACGCCCGAGGTGCTGAAGACCAAGGAGCGCAGCGGCGAGGAAATCGTCGAGGGCGTGCTCGACGCCTACACCTTCGCGGCCGTGGACCCCTACCGCGCGGCGACGCACAACAAGGGAATCATGAACGGCATCGACCCGGTGATCGTCGCGACCGGCAACGACTGGCGCGCGGTGGAAGCCGGCGCGCATGCGTATGCCTGCCGCAGCGGGCGCTATACGTCGCTCACCACGTGGGAGAAGGACAAGACCGGCGCACTGGTCGGCACCATCGAGATGCCGATGCCCGTGGGCCTGGTCGGCGGCGCGACCAAGACGCACCCGCTCGCGCAGCTGTCGTTGAAGATCCTCGGCGTGAAGACGGCGCAGGAGCTGGGTGAAGTCGCCGTGGCCGTCGGGCTGGCGCAGAACCTGGGCGCGCTGCGCGCGCTGGCCACCGAAGGCATCCAGCGTGGCCACATGGCGCTGCACGCCCGCAACATCGCGCTGGTGGCGGGCGCCACGGGCGACGAGATCGATGCAGTGGCCAAGCAACTCGCGGCCGAGCACGACGTACGCACCGACCGCGCGGTGGCGCTGCTCGGAGCGCTGCGCGGCAAGGCCACGGCCTGAACGCCTTCCCTGGCGGCGGTGCGTTGATGCTCTGGTTCAGGTTTCCACGATGCAAAGGCCGAACAACATGATGCGCACCAACACCTTCCACGCGTACCAGTCCATTCCGCGGCCGGTGTCGATGATCGTGATCGAGCACGAGCCGGAGCCTTCGCTGATCGTGCCCCTGCATTCGCACCCGCGCGCGCAGCTGGCGTACGCGGTCAGGGGCACCTTCACGCTGCACACGGCCACCGGGGCCTGGCTGGTGCCGCCGAACCGCGCGGTGTGGGTGCCCGGCGGGGTGGAGCACGAGATGCATGCGCGCGGGCAGCCGGTGTCGAACCGGTCGCTGTACATCCAGCCCGACGCCTCGCCCGACCTGCCGGGCGAGTGCTGCGTGATCGAGGTGTCGCCGCTGCTGCGGCAGCTGGTGATCGACGCCACCGAGATTCCGCTGCTCTACGACGAGGCGGGGCGCGACGGGCGCGTGATGCGGCTCATCCTCGATGAAATCTGTGCCGCCCCGCGCGCGCCGCTGCACGTGCCGATGCCGCGCGACGTGCGGCTGCTGCGCATCTGCCGCAAGCTGCTCGAAGAGCCCGGCAGCGAGGGCGACCTGGCGTACTGGGCCCGCTACGGCGCGCTCGGCCGGCGCACGCTGACGCGGCTCTTTCGCGACGAGACCGGCATCACCTTCACGCTGTGGCGCCAGCAGCTGCAGCTGATGGAGGCGCTGCGCTGGCTTGCCATGGGCAGGCCCGTGACCACGGTGGCGATGGACCTGGGCTACGAGAGCCCGAGCGCTTTCACCGCGATGTTCCGCCGCGTGATGGGCAAGACGCCCAAGCACTACCTGGGTGGCAAAGGGGTGGACGCGGGCTGAGCGTGCAGTGCGGGCCGACGCACTCAGGTCGCAAAGTTCAGCGCCAGCCCCGGCGTCGGCCAGTCGTCGATGGCGATGAGCCTGCCGCCGCCCGACAGCGTGACGTAGGCCGTGCGCCGGTCGCGCCCGCCGAAGCAGATGTTGGTGGTGTAGCGGTCGGGCAGCGGCACGTGCTCGACGCTGCCGCCGTCGGGCGACACGATGCTGATGCCGCCGTGCAGCAGCGTGGCCACGCACAGGTTGCCCAGGGCGTCGACCGCCATCGAATCGAAGCGCTGGTAGTGCCCGCCCGGCGAGGCGCACAGCATGCGGCCGCCGTGCGGCGACGGCCAGCCGTCCTTGCGCACGCGGCCGGGCGCGGTGATGTCGAAGGCCCAGAGGCGCGCGCCTTCGGTCTCGGCGTAGTACAGCGTCTGGCCGTCGGGTGATAGGGCGATGCCGTTGGGCGTCATCACCGGCCGCGCGATGGCGTGGGCGGCCCCGCCGCCGGCATGGCCGTAGAACAGGCTGCCGCGGTCCATGTCGCGCTCGCGTGTCTTGCCCAGGTCGGTGAAGTAGAAGCCGCCATGCGCGTCGAACACGATGTCGTTGGGCCCGCAGAGGGCGCCGCCTTCGACCGTGTCGTACAGCCGCTCGGCATGGCCGGTGGAAAGGTCGACGCGCTCGATGCGGCCGCCCGAGTAGTCGTCGGCCTGGCCGACCGGGCGCAGGCAGCCGTCGGCCTCGGTGTGCCAGCGAAAGCCGCCGTTGTTGCACACGTAGACGGCACCGTCGGGGCCGATGGCCGCGCCGTTGGGGCCGCCGCCCAGGTCGGCCACCACCTGCACCAGCCCGTCGGCGCGCACGCGCGTGAGGGTGCCACGCGCGATTTCGACGAGCAGCACGGAGCCGTCGTCCATGGCGATCGGGCCTTCGGGAAATTGCAGGCCGGTGGCGAGTTCGCGGATGCGCATCGAGGGCTTCTGGAGTGGCAAGGAAGGCTAGGAAGAGGGCGGT
This sequence comes from Variovorax sp. J22G73, assembly GCF_030317035.1. Lineage (GTDB taxonomy): Bacteria > Pseudomonadota > Gammaproteobacteria > Burkholderiales > Burkholderiaceae_C > Variovorax. The sequence continues at coordinate 205,429 of NZ_JASZYK010000005.1, forward strand.
CGTGTCGCGAGTTTGCCCTCGGACCTTGCGCCGTGGGGATCGTCGCGCGCTTTTTTTGCGCCAAGTCCTACGCCTGCGGCGGCCGGCAAACCTTCATATCTTTTGACCATGCAAGAGAGTTTTCTGGACCGCACGCTTCTTCTCCTTCAACAGCATGCCTACGCGCGCGTGCTGTGCGAATTTCATCGCATGCAGGACACGCGATGTCGCGCGCTCGACGTGGGCACGCATGGGTGCGCGCAGGCACAGGCGCGACTGGCGGCTTGCGAGCAGCAGCTGGCCGCTTGCCGGCATGCGCTGCAAGACCCTGATCGGGCGGCTGCGGTTCGCATCGCGCGTGCGTTGTACCTGCGCTTTCTGCTGAGCAGCGCGCCGTCTCGGTTGCAGCCCTGGTGCGATGGGGAAGACCTGGAGCACATGCCGCGCTCGCACATGTTCGAGTGGATCGCGCACGACTTCGAGCGGCTCGAACTCGCGGCACTCGAAGACGCGATGACGCCGGCCGAAGCAGCCTCCTACGCACGTGCGCTAGAAGGCGTCGACGACTGAAATTCTTTGGCGGGGATTGGGGGGAGGGCGACGCTTACCAGCGCTTCCACCATGGGCCGCGCGCCTGGCGCAACTCCAGGTGGCGCGTGTCGAGGTCGTGTGCGGGTGCGGCACGCGACCCGGTGAGGCGCCGCACTTCGACCTCCAGCGCATGCGCGATGCCGCGGGCGGTGTGATCGCCCCGCAGCGCGCGTCGGCGCCATTCGGCGGCCAAGGCTGCGAGGCCGTTCTGGTCCAGGTTGTGTGTCTCCGGCATGGGCGCGAGTTTTCCACGGAGGCACGGGCGTTCTTGTAGGCGCAACGGTCGTGCGCGCGTGCGAAGAAATTACATGAAGCTACATCCGGCGCCCGTGAAATGGGCAAATGCGGGTGTGAGGCAAAGCCGACGGCTCGGCGCTCCGGTTCGCTACAATGAGAACCATTCTTATTAAGGCGCAGTGCCCGCTGCGTGCAGAACCCATGCCGGCCGCCGAGTTCGTGTTGCAGCACGAAGTGCAATCGCTTTACAGCAACCACCACGGGTGGCTGCATGGCTGGCTGCGCAAGAAACTCGGCTGCTCGCACAACGCGGCCGACCTGGCGCACGACACCTTCGTTCGCGTGCTGAGCAAGGCCGAGCCCGTGGCCGCGACCGAACCGCGCGCCTACCTCGCGACCATCGCGCACGGCCTGGTGGTCGACTTTCACCGCCGCCGCGCGCTCGAACGCGCCTACCTGCAGACCCTGGCCGCGCTGCCCGAACCGCAGGCGCCGTCACCCGAAGAGCGCGCCCTGGTGCTGGAAGCGCTGACCGCCATCGACGCGATGCTCGACGGCATGAAGCCGCCGATTCGCCAGGCCTTCATCCTGTCGCAGCTCGACGGGCTGACCTACCGCGAGATCGCCGGGCGGCTGAACGTGACGGTGCGCACGGTGAACAACTACATGCTCAAGGCGCTGGAGCATTGCTACCTGCTGGCGCCGTGAAGGCCTCCTTCGAACACGGCGGCATCGATGGCGGCATCCACGGCGACATCGCCCTGCGCCCGCTGGCCGACGTTGATGCCGATGCCGATGCCGAGGTCCGCCGGCAGGCGATCGCCTGGTACGCGCGCCTGTGCTCCGGCGAGGCGACCGAGGCCGACCGCGAGGCCTGGCAGCGCTGGCATCGCGCGCACCCCGACCACCAGCGCGCGTGGCAGCGCTTCACGGCGATGCAGACGACGCTGCAGCGCGTGCCTGCGCACATCGCCGCGCCAACGATGCGCGCCGTGCGGCCGGAGCGCATCGACCGGCGCCGCGTGCTGCGTGGGCTGGCGGTGCTGGCCTCGGGCGGGTCGCTGGCGTACCTGTCTTGGCAGGTGGCCGACACCGTGGGTGTGCAGGGCATGCAAGGCGGCTGGCGCGCGTGGCTCGCCGACTACCACACCGGCACCGGCGAGCAGCGTTCGGTGCTGCTGGCCGACGGCTCGCGGCTGATGCTTAACACGCGCTCGGCCGCCGACGTGGCCATGGACGCATCGCGCCGGCTCGTGACGCTGCGCGATGGCGAGATCCTCGTCGAGACCGCGAAACCCCGCGCCCGCGCAAGCAAGGACGCGCGCCCCTTCATGGTGGAAACCGCGCAGGGCCGCATCCTGGCGCTGGGCACGCGCTTCACGGTGCGCACGCAGGGCGAGCGCACGACGGTCACGGTGCTGGAAGACGCGGTGGAACTGCGCGCCGTGCAGCGGCCGGGTCAGGTCGTGACGCTGCGCGCCGGCGAGCAAGCCAGCTTCGGCGCGAGCGGCATCGACGCGCCGCGCGCCGCCGATGCCGCGGCCGCCGACTGGACGCAGGGCAGCCTGGTGGTCAACGACTGGCGGCTGGAAGACGTGGTGGCCGAGCTGTCGCGCTACCGGCGCGGTCGCCTGGTGTGCGACCCGGCGGTGGCCGACATCAAGGTGTCGGGCGCCTTTCCGCTGGACGACACCGACAAGGCGCTGGCCGTGCTCACGCGCGCGTTTCCGGTGCGCGCGAGCAGCGTCACGCGCTACTGGGTGTCGCTGGTGCCGGCCTGATCGCGCCACCGTTTCGATTGATTTGCGAATTTTTTCTCCAGCACCTTTCATCTTTTCCGGTTTCGTTCGGCCTACCTCTCAGAACCATGGCGCGTGCGCCATGGGCCCGCCCTCCCTGCCGAAGGAAACCCGAATGCCCGTGCCGAAGCTGAACCTGTCTCCCACCCCTGTACGAAAGGCGCTGTGCCTGCTGGCGGCCGCGCTGGCGGTGCCGCTCGCGGCGCACGCCGCGGAGCCGGCCACCGGTGCCACCGGAGCCACGGGCGCCGCCGTGGGTGCTGCCGCCGCCAGGGCCTACCGCATCGACGCCGGCCCGCTGGCCTCGGTGCTCGGCCGCTTCGCCGCCGCCTCGGGCGTGGCGCTGTCGTTCGACCCGACCAGCACGCGGGACCTGAAGTCCGGCGGCCTGCAGGGCAGCTACACGGTGCGCGCCGGTTTCGCCGCGCTGCTGTCGGGCTCCGGGCTCGAGGCGGTGGAGGGCGGCGCCAGCGAGTTCACGCTGCGCAAGGCCATGCCCGTGCCGCTCGTCGGCACCGCCGCGGCCCCCGACAGCGAAGACGCCGACGGCACGTTGCCCGCCGTGCGCGTGGTGGCGCGCGCGGCGCCGGTGCCCACCGACGCCGACGACCGCTACCAGCCCACGCCCGATGCATCGACCCTGCGCACCACCGCGCCGGTGCTGGAGATTCCGCAGGTGGTCAACGTGGTGCCCGCGCAGGTCATTCGCGACCAGCGCCCGCGCAACATCGACGACGCGCTGGCCAACGTGAGCGGCATCAACCAGGGCAACACCCTGGCCAGCACGCAGGACACGATCATGAAGCGCGGCTTCGGCGGCAACCGCGACGGTTCCATCATGCACAACGGCATGCCGCTGGTGCAGGGCCGCGGCATGAACGCGGCGGCCGAGAGCGTCGAGGTGCTCAAGGGCCCGTCGTCGCTGCTGTACGGGCTGATGGACCCGGGCGGCGTTGTCAACGTGGTCAGCAAGAAGCCGCAACTGCGCCAGCGCACCGCGCTGTCGCTGCTGGGCTCGGGCTACGCGGGCGGGCGCGACGGCAGCGGCGCCACGCTGGACACCACCGGCCCCATCGGCGAGAACGGGTTGGCGTACCGGCTCGTGGTCGACCACGTGGACGAAGACTACTGGCGCAACTTCGGCAAGCACCGCGAGACGCTGGTGGCGCCTTCGCTGGCCTGGTACGGCGACGACACGCAGGCCGTGTTCTGGTACGAGTACCGCAAGTACGTGACCCCGTTCGACCGCGGCACCGCGCTCGACCCGCGCACCCAGCGCCCGCTCGCGCTGCCCAAGACCCAGCGGCTGGACGAGCCCTTCAACGAGATGACCGGCGAGACGCACCTGGCGCAGCTGTCGGTCGACCACCAGTTCGGCGGCGGCTGGGCCGGGCACGTGAACCTCAGCTACAACCGCGAGGCGTACGACGCCAACCAGCTGCGCGTGAACGGCATCAACACCACGCGCGGCACGCTGGCGCGCAGCAACGACGCCACGCACGGCGCGCTCAGCACCGACAGCTACGCCACCGCCTACGTCGACGGCACGGTCGAGCTGGGCGGCATGCGCCACGACCTGCAGTTCGGCTGGGACGCCGAGTACCGCCGCATCTACCGCGCCGACCTGCTGCGCCAGGCCACCACGCGCACCTTCAACTACATCTTTCCGGTGTACGGGCTGGAGGCGCCGTCGAGCACCGTGTCCGCCAGCGACAGCGACCAGACCGACCGGCTGCACAACCAGTCGCTGTTCCTGCAGGACTCGATTCACCTGAGCGACCGCTGGATCGCCGTGGCCGCGCTGCGCTACCAGGCCTGGAGCCAGCTGGCGGGGCGCGGGCGCCCATTCAAGGTGAACACCGACACCGACGGCTCCAAGGTGCTGCCGCGCGTGGGGCTGATCTACAAGTGGAGCGACACGGTGTCGCTGTACGGCAGCTACACGCAGTCGCTGAAGCCGGCCTCGACCATCGCGCCGCTCTCCAGCGGCTATGTGCTCGACGCCTCGGTGAAGCCCGAGGAGGCCAAGTCGTGGGAGATGGGCGCCAAGATCGACATGCCCGGCGGGCTGACCGGAACGGTGGCGCTGTTCGACATTCGCAAGCGCAACGTGCTGGTCTCGCAGTTCAACGACGTGACCAAGCTGACCGACTGGCGCACCTCGGGCGCCGCCCGCTCGCGCGGCCTGGAAGTGGACGTGGCGGGCCAGCTGGGCAAGAACTGGAGCGCCATCGCCAGCTACGCCTACATCGACGCCAAGACCACCGAAGACCCGCTGTACGCCGGCAACCGGCTGTGGAACGTGGCGCGGCAGACGGCGTCGGTCTCGGCGGTGTACGACTTCGGGCAGGTGCTCGGCAGCGAAGGGCGGCTGCGCGTGGGCGCGGGCGCGCACCACGTGGGCAAGCGCGCGGGCGATTCGGCCAACAGCTTCGAGCTGCCCGGGTACACCACGGTCGATGCCTTCGCCACCTACGACACGCGGCTGTACGGCAAGAAGGTGAAGTTCCAGCTGAACGTGAAGAACCTGTTCGACAAGACCTACTACCCGTCGGCGGCCAACACGTACTTCATCTCGATGGGCGATGCGCGTCAGGTGTCGTTGCTGACGACCTTCGAGTTCTGAGATGACGCGACGCATCCGCTCCATCAGCGCGCTCCTTTTCACCCGGCGCGCCGCGGTCCTGCTGGCCGCGAGCGGCCTCGTGGCTGCGCTTGAGCCCGGCCTCGGCACTGCGCACGCGGCCGAGCCCGCGAACCAGAGCCGTAAGGTCGTGCTGCTCGTGCAGCGCGACGGCCCGAACCTGCCGGTCGACGAGAAGGTCAAGGCCCACCTCGAGTCGCGCGGCTTCGCCGTCGCGTTGCAGGACCAGGCGGCCGCGCCGGCGGTGGCGAGCGACGCCGACCTGGTCGTCATTTCGTCCACCGTCGCCGCGAAAGACGTGAGCCCGGCGTGGCGGCAGCTCCCGGTGCCCTTGCTCACCTGGGAAAACGACCTGCTCGACGACCTTGCCATGACCGGCAAGCGCCACGACACCGACTTCGGCGAGGCCGCGAAAGAGCGCTACGTGTGGCTCGTCAACGCGCCGCACCCGATGGCCGCGGGGCTGCCCGCCAGCGTGACCAACGTGTACACCAAGCAGGCCGGCATGAGCTGGGGCAAGCCCGGCCTCGGGGCCACCACCATCGCCACGCTGTACGGCCAGCCGGACAAGGCGGCGATCTTCGGCTACGAGAAGGGCGCCACCATGGACTACGAGTCGCTCGCGCCCGCGCGGCGCGTGATGTTCTTCCTCGGCAACGAGACCTTCACCAACCTTTCGCCCGCGGGCCGGCTGCTGTTCGACGCGGCGGTCGACTGGGCCGTCGGCATCCGCTGAAAACAATCAGATGAAATTTCCCTCGCTGCGCCAGCTCTGGTTCCAACTGCACTGGTTCATCGGCATCACGGCCGGCACGGTGCTGATCGTCATCGGCCTGAGCGGCGCGGTGCTGTCGTTTCGCGAGGAAATCATCGACGCGCTCAACCCCCACGGGCGCCATGTGGCGGTGCAGGAGGCACGGCAGGTGCTGGCGCCGCCGCAGCTGCTCGCCGCCGTGCGGCAGGCCTGGCCCGAGCGGCAGGTCGGCACGCTCGCGCTGTTCGCCGAGCCCGGCGCGGCGGCGCGCGTGATCTTCGCGCCGCCCAAGGGCGAGCGGCGCGGCGAGGCGGTGTATGTCGACCCGTACACGGGCGCGGCGCTGCCGCCGCTGGCGGGCGCGGCGTTCTTCGAATGGGTCGAGTCGCTGCACCGCTGGCTGCTGCTGCCGCGCGAACCTGGGCGCGTGGCCGCCGGCGTGCTGGCCAGCGGGTTGCTGCTGTTGTCGCTGTCGGGGTTGTATCTGCGCTGGCCGCGCCGCGTGGGCGACTGGCGCGCCTGGCTCACCTTCGACCCCGCGCTGAAGGGGCGCTCGTTCCTGTGGGGCCTGCATTCGGTGATGGGCACCGTCGCGCTGCTGATGTACGTGGTGTTCACCACCAGCGGCTTGTACTGGGCCTTCGACGGGCTGCGCGACCGCGTGGATGCATGGGCGGGCTACCCGCGCGTGGCCGCGCAGCAGGCACGCCCGGCGCCCGGCGTGCGCAACGCGGCGCGCGACATGTCGAGGAACACGGCGCGCGATGACGCCGCGGCGGTGGACGTCGCGCCCGCCTGGGCCGCCTTCGAGCAGCGCACACGCCAGACGGGCGGCTGGAGCGAGGTCATCCTGCGCGTGCCCTCGGGCGCGGCGCCGTCGGTGCTGTTCACCTGGCTCGACATGGCGCCCGCGCACGAGCGCGCGCGCAACCGCATGACGGTGAAGCTGCCGGGCGGCGAGGTGGCGCAAGACGAACGGCACGACGCCAAGTCGGCCGGCGGGCGCTTCCTGGCCGCCATCTACCCGCTGCACATGGGCACCTACTTCGGCCTGCCGGGGCGCATCGTGATGACGCTGGCCGCCTTGATGCTGCCGGTGTTCTCGGTGACCGGCTGGCTGCTGTACCTGGGCCGCCGGCGCAAGAAGCGCACGGTGCGCGCCGAGCGGGCGGCGCTGGCGCTGACCACGCGGCCGGACGCAGACACAAGCGCGGGAGCGGGAGCTGGCGCGGGCCCCGAGCGCGTGCTCATCGCCTTCGCCAGCCAGTCGGGCACCGCCGAGGGCATCGCGATGCGCAGCGCCGCCGCGCTCGAATCGGCCGGGCTGCCGGTCACCGTGGCATCGATGGCTCGGCTGGACCCGGAGCAGCTGCGCAGCCACCAGCGCCTGCTGATCGTGGCCAGCAGCTTCGGCGAGGGTGGCCCGCCCGACGCGGCGCGGCGCTTTGCGCAGCGGCTCGCGCAGGCCGGCAACCAGACGCTGGCGCACCTGCGCTACGGCCTGCTGGCGCTGGGCGACCGGCACTACGAGCGCTTCTGCGGCTTCGGCCACACGCTCGACCATGCGCTGGTCGCGGCCGGCGCGCAGTCGCTGTTCCAGATGGTCGAGGTGGACAACGGCGATGCCGGTGCGCTGGCCTTGTGGCGGCGGCAACTGGGCGCGTTGCGCGGCGCGCGGGCCAGTGCGCATGACGGATCGCATGCCGGTGCATATGCCGGTGCGCATGAGGGTTTGGGCGATGCCGATGGCCTCGCGTTCGGCGACGCGCCCGAGGCCGAACCGTTCGCGGCATGGACGCTCTCGTCGCGCCGCCTGCTCAACGCGGGCAGCCTGGGCCATCCGCTCTACGAGATCGAACTGAAGGCCACGGCTGACGGCATGCCGAACTGGCAACCCGGTGCGCTGGTCGAGGTGCGCACCGCGCCCGGCGTGGCGCCGCGGCGTTACTCGGTCGCATCGGTGCGCACCGAGGGGCATCTGCGGCTGCTGGTGCGGCAGGCGCGCCATGCGGGCGGGCTCGGCGTGGCTTCTGGCTGGCTCACCGCGCAGGCGCCGTTGGGGGCGCAAGTCGACCTGCGGCTGCTGGCCAACCCCGGCTTCGAGCTGGTGACGGACGACCGGCCCTGCATCTTCATCGGCAACGGCTCGGGCTATGCCGGCCTGCGCGGGCACCTGCGCGCGCGCGTGGAGCGGGGGCACCGCCGCAACTGGCTGTTCTTCGGCGAGCGCCAGCGCGCGCACGATGCGTTCTTCATGGACGAGGTGGCGCACTGGCAGGCCGAAGGGCGCATCGAGCGCGCGGACCTCGCGTTCTCGCGCGACCAGCCCGAACGCATCTACGTGCAAGACCTGCTGCGCGCCGCGTCGGACGACGTGGGCCGCTGGATCGGCGATGGGGCCGTGGTCTTCGTGTGCGGCAGCCTGGGCGGCATGGCCGGCGGCGTCGATGCCGCGCTCGCGCACATGCTGGGTCGCGCGGCGCTCGACGACCTGATCGCCGAGGGGCGCTACCGCCGGGACGTGTACTAGTCGCGAAGGTACTGGAGTGCCCCACTGGGCCGGGCCGGGGCGGGTAGCATCCGCAGCCCATCCCGCCGCAGCCGCCAGGCGCTCCTCTCGATGACCGAACCGCGGCCCCTTGCTTCATCCGTTCCCTTGCCCGACGGAGCTCCTGACCGATCGCTCGACCGATCGCCCGCTGCCTCGGCACCCTTTCTCGAGGTTCGCCAGCTCAGCACGCGGGGCCGCCCGGCCATCGACCTGCAGGCGCAACGCGGCGAGTGCATCTGCATCCTCGGCAAATCGGGGTCGGGCAAGAGCGTGCTGTTGCGGCTGGTGGCCGACCTCGACCCCGGCGAGGGCACCGTGCTGCTCGACGGCATCGACCGCAACGCCGGTTCCGGCCCCGCATGGCGCCGGCGGGTGATCTACCAGGCGGCCGAGCCCGCGTGGTGGGGCCCCACCGTCGCCGGGCATTTCCCCGACGACATGCGCGACGTGCTCGCGGGCTGGCTGGTCGACGTGGGGCTGACTGGCGACATCCTGCAAGCGGACATCGCGCGCCTTTCGACCGGCGAGCGCCAGCGGCTGGCGCTGTTGCGGTCGCTCGCGCGCAAGCCCGCCGTGCTGCTGCTCGACGAGCCCACCGCCTCGCTCGACCAGGCCACCACGCTGGCGGTCGAGGCGCTCCTGGGGCGCCAGCTTGCGGCAGGGTTGGCGGTGCTGATGGTCACGCACTCGGTGGAACAGGCGCAGCGCATCGGGCACCGCCGGTTCGACATGGTCGAGGGCCGGCTGGTACAGCAACTTCAACCGAACCCACAGGTGAACGCCGCATGAACACCATTCACCTCGACGCCACCGACCTGGTGCTCGCCACCTTGCTGGTGCTGCTGAACGCAGGCGCCTCGCTGGTGCTGCACCTGGGCTTGCACCGCCAGGTGCTGTGGGCGGCGGCGCGCATGGTGGTGCAGCTGCTGCTGGTGGGCCTGGTGCTGCGCTTCGTGTTCGCCGCGGCCTCGCCGGCCGCGACGCTAACCATCGTGGTGCTGATGATCTTGGCTGCGGCGCGCGAGGTGGCGGTGCGGCCTTCGCACCGGCTGAAGGGCGGGCGTAACTTTGCGATCGGCGCGGCGGCTGTGGGGGTGTCGAGCGTGGCGACGGTGGTGCTGGCGCTGATGACGGCCATCCAGCCGCACCCCTGGTTCGATCCGCGCTATGCCATTCCCCTGATGGGCATCGTGCTGGGCAGCGTGCTGAACTCGGCCAGCCTGGGCCTGGACAGCTTCTTCGACGGCGTGACCACGGGGCGTGCGCGCATCGAGGCGCAACTGTCGCTCGGCGCAACCATTCACCAGGCGCTGGCGGAGCTGGTGCGCTCGTCGATTCGCCGCGGGATGATCCCCTTCGTCAACCAGATGTCGGCCGCCGGCATCATCACGCTGCCGGGCATCATGACCGGGCAGCTGCTGGCGGGCATGGACCCGATCGAGGCGGCCAAGTACCAGATCCTGTTGCTGTTCTTGCTGACTGGCGCGGGTGGGCTGGCGGCTGCGGGCGCGGTGTACATGGCGGCGCGCTCGATGACCGACGAGCGCCAGCGCTTGCGCTCCGACCGGTTGAGCTGAACCGGGGACCGTTGCGCGTCAGGCCATCGCCCATTCCCGGCCCAGCTCTTCCCGCCCTTGCGCGGTGATGCCCGAGACCACGGCCAGCTTGTAGTCGCCGAAACGCGCGCACAGGTCGAGCGGCGGATAGATCTCGGCCTCCACAAGCCCGACCGCCTTCAACACTGCGATGTACCTGATCGCGGCCGGTTCGTCGACGCGAAAGGGAAATGGCGCATTCTCGATTTCCAGCAGGTATTCGATAGGCATTTCGCTCGCATGTAGCCCTCTCTGGTTCTGGGAAAACCTTGGCGCCAGGCGGGTGCTGCTGGCGTGCGCCGAGGCCGCGACGTGGCGTGGGAGATCGGGCCGCGCGAACAGCCGTGCCGCCGTCTTGGAACCGGGTGGAATCGGGTGCTGCGCCCCAAATTGTCCATTCTGGCTATTTTTGCCATAATGGCTTCAAAAGGAGCACCCCATGTCAGCCATCTTGCGCAACCTTGAAGAACTGCCGCGTCAGAACGCCTCCCACGTGAAGAACCGCTGGGGCGAGGTTGTGCGCCAGGTGCAGGAATCCGGCAGCGTGGCGGTCACCAACCATTCGACGGTCGAAATGGTGCTGCTCACCGCGGCCACCTACAACCAGCTGGTGGAAGACGCGCAGGCGGTGAAGGCGCGCGAACAGTCGGTGCTCGACGAGCTCGGCCGCCGCTTCGACGCGCGGTTGGGCGCGCTCCAGGAACCGGCCGCGGCGCAGCAGGTGGGCAACCTGTTCGCGGCCAAGGGCAAGCTGGGGCGCCGTCCCAAGGCGGGTGACAGCTTCTGATGGCGACGGCCCCGGCACGTGTCGCGCGCACCCCGCGCACCTCGCGCACTGATCGAGCACCTCGCGCCAGTCGCACGGCGCCCAAGCCCCGTCCCTTCATCCTCGTGCTGGCCGGCGTCAACGGGGCGGGCAAGAGCTCGGTCGGCGGCGCCTTGCTCGCCGACCACGGCCTGAGCTGGTTCAACCCCGACACGTTTGCCCGCGAACTCATCGCGCAGCTCGGCCTCACGCCCGAAGACGCGAACGCCCGCGCATGGAACCTGGGCCGCGAACGGCTGGAGGCGGCCATTGCGCAAGGCACCAACTACGCCTTCGAGACCACGCTGGGCGCCAACACCATTCCCGCGCTGCTCGCCGGTGCGTCGGCCACGCACGACGTGCTGATGATCTTCTGCGGGCTGTCTTCGCCCGAGCAGCACATCGCCCGCGTGCGCGCCAGGGTGGCACGCGGCGGCCATGACATTCCGGAGACCAAGATCCGCGAGCGCTGGGTGGCGTCGCGGGCCAACCTGATCCAGCTGCTGCCGAAGCTGGCGCAGCTGCAGGTGTTCGACAACAGCGCGGAGGCCCCGCCCGGCGGCGACATCGACGATCCGGTGCTGGTGCTGGAGATGCAAGCGGGAAAGGTGATTTTCCCGATGCCGGACGATGTGGCGGCGCTGGCCGCGACGCCGGGCTGGGCGCGACCAGTGGTGCAGGCGGCCATGGAGTTGGGGCGCTGAAAAAGAGTTGAACCCCGCACCTGGCGGCGCGGCAAGCCTTGATCGCTTGAACAGGCGCTCGATCAGGCGCGATGGGTTCGAAGCCGGGGCGCGCCGCCGTTGGCCATCTGGCGCAACCACTCGAGCTGGCTTTTCTCCTGCGCGTCGCGCAGGCTCTTCGCGGCGCGTGCCGCCGCGTAGCTCGCGAACAGCGCCTCGATCACCCGGTGCCAAGCCTGCATGGCAGGGCCCGGTTCCGAAACGGCGGGCGCCGGCGTCACGAGCGGCTCTGGTTCAGCGGGAGCATCCGGCACCGCGAAGCCGTTCTTTCGCAGGATGCTGGCTTTCTGGATGGATGTAAGCATGAAGAAGGCATTGCGATCTTCATGCCAGCTTTTCCAGTTTGGCCTGCGACCTGCGCGGTCAGCTGCAGGACAGCTTCATCGCCTCGATGCGGCCGCCGAAGCCCAGCTTGCGCACCAGGCCGCCTTCGCGGCTGTTGGGGGCGAAGCTCACGGTGCGGTCCTTGAACATCGCGTGCTCGTACACCTCCAGGGTGGCGCGCGGGCCGACGCTCACGCTGTCGATGTCGCGCTTGAGCTGCTTGGCGGTTCCCTTGTCCATGCTCTGCACCTGGGCGGGGCCGACCAGCGTGACGAAGTCGCCCTGGAAGTCGCGCTTGGAATAGAACTGCGCCCAGCAACCCGAGGCGAGCGCCGGGTCCTGGATGCGCACGGGCACCAGCAGGATGGTCGGGTCGGGCTGGTTGTCGATCCCCGATGCGGTGCTCGCGGTGGGTGCATTGCTGGCGCATGCACCGAGTGCGACAACGCCGGCGAGCAACAAGGTGCGGGAAACGAGGGAGCTGGAAGCGGAAAATTTCATGGGTCTGTGCCGTTGGCAAGCTTGCGGTTTCGAAGCATTCAACCCTACCGGCGCCCGCGGCCGAAGCCGTAGGAGGAGCACTCAAAGGGCCGTCGCCCGCGCCGCTGAATGCACTGAGCCGCTTCGATTTTTCCTCCTTGCCCTTCCCACGCTTCCCGCGCTTCAGATCACATCGGCCGGCCCGACCACCACGCGGCTGTACTTGTTCATCGCCTCCGGGTCGATGCCCAACCAGCGCGCCACTTGCTCCGTCGGCGTGCCGCGGCGCAGCTGGCGCAGCGCGAAGGTGTGGCGCAGCCGGAACGAGCCGCCGTCGGCGGCTTCCACCCCGGCCTCCTCGAGCACCGCGCGCGCCGCCTTGTAGTGCGCCTCCTTGCTCCAGGGCTTGCCGCTGAGGGTCGAGGGCAGCAGGTGGTCGCCGGCGATGCGGGCCTCGGCGCGCACCTGCAGCCAGTGCTGCAGCAGCTCGCCGGCCCAGGGCGCAATGGGCGTTTCGCGCGGCGGCAGGTTGCCGTTGCCCGGCACCGAGAGCTTCCAGGGCCGGTCGCGCACCCGGCCGCCCGCCGACACCGGCGCGAACAGGGTCAGTGCGCGCACGTCGCCGGGTGCCAGCCCGCCGCCGAGTTGCAGCGCCACGGCCGTGCGGTTGCGCAGTTGTTGCCAGCTGAAGGCGCGGTGCGCGTCGCGCCGTGGGCCCGACAGGCCGGGCCGCGGCCGCGCTTCGGAAAGAAAACTGATGAGCCGACGCGCCTCGGTCACCGACAGAAAGTCGGGCAGCGGGTCGGACTGGGCCGATTCGGCGTAGCGGATGTCCGGGTGCGCCGCGATCCAGTCGGCCGCCGCGGTGTTCGGCGGCTCGCCGGTCTCCGCCGCGTGGTGGCGCAGCACCCGGTCGATGAGCCGCAGCAGCCGCAATGCATGGCGCGGCGACAGCGACTGGTCGGCGGCCTTCATGCCGTAGCGCGCGGCCTGGAAGGCCTCGAGGTCGCGCATGTCCAGCGTGTCGAGGTCGACGGCCGGCGACTGGCCCAGGCACCAGGCGACAAAGCTGCCCCACATGTCGCGGTATACCGCGATCGAGCCCGTTTGCCGTAGCGAACCGGCGGACCGCTGGTCCGCAAGCCAGCGATCGAACGCGAGTCGATGGGTTTCGTCGGTGTGCCGGGCGAAGAGGGGGAGGGTGTCCATATCGGAAAATACACTAACGGCCTGCGTTCTGGATTCTAGATGGCAGAAATCGGCCACGGGTTTGTCTTGCAATAGCGCCAGCGCCTCCCGTTAGTGTATTTACGAAGGTGGTCCAGCGCCAGCCATCGAAGGGCACGAATGTCGTGCCCCATCAAAGAAGCACGTCGCCCCGAATCAGTCCCGCCCCGCCGGCAATGCCACGCTGAAACGAACCCGTCCGTCTTCCCCCGCGCTGTCCAGCCGCACATCGCCGCCATGCAGTTGCGCGATCCGGTGCACCAGGTACAGCCCCAGTCCGGCACCGGGCGACTGCGCCGCCTTGCGGCCGCGAAAGTACTTTTCGAACACCCGCGTCACCTCGTCCGCGGGAATCGCGTCGCCCGGGTTGTGCACGCCGATGCGCAAGGTGCCGCCCACATCCTTCGACGCGTCCCCCGACACATGCCCTGCAAAATCCGCCACCACGTCCAGCCCGATCACGCCGCCCTCGGGCGTATGCCGGTCCGCATTCACCAGCAGGTTGCGCAATGCCACCCGCAGCAAGCCGGGGTCGCACATCAGCCGCGCCGGGAGCGCGTGCGTGCGCAGCGCGATGCGCCCGTCGGGCCAGTCGGCGGCGAGGTCTTCGAACAGCTCCATCAACTCGTCGCGCTCGCAGTGGCGCGGCTGAAAGTGCGCGTGCCCCGCGTCCATGCGGTCGGCCGTGAGGTATTCCTCCACCAGCGCCGACATGCGCTGCACCGCGCCGCGCAGGTTCATGCAGCGCGCCAGCGTCTTCTCGCGCGCGGCGTCGAGGTTGCGGGCAATCTGCTGCGCGGTGGTGCTGATGATGGCCAGCGGCGTGCGGAATTCGTGCGACACCATCGCCACGAAGTCGAGCTGCGACTGCTTGGCGCGACGCTCGGTTTCCAGCGCGGCGCGCAGGTCGACCTCGAGCCTTTCACGCCGCGCGATCTCCTCGCGCAGGTCGACCGTGCGCCGGCGCACTTCTTCCTCGAGCTGGTCGTTGTGCCTGCCGACCATCTGCATCACGCGCGCCTGCGCGGCCTCCTTGTCGCGGCGCAGCTGGTCGTAGCGCCGGCTCAGGCGCGTGCTCATCAGCAGCATGTGGAGCAGGGTGCCCAGGGCGGCGGCGCTGTTGGTCCACGCGTTGGCCGGCAGCCAGCCCATGTTGCGCAGGAAGCTCACCAGCACGCCCGCGTAGTAGATGCCGAAGATCAGCAGGAACGCGCGCGCCTGCCCTTGGTCGCGGCGCAGCAGCCACAGCGCCGCGGCCAGGAGGCACACGATGCTCAGCATGGCGGTCGACTGCACCGCGAACATGGCCGGGCCGTTGTGGCCGCTCAGCACCAGGGCTGCGGCCACCACGCACAGCATCGTCACCGCGTGCTGCACGCGGCGGGTGGCGACAGGCCAGCGCACGTCCGCGCCGAGCTGCATGGCGGAGAAGCGAATGCCGATCGCCACCGCGCAGCAGATGCACAGGCCCAGCGCCGTGTCCGACAGCCACACCGGCATCGCGAGCATCTGCTGCGCGATGCCGGCGGTGAGCAGCTCGACCATCAGCGCGATGCTCACGTACAGCAGGTACCAGCCGCTGAGCCGGTCGCGCGTCATCTGCCAGAACAGCGAGTGGAACGCGATCAGCAGAAAGCCGAAGCCGAACCCCAGCCCGTACCAGAAGTACTCGTGCCGCGCCGCGCGCCCATAGACCTCGGGCGTCGCGAAGCCGATGGTGGTCGACATGGCGTTCTTGGTCTGCAGGCGCACCAGCAACGCCGTCGGCTCCGCGTTCTCCAGCAGCAAGGGCAGCTGCACGTTGCGCGCGTCCACGGGCCAGCTGGCGCGGCCGGCGTCTTCGCCCGCGCGCTGCATCAACTGCCAATGTCCGGGTGCGCCAGCGGGCTCCCGGCGGTACAGCCGCACGTCGTCGAGCAGCGCGTTGTTGAACTGCAGCAGCCACCGGTCCGGCGCGTCGGCGGGGCGCTGCACCTCCAGCCGGACCCACAGCGTGTCGGTGGTGAAGCCCGCGTTCACCGCGCCGGACATCGCCTGCCAGCCTGTGGCGGCGGCGGCCTCGTCGGCATCGAGGCGGCCCTCGGGATCGCGCAGCACACGCAGGTGGCCGCGGCTGTCGACACTGGCGCGCGGGTCCAGTTGCAGGGGCGCGGCGTGCGCCGCATGGAGAGCCACCGCGGCCATCAAGCCGCACACGCGAAGACACCAGGCGAGCCATTTCATCGGCGCGGATTATCGGTGTGGCCCGCCTAGAATCCGCGCGCTCAGAAATTCTCAGATTCACATTGCCACCTGTCCCTACCCTGCACCCATGCGTGATGTGATCCTGCTGGAGGACGAAGCCGTGCTTCGCGAAGAGTTGAGCGAGTTCCTCGCGGGCAACGGCTACCGTGTGGACGCCGAGGGCTCGCTCGAGGGCTTCAGGCGCCGCTACGACCCGCGCCGCCACGGCATCGCGCTGGTCGACCTGGGCCTGCCCGACGGCGACGGGCTGGTGCTGATCCGCGAGCTGCGCGAACGCGGCGAGCGCCTGGGCATCGTGGTGCTCACCGCGCGCGGCGGCGCGCGCGACCGCGTCGCGGGGCTGGACATCGGCGCCGACTACTACCTGCCCAAGACCGCCGACCTCGACGAGCTCGCGGCCACGCTGGCCGCGCTGTCGCGCCGGCTCGGCGAGCCCGGGGAGTTCGGCGACACGGCCGCCGCAGTGCCGGCCGGCACCTGGGTGCTGGAGCTGGGCGCGCGCCGGCTGTCGGCGCCGGGCTTCTCGCCCATCGCGCTGTCGCAGCAAGACCTCACGGTGCTGCACGAGCTGATGCGCGATGCTGGCGACATCGCCAGCCGCCAGCAGATCGTGACGGCGCTGGGCGAGCACTTTCTCAGCTACGACCAGCGCCGCCTCGACACGCAGATACGCCGGCTGCGGCGCAAGGTCAGCGAGGCCACCGGGCTCACGCTGCCGCTGAACACCGCGCGCAATGCCGGCTACTGCTTTCACGCCAGGGCGCTGATCCGTCCCTGAGAGCGCGCCCCGCAGGCCCGCACGCGACAGGGCGCTCAGAAACGCTCAGTTTCGACGTTGTCTTTCGGCTTAACCTGCCCGGCGGTGAAACGGATGGGGTCAGGAGCCAGCGCCTTGATGTTCAAAGAAAAAATGCCGCCCGCAGCAGGCACGCGCGTTGCAGCCAAGAACAACCACAACAGCAAGCACAAGCCGGGCCTCGTCGAGCAGGCGATGCTGCAGCGGGACATCGACCTGGAGCTGGCCCTTGCCGCGGTGCGCGACGCCACCGACGACGCCTTCGTGGCCGTGCAGTCGCTGATGCACCTGGTGCGCCGCAAGCCGTCGCTCAGGCCGCGCAGGCGCAAGGAGGGCGAGCTGCACGCGGCGCGCACCAGCGCCATGCACTACACCGGCCCCGCCAACGCCACGCTCACCGTGGCCCAGCAGCTCCATCAGATTGCCTACCAGCTGCGCGTGCTCGAGTCGTCCGTTCTGCGTTCGCCGGGGCGCTGAAACCCGAAATCACGCGCCAGCAGGTCAGCGCGGTCCGACGGGCAACGAAGGCTGCACCTGCGGCGGCCGCTGCGGGTACACCGACGTGCCGAAGGTGTTGCCCATGCGCGTGCTGGTCGCCGCGCGGTTGAACAGCCCGAGCTGGTTCGACGGGCGCAGCACGATGGCTTCGGAAGCCAGCCCGGGCTGGGCCGGCTGCGCGCCGTCCGGCCCTTGCGGCGGCGCCTTGGGCTGCAGCTTCTGCGTCAGGCATTCGTAGGAGGGCGTGCGCACGCCGTTGACGGTGACCTCCGCGCAAACGGGTTGCGTGTCGGCTGCTGCGCTGGCCACCTTGTCCGTCGCGTCGTCCGTCACCTGTTGCGCAACGTCTCCGGCAAAGGCCCCCGAGATGGCACCCAGGCCAATGCCCAGCCCGCAAGCCCACGCCGCCCACCGCCCACAACCGTTCTTCATATGCACCGTCCTCCGTGGGGTCGCATGCTAGCCACGTTGCAAGTCACGGTGAAGACCTGGAAACGACAGTGCGGCACTGCATGCCCTGGCGCGGCCTCAGTGCGACACCGGTGCGGCCCCGGCGTCACATGTCGGTCACGCGCCGCCGTTAGCCTTCGGCGCAAACACCACAGGAGCGGAGACAGGCCGAGTGCGGGCGACCGCAGGCGCTGCGTTGCTTCCGCCCTCCTGGCCCTTCTGGCCCTCCCGCCACCAGCTCCGCCACATGACACGCCATTCCGCACCCGGCGGCGCCCCGACCTTGCCCTGGTGTCTTTTCGTTCTCGCACTGATGATGAGCGCCCGCCTGGCCGCCGCGCAGGGCGTGGCCGCCTCCGGCGAGCTGAGCGCCGGCACGCTGTACTTCGACCTGCAGGCCCAGCCGCTGGAAAGCGCGCTGGCCCGCTTCGGTCGCATCACCGGCCATTCGGTGCTGGTGGCCAGCAGCCTCACGGCGGGCAAGCAGGCCGCCGCCGTCAACGGCGAGCTCGCGCCGCGCGAGGCCCTGCGCCGCATGCTCGACGGCACCGGCCTGGTCGCGCGCTACAGCGCCGCCGACGCCTTCACGCTCATGCCCGAGACGCCGACCGCCCCCGCCGAGGTGGAAGCTCGCGCGCGCGCTGAAGAGGCCCGCGCGGCGCGCGCCGCCGAGGTGACGCAAGCGGCCGCACAGACAGCCTATGCGCAGGTGCTGCAACGCTCCATCACCCGCGTGCTGTGCATCGCCCAGCCCGACGCCTTCGGCCGCTTCCGGCTCGGCCTGCAGTTGTGGATCGACGCGCAGGGCCTTGTCGAGGACACGCGCCTGCTCGAAGGCAGCGGCATTCCCGAGCGCGACAGCGCCGTGCTGGCCAGCCTGCGCGCGCTGGCGCTCGACGCGCCGCCGCCGCCCACGCTGGCGCAGCCCCTGACCATCCTGCTGACACCGCGCCCCGACCCGGGCCGCGACTGCCGGCCCTACGTGTCGCGCGCGCCGCTGCGCGCACGCTGAGGGCCGCGCGCATGCCGGATTCGATCAGGGCTTCGCTGCGCGCGTTGTTTCTCGCGCGCTACGCCCAGTTCAGGAAGCACCTGCAGATTCGCCTGGGGTCCGAAGACCTGGCCAACGACGCATTGCAGGAGGCCTACCTGCGCGTGGAGAACACCACCGTGCGCCACGCGGTGCGCTACCCCTCGGCCTACCTGTTCCGCATTGCGCTCAACGTGGCCGAAGACCAGCGCAAGAGCAACGCGCGCCTGCTGAGCGTGGGCGAGGTCGAGGAGCTCTACGACATGGCCGACGACATGGCCGACCCCGCCCGCGGCGCCGAGGCCCGCAACGAACTCGAGGCGCTGGAGCGCGCGCTGGCCGAGTTGCCGCGCCGCCGCCGGGCCATCGTCTACGCGGCGCGCGTGGACGAGATGCCGCACAAGGACATCGCCACCCGCTATGGCGTGTCGGTGCGCACGGTGGAGAAGGAATTGCGCGCCGGCCTGGAGCATTGCTGCGAGCGGCTGGGCCGGGATTTTGTGCAGCGCTTCGGTCCCGGGGCGGGAAAACAGTCTAAGCGTGATGGCAGTTGAAGAACCCCGATCCAAAGGCTCCGATGGCCCGGCTGGCCCCGCGAGCCCTGCCGACCCCGCACGAGGTGGACCGATGACGACCCTGCAACGCGAAGCGCAGGCCTGGGTGGTGCGGCTCGGCTCGCACCAGGCCACCGAGGACGACGCGCGCGCCTTCAAGCGCTGGTGCGCGCAAAGCCGCCTGCACGCCCAGGCCTTCACGCGGGCGCGCGAGGTGTGGCAGGCCATGGCGCCGGCCGCGCTGCGCGTGCAGCAGCAAGAGGAGCGCGTCGCGCGCCAGCGCCTGCCTGTGCCTGCGCGTGTGCCTTCGCGTGTAGCAGGGCGTCGCGCGCTGCTCGGCGGCGCCGCGGCGGCCGCCGTGGCCTACTTGGCGGTGTCGCCGCCGCTGGGTTTGTGGACCTCCGTGGCCGAGTGGGGCGCCGACTACCACACCGCCACCGGCGAGCAGCGCGAGGTGGCGCTGGGCGACGGCGCCGTGCTGCAGATGAACACGCAGACGCGCATCAACATGCAGCGCACCGGCAACGCGGCCCGTGCCGGCAGTGGTGGTGCCGGAAAAGGCGACGCCTTCGAACTGCTGGCCGGCGAGGCCGAGGTGCTCGCCGACGCGGCCGGCGCCGCGCAGGTGCAGGTCAGCGCCGCGGGCGGCACGGTGTCGGCGCTGCGCGCGCGCTTCAACATTCGCAACCTCGACGGCGAGGTCTGCGTCACCTGCCTCGCGGGCCGCGTCGAAGTGGCCCGTGGCGCGCAGCGCACGCAGCTCGACGCGGGCAGCCAGCTGCGCTACGGCGCCGCCGGGCTGGGCCCCGTCGCCGCGGTGGACACCGGCATCGTCAGCGCCTGGCGGCGGCGCCAGCTGGTGTTCAACCAGGTGCCGCTGGCCGAGGTGGTGGCCGAGGTCAACCGCTATCGCCACGGCCGGCTCGTCATCACCAGCGAGGCGCTGGGCCGCAGCAAGGTGCAGGCGAGCTTCTCGATCGACCGGCTCGACGACGTGGCCTTCCTGGTGCGCGACGTGTACGGCGCGGAGCTTACCGAGCTGCCCGGCGGCATCGTGTTGCTGGGGCTGGGCCGCGCGTGAACCTGCATGCCCTTGGACGGTCGCGGCCGCTTCATGAAGATTTCGTGACATGGTGCAGTCCCGCCGCCGCTTCGCTGTCATAGCTCGGTAGACCACGGGTCGCTCGCCTTCCGGGCGCGTGCTTCGTGGCATCGATTCGAGCAATGAAACACGAACCCATGGAAGTCCGCATGCAACGCAGCAGCACGGTGTCCCGGCGCAATCCGAACCCTTCTTTCTTCTTTCCGCAGGCGCGCCTCACGCCGCTGGTACACGCCATCGCGCTGATGCTCGCCGCCGGCGCCACGGCCGAGGGCGCGCACGCGCAGCAGGCCTTCAGCGGCGCCTGGATGGCGCAGAAGAACATGGCGCAGAACACGGCCGTGGCCACCGGGCGCCTGCCCAACGGCATGGCCGCGTCCACGCTCACGAGCCCTCAGGCGCAGCAGCAGCGCGCGGCCGAGCAGTTGCAGCGCTCCATCGGCAACCTGAACATCGCGGCGCGCGGTATCGCGGCGCAACAGGCGGCGCAAGAGGCAGCGCGGCGCGCGGCGCTGGAGAGCGGACAGGGCGGCGTGCCCGACGGGCTCGCCGACGGTGGCCTGAAGGTCGACACCCAAAGCCTCACCGCCGGCTGGGCCAACGCCAACACGCCGGTGCCTTCGCAGGAAGGCGGCCGCGCGGTGGTCACCGTCACGCAGACGGCGGACAAGGCCATCCTGAACTGGGAGACCTTCAACGTCGGCAAGAACACCACGCTGAAGTTCGAGCAACAGCCCAGCTGGGCCGTGCTCAACCGCGTGAACGACCCCAAGGCCCGGCCCTCGCAGATCCAGGGGCAGGTGCAGGCCGAGGGCACCGTCATGGTGGTCAACCGCAACGGCATCGTCTTCAGCGGCAGCAGCCAGGTCGACACGCGCAACCTGCTGGCGTCGGCCGTGGGCATGACCGACGCGCAGTTCAAGCGCGGCCTCTACAGCCAGGCATTGGGCACAGGCTTCGTGCCCACGCTGGCCAACGACCTGAACGTGACGTCCACCGCGTCGTCGAACGGCAACGCCACCGCCGATGTGGTGGTGGAAGCCGGCGCGCGCATTTCCACGCGCAAGCCGCAGACCGTGACCGAGGGCGGCGG
The DNA here is from genome assembly GCF_030317035.1 of Variovorax sp. J22G73. Lineage (GTDB taxonomy): Bacteria > Pseudomonadota > Gammaproteobacteria > Burkholderiales > Burkholderiaceae_C > Variovorax. The sequence continues at coordinate 226,925 of NZ_JASZYK010000005.1, forward strand.
CTATGTGCTGCTGGCCGGGCGCGAGGCGCACAACCACGGCACCATCGCCACGCCCGGCGGCCAGACACTGCTCGCGGCGGGCGACAGCTTCGTCATCAAGAAGGGCATGGGCACCGACAGCAACCAGCAGTCGAGCACGCGCGGCAACGAGGTCACGCCGCTGCGCCTGAAGGACAGCAGCGCGGGCCGCGTCTCCAACTCGGGGCTGATCCAGGCGCTCACCGGCGACATCACGCTGACCGGCCACACGGTGGAGCAGGCCGGCGTGCTGGTGTCGAGCACCAGCGTGACCACGCGCGGCACGCTGCACCTGAATGCCGCCGGCGATGCCGACGCGCGCGTCACGCTGGCACCCGGCAGCGTGAGCGCCGTGCTGCTCGACAGCAGCAGCGCCAGCGCGCTCGACGTGCAGCGCGACGCGCTGCTGAAAGAGTCCGCGAACCTGTCCGACGGCGTGTACAACCGCCGCGACCAGTCGTTGGTGCAGATCGCATCGAGCGGCGACGTGGCCTTCGAGCCCGACTCGATGACGCTGGCCACCGGCGGCCAGGTGAACGTGAACGCCGCGCGCCGCATCCAGCTGGCCGAGCGCGCGGCCATCGACGTGGCGGGCGCGGTGGGCGTGAGCGTGGCCATGGCGTCGAACAACGTCGAGGTCAATGTCCAGGGCAACGAGCAGCGCGATGCGCCGGGCAACCGCGACAGCAAGAACCTTAACAACGCCACCCTGTGGGTCGACCGCCGCTACCTGGTGCGCGTGCCGGCCGGCACCAACGGCTACACCACCGAGCGCTGGTACACCGGCGGCGGGCTGCTGGAAGTTGGCGGCTACCTCAACACCGACGGCCACGGCATCGGCGAATGGGCCGCCTCGGGCGGCACCGTGGCCTTCGGCGGCGGCGAGCTGGTCACGCGCGCGGGCTCGGCCATCAACGTGTCGGGCGGCTCGGTGGACGTGCAGACCGGCGTCATCAAGCAGAGCTGGCTCATGGGCAAGGACGGGCGGCTCTACAACCTGGCGAGCGCGCCGGGCGACCTGCTGTACAGCGGCGTGTACCGCGGCTTCGAGAACCCGCACGAGCGCTGGGGCAAGAACACCACCGAGTACTTCTACAACCCGCTGATCGGCGCGCGCGAGCGGCTGGAAAACGGCTACACCTTCGGGCGCGACGCGGGCCGCGTCATCGTCGGCACCGCCTCGGCGGTGCTCGAGGGCGACGTCGCGGCCACCGTGTTCCAGGGCGACCGCCAGCGCAACGCGCCCGACGCGGCGCTCGACGGCTACCGCCAGTCGCAGGCCGCGGCGCCGCGCGCGGGCCAGCTCGTCATCGGCCAGCTGCGCCCGTCGTTCAACACCGACACCGGCATGCTGCGCGACACCCCCAGCGCGCTGGCCGAGCGCATCGACATAGGCGGGGCACCTTCCGCGGCATCGTCCGTTGCCCAGGACCTGAAGCTCGAAGACGCGCTGCCCGAGGCGCTGAACGGCAAGATCAGGCTCGACGCCGGCTGGCTCAACGGCTTGCACCTGGGCGGCTTCGAGGCCTATGCCACGGGCGGCATCGCGGTCGATGCCGACGTGGCGGTGAGCAACGGCGGTGCCATCGCGCTGCATGCGACGCAGGTCGACATCAACGCCAACCTTTCGGCGCGCGGCGGCAGCATCGCGCTGGGGAACATGGTGAGCGGGCTGCAGGCCGGCAGCACCACGAACTGGCTCGACCAGCCGATTGCCACGGCGAAGCGCGAAGGCTACACGCCGGGCGTGAGCGTGCAAAGCGGCGTCATGCTCGACACGCGCGGCCTGTGGAGCAACCTGCGCGGCAACCCCGCGGACATCGCCGGCCTGCCGTACGTGAACGGCGGCAGCGTGGCCATCAGCAGCACCGGCGACGTGCGGCTGCATGCGGGCTCGGTGATCGACACCTCGTCGGGCGCGGCGCTGATGGCCGACGCCTCTGTGCTGGGCGGGCGCGGCGGCGACATCGCGCTGCGCTCGAACCAGTACGACAGCGACGGCCGCGGCACCGGCGGGCTGCTGCTCGACGGCGAGCTGCGCGGCCACGGCGTGAAGGGCGGCGGCACGCTGACGGTGGACACCGGCATCGGCGTCGCCATCGGCGGCGGCGTGCTCGCCAACGCGGGCCGGCTGACGGCGGGCGAAGCCGTGCCGGTGCACCTCACCTTGGCCGAGGCCTTCCGCATTCCGGCGGGCACCGTGCTGCCTGACGACTTCAGCTACGTCGCCAACACCGTGGCGCCGGGCGAGGCGCTGAAGTCGATGCCGGTGTTCTCCGACGCGCGCCCCTACACGCTGCCCGCCGCCTGGGTGGTGCCGCAGGCGACCGTGGCCTGGGAGTACGTGGTCGTCTACAGCAAGAGCGGCAGCATCTACCTGAGCGGCTTCACCGTGCCGGCCGGCACCGAGCTCGTCAACATCAGCGGCAAGATGGCGCCGGGCTATGTGGTGCCCGCGGCCGCGTTCCCCAACGGCATGCCGGTGGCCGACTACAACGCCACGGTGGCCGCGGGCACGGCTTTCGGGCGCGACGTGGTGCTGGCCGAGGGCGCGCTGATGATGGCGGGCAACCGGCTGCCGGTCGACGTGGCGGTCAAGCCGCTGCTGGTGCTGGACGACCGCCTGTTCCAGAGCGGTTTTTCGCGCTACAGCGTGAGCGCCCAGCAGGGCGTGCAGGTGGCCGGCGGCGCGCGCATCGACGTGGCCATGCCCGTGCTGCGCGCCGACCCGGCCGCGGCGCGCGCCACGCCCACGGGTGCCGACCCGTCGGCGGTGCTGCAGCGCTGGCTGCCGCCGCTGTGGCAGGAAGACCCGCTGAAGGGCGTGCTCACGCAGCGCGCCGGCGCCGACCTGGCGCTCAACGCGGGCTCGGTCTACAGCCAGGCGCCGCTGGTGGTGGGCGAGGGCGCCACGGTCTCGGTCGATCCGGGCCGCGCGCTCACGCTCACCGGCAACGCGCAGATCACCATCGACGGCACGCTCAACGCGTGGGGCGGGCGCATCGGCGTGCTGCCGGGCGGCTTCGGCACCGGCAACGACGTGAACCGGCCCTCGGGCGCGGCCAATGCCACGTCGATCTGGATCGGCGAGCACGCGGTGCTCGACGCCGCCGGCCGCGCCGACACGGCGGTCGATTCGAAAGGCCACGTCTATGGCCGCGTGGGCAAGGGCGGGCGCATCGACATCGGCGCGGCCTACGTCGCCGACGCGCGCCAGGTCGATGCCGCTGACGCTTTCGTGGTGGTGCGCCCCGGCGCGCGGCTCGATGCCTCGGGCGCCTCGGCGAACCTGGACCTGCCCGGGCGCGGCAGCGTGGAGGTGGCGAGCGACGGCGGCGTGATCTCGCTGGCCTCGTACCGCGGCCTGTTCTTGGACGGCAGCCTGCGCGCGGCGGCAGGCGGCTCCGCGGGCAGTGGCGCCGCGGGCGGCACGCTGGCGCTGAGCCTGGAAACACCCAACTACGGCGTGGTGGGCAGCCAGGACCTGAAGGGCATCAACGTGGACGACGCGGTGCGCGTGCCGCGCGAGCTGGTGCTGGCGCAGTCGCAAGGCGACAGCGGCCTCTCGGGCAACCTGAAGGCCGGCGAGCGCGAAACGGCCCTGGCCTACGGCCGCGCCCGCATCGGCGTGGACCGCATTGCCGCCGGCGGCTTCGGCAACCTGTCGCTGATGGCCAACGGCCTGGTGAGCTTCGACGGCGACATCGACCTGCGCATGGGCCAGAGCCTGCGCGTGACGGCCAGCGCCATCGACCTGGCCGAAGGTGCCAAGGCGGGTGCGCAGGTAAGGCTTGCCGCGCCATACATCCGCCTGGCCGGCAGCACACGCACGCAGGCCGACAACTACATCATGCCCAACCCCGTGCGCGGCTCGAAGAACGGCGGCGCGGGTGGCGGCGCGCTCGGCCTGCCGCTGGTGGACGAAGGCTCCAGCCTGTTGCTCGACGCGCAGCTGATCGACATCGTCGGCGTGGTCAACACCGGCGCGCGCGGCACCATCATCCAGAACGTAAGCACGCCGCTGGCGGTCGAGCGCCTGGCTTTCGACCAGATCGCGATGCGCTCCGGCGGCGACCTTCGCCTGTCGCAGGCGGCCACTTTCTACACGCCGGGCAACCTCATGCTGGCGGCGTCGCAGATCTACCCCGCGATGAACGACAGCGGCAGCTTCATGGTGGGCGAGCGCGGTGGCGTCGACTCCTACGGCACGCTGGTGCGCGAGTTCGACCCTGCGCGCAGCCTGACCATCGAGCGCAGCGACCCCTCGGCACCGTTGCCCGCGCAGCCTTACTCGGTGTTCGGCCGGCTGAGCTTCGCCGCGGCCGTGGTCAACCAGGGCGGCGTGCTGCGCGCGCCGCTGGGCGACATCACGCTGGGCTCCGTCGGGGGCGACTCGCGCACCGGCGAGGTCAACCTGCTGCCCGGCGGCGTCACCTCGGTCAGCGCCAACGGCCTCACGATGCCGTATGGCGGCACGCTCGACGGCCTGAGCTACATGCACGACGGCAAGGACGTGGCGTGGAAGGGCGTCGGCAACGACCCCTCGGTCACGCTGTCCGCCCATGCGGTGAACGTGCGCGAAGGCGCCGTGCTCGACCTGAGCGGCGGCGGCGAACTCACCGGCGCCGCGTTCCTCGCGGGTCGCGGCGGCTCGACCGATGCGCGCATGAACCCGCTGGTGCAGACCACCGCGCGCGGCACCTTCACGCTGCCGGGGCTGGCCACCAACCCGGTGTACGCCATCGTGCCCGGCGCGCAGCCGAGCTATGCGCCGCTGGTCAACGAGCACGGCGCGGGCGATCCGGCGCTGGGCCGGCAGATCACCATCGGCGCGGGCGTGCCCGGCCTGCCCGCGGGCACCTACACGCTGATGCCGTCCACCTTCGCGCTGCTGCCCGGCGCGTTCCGCGTGGAGCTCAACGGCCTGGCCGCCAGCCTGCCGCCTTCGGGCGTGACGGTGCCCATGCGCAACGGCTCCTATGCGGCCGCCGCGCAGCTGGGCACGGCCAACACCGCCGTGCACGACGCGCTGCCCACGCAGGTCTTCGTCACGCCGGCGGACACGCTGCGCAGCTACTCGCAGTACAACGAGACCTCCTACGCCGGCTTCGCCATCGCGCAGGCCCAGCGCCTCGGCGTGCCGCGCCCGATGCTGGAGCGCGACGCGAAGATGCTGCGCTTCGACTTCGCAACGCCCGAGAGGGGAGGCGCCCTGGGCGATGCGCCCGCGCTGCGCTTCGCCGGCCGGGTGGACTACACGCCGGGCGAGGGCGGCTTCGGCGGCAGCACGCTGCTGGTGGGCGGCGGCGTGCGCTACGAGGTGCTGCCCGACGGCGCCACGCGCACGCCGGGGTTCGACGGCATCTCGGTCAATGCCGATGCGCTCAACGCGATCGGCGCGCCGCGCCTGGGCATCGGCGGGCTGCCCAGCGTGGACTTCACCGACTACACGGGCACCTCGCAGCGCGCCAACGTCGCGGGCTTTGCCACCGCCGCCGCCGACATCGTGCTGCGCGCGGGCGCGGTGCTGCGCGCGGGCGAGGTCTTTCTGGTCACCAACGACAAGCAGGGCGCCATCGTCGTCGAGCAGGGCGCGGGCATCAACACGCTGGGCCGCGGGCGCGCGGCCTGGGACTCGAAGGACGGCTTCGTGTACGCGCCCGGCTTCAACGGCGTGCTGGCGGTGTCCAACGGCTGGCTCGACCTGCTGGCGCCCAGCTTCAGCGGCTCGCCCGACACGGGCGCGGGCCGCATCGACATCGGGGCCTGCGCCACCGGCTCGCTGTGCCATGGCATCACGCAGCTCTACTCCGAAGGCACCATCGCGGCCTCGACCGACCAGAGCTTCGAGCTGCGCGACGCCTCGCGCTACGGCACGCGCAACCTGGTGCTGTCGGTGGGCGGCATCAACGTCGGCAGCGAGGCCGCGCTGGCCGACGCCGCCGCGCGCAACGCCTTGCCCCCGGGCCTGAAGCTGAACCAGGGCATTCTCGACCGCCTGCTGCGCGGCGACACCTCCAGCGGCGCGCCCGCGCTCGAAAACCTGGTGCTGACCGCGCGCGACGCCGTCAACTTTCACGACTCGGTCGAGCTCTCGACCATCGACCCCGTCACCGGCCGCTCGTCGCTCGAGCGCCTGGTGCTCACCGCGCCAGCCCTCTACGGAGCGGGCGGCGCCGATGCGCTGGCACGCATCCGCACCGACATCCTGGTGTGGAACGGCTCGGCCACGTCGCCGGGCCTCGTGGCCGCAGGCGGCGCGGGCAGCGGCAGCGGGCGGTTGCAGATCGACGCCCGGCAGATCGAGTTCGGCTACGGCCCAAGCAGCCGGCCCGACACGGTTCACGGCGCGGACCGGCTGGTGCTCGGCTTCGGCGAGGTGGTGCTCAACGCCAGCGAGCGCATCACGGCCAACCACACCGGCTCGCTGTCGGTGTACCAGTCGCAGGGCGCATGGGACGAGGCGCTCAAGGGCTACGCCTTCAGCGGCGGCAACCTGCGCATTCAGGCGCCGCTGCTCACCGGGCAGGCCGGCTCGGTCAACAAGATCAAGGCGGGCGGCGACATCGTGCTGTCGGCCCCGGCCGGCGGCATCGCGCCCGCGCTGTCCGGCCAGGCGCTGGCCGACGCGCTCGGCGCGGAGATCGGCCTGGACGCCGGCGGCAACCTCTCGCTCGACAGCCGCATCGCGCTGCCCAGCGGCAAGCTCACGGCCTCGGCCGGTCGCGACCTGCGGCTGGGCGACGGCGCGCAAATCGACCTGTCGGGCCGGCGCATCGACTTCTTCGACGTGCCCAAGTACAGCTGGGGCGGCGACGTCATTCTTGAAAGCCGCGCCGGCGACGTGCGCCAGTCGGCCGGCTCGCGCATCGACATGTCCGCCGAGCAGAACCGCGCGGGCAAGCTCACGGTGCTGGCGCTGGCCGAGAACGTGAGTCAAAGCGCGGGCACCATCGAACTGCTCGGGTCCATCGCGGGCGCCAGCAGCGGCGGCTACGACGCAGGCGGCACGCGCGTGCCGTATGCGGCCGGCGGCGCGGACATTCGCGGCCAGCGCATCGACGACTTCACGGGCCTGAACCGCCGCCTGAACGAAGGCGGCGTGTTCGGCAGCCGCAGCTTCCAGCTCAAGCAGGGCGACCTGGTGCTGGGCGACGAACTCAAGGCGCGCGAGATCAGCGTGTCGGTCGACGGCGGCCGGCTGGCCGTCAACGGCACGGTGGACGCGAGCGGCGAGCAGGTCGGCAGCATCCGCCTGGCCGCGCGCGACGGCGTGCACATCGGCGGCGCGGCCTTGCTCGACGCGCACAGCCGCGTGCTGCGCGTGGACAGCTACGGCCAGGTGATAGAGGCGCCCAACCGCGCCGTCATCGAGATCGACGCGGGCAGCGGGCGCCTCGTGCTGGAAAGCGGCGCGCGCATGGACCTGCGCGCCGGCACCGACGGCATGAACGGCACGAACGCTACGAACGGCACACCGCAGTCCTTCGGCACCGTGGAGCTCAACGCGCAGCGCATCGGCGGCGCGCGCGGCAACGACATCGCCATCGACGCGACCGGGCAGTTGCGCATCGACGGCGCGCGCGCCGTCACCGTCAACGGTTCGTGGACCTACAGGGACGCCGCCTACGGCACCGACGCCACCGCCGACGGCCGTGCGTACCAGGTGGTGGACCAGGCCTACCTCGACGCCAAGCATGGCGACAGCACCGCCTTCATGGCCAACGTGCTGGCCAACGGCAACCTCATGAACACCCGGCTCGCCGGTCTGCGCGCCTACGGCGATGCCTTCCACCTGCGCCCCGGCGTGGTCATCGCGAGCGCCACGCCCGACGGCGACCTGCACATCGACGGCGACATCGACCTGTCGGGCCACCGCTATGCGAGCGTCAATCCGCGCACGCCGCTCACCGCCACCTACGGGTCGGGCGAGGCCGGTGCGCTGGTGCTGCGCGCGGGCGGCAACCTGAACGTGTACGGCAGCATCACCGACGGCTTCGACACCTCGGTGCTGCAGCCCACGCCGAGCGACAGCGGCTGGGTGCTGGTGAAGGGCCGCGTGCCCTGGGGCGGCGACGTGGTCGTGCCGCGCGGCGGCATGGCCGAGCTGGCCGAAGGCACCTTCTTTCAGCCGGGCCGCACGCTGAACTACGCGCTGCCCATGCAGGCCATGAGCCTGCGCGCGGGCACCGTGCTGGCAACGACCGCCACGCTTTCGCAGGACTTCGTGCTGCCCGCGGGCACGGTGCTCGGCGGCGCGGTGCGCGACGCGGCCGGCAACGTGCTGCATGCGGCGGGCAGCGTGCTGGCGCAGGCCGTCACGCTGCGCCCCGGCATGAAGCTCGACGCCGGCAACCGCCTGCCGGGCGACGCCCGCGTCGCGGCCATGACCTGGCCGGCCGGCGTGCCGCTGCCGTTCCCTCCGGGCGCCATCAACGACACCCCGAGCCCCGACTACAACGGCGACGGCCTGCCCGACGTGCCCGTCAACGGCGTGGTGCTGGCCGGCTCGCTCAAGCTGGCCAGGGGCGCGATAGTGCCCGCCGAGACCCTGGTGAAGCTGCCCGGCGACGTCGACTTCGTCAACCTGCGCCCGGCCGACGCCAACGGCAACCAGGGACGCAACCTGGCGCTGGCGCCGATGCTGGCCGAGGGCTCGCAGTCGTGGTCGATGCGCCTGGTGGCCGGCGCCGACACGCAGGCCGCCGACACCCGCGCGCTGCGCCCGCGCGGCGCCAACGGCCGGCTGATGATGGCCGACACGCACTACGGCATGGGCAACGGCCTGGTGCTGCAGGCGCCGATACCGGGCGTGGCGGGCAACTACTACTGGATGGGCGACTCGCAGAACCAGATCGGCGCCGCGCCGGGCACGCTCATCGATGTCGACGAGTGGGGCGGCGAAGAGGCGCTTTTGAGCCTGAACGATATGGGCCTGGGCAACCTCGTGACCTGGGCGCCGCTCGGCTCCCTGCCCAAGACCGTGCCGGTGCCGGCCACGCAGCAGCTGTTCAGCGTGCTGCGCACGGGCACCGGCGACCTCGACCTGCTCTCGGGCGGCGACTTCACCATGAGCTCGCCCTACGGCGTGTACACCGCCGGCACGCAGGCCAAGGGTGTCGCCGCGGCGTACAACCTGCCGCGCGCCCAGGTCGACGGCAGCGTGCTCGGCCCCGACGGCACGGCCTTCGAAACCTTCGTGGACGGCGGTGCGCAAAGCCTGTACCGCGCGTGGTATCCGGAGCACGGCGGCAACGTGCTGGTGCGCGCGCAGGGCGACGTGCGCGGCGACCTCGTCGGCAAGCCGACCCAGGCGCGCACCGAAGCCATCGGCCCGGTGCGCCCGATGCCCGCGAGCACCGACGTGGGCAACTGGCTGTGGCGCCAGGGCACCGGCAGCGCCGTGGCCGGCAGCGAGGGCGTGCCCACCGCATGGTGGATCAACTTCGGCAGCTACGTGCCCGGCGCGAGCACGGCATACAACCTGTTCGGCACGCTGCCGTACATGACCGGCTTCACCGGCATCGGCACGCTCGGCGGCGGCAACCTCGTGCTGGAGGCCGGCGGCGACGCCGGCATGCTGACCCGGCGCATGGACCTGGCCGGCAGCTTCGTGTCGCGCAGCACCGGCCTGAACCTGGTGGTGGCCGGCACGGGCCGCGTGTCGGCCGACCGGCAGCAGCTCAGCCTCACCGGCGGCGGCGACCTCGACGTGCGCATCGGCGGCGGGCTCAATCCGGTGGTCGAGCTGCGTGCCTTCCCCATCGGCGACAACCCCACGCCGCAGTCGCTGTACCAAGGCAGCCGGCAGGACCTCAACAGCACCTTCGTCAACCTGCGCGGCGCATTGCGCGTGCAGGCCGGCTCCGTCGGCGGCATCGAGCTGCGCTTCGACCGCGCCGACCCCGAGGAGTCGCGCGCCTACCAGGTCTACACCGCCACCTCGTCCATCGCCGGCGGCGGGCCGCTGCTGGTGACGGGCGACGCGGCGGTGCGCATCGACACGCGCGGCGACCTCGTGCTGGGCAGCGTGGGCGACGCGGGCCGCGTCGCGCAGTTCAACAACGGCACGCCGTTCGTCGGCGAAGGCGTGCGGCGCGAGGGCGACGGCTACAGCTGGTTCTCGCTGTGGACCCCGGCCAGCGCCATCGACCTGTTCGCCGCGGGCGGCAACCTCGCGCCGTCGAGCGCCATCGTCGGCGAGCGCTTTCGCGGCGACGGCCAGGCCACCGACGGGCGCTATGTGGTGCCCTCGATGTTCCGCGCGGTCGCGGCCAGCGGCAGCCTGTTCTATGGCAACTCGATCACCGGCGCGGTCGACGGCAGCAACAAGGCCGTGCAATCGCCCGTGGGCGTCATGCTGGCGCCTTCGCCCGTGGGGCCCCAATTCACCCATGAGGGCGCGGGCCAGCTGGAGCTGATGGCGGGCGATTCGATCTATGCCGGTGGCTACGCCTTCACGCAGTCGGGCGCCGACCCGCGCGGCCTGCCGAGCCCGTTCAACCCGGGCTTCAGCGGCAGCCTGGAGCGCAGCTGGTTCGGCGTTCGCAAGCTCAGCAACGTGAGCCCCGACGGCCTGCCGGCCAGCGTCTTCGTCGACACCTTCAGGCCCGGCGAGGGCAACCAGCGGTATCCGCTGTTCAGCCTCGAGTCGCCGAGCGCTTCGGGCTACGGCGCGACAGGGCAGCAGCCGGCGCGTTTCTATGCGCTAGAAGGCGACGTGATCGGCGTGCGCACCGGCTCCATCGTCTACCGCGGATCAGGCAGCTCGGTCGGCATCCCCGGCCCCTTGCCGACCTGGTACGAAGGCGGCGGCCCGGTGGCGCTGCGCGCGGGGCGCGACATCGTCAACGCGGGCAGCGGCCTGGGCGAGTACGACACGGCGCCGGTCGAGGCCCTGGGCTGGACCACGCAAATCAACCGCGCCGACGCGAGCGCGCCGCTCAAGCCCATCACGGTGGACCAGGGCAGCTCGCGCGGCAACCTGATCGTGCACAACAACCCCGACGACGTGTCGGTGGTGCAGGCCGGGCGCGACGTGCGCTACAGCACCTTCTACGTGGCGGGCCCCGGCCTGCTCGAAGTGACGGCGGGGCGCGACGTGTACATGGCCGACAAGGCCGAGCTGAAGAGCATCGGCGCCGTCGCGAACATCACGCCGGGCGACCGCAGCAGCGGCGCGGGCATCGTGGTGGCCGCGGGCGTGGGGCGCAACGGGCCGGACTACGCGGCCTTTGCGGCGCGCTACCTCGACCCGGCCAACCAGGCCGCCGCCGGCCAGCCGCTGGCGGACCAGCCCGGCAAGGCCGTGGCGGTGTACAACGACCGCCTCACGCTGGCGGGTTGGCTGAAGGCGCAGTTCGGCTACGGCGGCGACGAGGCCGGCGCGCCGGCCTACCTGGCGGGCAAGCAGGCCGAGATCGAGCAGGCGCACGAGCAGTCCGCCGGCGGCGGTGGTGGTGGTGCAGGTAGTGGAGCCCCCAACCGCGACCTGCGCCGCGAATACGGCCTGGCCAGCCAGCTGCACCTGGTCAACTGGCTCGAGGGGCGCTTCGGCGAGGGCCAGCGCAACGGCCTGGGCCTGCGCTTCGACGCCGCGTCGATGGACGCGCGCGCCTTCTTCGCGGCGCTGCCAGCCGAGCAGCAGCGCGCGTTCCTGCGCCCGGTGTACTACGCCGAGTTGAAGGCCGCGGGCCGCGAGTACAACGCCGCGGGCGGCCCGCGCGAGGGCAGCTACCTGCGCGGTCGCGAAGCCATCGCCACGCTGTTTCCCACGCACGACGCGCAGGGGCGCGCCATCGACTACCAGGGCGACCTCACCATGTTCAGCAGCGCGCTGTACTACGAGAACTACGTCGACCGCACCTTCACGACGCGGCCCAAGGCCGGTGTGAAGTACATCTCGAAGGCGGAGTGGGTCGCCATCGGCAGCCCGGGCTACAACGTGCCGCACTACGAGGTGCAGGACGCGGGCGTCCACACCGACTTCGGCGGCGACATTCGCCTCATGGTGCCGGGCGGGCGCACGCTGGTGGGCGTGGACGGCGGCTTCGTGCCGGGCGAGGGCTCGGGCGTGCTCACGCAGGGCGCGGGCGAGATCGAGATCTTTTCCAACGGCAGCATCCTGCTGGGCCAGAGCCGCGTCTTCACCACCTTCGGCGGCAACATCTTCGCGTGGTCGGCGCAGGGCGACATCAACGCCGGGCGTGGCTCCAAGTCGACCGTGGTCTACACGCCGCAGCGGCGCGCCTACGACGACGTGGGCTTGGTGAGCCTGTCGCCCACCACGCCCAACACGGGCGCGGGCCTGGCCACGCTGAACCCGCTGCCCGAGGTGCCGCCGGGCGACATCGACCTGATCGCCCCGCTGGGCACCATCGACGCGGGCGAGGCCGGCATTCGCGTGTCGGGCAACGTGAACCTGGCGGCGCTGCGCGTGGTGAACGCGGAGAACATCCAGGTCAAGGGCCAGTCGGTGGGCATTCCGACGATCGCGGCGGTGAACGTGGGCGCGCTCACCAACGCCAGCGCCGCCGCATCGCAGGCGGCCTCCGCCGCGCAGGACGTGCTGCAGCGCGAACGCACGGCGCAACGCCAGGCGCTGCCTTCGGTGTTCACCGTGCGCGTGCTGGGCTTCGGCAACGAAGGCGAGGGCGGCGGCGCAGGCGCCGGCACCAACGGCGCGCCGAAGGACCGCGACGCGCGCGCGGCCTACGACCCGAACGGCGTGGTGCAGGTGCTGGGCGCGGGCACGCTCACGGCGGCGCAGCGGCAGTCGCTCACGCCGGGGGAGCAGCGTGCGCTGAAGCAGTAGCAGAGGCAAGGAAAGCGGCCATCGAAAGCCGCGTCGATCCACGCACCTCGCCGCGCTGATTTCATCGCCGCGTCACAAACGAAGGGCCTCCCATGCGGAGGCCCTTCTTCTTATGCGCCGCAAACCAGTGGCACCTGACCACGCCCCATTTTCTTGATGAAGTTTTCGTGACAAACGGCAGTCGCCGCGCGCGTGGCCCGTCTAGAGATACGTAAGCAAGTGCTGATGGATGTTTGTCATTGTCAGCACGCGCCAAGCAAGCTTCATCTTTGAGAACCGAGCTGTAAATGCATGAAATGAAGAAGAACGGCCCACCGATACGCTGGAGAGCGGTGTGGCTGGCAGTGATGGCAATGGGTGCCCAGGGAGCGGCCCTTGCCCAGGCCTCCGGGCCCTCCGCACCCCCTGCGAATCCGCCCGCCGCGGCGAGCGCCGCACCCGCTGCACCTGCTGCCACGCCGGAGTCGACCCGCAAGGTCGACATCGCCGAATACATCGTGCGCGGCAACACCGTGCTCGACGCACGCGCCATCGAAAAGGCGGTCACGCCCTTCCTCGGCCCCGAGCGCACGCTGAAAGACGTGGAGGCCGCGCGCGACGCGCTGCTCGCGGCCTACCAGGCGGCGGGCTACCAGTCGGTGTACGTCGACCTGCCCGAACAGCAGGTCACGCAGGGCGTGGTGTTCCTGCAGGTCAACGAGACCCGCGTGGGCCGCGTGCGCGTGGTGGGCGCCGAGTACAACTCGCCGCTGAACGTGCGCGAGCAGGTGCCCGCGCTGAAGGAGGGCGGGGTGCCCAACTTCACGCAGGCGCAGGCCGAGCTCACCGCGCTCAACCGCGGCCCCAAGCGCCAGGTGATGCCGCTGGTGCGCCAGGGCAGCCTGCCGGGCACGATGGACGTGGACCTGAAGGTCGACGACAGCAGCCCCTGGCGCGCCAGCGTCGGCCTGAACAACGACTACAGCGCCGACACGCGCAAGCTGCGCGCCAGCGCCTCGCTGGGCCACGACAACCTCTGGCAGATGGGCCACAGCGCCTCCATCAGCTTCTTCGGCGCGCCGCAGGACCTGAGCCAGACCAAGGTGTTCTCGGCCTCGTACAACGCGCCCTTCGCCGGCACCAACTGGGCGCTGGAAGCCAACGCCTACACGTCGGACAGCAACGTGGCCACCGTGGGCGGCACCAGCGTGCTGGGCAAGGGCCACTCGGTGGGCGTGAAGGCCATCTACACGCTGCCCAACGCGGGCAACTGGTGGCACGCCTTCAGCCTGGGCGTGGACTTCAAGAACAACAAGGAAGCGCTGCAGCTCAAGGGCACGGGCGACACCGTGCCGCTGAAGTACGCGCCCATCACCCTGTCCTACACCGGCCTGCGCCAGACCGAGAAGAGCCAGTACGGCGTGGGCCTGTCGCTGGTGGTGGGCACCAGCAGCTCGTTCAAGTACGGCAGCGACTGGGCCGCCTTCGACTACAAGCGCTACAAGTCGTCGCCCAGCTTCATGGTGCTGAAGACCGACTTCAACGGCACCCACACCTTCGACGGCGGCCAGCAGCTGGGCTTTCGCGTGAACGCGCAAATGACCGATTCGCCGCTGGTCTCCAGCGAGCAGATCGCCGGCGGCGGCATGAACTCGGTGCGCGGCTACCTCTCGGCCGAGGCCACCGGCGACTACGGCGTGGTCGGCTCGCTCGAACTGCGCAGCCAGCCGCTCACCTTCCTGGGCAGCTGGGTCGAAGGCTGGCGCGTGTACGGCTTCGTCGATGCCGCGCGGCTGCGCCTGAAGAGCCCGCTGCCCGAGCAGGCGGACAAGTTCCAGCTCGCGTCGGTGGGCGTGGGCACGACCTTCAAGGTGGGGCAGTACTTCTCGGGCCGGGTCGATTTCGGCTACCCGCTGAAAGACGGCCCGCGCACCAAGCGGCACGACGCGAACGTGAATTTCAGCCTGACCGCGAACTACTGACGACGCGGCTGGCGGCCTTTTTCCTTTTTCAATTTTTCTCTCTACGAGTTTTCCGGAGAACCTGTCATGCGACGCATTCTTTTCATCGTGCTCACGCTGCTGAGCACGCTCCTGCCGAGCCTGGCCCACGCCTGGTGGCAGCCCGAGTGGTCCTACCGCAAGCCCGTCACCATCGACGGCGGCCCGCAGGCCGGCGCCATCGGCAGCGATGCCGGGCGCGTGCCCGTGCTGGTGCGCCTGCACACCGGCAACTTCAAGTTCGAAGGCGTGAGCGAGACCGGCGCCGACCTGCGCTTCGTGGCGGCCGACGACAAGACCGTGCTCAACCACCAGATCGAGCAGTTCGATCCGCTGCTGGGCATTGCGCTGGTGTGGGTGGACGTGCCCAACGTGTCGGCCGGCACGCCGCAGAAGCTGTGGATGTACTACGGCAACCCCAAGGCTCCGGCCTCGGGCAACGGCCAGCGCAGCTTCGACCCCGACTACACGCTGGTCTACCACTTCGCCGAAGGCGCGGTGCCGCCGCGCGACACCACCGCCTACGCCAACAACGGCCAGACCGCGGTCGTGCCGGTGGAAGGCACCGTGATCGGCAAGGGCGCGCAGCTGGGCAACGGCGCGCTCATGCTGCCGGCCACGCCGTCGCTGGCCGTGCAGGCCGGTGGCACGCTCACCTTCTCGGCATGGATCAAGCCCGACCAGCTCGGTGCGCGCCAGGCCATCTACGCCCGCCGCGACGGCGCGGGTGAACTGGTGGTGGGCATCGACCAGGGCGTGCCCTTCGTGCAGGTCAACGGCCAGCGCAGCACGCCGGGCCAGCCGGTGCAGGCCGGCCAGTGGTCGCACATCGCGGTGAAGGCCGAAGGCGACAGCGTGGCGCTGTACGTCGGCGGGCGCCCCACGGTGTCGGTGGCGGCCAAGCTGGCCGCGATGAACACGGCCGCCGCCATCGGCGCCGATGCACCGGCCGCTGCCCCGGCCCCGGCCGCGAACGCGACTGCCACGGCTGCTGCAGCCGCTGCAACCTTCGCCCCCTTCACCGGCGCCATCGACGAAGTGCGCCTGTCGAAGGTCGCGCGCACCGACGCGCTGCTGCTGGCCGACGCCGTTTCGCAAGGCGCCGAGTCTCGACTGACCGTGTTCGGCCCCGACGAGCAGCAGGCCGGCAAGAGCCACTTCGGCTTCATCCTGGCCGCGATGCCGCTGGACGCGTGGATCGTGGTGGGCCTGCTGGGCCTGATGATGGCCGTGTCATGGGCCATCATGATCGCCAAGGGCCGCCACTACGGCGCCACCGCGCGCGCCAACACCACCTTCATCGAGCACTTCCGCGAAGCCGCGGGCGCGCCGCTGGACCGCCTGGCCACCAACAACACGGTGCCGCAAGAGGTGCGCGCCGACTCGTCGCTGTGGCGCCTGTACGAAGTGGCGGTGGACGAGATGCGCCGCCGCCATGACCGCGGCTACGACCTGAGCGCGGTGTCCAGCGCCACCATCGGCGCCATCCGCGCCGCCATGGACGGCGTGATGGTGCGCGAGATCGAGCGCATGTCCAAGCGCATGAACTGGCTGTCGACCACCATCGAAGGCGCGCCGTACGTGGGCCTGTTCGGCACGGTGATCGGCATCATGCTGGTGTTCGTCGTGGCGGCCATGGCCGGCGCGGTGGACATCAACTCGGTAGCCCCGGGCATGGCGGCCGCGCTGCTGTGTACCGCCGCCGGCCTGGGCGTCGCGATTCCGGCGCTGTTCGGCTACAACTGGCTCGCCTCGCGCTCGGACGCCATCACCGCCGACATGGCCGTGTTCGTCGACGAGTTCGTCACGCGCCTGGCCGAAGAGCAGGGCGAAGGCCGCACGCGGCCCACGGCTTCGGCACGGGCCTGAGGAGCGCACCGCCATGGCAACCCCAGCCAAGTTCGCGCCGCGCAGGCGCACCGGCGGCATCAACATCACGCCCTTCGTGGACGTGCTGCTGGTGGTGCTGGTGATCTTCATCCTCACCAGCAACGCCAGCATCCCGGGCATCAAGGTCGACCTGCCCAAGGCCAGCGCCTCGGTGGCGCTGGAGAAGCCCAAGACCAAGGCCATCACCATCGACAACGCGGGCAACGTGTTTCTCGATGCCTACCCGGTGACGCTGCCGGAGCTCGAGGAGCGCCTGCGCACCGAGAAGGCGCTGTCGCCCGACTTCCCCGTGATCGTGCGCGGCGATGCCAGCGTGCAGTACGCGAAGGTGGTCGACGTGCTCGACCTGCTGCGTCGCATCGAGCTGAACCAGATCGGCCTCGTGACCGGCAAGCAGAAGTGAGGAACGCAGAGTGAAACCTCGCGACGCGAGTTCTTCCCCGGCCACGCACCGCACGGTCGCGCGGCGCCCGGCCGGGCTGTGGCGGCGCTGGGGCGGGTGGGCGATCGGCCTGGCGATCGCCGCCGCGCTGGTGGCGCTGGTGTGGCACCTGCTGGCCGACACCGCGAGCACGCGGCGCGTGGTGGCCGACGCGCCCATGCTGATGCTGCCGCCCCCACCGCCGCCGCCGCCCGAACCCGAGAAACCGCCGGAGCCCGTGCCTGAAAAGGTCAAGCCCGAAGTGGTCGAGAAGGAGCCCAAGCCGGTCGAGCCGCTGGAGCCCCCGAAAGACGACACGCCCCCCAGTCCCTCGAAGGACCTGGGCGACCCCGTGACGATGGACAGCGCCGCGCAGGCCGGCAACGACGCCTTCGGCATCCAGGCCGGCAGCGGCGGCGGCATGAGCGGCACCGGCGCCGGTGGCGGCCTGGGCAGCGGCTCGTACGCGCGCTATGTGTCCACGCTGCTGCAGCAGGCGCTGTCGCGCGACCCGCGCACGCGCCAGCTGGTGTTCGACGACATCCAGATCGACCTGTGGCTGGGCGCCGACGGCAAGACCACCCGGGTGCAACTGGTGCGCGGCACCGGCACGCCGGACATCGACGAGGCGGTGCTCGCGCTGCTGCGCGGCCTCGACCGCGTGGACGAGAAGCCGCCGGCGTCGCTGCGCTTTCCGATGCGCGTGTCCATGAAGGGGCGCCGGCCATGAAGCACCCCGAACCCTCCGCCAAGCCGGCCAGGCCGGCCAGCGGCGTCCCATTCAATCCTGTGAACGAAGCGATGAACCATCTCAAGAACATCTCCCAACGGGGCACCCTGCCGGCCCTGCGCCAATGCGCGCTCGCCGCGGCCGCGGCCTGCGCGCTCGTCTTCGCGGCGGGCAACGCCGCCGCGCAGGCGGCGCCTGCCAGCACCGCCGACAGCGCCATGGTCAAGCTCATTCGCGGCCTGATCCAGAGCGGCACCCTGGCCAAGGACGTGGGCGAGGCCTTGCTGGCCCAGGCCCAGACCGAAGCCATGGCCGCCCAGGTGGCCGCGCAGCAGGCGCAGCGCATGGCGGCATCGACCACCGCGGCGTCGGCAGTGGCCGCGGGCTCGGCCGGCGGCGTGCGGCTCGAAGCCGGCGACGTGCGCGTGCCCTACATCTCGCAGACCGTGCGCGACCAGATCCGCGACGAGGTCAAGGCCCAGGTCATGGCGCAGGCCAAGGACGAAGGCTGGGCCGCGCCCAACGAAACGCCCGAGTGGAGCAAGCGCATCCGCGTGGAAGGCGACGTGCGCGTGCGCAACGAGTCGCGCGGCTACGCGGGCAACAACAGCAACATCGAGATCAACTGGGCCGAGCTGAACAAGGGCTCGGGCTACGACGTCAACCCCAACACCAACCTGGCGCTGCCCTCGATCCTGAACACCCGCGAAGACCGCCGCAACCTGTTCCGCGCGCGGGCCCGCCTGGGCGTGTACGCCGAACTCACCGAGAACACCAAGGCCGGCGTGCGCCTGGCCTCGGGCAGCGACGAGAGCCCCGTGTCGACCACCCAGACGCTGGGTGGCGGCCTGAGCAAGAAGAGCGTGTGGCTCGACCAGATGTGGATCTCGCACAAGCCGGTCGACTGGCTCACCGTGACGGCGGGGCGCTTCGGCAACCCGTTCATGTCGACCGACCTGCTGTACTCGAACGACCTGAACTTCGACGGCATCGCCGCGCAGTTCGAGAAGAAGCTGGCCTCCAACCGCGACCTGTCGCTGTTCGGCACGCTGGGCCTGATTCCGCTGGAATACTCCTCGGACAACGCGCCCAGCCGCAGCCAGACCAAGATGAAGAGCGAGAACAAGTGGCTGCTGGGCGCGCAGTTCGGCGCCGACTGGAAGATCGACGAAGACAACCGCGTGCGCGGCGCGCTGGCGTACTACAACTTCCGCAACATCAGCGGGCAGGTCTCGCAGCCTTGCGCGCTGTATGCCGGCGCCGACGGCTGCAGCACCGACTGGTCGCGCCCGGCGTTCATGCAGAAGGGCAACACGCTCATGCTGCTGCGCGACATCTCGCTGGACCCGCTCAACCCGGCCGGCACGCCGCAGCCGCAGTACGTGGGGCTGGCCTCGAAGTTCCGCCTGATCGACCTGAACCTGCGCTGGGACACCGCGGTGGCGGGCAACAACCTGCGCCTGGACGCCAACTTCGTGAAGAACACGGCCTACGACTCGCGCGACATCTGGAACCGCGCGGGCCTGCGCGGCGCCATCGTGAACAACTTCGGCGCCACGGGCGGCACCGGCCAGTCGGACTTCAAGAGCGGCGGCAACGCCTACATGGTGCAGGCCACCTACGGCAAGCCGGCGCCCACCGCGCGCGGCGACTGGAACGTGCTGGCCGGCTACAAGCGCATCGAGCCCGACGCGATGCCCGACGGCTACAACGACTCCACCTTCCACGGCGGCGGCACCAATGCGCGCGGCTACTTCCTGGGCGGCTCGTACGCGATCGACAAGAACATGTGGTTCACCGGCCGCTGGATCTCGACCAAGGAGGTCTACGGCCCGCCGCAGGCCATCGACACCCTGCAGCTTGAATTCAATGCGCGTTTCTAAGAAGGAGCCAGCCGTGTCCAGAGGAAACACAGTCCCGGCGCTGCTGCTTGCGCTGCTGGCGGCCACCGCCGGCACAGCGCACGCGCAGCAGGCCGGCGGGCAGAGCATGGAGGAGCGGCTGCGCGCACAACTGCGCGCGACCACCACCCAGCTGCAACAGGCGCAGAACGAACTCGCGGCGCTGAAGGCGGGGCAGCCCGCCACGGGTGCCGCGGGCACAGCGGCCGGCACGGCCACCGCGGCGGCCCCCAAGGCGGACGTCGATGCGCTCAAGAAGGAACTGGCGCAGAGCCAGTCGCAGCTCGCGGCCGAACGCCAGGCGCGCGAGGCCGCCAACGCCGGCAGCCAGCAACTGCGCCAGCAGGCGCAGGCCACCGGCGAGAAGGCGACCGCGCAGATCGCGCAGTACCGCAACGCCTATGACGAGCTGCTGAAGATGGCGCGCGCCTCCGAAACCGAGCGCCAGCGCCTGGCCGCCGACGCCACCCTGCAGCGCACCGCCCTCACGCAGTGCGAGGCGAAGAACACGCAGCTCTATGCCGTGGGCCAGGAAATACTGAAGGCCTACGAGACCATGGACGTGGGCAGCGTGCTGGCATCGCGCCAGCCCTTCGCCGCGCAGAGCCGCGTGAAGTTCGAGCAGATCGCGCAGCAGTACGGCGACAAGCTGTACGACAGCAAGTTCGACGTGCGCGCTGTGGGGGCGCCGGCACCGGCTGCCGCACCCGCAGCCACGGCACCAGCGGCACCAGCGGCACCTGCTGCAGGAGACAAGCCATGAAGCGCTTCCAGTCATCGTCGGCCGCCGCGCTCGTGGTGCTGGCGTCTTCCGTCGGCGCGGTCGGCGTGGCCCATGCACAGGCGCCCGCGCCCGTCGCCACGCCCGGCAATGCCGTGGTGGCGCGCGTGGGCGACGTCACCGTCGGCCAGGACGAGGTCGAGAAACTGCTGCAGGCGCTGCCCGAAGCCGAGCGCGCCGCCGTCAAGGCCGACCGCGCCACGCTCGACGGCTGGCTGCGCCAGCGCCTGCTGGGCGAGGCCGTGCTGCGCGATGCACGCGCCAAGGGCTGGGCCGACCGGCCCGAGGTGAAGGCCAAGGTCGACGCCGCCACGCGCGAGATTGCCGCGCGCATCGTCAGCACCAGCTACCTGGAGTCGGTGAGCCAGGTGCCCGCGGGCTTTCCTTCGGACGCCGAGGTCAAGGCCGCCTACGAGCAGGGCAAGACCGGCTACAACCTGCCGGCCGCCTACCGCGTGGCGCAGATCTTCCTGGCCACGCCCGACAAGGGCACCGCCGCCATCGCCAAGGTGCGCGACGAGGCCGGAAAGCTCGCGCGCCAGGCCCGCGGCGGCGACTTCGCGGCCGTGGCGCGGGCCAGCTCGCAGGACAAGCGCAGCGCCGAGCGCGGCGGCGAGGTCGACACGTTGCCGCTCGCGCGCATGCTGCCCGAGCTGCGCGACACCATCGCGCGGCTCAAGCCCGCGCAGGTGAGCGAGCCCGTGCAGTCCGAGGCGGGCTTCCATGTCGTGAAGCTGCTCGACGTGACCCCGGCGCGCACCGCCACGCTCGAGGAAATGAAGCCGCAGCTGCAGGCCGCCTTGCGCCAGCAGCGGCAACAGCAGCTGGTGCAGGCCTACCTGGCACAGGTGGCGCCGGCCACCGCGCTGAGCATCGATGCCGCCGCGCTCGATGCCGCGCTGAAAAAGACGAACTGATCCATTCCAACCACACACACACAACAGACACACAGGGCCAACCATGAACAACACAACGACGCCTGCAGCAGCCGACGACATCGCGACGGCACCCCTTGCTAACACTCAAGCCGACACGCTTCCCGACATGCTCGACGCCGTCACGCCCGAGCAGGTGTCCGACGCCATCAAGGCCGCCGGCGCGGCCGTCACCACCATCGAGCAGGACGGCGTGGTGCGCCTGCACAGCGCCAGCCACGGCATCGGCTTCCAGGTGCTGTGGGGCAACCCCGTGACCACCACGCAGTACACCGACTTCACCCTGAGCTGCCCGCTGCATGTGCAGGGCGGCACGCTGCCCGAGGCCGTGCTCGCCGCATGGCACCGCACCAAGCGCTTCGCGCGCGTGGCGCAGCACGGCGACTTCGTGGTGCTCGAGATGGACGTGGTGGTGGCCGGCGGCGTGAGCCCCGCCTACCTGGCCTTCGCGGTGCGCCTGTGGATGCAGATGATGGGCGAGTTCTTCCTGCACCTGCGCAACTACGGCCCGGCCTCCGAGACCCGGCCCGACGCTGCGAACGCAGCAGCCGCGAACGCAGCGGCTGCGAACACTGCGGCCGCGAACACAGCGGCCGCGGCCCAGGGCGAAGCAGCGGCCGCCTGACGATGCGCGCCACGCATCGCAGCGGTGGCACGGCGGCTGGGGCGCGCTTCGTGCTGCCCGCCGACATCCACGACTCGCCGACCACCCGCGCCATCACGGCCACCGGGCGGCAGGCGCAGCGCGCACGCCGGGCCGAGACCGTGCGGCAGAAGCAGCGCGCCGCCTTGCTCGCGCTGCTGGCGCAGACCATGGCGGAGTTGAACATCTCGATGGCGGAGCTGAGCGCGGCGCGTCGCGCGCATGCAGGCCAGGCGGGGCATGTCGGGCATCTCGGGCATGAAGTGCATGACGTGCATGAAGGGGCGGCAGGCGACGGCGAGTGAAGAGGGCAGGGCGGCCCTGCGAGTTCTGGCACGATCCGGGCGCAACCAGCTCGGGATCTTCCACATGAACGTCAATTCGACAACCGACGGCGCGCTGCGTGTCGCGTTGGTCACCGGCTCCACGTCGGGCATCGGCGCGGCCATCGCGCGCCGGCTCGGCGACGCGGGCTACGCCGTCGTGCTCCATTCGCGCAGCTCCGCCGACACCGGCCGCGCCATGGCCGCGCAGATGAGGCAGGCCGTGTACGTGCAGGCCGATCTCGCAGTGGAGGCCGACCGGGTGCGCCTCGTCGACCAGGCGCTCGCCGCGTGGGGCCAGCTCGACGTGCTGGTCAACAACGCCGGCATCAGCAAGGTCATCGCGCACGGCGACCTTGCCGCCGCCACGTCGGCGGTGTGGCACGAACTGCACGAGGTCAACGTGGTGGCGCCGTTCCACCTCGTCACGCTGGCCGAGCCCGCCCTGCGCGAAGCCGCGCGGCGGCTCCGGGCGGGCAGCGTGGTCAACATCAGCTCGCACGCGGGCGTGCGGCCCAAGGGCGCGTCCATTCCGTACGCGGTGAGCAAGGCGGCGCTCAACCACATGACCCGGCTGCTCGCGCTGTCGCTGGGGCCGGACATTCGCGTCAACGCCGTCGCGCCCGGGTTGGTCGACACGCCCCTGACCGCCGACTGGACGCAGGCACAGGCGCTGTGGCGCGATCGCGCGCCCATGCACCGGGCCGCCACGCCCGACGACATCGCCCACGCGGTGGCGATGCTGGTCGACTCGGACTACCTGACGGGCGAGGTGCTGCTGTCGGACGGTGGGTTGAACCTGACATAGGGCCGGCGCGGGCAGGGACCTGCACGATCCTGGTCCTGGTCCTGGTCCCGAGCCCCGCGGCGTTTCACGTGCTGCGCTTCACCTGATTCGCCAGCACATGTGCAGCTCGTCGTGCAGGTCTTCGCCGACCTTCAACGCTCCCGGCTCCCTGCCGAAGGTCTCGAAGCCCAGCGACTCGTACAGCGCGATGGCGGCGGCATTGCCCGCGTTCACGCCCAGGTTCACCTGGCGCAACCCGGGCACCGAGCGTGCCAGCGCAAGCGCCTGCAGGAGCAGGTCGCGCCCCACGCCACGGCCCCGCGCCTCGGGCGCGACGTACATGCCGAAGATCATTCCCTTGTGCCGCAGCTTGCGCATGCCCTCGCGCCGCAGCACCACCATGCCGCACAGCACGTCGCCGTCGAAGGCACCGAAGACGCCGTTGTCCGCGTGCACGGCAAGGCGGGCGGCCACGGACTCGGGCGTGAGGTTTTCTTCTTCCTCGTAGCTGGAGCCGAAGGCGGTGGGCTCTTGAACGAGGGCAGACAAGCGCAAGGCCTGGAAGGCGGGGGCGTCGTGCGGGGTGAGGCGGCGGATGTGAAAGCGTTCGTCCGGGTTCATCAAATGCGTCTTGAAATGCGGCTGCGGCAAGAAAGGTGTTCGGCAGAACGCCCGGGCTTTCAGCGCGGCGTTCTCTGCGCCGGATCGTAGAAGAAGGTCTCGGCCACCAGGCGCTCGCCCTCCCAGCGCTGCCACGCCACTTCTTCCATGCGCGTGGCGGTGCCGTCGAGCCACTCGAATTCGAACACCCAGCGGATCGCGACGTGGTCGCCCTGCACGAGCGCGGGCCGCACGCAGCGGGAGCGCATCGCGCGGGCCTTGGCGTGGATGGCGTGCTCGCGCGCGATCGCTGTGTCCCGCCCGATGCGCGGCGGCGACTGGTTTTCGTGCACCGCGGCATCGGGCGCGTAGAACGCCTCGACGGCCTCGGCATGGGCGTCGGCTTCCACCAGGGCAATGAAGCGTTCGAGCGTCTCGGGTGTGGGCATGGCGGGGCCTTTCAAAAAACAGGGGAGGCCGCCACTGTGCGCCCCGGCGCGCCCTCGCGTCGATTACCTGCACGTCATGACGCCGGGGCGTGCCTGGCCTATGCTGCGCCGATGCATGACCAAGCCCCGATGCCTTCCTTTCAGCTCGGTGAACGCCTGCGCGGCTGGCGCGAGCGCCGCGCGCTGAGCCAGATGGCGCTGGCGCTGCAGGCCGAGGTGTCGACGCGCCACCTGAGCTTCGTGGAAACCGGCCGCGCGCAGCCGGGCCGCGAACTCATCCTGCGGCTGGCCGAGGAGCTGGAGATCCCGCTGCGCGAGCGCAACGTGCTGCTGGCCGCCGCAGGCTTCGCGCCGGTGTTCGAGCAGCGGCCTTTCGAGCACCCGTCGTTCGACCCGGTGCGCGCCATCATCGACGTCACGCTCGCGCGGCACCGGCCGTTTCCGGCCTTCGTCATCGACCGGCACTGGAACGTGGTGCGCAGCAACGGCGGCGTGCCGGCGATGTACGAGGGCATCGACGCATCGCTGCTGCAAGCGCCGACCAACGTGGTGCGCCTGATGCTGCACCCGCTGGGCATGGCCCCGCGCGTGCAGCGCCTGGCGGCATGGCGCTCGCACTTCGTCGTGCAGATGCGCCGCCAGTTCGACCTGACCGGCGACCCCGGCCTGGGTGCGCTGCTGCGCGAGGCCCTGGCCTGGCCCGGCGGCATGGCGCCGGTGGACGAATCGACCGGCGGCCCCGCGATGACGCTGGACATCGACACGTCCATCGGCCGGCTTTCGTTCATCAGCGCCATCACGGTGTTCGGCAGCCCGGTGGACGTGACGCTTCAGGAAATCGCGCTGGAGGTGATGCATCCGGCGGATGCGTTCACGGAAGGGGCGGTGCGGGAGGCGTCGGAAGAGCGGGAGGCACGAAGCGACTGCCAAGGCAAGGCCGCTGGCAACGCGCGAAAGTAAGTCAATGCGACGGCCGTCGGAGGCGGGTTTGCGTCGGATATCCTGCACGCCGCAACGTTTTTTGAAGCCCCGAAAGAACCCATGGAAGAAGTGAAGATCCTGCAAATCATGCCCGCCGAAGGCTGGGTCGCCGTGTACGACGGCGGTGACGACGGCGAGATGGAAGAGGCCCTCGCCTGCTTTGCGCTGGTGTCGGTCGACTACCAGAACGGCGACGGCCCGCAGACCGAAGTGCGCGGCATGGCGCCCGACGGCAAGGCGCTGTCTTTCGTGGAAGACGCGGAGAACTTCGTGACGGTTCGCCGCGCCGAAGAAGCGGAAGAAGACGAGGACGACGAGGAAGAGTCCGAAGACTGAAGAGGGTGGGTAGCAAGCCGGAGCCGACGCACGGTCACCCCATGCGCACCACGGCCTCCAGCTCCACCTCCACCCACGCGTCGTCCGGCAGGCTGCTCACACCCACCGCGGTGCGCGCCGGCGGGCGGTGGCCGTCGAAGGCCACGCCCAGCACGTTCGATGCGCCGTCCAGCACGGCGCTGTGCCGGCCGAAGTCGGCGTCGGCATTCACATACCCCCGCACGCGAACGATCTGCTCCACGTTCGACAGGCCTCCCGCCGCCGCCAGCAGGCCCGCGAGCGCCGACAACGCATTGAGCGCGGCCACCTCCGCGGCGTGCGTGGCCTCGAGGATGTCGCGGTCGTCACGGCAGCGCCCCGCGAGAGCACGGCCGTCGATGCGGCAGGTCTGGCCGCTCACGTGCACCCAATGCCTGTCGCCGGCTAGCGGCACCACGCAGGTGGGCGCGTAGTTGCCCTTGGGCGTGGGCGCCGGCGGCAGCACCAGGCCCACCGAGCGCAGGCGCTCCTCCGGGGTGAGCGCGCTCACAGCACCGCCCATTCGACCTGGCCGCTGAGCCAGCAGCCGATCACTTCGCCGTGCGCCCCGAAGCGCGCCTGCAGGTCGATGGCCGACGGGCTGCCCATGGCTTCGCCCTGGCGGATCGATGTGACCACCGGCGCGTCGGGCGTGCCGACCGGAATGGCGTCGGTGCTGCTCAGGTAGCCCCAGAGCGCGGCCGCGGCAATGCCCGTGGCCGCGTCTTCCGGGTAGCCCGAGGAGCGCGGGAACTGGCGGGCGGCAACGACTGCGGCGCCATCGGCGCCGGCTTCGACGGCGTAGGGGTAGAGGCCGGTCGAATCGATGGCCGCGCACGCGGCCTCCACCTGCCCGAGCACCGGCACCAGCGCATCGAGCGCGGCGATGTCGGGCAGGCGCACCAGCGTCTTCACGCGGCTGGTGGCGGCGTTGACGACCGGCGGGTTGCGCCCGGCCGGCTGCTGCGCGCCGAGCACCTGGCAAACGCGATCGCCGAAGTGCGCGTCGACCGCCGACAGCCTCACCTTCGGCTGCGAGATCCACACGCGGGCGCGTGGCGCGTCCCACCGGGCGTCGACCACGCCGCTCAGGGTGCGGATGCGCGCGGTGGGCGTGGTCCATTCGCCCCATTCGCGCAACGCCCACAGGGCGCCGACGGTGGCGTGGCCGCACATCTCCATCTCATGGTTAGGCACGAAGAAGCGAAATTTCCAGTCGATGCCGGGCTCGTTCGGCTCGAAGACGAAGGCCGACTCGTGGCCGTGGCGCCGGGCCACGCCCTGCATGTCGGCAGAGGTCATCCCCGTGGCGTGGCGCACCAGCGGCACGGGGTTGCCGCCCCGGGGGCCGTTGACGAAGACGCGGATGCCTGCGACATCGCGCGTTGGGGAAGGCTGCTGAGCGCTCATGTTCATGTCGGCGGGCTCCCTGCTTCAGTCCGCCGTGGCGCCGGCCGCCTGCGCAATGCCGCGCCAGAACGGCGCGTCGCGCGCCACGGTCGCCTGCATGGCCGCGGAACTGCCGGGGGTCGCGCTCACGCCCTTGGACGCCAGGTCGGCCGCCACGGTGCGGTCACTCAACACGGCGGCAAGCGCGCGGTTGAACTTTTCGACCACCTTGGGCGGCGTGTCTTTCGGAAAGGCGAAGCCGTACCACAGCGTCTGGTCGAAGCCGGGCACGCCGGCCTGCGCGAAGGTGGGCACGCCGACCAGCAATGCGTCGGGCGCCGTGGAGGCGATGGCGGTGAGCTTGTGGGCGTGGATGTAGGGCGCCAGGCCGACCGGGTTGTCGAACATGAACTGCACCTGGCCGCCGATGAGGTCGGTGTATGCGGGGGCCGCGCCGCGGTAGGGCACGTGCACCAGCGGCGACTTTGGCGCCTTCACGACATCCTTGAACTTCTCACCCAGCAAATGCGACACGGTACCGGCGCCGACCGACGCGAAGCTCGCGCCTTCGGGCCGCTCGCGCAGTGCGGCGACGAACGACTTCATGTCGGTCGCCTTCAACTGCGGGTTGGCCACCAGCACATAGGGCGAGGTGCCGATGAGGCCGCCGTAGGCAAAGTCCTTGACCGGGTCGTACGACAGCTTCTTGTAGACGCCGGTGCTCACCGCGTGCGTGCTGGTGGTGGCGATGCCGACCGTGTAGCCGTCGGGGTTGGCGCGCGCGACCATGCCCGAGCCGATGGTGCCGCCGGCGCCCGCGCGGTTGTCGATGACCAGTTGCTGGCCCAGCTGCTTCTGCAGCGCCACCTGCACCGAGCGCACCACCAGGTCGGTGCCTCCGCCGGCGGGGAAGGGGACGATGACGGTGATCGGCTTGGTGGGCCAGTCCTGCGCGAAGGCGTTCACGCCCGAAAGGGCGAGCAGCGCCAGCGGCAGCGCTGCAAGACGGGCGGCAAAACGGGGTGCGAAACGGGGTGCGAAACGGTCTGCGGCCACGCGGGCGGCACGCTGAAAAAGTCCATGCATGAATCGGCTCCAGGGGTGTGTGGGCCGATGCTAGGAAAACACCGCGCCGGGCACGAACCGGAACGCGACAGCGGCCGATCCAGGAAGCGACAAGCTTCGAGAGGCCGCCGGCTCAGCGCTTCAGTGCCTCAATGCGAGATGGCGCGCAGCAGCCGGCCGAGGTGCCCGCTGCTGGCAAAGCCGAGCTGCAGGCTGGCCTGCGCGAGCGTCTGGCCCTGCGCCATCAGCTCGCGCGCACGCGCCGCGAGCAGGCGGCGGCGCACGTCGATGGGCGAGGCACCGAACTCCTGCAGGCAGGCGCGCTGCAGCTGCCGCTGCGACACGCCCAGCTCGCACGCGACCGCGTCGACCAGCGGCACCTGCTGGTCCCACTCCAGCGCGAGCCCGAAGCGCCGCACCATGCGCTGCCCGAGCGACGGTGGCGCGGCGTCGGGCAGGAGCGGCAGGCTGCGCCCCATGGCGATCTGCATGACGATGGCGTCGACCAGCGGCTCGGCGCTGCGCGGGTCGAGCGTGGCGGACACCAGCGCGTCGAGCATGGCCAGCGTGGCGCCGTCGAGGCGAAACGCGCCGAAGCTGCCACGGCCCTTGAGCACTTCGGGTGCGAGGTAGAGCTCGCCGTGGCGCTGCTTCTGCGTGCTGGCCCGGGTGTTGTGCGCGGTGGCCGCCGGCAACAGGACGGCCATGGAGCGCGACAGCTGCGCGCTGCCGGTACGGTCGGCCGCGGCGCCCGACGGGTCGTCGATCCACGCCGTCTTCAGTCCGCCGGTCTGCGGCCACAGCAGCATCGCGCAGTCGTGCTGGTGCCAGTCGCAGTGGTAGCGCGACTGGCCGCTGTAGCGCAACGCGAAGCCGCGCGGCGCGGTCAGCGCGAGCTTGGGGGACAGATGGGCACGTGGCGTCACGGGGCGGCCTCCAAGGCGAAAGAGGGCAGGTGCGGGCGGATGAAGACGGGCGGGCAGTCGATGCCCGGCTGGCGATTATCGGACGCCGGCCGCCGGCAGTATGGGAAAAGCGGTCGTTCTGAAGCTGCGCACTAGCGCCTGCAGGGTGCTCGCGCGCAGGGCGTCCCAATGCATGCCGTCGCGCAAGAGTTCTTCAGGCGCGCCGGCGACCTGCGCCATCGCGGACCCGCCAACGACGAGCGCGGCATCAATGTCGCCCAGCGCCGCCGCCTCGAGCAGCGCGTGCAGCTCGTACTCGATCATCTGCGTGATACATGGCCGTCTAGCACGCGCTTGCCCACAGGCGGTCATGCATGACCTCTGGCTGCGGGGCTGCGCTGGCCACCGTGGGAGACGCCAGCCGGACCGTCTTGAGGCGATCAACTTCGCGCATCGACATGGTGATAGTTGCCGTGGGTGTGGCCATCGCCATATCTCGGAGCCAAAAGTTGATCGGGGCAACGATGCGACATCTAAATTTTGGCCAAAACACGACATTACTAATCAGCCGCTACGCAGCTAAATTTCATACAATGAATCTTATGTTAACTTCCAAATTCATTTGTCGTCGGCGAAATTGACCGATCTGTAGCTAGCAGAACATAAACAATTTGGTTGTCAACACAACTCTCATTGCCTATTTTGAGAACATCTCGCATCTGCCCTGGCTTGTTGGGCCTCGGGCACGCCGCGACACTCCGACCTCATGCTTTGTTGGCTTCACTCTGATAACGCCAAGAGCCGAGTTGTGGACACTGGAGAAACGGCTAGGAAATTAGCGCGTCAATTTGCTGTGGCGTACCAACCTGTCACCCACTAGCCGCCTGCAGCTCAATGAACTCGAAAATGTCACCCAACGGAGAGCACTGACCGGCTCTGCTTTACTTCCCCCCGCCGGCAGCACGCAGGACATTGTTGATGCTGGCGAGCTGGTTTGGACATACAGCTCCTCAGCGCTGATTCGACCTCGTCAGATGAGTTCTCTCCGGCTTTGCCGAGCTTGCTTCGATGCAGCCAACTGCCAACTCCACGCGTCGCGGCAAATCTGGTTGATGTCTCGCGTTGCACGCCAACCGAAGTGAACGTGCGCACGGGTCACATCCGCGAAGCTCAAGGCGACGTCTCCTGGTCGACGACCTACGATTTCATAAGGTACCGCATTGCCGCTCGCGCGCTCGACCGCGGCCACCATCTCAAGCACAGAAGTTCCTTTACCCGTACCCAGGTTCACTACGATCCCATCGTTCGACGACGCCAGATAGTCCAGCGCTGACACATGGCCTTCAGCAAGGTCCATGACATGGATGAAGTCGCGTACACCAGTTCCATCGGGTGTCGAGTAGTCCCCGCCAAAGATGCGAAGCAGAGGACGGTCTCCTGCAGCCACCTGCACGACGTAGGGCATGAGATTGTTCGGGACTCCATTGGGCCGCTCGCCGATAAGTGCGCTTTCGTGGGCACCGGCAGGGTTGAAGTAGCGCAGCTTGGCGATGCGCCAAGAAGAGTCGGCTCGTGAAAAGTCATCGAGCATCTCTTCCACGAACAGTTTGCTGCGCCCATAGGGGCTGGTTGCGCCACGGGGCATGTCCTCATTCACAGGCATGTCCCCTGCCTCTCCGTATACCGTGGCTGAAGAAGAAAACACAAAGGTCCAGCATTGCGCGCGTCGCATGGCCTTCAGCACACAGAGCGTCCCGGTCACGTTGTGGCTGAAGTAGTCCAGAGGCAGTTCGACAGATTCGCCAACTGACTTGAGTCCAGCAAAATGAAGTACCGCCTCTATAGGTCGGCTCGCGAACAACCAGTCGAGCAAGGTCGCATCCCGGATGTCGCCCTGCACTATCTCAGGCCTGAACCCGAGGATATGCGCGAGGCGGTCGCCAACGCCGGGATCGCTGTTCGAGAAGTTGTCGACGATGACGAACTCGCGGCCCGCGCGGGCCAGCGCGACACACGTGTGCGAGCCGATGTATCCGGCACCTCCCGTCACGAGAATCATGAGAGCCCCCCGGCGCCGGTGATGACCCGCGCGCCCAGTGGCTCACGGGGATGCACGCGGCGGCGCAGCAAGCCCGAGAGGAGTCCCCAGGCGCCCACGTTCCAGTAGGTGAAGGAGTAGATGCCCAGGCGAAGAGATCCGCGACGGTATGCAAGGAAGGCAACGGGAACCAAGACCAGCGGAAACAGCGCGAGCGGCTGCCAGATGCCGCTCAACACCAGCAGCACCCACCAGCAGATGACGGCGGTCGCGTTTCGCAAATGGCTGAGCCGACGCACCACGACGCCAAAGTGCGCCTGTCCGAGTGCGGCCCGCAGCACTTCGCCAGCGCCGCGTGTATAGCCCGAGCGAATGCGCCGACGCATGAGCGTGTAGCCGCCGATGGTATGTCCGAAGTGGTCGACCGCCGTGCGATCCAGCCGTGCAAGCCGCCAACCGGCGCTTTCGAGTCGGGCTGCCAGATCGAACTCTTCGAATGCGTGCAGATTCCGGTCTGCAAAATATCCGATCTGCCGGATCGCCTCGACGCGGTACAGGCCGCCTCCGTCGAGTCGGTCGACAAAGCCAGGCCGTCGATGGCTTTCGGCATGCGCGGACCTGACCCGAATCTGGAACTCCTCACCTTCGACGATGCGTTCGTTCACATGGCCGCCGACTCCCGCCACCTGCGCGTTGGCCCGCAGGAAGTCGATAGCTTCTGGCAAGAACGTCGCATCCAACTCCATATCCGCGTCCTGCAAATAGAAAAACTCCGTGTCGACATGTTGGAACGCGAGTTGCGCACCGGCGCCGCAACAGCGCTGCGAGTGGTCGGCGAGTTGCACCACCCGCACCGGGTATTTGCTGGCGATCTCCAGCGTCCGGTCGGTGGAGCCGCTGTCGGCCAGCACCACGACGCCGTCGAACGGGGCCACCGCGCGCAATGCATGTTCGAGGGCGGCTGCGATCCTCGCCTCCTCGTTGAGCGCCTTGATTCCCACCGTCACCATGAGCCGTGCTCCTTGGCTGGCGCATTGCCAGCATTGCCTGTTCCGCGTATCCACGTACCCACCGCGCGCCAGATCCAGGCGGCGATCAGCAACTCCCCGAACAAAATCCCGGCGATCGACCAGAGCGGGCCTTTCAGCCAGATGAGGGCCGTCACCGCCGCAATGGAGCCAACAGACGAGATGACGCTGGCCCATGCGAGCACCCGAAATTCTCCGGCTGCCTGAAGCAACACGCCGTGCGGCGTGCGGGCGGCGCGCACGCCGGCGACTGCGAGCCAGAGTGCCGCGCTGGCCGCGATGACTGAGAGGTCGTAACGCTCGGGGAAAAGCAGCCTCGGTGCGAAAAGGAACAGAAGCGCAGCCGCTGACGCTGAGGCCACCCACGTGGCGATGAGCGCCCACTGAAAAACCCGCAACGATCCGATGGCCGATCCGCGCGCACCTGCGCCGATCTGGCGCGCCATCTGCGCCCGCTCGAACTCGGTAAGCGCGTTAATGACCACGCTGATTGGCCGGATCAACAAAGCGCTCGCGGCCAGAGGGGCGAAGGCGGTCGCGCCAAAAGCAAAGGTGACGATGTACACATGGGCGTTGGCCGTGGCTTCGGTGGTCAGCACGCCGAGCAGCGACCACCCGGAATGCTGGCGCCAGATGCGCAGGTAGCCAGGCAGGTCACGCGGCCTCAGGTCCGCGAACTGGCTCCGGAAATAGCTGCCCCCGAACGGCAGCAGACCGGCGACAGCACTGAGAGCGAGCGCGCCGAACGCCGCGGCAAGTGCGTGCTGCGGGGCCATCCACACGGCCACGACGCCCAAGAGCAGAGCCGCGCTGTAGGTGATGTCGGAAGCGGTGGTGCGGAGCGGAAAACCCAAGGCATATGCATGCGTCCTGGCAAACCATCGCAACAAGGAAGAAGCCGCGAAGCCGGCGCACAGGAGCGAGGCGTCCCACCCTACTCCGACCGCGAGCCCTGCCGTTAAAAACACGGTGGCAGAAACGACTGCAGCGAGCCCATTGGCGGCGAAAAGCGATCTGACGTCGCCGTCACGAGCGGCGTGGTCTTTCATCGACATCAGCAAGGGCAGCGGAGCACAGAAAAGTGCGCCCGTGATTCCTGCTCCGAACTGAGTCGCGACCAGCAGAAACGAAAACGCCCCGAAAGCCTCCGCACCTAAAGAGTGCAGGAGCACCACCGACAGCGCGAACTGGGCGCCGGCCGAAGCAACAGGGCCGGCTGCGGCGAGGAGGTAGCGCGAAATCCTGGAGTCGAGCAACGGGGGCATGGACGGGTCCAACCGTGGTCAAGGAGGCGCCTCTTGGCTGAAGATCGGCGCGATAGTACATCCAAACGTTTCACAAAACGAATGAAACGCGTACATTATTCCTAATACTGCGATTAGTTCGGCGTTCTCGCACGACGTCTCAGTGAACATACGCTCCAAAGCACTGTTCTGCTGAAATGTCTTCAAAATGTCAACTAATAGGTTACTGAAAGCGGCGAGTCACGATAGATTCGATGGCCGATTCAGTGGTCGATGGACAGATCCACGCTTGTGGCAACCGGCCAGCCGCCCGGCGCGCACGCACCGCTACCGCCAATCCAGGAAGGAACGTCTTGCTCTGCACAGCCCGCCTTTTGATGATCATCTCCACGTCGTGCGCGATGGCGGCCTGCGCGAACATGGAGTCGGGGATGCGGATCGGCAACGGCGAGCGTCCGACAACGAGCGACACCGCCCAGGTTCAGCCTATTGTCCAGATGATCTCGCCCCAGCTCATTGCGCGGGAGCAAAGCGCGCGAGACCTCGCGGCGAAGCAGGATGTCAGCGAGTTCGTCAAGGCGCCGGCCTCGTACGTCATCGGCAAGGGTGATTTGCTGTCCGTGCTCGTCTGGAACTATCCCGAACTCAACATCGCGACAACCGGCGCGCAGGCTTTGTCGAGCACCAACGGCGCGCAGACGCCAGCCGCCTACGTGGTCGATCAAGACGGCCAGATCCAATTTCCCTACGTAGGCAGCATCGAGATGGCCGGCCTCACCGAGACACAGGCCAGGGACAAGCTCTCTGCCCGCCTGTTCAAGTCGATCAAGAAACCAGATCTGACGCTGCGGGTGCTGTCGTTCAGAAGCAAGAAGGTCTATGTTGACGGAGAGGTGAAGACACCCGGCAACCAGGCGATCGACGACGTCCCCATGACGCTGCTGGAGGCAATCACGCGTGCCGGCGGCCTGCTTCCCATGGCCGACCAGAGCGCGATCGCCGTCAGCCGGGGAGGTGTGACCCGCACGATCAACTTGCCGCTGCTGGTGCGCCAAGGCATCAGTCCTTCGTCCGTTGTACTGGCCAACGGCGACGTCGTTCGCGTGCGCAGCCGCGACGAGAACAAGGTCTACGTACTGGGCGAAGTCAACGCACCAAAGGCCCTGCCGCTCGTGGATGGTCGCATGTCGCTCACGCAGGCACTCGGTGAAGCCGGAGGGCTCAACCAGTTGAGCGCCGCGGGCACACAGGTCTACGTGGTACGCAACGCCAATAGCAAGACGCCCCTGGTCTACAACCTGGATGCGCAGTCACCTGTCGCGCTGGCGCTCGCTGACGAATTCCAGCTCACGCCGCGCGATGTCGTCTTCGTCGACGCCTCCGGGCTCGCCAGATTCAACCGGATCATGTCGCTCATCCTGCCGAATGCAGCGAGCGCTACTGCCTCCTACTACAACGTCAACACGACGAAATAGGTCGCACCGGCCGATGAACTCAATGACCGGACTCCGACAATGAAGCGTTCCTCTCAAGACGGCGGCGCTCGGCCGCAGCCTGCACGCGATCTGCTTGACCTGGGTCATGTCGCGCGCGTGCTCTGGCAAAGCAAATGGATGGTGGGCGGCATCACGGCCTTGGTTTTCGCGGCCGGCTGCATCGTTGCGATGCTGGTGCCGCCCGTCTACCAGGCAAACCTCCTCATCAAGGTCGACCTTGGTGATGCGGCCCCGAAAAATTTGCCGGCCAATCTGTCGGGCCTGTTCGAGCTCAAGACAGCAGCGACGTCCGAGCTCGAGCTGCTGCGCTCACGCGCCGTTGTGACGGGAGCGGTTGAGGCGTTCCGCCTCTACATCGAAGCTGCACCGAAGCGCTTGCCGGTGGTTGGGGCGTACGTGGCGGAACACAATCCCGAACTCTCAGAGCCGGGGCTGTTCGGCTATGGCGGCACCACCTGGGGCAGCGAGTCGATTGCTGTGCAACGGTTCGACGTGCCGGCGTCCATGACGAAGAAGGCCTTTGTCGTCCAGGCCGAGGCGCCAGGGACCTACAACCTTCAGTATGGTGGTCATGTCTATGGGCGCGCCCGCGTGGGCGAACAGCTGCAGCTGCAGATTCCCGAAGGGGAAGTCATCCTGAAGATCGACGAAATCCAGGGGCGCCCCGGCGCGGAGTTCGTGCTGAAGAGAACGTCCAGGGTGGACGCCGTCGAGAAGCTACAGAAGGCACTCGTCATTGCCGAGAACAACAAGGCCTCCGGCATCATTTCGGTCAGCCTGCAATACCCTGAGGCGAACGCAGCAGCGGCCATCCTGAACGAGATTGCACGTCAGTACTTGCAGCAGAACGTCAGCCTGCGATCTGAAGATGCCGAGCGATCGCTCGCCTTCGTCGAGAGCCAGCTCCCAGGCCTGAAAACTTCGCTCGAAACCGCGGAAGCGCGATACAGCGCATTTCGCAATAACAGGGGCACAGTCGATGTCGCAGAGGAAGTCAAGGCAGCGCTCCAACTGTCGGTCCAGTCGCAGGTCCGCATGGTCGAACTGCGCCAGCGGCGCGACGAACTGCTAACGCGCTACCAGAGCGAGAACCCCCTTGTCGAGGCAGTCAATCAGCAGATCCGCACGGGCGCGGCCGAAATCGCCTCACTGAACGAGAAGCTGAAGAAAATACCTGCGACGGAGCAGGACGCCGCGCAGCTGACCCGAGACGTCAAGGTCAATACGGATCTCTACTCCTCGTTGCTGGCAACGGCTCAGCAACTGAGGCTGGCCAAGGCCAGCAGCATCGGCAGCGCCCGGCTCATCGACAGCGCCGTGATCCCCACCACACCGGTCAAACCCAACCGCAAGCTGATCGCGGCAGCAGCTGCCGTGGCGGGACTGCTGGTGGCGATGTTCACTGCACTCTTTCGGAATTCCTTCATCAACACCATCGACGACCGCGACGAGTTGGCTCGAGCCATCGACCTGCCCGTCACCGCCGTGGTGCCGCACAGCGCCTTGCAAGTACGCCTGCTGAAGGCTGCGACGCGCAAGGACCCTCGGTTGCACTTGCTGGCGGAAAACGCGTCGGAGACTGGCGCCATGGAAAGCCTGCGGACATTCCGCACGGCGATCGACTTCTCAATCCGCAATGCGCCCAACAACATCATCGCCATCGTCGGCCCGACGTCTGGGGTAGGCAAGTCGTTCGTGGCGGCGAACCTGAGCGCACTGATCGCCAGTTCTCGCAAACGCGTCCTGCTGATCGACGCTGACGTGCGAGGCGGCACCCTTCACCAGTACTTTGGACGCGAGCGCGCGGGCGGACTGGCCGAGGCCATCACGTCAGAAATGAAACTGGAGGACGCCACGCAGCATGTCGCTGGGACGATGCACTTCATGTCGACCGGCAGCTTGCGCACCCATCCAGCCGACCTGCTCGCCACGGATGCGCTCTCGCTCGTGCTCAACGAGCTGTCCAGTCGCTTCGACTACGTGGTGATCGACACGCCCCCTACTCTCCCGGTGGCCGACGCGCTCATCATCGCGAAGCATGTCGGCCTGGTTTATTGCGTGGCGCGCCGCGGCGTGACGAGTGTCCGGCAGCTGCTTGAAACGCAACAGCGATTTCAGCAAAGCGGCACCCCCCTCACCGGGCTCGTGTTCAACGACGCAAAGCCGACCGACGTGGCCTATGGCGCCTCCTACCGAAGCGGCCCAGTCAAATCCCCACTGCTGCTCGGCACCGAGCGCGCCTGAGGCCTGCCAGCGTGTGCGCCCTGTCGACGCTAACTGCCAGCGCGCGCGTCACGCTGCGCTGTGCACTTACGTGGCTCGCCGCGTCGCTTGCACGTGTACGCGCAGCTGCATGCCTGGGCCTGCTGTCGTGCTGGGCGGTCGTGCCGGCGTTGGCCGACATCTCGGCGCCCGAAAGCTACCGATGGAAGCCAGTAGCAATCGGTGGTGGCGGATTCATCACAGGACTCAGCGCGGACCGCACAGGCGCCACGCGCGTGGCACGTGCCGATGTATACGGCGCCTATCTCTGGTTGGCCGATCGGAACCGCTGGACTCAACTGGTGACCGCATCGAGCATGCCGGCAGACCTGCACTTCCAGAATGCCGCCAATGACGGCGTCTTCGAGGTGGTGGTGGCGCCCTCGAATCCCGAGCGAATCTTCATGGCGTTCAAAGGCCGTGTGCTCCGCTCTGATGACCGAGGCGCGCGGTTCGTCAAGACAGCACCTCTGGGCTCGACCGCTGTCGAGTTCGATCCCAACAGCCCCTATCGCGACAGCGGGCCTTTCATGGCAGTGGACCCCGCAAACGCCGACCTGGTCCTGTTCGCCACACCCGCAGGCGGCGTCTGGCGATCGACCGATGCCGGCGCGCATTGGCAACGGGTGACGCTGCCAGCAGGCAGAGCGCCCCCCACAGCTCAGCCGGCAGCAGGGGGTGGCTGCAGCGTGCTCTGGTTTGCTCCCGATGCTGGGTTGCAGGCCAGCACCGTGTGGGCTGCGATACCAGGCGAAGGCGTGTATATCTCCCGTGACAAAGGGGCTAGTTTTTCGCGCCTGCCGAACAGCTCGGAAGACAGCCCCCGTCAACTCGGCCAAGGTGCCTTCGCGCCAGACGGCACCTTCTTTGGCGTGGACCGTACTTCGCGCTCGCTGTGGCGCTACCGGGATGGCGCCTGGAGCCAACTCTCGAACACAGCCGAGCTACCTGCGCTCGCGTTCACCACTTTGGCCATTGATGATCACTCGTCGCATGTGTATGTGTTCGATGAAGGTGGTCGCAGCTTTGTCTCGCGCAATCTGGGCAGCCGTTGGAGCGAGCTCAAACATCGCTCAGAGGTCGGCGTGGGCGATCCTCCTTGGTTGCACGTGAGCAACAAGTCCTATTTTGCGATGGCGCACGTGCAGTTCGACCCCCGGGTGCCCGGCCGGCTCTGGGCTGGCACGGGCACCGGCGTCTACTACGCGGATACTGCCGGCACGCCGAAGCGCATCCAGTGGGTCAGCCAGACCCGCGGAATCGAAGAGCTCGTGGCCAACGATGTCATCAAGCCTGCAGGCCGGGCAGCGGTTTTCGCCGCATGGGACTTTGGGATTCATGTAAAGGGCGATCTCGACACCTTCTCCACCGGATACGGTCCCAAGGAACGCGTGCTGATCGCGGCACAGCAGGTGGCGTGGTCGCCGGCCGATCCCCTCTTTCTAGCAACCAATGCCTCCGACACCCGCACTGGCTGCTGTTCGGGTGACGGCGACGCGGTGTTGGCCGGCTACAGCACGGACGGCGGCCGCAGCTGGTACCGATTCGCCAAGCTGCCTCAGCCGCCAGGTACTGCGCCGTCCGACCCCTGGCGCATGTCTTTCGGCTCCATCGCCGTGTCCGCAGGGGACACCACCAACATCGTTTGGGCACCTTCGTTCAATCGTTCGCCCTACTATTCCAGAGACCGCGGCGCCAGCTGGTCGCGCGTGACATTGCCCGGTGAGGTTCTACCCCTGACAGGTTCGCACTCTGCGTTCCATTTGCACCGCAAGACGTTGGCGGCCGATCGCGAGCAAAGCGGCACTTTCTACTTGGTGCATAGCGGCGACGGCTACAACGCCGCGCTGGCGGGTTTATGGGTGTCCGACGACGGCGGCGCCCGATGGAAGCGCGCGTTCGTGGGAGAGATCGCGCCGTACAGCACCAAAAGCGCCAAGTTGCGGGCTGTGCCTGGCCATGCTGGTCACCTCTTTTTCACCTCGGGCGTCTACGGCCACTTCGACACACGCTTGCGACGCTCGCGCGACGGCGGCGCTTCGTGGTCCGCCCTCGACGGCGTCGACCAGGTGGAAGACGTAGCGTTTGGACGCGCCGCCGCGGATGCGGCCTACCCCGCAATTTTTCTTGCTGGACGTGTGGCCGGCCGCTATGGCATCTGGCGCTCCGTCGATGACGCCCGGCGCTGGCAGCGCGTCGGTGGCTTTCCCGTCGGGTCACTGGACCAGGTGACCGTGATCGAAGGCGATCCAGACCGCTTCGGCCGCGTCTATCTCGGATTCAAGGGCTCGGGCTGGGCCTACGGTGAGCCGTCGCCCTGCACCCCGGTGCCCTACCAGTTCGCAGCCAACGACGAATGTGTGGCGGTCCAGTGACCGCGAGCCTTCTTGACCCCGCGCGCAAGGGCACTCCAGCCTTGCGCGCCTCACCCACAGAACTCAGATGCTAATTTCAGAAAGCCTGGTGGTCGGCGGCATCGTCACCATACGGCGAACCCGCACGCAGATGGCCGTTCAGATGCTCGCTGACCACAGCGAGGTCGCGCGAGGACACCTGACGCATCCACGTGTAGTGACATCGTCAAATGGCTACGTCATTGCAAGATTCCATGCTGAACCGTCGTTCAGGCGTCTGATCACTCAGGCGGACATCGTCGATGCAGATGGCATGCCGCTCATCTTTGCCACGAAGCTGCTGTGCAAGAGTCCGTTAGTTGAACGCGTGGCAACCACGGACTTCATTCACGACGCAGCACAGGCAGCGATCAGGAATGACCTGAAGTTCTATTTCCTGGGCGGTAAACCCGGCATCGCGCTTCGCGCGGCAGACAACCTGCGCGCCATCCATGATGGGCTCGACATCGTTGGACTGCGGCACGGGTACTTCAAGCCAGAAGAAGAGGAATCCATCTGCGAAGAAATCCGCGCGCTGGACACGGATGTACTCTGGGTCGGGTTGGGCAGCCCATATCAAGAAGCTTTCGCCATTCGCAACCGCGAGCGGCTGAAGGGGCTCACCTGGATCCGTACCTGCGGCGGCCTGTTCGACCACTGCGCCGGCACGGTCACGCGCGCGCCCCAATGGATGCGGCAAGCCGGACTGGAATGGCTGCACCGCGCAATGAAGGAACCCGTGCGACTGGGAGGGCGCTATCTGGTTACGAACCCGCTAGCCGCCTACCACCTTCTCACGAAGACGTACGACACCAGTTCGCAGCGGTTTCGCCGCCTCAAGCACTACCGCCACTGAAGAGACCACGCCATGTCGAAGCCCTCCATCGTCTTTCTGACCACGCACTCGTCCAAAGGCGGGACGCTCGACTACATCTTC
This sequence comes from Variovorax sp. J22G73, assembly GCF_030317035.1. Taxonomy (GTDB): domain Bacteria; phylum Pseudomonadota; class Gammaproteobacteria; order Burkholderiales; family Burkholderiaceae_C; genus Variovorax. Next base: position 267,288 of record NZ_JASZYK010000005.1, read on the forward strand.
GCGCTGAAAGCGCACTTCGATTCTCTGGGCTATACGTGCTCGATCGTGGCGCTGAAAAAAGGCGCTGACCACGATCCCCGCCCGCAGATCGAGGTGCTCAGCGCGGGCGGTGGAGCGATGTCATTGCTGGGCGCGGCAAGTCGCTTTCTGCGACTCACCCGCCATCGCAAGTCCAGCGTCGTCCTCGGTGTGATGCCTTTGGCCAACGTACTGAGTGCCGTGGCTGCCACGGTCTGCCGAGGCAAGGCTGTCGCCACGCACCACAACCCGTACGTCACTCACGGCAGGGTTGCACGGGCGCTGGACAGAATGGCGGGAGCCGCCGGCATGTATGCCAGGGTTTTCTGCGTGTCAAACTCGGTCGCGCAATCGTTCGACAAACATCCCACGCGCTATCGGCAAAGTCTGCGTGTGATCCGCAACGGGGTAACGCCAATCAGTGCATCGAGCCATGCGCCAGAAGTCATCAGGCGCCGCTTCGGCGTGCCGCTGCATGGTGCCATGGTCCTCATGCTGGGTCGCCTTTCCGAAGAGAAAAACGTCTTGGGTGTGATCGAAGCCATCGTTGCGGTAGATGGCGTCCAGTTGGTCTTGGCCGGCGACGGACCGCAACGCGAGGCCTGCGAGGAATTGATTCGGCGCCGCAACCTCGGCGAGCGCGTCCATTTGCTTGGAACGGTGAGCAGGCCCGATGTCGGCGAGTTGCTGCATGCCGCCGACGTGTTTGTTCAGGTCAGTTTTTACGAGGGCAACAGCTTGGCGCTGTTGGAGGCCGTATCGGCACGCGCCGTCCTCGTGGTGAGCCGCGTGCCGGCGCAAGTGGAAGCTGTCGGACTGCCGGATGGGTCGTCGGCAGCGGTGCTTTGCGACCCTGCATCGCCTCAGCAGATTGGTGATGCCATCCGCAGCGCTGCCTTCGATGAGACGCTACGTCAACAGCTGCGCAGCCGAGTTGAGAAGCTTGGGAGCATGTACCCGTCCGTCGAGGAAATGCTTTCGACCTACGCATCGGAAATGCGCATGCTCGATGGCACGACGAGCCACCGCGACTCTTTCATCGGTTAGGCAGTCGCTCCAGCCAGCGTGTCCGCAGGCGCCGATGCCGAACGTGTCTCAACAGCCAGCAACGCGATGGCGAGCATCAGGAACACGTGCACCGCCGCATCGCGGTCGAACAGACTGGATTCGGTGAGGTTGTGCCCGACACCAAACACCACGAGCGCTGTCAGCAGGCTGCGCCTCGAACGGTCCAGACCGGCGTCGGTCAGCAATACCCGCATGGGCGCAACGATCACGGCACACAGCGCCAGCAAAAGCCCGGGAAGTCCGATCTGCACGACCAGGTCGAGGAACCCGTTGTGCCCGCTGGTGATCTGGGCCACCCAGCCTCCGGTGTATGCAGCGATAGGCTCAGGGAACCCGATGTTCCAGAAAGATCCAAAGCCGGAGCCCAGCAACCAGTGTTCACGCCAGAACTGAAAAAGAGGTGGCCAGATCTGGACCCGGCCGGTGAGCGTGTCTTCGCGAGCAAAAGGCGCGACGATGTCGGCCCAATATGCGGGGACGATAAAGGCGATCAGCAGGACCAGCACCGCTCCGACCGCTAATAGCACATTGCGGTAGCGCACGTCGTACCTCAGCGATACCAATCCGACCACCGCGCTGGCTGCGAGCAATGCCATCGAGGTCTTCGACTCTGTTCGGAAGAGGAAATAGCCAGCAGCGGCAGTGACCGTCCACCGGACGATGGCTCGGACCTCCCGCGCGTCCAGCAGGAAGAAAAGGACAGTGAGCGAGCAGGCAGCGCCGGCAAAGTTCTTTTGCTGCAGAACACCACGCCAGGCGCCCACGACGCTCGGGTCCGCCTCGGTGGCCTGATGGATCGCCCAGTCCGGCCAACCCACCACAGCCACGTAATTCGCCAACAGCACCAGCACCATCAACACCCTCACCAACTTCAGCGTTCGCACAAAGCCGCTTCGATCGACCAGCAGGAACGTGCTGACAACGACGATGACAGTCAGGAACAGCCGACGCGCGCCGACCGATGGGTTGATGGCCCATCCGATGCTGAGAGCGCACCACGCGAGCGTCAAAAGAATGCTCACAGGGATGACAGACAGACGCCAGGGAACGCCGACCGGTCTTCCGCAGACGAGTGCTATCCCGAAAATCGAGATGTACACCAGCTGGCGAAACAGGTTCCCCTCCCCTGCCGCCTCAACTCCAGCAACCGACCCATCGGTGAAAACTGGCGACAGTACCGCAAACGCCAAGAGACAGAACAACGCAAGACTTGCGAGTAGGTCTGTCCTGATGTGGAACGGAGTGGAAGAGTGTTCGTTGTGCATTGGCGATGCTGAGCTGATCGCGAGCTACGCATCGTTCAGATTCTATTTTCGGAACACTCACGCACGAGATAAAAATATCGACGCGGAGCGCGTCACCGGGCTGGACGCTCAAATGCTGGCGACAAACCCTTGGCCTAGGAGTCCGCGCGGCAGAAGTTTCGCGGCGCCCTCGACAGAACCTGCGTAGCAGGCAACTGCCGCGAAGCTACGCAAGGCTGGAGGGCGAGGCGGTGCTTGGGGCGAGGAGCGCGCGGGTATGTGGCGATGCCGATCTCAACCGGCCTGCAGGGTGCACCTTCTTCGCAGGTTCAAGGCCAGGCACACGAGCTTCCATTCGGCCGCGACGCGATGCAGGCCTCGCAAGCTGAACTGGCGGAACCCACGCACGGTCTTGATCCATCCATCGGGCGGCTCGGCGATCCACTTGCGCTTTCGATATGCCGCATTGCCCTGTTCGCTGCAAGCAGGGCCGCCATCTGCGTCGTGCGCGGGTTGCGCTTCGGATCGAAGCGCAGTTGCGGCTTGTCTTCTCGATCCAATGAGACGACCAACTGAGTGCCGCAGTCGGCCTGTACCTCGAACACGCGCTCCGAGCGGTAACCCGTATCGGCCAGCACTTGCTGCGGCACCTGTGCCCGCCGCCGGCGCGCTTCATGATGCGGCTGTCGGGATCGGTGAAGTTGTCCTGCGTCTTGTCTTCGGGCGCGCCGAATTCGCGTTTGTAGCGCCCGCCTCTTGGCTTGTCGTCGGGGTCGCGTCCGCGTTCGAGTTCCGCCTCGCGTTGGCGCCGCTCCAGTCGGGCACGCGCCTGCGCGATGGCATCCAGACGATCCTGTCGGCGCACGATCTCTGCCGGGATATCAAGCTCCGGCTCATTGCGTTCGGCTTCATCGGTTGACTTCGCTCGAACGAACACGGCTGCGATCTGTGCCTTGAGTTCGCCCTCCGCCTTGACCATGTAGCCGTAGTTCATCGCCTGTGGCGCCCGGCATTGGCCTTGACCGTTCTCGTGCAGTTGGTTGCTCGAGCCACCGGCCTCGCAGCGTGCATGGAATGCGCTCAGATTCAGCCCATAGATCGCATCACCGACAAAGTAGGCCAGGTGCCCTTCGGGTACCCAATCCTGCAACGCCTCGCGCAGGAGCATCTGCTGTTGCGATTCATAGGGTTCATAGCTCATCTGCCCAATCTATCCGTAGGGCTGGCTCTCAGCCATCGCGGCGCGCCGAGGTTCTGCCGCGCAGACTCCTAGATCCCGGTGCTCCCCTGAACGGACGACCACATACGCCCCCACGGAAATGCGCTTTCGTACTGCAGCGCCAGCGCCATCAATTCGGCGTCGCGGCCCGACGCTGCAACCAGCTGGAAACCCGCAGGCAGTCCCTCGACGCTGGCGCTCGGCAATGCAATTGCCGGCAGGCCCGCCGCATTGGCGAAGGCCGTGAACACCGCGTGCCCTCGCGGGCCCACCGCCAGGCCGCCAATTTCACCGGGATGGCTCTGGTCGCACGGCCAGGGCAGCGCGGCCGTCGCGGGCGTGAGGATGAAGTCGTACTGCTCGAAAACGGCGTCCAACTGGCGTTGCAGCTCGCGCACTTCCGACAGCACATCGAAGAGCGCGGGCGCGCCCAGCGCGCTGCCCGCTTCGCGGCTCGCTCGCGCGGCGGCGCCGCAAAGGGACAGATCGGGCAAACCGTGCGCGCCCAGTCCGAACTCCGGCCATTGCCGCGCGCGGTCCAGCATCCAGGCAAGGCCGGCGTTGGAGAGCATCGGCCACACCGCGTTGATCGATTCCGACCAGGCCACGCTCGGCGCCTCCTCCACCGCATGCCCCAGGCCGGCGAAACCCTGTGCCGCTCGGCGCACCGATTCCGCGATGCCCGGGTCGACCGGGTGGGCACCGAACCGCGGCACGAAAAGCAGGCGCGCGGGGTGCGCGGCCTTCGCTTGCAAGCTCGCGCCCGAGATGGCTTGCGCCAGGTGAAGCACGTCCTGCACGCAGCGCCCGATGCCGCCGACCACTTCGTAGTCGAGGAACATCGCGGGCAATCCCCCCTCGCGCCGCACCAGCCCTGCGGACGGCTTGAACCCGACAAGGCCGCAATGCGACGCGGGCCGGCGGATCGAGCCGCCGCCGTCGGTGGCCAGCGCCAGAGGGCCGATGCCCGCGGCCACGGCCGCCGCGGCGCCGCCCGACGATCCGCCGGGCGTCAGCGCCGGGTTCCAGGGGTTGCGCGTGGTGCCGTGCAGTGCATTCGACGTGACCCCCTGCATCGCGAACTCGGGCAGGTTCGACTTGGCGAACAGCACCGCGCCCGCCGCGCGCAGCCGCGCCACCGGCAACTCGTCATGCGGTGCGACAAAGCCCTGCAGCAGCCGGCTGCCCCACGACGTAGGGAGTCCTTCGACATGCAGGTTGTCCTTCACGCTCACCGGCACGCCGTCGAGCGGGCCGAGCGCCCTGCCCTCGGCCCAGCGCTGGCCGCTGCACTCCGCCGCACGCCGCGCCCCGGCCGTGTCGCGCGCCACTAGCGCGTTGAGAACCGGCTCGCAGGCATCGGCGCGCCGCAGGCAGGCCTCCAGCGCATCCACGGGCGTGAAGCGACGCTGCGCATACCCTTCGGCCAGTTGCGTTGCGCCAAGGCGCCACAGATCGCTCACGTCGAGTGACCGTTTGCCGACCGCTTATTGGGGAAGGTCGCCCGCCGGCCGGCCCAGCCACTTGACGGACAGCTTGTCGAGCTCGCCGTTCTTCTTCGCCTCGACAAGAATCTCGTTGACCTTGTTGCGCAGGGCATCCTCGCCCTTGGCCACGCCGATGAAGTTCGGCGAATCCTTTAGCACGAACTTGAACTCGCTGCCAAGTTGCGGGTTCTTCGTCATCATCGTGCTCGCGACCTGCGCGCTCGTGGCCACCAGCTGGACCTGGCCCGCGACGAAGGCAGATATGGTTGCGTTGTTGTCCTCGAAGCGCCGCAGCTCGGTCGAGGGCGGGGCCACCTTGGTCAGCTCCGCGTCGTCGACCGACCCGCGCGTGACGGAGATGGACTTGCCGGCCAGCTCCGCGGGCGTCTTGACCGCCATTGCCTTGGGGCCGAAGACGGCAATGAAGAACGGCGAGTAGGCCACCGTGAAATCGATGACCTTCTCGCGCTCCGGATTGCGGCCGAGCGTCGAAATCACCAGGTCGGCCTTGCGCGTCTGCAGGTAGGGAATGCGGTTGGCGGTGGTCACCGGCAGCAGCTCGGCCTTGGCGCCCAGCTTGGCGGCGACGAGGCGCGCTACGTCCACGTCCAGGCCCTGGGGCGTCATGTCCGTGCCGACCGAACCGTAGGGTAGAAAGTCGGTGGGCACGGCGATCTTGATGGTCTTGCTCTTCGTGATTGCATCCAGCGCGGTCTGCGCCTGCGAGGTGCTCGTGGCGAGCAACGCCAGTGCGGCAAGCAGGCCAAGGGAAAGGCGGCGTGGGGTGGGCGTCATGGCGTTCTCCAGGGTTTGAAAAAAGGCGTCGAAAAAATTCGGGGGGTCGAGCGACTGAACCATCGAGCGATCGGTCAGGCGAGCGCGGTCATCGGCTCCAGCGCGCGGCGGAGCTCGGCCAGCGGATCGGGTGCGGTCTCGGCCGGCATGCGCAGCTTGAGTTGCCAGGTCGACAGATGGGACGAGACGAGCTCCTCGGCCAGCGCCATGTCACCGGCCTCGAGCGCGTCGACGATGGCGACGTGCTCGCCGAACGAGTGCGAGGCCTCTTCGTCCGACTGGTAGCGCGAGGCGATCAGCATGGTGCGCGCCGTGAGGTCGCGCACCGTGTTGGCGAGCACGGTGTTGCCCAGGCATTCGGCGAGGCACACGTGGAAGTCCCCCAGCAGGAAGCTGCGCAGCCCGGCATCGACGCCGCCCACGGCGGCACGTTGTGTCTTCAGGTGTGCGCGCAGCTTTTTCAGCGCGGTGGCGCCCGGCAGCTTCGCGCAGCGCATGAGGCCGGTCTCGATCACCAGCCGTGCGTCGAATGCCGCTTCGGCTTCCTCGAAGGAAAGCTCCACCAGGTACCAACCGCGGCGTGCGCTGGCTTTGACGATGCCGCGCACCGACAAGGTGGTGAGCGCCTCGCGCACCACGGCGCGCGGGGCCGCGAAGAGTTCGCACAGCGGCTGCTCTCCCAGGCGGGCGCCGGGGGCGAGCTTGTTTGCGAGCACGGCCTTGACGATGCGTTCGCTGATGTCGATGGCTGACGGTATTGGCATGCATCTGGTCAAGCAGATCCCGTGCCAACTGATTCATCAGTTTGATGCACCACTTTGGCATGCCCCCACAGGCACACGTCTGCCTCGTTGGCCACCGTGGTGTTCCGTGTGAACCGGCCCCGAGCCTGCGTCCACGCCGATGTGCGCCTCCATACCGAAATCCCCCTCCGTCGCAAAAGTGAGGGAAGATTCGGTGCGGTTGAGCCAGAGCCACGACGAATCCTCCGAGGCAGCAACTCAAGGTCTTCAGAAAACGAAGGAGAGACACGATGCCCGAACGAGCAGTGGACGCAATCATCATCGGCGCCGGCCAGGCGGGCCCCTCGCTTGCCGGGCGTCTGAACGCGGCGGGACAAAAGGTCGTGCTGATCGAGCGCCATCTGGTTGGCGGCACTTGCGTCAACACGGGTTGCAAGCCCACCAAGACACTCATTGCCAGTGCCTATGCGGTCCACACGGCGCGCCGCGGCGGCGACTATGGCTTCAGCGTTGCGGCGCCTGTCACGATGCACATGCCGGCAGTGGCGGCCCGGGCGCGCAAGGTGATCCTCGATTCACGCAAAGGCAACGAAGATTGGCTGGCGGGCATGAGCAATGTCGAGCTGGTTCGAGGCCACGCCCGGTTCGTCGACAAGCACGTCGTCGAAGTTAATGGCGAGAGACTCGCAGCGCCAAAGATCTTCATCAACGTCGGCGGACGCGCGGTGGTTCCCGACCTGCCCGGCGTCAACGAAGTTCCCTTTCTGACGAACACCGACATGGTTGCGCTGGAGTTGCTGCCGCGCCACCTGGTGATCGTGGGCGGAAGCTACATCGGTCTCGAGTTCGCACAGATGTACCGCCGGTTCGGCGCCGAGGTCACGGTGGTGGAGCGCGCGGACCGCCTGATCGCGCGCGAAGATCCCGATGTATCAGAGACGGTTCGCGAGATCCTCGAGGCGGAAGGCATCGCGATACGCACCAGCGCAGACTGCATCAGCTTCAAGGCGCACGAAACAGGCGTCTGCGTTCACGTCGACTGCAGGCAGGGCGAACCTTCGGTGGTCGGCTCCCACGTCCTTCTTGCGATGGGCCGGCGCCCCAACACGGACGACCTCGGCCTGGCACAGGCGGGCATCGCCGTCGACGCTCGTGGCTACATCACTGTAGACGACCATTTGCAGACCAACGTTCCAGGTGTCTGGGCATTGGGCGATTGCAATGGCCGCGGTGCCTTCACGCACACGGCATACAACGACTTCGAGATCGTCGCCGCGAACCTGCTGGACGGCGACGATCGACGCTTGAGTCAGCGACTGCCTGGCTACGCGTTGTACATCGATCCCCCGCTTGCGCGGGTCGGAATGACCGACGCGGAAGCGGCGAAGAGCGGACGGCAACTCCTGTATTCGAAGCGGCAGATGACCCGCGTCGGCCGCGCGGTTGAAAAAGGCGAGAGCCAGGGATTCATGAAAGTTGTCGCCGATGCCGACTCCCGGAAAATCCTGGGCGCTGCCATCCTGGGAACGGGCGGAGACGAAGCCATCCACGGCATCCTGGACATGATGAACGCAGGCCAGACGATCGACACGCTGCGCTGGGCTGTTCCGATTCATCCGACGGTGTCCGAGTTGATTCCTACCGTCCTGCTCGATCTCGACGCGAAAGGTCCCTGACGGACGAAGGTCGGTGACCGCCTTGCCGCCATGGCATCGGCGACCTGGTGGCAAGGCGACGCTTTGAAAACCTCGACGTCAGTGCTGCAGGATCTTCGAAAGAAACTGCTGCGCGCGGTCGGAGCGTGCCGACGGATTGCCGAAGAACTCGTCCTTGGCGCAGTCTTCCACGATGCAGCCGCGGTCCATGAAGATGACGCGGTTCGCCACCTTGCGCGCGAATCCCATCTCGTGCGTGACGCACATCATCGTCATGCCCTCGCGCGCGAGGCCGACCATCACGTCGAGCACCTCGTTGACCATCTCGGGGTCGAGCGCCGAGGTGGGCTCGTCGAACAGCATCGCGACAGGGTCCATGGCCAGCGCACGCGCAATGGCCACGCGCTGCTGCTGGCCACCCGACAACTGGCTCGGAAACTTGTGCGAATGCGCGCGCATGCCAACGCGCTGCAGCAACGCCATGGTTGCGGTGCGGGCCTCTGAGGCCGAGCGCTTGAGCACCTTGACCTGCGCGATCGAGAGGTTGTCCTCGATCGACAGATGCGGAAACAGCTCGAAGTGCTGGAACACCATGCCGACGCGCGCGCGAAGCTTGTTCAGGTCGGTCTTGGGGTCGCCGACGGACACGCCGTCGACCGTGATGCGTCCCTGCTGGAAAGGCTCCAGCGCGTTGACGCACTTGATGAGCGTGGACTTGCCCGAGCCGGAGGGCCCGCAGACCACCACCACCTCACCCTTGCGGATGTCGGCGCTGCAGTCGGTCAGCACCTGGAAGGCGCCGTAGCTCTTGGTGACGTGGCTGATTTCGATCATGGCTTGGTTCCCGTGCGCCTCAGCGCGTCAACAGGTGGTGCAGCGTGTTGGCGACCACGCGGGTGGCCTTGCGCAACGCGTCCAGCGGCACGCGCTCGTCGGCGCGGTGGCCGTTGGCTTCGAGCAGCGACTCGGGGCCCGCGCCGTACATCACGGTGGGAATGCCCGCTTCGCTGTAGAGGCGCGCGTCGGTGTACAGCGGCACGCCGATGGGCGTGACCGGCTTGCCCATCACTTCGCTGGCCTCACGGCACACCAGCGCGGCCAGCTCGGCCGCACCCGGTGCCGGCGCGAACGGGCGGGCCAGCAGGATCTGGCGGATTTCCACCGAAATGCCGGGCAGCGCGCGGCAGGCCGACTCGATCACTTCGCGCAGTTCGGCCTCGACGGCCTCGGGCGATTCCTCGGGCACGATGCGCCGGTCGATTCGCAGGCTCAGTGCGTCGGCCACCACATTGGTGTTGATGCCGCCGGCGATGAGGCCGACCACCATGGTCGGGTGCGTGATGCCCGGCGTGCGCGAGGGCCGGTCGGCCAGGCCGTCGCGGTAGCGGTACAGCGCGGGCAGCAGCGTGGCGGCGGCCTCGATCGCGTCGTGGCCGGTGTCGGGCCGCGCCGCATGCGCCGAGGTGCCGCGCACCGACACCTCCAGGTGCAGGCAGCCGTTGTGCGCGACGACCACGTGGTGCGAGAAAGCGGCGGAGAGCACGAAGTCGGGGCGGCTGAGGCCTTTCGACAGGATCCATCCGGGGCCGGTCACGCCGCCGGTTTCCTCGTCGTAGGTGAGGTGCAGCTCGACCGTGCCGGCCAGCGGCGTGCCCGATGCGGCCAGGTGCTTGAGTGCGCGCATCGCGAATGCGTAGGTCGTGAAGTCCGACTTCGACACCGCGGCGCCGCGGCCGTACAGCCAGCCGTCGCGCACTTCGCCGCCATAGGGGTCGACGCTCCAGCCGGCACCCGGAGGCACCACGTCGCCGTGGGCGTTGAGCGCGATGACGGGGCCGTCGCCGAAGCGTTCGCGAACGATCAGGTTGGTCACGCTGCGCATGCCGTGCGCGGCGGCGTACTCGGCGGGCACCGCATGGCGCTCGACCTCGAAGCCCATGGCCTCGAGCAGGCGGGCGGTGAGCTCGGCATGCGGTGCGCAGTCGCCGGGCGGGTTGTCTGAAGGGCAGCGCACCAGCTCGGTGAGCGTGCTCACCTGCTCGTCGAAGTGGACGTCGATGAACTGGCGCAGCGAATCGCGCGCGGGGCTGGAGGCGGGAGCGTTGTCGGTCATGTCGGTCGTGTCGGTCATGGCTGTCAGAGAAAGCGTTCGATGCGAAAGGGGGTGATGTCGAAGTCGGTGCGGCCGCGCACGATCAGCTCGGTGACGAGCTGCGCGGTGACGGGCGCGAGCGTGTAGCCGTTGGAAGTGACGGCGTTGTAGAAACCGGGGCAGTCCGGCACCTCGCCGAGGATGGGAGCGCCGTCGATGTTGACGTTCATGCCGGCCCAGCAGCGCATCACGTGCAGGCCGCGCACGGCGGGCAGCACGCGGCGCGCGACCCACAGGTTGCCCTCGATGCTGTCGCGCACGGCGCGGTTCAGGCGCATGTCTTCATGGAAGGCGGCGGTCCAGCCGCCGCCGACGATGAGGCCGCCGCTGGCGGCCTGCTTGAGGCTCAAATGCCGGTCGGCATGCGCGACCAGGTGGTTGACGAGCGGCGGCGCGGGCTCGGTCACGATCATCTGCAGCGGCGCGCCCTTGACCGGGATGGTCACGCCCAGCATGCGCCCGATGGCGCTCGACCAGGCGCCGCTCGCGTTGACGACGCGCCCGGCATGGATGACGCCGCGCGAAGTGCGCACGACGTAGCCAGCGCCGTCGCCCGGCAGCCGCTCGATGGCCTGCACGTCGCAACCGCGCAGCACGCGCGCGCCCTGCTGCTGCGCGCGCCGCGCCACCGCGTAGGTCGCGCGCAGCGGGTTGATCTTGCCTTCCATCGGGCACAGCTCGGCCCCCAGCAACTCCCCCGACAGCGCGGGCGAGAGGCGGCGCAGGTCGGCGCCGTCGATCACCTGCGCGTCGATGCCGTGGCGGCGCTCCAGGGCGGCCTTGGACTCCAGGAAGCGCATGCCGGCCTCGCTGTCGGCGACCATGAGGCCGCCGGTGATCTTGATCTCGAGGTCTTCGCCGCAGTCGGCCTCTATCTCCTGCCACAGGCGCACCGACATCGGCCCCAGCGGCAGCGTGGCCGCGGCGGGGCCGCCGCCTTCCTGCGCCTTCGCGCCGAAGTCGAAGGACAGCAACTGCACATGCAGGCTGCCCGCGTTGGCGCCCGACGCCTGGAGGTTGAGGTCGTCGCGGTCCACCACCGTGACGTCCTGCCCCGCCTTCGACAGGAAGTAGCCGAGGCAGGCGCCGAGCACGCCCGCGCCGATCACCAGCACGTCGGTGCGCAGCGGCTCGAAGGGCGTGTGCTCGACCGGCCGCGCGAGGTTGGGCGTGATGGCGGGCTTGTGGCCGCCCCATTCGGGCTTTTCGAAGCCGAGCGCGCCGGCCGGCACCGGCTTGGCGGGCGGACGCGGCGCGAAGTACTGCTCGACCTCCGGCGGCCGGCCCGTGAGTTCCGCGACCAGCCGGCCGGCGGTCACGGCGCAATAACGCGCCTGGCAGCGCCCCATGCCGAGGCGCGTGTTGCGCTTGATGGCGGCCAGGGTGTCTGCACCGGCGCGGATCTGCTCGCGCACCGACCCGAAGGTGACTTCTTCGCAGCGGCACAGCAGGGTGTCGTCCGGCACCGCGGCCAGCGTGACGGGCGGTGGTGTGTAGATCGACCACAGGGCCTGCTGGAAGCACTCGGCGCGATGCAGCCGCGCAGGCGCGTCGGCCAGGTTTGCCGATGCCTTCGCCTGCAGGCCCAGGTTGCGCGCAACCGCCGCGCCGGCCAGCGTGCCGCGCGCCAGCGCGACCCGCGAGCCGCCCAGGTCGGCCCCGTCGCCCACCACGTACACGCCGGGCACGCTGGTGGCGCCGTCTTGCTGCGTGACGGTGGCCAGGTGGCCGAGGTGCCGGTCGGCCAAACGATGCGCGCAGCCGAGCATGCGTGCGAGCTCGGTGGACGGGATGAAGCCGTAGCCCAGGCACAGCGTGTCGGCCTCGAGCGTGCGCGTGGAGCCCGGCACCGCATGGCCGCGGGCGTCGAATCGCGCAATCTCTACGCGGGCAAGACCACTCGTGCTGTCGGCATTGCCCTGCGCCGCGACAACGGCGTGCCCCCACAGCACCGGCACGCGGGACGCGCGCAGTTGTCGCAGATAGCGCCAGCCGTCGCCCAGCAGGTCCGGCGCGGTGCGCGCGGCGCTCAGCAACTGGCGCCAGTGGCGCAGTGACGGGCGCGGCGCCGACTCCAGCACGGCGACCACCTCGGCGCCGCCGGCGAGCAGTTCCGCGGCCAGCTGCAGGTTGAGAGGGCCGTTGCCCGCGACGACCACCCGGCGCCCCGGCGACACGCGGTAGGCGCGCGCCAGCGTCTGGCCGGCGCCGGTCGTCATCACGCCGGGCAAGGTCCAGCCGGGGAACGGCACGGGGCGCTCGTAGGCACCGGGCGCGATCACGAGCTGGCGGCATTCGATGACCGTGGCGCGCCCGTCGATGAGCGCCGCGACCTCGGTCGGCGAGAAGGCGGCCCAGACCTGGGCGCCCTGGAGGACGGTGACGCCGGCAGCGCGCACTTGCTCCGCCAGCGCCAGCCCCTGCGCGAACTGCCGGTCCGCCGGCGTCACTGCGCGATGGGACGGCGCGAGCGGCTTGTAGAACTGGCCGCCGGATTCCAGGCGCTCGTCGAGCACGAGGACATCGGCACCGGCCTCGCGCGCAGCCAGCGCCGCCGAGAGCCCGGCGGGGCCGGCCCCGACCACCAGCACGTCGACCTGCCGCCGTGCGGGCTCCGCGCCGGCCTCGGGCGTGAGCGGCTGCAGCGGATCGTCCGGCGTGCCGGCCGGCAAGGTGGAGCGCACCTGCTGGCCGTCGGCCACCTTGGTCAGGCAGGCGCGCTGGCTGGCCTGGCCGTCCACCGTGACCAGGCAATCGAAACAGGCGCCCATGCCGCAATAAAGACCACGGCGCTCGCCGCCGCGCGTGTGCCGCATCGCCTTGATGCCACCTGCCGCGAGAGACGCAGCGATGGTCTCGCCTTCCAGGCCGTCCACCGGCTGGCCGTCGTACCAGAAGCGCACGGGACGTCCGGCCGGGGCGATCGAGGGGTGGGTCAGTCTGGCGCTCATGTGCAGGTGCGAGGGAAAACGGAAACCGCGTTGACGCGATTGAATGTATACGTATACTACACGTATACGTATACTTCGTCATCCGATTTTCCAAGGACTGCCCCATGACAGCGTTCCGCGGCACCTATACGGTGCTCATCACCCCCATGACCGACGACGGCCTGCACGTGGACGTGCCGGCCCTGAAGAAGCTGGTCAATTGGCAAATCGAGGAGGGAATCCACGGGCTGATCCCCTTGGGCAGCACGGGAGAGTTCCTGTCGCTGACGCCCGATGAGCGCCAGTTGGTGATCGAAACCTGCGTGAGCACTGCTGCAAAACGCGTGCCCGTGCTGATCGGTACCGGCGCGGAGTGGACCGATGAATGCGTGCGGCTGAGCCGCGAAGCGGAAACCATGGGCGCCGACGGCGTCATGATCATTCCGCCCTTCTACAGCACGCCCACCGACGACGAGTTGTTCGCGCACTACCGCAAGGTGGGCGAGTCGATCGGCATTCCGATCATGGTCTACAACAACCCGGCCACCGCCAACGTCGACCTCAAGCCCGAACTGGTGGCGCGCCTTTCGCGCATCGACAACTGCAGGTACATCAAGGAGTCGACGCTCGAGGTGACCCGCGTGCGCGACATCATCGAGTTGTGCGGCGACCGCATGACGGTGTTCGCCGGCATCCTCGGCTACGAGTCATTCTGGCTCGGTGCGCAGGGCTGGGTGGCCGTGTGCTCCAACCTCATTCCGAAGATGTCGGCACGCCTGTTCGAGCTGGTGGCCGACGAACGCGACATGCCCGCGGCGCTGGCGCTCTACAAGGAGATGCTGCCCATCGTGCGCTGGGTCGGCGGCCACCGCTACGTGGCTGCGTCCAAGGACGGGCTCACGATGATGGGCCTGCCCGTCGGCAAGCCCCGCGCCCCCCGCCTGCCCCTGCCCGAGGCCGACGCCGCAGACCTGCGCAGCGCCCTCGCGCGCCTCGACCTGCTGGACTCGATCCGCGCCTGAGCGCCACCGCGCCCCCGCCCCGCCCTGCCCTGCCCTTTTTCACGTTTCACCTCGTCGCCTCGTTCGTTCACTCCCCAAGGACACCACCATGAAACTGCTCCCCGCTCTCGCGTCGGCAACCGCACTCTTCGTCTTCTGCGCGGGCGCCGCGAACGCGCAGGCCTGCAAGTCGCCCGTGCCGGACTCGGCGCTCGTCAAGAAGGGCACGCTGACCATGTCGGTCAACCCCACCCTGCCGCCGATGCAGTTCGTCGACCAGACCGGCACGCTCAAGGGCATGCGCGTGGAGCTCGGCGAGGCCATTGCCAAGCGCCTGTGCCTCACGCCCGAATACGTTCGCATCGAGTTCTCGGCCATGATCCCCGGCCTGCAGGCCGGTCGCTGGGACGTCATCAACACCGGCATCTTCTATACGGAAGAACGCGCCAAGCTGATGCAGATGCTCATCTACGAAGACCAGGCCATCAGCATCAGCACCGCCAAGGGCAACCCGCTGAAGATCGCCAAGCCGGACGACCTGTCGGGCAAGAGCATCGGCGTGGAGCTCGGCGGCTTCGAGGAGCGCAAGGCGCGCGAGCTCGACAAGCAGCTCACCGACAAGGGCATGAAGGGCATGACCATCCGCACCTTCGAGAACTTCGCCATGGCGTTCCAGGCGCTGCGCGCCGGGCAGGTCGAAGTGGCCCTGTCGATCGACTCGACGGGTGCCGAATACCAGAAGCGCGGCGACTTCGAGCGCGTGCTGCACGGCCTGTTCCCCACGCCGGTCGCGCTGGCCGCGCGCAACAAGGACCTCGCGGCCGCGGTGGCCAAGGTCATGAACGACATGAAGGCGGACGGCAGCTTCCAGAAGCTGTTCGACCAGTACGGCGTCAAGGCCGTCGACGGCGCGGTGAGCGTCAAGGGTCCGGCGGGCTGAGCCGCGCCGACATCGCCATCGCCATCGGGCACACCAAGGAAAATTCATGGGACAAGGCTGGAGCTGGTCGGGGTTCGTCGACTACCTGTTCAATCCGTACATCCTCAGCGGCGCGGTGACCACGCTGTGGCTCACGCTCGCGGCCATCGGGGGCGGGCTGGTCGTGGGCTGCGCGCTCGCGCTGGCCCGCCTGTCCAGCCGTTGCTGGGTCGCGGGACCCGCGCACTTCTACATCTGGGTGTTCCGCGGCACGCCGCTGCTGGTGCAGCTGATCATCATCTACACCGGCCTGCCCCAGCTGGGGCTGAAGCTGTCGGTCATCGAGTCGGCGCTGCTGGGGCTCATCCTCAACGAGGCCGCCTACCTGGCGGAGATCGTGCGCGGCGGCATCCAGTCGATTTCCGCCGGCCAGACCAACGCCGCGCGCGCGGTCGGCTTCAGCAGCGCGCAGACCATGCGCTACATCGTGATGCCGCAGGCCATGCGACTGATCGTGCCGACGCTGGGCAACAGCATCAACGGCCTGCTCAAGACCACCTCCATCACCTCCGTGATCTCCATGGAAGAGCTGCTGCGCCGCACGCAGGTGCTGATCCAGGAGAAGTTCATGGTGCTCGAGCTGTTCGTGGTCGCCGCCATCTACTACCTGCTGATGACCACCGCGTGGGACTTCATCCAGCGGCGCATCGAGCGCCACTACGGCCGTGCCTACGGCAACGCGAGCGCACCGGTGGTGCCCGCCGAACCGGCGCTCGAGCAGCGCTAGCAAGAAAGCCCCCGGAGAACGCCTCATGAGCACCTACGACCTGATCCTGCGCAACGCCGACATCGCCACCGCGGGCGACCGCTACACCGCCGACATCGGCGTGCGCGACGGCCGAATCTGCGCCATCGCGCAAGGCCTGGACGCCAGCGCCGACCGCGAGATCGACGCGCGCGGGCGGCTGGTCACGCCCGGCGGCGTGGACGGCCACTGCCACTTCGACCAGCCGACCAGCGACGGCTCGCGCTTCGCGGACGACTTCCTGACCGGCACGCGCTCCGCGGCCTGCGGCGGCACCACCACCGTGCTGCCCTTCGCCGCGCAGCAGAAGGGCCACAGCATCCAGGAGGCGGTGGACGACTACCACCGCCGCGCCGAAGGCAAGGCCGTGATCGACTACGCCTTCCACCTGATCGTGGCCGACGCCACGCGCGACGTGACGCAGCGCGAGCTGCCCGCGCTGATCGAGAAGGGGTACACCTCCTTCAAGATCTACATGACCTACGACGACCTCAAGCTGGACGACCGCCAGATCATCGACGTGCTGGCCACCGCGCGGCGGCACGGCGCCATGACGATGATCCACGCCGAGAACAGCGACTGCATCGCCTGGCTCACCGAGCAGCTGCTCGACGCCGGGCTCACCGCGCCGCGCTACCACGGCAGCTCGCGCCCCATGGCGGTGGAGCGCGAGGCCACGCACCGCGCCATCGCGCTGGCCGAACTCGTCGACACGCCGATCCTGATCGTGCACGTGTCGGGCCGCGAAGCGGTCGAGCAGATTCACTGGGCGCGCGGGCGCGGCCTGCCGATCCATGCGGAAACCTGCCCGCAGTACCTGTTCCTGAGCGCCGAGGACCTGGGCATCGACCCCGACGACCCCATGCATGGCGCGCGCTGCATCTGCAGCCCGCCGCCGCGCGACAAGGCCAACCAGCAGTTCATCTGGAACGGGTTGTCGAGCGGGATCTTCACCATCTTCTCGTCCGACCACGCGCCCTTCAACATGGGTGGCAGCGACGGCAAGCGCGTGGCAGGCGACGATGCGTCCTTCGACCGCATTCCCAACGGCATTCCCGGCGTGGAAACCCGCCTGCCGCTGCTGATGAGCGAGGGCGTGCTCAAGGGCCGCATCGACATCCACCGGTTCGTCGAGCTCACGGCCACCAACCCGGCGCGGCTGTATGGGCTGTACCCCCGCAAGGGCACCATCGCCGTGGGCAGCGACGCCGATTTCGTCGTGTGGGACGTGTTCGCGCAGGGCCAGGAAAAGCTGCTCACCAACAGCATGCTCCACCACGCCGTCGACTACACGCCCTATGAAGGCATGCAGCTTCGTGCGTGGCCGGGCGTGACCGTCTCGCGCGGGCGCGTGGTGTGGCAGGACGGCGAGTTCCTGGCCGAACCCGGCTCGGGCCAGTTCCTGCCCTGCCTGCGGCCGCGCGCACCGAACGACGGCAACCCGCTGGACAAGTGGCTTTGATGCGGCGGGGCCGCGCCGCGATGCGGCCCTGCTAAGCTCCTTCGCCCCATCCGGCCTGCCTTGCAGCCTTTTTTAAGGCCTTGTTCGCGGCCTTGTTTGCAGCCTCCTTCGTGGCCTTCGCTCTTCTCCGCATGCCCAGCCTTCCAAGCCCTACGCAGCCCGCCACCATCACGATCGCGCCCCTGGAGGTGCGGTCCGCCAGCCTGGCCGAGCAGGCCTACGAGCGGCTGCGCACGCTCATCCTCGACCGCCAGATCTCGGCCGGCAGCCCCTTGCAGGAAGCCCGCCTTGCGGACGACCTGCGCATCTCGCGCACCCCGATGCGCGAAGCGCTCGTGCGATTGGCCGGCGAGGGCTTGCTGGTGCGGCGCGACGCACGCTCTTACGCGGTGCGCGCGCTGGGCACCAAGGAGTACTTCGACTGCATGCGCGCCCGCGAAGTGATCGAGTGCGAAGCGATCGCGCTGGCGGTGGGCAAGATCACCGACGCCGAAATCGACGCGCTGGAAGCAGACATCCAGTCGCTGAACGCCGGCGAGCACAGCGAAACCGAGCACTGGCATTTCGACGACCGGTTCCACCTGCTCATTGCCAGGGCCAGCGGTAACGTGGTGTTCCCGCGCCTCGTGGAAGAGCTGCGCGTCAATGCCCGGTTGTTCCGCCTGCACAGCCCGCTGCACCGGCAGCCGGAAAACCACGACGAGCACGGCGAGATCATCAAGGCCCTGCGCGCCAGGGACGCCGAACACGCCCGCGTGGCCATGCGCGACCACCTGCGCAGCCTGCAGGAAGACGTCAAGCGCGCGCTGACCGAGTAGGCGCGGACCGATCCGCAGGGCAAGTCGCGCGCATCAACGGAATGACAAGATTCCGGTGATCTGCGGGGCGCACCCGGCTAGCGCCGCGGCCTGCCCGTCGACTCCCGCACCACGAGCGACACATCCACCTCGTGATGCAAGGCGGCCGCCTTGCCGGACAACGACTTCACAAGATACTCCCCGGCCCGCGTCCACACCTCGTCCGTCGGCACGTGCATCGTCGTCAGGCTGGGCCGCAGGTGCCGGCTCCATTCCAGGTCGTCGAACCCCATCACGGACAGATCGTTGGGCACATTGAGCCCGCGCCGCTCTGCCTCGAGCATCACGCCGTAGGCGATCACGTCGTTGCCGCAGACCACGGCCGTGGGCCAATCCTGCTGCGCGGACGACAGCAGCGACCGCGCGCCCTGCCTTGCATCGTCGAGGTGATAAGGCGCTTCGATGTACCACTCGGGCCGCAGCGCCAGCCCGCTTTCCTGCAGCGCGCGCCGCACGCCCGACACGCGCGCCGTCGCCCGGTCGTTGTTCGACGAAATCGCGGCGACCATGCCGACCTTGGTGTGCCCGAGCTCGATGAGGTAGCGGCACGCGCGATACGCCGCAGCCTCGTTGTTGCCTCCCACCGACGCGTATGGCTTGTCCGGGTGGTAGACGCCCACGTTCACGAACGGAATGCGCTGCGACGCGAGCAGCCGGCGCAGCGCGTCGGTGTGCATGTCGCCGCGAAGGATCAGTCCGTCGATGCCGCGGCTCACCATGTTCTGCGCCTGACGCGCTTCGGTCTCCGGTTCGTAGCCGCTGGTCGACAGCAGCAGCAGGTAGCCCTGCAACGACAGATAGCTCTGCAGCGCCTCGATGCCGCGCGCGAACATGGCGTTGTCCACCGTGGGAATGATCGCGCCGATGGTGCGCGTGCGGCGTGACGACAGCGCGCGCGCCGCCGCGTCGGGGATGTAGCCCAGTTCCTCGATGGCCGCGTCGATGCGCATGCGCAGGTCGGGGCTCACCGATTCGGGGTTGTTCAGCGTGCGCGAGATGGAAGCCGTGGAGACGCCCACGTGCTTGGCGACGTCGCGGATACCCACTGATTTTGGCTTCATGATGAAACAGTTTACAGGAAGCGGTACGTAGCCGTTTTCAGCGTATTTCAAGGGAAATCACCTATCAATTTCCCCGCGGATAGCCATCCCGGCGCGTTGACAGCTTCTGCGATGGTCCAGATAATTTTGTAAACGGTTACATGGCATTCACAGGAGACAAAGACATGAGACAAGTCATCGCTTTCGCTGTCGCGGCCACCTGCGCTTTCGGCGTGCATGCGCAGGACTTCAACTGGAAGAAGCACCAGGGCAAGACCATCACCTTTCTCGCCAACAACAACCCGGTGGCCAACGCGCTGCTGAAGTACAAGGGCGACTTCGAGGCGCAAACCGGCATGACGCTGAAGGTCGACTCGTACCAGGAACAGCAGATGCGCCAGCGCCTGGTCACGGTGATGAACTCGCGCAGCGACGAGGTCGACGTGTTCATGTCGCTCCCCTCGCGCGAAGGCATGCAGTTTGCCAAGGCCGGCTGGTATGCCGACCTGAACGAGTTCGTGAAGACCGCCAGCGCCAAGGACTACGACTTCGCGGACATGAGCGCCGGCATGCTCAAGGACGCGACCTACGAGAAGCAGCTCACCGGCATCCCGATGAATGTCGAAGGCCCGGTGCTGTACTACCGCAAGGACCTGTTCCAGAAGTGCGGCGTGCAACTGCCCAGGAGCCTGCCCGAACTCGAAGGGGTGGCCGCCAAGCTCAAGAGCTGCGAGCCCGGCGTCACCCCCTTTGTCTCGCGCGGCCTCAAGCCCGCCCTTCCCTTCACCTACAGCGTGTTCCTGCACAACATGGGCGGGAGCTACATGAAGGACAACAAGTCCCAGCTGTGCAGCAAGGAAGGCCAGGCCTCGCTCGCGCTCTATTCGAAGCTGCTGAAAGACTACGGCCCGCCCGGCGTCGTCAACTACAGCTTCTATCAGATCTCCTCGCTCTACAAGGAGGGCAAGGCCGCGATGGCATTCGAGTCGTCCAACGAGCTGCGCAATGTGATGGACGGCGGCGCGCGCCTGAAAGACACGGCCGTGGCCGTGCTGCCCGCAGGCCCCGGCGGCTCGCACCCGACGGTCATCGGCTGGACCATGTCGGTGTCGGCGCACAGCAAGAACAAGGAAGCCGCCTGGTACTTCGTGCAGTGGGCCACCAGCCCCGCCGTGCAGGCCAAGCTCGCGGTCGACGGCGTGGCGCCGCCGCGCACGGCCGTCACCAAGTCGCCGGGCTACAAGGCGTGGATGGACGAGCAGCCCGTGCGCACCGAATGGGTCGCGGCCGTCAACGAGCTGAGCCGCACCGGCACTTCCGAAGTGGGCTACCCCATCGTGCAGAACCCGGCCTCGCGCGACTTCATCGGCCAGGCCGCCACCGAACTGCTGTTGGGCCAGAAGACGCCCGCACAAGCCTGCGCCGACGCCGACAAGCAGCTCGACGCGCTGATCGCCAAAGACTGACCCGATGGCCGTCTTCGACTTCTGCGAAGGCCACCGCGTGCTGGTGGTCGGTGGCGCCGGCGACATCGGCGCCGCCATCTCGCGTGGCTTCATGGAAATGGGCTGCCACGTCATCGCCACCGGCGTGGACGAGCGGGCCCTTGAAGCCAGCTCGCTGCAACCCGGCGACCAGCTCACCCTGCGCACGCTCGACGTCACCGACGACCATGCGGTCGCCGCGTTCGCCGGCGGTCTCGATCGCCTCGACACGCTGGTCAACTGCGCCGGCATCCTCGCGCGCTTCAAGGAGTTCGAGATCGAGACCTTCCAGCGCGTGCTCGACGTGAACCTCACGGGCACCTTCCGCCTGTGCAACGCGAGCTTGCCGCTGCTCGAAAAGAGCAAGGGCAGCATTGTGAACGTGGCGTCGATGAACGCCTTCGTGGCGCTGCCGTTCATTCCGGCGTACTGCGCGAGCAAGGGCGGCGTGGTGATGCTCACCAAGTCGCTCTCGCTGGCCTGGGCCGAGCGCGGCGTGCGCGTGAACGCCATCGCGCCCGGCTACGTCGAGACTGCCATCAACGCAGCCGGCCGCCAGGACAAGGCGCACTACGAGCGCATCCGCTCTCGCATTCCGCTGGGCCAGTGGGCGCAGCCCGACGACATCGCGGGCAGCGCCGTGTTCCTGGCCTCGCCCGCCGCACACTACGTGACCGGCACGGTGCTGGCGGTCGACGGCGGCTTCCTCGCGGGCTGAAGAAGAAAGAACCAGCCCCATGAGCCAATCCATCGGCACGCGCGGCCAGCTCGCGTTTCTCTCCCTGCCGGCCGTGATCTTCACGACCGCGATGATCGCCTTTCCCTTCGCCTACACAGTGTGGTTCAGCCTGCATTCGTACAGCTTCGGCGGCAAGCCCAAGTTCAACTGGGGCATGAACTATGTCGAGATGGCGGGCGACGGCGAATTCTGGAACGGCCTGAAGATCACGCTCGTGCTGTATGTGCTGTCGCTGGTGCTGCAGCTCGTGCTGGGCACGTGGATCGCGCTGCTGCTGCACGGCTCCAAGAAGCTGTCGGGCATCGTGCGCACGCTGATGATCTCGCCTTTCGTGCTGCCGCCCGTGGTGGTGGGCATGATGTGGCTGGTAGTGCTCGACCCGTCCATCGGCGCGGCCAACTACCTGTTGCAGGCCGTCGGGCTGCCGCGCTCCGACTGGCTGGCTTCGCCCGTGTGGGTGATTCCCACGGTCGCCATGATCGACACCTGGCAGTGGACGCCCTACGTCGCGCTCATCGTGCTCGGCGGACTGCAGTCGCTGCCCCCCAACGTTTACGAGGCCGCGCAGATCGACGGCGCCTCGCGCTGGAAGACCTTCTGGCGCATCACGCTGCCGCTGCTGGCGCCCACGCTGGTCACGGCGGCCATCCTGCGCAGCGTCGACCTGCTGCGCTTCTTCGACATCATCTACATCACCACGCAGGGCGGGCCCGGCAATGCGTCGAACACGCTGAACATCTACGGCTTTCGCAAGGGCTTCGAGCTGTTCGACATCGGCTATTCGAGCGCGCTGATGATCACGCTGTCGGCCATCGTGCTGGGCGCGGTCATGGTGCTCACCCAGGCGCGCAAGCGCGTGGCCTGGTGAGGAGCCACGCCATGAACGACAAGCTCGTGCAACGCCTCGGCCTCGTGCAGATCGCCTTCGTGGCGGTGCTGATTCTTCTGCCCATCGCGTGGATGGTGCTCTCGTCCTTCAAGCCTTCGGCGGAAGTGACGGCCTACCCACCGACGGTGGTGTTCACCCCCACGCTGGACAACTACCGCACGCTGTTCGGGACCACGCCCTTCCTG
The DNA here is from genome assembly GCF_030317035.1 of Variovorax sp. J22G73. GTDB lineage: Bacteria > Pseudomonadota > Gammaproteobacteria > Burkholderiales > Burkholderiaceae_C > Variovorax. The sequence goes on from NZ_JASZYK010000005.1 coordinate 289,980, forward strand.
CACTACACGTGGAACAGCACGGTGATCACGGTGGGCTCGACGCTCATCGGGCTGGTGCTGGGCATTCCCGCGGCGTTCGCCGTGTCGTGGACGCGCATCACCTGGCCGGCGACGGTCACGCTGCTGGCGCGCATGGCGCCGGGCACGCTGTTCCTGCTGCCCTGGTACGTGATGTTCCGCGAGGCCGGAATGATCGGCAGCTACTGGGCGCTGATCCTCACGCACGCGGCCATCACCATGCCCATCGTGATCTGGGTGCTGTTGCCTTTCTTCGACAACATTCCGCGCAGCGTGCTCGAGAGTGCGCAGGTCGACGGCTGCAGCGTGCCGCGCATCCTGTGGCGCATCGCGCTGCCGCTGGTCATGCCGGGCGTGGTCGTGTCGTCGATCCTGTCGTTCGTGTTCTCCTGGAACTACTTCCTGTTCGCGCTCGTGCTGTCGAACGGTGACACCAAGACGCTCATCGCGGCGTCGTTCAACTTCATCGGCGAAGGCGCATCGAACTGGGGCGCGCTGATGGCGGCGGCCTCGCTCATCGCGCTTCCGCCGCTGGTTCTCGCATTCATCGTCCAGCGCAGGCTCGTGTCGGGCCTGGCCATGGGCGCGGTCAAAGGCTAGGAGACTCAAAAATGCAAGCTGCAATCTTTCATGGCGACAAGAACATCACCATCGGCGAGGCGCCCATGCCCGTGCCTGCCGCCGGCGAGGTACTGCTGCGCGTGCGCCGCACCGCGCTGTGCGGCTCCGACACCAAGCTGTGGTTCAACGGCGCGACCATCACGCCGGGCCACGAGATCTTCGGCGTGGTGCAGCAACCGGGCCATGCGCTCGACGGCAAGCGCTGCCTGGTCTACATCCCCGTGCACTGCGGCCATTGCGACTCGTGCCGCGCGGGCGACACGCAGATGTGCCTGAACGAATCGGTGCTCGTGGGCTGGAACCGCCCCGGTGGCTACGCCGAGTTCCTGAGCGTGCCCGAGCAGTGCCTGCTGCCGGTGCCCGACGACATCGAGGACGAGCTCGCCCCGCTGCTGCTCGACACCATCGGCACGGCCGCGCATGGCATCCGCTTCGTCAAGCCGCTGGTGCCGCCCGAGACCACGGGCCCGGTGCTGGTCACGGGCGCCGGCCCGGTGGGCATCGGCGCGCTCATCGCGCTGCAGAACCTCGGCTACACCGACGTCCACGTGTCGGACCTGAAGGAAGAGCGGCTGCAGCTTGCCGAGGCGTTCGGCGCCAGCCGTCATCCGGTGGGCGACAGCAGCAAGCGCTTCAAGCTCATCGTCGAATGCAGCGGTGCGCATGCCGCGCGCAGCCTGGGCATGGAAATCGTGTTGCCGCGCGGCGTGCTCATCCTGATCGGCGAGAGCGACAAGCCCTGGCCCGTGCAGGAGAACAAGGCCATTCGCCGCAAGGACTTCTACATGGTGCGCACCTTCTATTTCCCGAAGAGCGATTTCGCGCTGAACGTGGAGCTGCTGCGCGGCGAGAAGGAGCGCTATCGCAAGCTGGTCGACGCCCAGTTCGGCATCGACGAACTGCCCGAGATGTTCGGCCGCTTCGTGGCCGGCGAACTGGTGAAGCCCCTGCTGGCTTTCGCCTGAGCACAGAAGAAAGCGAACGCATGGCGTCCATCCGATTGAAAGGCCTGGTCAAGCGCTTCGGCGACGTGGTCGTGATCCCCTCGCTGGACCTGGAGATCCGCGACGAGGAGTTCGTGGTGTTCGTCGGTCCCTCGGGCTGCGGCAAGTCGACCTTGCTGCGCATCATCGCGGGGCTGGAACCCATCGACGACGGCGACCTCTACATCGGCGACACGCGTGTGAACGACGTGGCCCCGGCCCAGCGCGACATCGCGATGGTGTTCCAGGACTACGCGCTCTACCCGCACATGACGGTGCGCGACAACATGGGCTTCGGCCTGGAGATGCGCAACACGCCCAGGGACGAGATCACGCGTCGCGTCGACCGCGCGGCGGGCATGCTGCGCATCGAGCCGTACCTCGATCGCAAGCCCAAGGCCCTGTCGGGCGGCCAGCGCCAACGCGTGGCCATGGGCCGTGCGATGGTGCGCAACCCCAAGGTGTTCCTGTTCGACGAGCCACTGTCCAACCTCGACGCCAAGCTGCGCGGCGAAGTGCGCACCGAGATCAAGGCACTCTCCCAGCAGCTGAAGACCACCATGATCTTCGTCACGCACGACCAGGTCGAGGCGATGACCATGGCCGACCGCATCGTGGTGCTGAAGGCCGGCGTGGTGCAGCAGTTCGGCACGCCCGAAGAGGTCTACAAGTCGCCGGCCAACCAGTTCGTGGCGAGCTTCATCGGCTCGCCGACGATGAACTTCTTCAACGTGCAGGCCGAGGGCACGAACGTGCGCATGGACGACGGCACGCTGTTCCCGATGCCTCCGCCTTGCGCGGGGGTGACCGGTCCCGCGGTGCTGGGCGTTCGCCCCGAGCACATGCGGGTGCTGCCGGCCGATGCGCCCGGCCTGCGCGTTCAGGTCAGCGTCGTCGAACCCTTGGGATCGGACACGCTCGTCTACTTCGATCGCGCCGGCACGCGGCATGTGGCGCGTGTCGCACCCGAGTTGAAGGTGCGGCCGAAGGACACCATCACGCTGGCATTCGACGTGCACAAATGCCATCTGTTCGATGTGCAAGACGGCGCCGTGCTGGGTGAATGACATGACAACGCAACGCCCCGCACCCCGCGTGATCTGCCTCGGCCTCTCGGCGCTGGACATCACGTGGCAAGTCGATGCATTGCCGCACGGCGGCGGCAAGACCCGCGCCAACGATGTGCGGGAAGGCGGCGGCGGCATGGCCGCCAACGCAGCCGCCGCGGCAGCCAGGCTGGGCGCCCAGGTGCGGTTCTGGGGGCGCGCAGGCGACGACAGCGCGGGCCACGAAATGAAGTCCCAGCTCGCCGCCCTCGGCGTCGAGGTGTCGCACTTCAGGTTGTTTCCAGGCGCCCGCTCATCGCTGTCCGGCATCGTCGTGGACACGCGCGGCGAACGCATGATCGTGAATTTTCGCGGCGCGGACCTTCCCGCGGACCCCGCATGGCTCCCACTCGATGCGCTGGCCGAAGCCGACGCCGTGCTGGCCGACCCACGCTGGCCTGAAGGCGCACTCGCGTTGTTCGGTGCCGCGCGCGAACGCGGCATGCCCACCGTGCTCGACGGCGACGTGGCGGACGCGGCCATCTTCGACCAGCTGCTGCCTCGCACCGATTACGCCGTGTTCTCCGAGCCCGGGCTCGCAGGCTACGCCACCGACGCACGCAACGTCGATGAACAGCTGGCCTTCGCCCTCTCGCGCGGCTGCAGGCTCGCCGCCGTGACGCTGGGCGAGCGCGGTATCCGCTGGGCCGACGCCGCGGGCCGGCACGCCCTGCCCGCCTTCGAAGTGAAAGCCGTCGACACCACCGGTGCCGGCGACGTCTTTCATGGCGCGCTGGCCTTTGCGCTCGGTGCGCACTGGCCCGTGCGCCGCGCCTTTCAGTTTTCCGCCGCGGTGGCGGCAATCAAGTGCACACGGCCCGGCGGACGCGCCGGCGTGCCCGACTTCGCCACCGCGATGTCCCTCGTCGATTCCATCCAGGAGTAACTCACCATGACCACGCCCGCCCTCCACCTCGGCAAGAAATGGGGCATGCGCCGCATGGCCACGCCCGAAGGCCACTTCACCATGGTCGCGCTCGACCAGCGCCCGCCGATCGCGCAGCTCATCGGCGCCAAGCTGGGCATCGCGCCGGCCGACGTCAAGTTCGCCGACATGGCCAACGTGAAGCGCACGCTGGTCGATGCGCTCGGCGCCCACGCCAGCGCCATGCTGTTCGACCCCAACTACGCTTTTCCGGCCGCGCTGCAGAAGCTGCCCGCGCACACCGGGCTCGTCGTGACGCTGGAAGACCATCGCTTCCGCGACACGCCGGGCGGGCGGCTTTCGCACTCGATCAACGACTGGAGCGTCGAGAAAATCAAGCGCGCCGGCGGCGATGGCGTGAAGGTGCTGGCGTGGTACCGCCCCGACGCCGAGCCCGACGTCATCGCGCACCAGAAGGACTACGTGCGCAAGATCGGCGAAGAGTGCCGCCAGTGGGACATTCCGCTGGTGCTGGAGCTGCTCGTGTACCCCTTTCCAAAGAGCGAGCGCCACACCGTCGACTACATCGAGTCGCCAGAGAAGATGCCGGAGCTGGTCATCGAGAGCGTGCGCGAGTTCGCCAAGCCCGAATACGGTGTCGACCTGTTCAAGCTCGAAAGCCCCTTGCCCGGCGCCACGCTGCCCGCGCGCGACGGCAGCGCCGCCCACAAGGCCGCCCAGGCCTGGTTCGACCAGATGGGCGCGATCTGCAAGGGAGCGAACATTCCGTGGGTGATGCTGTCCGCGGGCGTGACCTCGCCGCAGTTCGTGCGCGTGATGGAGTACGCCTACGCGGCCGGCGCGCATGGCTTTCTCGCGGGCCGCGCGGTGTGGTGGGCCGCGTTGCAGAACTTTCCCGACCTCGAACGCTGCGCCGAGCAGCTTCGCGACGAAGGCAGCGCCACGCTGGCCGAGCTCGAAGCGCTCACGCTGCGCGCCGGCAACGCCTGGCACGCAGACTACAGCGCCTTCGACAGCATGAAGACCGAAGGCGAGTTCTGCGCCGCCTATGCCTGACAACGTGCGCGGGGCAACCACGCGCATGACAATCGACGCATGACTTCGAACGCAACGGACCCACGCACCTCCTTCACTGTCGAACGGCTCGACGTCTTCGTGTTCCGCGCACCGGCCGACCCGCCGGTGCAGACCTCGTTCGGCATCATGCGCGACCGCCCGGCCGTGCTGGTGCGCGTCACCGACGCGGACGGGGTGCAGGGCTGGGGCGAGATCTGGTGCAACTTCCCGACCGTGGGGGCCGAGCACCGCGCGCGCATGACGCTGGCGTATTGCAGGCCCGCCGTCATGGGCCGCGCGTGGTCGCATCCGCGCGAGTGCTTCGACGAACTCACGAAGCGCTTCGCGGTGCTCGCGTTGCAGACCGGCGAACACGGCACGCTGAACCAGATCGTCGCGGGCGTCGACACGGCCCTGTGGGACCTGCACGCGCGCCGGCAGGGCTTGCCCCTGTGGCAGGCCCTGGGAGGTGCACAGGCTCAGGCCCACGCGCAGGCCGTGCAGGTCTACGCCTCGGGCCTCAACCCCACGGAGCCCGACAAGCTCGCGCTGCAAAAGCGCGACGAAGGCTATCGCGCATTCAAGCTCAAAGTCGGCTTCGGCGCCGAGCGCGATCTGGCCAACCTGCGCACGCTGCGCGACGCACTCGGCAACGAGGCCACGATGATGGTCGACGCCAACCAGGCCTGGGACTTCGACGAAGCCTGCAAGGCCGGCGAGCGCATGGAAGATTTCAACCTGCTGTGGCTCGAAGAGCCCTTGCGCGCCGACCAGCCCGCGCTGCGCTGGAAGGAGCTCTCGCAGCGCCAGCCGATCACGCTCGCAGGCGGAGAAAACCTCGCCGGATTCGCGCAGTACCGCGATTTCATTTCCACCGAAGGCATGGCCGTCATCCAGCCCGACCTCGGCAAATGGGGCGGGCCCAGCGGGTGCCTCGAAGTGGCGAAGCAGACCATTGCGGCAGGCAAGTGGTATTGCCCTCACTGGCTCGGTGGGGGCATCGGGCTGGTCGCGTCGATGCATGTGAAGACGGCCGTGGGCGGGCCGGGTTATGTCGAGGTCGACTCGAACCCGAATCCGCTGCGCGAGCTGCTGGCTGTGCCCAACTTCAAGGTGAACGACGGCTGGGTGCAGCTGTCGAACGAACCCGGTCTCGGCGTGGTGCCGGACCTGGCCGCGTGCAAGGGCTACGTGGTCGAGGTGCCGATGGTCGGGGTCTGATTCAGCCCTGAGCGATCGCAACCCACGCGGTCGCGATCAGCGTCGAGCCTGCGGCGGCCAGCAGGCCGGCCACCAGCCACTTCAGCGTTTCGGGCTTCAGCCGGTTGGGCAGCTTGTGATGCAGCCGCGTGGCGCCGTAGACCACCGGCAGCGCGCACGCGGCCAGCAGCGCCGAGCGCAGCGAGAAATGCCCCGCCGCCAGCACGATCACCAGGCGCACCAACGAGTTGAATGCAAACATCAACAGCAGCGCGCGCCGCACCAGCTCGCGGTCCAGCGGCTGGCGGTACATGTGGAAGACGATGGGCGGCCCCGAACTTGCGAACAGCCCGCCCAGAATGCCCGACAGCCCGCCGATGAGCCCGAAGCTCCAGGGCCCCGACACCCGCGCCAGCGGCTTGCCCTGCAAGACCAAGAGCGCCGCGCATCCGAGGATCGACACGCCCAGCAGCCCGCGCAACCACGACACCGCGCTGCCGCTGAGCCAAGCCAGCAGCATCAGCCCGGCGATGACGCCGACCGTGCTGCCGTTGAGCGCAGGCTTCATCAGGCGCCACGGCACCACGCCGGGCCGTGCGCGGAAATAGGTCCATGCATTGACCAGGCTCAGCACCATGGCCGCGTTGGCCGCGTCGCTCACGCTCGCGACATGCAACACCGACACCATCCCCAGCAGGACCAGGCTGAAGGCGAAGCCCGTGAGGTTCTGCGTGTAGGTGGCCAACGCCACGCACAGCATGAAGACCAGCACCGGGCCGGCCTGGGCGCACAGTTCCGACACCACCCCGGCTTCAATACACGCTGCTGTCGAAGCCGCGCGCCAGGCTCGGCCGGATGGCCTGGATGAAGGCCGTGGCCTGCCGCATCATCATGCCCATGTCCGAGGCCACCGCCACGAACGAATAGCCCATGGCGACGAAGGTGGACACCACCTCGGGCGTCGGCCCCACGATGCCGCAGGGCATGCCGATCTTGCGGCAGCGCGCGGCCACGTCGGCGATCACGGCCTGCACCTCGGGGTGCAGGATGTCGCCGATGTGGCCCATGTTGGCCGACAGGTCGCCAGGACCGAGGAACAGCGCGTCAACGCCCTTCACCGCGGCGATGTCCTCGAGCGCGGCCACGGCCCGCGGGGTCTCGAGCTGGATCACGGTGAACACCGACGCGTTGGCGCGCGCGTTGTAGTCCTTCGCGGTGCCGTAGCCGCTGGCGCGGTGCACGGCCGCGTAGCCGCGAATGCCTTCGGGTGGGTACTTGGCATACGACACGGCGCGGCGCGCGTCTTCCGCGCTGTCAACAAAGGGCACCATCACCGTCTGCGCGCCCAGGTCGAGCGCGCGCTTGAACAGCACCGGGTCGTTGGCCGCCAGGCGCACCACGGCGGCGGCCGGCGTGCCGGCCAGCGCCTGCAGGATGTGCAGCGTGTCGCGCTCGTCGATGGGCACGTGCTCCTGGTCGACCAGCAGCCAGTCGAACCCGGCGCGGCCCAGTGCCTCGGCGGTGCTGGCGATGCCAGACATGAGCCAGGTACCCAACGGCGTGCCGGGCTGGGCGAGGCGGTGGCGGAATGCGTTGTGAAGAGGGTCGTTCATGCGATGTGTGGGGTTCAATCGATCTGGATGTCGGCCTGCTTGACCACGGCGGCCATGGCGGGGGTGTCCCTGGCGATCAGCGCGCCCATTTCCTGCGGCGTGGACGACAGCACCTCGTAGCCCTGCGCCTCCAGCGGCTTGCGGAACTCGGGCGACTGCAAGATGCTGCGCATCTCCTTGTTCAGGCGCTCCACCACCAGCGCGGGCGTGCCGCTGCGCACCAGGATGCCGTTCCACACGATGTTCACCACGCCGGGCACGCCAGCCTCGGCGAAGGTGGGCACGTCGGGCATGACGGGCGAGCGCTTGGTGTCGGCCACCGCGAGCACGCGCACGCTGGCGGCTTTCTTGTACGAGACGACGGCAGGCAGGTTGTGGAACATCATCGGGATCTGGCCGGCGAGCACGTCGTTGAGCGCGGGCGGGCCGCCCTTGTAAGGCACGTGCGTGAGCTTCACGCCGGCCTTGTCCTGGAACTCCACGCCCGTGAGGTGCATGGTGTTGCCGTTGCCGGCCGAGCCGAAGACGAGGTCGCCGGGCTTCTTCTTCGCGGCCACCACGACATCGGCGACGTTCTTGTACGGCGTGGCCGCCCCCACGACGAGCACATTGGGCATCTGGTGCGTGAGCGTGACGGGTTGCAGGTCTTTCATCACGTCGTAGCTCAGCGACTTGTAGAGCGCGGGGTTCACCGTGAGCGTGCTGGTGGACCCCAGCAGCATCGTGTAGCCGTCCGCCGGCTGGCTGCGCGCCACCCAGGCCGAGCCGATGTTGCCGTTGGCCCCTGCGCGGTTGTCGATGATCACGGGCTGGCCCAGCCGCTGCGCCAGCGCCTGCGCGAGCGGCCGCGCGATCTGGTCGGCCACGCCGCCCGCGGGGTAGGGCACGACCAGCGTGAGCGGATGGTCGGGGAAGGTGCCTTCGGCGCGGGCCGTGAGCACCGATGCGAATGCGAGAGAGGCTGCGATGGCCAATCGTCTTTTCATGTCTGTCGTCTCCTTCAGTACGTGGGGCAAAAGCTCAGTCGACGGCGGTGGGCAATGCCTTGCCTTCGGCGAAGGCCACGAGGTTGTCCAGCACCAGGGCAGCCATGGCGCGGCGCGTCTGTACCGTGGCGCTGGCGATGTGGGGGGTCAGCACCACGTGCGGCAGCGAGAGCAGGGCCTCGGGCACGCCGGGTTCGTTCGCGAACACATCGAGCCCCGCGCCCGCGAGGCGCTTCGATTGCAGGCGTTCGACAAGTGCCGCCTCGTCGACGACCGATCCACGTGCCACGTTCACCAGAACGCCGTTCGCACCGAGCGCGTCGAGCACCTGCGCGGAGATCAGGTGCCTGGTGTCCGGGCCTCCCGGCGTGACGACGATGAGCGCGTCGGCCCACTCGGCCAGCGCCGTCGGCGTCGAGAAATAGTCATAGGGCACGCCCGGCTGCCGCGTGCGGCCGTTGTAGCCCACGACGGTGTCGAAGGCCGCGCATCGCTGCGCGATCATCCGGCCGATGCGGCCCAGCCCGACGATGCCGATCTTGCTGCCGGCGAGCTGCCGTGCCAGCGGAAACGCCCCCTTCAGCCACGCGCCGTCGCGCACGAAACGGTCGGCCGCCGGCAGCTGGCGGAACACGCCCAGCAGCAGGGCCAGCGCCAGGTCGGCCACGTCCGTCGACAGCACGTCGGGTGTGTTCGACACGGCAATGCCCTTGCTGCGCGCCCATGCGATGTCGATGGCGTCGTAGCCCACGCCATTGCAGGCGACAAGGCCCAGCCCTGTGAGATGGTCGGCCATGCCGGCCGGCACGCCGACCATGCCGTTGGTGATGAGCGCGCGCACCTCCTTGCCGCGCGACGCGAGGAAGGCCGGGCCGTCTGCCACTTCCTTCCACGCGATCACCTCGTAGTCGGAAGCGAGTCGTTCGAGGAGATCTGCAGGAAAGGGCGTGATGGCGAGCAGGACAGGAAGCATCGGATCGGCGTTGTATGAGTGAAGAATGTTACCGCTAACATCGCACTCGAATGTATAGTTCGGCGCCGTTCGAGTCAATGCCTGTGCCCCCGAAGAAACCCCTCCCCGCTTCCCCCGCAGAAGAGCCGCGCGTGCGCGCGCCACGACGCAAGCTGGCCACCCACACGATCCACGATGTGGCGGCGCTGGCGGGCGTGTCGTCGATCACGGTGTCGCGCTATTTCAATGCGCCCGACAAGGTGTCGCAGGCCGTGCGCGAGCGGCTGCGCGAGGTGATCGCGGCCACCGGCTACGTGCCCAGCCAGGTCGCGGGACGGCTCGCCTCGGGCCAGGGGCGCGTGGTGGGCGCGGTGATGCAGAACACGGCCAGCACCACCTTCGCCGACCTCGTGCGCGGCATGAACGACGGCTTCGACGCGGCCGGCCTGCAACTGCTGCTGGCCAACACCGACTATTCGCAGCAGCTCGAGGAGCGCGCGGTGCGCGCCTTCGCGGGCTGGCACCCGAGTGCCCTCATCGTCACGCGCGACGACCACACGCCCGACACCGAGGCGCTGCTGCGCGCGGTGCGCGTGCCGGTCGTCGAGACCTGGGGCGTGGTGCCGGGGCGGCCTTTTCACCAGGTCGGTTTTCCGCACGAGCAGGTGGGCGTGGAACTGGCGCGGCACTTCATCGCGCAAGGCGCCAGGCGCATCCGCTTCGCGATGCGTCCGGTGGCGCAGGACTTTCGCGCGCAGCAACGTTCGATGGGCTATGCGTCCGCGATGCGCGAGGCCGGCCTGAAGGTGGACATCGTCACGACCACCGAGGCGGCCGATGAATTCGAAGCAGGCGCCGAGGTGATGCACCGCCTGCAGCAGGAGCCGAAACGCACGCGCGCGCAAGCCATCGTGTTCGCCAACGACAGCATGGCCGCCGGCGCGATCCTGCAGGCGCCCTCGCTCGGACTCGAGTTGCCGCGCGACTGCGCCGTGTCGGGCTTCGGCGACGCGCCCATCGCGGCGCGCCTGCACCCTGCCCTCACCACCATGCGTCCCGCGCCCTACGAGATCGGCATGAAGGCCGCGCGCGTCGTGCTGGAGCTGATGGCGCAGGCGCCGCAAGGCAAGCCCGCGCCGCCGCAATTGCACGTCGTGCCCTGCCGGCTCGTCGTGCGCGACAGCTCGCGCATCGTGCGCTGAGGCTCAGTAGATCGGCGGCTCCGGCGTCGGCGCGTTGCCGGCCAGGCTCAGGAAGTCGCAGCCCAGATGGGCCTGCGTGACCTCGTGCTGGAACAGCTTCGTGTAGCCGCGCGTGTAAGGCTGCGGGGGCGCTGTCCAATGCCTGCGGCGCTCGGCGAGTTCCGCGTCGGAAACCAGCATATCGAGGCTGCGCGCGCCGATGTCCAGGCGCACCACGTCGCCCGTCTTCAGCAACGCCAGCGGTCCGCCGACGGCCGACTCGGGCGACACGTGCAGCACGCAGGTTCCGTAATGCGTGCCGCTCATGCGCGAGTCGGAAATGCGCAGCATGTCGCGCACGCCCTGCTTCAGCAGCTTCCTGGGGATGGGCAGGTTGCCCCACTCGGGCATGCCCGGGCCACCCACGGGCCCGCCGTTGCGCAACACGAGCACGGTGCTGGCGTCGCAATCGAGGTCGTCATCCGCCATGGCGGCGAGCATGTCGGCGTTGGAATCGAACACCAGCGCGCGGCCCTCATGGCGCAGCAGTTCGGGCGTGGCCGCCGAGGGCTTGATCACCGCGCCATCGGGGCACAGGTTGCCGCGCAGCACGGCCAGCGCAATGCCGGCCTCGGGGCACTCGGGCGTGCCCCGCTTCAGCGGCGCCGCCGGGTCGAGGATGGTGCCGTCGTCCTCCGAAGGCCACTGCGCGATGTCTTCGCCCAGCGTGCGACCCGTGACGGTGAGCGCCGACAGGTCGAGGTGCGACGCGATCTTGTTGAGCACCGCCGGCAGGCCGCCCGCGTAGTGAAAGTCTTCCATCAGCTTCTCGCCCGACGGATAGAGGTTGGCGATGACGGGCACGCGGCGCGCGACGGCATCCAGGTCGTCGATGGTCAGCTCGATGCCCGCGCGCCCCGCCATCGCGGGCAAGTGCACCGCCGCGTTGGTGGAGCCGCCCAGCGCCATGTAGGCCGTGACGGCGTTGAGGAACGAGGCCTTCGTCACGATGCGCGAAGGCTTCAGGTCTTCCCACACCATGCCGACGATGCGCTCGCCGCAGCGCCACGACATGCGGCTGTGCTCCGAGTCGACGGCCGGGATGCTCATCGCGCCCGGCAGCGTGAGGCCCATGGCCTCGGCAATGGCGGTCATGGTGCTGGCCGTGCCCATGGTGTTGCAGGTGCCTGGCGTGCGCGTCATGTGCGCCTCCAGCTTGATCCATTCGGCCTGGCCGATGTTGCCGACGGAGCGCTCGGCCCAGAACTTCTTGGTGTGCGTGCCGGCGCCCACGGCCTGGCCCTTGTAGCGGTCGTTCATCATCGGGCCGGCGGGCAGGAAGATGGCGGGCACGTCCATCGACAGCGCCCCCATGATCAGCCCCGGCGTGGTCTTGTCGCAGCCACCCATGAGCACGGCGCCGTCGATGGGCAGGCTGCGCAGCAGCTCCTCGCACTCGATGGCCAGCAGGTTGCGATAGATCATGGTGGTCGGCTTGACCATCACTTCGCCCAGGCTCAGCGCAGGCAGCTCCAGCGGATAGCCGCCGGCCTGCAGCACGCCGCGCTTCACCGCGTCGGCGCGCTCGCGCAGGTGGGCGTGGCATGGAGAGAGTTCGCTCCAGGTGTTGATGATCCCGATGACGGGACGGCCCATGAACTCCTCGCGCGCCAGCCCCTGCTGCTGCATGCGCTGGCGGTGCGCGAAGCCGCGGATGTCGTCGCTCGCGAACCAGCGCTGGCTGCGCAGCTCGTCGAGAGGCTTCTTGTTCATGGTCGTCGTTGTCTTTGCGGGAGCGTCTTCTTTGGGCATGCGTGGGGTCTCTGGAAATCGGGTGCGGGTCAGTAGGTGGCGGGCCCGTCGGGCGTCTTCGGCGCGCCGCGCTGCTTGAAGCGCGCGGCCACGTCGTCGGCGGTCTTGCGCAGCAGCACCTGGTCGTTCGCCACCGCCACGAAGAGCGCGCCGAGGTCCAGCAGTTCCTGGGCGCGCGGCTCGTCGTTCATGAGGATGCCGGGCGCCTTGCCGCACGCCAGGACGCGCGCAATGGCCTTGTCGACGGCGGCGCGCACGGTCGGGTGATTGACCTGCCCTGCGACGCCCATGCTGGCCGACAGGTCGCCAGGGCCGATGAACACGCCGTCTACACCGTCGACATTGGCGATGTCTTCGAGCCGCTCCAGCGCCTCGGCCGTCTCGACCTGCACGAGCACGCAGATTTCGTTCGAGGCCTCGGCCACGTACTTCGCGTCGCGGCCGAACTTCGAGGCGCGCACCGTGCCGCCCATGCCGCGCACGCCGTGCGGCGGATAGCGCGTGGCGGCCACGGCGGCCTCGGCCTCTTCACGCGTCTGCACGAAGGGCAGCAGCAGCGTCTGCGCGCCGATGTCCAGGTACTGCTTGATGAGCACCGTGTCGTTCCATGGCGGGCGCACCACGGCGTTGGTGGGGCGATCGCGCTCGGCCTGCACCGCCTGCAGCTGGCGCAGCATGGTGGTCGGGTCGCCGGGCGTGTGCTCCGCGTCGAGCAGCATCCAGTCGAAGCCGGCGCCGGCCAGCAGTTCGCAGATGTAGGGGTCGGGCAGCGTCGACCACAGGCCGATCTGCGGGATCTTGGCGGCGAGTGCGTGCTTGAAGGCGTTGCGTGCAGGCATGGTGTGTTCGTTCTTTCAGTCGATCTGGACGTTGCCGGCCTTGATGACCTCGGCCATCGCGGCGTAGTCGGCTTTCAGCCGGTCGGTGAATTCCTGGGGTGTCGATGAGAGCACGTCGAAGCCCTGCTCTTCCAGCGACTTGCGAAAGGCCGGCGTCTTCAGGATCTCGACCATCTCCTTGTGCAGGCGCTCGACCACGGGCGCGGGCGTGCCGCTGCGCACCAGCATTCCGCTCCACGCCAGCTGCACCACGCCGGGCGCACCGGCCTCGGCCATCGTCGGCACGTTCGGCAACAGCTTGGAACGCTGCGTGTCGGCCACGGCCAGCACGCGCACGCGGCCACCCTTTTCCTGGCCGAGCACGGCCGAGAGGTTGTGGAACATCATCGGGATCTGCCCGCCCATCACGTCGTTGAGCGCGGCAGGCCCGCCCTTGTAGGGCACGTGGATCAGTTGCGTGCCGGTCTTTGCCTCGAACTGCAGTCCCGTGAGATGCATGGTGTTGCCGTTGCCGGCCGAGCCGAAGCTCAGCGTGCCCGGCGCCTTCTTCGCGGCAGCGACCACGTCGGCCACCGTCTTGTACGGCGTGGCCGCGCCGACCACGAGGACGTTGGGCGTCTGGTTGGTGAGGGTGATCGGCTGGAAATCCTTCAGCGGATCGAAGCCGGTGGCCTTGTAGAGATGCGGGTTCACGGCCAGCGTGCTGACCGAGCCGAAAAAGATGGTGTAGCCGTCGGCTGCCTGGTTGCGCGCGACGTAGGCGGCGGCGATGTTGCCGTTGGCGCCGGGCCGGTTGTCGATGATCACGGGCTGGCCCAGGCGCTGCGACAGCAACTGTGCGAAGGGCCGCGCGAACTGGTCGGCGGCGCCGCCCGCCGGCTGCGGTACGACGAGCGTGACGGGCTTGGCCGGATACGACTGCGCCAGCGCGGAGCTCGCCGCCAACGCCATGGCCGCAACGGCCAAGGCGGAAAGGGCCACGGCGGCCCGGCGGTTGGTCTTGTTCAGCATGAGGTCTCCTGGATTTTCAATGCGGGGGGTCGCCGCGCCAGAAGGCGATCTGCGCGGCGATCTGGTGATCGATCATGGGTTTGCCGCCGATGACCTTCAGGCCGCGCGCAGCGCAGGCGCCCATGAGCTCGGTGTCGCGCGCGGCAACGATGTCGAACAGCGCGGCGTCGGTGCGCAGCAGCGCGGCATCGAAGGGCATTGCATCGCCCTCGTGGAGGCCGAGCGAGGTGGCGTTGATGGCGAGGCCGGCCTGGCCGATGCCTTTTGCCTCGGTGTCGGCGGCAATGCCCGGGAAGGCCTTGCGCAGCGCGTCCACCAGCTGTTCGGCCCGCCCGGGCTCGCGGTCGACGATGTGGATGGTGCGCGCACCCTCGGCCGCCAGCGCGAACGCGATGGCCGTGCCCGCGCCGCCCGCACCCACGAGCATCACGGCGCCATCGGTTCGGAGCACGCCGTTCGCGCGTGCCGCCTCGACGAAGCCCACGCCGTCGAAGCTCTCGCCCGACCACTGGCCGTCTGCGTCGAGCCGCATCGTGTTGACCACGCCGGTGCGCCGTGCCTCGGGGCCGAGCCGCGCGCACAGCGCATGCGCGGCGGCCTTGTGCGGGATCGTGAGGTTCAGCCCCTGCAGGTTGCGCACGCGCGCGAGCTGCGCCACGATGGCCGCGAAGTCGTCGGGGTGCACGCCCATGGGCACCTGGCACCAGTCGAGGCCGGCGGCCGCGAAGGCCGGGTTGTAGAAGCGCGGCGCGCGCACATGATCGACCGGGTGCGCAAGGATGGGCACGAGGCGGGTGGCACCGCTGAGGTTCGCCGGCACCACCGCGTCAGCCCTTCACCGCGCCGGCAGTGAGCCCGCTGACCAGGTAGCGCCGCACCAGCATCGAGAACAGCAGCACCGGCGCCATCACCAGCGAGCCGCCCGCGGCGATCTTGCCCCACTCCCAGCCTTCGTAGTTCATGAAGTTCACCACCGCCACGGGGGCCGTGCGCGCGTCGGTGCGCGTCAGGATGAGCGCGAAGAAGAAGTCGTTCCATGCATACAGGAAGCACAGGATGGCCGTGGCCGCGATGCCCGCCGTGGCCATGGGCATCACGATTTCCATGAACACGGTGGCAAAGCCCGCACCGTCCATCAGCGCCGCCTCTTCGAGCGAGGCGGGCACCGCATCGAAGAAGGGCTGCATCATCCAGATGACCAGCGGCAGGTTGAAGGTCATGTAGATGAGGATCAACCCCGTGCGCGTGTCCAGCAGCCCCAGCCAGCGGTAGGCCAGGAAGAACGGGATGGTGAAGGCGATGGGCGGCGCCATGCGCGTGAGCAGGATGCCCAGGCCGAGCCCGAAGCGCCCCCGCCCCGTCCATCGCGACAGCGCGTACGCGGCCGGAATGCCCAGGACCAGTGCCAGCAAGGTCGACACCACGCTCGTGACGAGGCTGTTGACGAAGGATTCCGGAAAGCCCGCCTGCCACAGCCCCACGTAGTGCTCCAGCGTGGGCATGAACAACATGCGCGGCGGAAACTCCAGGATCATGGGCGTCGGCTTGAACGACATCTGCAGCAGCCACAGGAAAGGCACCAGCATGACGAACAGGACCAGCGGCACGGCCCAGCGTGCCAGCGGCCAGCGCCGCCTGAATGAAGGCTTGCTCATTCGGCACCTTTCGTGCGTTGGCTCAGGCGCATCGCGCCCCAGCTGATGACCACCGTGGCCACCAGCAGCACCACCGTGATGGCGCTCGAATAGCCGAGTTCGCCGAAGTTGAAGGCCACCAGGTAGGCGTAGTAGTTGGTCACCTCGGTCACCGAGCCGGGCCCGCCGCCGGTGAGCAGGAAGATCAGCGGAAACGCCTTGATGCTGTCGATGAGGCGGAACAACGTGCACACCAGCAGCACGGGCGCGATATAGGGCAGCACGATGTGGCCGAACACGCGCCACGCGTCCGCACCGTCCATTCGAGCGGCCTCGACGTACTCCGCCGGCAAGGTCTGCAGCGCGGCCAGCACCATGAGGAAGGTGAACGGCGCCCATTCCCAGGTGTCGGCGATCACGATGGCCCACAGCGCGAAGTCGACGTGCGTGGTCATGGCCGGCAGCGCCACCCCCAGCATGCGCGCGGCCTGGTAGATGGGGCTGATGTCGGGCGTGTAGATGAGCTTCCAGATCACCGCCACCACGATGGGCGGCAGCACCATCGGGATGACGAACAGGTGCCGAAGCGACTGCCAGCGCTCCTGCCCGGAATGCACGAGCAACGCGAGGCCCGTGCCCAGCAATACCTGGAGCACCACCGTGTAGACAGACAGCCGTGCCTGCACCAGCAGCGAGCCCACGAAGCGTTCGTCGCCAGGCAGCAGCTGGTAGTTGCGCAGCGGCTCCGAGAAATCGCCCAGGGAACCCGGGTTGACCAGCGCCCCCGGCGTGAGGCTGGTCACCAGCAGGAACAGCGTGGGCAGCCCGGCCACCACCAGCAGGAAAAGCAGGCTGGGCGCAATCGCCATCCGCACGAAGCGGCGACGCTGGCCTTCATAGGAAGCGGCTGGCATCGTGGAAAGGCTCAGACTTTCACGCCGGCGCGTCGCAGCGACGAGAGGGCCTGCTCCTGCGCCTGCTTCATCGATTCGGCGGCCGGCACCTGGCCCGACACCACGCGCTCCACGGCCTTGTTGACGACATCGCCCACGAGCGGGAACTCCTTCACCGTGCGGTAGGCCATGTAGTTCTTCGTCTTGCCGGGTTGCTCCAGCACCTCGAGGTACAGCTTGCCGAGGTCCTGCCCGTTGATGGTGTTGATGCGCTTGTATTCGGCGCTCTCGATCACCGAGCGCCGGCAGATCGAGGGGTGGCCCGTGTCCTTCACGATGCGCGCGGTGAGTTCGGGGCTCAGCGTCCACTTGATGAACTCCCACGCGGCTTCCTTGTTCTTCGCGTTCTTGGGAATCCCGAGGCCCTGGCTGTTCGACGCCGGGAAATCACCCTTCGGGCCGGCCGGCATGCGCGTGACGAGCGCCGTGTCCTTCACCTTGCTGTCGGGCGAGGTGAGCATGGCGCTGACCCACGAAGACGAGTGGATGAAGATGTTGGAGCGCCCACCGATCAGTGCCGAGCGCGCCTGGTCCTCCGTGTAGCCGAGCACGCCCTGAGGGCTGTATTTGCTCAGCAACTTGCAATAGAAGTCCGTCGCCGCGACCGAGGCGGCGCTGTCGAGCGCCGGCTTGATGTCGCTCGGCGGGTTCACGAACAGGTCGCCGCCAAAGCCCTGCACATAGGGCGGCAGGAACCAATGGTGCAGATTGGAGCTGACGAAACCTGTCACGCCCTCTTGCCCGTGGATGGCCTCGGCCGCTTTCATGAGCTCGTCGAACGTCGCGGGCGGTTGCACGCCGCGTTTCTTCATGAGGTCCATGCGGCTGATGCCCATGAGCATCGCCCCGCCCTCCCATGCAAAGCCGAAGTTCTTGCCGGCCTTGTCCTGGTACGGCAGCTGCGCGCCCTTCACGAAGTCGTCGGGGTTCCAGCTCGCGGGCGTGAGTTTCTTGTCGGCCGTGAAGTCGCTGAGGTTGGCCAGCAGGCCCGCCGCCACCCAGCGCGCGGCCAGGATGAAAGTGACGTTGCAGAAGTCCCAGGAATTGCCGCCGGAGGACAGCTCCAGGTCGGCCTGCTGGTTGTAGACCGGAAAGGCCGAGAGCTGCAGGTCGACCGTCATGCCGGTCTGTTGCTCGAACTCGGGGATGTACTTGCGCAGGATGTTGAAGAAGCCGTGCTGGTAGGCCGCGCCGCGCAGCTTCACGCCCGCGAACGGCTTGGCCTGCGCAAGCGCAGGAAACGCCAGCGTGCCGCCGGCGCCAGCCGCTACGCTGGCGGCAGCCACCTTCAGCAGGCGGCGGCGTTGCGAGTTGATGTCGAGAGAGGTCGGGAGGCTCATGGTCTTGTCTCTTTCTGCCGGATCATCGGTATCGCCTGCTGGCGCTTGAGTTGAATATGACAGACAAATAGATTCTAATTCCTCATGGATAACCCGAAACAAAGGGCCAATTCAGGTGGGATAAGCTTATTTCCGAAAATAATATGTCCGACCATAAAGAAGAAATTGAAAACCAACCCACCGCTTCGCGGCGCGGCCCCCTTGCTGTGACCGAGGCGCTGGCGCGCCGCGTGGTGGCGGGCGAATGGGGTGACGGCGCCGCGTTGCCGACCGAGGTGGAACTGGCCGAACAGCTTGGCGTGGCGCGCACTTCGGTGCGCGAAGCGCTGACGCGGCTCAAGGCCAAGGGCCTGATCGCGTCGCGCCAGAAGGCCGGCACGCGCGTGCTTCCGCACGCCCAATGGAACATGCTCGACGAAGACGTGCTGCGCTGGACCTGGTCGGGCAACGACCGCGCGCAGATGGCGCGGCACCTGATGCAGCTGCGGCGCATCGTGGAGCCCGCGGCCTGCGAGATCGCGGCCGCTTCGGCGACCGACGCCAGCATTGCCGCCATCGAGCGGGCGTACCGGATGATGGACGCCGCGGGCATGGACGCAGTGGCCTATGCCGGACCCGACCTGGAGTTCCATCGCGCCATCCTCAACGCCACCGGCAACCCGTTCCTCGTGGCATTCGGCGCCACCATCGAGGCGGCCCTTCGCACCTCGTTCGAACTCTCGACGCGCCAGCCCGGTGCCCCGCGCAAGAGCCTGCCGCTGCATCGCGACGTGCTCGACCAGATCTGGGCACGCAAGCCCGCCGAGGCACGCCGCGCGATGGAGGCACTGCTCGGGCTGACCGAGTCGAACATCCAGCGCGGCGTGGCGAAGGCGGCGGAAGCCGCTGCCGCGCCCTCCCTTCCCCCTTCTTGCTGACTTCCGGCGACCACGCCCCCAAAGGACACACGCGACATGGCCGACATACGACTGCAATCCATCAGCAAGCGCTTCGGCGATGTCGAGGTCATTCCCGGCATCGACCTCACCATGCCGGACGGCCAGGTGACGGTGCTGCTCGGCCCCTCGGGCTGTGGCAAGTCGACCTTGCTGCGCATCATCGCGGGACTGGAAACGCCCAGCGGCGGCGAGGTGCTGATCGGCGGGCGCGTGATGAACGACGTGCCGCCGGCAGACCGCGGCTGCGCGCTGGTGTTCCAGAACTACGCGTTGTATCCGCACAAGACGGTTCGGCAGAACCTGGCCTTCCCGTTGCGCATGGCCAAGGTCGACGCGGCCGAGCAGGCGCGCAGCGTGGACGACATCGCGCGCACGCTCGAACTCACGCCGCTGCTGGAGCGCTACCCGCGCCAGCTCTCGGGCGGCCAGCGCCAGCGCGTGGCCATGGGCCGCGCGATGATCCGCCGGCCCGAGGTGTTCCTGTACGACGAACCGCTCTCGAACCTGGACCTGGAGCTGCGCGTGAAGCTGCGCCTCGAAATCGCGCGCATGCAGCGCACGCTGAAGGCCACCGCGGTGTACGTGACCCACGACCAGACCGAGGCCATGACGCTGGCCGACCAGATCGTGGTGCTGCGCAAGGGCCGCATCGAGCAGGTGGGCTCGCCGCTGGCGCTGTACCACGCGCCGGCCAACCTGTTCGTGGCGGGCTTCATCGGCACGCCGCGCATGAACCTGTTCAAGGTCGATGCCGCGCAGCGCAATGAAGGCGGCACGCTGCTGCGCATGGGCAACGTCACGCTGCAGGTGCCGCAGCGGCTGAGCGGCGAAGTGGCGACCCTGGGGTTCCGCGCCGAGCAACTGCGCATCGGCCAGCCGGCGCCGGGGCAGGTGAGCATTGCGCTCGACGGGTGCGAGACCCTGGCCGTGGAGCAGCTGGGCGACCGCGCTTTCTGCTACCTGCGCTCATCGCTGGGCGAGCTGGTGCTGCTTACGCCGGGCACCCAGACAGACGTACCGCGCCAGCTGACGCTGTCCATTGCGCCGGAAGCCCTGCATTTCTTCGACGGCAACGAGCAGGCGCTCGTGGCCGAGGACATTCCGGAAACGGCGGCCATGTCCTAGAAAACGGCTCCCCGACGATTCCCGCCGCCACGGCGAACTGGCAAGTGCCGGCGTAGCCGACCGACCCGCACTGCCATGCGGAGGGCGCGGGTCAAGCCGGGTCGGCCATCTCGTCCAACCTGCGCCGGATGAACGGGTCGTTGAAGAAGGTGCCCATCGGCACGAGCGCGACACCGCACAGGCGCAGCGTCCAGCGCCAGCCCCACCCTTCCGCCAGCGCGACCCGCACCGAAAGCCACAGGTAGCACAGGAACACCAGCCCGTGCACCGGCCCCGCGGCAGACACCAGCCCCGGGGCACCGGCCAGGTGCTTCATGGGCACGGCAACACCGAGCAGGAAGAGCAGCGTGATCCCTTCGGCCAGGCCCAGGCCACGCAGCACCTTCAGCCAACGGACACGGCCGGCCCGGTCTTCGCGCACCACGCCGTCACCATGCGTCATTCGGGCGCCCACAGCCGCTCATCGCCAAGATGCACGGCCAGCGCGTCGGCCGCGGCCTCGAGCAGCAGCGCGCCCTTGCGCGCCGACGCCAGGTGCGGCGTGCCGACGACGCCCGACGCCGACCAGTGCGCCATGTTGCGCCAGCGGTGCATGCCGCCGGCCTGCAGGAAACCGGTGGGCGGTGCGTCGACGCTGCAGGCCGCGGCCGCATCGACGAGCTCGGGGCGCAGGTGCATCACCATCGAGGTCTCGGCCTCGCAGGCGTGCAGCAGGTTGGGCTGCCCCTCGAGAATGCGCGAAAACGCGGGCGCGGCCACCATCCAGTAGGTGGCCGTTGCGAGCGGCATCGCCAGCTCGACGCCCAGCAGGTCGACGATCACCGTCAGCGCCGCCATGTTGCCGCCGTGGCCGTTCAGCAGCAGCACGCGCCGGTAGCCCTGGCGCTGCAACGACCGCACCACGCAACGCACGAAGGCCAGCAGCGTGGAAAAGTCGAGCGTGAGGCTGCCGGGGTTGTGCATGTGGTGCTCGGCCAGCGACACCCAGAGCGTGGGCAGCACCAGCACCGGGGCATCGGCGCGCTCGGCGGCGCGGCGCGCAACCTCCGTCACCAGCAGGCTGTCGACCTCCACCGGCAGGTGCGGGCCATGCTGCTCGGTGGAGCCGATGGGCAGGACCGCCACGGTGTGCGCCAGGGCCGCGCGATCGAACTCGGTGCTCTTCAGCCGTTCCCAGCGGGTCTGGCGAGCCTGGCCTGGCGCGGCCTCCACTGAGGTGTCCACTGCGGCACTCATTGCGGCTTGTAGTTCACGGCCGTCATCAAGCTGCGCACCGTGCCTTGCGAGGCCGTGAAGGTGCGTTCCAGGTCGGCTGGCGTGCCCACCTGCGGCTGCAGCGCATAAGACAGCATGCGCCGCGACACGTCGGGCATGGCCACCACCTTCTGCACCGCGGCGTGGATGCGCGCCACCTCATCTGCGGCCATGCCGTGCGGCGCATACACCGCCAGGAAGTCGGAAGCCGCGAGCTCAGGCATGCCCGCGTCGGCGAACGAGGGCACGTCGGGCAGCAGCGCGGTCTTGCGCGTCACGGCCAGCAGCTGCAACGACGCGCGGTACTGCAGCACGTCGCTCACCGGCACGACCGCGGCGGCCACCTGCCCGCCCAGCAGGTCCTGCACTGCCGGGCCGCTGCCCTTGTAGGCGATGGGCTGCAGGTCGGTGCCGGTCAGTTGCGCGAGCCGGCCCACCAGGAACTCGGGCGCGCTGCCCGGCGCCGGCACCGCGATGTTGCGCTCCCTGGGGTTGGCGGCGAAGTACGCGGCCAGCTGTTTCACGTCGTGCGCGCCGGTCTTCGCATGCGCGGCCAACACCAGCTCAAAGGTGGCGAAGGGGCTCACCGGTTGCAGGTCGGCCCGTGTGTCGAAGCCCGGCGCCTTGAGCACCAGCGGCACGGTGACGACCGTGTGCCCGTTGGTGAAGAACAGCACCGAGCCGTTGGGCGAAGCCGCCTTCACGTAGCGCGCGGCAATCTGCCCGCCCGCGCCCGCGCGGTTCTCCACGATCACCGGCTGACCCAGCAAGGCGGGCAGCTTCTCCGCGAGGATGCGCGCGCCGATGTCGGCGGACCCACCAGCCGGGTAGCCCACCACCAGCGTGATGGGCCCCTTGTAGGGTTCGGCGGCCGCCGAGCCCGCGAGCAGCCCCAGCAGGCACACGGCAGCCAGCCGGCGCCACCAACCCCATGCACGCCATGCACACCACACACGCAACCCACCCGATGCAACCGTCATGAAGACACTCCTCGGCGCACCGTGCGCCATGTGCTTCGAAGCGTAGGAGTTGCCTGCACACGGCCCGCCGCGTTCCGGCAGGCGCCGACGGTTGCCGGCAGCGATTTCAGGTGCGCGTCAGCATGCCCAGCCCTGGCGAAGCGCGATGCGCTGTGCCGCCGCCATGCGGGCCTCGGTCGACTTCGCCACCTTCATGCGCACGCGCTGCACCAGCTCGGCGGGTGCGGTGGCCGGCGAACCCGTGTCGAAGGGCGGCTGCGGCGCGTACTCCATGCCCAGCTGCATGGCCTGCGCGTGGGCATCGCCGTGCAACGCGGCGGCCACGGTGAGCGCGAAGTCCAGCCCGGCCGTGACGCCGCCGCCGGTGATGCGGTTGCGGTCGACCACCACGCGCCGGTGCACGGGCTCGGCTCCGAAGTACGGCAGCACCTCCATGGCCGTCCAGTGCGTGGCCGCCTTGTAGCCGCGCAGCAGGCCGGCCGCCCCGAGCACCAGCGCGCCGGTGCACACCGAGGTGATCCAGCGCGCATGCGGCGCGCGCTGAACGAGAAAGTCGATCGTTTCCTCGTCTTCCATCAACGGATTGACGCCGGGCCCGCCACCGATGAAGAGCAGGTCGAGCGCGGGCGCGTCTTTCATGCGCAGCGTGGGCAGCTCGCGCATGCCGATGTCGGTGACCACCGGTTCCAGCGTCTTCGCGAGCACATGCACCTGCGAACCGGGCAGCCGGGCGAACACGTCGAGCGGGCCGGCGAAGTCGAGGCTGGTCATGCCGGGAAAGACCAGCATGCCGATCTGGAAAGGCGCGGTGCTCATTGCACGGCCTCCACCGCTGGCGCCGTGGCCACCGCGGTGCATTCGATCTCCACCAGCATGCGCGGGTCGGGCAGCGACAGCACCACGCTGGTGGTCCGCGCGGGGTATGGCCCCGGGCCGAAGACTTCGGCGTAGCGCGCGTTCATGGCAGCCACGTCGTCGGCTCGCACGAGCAGCACGTTCACCTTCAGCACCGCGCCCAGCGTGCTGCCGCCCGCACGCAGCAGTTGCGCCAGCGCCGCCATGGCCTGGTCGAACTGGGCGACGAAGTCGCCCTCGTCGATGCGGCCGTCGTCGTGGTAGCCGGGCGTGCCCGAGACGAACAACAGGTCGCCGAGGCGCGTGGCGCCCGACAGCGGCGGCGTCTTGAAACGCCCGGGCGAGGGAATGTGCGTGATTGCGTGCATGGCAAGGTTTTCGGAGGGTCAGGAATCGCAGGGGTGGGCTCGCACCGTGCGTGCAGGCGCCTCGCCGTACTGGCGGCGGTACAGCACCGCGAAGTGCCCGGCGTGCGGGAAGCCCCAGCGTGCGGCCACGTCGCCCACGCTCCCGTGGCCACGCTGCAGGTCGGCGCGTGCCGCGGCCAGCCGCGCCGCGCGCACGTAGGCCGCGGGCGTGGTCTGCAAGAAGCGCCGAAAGCCGTCGAACAGCGCACGCGTGCTCACGCCGGCGTGGGCGGCGATGTCCGCGGTGGCCGGCGCCAGATGCAGGTTCGCGTGAATGAATTCCTCGGCGCGCCGCACATGGCGCGGCGCGATGGCGGGCTGCGGGCGCAACAGCGCCTCGCTGTGGTTGTGCGGCTGCGCGAGCAGCAGCGTGGACAGCACCATGCCTTCGAGCGCCGACATCGCCGGCGCCGGAAAATCCGCCAGCGCGCTGGCTTCCACCGCCGCCAGCGCCGCGGCCACCGGCTCCCATGCCGCCCACGCCGGCGAACCGCGCGCCATGCCGCGCGCGAACGACAGCGGCGTGGCCGGCCGGTAGCCCAGGTCTTCTTCCAGCCGGGCGTTCACGCGCTCCATGGCCACGCGCAGCACCAGCATGTCGGCCTCGCGCCCGTAGACCACCTGCGCCACGCTGCGGGCATCGATGAGGGCGTAGTGGGCCGCGTCCATGGGCGTGCTCGCGTCGTCGAAGCTCGCCAGGCCGAAGCCCGCGCGCGGCATCTGCACCAGCAGCACGTTGGCGCGCTCCTCGGGCCGCACCACGGCCTGCGCCCCGTAGCACAGGGAACTGACCGACATGGCCGGGGTGATCGATCGGATCGAGAAACGCAGCCGAAGCGACTGCCCGTGCTGAACGCTGACCCGGTGGCGAGACCACTCGCTGTTCAGTATCCGGTTGCCCTCGGGCAAGGAGTCGCTTCGGTAGCTTCTGCTTTGCATGGTCTCTCCGTGTGAAGACAACAATCCGCTGGATCACCGCTTGCACCACGCAGAGGTTCACAGCCTGTGGAGGCTAGGGCATGCGGCGCGGGGCGATGCCGGATTCCGGCAGGCGCCTACAGATTCCGGCAGCGCAACTGCCGAGCGGGCATTGCTGATCTTCTGCGAACAACCACGATCCGTCGAGCCCGAGCCCCTCGTCGACCAAGAGCTAAGCCACCTGAAGGCCCCACCCCTTCCACCCTTGCGCTCCCGCGCTGCGTCGCCTACACGTACAGCCGCTCCAACGCATCCCACTCCGGCTTGCCGACCAACCGCTGCCGCTCCTCGAAAGTAGCGACAAGCCCGCCTTCTTCCGTCAGCTGCCGCGAATCCCGCAGCACGCCCAGCGCCTTCTGCATGCCCACCACCGCGCCCTGCAGCGCGGCATTGGCGTACAGCACGAAGCCATAGCCGAGCTGCCCCAGTTCATCCGCGCCGAAGGTCGGCGTCTTGCCGCCGATGACCATGTTCATGAGCTGCGGCTTGTCCAGGCGCCGGGGCATCGCGCGCACTTCCTCGGCCAGCGTCACGGCCTCGACGAACAGGATGTCGGCGCCCGCCTCGCTGAAGCGCTGCGCGCGCTCGATGGCCGCCTCGAAGCCGTGCACGGCCGCGGCGTCGGTGCGCGCCATCACGAGCAGGCCGCTGTCGTGCCGCGCATCGACGGCGGCCTTGATCTTGCCGAGCATCTCGTCGGTGTCGATCACGGCCTTGCCCGAGAAATGGCCGCAGCGCTTGGGGCTGACCTGGTCCTCGAGCTGGATGCAGTCCGCGCCCGCGCGCTCCAGCACGCGCACCGCGTGCCGCACGTTCAGCGCGTTGCCGAAGCCGGTGTCGGCATCGACCAGCAGCGGCAGGTTCGCCGCGTCGCGGATGCGCGCCGTGTGCTCGGCGATTTCATGCAACCCCATGAAGGCCTGGTCGGGCAGGCCGAGGTACATGTTGGTCACGCCGGCGCCGGTGACGTAGATCGCCTCGAAGCCCAGGTCTTCGATGATGCGCGCCGACATCGCGTTGAAGGCGCCGGGCACCAGCACGCCGCGGCGCGCGTCGGCCAGGCGGCGCAGGGCCTGCTTCGGGTTGGCGTCGGGCTTGGGGGGCGTGTTGAGTTTGGTGTCGTTCATTCGGTGCTCAGTCTTCCTTCATGCCCGTGGCCTTCACCACGCCGCCCAGGCGCGTGCGCTCCTCGTCGACGAACTTGGTGAAGCTCGCGCGCGTGCCGCCGATGGGCTCGATGCCCATGTCCTTCAGGCGCTTGGCGGTCTCGGGCGACTTCATGGCCGTGTCGATGGCCGCGGCCATCTTGTCGAGGATGGCATCCGGCGTGCCGCGCGGCGCGTGCACGCCGGCCCAGTGCGCGATGCGAATTTCGGGGAAGCCCTCTTCCGCGGCCGTCGGCAGCTCCGGGTAGGCCGAGATGCGCTGCGACCAGGTGCCGGCCAGCGCCTTCAGCTTGCCGCTCTTCAAATAAGGAAGCACGACGATGCTGGCTTCCGACGTGGCCTCGACCTGGTTGCCGAGCACCGCGGTGATCGACTCCGAGCCGCTCTTGTAGGGCACCACGTCGAGCTTGCCGCCGTACTTGGTTTCCAGCAGGCCTTCGACGAAATGCGGCGTGCTGCCGGTGCCGGCCGTGGCCCAGTGGAAGCCGCTGCCCGACTTTTTCGACGCGGCGATGAACTCTTTCAGGTCCTTGTACGGCGCGTTGGCGGGCACCACCACCACCGAGGGCGCCAGCGCGATCATCGCCACCGGCACCAGCGCGTCGTCCTTGTAGGGCATGTTCTTCTTGATCATGCTGTTCGACACCACGCCGGCCGCGCTCACCAGGAAGGTGTAGCCGTCGGGCGCGCTCTTGGCGACCACGTCCGCGCCCAGGATCGCGCCCGCGCCGGGCTTGTTGTCGATCACCACGGGCTGGCCGAGCTGCCGGGACGCACCCTCGGCCGCGGCGCGTGCCATCAGGTCGTTGGCGCCGCCGGCGGAAAACGGCACGACGAGCCGGATCGGCTTGGTGGGCCAGCCTTGCGCCAGCGCGCCCGCGGGCAGCGCGAAAGCCAACGCGGCCACGGTGGCGCAGGTCAGGGTGGAAAGACGGCGGAAGTTCATCTGTTGGCTCCTTTGTTTGTGGAAAGTCATGGCCTGCGGGCAGGTCACCGTCGTGAATTCGCAAACGCTGTGCCACGTGGGAAGTGCGGACGGATTAGTCGCATAAGTCGTTGAATTCAAAGGAGTCACCGGCGTCAGGCAGCGCGTTTTCGAGGGCATTTTCAAGGCATCCATTTCATTTTTGTTTCATTCTTGAAACCATAAAATCCGCGAAATGAACGATGCCGCCCTGCCCCCCATCCACCCCTTCGTCACGCAGCGCCCGCCGCGCATCGTGGCCGTGGCCCGCCACCGGCTGGGCCGCGTGCTCGCGCGGCTGGCACCCGCGGTGGCGGCGCAGGCGCAGGTCGAACTGGTCGCGCACGCTTTCGACGAGGCGGTCGACGCGGTGCGTGCGCTGCATGCGCGCGCGCCGGTCGACGTCATCGTGGCGGCGGGCGCCAGCGGCGAATGGCTGCGCCGGCACCTGGACATTCCGGTGGTCATCGTCGAGGTGCGCGGCTTCGACCTGATGCGCGCGCTGGCCGCCGCCCGCGCAATTTCGCCGCGCGTGGGGCTGGTGTCGTTCGAGGGGCCGTCGGAACACCTGGCGCAGCTCGATGCCCTGTTCGGCATGGGCATCGCGCAGTTCAGCTACCGCGGCCCCGACGACGCGCCGGCCTGCGTGCAGGCCTTGCGCGCGGCCGGCGTCGGCGCCGTGGTCGCGCCGGGCCTGGTGTCCGACCTGGCCGAGCAGGCCGGCATTGCCAGCGTGCTGATGTATTCGGACGACGCCGTGCGCCAGGCGCTGGAAGACGCCATTCACCTCGCGCGCCTCGGCCGCGCCGAACGCGCGCGCCACGAGCGGCTGAACACCGTGCTCGGCCAGCTGCAGGACGGCGTGGTGGCCGTCGACCTGCACCAGCGCATCGAGGCGCTCAACCCCGCCATGGCCGAGCTGATGGGCGTTCCCGCCCACGAGCTCACCGGCCGCGTGCTCGGCGACGTGGAACCCGTGCTCGACCTGGGCGCCACGCTGCGCCTGCGCGAAGCGCCGGCCGACGAGGTGCTGCAGCTCGGCGCGCGCACGCTGGTCGTGCGGCGCGCACCGATCGTGGAGGCCGGCGAGGTCACCGGCGCCTTGCTGGTGTGCCGCGACCCGGCCGTGATCCAGCGCGCGGACCGCCACCTGCGCGCCAACCAGCGTCAGCGCGGCGCGCCCGCGCGCTACCGGCTGGAGGCCTTTAGCGGCGACAGCCCCGCGGCCCGGCGCGTGCGCGAGCTGGCGGCGCACTGCGCGGCCAGCGACGCCACCGTGCTCATCGTGGGCGAGAGCGGCACCGGCAAGGAACTGGTGGCGCAAGGCATTCACACCGCGAGCCGGCGCGCGACCCAGCCCTTTCTCGCGGTGAACTGCGCGGCCCTGGGCGAAAGCCTGCTGGAAAGCGAACTCTTCGGCTACGAGGAAGGCGCCTTCACCGGCGCGCGGCGCGGCGGCAAGACCGGCCTGGTCGAGGCGGCGCACACGGGCACGCTGTTTCTCGACGAGATCGGCGACATGCCGCTGGCACTGCAGACGCGGCTGCTGCGCGTGCTGCAGGAGCGCGAAGTGCTCCGCCTGGGCGCGACGGCGGCCGTGCCGGTCGACCTGCGCGTCATCGCGGCGACCCATGCCGACCTGGCGGCGCAGGTGGAGCGCGGCCAGTTCCGCCGCGACCTGTACTACCGGCTAGCGGTGCTGCGCGTGGAAACACCGCCGCTGCGCGAACGCGCCGACGACATCGCGCCGCTGGCCGCCGAGTTGCTGGCGCGCCGCGCGGGCAAGGCGGGCGTGGCCATGGCACAGGCCTCGCGCTGGCTCGACGCGTTGCTGGAGGTGGCCGCGGGCTACGGCTGGCCCGGCAACGTGCGCGAGCTGGAGAACTTCGTCGAGCGGCTGCTGGGGTGCCAGGGCTACCTGGCGCCGGCCGGCGACCTGGACCGCGCGCGCCTGCTCGAAGTGTTTCCCGAATGCACGCAGGCGCGGCCCGCGCCGTTGCGCGAGCGCGTGCTCAAGGGCGCCGGCCGGGACGCCGAAGCGCGCCGCGTGCGCGAGGTGCTGCAGTCGGTGCAGGGCGACCAGGCGCAGGCCTGCGCCGTTCTCGGCATCAGCCGCTCGACGCTGTGGCGGCGGCTGCGCGACGCAGGCGCCTGAAAGCAGGCTCCGGCCCCTCATCCCCCATCAGCAATATGCCAAAGACCGCGACATCGACTGTTTGAGGGATTGAAGCGCGCCGGTGTCCCGGCAATAGTGCGGTCTTCGTGATTCGAGCATCCGGCATCGATGCCGCGGGCGCACCGGCACGCCAGCGCCTGCATTCCTTGCCATCCGGGGGTTGGCAATGCCTACAGAGACCCGCTACGAGAACTTCGACCTGCGCATCTGGCGCGAGGGCGACCGCTACCTGGCCGAGGTGACCAACTCGCCGGCCGGGTCGTCGGAGCGCGAAGTGCTCCAGTGGCCCTTCGGCGGCCCGGCCGACCGCGTGCTGCTGCTGGAGCTGGAGAACGCGGTGCTCAAGAGCCGGCTCACCCTGCGCGGCGGGCCCATCATCTCGCCCGAGGAAAAAGTGCTGCGCGACTTCGGGGCCGAGGTGTTCAAGGCCGTGTTCAGGGACTCGCGCTCGGTGTCGGCCACCTACACCGGCAGCCGCGCCCTGCTGCTCGGCAAGGACGACACTGGCCTGCGGCTGAACCTGCGCATCGACCCGCCCGAGCTGGCCTGCCTGCCGTGGGAGTACGTGTTCGACGAGGCGGGCAAGCCCGACCACTACCTGTGCCTGAGCAGCAAGTCGCCGCTGGTGCGCTACCTGCACAGCACGCAGCAGCGCGCGCCGGTGCGCGGCCAGGGCCCGGTGCGCGTGCTCGGCATGATCGCCAACCCGGGCGGCACCTGGACCTGGCTGGACACCGAGGCCGAGCGCCGCCACATGGAAGAAATCCTGCGCGCGCCGGGCCTGCAGGTGGAGTTCAACTGGGTGCTGCGCGCCACGCCCGACGGCCTGTTCGACATGATGCAGCGCGGGCCCTGGCACATCTTTCACTTCATCGGGCACGGCGGCACCGACCGCTACACCGACGCCGACGGCCAGACCCGCAGCGAAGGCTTCGTCGTCATGGACGACGGGCTCGGCGGCCCGGTGAAGGTGTCGGCCTCGCGGCTGGCGGACATCCTGGCCGATGGCGATGTCGACCTGGCGGTACTCAACTGCTGCGAGAGCGCGCAGGGCAACGCCTCTTCCAGCGTGGGCGCGGCGCTGGTCGAGCAAGGCGTGCCGATGGCCATCGCGATGCAGTTCGCCATCACCAACACGGCCGCGTCGCGCTTCTCGGAGCACTTCTACAAGTCGCTCACCAAGGGGCAGACGGTGGAGCGCGCGCTGACGGTGGCGCGCAAGTACATCCGCATGAACTCGGACGCGGAGTGGGCCATTCCGGTGCTGTTCACCCGCTCGGGGTCGTTCGCGCTGTTCGATGCGATGCCGGACGCGCCGATGCAGCAGGAGGCGCTCGGTGTACTCGGGACTGTCGGTACGGTCGGTACGGTCGGCGCAGCTCGCGCGGTGCCCGCCGCCGCCCCGCCCGCGCGGATGAGCCTGGCGCAGTCCAAGCTGCGCGAACTCTGGGGCGACCGATGACGCTGTGGTCGGTCAGCATGGTCTTCGCGGCCGGACTGACGGTGTTGATGGCCTCCGCCGGGTTCAACCGCCCGAGCTGGTCGCGCAGCTACACCACCGCGCGGCGCTACTGGACGGCCGTGGCCGTGCATGCCGGCCTGTACCTTCTGATGTTCATGCTGTGCTACGGCGTGCTGCTGCGCATCATGGGCGCCGATGCGCCACGGGGGTCGGGCGCGCGCACGCTGGTGCTGTGGCTGGCGCTGGCGCTGGTCGCCTGCCTGCGGGCGATTGCGCCGCTGTCTTTGCGGGTGCGCGCGCGGCTGCATGGCGCGGCCGGCATTCCGCAGCAGGCGCTGTCGCTCGCCAAGTTCCTGGCCGAGATGCCCTTCCAGGCCGGCAGCGACGTCCAGGCCCAGGCCCGCGACATGCTGCGCATGCGCGGCATCGACGCCGAGCGCGACTGGCTGCCGCTGGCGCAGCCGCTGCACCAGCAGATGCGCAGGGCCGCGGAGCTTTTCATCCAGCTGCGCGGCTGGGACCAGGAGCGCGCGCTGGCGCGCTACACGCGCGAGGTGACGCACGAGCTCTACCGGCTGCGCCAGCGCTTCGACCGGCTCTCGTTCCGGGTGTCGCGCACGCTGGCCTCCATCGAGCAGCTGGGAGAAATCAAGGTCATCGCCGCCGAGCACGGCATCGACGGCAACAAGGAGCTGGACGACCGCCTGCGCCACCTGGTGAGCGACATGATCTCGGACGTGTGCGAGGACATCGGCCTGTTCTACCGCGACGCCTGCGTGCTCGCCGCGCGCGGCGTGCTGGCCACCAACGCGCGGCAGGCCGGGCGCAACGCGGCCCTGGAGCGCATGGGGTTCACGGCCTGCGCGAGCGAGCCCGACAACCTCGCGCGCGCCTTCGGCTACGCGGCGCTGTTGATGCTGGCGGGCCTGTGGATCTTCTTCGTCGTGCTGCCGCCCGACGACGGCGCGGGGCTGTCGGTGGGCCAGCGCATCGCGGTGATCCTGGTGATCGTGCTGGGCACGCTGGCCATCGCGATCCTGCCCAAGTTCTATTTCGGGTTCGCGAGCGCGGGGCTGCACCGCCGCACGCCGCCGGGCTTCGTGGTTGCGGCGGGGGCGTGCGCGCTCGGTTTCTCGGTGCTGGTCAATCTCGCGGCGGGCGCGCTGATCTACGGCGGCATGCCGGGCGCGCTGCAGCGGCTGGCGGAGGCCGCGTCCACCCTGCCCTCGACCTTCCTGACCGGTGCGCTGGTCGCCTGGCTCACGCAGGACCACCGGTGGGCGGCGGTGGACGACGCCCGCACGCGGCGCGGCCTGGACGCCGCGTTGTTCGGCGCCGCCTGGCTGCTCTCGGCGGTGGTGTCGCGCGGGTTCGCCGCCGACACGTTCGCCGACTTCTGGACCTGGCGAACGCTGGCGGCCGTCGTCGCGGGCCTGGTGCTGGGGGCGGCGATGGGCGCGGCCATTCCGGAACTGGCGCGGCGCCGGCGCGAGCCCCCGGCGCGCGACACCGCAGCGGCATCGGGCGAACCGAAGGCGCTGAGCCTGCCGGTGCCCCCCATCGCCGCGTACGAGCTGAACCTGCCCGACAGCGTACTCACGCCGGTGCCCGTGGCGCAGGCCGCAGAGAAGTCCGAACTGGCCCGCTGAAACGAAGACAGCAAAGAAAGAACCCGATGCCGCTCTACCTGCACCAATGGCGCTACAAGGACGAGCAGATCCGCCAGATGCTCGAGAACGAAGAGTCATCGGACCGCGCGGACGTCGTGCGCACCGCCATCGAGGCCTTCGGCGGCACGCTGCACGGCTTCTACTACGCCTTCGGCGACTGCGACGGCGTGGCCATCTCGGAGTTTCCCGACGAGGCCACCGCGCTCTCGTGCGTGATGCTCATCTACGGCCAGGGCCGCATCCAGAACGTGCGCACCAGCACGCTGTTCACGCAGCAGGCCACGCTGGCGGCCGTTCGCCAGGCGCAGGACGTGCTGCATCCGCCGCAGGCCGGCGACCAGCCTTCACCGTAGGAGGCACACCCCAATGCTGATGCCCGCCATCGACCTGGACGCCGGCATGAGCGCCGGCGCCGTGCTCCAGCGCCT
Organism: Variovorax sp. J22G73; assembly: GCF_030317035.1. Taxonomy (GTDB): domain Bacteria; phylum Pseudomonadota; class Gammaproteobacteria; order Burkholderiales; family Burkholderiaceae_C; genus Variovorax. Next base: position 322,574 of record NZ_JASZYK010000005.1, read on the forward strand.
GGCGCTCAACGGCTACTGGCTGGACGCCGCGCAGGACGCGGCCCGCGCGCGCATCACGGCAGTGGCCGCGCGCGTGGGCCGCCCCATCGAAGAAGTCGCTGCCAGGCTGGCCCGCAATGCGGACGACTGCGGCGCCGCCATCCGCCGCCAGTGGGGAACCCACGTGCTCTGGTACGCACGCGAACTGCGCGAGGTGCTCGTCGCGTGCAGCCATGCGCCGCCGGCGCTGCCGCTGCTCGACGTGCTCGACCTGCACGAGCCGGACAGCCAGCCGCCGATCGACATCGGCGCCGGCGCGGTCGTCATGCGCAACGGCGTGACGCTGTTGAACGGCGAGCCCGTGGGCGTGTCGCTGCGCGTGGCCGCGGACGCGTTCGTGCTGCCGGCACGCGCGCCGGCACCCGCCGACATGGCGCTGCGCGGCGCCGATCCACTGGCCCCGGCCACCGCCGGTGCCGCGCGGCCGACGCCCACGCCCATGCCCACACCGGTGGCACCGCCCGCGGGACCGATCAAGGCCTGGCCTCGCATCGAAGCCCCCGAAGCCAAGGCCGCGGGCGAGGTGTTCGAGGTGGTCGTCGGGTTCGGCGCGCAGGCGCAGGCCCAGGTGAGCGGCGCGGCGGTCGACCTGCCCTTCTCGGCCGAGGTGCAGGCGCTCGACCTCCAGGTCGAACTGTCGGCCGGCCCCGGCGTGCAGGCGCCCGAAGGCTGGAGCCGGCCGCTGCGCGTGACCGCCGCCGACGTGGCCACGGCGCAGGTCAGCTTCAAGCTGGTCGGCGTGGAACCGGAGAACCCGGCGCAGCCCTTTCTCACCATGCTGGAAGTGCGCTACGTGCTGGGCGGCACGGTCTGCGGCACCGCCTCGCGGGCGCTGGCGATCATGCCCGCGGCGCACGGCGACCGGCTCGATCCCCGCCCCCTCGGCCAGCCCTGGCAGGCCATGCCCGCGGCCGCCACGCCGGTCGCGCTGGTGGCCGATGCCAAGGTGCCCGACCTCACCCTGGACATCGGCAAGCCCGACCGCAACGCCGCCAGCGGCCAGTACGTGTGCCGCCTCATCAGCCCGCATGCCTTGGCCACCGCCACCGGCCCCTTCGACATGGACCTGGGCCAGGACGCCAAGACCTTCGCGCGCTCCGTCGTCGAGGAGGTGCGCCAGTACGGCAACAGCGCCCTGCTGGCCACCGCGCTGGAGAGCCTGGGCCGGCTGGTGGCCGAGCGCCTGCCCGGCGAGTTCTTCCAGGCGCTGGCCGAGCTGAGCGGCCGGCTGGCGCCGGAGCCGGTGTCGCTGCTCATCGTGAGCGCCGAGCCCTACGTGCCCTGGGAGCTCGCGTGGATGGACGCGCCGCTGGACGCCGCGCGCCCCAGCTACCTGGGCGCGCAGACGCTGGCCGGCCGGTGGCTGCGCGACAGCGCCCCGCCGCCACTGGCGGCGAATGCCGCGGCACGGCCGGCCGCGCACCCCATCGCCTCGCTGCAGGTGCGCAACATGGCGACCATGGCCGCGTGGTACAGCGCGGCCTCGGGCCTGCGCAAGCTGCCCAAGGCCGAAGCCGAGGTCGAGGCGCTCAGCGGCAGCTACCCCGGCGTCACGCTCAAGGCCACGGCCGAGGGCATGCGCGACCTGCTCAACGCGACGCTGCAGGGCAAGTCGGGCCCTGTCGCGGTCGAGGCGGTGCACCTGGCGGGCCACGGCGACTTCGACCCCACGCGGCCCGACGGCTCCGCGATGTTCCTGCAGGACGGCGCGCCGCTGCGCTCCACGCTTTTTCGTGCCGCCAAATACGGCGGCGAGCGGCAGCCGCTGCTGTTCCTGAACGCCTGCATGCTGGGCATCGGGGGCGAGCTGCTGGGCGACATGGCGGGGTTCCCCGGCAACTCGCTTCGCGGCGGTTTCGGCGGCGTGCTGGGCGCGCTGTGGGAGGTGGACGACGACGTCGCCCACGACATCGCCATCGAGTTCTGGCGACGGGCACTGCCTGCGGCAACCGAGGCTTCCGACGCATCCGCGGTGCCCGCAGCGCCAGCGGAAGGCGAACCGGTGGGCGCCATCCTGCGCGACCTGCGCGCCCGATACCCGGGCACGGCGGGCACGCCCATCCCGACCTTTCTTTCGTATGTGTACTACGGCCACCCGCGGCTGACGCTGCGGCGCGCGCCCTGAACGGAGGTTTTTCAACCATGGCAGCCACTCTCCTGAACGGAACCAACCAGGCCGTGTCCATCGGCCCCGGCTATGCCCTGCGCACGCCGGGCTTCACCGGCGCGGCCGAGCTGCGTGCCGGCGGCACCACCGCCACCACGCGCGCCAGCGTGCGCGGGCTCGACCAGGGCATGGACGCGCTGGACGCCGCGCTGGCGGCGGCCGACGTGTCGCAGGTGCGCCTGATCGACCTGACGCTCAAGCCCGCGGCGGCGGGTGGCACCACCGGGCGCAGCGCCGGCGCGGCCGCCGGCGACATCGAGCTCGAGGTGCCCGACCTGGGCGACGACACCGGCCAGCTGGTGCTGTCGGTCGACGACGCGGGCGCGCTGCATTGGCACTTGCCTGAGCCTGCAACACCGACAGCAACAGCGCCATCGTCGGGGTCGCCATCAGCGCCGTCGGCTCCGGTATCGCGCGGCGGAGGCGGCGGCGTCAAGCGCTTCCGCATCCCGGCGCAGGTGGCGCCGCCACCGGCGCTCGCGTCCGACAGTGGCACGCAGCGCAGCGTGCTCGGCCTGGTCGGGCGCAAGCTGCTGAAGGTGCTCGTGTATCCGCTGACCGACCCCGTCCTGGGCGCCGTCGGTGAGCACTTCGTGGGCCAGTGGGAAGACAAGAACCGCCCCTACGCCGTGCGCAGCTTCACCCCGCAGGACTACCAGGGCGCGCCCGACGTGCGCCACACGCCCGACACCCTCGCCGCGCTGGCGGCCCAGGGCCCGGCGCTGCTGTTCGTGCACGGCACCTTCAGCACGTCGAGCGCGGGCTTCGGCGCGCTGCCGTCGCCAACGCTCGACGCCTTGCACCAGCGCTACGGCGGCCGCGTGATCGCCTTCGACCACCCCAGCGTGAGCGTGGACCCCGACGCCAACGTGCGGTGGCTGCTCGGGCAGCTGCCGCCCGGTGGCATCGACCTCGACATCGTGTGCCACAGCCGCGGCGGCCTGGTCTCGCGCGTGCTGGCCGAGACGCCGCCCGCGCCGGGCATGGACACCGCCCGCGCCCGGGTGCGCCGCCTGGTGTTCGGCGCCGCGCCCAACAACGGCACGGTGCTGGCCGACCCCGACCACATGGTGGCCATGGTCGACCGGCTGACCACGCTGCTCGCGCTGTTCCCCACCGGCCCGGTGACCGAGACGCTGGAGGCGCTGGTCACCGTCGTGAAGGTCATTGCGCACGGCGCGCTCAAGGGACTCGACGGGCTGGCGAGCATGCGGCCGCAGGGCGAGTTCCTGGGCCGGGTCAATGCCGGCACGGCCGCGCCCGCCGACTACTTCGCCATCGCCTCGAACTATTCCGCCATCGACACCGGCCTGCGCGGGCTGGTGGCCGGCGGCACCGACCTGCTGCTGGACACCGTCTTCGGCGAGGCCGGCAACGACCTCGTGGTGCCGACCGAGGGCGTGTTCCAGACGAACGGCAGCAGCCGCTTTCCGCTGGACGCAGGAAGGGTGCTGCTGTTCGAGCCGAGAGAGGGTGTGTCGCACACCACGCTGTTCCAGCACGAGAAGGTGTCTGAGCGGCTGTTGGCGTGGCTCGCTTGATCCTTTACGCCGCTGGGCCTCGGCCGGCGTGATCGGTCAGCGCAGCACCGCGCCGCGCCAGACCACCAGCCCCAAGACCGTGAGCTGGTCCGCATCGACCGTCGTTTCTTTGTAGTCGGCGTTGTCCGCCAGCACGCGCACCTGGCCGCCGATGTGCACCTGCAGGCGGCGCAGCAGCAGGTTGCGCGTGTGGTCGGTGATGAGGTGGATGCGCCCGTCGGTGATCTGGTTGTGCCGCGTGTCGATGAGGATGATGTCGCCCGAACTCAAGGTGGGGCGCATCGCGTCGCCCGGCATCTTCATCGCGGCGAGGTGCTCGCTGTCCAGGTCCTGGTCGCGCAGCCATGCGCTGCAGAAGGCCTGGGCGCGAAAAATCGTCGGCATCGAATCACCGAAAACGCCCGGCTCCTTGCCGGCGAGCCGGTACAGGGGCAGCGTGGTCATCGTCTTGGGAAGGTCGGTCGGCGCCCAGGGCTGCGCGCGCCCTGTGCCGCGCATCAGCCATTCCAGCGACACGTCCGCCGCATCGGCGAGCGCCACCAGCACCCGGCGCGATGGCTCGCTGCCCGCGAGGTAGCGCGTCAGCGCGCTGTTCGACACCCCCACGCGGCGCGCCAGCGTGCTCGCATTTCCCACCTTCGCAATGATCTGGCGCAGCCGCGTCGCGAAATCTTCGTCGATGGCGGGCAAATCAATATCAGCTGAAGCAGTGCTCATGAATTTCTATTTACGCAAAATAATTTCGATATCGAAAAATATGCTTATGAAAACGTTTTATTAAAGCAAATTAACGAGGCCATAAGTGCGCGCCTACAATTTAAACCCGACGGCGAAATCAGAGTTTTTTACAAATCGAAAATTTCGCCGAAAAACGGCCCGATTGTGACGCAAAAACGCAGTGCCTTGCACGCGCTCAGAGCCCTTGTGCGGGGGCGGTCCGGCAGGTCGCAGGCGATATGGCTTCGTCAGAAATTCTCATATCTTTATTCGATAAACAGATATGCAAAGCGCGGGCGCCGCATGTCGGCAAGTTCGTGAAAACCGCATCCAGGTCAAGCAAATGAAATCGCAGAATTCGCGCCAGATCAAGCTCGCCGCCTATGTCATGGCAGGGCCTGTTTCAGGCCATCACGGCGGCTGGCGTTATCCCAGCGCCCGCACGGACATTCTTTCGCTGGACTATTACCAGGAAATCGGCCGCCAGCTGGAAGCCGGCCTGTTCGACATGCTGTTCATCCCGGACATCCTGGCAGTGCCCCACAAGTTCAGAAACAGCGCCGCCAGCCAGCTGATTCATGGCGCGCTGGGTGCCCTGCGGCTCGACCCGGTGGTCGTGCTCACCGCGGTGGCCACGGCAACCAAGCGGCTGGGCCTGGCCAGCACCATTTCGACCTCCTACATCGAGCCCTTCCAGCTGGCGCGTTCGCTGGCAACGCTGGACCACCTGAGCGCGGGGCGCGCCGCATGGAACATCGTGACCTCGTTCCAGCCGGCCGAAGCCGCCAACTTCGGCAAGACCGGCCTGCCCGACAAGAACCAGCGCTACGACCGCGCCGACGAGTTCCTCGAGGTGGCGTGCAAGCTCTGGGAGAGCTGGCAGCAAGACGCCGTGGTGCTCGACAAGGCGACCCCCATGTTCGCGGACCCGGCCAAGGTGCGGCCCATTTCGCACAAGGGCGAGTGGTTCGATGTCGAAGGCCCGCTCAACGTCAGCAGGCCGCCGCAGGGGCGGCCCGTGTTCATCCAGGCGGGCGCGTCGGACCGCGGCAAGGACTTTGCGGCGAAGTGGGCGGAGGTGATCTTCGTCACCCACTCGTCGATCACCTCGGCGCAAGCCTTCTATCGCGACATTAAAGAGCGGGTGGCACGGCACGGGCGCAACCCCGACGACGTTCATGTGCTGCTGGGCGTGGTGCCGGTCGTCGGCGAAACGCATGACATCGCGCAGCAGAAGCAGGCGCTTCTCGACCGCCTGACCAGCCCCGAGGCGGGCCTGTCGACGCTGTCGTACCACCTGGACATCGATCTCTCGGAGTTCCCGCTCGACGAGGTCTTGCCCGCCATTGCGCCGCCCGGCGTGCAAGGCCACTACAAGGAAGTTGCCGAGCTGAGCCAGAAGCAGGGCCTGTCGCTGACGGAGATCGGCATGCGCTATGCCATCGGCCCGCTGCGCGACTTCAACGGCACCGGCGCGGAGGTCGCGCACACGCTCAAGCATTGGTTCGACGAGCGCGCGTGCGACGGCTTCATGGTGCAGATGCCCTACCTGCCGGGCGGCATCGAGGACTTCACGCGGCTCGTGGTGCCCGAGCTGCAGACGCTCGGCGTGTTCCGCTCCGAGTACGAGGGCCCCACCCTTCGAGACCAACTCGGCCTTGCCCTGCCGAACTGAATCCGGCCGCGCCGAATGTTCCCCATCCAACGCCATTGACCATGAACGCCTCCTTCCTTTCGACCCTTTCGACAGAACGCACCGCCGACGTCACCGCCACCACCACCGCCACATCCCGCCGCCGCTTCCTCCAGGCGTCCGCCATCCTGGGCGGCGCGGTGGCCATGCCGTCCATCGTGAAAGCGGCATCCGTGCCGGTCATCCGCTATGCGTCAGCCGGCGTGGTCGGCCCCGGCGAGATCGAGACGGTGATCTTCAGCGAGTACTTCAAGGCCAACGTGCTCAAGCGCTACGGCAAGGAGTACACGCTCGAGGCGACCACCGCCAAGGGAACGCCGGGCGTGGCCACGCTGCTGGCCGCCGACCAGGCGGACATCGGCACGCTGGCCTTCACCACGCTGGCCACGCTGGTCCAGACCGGCGGCGTGGCCGGTGGCGTGAGCGCCATCGCGGCCATTCACCAGGACGGCGTGAAGGGCTATGCCTCGAACCCCTTCGTCGTGCTGGAAGACAGCCCCATCAAGACGGTGGCCGACTTCAAGGGCAAGACGGTGGCCGTCAACGCCTTCAACGGCAGCGTCGACATCATCCTGCGGCTGGCGCTGGAAAAGGCGGGCCTCGATCCGAAGCGCGACGTGCGGGTGGTTGAAATGCCCTTCGGCAACATCGGCCCGGCGCTGCGGCAAAAGCGCATCGACGTCGGCGTGCTCGCCATGCCTTTCCAGGTGCAGGAAAAGAAGAAGGGCGGCATCCGCTTCGTCTTCGACGCGGTGGGCGTGGTGCCGCCCTACCCCGTGCTCTTCCAGGCGGCGCGCAACCAGTTCCTCAAGACGCAGGGCCCGGCCGTGAAGGCGTGGCTGGCGGACTTTGTCGAGGCGCGCGCGTGGATCTACGACCCCGCGAACCGCAAGACCGTCGTCAAGGTCACGGCGGAGCTCATCAAGAGCCCGGAGGCCGAGCTCGACGAGTACTTCCTGAAGCCGGCGGACTTCTACCGCGACGTCAACGCATGCATCTCTGTCAGCGACGTGCAGGCCCCGGTCGACGCGATGCACAAGCTCGGGCTGTTGCCCAACGCGGTGTCGCTCGCCAAGAGCGTGGACCCCTCGTTCCTGCCCGCGGCATGCAAGCTTTGACGGCGTCGCAGGACGCGGGCATCTTCCTGGGCGAGGTCAGCAAGACCTTCGGCAACGGCAGCCAGAACGTGCTCGCGCTGCACAAGGCCACGCTGGAGGTCAGGCGGGGCAGGTTCGCGAGCCTGGTCGGGCCGTCCGGCTGCGGCAAGAGCACGCTGCTCTACATCCTCGGCGGGTTCGAGTCGGCCAGCTCGGGCGTGGTGCAGGCGCTGGGCAAGCCGGTGACCGGCCCCGGCATCGACCGCGGCGTGGTCTTCCAGGAGTACGCGCTATTCCCCTGGCTCACCGTGGCGCAGAACATCGCGTACGGCATCAAGTCCAAGGGCGCGTCCAGGGACGAGGTGAGCGACACCGTTCAGCGCTACCTCAAGCTCATGCACCTCGAGGGCTTCGGCGCGCGGTATCCCCGCGAGCTATCCGGCGGCATGCGCCAGCGCGTTGCACTGGCACGCACCTTCGCGTACCAGCCCGACATCCTGCTGCTGGACGAACCCTTCGGCGCGCTCGACTCGCAGACGCGCGAACTCATGCAGGACGAGCTGCTTCGCATGTGGCAGTCATCGGGCATGACGGTGCTGATGGTCACGCACGACCTGCACGAAGCCGCGTACCTGTCCGACGACATCTACGTGATGTCCAAGCGCCCGGGCCAGGTCGTGGCGCACTACGCGAGCACCATCGACCACACGCTCGAGCGCGAGCAGATCATGCTGTCGCCCGAGTTCACCGAGCTGCACAACCGCGTCTGGCTGTCGGTGCGCGAACAGGTGAAGGCTTCGCTTTCCACGTCGGGGGCACAGGCTTGAGCAGCGCTGATGCCTCGTTGCCGCCCTCCTCGTCGCCACTCTCGCAGGTGACCGCGTCGACGTTGTCACCGTCCTCCTCATCTTCGACGTCTTCGACGTCTTCAATCTGGAAGCGACGAGCCTGCGGCCTGCTCACGCTCGCCGCGTTGCTCACGCTGTGGCAATGCGCGACCCGATGGGGCTGGGTCGATCCGGCGTTCCTGCCATCGCTCGCGGCCGTGGCCAAGGCTTTCGCGGACCTGCTGAAGGGCGGCGAACTGGCCGCCAACCTCGGCGCCACGCTGCGTTCGGGTGCGGTGGGCCTGGGCGTGGGCCTTGTCGTCGGCGTGCCGCTCGGCCTCTGGATGGCCACGAGCCGCGGGGCCGAAGGCTTTTTCAACCCGCTGCTCAAGGCGACCTACGCGCTGCCCAAGACCACGCTCATTCCGTTGCTGGTGCTGTGGTTCGGCGTCGGCACCGCGACCAACGTGGTGATCGTCGCGGTGACCTCGCTGCTGCCCATCGTGCTCTACACCTACCGCGGGGCGTGCGATGTGCCCAGGGTGTTGCGGTGGAGCGCGCAATCGATGGGCGCTTCGAAGCTGGCCGTTCTGGTGCGCGTGCTGCTGCCCGCGACGGTGCCTGCGATCTTGATCGGCCTGCGCATCGCGCTGGGGTTCGCCTTCCTGGTGGTGATCGCGTGCGAAATGATCGTGTCCAACCAGGGCATCGGCAAGCTCATCTTCCAGTACGGCGATTCGGGCAACTACGACTACATGTTCGCGTCGCTGGTCGTCGTGGTGGCCGTGGCCTACCTCAGCGACCTTGCGCTGGTGAGCTTTTCGCGTCGCGCGCTGCGCTGGCAGGAGGTGTCGGATGGGCAGGACTGAGCACACCGCTCGCCACACAGTCCGGCAGACGGCGCAACATGCCGTGGGCCTGGGGCGCGCCGCATGGCTCGCCGTCTATCCCTTGGTCCTGCTGGCGCTGGCCTGGGAATTCGTGGCCCGGGCGGGCTGGGTCCGTCCGCTGTTCCTGCCCACGTTCAGCGATGTGCTCCAGGCGCTGGGCGCGGGCCTGGCGGGCGGCGACCTGCTGCCCGCGCTGTGGGCCAGCCTGTACCGCGCCGTGCTCGGCATCGGCATCGCGTTGGCGGTCGGCGTGCCCCTGGGCTACCTGCTGGCGCGCTTCAAGTGGCTGCGCTGGGCCTTCGAACCCATCACCGCGCTCGGTTTTCCGATGCCGAAGATCGCGCTGATTCCCGTGGTCACGCTGTGGTTCGGCATCGAGGACGCGTCCAAGATCGTGCTGGTCGTGGTGACCTGCGTGTTTCCCTTTCTTCTTTCGGCCAAGGCCGCCGCCGAACAGATTCCGACCAAGATGCTGTGGGCGGCCCGCTCGATGGGCACGTCGCCGCTCGCGCTGATCGTGCGCGTGGTGTTGCCTGCGACGCTGCCTTCCATCCTCACCGGGCTGCGCATCGCGTTCCCCATCGGCCTCATCACCGTGTTCACGGCGGAAATGGTCACGGGCGGCGGGCTGGGCGAGGTCATCGTGCTCGCGCAGCGGTACTTCGAAACGTCGAAGGTCTATGCCTGCGTGCTGCTGACCATGGCCGTCGGCTACGCGGCGGATTCGCTCATCGCCAACGCGCAGCACCGCTGGAGCCGCTAGATGCCGAGCCCCCACACCACCGCTGCGCGCTGGGCCCTTGCGGACCTGGAGCGCTGGCTCACGGCGCTGCTCGTGCAGGCCGCGCTTCCCACGGAAGCGGCCCGCCGGGGCGCACGGCAGTTGCTGCTGGCGGACGCCTTCGGCATCTACACGCACGGGCTCGCGCGCTGGCCCACCTACTGGGACCAGTTGCGTCGCAAGGTGCTCCATGCCGACGCGACGGTCCATGGCCGCTGGCAGGCCGGCGTGTTCCACATCGAGACGAACCGGGGCTTCGGCCCCTGGGCTGGGGAACAGGCGCTGATGCTCGCGCAAGGCCAGCTGAATGCGCAACACCGGTTCGTGCCCTTCCTGATCCACGATGCGGGTCACCTGGGTGCGCTCGCCACCCACGTCTATCGCGCGGCGCAAGCGGGAAGCGTGGCCCTGCTCATGCAGTCGACGCAACCCGTGATGGCCGGCATCGGCGCGAGCGGGCCGGCCATCGGCAACAACCCGATCGCATTCGCCGCGCCCCGGCCGGGCGCCGCGCCGCTGCTGATCGACTTCGCAGCCAGCCAGGTCGCGTTCAGCCATGTGCTCGACGCGCACCGCGAAGGCCGGCCGATTCCCGACCACTGGGCCATCGATTCATCAGGCCGACCGACGACCGACGCGGCGGCCGCGCTGCAGGGTGCCATGCAGCCGATGGCGGGCCACAAAGGGCTGGCGCTGGCCATGATCGTGCAGGTGCTGGCGGACGTATTGACCAACGCGAGCCCCGACCTGGCGGAGCCGTCTGCCGCACCCGGATGCGGCGCCTTCGGCTTCGTCGCCAGCCCCGACATCGCGGGGCCGGAGGCCTACGCCCGCAAGATGCAGGAATGGGTCGACATCTACCAGCAGGCCGGTGGCGCCGCGGCCCGCGTGCCCGGCGACCGCGCGATCCGCAGCCTTGCGCAGGCGCTCGATGAAGGGGTTTCCATCGCCCCCGCCTTGGTCGCCGCGTTGACGCGCATTGGCGACCTTGCCGGCCTACCTCTTCCAGGCCCTGTGCAGCAACCGCTGCACGCCGAACAACACCCGATCACACCCACCCACTCGAAGACAACGATGTCCGCCACCCCAGTCACCCTTCACGATGTCCCTCACGACGTCGTCCACGACGCCCATGTCGTCGTGGCATCCAGCGATACCCACGGACGGTTCACCGCCAGCAATGCCCGCTTCAGCTTCGTCACCGATGCGAAGGCGTCCAACGGCGGGCCGGGTGTCGCCGTCAACGCCGCTGAATTGCTGCTGAGCTCGCTGGGGTCCTGCGGCCTGGCCCTTGTCTACAAGCGGGCCGAGGAAACGGGCGCCGCGGTTCGGCTTGCCAAGGTGAAGACGTCGTTGAAGCGCTCCGACGACGATGGCACGCGGTACGACTTCATCAAGCTGGTTTTTCAGATCGAGGGCGTCGCGCGCGATGTTGCGCAAGACCTCGTCGACCACTTCACGTCGAGCTGCCCGATCTTCAACACGCTGCTTCGAGGCGGTTCGAACATCACGGTACGCCTCGAAGATTCGTGATGCTGGCGCTGCTGGCGTCAGGTTGCCGGTCACGCAAACTCAAGGGCTCTTCGGCAGCCTGATCGTCTTCGCCGCCAGCACCATGTCGATGAAGGCCTGCATGTACGCCCGCAGGTACTTCCCGCTGCGGATGCTGATCTGCGCCGACGAGTCCGGGAACAGGCCCTTGGTGTTCCGCGTGACGAGCGCGGAATCGGTTTCGCGCTCGATGGCCATCTCCTGGAGCACGGCAATGCCCAGGCCGGCCGCGACGTACGCCTTGATCACATTGGCATCCGTCGCGCGGACGACGATGCGCGGCGCGAGCCCATGACGCCGGAACTCTTCCTGCACCACCCAGCCCGAGTTGTACGACTCGTCGTAGGCGATCAGCGGGTACTCGGCGATTCGCTCCAGCGTCAGCCGCCTTGCGGACGCCAGCGGATGGCCCTTGGGGACCACCAGGCAACGCGAGATCGCGTAGGCCTCGAAGGCCTCGATGCCGTCGGGAATCGAACGCGGCAAGGTCGATATGCCGAAGTCGACCGCCCCTTCGCTCACCCACCGGATGATCTCTGCGGGGGCGCCTTGCACGAGTTCGAAATCGACCTCCGGGTACTCCGCATTGAAGCGCTGCACGATGGGCAGCAAGGCATAGCGCGCATGAATCAGCGTGGTGCCCACGCGCAGGCTGCCTGAACGCTCCGATCGGTACGACCGAGACAGCGTCGAGATGGCGTGCACGTCGTTGAGCGCCCGGCGCGCGAGCGACACCGCCTCCTGGCCCGCATCGGTCAGTGCCACCAGGCGGTTGCCCCTACGAACGAACATTTCAACGCCGACATCCACTTCGAGCGTTCGCACCAGCTTGCTCACCGCGGGCTGCGTGGTGTGGATGGCCGCCGCGGCCCTGGACACGCTCAGCGAGTTGTCCACGACCGCCAACACGGCCCGCAATTGCGCCAGCGAAATCATATTCTTTGGGTTATGAAACGGACGAAATATGTCATTTTACAGAATGATCTCCGGCGTCAAGAATCCAGCCAGCAGCACCCAGAGACAACAGGCACAAGGAGACAGACATGAATCAGACACGCAGGACCGCACTTGCAAGCGCAGCGGCCATGTTGTTGGCAGCCAGCACCGGCACGGCATGGGCGGCGGGGTCGTGGCCGGATCACCCGGTCCGGCTGATCGTTCCCTACCCCGTCGGCGGCGGCGGAGACACGGCGGCGCGCCCGCTGGGCATCTACCTGTCGAAGAAGCTCGGCCAGCAGATCGTGGTGGACAACCGCGGCGGCGCCAACGGCAACATCGGCATGGAGTTGGTGGCGAAATCGCCGGCCGACGGCTACACGCTGGTACTTGCCTTGACGTCGCAGTTGGCCGTCAACCAGACGCTCTACAAGCAGCTGAGCTACGACCCCGCCAAGGACTTCGAGCCGATCGCGCTGGTCGCCTCCGCGCCCTACTTCCTCGCCCTGAACCCGAAGGTGCCCGCGAAGGACTTGAAGGAGTTCATCGCGCTGGCCAAGGCCAATCCAGGCAAATACTCGTTCGGTTCTTCGGGCAACGGGAGCGGCCCGCACCTGTCGATGGAACTGCTGAAGTCCATGGCCGGGATCGACCTGCTGCACGTGCCGTTCAAGGGCACCGGCCCGGCCATGCCCGCCCTGCTCGGGGGCGATGTGGATGCGATGTTCGTGAGCTACGGCGTGGGCTCCGGGCAGATCAAGGCCGGCAAGTTGCGCGCCATTGCGGTGTCGTCGTCGAAGCGCGCGCCGACGCTGCCCGACATTCCGACCATCGCGGAGGCCGGCGTGCCCGGCTACGACTCGGGCGTCTGGTACGCGCTGCTGGCACCCAAGGGAACGCCCGCGAGCATCGTCCAGCGCATCAACACCGACATCAACGCGCTGCTGAAAGAGGGCGACCTGAAAAAGGCGTTTCTCAACGACGGCATCGTCCCGATCGGCTCGACGCCCGAGGGGCTGGCCACCTACATCAAGTCCGAGTCGACCAAGTGGGCCGACATCGTGCGCCGCTCCGGCGCAACCATCGATTGATGCGCGCGCATTCCCCCGCCACCCCAAGAACCAACTGAACACTGACCATGAAAATCGAACGCGTCGAGGCCATTGCCGTGCGAATCCCGCTTGCCAAGGTGTTTTCCGGTAGCTCTTACCAGGTCGATACCCGCGCCACCATCATCACGCGCATCTACACCGACACCGGGCTCGTGAGCGAGGTCTACAACGGTGACGAGCGCGAGCACGGCCTCGAAATCGCCGCCCTCATCGAAGGTGCGATGGCACCGCTGCTGCTGGGCGAATCCATCTTCGCGCACGAGCTGCTATGGGAGCAGCTTTTTCAACTGACCATCGGCGCCGCGAATCGGCCGCTGGTCATGAATGCCATCGCCTGTGTCGATACGGCGCTCTGGGACCTGAAGGGCAAGGCCCTCGGCACCAACGTGTGCAACCTGCTCGGCGGCTACCGGCAAGAGCTGCCCATCATCGCGATCGCGGGCTACTACCTGCCGGGCAAGGTCCCGGCCGACCTGGCGCCCGAGATGGAATGGCTCAAGTCCGTGGGCATGGCCGGCTGCAAGGTGAAGGTCGGCAAGGCCTCGCCGGAAATCGATGCGGAGCGCGTCAAGCACGCCCGCAGGGGCGGCGGCGACGACTTCCTGATCGCGGTGGATGCGAACCGCGGCTGGAGCGTGGCCGACGCGACACGTTTTGCGCGGCTGGTCGAACCCTATGAGATCGCGTGGTTCGAAGAGCCGTGCCACTGGCACGACGACGCGCGCGGAATGGCGCAGGTGCGGCGCGCGACATCGATCCCGATCAACGCAGGCCAGAGCGAAGTGAGCGCGGCGGGCGTGCGCCGCCTGCTCGATGCCGACGCGGTCGACATCGTCAACTTCGACGCCTCCGAGGGCGGGGGCATCACCGAATGGCGTCGGGCCGCCGCGGCCTGCGCGCTGGTGGGCGTGAAGATGGCGCACCACGAAGAACCGCAGATCGCCTCCCACATGCTCGGCGCATTGCCGCACGGCATCTGCGTGGAGTGCTTTCCGGATCCCGACCGCGATCCGATCTTTCCGGGCATGTGGGTCAACCCGCCCAGGATCGATCGCGGCACGTTGAGCATTCCGCAGGGCCCGGGGTTCGACATTCGGCTCGACTGGGACATGGTGAAGCGGTACCGGATCAACTGACTTCACGAGTTCCACGGACTTGACGGACTTCACCAACATGACCCAACCCCGGCGCGATGCCAATTCCGAGTTCCGCGGCGGCACGCGCAGCGCCGGCATGCTCGGCGAGATCAACCGCGCATCGCTGTCGATGCTGGCGTCGACGGGCATCCTGGACAGCGAGGTGTGCGCCAGGCTGGCGGCCGCCATGCAAGAGATCGACACCCGCATGGCCAGCGCGCAGGCATCACCGGACGCAGCTGCTGCTGCAGCGTCGTCGGATTACCTCGACTACGAGCAGCGCCTGGAGGCGCTCGCCGGCCCGGAGGCCTCGCTTCTGCACCTCGGGCGCAGCAGGCAGGACATCGCAGCCACCATCTCGCGAATGAACCTCAGGCTCGATGCGCTGTCTGCCCATCGCTTGTTGCTGGAGGCCCGAGGCGAATTCGTCGCGCTCGCGGCGCGGCATGTGCACACGCCCGTGCCCACGTTCACGCACGGCATGCAGGCGCAGCCGACCACCTTCGCGCACTACCTGCTGGCGTTCGCCGACGCGTTCGGCCGCCAGCTCCTGCGCATCGAGCGGGCCTACGACACCATCAACCGATGCCCGCTGGGCGCAGCCGCGGTCACGACCAGCAGCTTTCCGGTCGACAGGGCGTTGCTGGCCGACCTGCTCGGCTTCGACGGCCTGATCGAGAACGCCTACGACGCGAACCACATCGGTTCGGTGGACAGCTGCCTCGAACTGGCTGCCGCGATGGCGGGATGCGCGGTGCAGATCAGTCAGTTCGCGCAAGACCTGCATGCGATCTGCTCGGCCGCACGCCCCTGGATTTCGCTCGAGGGCGCCAGCCTCGTGGGGCGCAGCAGCCTGATGCCGCAGAAGCGCAATCCCGCGGCGCTGGAGCAATTGCGGGCGCAAAGCGCGTTGCTGCTTTCCGAAAGCCAGGCGCCGTACTACCTCGCGCACAACGTGCGAACGGGCATGTTCGACTACCGGGCCTACGACCCTCTGGCGCGGCGCCGCCAGGAGGACCTGTTCCGTCTGCTGACGCAGGTCGTGCAGGGCTTGCGCGTCGATGCGCACGCGGCACGCCTGGAGATCGACGGCGAGTTCTCGACACTGACGGAACTTGCAGACCGGCTGTACCAGATCGGGAAGGTTCCGTTTCGCGCAGGCCACGAGTTCAGCTCGAACCTCGCGGAACTGGCGCGACGCGAAGGCGCGACGCTCAAGGACTTCGGGCAGCCAAGAATCGCGTCGCTCTACATGGAAACGTACGCGAAGCCGTTTCCACTGAGCGAACGGGAGTGCGCGGAATGCTTCGACGCGGACTTGATGATCGCTCGACGCCGGGGTCGTGGCGGGCCACAGGCTGAAGAAGTGAATCGAATGTTGAATGCCTCGCGGGCAGACCTCGGCGCGAGGGCAGACTGGCAGCGTGCGCAAGCGCAACGAATCGAGAGCGCTAGCGCCAGGCTCCAGCATCGGTGACGAGCAAGCGTCGCGCGCCAGACGCCGCCTCGCGGTGTTGACGCAGACGTCTGGGCATCGGCCTTGCCGGCCGCCTGGACCTTCGCATTCCTACCGGTTTCAGGGATAAGCAGCCGCCATCGCCGGTGCTAGCATTTTTCGCTCCGACACCCGCTGGCGACCACGATGCTCCTGCCCCTCCAACTTCGACCCGTCCTCGAACTGTGTGGAATCGCCGCGATGGCCCTGCTGCTTTCGAGTTGCGGGGGCGGCAGCGGCAACTCGTCGGGCTTCGTGCCGTTCCTGCCGCCCGCGCAGACACCTGCGCCAGAGGTCGTGCCCGGTCCCTTGAAGATCGGCGGCACCATCAGCGGCCTGGCGGGTACCGTGGTGCTGCAGAACAACGCGGGCGAAACGCTTACGTCCAGCACCGACGGCAGCTTCGCGTTTGCCACGGCCGTGCCGTATGGCGGCGCGTACGCGGTGACGGTGGCGACGCAACCCGTGGGCCAGACATGCAGCGTCGGCCATGGCGCGGGCACGGTCGGCACCCATCCGGTCAACGACGTGGCTGTAGTCTGTTCCACCAACGCCTACACCGTGGGCGGAACGCTCACCGGGCTGGCCGGCACACTCGTGCTGCGGAACAACGCCGGCGATGCGCTCACGCTGGGTACCGACGGTAGCTTCACCTTCGCCGCGCCCGTGGCCCATGGCGCCACCTACGACGTGACGGTGCTCAAGCAGCCGGCCGCGCAGACCTGCACCGTGTCCAACGGCAGCGCCACGATGGGTGCGAGCAACGTCACCGGCGTCGGCGTGGTGTGCGCCACCAACGCCTACACGGTGGGCGGCACGCTCTCGGGCCTGAGCGGCACCGTGGTGCTGCAGAACAACGGCGCCGACAACACCTCGTTGAACGCCGACGGTGCCTTCGCCTTCGCCACGCCGGTGGCCAGCGGCGGCAGCTACGACATCACGGTGCTGAGCCAGCCCGCGGCGCAGACCTGCACCGTCCTCAACGGCTCGGGCACGCTGGCCGGCGCCAATGTGACGAACGCGAGCGTCACCTGCGCCACGAACAGCACGACGCTGTCGCTCAACGCACCGGCCGTGGTCGTTCCCGTGAACGGCGCGGCGCGCACACTGAACGTGACCAACACCGGCTCGAACACCGCCACCCACATCACGGTGACGCGGCCCGGCGGCTGGAGCGCGCTCACCGTGGACAACAGCGCCTGCGCAGTGCTTGCGCCGGGCGCCACCTGCACCTTGTCGTTCACGGCGACGGCGCCCTACGTGGCCAGTAACGCGGTGAGCGTGCAAGGCGACAACACGCCTTCGGTGAGCGCGGTGATCGGCTTCTCGCTGCACAACTTCCTGGTGTTCGACATACCGTCGGCCGGCAATGCCACGGTGGTGGACAGCGCAGACCTCAGCGTGATTCCGGGGCCGTACTACAACTGGGGGCTCCCCGTTGCGGTTCCGGGCGCGATGTCATTGACCGACGGCGAAGCCAATACGCAGGCCATGCTGGGCGCAATGAGCAACTCGCCGTTCGTCTCGGTCGCGGGAGCCTGTCGCGCCAGCGGGCAGGCCGGCCTCACCTGGTATGTGCCGGCGGTGTGCCAGCTCGGCTCGAGCGGCGTTTGCAGCGCGAGCACGGCAAGCGTCCAGAAGAACGCCGTCGACCTCGGGCTGGGCCAGTTCGCCGGAACCGACATCGAACGCTGGAGCTCCACGCAGGCCAGCCCGGGCCTGGCATGGACACACACGAGGACCGATGGCTCCGTCGCGACGCGCACCACGTCTTACGGCTTGCCGGTTCGGTGCGTGGCGTCGGCGACCTGGTAGCTGCAAGCATGGCGCGCCTGGCCTGCCAGAAGACGAAGCGCCGCGGTGCAGACCCTCAGAGTCCGTAGTACTTGTTGATGCTGCCGGTGTACATGTCGTCGTACTCCGGCACGCTGGCATCGGCATAGCGCGGCGCGCCGTCGAGCACCGCCTTGTCGAGCGGCACGACGTAGCCGTCCTGCGACGTGTCGTACTTCAACATGCTCCACGGAATGGGATAACGGTCGGTCCCCATGCCCAGGAAGCCACCGAACTCCAAAACCGCGTAGCGCACCTGCCCCGACAACTTGTCGATCATGAGGTCGTCGATGGTGCCGAGCTTGTCACCCGACGTGCCGTAGACGCTCGTGCCCTCTACCCGGTCCGACGAAATGACGTTCGACGTGCTGGTCATCACTGTCTCCTTGCCGGCGCATCTAGGCGACGCCGGCGATGCTGCAAAGCCCAGGCCGCTGGTGTCGCTCCCGCGCGCACGGCCCCTCATCGGCCATGCGCGTTTTCAGGTGTAGGAATTTTCTCTAGCGATGGCTGCAGCTGCGGCGCTTCAAGCGCTTCACCACTTCACCCGCACGCCCAGCGAGCCGTTCACCGAGCTCTTCACCTTCGCATTGCCCCCCGATGCCCACAGCTTGCCCAGCTCGCCGTACAGGCTCGTCGACGGGCTCAACGCCAGCGTGAAGCCCCCCGCCAGCTCGGAACTCGTGCCGCCCGTGGGCGCCGCGATGTCCGTGGTGGTGGCGCCGTTGACGAAGCGCGCGATGTCCGCGCCGCTCGACGTCTTGTAGACGTTGAAGCGGCCATACGGCTGCAGCGTGCCCACGCCGGTATCGAGCTGGCCCTTCAGCCGCACGCCCGCCCGCGCGATCCAGCCGTTGTCGGCCTGCGGCTGCACCACCGCGCCCGTGATGACCGAGTTGCCCAGGTCCATGTGCTGGTGAATCAGCTGCAGCTGCGGCTCGACGCTCCAGCCGCTGCCGCCCAGTGCAAAGGCCTGGCCCACTTCGATGGAGCCCAGCAGGCTGTTGCCCTTGCCGCCGGTGCCGAAGCTCAGCAGCGGCTCCACCGTGTAGCGGTGGCGGCCCGACTGCACCACGGCGTCGGCGTAGAAGCCGCTGTCGCCGGTGTAGGTGCCGTAGACGCCCACGTACTGGCTGCGCAGGTCGTTGCGGCCCACGGCCAGGTTCTGGATGCCGCTGGCGAAGCCCCTCACGCGCGCATCGCCGTCGAGCTGGCCGACGTACAGGCCGGCGCGCCAGTTCGATGTGGCCAGCAGGTCGGTGCCGGCCTGGAAGCCGGTGAGGCGGCCCTTGCTGTTCGGCGACACGGCGCCGCCTTGCTGGATGTCGATGTCGATGGAGAGCATGCGGGCCCAGGCGCGGCGGTCCGAACCCGTCGGGGCTGTCGCCGTGCCCTTCACATCGTCGTCGCCCACGCGCTTGCGCAGGTCGCCCAGCATCGCGAGGTTGCCCTGGCGCAGCTGGCTGGGCAGCGAGGCGAACAGCGAGGCTTCGGGCCGGTAGGTGACGATCGGCACGCCGGGTGCGCCCGGGCTGGTCGGCGATGTCGCCGCGGGAATGCTGGAGCGCAGGAACCAGTTCTCGCCCGCGCCGCTCGCGTCCGCCGCGTACAGCCGGTACTCGTAGGCACCCGCATCGACATGGCCGCCGGCCAGCGAGAAGGCGTCCTTCGTGGTCTGCGCGGTGGTGGTCGCGCCGCCTTGCGCGGTGACCACCTCGATGCCGTTGCCCGCGGTGAGCGCGCCCAGGCCGCCGAGGTTGGTCACCTGCACGCTGGTCTTGCCGCTGGCGGTGCCGCCGTTGATCACCAGGCGGTCCGAAGGGCCGGTGCCGCTGAGCGCGGTGCCGAGCTTCAAGACGCCGTTGTTGCCGACGTAGTTGCCGTTGACGGTGAGCGTGGTGCCCGTCACTGCGCCCACCAGCGACACGGTGCCGCTGTTGGCGAGCGAGGCCACGCTCTGGTTGAAGCCCGCGAGGTCGAGCGTGGCGCCGGCGGCCACGCTGTGCGCCGATGCCGCGCTGAACGTGTTGGCCGCACCCGCCTTCAGCGTGCCCTGCGCAACGTTGGTCGCACCCGTGTAGGTGTTGGCGCCCGACAGCGTCAGCGTGCCCGTGCCCTGCTTGGTGATGAAGCCGCCGCCGCTGATCGCGCCCGCGATCGTGGCGCTGAAGGCACCGGTGTCGATGACCGGATCGTTCTGGCCCGTGAGCTTCACGGCGTTGGCGAGCACCACGCCGTCGGCGCTGAAGCCCAGCGTGGTGTCGTCGTCCATCGACAGCGCGCCGGTGCCCAGCGCCTGGCTGTGGCCGACGTTCAGCCGGCCCTGGCGCAGCGACGTGCCGCCGGTGTAGGTGTTGGCGCCCGAGAGCGTGAGCGCACCGGTGCCGACCTTGACGAGCGAGCCGCCGTTGCCGGAGATGACGCCGGAAACTTCGGTGTCGGTGTTCAGGCCACCGGTGGTCAGTGCTTTGGTGCCGAGGAGCACGTTGCCAGCGCCCGACAGCGAGCCGATGGATACGCCGTTCGCCCCGAGCAGGCTGATGCGCACGCGGCCGCCCGCGTTGTTGATCACCGTGGCCTGGTCGGCCGTGGCGGTGTCGAAGAAGTCGACCAGGCCGCCAGTTTCGTTGACCAGCGTGGCTTGCCCGGCGGAGCCAGTGTTCAGGAAATCGGTATGCCCGCCTGCGAAATTGGTGATGTGCGCCTTGCCCGCGGTGGCGTTGTCCCACACCGTGGTGCCACCGCCGCGATTCTCGATGGAAGCGTTGCCGGCCGTGGAGTTGTCGGCAAACGTCACGTTACCGCCCGCGGCGGTAACCAAGGTCGCGCTCCCAGCCGAACTCTTGTCCTTGAACTCCACATAGCCGCCATTGATCAGCCCGTCGCGCGCAGCCATGGCAATGCTCAGGTTGCCGGCATCCGCGGTGCCGCGGAAAACCAGGCCGCCACCGCCGTTCACCGCCACGTCGCCCGTGCCCAGCGCACCGCTGACCATTGCGTTCACCGTGCCGCCGTTGATCGATGTACCGCCCGCATACGTGTTGGCAGACGCCAGCGTCAACGTGCCGACCCCGGTCTTGACCAGGCGGCCAGGGCCACCCACGGTGGAAGTCACTGCCAGGGTATTGAACGGATCCGCGACATCGAGGGTGCCGCCACCGCTGCCCAACGTGATGCCGCGCGACAGGGTGCTGAACGCCGAGCCGGTCACCTTGAGCGCGCCGCCGTCGAAGGTGAGCGCGCCCGCTGGATCGCCCAGCGCCGCATCGTTCGCGACCGACAGCGTGCCGGCCTTGAGGGTGGTGCCGCCGGTGTAGGTGTTGGCCCCCGTCAGCACCAGCGTGTCGACGTCGTCTTTCTGCAGGCCGCCAGCGCCCACGATCACCGAGTCGATGGTGGCCGTCATGCCGATCTTGATGCCCGTGCCGTCGCCCACGCGGAAGTTGGTGTTGGGGGCGGTGATGGTGAGCGCGTCGCCGTTGATCACGTAGCCGTCGGTCATGAACTGCACGCCGCCCACGCGCACCGCGCCTCCCACGCCCGTGTTGTCGACGGTGACGGTGCCCGCGGTCGCGCCGAAGATGGCCACGCTGTCCTGCATCCACGTGGTGTTGACGCTGCCGGTCGTGTCGGTCCAGCCTTCGGCCGGCGAGCCGGCGCGCCAGGTGCCGCTGCCGCCGCTGACCTTGCCGTCGTTGTAGTCGCCGTTGTTGCCGCCGTCCCACAGGCCGAGCGACAGGCCCTGGGTGTTGACCAGGTTGACCTGCTTCGAGATGCTGGTCTGCAGCGAGAGGTCGCTGAGGGCCCCCGGCGCGGTGTTGATCGTCATGCCGGCGTCGGTCAGCGTGCCGGTGTAGTTGATGAGGCGGTACAGCCCCGCGCCGAACTGTCCGCCCGGCGCCTTGACGATGTTGAGCTTGCCCGCCAGCGTGAGGTCGCCGTTGACGTTGAGCAGGTCGTTGTTCGCGCCACCCCAGACGCCGGCGTCGCCCAGGTCGAAGTCGAGCGAGGAAGCACCGTCGAGCACGAGGGTGCCGACGCTCATCGGGCCGATGCCGTTGCCCACGGACAGGCGGCCGCCGACGATTTCGACCTGGCCGGAGATGGTGCCGCCGCCCGTGAGCGTGGCGCCGGCGTTGACCTGCACGTTGCCCGTGCCGGTCGCGCTGCCGCTCGCGTTGTGGATGGACAGCGTGCCGGCGTTGACGACGACCGGGCCGGTGTTGGTGCTGGCGGTGTTCAGCACCAGCGTGCCGATGCCGTCCTTCGTCAGCGAGCCGCCGCCCGAGAACGCGCCTTGTATCACCAGCGTGTCTTTGCCTTGCAGCGCGAGCTTGCCGCCGGTGGCGATGTTCACGTTGTTGTTCAGTGTTCCGACGACCGACGTCCAGTCGAGGCCGCTGGAGCCTGTCACCGTCAACGCCCCGCTGCCCAGCCCGGATTCATGGCCGAGCAGCAGGGCGCTGGAGGCCAGCGTGACGCCGCCCGTGAAGCCAGTGTTGTTGCCCGAGAGGCCGCTGGCAGTGGCGCCGTTGACCACGAGCGAGCCCGCGCCGCTGATGGTGTTCGCAAGCTTGGCGCCGTTCAGCTCCAGCGTGCTGCCCTTGTCGACCTGAACGGTGGCAGCGGCGTCGAGGCGAGCCCCCGCGCCGACGCTGAGCGTGCCCTGCGCGACCTGCACGCTGCCCGGCTTGAACGGCGAATTGAGCTGCGAAGACGTGCGATCGAGCTCCCAGCGGCCGTCGCCGACTTTCACGACACTGCCTTCGAACGTGGTCTCTCCGGTCACCGCGTTGGAATACACGCCGGTGGTGCCGGCCGCGCCGTCGAGCGTGAGCACCGAGTCCTTGCCCGCGATGTTGAGGTTGCCCTTGATCTGGCCTTCGGTGAACAGGCTCACCTTGTGGCCGCCGGCGCCGCCGAGGACCACGTGGCCGTTGATCTGGGCTGCGTTGATCAGCGTCGTGGCGGGGCCGGTGTTGATGGCGTTGTTGTCGGCGCCGATGACCGATCCCAGCTCGTTGGTGATCTTGGTGGCGCCGACCTTCGAAATGATCGCGTTGAGGCCTTGGCCCAGGATCTGGCTTTTGCCGGTGTTCAGGATCTCGCCGCCGTTCTGCAGCTCGATGCCGTAGCTGTTCGTGCTGCTGATCGTGCCGCCGTTCGAATTGATGACAGTGCTTGTCGATTTCGCGAGAACGACGCCAAGGTTGTCGCCGATCGCCTGGCCGCCAAGATTCCGGAAGACGCTGTTGGCGCCGGTCAAAAGCGCGATGCCGCCGCCCTGGATGGTGGCACCGGAAGCGTTGGTCACTGTCACGTCGTCCTCAGTCGAAACGACCCCCAACCCCGAAAGTCCTGCGGTCCCAATCACGCCTTCGTTGCGCAATTCGGTGCCGGCCGCGACGAAGTTGCTGTTGCCGGTCGTGCCCGTACACAGGTTGACGTTGCCGGTCAACACGCAGTTTGCAAACGCGGGCCCCGCCGACCCGAACAGCGCGGCCGCCAGCAGCACGCCGGACGCGCCGACCCGCGTGGTCACGCTGGAGCCGCTGCGCTTGCCTCGCGCCTTGGCGGTTTCGGAAACGGCCACCCAAGCGCCCGTGGATGTGTTCCACACGCTGCGGAAATTCGTGTTCATCTTGTCTCCCCCTGGTCTTCTCGGCCCCAGAAACGGGGCAAAAGGCGCGAAGCTGAACGGCGCCTGACGGAATTGCGGGCGAAGTGTAAGGTTCTGTTGCTTTTTGTCGCTATACCTAAAACTAGGTAAGTTCCCTGCCTTCTTACAATTTCCCGGAGCAAGCAAACCGGGCAATAACTGGGGTATTAACCGGGGCGCGCCACGGTGCCGGCGGTCAGGGGAACAAGGCACATCAACCCGGCCACCACCCAGAAAGCGGCCGGCAAACCGACCGCATGCGCCACCAAACCGATGCCCGCGGGCCCCACCAGGATGCCGGCGTAGCCCGCGGTGGTGATGACCCCCACGGCCAGGGCCGGTGGCATGGCGGCTTGCGTCCCCGCCCTGCGGAACAGCACCGGCACGACGTTGGACGCGCCCAGCCCGATGAGAAGAAAGCCCGCCATCCTGGCCACCGCGCCCGGCGCCGCCAGCAGCACGACGAAGCCGATCACGGCCAGCACGCCGCTCCCGCGAAGCATGCGCAGGTCGCCGAAGGCCGCGGCGGCCTTGTCGCCCGCGAGCCGGCCGGCCGTCATGGCGACGGCGAACAGCATGTAGCCGACGCCGCCATGGCTGGAGGCGACGAGGCCGGCGTCGGTGATCAGAAGCGCGCTCCAGTCCAACATCGCGCCTTCGGCCAGGAAGGCAGCCGCGGCCAGCCCTGCGAGCAACAGCACGATGCCACGCGGCCGCACGAAGAGCGGCCCTTCGACCCGGCCCTGCGCGCCCGCGAGCAGGCGCGGCCACGCACAGGCCATGGCCGTCGCCATGGCCGCGGCGCAGGCCAGCGTGCCCGCCAGCGGCGCGACGCCCCAGGACAGCAGCGCGGTCATCGTGGCCGCGCCAGCGAAGCCGCCGATGCTGAAGAGCGCATGAAAGCCCGACATCAACGGCCTGCCCGCGGCCCGCTCCACCTCCACCGCGTGCACGTTCATCGCCACGTCGATCGACCCGAGCGCGGCGCCGAAGGCGAACAGCGCGGCGGCCAGCGCCAGGGGCGTCGCGGCGACCGACAGCGTGGGCAGCACCAGCACAAGGCCGAAGCCGCCGGCCAGGATGACCGGCTTGCTGCCGAAGCGCGCGCTCAACGGGCCGGACGCCAGCATCGCGACGAGCGAGCCGACACCGAGGCACAAAAGCAGCAAGCCGAGCATGGCCTCGTCGATGGCCAGCCGCTGCCTGGCGAACGGCACGAGCGGCGCCCAGCAGGCGATGCCGAAGCCCGCTACCAGAAACGAGAGGCGGGTGCCCACCCGCGCCGCAGCGTCATCGGAAGGCGAGGACGTCTTTTCACGCCGCTTCAGCGGAAGCCCAGGCTGGCCGTTCAAGCTCCGGCAATGAATGAGATTTTCTAGAAGATCGAAGGGACGCATGCCGGAATGCTAGGGAGCGGTAAGCTGTGCGACTATCGACTTTTATGGCTGGACCCATGAGCTCACCTCATGCCAACGTGCGGCGGCTGCCGTCGCTCAACATGCTGCGCGCCTTCGAGGCGGCGGCGCGGCTGCGCAGCGTGACGCGCGCGGCCCACGAACTGAGCGTGACCCAAAGCGCGGTCAGCCACCAGATCAAGGGGCTGGAGGAATGGCTGGGCGTGGCGCTCGTCGCGCGCGAAGGCCGGCAGCTCGCGCTCACGCCCGAAGGCGCCGCCTACCTGCCGAGCCTGAGCAGCGCCTTCGACCTGCTGGCGGACGCGACCGAGCGCATCGGCCGCACCACGCGGCGCCGCACGCTCACGGTCAATGCGCTGCCGACGCTGGCCGCGCAATGGCTCATTCCGCGCCTGGCCGGCTTCTGCGCCCAGGTGCAGGACGCCGACGTGCAACTGGCCACCACCGTGAGCGTGCTGGACTTCGTGCCCGCGGCGTTCGACGTGTCGATTCGCTGCCTCTCCGCGGACGAGCTGGCCATGCTGCAGGCGCGCCCCGGATGGCGCGGCGTGCGCTTCGGAGCCTTCCTGCCCGATGCGCTGACGCCGGTGTGCAGCCCCGCGCTGCTCGCCCGCTCACCCGCGCTGCGCAAGCCCGCCGACCTGGCCCGCCACACCTTGCTGCACAGCCGCTCGACACCGCTGGTGTGGCGCGACTGGCTGGCGGCCGCGGGCGTGGGCAAGTTGCGCCCGGCGGCCGAACTGGGGTTCGACCACGCGCACCTCGCGGTGCAGGCGGCCGTGCAGGGCATGGGCTTTGCGCTGGGCAACCCCGACCTGGTGGCGGACAGCGTGGCCGGCGGCCTGCTGGCCATGCCGTTCAGCGCCTGGACCACGCACGAGAAGGAGTTCTACTGGATTCTTCCGGAGCGCTCGGCGCAGGACGCCGACGCGCTGGCGTTCTGCGACTGGCTGCAGGCCAGCGGACGCACCGGCTGACGGCGCCGGGCCGGCACGGTCGGCGTCCGACCTAGAAGGTGTACTTGGCCGTCAGCTTGAGCTTGCGCGGCTCGCCATACACGTCGGTGCCCCACTGGGTCGAATAGCCGATCGCCTGGTAGTACCTCTTGTCGAAGAGGTTGCTCACGTTCAGCTGGATGTCCAGCTTCGGCGTGGCGCGGTAGCCGACCACCACCTCCGTCACCGCGTAGCTGCCCTGCTGGTTGCGCCACGCGTAGCCGGCGGTGGTGCCGTCGTTGTAGGCACGGCTTTGCCAGTTGACGCTGCCGCCCACGCGCCAGCGGCTCCACTCGCCGCTGAAGCGGTACATGGTGGAGAACTTCAGCATGTTCTGCGGCGTTGCCGTGGAAAAGCGCTGGCCGATGCGCGAGGCGGTGGCGTCCCTCACATAGCGCGTGTCGCTGTAGGTGTAGCCGGCGCCAATCTGCCATTGCGGCGTGAGCGCTCCCTGCACTTCCAGGTCGATGCCCTTGGTGCGCACCAGCCCGGTGGCTTCGGAGCACGAGGTCTCGGGGTAGCTCGGGCAGGCGCTCTGGTCGTCCAGCACGCGCGAGCGGTTCTTCTGGTCGATCTGGAAATACGCGAGGCTCGCGTTCAGCGTGCCGCCGAGGTATTCGCCCTTCACGCCCACCTCGTAGTTCTCGCCCACGACGGGCTTGAGGATGTTGCCGTCGATGCCCTTGGACGTCTGCGGACTGAAGATGTCCGTGTAGCTCGCGTACACCGTGTGGTTGCGGTCCAGGTCGTAGGTGACGCCCGCGTAGCGCGTGACGTTGCGGTCGACCTTGTAGCTGCCCGAGCCGCTGAGGTTCTCGTACTCGTACCAGTCCAGCCGCCCGCCCAGCAGCAGCTTCCAGCGGTCGGTCAGCTCGAAGTGCGCGGCCGCATAGGCGCTGTCCTGCTTGACGACGGAGGCCGACGGCGTGCCCGTGAACTGCTCCAGCGGCGCGGTCGTGAGCCACGGGTTCCAGGTGAACACGTTGACGCCTTCGATGGTGGAAGGCGTCAGCTTCTTGCCGTACGAGGTCGACTCCATCGACTGGTGCGTCACGCCCGCGACCACCTGGTGCTTGCGCCCCAGCAGGCTGAACGGCCCGGCGACGGACGCGTCGTAGTTCTCGTCGCGATAGTTGTACTTGCCGCCCCACAGCGACTGGTAGAAGTTGTTGCCGACGTCGCTGGACGAGCGTCGGTACGTGGCCGAGCCCAGCAGGTCGAGGTCGCGCCAGCGCTGCAGGGTGGCCAGGCGCAGCTTCCAGTCCTCGCCGAAGCCATGCTCGAGAGTGGCGAAGGCGGTGGTGACGCGGTTCTTCGAATACTCCCAGTCGTTGCCGATCAGGGTAGAGCGCGGCAGGTTAAGGTGCGAGCCCAGGCCCGACAGCGGCATGTCGTACCACCAGTGGTTGGCGTAGTCGGTCTGCCGGTGCGCGCCCACGGTCAGCGTGGTGCGCTCGCCCAGGTCGGCTTCCAGCACGCCGTAGAAAAGGCCGTGCTTCTGCTTTTCACCGTCGCGGAAAGTGCCCGTGTCCTGGCCGGCGGCCACCACGCGCCCGCGCAGCGTGCCCGCGGCGTTCAGCGGGCCGCCGATGTCGGCGCTGGCGCCATAGTCGTCCCAGCTGCCGGTGTCGATGCTCACCGAGCCCTGGAACTCCCGCGTGGGCCGCTTGTGCACCATGTTGATGGCGGCCGAGGGGCTGCCCGCGCCCTGCGCCAGGCCGGTGGCGCCGCGCACCACCTCGACGCGGTCGAACAGCGCCAGGCTGGCCTGCGAGGTCGGGATGTAGCTGCTCCAGGTGCTGGTGAAGCCTTCGTACATCACGTTGGCGTTGAAGCCGCGCGCGGTGAAGTTGGGGCGGCCGGTGCCGTCGGAGTTGCTGACGAACAGGCCCGGCGTGTTGCGCACCACGTCCACGATGCTGGTCATCGCCTGGTCGTCCATGCGCTGGCGGGTGATGACGGTGGCCGACTGCGGCGTTTCGCGCAGCGACAGGTCGAGCTTGGTCGCGGTCGATGTCGCCGCGGTGGTGTAGCTCTGCGTGCCTTCGGTCGTGCCGATGCGTTCGGCGTCGGCGGTGACCATCACCGCGGGCAGCGACGACTCGGATGCGGGCGCTGCCGCGGATGCCGCAGATGCCCCGGCCGACGCATTCGACGAAAAGGGCCTCACCGAATAGGTGCCGTCCGGCTGCCGGATGGCCTGCAGCCCCGTGCCTGCCAGCAAGGCGCCGAACGCGGCTGGCAAGGCGTAGCTGCCCTTCAGGCCGGGGCTGGCCTTGCCGCTCGTGAGGTCGCCCGAGGCGGTGAGGAAGATGCCGGCCTCCTCGGCGAAGCGGTTCAGCGTGCCGGCCAGCGGGCCGGCGGGAATGTCGTAGGGGCGGGCTTGCGAGGCACCGGAGGCACCGGAGGCAACGGGGACAACGGGGACGGTGGAAGCAGTGGTGTTGGCCTGCGCCCGCGCATCGCCGGACCATCCGCCCGCCGCCGCGACCAGCCCGGCAACAGCCAGGTGCACCGCGCGCACGATGGGCCGCACCGGGGAATGCACGGCCGGCGATGAATTGCGGCGCGGGAACGGCATGGGCAGCTCGGCGCGCGCGAACGCGGCATCGGCGCCGCGGCTTGGGGGGTTGCAAGGCATGGAAGGGGTTCCCTCTGACTGGAAAGATTGCAAGGCGAGAGGGTTCGTCGACGGAGCGACCGGCCGCATGAACAGCCACGGTGCGGTGCGGTGCGGCGCGGTGCGCTGCGGTGCAGTGCCCTGCCGCGCACCGCGCGGAGGCCACCCGCTGGCCGGCTGCCGTTCGTTCGAACTTCTCTCTCTCACCTGCCAGATCGGACGAGATGGAAAAACCCGAACCGCTTCAACGAAAAAACTTCAGGTTTTTTTTCGTCATGCCGGACACCGTGCCGCCCGGCCTCTACCGGGCCACGATCGTCGTCCACCAAGGCAGGGTGCGCTGGACGCGAACGGGCAGGTTGCGCTCCAGCATCGCCAGGGCGCGCTCCGGGTCGTGCGCCGGGAAAACGCCCATCACCAACAGCCCCTCAACCTCCGGTGCCACGCCGATGTGTCCGTGCCGGTAGCGCCCCAGTTCTTCCACCAGCACCGCCAGCGGCACGTTGTCGGCCAGCACCACGCCGCGGCTCCAGGCCTCGCGCGCCCGGTCCGCGGGCTCGACGGAAGAAATCGATCCGGCATCGAAGCTCGCGCGCTGCCCCGCCTCCACCCGCAGGGCAGCGCCCGTGGCCGTGCGCACCGCGACCGCGCCTTCGAAGACATCGAGGCGGGTGGCCGCGTCGCTCAGGCGCACGGTGAAGCGCGTTCCGAGCGCCTGCATGCGCCCGTTGGGCGTGTCGACGAAGAACGGCCGCCGCGCGCCGTCCTTGGCGGTGTCGACCAGGATCTCGCCGGCGCGCAGCGACAGCCGCCGCGCGTCGGGCTGGTAGTCGACATCGAGCGCGGTGTCGGTGTTCAGCCAGACCTTCGAGCCGTCGGCCAGCCGCAGGTCGCTTCGCTCGCCCGTGCCGGTGTGGTGGTCGGACCGCAGCGCCAGCAACAGGCCGGGCAAGGGCGTGCAGCGCCAGCCGATCCACCCCGCCAGGCCCGCGGCCAGCACGCCGGCCAGGCCGTTGACTGCCTGCCTGCGAGTCGATGCGCCATCGAGCACGCCTTTCCGAACGCCCTTCCGCGTGACCTTGCGCGCCACCGTGGCGCCCGCGATCGCCGCGTGGCGGCCACCGGGACGCAAGGGCTCGAACTTGCTGCTGACCGCCTCGATGTGCAGCCACGCCCTGGCGTTCTCGGGCCGCCCGGCCAGCCACGCCTGCCAGAGCTGGCTGTCTCGCGCCGTCGCGCTGTCGCCGCGAAGCACGGCGTACCACTCGGCCGCCTGCTCGAGGCTGTCGAAGTCGGCCTGCACCGCGGTGCCGTCAGTCAATGCGTGCCACCGCTACGCCGCATGAAAGCCGGCATCGATCAGCGCGCACTGCAACATGCCTTGCGCGATGTACTTCTGCACCATGCGCTCGGACACGCCGAGCTCGCGGGCGATGTCGCGGTACGGCACGCCGTCGATCTGCGCCATGACGAAGGCGGTGGCCGCTTTGTGCGACAGCCGGCTGAGCATGGTGCCGATCTCCAGCAAGGTCTCGATGACGATGGCACGGTGCTCGGGCGAAGGCTCGTGGCAGTCGGGCCGCGCGGCCAGCGTCTGCAGCCAGGCCTGCTCGATCTCGCGGCGCCGCCACAGGTCGATGCACAGCCCGTTGGCGGTGGCGCGAAGGTAGCCCCGTGCCTCGGCGAAGCTGTTGAACCCGCGCGAGGCGGGCTTGACCATCAGCCGCACGAAGGTGTCGTGCGCCAGGTCGGCCGCGTCGGCCGCGTTGCCCAGCTTGTGGCGCAGCCGGCCCTGCAGCCAGCCGTGGTGGCTGGTGTAGAGGTCGGTGATGTCCGCGAAGTCCGCGATGCCCCTGATGTCCTGGGGCTCGGGGCAAAGGTGTGCGGCCATGGTCGCCATGTGCGCTCGATCGGTCGTGCCGGATGCCGGCCAGCCTCAGAACTTGTATTTCACCGAGAGCGTGGCGTTGCGCGGGGCCAGGTAGGTGAGCTGGCTGTACGCGTCGAACATGCCGTAGTACTTCCTGTTCGTCGCGTTGTTGATGTTGAGCTGGGCCGACAGCCGGGGCGTGAACTCGTAGCGCGCCATCAGGTTGACCAGCGCATAGGCGCCCTGGTCGATGCGCTGCGTTTCGCCCAGCGGGTTGACGGCGTTGGTGTAGGTCTTGCCCTGCCAGCTCACGCCGCCACCGAGCGTGAGCGCGCTCCATGCGCCGGGCAGGCGGTAGGTGGTGAACAGCCGCACCAGCTTGCGCGGGTAGATGCTGTTCACGTCCTGCCCGTCCTCGTCCTTCAGGCGGTACTGCGTGTAGCCGGCGCTGACGTTCCAGCCGCGCGCGAGCTCGCCCGTGAGCTCCAGCTCGAAGCCGTTGCTGGTGGCGCCGTCGGAGGCGCGGTACACCGTTTCGGGCAGGCCGCCCAGGCCGGTGAGCCGGTCGGTGGTGGCGACGGCCAGGTTCTTCTGCTTGATGTGGAACACGGCGGCCGAGGCGTTCACGCGCCCGTCGAGAAATTCGCCCTTCACGCCGGTCTCGAAGCTCTTGCCCTTGATGGGGTCGAGGTAGGTGCCGTTGATGTCGCGCGCGTTCTGCGGCTGGAAGATGTCGGTGTAGCTCGCGTACAGCGAGAGTTCCTTGCTCATGTCGAAGACGATGCCCGCGTAGGGCGTGACTTCGCTGTTGAACTTCAGGCGGTAGGGGTTGCTGTAGATGTCGTCGCCGGTCTTCTCGTAGTTGGTGACGCGCGCGCCGACGATCAGCTTGAGCGGGTCGGCGAGGTTCAGTCGCGCGGCGCCGTACAGGGCGTCCTGCCTGGTCTCGCTCTTGCCGTAGTAGCTCAGCGCGCCCCACGCCGGCTCGGGGTAGGCGC
The DNA here is from genome assembly GCF_030317035.1 of Variovorax sp. J22G73. Classification (GTDB taxonomy): domain Bacteria; phylum Pseudomonadota; class Gammaproteobacteria; order Burkholderiales; family Burkholderiaceae_C; genus Variovorax. Next base: position 353,946 of record NZ_JASZYK010000005.1, read on the forward strand.
CGCTCCAGTTGTTGAAGTCGCTCGCCATGCCGAACGACGGCGTGGCCGAGCGGCTGTTGGCGATGAACTTCTGCGTGGAGCTGGTGTAGCCGAAGGCCAGTTCGTGGTCGCGCCCGAGCAGCTTCACGGTGCCGCTGGCGGCCGCGCTGAAGTCGTCCTGCTTGGTCTTCACGTTGTACGAAGCCGCGAACGCGGACATGCCCAGGCCGGTGAAGACGCTGGGCGCGCCCGACAGGTACAGCAGGTAGGAGTCGGCCTTGCGCTCGCCGTGGTTGTAGCTGAGCTTGAGCTTCCAGTCGTTGGAGAAGCGGTGCTCCAGCGAGGCGAAGTAGGTGTCGTAGTCGGTGTTCCAGCGCGTCCAGTCGGCGGCGCTGGTCTTGGAGGTGTCCCAGTTGGTGCGGATGCCCTCGCTGTACCAGACCGGCAGGCCGCCCCACATCGGGCCCTTGGTGTCGAACTTCTGGCGGCTCAGCCCGGCGGTGAGCAGCGTGCGCGGCCCCAGGTCGGCCTCCACTGTGGCGAACAGGGTGCTGTTGCGGGTGCTCAGGCCGCGGATGTAGCTGTCCTTGTCGTCGGTTTCGCCGACGATGCGCGCGCGCACGGTCTTGGCTTCGTTCAGCGGCGTCGACAGGTCGACCAGCGCGCGGCGCTGGTTCCAGCTGCCGGCCTCCAGCTCGACGCTGCCGGTGAACACGTTGCTGCTGGCGCGCTTGCGCACCAGGTTGATGGCCGCGGAGGGGTCGCCGGCACCGGTGGTGAGGCCGGTGGCGCCGCGCACCACTTCCACACGGTCATAGGTGGCGAGGCTGGTGAAGACCTCGCCCGAGCTCCACGGCTGCTCCCAGGTGGTGGGCACGCCGTCGATCAGCAGCGTGTTGATGTCGAAGCCGCGCGCGGTGAACTGGCCGCGGCTGGTCTCGTACTGGTTGACGGACACGCCGGTGGTGTTGTTGATGACGTCGGTGATGGTCTTCAGGCCCTGGTCCTCGATGCGCTGCTTGGTCACCACCGTGACCGACTGCGGCGTTTCGCGCACGCTCATGCTCAGCGGCGTGGCCGTCCTGGAGGCGCCGGTGGTGTAGGAGCCGGTGCCCTCGGTGGTTTCGCTCTGGCCCGTGGCCTCGACGGTGACCGCGGGCAGCGAGTCCTTGGACTCCTGCGCCGCCGCCAGCGCGGGAATGGCCATCGCGATGCACAGCGCGAGCCGGTTGAGTTGGCCGCCGCGTGCCTTGGAATGCCTTGATTTCATGACCCTCGTCATCTGGTGTCCTGCTGGAAAAAACGCTGTGGAAACTCTGGAGTCCAGCCCGTCCGGCCTGCGCTTCTTTGCGATATCGGCGCCGCGGATTACTTGAACCCAGTCATCAAATAAGAATGATACGCATTTGATAATTGTTCTTAGGCATTGATCAGTTGTCAGTCGGCAACAAACAACAGCTCCCAATTTCCTCCACGTTCCTGTGCTGGGCGCGCCCAGGCTTGCCGCACCGCCCGCCTTGCTGCGCTACGCGCGCTCCTTCGCCACCAGGAAATCGATGAGCGTGCGCACCGCCTGCGTCTGGTACCTGCTCGGCACGTACAGCAAGAACTTCTGCGTCGCCAGGAAGTCCAGGTCCCCGTCCTTCAGCGGCACGGCCTGCATCTCCCCGCGCGCCATCGGCGCCTGCACCATGTAGTCGGGCACCAGCCCGACGCCCAGCCCCTGCGCGATCGCATCGCACAGAAAGTGAAAGTTCGCCGAAATCAGCCGGGGCCGCGTGCGCAACGAGCCGGGCCCGCCCGCCTGCACGCCGGCCATGCTCAAGCGCTCGCCGGTCTGCTGCGAGGTGATGAGCGGCAGCTGCTTCAGCGCTTCGAGGCTCGTCGGCATGCCGTGCCGCGCGATGAACGAGGCGGTCGCGCAGGCCACGTAGTGCACCGGCCCCAGCTCGCGCGCCACCAGGTGCGCCGGCGGCTCGGCCATGACGCGCACCGCGAAATCGACCGAGCCCTTCACCAGCTCCTCGATGTCGTTGTCGAAGATCACGTGCAGCGTGATCTCCGGGTGCCGCTCCATGAACTCCGCCAGCCAGCCCGACATGCGCAGCTGCCCGTAGCCGCTGGGCACGCTCAGGCGGATCATTCCCTGCAGGCCCTTGCCCAGGCTGCTCACGGCCTCGGCCGCGGCCTTCACCTCGTGCCGCACGGCACGCCCGTGCGCGTAGAGCTTCATGCCCAGCTCGGTGGGCTCCAGCTGGCGCGTGGTACGCCGCAGCAGCTGCGCACCCAGCTCGCGCTCGAAGCGGTTGATGCGCTGGCTCACGTTGGCGCGGCTCATGCCCAGCATGGCGGCGGCCTTGCTGAGGTTGCCCGCTTCGATGATGTCGACCAGCAGGCCCAAGGCTTGAACATCCATTGTCAATTCCAGATTTACACAAACGTCATAAATGTCGCACGATTGTCAATTCTTGCGTGCCGACGAATAATTCGGGCATCCCCCGGCCCCCTGCCAGCCTTCAGTACGCACCGCAAGGTCCTCTCCTGCGGTCGCTGCTTGCCTTGGCTTGCCTCGCTCGTTTTTGCTCGTTCCAGTTCGTTCGCCCGATCCCCCCATGCCTCTGACCGCTCCTGTCCAGCCCCTGGCCGGCCTCCGTGTTCTCGACCTGTCCCGCGTGCTCGCGGGCCCGATGTGCGCCATGGCGCTGGCCGACCTGGGCGCCGACGTCATCAAGGTCGAGCACCCCAGCCGCGGCGACGACACGCGCGACTGGGGCGTGCGCGTGGGCACGCGCAACACCTCGTACTTCAACAGCGCCAATCGCAACAAGCGCTCCGTCACCATCGACCTGCAATCGGACGCGGGCGTGCAGATTGCGCGCGAGCTCGCCGACAAGTCGGACGTGGTCATCGAGAACTTCAAGGTCGGCGGCGCCGACAAGCTGGGCCTGGGCTACGAGGCGCTGAGCGCGTCGAACCCGCGGCTGGTGTATTGCTCCATCTCCGGCTATGCGCGCAGCACGCCGGAGGCGCAGCGCCCGGGCTACGACCTGCTGGTGCAGGGCGAGGCCGGCATCATGGCCATGAACGGCGAGGCCGGCCAGGGCCCGCTGAAGTTCGGCGTGGCGGCGGTCGACATGTTCACCGGCATGTACGCGGGCCAGGCCATTCTTGCCGCGCTGTACGAGCGCCATACCACCGGGCGCGGGCGCCACGTGCAGATGGCGCTGTACGACTGCGGGCTGATGATCACCTCCTACTACGGCATGGAAGCGCTGCTGAAGGCGGGCGACCCGCCCAAGTTCGGCAACGCGCACCCGTCGATCGTTCCCTACGGCGTGTTCGACGCCGCGGACGGCCCGGTGGTCATCACCGTGGGCAACAACGGCCAGTTCGTGCGCTTCTGCGAGCAGGTGGTCGGCCGGCCCGAATGGGCCACCGACCCACGCTTTGCCACCAACACCGCGCGCTCGGCCAACCGCGAGGTGCTGCTGCCGCTGGTGCGCGAAGCCTTGCGCGGCATGAGCCGCCGCGCGCTGCTCGACAGCCTCGCGCAAGCCAGCATTCCTTGCGGCGAGGTGCTCGGCATGCACGAGGCGCTGACCTCGCAACGCACCGCGCAGGCCAGGCTGCTGCACCACTTCGACGACACCGAGGCCGGGCAGCAGACCGTGCTCGCGCCGCCCTACGTGATGGACGGCGAACGCACGCCCGTGCGCCGCCCGCCGCCGCACCTGGGGCAGCACACCGACGAGGTGCTGCGCGAAGTGCTGGCCATGGACGACCAGGCCATCGCCGTGGCGCGCGCGCAGCAGGCGATCTGAACCCCAGCAGCGGGAACAGCGGGACCAGCGGGAACCGCTGCGCCACTCCACATTCTTCTTTCAGAAAAACAGACATGAACCAAGCTCACATCAGCCGCCGGCACCTGCTGGCCACGGGCGCCGCAGGCGCACTCTCCACCCTCGGCCTGCCGGCCTTCGCAGCCGACGCCGCCTGGCCGGCCAAGATCGTCAAGATGGTCGTGGCCTTCCCGGCCGGCGGCCCGACCGACACGGCCGCGCGCATCGCGTCGCAGAAGCTGGGCGAGCGCCTGGGCACGTCGATCATGGTCGACAACCGGCCCGGCGCGTCGGGCTCCATCGGCACGGCGCAGTTCATCAAGTCGCCGGCCGACGGCAACACGCTGTCGATGTTCGGCATGCCCGCGCTGCTGGCGCCGCTGCTGTACAAGAACGGCGCCTACGACGTGGAGAAAGACTTCATGTGCGTGGCCACCGTGTACGACCTGCCCATGGCCATCGTCGTCAACCCGACGCTGATGCCGGGCGTCGATTCGCTGCAGAGCCTCATCGCCCAGGCCAAGGCCGCGAAGACGCCGCTGAACTACACCAGCTCGGGCGCGGGCAGCTTCGGCCACCTGGCCATGGAGCAGCTGAAGGACCTGGGCGGCTTCGACATGCAGCACGTACCCTACCGCGGCAGCGCGCCGGCCGTCACCGACCTGCTGGGCGGCCAGCTGGGCGTGATGTTCGCGGACGTGGTCGCGGCGCTGCCGCACATCAAGTCGGGCAAGCTGCGCGCCATTGCCGTCAGCTCGCCGCGCGGCAACGTGCTGCTGCCGGGCGTGAAGACGGTGTCGGCCCAGGGCTTTCCCAACTTCGACTTCGATTCGTGGGGGGGTCTGATCGCGCCGCTGGGCACGCCCGCGTCGGTGGTCACGCGCATCAACAAGGAGCTCTCCGACATCCTCGCCAAGGACAAGGACGTGCAGGACAAGCTGGTGCACGCCGGCGCCATCGCCGCCTACCAGCCGGCGGAGGCCATGCGCAAGCGACTGTCGGCGGATGCCGCGCGGTGGACCAAGGTGGCCAAGGACAAGAACATCAGCGCGGTCTGAGCGGCTGCGGGCCGCCGAACAGTCGCCTTCGCAGGTGGCTGTTCAAGCGCCTTTTCAAGTGGTTTGTAGGCGGCATCCCACGACCCCCTCCGGTACGATCAAAAGAGGCAGCGAACAACAAACACGGGCGCCTCCGGGACGCCCCACGATCGAACCGAGGTGACAGCCATGCGAGATTCAGTCAACACGACGCGGCTGTCCGCGGCAACGCTTTCCGAAGCCGACTATCTCCAGATGGTCGAGGCCGTCACCGACTACGCCATCTTCTTCCTCGACCCCGAAGGCCTCGTCATCAGCTGGAACGCTGGCGCGCGCCGGACCACCGGCTACGCCAACGAGGACATCATCGGGCGCCACTTCTCGGTGTTCTATCCGACCGAGGCGCTCGACAGGGGCTGGCCCGCCCACGAGCTCGAACAGGCGCGCGCGCTGGGCCGCTTCGAGGACGAAGGCTGGCGCCTTCGCAAGGACGGCACCCGCTTCTGGGCCAACATCGTCCTCACCCGCCTGAGAGCGCCCGACGGCACGGTGCGCGGCTTCTCGAAGATCACGCGCGACCTGAGCGAACGGCGCCAGCAGGAAGACATGCTGCGCGCCAGCGAGGAGCGCTTCAGGCTGCTGGTGGAAGGTGTGAAGGACTACGCCATCTTCATGCTCGACCCGCAGGGCCGCGTGGCCAGCTGGAACCTGGGCGCGCAGAAGAACAAGGGCTACACCGCCTCCGAAATCATCGGCCAGCATTTTTCGAAGTTCTATCCCGAAGAGGCCATTGCGCGCGGCTGGCCGGCGCAGGAGCTGCGCAACGCCGTGAAGGACGGGCGCTTCGAGGACGAAGGCTGGCGCGTGCGCAAGGACGGCACGCGCTTCTGGGCCAGCGTGGTCATCACCACCCTGTACGACGCGGCCGGCCAGCACAAGGGCTTTGCCAAGGTGACCCGCGACCTGACCGACCGCATGCGCATCAGCGCGCTCGAAGACGAGGGGCGCCGCCTGACCACCTTCCTGGCCATGCTGGGCCATGAGCTGCGCAACCCGCTGGCCCCCATTTCGAATGCGCTCGAATTGCTCAAGCGCGAGCAGAACGGCTCCAAGGTGCTTGAGCGCACGCGCGACATCCTGGAGCGGCAGCTCAAGCAGATGACACGGCTCATCGACGACCTGCTCGACGTGGGCCGCATCACCAGCGGCAAGATCCACATGGAAGCCAAGCCGGTGCGGCTGCGCGACGTGGTCATCGACGCCGTGGAAACCATCGCGCCGCTGGCGGCGCCGCGCTCGCAGACGCTCGACGTGCAGGTGAACGCCGTCGACCCGTGGGTAACGGGCGACAGCGCCCGGCTGGTGCAGGTGGTGAGCAACCTGCTGCACAACGCCTCGAAGTTCACCGGGAGCATGGGCCGCATCTCGGTGGTGCTGGCCGTTGCAGGCGCGCAAGCCGAGATCACCGTGAAAGACAACGGCCCCGGCATTGCGCCGCACAACCTGCAGAAGGTCTTCGACATCTTCGTGCAGGAAGAGCAGGACGCGGCGCGTTCCAAGGGCGGCCTGGGCCTGGGCTTGAGCCTGGTGCAGCAGGTGGTGAGCCTGCACCAGGGCTCCGTGAGCGCTTTCAGCACCGGCCGCGCGGGCGAAGGCAGCGAGTTCGTCGTGCACCTGCCGCTGGCGTCGGCCCCGCAGGCCGAGCCCGACGGCACCGGCCGAGCCCCCGGCGAGCGGCTCGTGCTGATCGTCGACGACAACCAGGACGCCGCCGACACCATGGCGCTGCTGCTGGACGTGCTGGGCTATGCCACCGCCGTCGCGCACGACGGCTTCTCGGCCATCGCGGCCGTCAAGGCGAAGCGCCCCGACCTGGTGCTGCTCGACATCGGGCTGCCCGGCATGGACGGTTACCAGGTCGCGAAGCAGCTGCGCGCCGAGCTGGTCGACCCGCCCACGCTCATCGCCGTGACCGGCTACGGCCAGGCCAGCGACCGGGGCAACAGCCTGGACGCCGGCTTTCACAGCCACCTGGTGAAGCCGGTCGATGTGGCGCGGCTGGAGCAGCTGCTGCAGGAGCTGCTGCCGCTGCGAGGCGACGGCACGCCGTAGCGCAAGGCACGGGCGGCTGCCGAGCGCTGCCGAGCGCAGGGGGAGCGACACGGCAGGGCATGAAACGGGACGCAGCGACAACTGCGCGGGGCACGGCATTCCTACGATGGCCGCACCCTTCATTCTTCGACTGCCCCGCCATGAAATCGCTGTTCTCCGCGCCCTCGCGCCTCTTCAACATTGCTGCCTCGCTCGCGCTGGTGCTGAGCCTCGGCGCCTGCGCGACCTACACCGGCGCGCCGCCCGGCGCCGTCGAGGTGCGCCAGGGCGTGGTCGAGCAGATCAACCCCACCCAGCTGCAGAGCGTGCAGCACCAGGGCATCGGCGCCGTCGTCGGCGGCATCGCCGGCGCGGGGCTGGGCAACCTGTTGGGCCGCGGCACGGGGCGTGACGTTGCCACGCTGCTGGGCGCCATCGGCGGCGGCATGCTGGGCAACCAGATCCAGCAGAACGACTACGAGCAGCCCCTGCCCGGCCAGCAGGTCGTGGTGCGCACCGACAGCGGCGTGATCGTCGCGGTGACGCAGCCGATCGACCCGGCGCTGTACCCTGGCATGCGCGTGTACCTAGAGGGCAGCGGCATGGGCGCGCGCGTCGTGCCGCGGCAATGAGCCCCGAAGAAAGGGCTTGCGGACGGGCCGCGACGGCCACCAACTGACAGCTCCCATGACATCGCAGTTTCTTCGCGCGCTGCTCGCGCTCCTGGCCGCGGCGTTCTGCGGCTTCGTCCATGCCGCGCCCGGCGTGCTGTTGCGCGCGGTTCCCATGTCGGGCGCGCCGATGGGCGCCAGCGCCAGCCGCATCCTCTACACATCGCTCGGCGAGCGCGGCGAGCCCATCGTGGTCTCGGGCATCGTCGTGGTGCCCGATGGGCCGGTGCCGCCGGGCGGCCGCCCCATGGTGGCCTGGGCCCATCCGACCACGGGCATCGTGCCGGCCTGCGCGCCCTCGCTCGCGCTGCAGGTGATCCGCCGCATTCCGGGCCTGCCGGAGATGCTGGCGCACGGCTGGGTGGTGGTGGCCACCGACTACCCCGGGCTGGGCACCGCCGGACCGCACCCCTACCTGGTGGGCGGCAGCGAGGCGCGCTCGGTGCTCGATTCGCTGCGCGCGGCGCGTGCGCTGCCGAATGCGCACGCGGGTTCGCGCTTCGCGGTCTGGGGCCATTCGCAGGGCGGCCAGGCGGCGCTCTTCACCGGGTTGATGGCCCGGCAGTACGCGCCCGAACTCACGCTCGAAGGCGTGGCCGCCGCGGCCCCCGCCACCGACCTGCTCGCGCTGCTGGACGACGACTTCGACAGCATCGGCGGGCGCAACCTGTCGGCCATGACCTTGTGGTCGTGGTCGCGCGTGTACGGCCTGCCCATCGACAAGCTGGTGCTGCCGCAGGCCATGCCGGCGGTGGACGCGCTGGCCAATGAATGCATCGAGTCGGCCTTCGACATCGTGCGCCGCATGGTCTCGGGCCGCAGCCTGGCGCACACCTTCCTGAGCGTGGGCAATTTCAGCAAGCTGGAGCCCTGGCGCTCGATGCTGGCGCTGAACTCGCCGGGCCCGCTGCCGCGCGGCGTGCCGCTGTTCATTGCGCAGGGCGAGGCCGACGGGCTGGTGCGCCCCGACGTGACGCGCGCCTATGCCGCGCGCCAGTGCGCCGCCGGCGGCAGCGTGCGGCTGCTGATGCTGCCGGGCGTGAACCACGGCTTTGCGGGCCGCGACGGCGCCGCGCCCGCCGTGGCGTGGATGGCCGACCGCTTTGCCGGGCGGCCCGCGCCCAGCGACTGCGGCGGGGCACTGCAACAAGGTGCCTGAGACGGAATGCAAACATCTGGGACGCTGCGTTCACTGGCGGGGCCGTCATTTACTTAACATCGAAAGTAATCAGCCCCCCACATCGTCCTGGAAGCCGCCATGTTCGCCGTCGCATCCTCGCCCGTTCCGCAGATCCGCTTCGACTCCAGCAGCCTGCCGGCGGGCACTGCGCTGGACCGCTGGCGCTCCAACCTGTCGCAGAGCTGGGACATGTCGCTGGTCGACGAGGCGGCCGCGCCGCACTTTCACGCCGACGTGTCGATGTGGCGCATGGACGGGCTGCTCGTGGGCAACGCCAACTTCGGCCCCACGCAGACCCGCATGCGCCGCGAGAAGAACATTCGCGCCGACCAGCTCGACCACTACCGCGTGCTGCTGATGCGCTCGGGCGAGTTCCACTGCGATGCCGACGGCTCGCAGGTGTCGCTGGCGCCGGGCCAGTTCGTGGTGACCGACATGGCGCTGCCCGAGCGCAGCGAATCGGCGTGCGCGAGCGCGGTGGCCTACGTGCCGCGCGACATGCTCGACAACGCGCTGCCACGGCCCATGCCGCTGCACGGCGTGTCGCCGCGCAATGCATGCGCCGGACTGCTGGGCGAACACCTTTCCGCGCTGCTGCTGGGCCTGCCTTCGGCCACGCCCGAGGAGCTGCCCTTCTTGACGCAGGCCACGGTCAACCTGATTGCCGCCAGCCTGGCCTCCAGCGCCGAGAACCAGGCGCTCGCCCGGCCCGCCATCGACAACGTGCTGCTGCGCCGGGCGCGCAAGCATGTGGAGCAGCACCTGACGCAAGACGAGCTGAGCGCCGCGCAGCTGTGCGTGCAGCTGAAGGTGTCGCGCTCCACGCTCTACCGGCTGTTCGAGCCGCTGGGCGGCGTGGCGCAGTACATCAAGGAGCGGCGGCTCGCGCGGGTGCACGAGATCTTGAGCCGGTCGTCGGAGCGGCCGCACATCGCGCGGCTGGCCGAGTCGCACGGGTTCAAGAGCGCGGCGCATTTCAGCAAGGCCTTTCGCGAACAGTTCGGCTACAGCGCGCGCGAGGTGCCTTTCAACATCGCGCAGCGCGGCGCCCGCCCGCGCGCCTCGGTGCGCTTCGACGATTGGCTGAGCAGCCTGCAGTGAGGTCTGCGGCTTGCGGCCTTTGACATGAGGCCTGGGGCTCAGCCCCCGCCCTTGTGCCCCGACCGGTGCCGGTGCTCGGCCGCCTGCAGGTGGTTGCGAAGCACGGTGGAAATCAGGTCGATGCCGACCCCGCCGAACAGCGCCGGCACCAGGTAGAGGCCGATCGCCATCTCGGAGGCGAAGACGTCGTCGAGCTTGGTGACGGTCTGCGCCGCCCCCGAGGCCAGGCTGTGCAGCAGCCCGGTGTCGACCGCGGCCACCGTCACCAACGTCACGCCCAGCAGCAGCGTGGTGCGCGTGGAGATGGCGCGGCGCTTTCGCAGCAGCGCATACAGGCCCACCGGCACCGCCAGCGACAGCGCGATGAGCGCCCAGAAGCGCAGTTCGACCAGTCCGGTTTCAGTCATGGCCCGCCATCTTGCGACGCTCCCTCGCCGGCGTCCAGCGGCGCGCCCAGGTAGTCCACGCCCCAGCGCCGGCCGAACAGGCGCAGCATGGCGCACCGCCGTGGCGGCTCGGCCGCCATGGCCGCCGCCAGCTCGCGAAAGAACGCCGCCGCGTCGGTGCCCGGCTGGATGATCACCTTCTGCCGCGCGCCCGTGCCCGTCACGTTGACGAAGGCCCGCGCCGCGCCGCCCGGCACGCTGACAAGGTCGCCGCGCCGCGCGATGAAGCGCCGCCCGTCCACCTCGAACAGGAAGCGGCCGGTCACGACCTCGAAGATCTCGCTGCGCTCCCACCGGTGCAGCGGCGGGCCGAAGCCGGCGGCGTTGGTGGTCTCCACCACCACCGGCAGGTCGGCGCCCCATGCCGCGGCGATGCGCACGCGCACGCCCATGCCGATCGAGGGAATGCGGATGATCGGCTCGGCGCGTGCGGGGCGCGCGGTGCTCAGGCCCGGCGGCGCGCCGGTCACTTCCAGCTGCCGTCGGGCAGGCGGCCGTGGTACGGCGTGTTGCGGCAGTGGCCCCACGGGCCGCGCCAGTAGCCCGGCGGGCAGCTGTAGCGCACGCGTGGGTACTCCTGGTAGTAGCCGCCGGGCAGCGGGCCGTAGTAAGGCGTGTAGCGGCAGCCGCCCCACGGGCCACGCCAGCCGCTGGGGCCGCAGCCACCGGAAACGGGCACGACCATCGCGCTGTCGATATGGACGACGGCGGTGTCGCCGCGGGTGTTGATGTCGGTGCCCGCGAACGCGTTCACCGCGGGGCCGGCCGCGCCGCCCAGCATCGCCGCGCAGAGCAGCAGTTTTTTCCACGTTGCCATGGTGATTCCTCGTGTGTTGAAAGAGTGAGGCGATCGTAGAAAACGAGGCCCGCGGCATGTGTCCTGCCGATCCCAGTTCATGCGGTTTCGTCCCACCGGCGCGCATGCGTCTTGAAGCAGCGGGACGGCGCGGCAACAAACGGGACCGCCAAGAAATTGCGCGCGGCCGCGGCGCGCGAGCATCGGTGCCTTCACGCAACCACACTGTCAGGACTCACCCATGCCTTCCCTTCGTTTCGCATCGCTCTTCGCGGCGACCACCGCCGCCGCCGTGCTCGGCGGCTGCGCCTCCAGCGGCATCATCGGCGCCGACCTGGTCAAGAACGGCCGCGCCGTCGACCCCGTGCTCATCGCCTGGAAAAGCAACGACGGCGCCATCGACGGCACCATGACCGCGACGCTGCCCGACGCCACGTACCAGGGCCGCTTCATGCAGATCACGCGCCAGGTCGACAGCGACACGCTCGCGCCCATGTGGGCCGGCTGGCCCATGGGCTGGTCGGACTGGCCGGGCTACGGCCCCGGCTGGGCGGTGGCTCCGATGGCTCCGATGCTCCCCATGGACGCCGTGCAGTTCAGCACCGTCTACAGCGGCAAGGTCGTCGCCAACCTGAAGAGCCCCGGCGGCAAGCTGATGCGCTGCCGCTTCCAGATGACGCGGCCCGACGCGGGCATGTCCGGCGGCGGCACCGGCGAGTGCCAGCTGGCGGGGGGCGAATCGGTGCAGGCCAGCTTCTGACGCGGGCGCGCCACGCCGGCCCACTCGTGCACTCCTGGCGTCGGTCAACCCGTTGCACGGCCTCGCCCGAGCCAGGCGGCGCGCCCCACGGCGGCCAGGCCCATCGACAGCGCCAGCACGGCGATGCCCACCCCGATGCCCGCCATGCGCTGCAAGGCCGGCGCCTCGCCCAATAGCGTGCCGGGGTCTTGCACGAAGACCATGATGAAGGCCACGCCGAACTGCAAGGCCATGTAGCGCACCGACGCCGCGCCCTCCTGCAGCCACGCCGCGCACCACACGCCCGCGGCCAGCGCGACGTGGGCGGCCAGCGGCCGGCCTTCGACCCAGGGCAGCACGGCGGCGGCGAGCGCGATGGCCAGCAGGCAACCGGCCGCCCGCTGCGCCATGCGCTGCGCCACGCGCCGGCGCGTGGCGGCCACCAGGCCCTCGACAGGCACCACGAGCACCGCGATGGTGGTGACCATGGCCTGCGTGAGATGGCGCAGCTCGGTCAGCGTGCACGCCAGCGCCAGCGCGGCGACGGCGAATGCGCAGTGCAAGGCCAGGTGCGCGGCATTGCGGCGGAGCACGGCAACGTCCGCGCCCGATGCCGAACCCGATACCGCGCTGATCGGCAACGCCACGCCGGCCTGCCCGCCGCGGCGACCCAGCCGCGCGCCGAGGGCGTCGGCGGCAACCGCCACGCAGACGCAGGCCAGGCTGCCGATGGCGACATCGAAGACACGCACGCGCGCGAATTCGGCCAGCGCGGCTGCGCCCGCCATGCCGACCGTGGCCGCGCTGACCGTGCGCGCCTCGCACACGACCATCACGAAGGTCACGAGCCCGAGCACCCAGGCGTAGCCCTGCGCGAAGGCCAGCGCGCCATACAGGCAGAGCCACGCGATCAAGCCCACGGCGAGCACGAAGGCCGCCGCGTGCGGCGCCAGCCAAGGCCCGAGCAACCAGCCGAGCAAGGCGCCCGCCAGCGTGCCGAGCCCGCGCAGGCCCGCGCGCGCCAGCGTCGTGCGCCAGCCGGCCTGCATCACGGTGAACGCGCTGATGGCCGCCCACCAGCTGTCGGCCAGGCCGAGCGCGTGGCAGGCCAGCACGGCGAGTGCCACCGACGCGACCTGCCGCAACGCGTGCACGTTGCGCGGGTGTCGCCACGCGCGGCTTTGCCACTCGTCGCGCAGGCCGAGCGCCATGTCGCGCAGCGGCGCGAGGACCTCGCGCGTCAAACGTGCCGGACGAATTGAACACATCGCACGCATTCAGCACGCGCAAAAAGGAAACGCCTCGTCGGCCCTTGGCCGCACCGATGCACCATGCCGCTAGTGCTTCTGCAGCTGGTTGAGCCAGCCGGCAAAGCCCTGCCCCGCCGCCTGCGCCTTCGTCGCGGGTGCCATCGCCGGCATGGCCTGGCTGCCCACCTCGCTCGGGCTGTAGCCGAACTGCTGGCGAAACGCGCGGCTGAAATGCGCGGCGCTCTTGAAGCCGAAGTCGTCCGCCACGCGCGCCAGGTAAATGCGCTTCTGCGGCGCCGCCAGCAGCGCGTGCACCGCGCCGAGCCGGCGCTCGCGCACGAAGGTGTTCACCCCGCCCACGGGCTCCAGCAGCCGGTACAGCGCGCTGCGCGACATGCCGAACTGCGCGCACAGCCGCTCTACGCCGAGCGTGCTGTCGCCCAGGTTCGCGTCCACGTAGCGCTTGATCTGGCGGATGAACAGCTGCTCGAACTGCGGCCGCGCGAGCGCCATCGATTCCACCGTGGGGGCCACGCTGGCGGCCATCATGCAGAACGTGGCCCTGGCCGCGGCCTGCACCTCCGGCTGCGTCATGACGGGCGCGGCGGACGCCAGCGCGCACAGGTGCTCGCCCAGCAGCCGGCCCGAGATACCCTGTGGCGAAAAGCCGTGCAGGTCCACCTTCTTGGGCAGCAAGGCATCGAGCGCGTCGCGCGGAATGAACACCGAAATGTCTTCACCCGCGACAAAGTCCATGCGGTAGGGGCGCGACATGTCCAGGAAGAGCGGTGTGCGCAGCTTCACGCCGCGCGCTTCGCCCGACAGGTCGCGCAGCGCGAACGGGCTGGCCTGGCGCAGCGGCAGGTTCAGGCAGTAGTGATCGACCTGGCTGCTGCGAATGGAGGCGCTGGTGCGCAGCACGCTGTGCGAGAAGAAGAACGAGCGCTGCATCATCGCGAGCTCGCCGAGCATGAAGCCGCGGTGTTCCACGCTGCCGCCACCCTGCGAATTAGGCGAAGCGTGCGGATCATGTGGGTCCAGCGGACCGCGAGGAAAGTCGAGCTCGAAGTTGGCCGAGAAGCGCTCGCGCAGGTGGTCCTTCAGTTGCGCGGCGGGCAGTTCGTCGCTTCTGAAGACGATCTGCTGGATCGCCGGGGGTTCGGTCGGGGCTTCGGTCGGGGGCGTCACGGGGTCCTCCGGCGGTCTTCTTGTGCTTGCGCTCCCTGCGACGGAAATTCTAGGAACCGGGCGCGTGGCCGGGTGCGCTGGCCATCCCAAATCTGTGTCGGGTGTCTCATCGCAGGCTAGGCCAGCACGGTGCGCCACCATTTGGCCGGCGTGGTGGCCGCGGGGTCGATGGCGATGGCGGCATGCCCATCCGCCGCCTGCACCTCAGTCGGCGCGTAGCCGAAGTGCGCCCGGAAGGCGCGGCTGAAGTGCGCCGCGTTCTTGAACCCGTGCTGCTCCGCCAGCCGCGACAGGTACACCCTGCCCGAAGGCGCGCGCAGCACCGAATGGATGCGCTCCAGCCGTTGCGAGCGGATGTGGTGCGCCACGCCGCCCAGCGGCTCGAACATCCGGTACAGCGTGGCGCGTGAGAGGCCGAAGGCGCTGCACACCCCTTCGCTGGACAGGTCCGCGCGCAGCAGGTGGTCGTCGATGTGGCGCAGCACCTGGCGCATGAGCGTCTGCGTGAGCGCGGGGCGTGCCAGGTCGAGCGTGGCTGCCGACGGCGCCAGGCTCGCGGCAAGCAGGTGCAGGGTGGCCTCGAAGGCGCCGGCCACTTCGCCCTGCGTCATGTCGGGCAGCCGCAGCACCAGCGATTGCAGGTGCGCGACCAGCATCGCCCCGCACGCGCCCTGCGGCACCACGCCATGCAGGTCGAACTGCCGCGGCAGCAGCCGGTCGAGCGCGTTGCGCGGAATGAACAGCGAGGTGATGCGCCCCGCCCCGTGCGACAGCGCCTTCGGCTGCGCCAGGTCGCTGAGCAGCGGCTGGCCGGGAGGCGACGCCAGCTCGCGCTCGCCGTGCCGCATGCGCAGGCCGGTGCCGTCGTGGGCCAGCTGCAGCGTGTAGTGGTCGACGGGCTCCTTGCGCACCAGTGCCGGCGTGCGCACCATGCGCTGCGCGCCGTACTCGCCCGCCGACACCAGCATGCCCGCCAGGTTCCACGCCTGGGTGCGCACGTTCCAGGGGCGCGCGGCCACCGGGTCGATCTCGACGATGCCGATAGGCGCCATCTGCACACGCCAGTGCTCGATGCGGTCGGCCAGCGACAGGGCCGAGGTGTCGAGCACGAAGGGCGACACCGGCTGCGCAGCAGCAGGAGCAGCAGCGCCACCCGCCGGGCCGGAAGTGGCGACCTCAGTCATGCAGCGCATGCAGCCACTGGCCGAAGACCGGCATGGCGGTTGTAACGCCGACCCCACCCGCCCTGCCCCCACCCATGCCCTCACACGTACTGCGTTCGCGGCCTGCCGGCCACGCAGCCTGCACATCGCGCGGGCTGCACCCGAAGCGTTCACGAAACGCGCGGCTGAAATGCGTGGCGCTCTTGAAGCCGTGGCTCTCCGCGATGCGCGACACCGACTGCCAGCGCGAAGCCGACGCCAGCACCGTGCGCACGCGCGCCAGCCGGCGCTCCTTGATGTGGTTGGCCACCCCGCCCAGCGGTTCGAACAGGCGGTACAGCATCGAGCGCGACACGCGAAAACGCTCGCACAGCGCCTGCGCATGCAGCGCCTCGTCGGTGAGGTTGTGCTCTATGTAGCGGCACACCTGGCGCCGCAGCGCGTCTTCGACCGCCGGGCGCGCGGCCGGCAGCAGGGCCGCCGTGGGCGCCAGGCTGGCCGCCAGCAGGTGCAGGGTGGCCAAGCGCGCACCCACCACTTCTTCCGGGCGCATGCGCGGCATCTGCCGGGACAGCTCGGCCACGTGGTCCACGAACATGCCCGCGCAGGCGCCCGCGGGCACCACGCCGTGCAGGTCCAGCGGCTGAGGCAACAGGCTGTCGAGCGCCTCGCGCGGCACGAACACGGCCACGCTCGCCCCGGCGTCGACGTCCATGCATTCGGGGCGCGCCATGTCGGTGATGGCGAATTCGCCGCGGCGCAGCAGCCGCCGAGTCTCGCCCGCCTGCACGCGGGTAACGCCGTCGCCCAGGCGCACATGCAGCTTGTAGTGGTCGAGGTGCGTGGTGCGCACGGTGTGCGCGTCGCGCGTGAGGATGTGGCCGCCGCAGGTTCGCGGGCTCAGCATGAGGCCCCCGAGCGTCCATACCGAAGTCCGCGCTTCCAGTTGGTCGGCCGCCGTGCCGTCGGGCATCGACAGGCGAAACGCATCCGTGAGCCGGTGCTGCCAGCAGTCGAAGCGTTCGGCGGGCGCCAGCGCGCTCGCGTCGAATTGGGTGAAGACAAGCCCATGCTCGGAAATCGTCGGCATTCGCATACCTTTCCTCATCGGCGGATCGAAAGATTGTCTGCCCTCGACAAGGTTTTGTATGCATTTGCGGGCCGGTGCCAAGGGCCGCGCACATTTGTTGCAGTGCGTTGCGAGACCTGCGGGTTGATCCGAACAGCAAAGATTTGGGATCGACAGGCAAGCCACGCCCCGCGCCCGCGTCTAGATTTGCAGCGATCACCGCCAGCCGGAGAAGCACATGCACGCCTGCAAGCCACAGCCTCGTGACGGCCATGCCGCGCGCCGCAGGCTTTTCTTCGTGCTGGCGCCCTGCCTTGCGGCCACGCTGCTGGCCACCGGCTGCGGGGACGGGGGCGGCGGTGGGGGTGGCGCCCCGTTCATTCCTGGCAACAACGGCACAGGGCTCGTCACCGAGACCTTCCGCAACCCGCCCGAGGTGACGAGCAAGGACGGCGTGCTCAGCACCACGCTGGAGGTGTCCACGCGCACGGTCGAGGTCGACGGCCTGCCCGTGACGACCACGGTCTACAACGGCGCGTACATGCCGCCGGTGCTGCGCCTGAAGCCGGGCGACACGCTGGCGCTGCGGCTGGTCAACAACTCGGCCGCGCCGACCAACGAGCACTACCACGGGCTGAACGTGTCGCCGCGCATCAACCCCGACGCCACCGTGTCCGACAACGTGTTCCTGCACGTGCCGCCGGGCACGACCACCGACTACCGCGTGGCCATTCCGGCGTCGCACCACCCGGGCCTGTACTGGTACCACAGCCACCAGCACGGCAGCTCGGAGCAACAGGTGATGGGCGGGCTCTCGGGCGGCCTGGTGATCGAGGGGCTTCTGGCGCCCGTGCCGGAGCTGGCGGGCATCAGGGAGCGCATGGTGCTGCTGAAGGACATACAGATCGGCCCCGACGGCAAGGTGCCGGCCGACATCGACAGCAGCGCGCCCACGCACCGCACCGTGAACGGCCAGGCCAACCCGGTGATGACCATCGCGCCCGGCGAAACCCAGCTGCTGCGCATCGGCAACATCAGCGCGAACATGTACTACCGCCTCACGCTGGCGGGCCACACGCTGTACGAGCTGGCGCGCGACGGCATCCGCCACAACCGGCTGGTGCCCTTCAGCGAGCTGCTGCTGCCGCCGGCCTCGCGCAGCGAGGTGCTCATCCAGGGTGCGGCGGCGGGCACCTACGCGCTGAAGTCGCTGCCCATCGACACCGGCCCGCAGGGCGACACCGCGCCCGAGGCCACGCTGCTCACGCTGGTCTCGCAAGGCGAGCCGCAGCAACCACGCGTGCTGCCCGCCGCCTTGCCGCCCGTGGAAGACCTGCGCACCCTGCCCGTGGCGCGGCGGCGCACCATCACCTTCCAGGAGTCGGCCGACGGCAACACTTTCTACATCGACTCGGGCAACGGCCCGCGGCAGTTCGACCCCGCGCGGGTCGACGCGACCATCCAGTCGGGCACGGTCGAGGAATGGACCGTGCTCAACCCCACGGGCGAGTGGCACGTGTTCCACATCCACCAGACCGACTTCCAGGTGGTGGAGGTCGACGGCGCCGCGCGCGACTTCGTGGGCCACCAGGACAACGTGAACGTCTCGTTCCAGCCCGACAGCGGGTCGCCGCCGGGGCAGGTGAAGCTGCTGATCGACTTTCGCGACCCGATCGCGATCGGCAAGTTCGTCTTTCACTGCCACATCCTCGAGCACGAGGACGGCGGAATGATGGCCGTCGCCGAGGTGGTGCCGGGCTGGCCGGACCTGGCGCGCGCCAAGGCGCGCACTGAAACGCCCACGGCGCTCATGACGCCCGTGGCGCGCGAGTCGGTGCTGGCCGCGGCGCGCGGCATTGTCCAGCGCTGGCTCACCGGCGAAGACGCCCTGGCCGCCGCGCGCGCGCGGCGCGAGGAACTCTTCGCGCAGGCGCAAGCGGCGAGCCTGTGCCGCACCGACGCGCCGCCACCCGAGGCGAGGCAGTGAAGCAACGAGGCCGCGGGACGCCCGTGCAATAGATCGGACGCGCAGCACACCACGCCGCCCGCGCAACGGCGACAGTCATGGCTGCCGGGACCACACGTTGTTTGTCGAGTGCCACCGGCGCCAGGGCGCGCACCGTGCGCGCCCGCTCGTCATCCACATCCTTCCGATCTCGAACCATCATGAAAACCTTGACTGCATTCATCGGCGGCGTTGCCGCCACGGCGACACTCACCGCCTGTGCTTCCGCCTTCCCGCTGTCGCACCCCAACTTCCAGAACGCCGAGCAGGCGCTGCAGGTGGCCATCAACCATATCCAGGGGGCGCAGCAGGTGAACGGGCCCACCTTCGGCGGCCATGCGGGCCGCGCGATCGAGCTGATTCGCCAGGCGCAGGACGAAGTCGCCATCGCCGACGAATACCACCGCGGCGTGCGCTACTGAAGGCCGCGCCATGCCGCTGCATGAAGCGTTGGCGATCCTCGCGCTGACCGCCTACGCGCTCTACAAGCAATCCGTGGCGCACCGCGTGGTGGGCCGCACGCGCTTCAAGCTGGCGCTCATCTACTGCGGCGTCGGGTTGGTGGCGGGCGGCTTCCAGTGGCCGCCGAGCGAGCTTGCGTGGATGGTGCTGCTGGGCGGCCTGCTGCTCAGCGCCGTCACCGGTGTCGCAAGGGGCCGGTGGAGCCGGCTGTGGCTGGACGCGAACGGCCAGCCCATGGCGCGCGGCACGCCGCTGACGATCGCGTTGTTCCTGCTGCTGATCGCGCTCAAGGTGGGCATCGGCGCCTGGGAGGCCGAAACGCACCAGGCCGCCGCGCACGGCGGCTTCGGCGAGGTGCTGCTGCTCATCGGCGTGATGGTGGCGCTGCAGGCCGAGATCGTCTGGCGCCGGGCATCGAAGCTGGCCGCGAGCCCGTCGGCATTTGTACGCGCGTGAACTCGCCCGCTCAGCCCTGCGAAATCATTTCCTGCACGCGGGCCGCCAGGGCCTCCAGCTGGAACGGCTTCGTCATCACCGCCATGCCGCGCTCCAGGTGACCGTTGCCCACCGCCGCGTTTTCCGCGTAGCCGGTGATGAACAGCACCTTCAGCTCCGGCCGTGATTGACGCGCCGCGTCGGCCATCTGCCGCCCGTTCATGCCGCCAGGCAGCCCCACGTCGCTGATCAACAGGTCGATGCGCACGTCGGACTGAAGGATCTTCAAACCCGCCACGCTGTCTGCCGCCTCGATGGCGCTGTAGCCGAGCTCCTGCAGCACGTCCGTTACCAGCATGCGCACGGTGGGTTCGTCGTCGACCACCAGCACCGTCTCGCCCTGCTCGGAGCGCGGCGGCGGGCGCACCTCGACGCCGTCTTCGTCGATGTCGCCGCCGGCGTGGTGGCGCGGCAGGTAGATGCACACGGTGGTGCCCTTGCCGAGCTCGGAGTAGATGCGCACCTGCCCGCCCGACTGCTTGGCGAAGCCGTAGATCATCGACAGGCCGAGCCCGGTGCCCTGCCCCAGCGGCTTGGTGGTGAAGAAGGGCTCGAAGGCCCTGTCCTTCACGTCGGGCGACATGCCGGTGCCGGTGTCGGTCACGCACAGAGACAGGTACTGGCCTTCGGGCAGGTCGTGGGTGCGCGCGCCGTGGCGGTCCAGCCATTTGTTGGCGGTCTCGATGGTGATGCGGCCGCCGTCGGGCATGGCGTCGCGCGCGTTGATGCACAGGTTCAGCAAGGCGTTTTCGAGCTGCGACGGGTCCACCAGCGCCGGCCACAGCCCGCCAGCGCCCACCACCTCCAGCTCCACCGAGGGGCCGACGGTGCGGCGCACCAGTTCTTCCATGCCGGCGACGAGGCGGTTGATGTTGGTCGGCTTCGGGTCGAGCGTCTGCCGGCGCGAAAACGCCAGCAGCCGGTGCGTGAGCGCCGCCGCACGCTTCACCGCCCCCTGCGCCGCGCCCATGTAGCGCTCCAGGTCGTTGTGCCGGCCCTGCGCCAGGCGAATGCCGATGAGCTGCAGCGCGCCCGAAATGCCGGCCAGCAGGTTGTTGAAGTCGTGCGCCAGGCCGCCGGTGAGCTGGCCAACCGCCTCCATCTTCTGCGCCTGGCGCAGCGCCTCCTCGGTCTTCAGCAGCTCGGAGGTGCGCTCGGTCACGCGCTGCTCCAGCTGGTCGTTCAGGGTGCGCAGCATGGCGATGGCGCGGTCGCGCTCGGCCTCCACCGCGCGGCGCTCCTCGACGTCGATCAGCACCCCCGGAAAGCTGATGGGCGTGCCGTCGGCGGTGTGGTCGACGCGCCCGTTCGCCTCGATCCAGTAGTACTTGCCGTCTGCCCGCCTTACGCGGTACTGGTGCGCGTAGGCACCGCCGCGCCCGATGGCCGCGTTGATGGCCGCGAGCAGCCCGTCGCGGTCGTCGGGGTGCACCGTGGCGATGATCTGCTCCAGCGGAATGCCGCTGCGCCCCATCGCCGGGTCGATGCCGAAGCTGGCGGCGAACCCCTCGTCGATGGTGAAGCGGTCGGTAGGAAGGTCCCAGAACCAGGCGCCGATGATGGCGCCCGCGCTGAGCGCGAGCTGCACCCGCTCGGCGTTCACCCGGGCGCGCTCGTGCTCGGTCGCGGCACGCCGCTCGGCCAGCACGCGGTCGGTGGTCTCCACGACGATGGCCACCACGCCGAGGACGGTGCCCTCCGCGTCCAGCGCCGGGGAGTATTCGAGGTCGGCCCACAGCATGCGCGGCGTGCCGTCGCGCACCAGCGTGAGCTCCTGGTCCTTGTACGAGAGCGTGCCGCCCTCGTGGTAGACCTTCTGCAGCACGTTGGCGTTGAAGTCGGCCACCTCGTGCCAGCCTTCGAGCACGTTGGAGCCCAGCAGCTCGGGATGCCTGTTGCCGGCGAACGGGCCGTAGGCGTCGTTGTAGATCATGACGCCCTTCTCGCCCCAGAGCGTCACGATGGGCGTGGGGCTGCGCAGCACGAAGGCCAGGACGGACTTCATCTCCGCCGGCCAGCCGTCGATGGCGCCGATGGCGGTCGCGCCCCAGTCGAAGCGATCGATGAGCCCGCCCAGTTCGCCGGCGTTCTGGAGGAACGCGCGGCCTGTGGAAGCGGCTTGCAAGGCGGGGGAATTGCGCATCCGCCGACTATCCCAAATTGCCCGCATTTCGGGAACGCCGGCGTGGCGGCCGGGAGACTGCGCGAAGCAAACTTCGATGCCGGCTGACGCCGCGCGTGCGTGTCCGCTTACGCGAGGCCGTCGAGCCGCGCCTTGGTGCGGCGCGCCACGTCGCGCGTCCAGGGTTGGGCGGCCCAGTGGCGCTGCGCGAAGGCATCGATGGCGGCACGGTGCGCCAGCGACGCACCGATCAGGTCGAGGCCCTCGAGGAACATGGCGCGGTGGCGCGGCGACAGCGTGAAGCCGTGCGTGCCCAGCGGCGAGCGCACCTCGAGGCGGCGCACATCGATTTCCAGGCGCAGCGGCGATGCTTCGAATGCCGGCGAGGCGGCAAGGCCGAGCAGCGCCTGCACGTCGGCCTCGGGCAGCATCACCGCGAGCAGGCGGTTGTTCATGGCGTTCGAATAGAAGATCTCGCCGAAGCTGGGCGCAATCACCGCCTCGATGCCGTACTGCTGCAGCCCCCACACCGCGTGCTCGCGGCTGGAGCCGCAACCGAAGTTGGCATCGGCCACGAGGATGCGCGTGCCCGCATAGGCGCCGCGGTTGAGCACGAACTCTTCGCGCGGGCTGCCGTCGCCATGAAAGCGCAGGTCCCACAGCAGGCCCTGCGCGAGCCCCGCCTTGTCGATGCCGCGCAGGAACTGCTTGGGCATGATCTGGTCGGTGTCGAGGTTGGCGATGGGAATGGGCGCGGCGATGCCTTCGATGCGGTCGTGCTCCTGCGCGCTATCTTGCGTGGGGGTCGGGGTCATTGCAGAGGCTCCAGCTTGCGAACGTCGGTGATGTGGCCGGTGACGGCGGCGGCCGCGGCCATGGCGGGGCTCATGAGGTGGGTGATGGCGCCGCGGCCCTGCCGCCCCTCGAAGTTGCGGTTGGTGGTCGATGCGCAGCGCGCGCCGGGCGCGAGCACGTCGTCGTTCATCGCCAGGCACATGGAGCAGCCGGGCTGGCGCCATTCGAAACCCGCGCGCACCAGCAATGCCGCGATGCCCTCGGCCTCGGCCTGCGCGCGCACCGCGCCGGAGCCCGGCACCACCATCGCGCGAATACCGGGCGCCACGCGCCGGCCCTGCACCACCTGCGCGACGGCGCGCAGGTCTTCGATGCGGGCGTTGGTGCACGAGCCGATGAACACGTGCTGCACGGCCAGCCCTTCGAGCGGCGCGCCCGCCGCCAGCCCGGTGTAGCGCTGCGCCTGCGCGATGCTGGCGCCCTGGGCGCCTTCGGCCGCAGGCACCACGTCATCGATGGCCACGGCCTGGTCGGGGCTGGTGCCCCAGGTGACGCAGGGCGCGACCTGCGCCGCGTCGAAGCGGTGTTCCACGTCGAAGCGCGCGCCCTCGTCGCTGCGCAGCGTGGCCCAGTGCGCCAACGCGAGCGCGCGCTGCGCGTCGTCGATGTCGGGTGCGCGCGCCAGCACGTAGTCGATGGCGGCCTGGTCGGGCGCAATCAACGCGCCGCGCGCGCCGGCCTCCACCGCCATGTTGCACAGCGTGAAGCGTGCCTCGACCGACAGCGCCTCGATGGCCTCGCCGCAGAACTCCACCGCGAAGCCGCGCGCGCCCTGCGCGCCGATGCGGCTGATGATCTTCAGCACCAGGTCTTTCGCGGTGGTGCCGGTCGGCAGGCGGCCGTCGACGCGGATGCGCATGTCCTGCGCGAGCCGGTACACCAGCGTCTGCGTGGCCAGCACGTGCTCGACCTCCGATGTGCCGATGCCGAAGCCCAGTGCGCCGAGCGCGCCGTAGGTGGTGGTGTGGCTGTCGCCGCAGATCACGACCATGCCGGGGCGGATCATGCCGTGCTCCGGCGCGATGATGTGCTCGATGCCCTGCAGCGCGTCGTTGGTGTCGAACAGCGCGATGCCGTGGCGCTCGCAGTTGCGCTTCAGGTTGCTCGCCTGCAGCGCGGAGGCCGGGTCCTGGATGACGCGGTGGCGCACCGCATGCGTGGGAATGATGTGGCTCACGGTCGACACGTTCTGCCCCGGCATCGCCACGCCGCGGCCCTGCTCGTGCAGGCCGGCGAAGGCTTGCGGGCTGGTGTATTCGTTCATCAGGTGCAGGTCGCAGAAGAGGAGCACGTTCTGCGCGTCGAGCTGCGTCACGGTGTGCGAATCGACCAGCTTGCGGTAGAGGGTGGTGGGCGCGGTCATGCGTGGGCTCCGTGATCTTTGTGGTCCCCGTGGTTCACGTGGGTTCCTTGCTTCAGGAAGGGCAAGGCCCTGTCCAGCAGCGCCTGCGGCGCCTCTTCGGCGATGTAGTGGCCGCAGGGCAAGGCCTCGCCCTCGACCTGCAGCGCCACGCGCCGCCACTCGGCTAGCGGATCGAAGCAGCGATGCACGACGCCTTGCGCGCCCCACAGCGCCAGCAGCGGCGGCTGCAGCAGGCGGCCGGCGTCGCGGTCGGCCTGGTCGTGCACGAGGTCGATGCCGGCGGACGCGCGGTAGTCCTCGCACAGCCCGTGCGCGGCGCCCGGCAAGGCCAGGCAGCGCTGGTATTCGGCAAGCGCGCGCGGGTCGAAGGGCGTGAGCCCCGCGCTGCGCCGGCCCATCACTTCGCGCACGTAGGCGGCGGGGTCGGCCTCGATGAGGCGCTCGGGCAGCGGCGCGGGCTGGATCAGGAAGAACCAGTGCCAGTAGGCGCGCGCGAAGGCATCGGTGGTCTGCGCGTACATGGCCAGCGTGGGTGCGATGTCGAGCAGCACCAGGCGGCGCACGGCCTCGGGGTGGTCCATGGCCAGACGGTGCGCCACGCGCGCGCCGCGGTCGTGGGCCAGCACGCTGAAGCGGCTGTGGCCGAAGTGGCGCATCAGCGCGACCTGGTCGGCGGCCAGCGCGCGCTTGGCGTAGTTGGCGTGGTCCGCATCGCCGCGCGGTTTCGACGCATCGCCGTAGCCGCGCAGGTCGGCCGCCACCACGGTGAAATCCTCGGCCAGCACGGGCGCGACGCGGTGCCAGATGGCATGCGTCTGCGGGTGGCCGTGCAGCAGCAGCAACGGGGCGCCGCGGCCGCCGACCACCGCCGAGATGGCGATGCCGTCGCCCACGTCGACGTGGTGTTTTTCGAAGCCGGGAAAGAGGTCGCTCATGGGGTGTCCTTCGGTGTCTGCGTGGGCTCTGGCCTTGCGTCTTCGGGCCACTGGGGCAAATCGTAGTTAGTTCTTTGCATGCCACAAAGTCGTCTCAGACAATTGATTCTTTCTTGTGGCGACTTAGTATTCGGCGCATGGATTCCCTCTCCGACCTGTCTTTCTTCGCCGTGCTCATGAAGCAGGGCAGCCTCAGCGCCGCCGCGCAAGAGCTGGGCCTTACGCCGCCTTCGGTCAGCAAGCGCCTCGCCGCGCTGGAGGCGCGCCTGGGGGTGCGGCTGCTCAACCGCACCACGCGGCGCATCAGCCTCACGCCCGAAGGCGAGACCTACCTCACCGAAGGCGCGCGCGTGCTCGATGCGCTCGACGCGGTGGAGCGCGCCGTCTCGGGCGCCAAAGTGGCGCCGCGCGGACTGCTGAAGGTCAGCGCCACGATGGGGTTCGGCCGGCGCTTCATCGCGCCGGCGCTGTCGAAGTTCGCGCGTGCCTTTCCCGATGTGGAGGTGCAGCTGCACCTCACGGACCGGCCGGTGAACCTGGTCGAGCAGGGCTTCGACCTGTCGGTGCGCATCGGCACCCTGCCCGATGCGCGGCTGACGGCGCGCAAGCTCGGCTCGAACGCGCGCGTGCTGTGCGCCTCTCCACGTTATCTGGCGAAAGCGGGCGAGCCCGCGCACCCGCGCGAGTTGCCGCAGCACAGCTGCCTGTTCATCCGCGAGGGCGACGAGGCCTTCGGCTCTTGGCACCTGCGCTCGGGCGGCCGGCAGGAAACGGTGAAGGTGCGCGGCGCGCTGAGCAGCAACGACGGCGAATGCGCGCTGGCCTGGGCGCTCGACGGGCACGGCATCCTGATGCGCTCGCAGTGGGACGCGGCGCCCTACCTGCGTTCGGGGCGGCTGCGGCGGGTGCTGGGCAGCTGGTCGCCGCCGCCGGCGGACATCTTCATGGTTTTTCCGACCAAGGCCCACATGTCGGCGAAGACGCGGGCGCTGGTGGAGTTTCTGCACGAAGCTTTCGAAGCGCGGCGCGAAGGCGCGATTGACGGCGCTTCGCCCTGGTGAGGGCCTGAGTTGCCTCTGGATTGCCTGTTTTTGCCACGCTCACGCAAGGGCCAATCGTCGACCCCGTCCCACATGGCCATCGAGAGCCAGCCACTAAGGTGGACGCCTGCCCTCAATCACATGAAGGAGAGACATCGCATGGCTTACACCCTTACTCAGGCGCGAGTGCTGTTGACCGCCGCGGAACTCGCGGTCTTCGACCAGAGCCGGGCCGGCCCGGTCAAGGAACTGACCGCGGCGCGTCTGCGCGGCAAGGTGACACGCGCACGCGCGCTGCGCGACAAGTACCGCGACCTCTACCGGCGCCAGAGCGTCGCGACGCGCAAGGCCGCGGCAGGCAAGCGCGCGGCCGCCGGTGGCGACAACGAGCGCACGTCGAAGAAGGCGACGGTGTTCGAGGAGGTGCTGGAGCGCTTCGAAGCTCGGCTTGCGCAGCTCGATGCGAAGGAAGCGAAGGAAAGCGGCGTTGCTCCGAAGGCGCGAACGGTGAAGGCGGCGCCAGCAAAAACGAAGAACACCACGAAGGTGACGAAGCCAGCGGCGCGCAAGACTGCCGCCAAGGCCGAGCCCGCACCGGCCGCCGCCACGAAGAAAGCGCCGACCAGGAAGAGCCGCAAGCCGGCTGCGAAGCCGATGAGCCTGAAGACCGCGGTCAAGCATGCGCTGGAACTCAAGCACGCGGCCCTGGCGGCCGTGCCTGTGCAGGAGCATTCGTCGAAGGCACCCGCGACGCTTTCGCCGTTGGGTGCTGCCGCGGCGGGCGCGCCGCTCGTCACGGCACCGCTGGACATCAACCCGCGCGCGGCCCGGTTGAACCCGTTGAAGGAGCGCGCGGAGAACATCGCGCTGCACGCACACGCCGGTTCGCAGAACCGGTATGCGCAAGGAAAGCGCGACAGCCGCTGAGCAGCCCGCGCTCCACAGGTCAGCCCGCGCGGCGATGGCCCGAGCGCCACAGGTTATTAGGGTTTACCCTATACTCCAGAAAACCATTCACATTCTGGAGTTTGCAAATGTCCACGCTTTTGCTTTGCCTCGTCGCTGTGGCCGCCGTCGTCGTTTCGGGTTTCGTGACCGCCAAGAAGCTCGACGAGCTTCAGTAAACGACCATCCCACGGCTGGGCAGCGTCAGGCGCCGGCTCCCTCAGCGCCGCAACGCGCATGCGATGCCCGCGCGCGCTGGCATTGACCGCGCTGGCCTTGTCGCTCGATGGCGCGCATGCACCGTCCGCCCAACGCCTCGAAGCGCCTTTCGCCGGTGCGGCGCACGGCCGTTCCGTCTTCCAGCCCATACCGCACGCCCGCAAAGATGGGCCTGAAGTGCGTGGTTGCGCTGGAGCTGGTCAGGTAGGTCGTGTATTCGACGACCGTCTCGCTGCGCCCCTGGGCGTCGAGCACGTCGAAACGGTCGGTGGCGAATGTGGCTTCTTCAAGGTGTGGCATGGCGTGGTGATCAGGGTTTTCACCAGTACGACCAAAGTTCACATCTGGATTCAGCCCCTTTTCACCCGCCACGCAGTCAATGAGGCCCGGCAGGCCTCCTTCGCTTACTTGTTGGGCGCGGCCACAGGCCCGGCCGGCAGCGGCGCCAGGCCGTCGCTCTTCACATAGGTCAACGACGTGACATAGCTCACGGACTCGAACTTCTCGACGCCTTCCGCCCCCTGGCGCTCACCGGGCGCACGCTCGTTCACGCTGACTTCTGCCACGTAGATGCCCTGCCAGGGCATGTCGAACTTCACGACGCCCTGCTCGTCGGTGTGCCCTTCCTTGCTCCAGCCCGACTGGGTGACCAGCGCCACCTTGGTCTTGGCCTTGGGCTCGCCCTTGAAGAACAGCTTGAACTCGCCCGCCTGGCCCGAGGGCACCAGGTCGAGCGCCAGCTTGGGTTGCTGCGCGGCCAGGCTGGTGACCAGGCGCGCGGCCGGGTAGTAGCGGTTGCGCGTTTCGGTGTCGCCCTGCTTACGGGTGTACAGCGGGTAGCCCGCGTCTTCGGCCACGATGCTGTCGCCCGCCGCCGCGCCGAAGGGCAAGGCGAAGCCGGTGGCGGTCTTTTGCGGTGCCACGGCTTGCTCGCCCTTGGCGGACAGCAGCGTGGCCGTGGGCTTGCCGAACTTGTCGAGCAGGCCGGGCGATGCCTCGCGCAGGTTGTCGCCGAATTCGCCGAAGCGGACGGTGGCGGTCTTTTGCCCGGCGGGCTGCTCGATCCAGATCTGGTGCGCCTGCGCGGCGTTGGCAAGGCCCAGCAGGGCAAGGGCGGCGCTGGCGATGGAAAACGTTCGGGTCATGCGGATTCTCTTGTGTCGGAAGGGTTTCAGAAGTCGATCGAGGCCGAGAGCATCAGCGTGCGCGGCGCGCCCACGGTGACGTAGGTGCTGGTCACCCAGTAGTTCTTGTCGAACACGTTCTCCAGGTTGGCGCGGAAGGTCACGGCCTTGTTCGCCACCTTGGTGGCATAGCGCGCGCCGATGTCCAGGCGCGTCCACGAAGGCACGCTCAGCCGGTTGGCGGCGTCGGCGTACACCGACGAGGTGTTGATCACGCGGCCGTTCAGGCTCAGGCCCGGCACCCAGGGCGTGTCCCAGTCGAGCCCGAGGTTGAAGGTGCGCTTGGGCACGCCGGTGGCGTCGTTGCCCTGGTTCACGCCGCCGGCGGTGCGGGTGAGCGTGGCGTCGTTGAAGGCGGCGCTGGCCATCAGGCGCAGGCCCTTGTGGATTTCGCCGTAGGCCGTCAGCTCGAGCCCTCGGTTGCGCTGCTCGCCACCGAAGCTGTAGACCAGCGTGGCCGGGTCGGTGAGGCTGTTGGGCCGGGTGATCTGGTACACGGCGGCCTGCGTGGTGAGCTGGCCCCAGTCGACCTTCACGCCCGCTTCGTACTGCTTCGACTTCTGCGGCGCGAAGGTCTCGCCGACGTTGGCCGTGCCCGGGCCGGCCGTGCCGCCGCGCGTGAGGCCGGCGGTGTAGTTGCCGTACAGCGAGACGTTGTTCGCCACCTTGAACACCACCCCCGCCAGCGGCGTGACGGCGCTGGCCTTGTAGCGGCTGGTCGATGCGCCGGTGGTCTGCGAGAACGCCTCCTGCTCCATGGTCTGGTCGCGCAGGCCCAGCGTGACCAGCAGCCGGTCGTTGGCGAAAGACAGCGTGTCGGCCAGCACCACGCTGGTCTGCCTGAGCTCGCCGGCCTTGGTCGCGGGCGTGCGAAGCGCCGTCACCGCCGGCAGCGGCGCAGGGTTGTACAGGCTGGACGGGTTGGTGCGCGGCGAGGTCGCGTAGAAGAAGCCCGTCTCCTGGCTCAGCAGGTTCACGCCCAGCGCCAGCGTGTGGCCCACGCTGCCGGTCTTGAAGCGGGTGCGCAGGCCGGCGTCTGCAGCGGTGGTCTTGCCGTAGTAGTCGTAGTAGGCGTTCGACACGTTGAAGTTGCCCAGCGAGTTCGGCCGGCCGCTCGGGAAGGTCTGCTGGTAGTCCTGGTCGGTGTAGCCCACGCTGCCGTATGCCATGGTGGTGTCGCTGATGTCGTACTCGACGCGCGAGATGGTCGTCTTGACGTTGTCCTTCAGCTGCGTGCCCGGATAGAAGTTCAGCCGTGCCGAAGGCGGCTCCGGAATTTCCGTGATGCCCGCGGCAAAGCTGGTCTGCGGACGGAACTCGCGTGTGTCGCCCTTGCTGGCGAAGGCGTCCAGCGACCAGCGCAGGCGCGTGCCCAGGTAGTCGAGCCCCAGGGTGGCCAGCCCGAGCTTCTGCTTGCCGTTGTCGATGTTGCCTTCGCCGTTGCGCAGCACGCCGTTCACGCGCACGCCCCACTCGTTCTCCTTGCCGAAGCGCCGGCCCACGTCCAGGTGCGTACCGAACTGGGCGCGGCTCATGTAGGTGGTGGTCAGGCGCGTGAGCGGCACGTCGGCCGCGCGCTTGGTCACCACGTTGATGCTGCCGCCCACGCTGCCCGTGGGACCGACGCCGTTGGCCAGCGCGCCCGGGCCCTTGAGCACTTCGACGCGCTCGATCATCTCCAGCGGAATGCGCGTGGTGGGCGACAGGCCGAACAGGCCGTTCATGCCGATGTCGGAGTTGGGCACGGTGAAGCCGCGGATCTGGAAGTCGTCGCCGAAGCCGCCGCGCGAGGTCAGCGGGCGCACCGACGCGTCGTTCATCACCACGTCGGCCACGCTCAGCGCCTGCTGGTTGTCGATGAGCTCGGAGGTGTAGTTGGTCGTGCTGAAGGGCACGTTCATCAGGTCGGTGATGCCCAGGATGCCGAGGCTGCCGCCGCGCGCGAACTGCCCGCCCGAATACGTCTTCTGCAACCCGCCGATGGCCTCGGCCTGGTCGGACACGGTGACTTCCTGCAGCTGGCCTGGCGCAGAGGCGGTTTGCGCAGCCGCACCGGCGGCGGCGAGGACGAGCGAGGCCCCCAGGCATTGGCGCGCGAGGCGTGCGAGCGGGGTGGGCGTGAAACGGAATTCTGCGCGGGACGAAAATGCAGTCGACGAAGGCATGGGTGGGGAAAGGCGAACAGAAAAAGGCAAACAAAACCCGGCTGAGCTAGGTGAGCCGGGTGAGAAATACGGAGTGCGGCGGCCGGGAAGCGCACCGTGTTCGGCGCGCATTCCCCATGGCGCCCACTTCGGACGAGAATGTTAATAACAAGCATTCTCATCATAATTGTTGCCTAACTGTGTCGTGCCAATGCCCCTTCGACACGTCCTTGCTTCCGCCCTTTTTCTGGCCCTACTTCATCAACCGCTGCGAACCCATCGCCAGCGCACCCAGCACCCCCACCACGGCAATGACCGCGAAGTAATCCAGGCACGCAAGCAGCGTCGCGTTCTGCCCCAGCACCTGCGCCAGCGACGCCGCGGCCATCGCGTCCGACTGCGGACCTGCGCCGCGCGATGCCAGCAACTGGCTCAGGTCGTGCAGCGTCTGCGTGTACACCGAATCCCCCGTCGCGAAGCGGTTGTTGAGCACGCTGTAGTGCGCCGTGCTGCGCCACTGCAGCAGCAAGGTGGCGGCCGCGGTGCCCAGCGCCGTGCCGAACTGCGCGGTCATGTTCTTCAGTTGCTGCGCGTGCGAGAGCACCGACTCGTCCTGCTGCACATCGCGAAAGGCATGCATCGCCGTGGTCGCCATCACGAAGATCAGGAAGACGCCGTTGCAGGCCAGCGCGGGCAGCACGCTGGCCCACAGCGACACGTCCGCGTCGATGCGCGAGAGCTGCACGCCGAACATCGCCAGCGCCACGAAACCCGACACCAGGAACTTCTTCGCGCCCGGCCAGCGCGGCATCGCCCACGACATCAGCATCCACGCCGCGAGCGCCGAGGACAGGCCGAGCGACTGGACCTGCCCCACCGTTTCCCATGAATAGCCGAGCGTGCGTTGCATCAGCACCGGCAGCATGAAGTTGTTGGCGCCCAACAGCACGTAGCACAGCGTGAACACCGCCACGCCGCCGATGTAGCGCGGATGCCGAAGCGCCTTCAGCGCGAGTAGCGGCCGCTCATGCCGGCGCAGCGATCTGAAGAAGTAATACAGCGCGAGCGCGCCGCAGCCGAGCCCGGCGGTGAGCATCGTCGCGTCGCTGAAAAAGTCGTACTGGCTGCGCTGCAGCACATAGAGCAGCAGGAAGCTGCCGCTGGCCAGGCCCATGAAGACCAAGGGATGGCTCTGGCTGCGCAACTGCGCCGGCACCAGTTCGGTGGGCAGGCACAGCGCCGCCAGCACCGCCGCGACCAGGGCCGCGACGATCAACATCGCGAAGATGCCGTGCCAATGGCCGTGCGACACCGCGAACGACGCCAGCGCCGGCGCAAACGCAATGCCCGCGGCAAGCCCCGTCGCGAAGTAGCGGATGCCAGTGAAGCGCTTCGGGCCCGGCGCAATCAGGTTCACCAGTACGCGGCCCGTCGTCATGAAGGCAGCACCGCCCAGCCCCATCACGGCGCGGCCGGCCAGGAACTGCGGGTACGAGCCGCTGGTGCCGCAGATGGCGCCGCCCAGCACGAACAGCCCCAAAGACAGGAGCACGAAGTTGCGCCAGCCCAGGCGCTCCACCAGCCAGCGCTGCTTGGAAATGGTCGACACCGCCACGCACGCATAGACCACCGTGGCGAGGCTGAACTCCTCGGGCGAGGCGCCGATTTCTCCCATGATCGGGCCCGCGCCGAAAGCGATCATTCCGGTCTGCAGGAACTCCAGGAAGGTCAGCAGGAAGATGATGAGCAGCAGCGCCGGGTCGGGCGATGCAGGTTTTGCGGGTGGCGAATGGGGCGAGTTCATGGCGGTCTCCGTGCTGTAGCAGGACTCTATAGCCGCACCAATTGATTGATAAGATGGCCGAATCGCCAAGGACTGGTGCTGTAGAGCACCAATCACCCGCAATGCACGACCTCAACGATCTCTACTTCTTCGCCTCCGTGGTCCAGAACAACGGCTTCACCGCGGCGGCGCGCGCCACCGGCGTCGAGAAGACCCGGCTGAGCCGGCGCGTGGCCGAGTTGGAGCAGCGCGTGGGGCTGCGGCTGCTGCAGCGCTCCACCCGGTCCATCGCGCTGACCGAGGCGGGCGAGCGCTTCTACGCGCGCTGCCTCGCGGCGGTCGAAAGCGCGGAGGCCGCCTACGACAGCGTCGCCGAACTGCAGAAGGAGCCCTCGGGCACCGTGCGCCTGTCGTGCCCCGTGGTGATGGCGCAGAGCTACCTCGCGCCCGTGCTGCCGGGCTACCTGGCGCGCCACCCCAAGGTGAAGGTGCTGGTGGAAGCGACCGACCGCACGGTCAACCTGATCGAGGAGCGCTTCGACCTCGCGCTGCGGGGCCGCCCGCGCAACGATCCCGAGCCGGGCATGGTCGCGCAGTCGCTGGGCACGGCGCGGCTCATCCTGGTCGCGAGCCCCGCCTTCGTGGCCGCGCACGGCCGGCCGCAGCAACTGGCAGCGCTGGGCGACATCGACGTGATCAGCCACGTGCACGACATGCATGACCGGCAGGACGGCAGCGCGCACTGGCATCTGAAGCGCCGCGCGGGGCAGGCGGACACCGCCAAGGTGCACCCTCGTTTGGTGACCAGCGATTTCAGCGTGCTGTTCGAGGCCGCGGTGCACGGCATTGGCGTTGCCTTCTTGCCCGAACCCGTCGTCGCGGCTGCGCTGCAAGACGGGCGGCTCGAGCAGGTGCTGCCCGAGTGGGCCGCCGAGGGGCACATGCTGCACCTGGTGTATCCGCCGCCCAGGGGCATGCTGCCGGCGGTGCGCAGCCTGATCGACTACCTGGTGGTGCAGTTGCCGCCGCGCATCCACGCCGGGTCATTGCCCGGATGAAGCGCTGAAGCGCTGAAAGACGAGAGGGTCGCGCGCTCTTCAGCGCCGTGGCCGGCCGAACACCGTCACCACGTAGTCGTCGAGGTCGAAGCCCTTCTCTATCGCGATGGCCGCAAGGCGCTCCTCGATGCGCGGATCGAAGAACTCGTGCACCGCACCGTCGACCAGCGAGACCAGGTGGCCGTGGTGCTGTTCTCCGTCGTTAAGCTCGTACACCGCCCTGCCCGCGCCGAGCTGGCTCTTCTTCAGCAGCCCCGCTTGCTCGAACTGCGCCAGCACGCGGTAGACGGTGGCCAGCCCCATGTCGAGGTCCAGCGTCAGCAACTGCCGGTACACGTCTTCGGCCGAGAGGTGGCGCCGGTCGCTGTGCTCGAACAGCTCCAGCACCTTCATCCGCGGAAGCGTGGCCTTCAGGCCCGTGTGCTTGAGTTTGTCGGCGTGCTCCATGCGTCGGGGAGGCAGAAGAAAAAAGAGGGACGAGAGAAAGCCGGGGGAGGCTCGTGGAAAAAATGCATGGCTGGCCGGAGAACCGATGGCTAGCAAAAAACGACCTTGGAGACGTTTGAAGGTCTCGGGTCGCCCCACGATGAAATCGATGAAAGGAGCAAGGAAAACCGCTGCGCCTTTCGATGAGCGAATCTTACATCAAATGAGATTGCTTCTCATTTGTTAATGAAAGGCCATCAACTTCGCAGGCCCTTTCATTCGGCAACGGCCTCCACTGGGCGACTCGCCCCGGCGGCTTCGACCTGGTCCAGGCAACTGCAGTTGCCGACCTGTTCCCATTGCGCGATCAACGCGGCAGCGTGTTCCTGGGCGAGTGCGTCGGCCTCAGCGGAATTCGCGGACAGTTCTTCAGACATGTTCATCAACTTATCGCGTGTAAAAAAGCGAAGCGAACTCACCGCGGCGCAAGCAGCTTGCCGCTCGCAAAAAGCCGCAACGTGCGAAACAGCAGCACCGCGATCAGCCCGCTCAGGAACGCCAGCAACGCCACCGCCAGCGCAGTCACCACCGCGCTGCCAGCGTGCTCCGAATAGCGCAATGCGGCATTGGCGAGCGCCGCAATCGGAAAGCTCAGCGCCCACCACCCGGCCGCGAAGGGCACGCTGCGCTTGAACACCTTGAAGACCAGCGCCAGGAAAACGAAGAGCCCGAAGTAGAAAAGCATCGCCGCGAAGGCGTCGACGCGCTGGAAGAAGCTCGTGTACGCGAGAAAGCCGACTTCGAACGGCGCCATCAAGATCATCAGCGACGGCACCATCTCGTTCGCGAGCTTTTCGTGGTGATGGATGAGGCGCGACACGATCATCGTGAAGAACACCAGCGCCACCATCGTGCCGACCGCCATCGAGAACAGGTTGAGTTCCCTGGCCCAGGCCATCGGCATCGTGCTGCCGGCCACCGTGATGTCCAGCGTGGCCACGCCCGGAATGAGCCAGGCCGGCACCGCATGGCCCGCATCGACCTTGCCGCGCAACAGGCGGCTGACGATCGTGAAGGCCAGCGCAATCGTCGCCGCCGCGCCCACGCTCCAGAGCAGCTCCGACGCCCGCGCGCTCACCGGCGCCACCACTGACGACACCAGCAGCGTCGCGATGGTCGCGGTGCCGAAGAAGTTGCCTGCAATGGGGTGCATGAACTCGTTGCGCACGGCCTGCGGGTAGCGCACCGCCTTCGCGGCATAGGCCACGCAGAGCAACGCGAAGAGCGCTACCGCAACGCAGCCGATCGCGGCGTCGATGAGCGGGCTCGCGCCGAACTGGTGGCTGGCTTGTCGCCACGCCGTGGCCAGGCCCGAGATGCCCATGACCGAAGCGAACAGGTTGACGGGAAGGTACTGGATGGATGCCTGCCGCGGGTGACCCGCCGGGCTCAGCGTTTGCGTGGTGTTGATACGTGCTCCTGGTTGGAGGAAAAGCTCCGCCAACGCGCTGCGAATGCAGCGCTCGCGTCATTGGAGAAATTCCGTCGTTGCGCCGCTCTTTTCGTTAGCGGGAGCGACGTTCAAAGTCTAGGTTCGGGGGCGCGTTCAGCCGCTTGCAAAGCGGCGGCGTTTGCGCCAATCACCACCGCTTTCAGGCCAGTTCCAGCGCCGCATCATGTGCCTGCGCCACGGGCTGCGCTCCCTTGAAACGCGCCCGGTACTCCCGCGGACTCGTGTCGAGCCGTTTCGCGAAGATGGTCCGCATGTGGCTCGCACTGTGAAACCCGCAGCGAAACGCCACCGTCTTCAACGGCAGGTCGGTTTCTTCCAGCAGCTTGCGGCAGAACTCCAGCCGCACCTGGTCCACGAAGGCCGAAGGCGTCATGTTCGCGTGCTTGGCGAACACGCGCGAAAAGGTGCGACGGCTCACGCCCACGGCGTCGGCCAGCTGGTCGATGGAGAGCTGCTCGTCGATGTGGTCCGTCACGTGGCGCAGCACCTTGGCCACGATGGTCTCTTCCTTCGGGCCCACCGCCAGGTAGGGGCTGTATTGCGACTGCCCGCCGTCGCGGCGGATGTACACGATCAACCGCTTCGCGATGCGCAGCGCCATCTCGTGGCCCCAGTCTTCGGTCACCAGCGCCAGGCACAGGTCCATGCCGGCGGCGACACCGGCCGAGGTGAACAGCTTGCCGTCGCGCACGAAGATCTTGTCGGGCCGCACACGCGCCCGCGGAAACTGCGCAACCAGCCGGTCCACATCGTGCCAATGCGCCGTCACCTCCTTGCCGTTCAGCAAGCCCGCGTGGCCGAGGGTGAACGCGCCGTTGCACACGGAGCCGAAGCGCTGCGAGAGCATCGCCTTCGCGCCCAGCCATTCCAGAAAGCGCGGCGCGTAGGCCTGCACCTCCGGCAGCCTGGGGCCACCTGCCACCAGCAACAGGTCGGGCTGTTCTTCGTAGTGCAGGTAGTCGGTGTCGACCTTGAGCTCCATGCCGTTGGCACAGCGCACGTTGCCGGCGTGCAGGCCGACGAGCGTGATCTCGTACTGCTGGTGCGGCGCCAGGTAGTTGTTGGCCTCGGCGAACACGTCCATCGGGCCGGCGATGTCCAGTGCCTGCACCCCGTCGAACACGACGATCACGAGCTTCATGTTTCCAGCTTTTTTCGTTGCGGCGAAGACCGTGCTTGAGGATTGATCGGAGCGGCCGGACATTCTAGGACTGGCCGTTTTCGTCGCCCGTGACCTGTTGCCTGCACACGCCGCGGTGGCCTGAAACCGCTGCAACCTGGCCGCGAACGCACCATCCCGGCTGCGCGCGCAGCGTCGCGCAGGCCGAAACTTGCGCGGCCGTGCAGCGCACCCGCTGCACACTCCATTCGCATGCCGCACGACGCCACCCTTTCCAACGCCACCCCGGGTGGCTTGCCCGACCTTCTCGCGCCCGGCCTGGAGGTCGTGTTCTGCGGCATCAACCCCGGCCAGCGCGCGGCCGCTTCAGGCCACCATTTCGATGGGCGGGGCAATCGTTTCTGGCGCGTGCTGCACCTCGCTGGCTTCACTTCGCAACCGATGACACCCGAGCAGGGCAGTCTTCTGCTGGCCCAGGGATGCGGACTGACGACCGTGGTCGCTCGTGGCACCGCGCGCGCAAGCCAAGTGGCACCGCACGAATTCGCCGCCGCAGCCAGCGAGTTCATTCAAAAGATGATGGCGTTCAAACCGCGCCGCCTCGCGTTTCTCGGCAAAGCGGCCTACGCAGGCATGATGGGCTACAAGCAGGTCGCGTGGGGCCTGCAGCAGGAACGCTTCGCGGGCATCGAGACGTGGATCCTGCCCAACCCGAGCGGGCTCAATCGCTCGTTCTCGCTCGACGAATTGGCAAGCGCCTACCGCGCGCTGCACGACGCCATCGGGTCGCTCCGCCCTTGAAGGTTTCAGGCTCGTTCAGAGCTTCGCATCGGACAGCGCCAATGCGTCCACGCCCTTGTCCGTGAGCCGGAAGAACGACTTGTCCAGCGACTCGGTCAGCATGCCGGCCGCCATCAGCTCCTGGATGCCGTCGCGGCAGGCCACCACGCTCCTGTGGAGTTGCAGCGCGTTGGCCGACCGCTCTTCGTTGGGCCAGTACTCCTGCCGGAAATAGGCGAGAACCCGCTCGGCTTCCAAAGTCAGCATGTTCTTTTCCGCACTGAAATCGTTGCAATGAAACGATCGTGCGCCGCCGCGCAGGATCGCCGAGTAGGAGAACAGGCATAGATGGCCCGACGCCACCGCAGTGCCTGCTTCCAGCGCCTGAAGAATCGCCTTGCCGCCCTACCCCAGCGCGTCGTTCACCTGCTCGCGAAACTCGCTCAGGCTCACCGCCGCGCCGATCTCGCGCGGCAGCGCGTCGCGCACCGAGAACACGCCCAATATCTTCGTTCCCGCCGTGAGCGGCAAATGCCTGAAGCCCCGCTCCAGCATCAGCGCCACCGCGTCGGACACCAGCGTTTCGGGCGGCACGCAGATCGGGTTGGGCGTCATCACCTCGCTCACCGGCGTGCGGTCGGGGTCCAGGCCCCGCGCCAGCACGCGGGTCATGAGGTCGCGCTCGGTCAGGATGCCCAGCAGCGTGTCGGGCAGTTCCATGACGAGCACGCTGCCGCAGTTGGCGCGCGTCATCACGCAGGCGGCGTCGCGCACGCTGGCCTGCGGGCCCAGGCTGACCACGTGGGCCCGCGAGACGGACTGGAATACGGTGCGCTCGGCCATGGTGCGCCCTCCGGAAAGTAGCGTGAATGGTGCCGCCGCCCGGCGTTCAGCGCAAGGCGGTGTTGAGCCGTTCGAGCGCCTTCGCGCCCGGGCAGAGCTGGGCGGCGTCGAGCGCGTTGAGCGGCTTGTCGCAGGTGTTCAGCGCGGTGTGCAGGTCGGTGGCCAGCGGGTCGACGTAGAGCAGGCCCGTCACCACCTCGCCCATTTCGTGGTGCCGCTGCATGTAGGCCATGGCGGCATAGCGGTCGCCGGGGTTGTAGTCGGGGTGCAGGCTGCGCAGGCGCAGCAGCGTGCCGTCGTGCTGGCGCACGTCCATCACCTCGCCCGGCTCGATGTCCACCGCGATCTCGTCGCGCCCGCCGATGAAGTCGATGCGGCTCACCGCCTCGTTGTGCTCGCGGATGTAGTCGTAGCTCTTGGTGCTGCCGGGGTGGTTGTTGAAGGCCACGCAAGGGCTGATCACGTCGATGAAGGCCGCCCCGCCGTGGCTGATGGCGCCCTTGATGAGCGGCACCAGCTGCGCCTTGTTGCCCGAAAAGCCCCGGCCCACGTAGCTCGCGCCCAGCTGCAGCGCCATGGCCACCAGGTCGACCGGGCTGTCGGTGTTGACCACGCCCTTCTTGCTCTTGGAGCCCTGGTCGGCCGTGGCCGAGAACTGGCCCTTGGTGAGGCCGTACACCCCGTTGTTCTCCACGATGTAGGCCATGCGCACGCCGCGGCGCATGGCGTGGGCGAACTGGCCCAGGCCGATGGAGGCCGAGTCGCCGTCGCCCGAGACGCCCAGGTACAGCAGGTCGCGGTTGGCCAGGTTGGCGCCCGTGAGCACGCTGGGCATGCGGCCGTGCACGGTGTTGAAGCCGTGCGACGCGCCCAGGAAGTAGTCGGGCGTCTTCGAGCTGCAGCCGATGCCCGACAGCTTGGCCACGCGGTGCGGCTCGATGTCCAGCTCCCAGCAGGCCTCGATGATGGCCGCGGAAATGGAGTCGTGCCCGCAGCCGGCGCACAGCGTGGAAATCTTGCCTTCGTAGTCGCGCCGCGTGTAGCCGACCTTGTTGGTGCTCAGCGTCGGGTGGCGCAGGCGCGGCTTGGCGAGGTAGGTCATGCGGGCTCCTTCGCATCGGCATGCGCCTGGGGGCTGGACTGCAGGTTCGCGCTGATCGCCTGCACGATGAAGCGCGCCGTGATGGGCGTGCCGTCGAAGTGCAGCACCCGCACCAGCCGCGCCGGGTCCACGTCCAGCTCGTTGACCAGCAGGCTGCGCATCTGCGCGTCGCGGTTCTGCTCGACCACAAACACCTTCTCGTGCGCCGCCAGGAACTGCGCCACGCTCTTGGGGAACGGAAAGGCACGCAGCCGCAGCGCGTCGAGGTGGATGCCGCGTGCTTCCAGCGCCTGCAGCGCCTCGTGCATCGACGGGCTGGTCGAGCCGAAATAGATCACGCCCAGCGTGGTTTTCCCGGGTGCGGGCCGCAGCACCGGTTGCGGCACCAGCGTGGCGGCGGTCTCGAACTTTTTCAGCAGCCGCTCCATGTTGTAGATGTAGTCGGGCCCGCGCTCCGAATACCGGGCATAGGCGTCGCGCGTGGTGCCGCGCGTGAAGTAGCTGCCCTTGCTCGGGTGCGTGCCCGGCAGCGTGCGCCACGGAACGCCGTCGCCGTCAACGTCCTTGTAGCGGCCGAAGTCGCGGCCCGCCTCCAGCTCGTCGGCGCTCATGACCTTGCCGCGGTCGTAGGCCTGGCTGTCGTCCCACGCGAAGGGCTCGCACAGGCGCTGGTTCATGCCGATGTCCAGGTCGGTCATCAGGAAGACGGGCGTCTGCAGCCGGTCGGCCAGGTCCAGCGACGCGGCCGCGTGCTCGAAGCATTCGTGCGGGTCCTGCGGAAACAGCAGCACGTGCTTGGTGTCGCCATGCGACGCATACGCGCACGCCAGGATGTCGGCCTGCTGCGTGCGCGTCGGCATGCCGGTGGAGGGCCCGCCGCGCTGCACGTTGATCAGCGTGATGGGAATCTCCGCGAAGTAGGCCAGCCCGATGAACTCCGCCATCAGCGAAATGCCCGGCCCCGACGTGGCGGTGAACGCGCGCGCGCCGTTCCAGCCCGCGCCCACCACCATGCCGATGGAGGCGAGCTCGTCTTCGGCCTGCACGATGGCAAAGCGGTGCTGGCCCGTGGCCGGGTCCACGCGAAATTGCGTGCAGTACTTCTGGAAGGCCTCGGCCACAGAAGACGACGGCGTGATCGGGTACCACGCCGCCACCGTGGCGCCGCCATACACGCAGCCCAGCGCCGCGGCGCTGTTGCCGTCCACGAAGATGCGCTCGCCCACGCGGTCGGCGCGGCGCACCCGCAGCCCCACCGGCTCTCGCAGGTTCTCGCGCGCGAAGTCGCAGCCCAGGTGCAGCGCGCGCACGTTGGAGGCCAACAGCTTTTCCTTGCCCTTGTATTGCTCGCCGAACAGCTTCTCGACCACCTCCGGCTCGATGCCCAGCAGGATGGCCAGCGCCCCCACGTACACGATGTTCTTGAAGAGCTGGCGCTGTCGCGGGTCCTGGTAGACGGCGTTGCAGATCTCGGTGAGCGGCATGCCGATCACGCGGATGTCGTCGCGAAACTTCGACGGTGGCAGCGGCCGCGTGCTGTCGTAGAACAGGTAGCCGCCGGGCTCCAGCTCGGCCACGTCGGCGTCCCAGGTCTGCGGGTTCATCGCCACCATCATGTCGGTGCCGCCGCGCCGGCCCAGGTGGCCTTCTTCGGTCACGCGCACCTCGTACCAGGTCGGCAGGCCCTGGATGTTGCTCGGGAAGATGTTGCGCGGGC
The DNA here is from genome assembly GCF_030317035.1 of Variovorax sp. J22G73. Taxonomy (GTDB): domain Bacteria; phylum Pseudomonadota; class Gammaproteobacteria; order Burkholderiales; family Burkholderiaceae_C; genus Variovorax. The sequence goes on from NZ_JASZYK010000005.1 coordinate 394,606, forward strand.
TCACCGGCACGCCCATGCGCAGGATGGCCTTGGCGAACAGCTCGTTGGCCGAGGCAGAGCCCGAGCCGTTGACGTTGGCGAACTTGATGACGAAATCGTTGACGGCTTCGATCTGCGGGACGTTCATGCGGCCATCTCCGTGCTTGTATGGCTCCCTCTCCCCTTGGGGAGAGGGCGGGGGTGAGGGCCGACGGCGGTGGCAGAGGCGGCGCGCTTGCACAGGCCCCTGCCCTCACCCCAACCCTCTCCCCGAGGGGAGAGGGAGCAAGACGGGGACCTCATGCCGCCACTCCCTGCTCCGCGCCCGCGGGCGTCATCTTCAGCAGGAACTTCTGCATGTCCCACGCCCCCGTCGGGCAACGCTCGGCGCACAGGCCGCAGTGCAGGCACACGTCTTCGTCCTTCACCATCACGCGGCCCATCTTGAGCCCGCCCGACACGTACAGCTCCTGCGTCAGGTTCAAGGCCGGCGCCTTCAGGCGCGGCCGCAACTCGGCCTCGTCGGCGTTCTCGATGAAGTTGATGCAGTCCATCGGGCAGATGTCCACGCAGGCGTCGCATTCGATGCAGGCGGTCTCGACGAACACCGTCTGCACGTCGCAGTTCAGGCAGCGCTCGGCCTCCTTGAAGGCGGTGGCGGCGTCGAAGCCCAGCTCCACCTCCACGCGAATGCTCGCCAGCGCCGTCTCGGCCTTGGCCCACGGCACCTTGTAGCGCAGGTCGTTCGAGGTGTCGTTGTCGTAGCTCCACTCGTGGATGCCCATCTTCTGCGACACCAGGTTGGTCATGGGCGGCGGGCGAACGGCCACCGGCTCGTCGCGCAGCAGCTTGTCGATGGACACCGCGGCCTCGTGGCCGTGCGCCACCGCCGTGATGATGTTCTTCGGGCCGAAAGCCGCGTCGCCGCCGAAGAACACGCGCGGCACCGTCGACTGGAAGGTGCTCGCGTCCACCGTCGGCAGGCCCGACTTGTCGAAGCCGATGCCGCAGTCGCGCTCGATCCACGGAAACGCGTTTTCCTGGCCCACGGCCACCAGCACCTCGTCGCATTCGAAGTACGCCTCGGGCTCGCCGGTGGGCACCAGCGTGCGGCGGCCGCGGTCGTCGAACTCGGCGCGCACGCGCTCGAAGCGCATGCCCACGAGCTTGCCGTCTTCGTGCACGAAGGCCTTGGGCACGTGGAAATCGATGATCGGAATGCCCTCGTGCTGCGCGTCTTCCTTCTCCCAGGGCGAGGCCTTCATTTCGGCGAAGCCGCTGCGCACGATGACCTTCACGTCGGTGCCGCCAAGGCGGCGCGCGGAGCGGCAGCAGTCCATGGCCGTGTTGCCGCCGCCCAGCACGATCACGCGCCGGCCGATGCTGCTCACGTGGCCGAAGGAGACCGAGTTGAGCCAGTCGATGCCGATGTGGATCTGCGCCGCCGCTTCATGCCGCCCCTCGATGTCCAGGTCGCGCCCGCGCGGCGCGCCGCAGCCGACGAAGATCGCGTCCCAGTCCTGCGCCATCAGCGCCTTCATGGAGTCGATGCGCTCGCCACCGCGAAACTCCACACCCAGGTCGAGCACGTAGCCGGTCTCCTCGTCGATCACCGATTCGGGCAACCTGAAGCGCGGGATCTGCGTGCGAATGAAGCCGCCGGCCTTGGCCTCGGCGTCGAACACCGTCATCTCGTAGCCCAGCGGCGCCAGGTCGCGCGCGACCGTGAGCGACGCGGGGCCCGCGCCCACGCAGGCCACGCGCTTGCCATTGCGCGCCTCGGGCCTGGGCATGCGGGCATGCACGTCGTCCTTCATGTCGGCGGCCACGCGCTTGAGCCTGCAGATGGCCACCGGCTCGGGCACGCCGGTGTTGCCCTCTTCCACCCGCCCGCGCCGGCAGGCCGGCTCGCAGGGGCGGTCGCAGGTGCGCCCGAGGATGCCGGGGAACACGTTGGAGGCCCAGTTGATCATGTAGGCGTCGCTGTAGCGGCGCTGCGCGATCATGCGGATGTACTCGGGAACGGGGGTGTGCGCCGGGCAGGCGTACTGACAATCGACGACCTTGTGGAAATAGGTCGGGTTGGCGATATTGGTTCGCTGCAACGCGTGTCTCCTGGCTGTCGCCTGGAACCCGAAAGGGGCGCGGCGAGTGGCTGTCGGGCCAGTATGCGGCGCTGCCGGGCGTGCGGGCTTGGTGGAATCCCGCAGCTTTCGCATGCTGCGCTGCAGCGCAAAAGAGCCCCCGAGCCAGTGCGTTCGCGCGACTTCGTGCAGCATGGCGAGCCGCGACAACCATGGCTCGCACGCTTCACCGCATCGACTGAAAGCCCTCATGCGACACACCCTCACCCCCGACCTCACCCCCGACCTTGGCGCCCGCTTCGCCGACATCGCGCTCGGCCACGTCACCCGCGAGTACCCCAACAAGCCCGACCACGTGCTGGCCGGCCCCGCCGACGCGCGCACGCCCAGCGAGCTGCACCCTGTGTTCTACGGCAGCTACGACTGGCACTCGTGCGTGCACGGCTACTGGATGCTGGCGTACCTGCTGCGGCGCTTTCCGGGCATGGCACCCGCCGCGCGCATCGAGCGCCTGTTCGACACGCACTTCGTGCACGACAAGGTCGCGGCCGAATGCACGTACCTGGCACAGCCCACGGCGCGTGGCTTCAAGCGCCCCTACGGCTGGGGCTGGCTGCTGAAGCTGGCTTCCGAACTGGCGCAGCACCCCGACGCGCGCTGGGCCGACACGCTGGCGCCGCTGGCCGAGGTCTTCGCGCAGCGCTACCGCGAGTTCCTGCCGTTGTCGGTCTACCCCGTGCGCGTGGGAACGCACTTCAACACCGCCTTCGGCCTGCGCATGGCCGCCGACTATGCGCAAGCGAGCTCGGACGACGCGCTGTCGGAGCTGCTCACCAGCACCGCCCGCCGCTGGTACGGCGCCGACACCGATTGCCCGGCCTGGGGCGAGCCAAGCGGCGACGATTTTCTGTCGTCCGCGCTCATCGAGGCCGAGTGCATGCGCCGCCTGCTGCCGGCCGCCGAGTACGCGCCCTGGCTCGACCGCTTCCTGCCCCGCATCGCCGCGCACGAGCCCGCCACCTTGTTCCGCCCGGCGACGGTGTCCGATCGCACCGACGGCAAGATCGCGCACCTCGACGGCCTGAACCTCAGCCGCGCCTGGTGCTGGCGCGGCATTTCCTCGGCACTGCCCGAAGGCGACGCACGACACGCGGTCGCGCGGCAGGCGGCCGACGAGCACCTCGTGCAAGGGCTGCCCCACGTGGCGGGCGCCTACATGGGCGAACACTGGCTGGCCAGCTTCGCGGTGCTGGCGCTGGAGGCCTGAGCTTCAGACTCGAACGTCAGCCCTGGCGGGCCGCCGACGGGTGCGCCGGCCGCGCCAGCCCCAGGTGCTCGCGCAGCGTGCGGCCGGTGTACTCGGTGCGAAACAGCCCGCGGCGCTGCAGCTCGGGAATGACCAGCTGCGCGAAGTCTTTCAGGCCGTGCGGCAGTGTCGGCGCCAGCACGTTGAAGCCGTCGGCCGCGCCGGTGGTGAACCAGTGCTCCAGCTGGTCGGCGATGGTCTCCGGCGTGCCGACCAGCGTCCAGTGGCCGCGCGCGCCCGCCACCTTTTCATAGAGCTGGCGAATCGACAGGTTGTCGCGCCGCGCCATCTCGCTGAACAGCACCTGCCGGCTTTTCCAGCCTTCGGTCACGGGCAGGTCCTGCGGGAACGGGTCGTCCACCGAATAGCCCGACAGGTCGACGTTGCCCAGGAAGGTCGACAGCAGCCCCACGCCCAGCACCGGGTCGATCAGCCCTTGCAGCTGCTCGAACTTTTCCTGCGCCTCCTGCTGGCTGCGCCCGACGAAGGGCGAGATGCCGGGCAACACCTTCACCTGGTCGGGCGTGCGGCCGTAGGCGGCCAGGCGGCCCTTCAGCGCGTTGTAGAAAGCGCGCGCATCTTCGGGCGTCTGCTGCGCGGTGAACACCACCTCGGCGGTGGCGGCGGCCAGGTCTTGCCCGTCGCCCGAGGAGCCGGCCTGCACCAGCACCGGGTAGCCCTGCGGCGCGCGCGGCGTCTGCAGGCCGCCGTGCACGGTGAAGTGCTCGCCCTCGTGCGCCACGCGGTGCAGCTTGCGCGGGTCGAAGAAGCGGTTGGCCGCCTTGTCGTGCACGAAGGCATCGTCCTCCCAGGTGTCCCACAGGCCCTTGACGATCTTCACGTACTCGTGGGCGCGCGCATAGCGGTGCGCATGCGCGAGCTGCTGCGGCAGGCCGAAGCTGCGCGCCTCGAAGTCGCTGCCCGAGGTCACCAGGTTCCAGCCGCTGCGCCCGCCGCTCACCTGGTCGAGCGAGGCGTACTTGCGCGCCAGGTGGTAAGGCGGCAGGTAGGTGGACGACACCGTGGCCACCAGCCCGATGTGCGTGGTCGATTGCGACAGCGCCGCCAGCGTGATGAGCGGATCGAGCGGATACCACAGCGCGTTCTTCGCGACCACCTCGTCGGGCGGGCCGGGCAGGCCGACGTTGTCGGCGAAGAACACGGCGTCGAACTTGGCGGCCTCGGCAATGCGCGTCCACTCTTTCAGCGCGTCGATGCTGCTGGCCGCGCCCGCGTCCACGTCGGGGTGCCGCCACGCGGCCAGGTGGTGGCCGACGCCGAAGAAGAAGGCGCCGAGGTGCATTTGCCGTGGGGAAGCGGTCATGGTGTCAGAAGGGATCTTGATCGGTCCATTCTGGGCTCCGGCCTTAGACGGTTCCCGCATTTGCTGATGCGGAAATCGTTGAAGCCGGCATGCACGACGACCCCGCCAGCGGTTCAGCCGACGCTGGCCGGCGAGAGCGCCTTCTTCATGAAGAAGCGCGACGAGCCGCGCGGGTAGTCGCCGATCTCACCGAAGCACTCGTAGCCCAGGCGTTCGTAGAACGGCCGCGCCTGGAAGGCGAAGGTGTCCAGCCATGCCCCGTGGCAGCCGCGCGCCGCCGCCTCGGCTTCGGCCTGCAGCAGCAGCGAGCGGCCCAGGCCGCTGCCGCGCAGGCTGTCGGGCACGAAGAGCAGTTCGGTGAAGAGCCAGCCGTAGGCCGTGCGGCCCCACAGGCCGCCGACGACGGCGCCGCCTTCGTCGTGGACCAGCACGGCCAGCGGCCGTTGGTCCGAGATGCCGGTCTTGCCGTGGTTGTATGCGAGCAGGCCGCGAACGATGGCCGCGCGCGCGGCGTCTTCGGGCGTGTCGGTGAGCACGGTCGAATGGGCGGGGGGCGTCATGGGGGGCGTGTCGTTTTGCATGCGCGCATTTTCATGCGGCCAGGGCTTCGTACAGCGCGGCATCTTGTCCCGGATGTCCTGAATGTCCCGAGGATGGGGACCGCGCCGAATGCACCGGCAGCACCGAGTCCAGCAGCTTGCGCGTCACCGGGTGCGCGGCGTTGGTGTACAGGTCGCCCGCGTCGAAGGTCTCGACCACGCGGCCCTGCGCCATCACGGCCACGCGGTCGCACAGGAACTCGATCACGGGCAGGTTGTGGCCGATGAACAGGTAGGTCAGGTCGAGCTGTTGGCGCAGGTCGAGCAGCAGGTTCAGTATCTGCGCCTGTATCGAGACGTCCAGCGCCGAGGTGGGCTCGTCGAGGATCACGAACTCGGGCTTCACGATCAGCGCGCGCGCAATGCCGATGCGCTGGCGCTGCCCGCCCGAGAACTCGTGCGGATAGCGCTCGAGGTAGCGCGCCGGCAGCCCCACGCGCTCCAGCGCTTCGACGGCCAGTTGCCGCGCCTCGCCCCGGTCTTGCGCCACGCCAAGGCGCAGCGCCGGGTCCATCAGCTGGCTTGCGATGCTGCGGCGTGGGTTCAGCGACGCGCTGCTGTCCTGGAACACGAACTGCAGCCGGCGCCTGAAAGCAGTCAGCGCCTCGCCTTCGAGCCCCTGCGTGTCCAGCCCGCCGAAGCGCACCGTGCCCGACGTGGCGGGCAGCAGCTGCGCCACCAGCCGCGCGAGCGTGGACTTGCCCGAGCCCGATTCGCCGATGAGCCCGAAGATTTCGCCGCGCCGCACCTGCATGCTCACGTCCTGCACCGCATGCACGGCCTTGCCGCGCCGGTCGAACAGGCTCTGGTCGATCACGAAGGTCTTCGACAGGTCGCTCACTTCGAGCAGCACCGGCGCAATCTCCTTGTCGTTTGCTGGCGGCACGGCTCCCGTTGCCGTGGTTCCCGCCTTCGCCTCCACGCCCAGCCGACGCGAAGGCGACGGGTTGGCCAGCCGCTCGCCGATTTCGGGCACCGCGTGAATCAGCTGCCGCGTGTACGCATGCGCCGGCGCGCGCAACACCTGCTGCGTGGCGCCCTGCTCCACGATCTGGCCGGCGCGCATCACGGCCACGCGATGGCTCAGGTACGACACCACGCCGAAGTCGTGCGTGATGAGAAGAATGGCCGTGCCGTAGCGCTGGTTGATGTCCTTGAGCAGCGCAAGTATCTGCTTCTGGATGGTCGCGTCCAGCGCGGTGGTGGGCTCGTCGGCAATCAGCAGGCGGGGGTTGGCCATGGCCGCGATGGCGATCATCACGCGCTGGCGCATGCCACCGCTGAGCTCGTGCGGGTACGAGCGCATCACGCGCGCCGCATCGCCAATGCCCACGCGCTCCAGCCAGGTCGCCACCAGTTCACGCGCCTGCACGGGCTTGAGCTTGCGGCGGTGCCTCGCGCATTCCAGCAGCTGGTCGCCCACGCGGAACGACGGGTCCAGCGAGGTCAGCGAGTTCTGGAACACGATGCCGATGCCCTGCCCGCGCACCGCGTTCAGCTGCGGCTCCGACAGCCCGAGCAGGTCGCGCCCGTCGAACACGATGCGTCCGCGGGCTCGTGCGATGCGCGACGGCAACAGGCCCAGCACCGCGGCGGCGGTCACGCTCTTGCCCGAGCCCGACTCGCCGACCAGCGCCACGATGTCGCCCGGCGCAATCGACAGGCTCACGCCCTTCACGGCGGGCTCGGTGCGCCCGCCGGTGGTGAACTCGATGTCGAGGTTCTCGATGGAAAGCAAGCTCATGCGGTGCCTATGTTCCTGTCAATCCCTGGGGTCGAGCACATCGCGCAACCCGTTGCCCAGCCAGTTGAAAGCCAGCGCCACGCTCACGATGGCCAGCGCGGGCACCGTCGCCACATGGGCCGCGTCGAGCACCAGCACCTGCGCGCCCTCGCTCACCATGCGGCCCCAGTCGGCCGTGGGCGGCTGCGTGCCCAGCCCGAGAAAGCTCAGGCCCGACAGAAAAACGATCATGCTGCCCACCAGCGTGGTGCCGTACACCACGGCGGCGGTCGCCACGTTGGGCAGTATCTCGGCGAACAGCACCGTGGGCGTTCGCGCACCCAGCGCGCGCGCTGCCTCCACGTACTCCTTGTCGCGCTCGGCGCGCACGCCGGCATACACCACGCGCGTGAGGTACGGCGTGGCCGAGAACACGATGGTGAGCGCAACGGTCTTGAAGCCCGGCCCCAGCGCCGTGGCCAGCCCGATGGCCAGCAGCACCATCGGGAACGCGAACAGGATGTCGACCACCCGCATGACCAGCGCCGACCCGCGCCCCCGCGTGTAGCCCGCATACAGCCCGAGCGCCAGGCTCAGCAGCACCGCGACGAACACCGGCGCAATGGTGGACAGCAGCGATTCGCGCCCGCCCCAGACCAGCCGGCTCAGCAGGTCGCGCCCCTGCCCGTCCAGCCCCAGCCAATGGCCGGGCGTGCCGGGCGGCGCGAGCCGCAGCGAGGGGTCGGTGGCGGCGTTGGGGTCGTAGGGCGCGATCCACGGCGCGAACAGCGACACCAGCAGCGCGAAGGCGATGAAGCCCAGGCTCGCGAGCGCCAGCCTGTTGGCCTTCAGGCGTTGCCAGCGGGTGTTGCCATGGCGCTGAAGCGCGGTGGGCACGGGCTCCGCCGCAGGAAGCCCGACCGGCAGCGCGTCGATGACAGGGGTGGGAGGCGACATAGGGCTATGAAGGAGACAGTCACGCCCGCAGGCGCGGATTGAGCAGGTCCAGGATCACGTCGGTCGCCAGGTTCACCACCAGGTAGCAGCCTGTGATGAGCATCACGCCGGCCTGCGTCATCGGGTAGTCCTTGCCCGCGGCCGCGTTGTACAGGTGGGTGCCGATGCCCGGCCACGCGAACACGTTCTCCACGAAGATCACGCCGCTGAGCAAGTAGCCGATCTGCAGCCCGGTGATGTTCACCACCGGGCTCAGCAGGTTGCGCCCCAGGTGCCGGCGCAGCAGCGTGCCGCGCGAGAAGCCCTGCGAGCGAAAGGTGCGGATGTAGTCCGAGCCCACGATCTCGATGACCGACGCGCGCACCAGCTGCGCCAGGATCAGTATCGAAACGATGGCCGCCGAGAACGCCGGCAGCACCAGGTGCGCGAGCAGGTCGCTGAACTCCTGGTCGCCGCGCATGTCGTACATGCCCGAGGCGGGCAGCCACTCGAGCTTGACCGCGAAGAGCCAGATCAGCACCAGCCCCGACCAGAACACCGGCAGGTTGTGGCCCAGCTGAATGACCAGCATGGTGAGCCCGTCGACCAGCGAGCCGCGCTTCAGCCCGGCCAGCACGCCGACCGACACGCCCGTGACCAGGCAGATGGCCACCGCCGCCGCCGTCAGCACCAGCGTGTTGACGAAGGCCTTGCCCAGCACCTCGAACACCGGCACGCGCAGCGTGAGCGACAGGCCCCAGTCGCCGGCGAACAGGTGCTGCAGCCACAGCAGGTACTGCACGTGCACCGGCCGGTCGAGCCCGTACTCGCGCCGGATGGCGTCGATCGCATCCTGCGGAAGAATGCCGGCCAGCGCGTTGGTGACGGCGTCACCGCCGCCCAGGTGCGAGATGAAGAACACCAGCACCGAGATGGCGAGAAAGACCGGTATCGCCTGGAGCAGCCGGCTGGCGATGGCGCGCAGGATCATGGCGGGCCTACTTCTCGAGCCAGACCTTGCTCAGGTCGTAGAAGTTCTGCAGCGGCACGTTGAAGCCCTTCACCTTCTTGCCGCTGACGAAGTTCACCGTGGGCGACAGCAGCGGCACGAAGGCGGCGTCGCGCTGCGCGATGGCATTTGCTTTTTTCCAGGCCTCGATGGCGCGCGCCTCGCTCACCTGCGCGGCGGCCTCGGCCACCGCCGGCCCCAGCGCCGGGTCGACCACCTTCTCGCCGTTGCCGCGCGCGACGATGTAGGTCTGGTAGGCCAGCTTGAGCCAGTACGGGGTGATGAAGCCCCACTCCATCGTGAACAGCGCCGTTTCCGGTGCCGGCGTGGCCAGCTTGCTGGCGTAGGTGAGCCATTCGAGCGAGATGATGTTGATCTTGATGCCCACCTTGGCCAGGTCGCGCTGTATCCACTCGATCACGGGCTGCTGCAGGGTGTACGTGATGATCGAGAACTCGATCTCCCCTTCCTTGTAGCCCGCGTCGGCCAGCAGCTTCCGCGCGCCCTGCGGGTCGTAGGCGAAGTCTTTCTGCTTCGGGTCGTAGGCGGTGCTGCCCCAGTTGAAGATGCTGTACGACGGAAAGGCCAGCCCCTTGTAGAGCGACTTCACCAGGCCCTCGCGGTCGATGGCCTTCACGAAGGCCTGGCGCACCGCCTTGTCCTTGGCGAACTTGTTGCCGAAGTACCAGCTCAGGAAGAGCTGGTTGGCGCCCGGGCTGTCGTGGATGGTGAAGCCCGACTTGCGCAGCCCCTCCACGCCGTCCGCCGGAATCTTGCTCAGGATGTCGAGCTGCCCCGAGCGCAGCGCCGACAGCCGCGTGGCGTCGTCGTTGATGGGGCGGAAAATGAGCTTGTCCAGGTGCGGCTGCGCGCCCCAGTAGGTGTCGTTACGCACCAGCTCGGTCTTCTCGTTGCGCACGCGCGAAACGAAGCGGTAGGGGCCGGTGCCCGTGGGGTGCTCGGCCAGGCCGTCTTGCCCGTGCTTCTTCAGCGCCGCGGGGCTGAACACGCCCGAGACGAAGTTGCCCTGCGGCAGCAGGCGCAGGAAGTCGATGAACGGATGCTCGAACACGTACTGCACGGTGTACGCGTCGATCACCTTGATTTCCTTCAGCCCGCCGTACACCGGCTTCATGCTGGCGTTGGAGCGCACGTCGTAGAACTCGAAGGCCGAGTCGGTGAAGCGGCGCACGTTGAAGCGCACGGCCTCGGCGTCGAAGTCGGTGCCGTCGTGAAACTTCACGCCCTTGCGCAGCTTGAAGGTGAAGGTCTTCGCGTCGGGGCTCACCTGCCAGCTCTCGGCCAGCGCGGGCACGATGTCGGGCGGGCCTTCCTTGAAGGGGCGGCTCAGGTCCTCGGCCACCAGCGACTCGTAGATGTGCAGGTCGATGCGGTAGGTTTCGTAGCTGAACTGGCGGTTCGGGTCGAACACCGAAGGCTCGCCGCTCAGGCCCACGATGAGCGTGCCGCCACGGCGCGGCGTGCCCTTGGCCTCCTGCGCGGACGCCTCCTGCAGGTTGAGCGACACCACGCCGGCCATGGCGGCCATCGAGGCCATGAAGCGGCGGCGGTCTTGCCGTGCGGCACGAGATTGAACCGGGGGAACGGGGGGAAGGTTGGAATCAGACATGGCTTCGGCTAAGGCCCAGGCAAAGGGCCACTCCAGATAAGAAAGAAATCGATGCGGTGCGAGGCGGTGTGCGTCGATGTGTTCACGCCTTGGGCGGCACGAACACGCGCGGCTTGGGCAACACGCCGTTGATCACGAACTGCCCGACCTCGCGCTGCCGATACGGCAACGGGTCGTGCACGCTGTGGGTGCGCACGTTGCGCCAGAAGATGTCCAGGCCGTGGCTGTTGGCGGTGGACCGTGCGCCCGTGGCCTGGAAGATCTGCGAAGTGGTCTCCACGGATATTTCGCTGGCGACCGACTTGGCCTGCGAGATGCGCAGCGCCAGCTCGCCCCATTCCTGCGCCGTGAGCGCGGGGCCTTTTTCCAGCGCGGCCTGGTATTGCACGGCGGCCGAGTCGGCCAGTGCGACCCCCGCCGCCACGCCCGCCGAGAGCCGCCCCAGCAGCTGCAGGTGATACGGGTCCTGCCCCGCATCGGCCAGGCCCGACTCAGGCCAGGGCCGGCCGGCTGTGCGCACATAGCGGCCCGCCGCTTCCAACGCGCCCTCGGCGATGCCCAGGTACAGGTACACGAAGATGAGCTGGCTGAACTGCGAGCGCAGGCCGTCGCGCCGCGCGGCGCCTTCCGCGCCGCCGGGCCATTCGTCCAGCCCCGCGAGCCGCTCCGACGGGTCGACCTCGACCTCGCTGAACACCACGCTGCCGCTGGCCGTGAGCCGCTGCCCCAGGTTGTCCCAGTCGCCTTCGTAGCGCAGGCCCTTGCGGTGGGCAGGCACCTGCAGGTGCACGAGCCGCTCGCCGCGCCACACCGACACGGTGAGCACATCGGCAATCGACGCGCCCGTAGCGAAGGTGCGCGTGCCGCTCAGGTAGAGCTTGCCGTCGCGCTCGGCGATGTCGGTCTTCGGGTCTCGCGGGTTGCTCACTCCCCCCTGGAACCAGCCCCGGTCGCCCACGCCGCGCGCCACCTGCTCCCACTGCGCGGGCGTGCCGAGAATGTGGCTCCACACGCCGTTCGAGTAGTGGTACAGCAGCAGTTGCCCGATGGAGCCGTCGGCCGCCGACACGCGCTGCCCGATGCGCAAAGCCTGCAGCAGGTTGGCGCCCGCGCCGCCGAATTCGACGGGTGTGGCCAGGCGCAGCAGGCCGCTGTCGCGCAGCAGGGCGATCTCGGCCCGGGGTTCAAGGTTGGCGCGGTCGCGTGCCAGCGCGGTGGCGGCCAGCTGCGACGCCACGTCGCGCGCCACCGATTCCCAATGGGCGAGCTGCGTGGCGTCGAGGCCGCGGTAAGGCACGACGGCGTGCGTGTTGAAAGCGAGGGTCATGAAGCGGAGGCCGGCTCGGAAAAAAATGTTGAAGAAGGTGTTGGCGCAAGTTGCGAGAGCGACCTGAACACCGCCCCCGGGTGGTCGTCGCGCAGCCGCGCGTGCCCTTCGCCATGCAGCCGCTCGCGCAGCGTCAACGGCCGTTCGGCACGCGGCTTGATGCGGCCGCGCGCGCGCAGCTCGGGCACCACGAACTCGACGAACTCCTCGAACGAACCGGGGCTGATGGCATAGGCCAGGTTGAAGCCGTCGACACCGGCGGCTTCGGCCAGCGCTTCCAGCTCGTCGGCCACCTTGGCCGGCCCGCCGACCAGCGTCGGATGGATGCCGCCGATGCCGATGTATTCGGCGATGCCGCCCACCGTCCAGCGGCGACCGGCATCGACCTGCGACAGCGCCGCCAGAATGGATCGGCTCGCGTTCGTCTCGATGTATTCGAGCGGGTGGTCCGCCGGGTAGGCCGACCAGTCCACCCCGGTCCACGCCGAGAACAGCGCCAGCGCGGCTTCGGTGCTGGTGTACGACAGGTAGTCGCGGTACTTTTCCTCGGCCTGCGCGTCGGTGGCCGCGGCCACCACGCTCACCGCGGTGATGAACTTGATGGCGTCGGGCGCGCGGCCCAGCGCCACGGCCTGCGCGCGAATGGCGTCCACCGAGCGCCGGATCGCGGCCGGGTTGGTGCCGCCCAGAAAGATCACCTCGGCGTTCAGCGCCGCGAACAGCTTGCCGCGCGGCGAAGTGCCGGCCTGGTAGATCACCGGGGTGCGCTGCGGGCTGGGCTCGCTCAGGTGCGCGCCGGGCACGTCGTACCAGCGGCCCTTGTGGCGAATGGGGTGCACCTTCGACGGGTCGGTGTACACGCCGCGTTCGCGGTCGCGCACCACGGCGCCTTCTTCCCACGAGCCTTCCCACAGCTTGTACGTGACCTCGAGGAATTCCTGCGCGCGGTCGTAGCGCTCGTCGTGGTCGATCTGCTGGCCCAGCCCTAGGTTGCGCGCCGCGCTCTCCAGCATCGAGGTGACCACGTTCCACGCGATGCGCCCCCGGGTCAGGTGGTCGAGCGTGCTGAACTTGCGCGCCAGCAGGTAGGGCTGCTCGTAGGTGGTCGACACCGTGATGCCGAAGCCCAGGTGCTCGGTGGCCGCGGCCATGGCCGACACCAGTAGCAGCGGGTCGTTCACCGGCGACTGGGCCGCCGTGCGCAGCGAGGCATCGGCATTGCCGCCGTACACGTCGAGGTGGCCCACCGCGTCGGCCAGGAACATGCCGTCGAAGCCGCCGCGTTCGAGCAGCTTCGCCAGCTTCACCCAGTAGGCCAGCGTGGTGTAGCGGTGCGCCTGGTCGCGCGGGTGGCGCCACAGGCCGGCCGACACATGGCCGACCACGTTCATGCCGAAGCCGTTGAGGATCAGCGGGGCGCGGGGTTTGTCTGCGAGGCTCATGGTTGCGGTGCGAAGGAGCGGGCCGCCGCGCGGCGGTGCCCGGGGTGGTCGGGCGGCAGGCCCGCGTGGCCGAACAGGCGCTCGCGCAGTGTTTGTGGGATTTTCGGATTGGCTGCGGGCGGTGCCAGCAAGCCGCGGCGGCGCAGCTCGGGCACCACGAACTGCGAGAAGTCGCTGAAGCTGCCGGGGTTGACGATGGCGGCCAGGTTGATGCCGTCGGTGCCCGTGTCGCGCAGCCATGCCTGCAATGCATCGGCTACGGTGACGGGCCCGCCGACCAGTGTCTTGTGGCGGCCGAACCCCTGCGCCGGCGCCAGTGCCTCGCGCAAGGTCCACGGCGTGGCGCGCGTCGGGTCGTGGGTCAGGTTGCTCAGCAGCGAGCGGTTCGCATTGGTTTCCTGGTGGCGAATGGGCGCGTCCAGGTCGTGCGTGGAAAAGTCGATGCCCGTGCTGGCCGAGTAATGCACGATGGCGCCTTCGGCGTCGTAGTAACGCCGGTACTCGGCGAGCTTGTGGGCCGCGGCCGCGTCGTCGGGCCCGGTCACCACCGCGACCGGGGCCACGAAGCGAATGGCGTCGGGCGCGCGCCCGGCCTGCGCCGCAAAGGCCTTGATGGCATCGACGCTGCGGCGGATGCCCGCCGCGTTGGCGCCGGCCACGAACACCAGCTCCGCATGCTGCCCCGCAAAGCGCTGGCCGCGCGGCGAGCCGCCGGCCTGGAACAGCACCGGCGTGCGCTGCGGGCTGGGCTCGCTCAGGTGCGCGCCGGGCACCGTGTACCAGCGCCCGGCGTGGCCGATGGGGTGCACGCGCGAAGGCTCGGTGTACACGCCGCGCTCGCGGTCGCGCAGCACGGCGTCGTCGTCCCACGAGCGCTCCCACAACTTGTAGACCACGTCGAGGAATTCGTCCGCGCGCTCGTAGCGCTCGTCGTGCGGCAGCTGCTCGGCCAGGCCGAGGTTGCGCGCGGCGCTGTCGAGCTGCGAGGTCACGATGTTCCAGCCGATGCGGCCGTTGCTCAGGTGGTCGAGCGTGGTGAACTTGCGCGCCAGCAGGTACGGGTGCTCGTAGGTCGTCGACACCGTCACGCCGATGCCCAGCCGCTGCGTGACCGCCGCCATGGCCGACACCAGCAGCAGCGGGTCGGACAACGGCGACTGCGTGCCGGTGCGCAACGACGCATCGGCGCTGCCGCCGTGCGTGTCGAGCTGGCCGAGCGCATCGGCAATGAAGAGGCTGTCGAAGCCGCCTTCTTCCAGCGTGCGGGCCAGCCCGGTCCAGTGCGCGAGTTCGTTGTAGCGCCAGCTCTGGTCGTCCGGGTGGCGCCACAGGCCGTAGTTGAGGTGGGAAACCGCGCTCATGGCGAACGCGTTGAGGATCAGGGGGCGGTGCTCGGACATGAGCGGAAATTATTAGTTTCGACGCCGGCGCGCCCAGCGAAGGAAAACGCACATGCATATGCGCTAAGCGGGCAACGCGCGCCCTTCATTGCCGGCCACGCGTTGCCCGTGGTTCAGCGCCGGTGATCCACCCTGCGCGCCAGCCACTCCCCCGCGAGCTGTATCACCGACACCAGCGCGATCAGGATCACGATCACCTCGAACATCACACGCGTCTCGTAGCGCTCGTAGCCGTAGCGGATCGCCAGGTCGCCCAGCCCGCCCGCACCCACCGCGCCGGCCATGGCCGAGGCGTTGACCATGGCGATCACGCTCACCGTCATGCCGCCGATGATGCCGGGCAGCGCCTCGGGCAGCAGCACGTGGCGCACGATGTGCCAGCGCTTGCAGCCCATGGCGCGCGCCGCCTCGACCAGCCCGCCGTCCACGTCGTTCAGGCTCACCTGCGCAATGCGCGCGTAGAACGGAATCAGGTTGGCCGCCAGCGGCACCACCGCGGCCCAGGTGCCCAGCGTGGTGCCGACCAGGAAGCGCGTAACCGGCAGCAACGCGATCAGCAGGATGATGAAAGGAATCGCCCGGCACACGTTCACCGCGACGGACAACGCCCGGTGCAGGTGCGGCCTGGGGTACAGGTTGCGCGGCGCCGTCACCGTGAGCACCACGGCCAGCAGCAGGCCCAGGCCGATGGCGATCACGGCCGACACGCTCACCATGGCCAGCGTCTGCAGGAAGGCCTGCACGTACTTGTCAATCTCCGGCGTGGACATAGCCCAGTACCTCGATGCGATCGGCCGCGAGCGCGAGCCGCGCGGCTTCGTTGTCGAACGGCTTGCCCTCCCCTGCCGGCACGGCCACCAGCAGGCGGCCTTGCGCATGGCCCCGGATGCGGTCCAGCCCGCCATGCAGCCAGGTGGCGCCGGGCCCGAGCGCCGCCAGCGCCTCGAAGCTCAGGCCCTGCGGGCGCGACGCGCCGTCGAAGCCCACGCTCAGCACCGCCTTGCCCGGGCGGCCCTGCAACGCCGCGATGTCGGGCAGCAGCGAAGCGGCCAGGTCGGCCGGCAGGTCGTGCAGCAGCGGCTGCAACAGCGCGCGCGTGGCCTCGGCCTGCGGCTTGCCGAACACGCGCCACACCTCGCCCAGCTCCACCAGCCGCCCGCCGTCGAGCACCAGCACGCGGTCGCACACCTCACGGATCACCGCCATGTCGTGCGTGATGAGCACCACCGTGAGGCCGAAGCGGCGGTTGATGTCGCGCAGCAGCGCCAGGATCGACTGCGTCGTTTCCGGGTCCAGCGCCGACGTGGCCTCGTCGCACAGCAGAATTTGCGGCCGGTGCACCAGCGCACGCGCGATGCCCACGCGCTGCTTCTGGCCGCCCGAGAGTTGCGCCGGGTACACCTCGGCCTTGTCGCGCAGGCCCACCAGCTCCAGCAACGCATCGACGCGCTCGCGCACGGCGGCCGGCGCCACGCCCGCCACCTTCAGCGGCAGCGCCACGTTCTCGCGCACGGTCTTGGCCGACAGCAGGTTGAAGTGCTGAAAGATCATGCCGATGCGCCGGCGCAGCCGCACCAGCGCGTCTTCGTCGAGGCTGCCCACGTCGACGCCGTCGACGTGCACGCTGCCGCCGCTGGCTTGTTCCAGCGCGTTGATGGTGCGCAGCAAGGTCGACTTGCCCGCGCCGCTGCGCCCGATGATGCCGAACACCTCGCCGCGCGCCACCGAGAACGACACCGCCTCCAGCGCCCGCACCGGGCCGGCGGAGCCCTCGTAGTCCTTGCGGACCTGGTCGAAGACGATGTGAGGGCTGTGCGCGGACGCGGACGCGGACGCTGACGTTGTCGCTGCCTGGAGGCCGTGCTCTCCGGATTGCGCCTCGGTTTTCAGAACACGGGCAGGACGGAGCCCTGGTACTTGGTCTGGATGAACTTGCGCACCTCTTCCGACTGGTAGGCCTTCACCAGCGGCTTGACCCACGCGGCGTCCCTGTCCTTCTCGCGCACGACGATGATGTTGACGTAGGGGTTGTTCTCCTTCTTCTCCACCGCGAGGCCGTCGCGCGTGGCGATCAGGCCGGCCTGGTAGGCGAAGGTGTTGACGATGGCCGACGCGTCCACGTCTTCCAGCGAACGCGCGAGCACCACCGAGGCGGCCTCCACCAGCTGCACCTTCTTCTTGTAGCCGGTCACGTCTTTCAGCGTGGCCGTGCCCAGCGCGGGGTCGAAGCCGTCGCGCAGCGTGAGCACGCCCTGGTCGCGCAGCACCACGAGCGCGCGCGTCTGGTTGCTCGGGTCGTCGGGAATGCCCAGCTTCGCGTTGTCGGGCAGGTCCTTGAAGGCCTTGAACTTCTTCGAATAGAAGGCGATGGGGGAGATGTAGGTCGTGCCCACGTTAGCCAGCTTGTAGCCGCGCTGCTTGATCTGGTCGTTCAGGAAGGGAATGTGCTGGAACGAGTTGGCCTCCAGGTCGCCGTTGTTCAGCGCCTCGTTCGGGCTGGCCGAGCCCGTGAGCACCACCGTCTTCACGGTGAGGCCGTTCTGCGCGGCCACCTTGGTCACCACCTCCCAGATTTCCTCGTCGACCCCGCCGCGCACACCCACGCGCAGCGTGGAGGGTTGCGCGATGGCGGCGGTCTGCGCCCACAGCGTCATCGATGCCAGCACCACGGCGCCCAGCGCGCGGAACACATTGCGTTTCTTCATTGCTTCTTCTTTCGTTGCTCTCCGGATGGAGCGGCCGATCTTCAGAGGCCGGCGCGCGGGAGAGAAAGAAATTTTTCGCACAAGCAATCTCGCTCGGCGACGAAGCACGACGGCGCGTTTGGTCATGCGCTTTTATTCGTTGACCGCGCGAGGCGAGCGCCGATACGTTCGCAGCTCCCGCGTTCCCACCCGTCCCCGCCGTTCCCACCGTTTCGTCCACGTCTTCACAAGGAGCCTTTTCGATGAGCCGTTCACCGCACCCCGCATTGCCCTCCCCCTCTTCACGTCTGCCGACCCGCCGCACCCTCGTGCGCGGCGCCGCCGCCACGCTGGGCGCCGCCGGCCTCGGCCTGCTCGGCCAGCGCGCCTGGAGCGCGGACGGCGACGACAAGCCGCTCACGCTCTCGTGGACCGGCACCGGCCTGTGCCTGAGCCCCATTGTGGTGGCCAACGAGCTGGGCTACTTCGAGAAGAACAACGTGAAGGTGAACATCATCAACTTCGCGGGCGCCACCGACCAGGTGCTCGAATCGATCGCCACCGGCAAGGCCGACATCTCGCTGGGGCTGATCCACGCATGGCTCAAGCCGCTGGAGGCCGGCTTCGACGTGAAGGTGGTCGGCACGGCGCACGCGGGCTGCATTCGCGTGCTCGCGCCGAAGGGCTCGGGCATCGCGAGCATCGAGGCCGTGAAGGGCAAGACCATCGGCGTGGCCAGCCCCGCGGGCTACGGGCGCCAGTTCTTCTCGACCGCGCTGGCGCGGCGCGGCGTCAACCCTGAGCAGGACGTGCAATGGCGCGTGTACCCCGCCGACCAGCTCGACGTGGCGGTGAAGAAGGGCGAGATCGATGTCATCGCCGACTCCGACCCCAACCTCTACCTGGTGGAAAAGCGCAGCCCCGGCGCGTACACCGAGATCGCCAACATCCTGAAGGGCGACTTCAAGGACCGCTTGTGCTGCATCGTCGCGGCCCGCGGCGAGCTGGTGAAGCGCAACCCGAAGCTGGTGGCGGGCGTGGTGCGTGCGCTGCACCAGGCCGCGCTCTTCATCTCCGACAACCCGAACGAGGCCGGCCGCGCGGTGAGCAAGCTGTTTCCCAAGGTGGCGCAGGACGACCTGGGCGCCATCCTGGCGACCATCGGCTACCAGCACCACACGAAGCGCTTCGACCTCACGAAAGAGATCGAAAGCTACGCGGTCGACCTCAAGCAGGTGGGCGTGCTGAAGAAGACCACCGACCCGGCGCGCTTCGCGAAATTCCTGACGGTCGACGTGCTGGCCTGACGCACCGGCGAAGCGAACTCGCGGCAGGCCGCGGCCGAATATCGATGCGCGAATTTCGCGTTGGCGTGTGCATCGGCCGCGGCCTACGATGAATTCATCTTCCTGAAAGCACCCGGAAAGCACCGATGCCCGTCTTCGAACACGACTCCTCCGACCCCTGGGTCGAACGCGCGGCGGCGCTGCGCAAGCTCTTCCACACCGATGCAGTGGCGCGCGATGAGGCCGGTGGCCGTCCGCTGGAACAGGTGCGCCTGCTGCGCGAAAGCGGCCTGCTCGCGGCGGCCATCCCCACCGAGTTCGGCGGCGCAGGCGCGTCGTGGCGCACGGTGCTGCGCGTGGTGCGTGAATTCGCGAAGACCGACGGCTCGCTGGCCCATCTGTTCGGCTACCACCACCTGCCGCTGCACGCAGTCAACGCGCGAGCCACGCCGGCCCAGCGCGACAGCCTGCTGCGCGCCTCGGCCGAAGGCCAGTGGCTGTGGGGCAACTCGGGCAATGCGATGTCGCCGACCTCCAGTGCCCGACGCGAGAGCGATGACGGCGCAGTTGGTGGCGAAGCCTGGGTCATCGACGGCTTCCGCCCCTTCTCCTCGGGCTCGCACGTGGCCGACCGGCTGCTGGTCTCGTGGGAAAACCTGCTGGGCCAGCGCCTGTCCGCCGTGGTGCCGCAAGACCGCGAAGGCATCGTGATCGAAGACGACTGGGACGGCATCGGCCAGCGCCAGACGGGCAGCGGCACCGTGCGCTTCCAGGGCGTGCGCGTGCGCGACGACGAGTTGCTCGGCCAGCCCGGCGAGCCGCTGACGCCCTTCGCCTCGCTCACCACCCTGCTGCAGCAGAGCGTGCTGCTCAACGTGTTCCTGGGCAGCGCCCAGGGCGCGCTCGAAGAGGCGCGCGACTACACCAACACCACGTCGCGCCCCTGGGTGCATTCGGGCGTGGACAAGCACACCGACGACCCGTGGGTGCAGCGCAAGTACGGCGAGCTCGCCATCAAGACGCTGGCCGCCACCGAGTTGGCCGAAGACGCGGCAACGGCGCTGGATGCGGCCTATGCCCACGGCCGCGCGCTGGGCGAGGCCGAGCGCGGCAAGGCCGCCATCGCCGTCGCCACGGCCAATCTCTATGCCGGCGAGACCGGGCTGGCGGTGTCCAGCGACATCTTCGAGGTGATGGGCGCGCGATCGGCCACCACGGCCAACGGCTTCGACCGCTTCTGGCGCAACACGCGCACGCACACGCTGCACAACCCCGCCGAATACAAGAAGCGCCTGGTCGGCACCTGGCTGCTGACAGGCGCGCACCCCGAGCCGGCGATCTACCGCTGAGCCTCCTCATTTTTTGCATCTGAAAGACCTGTCATGAGCCGCGACCGCCTCCTTCTGCTTGCCCCCGGTTTCGAAGACCCGAAACAGCCGGGCGAGCACTTCGTCTGCCCGCACTGCCTGCCCATCGAAGGGCTGCTGGCCGCGGCACCCGAACTGCGCGCGCGGCTCGATGTGTCGCACCAGCCCTTCACGCGCCCGCGCGCCGAGGTGATCGCCGCGCTCGACGAGGCGCACCAGGGCCTGCCCGCGCTGATCCTCGGCGACGAGCAGCCCGCGCCTGCGGATGCGCTCGTGCTGGGCGACAAGCGCTTCGTGACCGACACGCGCCGCATCCTGGAACTGCTGGCGGAGCGCCACGGCTTCCCCAAGGTCCACTGACGCCCCGACGGACACCCCACCTGCCGCCCATGTCCGCATCCCTTGCCCCCAGCACCTCGAACACCGCCGTCGCTTACCTGCACCCTGCCGCCGCCGACGCGCCCGCCCTGTTCGAGCCCGACACCGCCAACCCCTACCTGGCCCGCGCGGTGGCGCTGCGCGACATCTTCGAGCGCGACGCCGTCGAGCGCGACCGCGCGGGCGGCAAGCCGCTGGCGCAGATCCAGCTGCTGAAAGAAAACGACCTGCTCCACCTGCTGCTGCCGCGCGAGCACGGCGGCCAGGGCGAGCCCTGGTCCACGGCCCTGCGCATCACGCGCACCTTCTCGCAGGTCGACGGCTCGCTGGGCCACCTGTTCGGCTACCACCACAGCAGCCTGCTGAGCCCGCGCCTGCGCAAGGAGCCCGAGAAAGCCGCCGAGCTCTGGCGCCGCTCGGTGCAAGGCAACTGGTTCTGGGGCAATACCGCCAACAGCTTCTCCAGGAGCCTGTTCGGCCGGCAGGAGGGCGAGTGGTTCGTGCTCGACGGCTACCGGCCCTTCACCTCGGGCTCGCACGTGGCCGACTTCCTGTCGGTGGCGTGGGAAGACCCGCAGACCGGCGAGCGCCGCTTCGCCGCTCTTCCTTCAGACCGCGAAGGCATCGTGGTGGAAGACGACTGGAACGGCATCGGCCAGCGCCAGACCGGCAGCGGCCGCGTCAGCTACCACGGCGTGCGCGTGCATCGAAGCGAAGTGCTGGGCGCGCCCGCGCCGCTCAACCCGACCGGCGCGCCAGCGGAAGCCTGGCGCACCGTGACGCCGCTGCAGCAGCAAAGCGTGCTGCTCAACGTGTTCGTCGGCACCGCGCAGGGCGCGCTGCGCGCCGCGCGCGCGTACACGCTGCACAAGTCGCGCCCCTGGGTGCATTCGGGCGTGGCGCGCCACACCGACGACCCGTGGGTGCAGCGCCAGTACGGCGAGCTCTACGTGAAGACCCGGGCCGCCACCGCGCTGGCCGACCGCGCGCTCGCGGCGCTCGACCATGTGGCGGCGCAGGGCGAGGCGCTGACCCACGCGCAGCGCGGCGAGGCCGCGGTGGCCATCGCGGCGGCGAACGTGCTGGCCGGCCAGGTCGCGCTCGAAGTGACCAGCGAAATCTTCGAGGTGATGGGCGCCCGCTCTGCCGTGCGGCCCGAAGGCCTCGACCGCTTCTGGCGCAACGCGCGCATCCACACGCTGCACAACCCGGCCGAGTACAAGACGCGCAACGTCGGGCGCTGGTTCGTGAGCGACACCGTGCCCGAGCCCGGCACCTTCCAGTGACGAGCGGGGGTGCCGATCAGCGCGTGATCAGTGCTTGATCAGTGCTTGATCAGGGGCGCGGGCACGCCTTCGATCATCACGTTCACGCAGGCCGGCAGCCTGCTGGCCAGTGCGCGCTGCACCGCCTGCGGCAGCGCGGCGGCGTCGGTCACGCCTTCGCCGTGCGCGCCGAAGGCCTGCGCGACGGTGTCGTAGCGCAGGGGCCGCAGCTCGCAGCCGACGAGGCGCTCGGCGCCGTAGTCGCGCAGCTGGATCTGGTACTCGGCATTCCAGCGTGCGTCGTTGCCCACCACCACCACGAAGTGCAGGCCGTGGCGCACGGCCGTGTCGAACTCTGCGATGTGAAAGCCCACCGTGCCGTCGCCCATCACCGCGACCACGGGTGCCTCGGGCCGGGCGAAGCGCGCCGCCAGCGCATAGGGCAGGCCCGCGCCGATGGCGCCGGCCACGCCGTTGTTCACGCGGTGCGGCGCGCGCAGGCAAGCCATGGCCCACTGGCCGATCTCGCCGCCATCGCAGACCAGCACGGATTCGGGGTGGCTGTCGAGCACGGCCTGCAGCGGGCGCAGCATCTGCACGGGGTGCAGGCGGCCTGGCAGTCGGGACGTGGCGTGGTCCCATGCCGCGGGGCGGTAGTCGATGGCGCTGCGCGCTTCAGTCAACCAAGCGGAAGTTGAAGGTTCGTGCGCTGCCTGCGCCTGTTGTGTCAGCGCCCGCAGCGCCGACCATGCATCGGCCTGCGCCGTGACCTGCAGCTCACCAAGCGCGCGGCGGCTGCGTTCGATTTCCGCGGCCTCCGCATCGACCTGGTGCACCTGCACTGCCGCGGGAAAGGCAGTGCCGAACTTCAGCGTGAAGTCCAGCCGCTTGCCCACCAGCACGAGACAGTCGACGCGCGCGAGCAACTGCGCGAACGCGCCCAGGCTCGCATCGCCGACGCCGCGCGGGCTTTCCATGCCGATCACCGGCACGCCGGTCGCCTGTTCGAGCGCGTCGGTCAGGGCGCGGGCGGCGCGGGTCATGCAGGCCGGGCCGACCAGCACCATGGGGTGCTTCGCTTGCATTAGGCACTGCACCAGTTCTGCCGCAACGGCCGCGTCGAGCGGCACGGGCTCCGCAGAAAATGCGCCGGCTTCCGGCACGCCCGCCGAGGTCGCGGCCTCGAGCACATCGGTCGGCAAGCTCAGGTGCACCGGCCCGGGCCGGCCGGACAGGGCAAGGCGAATGGCCTTGGCCACATCGGCGGCCACGTCGTCCGCATGCGCACACACCCAGGCGGCCTTGCAGACCGGCGCGGCCATCTCAGCCTGGCGCATCTCCTGGAAAGCGCCCTGCCCGATCTGGTCGTTGGGCGCGTGCCCCGACAGCAGCACGATGGGCGCCTCCGCCATCTGCGCGGTGTACAGCGCCGCCACCGCGTTCGCATGGCCCGGCCCGCCGGTCACCAGCGCGATGCCGACCTGCCCGGTGATGCGCGACCACGCATCGGCCATGTGCACCGCGCTGGCCTCGTGGCGGGTGTGGACCAGCTCGATGCCGCTGCCGTAAGCGGCATCGAACACCGGCATGATGTGGTTGCCCGACAGCGTGAAGATGCGCCGCACGCCGGCCGCCTGCAGGGACTGGATGAGCGCGTCGGCGCCTCGTTGGCTCGAAGGATGGGTCATGGGTTCGCGGGTCCTGGCGCAGGACGAAGAATCTGGAGGGAGAAAAGCTCGCCGGCGATCATGCAGCACTTCGGCATGTGCGTGCGTCACACCGCTCCGCGGTCCCGCGACTCTCGCCCCCCGGTTCGACCAGCGCGGCCCCTCGACCGCACGCCGCCTTCAAGGCGCGAAGTACAGGTCCGCGAAACTCCCGCGAATGTGCTCGCCCGTCGGCGCGTAGTCGCGCACCTTCTTCGCCGCCACCGTGATCGCCGGGTTGGCCCCCAGCTCGATGGACGGAATGTCGCGGTGCACGATGTTCTGGAAGTCGACGAACAGCTGCCTGCGCTTGCCCTCGTCCACCTCCACCGCAGCGGCTTCCAGCAGGCGGTCGACCTCGGGGTTCACGTAGTGCGCCGCGTTCGAAAACGGCAGCCCCACCTTGAAGTTCTTCGACCAGAACACCCGCTGCACGCCCACCGTGGGGTCGAACAGGTTGGTCAGGCTCTCCAGCGTGATGTCGAAGGCGCGGTCGGTGTAGGCCTTGGTCACGTAGGTGGCGAAGTCGTAGCTTTCCACCACCGCGTCGATGCCGATGCGCCCGAGCGACTGCCGCACGAAGTCGGCCGCGCGCCGTTCCTGGAACGGGTTGTAGAGCACGCGCAGCTTCAGCCGCGTGGCGCCCGCGGCGGGGCGCTTGAAGCCCGCGGCGTCCAGCGCGGCCTCGGCCTCCTTCGGGTTGAACGGGTACGGCTGGATGCTCGCGTCGTGATAGCGACTGATGCCCTTGCCGATGGGCGACGCCGACAGCGTGCCGTAGCCGTACCACACGGTCTTGGCGAAGGCGTTCACGTCGATGGCCTGCGCAATGGCGCGGCGCACCTCGATCTTCTGCAGCGCCGGCGTGTCCAGGTTGAAGTAGATCTGCTGGTGGCTGCCCAGGTACGGCGAGATGCGCGCGTCGATCTGCACGCCCGGCAGCTTGCCGAAGCGCTCCACGTCCGACAGCGGAATGCCGCCCGTGCCGTTGGCCAGGTCGGCCGCGCCCGACTCCAGTGCGGCGGCGCGCGCGGCCGAGTCGAGCACGAAGCGCACCACCACCCGGTCGAGGTAGGGCTTGGGCTTGTCCCAGTAGTTCGGGTTGCGCTCCAGGATGATGTGGCTGCCCTGCACCCACTCCTTGAACACGAACGGGCCCGTGCCCACGGGCGCGCTGTTGTACTTGTTCGACGCGATGTCGGTGCCCTCGTACAGGTGCCTGGGCACGATGGGCGATTCGGTCGAAGCCAGCGCCGTCAGAAGAAAGGGCGATGGCTTGCTCAGCACGATGACGGCCGTGTTCGCGTCGGGCGTCTTCACGTCCACCACGTTGGCGAAGGTGCCGCGCCCGCGCGGGTGCACCTGCTTGAGCGTGAGGATGGAGAAGGCGACGTCGGCCGAGGTGAAGTCGCGTCCGTCGTGCCACTTCACGCCCTTGCGCAACTCGAAGGTGTATTGCAGGCCGTCCTTGCTCTGCGACCACGCGGTGGCCAGCAGCGGCCTGGGCTTCAGGTCGTAGTCGTAGGTGAGCAGCCCCTCGACGATCTTCGGGCCGATCTCGGCGTTGCCGCCGGCCGTGGTGGTCAGCGGCACGATCGACGCCGGCACCGGGTTGACCAGCCAGGTCAGCGTGCCGCCCGCGCGCGGCTGCGCGGCCACGCTCCATGCGGCGAACACCGCGATGGCGGCAATCGCCGCCTGGCGCGCGAAGGTGCGCGCCGCTGTCCATTGCTTCATTTCAGTTCTTGTCTGTCGTTGTTGACGTTGTGACCGTTGTCTTCTGTCAGTCGATTCCGTGCACTCAGAACGCCGGAATCACCGCGCCCTTGTATTTGCCCTCGATGAACTTGCGCACCTCCGGCGTGTGCAGGGCCGCCACCAGCTTCTTCACCGCCGGCGAGTTCACGTTGTCCTTGCGCGCGGCGATGAAGTTGGCGTAGGGCGAGTTCTGGCCGCTTTCGATGAACAGCGCGTCCTTGGCCGGGTCGAGCTTGGCTTCGAGCGCGTAGTTGGTGTTGATGAGCGCCAGGTCCACGTCGGGCAGCGCGCGCGGCAGCTGGGCCGATTCAAGCTCGCGGATCACCAGCTTCTTCGGGTTGGAAACGATGTCGCGCGCGGTCGACTTGATGTTCGACGCGTCCTTCAGCTTGATGAGCCCCTGCCTGGCCAGCAGCGACAGCGCGCGGCCCGAGTTCGACGGGTCGCTCGGAATCGCGATGACGGCGCCGTCGCGCAGCTCGGATGTCTTCCTGATCTTCTGCGAGTAGGCGCCGAAGGGCTCGATGTGCACGTCGCTGTGCGGCACCTCGACGATGTCGGTCTTGCGGTCCTTGTTGAAGGAGTCGAGGTACGGGCGGTTCTGGAAGAAGTTGGCGTCCAGCTGCTTGTCGCTCACGGCGAGGTTGGGCTGCACGTAGTCGTTGAAGACCTTCACTTCCAGGTCCACGCCCTGCGCCTTGAGCTGCGGGCGAATGAACTCCAGGATCTCCGCGTGCGGCACGGGCGAGGCGGCCACGCGCAGGGCCTCCTGTGCGTGGGCAGACGCGGCGAGGCCGGCAACAGAGAGCACCATCACGGACAGTGCGCGTTGAAACGAGATCGACATGGCTTGGGTTCCCTCGGTGTTGTTTGACACCGCGCAGGTTAGTGGCGCGGGGCGCCGCGCCCAAGCAATGAATCGGCGGTTGCTTATTCGTTTACGGAGCAAGGGCGTGTGCTACCGCACGCCCCTCGCGCCTCAGGGCTTCAGCGCGGGTCCGTCGACGGCTTGATGCTGCCGTTGAAATCGGCCAGGTACAGATCCTTCGCCTGCACCGCCTCCTTCAGCACGCCCGCGGCCAGCAGCTCGTCGAAGTTGGCCTGCTGCTCGGCAAGAAAGCGCGCGTCGATGGGCTGCAGCGCCTTGGCACCACGCCCGAAGGTGGTCTTGATGGCCGACTCGCTGAACTGGATCTTGGGCGCCACGATGCGCGCCTGCTCGTCGGGGTTGGCCTGCGCCCACGCGATGGTGTCGGCCAGCACGTGCACGAAGGCGGCGAGCGCGGCGCTCTTCTGCTCGACCACCTTCTTCTGCGTCACGTAGGGGTACAGGTTCTGGATGCGCTGGTCGCGCCCGTCGGAAATCAGTCGCGCGCCGGTCTTCTCGACCACGTCCGCCATGTTGGGGTCGATGGTGAGGTAGCCCTCGACCTGGCCGGTCTGGAACGCCTTCACGGCCGCGGGGCCGGCCAGCTCGACGAACTTGAAGTCCGGCTCCTGCAGACCCGCATCCGCGATCTTGTGCTTCACGCCCAGGTAGGTGTTGGTCGACTTGAGGAACAGCAGCTGCTTGCCCTTCAGGTCTTCGAACTTCTGGTACGGACTGTCTTTAGCGACCAGCAGGCCGGTGTTGCCCGCGTTGGGCTGCGTGACCGCGATGACGCGCACGTTGCCCTTGCTGGCCGCGAACGACTGGGCCGCACCCACGTCGCCGATCTCGGTGATGTCGACCTGCCCGGCGTTGAAGGCGGTGAGCATGTCGACGAAGTTGGGAAAGTACTTGTATTCGATCTTCACGCCCGGCGTTTGCGCATCGCGCGCCCACAGCGTGCTGAGGTACCCGAAGTTGCGCGGCACGCCGACCACCAGCGTGACGGGGTTGGCCGGATCGAGCTTGCCGGCCGGGGCACCGGCACCGGCACCGGCACCGGCAGCAGCAGCAGCAGCAGGCGCGGCAGTCTCCTTGCCGCAGGCGGCAAGCCCGCAGGCGAAGACGAGCGAAAGAAGCAGGTACGCGCCGCGGCGCAGCGGCGTGTCGAACGAGGTCATCAGGGTGGCTCCAGCGGTTTGAAAGAAATCGGGAAATCAGCGGCGCGCGACCAGTGGCCGCACGTGCCGCGCGAAGCGCTCCAGCTCCGCTTCGAGCGGCTGGAACTGCAGCATGAAAAGCTCGACCCCGGCCTCGGCAAAGGCCTCGATCTTTCGGGCCACCTGCGCGTAGCTGCCGATGAGCCCGGCCAGGGTGCCGCCGTTGGTGCCGACCTTCTTCTGGCCCGCGCCCACCTTGAACATCGCGACCTCGGGATCGACCCCGCGCAGGATGGCCGAGCGGTCGTCCAGGTCGGACAGCGCCTGCAGCCGCTCGTACGCTGCCAGCGCCTCCGCCTCGGTGTCTCGCGCGATCACGAAGGCCGAAAGCCCGAAGCGCAGCGCGGCGCCCTGGCGCGGGCGCGCGCGCATGTCGTCGATGAACGCGGCGGTGTCCGCCAGCGGCCGGCCGTTGATGAAGAGCACGTCGGCCGCATCGGCCGCCAACTGCCTCGCCGCCTCCGACTCGCCGCCCAGGTACACCGTCGGGCGGGTGCCCTTGCGCGGGCGCGGCGCCAGCCGCAGTTCGTCGATGCTGAAGTGCGCGCCCCGGTGGCTCACCACCTCGCCCGACCACAGCCGCGTGACCACGTCCAGCCACTCGGCCGAATAGGCGTAGCGCGCGTCGTGTGCCGGCATGTCGATGCCCAGCCGGCCCATCTCCGGGCGGAACCACGCGCTCACCAGGTTGATGGCCAGCCGGCCGCCGCTGATGTCGTCGATGCCCAGCGACATCTTGGCCAGCACGCCCGGGTGGAACAGCAGCGGCTTGATGGCCGCGATGATCTCGATGCGCTCGGTGGCCTCCGCGATGCCGGCCGCAGCGGTCCACGTCTCGAGCACGGCCTCGTCCTTGAACGAGGGGTTGACGATGTGCTGCGCCAGCAGCACCGAGTCGAAGCCCAGCGCCTCGGCGCGCACCACCAGGTCTCGGCTGCGGCGGTAGCCGGCATCGGGCGGATCGCCGGGGTGCTGAAAGCTGCCCCAGGCGCCGTACACGGGCGCCCAGACACCGAATCGAAGGGGGTGGGTCATGAATAGAGTTCCGAATGGGGTTCCTCGTGGGCGCTGAGGCTCGCGTCGAGTGCGAGCACGCCCAGGCCGTCCAGGATGCGAAGCCGCGCGGCCTCGAAGCGTTCGTCGGTGCGCGAGCGCGGGCGCGGCAGCTCGACGCGAAACAGGTCGGCCACCCGGCCGTCTTCCAGCACCGCGACGCGGTCGGCCAGCAGCACGGCCTCTTCCACGTCGTGCGTGACCAGCACCACCGCAAAGCCCTTGTCGCGCCACAGCCCGTTGACCAGCGCGTGCATGCGAAGCCGGGTGAGCGCGTCGAGCGCGCCGAAGGGTTCGTCGAGCAGCAGCACCGAAGGCGCGCGGATGAGCGAGCGCGCCAGCGCCGCGCGCTGCGCCTCGCCGCCCGACAGCGTGCGCGGCCAGGCGTCGGCACGCGCCGCGAGATCGACCGCGGCCAGCGCCTCCAGCGCCTTGGCGCGCAGCACGTCGCGCGGGCCGCGCAGGCCGAACACCACGTTCTGCCACACGCGCGCCCACGGCAGCAGCCGCGCATCCTGGAAGCCGAAGGCCACCACGCCGTCGACCCGCAGCGTGCCGGTGAAGCCGCGGTCCAGCCCGCCGATGGCGCGCAGCAGCGTGCTCTTGCCGCAGCCGCTCTTGCCCACGATGGCCAGGAACTCGCCGGGCGCGATGGCCAAGTCGATGCCGCGCAGCACCGCGCGGCCGTCGAAGGCGCGGCCCAGGCCGTGCACCTCGACGGCGGGCGCCGGCGCGCCGACACCGGCAGGCACGGGGTGAATGAAGGGAATGCGTGCGTTCATGCGGAAGCGAAGTCCTTGCGCCAGTCCAGCGTGCGCCACTCGATGGCCCGCACCAGTCCCTCGAGCAGCAGCCCGAGCAGGCCGTAGATCACCAGCCCGAGCAGGATCACGTCGGTCTGCAGAAACTGCTGGCCCTGCTGGATGAGGTAGCCGATGCCCGCGTCGGCGTTCACCGCCTCGGTGACCACCAGCGACAGCCACGCGATGCCCAGCGCAAAGCGCAGGCCCACCAAAAACGAAGGCCACGCGCCCGGCAGCACCACCCAGCGAATGAGCCCCCAGCGCCCCACGCCGCAGGCCTGCGTCAGCTCGGCAAAGCGCGGATCGACCGCGCGAATGCCCTTGTGCAGGTTGAGGTAGATCGGAAAGATCACCCCGATCACCACCAGCCCCACCTTGATGCCCTCGCCGATGCCCAGCCACACGATGAGCAGCGGCAGCAGGCCCAGGAACGGCAGCGCGCGCAGCATCTGCAGCGGCGCGTCCACGATTTCCTCGCCGATGCGCGACAGCCCGGCGACAAGCCCCAGCGCCGCGCCGATGCTCACGCCAATCAGCAGCCCGATGCTCACGCGGCGCAGCGAAATGAAGATGCTGGGCACCAGCTCGCCCGAATGCCACAGCTTGGCGCCCGCGCTCCACACCTCCAGCGGTGACGCCAGCGTCTGCACGTTGACCCAGCCGCACCACGAGGCGCACTGCCACGCGACCACCAGCAGGGCCAGCACCAGCAGGCGGCGGCCGATGCTTGCGGCGCGGGTCACGGTGCGGTTCACGGCAAAGTTCACGCCGCCGCGCCCGACCACACGGCAGCGCGCACATCCACCGCCTTGGGCAGCACGCCCAGCCTGAACAACCGGTCGGCCGTGCGCTGCTGCGAATCGAGGATGGCCGGCGCGAGCGGCACCACGTCGAAGCCGGCATTGGCGTTCACCTCGCTCACCACGTCCAGCGGCATGCCGGTGGCCGCGGAGAGCGACTTCGACACCTCGCCCAGGTTGCGCCGGGCCCAGGCGCCGGCCTCCGCCGAGCCTTCGACCAGCGCCCGCACATGCGCGGGCCAGGCCTTGGCGAACTCGGTGTTGGCCAGCAGAAAGCTGGCGCTGTCTTTCAGCACATCGCCCTGGTACGCAACCACGCGCGTCTTGCCGCGCCGCTGGGCCATGGTGAAGTAAGGGTCCCAGATGGCCCAGGCGTCGATCTCGCCGGCGTCGAAGGCAAAGCCCGCGTCGGCCGCGCCCAGCCCGATGCTGGTCACGGCCTTGATGTCCAGGCCCTGGCTCTCCAGCGCGGCGGCCACCAGGTTGTGCGAGCTCGATCCCTTGGCGTAGCCGACGCGCCGCCCCTGCAGGTCGGCGATGGTGCGAATGGGCGAGCCCTCTTTCACCAGGATGCCTTCGGAGCGCGGCGTCGACGGCTGCGCCGCCACATAGGCCACGCGCCCGCCCGAAGCCTGCAGAAAAATGCAGCCCACGTTGCCGGCATTGCCGAAGGCCACGTCGCCCGTGTCCATCGCCTGCAGCAGGTTCAGGCCCGAGGTGAACTCGGCCCATTCGATGCGGATGCCCAGCGGCTCGAAGCGCTTCTCGAACACCTTCAGCTGCCGCGCCACCAGCGGGATGCCGGTCTTCTGGTAGCCCAGCGTCAGGGTGTTGCCCTTCAGGCCGCTGGCGCTCCACGCGTGGGGGGAAAGGCCTGCGGCGGCACCGGCCACACTGGCCGCGATGGCGAAATGTCGTCTGGAAATCATGGCGAACCGATGGGTTTTGAAAAGGTCAGAGCGCGCCTGCGCTCTCGGGCCCGATGCCGTTGAGCAAATGCTCGCCCACCACGCTGAGCTTGTGGCGCACCGGGTCGTGCAGCGTGTGCACGCGGGCGTTGCGCCAGTGCCGGTCGAAGGCGTGCGGGTGCTGCGCCGAGCGCGTGCCGCACAGCTCGAAGAGCTTGCTCGACGCGTGCAGCGCAATGTCCGATGTGAGCCACTTGGCCTCGGCCACCGCGAGCGAAGCGGCGGCGCGGCGGGCCTTGTCGGGCACGGCGATGGACGCGTCGACCGCGAGGCCCGCGCGCAGCGTCATGGCCTCGGCGGCGTGCAGCCGCGTCTGCATCTCGCCGACCTGCGCGATGACCAGCGGGTCGGTCACCGCGCGCGGCGCGCCTTCGGGCTGGCTGATGGACGCGTGGCCGCGCAGGAAGCGCACCGTGTCGTCGAGGGCCGCCTGCGCGATGCCCAGGTCGATGCCCACATGGCTCAGCTGCGACACCGCGCCCATCGGCTGCTCGCTGTAGGCGCGGTGGATGGGCAGCACGCACAGCGCTGGCAGCTCGACGCGATCGAGCCGCACGCGGCCGCTGGCGGTGGTGCGCTGGCCGAAACTCTGCCAGTCGTCCTCGATGGTCAAGCCGGGCGTGCCCGCGGGAATGATGGCGACGGTTTTCTCGCCCGCCTCGTTCTGGCCGATGACGGTCACGTAGTGCGCGAACAGCGCGCCGGTCGCGTAGACCTTTTCGCCGCTGAGCACGTAGCCATGGGCCGTGCGCGCGATGACGGTGGGCTGCACGCCTTGAACCCCGGGCACGGTGGCCGCGTCGACATTGGCATTGCCGAAGCGGCATCCACGCAGGATCTCGCCCAGGAAGAAGTCTTTCTGCGCCGCCGTGCCGATGCTCGACAGCCAGAACACCGCGCTGTTGTGGTTCTGCTGGATCTGCCCGATCGATGCATCCGCCGCCGACAGCAAGGCGAACACCTGCGCCACGGTCGCGTACGACACGCCCGCGCCGCCGTGCGCGCGCGGCACGTTCATGGCCCAGAGGCCGGCGCCGGAGACCAGGTCGAGCTCCCGCGCGGGCAGGATGCGCTCGCGGTCGCGCGCCGCCGCGCCCTCGGCGATGAGGCCGGCGATGCGTCGCGCTGCGTTGAGCACTTCGGCGTCGTCGCGCAGAACCTGCGTCGGTGCAACGGCACGCGCCGTGCGCTCACCGGGCACGGTGCCGTGTTCCGCGTGGCGCTTGCTCACGGAGGCCAGCACGGCGCTCATGCCGCCGGGCGATGCCGCGGCACGCGCCCGAAGAACGGATGGCTCGGGTCGTTGAAGCCCGGGCGCGACGAATGCCCGGTGGTCACCAGCCCATCGACCAGCGCCTCGTCTTCCTCGGTGAAGCGGTATTGCAGCGCGGGCACGTAGTCTTCCCACTGCTCCAGCGTGCGCGGCCCGGCGATGGCCGAGGTGACCAGCTTGTTGTTCAGCACCCAGGCCAGCGCGAACTGCCCCGGCGTAATGCCGCGGCCTTCCACATGCTGCTTCACGCGCTGCGCGATCTCCAGCGACTCGGGGCGCCACTCGGTCTGCAGGATGCGCTTGTCGTCCCGGCCGGCGCGCGTGCCGGGCGGTGGTGCCTCGCCGGGCGGGTATTTGGCGGTGAGCACGCCGCGCGCCAGCGGGCTGTAAGACACCACGCCCAGGCCGTAGTACTCGGCGGCGGGCAGGTGCTCGGCCTCGATCTGGCGGTTGGCCAGGTTGTACAGCGGCTGGCTCGCCACGGGGCGGTCGACGTTCAGGGCATCGGCCGTGCGGGAGAACTCGGCGATCTTCCAGGCTGTGTGGTTCGACAGCCCGTAGCTGCGCAGCTTGCCCGCGCGAATCAGGTCGCCCAGCGCGCGCACCGTCTCGGCCACTGGCGTGGCGCGGTCTTCGCGGTGCAGGTACAGCAGGTCGATGTGGTCGGTGCCCAGGCGCCGCAGGCTGGCCTCCACCGACTGCACGATGCCGTGGCGGCCGGTGCTCTTGTTGTTGGGGCCGGCGATGTCGGGGTCGGCGTTGGCGAACTTGGTGGCCACCACCCAGCGGTGGCGCTGCGCCGCCACCAGCTGGCCCACCACGGTTTCCGACTCGCCCTTGTTGTAGGCGTTGGCAGTGTCGATGAAGTTGATGCCCTGCTCGAAGGCCCGCTCGGTGATGCGCTGCGCGGTGGCGCGGTCGGTCTGGTTGCCGAACATCATGGTGCCCAGCGTCAGCGGCGACACGAGGATGCCGCTGCGGCCGAGGGGACGGTAGTCGATGGTGCTCATGGAAAAGGAACTCTCTGTAAGGCTTGAGGTGTCGGGTGTGCGCGAAGAACGCAAAAGGGAAGAAAGCGCGGCTACAGCCGCAGCCCCGCCTGCTTCATGAGCGGCAGGATGCGGTCGCCGAAGAACTCGAGGTCGGGCTTGAAGTCGTAGAAGCTCAGCTGCAGCCCGTCGACGCCCGCGCGCTTGAGCTGCACGAACTGCTCCACCACCTGCTCGGGCGTGCCGATGACCTCGATGTTTCCGCCGATGGCGCGTCGCTTGGCCGCGTCGTTGCCCACGCGGCCGCGCCAGGCGTGGGCGTCGCTGTCGAAGCGGTTGAAGCTGGTCTTGGGGTCGGCGTCGGCATGGGCGACGATGGCGTCGTGATAGTCCCAGGTCTCGCGCTCGGTCTCGCGGCTGATGACCATCGGGTTGAGCAGCGTGCGCACCTCGCGCCCCACGTCCCGCGCGGCCTGCTTCACGCGCGCGGTATGCGCCGGCAGTGCCTCGATGGCGCTGGCGAAGGCCGAGCCGCTCGGGCTGGTGATGAAGACGATGTCCGAGTAGCGGCCCGCGAAGGCAATGCCGGCGTCGGAGCCCGTGGCGTTCACCAGCACCGGCCGGCCGAAATTCGGCTTGGGCGTGACGAAGGCGCCGTCGAGCTTCCACGGCGACTCGCCCTGGAACGACCAGTTCTCGGTGTCGGCCCACAGCCGCTGCACGGCCTCCAGGAACTCGGCCGCCAGCTCGTAGCGCCGGTCGTGCTCGATGCGGTGCGAGCCGAACATCTCGTGCTCCACCGCACGGTGCCCGGTCACCACGTTGATGCCCCAGCGCCCGCCCGAGATGTGGTCGAGCGTGGCTGCGTACTTGGCCAGGTGCAGCGGGTGCAGCGGCCCGTACAGCACATGGATGGTCGAGATGAGCATGATGCGGCTCGTGACCGCGGTGAGCGCCGCCGTGGTCATGAACGAGTCGAGCGCGTTGCCGTCGAACACGCCGCCGTAGCCGCCCTTGGGCAGCCACTGCGACAGCGCGAACACCAGGTCGAAGCCCAGCGACTCGGCCTTCAGCACCAGGTTCTTGTTGTAGTCGTAGCGCCAGTCGGTGGTGCGCGGCAGGGTCGATGCGCTCCAGCCGCCCGCCTGTATCGGCAGAAACAGGCCCAGCAGCACGGGCTGGCGAAAGGCCTGCGAAATGGGGCTCTCGCTGAATTCGGTAGGCGCGACGAAGCGCTCCCACCCGGCAATGGCGCCGGGCCGGTTGGAAATGGACATGGGGAATTACCTCTGGGGTTCAACAATTCTGGACAAGCGCCGCGCAATTGGCACGCCCGGAATTCGCATATCGAAATTCACCGGCGTGCAATGCAAGGCCCGTTCAGAACACCTTGCCTTCTTCCAGGTGCGCGGTCGTGCCGTTGAGGTGGTAGTCGCCCACCACGCGCGCCTTCTGCTGCAGCGGGTTGTGGTTGAACAGGGTGCGCAGGTTGCGCCAGTGCCGGTCGAAGTTGTGCTGCCGCGAGGTGGCCGAGGCACCGCCCGCGTCGAACAGCCGCTCGGCCGCCTGCAGCGCGATGCGGCTCACCGCGAGCTGCGTCTTGGCGGTGGCGAGCGCGCCGTCGAGCACGAGCTGCGCGGCGCTGTCGTCGTCGTCATCATCCCCGGCATGCCGCAGCGCCTCGGCCGTGCGGTCGAGCCGGCGTGCGTTGTCCGCGATCAGCGCGTCCACCGCATGGGTGTGCGTGGCCAGGTCGCCCACCACCCACTGCGTGAAATGGTCTTGCGGCGCCGAGGCCGCCGGGCTGTGCGCCGCGGGGCGCGCGTGGTGGCGCACGTAGTGCAGCGCATCGCTGAACACGTTGCGCACGATGCCGCCGGCCACCGCCACCAGGTAGAGCTGGCGCAACGACGACGCATGCCGGCGCTGCAGGCTGCGTTGCCGGGGGTGCACCACCTCGTCGTCGTGCACCTGCAGGTTGTCGAACACCAGGCTGCCGCTGGCCGTCAGGCGCTGGCCCATACCGTCCCAGTCGTCTTTCACGTGCAGGCCCTCGCGGTCGGTGGGCACGATGACGGTGGCATCGCGCCCTTCTTCGTCGTGCACCGCGATGCTCGCGAAATCGGCGAAGGCCGTGCCCGTGGCGTAGTACTTGCTGCCGTTGAGCACGCGCTGGTCGCCCCGACGTTCGAGCGCGGTGGTGACGGTGCCTGAGCGCGGCGTGCCCAGCTCGGTGAAGGCGCCGCCGAAGAGCGCGCCTTGCAGCACGCGGGCCAGCTGCCGGTCGCTGTTCGCATCGGGCGGCGCGGTGGTCCAGAGCTCGATGGCGTTGTAGTGCGTGCGCAGCGCATGCGCCACGTTGGAGTCGGCCGCGGCCAGTGTGGCCACCACCTGCACGAGGTCTTCGATGGTGCCGCCCGGGCCGCCACGCGCCGGCGGCACGCGCAGCGTGCCGAGCCCCGAGGCCTTGAACTGCGCGAAGGCCTCGAAGGGCAGCGTGCGGTCGCGCTCGCGCTGGGCGGCGCCTTCGGCCATCGATGCCGCCAGCGCGGGCAAGCGGGCCAGCAGCGTGTGGAGTTCCGGTGCCTGCGCGGTATGCGCTGCGGGCTGGAGGACGGCGTTCATCGCGATTCCTGAAACGAAGCAGAGGGCCGCGAATATAGGCTCGCGCGCGGTTTGGTTTTCGCATAACCAAATTCGGATTTTTCGTTTCGCCGATTTGCGGCCGCGCCGTCTTCGCAACGTATTCGCGCTGCCTTCAGACTGAATTTCGAAGATCGAAAAAATGCTAAGTGCGCGCGCCAATTTCCAAGACCATCGGCTGGACTTTCATCGAACTCCATTGCCGGTACGGCGCTTCAATTCATGCTCTCCCTTCTCCTGCCCTCACTGCTCAAGAAACTCCATTTCGACCGGCGGCTGGTTCACCTGGCTCTGGCCGCGCTGCCCTTCACCGCGTCGGCACAAGCCCCTTCGCAAAAACCCGTCGAAGGCGGCACGCTGACCTATGCGGTGTCGCAGGAGCCGACCTCGCTCGTGTCCTTCCTCGACACCAAGACCGACAACCGCAACGTGAGCGCCAAGGTCACCGAAGGCCTGCTGCGCTACGACGCCAAGTTCACGCCGCAGCCGCTGCTGGCCACCGAATGGCAGGTGAGCGCCGACGGGCTGAAGTACAGCTTCAAGCTGCGCCCCGGCGTCAAGTTCCACGACGGCCACGACCTCACGTCGGAAGACGTGCGCTACTCGGTGCTCACGCAGAAAAAGCAGGGCCCGCGCGGGCGCATCACGCTGGCCAACGTGGAGCGCGTGGACACGCCCGATCCGCTCACCGCCGTCATCGTGCTGTCGAAGCCGGCGCCCTTCCTGCTGAAGTCGCTGTCGTCGGCGGAGCTGCCCATCGTGCCGGCGCACCGCTACAGCGACGGCGAGCCGCTGGGCAACCCGAACATCACCGCGCCCGTGGGCACCGGCCCCTTCGTGTTCGAGCAATGGGTGCGCGGCAGCCACCTGGTGCTGCGCAAGAACCCGAACTACTGGCGCAAGGGCTACCCGCACCTCGACCGCGTGATCGTCAAGTTCGTGCGCGACCCGGCCGCCATTTCCACCGCGGTGGAAACCGGCGAAGTCGATGTGGCGCAGGGCGTGGGCCTGGCCGACCTCGACCGCCTGGGCGCCAACCCCAAGCTGAAGATCGACGATACCTACGACGGCTTCCTGAACAACGCCTCGTTCCTGGAGTTCAACCTGGAGAACCCGGTGCTGGCCAACGTGAAGGTGCGCCACGCCATTGCGCAGGCCATCGACCGCAACTTCATTCGCAACACCATCTACTACAAGCGCGTGGAGGTGGTGAACTCGCCGGTGCCGCGCGTGCTGGCCGACTACTACGACGACAGCACCTTCCGCTACCCCTTCGACGTGGCCGCGGCCAACCGCCTGCTCGACGAGGCGGGCCAGCCCAAACAGGCCAACGGCCAGCGCTTTTCGCTGCGGGTGAGCTACATCCCCGGCGCGGAGTTCAAGCGCACCACCGACTACCTGCGCTCGGCGCTGGGCCGCGTGGGCATCAAGGTCGAGGTGGTCGATGGCGACCTGCCCACTTTTCTGAAACGCGTGTACACCACGCGCGACTTCGACATCAACATCAACGGCCTGGGCCGCCTGTTCGACCCGACGGTGGGCGTGCAGCGCATCTACTGGGGCGACGGCGTGCGCAACCCGCTCATCTGGATCAACGGCGCGCACTACGACAACCCGCAGGTCGACGAGCTGTTCCGCCAGGCCGCGGTGGAGGTCGACGCCGGCAAGCGCGCCGCGCAGTTCAAGCAGGTGCAGCAGATCGTCGGGCGCGAGCTTCCCGTGCTGCCGCTGGTGAGCGTGCCGCTCATCCAGGTGTACAGCGCGCGCGTGCACAACCTGAACAACAGCATCGACCTGATGGCCGGCGACCTGGCCGACACATGGGTCGAGCCGCGCAAGTGAAGGCCAGGGCCAGGGCCGGCGGAACACGCTTGAAGAACAACCCAGAAGAACACACCCGAAGGACATCGACATGACCACGCAAGACATCCAACACTCCGATCTCGATTCGCTGACCTTCGCCAGCGCCCGCGCGCAGGCCCAGGCGCTGGCCGATGGCCGCGTGTCGGCCGTCGCCCTGCTCGAACACGTGCTGGCGCGCATCGACCGGTTCGACAACGAACTCAACGCGGTCGTCGTGCGCAACGACGAGGCCGCCCGCGCCGCGGCGCGCGAGGTCGATGCCGCCCTGGCGCGCGGTGAGCGCCGGCCGCTGCTGGGTGTGCCGATCACGGTGAAGGAATCGTTCGACGTGGCGGGCTTCGTCACCAGCAGCGGCAACCCCGCCTATGCCGACAACGTGGCCGCCACCGACGCACGCGCCGTGGCCGCGCTGCGCGAGGCCGGCGCGGTGATCGTCGGCAAGAGCAACGTGCCGCTGGCGCTGGCCGACCTGCAGAGCTACAACGCGATCTACGGCACGAGCAACAACCCCTGGGACCTGGCGCGCACGCCGGGCGGCTCGTCGGGCGGCTCGGCCGCCGCGCTGGCGGCCGGCTACGTGGCGCTGGAGCTGGGCAGCGACATCGGCGGCTCCATTCGCATTCCGGCGCACTTCAACGGCGTGTACGGCCACAAGCCGACCGCCGGGCTGGTCGCGCTCGGCGGCACCGGCGTGCCTTCGGGCCGCGTGGCCGACCGCGACCTGACGGTGGCCGGCCCGCTGGCGCGCACCGCGGCCGACCTGGAACTGGCGCTCGACCTGCTGCTGAACCGCGAGCCGCTGGCCGCCAAGGCCTGGAAGGCCACGCTGCCGCCCGCGCGCCACGCGACGCTGCAGGCGTTTCGGGTGCTGGTGATCGACCAATGGCCCGGCACCGAACGCAGCCTGCACGAGCAACAGGTGGTCGAGCGCGTGGTGGAGCGGCTGCGTACGCAGGGCGTGCAGGTGAGCCGCGTGGCCGACGTGCCGGCCGGCCTGCTGCCCGACCTGGCGCTGCAGCACCGCGTGTACCGCAGCCTGCTGGGCTCGTCGCTGGCCACGCCGCCCGCGCTGACCGAGGCCGCGCAGAAGCGGCTCGACGCGCTCTCGCCCGAGGACAACAGCGCCGACGCCGCCTGGCTGCGCGCGCCCACGCTGCGCCACGCCGAATGGCTGCGCGACAACGAGGCGCGCCATGTGCTGCGCCACCAGTGGGAGCGGCTCTTCGAGGCCTACGACGTGGTGGTGACGCCGGTCGCGCCGCTGCCCGCCTTTCGCCACAACCACAGCGAGCCGAAGGACGCGCGCACGTACCCGGTCGAGTTCGAAGGCGGCACGCGCGAGGTGCGCTTTCTGGACCTGTTCCATTGGGCCGGGCTGCCGGTGCTGCCGGGCCTGCCGGCCACCAGCTTCCCGCTCGGCCTCGACGCGCAAGGCCTGCCGGTGAGCGCCCAGGCCGTGGGGCCGTACCTGGAAGACCGCACGACCATCGCGTTCGCGCACCTACTGGAGCAGGTGTACGGCGGCTTCATCGCGCCGCCGGGCTACGCGGCGGATGCGGCGGATGCTTCAGGCGCCGCGAACGCGTCTGCCCCGGCCGCATGAAGCCCACGCTCCCCATCAGCCGAAGGCGCTTTCACCGGCGCCTGCTCGGCGGCCTCGGGCTGCCGCTGGTTGCGCCTGTGGCGACATCCGCCATGGCGGCGACTGCAGCGACGGCCCCACCCACAGAGTCCGCAGCGTCCGCAGCGCCGGCCCGGTACACCCCCGGCAGCGTCGTCACCCTGCTCACCGCGCTGGAGCCGCCCACGCTGGTCGGCCTGGTCAACTCCGCCGCGGGCACCTTCCTGGTGTCGCCCAAGGCGGTGGAAGGGCTGCTGAGCTACGACTTCGACCTGCGCCCACGCCCGCAGCTCGCGGTGGCGTGGGACGTGCAGCCTGACGGCTTGCAATACACCTTCCGCCTGCGCCAGGGCGTGAAGTGGCACGACGGGCGCGACTTCACGTCGGCCGACGTGGCCTTCTCCATCCTGTCGCTGAAGGCCTCGCACCCGCGCGGGCGCGCCACCTTCGCCAGCGTGGCCGAGGTGCGCACGCCCGACGCGCACACCGCCGTGCTGGTGCTGAGCAAGCCCGCGCCCTTCCTGCTGACCGCGCTGGCGGCGGCCGAGTCGCCCATCGTGCCCAGGCACGTGTACGAGGGGAAGGACCTGGCCAGCCACCCGGCCAACAACGCGCCCGTCGGCACCGGCCCCTTCGTGTTCAAGGAGTGGGTGCGCGGCAGCCACGTGATCTACGAGCGCAACCCGACCTACTGGGACGCGGGCAAGCCCTACATCGACCGGCTGGTGGTGCGCTTTATTCCCGACCAGGCCGCCGCCGCGGCCGCGCTGGAAAGCGGCACGGTCGACCTCGCGGGCGCCACGCCCGTGCCCATTCCCGACCTGGACCGCCTGAAAGACCTGCCGCACCTGGCGCTGGACACGCGCGGCAACGAGTACTTCAACAACTCGACCACGCGCATCGAGTTCGACCTGGAAAACCGCTACTTCAGGCACGCGAAGGTGCGCCAGGCCGTGGCGCACGCCATCGACCGCGACGTGATCCTGAAGACCGTGTGGTACGGCTACGGCGTGGCCGCGCCGGGGCCCATCTCGCCCGTGCTGAAGAACTTTCACGACCCGAAGGTGGCGGTGCCGCGCTTCGACCGCAAGCGCGCCGAGGCGCTGCTCGACGAGGCGGGCTTTGCCCGCGGCGCCGACGGCATTCGCTTTCGCGTGAGCCACGACGTGTTCGACGGCGGCGGCAACCGCGTGGGCCAGTACATCCGCCAGGCGCTGGCGCGCGTGGGCATCGAGGTGACGGTGCGCACGCAGGAGTTCGGCAGCTACATCAGGCGCGTGTACACCGAGCGCGACTTCGACTTCAACAACCAGGGCATGAGCCAGATGTTCGACCCCACGGTGGGCATCCAGCGTTTCTACTGGTCGAAGAACTTTCGCCCCGGCGTGCCCTTTTCGAACGGCGCGCACTACGACAACCCCGAGGTCGACCGCCTGCTGGAAGCCGCGGCGGTGGAGAACGACCCCGCGAAGCGGCGCGCGCTGTTCAGCGAGTTCCAGCGCGTGATCGCCACCGAGCTGCCGACCATCGGCCTGGTGGCGGTGGCGCAGGTCACGGTCGCCAACCGGCGCATCGGCGGCCACACGATCGGCGCCGAAGGGCTCTCGGGCAACTTCGCCGACATCCACATCAAGGCCCGCGCATGACGACACCCACTGCCTTTCCCCGCCGCCTGTTACTGCAGGGCGGCGCCAGCCTCGGCCTGACGGGCCTGACGGGCCTGACGGGCCTGACAAGCCTCGTGCCCTCGTGGGCGCAGGCGCCAGCTGCTGGTGCAACCCTCGGCACCCCGGTGCGGGGCGGTACGCTCACCGTGCTGATCGACCCCGAGCCGCCCACGCTCACCACCATCGCGCATTCGGCGGGCGCGTCGGTGCTCATCTCGGCCAAGACCACCGAAGGCCTGCTGACCTACGACTTCGACCTGTCGCCGCAGCCGCAACTGGCCACGGCGTGGAGCGTGAGCAGCGACGGGCTGCAGTACACCTTCGCATTGCGCCGCGGTGTGAAGTGGCACGACGGCAAGCCCTTCACTTCCGCCGACGTGGCGCATTCCATCGGCCTGCTCAAGCAGTACCACCCGCGCGGGCGCGCCACCTTTTCGAGCGTGGCCGAGGTGCGCACGCCCGACGCGTACACCGCCGTGCTGGTGCTGAGCAAGCCGGTGCCCTACCTGCTCACGGCGCTGTCGGCGGCCGAGTCGCCCATCGTGCCCAAGCACCTGTACGAAAGCGGCAAGGCCGACGCCAACCCGAACAACAACGCGCCCATCGGCACCGGCCCCTTCGTCTTCAAGGAATGGGTGCGCGGCAGCCACGTGACCTACGAGCGCAACCCCGAATACTGGGACAACCCCAAGCCCTACGTCGACCGGCTCATCGTGCGCTTCATTCCCGATGCGGCCGCGCGCGCCGCCGCCATCGAAAAAGGCGAGGTGCACCTGAGCCCCGGCACGCCGGTGCCGCTGGGCGATGTGGAGCGGCTGCGCGCCAGGCCGAACCTGGTGTTCGAGCCCAACGGCTACCAGTACATCAACAACGTCTCGCGCGTGGAGTTCAACCTGGAGAACCCCGCGCTGCAGGACCTGCGCGTGCGCCAGGCCATTGCGCATGCCATCAACCGGCAGGTGGTGCAGAAGACGGTGTGGTACGGGCAGGGCAGGCTCATTCCGGGGCCGGTGCACCCGGCGCTGAAGAAGTTCTACGTGCCCGGCCTGCCCGTGCTGCCGCACGACGTGAAGCAGGCCGAGGCGCTGCTCGACGCGGCGGGTTTCACGCGCGGCAAGGCTGGCGGCAACCTGCGGCTGAAGCTGGCGCTGGTGCCCATCCCCAACGAGGGCGGCCAGCGCACGGCCGAGTACCTGAAGCAGAGCCTGGGGCGCATCGGCATCGAGGTGACCATCGGCGCGCAGGACTTCGCGACCTACGTGCGCCGCGTGTACGCCGATCGCGCGTTCGACCTGCACGTGAGCGTGATGAGCAACACCTTCGACCCGACGGTGGGCATCCAGCGGCTGTACTGGTCGAAGAACTTCAAGAAGGGGCTGCCGTTTTCGAACGGCTCGGGCTACAGCAACCCCGAGGTCGACCGGCTGCTCGAAGCGGCCGCGGTGGAGGTCGACGAGGGGCGGCGCAGCGCGGCCTTCGCGGAGTTTCAGCGGCACATCGTGCGGGACTTGCCGGACATCACGCTGCTGGCGCTGGACAACTACACGATTGCCGACCGCCGCGTGCGGGGGCATACGGTGAGCGCCGATGGGATTGCGGGGAATCTGGCGGGTGCGTGGATAGCTGCGTGAACGCGCCCTCTTACTCCCTCTCCCCTTGGGGAGAGGGTTGGGGTGAGGGTGCGGCCTTTGCACGCGCAATGCCCTTGCCATCGCCGCCGGCCCTCACCCCAGCCCTCTCCCCGAGGGGAGAGGGAGCAACAGCCGAGCCGTGCTCTTTTTTCAGACAGGAGATCAACCCATGACTTCATCCACCTCCACCACCCCCACCACCTCCACCACCCCAGACACCCTCTGGTACACCCGCTGCCCCGTCCCCTCCCCGCTCGGCATCGCCGCGCGCCAGGGCTGGCTCGCCGAGACCTTCGCCGCGGAAGGCATCGCCATCGAATCGATCATCGACTCGAAAGACCGCAGCATCCGCGAGAGCCATTTCGACCATCACCTCGCGTGGTCCTTCCGCCAGGGCGGCAACATTCCGCCGATCTGGGCGCGTGCCAACGGGCGTGCCACGCGGCTGGTGGCCATCACCTGGACAGACGAGTTCCAGGCCATCGTCACGCTGCCGGGGCGCGGCATCGCGTCCATCGAACAGCTGGCCGGCCGGCGCTTCGCGGTGCCGCGCCGTGTGAACGACCTGATCGACTTTCACCGCGCCACGGCGTTGAAGGGCCTGGTGTCGGGCCTGTCGCTGGGCGGGCTCACCACCAAGGACGTCACGCTAGTGGAGCTGCCCATGGAGGAGTCCGTGATCATTGCGCAGGGCGAGGCCAGCCTGTTCGGGCTGCGCCGCCGCCACCCGTACTTCCGCGAGGTCGAGGCGCTGGCCAGCGGCGAGGTGGACGCCATCTTCCTGAAGGGCGCGGAAGGCATCGTGGTGGCCAACCTGATCGGCGCGCAGGTGGTGGCCGAGTTCGGCAACCACCCCGACCCGAAGGTGCGCATCAACAACGGCACGCCGCGCGTGCTCACGGTGGACGAAGCGCTGTCGCAACAGCGCCCCGACCTGGTGGTGCGGCTGCTCGACGTGGTGGCGCGCGCCGGCCGATGGGCCGAGGCGCACCCCGACGAAACGCTGCGCTTCGTCGCGCGCGAAATCGCCACCAACGAAGAGGCCGTGCTGGCATCGAACGGGCCCGACGTGCACAAGCACCTGGGCATCGGGCTCGACGCGCCGCTGGTCGCGGCCATCGGCCACTTCAAGGACTTCCTGCTCGAATGGGGCTTCCTGCCGGGCGACTTCGACCTCGATGCCTGGGTCGACCAGGCCCCGCTGCGCGCGCTGCATGCGAAGGCGAACCAGGCCACCGCCGAACCCGCCGCGGCCATCGCATTGGACGCCGCCGCATGAGCACCCCGTCCCGCATCCTGGTGACGGGCGCCACCGGGCGCCTGGGCCAACTGCTGGTGCCGCGGCTGCTCGCGCGCGGCGCCACGGTGCGTGCGCTGACGCGCGATGCGGCGCGGGCCGGCGGCCTGCGCGCGCAAGGCGCCGAAACAGCCATCGGCGACTTCGACGATGCCGATGCCTTGCGCCGCGCGTTGCAGGGCGTGTCGCACCTGTTCCTGCTGTCGCCGATCACGCCCACGCTCGCGCAGCAGCAGATCGCGGTGATCGACGCGGCTGCGGCGGCCGGCGTGCGGCGCATCGTGAAGCTGTCGGGCTCGCACTGGACCATCGTGCCGCCGGGCCGCTCACTGTCGGGCGACGCTCACGGCGAGATCGAGGCCGCGCTCGTGCGCACCGGCATCGCGCACCGCGTGCTGCGCCCGAACGCATGGCTGCAGGTGATGCTCACGCGCGTGGCCGCCGACCTGGCCGCCGGCGACGTGCTGCACGCGCCGCCGG
Organism: Variovorax sp. J22G73; assembly: GCF_030317035.1. Lineage (GTDB taxonomy): Bacteria > Pseudomonadota > Gammaproteobacteria > Burkholderiales > Burkholderiaceae_C > Variovorax. The sequence continues at coordinate 438,985 of NZ_JASZYK010000005.1, forward strand.
GCGATGCGCGCGTCGCCTTCATCGATGCGCGGGACATCGCGGACGTGGCGGTGGAGGCGCTCTTCGAGCAACCCGCAGCGCCCGGCGCATCGACAGCGCCCTGGGTGCTCACGGGCGGCGAGGCGGTGGGCTACGGCGACATCGCTCGCATCGCGGCGCGCCTCACGGGCCGCGACATCGTCGCCACGCCGCTGTCCGCGCAGGCGCTGCGCGAGCGCCAGGCGGCGAACGCGCCTTCGCCCTTCATCGCGCGCGTGCATGCGCAGTTCGCCGAGCTGATCGCCGCGGGCGAGGCACAGCCGGTGACGGGCACGGTCGCCGAGGTGCTCGGGCGCGCGCCGCGCACGGTGGAAGCCTTTCTGGCCGAGGTGCTGGCGCGTCGCGCCGATGCGTGAGGCAGGCCGTGCCCGCGGCATGACGTGGCCGCGCGCGTGCGACAAAGGCTGAGTTTGCTTATGCGGAAGTCTTCGTAGCCACACGCGTGCTGCCGGGGCTATGGTGCCGCCGACCTCTCACCCCGCGCACCTCATGTCCCTTACTGCTGAAATCTCCAAGCCAGCCGCCACGGCCTCCACCAACCCCACGCCCACCCTCTCGGCCGCCAGCCTGCACCAATGGCTGCAGGACGGCCGCGAGCTGGCGCTGCTCGACATCCGCGAGCACGGCCAGTACGGCGAAGGCCACCCCTTCTTCGCGGTGCATGCCGGCTACAGCCGCCTCGAAACCGAAGTGGCGCGGCTGGTGCCGCGCCGCGCCACCCGCACCGTGCTGTTCGACGACGGCGAGCAGGGCGACGCCCTCGCCCACCTGGCCGCGCGCCGCCTCGCCGCGCTGGGCTACGACGACGTGTCGGTGCTTGCCGGTGGCGCGCCGGCCTGGGCGCGTGCCGGCCACACGCTGTTCAAGGGCGTGAACCTGCCGTCGAAGACCTTCGGCGAAATCGCCGAGCACGCGTTCGGCGTGCCGCACATCGGCGCGCTCGAACTGGCCGAGCGCCAGCGCAAGGGCGAGCCGCTGGTGCTGCTGGACGGCCGCACGCTCGAAGAGCACCGCAAGATGACGCTGCCCGGCGCCATTCCCGTGCCCAACGGCGAACTGGCGCTGCGCTGGCGCGCGCTGGTGCCCGACGCGACCACGCCCATCGTGGTGCACTGCGCGGGGCGCACGCGCAGCATCGTGGGCGCGCAGATCTTGCGCGACCTGGGCGTGCCCAACCCCGTGCTCGCGCTCGAAAACGGCACGCAGGGCTGGGCGCTGGCGGGCCTGCAGCTGGAGCGCGGCAGCGCCCGCACGCTGCCGGCGCCGCCCGACGCCGCGCAGCGCCAGGCCGCGCGCGAAGACGCCGCCGCAGCGGCCCGCCGCGCCAACGTGCCCGTGCTGACCGCGGCCGAGGCGCAAGGCTGGCTCGACGACGGCACGCGCACCACCTTCGTGTTCGACGTGCGCACGTCCGAAGAATTCGCGGCCGGCGGCCTGCAGGGCGCGCGCCATGCGCCCGGCGGCCAGCTGCTGCAAGCCACCGACCTGCAAATCGGCGTGCGCCATGCCCGCGTGCTGGTGCTGGACGACGACGGCACGCGCGCGCCCGTGGTGGCCCTGTGGCTGCGCCGGCTCGGCCTGGACGCGGCGCTGGTCGAAGACGGCCTGGCCAGCGACCTGCGCGTGCCGGTGCGCGCCCCTGTGCAGTTGCCCCCGGCATTGACCGCCGCCGACGCCGAGGTGCTCTCCGCCTGGCGCGACGACGCGGACACCGCGCCCGCGGTGCTCGACCTGCGGCCTTCGCAGGCGTACCGGGCGCAGCACGCACACGGCGCGCTCTGGTCGATTCGCCCGCGCGTGGTGGCCGATGCGCGCGAGGCCACCGGCGGCGACCAGCAGCACCCGGTGCTGCTGGTCGCGCCCGACGAAACCGCCGCGCGGCTGGCCGCGCAAGACCTGCGCGAGGCCGGCTGGCAGCACCTGTGGTGGGCGCGCGCGGAAGCGATTGCGTCGGCAGGCTGGGCCCAGCAGGCCACGCCGGCATCGCCGCCGGATGCAGAGGCCATCGACTACCTGCTGTTCGTGCACGACCGGCACGACGGCAACCTGGACGCGGCGCGGCGCTACCTCGACTGGGAGCTGGGCCTGATCGCGCAGTGCGCGCCCGAGGAGCTGGCCAGCTTCCGCGTTCCGGCGGATGCGAACACCGGTTCGCACGAAAAAACGCATATCGATAGTTGAAGGCGTTCGTTGCGGGGGCAGGCGCGGGCTCGGAAGATCGCCGCCTGCCTTGCTTCGCCTTTTTCGGGCGCCCCAACGATGAACTCCCGCTCGCACTCCGTCTTTTCCCTCTTCTCTTCTTCCCGCACCGCCGTGGCCCTGGCCACGCTGCTGAGCATCGGCGCGGGCGCGGCCCATGCCGACGCCACCCTCGACCGCATCAAGCAGCGCGGCAAGGTCGCCATCGGCGTGATGGTCAATGGCGGGCCCTTCGGCTCCATCGACCCGGCCACGCAGCAGCTCATCGGCTGGAACCCCGACCTGGCGCGCGACCTGGCCAAGCAGTTGGGCGCGGAAGTGGAGCTGGTGCAGGTGCAACCGGCGAACCGGGTGCAGTTCCTGCAGTCGGGCAAGGTCGACCTGCTGATCGCGTCGATGGAATACAACCCCGACCGCGGCGAGATCCTGGGCTACGCGCCGACGCCGTTCTACCGCGTGGGCGGCACGGCGGCGGTGTTGAAGACCAGCGGCATCGCGAAGTGGGAAGACCTGCGCGGCAAGATCGTCTGCGCCTCCCAGGGCAGCAGTTTCGTGAAGCCGCTGCAGGAGCAATACGGCGCGCAGGTGCGGGGTTTCAAGACGTCTTCGGAATCGCTGCTGGCGTTGCGCGGCGGAAACTGCGTGGCCGCGGTGCACGACTCGACCTTGATCCAGCCGTTGCTGCGCAGCAGTGCGGAGTGGGCCGGCTATGCGGCGCCCATCACTGAAGAAATCCTGCCGGCGCCTTCGGTCGTCTGGGCCCGCAAGGGCGAGGCGGACACGATCGCGGCGGTGGACAAGGTGGTGAAGCAGTGGCACCGCACCGGCTGGCTGATCGAGACGGAGAAGCGCAACCACATCGAGCCTGCCCAGCCCCTGTTGCCTGAGCTGCAGGCGAAGTTCCGGGGTGCTGCTTCCTGAGTTTTTTTACGTTGGTTCGGGGCAGGTGAACAGGCCATCGGGTACTTCCCTCCGCGAATGTCCCCCGCCTTCGGCTCCTCCTTTATTTCGCTGCGGGAAGCACCCGACGCCCTGTTCACCTGGACACGCTGCTTGTGAAGCGCTGACCAACGACCGCACTGCCCAGCGATCACGACGGCGGGGTGTCCCTTTTCGAGAAATAAAGGAGGAGGGGCGAAGCCCCGGGGGACATTCGAGAAAAGGGATACCCCGTCGGCGCGATCGCACCCCCCGCCCTCACCCTTTCTTTACCCGATATGACGCCGAAGCTACGCCGCCTACTCCCCCTGCTGACCGCCCTGTACCTGGCAGCAACCGCAGGCGCCGTCCACGCCGATGCGACGCTCGACAAGATCAAGCAGCGCGGCAAGCTGACCGTGGGGGTCATCCTCTCGGGGCCGCCCTTCGGCACCATCGATCCGGCGACGCAGAAACCGGTGGGCTACAACGTCGAGCTGGCCGAAGGCGTTGCCAAGGGCCTGGGCGTGGGGCTGGACACGGTGCAGGTACAGCCGTCGAACCGGGTGCAGCTCCTGCAGCAGGGCAAGGTGGACATCCTCATCGCCAACATGCAGTGGACGCAGGAACGCAGCGAGATTCTTTCGTTCGTTCCCACGCCGTTCGAAGAGGTGGGTGGCGCGGCCATCGCCCGCAAGGACAGCGGGCTTTCGAAGTGGGAAGACCTGCGGGGCAAGCCGGTGTGCGTGTCGCAAGGCAGCAACTTCACCAAGCCGCTGGCCGAACAGTACGGCGCGCAGATCAAGGCTTTTCGCGGACAACCCGAATCGCTGCTGGCGCTCAAGGGCGGCAACTGCGTGGCCGCGGTGCACGTGAGCCCCACGCTGCGCGAGCTGGCCGCGGGCAACGCCGACTGGAAAGACTACGCCATCGTGTCCCCGTCGGACCTGATTCCCTCGCCCTCCGTCATCTGGGTGCGCAAAGGCGAGACCGACACGCAGGCCGCCATCGACCGCATCGTGCAGGGCTGGCACCGCACGGGCTGGCTCATCGAGGTGGAGAAGAAGAACGGCATGACGCCCACGCCGCTGCTGCACGAGCTGAAGGCGAAGTTCGCGAAGGCGCCGCTGTGAGCAATACGCCAACGAACACCGTGGACAACGCAAGCACCGTGAACACCACCACGCCCGCGCTCGCACTCTCGCAGCGCGCCTCCCGCGTGAAGCTCTCCGCCAACGCCGCCGCCAGTGCCCGCGCCGCCGCGCTGGTCGCGCAAGGGCGCGACGTGCTCACGCTGACCTCGGGCGAGCCCGACTTCGATACGCCCGCGCACATCAAGCAGGCCGCCACCGACGCGCTCGCGCGCGGACAGACCAAGTACACGGCCACGCCGGGCACCGCCGCGCTGCGGCAGGCCATCGTGGCCAAGTACCGGCGCGAGAACGACCTTGGCTACACACCCACGCAGGTCGTGGTGGCCAACGGCGCGAAGCAGATCGTGTTCCAGGCCTTTGCCGCCACGCTGGACGCGGGCGACGAGGTGATCGTTCCCGCGCCCTACTGGCCCTCGTTCCCGGACATCGTGCGCGTGAACGACGGCACGCCGGTCATCGTGCCGTGCGACGAGGCCAGCGGCTTCAAGCTCACGGCGCGCGCGCTCGAACGCGCCGTCACGCCGCACACGCGCTGGCTCGTCCTGAACTCGCCCGGCAACCCGACCGGTGCCATCTACACCCATGACGAGCTGCAGGCGCTGGCCGAGGTGCTGCGCCGCCATCCGCGCGTGCTGGTGCTGTGGGACGAGGTGTACGAGCACATCTGGTTCGGCGACGCACCGCCGCCGCATCTGCTGCACGCCGCGCCCGACCTGCGCGAGCGCACGCTGCTGGTCAACGGCGTGTCGAAGACCTATGCCATGACGGGCTGGCGCATCGGCTGGGGCGCGGGGCCGGAGGCACTGGCGCGCGCGATGACGGTCATCCAGTCGCAGGCCACGTCCGGGGCCAATGCCATCGGGCAGGCCGCGGCGGCGGCCGCGCTGCAGTCGGACGACCAGCGCTTCGTCAGTGAAGCGCGCGCGGCCTACGCACGCCGTGCGGCACTCGTCACCGAGGCGCTGGCCACGGTGCCGGGCCTGGCCGTGCTGCCGCCGCAGGGCGCGTTCTTCGTCTACGCGAACTGCGCCGCGCTGATCGGGCGCGTGCGGCCCGACGGCCGCGCGATTGCCAGCGACACCGACTTCGTCGACTGGCTGCTCGAAGCCGAAGGCGTTGCCGTGGTCGATGGGCCCTCGTACGGGCTCTCGCCCTACATCCGCCTGTCGATCGCGGCCAGCGACGCGGTGCTTGCGCAGGCGGTGCAGCGCATCGCGCGCGCGGTCGCGGCACTGAAGGCGCCCGAATGAGCGATCCCGGCCTGCTCGCCCAGGCGGTGGCGGCCATCAAGCCGCTGGGGCTCAACTACGCCTTCCTGCTCGACCTGGGCGAGCGGCAGGCCTTCTTGCGCGGGCTGGTCGTCACCTTCGAGCTTTGCCTGCTGACCATTCCGGCGAGCCTGGTGGCGGGCGTGGCGATGGCGGCCGCGCTCACCTCGGGCCGCCAGTGGCTGGCGTTGCCGGCGCGCGCCTTCGTCGAGGTCACGCGCAACACGCCGACGCTGGTGCAGCTGTATTGCGCGTTCCTGGTGCTGAACATGCTCATCACGCGTCAGCTCGAAGGCGTGGGCGGCAACCCGCTCACGCCCTTCGTGTGGGTGGTGATCGTGGTGGCGATCCACAAGGGCGCCTTCCATGCCGAGGCGCTGCGCGCGGGCATCGAGGCGGTGCCGCAGGTCACGCTGGAGGCGGCGCGCTCGCTGGGCTTTTCGCAGCGGCAGCTGCTGTGGCGCGTGGAGCTTCCGCTGGCGGTGCGCTTCGCGCTGCCGTCGCTGGTCAACAACCTGGTCGATCTGGTGAAGATGACGGCGGTGGCCTCGGCCATTGCGGTGGGCGACGTGACCTACGAGTCGATCATGATCTGGACGCAGCGCGACAACGTGCTGGAGCTGCTGCTGTTGATCTTGCTGTACTTCGGCGCGCTGACCTGGCTGGTCAGCCGCGCCGGCCACTGGCTCGAAGGCCGCTTGAGGATGCCCGGCTATGGCCAATGAAGCGGTAGCGAACCTCCTGCCGGCACGCGCCGCCTCGGGCACGCGCTTCGACCCGCGCCGGCATCCGTGGTGGACGGCGCTGGCGGCCGTGCTCGCGGTGATTGGCACCTGGGTGGCCACGGGCACCACGCCGGTCGCGCTGGTGTTCCTGTGGCAATGGACGCCCGCGCTGCTGTGGGGGCTGCTCACCAACATCGAGATCAGCGTGCTCGCCATGGCGCTGGGCACGCTGGCCGGGCTGGTGGTGGGGGCGCTGTCGTTGTCGCCACTGCGCGTGTTGCGCGTGCTCACGCGCTGGTACGTGCAGTTCTTTCGCAATGCGCCGGTGCTGGTGCTCATCTACTTCACGACCTACGTGTTTCCGTTCGAGCTGCATTTGGTGAAGTGGACGGTGCCTTTCCCCGACTGGATCAAGGTGGTGATCGGGCTGGCGCTGCCCACCAGCGCGGTGGTGGCGGAGATTTTTCGCGGCGCGATCCAGTCGATTCCCAGCGCGCAGTGGGAGGCGGCGCAGTCGCTGGCCTTGCGCCGCACCGAGATCTTCAGGCTCATCGTGCTGCCGCAGTGCCTGCGCCGCATGCTGCCACCGTGGATGAACCTGTACGCCAGCATCACCATGAGCACCGCGCTTGCCTCGCTGGTGGGCGCGCACGACGTGGTCGACACCGCGCAGATCGCCAGCAACACCGTGGCGCGCACCGACTTCACGGTGCTCGTCTATTTCACGCTGCTCGGCGTGTTCTTCGCCTACTGCTACCCGATTGCCCGCGCCACGCGCGCGCTGGAGCGCCGCCATGCCCGCCATTGAACCTGTTTCACCCGTCTCTTCTGCTGCACCCTCCCCGCTCGTCGCCCTGCGCGGCGTGCAGCTTTCGTTCGGGGACAACGCGGTGCTGCGCGGCATCGACCTGGAGGTGCAGCGCGGCCAGGCGGTGTCGATCATCGGGCCCTCGGGCTCGGGCAAGTCGACCGTCCTGCGCTGCATCACCGGGCTGCTGCGCCCGCAGCACGGCGAGATTCGCGTGGGCGACACGCGCGTGGACACGCTGCGCACCGAGAGCGAGCTGATTGCGCTGCGCAAGCGCGTGGGCTTCGTGTTCCAGCAGTACAACCTGTTCCCCCACCTCACGGTGCTGCAGAACCTGGTGATCGCGCCCACGCGCGTGGCCGGACGCGACCGCGCCACCGCCGAGCGCGAGGCGCGCGCGCTGCTCGACAAGGTGCGCCTGTCGCACAAGGAAGCGGCCTACCCCGGCGAGCTGTCGGGCGGGCAGCAGCAGCGGGTGGCCATTGCGCGCGCGCTGGCGATGCGGCCCGAGCTGATGCTGTTCGACGAAGTGACCTCCGCGCTCGACCCCGAGACCGTGGGCGAGGTGCTCACCGTGATCCGCGACCTGGTGCGCGACGGCCTGACCTGCGTGCTGGTGACGCACGAGATGCGCTTTGCCGAGGAGATCAGCGACACGGTGTACTTCACCGAGGCCGGCGTGATCGTCGAGCACGGGCCGGCGGCGCGCATCTTCGGCGCGCCCGAGAGCGAGCGCACCCGCGCCTTCCTGCACCGCGCGCTGGGCGAAGGGCCGCGCGCTTCCGCGTTGCCGCCGGCCTTGCCCGCTCCCTTCCCCGAAACGCTGCCCTTCGAGCGGCTGCGCTTCGCGCTCTGAACCCCACCTTGCTTCCCCAAGAACCATGACAACAGAAACCTCCACCCCTTCCACACTCTCTTCCGCCGACATTGCGACGCAACGCCGCGCCGCCGTCGACCAGGCCCTGGCCGACGTGCGCGCCATCGCCGCCACGCAGCCCTTCGACCGCGCCGTGCTCGCGCGCGTCACGGCACGGCTCGAGCAACTGGCCTCCCACACCGCGCTGTTCACGCGCGCCGACTTTCCCCCGCCTGCCGAGACAGAGGGCGTGGGCGCCTCCACCCGTTACCGGCTCAACCCCGCGGACGGCGACGACGGCGTGGCGCTGTACCTGAACTCCATCAACCCCGGCAAGACCTCCATTCCGCACAACCACACGACCTGGGCCACCATCGTGGCGGTCGAGGGCCAGGAAGAAAACCGCGTCTACCGCCGCACCGACGACGGCAGCGACCCCGCCGTGGCCCGGCTCGAACTGGAGCGCGAAGTGACGGTGCAGCCCGGCACGTCCATCGGCTTCCTGGCCGACGACCTGCACAGCATCCACGTGATCGGCGAGCAGCCCACGCTGCACTTCCACCTGTACGGCCGGCCGCTGGAAACGCTGTCGCAGCGCATCGGCGTGAACCTGGAGACCGGCGCGGTCGTCAACTACAACGCCACGCAGCTCAAGCCGAGCAAGGTGGCCGCGTGAGCGAACGCGACACCTTGCACGTGAGCGAAGGCGACACCTTGCGCGCGCGCACCAAGCTGCTGCACGCCGGCGCACCCGCGCTGCGCGACGGCAGCGGCCCGGTCAACGTGCCCGTGGTGCGAACCAGCACCGTGCGCTTCGAGAACACCGCCGCGCACGCGGACTACCACCACCGCCGCACCGCCGGCGAGCGCGTGGCCGCGTACGGCCGCCACGGGCTGGACACGCACCGCGCGCTCGAAGACACGGTGACGGGGCTGGAGGGCGGGCACCGCGCCTTCCTCACGCCCTCGGGCCTGTCGGCGATCACGCTGGTGCTGCTGGCGCTGCTGTCGCCCGGCGACCACGCGCTGGTGGCCGACGGCGTGTACGCGCCGCTGCGCCGCGTCGACAGCACGCTGCTCCAGCGGCTGGGCGTGGAGGTCGAATATTTCTCGCCCACGCACGACGACCTGGCCAGCCGCATCCGGCCGAACACACGGCTGCTGTACCTGGAGTCGCCGAGCTCGCTGCTGTACGAGGTGCTCGACCTGCCGGCGCTCACCGCCGTCGCGCGCGACCGCGGCGTGACCGTGGCCACCGACAACACCTGGAGCGGCGGCTGGTTCTACCAGCCGCTGGCACTGGGCGCGAACATTTCCATCCAGGCCGCGACCAAGTACATCTCGGGCCATTCCGACCTGATGCAGGGCGTGGTGGTGGTCGACAGCCCGGCGCTGGCCGCGAAGATCTCGACCGCCTACGAGGCGCTGGGCCTGACCGTGGGCGCCGACGACGCCTACCTAGCGCTGCGCGGCGTGCGCACGCTGCCCGTGCGGCTGGCGCAGCACCAGCGCCACGCGACCGAAGTGGCGGAGTTCCTGCAGCGGCAGCCGCAGGTGTCGCGCGTGTTCTACCCCGCGTTGCCGGGCGACCCCGGCCATGCGCTGTGGAAGCGCGACTTCAGCGGCGCGAGCGGGCTGGTGTCCTTCGAGTTCAGCCATGCCACGCCGGCGGCGGCCAACGCCTTCGTCGATGCACTCGCCCTCTTCAGCATCGGCGCCTCGTGGGGCGGCTACGAAAGCCTGGCGCTGGTGGCGCAACCCGAGCGGCTGCGCGAGCACCGGCAATGGACCGGCAATGCGCCGGTGGTGCGCCTGCACATCGGCCTGGAAGACCCGGCGGACCTGATCGCCGACCTGGCGCAGGCGCTGAACAAGGCCCTGAACACGGCCCTGGCCACGGCTCTGGGCGGAGCCACCGCGCCGCGCTGATTTCCTTTCTCACAAGAACACCTCACCTCATGTCCTCGAACCCTCATTCATCTTCCGCGCCGCTCGATGCGCGCGTGCGCGTCGCCGTCGACGTCGGCGGCACCTTCACCGACGTGGTGCTGTTGCGCGGCGCAGAGAAACACACGCTCAAGGTGCTCACCACGCCGACCGCGCCCGAGCAGGCCGTGCTTGGCGGTGTCGAAGAAGTGCTGCAGAAGGCTGGCGCCGGCTGGGCCGATGTCGACCTGCTCATCCTCGGCACCACGCTGGCCACCAACGCGCTCATCGAGCGCAAGGGCGCGCCCACCGCGCTGCTGACCACGCACGGCTTTCGCGACCTGGTGGAAATCGGACTGGAAGACCGCTTCGCGCAGTACGACGTGTTCCTCGACAAGCCCGCACCGCTGGTGCCGCGCCACTGGCGCCACGGCGTGGTCGAGCGCGTGGACGCGGCCGGCCGCGTGATCACGCCGCTGGACGAGGCGCAGGTGGCCGTGCTCGCCAGGCAGCTGCTGGCCGACGGCATCGAGAGCGTGGCCGTGTGCTTCCTGCACGGCTATGCCAACCCCGCGCACGAGCGCCGCGTGCGCGAGCTGCTGCGCGAGCACGCGCCCGGCCTGTGGGTGTCGCTGGCCTCCGACGTGTGCCCCGAGATCCGCGAGTACGAGCGGCTGTCGACCATCAGCGCCAATGCCTATGTGCAGCCGCAGGTGGCGGGCTACCTGCGCCGCCTGCAGCAAGGCGCCACCGCGCGCGGCCTGCGCGCCGAGCCCTTCCTCATGACCTCGGGCGGCGCCATCACCACGCTGCAGGCCGGCATCGACGAGCCGGTGCGGCTGGTCGAGTCGGGCCCCGCGGGCGGCGCCGTGCTGGCGCGCCAGGTGGCCGAGCAGATCGGTGCGTCGCGCGCGCTCTCGTTCGACATGGGCGGAACCACGGCCAAGATCTGCTTCATCGACGACTACCAGCCGCAGATCAGCCGCAGCTTCGAGTTTGGCCGGGTGCACCGGCACCTGAAGGGCTCGGGCCTGCCGATTCGCATCCCGGTCATCGAGATGGTGGAAATCGGCGCGGGCGGCGGCTCCATCGCCCGCGTGAACCACCTGGGCGTGGTGCAGGTGGGCCCCGACAGCGCGGGCTCCTCGCCCGGCCCGGCCGCCTACGACCTGGGCGGCGAGCTGCCCACCGTGACCGACGCGCATGCCGCGCTGGGCACCATCGACCCGGCGCGCTTCGCGGTCGGCAAGGTGCAGCTGGACCCGCAGCGTGCGCGAGATGCGCTGCTGCAGGGCCTTACCGCGCAGACCGGCCTGGACGTGGAATCGGCCGCGCAGGCCGTGGTCGAGATCGTGACCGAGAACATGGCCAACGCCGCGCGCGTGCACGCGTCCGAGCTCGGCAAGGTCGCGGAAGAAAGCACGCTCATCGCCTTCGGCGGCGCGGCGCCGCTGCATGCCGCGTTGCTCGCGCGCAAGCTGGGCGTGGCGCGGTTGGTGATTCCGAATTCGGCCGGTGTCGGCTCGGCGCTCGGCTTTTTGTGGGCGCCGGTGGCGTACCAGACCGTGCGCAGCCTGGCGCAGCGGCTCGACCGCATCGACCATGCCGCCGTCGACAGGCTGCTGGCCGAGCTGACGGCGACCGCCGACGACGTGGTGCTGCGCGCCGCGCCCGGTGCCGCGCTGGTGCGCCACCGCCAGGCCTTCATGCGCTATGCGGGGCAGGGGCATGAGATTCCGGTCGAGCTGCCTGAAGGGCCGTTCGATGCAGCGGCGAGCAAAGCGTTGCACGAGCGCTTCGAGGCGCGGTACGCCGCGCTGTACGGCCGCAGCCTGCCGCACATCGCGGCGGAGGCGGTGAGCTGGTCAGTGGCGGTGGAAGCCGGCGGCCGCGATGCGCCAGAGCCCGACGAGGTGGTGGCCGATACCGGGCGCGCGGCGCCTTCGGGCACGCGCCGCCTGTACGACGCCGACACGGGCCAGTGGGCCGAGGTGCCGGTGTACGAGCGCCAGTCGCTGGCCGCGGGCAAGTGGATCGCAGGGCCGGCGCTGATCGTGGAAGACGAGACGACCACGCATGTGATCGCGGGCTTCGAGGCGCGTGCGACGCGGCTCGGGGCGCTGGTGCTGGACGACAAGGCTTCGGTGCGGCACGCCGATGCAGAAATCGCCGAAGAGGCCGCGGCATGAGCAAGACCCGTCTTGCCCCTTCCCCCTTTGGGGGAAGGCTGGGATGGGGGCACGACGGCGCTGGCCCCCACGCGGCGCCTCATCGACCGCCGCTTGCCCCCACCCCTGCCCTCCCCCGGAAGGGGAGGGAGGAATTCCGCATTGCTCCTTCCCCCTTTGGGGGAAGGCTGGGATGGGGGCACGACGGCGCTGGCTCCCACGCGGCGCCTCATCGATCGCCGCCTACCCCCACCCCTGCCCTCCCCCAGAGGGGAAGGGAGAAATACCTATGACCGCCGCACCCGCACGCCAGCAACTGCGCCAGCAGCTCGTCTGGAGCCGCCTGCTCGCCGTCGTCGAAGAGCAGGCGCAGGCGCTCATCCGCACCGCCTTCGGCACCCCCACGCGCGAGGCCGGCGACCTGTCGGCCGGCGTGTTCCTGCCCGACGGCCGCATGGTCGCGCAGGCCGTCACCGGCACGCCGGGCCACGTCAACTCGATGGCCGATTCGGTGCTGCACTTTCTGCGCGCCTTTCCCATCGACACCATGCGCGACGGCGACGTGTTCGTCACCAACGACCCATGGAAGGGCACGGGCCACCTGTTCGACGTGGTCATGGTCACGCCCGTGTTCCACGGCGGCCAGCCGGTGGCGCTGTTCGCCTCGACCGTGCACGTGGTCGACATCGGCGGCGTCAACGCCGGGCCCGATGCGCTGGAGATCTTCCACGAAGGCCTGTTCCTCCCGCCGCTGCGCTTCGTGAGCCAGGGCGTGATCGAGGAGGCCGTGCTGGACATCGTGCGCGCCAACGTGCGCGAGCCCGGCCAGGTCGAGGGCGACTTTCATGCGCTGGTCGCCTGCAACGCCGTGGGCGCGGTGCGGCTGCAGCGGCTGCTGCGCGAGTTCAAGCTGGCCGACCTGCAGGCGCAGGGCGACTACATCATCGAACGCTCGCGGCTGGCCATGCGCGAGGCCCTGCGCGACTGGCCCAAGGGCACCTGGCGCAACCACATGACGGTCGATGGTTACGACACGCCGCTGGAGCTCCACGCGGCCGTGACCATCACCGACGACGGCATCCTGGTCGACTTCGAGGGCACGTCGGCCAGCATCGCGCGCGGCATCAACGTGCCCAAGGCGTACACCGACGCGTACACCTCCTTCGGCATCCGCTGCCTGGTGGGCGCCGACGTGCCCAACAACTCGGGCTCGCTCGCGCCCATTCGCGTGATGGCGCCCGAAGGCTCCATCGTCAACGCGCTGCCGCCGGCCGCGGTGGCGGCGCGCGCGGCCATCGGCCAGATGCTTCCCGACTTGGTGTTCGGCGCGCTGCGCCAGGCGCGACCCGACCGCGTGCCGGCCGAAGGCGCGTCGTCGCTGTGGAACATCCGCCTGTTTGGCGGCCAGCCCATCGAGGGCGGGCCGAACGATGCGCTGCGGCGCGCGCGGCGTTTCAACATCGTGAGCTTCTCGACCGGCGGCACCGGCGCGCGGCCGGGCAAGGACGGGCTCTCGGCCACGGCCTACCCGAGCGGCGTGCGCAACGTGTCGCTCGAAATCCTCGAGACGCAGGCACCCCTGCTGTTCCGCCGCAAGGAGTACCGGCCCGACTCGGGCGGCGCCGGCACCTCGCGCGGCGGGCTCGGCCAGGTCATCGAGATCGAGAACGCCGACGGCGACCCGATGGTGCTTTCCGCCACCTGGGACCGCGTGCGCTTTCCCGCGCGCGGGGCGCTCGGCGGCAGCGACGGCGCACCCGGCGCCGCTCGGCTCAAGCATTCGGGCACCGCGCTGCGCGGCAAGGGCCGCCAGGTCATTCCCGCGGGCGAGGTGCTCGTGGTCGAGACACCCGGCGGCGCGGGCCTGGCCGACCCGGCACAACGCGACCCCGCGCTGGTCGCACGCGACCTGAAAGCCGGGCTGGTCACCAGGACCGCACCCACCCCTTCCGAAGATTTCGCAGGAACCGCTGCATGAGCACTCTCCAAACTCCCAAGGCGCTGGCCAGCAGCCAGCTCATCCGCAACCAGCTCGCCTGGAACCGGCTTCTTTCCGTGGTCGAGGAACAGGCGCAGGTGCTGATCCACACCGCCTTCGGCACCTCGACGCGCGAGGCCGGCGACCTGTCGGCCGGCGTGTTCCTGCCCGACGGCCGCATGATCGCGCAGGCCGTGACGGGCACGCCGGGCCACGTCAACTCCATGGCCGAATCGGTCAAGCACTTTCTGCGGCGCTTTCCCGTCGACACGATGGAAGACGGCGACGTGTACCTCACCAACGACCCGTGGAAGGGCACCGGCCACCTGTTCGACATGACGATGGTCACGCCTGTCTTCCACGGCGAAGGCGCGGCGAAGAAGGTGGTGGCGCTGTTCGCCTCCACGCTGCACGTGGTGGACATCGGCGGCATCGGCTCCAGCCCCGACGGGCTGGAGATCTACCACGAGGGGCTGTTCCTGCCCATCCTGCGCTTCGTGCGCCAGGGCACGGTCGACCCGGCCGTGCGCGCCATCATCCGTGCCAACGTGCGCGACCCCGAGCAGGTCGAAGGCGACCTGTATGCGCTGGTGGCCTGCAACGAGGTGGGCGGCCGCCGGCTGCGCACGCTGCTGCGCGAGTTCAGGTTCGACGACCTCGAGGCGCTGGGCGACTTCGTCATCGCGCGCTCGGCCCAGGCCATGCGCGAGGCGCTGCGCGACTGGCCGCGTGGCACCTGGCACAACACCCTGGTGGCCGACGGCTACGACGCGCCCATCACGCTGCAGGTGTCGGTGACCATCGCCGACGACGGCATCGTGGTCGACTACGCCGGCACTTCGGGCACGGTGGCGCGCGGCATCAACGTGGTGAAGGCGTACACCGACGCCTACACCTCCTTCGGCATCCGCTGCCTCGTGGGCTCGGACGTGCCGAACAACGCGGGCTCGCTCGGGCTCATTCGCGTGGAAGCGCCCGCGGGCTGCATCCTGAACGCGTTGCACCCGGCCGCCGTCACGGCGCGCCATGTGGTCGGCCAGCTGCTGCCCGACGCGGTGTTCGGCGCGCTGCGCCAGGCCCGCGCCGACAAGGTGCCGGCCGAAGGCGCCTCGTCGCTGTGGAACCTGCAGCTGGTCGGCGGCGAAGTGCTCGCGGGCACCAGCCAGGCCGACGCCGAGGCCGTGCGCCGCGGCGCGCGCTTCAACGTCATCAGCTTCTCGACCGGCGGCACCGGCGCGCGGCCTGGCAAGGACGGGCTGTCGGTCACGGCCTACCCGAGCGGCGTGCGCAACGTGTCGCTCGAGATCCTGGAGACGCAGGCGCCCGTCGTCTTCGAACGCAAGGAGTTCCGCACCGACTCCGGCGGCACCGGCGCCGTGCGCGGCGGCCTGGGCCAGGTCATCGAGGTGCGGCATGCGCAGCCCGACGCCGCCTTCCTGATTGCCGCGGCCTTCGACCGCGTCGACAACCCCGCGCGCGGCGCGCTCGGCGGTGGCGACGGCGCACCGGGCCGGCTGCGGCTGGCCTCGGGCGCCACGCTGCGCGCCAAGGGCCGGCAGATCGTGCCCGCGGGCGACCGGCTGGTGGTCGAGACGCCCGGCGGCGGCGGCCTGGGCGAACCTTCGAAGCGCGACCCCGCGCTGGTGGCGCGCGACCTGCGCGAAGGGCTGGTGTCGGCCGAGGCCTCCGCGGCGTCGGTCCGTGCCGGTGCCGCGTCGTTAGCACCGGTCACTGCCTGATTTTTTCTGTTCTTCCGACTTCTTTCCTCACACCATGCTTTTCTCGAACAACGCTTTTCCGCTTCGCAGCGCCCTTCTTGCCGCGCTGCTCGCCGTGGGCCTCGCGGCCCACGCCGCGCCGCCCAACCACAGCGGCACGCTCACGCTGCTGTCGACCAGCGAGCCGACCGCGCTCGTCACCATCGGCAACGTGGCCACGCCCATCCTCAGCGTGAGCGCCAAGGTCACCGAAGGCCTGCTGAAGTACGACTACGACGTCAACCCGCAGCCGCAGCTGGCCACCAAGTGGGCCATCAGCCCCGACGGCCTCACCTACACCTTCACCCTGCGCCAGGGCGTGAAGTGGCACGACGGCAAGGACTTCACCTCGGCCGACGTGGCGTATTCCATCGAGCTGCTGAAGAAGATCCACCCGCGCGGGCGCAACACTTTTGCCAACCTCACCGCCATCGACACGCCCGACAAATACACCGCCATCTTGCGGCTGTCCAAGCCCGCGCCGTACCTGATTCGCGCGCTGGTCGCCACCGAGACGCCCATCGTGCCCAAGCACATCTACGAGGGCACCGACCCGGCGAACAATCCGAACAACAACGCGCCCATCGGCACCGGCCCGTTCAAGTTCAAGGAGTGGGTGCGCGGCAGCCACATCGTGTACGAGCGCAACGCCGACTACTGGGACAAGCCCAAGCCCTTCGTCGACCAGCTCATCGTGCGCTTCGTGACCGACCCCGCGGCGGCGGCCGTGGCCTTCGAGACCGGCACCGTCGACCTGGGCTACCGCACCCCCGTGCCGCTGGCCGACCTGGAGCGCCTGAAGAAGGTGCCCGCGTTGCGCTTCGAGACCAAGGGCAACAGCTACTCGTCGAACGTGACGCGCCTGGAGTTCAACCTCGACAACGAGTACTTCAAGAACGAGAAGGTGCGCCAGGCCGTGGCCCACGCCGTGGACCGCGGCGTGATCGTGAAGGTGGTGAACTACGGCTACGGCCAGGTCAGCTACTCGCCCATCGCGCCGGGCCTGAAGGCCTTCCACGACCCCGCGCCCTCGCCCTATGCCTTCGACGTGAAGAAGGCCAACGCCCTGCTCGACGAGGCCGGCTACCCGAAGAAGGCCGGCGGCGTGCGCTTCGCCGTGCCGCTGGACTTCAACCCCATCGGCGCCGACGGCCCGCGCCTGGCCGACTACCTGCGCTCCGCGCTCGCGCGCGTGGGCATCGCCGTGACCGTGCGCGCGCAAGACCCGAGCGCCTTCATCAAGCGCATTTACACCGACCGCGACTTCGCCTTCACCCACAACGGCGCCAGCAACCTGTTCGACCCCACCGTGGGCGTGCAGCGGTTGTACTGGTCGAAGAACTTCATCAAGGGCGTGCCCTTCTCCAACGGCACGCACTACCAGAACCCGGTGGTCGACAAGCTGCTGGAAGACGCCGCCGTGGAGAACGACCCGGCGAAGCGGCTGAAGCTGTTCAAGGACTTCCAGGACACCGTGGCGCGCGACGTGCCCGACCTGAACCTGTACCAGCCGGTGTTCATCACCATCGCCAACCAGCGGGTGCATGACCATTCGCTGACGGCGGATGGGGTGGAGTCGAATCTGGCGGATGTCTGGGTGGATGAGGGGAAGAAGTAAGCGCTGGGCGCACGCTTCTTGCCGAAATGACGCGATGTATATACACTAATATATACATCGCACTTTCCGGGAGTCAGCCATGCAGCAATCGACCGCCAAACTGTTTGCCACCGGGGGCAGCCAAGCCGTCCGCCTGCCTGCCGAGTTTCGGTTTGACGGCACTACCGAGGTCTATATCCGGCGCGATGAAGCGACCGGCGACGTCATCCTGTCGACCCGCGCCCCGGCGGATTGGCACGCGTTCATGCAACTGCGCGAGCAACTGGGCACCACTCCTTCCGATTTCATGCCGGTGCGCGAGCAAGGCGAAGAACAGCGCGATCCGTTCGAGGGTTGGAAGGAATGACGCTGTACATGCTCGACACCAACGCTGCCAGCGAAGCCATCCGCGGCAACCCGGCTTTCGACAACCGCTTGCAGGCCTTGGCTCCCGGCCAATGGTGCATTTCCGCAGTGACTTGCTCCGAACTTCGATTCGGTATCGCCCGTCGGCCCGAAGCCGTGCGGCTGCACCGCATCGTGCAAGAGTTCCTGCGTATCTCCCCCATCCTGCCCTGGGACGCGCAAGCGGCGACGAGGCATGGCGATCTGCGTGCCCAGCTGAGAGTGAGCGGCACGCCCATCGGCGACTTCGACGAAATGATCGCGGCCCATGCGCTGGCGGTCGGTGCCGTCGTCGTCACGGACAACACACGGCATTTCGCACGCGTGCCCGGCCTCGTGCTCGACAACTGGCTTCGAGCGCCGAGCGGACACTGAACGCGGGACCTCAACCCCACACCATGAGATCGAGCGGCGTCTCCAGCAACCTCCTGCTCCCCGACGCGCCGACATGCACCATGTCACCAAGCGCGGCCCCGCCGAGCCCCTTCACGAAGAAGTTCGGATGCAGCTCGAACATCGCGCCGGAGACGGGCTTCAGTGCCTCCGGCCTGCCCGGATCGGTCGGGTCCGCATACTGCGGAAAGGCCGCGACGGAGCGCGGCTCTTCGTAGCTCAGCCCCAGGCCGTGGCCGCTGCGAAAACGGAAGATGTCCGCCGCCGCGACGTCGGGCAGTTCGCGCGACAGGATGGCCTGCAGTGCGGCCTCCACCTCGCTGAGATCGCTTGCAATGTCGAACGCGCTCAAGCCCGTATCGAACATCTCGCGCGCAATGCCATGCAGCCTGCGATGCAGCGGCAGCGCCCGCTCGTACGACCCCATGCGTATCGCGTGGCCCCAGTAGCCGTCGAGCTTGAGCATGACGCCCAGCAACACCTGGTCGCCGGGCTCCGGCCTGCGCCGGTTCTCGTGCGGCAGGTACTGCGGCCGTTGCGCGGCGGGCGCGATGGTCAGCCAGGTCTTGCAGTACTCCGCACCCGCGAGCAGGGCGAAGTGCTCCAGTTCACGCTGGGTCTTCCACGCCTCGCTGTCCGCACCGAGGAATGCGGGGAAGCCCGTGAAGAGCACGTCGCACAACGCCGCCGCATTCGCGAGCGCCTCGACCTCGGGCACGGTCTTGGCGGCGCGCCAACGGTCCAGCTCGGGGGCAATGTCTTCCCACCGCAGCTGCGGCAACGCGCGCTGCAACGATTGCACCGTCTGCCACTGCATCTCGGACCATCCCACCTGGCCCACGCTCGCAGCGTCTTTTTCGGACATCGCCAACAGCTCGCGCACGGTCTCGCCGAGCAGCGCCGGTGCCGCGAAGACCACGGCGTCGACCTGCGCGAGCTGCGGTGCCGCATGCAGCTGGAACGGATTCGACACGACCAGCGTGCACCGGCCGGGCTCTACCAGCAGCGTCGAAGGCGACTCGACGCCGTCCCAGTCGACGAACATGCGCAGGCACGCGTTCGAGCGTGTGGCCGCGCCCAGCGCCCCGCCTTGCGCATGGACCAGCGCGGCGCGCAAGCCGCGCCGGCGCAGCAGCTCCCGCAGCAAGCCGAGCCGGTCGGCCCTCAGGTGCAGCAGCGATGCACCGCCGCTCACTTGAGCGCGACCTTCTTGCCGGCCTCGAAGCGGTAGAGCGTCATCGCGGGATTCTTCAGCTCCCCCGTGGCGTCGAACGCGATGCGTGCGGTGATGCCGTCCAGCGACGTGTTGAACAGCTCGCGCGCATACACCGCCGGGTCGGCCGAGCCGGCCTTCACCATCGCCGCCGCCAGCACCATGGTCGCGTCGTAGGCATACGGCGAATAGATCTGGAACTCGCCCGGGTACTTCGCCTCGTAGCGCTTCTTCCATTCGATGACCTTGGGCGAAAGCTCGGCCGCCGTGCCGCTCTCCGCGCACACCACGTTGGCCAGCGTGCGCGCACCGCCGGACAGCTCGGCCAGCTTCGAAGTGCAGATGCCATCCCCGCCGAACAGCCGCACCTTGTCCATGCCGAGCTGCGCGAGCTGCCGCACCATGGGGCCTGCCTGCGAATCGGTGCCGCCGTAGAAGATCGCGTCGGGCGCCTTGCCGCGAATGGTGGTGAGGATGGCCGAGAAATCGGTCGCCTTGTCCGTCGTGTATTCCTGCGCGACGATCTGGATGCCCTTGGCCAGAGCGGTCTTCCTGAACACCTCGGCCACGCCCTGCCCGTAGGCGGTGCGGTCGTCGATGACGGCCACGCGCGTGAACCTAAGCTTGTCCGCCGCCAGCGCGGCCAGGCCGGCGCCCAGCTCGTTGTCGTTGGCCATCATGCGAAAGCTGGTCTTGTAGCCGCTCTGCGTGAGCTTCGGGTTGGTGGCGGAGGGCGTGAGGTTCGGCAGATCGCAGTCGCTGTAGATCTTCGCGGCCGGAATGGCGGTGCCGGAATTCATGTGGCCGACCACGCCGTTGACCTTGTCGTCGCAGAACTTCTGCGCCACCGCCGTGCCCTGACGCGGGTCCGCGCCGTCGTCCTCGGCGGCGACGACGAAGCGCGCCTTCTTCCCGCCGATCAGCACACCCCTGGCGTTGAGCTCGTCGACCGCCAGGCGCACGCCGTTGGCGGTGTCCCGACCCAGGTGGGATTGCGCGCCGGACAGCGGCGAGGCACTGCCGATGGTGACGGTGAGCCCGTCGTTGGCCGCCGAGGCCGGCCGCGCCACGGACAACGAAAACAACGCGAGCAGTGCAAGCACCGGTGCGCAGGGAGTGAGGTGGGTGGGGGCATGCATCGAGGGGAACTCCGGAAGTGGTTGAACTCCGGGCGAAGTGTTCCCGCGCCGCTGCGCGGCGGCAAACCAGAAATTCTTGGGGAGCGCCCCAACTTTTTGCGGGGACCGCGCGGCGTCAGCGCGCGAGCACGTCGCAGCTGCTGTTCGCGATGAAGTCCTCGCACGAGGCACGCGCCATGTCGACCAGCGCATCGGCCAACGGCGACGCCGGCTCCATGCGAAAGCTCGCCACCAATGGCAACGCGGCCGGCGCCGGCGCCACGTCGAGCGCCACCAGACGCCCGTCTAGCAGGTCTTGCTGTATCACGGCCACCGGCAGCAGCGAGCTGCCGAAGCCCGAGCGCGCCATGTCGATCATGGCGCCTATCGACGAGAAGAAGCTGATGCGCAAGTCCACCGATGCGCCCGCGCTCTGGGCGATGTTGCGGTAGACGCCCGACTCCCGGTAGAACGAAATGATCGGATGCTTCGCAAGGTCCTGGAAACCCATGGCCGCCCCTC
This sequence comes from Variovorax sp. J22G73, assembly GCF_030317035.1. Taxonomy (GTDB): domain Bacteria; phylum Pseudomonadota; class Gammaproteobacteria; order Burkholderiales; family Burkholderiaceae_C; genus Variovorax. Next base: position 460,029 of record NZ_JASZYK010000005.1, read on the forward strand.
TGGGCAGTTGCGCCGCCAGCGAGGGGCTGGCAACCCAGCGCATCGCGAGGTTGGCGATGCGCCGGTTGTCGATGAAGCCGGGCGTGATTTCTTCGGAAAGAATCGCGAAGTCGAGCGTGCCACGCAACAGGTCGTCGCGCAGGCGCGGCGTGAGGTCGGAGCCGATTTCCAGCGTGGCCCGGGGGTACCTTTTGGCGAAGCGCGACAGCAGGTCGGGCAGCCAGGTGTGGGCGACCGTCTCGATCACGCCGATGCGCAACATGCCCGAGAACGCATCGGCATGGCCTACGGCGTTGAACATGCGCGTCTGGAGCTCGATCATTTTTTCGGCATAGGGCACCAGCTCGGTGCCGCTGTGCGTGAGCAGCACGCCACGGTGGTCACGCTCGAACAGCCGCACACCGAACTGTTCCTCCAGCGTCGCGATGCGGCTCGCCACGGCGGCGGCGGTGGTGTGCAGCATGTCGGCGGCGGCCTTGAAACTCCCCAGCTTGGCGACGCAGACGAAGGATTCGAGAAATCGGACGTTCATGGGTCGCGGATTCTGCACCTTGCCGCTTTTGAGCGCTGCCGGTTCGGGGCGTGCTCGTTGTGAGCAGCGGTCGTTGCTCGCCGCGAACCGACAGCGTGTCCAAGTGAACAGGGCGTCGGGTGCTTCCCGCAGCGAAATAAAGGGGGAGCCCGAAGGGCGGAAGACATTCGCGGAGGGAAGTACCCGGCGGCCTGTTCACCCGCCCCGAACATTCCGCCGCAGCGTCAAGAAATCCTCAAGCAGCCTTCCGCTGCTCCCCCCCAGGCACAGCAGCAATCAGGCTGCGCGTATACGGATGCTGCGGCCGGTCCCAGATGTCCCGGTGACTTCCGGTCTCCACGATCTGGCCCTTGTTCATCACCATCACGCGGTCGGCGATGTAGCGCACCACCGACAGGTCGTGCGAGATGAACAGGTACGACAGCCCGAAGTCTTCCTTCAGCTCCACCAGCAGGTTCAGGATTTGCGCCTGCACCGACACATCGAGCGCCGACACCGGCTCGTCGAGCACGACCAGCGAAGGCCGCAACACCAACGCACGTGCGATGCCGATGCGCTGCCTCTGCCCGCCCGAGAACTCGTTCGGAAACCGCCTCCCCGCGTCCGCCGGCAACCCGACGCGCTCGAGGATGGCCGCGATGCGGTTGCGCCGCTCCGCGCGGTCCGACACACCGTGCACCTTCAGCACCGACTCGATGATGTCGAACACGCTGCGGCGCGGGTTCAGTGACGCATACGGGTCCTGGAACACCATCTGCACACGACGGCGCCAGGGCTTGAGGGCCTTTTCCGACAGCGACGCGATGTCGGTCCCATCGAACACGATGCGGCCCGACGCCGGGTTCACCAGCCGCAGCAGCGTGCGCGACAGCGTCGACTTGCCGCAACCCGACTCGCCCACCAGCCCGACCGTTTCTCCCGCGCGAATGTCGAACGACACGCCGTCCACCGCATGCAGCACTCCGCCGCCCCGCTTGGGGTAATCGGTGCGCAGCGCTTGCACCGACAGCAAGGGCTCCCCCGCGGCAGCACGAACGGGCAAGGCACGCACGGTCGAGCTGGGCACGGGCACGTGCAGTGCGAAGTCGCGCACACCGGTCACGGGGTTGAGCCGCGTCTGGATTTCCGGCAGCCGCGCATCGGCGTAGTGCAACGAGCTGCCCGCGTGCAACGACGCGCCGAGCAAGCCGCGGGTGTACGCATGCGCGGGCGCGGCGAAGAGCTTCGACGTGGGCGCCTCCTCGACCTTCTCGCCGCCGTACATCACGGCCACGCGGTCGGCCCATTGAGCGACCAGGCCCAGGTCGTGCGTGATGAGCAGCAGCGCCATGTCGAGCTCGCGGCGCAGGCCGTCGAGCAGTTCGAGGATCTGCGCCTGGATGGTCACGTCCAGCGCGGTGGAGGGCTCGTCGGCCACCAGCAGGCGCGGCTTGCAGGCCACGGCCATGGCGATCATCACGCGCTGGCGTTGGCCGCCCGACAGGTGGTGCGGATGGTCGTCGATGCGCTGGTGCGGCTCGGGAATGCGCACGAGGTCGAGCAGCTCGATGGCGCGCTTGCGTGCTGCGAGCGCCGAGAGCTTTTCGTGACGCCGCAGCGTTTCCTCGATCTGCGCGCCGATGGTGTGCACCGGGTTCAGCGAGGTCATCGGCTCCTGGAAGATCATCGCGATCTCGCGGCCGCGCACTTCGCGCAACTGCGCCGGCGACAGCGCGAGGATGTCGCGCCCGTCGAAGTGGATGTTGCCGCGCAGCACCGCGCCGGGCGCGAGCAGCCTCAGCAGCGCGAGCGCGGTGGTCGACTTGCCGCAGCCCGACTCGCCCACGAGCGCCAGCGTTTCGCCGCGCTGCAGGGTCAGGTCCAGGCCTCGAACCGCCTGGATGGGGCCGTTCGATCCATGGAAGAAAACGTCGAGGCCGCGCACGTCGAGCAGCGGCGGGGTGGTGGTGACTGGGTCTAGTGCCATTTCAGTGGGCCTGGTTTTTTGGGCTCTGTCTTTCGGGGCGTGTGCAAAGGCTTCTGCACTTGGGCACGCTGTCGGGGAACCGCGATCACCTAGCGCCCCCGCAACCGCGGGTTGAACGCATCGTTGAGCCCATCGCCCACGAGGTTCAACGCCAGCACCGTCAGCACGATGGCCGCGCCCGGCAACGCCGTGAGGTACCACGCCGTGCGCAGCAGCTCGCGCCCCTGCCCGATCATGCTGCCCCACGACACAGCATTCGGGTCGCCCATGCCCAGGAACGACAGCGCCGACTCGATGAGGATGGCGCTCGCCACCAGCACCGACGTGGTCACGATCACCGGCGGCAAGGCGTTGGGCAGCATCTCCTGGAAGATGATGCGGGCGTGGCTGAAGCCCTGGCTGCGAGCGGCGAGCACGAACTCGGTTTCGCGCAGCGCGCGGAACTCGGCGCGCACCAGCCGCGCGATGACCGGCCACGAGGCCAGGCCGATGGCGAACACGATCACCGGCACCGAGGGCTGGCCGATGGCCACCACCACGATCACGAACAGGAACGACGGCATGGTCTGGAACAGCTCGGTGATGCGCACCAGCACGTCGTCGATGCGGCCGCCGAAGTAGCCGGCGGTGGCGCCCACGAGCACGCCGATCACCAGGCTCAGCACGGCGGCCACCACGCCCACCGCGAGCGACACGCGCGCACCGTGCGCGATGCCGGCGATGACGTCGCGGCCCAGCGAGTCGCTGCCCAGCGGATAGGCCGCGTCCTGGCCCGGCCACAGCAGCGGCGGCGCGACCATGTCGAGCGGGTCGCCCGGGTACAGCCACGGCGCGAGCAGCGCCAGCACGAGCATGAACACGAGCAGCACCACGCCAGCCACCGCTGCAGGGTTGCGCAGGAAGGCGCGCACCGCGGCGTGGCGGCTGGAGAGGGGCTTGGCGTCGACCGCGGCCTTGGCGGCGACCGGTGCAACCGGTGCTGCCAGCGGTTCGGTGCGACGCACTGGCGGATGCGCTGGCGGATTCGCGATAGCGGAATCGAGTGTGAAAGGTGTGGACATCGAGCGCTTTGAAAGCTGGAATTCGAGAGAAGAAGAAAAGAAACCGCGGGTGCGCTTCAGCGCACCTGGATGCGCGGGTCCAGCCACGCGTGCAGCAGGTCGACCAGCATGTTCGCCACGATGACCAGCAGCGACGACATCAGCAGCACGCCCAGCAGCACGGTGTAGTCGCGCCCGGCCACCGAGTCGAAGGCCAGGCGGCCGAGGCCGGGCCAGCTGAACACCGTCTCGACCACCACCGCGCCGCCCAGCAGCGTGCCGAAGTGCATGCCCGCCACCGTGGTGACCGGAATGAGCGCGTTGCGCAATATGTGGCGCAGGTTGACCGTCCACGGGTGCAGGCCCTTGGCCTCGGCCGTGCGCACGAAGTCCTGCCGCGCCACCTCGAGCATCGCGGCGCGCGTGAGGCGCGAGAAGATGGCGATGTAGAACCCGGCCATGGCCAGCGCCGGCAGCACCAGGTGCCGCGCCACGTCGACCACGTGCGTCCAGCCGGTGTAGCCCGCGCCGATGCTCTCGCTGCCGCCGGTGGGCAGCCAGCCCAGGTGCACCGAGAACAGCACGATGGCCATCAGCCCCAGCCAGAAGCCCGGCGTGGAATACAGCAGCAGCGCCAGCACCGAGAGCGTGCGGTCTTGCCAGCGGCCCACGCGCGTGGCCATGACCGTGCCCGCGGCAATGCCGATGGCCAGCGCGAAGGCCAGCGCCGTGATCATCAACAACAGCGTGTTGCCCAGCCGCGCGCCGATGAGCGACACCACCGGCATGTTGTAGCGCGGAGAAACACCGAGGCTGAAGTGCGCCAGGTTGTTCAGGTAGGCGAACAGCTGCTGGATGACCGGCAGGTCGAGCCCGAAGTGCGTGCGCAGCTGCGCCATGCTCTCCGCGGTGGCCGAGCCCGATTCGGCGGCCACCACGTCGGCGGCGTCGCCCGGAATCCACTGCATCAGGACGAAGTTGAGAAGAATCACGCCGATGACGGTCGGCACGGCCTGCCAGGCCGTGCGCACCAGCGTGCGGCTCGCGCTGCGCAGGTTCATGACGCTGCCGCCTCGCTGGCCTTGACCAGCCGGATGCCCACGTCGCCTTCGCGTTCGAGCTGCGCGACCAGGCCGATTTCCCAGTCGAGGTACTGCTGGAAGCCGGCGTCGCGTTTGGCCAGGTCGGCATGCGCGTAGGGGCTGTACCAATGGTCGTCGTCGCCGGTCAGCACGCCTTCGGGGCCGGTGGCGGTGGGCAGGCGCGCGGCGCTCCAGGCTTGCGTGCCACCCGCGATGGCGCGCACGGTGCGCCCGGTGCGCGCAGCCAGCTCGGCCGCCACGGTGCGTGCCAGCACGCCGTCGGACGACGTGAGCACCACGACCTGCGACGCAGGCAGGTCGGCGGTGAACTCCTGCAGACGATCAGGCACCGCGAAGCGCGCGCCCGCGATGTGCCGGCGCTCGAAGGCCGAGCGGCGCTCCACGTCGAAGGCCACGGCCTTGCCGGCCTCCAGCGCCGCGGCGGCTTCGCGCGGCGCGATGTCGGGGGTGAAGGCCCGCAGCGCCAGCACGCGCACCGGCTCGGGGCCGAGCACGCGCACGGGCAATGCCGGCGGCGACAGCACAAACACCTCGTGCCCGCCCAGTTGCGCGAGCCATGCGCCGGTGGTCAGCGCGCGCACGCCGTCCCAGTCGGCCAGCACGATGCGCGCGCGCCGCGTGCCCACGTATTCGTCGGTGGCCTGCACCAGCTGGCCGCCCGGCGCCCAGCGCCAGCCTTCGAGGTGGCCGGCTTCGTACTCCTGGCGGGTGCGCACGTCGAACCGGTACAGCGAGCGCTCGTCGGCGTCGGCCTCGGCCTGGAAGCTCGCGAGCGTGGCCGCGTCGATGCGGCGCACGCCGGCGCGCGCGGCCACGTCCTCGGCCCGCGCACGGGCGCTCTGGCGTGTTTGCTCGCCCGGCTCGGGCAGCGGCGCCGCGCGGCCGTGGGCCAGCTCGCGGCCGGCCAGCAGCCAGGCCATGGTGCCGTCCTTGAGCGACACCACCTTGTTGGGAATGCCCGCGTCGATGAGCGTCTGCGCGCCCACGATGCTGCGCGTGCGGCCGGCGCAGTTCACCACCACCAGCGTCTCGGGCCGGGGCGCGAGTTCCTGGATGCGGTAGACCAGCTCGGCGCCCGGCAGGCTGTGCGCGAACGGCAGGCTGAAGTCGGCGAACTCCTCGGGCGTGCGGCTGTCGACCACCACGATGTCGTCGCCGCGCTGCACGCGGGCGTGCAGGTCGTCCACCGAAATCCAGGGCGTGTGCTTCTGGTGCTCGATGACCTCGCCGAAGGCCTTGCTCGGCACGTTGCTGCCGCTGAACAGCTCGTAGCCCGCCGCCGCCCAGCCTTCGGTGCCGCCGGCCAGCACCGACACGTTGCGCCAGCCCAGGCGCACCAGTTTGGAGGCGGCCTCGTGCGCGAGCGATTCGTCGGCGTCGGCCAGCACGATGCGGGTGCCGCGGCGCGGCACCAGCCGGTCGATCTGCACCTCCAGCCGCCATAGGGGCGCCGAGGCGGCCAGCAGGATGTGGCTGCGCACGAACACGCCGGTCTCGCGCACGTCGAGCAGCGCGATCTCCTCGCCGTCGGCCAGCGCGGCCTTCAGCGCCTGCGGCGTGGTGGCCGGATGGCGGATGTTCTTCGGCGGCGCAAAGTGCCTGAAGCTGCCGCCCTCCTTGCCTTGGAACACCACGCGGCGGTCGAGCAGCTGCAGCGCGCGGCCGTAGAAGTGCAGGTGGCGGCCGTCCTGCCCGCCGATGAGCTCGATGGTGTGCACGTCGTCGGGCAGCAGCACCACGGCGCTGCCGGCGGCCACGTCGACGGTGGCGGTCTGCACCAGCGCATCGCGCGCGGGGTCGGCGGTTTTCTCGCGGCGGTAGAGCACGTTGCGCTCGTTGCCTTCCACGCCGGTAATCACGGCCCAGGTGGTGTGGTCGTGCGGCGGCTGAGCCTTGCCCGCCAGGCCGGCCGACAGGTACAGCGCGAAGCCGCCGTCGGCGTCTTCGGCCAGGCGGTAGACCTGCGCGGGGCGCGCCGCGTCGATGGGAAAGTGGGCGGCGGGGAACAGCGACTTCTGCTGGCCGAGCGCGATCAGCGCATCGGCCACGGCCTGCAGGGTGGGCTTGTCGGCTGCGTCACCCTTGTGGGCGAGCAGCCCGCGGGCCTGTGCCAGGAAGGCGTCGATGGCGCGCGCTCGCGCGCTGGCAATGTCGTTGCCCGCGGTTTCCACGGGGAGGTCGGAGAGGCTCATGGGGGGACTTTCTGGGGGCAGGAAGGCAATTCGACAGTCAGGCTAAGCCGGCCACCGCGCGCGCCCAACGAAGTTTTTCTTCTACGCATATCCGGTTTGCTTCGTTGGAGACGGCCGGCGCGGCTCCTAGATTGGCCGGCACATGACAACAAACTCCCCTCTTCTCGTCCCGGCCGCGCCGCGCCGTGCCGTGCTGGGCGCATTGGCGCTGGCCTTCAGTGGCTTCGGCGGCTTCAGCGCCCTGGCGCATGCCGCCGATGACGCGGCCGGCTTCCCCTCCAAACCCGTCCACATCGTGGTACCCGTGGCCGCTGGCGGCAGCGCCGACAAGCTCACGCGGCTCATCGCGCAGGGCCTGACCGAGCGCTGGGGACAGTCGGTGGTGGTCGAGAACCTGGCCGGCGCCAGCGGCACCATCGGCGCGGCCCGCGTGGCCAAGGCCCCGGCTGACGGCTACACGCTGCTGCAACAGGGCGAAGGCCTGACGCTCAACGGCATTCTTTTCGACCGCCTGCCCTACGACGGCCAGAAGGCCTTCACGCCGGTCATCAAGGCGGTGGTGAACCCGCAGATCCTGGTGGTGAACCCCAAGACGGGCATCACCGATTTCCGCGGCTACCTGGCGCGCGCCAAGGCCAAGCCGCAGTCGATCAGCCTCGGGCTGCCGGGCAACGGTGGCATCGCCCACGTGGCGCACGAAATGATCGCGCAGGACACCGGCGCGCAGGTCAACTACATCCCCTACTCCGGCGGCGGGCCGGCCACGCTCGACGTGCTGGCCGGCCATGTGGACGCCACGCTCATCACCCTGGCGGCCGTGACCGACCACGTGCGCGCCGGCAAGCTGCGCGCGCTTGCCGTGACCACGCCCTACCGCTCCGCCGCGTTGCCCGACGTGCCCACCATGGCCGAGGCCGGCCTGCCCGGCTTCTCGGTGGAAAGCTGGCAGGGCTACTTCGCGCCCGCGGGCACGCCCGCCGCGGTGGTGGCGAAGATCAACCGCGACATCGAGGCCGTGATCGCGTCGCCCGACACCCGCGCGAAGCTGGAAGACATGGGCTTCAAGGTGGCCGGCGGCACGCCCGCCGACATGGCGCGCACGCTGGCGGGCGAGCGCGTGCGCTACGCTAAGACCATCCAGACGGCGGGCATCACCTTGCGCTGACGCACTGCGCCGGGCGGAGGGTCAGGCCGCCAGCTTCTGCGCCCCGCGCTGCCACAGCGCAGCGGCGTAGAACTCCTCGCCGAAATCGGCCGGCACCTCGGCCCGGGTGCGCGCCTCGTGCAGCGCCAGGTCGGCGTGCAGCAGGTCTTCGCTGATGCGCCGCACCACCGCCGGCACATAGCCGCGAATGCTCGGCACATCGCCCAGCGGCAGCCCGGTGGTGGCAAAGCCGCCGGGGTTGTAGGTGTGGATGTCGCGCAGCCAGGGCGCGCTGCCCGGCGTTTTCTCGATGTATTCCAGCCCCGCGCCCAGGTACGGCGCGGCGCCCAGTTCGTCGTCGCGCTCGTGCGCCTCGGGCTGGTAGCGGTCGCGCCAGCGCAGCACCAGGTCGGCGATGCCGGCCAGCTCGGGGCGTTGCAAGAGTTCGTGCGTGTAGCCGGTGCCGGCGATCACGAAGTCGAAGTGAAAGCGCTCGTCGTGCACCGAGGCCACCACCTGGCTACCCTGCACCTGCGCGCCCTGCCACGGCGCGCCCACGTGCAGGTGGAAGTTCGAAAAGGCCAGCACGCGCTGCACCGAATCGGGCGGCGGCGTGGTGCCCAGGCGGCGGTAGCGCGCCGCGTGGTGCCAGCGCGTGGCGTCGGGCAGCGACAGGTAGTTGTCATAGAAGCCGGGGTAGCCGCGCACGCGCGCCACCGGCGTGGCGGCGATGCGGTCGCGGCGCGAGAACAGGTGCACGGCCGCGGCGCCGTTTTCGAGCGCCACCGCCGCGGCATCGAAGGCCGACGCGGCACCGCCGATCACCGCCACCGTCTTGCCCGAGAGCGCCGCGAAGTCGATCGCGTGGCCCGTGTGGGCCGCCAGGCCCTGGCTCACGGCGGTCGACAGCAGCTCGGGAATGAAGGGCGCGCCGCTGCCGACCACGCCGTTCGCAAAGATCAGCTTACGCGCCGTTTCCGTGCGCGGCGCGCCTTTCACCTCCAGGTGCAGCCTGAAGTGCGGCACGGCGCCGTCAGGCACCGGCTCGAAGCGCACCAGCCGCGTGTGGTAGCGCACCGTGGTGCCGGTGATGCCGCGGAACCAGTCGAGGTACGCGGCCCAGTCGGTGCGGCCGATGCGGTCGATGGCGGCGTAGGCCTCCTGCCCGTGGCGCGCCTCGTACCAGGCCTGGAAGCCGAGCGCCGACACCGGGCCCTCGGGCCCGACCAGGTTCTTCAGCGTGCGCAGCTTGTGCATGCGCGCCCGCGTGAGCCATACGCCCGCCTGCGAGGCGCCGCCCGCCTCGTCGATCACGCTCACGCCGCCGATGCCTGCGCGCTGCAGCGCGAAGGCGAAGGCGCTGCCGCTCTGGCCGCTGCCCACGATGAGCACGTTGTGGTCCACGCCGTCGTGCGCGGGCACCCAGTTGGCGGGCGCGGGGCCGAGCAGGCGCAGCGCTTCGTGGGCACGATGGTCGGGGTTCGATGGCGACGCGAATGTCATGGGCTGGAGGCTGCCGAAGGGCAAGCAGCGGAAGTACGGTGGAAGAAAAGTGCGGGCCCCGAAGGGCCCGCGAACCGTCGCCGCTTTCCGGCGACCAGGAGACACTCACCCTCGAAGGCAAGAGCTGACATTCTTGGCCAACAAGCGCGCCGGCCCAAGCACGGAAAACGCATACGCTGATCCGTTTTTCGTTCTTTGCGTTCGCACGGCCGGCACGGCCCGCCCGGTGCATCCCGGCCGCTGCATATGCAAGCGCGGTTTTCTTCGTTGATGCGTTGCGCCCGCGCTTCCTACGATGCGGGCCTCCCAACACTTCGAACGCTCCCGTGCCGGAGCGCGCCGCCATGTCCATCGAGTCGCCCTCCGCTTTCTGCGTTCGCGCCGTTCCTTCCAGGCGCCTGGCACTCAAGACGCTCGCGTCGCTCACCACGCTGGGCGGCCTCGGCGCCCTCGGCCTGGCCGGCTGCTCGCGCGGCGACGACAAGGGCGCCGCGGCCGGCGGCCCCGCCGTGGTGAAGCAGGCCGGCGACAAGGTCGCCTTCAAGTACCCCGACAACCCCTCGTTCGACCTCATCTACCTGGCCGACCAGCTCGGCTACTTCGAGGGCACCAACACGCGCCCACAGTACGTCGGCAAGATCGCCGCGCCGCAAATCATTCCGCTGGTGGGCACGGGCGAGATCGACTTCGGCAGCCGCATGGTGCCGCTGGTGATCTCGGCCATTGCCTCGGGCGCCGACCTGAAGGTGGTGGCCGCCGGCGGCAAGACGCTGCAGGAGGCGCCGCACATGAAGTACTTCGTGCGCAAGGACTCCGGCATTCGCACCCCGAAGGACCTCGAGGGCAAGACCATCGGCTTCAACAGCTTCGGCGCCTGCGCCGAGTTCGTCACCAAGAAGTACCTGCGCCAGCACGACGTGGACGTGAACAAGATCAACTTCGTGGTCATTCCCGACGAGCAGGCCGAGCAGACGTTGGTCACGCGCAACACCGACCTCGCCATCATCCACGCGCCCTTCTCGGGCCGCGCCGAGAACGCCGACCAGCTGGTGCGCCTGTGGAGCGACTTCGACCTGGACGGCGGCCTGGGCGGCATGGCGCCCTACAGCGCGCACGGCAAGTTCATTCGCGAGCACCCGGAGGCCGTGCGCGACGTGGTCACCGCGCTGGCCAAGGCCGGCAACTGGGTCAACGCCAATCCCGAAGAGGCGCGCAAGCTGGTGGCCAAGCGCATCAACATGGAGCTGAAGAACGTCGACCGCTTCGCCTACGTGGACGACCTGGTGATCACCGAGCCACCGATTCAGTACTACGTGGACATACTGCAGTCCGAGGGCAAGATCCCAGCCGGGAAGGTCGCCGTGAAAGAGGTCTACACGAACGAGTTCAACCCGTACGCGAAGACCTGAGCGCCATGACCATCAAGATCACGGCCCACGGCGTGCGCATGGACTATGCCGCGCGCGGCGCCAGCGAACGCGTGCGGGTGCTCGAGGGCTTCGACCTCGAGGTGCGCGAAGGCGAATTTTTGTCGGTGCTCGGGCCTTCGGGTTGCGGCAAGTCGACCTTTCTCGGCATCCTGGCGGGCCTGACCACGCGCACGGACGGCCACATTGCCATCGACGGCCAGCCCATTGCCGGCATCAACCGCAACCAGGGCGTGGTGTTCCAGGGCTACGCGCTTTTTCCGTGGCTGTCGGTGCTCGACAACATCGCGGTCGGGCTGGAGATTCGCGGCCTGGGCAAGGCCGCGCGGCGGCGCATCGCGCAGGAGTACCTGGAGCTGGTGGGGCTGCACGGTTTCGGCGAGCGCTATCCGCACGAGATTTCCGGCGGCATGAAGCAGCGCGTGGCCATCGCGAGGTCGCTCGCCTACGAGCCCGACGTGCTGCTGATGGACGAGCCCTTCGCCGCCCTCGACGCGCAGACGCGCGAGGTGCTGCAGGGCGAGCTGCTGCGAATCTGGGAGCAGCACCGCAAGACCATCGTGTTCATCACGCATTCGCTGGAGGAAGCGGTGTACCTGTCGGACCGTGTGGCGGTGATGACGCAGCGGCCGGGGCGCATCAAGGACATCATCGACATTCCGCTCGCGCGACCGCGCTCGGCGGAGCTGCGGCACACGGCGGAGTTCGCGGCGCTGCGGCATCGGGCCTGGGAGGTGTTGAAGGATGAGGTGCAGTTGGGGCAGCCGGCGCAAGCGGTGAGACCGGCGAAGCAAGCTGCGGGAGCGTTGTCATGAGCGCCGCGTCTTGCTCCCTCTCCCCTTGGGGAGAGGGTTGGGGTGAGGGCCGGCTGCGGTGGCAAGGGTCGCGTGCGTGCACAGGCCGACACCCTCACCCCCGCCCTCTCCCCAAGGGGAGAGGGAGCCGAACCGCCACCGCGAGCAGCGCATCGACCGCCTCTTCGCAAACGGAGGCCTTCAAATGAGCGCCGTGCTCGAAGCCCCCAAGGCCCCCACACCAACCCGCCTCCTCAAGTTCGCACGCGGCAGCCTCCGCTGGGCGGAGCGCGGCATCGGCATCGTGCTGTTCCTCCTGCTGTGGGAAGCACTGCCGCGCCTCGGCGTGGTGAGCGACGCCTACCTGAGCCCGCCCTCCGCGGTGCTCGCCGCCATCGCCCAGCTCATCGACAACCACCAGCTGTGGAAGCACGTGGCCGCCAGCCTGCAGCGCTCGCTGTGGGGCCTGGTGCTGGCCAGCGCCGCGGGCGTCGTGCTGGGGCTGCTCATCGGCGGCTTCAAGCGGCTGGCGGCCATCGTCGACCCGGTGCTGCAGCTGTTCCGGCAAACGTCGGCCTTCGCGCTCTTTCCGGTGTTCATCCTGTTCCTGGGCATCGGCGAGCTGTCGAAGGTGGCGATCATCTTCTGGGCGTCTTTCTGGCCCGTGCTGCTCAGCACGGTGAGCGGCGTGAAGCAGGTCGACCGGCTGCTGGTCAACTCGGCCCTGTCGATGGGTGCATCGCGCCGCTTCATCTTCTTCAAGGTGGTGCTGCCGGCGTCGTTGCCGTCGATCTTCACGGGCGTGCGGCTGGCGGGGGCGTACAGCATCACGGCGCTGGTGGCGGCGGAGATGATCGGCGCGCACTCGGGCCTGGGTTTTCTCACGCTGAACTCGCAGGAAACCTTCCAGATTCCGACCATGTACGCCGGCATCTTGATGCTGGCGGTGCTGGGCCTGCTGCTGAACTATCTGCTGGCGCTGCTGGAGCGCAGGCTGCTGCGCTGGCGCCGGGGGTTGAGCCTCGATGAGTGACGCAGCCACCGACCCGCGCGCCCGCAAGCAGGCCACGCGCGCGGCCGCAGGCACGCTCGTGCTCACCGCCGTGGCGCTCGCGGTGCTCGGCGGCATCGGCAGTTCGTGGGCCTTCGCGGACCCGGCCGATGCGCGCCTGCCCGCCTCGCTGACGTGGCTGCGCCTGCTCGACACATCGCCCCAGCTCGCCAGCCTGCCGAAAGGCCCCGTGCTGGCGCGCGCACAACAACGCGGCGAACTGCGCGTGGGCGTGCGCCGCTACCCGCGGCCGGCCCCGCCCGAGTCGCCGACCCCGCCCGAGCCCGACGCCTTCGACGCCACGCTGGCGCGCCAGCTCGCCGATTCGCTCGGGCTGAAACTGAAGCTGGTCGGCCTCGCAGCCGAAGAGCGCGAAGGGGCCTTGCGCGACGGCCGCATCGACCTGCTCGTGGCCGGCGTTGCAGACGCCGCGGCACCGCAACCCGGCATCGCCGCGGCAAAGGGCAGCTACGACACCGGCCGCGGCCAAGTCTTGGCGCTGCGCCGTGGTCGTGTGCAGGACGAGGCGGCGTTGCGCGGTGCGTCGGTCTGCGTGGGCGAAGGTTCGGGCTACGCGGGCGCGGTGGCGCAGCGCTACGGCGCGCAGCCGCGCAGCTACCCCTCTTCGGTGCACGCGGCCTCGGCTTTCATGGCCGGCGAATGCGCGGCACTGGCCGACGACGGCGAGGTATTGCAACGGCTCATGCGCAACGAGGAGTGGCGTTTCTACAAGCCGTTGGCGCAAGGCCTGCCCCTGGGGTCGGACGCGACAGTGCGGCTGGCCGAAGGGGATGCCGTGTCGCGCGACTACATTGCCGCGGCGCTGCGCCGTTGGCACTCGGACGGCACGTTGGAGAAGGCGCGCAGCGCGCGGGCGGGCAACCTGCAGTTCGAGATCACGCTGTTGAAGGACGGGCTGGTTTGTCATTCCTGAGGCGCAGGGTTTTGTTTGAGGTTTGTGTTCAGGGCGTGTGAACAGGCCGCCGGGTACTTCCCTCCGCGAATGTCCCCCGGGGCTGCGCCCCTCCTCCTTTTACCGGGACTTCTCCAATCCGCAAGCGGCGGTGCGAGTTTGGTTTTTCAATAGGCGGTATTGGCTGCGTCAAGGTGAGGGCCAAGCTGCAATAGAACCAGG
>NZ_JASZYK010000006.1 GCF_030317035.1 Variovorax sp. J22G73
TCATCGCCATGATCATCCCGCGCTCTTCGGCACTCAGTTGTTCGTAACTCCTGGTCATGCAAGCTCTTCCTTTCAGGATCGAGTGTGTTGCACTTCAGGTTTGAAACCGCCCTTACTTTCTTTTGGCGAAGCAAAAGAAAGTAAGTCGCCTGCCGGGGCGAGACCCGGCCCCGGTAAAAAACCACCAAAGAAAGCAGACAGCATGCTGACCCCAGGCACCCCTTTCCCCTTGGGCGCAACCCCAACACCACAAGGCGTCAACTTCGCCCTGGCAGCCCCCACAGCAGAGCAGGTAGACCTCTGCATCTTCGACAGCACGGGCACCCACGAGCAGCAGCGCCTGAAGCTCCCTGCTTTCACGGACGGCGTCTGGCACGGCACCCTCCCCAGCGCCAGGCCGGGCCTGGTCTACGGCTACCGCGTCCATGGCCCGTGGAGGCCGGAAGCGGGCCAGCGCTTCAACCCGGCAAAGTTGCTGCTAGACCCGTACGCACGTGAAATAGCAGGCACCTACGACGGCAGCGACCTGTTCCTCGGCCACGTGCCCGGACGCCCCCAAGAACGCGACAACCGAGACAACGCAGCCATCGCCCTGAAAGCCAGGGTCGCTCGGGCCACATCCCTGACAAATGCATCGGCAAATGCATCGACAGACGCACCAGCACATCAGGGCCATGCCCGCATCCCAGCCGGAGACCGCGTCCTCTACGAACTCCACGTCAAGGGCCAAACCCGGCTGCACCCCGAAGTCCCGGAGCAACTCAGAGGCACCTACGCCGGCCTGGCGGAACCGGCCGTGCTCGACCACCTGCAACGCCTGGGCGTCACCACCCTCAGCCTCATGCCCGTGCAGCACCGCGCCGACGAGCAGCGCCTGCAGCGCATGGGCCTGAGCAACTACTGGGGCTACACCACCATCGGCTGGTTCGCGCCCGAGGCCCGCTACTGGAGCGGCCGCCCCGGCACCACGCCCGCCGGCGAATTCCGCGCCATGGCCGACGCCGTGCACGCGCGCGGCATGGAGCTGGTGATCGACGTCGTCTACAACCACAGCGCCGAGACCGACGAGCTCGGCCCCACGCTGTCGCTGCGCGGCATCGACAACGCCCTGTACTACCACCTGCGCCCCGACGACCGCGCCCTCTACCAGAACTGGACCGGCACCGGCAACTGCCTGAACCTGGGCGAGCCCCGCGTGCTGCAGCTGGTGATGGACAGCCTGCGCTTCTGGGCCTGCGAGATGGGCGTGGACGGCTTCCGCTTCGACCTCGCCCCGGTGCTGGCGCGCGACGCGCAACGCGGCTTCGACCCGCGCGCGCCCTTTATCGCCGCCGTCGCGCAAGACCCGGTGCTTTCGCGCGCCCTGCTCATCGCCGAGCCCTGGGACATCGGCCCCGGCGGCTACCGCCTGGGCGAGTTCCCGCCCGGCTGGCTCGAATGGAACGACCGCTACCGCGACACGCAGCGCGGCTTCTGGCTGCGGCAGGCGCACGACGACAAGGCCAGCCTCGGCGACTTCGCCCACCGCGTCACCGCCTCCAGCGCGCAGTTCGCGCACAGCGGCCGCGCGCCGACGGCCAGCGTCAACTTCGTCACCGCGCACGACGGCTTCACGCTGCGCGACCTGGTGAGCTACAACGAGCGCCACAACCTGGCCAACGGCGAGGACAACCGCGACGGCCACGGCCACAACATGAGCGACAACTGCGGCGTCGAGGGCCCCAGCGACGACCCCGCCGTGCTGGCGCGGCGCACCCGGCTGCAACGCGCGCTGCTCGCCACGCTGATGCTGTCGCAGGGCACGCCCATGCTGCTGGCCGGCGACGAGCTCGGGCACAGCCAGCAGGGCAACAACAACGCCTACTGCCAGGACAACGAAACCACCTGGCTCGCGTGGGCCGAAGCGTCGGCACCCGGCAGTGACACCGGCACCGGCAACGACACCAACGCGGCAACGCTGAGCGCCTTCGTCGCGCGGCTGGCCGCCCTGCGCCGCCAGGCCCCGGCCCTGCGCAGCACGCGCTGGTGGCCCGCCGAGCCGCCGCAGGGAACGCCCGCCGGCATCCGCTGGCTGCGCCCCGACGGCGAACCGATGACACCGCAGGACTGGCACGCGGGCACGGCCCTTGCAATCCTGTTTCCGAATGCTGCAACGACCGCGAAGGACGCGACGGACACCCCCGCGAGCGACTGGCTGGTGATGGTGAACGCGGGCCCCGGCACCGTCTCTTTCAAGCTGCCCGCGGGGGCGTGGCGCCTGTGCCTGGCGAGCGATCCGGGCATGGACCCCGGGGATGCCGGCCAGGCGCTCGGCGCAGCGCTCGAAGTGCCTCCCCAGTGCCTCGGGATTGCAAGAACGTAGCAGCCAGGGACACGGCGCGGTGCTAGTCTCGATACAGAAACTCTGACGACGAATTCCAACGAACGGAGACACAGGATGGACAAGTTCATACCCCAACCGCCGCAGCACGAGCTGCAGGCCCATCAACTGGTCCGTCGCACCATCGCCCTGGTGCTGGCCGGCGGACGCGGCTCCCGCCTCAAGCAGCTCACCGACCGACGCGCCAAGCCGGCCGTGTACTTCGGCGGCAAGTTCCGCATCATCGATTTCGCCTTGTCGAACTGCCTGAACTCCGGCATCCGGCGCATGGCGGTGGTCACGCAGTACAAGTCGCACTCGCTCATGCGCCACCTGCAGCGCGGCTGGAGCTTCCTGCGGGCCGAGCTCAATGAAATGGTCGATGTGCTGCCCGCGCAGCAGCGCGTGGGCGACGAGCACTGGTACCGCGGCACGGCCGACGCCGTGTTCCAGAACCTGGACATCATCCAGACCCGCTCCACCAAGCACGACTACGTGGTGGTGCTGGCCGGCGACCACATCTACAAGATGGACTACTCGCTCATGGTGAAGGACCACGCCGAGCGCGGCCTGGGCTGCACCGTCGGCTGCATCGAGGTGCCGCGCATGGAGGCCACGGCCTTCGGCGTGATGGCCGTGGACGGCGACCGCCAGATCACCGAGTTCCTCGAGAAACCCGCCGACCCGCCCGCCATGCCCGGCCACCCCGACGTGGCGCTGGCCAGCATGGGCATCTACGTGTTCGACTCCGAGTACCTCTACCAGCTGCTGGAGGAAGACAGCGTCAACCCCGACTCGAGCCACGACTTCGGCAAGGACATCATTCCGCGCGCCGTGGCGCAGGGTCGCGCGCTGGCGCATCCGTTCGGCATGTCGTGCGTCACGCGGGCCTCGCGCGGGCCGGGCGCCAAGACCTACTGGCGCGACGTGGGCACGATTGATGCATTCTGGGCAGCCAACCTCGACCTGGCCGCCATCACCCCGGAGCTGGACATCTATGACACGGACTGGCCCATCTGGACCTACCAGCGGCAGCTGCCCCCGGCCAAGTTCGTGCTCGACCGCCACGGCCAGCACGGCATGACCGTGAACACCATCGTGTCGGGCGGCTGCATCGTCTCGGGCTCCAAGGTGAGCAGCTCGGTGCTGTTCTCGGGCGTGCGCATCCACTCCTTCTGCGAGATCAACGAGGCCGTGCTGCTGCCCGACGTCGAGGTCGGCCGCGGTTGCCGGCTGAGCAAGGTGGTGATCGACCGCGCCTGCGTCATTCCCGACGACATGGTGATCGGCGAGGACGCCGAGGCCGACGCCGCGCGCTTCGAGCGCACCGAGAACGGCGTGGTGCTGGTCACGCGCGAGATGCTCAAACGGCTCGCCGCCGCCTGACCACGCCGACGATGCGAATCCTCCAGGTCAGCGCCGAGCTCTTTCCCCTCCTCAAGACCGGCGGCCTGGCGGACATCGCCGGCGCGCTGCCGCTCGCGCTCATGGCCGAAGGCGAGGACGCGCGCGTGCTGCTGCCGGGGTTTCCGGCCATCGTGGCGGGCCTGCACGACCTGGTGCCGGTGGCCGAATTCAATGCGCCCTGGGGCGAACGCTTCGCCCTGCGCTTCGGGCACCTTGCCACCGACGGCGCCCCTGCCGTTCCCGCCTACGTGATCGACGCACCCTCGCTGTACGACCGCCCCGGCAACCCCTACGAAGACGCGTCGCGCCAGCCCTACGGCGACAACCACCGCCGCTTCGCCCTGCTCGGCTGGGCCGCGGCGCAGCTGGCGCAAGGGCTCGACCCGCTGTGGCAGCCCGAGGTGGTGCACGCGCACGACTGGCATGCCGCGCTGGCGCCGGCGTACCTGCACTTCGCGCGCGAGGCCGGCGACCTGCGGGGCCGGCGCGTGGGCAGCGTGTTCACCGTGCACAACCTGGCCTACCAGGGCCTGTTCGCCCCCTGGAATTTCACCGACCTGGGCCTGCCCGCCCAGGCGTTCCAGATGAATGGCATCGAATACCACGGCCAGGTGTCGTTCATGAAGGGCGGCCTGAGCTACGCCGACCGGCTCACCACGGTGAGCCCGACCTACGCGCGAGAAATCCAGACGCCCGAGCAGGGCTGCGGCCTCGACGGCCTGCTGCGCCAGCGCAGCGGGGTGCTCAGCGGCATCCTCAACGCGGTCGACGACAAGGTCTGGAACCCGTCGAGCGACGCGGCGCTGGTGCAGGGCTTCCACACGCCCGAGGGCCGCCACATGGCCGGCAAGGCGCGTTGCAAGTCGGTGCTGCAGCACCAGCTGGGGCTGGCCGAGCGGCCCGATGCGCCGCTGTTCATCCTCGTGAGCCGGCTCACCGAGCAAAAGGGCCTGCACCTGGTGCTGAACGGGCTCGATGCCCTGCTTGCACAGGACGGCCAGCTGGCGCTGCTGGGCGCCGGCGAGGCGTGGCTGGAGCAAGCCTTCCGCGAGCGCGCGGCAGCGTCGCCGCAATCGGTCAGCGTGACCATCGGCTACAACGAGGCGCTGGCGCACCAGCTCTTCGGCGCGGGCGACGTGACGCTGGTGCCCTCTTTGTTCGAGCCCTGCGGCCTCACGCAGATGTACGGCCTGAAGTACGGCAGCCTGCCGCTGGTGCGCCGGGTCGGCGGGCTGGCGGACACGGTGGTCGATGCGTCGCTGGAAGACCTGGCCAGCGGAGAGGCCACGGGCTTCGTGTTCGACCGCTTCGACGTGCCGGACTACGAACGCGCCGTGCGCCGCGCCTTCGCCCTGTACCAGCGCGCACCCGACTGGCGGCGCGTGCGCGGCCATGCGATGCGCCGGCCTGCGGACTGGGGGACTGCGGCCGGGCAGTACATCGACGTTTATCGGCAGGCGCTGGCATGACTTGCCGTCTGTTCATTCGATGCAGCCTGCATTCACGGCACGATCACGCCGGCAGCCTGGGCTCACGCCCCAAGCAGTCCGAGCCCGCAAAAACCCGACAAAGCAGGTCCCGCGGTGTTCCTCCAACAAGACCGTGCCGACCCAGCGCACGGCCCCCACAACACCACACACATCGAGAGTGCCCACCATGACGATCAAAGACTTCGCCTACGACCACCCTGACCGCGACGTGGCGGCCTTCAAGCGCGCGGTGGCCAACAAGCTGATCTACGCCGTCGGCAAGGACCCCGTGGCCGCCAGCCAGGACGACTGGCTCAACGCCACCTCGCAGGCCGTGCGCGACCAGCTGGTGGAGCGCTGGATGATGACCACGCGCGCCAACTACGCGCAGGACCTGAAGCGCGTCTACTACCTCTCGATGGAATTCCTCATCGGGCGCACCTTTACCAACGCGCTGCTGGCCGTCGACCTGTTCGACACCGTGCGCGAGGCGCTGGCCGACTTCGGCGTCGACATGGACGCCCTGGCCGAGCGCGAGCCCGACGCCGCCCTGGGCAACGGCGGCCTCGGCCGGCTGGCGGCCTGCTTTCTCGACTCGATGGCCACGCTCGGCGTGCCCGGCATGGGCTACGGCATCCGCTACGAGTACGGCATGTTCCGCCAGCAGATCGTCGGCGGCCAGCAGGTCGAGACGCCCGACTACTGGCTCACGCGCGGCAACCCGTGGGAGTTCCAGCGGCCCGAGGTGAACTACCGCGTGCGCTTCGGCGGGCGCGTGCAGAAACGCGAAGGCACCAACGCCCCCTACGGCGCGGCCGACTGGGTCGACACGCACGACGTGCGCGCCGTGGCCTACGACACCATCATTCCCGGCTACGGCACGCAGGCCACCAACACGCTGCGGCTGTGGTCGGCGCGCGCCACCGAGGAAATCGACCTCTCGGCCTTCAACCGCGGCAACTACATGGGCGCGGTGGAAAGCAAGAACCAGTCGGAAAACGTGTCGCGCGTGCTCTACCCCGACGACTCCACGCCTTCGGGCCGCGAGCTGCGGCTGCACCAGGAGTACTTCTTCTGCAGCGCCAGCGTGCAAGACCTGCTGCGCCGCTACCTGCGCAACCACAAGACCTTCGACCAGCTCTCCGAGAAGGTCAGCATCCACCTGAACGACACGCACCCCGTGCTCGCCGTGCCCGAGCTGATGCGGCTGCTGCTCGACGAGCACGGCCTCGACTGGGACACCGCGTGGGAGCACACGCAAAAGGTGTTCAGCTACACCAACCACACGCTGATGCACGAGGCGCTGGAGACCTGGCCGGTGGAGATGCTGGGGCGCATCCTGCCGCGGCACCTGCAGATCATCTACGACATGAACGCCAAGTTCCTGGCCACGGTCACGCAGAAGGCGGGCAACGACGTCGAGCTGCTGCGCCGGCTGTCGCTGGTCGACGAGGCCGGCGAGCGGCGCGTGCGCATGGCTTACGTGGCGGTGCTGGCGAGCCACTCGATCAACGGCGTGTCGGGCCTGCACTCGGAGCTGATGAAGCAGTCGATCTTTGCCGACTTCGACAAGATCTTTCCCGAGCGCTTCAACAACAAGACCAACGGCGTCACCCCGCGCCGCTGGCTGGCGCAGGCCAACCCGCCGCTGGCGGCGCTGCTCGACCAGCGCATCGGCAAGGGCTGGCGGCGCGACCTGTCGCAGCTGGAGGCGCTCAAGCCCATGGCCGACCAACCGGCCTTCGTGCGCGCCTTTCGCCATGCCAAGCGCGAGAACAAGCTGCGGCTGGCCAACTGGGTCGAGCAGCACCTGAAGATCGACATCGACACGGACGCCATGTTCGACGTGCAGGTCAAGCGCATCCACGAATACAAGCGGCAACTGCTCAACGTGCTGCACGTGGTGGCGCGCTACCACCGCATCCTGGACGCGCAGGCCGCCGGTGAAACGCTCGACATCGTGCCGCGCGTGGTGGTGTTCGCGGGCAAGGCGGCCTCGGCCTACGTGATGGCCAAGCTGGTCATCCGGCTCATCAACGACGTGGCGGCCACCATCAACGCCGACGCGCGCGTGGGCAAGCTGCTGAAGGTGGTGTTCCTGCCGAACTACAGCGTGAGCCTGGCCGAGATCATCATGCCGGCGGCCGACCTGTCGGAGCAGATTTCCACCGCCGGCACCGAGGCCTCGGGCACCGGCAATATGAAGTTCGCGCTGAACGGCGCGCTGACCATCGGCACGCTGGACGGCGCCAACGTGGAAATGCGCGAGAACGTGGGGCCGGAGAACATCTTCATCTTCGGCAACACCACGCCCGAGGTGGCCGACATTCGCGCCCACGGCTACCAGCCGCGCGACATCTACGAGCAGAACGCCGAGCTCAAGCGCGTGCTCGACGCCATCCGCGACGGCGCGTTCTCGGCGGGCGAGCCCGCGCGCTACCAGGGCATCTACGACGCGCTCGTGAACTGGGGCGACCACTACCTGCTGCTGGCCGACTACGCGAGCTACGTGGCCAAGCAGGCCGAGGTCGATGCGCTGTACCGCGACTCCGACGCGTGGACGCGCAAGGCGATCCTGAACGTGGCGGGCATGGGTGCGTTCTCGTCGGACCGCACGATCGCGCAGTACGCGCATGAAATCTGGAAGACCAAGCCGGTGGTACTGGGCTGACCCCGCGGTTGCGGTAGTCGAGCGGCACGACGCTGCTGATCGGGTTGCCGCTCGTCGCCTGAGCGGCGGCGGCCTCTCAGCGCGGCGCTGCGGGCGTGGCCGAGGTTGCTTGCGGCGCGTCCGTCACGAAGCCGATGCGGCTCAGCCCGGCCTTGTTCGCGATGCCCATCAGCGCCACCACCTTGCCGTAGGGCACGGTCTGGTCGGCGCGCAGCTGCACCTCGGTGTCCTTGCTGTCGGCCGCGGCCTTTTCGAGCCGGGTGGCCAGTTCGTCGTCGGTCACCGGCTGGTCGTTGAAGAACACCTTGCCCGACGCATCGACCGCCAGGCTCACGAACTTGGGCGCGTCGTTGGGCTGGCCGGCATCGGTCTGCGGCAGGTCGAGCTTGATGGAGCTGGCCATCAGCGGCGCGGTGATGATGAAGATCACCAGCAGCACCAGCATCACGTCGACCAGCGGGGTCACGTTGATGTCCGACAGCGGCCGCTGCGCGCCGCCGCCCATGGCGCGCCCGCCGGCACCGGTGCTGCTGCCTAGCGATGTGCGTCCGAAGGCCATGGTGCGGCGTGCCGTGTTGAAGCTGTTGAAGCCGTGGAAGCCGTCAGACCGGCATCGGCCGCGCGGGCGGCGGTGCCACGGGGGCCGGCGGCGTGCCGAAGCTGGCCAGCAGGTCGTGCGCGAAGCCTTCGAGCTCGGCCTCGATGCGCCCGATGACGCGGCCGAATACGTTGTAGGCCAGCACGGCCGGAATGGCCACGGCCAGGCCGAAGGCCGTCATGACCAGCGCCTCGCCGACGGGGCCGGCGACCTTGTCGATGGTGAAGCCGCCGGTTTGCCCGGCAATGCCCGCCAGCGCCCCGTAGATGCCCCACACCGTGCCCAGCAGCCCGACGAAGGGCGCGGTGGCGCCCACGGTGGCCAGCAGGATCTGGCCCGCCTGCAGCCGCCGCAGCGCACCGTGCAGCGCGTCGCGCAGCACACGGGTCAGGCGCTGGTTGCGATCGACCGTGGCGCCCAGCGTGCCGTCGGGGGCACGCGTGGCCACGCCCTGGATGGCGGACACGGCGGGCCAGACCAGCCCGGCCTTGTCGAACGCCTTGAGCTTGTGTTCGGCGTCGGCCAGCGTGGACGATTGCCAGAACGCAGCGATGCTGCGCAGCACGTCGCGCGTGCCGCCGCGCAGCAGCCAAGCCTTCCACAAGATGATGACCCAGCTTGCGATGGACATCGCCAGCAGCAGCGCCGCCACCGAACGGCTGACGCCGTCGCCGTGGGTCAGCAGTTCGAGCACGCTCATCGGCGGTCCTTTGGTTCAGCGAAAACGCGGCAGGTCTTCAGCGAAGACCCAGCACGTCGTACATGTCGAACAGGCCCGCGCGCTGCCCGGCCAGGAAGCGCACGGCGCGCAGGCTGCCCTGGGCGTAGGTGACGCGGCTGGACGACTTGTGGGTGATTTCGATGCGTTCGCCCGTGCCCGCGAACAGCACGGTGTGGTCGCCCACGATGTCGCCGCCGCGGATGGCCGAGAAGCCGATGGTCGACGGGTCGCGCTCGCCGGTGATGCCGTCGCGGGCGTACACGGCGCATTCCTTCAGGTCGCGGCCCAGCGCGTCGGCAATGACCTCGCCCATCTTCAGGGCGGTGCCCGAGGGCGCGTCGACCTTGTGGCGGTGGTGCGCCTCGATGATCTCGATGTCGTAGCCGCTGGACATGGCCTTGGCGGCCATCTCGAGCAGCTTGAAGGTCACGTTGACGCCCACGCTCATGTTGGGCGCCATCATGATGGCGATGTCTTTCGCGATTTCTGCGATCTCGGCCTTCTGCGCGTCGCTGAAGCCGGTGGTGCCGATAACGGCCTGCACGCCGAGCTCGCGGCACACGGCCAGGTGCGCCAGCGTGCCTTCGGGGCGGGTGAAGTCGATGAGCACCTGCGCGTCCTTCAGGCCGGCACGCAGGTCGGACACGATGGACACGCCGCTGTCAAAGCCAAGGAAGGCGCCGGCGTCGGTGCCCAGCGCGGGGCTGCCCGCGATGTCGAGCGCGCCGGCCAGGCGCAGGTCGGGCGCGTTGCGCACGGCCTCGACCAGCATGTGGCCCATGCGGCCCGAGGCGCCGGCGATGGCGACACGGCGCGCATCGGACGCGGCGGAAGTGGAAGCGGGATGGGCGGAGGCGGAAGTGGGTTCGGTCACGCGGATTCAGTCATGCAAAAACACGGGGAACACGGAACGGGCACTGCCTGGCTCGGCGGGCGCCGCCCGCTACGGCTGTCTGTCTGGCTGCGGCGCGTTCAGCGCGCGGCTTCGAGCGGGGGGTAGGCGGCGGGCAGCGGCGGGAGCGAAGCCTGCGCGTCGGCCTTGTCGGCGGTGCCCGCTTTCTTGTCGTCCTTGGAAGGGGCGAATTTCTTCAGGTCGTCTTCCGAGGCCTCGAGCGTGGGCACCTTGCCGGATTTCTTGCGGGTGTCGAGCGTGGCGACGAAGTCTTCTTCGCTCGGCATCTCGTCGCCTTCGAAGCGGTCCATGATTTCGCCGTTGAAGAACACCGTGAGGTGGCGTTCCTGCGGGTCGACGCCCTGGCGGCGGATGGTGAACACGTAGTCCCAGCGATTGGCGTGGAACACGTCGGTCAGCAGCGAAGTGCCGAGAATTTCACGCACCTGCTGGCGCGACATGCCGGGCTTGAGCGCCGCGACCTGTTCCTTCGACACGAAATTGCCCTGGACCACTTCGACCTTGTACGGGGTGACCGCGGACAACGCACTCCGCGTCCGATCGCTGAAGCTGCTGCAGGCACCGAGGCAAAGCGTGGCGGCCACGGCGGCGACCATCAGCCAGGGACGGCGTTGGAAAATGGCAGGCATGGGAGGAAAAGGGGGTAGCGATATGATCGGCCATTGTAGCGGCAGCCCCTTTTTCAGGGCCTTTGCCGCAGCCCAGGGCGCAGGAACCAACATGGCCAACATCGACGAACTCAAGAACACCGGCCTCAAGGCCACATTGCCGCGCCTGAAGATCCTCGAGATCTTCCAGACCGGCAGCCAGCGGCACATGACGGCGGAAGACGTCTTTCGCGTGCTGCTGAACGAACACTCCGACATCGGCCTGGCCACGGTCTACCGTGTGCTCACGCAATTCGAGCAGGCCGGCATCCTGGAGCGCAGCCACTTCGAGAGCGGCAAGGCCGTCTACGAACTGAACGAAGGCACGCACCACGACCACCTGATCTGCACCTCGTGCGGCAAGGTCGAGGAGTTCTACGACGCCGAGATCGAGCGCCGCCAGCAAATGATCTCCAAGGACAAGGGCTGGATCCTGCAGGACCACGCCATGTCGCTGTACGGCCTGTGCGGCGACTGCGCCAGCAAGCACTGACACCGACCGCGGAGCGCCACGTGTGAGCGCACTAGGCTCACTGGGCGCAGAAACTGCGCTCAGTCTTGCCCGTTTTCCATCGCCTTGTGGTGCCGCGCCACGAAGTCGGCATAGGTGTCGATGCCGCGCAGCTGCAAAATCGAATTGCGCACCGCCGCCTCCACCAGCACGGCAATGTTGCGCCCCGCCACCACCTGGATGATGACCTTGCGCACCGGAATGCCCAGCACGTCCTGCGTGAGCGGCGCCGAGGGCATGCGCTCGTAGTCGCGCTCGAAGCTGTCGCGCCGCACGAGGTGCACGATGAGCTTCAGCCGCATCTTCCGGCGCACCGCCGTCTCCCCGAAGATCGCGCGAATGTCCAGCAGGCCGATGCCGCGCACCTCCAGCAGGTTCAGCAGCAGGTCGGGGCAGCGCCCCTCGATGGTGTTCTGGTTGATGCGGTACAGGTCGACCGCGTCGTCGGCCACCAGGCCGTTGCCGCGTGAAATCAGTTCGAGGCCCAGTTCGCTTTTCCCGAGGCCCGACTCGCCCGTGATCATCACGCCCATGCCCAGGATGTCCATGAACACGCCGTGCATCGAGGTGCGCTCGGCGAAGTGCTTGGACAGGTAGGCGCGCAGCAGGTCGATCACGAAGGCCGACGACTCGCGCGTGGCAAACAGCGGCAGCTGCGCGCGCTCGCAGATCGACAACAGTTCGTCCGGCGCGGCCTGGCCGTCGGCCAGCACCAGCATCGGCGGCTCCAGCGTCACGATGCGGGCGATGCGCCGGGCGCAGTCTTCCTGGCTGCCGCGCGTGAGGTAGGCGACCTCGCGGGCGCCCAGGATCTGCACGCGGTAGGGGTGGATGTAGTTGAGGTAGCCGACCAGGTCGGCCGCCGATTGCGCGCGGCTGATGACCTCGGGGTCGAACTGGCGTTCGGATGCGCCCAGCCCCGCGAGCCATTCCCAGCGGAGCGAGCCGCGGAACTCCTCGAACATGGCATCGGCGCTGATGACGGTCGGCTTCATGCGTTCAGGCGCCGGCGCACGGGCGCCGGCATTGCGTTGGAGTGACGGAGGGAGCCGCGCAGCTTATCAGCAGCCGCGCGTGCCGACGCATGCGCTCAGGCGACTTGCGTGGACTGCCAGCCGGCGATCAGCCCGTGAAGGGCGGCCGCGTCGGTGCTGGACTTGATCTGTTCGCGCAGGCTGGCGTCGCTCAGCAGCTCGGCGATTTCAGACAGGATCTCGAGGTGCTTCTGCGTGGCCGCTTCGGGCACCAGCAGGAAGATCAGCAGCGCGACGGGTTGCTCGTCGGGTGCGTCGAAACCGATGGGGTTGGCCAGCTGGAATACCGCGGCCATCGGTGCCTTCAGGCCCTTGATGCGGCCGTGCGGAATGGCAACGCCATGGCCCAATCCGGTGGAGCCAAGGCGCTCTCGCGCGAACAGGCTGTCGGTGATAAGGGCACGGCCCAGGCCGTGAAGGCTTTCGAACAGCAAACCTGCTTCTTCGAAAGCACGTTTTTTGCTGGTGGCGTCAACGCTCACGAGCACTTGAGCGGGCGGCAGGATGGACGCGAGGCGATTCATGGTGGGTGCAGAGCGGGGGCGATTATGCACCCGCTTGGTAAAAACCCCCAGTCCCCCTATTTACTTTCTGTCTACATGTTGCCCGCACGCCTCTTGGCGCCTGGGAAGCTTGCCAAAGTCCCAGTGCCGAGGTCGGAAAACAAAAAGGCCGCCCACAGGCGGCCTTCGGCTTGCGCGCGGGGCGCTTTGCCTACATGAGGCGTTTTGGCGCGGCGTGATGGTGGTCCTGCAGCCGGTCCTTGTGGCGCACCACCTGGCGGTCCAGCTTGTCGACCAGTTCGTCGACCGCGGCGTAGAGATCAGCGTGGCTCGATTCCGCGAACATGTCACTGCCCTTGACGTGGATGTTGCACTCCGCCCTTTGGCGGCGTTCCTTTTCCTTTTGCTTTTCCACCGTGAGGATCACCTTCACATCGACCACCTGGTCGAAGTGCCGCGTGATCCGGTCCAGCTTGCTCGTGACGTAGGTGCGCAAGGCAGGTGTGACGTCGAGGTGATGACCGCTGATCGTCAAATTCATGAATGACCTCCTGGAATTGACGGTTGGGGAAATGACCGCGCTCCGGAATGAAGCGTGGCCGGGGGAACTGGGAAGTAGAGGGAGAGAGGGAAAGGGGGGGAAGAGAAGGAGAAATGAGACAGAAATTGGGGCGGTCGATTCACTATGCCCAAGCTGTCACGGTATTGCAATACCAGGGTTGCCCGCGGTGCCGCGAACGGGCGCGCGGCGTTTCGCACGCTCATGAATCCATAGCAGTCCATGCGCGCGGGGCAGGCCTTGCAGCCGTTCGCGCAGATGTGTGTCAGCTCGAAAAACCCGGTGACCCTCCCGGCGACAGGGCTTGCCCGCTCCCGCGCCGGTTCACCGCCAGGCGGCGCGCATCCGGTTGCGCAGGTCGATCACCGCGCTCGGCGGCGGCACCGCCGGCGGACGTTCGGGCGGGGGCGGCCAGGTCTGTTGATCGAAGCCCGCCAGGTCGGCATCGGCGATGAAGCGCGTGCGGTTGGCGTACAGGTGCCGGTCGCCGCGCGCGGCCTGCTGCGTGACGTAGAAGCGCTGCGGCACCAGCAGGTGCAGGTGGTCGCGCGCCCGGGTCATGGCCACGTAGAGCAGCCGGCGCTCTTCTTCCAGCTCCTGCGCGCCCTGCGCCACGTCGGCCGGCATGCAGCCGTCGACCACGTTGAGCACGTGCACCGAATTCCATTCCTGCCCCTTGGCCGAGTGGATGGTCGAGAGGATCAGGTAGTCCTCGTCGAGCAGCGGCGGGCCGGGGCGGTCGCTGGTGGCGTCGGGTGGGTCGAGCGTGAGCTCGGTGAGAAAGCGCTCGCGCGAGCCGTAGCCGGCGGCGAGCCGCGCGAGCTGCTCCACGTCGGCGCGACGCACGCCGGAGGTGTCTTCGTACAGCCGCTCCAGGTGCGGCTGGTACCAGCGCATGGCCACCTCCACGTCGGCCGGCCACTGCAACGCAGGCGTGCGCAGCGCGGCGTAGGTTTCGGCGAATTCGGTCCACTGCGCGCGCGCGGCGGCGGGCGGCACGAAGTCGCGCACCGCCGCCGCCGGGTCGGCGGCCTTGTCCATCGCGTCGAGCAGCCGCGCGCCCGTGGCGGGCCCGATGCCCGGAATGAGCTGCGTCACCCGAAAGCCCGCCATGCGCCCGCGCGGGTTCTGCGCAAAGCGCAGCACTGCCAGCAGGTCTTTCACGTGCGAGGCCTCCAGGAACTTGAGCCCGCCGAACTTCACGAAGGGAATGTTGCGCCGCGCCAGCTCCAGCTCGAGCCCCGCGCTGTGCGACGAGGTGCGAAACAGCACCGCCTGCGACTTCAGCGCCAGCCCGCCCTCGCGGTGCGCCAGCACCTTGTCGGCCACCCAGCGCGCCTGCCCCGCCTCGTCGGCCACCAGCACCAGCAGCGGCTTGCCCGCCGACGGCTTGTCGGTCCACAGCGTCTTGGCATGCCGCTCGGCGGCCTGCGCGATCACGCGGTTCGACACGTCGAGGATGGGCTGCGTCGAGCGGTAGTTGCGCTCCAGCGTGACCACGCGCGCCGCCTGCGTGAACTGCGACGGAAAGTCGAGGATGTTGCGCACCGTGGCGCCACGGAACGAGTAGATCGACTGCGCGTCGTCGCCCACCACCGTCACGCCGCGCCCGTCGGGCTTGAGCCCCAGCAGGATGGAGGCCTGCAGCAGGTTGGTGTCCTGGTATTCGTCGATGAGCACATGGTCGAAGCGCCCGCCCATCTGCGCGGCCAGCGCGGGCTCGGCGGCCACCTCGGCCCAGTAGAGCAGCAGGTCGTCGTAGTCGAGCACGTTCTGCTGCTGCTTGGCCTCCACGTAGGCGCCGAACAGCTTCTTGAGCTCGGCCTCCCATTCGGCGCACCAGGGGAACGAGTCCTTGAGCACCTGCCCCAGCGCCGCGCGCGTGTTCACGCAGCGCGAGTAGATCGACAGGCAGGTGCCCTTGCGCGGAAAGCGGTTCACGGTGGACGACAGGCCCAGCTCGTGGCGCACCAGCCCCATCAGGTCTTCGGCGTCGCCGCGGTCGTGGATGGTGAAGTTCTCGTCCAGCCCGATCTGCGGGGCGTACTCGCGCAACAGCCGCGCGCCGATGCCATGGAAGGTGCCGGCCTACGGCAGCACGGGCGGCGCCTCGGACTTCAGGCCCAGCACCTTGGCCAGCACCTGGCCGGCGCGGCGTTCCATTTCCTGCGCCGCGCGGCGCGAGAAGGTCAGCAGCAGCAGGCGCTGCGGATCGACACCGCCAGCAATGAGGTGCGCCACGCGGTGCGCCAATGTGCTGGTCTTGCCCGAGCCGGCGCCGGCGATGACGAGCAGGGGACGCTCGTCGCCCTTGTCGCGCTCGGCATGGCCGATGGCGGCTCCCACGCCATGCTCCACCGCTGCGCGCTGCGCCTCGTTGAGCGTGGACAGCGCGGCGGCCAGGCGCTCGGCCTGGGTCTTCGGCGCGGAAGGGAAAACGGGGAGCGCAGTGGTCTGCATGGCGCACGACTTTACTGTATGTCCGTCCAGTCCGGCCACCCCGGCGTCATATGGCCGGTGACATAATCGCGCCTCGCTGCAACCGGAGATTCTTCCCATGGAAACCGCCCCGTCTCGGCAGCTTTCAACTCCCTTTCACTGACGCGATTTTTCGCTCACGTCGGGCCCGGGAATTGAAAGCGCCCCCCTCCCCGCCCACGTTTCAGTCACACCCGGGAGTGAGCCCATGCTCAATATCTTTACGCTCGCCAACGGCCGCCTCGTTCAGGAAGAGATCGAGGCGCTCGAAGAGCTCTCCAAGTTCCAGCCCATCTGGGTCGACCTCGAGTCGCCCACGCTCGAGGAAAAGCGCTGGATCAAGCAGTACTACGGCCTGTCGATCCCCGAAGACGCGATGGACGAGGACATCGAGGAGTCCGCCCGCTTCTACGAGGAAGACAACGGCGAACTGCACATCCGCTCCGACTTCCTGATCGACGACGACGAAGACCCCCGCACCGTGCGCGTGGCCTTCATCCTCAACCAGCACAACACCGACCTGCGCAGCCGCGGCGTGCTGTTCTCGATCCACGATGAAGACGTGCCCGTGTTCCGCCTGCTGCGCATGCGCGCGCGCCGCGCCCCGGGGCTGATCGAGGACGCGAAGGAAGTGATGCTCAAGCTGTTCGACGCCGACGCCGAGTACTCGGCCGACACGCTGGAGAACATCTACGACGAGCTCGAAGTGGCCGGCAAGAAAGTGCTCTCGGGCAACGTCAGCGACGAGCTGGCCGGCGAGGTGCTGGGCGCCATCGCGCGGCAGGAAGACTTGAACGGCCGCATCCGCCGCAACGTGATGGACACGCGCCGCGCCGTGAGCTTCATGATGCGCAGCAAGATGCTCAACGCCGAGCAGTTCGAGGAAGCGCGCCAGATCCTGCGCGACATCGAGTCGCTGGACAACCACACGGCCTTCCTGTTCGACAAGATCAACTTCCTGATGGATGCGACCGTCGGTTTCATCAACATCAACCAGAACAAGACCATCAAGATCTTCTCGGTGGCCAGCGTGGCGCTGCTGCCGCCCACGCTGATCGCGAGCATCTACGGCATGAACTTCAAGTTCATGCCCGAGCTCGACTGGTCGCTGGGCTACCCCTACGCGCTGGTGCTGATGGCGGCCAGCGCGCTGGGGCCGATGTGGTACTTCCGCCGGCGCGGCTGGCTGAAGTAACGCGCACCGCCCGCGCAGCGCAAGCGCGGGGACACCGGGTGTAGAGTGGCTGCCGACCCGGAGAGCCCCCCGTGCGCAGACTTCGCTTCCTCACCAACCGCCACCGCGCGCCGTCCACCAACATCGCGCTCGGCCTGCTGCTGGCCTTCAATGCCGGCGCCGTGAACGCGGGCGGCTTCCTCGTGCTGCACATGTACACCTCGCACATGACCGGCTTCGCCTCGCAGCTGGCCGACGGCATGGTGCTGGGCAACCTCACGCTGCTGCTGAACGCGCTGGGCGCCATCCTCGCGTTCGTGAGCGGCGCCGCGGTGTGCGCGGTGCTGGTCAACTGGGGCCGGCAGCACCGCATGCACGGCGTGTATGCGCTGCCGCTGGTGCTGGAGGCGGCGCTGATGTTCCCCTTCGGCCTCATGGGCGCCATCACGCTCACCTGGGCCACGCCGTTCGCGGTGCCGCTCACGGTGCTGCTGCTGTCCTTCATCATGGGCCTGCAGAACGCGGTGGCGTCGAAGACCTCGGGCGGCAGCATCCGCACCACGCACATGACCGGCAACATCACCGACATGGGCATCGAGATCGGCAAGATGCTCTACTGGAACGGCCGCGCCAGGCAAGACACGACGGCGGTGCGCCACGACCGCGCCCGCATGCGCCGCGCCGGCGGGCTGGTCGGCATGTTCGTGCTCGGCGGCGCAATGGGCGCGCTGGGCTTCAAGTACGTCGGCTTCGTGTGCGTGGTGCCGCTGGCCGCCTTGCTGCTCGCGCTGTCGATTCCGCCGCTGCTGCGCGACATTCCGCGCCGCAGGGCCGCCCCGCTCAGCTGAGCGCCGGCAGCGTGGCCAGCCAGGCGCCGACCAGCGCCAGGCTGTAGCGGCTGGCCACCACGGCCACGAAGCGCGCGAAGTCGCCATGCGCCGCGTCGTCGGCCCGGTCGGAAATGGTGCGCATCGCCGCGAAGGGCACGCCGTAGTCGTGGCACACCTGCGCCACGGCCGCCCCCTCCATCTCGACGGCGAGCGCGTCGGGCAACTCGCGCTGCAGCGCCGCGCTCTCCGCCGTGGTCGAGACGAAGCGGTCGCCGCTCACCAGCAGCCCGCGATGCACCCGGGGCGACGACAGGCCGAACTCGTCGACGCCCTCCTGCCCGATCAACGCCACCGGGTCGCGCAGCACGTTCGTGACGACCTGCGCCAGCGCATCGCTGATCGCGGCATCGGCCGCGAAGCGCGACAGCCCCATCAGCGGCACCTCGTGCTTCGGAAAGATCGGCGATGCGTCCATGTCGTGCTGCAGCAGCTCGGTCGCGACCACCACGTCGCCCACGTTCACGCCGGGCGCCAGTCCGCCCGCCACGCCGGTGAACACGATGGCCCGCACGCCGAAGCGTTCGAGCAGCACCGTGGCCGTGACCGCCGCCGCGACCTTGCCGATGCGCGACAGCACCGCGACCACCGGCTGGCCGTGCAGATGGCCGACCCAGAAGTCACGCCCCGCGACGCGCACGCGCTGCTCGTCGGGCATGAGCGCAAGCAGCGCGCCCAGCTCCTGCTGCATGGCCGCGACGATGGCAACAGGAGCGGCTGGACCGGCCATGCGCTTACTTCATGTCCACGCCGTAGAACGTATGGCGCCCGAAGGGGCTCAGCTTGAAGTCGACCACCTCCTTGCGCACCGGCTTCAGCTGCACCGCGTGCGCGATGGTGAACCACGGCGCCTGTTCCTTGAAGATCACCTGCGCCTTCTTGTAGAGCGCGTCGCGGTCGGCCTGCTTGGTCGTGCTCTTGGCCTTCACCACCAGGTCTTCGTACGGCTGGTAGCAGAACTTCGACACGTTGCTGCCGCTGGCCGACTTGGCCGATGCGCAGCCCAGCAGCGTGTAGAGGAAGTTGTCCGGGTCGCCGTTGTCGCCGGTCCAGCCCATCATGCCCATCTGGTGCTCGCCGGCCTGCAGGCGCTTGCGGTACTCGCCCCATTCGAAGCTCTTGATCTCGGCCTTCACGTTGACCTTGGCCAGATCGGCCTGCATCAGCTCGGCGATGCGCTTGGCGTTCGGGTTGTACGGGCGCTGCACGGGCATGGCCCACAGGTCGGTGGAGAAGCCGTCGGGGAAGCCGGCTTGCGCCAGCAGCTTCTTGGCGGCTTCGGGGTCGTAGGGGTCGTCCTTCACGGCGTCGTTGTAGGACCACATGCTCGGCGGAATCGGGTTCTTCGCGGCCACGCCGGTCGACAGGTACACGCCGTCGATGATGGCTTTCTTGTTGATCGCCATGCTCACCGCCTTGCGCACGCGCACGTCGTCGAATGGCTTCTTGGTGGTGTTGAAAGACAGGTAGCCCACGTTCAGGCCGGGCTGCTCCAGCACCTGCACGTTCGGGTCCTTGCGGATCGCGTCGAGGTCGGCCGGGTTGGGGTACGGCATGACATGGCACTCGCCCTTTTGCAGCTTGGCCCAGCGCACCGAGGCATCGGGCGTGATCGCGAACACCAGGTCGTCGATCTTCGCCTTGCCGCCCCAGTACTGCGGGAAGGCCTTGAAGCGGATGATCGCGTCCTTCTGGTACTGCACCAGGTAGAAGGGGCCCGTGCCGATCGGGTCCTGGTCGACCTTCTCGGGCGTGCCGGCCTTCAGCATGGCGATGGCGTATTCCTTCGACTGGATGCCCGCGTACTGCATGGCCAGGTTCGCGAGGAACGGCGCCTCGGGCTGGTTGAGCACGATCTTCACCGTGTAGTCGTCCACGCGGTCCACCGTCTTCAGCAGCTTGGGCATGCCCATGTCGTTGAAGTAGGAGTGGTTCTGGCTCGTCACCTTGAAGAAGGGGTCGCTCTCCTTCCACTGGCGCTCGAGCATGAAGATGAAGTCGTCGGCGTTGAAGTCGCGCGTGGGCTTGAAGCTCTTGCTGGTGGTGTGCCACTTCACGCCCTTGCGCAGGTGGAAGGTGTACTGCGTGCCGTCGGCGGAAATGTCCCATTTCTCGGCCAGGCCCGGCACGACCTTGGTGCCCCCGCGCTCGAACTCGACGATGGTGTTGTAGACCTGCGTGGTCACGTCGAACGAGGTGCCGGTGGTGTTCATGCCCGGGTAGAAGTTCTCGGGGCTGCCTTCGGAGCAATACACCAGCGTCTTGGCGGACACGGCGCCGCAGGCCAGGCTCAGGGCCACGGCGGCGAGCGCGGTCGGTGCCAGCAGCGCAAGCTTTCGTGGGCGGCGCGAAACGGTGGACTGGGGCTTCATGTCGACTCCTTGAAACACGGTTGAAAAAGTGAAAACAGGCGGCCCTCAGGCGGTCGCCGCCATCGGGACATCGGCGCGCACCACCGGCGCGCCCTCGAGAAACTGCTCGGCGAAATGGCAGGCCACCTGCCGCTCGTCGAGCATGCGCAGCAGCGGCCGCTCTTCGCGGCAGCGCGGCGCCACATGCGGGCAGCGCGTGTTGAACACGCAGCCCGTGGGCGGGTTCAGCGGCGACGGCAGCTCGCCCTTGAGCACGATGCGCTGGCTGCTGAGCCCCGGGGTGGAGGCCAGCAGCGCCTGCGTGTACGGGTGCAGCGGCCGCGCGAAGATGCGCGCCTTCGGCCCCTGCTCCACCGCATGGCCCAGGTACATCACGAGCACGTCGTGCGCGATGTGGCGCACCACGCCGAGGTCGTGCGAGATGAAGAGGTACGCCAGCCCCAGCTCGGCCTGCAGGTCGGCCAGCAGGTTGAGCACCTGTGCCTGGATCGACACGTCGAGCGCCGACACCGGCTCGTCGGCCACCAGCAGGCGCGGCGACAGCATGAGCGCGCGCGCGATCGCGATGCGCTGGCGCTGGCCGCCGGAGAACATGTGCGGATAGCGGTTGGCGTACTCGGGCCGCAGGCCCACGCGCGCGAGCATGTCGCGCGCCCTGGCGGCGCGCTCGGCCTTGCCCAGCGTGGTGTTGATGGCCAGCGGGTCTTCGAGCACCGCCGAGATCTTCTTGCGCGGGTTGAGCGAGCCATACGGGTTCTGGAACACCAGCTGCACGGCCTGGCGCAGCTCGCGCTTGCGGTCTTGCGGCGTGTCGACCGCGTCGGCGTTGACCAGCGTGAGCTGGCCGGCCGTGGGCTTCTCGATGAGCGCGACCATGCGCGCCAGCGTCGACTTGCCGCAGCCCGACTCGCCCACCACGGCCAGCGTGCGGCCGCGCTCGATGCGAAAGGAGATGTCGCCCACCGCGCGCAGGTGCGCGGGCGCGCGGAACATGCCGCGGCGGATGTCGTAGGTGCGCTGCAGGTTGCGGGCTTCGACGACCACGTCGGTGGATGCGTCAGCAGATACGTCGGTCGATGCGCCGGTCATGGCATCACCTCCGCCACCTGTTGTCGCGGCGGGTCTTGCGCGATGGCGGCCAGGCGCCCCGGCTCGCCGAGCGGAAAGTGGCAACGCACCTGGGCACCTTGCGTACCGTGCACCTCGCGCAACGTCGGACGCACTTGGCACGCACGCTCCGTCACGTAGCCGCAGCGCGGCGCGAACAGGCAGCCCGCGGGCCGGTCGTGCACGCCGGGCACCACGCCGCTGATGGTGGCCAGCCGGCCTTCGGGCGCGGCGCGCTCGGGCAATGCGGCGAGCAGGGCCTCGGTGTACGGATGCTGCGGCGACGCGAAGAGCCGGTCCACGCGCTGGTGCTCCATCACCTGCCCCGCATACATCACGGCGATGCGCTGCGCCATTTCGCTCACCACGCCCATGTTGTGCGTGATGAGCACCAGCGCCATGCCGCGCTCCTTCTGCAGGTCGCGCAGCAGGTCGAGAATCTGTGCCTGGATGGTCACGTCCAGCGCGGTGGTGGGTTCGTCGGCGATCAGCAGGCGCGGGTTGCAGGCGATGGCCATGGCGATCATCACGCGCTGGTTCATGCCGCCCGAGAGCTGGTGCGGGTAGCTGCCCAGGCGCGACGACGCAGCCGGAATGCCGACCTGCTCCAGCAGCTCGGTCGCGCGCTTCTTCGCCTCGCGCTTGTCGAGCTTCAGGTGCAGCCGCAGCGTTTCCATCAGCTGGAAGCCGATGGTGAAGCAGGGGTTGAGGCTGGTGGTCGGCTCCTGGAAGATCATCGCGACCTCCTTGCCGACCAGCGCGCGGCGCGCCTTGTCGGAAATGCCCAGCAGCTCCTTGCCCGCGAAGCGCATGTGGTCCGCGCGCACGCGGCCCGGAAAGCCGACCAGGCCCATCAGCGCCATCATCGTCACGCTCTTGCCCGAGCCCGACTCGCCGACGATGCCGAGCACCTCGCCCTCTTCGAGCGTGAGGCTCACACCGTCGACCGCATGCAGCACGCCGCCTTGGGTCGGGAACTCGACGTGCAGGTCTTTTATGTCCAGCAAAGGCATCTTGTCTTTCCTTTGCCTTAGCGTTTGAGCTTGGGGTCGAGCGCGTCGCGCAACCCGTCGCCCAGCAGGTTGAAGGCCAGCACCGCGGCAAGGATCGCCAGGCCCGGAAAGGTCACGACCCACCACGCGCGCAGCACGAACTCGCGCGCGTCGGCCAGCATGGTTCCCCACTCGGGCGAGGGCGGCTGCGCGCCCAGGCCGATGAAGCCCAGCGCCGCCGCGTCGAGGATGGCGGTGGAAATGCCGAGCGAGGCCTGCACGATGAGCGGCGCGGCGCAGTTGGGCAGCACCTCGCGGAACATCAGGCGCAGCGTGCCGGCGCCGCTCACGCGCGCGGCGGTCACGTAGTCGCGCGACACCTCGGCAATGACGGCCGCGCGCGTGATGCGAACGTAGTGCGGCAGCACCACGATGGCCACGGCGACCATCGCGTTGATCAGCCCCGGCCCGAGGATCGCGACGATCACGATGGCCATCAGCAGGCTCGGCATGGTGAGCACGATGTCCATGAGCCGCATGATCGCGATCTCGAGCACGCCGCGGAAAAAGCCCGCGACCAGCCCGAGCACCACGCCCACGGCCACCGAGATGGCCACCACCGCCACGCCGATCGACAGCGACAGCCGCGCGCCGTGCATCAGCCGCGAAAGAATGTCGCGCCCGATGGCGTCGGTGCCCAGCAGGTAGCTCGCGGAGCCGCCCTGCTGCCACGCGGGCGGCAACAGGAACACGGCGCTGTTGGTCTCGTTGGGCGCGTGCGGCGCGATCCACGGCGCGAACAGCGCGACCAGCAGCAGCACGACGATGGTGACCAGCCCGATGACCGCGCCGCGGTTGGCCGAGAAGGCGGTCCAGAACTCGCGCCAGGGGCCGGGCGGCGCTGCACGCTCGCCCTTGCTCTTGTTCTTGCCGGAGGTTGAAACTGCGTGTGTGTCGGCCATGGCGTCAGTGCCGGATGCGCGGGTTGATGACGCCGTAGGCCACGTCCACCAGCAGGTTGACCAGCATCACCAGCCCGCCGAGCAGCAGCATGCCGCCCTGCAGCACCGGATAGTCGCGCCGCCCGATGGCCTCGATGAGCCACTTGCCGACGCCGGGCCAGGAGAAGATGGTCTCGGTGAGGATGGCGCCCGTGAACAGCACGCCCACCTGCAGCCCGATGACGGTCACCACCGGTATCAGCGCGTTGCGCAGCGCATGCAGGCCCACCACGCGAAAGCGCGACAGGCCCTTGGCGCGCGCGGTGCGGATGTAGTCCTCGCCCAGCACCTCGAGCATGGCCGAGCGCGTCATGCGCGCGATGACCGCAAGCGGCACCGTGCCCAGCACGATGGCCGGAAGAATGAGGTGGTGCAGCGCCGACCAGAAGGCATCGATGTCGCCCGCGCGCAGCGCGTCGATCAAGAGAAAGCCGGTCTCGGGCTCGATGAAGTACTGCACCGCGATGCGCCCCGACACCGGCGTCCACCCCAGCTGCACCGAGAAGAACAGGATGAGCAGCAGGCCCCACCAGAAGATCGGCATCGAGTAGCCGGTGAGCGACGTGGCCATCACGCCGTGGTCGAAGATGGAGTTGCGCCGCACCGCGGCAAGAATGCCGGCCGGCAGCCCGAGCAGCAGCGCGAAAAGAATGGCGCACACCGCGAGTTCCATGGTGGCGGGGAACAGCGCCAGAAACTCGCTCATCACCGTGTCCTGCGTGATGATCGACTTGCCCAGGTCGCCGTGCAGCACGCGGCCGATGTAGATGCCGTACTGCACGATCACCGGCTTGTCGAAGCCGTAGGCGGCGCGCAACTGGGCGTGGCGCTCGGGGTCGATGCCGCGCTCGCCGGCCATCGTCTCGATGGGGTCGCCCGGCACCAGCCGGATGAGGAAGAACGCGAGCAGCGTCATGCCGATGAAGGTCGGCACCAGCAGGCTCACACGGGTCAGGAGGAATCGAAGCATCGACCCGCGAATATGCAAGATCGATGCCGTGGCCCTACCCGGGCCGAACCCTTACACGCGGGCTACTTCTTGGCGTCGCGCAGCTCGCGGCGCAGGATCTTGCCGACCGGTGTCTTCGGCATGTCGGTACGAAACTCTACGATTCGCGGCTGCTTGTAACCCGTAAGGTTTGCCCTGCAGTACTCGCGCACCTGCGCCTCGGTGAGCGACGGGTCTTTCTTCACGATGACCAGCTTCACGCCCTCGCCGGTCTTCTCGTCGGGCACGCCGACCGCGGCGCATTCGAGCACGCCCGGAATGAGTGCCACCACGTCCTCGATCTCGTTCGGGTACACGTTGAAGCCCGACACCAAAATCATGTCCTTCTTGCGGTCGACCACCTTGAAGTAGCCGCGCTCGTCGACCACGCCGATGTCGCCGCTCTTGAAGTAGCCGTCGGGCGTCATGACCTTGGCGGTCTCGTCGGGGCGCTGCCAGTAGCCGGCCATCACCTGCGGGCCCTTGATGGCGATTTCGCCGCGCTCGCCCACGGGCACTTCGTTGCCTTCGTCGTCGAGCAGCTTGAGCCAGGTGTTGGGCAGCGGCAGGCCGATGGTGCCGGTGTAGGCGGTGCTGTCGGTCGGGTTGCAGGTGGTCGAGGGCGAGGTCTCGGACAGGCCGTAGCCCTCGCAGATGGAGCACCCCGTCTTCTCGAGCCACAGCTTGGCGACCGCGGCCTGCACGGCCATGCCGCCGCCGACCGAGATCTTGAGGTTCTTCCAGTTGACGGTGTTGAAGTCGGGGTGGTTCGCCAGCCCGTTGAACAGCGTGTTGACGGCGGGGAAGCTGTGGATGGTGTGCTTCGACAGCTCCTTCAGCACGCCCGCGATGTCGCGCGGATTCGGGATCAGGATCAGCTTGCCGCCCGTGCGCATGTTCAGCATCATGCCGACCGTGAACGCAAAGATGTGATACAGCGGCAGCGCGCACACGCTGGTGGGCTGCTCGCTGGCCGGCACCTTCTTCATGGCCGGCTCGTTCCAGGCTTCCGACTGCAGCACGTTGGCGATCACGTTGCGATGCAGCAGCACCGCGCCCTTCGACACGCCGGTGGTGCCGCCGGTGTACTGCAGCACGGCCACGTCGTCGGGGCCGATGGCCACGGGCTTGGGCGAAGCGCCGGCGCCCTTGTCGAGCGCGTCGTTGAAGCGCACCGCGCCCGGCAGGCTGAAATGCGGCACCAGCTTCTTGACGTTGCGCACCACGTAGTTGACCAGCGCGCCCTTCAGGAAGCCGAGCCGGTCGCCCATGGAGGCCAGCACGATGTGCTTGATGGGCGTGGCCGCGATGCACTGCTGCAGCGTGGTGCCGAAGTTCTCCATGATGACGATCGCCTTGGCGCCAGAGTCCTTGAGCTGGTGCTCGAGTTCGCGCGGCGTGTACAGCGGGTTCACGTTCACAAGGATCAGGCCCGCGCGAAGAATGGCCGCCACCGCGATGGGGTACTGCGGGCAGTTGGGCATCATCGCGGCCACGCGGTCGCCCTTGACCAGGCCCAGCCCCTGCAGGTACGCGGCGAAGGCCTTGCTCTGCTTGTCGGTCTCGCCGTAGCTGATGTCCTTGCCCATGAAGCTGTAGGCCGTGCGGTCGGCGTACTTCTTGAAGCTCTCTTCCATGAGCGCGACCAGCGACGGGTATTGCGAGGCGTCGATGTCGGCGGGCACGCCTTGCGGGTAGCTGTTGAGCCAGGGACGGTCGGTCATTGGGTTTGTCTCCTCCGGGGTCTGACAGTTGAAAACGAAAACGGCGCACGAAGTGGCGCCGCGAAGATTCGCCCGCGTGGCGGGCGTGGACCTTCGGCCTATTCGATGGCCTTGCCCATATCTTCCACTACTTTTTTAGCATCGCCAAAGACCATCATGGTCTTGTCCATGTAGAACAGCTCGTTGTCCAGCCCGGCATAACCGGCGGCCATGGAGCGCTTGTTCACGATGACGGTCTTGGCCTTGTAGGCCTCCAGGATGGGCATGCCGTAGATCGGGCTGCCCTTGGTGTGCGCGGCCGGGTTCACCACGTCGTTGGCGCCCAGGATGATCGCCACGTCGACCTGGCCGAACTCGCCGTTGATGTCCTCCATCTCGAAGACCTGGTCGTACGGCACCTCGGCCTCGGCCAGCAGCACGTTCATGTGGCCGGGCATGCGGCCGGCCACCGGATGAATGGCGTACTTGACGACGATGCCCTTCTCGGTGAGCTTCGCAGCCAGTTCCTTCACGGCGTGCTGAGCGCGCGCCACCGCCAGGCCGTAGCCGGGCACGATCACCACCGTCTCGGCATTGCCGAGCACGAAGGCCGCGTCGTCGGCGCTGCCGGTCTTCACCGGCCGTTGCTCCTTGGCCGCGCCACCGGCCGTGGCCGCCTCGCCGCCGAAGCCGCCCAGGATCACGTTGAAGAACGAGCGGTTCATGGCCTTGCACATGATGTAGCTCAGGATGGCGCCCGACGAGCCCACCAGAGAGCCGGCCACGATCAGCATCGCATTGTTCAGGCTGAAGCCGATGCCCGCGGCCGCCCAGCCCGAGTAGCTGTTGAGCATCGACACCACCACCGGCATGTCGGCCCCGCCGATGGGAATGATGATGAGCACGCCCATCACGAAGGCCAGCGCCAGCATCGCGAAGAAGGCGCCCCAGCTTTCCGTGGCCACGAACAGCAGGCCCAGCGCGACGGTCAGCAGGCCCAGCACCAGGTTCAGCATGTGCTGGCCCTTGAACTGCACCGGCGCGCCCTGGAACAGGCGGAACTTGTACTTGCCCGAGAGCTTGCCGAAGGCGATGACCGAGCCGCTGAAGGTGATGGCGCCGATGGCCGCGCCCAGGAACAGCTCCAGCCGGTTGCCGTACGGAATGGCGTAGCGCACGAAGCCGTCGAGGATGACGGCGCCGTCGGGCGTCTGCGCGCCGATGAGCGCGGCCACGGGCGCGGCCGTGATGCCGAAGGCCCACGGCTCGGCCACGGCGGCCACGCCGATGAACACCGCGGCCAGGCCGATCATGCTGTGCATGAAGGCGACCAGCTCGGGCATCTTGGTCATCTCGACCTTGTTGGCCATGAAGGCGCCCAGGCCGCCACCGACGACCACCGCCGCCAGCACGTAGGCGATGCCGGTGCCGAAGTCGACGTTCAATGAGCGCGCCTGTCCGTGGATCAGCGCGATGGTCGTCAGCACGGCGATCGCCATGCCGGTCATGCCGAAGACGTTGCCGCGGATGGAGGTGGTGGGATGGCTCAGGCCCTTCAGGGCCTGGATGAAGCAGACGCTGGCCACCAGGTACAGCAGCGTGACGAGGTTCATGCTCACTTGGAAGCCCCCTCTTCAGCCTTGGGTGCGGCCGTCTTCTTCTCTTTCTTCTTGAACATCTCCAGCATGCGCCGCGTGACCAGGAAGCCGCCGAAGACGTTCACCGCGGCCAGCGCCACGGCCAGCACGCCCATGGTCTTGCCCAGCGGCGTGGTGGTGAGCGCGGCCGCGAGCATGGCGCCCACGATGACGATGGCCGAGATGGCGTTGGTCACCGCCATCAGCGGCGTGTGCAACGCGGGCGTGACGGTCCACACCACGTGGTAGCCCACGTAGATGGCCAGCACGAAGATGATCAGGTTGATGACTGTGTGGGAAACGGGATCCATGGGTTCTTCTCCTCGCGTGATCGCTGTGTCTACTTGCGGGTGACCTGGCCGTCCTGCGTCATGCGGCAGGCGGCGACGATGTCGTCCTCGAGGTCGATCTTCAGCGCGCCCTCCTTGGTGACGATCAACTTGAGAAAGTCGAGCACGTTGCGCGCGTACAGGGCCGATGCATCGGCCGCCACCAGCGCCGCGAGGTTGGTCTCGCCCACGATGGTCACGCCGTGCTTGACCACGGTCTTGTCGGCTTCGGAGATCGGGCAGTTGCCGCCGATGCCGTCGGCGCCCTTGCCGGCCGCGATGTCGACGATGACCGAGCCCGGCTTCATGGCCTTGACCATGTCCTCGGTGATGAGCGTGGGCGCGGCGCGACCGGGAATGAGCGCGGTGCTGATCACCACGTCGGCCAGCGCCACGCGCTTGGCGACCTCGACCTGCTGGCGCGCCAGCCAGCTCGCGGGCATCGGCTTGGCGTAGCCGCCCACGCCGACGGCGGCTTCCTTCTCTTCGTCGGTGTCGTAGGACACCTCGATGAACTTGCCGCCGAGCGACTCGATCTGTTCCTTCACGCTGGGGCGCACGTCGGACGCCTCGATGACGGCGCCCAGGCGCTTGGCCGTGGCAATGGCCTGCAGGCCCGCCACGCCGACGCCGAGGATGACGACGCGCGCGGCCTTCACGGTGCCGGCGGCGGTCATCAGCATCGGGAAGAAGCGCTGGTACTTGTCCGCCGCGATCATCACGGCCTTGTAGCCGGCGATGTTGGCTTGCGACGAGAGCACGTCCATGCTCTGGGCACGCGTGGTGCGCGGGGCGGCTTCGAGGGCGAAGGCCACGACGCCGGCCGATGCCAGCCGCTGCAGGCCGGCCGCGTCGAAGGGGTTGAGCATGCCGATGACGACGGCGCCGCTCTTGAGCAACGCGGTTTCCGCCTCGGTCGGCGTGCGCACCTTGAGCACCATGTCGGCGGAAAAAGCGCCTGCTTGGTCGGTGATTTCCGCGCCCGCGGCCTGGTAGGCCGCGTCGGTGACGCTGGCGGCAATGCCGGCCCCCGCCTGTACACGAATCGCATGCCCCGAGGCGACCAGTTTCTTCACGGTCTCGGGTGTTACGGCCACTCGGGTTTCGCCAGCCAGTGTCTCGGCAGGCACGCCTATCAGCATAGAGATCTCCTCAGAGCAAGGGGGCACACGGAACGCGCGCAGAGCTTACAGCAAGATTACAGACGCCCGATGTCGCCAACATGCAGTCTTCTTCAGGCTTCAAGCACCGATGAATAGTGCATTCACTGCTATTCAATTGATAGTGATCAATCGGCGTTTTCCCCAAGCTGCGTAGCAGCTGTGGTGCAAGGCCTCGCACGGCTCCGGCGCATTGACGACCG
This sequence comes from Variovorax sp. J22G73, assembly GCF_030317035.1. Taxonomy (GTDB): domain Bacteria; phylum Pseudomonadota; class Gammaproteobacteria; order Burkholderiales; family Burkholderiaceae_C; genus Variovorax. Next base: position 29,424 of record NZ_JASZYK010000006.1, read on the forward strand.
GTCGGTCGCGTCTCACTTTGGGCGACTTTCACCAAACCTAATTGTTGGCAACTGTAGTTAACTGTTTTTAGTCTTCGTCTGAATTTCAGAATTAGCGTGCATTAGTTGCAAACTCGAAAAATCGACACAGTCGCAAATGGATACACTTCGCCCAAATCGTCGGCTCACGGAGGTCGGCGAAGGAGAAGAAGGGGATGGAATGCGTATTGCTGTACTCGACGACAGCCCGGACCAGCTCGCGCTGATCCGCAAAGCCATGGTGGGCCTCGGACACGAGTGCCACCTCTATAAAGAAGGACGAACACTTTTGCATGCCCTGCGGCGGCAGACGTTCGACTTCCTCATCCTCGATTGGGGCCTGCCCGACATGTCGGGGCCGATGCTGGTGAAGAAGCTCCGCGTCGACCTGAAGAACCGGCTTCCCGTGCTGCTGGTGACGGACTTCTACGACGAGAGCGACATGGTCGCGGCCCTCAACGCGGGTGCCGACGACTTCATGGCCAAGCCGCTGCGCTCCGGAGAACTCGAGGCCCGCGTCAACGCGCTGCTGCGCCGGACCTATCCCGCGCGCCACGAGGCGGAGCTGGTGTTCGGGCCGTACCACTTCTTTCCGCCCTCGCGGGTGCTGAAGGTGCGCGGCAAGGCGGTGGAGCTGAAGAACCGCGAGTACGAGCTGGCCCTGTTCCTGTTCCAGAACATCGGACGCCTGCTGTCGCGGGCGCACCTGCACGAGGCCGTCTGGGGGCAGGGCGTGGAGGTGCTGTCGCGCTCGCTCGACACGCACATCTCGCGGCTGCGTACCAAGCTGGACCTGCGCCCGGACAACGGCTTCCTGCTGCTGGCCATCTACGGGCTGGGCTACCGGCTCGAGGCGATCGACGAGAACAGCATGTCGAAGCTCAGCGTGCGCTAGCGCCCAGGGGCTGACAACTCGCCATCCGGGAATCTCTTCCGCGCGGCAGCCTCCAACCGTTCGTGCATCGCGTGGCGCCAGGCCCTCGCGCCCGGACCCAACAACCCAAGGAAACAGTGAAACAAGGAATGAACCCCATCGTCAGGCTGCTGCTCGCGGCCGCGCTGCTCTGGAACTGCCTCGGCCCGGCGGCCGCGCAAGACCTGGAGGCCAGCGACATGGTGCGCGGCGGCATGCAGGCCATCCAGATGATCGACCAGGGCAAGGCCGGCGAGCTCTGGGACGGCGCCTCGGCCACCGCCCGCAAGCGCGTGACCCGCGCCGATTTCACGGGCCAGGTCGCCAAGAGCCGCGCGCCTCTCGGCGCTCCCCGCATGCGCACCTGGGTCACGGTGAACCGGCAGGTCCTTGCGGACCCCGACGCCGAAACGGCGGGCCAGTACGTCAGCATCGAATACGAGACCCGCTTCGCCAACAAGCCCGACGGCACGCTGCGCGAACTCGTGAGCTTTCACCTCGACGGCGACCGCATCTGGCGCTTCAGCGGCTACGTGCTGAGGTAAAAGCCTCGCATGGCATCACCACGCTGGAAACCCAATGTCACCGTCGCGGCGGTGATCGAACGCGACGGACGCTTTCTGCTCGTCGAGGAGCAGGCCGGCGATGGCCTTCGGCTCAACACGCCGGCGGGCCACCTGGACCCGGGCGAATCCCCGGCCGAAGGCTGCGCGCGCGAAACGCTCGAAGAAACCGCCCACCATTTCACGCCGACCTCGCTCATCGGCATCTACATGGCGCGCGCACGGCCGGTGGCGGAAGGCGGCGAAGACACCACCTACATGCGTTTCGCCTTCGCGGGAACGCTGGGCGCTTTCGAGGAAGGCCGTGCGCTCGACGAGGGCATCGTTCGCACGGTGTGGATGACGCTGGACGAAATCCGCGCCAGCGTGGCGCGGCACCGCAGCCCGCTGCTGCTGCAGTGCATCGAGGACCACCAGGCCGGCAAGCGCTACCCGATGGAGATCGTGCAGGTCGACGAATCGGTGCGCTCGGCGCCCTGAATCAGCCGATCAGACGATCACGCCGCCGCCCAGGCAGCGCTCGCCGTCGTACAGCACGGCCGACTGCCCGGGCGTCACCGCCCATTGGGGCGCACCGAAACGCAGGCTGAATGCCTCGTTGGTATTCCCGGCCGCACCGGGTTCCCCACCGCCCATCTCGCAGGGCGCATCCGCCTGCCGGTAGCGTGCCTTCGATCCGTACTCGCCGGCCGCGGGCGCCTCGCCCGACACCCAGCTCGCGCCGTCCGCCTTGAGCTCCGACGACAGCAGCCACGGATGGTCGTGCCCCTGCACCACCCACAGCGTGTTCTTCTCGACGTCCTTGCGCGCCACGAACCACGGCGAATGGTCGCCCGAGCCGCGCTGCGCGCCCTTGTCCTTGACGCCGCCGATGCCCAGCCCCTGCCGCTGCCCCAGCGTGTAGAAGCTCAGCCCCTGGTGCTCGCCCAGCTTGCGGCCGCGGTCGTCCTTGATGGGGCCCGGCTCCTTGGAGATGTAGCGGTTCAGGAAATCGCGAAACGGCCGCTCGCCGATGAAGCAGATGCCGGTCGAGTCCTTCTTCTTCGCGTTGGGCAGCCCGATGTCTTCCGCGATGCGGCGCACTTCGGTCTTGTGCAGCTCGCCGACGGGAAACAGCGTCTTCGACAGCTGCGCCTGGTTCAGGCGGTGCAGGAAGTAGCTCTGGTCCTTCGACGGGTCCAGCCCCTTCAGCAGCTCGTGCCTGCCGGTGGCTTCGTTCAACCGCACGCGGGCGTAGTGGCCGGTGGCGATCTTCTCGGCGCCCAGGCGCATGGCGTGGTCGAGGAAGGCCTTGAACTTGATCTCGGCATTGCACAGCACGTCGGGGTTGGGCGTGCGGCCGGCCTTGTATTCGCGCAGGAACTCGGCGAACACGCGGTCCTTGTAGTCGGCGGCGAAGTTGACGTGCTCGATCTCGATGCCCAGCACGTCGGCCACGCTGGCGGCGTCCACGAAGTCGATGTTCGACGAGCAGTACTCGCTGTCGTCGTCGTCTTCCCAGTTCTTCATGAAGATGCCGACCACCTCATGCCCCTGCTGCTTGAGCAGGTGCGCCGTGACGGCGGAGTCCACGCCGCCGCTCAGTCCCACCACGATCCGATGATTTGCCATAAGCCCGCCATTGTCCCAGCCCGGCGGTAGGGGCTGGCGGCGTGTGGGAAATCGGGAAAACCCGTGTCGCCGGCTTGTCAGCGGCAACCCCACGGCGCGAAGGGCCGGCGCTACAGTGCCCCTGAACGAGGCGGCCCCGTCCGCCCGCGCGATTTGCAACAACAGCACAGCGGAGACAAGACGCATGGCCACCCCCTCCCCCGCCACGGCTTCCGGCCACGACCTGCCCTGGACGCGCAACTACCCGAGCGGCATGCGCTGGGACGCCGAGCTGCCCGTGAAGCCGGTGCAGCAGATGCTCGACGAGGCCGTGGCGCGCTGGCCCGACCATTCGGCGGTCGAGTTCATGGGCCAATCGCTCACCTACCGGGAGCTCGGCGCCGCGGTCGATCGCGCCGCCAGGGGCCTGCAGGACCTGGGCGTGAAGCCCGGCGTGCACGTGGGCCTGTACCTGCCCAACACGCCGCACTACCCGATCGCCTTCTTCGCCGTGCTCAAGGCCGGCGGCACGGTCGTCAACTACTCGCCGCTGGACGCCGAGCGCGTGCTGGCCCACAAGATCGAGCACAGCCGCACCGACATCCTGGTCACGCTCGACCTCGTCAACCTGTACCCGCTGATGGCGCGCCTGCTCGACAACTCGCGCCTGAAGACGCTGGTGGTCGGCAGCCTCGGCGACTACGGCGCGGCGGGCGACAAGGTACAGGCGCAACTGCAGGCGGCCGGCCAGGTCGCGCCCGTGCCCACCGACGCGCGCCACGTGCGCTTCACCGACCTGCTGAAGAGCCAGGGCGCGCACCACGCCTACCCGCTGGGTGACCTGGCCGAGGAGATCGTGGTGCTGCAGTACACCGGCGGCACCACCGGCCTGCCCAAGGGCGCGATGCTCACGCACGCCAACCTCACGTCGGCCTCGGCGCAGTACTACGAGTCCACGCGCGGCGAGCCGCCCATCCTGGACGAAGGCAAGGAGCGCTTCCTGGTGGTGCTGCCGCTGTTCCACATCTTCGCGCTCAGCGCCGCGATGCTGCTCGGCGTGCGGCTGGGCGCGGCGCTGGTGCTGCACACGCGCTTCGATGTCGACGCGGTCATGAACGAGCTCGCGGCCAGCAAGATCAGCGTGTTCCCCGGCGTGCCGACGATGTACACCGCCATTCTCTCGCACCCCAAGGCGAAGGAGATGGACCTGCGCTCGCTCAAGTTCTGCGGCTCGGGCGGCGCGCCGCTGCCGGTGGAGGTGGAGCAGCGCTTCTTCGCGCTCACCGGCTGCCACCTGAACGAAGGCTGGGGCATGACCGAGACCTCGCCCGTGGGCACCTTCACGCCCGCGCGCGGCGTGCGCAAGGCGGGCTCGTGCGGCATGCCGCTGCCGCAGGTGCGCATCAAGCTCGTGAGCCTGGACGACCCGGCCAAGGACGTCACCACCTTCGGCGAAGCCGGCGAGCTGTGCATCAGCGGCCCGAACGTGATGAAGGGCTACTGGAACAACCCGAAGGCCACCGCCGAGTCGATGACCGCCGACGGCTATTTCCGCAGCGGCGACGTCGCCAAGATGGACGCCGACGGCTACCTCTACATCGTCGACCGCACCAAGGACATGCTGCTGTGCGGCGGCTACAACGTGTACCCGCGCGTGCTGGAAGAAGCGGTGTACGAACACCCTTCGGTGGCCGAGGTGTGCGTGATCGGCATTCCCGACGACTACCGCGGCCAGTCGCCCAAGGCCTTCGTGAAGCTGAAGGAAGGCGCGCAGGAACTGACGCTGGACGCGCTCAAGGCCTTCCTGAAAGACCGCCTCGGCAAGCACGAGATGATCGGCGCGCTGGAGATTCGCGCGGAGCTGCCGAAGACGGCGGTGGGCAAGCTCTCGAAGAAGGACCTCGTGGACGAGGAAGCCCGCAAGCGAGGCTGAACACGAGGCTGAACAGCAAAAGCCCGCCAGCGGGCTCGAGCCTCGGTGGTTACTGCTTCTTCTGCCCGAACGCCTCGGCCAGCAGCTCGTAGGAGCGCAGCCGGGCCGCATGGTCGAACACCTGCGAGGTGATCATGAGTTCGTCCGCACCGGTGCGCGCCACGAAGGCTTCCACGCCCTTCTTCACCGTCTCGACCGAGCCCACGGCGGAGCACGACAGCACCGAGTCGAGCAGCGCGTTCTCGGCCGGCCCGACCTTCTGGCGGTAGTTTTCCACCGGCGGCGGCAGGCGGCCGGGGCGGCCGCTGCGCAGGTTCACGAAGGCCTGCTGCCACGAGGTGGCGCGGAACTCGGCCTCGGCGTCGGTGTCGGCCGCGAACACGTTGAAGCCCAGCATCACGTACGGCTTGCTCAACTGCGCCGACGGCTTGAAGGTCTCGCGGTAGATCTGGATGGCCTGCATGATCTGCTGCGGCGCGAAGTGCGAGGCGAAGGCATAAGGCAGGCCCAGGTGCGCCGCCAGTTGCGCGCCGAAGGTGCTGGAGCCCAGGATCCACACCGGCACCTCGAGCCCCGCGCCCGGCACGGCCTTCACGGCCTGCTGGGGCGCCTTCGACATGAAGTCCATCAGCTCGACCACGTCCTGCGGGAACTGGTCGGAGTCCGACTCCAGGTTGCGCCGCAGGGCGCGCGCGGTGCGCTGGTCGGAGCCGGGCGCGCGGCCCAGGCCCAGGTCGACGCGCCCCGGGTACAGCGACTCCAGCGTGCCGAACTGCTCGGCGATCACCAGCGGCGAATGGTTGGGGAGCATCACCCCGCCGGCGCCGATGCGGATGGTGGAGGTGCCCGCCCCCACGTACGACAGCAGCACGGCCGTGGCCGCGCTCGCGATGCCCGGCATGCCGTGGTGCTCGGCCAGCCAGTAGCGCGTGTAGCCCAGCTTTTCGCCTTGCTGCGCGAGCGAGAGCGAGTTGCGGAACGACTGCGCGGCGTCGCTGCCCTCGGTGATCGGGGAAAGGTCGAGGATCGATAACGGAATCATGGCGCGATCATGGCGCGAACCGCCCGACGGCGTCGCCCGAGGGGCTATTCGGTTTGGTATAGCGTGCTCACGCTCGCGAAGTCGCGTCCGTTCTGCTCCACGTTCACCTGGAACGGCACGCTTTCTCCGGGCGCGATGGCCGGCAGGTTGTCCACCAGCTTGAAGCCGGTGAGCTGCCCGTTGCGGTCGCGCAGGCTCACCCACAGGCGCACCTTGCCGACGATGCTGCTGCCCGGGTTCTTCACGCTGCCCGTGACCTCCACGCTCTTGTAGGTGAAGCGCTGGCTGAAGTTGAGCAGCACGCTGCCGGTCTCCGCCTTCGTGCCCGTCACCTTCACCTCCATGGGCTTGCGCGGGCCCGGCATCGCGGCACGGCGCATGGGCTTCCATTCGATGCGCGTCTGCGTGATGCGCTCCATGTCCTCCGGCTCCAGGAAGATCGGAAAGCGCTCGCCCGGATACAGGTACGCCAGCCCCGCGATGTTCGTGGTGCCGTGGAACTTGTTGCCGCTGTAGCGCGAGATCACGCCGCCCGGCGCGAGCACCACCGCGTCGGTGCTGCGGTTGACCAGCTCGCCCAGGAACAGCCGCTGCTGGATGTTGTTGCGCCCGTCCACCAGCGGCAGCAGCTCGAGCTGCCTGTCGTCGAAGCGCTCGCTGTCTTCGGCCAGCAGGTCGTCGGTGCCCAGGCGCAGGTCGGGGTTGAAGTTTTCCGGGCCGCCGGCCGTGCGAATCACGCGGTCGGCGCTGCGCACCGGCGTGCGGGCGCCGCTGCTTTCGAGCGTGCTGTAGCCGATGCGGTAGTCCCACGCCGCAATGGCCGCGGCGCGGCCGAAGCGCGCGATGCTCACGTCCACCGAGGTGCGCGCGCCGGGCGCCAGCTCGTTGGCCTGCCCGTAGCCGTGGCCGAAGCCGATCACCTGCCCCGCGTCGTCGTACAGCGTGACCAGCACCTCGATGCCGCCGATGGCGGTGGCGTCCTTGCGGTCGTTGGCCACGCGGCCCACCAGCCGCACGCGTTCGCCCTGCTGCACGAGCCGCGCCCGCGCGAAGGCCAGGCGCGGCCCCTGCACGCTGCTGTAGGGCTCGCTGAGCTTCTGCACGCGCAGCTCCTGGCGCGTGACGTTCTTGCCGCTGGGCATGTCGATGAGCGCGGGCGCGCTCTCGCCGGGCTCCAGCACGGCGATGGGCAGCGTCTCGCTGCGCTCGTCGAGGCGGCTGTCGCCGTCGTAGTAAACGGCGCGGATGCTGGCGCGCGACAGCGGCTTGCCGGTTTCGTTGCGCGCCACCACCAGCAGCTTGGGCTGCGCCGAACTGCCGCTGCCCACCAGCACCTGGCGCGGCTCGCCGAGCTTCACGCCGTCGGTGGGAATGGTGCGGTCCACCAGCGCCGCGACCGTGGGCCGCTGCGCATCGGACGTGCCGCGCGACTTGAAGAACAGCAGCCCCACCACCTGGAACACCAGCACCGCGCCCAGCACGATGGCCACGCCGATGCCGGCCTTGCGCAGCATCAGCTTCTGCCGCAGCGCCTCTTCCGCCGCGAGCCGCCGGCCGGCCTCGTTCTTCACCTGGTCGAGCACGCGCTCGAGCCGGTCGGACACCTTGTCTTCCACCAGCGTGACCGAGCCGCAGTGCTCGCAGGTGTATTCGTTCAGGCCCGTGCGCTTGAGCACGCTGCTGCCGCATTCGCCGCACTTGAGCGTCTGGAGGTCGATGGTCATGCGTTGGTTCTTACCAGCCGAAGGTGTCGGCAATGTCCTCGGCCGCGCTCGGGCCGCCGAGCAGCGGCGCAAGGCGTTCGATCAGGCGGGCGCGGTGCACGGGGTCGACCTCGCAGTCGTCCGCGTTCGTGAAGATCTCGTCGCCCGCCTCGTCCCACACCTGGCCGATGGTGCCCAGGCACGCCGCCATCTGGAAGATGTCGTCAAACAGCGGCCCGTTGTCCTCCCAGGCGCCCGCGCCGTGCATCGCGAACTGGATCGCGCCCGTGCGCAGGTCGAAGATGAACGGGTCGGCGCCCTGGTCGGCCACCACCAGCCAGTGCTCGGGCCAATCGGCCAGCCGCTCGCCGGTGATGCCCTGCCAGCGGTAGCCCGCCTGCAGCTGCCACAGACGCGAGAGCGGCGGAATGCTGAAGGGGTTGCCGGCGGTGGGCACCGTGAGGCCGGCGTGGCCGACGCGCTCGTTGATCCATTCGCCCAGCGGCCCCACCTGCTCGTAGAAGGTGGCGATGGCCGGCGGCAGCGCGATGTCGCCGCGCCAGTGGTCCGCGGCCGTCTGCGGTGCCAGCGCGCCGTGAGGGGCGAGGGCCGCGCGGGCCTGTTCGATCGATGCCAAGTTTTTTCTCCGTTCAGGGGTTGCAGGCAGCCTGCAGTGCGGTGCGCAAGGCGGCCACGTCGCCGGGCGCGACTTCGCGGACGCCGAGGCCCGACAGGCCACAGGCGGTGGACGCCACCACCGGCACGCCGGCCGCCACGGCGCGCAGCAAGGCGCGCGGCGCGTGTTCGATGTGCGCCGGAAGCACGACGACGCTGGCACCCGCCAGTGCATCGCCGCGCCAGTTCATGTGTTCGACGTGCGCAATGCCTTGCCACAGGCGTGCGTCGTCCGACGGCGAGCCCCACACGCGCAGCCGGCACGGCATGCCCTGCAGCGCGGCGGCGAGCTCGCGTGCGCCCTTGCGCGCCAACGCGCTGGCGGCGAACACGACGAGCGGCAAGCGCTCATGCTCACGCTCGATCGCGGTCGCCTTCATTTCAGGCAGCACCCAATCGAGCGGCTGCAGCGCGGCCTGCGGCGCCAGCACGCCCAGATGCTGCGCGACCTCGGCGTGCGGCGTCACCACGACGGCCGCGCGCGCCAGCGCAAGCGCCTCGGCGCGCACGAGCAGCGGGTCGGCGCGAAAGTCGCGCAGCGTGGCGTCTTCAGGCCACTGCCGGGCCGCGGCGTCGAGCCGTGCTTCCACCTCGGCCATCGGCAACGCACCGGCCAGCACCGTGACGCGGCGGCCATCGAGCGCGCCGATGCGCTGCAGGTGCGGCAACAGCGCCTGCTCGACGACCAGGTGCGTGTGCGCGGGCTCCAGCCGCGCCGCGAAGGCGAGCGCAAGCCAGCGCTGGCCGTCGATCAGGCTGGCCTGCCGACGCCCCGCCTGCCGCGCCCACAGCCGCTGCCACAGCGCGCGGCGCACGCTCACGGCGGCCGGCGATTGCGGCGGCGGCGTGCTTTCGGCGACCGGTTCGCGGTGCCAGCCTGTCACAGCCCGCCGCCAGAACGCGAGCCGCACGGGCAGCGGCTGCATGCGTTGCGCGTCGGGGTGATGCGCATGAAGGTAGCGCGCGAACTCGGGCGTCCAGCCATCGACCAGCACCACTGTTCGCCCGCGCGGGCCGACATCGACGGGCGGGCGATGGCGAAAGCAGGTGGTCTGGTCGCAGCTCAGGCAGCCGCGCGCGAGCGGCAGCGCCGGGGTGTCCCCCACTTCACCCACTTCACCAGCTTCGTTCGCGCGCCGCAGCACCAGTGGGCGCTGCGACACCAGCGGCGAACGCGCGCGAATGCGCAGCACCAGTTCGCTGTCGGTCAGCTCCACCTCGAGCCGCCACGCGTGCCGGGCCCGCAGCTTCAGGTCGACGTAGTTCCAGAACACGGTGGCGTCGATGGCATCGCCGCCGGCGCTCTCGGCCTGCTCGATGCGCGCGCTGTGCCCATGGCGCTCGACCAGCTCGAAACCCGCGCGCGCGGCGACGGTGGCCAAGGCGTTCGACAACTGGCACAGGCCGCCGGCCAGCGTCGGCACCACGCAACCGCCGCGCAGCTCGCGGCCCACGACGAAGCCGCGCCAAGCGCCGGGCCGGCCCAGCTGGCGCCAGAAGCTCAGCACCTCGCCGGCGGGCACCTCGATGGCGTCGAACGCGCGGCGTGCCACGCGCAGGTTCTGCACCTTGCCCGCCACCAGGGGAAATTCGTCCGTTCGGCCGTCGGCCCACAAAGGGGTGCGGCAGTGCGCGAGCACGGGCGCGTCGGCCAGCGCGTGGCCGACCTGCCAGCGCCGCGCCGACGGCCGCAGCGTTTCGCGCAGTGCGTGGGCCGTGGCGAGCAGCCGGGAGCGCAGCCAGAAGTCGATCGCGTCGATGCGGCGCGGCGGCTGCCAGGCCTGCACGCTCACGCGGCGGGGCCTCGCTTGCGCCATTGGCCGAGGTCGGCCTCGATGCGCTCTTCGATGTTGCCGCTCCAGTGCGCGCCGAAGCCGGCGGCGCGCAGCAATTCGACGATGCGGTGGCCCACCACCACGGTGTTGGCCTCGCGCTGCTCGATCTCGGGGATCATGCCGCCGCTGAAGGCCAGGTGCAGGCGGCCGGTGCGCACCGCGGTGTCCAGGTCTTGCGAGTGATAGAAGCAGCAGCCGCGAATGCCGGAGTCTTGCCGGCCCGCGGCGCGCCAGTGCTCGCGCACGTCGTCGTGGCCGTCGGCCAGCGTGTTGCCCGCGCGGTGCAGCGCAATGATCTTCTCGCCGCGCAGCTGCGCGAACACCGCTTCGAGGCGGTCGTACTCGGTGAGCGCGGGCCAGGTGGCCTCGTCGGCATGCTTGGCGGCGCAGGCGCGCGCGGCCTCTTCCTTGACCCAGGCACGGTCTTCGGCGGTGAGCTCGTCCGGATCGAGGTACTCGTCGGTGATCATCCATTCGATGTCGGCATCGGGATGAAAGCCGCTCCACACCAGGTCGTGGATGCGTCCGCGCGTGTCTTCAGGGGCGAGAGTGAGGGCCATGCGTGTTGGGTTGCCGCGGTGGCGGCGACGAATCATGCTTTCTTGTTTGCGGGCGGGAGCGCCTTCGTATTTTCGCCCACTGCACCAGGATGGCGCAGTAATGCAAAAGCATGATGGCCGTGCAGCCACCCCCTCCGGTCCGCGCCATCATGAAGGATGCGCCGTGGCAAGGCAATGCGCCGTTTGGCGCAGGGCCTCGTGCGCACGCAAAGCTGGGCGAGCCTGCCCGGCACGGCGCACCGGCGTGGTGCCGCGAAGGGCAGTGGCTATGCTCGGCGGCTCTTCATGCAGCAACGCCACCCCTCCATCGACCTGATCGCCCACTTGCAGGGCGCATCGCCGGGCTACGGCTTTGCTTCGTCCGACGGCCGCTACCAGGCGGCGCTGGTCGGCGCCGACACCGTGATCGTCGACCTGCACACGCAGCGCATGCACCGCGCCCCCGGCGTGTACCCGCGTGAATTCGACGACGCACCCCCGCCCGGCACGCCGGCGCCCGCGTTGCGCGTGGAAGGCGAGGAAACCGCCACCGCCTGCATGCCCGCGTGGACCGACGTGCAGTGGATCGGGCTGGCCCACGCTGATGCCGACGCCAACACCGACGCCAACGCCGACATCGCACCGCCCGGCTTCTGGCAGCCCTGGCCCGACCCGCGCGCGGTCGGCCTGCCGCCATTGCAGGAGCAACTGCCCACCGAGTGGCGTTCCGACGCGCCGCAGGCCTCGGAGCGCACGGCGAAGCCGGCTTCCGACTGGGTGGCGTGGCTGGTCGCGCTCGCGGTGCTGCTGTACTTCGCGGCCTTCGGCTTCCAGGCGATGACCTGGGCGCTGCGTGGCGGCTGGAACTGGCTGTGGCTGCTGGTCGGGCCACCGCTGTTCGGCGTCTTCGCGGTGTCGGCCGTGCGGATGGTCGTGGAACGGGTGCGCGAGCGCAGGCGCATTTGCGTGGCGCTGGACAACATGGCGCTGGAACGCGGCGAGGGCTTTCGCGTGGGCGAGCCGCTCGCGCTGCGCCTGCGCGCGACGGTGGCCATCGCGGCGAAGGACGATGAACGCACGGTGCCGCCCGAGCGCATCACGGTCCGCCTGATGCGCCGATCCGTTCGCGGCGAGGCCGACGGCGGTTGGACACTGGTGGACGAATGCCGCGACGAGGCCATCGCCTGTCGAGAAGACGAGCGCGACGGCAGGTTGCGCTACGCCTGCGAGCTGTGCGCGCCCCTCGAGGCTGCCGACGCCCACTCGGCAACGACCGCGCAATGGTGGCTCGCGCTGCACGAGGCCGCCGCTGCCCCTGCCGCGCCCTTCATGGTCGCGGCGCTGCGGCTGCTGCCCGCGCGCTGACTCAGCGCTGCGCGGCCGAAGCGATGGCCGCGAGCAGCGTGTCGGTGCTGCGCACGCGGCCCATGCGCGGGAACACCTCCCTGTTCGCGAAGTCGTGCGGCTCGGCCGCCAGCGAACTCATCGCGTCCTCGGCGAACACCAGTTCGTAGCCCCGGTCGAAGGCGGCGCGCGCGGTCGACTCCACGCCGAAGTTGGTCGCGATGCCGCTCATCACCAGGGTCTTGATGCCGCGGCGGCGCAGCTGCTGGTCGAGGTCGGTGCCGTAGAAGGCGCCCCACTGGCGCTTGGTGATCCGCACATCGGCCGGCTGCACCTGCAACTCGGGCACCAGCTCGGAGAACTCGGGCGGTGGCACCGGCGAGCCGGCCGGGCGGCTGATGGAGGCGTCGGCCGGCAGGCTCAGCAGCGCGGCTACGTCCACCCGCACCCACACCACGGTGCCGCCGACGGCGCGCAGCGCGTCGGCGATGCGCTTGCTTCGCTGCACCACGTCGGCGGCAGTATGCGGGCCGAGCTGGCGCCCGACATTGCTGCGCTGCAGGTCGATGGAAATGAGGGCGGTCTGGTGGGGGTTCAGGTCGAGGGATTGCATCCTGGCCATCGTAGCCAGGCGGTCTGAGCCCTTCATGAGCGATACGGCCCGCGCAGAAAAAAGCCGGGCCCTGCACACGCAGGGCCCGGCTTTTTCCAGGTCCGGGTCGATGCCCGCAGAGGCGGGCAGACCGAGAAGAACGCCGATGCTTACGGCACTATGTTTACAGCGGCAGGGCGTCGCCATGGGCGGCAGCGCGGGCTGCGGCACGCACCGCGGCGCGGTCCACCGAGCTGGCCACCAGCGGTGCGACGCCGGAGTTGGCGCCTTCGGCGTACGGGTCGGCGCTGTGGGCGGCGGCAACGGCTTCAGAGCGGACGATGGCGCGGTTGGCCGTCGACACGATCACCGGGGCCGGGCCCGAGTTGGCGCCGGTGGCGTAGGGGTTGGCGCTGTGCGCTGCAACCACGGCCTGGCTGGCGACGTCGGCGCGGCTGGCGGCCGAGGTCAGCTGGTGCACGCCTTCGTAGGTTTCGGCGTGGGCTGCACCGGCAGCGGCCAGCAGGGCGATGGAGATGGCGGAGAGGAGCTTCGAGGCGGTCATTTGGATTTCCTTCAATTCGTTTGTTCTTGCTTGGATGATTTCGAACCGGTCTTGGGTGGGTCACCGTCCCTCCGGGGGGCGGCCACCTCGCTCGGGGCCCTGTTCACCCAGATCGGCTTGGGGGCCGGTCTGTGAATGAATTGTGCGCCTGGATCTAAGTAAAAACCCTTATGAACCAGAACCGCGGTGTTCACACTCTGGAAACAATCACGCAGCCCGAAGGCGGGTTGCGGCCTTGTCGTAGAGTCGTTGGATGCGCGCGCCGGCCCCCTCCTTTTTGCCCCCTTTGCCTCCTTTGTCTTCTTCCGCCCCGTGGGGCACCCCCGAAACCGTGTTCGATCGCCTGCCCGGCGCCTGGGCGCTGGAGCGAACCATCGAAGGCCAGGCCACCATGTCCGGCACCGCCGTGTTCACCCCGCTGGAGGCCGGCCTGCTGAAGTACCGGGAAGAAGGCCGCATCCGCCTGGCCGACGGCAAGGAGTTCGACGGGCACCGCGACTACCTGTTCGAGCGCGCCCCGGGTGGCTTCGTGGTGCACTTCGCGGAAACGCCGCGGCGGCTGTTCCATGCCATCGCGGTCGTGCCCGAGGGCGACGCGCTCGCCGGCTCGGCCACGCACCTGTGCACGCCCGACACCTACGACAGCGCCTACCGCTTCCTGCCGGACGGCAGCTTCACCATCCGCCACACGGTGCACGGCCCGCGCAAGGACTATCTGTCGGCGACCGTCTTCCGGCGCCGCGCCGGGTAGCTCGGAAGCTCAGTCGCGGTCCAGCCGCCAGCCCGGCATGCCGCGCGCCACCGTCTGCACGAGCATCGCGCAGATGCCGCACTTGATCAGGTCGCCCGGAATGAACACCAGCATGGCCAGCGTGGCCTGCGCCAGCGACATGTGGGCCACCCACGACAGCCCGACGATGCCGATGGCGTAGACCACCCCGATGCCGCCCAGCACCGACGACACGAAGGCCGCGGCCAGCAGCGGCAGGCCCCCGACACCGGAAGCACCGGAAGCGCTCGAAGCCCCCGTTGCACTTGCGGCACCCGTGCCACGGCGCACCGCCACGCGCATCAGCAGCCGCATCGCCAAGCCGCAAGCGAAGGCCCCGAACAGCCAGCCGAACAAGAAGCCCGAGGTCGGCCCCACGAACACCGCCAGGCCGCCGCGCCCTCCCGACAGCAGCGGTAGCCCCAGCGCCACCGCCAGCAGGAACAGCCCGATGGCCAGGAAGCCGCGGCGCGGCCCCAGCAGGCAGCCCGCCAGCATCACGCCCAGCGATTGCAGCGTGATCGGCACGCCGAACGGCAGGTCGATCTTCGGAATCAGGCCGAACACCGCCATCAGCGCCGCGAACAGCGCGATGTACGACAGGGAGCGGGACGAAGTGAGGGAGCCGGTGGTGGTCATGGCAATGCAATCGCGATCGGTGGATCGGTGAAGAAATGAAAGGTCAGCGGCCCAGCCGCGCGGCCAGCGCGTCGGCCACGCGCTCGGCCGTCTGCAGCGTGCGGATGGTCAGCGGCGCCAGCAACCGCAGGCCGCCGCCGTGGCCGGTGCGCGCGCGGTAGGCGTCGTCCAGGCGCTGCCACTGCACGTAGAAATTTTCGGCGAAGCGCAGCATCAGGCCCAGGCCCAGCGCGATGCGCTCGGTCGGCACGCCCAGGCGCCGCAGCGGGTGCAGCACCGCCTCCAGCACCGCCAGCAGGTCCTCGAAGCGGGTGGTGAGCGTGAGCATCAGCGCGAGCGTGGCGGCGCTGGCCAGGCGCAGCGCGCTCACCACGCCGAACGACGTGGTGCCCATGGCCCAGTGGAAGCCGACGATCATCGCGCCCGCGATGGCCACGCCCAGCAGCATGCGCGCGCGGCGCCACGCAGGCGGCCCGAGCGACGCGAAGATCGCCAGCACCACCGCGCAGGCCACGGCCAGCACCACGGGCCGCTCCACCAGCACCAGCAGCGTGCCGCACACCGACAGCACCGCGAGCTTGACCCACGCGGCCATTGCGTGCATCCACGTCGGCTGGTCCGAATAGAGGCTACGCATGGCGGGCCCGCTCCAGAGCGGCGCGCTCGCGCACGTTCGCGGCATAGGCCTCGCACACCTCGCGGCCGGGGCCGTCGGCGCGCACCTTGCCCTGCTCGAGCCACAGCACGCGCTCGAAGTCGACCACGTGGTCCAGCAGGTGCGTGGACAGCACGATCTGGTGGTCGGTGGCCTCCAGTTGCGCCGCGAGCCGCGCCTGGCTCAGCAGGTCGAGGCTGGCGAAGGGCTCGTCCAGCAGCAGCGTGGCCGGCTCGCTGATCTGCAAGGCCAGCAGGCACACCTGCTGGCGCTGCCCCTGGCTCAGCTCGCCCACGGCGCGCCCGGCCCAGGCTTCGAGCCCGCGCCGCGCAAGAAACTCGCGCGCCTGCTGCCGCGCGGCCTGCCGGGTTTCACCGCGCGCCGTGAGGCTGAAGGCCAGTTCCTCGGCCACGGTGGGAAAGATGATCTGGTCGTCGGGGTTCTGGAACATCAGGCCGACGTGCTTTGACAGCTGCTTGCGGTCGGTCTGCGTGTCGAAGCCGTGCACCGTGACCCGGCCCTGCTGCGGCTGCTCCAGCCCGCTGATCAGCCGAAACAGGCTGCTCTTGCCCGCGCCGTTGTCGCCGACCAGGCCGATGCGCGCCTCGTGCAGGCTCAGCGTGAGCCCCTCGAACACGTGCTGGCTGCCGCGCACCAGCGTCACCGCGTCGAGGCGGATGCTGTGCGGGGAACGGGTTTCGGGCGGGGTGGGCTGCTGCAAGGGGCGCCCACTGTACCCGAAGCCGCCCTGCGGACGGGGTGCTCAGCGCGCGGCGGGAAACAGCCCGTTGATCTCCCCGACCGACAGCATGCCCTCGCCCATCGCGGCGAAGCGCCCCTGCGCGAAGGCCTCCGTGGCGATGCGCTGCACCAGCCCCAGCGCCGACTGCAGCGGCCCGCAGCCCAGGCTGATGCGCCGGGCCCCGGCGCGCGCCAGGTCGCCGGCCGGCGGCGCGCCGGCATAGCCCGCGTACACGTTCACCGGCAGGCGCACCGCGCTCGCGAGCCTGGCGATTTCGTCCAGCCCGGCCATGCCGGGCACGAAGATGCCGCTCGCGCCCGCCGCTTCGTACAGCCGCGCGCGGCGCTTCGCCTCTTCGAAGCAGGCCGCGGGATCGTCCCAGGGCACGAAGTAGGCGTCGGTGCGCGCGTTGATGAAGAAGCGCGCGTCCAGCTCGCGGATGGCGGCGATGCGCTCGCACAGCACGTCGGACGGTGCCAGCTCACGGGTGCCGGGCCGCGTGCCGTCCTCGATGTTGATGCCGGCCACGCCCATGTCGATCAGCGCGCCCGCCACGTCGACCACCGCCTGCGTGCCGTCGCCGAAGCCGCTCTCGATGTCGACGCTCACCGGCACGGCGCTCACGCGGCAGATGCGCGCGCAGGCCGCGAGCAGCTCGCTCGCCGGCATGCGCTCGCCGTCCGCATAGCCCAGCGACCAGGCCATGCCCGCGCTGGTGGTGCCGATGGCCGTCGCCCCGGCGCGCTCGACGACGCGGGCGCTGACGGCGTCCCATGCGTTCACGAGCACAAGCGGCTCAGGGCCCGTGTGCAGTTGATGGAAGGTGTCTGTCTGGCGTTGCGCGTCGCTGGGCCGCATGGTCGTTCGTTCCGAAGGAGTGGGAATGAACGCAGCCTACCTACGATGCGCCGGCCCGACTTGGAAAAAACTGCTGTTCACCGCCACCGGCCGGTGAACCTCATTTCACTCCGTAGCGCCGCGCCGCCCGCAGCGCCACCAGGCTCACCACCACGCCGAAGGCCACGTAGAACGACGGCGCGATCTTGCTGCCCGTGGCCGCGATGAGCCAGGCGCTGATGAAGGGCGCGAAGCCGCCGAAGATCGCCACGCCGAAGCTGTAGCTCACCGACAGCCCGGTGCCGCGCGTGGCCGCGGGGAACAGCTCCGACATTGCCGCCGAGATCGGCCCCCAGTACGCCGAGGCCACCACGCCCATCGCGGTGAGCGCGAGCATCAGCGCCGGCACCGACGGATGGTTCACCAGCAGGTAGAACAGCGGCACGATCATCACGCCCATCACCAGCGCCGCGTTGCGCATGATGACCACGCGCCCCACCCGGTCCGACAGGCCGCCGAACACCGGCACCAGCGCAAACTGCAGCACGCCGAACCAGAAGGTGCCCGCGAAGGCCATCGACGCCGGCAGGCCCAGCTGGCGCACCGCGAAGGTGGGCATGAACAGCCCCGTGTAGGCCACCACCGTGGCCAGGATGATGAGCCCCATGGCCGCCAGCGTGCGCCCGCGCTGCTCGACCAGCGTGGTGCGCACCGGCGTGGCTTGCTGCACCTGTTGCGCCGCGCGCTTGAACTCGAGCCCCTCGTCGAGGTGGCGGCGGATGTACAGGCCGGCTGGCCCGATCAGCAGGCCGAAGAAGAACGGAATGCGCCAGCCCCACGCCAGCAGTTGCTCGGGCGTGAGCAGCGTGTTCAGCCCCATGCCGAAACCCGCCGCCAGGAAGGTGGTGATGCCCTGGCTCGCGAACTGCCAGCTGGCGAAGAAGCCGCGCCGGCGCGGGTCCTGCTCGGCCAGCAGCGCGGTGGCGCTGCCGAACTCGCCGCCCGCGGCAAAGCCCTGCAGCAGCCGCGCGAGGATGACCAGCCCCGGCGCCCACAGCCCGATCTGCGCGAAGGTCGGCGACACCGCGATCAGCAGCGTGCCGCACAGCATGATCGCCATCGACAGCGTCAGCGCGTTCTTGCGTCCGCGCGCGTCGGCGTAGGCGCCGAGCACCAGCGAGCCGACCGGGCGCATCACGAAGGTCACGCCGAAGGTGCCCAGCGTGATGAGCAGCGACACGCTCTCGTTCTCCGCGGGAAAGAACAGCTTGGAGATGGTCACGGCCAGGAAGCCGTAGATCACGATCTCGAACCACTCCAGCGCGTTGCCGATGGAAATGGCGGTAATGACGCGCAGCGTGCTTTGCCGCGCAACGGCAGGCTCGACGGGTTGGGCAGGTTGTGCCGAATCGGCCTGCTCCGGCAGGCCGGCGGTGCGTGGGGCGAGTGTGCTCATGATGCTGCGTGCTCCAGGGATGGTTGAACCGGGCGGTCCGCCCCCGTGGCGGGGCGAACGCCGAAGTGGTGCAGCACGTTGCGCAGCACCCCTTCGAACAAGGGATCGACACCGAGCACCCAGCTCGCACCGACGGCACCGGCGTTGAACACGCGGCCGCCCTGCGGGCGCTCCCAATAGATCATCTCGGCCGAGAGCCCGTCCAGCGAGTCGGTCAGGTTCGAGAAGTAGTCCAGGTACGCATCGAGCCGGCCCGGCTGCAGCCGTCGCCCCTGCGCGATGACCTCGATGCCGCGCTGCGGCTCGGGCAACTGCTGCCCCGCGGGCAGCGTGTGCGTCATGCGGCGCAGCGTGGCCACGCTCAGGTCCCACTCGTGGCCGATGGCACGCGGCAGGCCGCCGCCCGGCGCATGGCCGAAGGTTGCGCCTTCGGCCAGGCCCAGCGGGTGCGGCTGCGTGAACAGGAAGTGGCGCGGCTGCGTCGCGTGGTACACGCCGAAGTCGCTGCCCTCGGCAAAGGCCCAGCCCGCCGACTCCAGCCCGATGAGCTCGGCGCACGAGCGCCCGGCCTGGCGGAACTGGCCGCCGCGCGCCCAGTCCTGCGCGTGGTACTGCTCGCCGAAGGGGCCGGCGGGCGGGCGCACCTGGGAGGTCTGGGCGGCCTGGGCGGCCTCCTCGCCATGCTCGCCATGCTCGCCATGCTCGCAGTCTGCGTCGTTCGGGCCGAGCACCTTGCGCTGCTCCATCACCGTGCCGTCTTCGTCGTAGCTCACGCGCAGGTACATGGTGTTGCCCGACAGCACCACGGCCGTGCCGCCGCCCGAGAGGTAGTCGTCGAGCCCGTCGCAGGCCGGCAGCGACCAGTACTCGCTGTGCCCGTTGATGACCACGGTCTTGTAGGCCTTCAGCAGGCCCGGGTCGCGGTGCAGGTCCAGGTCGCTCACCACGTCGTAGTCGTAGCCCGCCTGGTCCAGCCACACGTGCAGGCGGCGCTCCAGCCGCGTCCACTGGCTGAAGCCCGCGTCGGCCGGGTCGTACAGCGCGTTGGGGCTGGCGTTGGGCCACGGCATGCGCAGGCCGACCTGGTAGGTCGGCTGCCCGCCGCGGTGGTAGGTGTAGCTGCTGTAGGCGGGTGCGTCGGGGTGGCTGTTTTCCAGCCCGACCGAGCGCCGCGGCCACACCGGGTCGCTCGCCACGTTCTTCGCGAAGGGCGTGCTCGCATAGGCCAGCCAGCTGTTGGTGGCGCACAGCACCAGCACCGGCGCGGGCGCCCGGTGCGCGGCGCGGCGCACGATGAAAGTGATGTCGTACACGGCCGGTGCGCCGTCGAGCAGGAAGTGCACGCGCCCCACGTACACGCCCGACTTCGCAGTCTCCGGAATGCGAAAGGCGTGGCTCTCGGGCCAGCGGCAGTCGTACAGGTCGTCGCTTGCCAGGCGCAGGCCGTGGCCGCGCGTGGGGTCGGCCAGCGGGTCGTAGCCGTCGTCCGAAAACTCGTTCACGCGCTGCGGCTCGAAGGCCGGGCCCACGATCATCCAGGTGCCGTGGTTGACGATGCGCCCGGTGCGCTGGTGCCCGCTGGCGTCGGCCACCGTGTCGCCGCGCTCCTCGCGCAGCGGCCAGCAGGCCAGCACCGTGCGCCCGCGCGGCGTATGCAGGCCGCGGTCGGCGAAACGCGCGCGCACCTCGTCGGGCTGCAGGGCATGCGAGTAGATGGCGGGCATGACGATGTCGCCTTCGAGGAAGGCGTCCGCCAGGCCGTCGATGCCGCTGCTGCCCAGGCGCAGCGGTGCGCTGCCCGGTTGCAGAGGGCTGCTCCCGCGGCCGGGCTGCGCACTGCCGCTCCATCGGCCGCGCGCCACCACCTCGCCGTCGACCCACAGCACCGTCTCCTGCCCGTCCCAGGTCGCCACCAGGTGGTGCCAGCGCTTGGGGCGCAAAGCGCCGCCCGCGAGCTGGCCCCGGGCGCGGAACGCACCGCCGTCGCCCAGGTAGAACACCGCGCGGGCGTCTTCATCGATGAAGAGCCCGTAGCCGCAGGCAGCCGGCAGGTCGAACTGCCCGAGCACGCTCTGCCGCGTGCCCGTGCTCCACACCTGCACCCAGCATTCGAGCGTGAGCGCGCGCAGCGGCTGGTCGAGCCCGCGCGCCACCTGCACGTAGGAGCCAGGGTGGATCGGATGCGCGCGCGCCGGCGAAGGCGCGAAGGTGTGCAGCACGGTGTCGGCCGTGCGGCCTTCGACATCGGGCCCGAGCTGGCACACCGACAGCGTGCAGGGCACGTCGCTGCTCAGGTGAAAGCGCACCACCTCGCCGGCGGCCACGCTCTTGCGGTCGGTGTAGCCGTGCACGCCGGGCACGTGCAGGCTGCGGTGGGGCGGCAAGGGTGGCATGGGCTTGGGCATGCAGGCGTCCTGCATCACGCCGAGACAGCCAGGCCGCTGGTCGCGATCTCGTCGGCCAGGCCGCGCAGCGAGCGTTCCAGCAGGTCGGCCAGCTCGTCGATTTCCGCGGGCGAGATGGTCAGCGGCGGCGTGATCATCTGGAAGTCGCCGAAGGCGCCCAGGTTGGCGCGCCGGTTGTACAGCGCGATGCCGTGCTTCAGCCCGTGCTCGGTGAGCCGCGCCGGCGCGTTGAAGCTGGCCGGCAGCTGGCGCCGGGTGGCCTTGTCGGCCACGATCTCGATGGCGGTGAAGAGCCCCTTGCCGCGCACGTCGCCCACGATGGGCGAGCGCGCGGCCACCTCGCGCAGGCGGGCCATCAGCAGCTCGCCGCTGTCGCGCGCGCGGCGCACCAGGTCTTGCCCGATCACCTCGCCCACCACCGCGTTGGCCACCGCGCACGACAGCGGGTTGGTGAAGTAGGTGTGGCCGTGCACGAAGCCGCCGCTCTGCGCGACGGCGTCGACGATGCGGTTGGGTGCCAGCATGGCGCCCAACGGCGTGTAGCCCGCGGCCAGCCCCTTGGCCAGCGTGACCAGGTCGGGCCGCGCGCCGGCCCAGTGGTGCGCCGCCAGAAAGGCGCCGGTGCGCCCGGCGCCGCTCATGATCTCGTCGTAGATCAGCAGCACGCCGTGGCGGTCGCAGATCTGCCGCACGCGCTCGAAGTACGCCGCGCCCGACACCACCGCGCCGGTCGACAGCCCGCCGATGGGCTCCAGGATGAAGGCGAGCACGGTGTCGGGCCCTTCGCGCACGATGGCGGCCTCGAGCTCGTCGGCGCAGGCCATGGCATGCGACTCCACCGTGTGGCCCTCGGGCACGCGGTACGACAGCGGCGCGGCCACCTTCGGCATCTCGCGCACCATCGGGCCGTACAGGGAGTGCGTGTGCGCATCGCCCGTGACGGCCAGCGCGCCCAGCGTGGAGCCGTGGTAGCTCGGGTTGCGAGAAATGACCTTGGCGCGGCGCGGCTGGCCCGTGACCACCGCGTACTGCCGCGCCAGCTTCAAGGCCGACTCGTTGGCCTCCGAGCCGCCCGAGACGAAGAAGGCGCGGTCGAAGCCTTCGCCCGCCAGCTTGCACACACGGTCGGCCAGTTCGATGCTGTGCTCGCTCTCGAAGAAGCGCGGGTACGCGAAGGTCACCTGCGCCGCCTGCGCCTGCATGGCGGCCAGCACGCGCGGGTTGCCGTGGCCGATGTTCGCGACCACCGCGCCCGCCGTGGCGTCGAGAAAGCGGCGACCGCCGGTGTCCCACAGGTAGATGCCTTCGCCGCGCGCGATGCGCGGCGGCCGGGGCGTGCCCTTGGCGGCATAGAAGCCGAGCACGGAGCCGCCCTTGGGCGTGTCGCCCACGGTGCGGGCGGTGTCTTCGATCGTGGCGCTCATCGGTGGATTTCCATTCGCTTGTCTTGAACGGCCCGACGATAGGCAGAGCACGCCGCCATGGGTAGACGTATCAAGCGATGAAGTGCTATACGTCTGGCGCATGAAGAACACCCACGACCGACTCGACCTGCTGGACACCTTCATCAAGATCGGCGAGAGCGGCTCGCTCAGCAAGGCGGCACGCCTGCTGGGCACCACGCAGCCCACGGTGAGCCGCCGCCTGCTGGAGCTGGAGCGCCTGCTGGGCTGCAAGCTGGCCATTCGCAACACGGCCAACTTCTCGCTCACCGACGAGGGCCGCTCGCTGCTGGCCGAGGCGCACGACCTCACCGACCGCTGGTCGGGCCTGTCGCAGCGGCTGCTGGGCGGCCAGAGCCGACCCGAGGGCACGCTGCGCGTGATCGGCCCGTCGGGCTACGGCACGGGCTTTTTGACCGACGCGGTGACCGACCTGCGCGCGGCGCATCCGCAGGTGCGCGTGGAGCTCACGCTGACCGACCGCGTGGTCGACCTCGCGGCCTCCGGCGCCGAATGCTGGGTGTGCGTGGGCGAGGTGCGCGACCCGGGCCTGGTGAGCCGGCCGCTGGGCCGCATGGAGCGCGTGCTGATCGCCACGCCCGAGCTGCTCAAGCGCATCGGCCCCGTCACGATGGCCCGGCTGCCG
Organism: Variovorax sp. J22G73; assembly: GCF_030317035.1. Taxonomy (GTDB): domain Bacteria; phylum Pseudomonadota; class Gammaproteobacteria; order Burkholderiales; family Burkholderiaceae_C; genus Variovorax. Next base: position 52,327 of record NZ_JASZYK010000006.1, read on the forward strand.
CAGCTGCCTTGCGTGGGCCTGGTGCCGTACGTGACGGGCAGCGTGCGGCTCATCGACCGCGGCGGGCGCTCGCGCATGGTGGCGCTGGACACGCCCATGCGCACCGACAGCCTGCTCGCGAGCTACCGCGCGGTGTTGAACGGCGCGGGCATCGGCGCGGCCGCGCCCTGGATGTGCCACGACGACATGCAGGCCGGCCGCCTGAAGCGCGTGCTGCCCAACTGGTGGCTGGAACCCATCGGCGTGTACGTGGCGCTGCCGCCGGGGCTGTACCGGCCGGCGCGCGTCACCGCGTTCGTGGAGGCGCTGCGCGCGCGCATGCATGCGCTGCCGGGGTTCCGGCCCGCATGAGCGCCGCGGCCTACATGAGCGCCGCGGCCTACATCAGCGCGACCACCGGGTAGCGCCGCCACCCGCGCTCCGCATGGCGCTGGCCGTGCGCGAAGAGAAAGCCCAGCACCGCCTGCGGATCGGACAGCAGCTCGGGGTGCGCCACCTTCCACTGTTTGAACGCGTGCTTCAACGCGGGCTCGTCCTGCAGCATCCGCAGCGCGGTGTCCTCGAACACGTAGGCGGAGAAGGCCTCCTTCTTCTCCAGCACGCTGTTGAAGAAGCCCCAGCGAAAGAAGCTGTCGTGCGCCTCGGGCTCCAGCGTTTCGACGGCGTAGCGCGCGGCGGGCTGGTCCAGCGGCACCCACACGTCGCCCGCGCGCGCCTGGAAGGCCTCGGTGTGCGTGGCGAGCACCACGCGGTCGTGGAACATGTGGCCTTCGTAGGCGTTCGGGCGCGGCACGGCCTCCTGCACGCGGTACACGCGCGCCGCATCGAACAGTTCGTCTGCCTCCAGGCGCCGCAGCAGCACGCCGTTCCATTCGAGCCGCTCGATCACCTCGCGCCAGGCCTGCGGCACCAGGTAGGCCCTGGGCGCGGCGACGGCCGCTTCTTCCACGCAGCGGTCGAAGTGCACGATGTCTTTCTCCCACGGCTGGTTGCGGTCGTAGGCCAGGCGCTGGTAGCTGCCGAGCTGGCTGGGCATGCGCACCGCCTCGTAGCCCTTGAAGCGCAGCGTGGCGGGCCGGCTGTGGTCGTTGCGCCATGCGAGCGGCCAGCGCGCCTGCCGCGCTGCGGCCGCTCGCGCATCGCGGCGCAGCCCCTGGATGCGTGCCGCGTGCGCCACGGTGAACCCCAGCACCACCTCCACCAGCGTGCGCATCGCGGCCACGCGGTCGGCGTAGGGCTTGAGCATGTGGGTCTCGGGCATGAAGCCGATGGTGTGGTGCAGCGCGGCGTAGCCGGTGGAAAAGCGCGGCAGGTCCAGGAAGTCTTCGATGCCCTCGTCGGGCGTCTCGCCCAGCAGGTTGACGTAGGGGCAGGTCGGCCAGCCGCGCCGGTCCATGTCGCCGTAGATCGCGGGCAGCATGCGCTCGCGCAGGAAGTCGCCCAGCGTGCCGCCCAGCTTGTCGGGCTGGGTCGGAATCAGCGTCATGGTGCAGGCGTAGTCGGCGCCGTTCGAGGTGTGGGTGTCGACCATCACGTCGGGGTCCCACGTGGTGAAGAAACGGTTGAACACCTGCGCGGCCAGGCTGTCGCATTTGATGAAGTCGCGGTTCAGGTCCAGGTGCAGGCCGTTGCCGCGAAAGCCGAACGACTCCGGCCCCAGCTGGTTCACGCGCGAGGTGTTCTGGCGGTTCAGGCAACCGTCGACGTTGTAGACCGGAATGAACAGGAACACCGTGTCGCCCAGCGCCGCCAGCCGCTCGGGCTGCGTGCAGAAGTCGCGCACCAGCGCCATGCAGGCGTCGATGCCCTCGGGCTCGCCGGGGTGGATGCCGTTGTTGTTGAAGAACACGGGGCGGCGCTGGCGCTGCAGCGCCTCGCGCTCGAACACGCCGTCGGCCGTGACCACGCCGGCGTGCATCGGAACGCCGGTGTCCGACACGCCGATGCGGCGCCACTGCAGCACGCCGGGGAATCGCTGGGCCAGCTGCTCGTAGAAGGCGATGCACTCGGCCCAGGTGGCGGTCTGGTTGCCGTTGCCGCTTTCGAAGGGCGTGGGGTAGAGGGGGTGAGGCGTGGCCGTCATGACAGAACTCCGTTCGTGCAACAACAGGTTTCAGAAGGCTGGGCAGCGTAGCAGGCGGGGTGGATGGGGGCAGATGGGGCAGAAAGTGGCAGGCGCACGCCAAGGTTTCCACCCGTGCGCGCTCCAGCTACAGTAGTCGCCCCGATCCGGTCATACAGCCCTTCTTTCTGCCACGCGCTCCACACGCGCCAGACAACTGCCAGGCCAGGCCGCAACCACACATTCAAGGACACAGACATGGGCGCCCAATGGAAAGCTAAACACAAGGATCTGGCGGCCAATGCCAAGGGCCGGCTGTTCGGCAAGCTCGCCAAGGAAATCATGATGGCCGCGCGCAACGGCGCCGATCCGGCCGGCAATTCGCGGCTTCGCCTCGTGGTGGAACAGGCCCGCAAGGTCTCGATGCCCAAGGACACGCTGGACCGTGCCATCAAGAAAGGCGCCGGCCTCACCGGCGAGGCCGTGCACTTCGAGCACGTGATCTACGAAGGCTTCGCGCCGCACCGCGTGCCGGTGATGGTCGAGTGCCTGACCGACAACGTGAACCGCACCGCGCCCGAAATGCGCGTGCTGTTCCGCAAGGGCCAGCTGGGCACCTCGGGATCGGTGTCGTGGGACTTCGACCACGTCGGCATGATCGAGGCCGAACCCGCCAGGCCCGACGCCGACCCCGAGGTGGCCGCCATCGAAGCCGGCGCGCAAGACTTCGAACCGGCCGGCGAAGGCCACCCCGCCGTCTTCCTGACCGACCCGACCGACCTCGACCTCGTGAGCCGCGCGCTGCCGGCGCAGGGCTTCACCGTGCTGTCGGCCAAGCTGGGCTACAAGCCGAAGAACCCGGTCGATCCGGCCAGCCTGAGCGCGGAAGACCTGGAAGAGGTCGAGACCTTCCTGGCCGCCATCGATGCGAACGACGACGTGCAGAACGTGTTCGTGGGGCTGGCGGGCTGACCGGTACCCACACCGGAACCACGCGCTCAGCCGCATGCTCGCGGGAAAGTGCCTCTGCGGCGCCATCCAGTACGCGGTGGCGGACGAGTTCGCGTACGCGCTGAGCTGCCACTGCGGGAACTGCCGCCGCGCCACCGGCTCGGCGTTCAAGCCCTTCGCGGGCATCGAGCGGGGCAAGCTGTCGATCACCCGGGGCGCGGACGCGCTGATGGTCTACGGCGCGCCCGACGCGGGCGACATGCACTGCGGCCGGTGCGGCTCGCTGCTCTATTCGGTGGTGCGCGAGGGGCGGTTCGTGCACGTGACGCTGGGCACGCTGGTCGATGCGCCTTCGGTCCGCCCGACGGCGCACATCTTCGTGGGCTCGAAGGCGCCGTGGTTCACCATCACCGATGACTTGCCGCAGCACCAGGGGCACGCGGGCGAGGGCTGAAGGCGGCGCCGCCATGAAAAAAGCCGGCCTCTTTCGAGGCCGGCCTTGCGTCCGGAACCTGGAAGCCAGGCTTCAGAACGGTTATATCTACCTTTTTTGTACACAAGCTTTTTTTTAACAGCTGCATCCTCGTCATTCGGTCCGAATGATGTCAACTTCTCTTGGATTTAGAGCTTCTTGTTTACATCTTCAGGGGGTGCAGGGGGCAGACGGGCCTGTGGACAACTCGTGCCGGCGAAGCACCGATTCTGGCCGCAGACTCTGGAAATCAACTGTCTGCTTGATGGGGAGCTTTCGATGGCTCCAGTACGAGTGGCCAGCTTATGCTGACCGTACGGTCCAGATGCTGATGACCACTCCTGGATTAGAGCCATGCCAACCGCGCCTGCGGTATTGCCTGACAGAGGGGGCGAGTCCTGCTGGCGGGTTATGACCAGAAATAGCAGGCACCTGGCCGCTTCACCAGAAGATGCTCCGCTAAAGTTGATTCATCGGTCCGGAGTGACTGGGGAGGAGAACGAATGGCGAGCAGGCAAGAGGCACAGACGCTGATTTTCGAGACGTTCTCGGAGTTGCGCCGTACATCGACGAGGTTGTAGAGGCCGCAAACCGTGAGCGCCTTGCGCTAGGCTTCTTTCCGATCAGCCTGTTTAAAGAGCAGGCGCGCAAAGGCAATCTGTTCGTGGCGGTCAGGTGGTACGCGATGTTGAGGTAGATGTGGTATGGGGGAATGGCTTCTTCGCGGGCCCAACTGGATTCAATGATCTGGGCTAAGTCCGCCGACACGTCCAATGCCCATCGGTCACCCCAGCGGGCATCGAACCAGCTGGACAACTTCGCGGTACCCAGATGGTCCAGAACATCAACGTTGAGTTCGCCGTGTCGAGACAAGCCGGACAGCGTCAAATTGCTGCTTCCCACAAACCCGGTGATCGGATTGTTAATGTCATCGCGGAAAAGCAGGTACAGCTTTGCGTGCAGCGGATATGGCAGGAAAAGCTTGACGACCGTTTGCCCTGAGCGAAGTTGCTTCGCAAATGCGCGCAACCCTGCCTCGTCCTTGCCAGTGGGAATCCCCAAAGTGATTTGTTCCCGCAAATGGGCGGCGAACTGCATCTTGAGGCGAGTGGCCGTCGCGTTGTCGATGAGGGTGTCGTCGCTACTCTGACGATAGAGATCGCGGATTTCATCCTGTGGCGGACGTTGCATGCCGACCAACACACGGCAGACCTGGCCAGTTAATGGATTCCAGGGGCGGATCAAATCCTCAATGGCCTGCCAGCCCCGCAAGTTCAAATAGCCGACACAAAAGTCAGCTCGATGGGATACCGCCATCGTGCCGCGAAGTGCGGTGAGCAGGTCCTGCTCGATGTTGTCAAAAATTCTTGCCATATGTTCTTGCTGTTGTTATCGGGGACTGACATCCCGCCGCTGGCGAACTCATGTCCTTGGATTGTGGTTGAGGGTTGATCGTGCGGAAGCGAGTTGAACTAAAAAAACCCCGCGTAACCGTACCCTCTGGCTGGCCATGCACTAGCTCCGCTTAGAGAGACCGACTAAGGATCGACCCTTCCGGCTTGCGTTCGTTTGCTCACGGTCTACTGTTGGCAGAGGCCGGTTGAGGAAATGCTGATCAAGATTGCGCGTGCTCGCGTTGTAGGTCCACCGGACGAACTGCTCTAGCAAGCGTCTGTTTTCGTCCTCGAGTCTCTGGTTTGCCGCTGTCAGCCGCTCGATGCGGTCCAATGCCAGCTGTAGTTCAGGTTGCTTGGTAGGCCGTTTTGAAGCGCCAGCCCCCCCAGTAAGCGACCTCTTTCTGCTGCTAAATGCGTCTTTGATACGTGCATGCTTGTGTAGCGCCTGGCGTGTGTAGCGCACAAAGAGCCGCCGTTCGATCTCGGCAATGAGAAGCTCCCAGCGCAGCGGCGCGGTCCACCCATCGAGGATCTCAACAATTCTCGCGATGTCTTCATCGCTCAAGTTCCGCGCTCGGCTCATTCGAGGGCCTCCTCTTCAACAACGCGCCAGGACAGGCGCGCTGGAGTCGATTCTTCGGAGATCAACTTCCGGGCTTCTACTGCCTGCTGGAGCCTCGACGCGCCTTTTATGTGTCTGAGACGTATGACCGCTCCTCGTGGGACGCCCGGGTCTTCCAGAATTGCGAGCAACTGAGTCAGGCGTTCAAGGGCAATGCGCTGATGTCTAACCCAACGTGTCGCACCGTAAGCCTTCTCGGTCTCGGCAACTTCGGCTTCAAGCAGCAGCATTTGAATCTCGCTTAGCCTGGCTCGGAGGTTCACTTCCCCGATCTCGTCTCCTTTGATGCAGACCTGCTCGTTGCAATTGATGCAGTCCAGGTGCATCTGGCACGGCGACAAAGCATAGTCATGTGCACAGAAGCCGAAGTCCGTCGTGTGCGCGGCGTGAATGCCCATTGCGGCGAACTTGGCGCGGGGCAAGATATTCACTCGTGCCACGACCACTTCCTTGCTTGACGCTCTCGCTTCACTCTCAATCAGCTCCGCGAGACGCGCCTGAACGTCGCGGTCCGACATGTGGTTGTAGGCGCTGTTTTGGCGGATGTCTTTCCGGCCGGACCATTTCGCAATGTCCATCTCACTCAGACCACCCTTCTGGGCAAGAGTGTTCAGGTAGTGCCTGAACTGGTGCGAGCGAATTGAGATGGGTGTGCCGTCAGCCTCGAATAGGCCAAACCGATCGAAGACGGAACGGGAGCCATGCTCCGACGCATTGCCCAGACCCGTCGCAATAAGGCCTTGATCAATGCCATGCACGACGCACCTGTAAGTTGTCTTTGACTCGTTCAGCTCATGGCGACGGACGATGCAGAGTGCCTCGCTGAATCGAAGTCCTGTTTCGATGTCCAGGACTGGGAAGCGTTCCGGCATCAGCTTCAAAATTGCACGCTCTACATCAGCGAATTTCGCGACGTACTCGCCTCGCCCCCGCCTTTCCAGCGGAACGTCGTTGGTCTTGCACCATGCAGTCACTGAGTTGACCGCCGCGACGGCGAAGATGGTTCTGTCGTTGATGCAGGCGATTCGCTTGTCGGAGGTATTGAGGAGCCGCTCGCGGTTCTGGATGAGATAGCTCAGCACGGCCTCGTGCGGCCCCTCCAACCAAGCCTCAAAGCTTTTGCAGGTGTAGCACGCTATCGGGGCATTGAAGCCGCAGAACCCATGTCGCCCACACTCGCCCATTGCCTCGCCACTGCGGTCGATACGCAAGTCGATGATGCGCTGCGCAGGGTCGTGTTCACCAAGCAAGCCATCGACGACCACCCCGGCGAAGGCTTGGGCAAGCGGCGCCATGCCCATGGCGACAGACCGGTCGATGCGGTCGATGATGGCTGGCGAGTTTGCCGAGTACACCATGACGTTCTGCGTGTCGGTGTGGTCAAGCAGCTTAGCGATGACCAGAGGCCCGTACCCCTCTTCCGCAGCTCGAGTCCCAATCGTCCGGCGGAAACGCACGGGCAGGATTTTTAGCTTCTGGGCAGTTCGCTCTGACACGACCTCCAGGCTTTCAAGTACAGCCTTCAGTATCTGACCAAGTTCGCTGCTGGATTGATGGAACTTGTAGTCATCGGACCATCGGGTGCTTGCCCGACTGGGGAACAGGGGAGCCTCGCCGGCATCAGGGAGGGCGGTCGCAAATTCTTGCCTGAGACGCTCCGCGTATTCGTACAGAATTTCGCCGAACTGTTCGATGAGCGGCCGCTCCGTGAACTCGTCGCGCAGGTCTCGATGTCTTTGTTTTGCCCGAGGCATCATGATTGAGTACGTCGGCTCGCCATCTTCGTTGCGAACCAATCGGACATCGCAGACCTTGAGGACCGCGTGCTGGGTATTTCTCTGACCGAGCAGCATGTAGAGCCAGGCGAGCACGAATTGTTCAGTGTTGACCCGTCCTTCGGCGTACGCGGCGTTCAATGCAGCTTGCAGACCCTCGAGTTCGAGATAGGTGAACGGGCCCTCGTTCGGGTCCATTGTCAGCACCGCTTCCCCCTTGCGGTTGCCGTGCAGGCGTAGCTGTTTGAGGAGCAGAACGGCGTCATCGTCGACACCTGCATAACCTAGCCGATGCCAGCGCCGGAGTAGGCCCGCAAAGGTGGATAGATACCAGGCGTTGGTTTCATCGAGCGACGCGCGGTAGTTGATGAGGTCGTCGGCCCCGATGCTCGTCAGTGTCTGAGCATGACTCGCCCTCGCCTTCGCAAAATGTTTGAGCCGTTGGAACATATTGCTCAGATGGTCGGGCGAACGATTTCCGGCATACCAAGCGAGCACAGCTTTCGACGCCCGCACGAATTCTTCAGTGGCGCCTTCAAGTGCATCGAAGTCCAGAGACACATTCGTCACGCCATCGCGGTATGACCACCTCGCAGCGGAAGGGTCGAACGTGGCGCCACTTTGTGTTCGGACGACATTCTTGAACGCCTGCAACTTAGCGCTGCCGACGTCATTCTCAATTTGAGCGCCACGCTTCATTCTTCGCTGGCCCTCGGTGGCAACATTTTCGACTGGAGTTCGAGAGACGCCTCGTCGGACTTCCTCTTCACATGTCGCTTGGTGTAGACAGCTGCCATCTTCGACCTGTCGGACCAACCCATCTGCTGCTTCCGCATCTTCTCTTCCTCTTCTACGGGCACCTTGTGCTTGTCCATGAGTTCGGAGAAGCTGTCGTTCCAGTTATGCCGGAGCACATGAGGCGTCAGTTCTTCCGGCAAACCAGCAACCTTGTTTCTCAGTTCGACAAACAGCTTGTTCAAAGCAGACTTTGACAGCGGGCGACCTGTGCCGGTAGCAAGAATCAGATGCGGGTAGCGACTGCTGTTTTTGACGTTGCGACGCGCACCATGGATGTATGCACGCGTCAATGCAGCGAGCTCATCACCGAGCACAAGCAATCTGTCAAAGGTCTTTGCGTTGGGTGCGTCCGAACGGGGTTCTTCCGGGTCATCAGCCCGGCGAGCAATGAGTACTTCGTTGCTTCTCAGGTTGACGTCTTCCAAACGGATGATGAGCAACTCACTCTTCCGCAATCCAAGGCCTAGCAGCCAGTGGAAGATTAGCTGATTGCGGGTGCGAACGTGCGCGCCTTTCCATGGGTTCTCTGGTGAATCCGGTGCGATGACATCGAGCATTCGCGCAATGTCTGCCGACGCCATACCTTGAGGCAAGGCAACCTTATTGCGCCGCGCCGACGACTGGACGCGTTCGCTGAGGGACTCAACAACCAATCGCGACGTTGCCTGTAGCGGCAGGTACGTCGGGTGCCGCGGATTCAGCCGCAGAAGCCAGCGCCGCGCAAGCCAAGCGATGTAGTCCCGGATGTACATGAGCCGAATGCCCGCCGTCTCAACGCTGACGGTCGGCAGGGCTGCGCGCCCTGCCGACCGCATGCGCACCTGCTCGAGCGAAGGAACTTTCGCAGGGAGCAAAGACGTCTCGTCACCATAAGGGGGCAGGCCATCGAGCGCTTCTTGGCTTAATGCGGACAGTTTGCAAAGCGCCTCAATTTCGCCAAGGTCCAACACCTTTCCTTCGGCGAAGCGAGCGCTAAGGTCGACGTCGAGGTGGTCCAAGACGAGCTTGCAAACCATGATTGACCGTGTTGCCTGAGCCAACGTGGCGGACGCCCGATTGAGCGCGCGCAGTTCAGTCAGTACAAATAGGGTCGGCTCGAACAGTGGGGCCCCTGTGGTGCCGTCAAGCAAGAGGGGCAGTCGCTCTCCGGACTCGCAGACAAGATTTTTGACCCTATAGCGCAGCGACATGTTGTCGTTTCTAAAACATATTAGATAAGTGTAGTTCTGATCAAGTCCCTGAAAACTGTAAACAAGAAAAAAAGACCCGAAGCATAAGCGCTACGGGCCTTTTGTTTACGAATGCAAAAAAGTGGAGTCTAGAACGGGATGTCGTCGTCCATGTCGTCGAAGCCCGACGACGACTTGGCCGGTGCCTGGCGCAGCGCCGGTGCCGGGGCACGCGGTGCGGCAGCAGGTGCGCGCGGGGCGTAACCGCCACCACCGCCGCCGCCGCCGCCGCCACCACCACCACCGTTCCCGCCCTGCGAGTAGCCACCGCCACCGCCGCCACCTTGCGAGTAACCGCCGTCGTCCTCGGGACCGCCCGACGGGCCGCCCTGGCCTTGGCGGCTGCCCAGCATCTGCATCTGGTCGGCGCGGATTTCGGTGGTGTACTTTTCGATGCCGTCCTTGTCGGTCCACTTGCGCGTGCGCAGGCTTCCTTCGACGTAGACCTGCGAGCCCTTGCGCAGGTACTGGCCGGCAATTTCGGCCAGGCGGCCGTTGAAGACGATGCGGTGCCACTCGGTGGCTTCGCGCATTTCGCCGCTTTGCTTGTCTTTCCAGCGATCGGTGGTGGCCACTGTGACGTTCGCGACCTGATCGCCGCTCGGGAAGGTCCGCATTTCGGGGTCGCGCCCCAGGTTGCCGACGACGATGACTTTATTGACCGATGCCATATGCACTGCCCCTGATAAGTAGATGAAGGAGGAGGAAGAGAACCCTCGATTGTGCCCGATGCCGGCCCCACCGAAAGGCTTTCCGAGCCCGCCCGCTCGCCAGGAAATGCGCGCCGGACTATCATGTCCGGTTGCCCTCGGACGATCGCACCCTTTGAATTCCAAAGCCACTGACACAGCCGAAGCCCGCGAAAACAGCGCACAACGCGCCGAACGCGAAGAACGCGAACGTGATGCCCAGCGCGAACGCGACACCTACCTCGGCGCCGTGCTCGCGCAGCAACGCATCAGCATCCGCGGCGCGCGCACGCACAACCTGAAGAACGTCGACCTCGACATTCCGCGCAACAAGCTGGTGGTCATCACCGGCCTGTCGGGCTCGGGCAAATCGAGCCTGGCCTTCGACACGCTGTATGCCGAAGGCCAGCGCCGCTACGTCGAAAGCCTCTCGGCCTATGCGCGGCAGTTCCTGCAGCTGATGGACAAGCCCGACGTCGACGTGATCGAAGGGCTGTCGCCCGCCATCAGCATTGAGCAGAAGGCCACCAGCCACAACCCGCGCTCCACCGTGGGCACGGTGACGGAGATTCACGACTACCTGCGCCTGCTGTTCGCGCGCGCCGGCACGCCCTTCTGCCCCGACCACCACCTGCCGCTGCAGGCGCAGACGGTCTCGCAGATGGTCGACACCACGCTGGCCCTGCCCGGCGAGCCGCGCCTGATGATCCTGGCGCCCGTGGCGCGCGAGAAGAAGGGCGAGTTCCTCGAGCTCTTCGCGGAGATGCAGGCCGCGGGCTACGTGCGCTTTCGCGTCGACGGGCAAACCTACGAATACAACGACCTGCCCAAGCTCAAGAAGACCGAGAAGCACGACATCGACGTGGTCATCGACCGCCTGCGCGCGCGCGCCGACATGCAGCAGCGCCTGGCCGAGAGCTTCGAGGCCGCGCTGCGCCTGGCCGAAGGCCGCGCCATTGCGCTGGAGCTGGGCGCCGAGGGCGCGAGCGACACCGAGCACCTGTTCAACGCCAAGTTCTCCTGCCCGATCTGCCATTACTCGCTGTCGGAGCTCGAGCCGCGCTTGTTCTCGTTCAACTCGCCCGTGGGCGCGTGCCCGAGCTGCGACGGCCTGGGCCACCGCGAGGTGTTCGACCCGGCGCGCGTGGTGGCGTTTCCGTCGCTGTCGATCGCCAGCGGCGCCATCAAGGGCTGGGACCGGCGCAACGGCTACTACTTCAGCATGATCGAGAGCGTTGCCAAGCACTACAAGTTCGACGTCGACGCACCCTTCGAGTCGTTGCCCGCCTCGGTGCAGCAGGTGCTGCTGAACGGCTCGGCCGCGGAAGAGATCAAGTTCAACTACGTGATGGAGTCGGGCAACTTCGCGGGCAAGAAGCTCACGAAGAAGCACCCCTTCGAGGGGATCATCCCGAACATGACGCGGCGCTACCGCGAGACCGATTCGGTGCTAGTGCGCGAAGACCTCGCGCGCTTTCGCAACCTGCAGCCCTGCCCCGACTGCGGCGGCTCGCGCCTGCGGCGCGAAGCGCGCAACGTGTTCCTGGTGGACGAGTCGGGCCGGCCGGCGGACGGTGGCGAGGGCCAAGCCGCAGGCACTGAGCCCTCGCGCATGGCCATCTTCGAGCTCAGCCACCTCACCCTGCGCGACTCGCTGGCCTGGTTCCAGAACCTCAAGCTGCGCGGCTCCAAGGCCGACATCGCCGACAAGGTGGTGCGCGAGATCGGCCTGCGGCTGAAGTTCCTGAACGACGTGGGCCTGAACTACCTGAGCCTGGACCGCAGCGCCGAGACGCTGTCGGGCGGCGAGGCGCAGCGCATTCGCCTCGCCTCGCAGATCGGCTCGGGCCTCACCGGCGTGATGTACGTGCTCGACGAGCCCAGCATCGGCCTGCACCAGCGCGACAACGACCGCCTGATCGGCACGCTGAAGCACCTGCGCGACATCGGCAACAGCGTGATCGTGGTCGAGCACGACGAGGACATGATCCACGCCGCCGACCACGTCATCGACATGGGCCCGGGCGCCGGCGTGCATGGTGGCCGCGTGATGGCGCAGGGCACCTACGCCGAGGTGTCGGCCAACCCCGAGTCGCTCACGGGCCAGTACCTGTCGGGCACCCGCAAGATCGAAGTGCCAAAGCACCGCACCGCATGGCTGCCCGTGGTGAGCAAGCCCGCGTTCAACGAAGGCAAGAAGGCCTCGCGCTTCGCGCCCAGCCCCGCGGCCGAACGCCGCGCCGCGCGCGAGGCGGCCCACCTGGCCTCGCAGGGCGAGCTGCAGGAAATTCGCGTGGTCAACGCCAGCGGCAACAACCTGAAGAACGTGAGCGTGGCGTTTCCGGTCGGCCTGCTGACCTGCGTGACGGGCGTGTCGGGCTCGGGCAAGTCGACGCTGGTGAACGACACGCTCTACACCGCCGTGGCCCGCACGCTGTACCGCGCGCACGAGGAGCCGGCGGCGCACGAGGCCATCGAGGGCATCGAGTACTTCGACAAGGTCATCAACGTCGACCAGAGCCCCATCGGGCGCACGCCGCGCAGCAACCCGGCCACCTACACTGGCCTGTTCACGCCCATTCGCGAACTGATGGCCGAAACCAACACCGCGCGCGAGCGCGGCTACGGCCCGGGGCGCTTCAGCTTCAACGTGGCAGGCGGGCGCTGCGAGGCCTGCCAGGGCGACGGCGTGGTGAAGGTCGAGATGCACTTCCTGCCCGACGTGTACGTGCCCTGCGAGGTGTGCCACGGCCAGCGCTACAACCGCGAGACGCTCGAGGTGCTCTACAAGGGCCGCAACATCGCGCAGATCCTCGAGATGACGGTGGAGACCGCGCACGAGTTCCTGAAGGCCGTGCCCACCATCGAGCGCAAGCTGCGCACGCTGCTGGACGTGGGCCTGAGCTACATCAAGCTGGGCCAGTCGGCCACCACGCTGTCGGGCGGCGAGGCGCAGCGCGTGAAGCTCGCGCTGGAGCTCAGCAAGCGCGACACCGGCCGCACGCTGTACATCCTGGACGAGCCGACCACCGGCCTGCACTTCGCCGACATCGAGCTGCTGCTGAAGGTGCTGCACCAGCTGCGCGACGCGGGCAACACCATCGTGGTGATCGAGCACAACCTGGACGTCATCAAGACCGCCGACTGGCTGATCGACATGGGGCCGGAAGGCGGCGCGGGCGGCGGCACGGTGGTGGGCGAAGGCACGCCGGAAGACATCGCGGCGAACGAGGCGAGCCACACGGGGCGGTATTTGAAGCGGCTGCTCTAGAACTGACCGGGCGGCGAGTGCCGCGTTGTGGCGCTTGCTGCCTATTCGCTGAATTGCCTAATCGCCCAACAGGCCTCGCTGGCCATTGTCGAACCACGCTGAATCGAAACCGTCCGCCAGCAGTATCGGCTTGACCGTACTGATGCCGGCCTCGTTCAACCGGCGCAGGTACTTCACCAGCGTTTGCGCGTCCTCGGTGAGGATGTGCGTCAGCGATTCGCAGATGGCCTGGGCAATCAGCTTGATGTCGTCCTTGACGGCGCTTCGGTCGTCCGTGCCGTCCCGCTTCAGGTCGCGCATCAGCAATCCGGCAGTCATCGCATGGTCGATGTTGAAAGGGAGCACCTCGAAATTGCGCAGCGGCAGGTCGGTCACGGCCTGCTTGACCTGGAACTCCGACGCCGCGATCGCGGACAGGTACACGGGCACGCCGCGCCTCAACGCCTCCCGCAGGTAGTCGACCGCAGCCTGATGGTGCGCACGCGCCGGATCGGCCAGCGAGATCAGGTAGCTCGTGTCGAGCAGGATCGCGCTCACTCCTTGCTTCCCCGAAGCTCGTCGATCCAGGTTCCCGCATCGGGCACATCGCGCCATGCCTTGGCCCCGCGTTGCGTCAGGCGATCGAGGTCTTTTTCATCGAGCCGGCTTTCGTGCTCCACGAACTCCAGCAGCCTGGCGCCCCGGTACTCCCGCGTCATGACGTTGTACTCGGCAACGATGCGGATCATGGCCGGCTTGTAGAGCCGATTGACCTTTTCGTCACGCAGCATTTCACGGGCCGCATCGACCAGCAGCGCCTTGCCGTCGGGCAGGCGGATGTGGGCGTTCGGCTTGGTGTGGCCGCCCATGTCTTCGATCTCGCCACGCACATAGCGCTCTACGCGCACCCACTGGTCCGCATCGTCGGCGCGAAAGTCCGACTCGGCACTGATCACGATGGCGGCGGGCAGAAAGTCCGCCGCGATGCTCACGCGCCAGCGACGACCGCCGCGTGCACTTTTTTGCCACCGCTCGATCACGGCACGCCGCTTCAACCCGATGCCATCCATCTCCTGGCTGCCGGCCAGCTTGCGCAGGTCGTTCAGCAAGACAGGGTTGGCCGTGGGTGCCGTGCGAATGGCCAGCGATCCTTTTTCGACGGACACATCGAGTGCGCTGGTGTCGACGTCGTTGCTGTCGCCGCGAAGGAATTCGTCCACGTCCCTGGCAAAGCTGCGCAACACGGACAGCGGCACCCGGTCGGGCGAGATTTCATACCCGGCCGACTCGTCGTGCAAAGCAATCAGCAACTCTTGCGCTTCCATCGTTTCATTCTAGGGGTCGAGCCCCTTTTCTTGCAGGGGGCCAGCGCGGGAACGCCCTCGGCCATCCGGCACGAATGCACGCCCCACGCCACAATCGCGGCCCATGCCTTCCTTCACCCCCCGCCAGCTCGTCCTCCTCGTCCTCCTGACCCTCGTCTGGGGCTTCAACTGGCCGGTGATGAAGCTCGGCGTGGTCGACTATCCGCCGCTCGGGTTTCGCGCCATCTCCATCTGGCTCGGCCTGCCGGTGCTGGCCCTGGCGCTGGTGTGGCTGAAGGTGCCGTTTCGCGTGCCGCGCAGCGCGTGGCCCGAGCTGGTGTGGCTGGGCGCGACCAACATGTTCGTCTGGCACGCCTGCATCATCCTCGCGGTGAAGGCGCTGTCGGGCGGGCGCGCGGCGATCCTGGGCTACACGATGCCGGTGTTTTCCGCGGTGATCGGCGCGCTGCTGTTCTCGGCGGTGCTGGCGCGGCGCGCGTGGCTGGGCGTGGGCGCCTGCGCGGTCGGCGTGGGGCTGCTGCTGTGGCACGAGCTCACGGACCTGTCGGGCCGCCCCGGCTACGTGGCGCTGGCGCTGGTGGCCGCGGCCACCTGGGCATTGGGCACGCAGCTGCTGCGCCACACGCGCATCGGCCTGCCGACGCTCACGATCTCGTTCTGGATGACGGCCATGACCGCGGTGGTGATGACGGTGCTCTCGCTGCTCTTCGAGCGCGACCAGCTCTACTGGCCCGGCCAGGTGACCTGGGGGTCGATCGGCTACAACGCAGTGCTGATCTTCGGCTTCGCGCACGCGGCATGGTTCTACCTGGCGCGCGGCCTGCCGCCCATCGCGTCGACGCTGAGCGTGATGTTCATCCCGGTGCTCGGGGTGTTCAGCGGCGCGGTGTGGCTCGGCGAGGCCGTGCACTGGCAGGACTGGGTGGCGGTGGTGCTGATGGTGGTGGCCATCGCCTCGGTGCTGCTGCCCTCGCGCGCGGCCCCGGCCAAGGCCTGAGCGCGGGCGCTCAGGTCGTCGTCTGCACGTGCAGGCGGCTGGTCTTGCAGCGGTGCAGCGCGCGGTAGTGCTCCAGCGGCCGGCCGTTGGCGCCGTAGGCAATCGACTCGATGCGCAACAGCGGCTCGGGCGTGGGCAGGTTCAGCAGCTCGCAGGTGGCGGCATCGGGCAGCACCGCGTCGATCCAGCGTTCGGCGCGCACCAGCCGCAGGCCGTACTGGCGGCGCAGCACGTCGTACAGCGAGCGGTCGTCCAGCCGGGTGCGGTGCAGCCCCGGCGCCAGGTCGGCGGGCACCACGGTTTCCACCAGCAGGCGCAACTCGCCGTCCACGCTGCGCAGGCGCTTCAGCGCCACCACCTGCGTGTCGTCGGTGAGGCCCAGCGAGGCGGCCTCCTGCTCGGTGGGCGCGCGCAGCTCCTGCGTGAGGATCTGCGTGCGCACCGAGCGGCCCTTGCGCTCCATCTCGTCGGAGAAGCCGAGCACGGTGGAGACGAAGTCTTCGTCGCGTTCACGCGCCGAGACGAAGGCGCCGCGGCCCTTGATCTTGTAGATGAGGTTGTTGCGCACCAGGTCGGCCAGCGCCTCGCGCACCACGATGCGCGAGATGCCGAACTGCTCGCCCAGCTCGGCCTCGGACGGCAGCTTGGCGCCGATGGGCAGCACGCCCTGCAGGATCTGCAGGCGCAGCGCGTCGCGGAACTGGGCCCACAGGGGGGATTCGGAGCTCCGGTCGAGCACGGTCGGGATGTCTGTCGCAGAGTTCACGTTTGGGGCTGGCCCAGGGCCTGAGGGGTCGTCAATGATGCATCGAAAGGCGGCGGCGCATCGGCCACCACCGCTGAAAGCCGCACGCCGTGGCGCTCTCGCAAGGCGCTCGCGCAGGCCTGCAGTTCCTTGTGCTGCTGCTGTGCGTCCCAGCCCAGCGCCTCGGCCGCGATGGCCGCCATTTCGGCGAGCGCGGCGTCGGTGACGAGCCCGCGAATGGCCAGCAGCGTGCGGCGGATGACGAGGTCGTCCAGGTGGATCACGCCCGTCTCCAGGCACAGGTACGACAGCTCCGCGACCGAATACGTCGGCGCATGCTGCAGTGGCACGTCGCCCGAGGCGCCCAGGCGCTGCGCGAGCGGCATCGCCTTGGAACCGTAGCGGCGCAGCAGCGTGTGCGCCCGCGCGCGGCCCACGCCCGAAGACGCCACCATGCGCTCGATGAAGCGCTCGGTGGCCTGCGCATCGGCCGGCAGCTCCGCGCCGCCGCCGATGGGCAGGCCCTCGGTCGACGCGGTGCGCGGACGGCCCAGTTGCTGCAGCACCTCGTTGGTGGCCTCTTCGGCCAGCGCCCTGAAGGTGGTCCACTTGCCGCCGACCAGGCCGATGATGGGAATGTCGCGCGTCGCGTTCGGCAGGTCGAGCACCACCGAGTGGTCGCGCGAAATCTGCCCGGGCTTGTCGGCGTCGGAGCGCGCGAGCGGGCGCACGCCGACATAGGTGTACACCACGTCGCCGCGCCCGAATGCAAGGTTGGGAAACACCTCGGCCAGCACCTCGAGCAGGTAGTCGACCTCGGCCGGCTCGGTGCCGATCTGGTCGGGGTCGTCCACCGGAATGTCGGTGGACCCCACCAGCACGCGGTCCAGAAAGGGGTAGACGATGCACACGCGCCCATCCACCGCCTCGAAGTACGCCATGCGCCCTTCGAGCGCGTCGCGCAGCGCCGGGTGGTCGAGCACCAGGTGCGAGCCCTTGGTGCCCATCACGCGCGACTTGATGCGCGAGCCGGCGCCGCCCAGCACGGCGGTGCTGCGGTCCAGCCAGGCGCCGCTGGCGTTCACCACGGTGTCGGCCGTCACGCGCACCAGCGCGCCGGTGATCTCGTCGCGCAGCGTGAGGATGTTGCCCGCGCACCCGATCACGCGGCAGTAGTTGGACGCGGCCGAGCGCGGCTGGTCGCGGCAGGCATCGCCGATGAGCTCCAGCACCAGCCACTCGGGGTGGCTGATCCATGCATCGAAGAAGGTCGCGGTCCAGCGCACCGCGGCGCGAAACAGGTTGCGGTCGGCCGCCGGCACGCGGGCGATGCGGTGGTTGGGCATCACGCGCTGGCGGCGGCCCAGCAGGTCGTACAGGCGCAGGCCCGCGGCCACGGCCAGCAGGCCGCGGGTGCGTTGCGGCGGCGTGCGGCCGAAGAACTTCAGCGCGCTGCTCATCAGCCCGCCGAAGAAGCTCGACAGCGGCACCACCGTCTTCAGCGGCTGCACCAGGTGCGGCGCGTTGCGCAGCAGCAGGTTGCGCTCGCGCGTGGCCTCGGCCACCAGCGAGAAACTGCCGTTCTCCAGGTAGCGCAGGCCACCGTGGATCATGCGGGACGGCGCGCTGCTGGCGCCCGCGCTGAAGTCGCCCTTGTCGACGATGAGGCAATCCACGCGCTGCAGCGACAGGTCGCGGAACACGCCCACGCCGTTGATGCCGGCGCCGACGATCACGGTCGAGAAATGGCGGTCGGCCAGCGCGGCGGGGCGCACGAAGGGCAGTTGCCACGCGCTCATCGCGCGGCTCCCGACAGGTGGGAAAACACAGGGGACATGGTGTCGATCAGTTCGTTGAATCCGGCGTTGAAGTCGGCGTGGGCGCGCGCCTGCGCGGCGTCGGGTTCGACCGTGTCGCAGGGCGCGAGCAAGGCGCTGCCCTGCGCGGCGTCGTCGATGCCTTGCGACATGGCGGCATACAGCGCGGCGCCGCGCGCGCCGGTCTCGTCGTCGGCGCAACGCTCCACCGGGTGGCCGAGGAACGAAGCCAGCAGGCGCACGAGCCGCGTGTCGCTGGCGCCGCCGCCGAGCACGGTCGATGCGGCCACCGGCAAGCCGCAGGCCGCGAGCCGCGCCGTGTGGCGCGCATGCAGCGCAGCCACGGCATCGACCACGGCGCGCGCCATGTCGCCGCGCGTGTGGTGGCTCTTCAGGCCGACGAAGCCCGCAGTCACCCCACCTTCGCCACCTTCGCCACCTCCGCCTCCTCCGCCATTCACGAACGGCAGGAAGCGCAGCCCGCTGGCGCCCAGCGGCACCGACATCGCCAGGTCGACCACCGCGCGCGCATCGGGCAGGCCCAGCGCACCGGCCAGCCACGCGATGTTGGCCATCGAGGAGGGGCTGTTCTCCATGTACAGCCGCTTGTCGGCGCGGCCGAAGTTCACCACGGCCGCGACATCGGGCTTGGGCTCGATCACCGGGCCGATGACCGCGTTGACGCACCACGTGCCGAACACCGCCACCGCGCGCCCTCTTCCCTCGGCGCAGATGGCGGTCATCGACGCCAGCAGGTCGATGGCGCCCATCGCCACCGGAATGCCCGCGGGCAGCCCGCACAGCGCGGCTTCGGAAGGCTTCAACGTGCCGACGACCTCGCCGCTGGGCACCAGCGGCCCGAAGGCGCGGGGCCCGAGGTCGGCGATGCCCGAGGCGTCGAAGGCCGCCTGCGACCAGGTGCCCGTGGCGATGGACACCAGTCCCGCCGTGCTCGCGTCGCTTGCGTCGGTGGCGATCTCGCCGGTCAGCAGAAAGCCGAGGTAGTCCTTGGCGAAGAGCAGCCGGCGCACCGCGCCGCGCTGCACGGCGTCGGTGCCCAGCAGCTCGGCCGCGATCACCGTGGGCTGGCCCGGCCACGGCTGGCAGCCGACGTCGGCGAACAGCGCCTTGCCGTGGCTCAGCGCCAGCGAACGTGCCCGCGCATCGGCGCGCTGGTCGGTGGAGGCCACGGCCCGTCCGCCGACGAGTTCGTTCTTCGCGTCGAGCGCGTAGAGCCCCGCGCCGTGGCCGGTGCAGCCGATGGCGCGGACCTCGGCCACGCGGGCGCCGAGCTGGTGGGCGACGTCGCGCAGCACATGGGTCAGGGCTGCGCGAATGGCCGTGGCGGCCACCTCGCATCCCCCTCCAGGCAGCCGGTCGTGCGGCAATGGCATGCGGGACAGGGCGACGGCCCGGCCGCTGCCGGCCTCGAGGGCCAGGGCTTTCAGGCTGCTCGACCCCATGTCGATGCCGATGAGTATGTTGGGCTTCATGTCATAACAGCTTCGGCTGAATAAAAGCGCGTTGCCAGTAGCGTTTCCCCTAGTTATCGGCTCAAACGACCAGCGCTTACATTCTACCTGTCATAACAACTTTCGTGACAAAGAGGATCAGAGGGTTGCCCCGAAAGGGCAGCACCGCAAGTTGAGCCACCCAACGCGAGGAGACAAAAAATGAGGCGTAATTTCCTGAAGTCCGCAGCGGCCGCCGGCATCGGCCTGGCGGGCGCGAGCGCATTCGCGCAGCAGCCAGCGGCCACCCCTGCAGCAGGCGCAGCCGGTGCCGGCCTGCGCGGCAACGCCAGCGACGTCTACGTGATGAACGTGATGGTGTCGGGCGTGGAGTACTGGTTTCCGGTCTACGAAATGATGAAGCAGCTCGGCCGCACGCTGGGCGTGCGCACCCGCTACACCGGCACGCCGGAGTACGACGTGAACAAGCAGCTCGCGTCCTTCGAGCAGGAGCTGGCGCGCAAGCCCGCGGGCATCCTGCTGCACCCGATGAACCCCGACCCGTTCATCGAGCCCATCAACCGGGCGGCGGCCATGGGCATTCCGGTGGTCACCTTCGCGGCGGATTCGCCCAACTCCAAGCGCACATCGTTCATCACCTCGGACAACGACCGCGAAGGCACGCAGGCCGCCGACGCCATTGCCGCGTCGATGGGCGGCAAGGGCGAATACGCCGTGCTGGAGAACCCCGGCCAGGACAACCACGACCGCCGCATCGCCGCCTTCGTGAACCGCATGAAGACCAAGCACCCCGGCATGAAGCTGGTGGGCCGCGCCGCCAGCAACCAGGACCCGAACAAGGCCTACCAGGCCGTGCTGAGCCTGGCGCAGGCCAACCCGAACCTGGGCGCGCTCTTCATGCCCGAGGCCAACTCGGCGCTGGGCGCGGCGCAGGCCAAGGTCGAGACCAAGAAGAACATCAAGGTGATGTGCTGCGACGTGAACGCCAAGATTCTCGACATGATCAAGTCGGGCGACGTGTTCGGCTCCATCAACCCCAACCAGGGCATGCAGGGCTACATGGGCATGATGATGCTGTTCCTGGCGAAGAACCCCACGCTCATCGACCCGATGAACGACGCCAAGCGCAACGGCACCAACCCGATGGCCGTGCCCTTCCTGGACAACGGCCTGGCGGTGGTCAGCAAGGCGAACGCCGACGACTTCTACTGGGACAAGTACCTCGCGCGCCGCGGCACCAAGGGAATCGGGGAGTGAGCTCCTTGCTCGAACTGCGCGGCATCAGCAAGCGCTTCGGCGCTTCGCGCGCGCTCACGGGCGTGGACTTCTCGCTGCAGCGCGGCGAGATCCACGCGCTGTGCGGCGAGAACGGCGCGGGCAAGTCCACGCTGATGAACATCATCGACGGCATCCACCGGCCCGACGAAGGCGAGATCTCGCTGGACGGGCACAAGGTGGTCATCGACGGCCCGGCGCACGCCATGCGCCTGGGCATCGGCCTGGTGCACCAGGAGATCGCGCTGTGCGCCGACGCCACCGTGGCCGAGAACATCTTCATGCCGGAGATCAACGCCGGCAAGCACGCGTGGATGAACTACGCCAGCCTGAACGAGCGCGCGGCCAAGGTGCTGCAGCGCCTGGGGCAGGACGTGGACCCCGCCTGCCTGGTGAAGGACCTGAGCATTTCCACCCAGCAGCTCATCGAGATCGCCAAGGCGCTCACGCTGGACTGCAAGGTGCTGATCCTGGACGAGCCCACCGCGGCGCTCACCGACAACGAATCGGCCGCGCTGTTCAAGGTGCTGCACGACCTGAAGGACCAGGGCATCGGCATCATCTACATCAGCCACCGCATGGCCGAGATCTTCGCGCACTGCTCGCGCGTGACGGTGCTGCGCGACGGGCGCAACGTGCACAGCGGGCCGCTGGCCGAGCTGAACGCCGACGGCCTGGTGCGCCGCATGGTGGGGCGCGACCTGGGCAACTACTACCCGCCGAAGCTGGGCGAGCAGCAAGGCGCACCACACGGCGGCTCACACGGCGGCCCGCACGGCGAACCTGTGCTCGAGGTGCGCGACATCGCCGACGGCGAGCGCGTGCACGGCGTGTCGTTCACGCTGCGGCGCGGCGAAATCCTCGGCATCGCGGGCCTCATGGGCGCGGGCCGCAGCGAGCTCGCCGAAACCGTGTGCGGCCTGCGCGCGGCCACGCGCGGCACGGTGCGCCTGAATGGCAAGGCCTTGACCATCCGCAAGTACAGCGACGCGCTGCGCGAAGGCATCGCCTACCTCAGCGAAGACCGCAAGGCCGCGGGCGTGTACCTCGACCTGCCCATCGCGCAGAACATCGCATCGATGGCGCTGAAGCGCGTGAGCTCGCGCTTCGGCCTGCTGCAGCGCGCGGCCGAGCACAGGCTGGCGGTGGAGCTGGGCGCCAAGCTCAAGCTGAAGAGCGACGGCGTGGACATCGACGTGGCCAGCCTGTCGGGCGGCAACCAGCAGAAGGTGGCCATCGCCAAGCTGCTGGCCACGCACCCCTCGGTGCTGCTGATGGACGAGCCCACGCGCGGCGTGGACGTGGGCGCCAAGTCGGAGATCCACCACATCCTGCGCGAGCTGGCGAACCAGGGCGTGGGCGTGGTGGTGATCTCTTCGGAGCTGCCCGAGATCATCGGGCTGTGCGACCGCGCGCTGGTGATCCGCGACGGCCGGCTCGCCGGCGAAGTGCAAGACGACGACATGACGGAAGAGGCCCTGCTGCGGCTGGCCTCCGGACTTTGCGAACAGGAAACAGCATGAACTACCCGGCACAACTCGACGCGGGCGCGCCCGCGGGCCTGGCGCCCCGACAGCAAGGCGGCGGCCCCGTGAAGCCAGCCAACAAGCTCACCAGCATGCGCGAGATGGGCTTGCTGCTCATCATCGCGGTGCTGTGCGTGGGCATGAGCTTCGCGTCGCCCTACTTCCTCACCTGGGACAACGTGCGCGCGATGCTGCTCTCGTTCTCCATCGAAGGCATCGTGGTGGTGGGCATGACCATCCTGCTGATCGTCGGCGGCATCGACCTGTCGGTGGGCTCGGTGGTGTGCTTCGCGATGGTGGTCACGGGCAAGCTCTTCCTGATGGGCTTCGACCCGTGGACGGCGGGGCTCATCGCCATTGCCGCGAGCGCGGGCATCGGCGCCATGATCGGCGGCTGCGTCACGCGCATCGGGCTGAACCACTTCATCGCCTCGCTGGCCTTCATGGTCATCGTGCGCGGGCTGTGCCTGGCGCTCACGCAGGGCACGCCGCAGTCGCTGTTCTCGCTGCCGGCGGAGTTCAAGTTCATCGGCCAGGGCACGGTGTTCGGCATTCCGGCGGTCATCCTCATCTTCCTGGCGATCGTGGTGGTCAGCGACTTCGTGCTGCGCCGCTCCACCTTGCTGCGCCGCGTGTTCTACACGGGCAGCAACGAGAAGGCCGCGCTGTACTCGGGCATTCGCGTGGGGCACGTCAAGTTCTGGGTCACGGTGCTGTGCGCTGCGTCGGCGGGCCTGGCCGGCGTGATCTACACCGCGCGCTTCGGCGCCGCCACGCCCACCTTCGGCATGGGCATGGAGCTGAACGTGATCGCCGCGGCCGTCATCGGCGGGGCCAGCCTGAAGGGCGGCTCGGGCACGGTGCTGGGCGCGGTGCTGGGGCTGGCGCTGCTGTCGGTGGTGACCAGCTCGCTCATCCTGCTGGACGTGTCCCCTTACTGGCAGGACGTGATCAAGGGCCTGATCCTGCTCGCGGCCGTGACCATCGATCACCTCATGAACACCCGAAAGACCAAGCGATGAACAACCCGTCGATGAAGAAGACCACCCTGGGCCCCTCGGGCATCGAATGCGCGGCCATCGGCCTGGGCACCTGGGCCATGGGCGGCTGGATGTGGGGCGGCGGGGACAACGCCGCCGCGGTGCTGGCCATCCAGGCCTCGCTGGACGCGGGCGTGACGCTGATCGACACCGCGCCGGCCTACGGCCTGGGGCGCTCGGAGAGCATCGTCGGCACCGCGCTGAAGGGCCGCCGCCAGCAGGCCGTGGTCGCCACCAAGTGCGGGCTGGTGTGGCACACGCAGAAGGGAACGCACTTCTTTGAAGAAGACGGCCACCCGGTGTACCGCTACCTGGGGCGCGAATCGATCTTCCATGAATGCGAAGAGAGCCTGAAGCGCCTGCAGACCGACTACATCGACCTGTACATCACGCACTGGCAGGACAGCACCACGCCCGTGGCAGAGACCATGGACGCGCTGCTCGAACTGAAGAAGCAGGGAAAGATCCGCGCCATCGGCGTGAGCAACGTGAGCCCCGAGACGCTGGCCGAGTACCTGCGGTACGGCCCGGTCGACGCGGCGCAGGAGCGCTACAGCCTGATCGACCGCGAGATCGAGCAGGCGCTGGTGCCGCTGTGCGCCGAGCACGGCGTGGCAGTGCTGGGCTACTCGTCGCTGGCGCTCGGCCTGCTGGCGGGCCCCATCGATCCCGCGCGCCAGTTCACCGGCGACGACCAGCGCGCCAGCAACCCGCGCTTCAGCGCGCAGAACCGCGCGAAGCTCAAGGCCTTCTTCGACGAGCTGGAGCCGCTGCGCCAGCACCTCGAATGCTCGTTCGGCCAACTGATGATCGCGTGGACGCTGGCGCGCGGCAGCGTGCAGGTGGCGCTGTGCGGCGCACGCGTGAGCAAGCAGGCGAGCGAGAACGCGGCCGCCGGCTCGCTCGCGCTGCGCGACGACGCGCTGCTGCTCATCGACGCGGCGGCGGCCAGGCACCTGCACGCGCTGGCCTGAGCGGCCGACCTGCTTCATCCCCCAAACATCCCCACACAAGGACCTCTTCGTATGTCGAAGGACAAGACCGCACGCCTGAACCGGCTGCTGAACAACGGGCGCTGCCTGGACATCGCGCTCGACCACGGCGTGTGCAACGAGCCTTCGTTCCTCAACGGGCTGGAAGACATGCCCGCGATCGTCGACAGGCTGGTGGCCGCGCGCCCCGACGCGCTGCAACTCAATTACGGCCAGGCCGACCTGCTGCAGGACCGTCCGGGCCGGGACAAGCCCGCGCTGGTGCAGCGCATCGACATGGGCAACCCCTACAACGCCACCGCGCACCGCGTGATGTGGGCGCTGCTGCAGAACGAGCACGACCCGGTGCTGCCCGCGGTGCAGCGCGACGCGGCCTGCGTGGTGGTGAACCTGTTCATGCTGCCCAACGAGCCCGACCTGTTCCGCCAGTGCGTGCAGAACATCGCGCGCGTGCGCGCCGACTGCGATCGCTACGGCATGCCGCTGATGATCGAGCCGCTGGTGATGCGCCCGCACAGCGAGCAAGGCGGCTACATGGTTGACGGCGATGCCGAGAAGATCGTGACGCTGGTGCGCCTGGCGCGCGAGATGGGCGCCGACATCGTCAAGGCCGACCCCACCACCGACCCCAATGATTTCCACCGCGTGGTGCAGGCCGCGCGCTGCCCCGTGCTCGTGCGCGGCGGCGGGCGCGAAGACCTGCAGCAGGTGTTCGCGCGCTCGCGCGTGCTGATGGACCAGGGCGCGGTCGGCATGGTGTACGGGCGCAACGTGTACCAGCATGCCAACCCGTCGGCGGTGGTGGATGCGCTGATGGCCATGATCCACCGCGGCGCGAGCGCCAAGGCGGCATGGGACATCTACGAGTCGGGCGGCGAGCGCGAAGCCCGGGGCACAAACGAGCGCAAGGGCAGCGTGAACTGACGACCTGCCCGCCGTCGAAGACAAAAAAAGGAGAGAGAGAGGAAGAGAGAGGGAGAGGCTGTACGGCCGGCGGCGGGCTCGTCGCCGGCCGGGTGCGCCCCTGCGCGCGCGCTTTGTCGAGAGAACCCAACAACCTGGAGGCGACGATGAAAATCCGGTACTACGTGATGGCGTTCCTGCTGCCATTCGTCACGCTGCTGACGCATGCGGCAATCACCGGGGTCAGTCCGATGACGACCCTGAACAACATGGCCACCGCGGTGGCCCAGGCCGTTGCAGACCCGCTGCCCCTGCAGGGGCCGGGCCTGGGCAACCTCACCTACACATCGGCCGAGCTCTTCAAGCCGGTGTCGATGATCACCAGCCCCGCGCACCCGCTCGACCCCGCGCACAGCAGCGCCTACGAGTCGCGCGAGGTGCCGGCCACGTACCCGGGCCGCAAGGACTACGGCATGAACGCCGGCATCATGCTCAACGGCTACTTCCTCACCTCCTTCGCGCCGGACAGCGGCCTCGGCCCGGGCGGCTTCCTGCTGTACGACGTGTCGAACCCGCGCCAGATCAAGCTGGTGAAGAAGATCTACGAGCCTGACGACGCTACAGGTGGTCGCACCAAGGAGTTCCGCGAGACGCACTCCTTCGGCACCGCGAAGATCGGCGGCAAGACCTACGTGACGCTGCCCAGCATCAACGGCATCGAGTTCTGGGACTTCAGCGACATCAACGACATCAAGCAGGTGAAGAAGCTCGCGCTGCCCGGCGTGAACGGCGGCGACTACGAGAACGTGGCCTGGCAGCTGTGGTGGCAGGCGCCCTACGTGTACGTGGCCTCGGCGGGCCGAGGCATCTTCATCGTCGATGCGGCCGACCCCGCCAATGCCGTGGTCGCGAACCGCGGCGCGGGCAAGCCCAACCCGGTTCCCACGGGCGAGCTCGGTGGCTTCCGCATCGGCCCCATCTTCACCATCGGCAACCACATGGTGCTGACCGCGATGGAAAGCAACGGCGGCTTCGCGAGCCTGGACATTTCCGACCCGCTCAACCCCAAGGTGCTCGACACCATCGTGGGCAGCACGCCGTTCTACTACGCGACCTGCTTCGACGGGCGCAACCTGCATGCCTCCACGCGCAACAGCGGCGCGAAGATGTACAGCTACGACCTGAGCGACCGCTCGCGCTTCGTGGCCGAGGACAACCGGCTCGTCATCGACGAGCAGCTGTACTGCGCCACGCAGGACAACTACGTGATCCAGGGCGCGCAGACCCGCATCCACAAGGTGGACGTGAGCAATCCGCTGAACCACGTGGAGGTGGGCCGCGGCAGCATCCTGCGCGAGGACGACCCGAACTTCTCGCACTCGGACAACGGCCAGGTCGCGATGTTCGGCAACCTGGTCTTCGTGGGCAACGACCACGGCTCGGGCAGCGGCTTCATCGTGCACCAGGTCGACCCCGACACCACGAAGCCCGAAGTGAAGCAGGTCTCGCCCGTGAACGGCGCCAGGCAGCAGGCACTGAGCTCGCGCATCGGCCTGGGCATGACGGACAACATCCGCCCCGAGAGCGTGAACGCCAACACCTTCATCGTGCGGCCGGTGGGCGGCAACACGCTGGCGGGCACGTACAGCGTGCAGCTGGGCATCGTCAACTTCCACCCCGAGCAGCCGCTGCAACCGGGCACCAGCTACGAGGTGTTCCTGCCGGCCAACGGCCTGAAGGACTATGCGGGCAATGCCATCGGCGCGGACTACAGGTCGGTGTTCCACACCGGCAACGCGACCGACATCAGCCTGATGCACCACTGGACGCTGGCGGGCAACCTGTCCGACCAGATCGGCGCCAACAACGGCACGCCGGCCACCGGCGACGCCTTCGAGAGCATCGGCCTGAGCTTCGCGAACCGCACCGCGGGCGTGCCGCTGAAGAACGACACGGTGGCCACCGTGCTGGGAGGCACCGCCTCGCTGAGCTTCTACATGAAGACCACGCAGCCGGGCGCCGGCAACGCGTGGTCGGCGCCCGGCCTGTTCGGGCGCGACCAGGCCAACGGCACCGACGACGTGTTCTGGGGCTGGCTCGACAGCACCGGACGCATCAAGCTGTCGGTGGGCAACGACGGCGGCACCGCTTCTTCCGCGGTAGTGAACGACGGCGCCTGGCACCACGTGGTGCTGACGCGCGACGCGGCCTCCGGCGCGCAAGCCGTGTACGTCGACGGCGCTAAGACCACCTCGGCCGGCCTCACGGGCAACAAGGGGCTGTCGAACAAGTTCCAGCTGCTGGGGCAGATCCAGGGCAACACCGCGCTCTTCAAGGGCACGCTGGCCGAGGTGCGCGTGTACGGCCGCGTGCTGAACGACACCGAGGTGGCCGCGCTGCGCGCGCAGGCCATCATCGGCGACCCCGGCATCGGCGGCGGGCCGAAGGTGGTCAACGGGCAGCTGGTGTTCAACCCCGCCACGCTGGGCGCCAACGGCGCGCAGTACCGCTGGAACTTCGGCAACGGCACGCAGACGGCCTTCTCCAACCAGCCTAACTACACCTACACCTACGCGAGCCCCGGCCACTACACGGTGACGCTCACGGTGCGCGACGCGCAGGGCCGCGAGACCTACTACACCTACAACGTGACGGTGATCGCGCCGGTCACCGCGCGCGCGCCCACGCACACCACCAACATCGCGGGCGACGCCAACTCGGTGTATTCGGTGAACCCCGACAGCGGCACGGTGGCCGCCATCGACGCGCAGACGCTGGCCAAGCGCTGGGAAACGCGCGTGGGCGACGAGCCCAAGACGCTGGCCGTGGGGCCCGACGGCCGCATCTGGGTGTCGGTGCACGGCGAAGACAAGCTGGTGGCGCTGAACGCGGCCGACGGCGCCGTGTCGGCCAGCGTCTCGCTGGGCTACGGCAGCGGCCCTTACGGCGTGGTGTTCACGCCCGACGGCACCAAGGGGCTGCTCACGCTGGAGAGCAAGTCGGCGCTGATGAGCTTCGACCCGGCCAACGGCAACGCCACTGGCACGGTGCCGTTGCAGGGCGAGGTGCGCGGCATCGCGGTGAGCGCCGACTCGCAGGTGGCCTACGTGACGCGCTTCAAGTCGAAGCTCACCGGCGGCCAGCTGCACAAGGTGAACCTGCAGGGACTGAGCGCCATCGGCGTCATCGCGCTGCCGGTGGACACCAGCACGGTGGACACCGAGAGCCGCGCGCGCGGCGTGGCCAACTACCTGAGCCAGGTGGTGATCTCGCCCGACGGCACGCGCGCCGTGCTGCCTTCGAAGAAGGACAACATCGTGCGCGGCAAGTTCAGGGACGGCAACAACCTCGTGCACGACCAGACGGTGCGCTCCATCCTGTCGCAGGTCGACCTGCAGCAGGCGGCGGAGAAGTTCGACGAGCAGATCGACTTCGACGACCGCGCACCCGCGCGCGCCGCGCTGTTCTCGCCGGCGGGCGACTACCTGTTCGTGGCGCAGATGGAGGGCAACCGCGTGGCCATCGTCGACAGCTACACGCGCTCCGTTCGCGGTGAGATCAACGCGAGCAGCGCGCCGCACGGGCTGTACCTGGACGCGGTGCGCAAGCGGCTGTTCGTCAACAACTTCCTCGCGCGCTCGGTCACGGTGCACGACGTGGCGACGGTGCTGAGCGCCGAGAGCAACGCGCCCACCTTCCTGCAGACCGTGCAGACGGTGGCCAGCGAGCCCCTGGCCGCGGCGGCCCTGCGCGGCAAGCAGGTGTTCTACAACGCCTCCGACCGGCGCATGAGCAAGGACAACTACATCTCCTGCGCGAGCTGCCACGCGGACGGCGGCGACGACGGCATGGTATGGGACTTCACCCAGCGCGGAGAAGGCCTGCGACGCACCATCAGCCTGCAGGGCAAGCGCGGCACCAGCCACGGCAAGCTGCACTGGACGGCCAACTTCGACGAGCTGCAGGACTTCGAGAACGACATCCGCAACGAGTTCGGCGGCACCGGCTTCCTGAGCAACGCCGACTTCGCGGCCACGTCCGACCCGCTGGGCGCGCCCAAGGCCGGCAAGAACGCGCAACTGGACGACCTGGCGGCCTACCTGAACTCGCTGAACAAGTACATGCGCAGCCCGGCGCGCATGGCGGACGGCAACCTCAGCGTGGAGGCTGTGCGCGGGCAGACCGTGTTCAACACCGCGCAGTGCGCCACGTGCCACACCGGCGGCACGCTGCGCGACGGGCTGCGCCACGACGTGGGCACCATCCAGCTCTCGTCGGGCAAGGGCAGCAACCTGCCGCTGGCGGGCACGGGCTTCGACACGCCGACGCTGTCGGGCACGTGGAACGCGGCCTCGTACTTCCACAACGGGCAGGCCGCCACGCTGCAGGACGTGCTGGCGGGCGGCCACGGCAATGCATCGAGCCTGCCGGCGTCGGACGTGGTGGCGCTGCGCGAGTACGTGCGCTCGCTGGACACGGCACCGCCGTTCGTGGCGCGGCTGCGCTCGGAGCTGAGCGGCATGTGCGTGAACATCAAGGGCGGCGCGGCGGCCAGCGGTACCACCGCGGTGCAATGGCCCTGCGGCAACGCGAGCCACGAGAAGTTCACGGTGACGCCGATCCTCGGGGGCTACGTGCAGTTCGTGGCCGAGCACAGCGGCCTATGCCTGGCGCAGAACGGCACGGCCACCACCAACGCGCCGGTGGTGCAGGTGGCCTGCTCGGTGGGCAACACCGCGCAGTGGAGCGTGGTCGGCGGGGCGTTGAAGAACCGGGCCTCGGGCTCGTGCCTCGACGTGCCCAACAGCTCGACCACGCAGGACACCGCGCTCATCACCTGGACCTGCAACGGCGGCAACAACCAGAACTGGGCGCAGGTTCCCTGAGCGATCGACGCGAGCTTGCTCCTTTCGAAAGCCGCCCCCCGGGGCGGCTTTTTTTCGTTCGCGCTGCGCACCGCGCATGACCTCCCAGGTCATCGACCGAACGCAGCCGGTCTGGGAAAGTACCTCCATCGATTCACTAACCACCAGGAGAAAACACCATGACCGGCTTCAACATCCTTCCCCTCGCCGTCGCCTTGCTGATCGGCGTTGCCGCGCTCGGCTCGTGCCTGGGCATCGGGCTGGTCGGCCAGAAGTTTTTGGAGAGCACCGCGCGGCAGCCCGAGCTGGTCGACACGCTGCAGACCAAGTTCTTCCTGGTGGCGGGCGTGACCGACGGCGCCTTCATCATCGCGACCGGCATCGGCCTGTGGTTCGCCACGGCCAACCCCTTCGGCTGACCCGCCGAAAAGGCCCGCGCCCCACCCGGCAAAACGGGGCGCGCGCACCAGGAAGTGACATGAAGCACTGGCACCATTCGTGCTAGTACCGTTGACACCGAATTGTTTATGGTTAAAGTATTTAGCTATCAACGGTTCAATGTTGACGGTGCCGCATGGAGCGGCGCCGGTGCTTCGTTTCACCATTCCTCGCCGGAGAATCCATGAGCCAACTGTCCCCGAAGTCGCCCGCGCTGCCGCGCACCCTGCTCTCGCTGCTGCTGTGCGGCGCAGCCCTCGGTACCTCGGTGTCGGCGCTGGCCGCGCCGGTGAAGGTGGGCTTGGCCCTCGACATCTCAGGGCCATTCGCCGCGCTGGGCGCCGAAGCGCGCGACGGCTTCGCGCTGGGCATCAAGCAGCTCAACGGCAAGCTCGGCGGGCAGGACGTGGAGTTCGTGCAGGCCGACATGGCCGGCAGCCCCGACCAGGCCAAGCAGCTGGTCGACCGCATGGTCCAGCGCGACAAGATCGACATCTTCAGCGGCCCCATCGGCTCCAACGTGGCGCTGGCCGTGGGCCCCACGCTGTTCAACGCCAAGGTCCCGTACCTGTCGGCCAACGCCGGCCCCAGCCAGTTCGCGGGCGCGCAGTGCAATGCCTACTTCTTCGGCACCGCCTACCAGAACGACCAGTTCCACGAGGCCGCCGGCAAGTTCGCGCAAGACCGCGGTTTCAAGAAGACCGTGCTCATCGCCCCCAACTACCCGGCCGGCAAGGACGCCCTGGGCGGCTTCAAGCGCCAGTTCAAGGGCCAGGTGGCCGACGAGCTGTACACCAAGCTCGGCCAGATCGACTACGCCGCCGAACTGGCGCAGCTGCGCGCGGCCAAGCCAGACTCCATCTACTTCTTCCTGCCCGGCGCGATGGGCATCAACTTCATCAAGCAGTTCGTGGGCGCGGGCCTGTCGAAGGACATCACGCTGGTCACCAGCGGCTTCTCGGCCGACGAGGACGTGATCGGCGCCGTGGGCGAGCCCATGCTCGGCCTGTTCAACACCTCGCACTGGGCGCACGACCTGGACAACGCGGCCAACAAGCAGTTCGTGGCCGCGTTCCGCAAGGAATTCAACGGCCGCTACCCGTCGGTGTACGCGGCGCAGGCCTACGACGCCATCCTCGCGATGGACGCGGCCGTGAAGCAGGCCGGCGGCAACGCGCAGAACCGCGAGGCCGTGGTGGCCGCGCTGAAGAAGGCCAACTACGCGTCCACGCGCGGCAGCTTCAAGTACGCGAACAACCACTACCCCATCGAGAACTTCTACCTGCGCGTGATCGGCAAGGACGCGCAGGGCAAGGTCACGAACAAGCTGATCAACACGGTGCTCACGAACTACGGCGACAGCTACGCCGACAAGTGCCCACTGAAATAAAGCTCGCCCCCAGGCTGCGCGCACTTCGTGTCGCTTCTCCTTCCCCCTACCGGGGGCAACACCTGAGGCCCGGCGAAGCCGGTTCCTCGGTGTTTCCCGAATGAAAACGCGGGCAACCCTCTTCATCCTATGAGTGGAATTCTTGTTCTAGAGCAGTTGCTCAACGGCCTCGGCTACGGGCTGATGCTGTTCCTGCTGGCCGCGGGGCTCACGCTGGTGTTCGGCATCATGGACGTGCTGAACCTCGCGCACGGCTCGCTGTTCATGGCGGGCGCCTACGTGGCGGCCGAGGCGCACACGCGCACGGGCTCGTTCACCGCGGCCATCGTCATCGCGGTGGCGGTCACGGTGGTGGTGGCGCTGCTGCTCGAGGTGCTGCTGATGCGCCGGCTCTACACGCGCGACCACCTGGCGCAGGTGCTCGCGACCTTCGGCGTGATCCTGGTGGCCGACGACATCGTGACGATGGCGTGGGGCCCCTCGCCGGTGATGGCGCCGACGCCCGCCGCGCTCTCCGGGCCGGTCAACCTGATGGACGGGCTGCCTTACCCCTCGTACCGGCTGGTGATCCTGGTCGGCGGGCTTCTTGTGGCGCTGGCGCTGTACCTGCTGGTGAACCACACGCGCATCGGCATGCGGGTGCGCGCGGGCGCGTCGGACCGGCCGATGGCCGAGCTGATGGGTGTGCGCGTGGGCCGCATCTTCAACGGCGTGTTCCTGCTGGGCGCGGCGCTGGCCGCGCTGGCGGGCGCGCTCATGGGGCCGATCGTCGCGGTGCAGGTGGGCATGGGCGAGGCCATCCTGATTCCGGCGCTGGTGGTGCTGGTGATCGGCGGCATCGGTTCGGTGCGCGGCGCCTTCGTGGCCGCGCTGCTGGTGGGCGTGGTCGACACCATCGGCCGCGCGTTCGTGCCGATGCTGCTGCGCGCCACGCTGCCGCCGGCCACCGCGGCCGACCTGGGGCCGCTGTTCGCCGAAGTCGCGATGTACGCGCTGATGGTTGTCGTCCTCATCTTCCGGCCCTCCGGTCTTTTCTCGGCGCGCGCATGAAGCCTTCTCTTCTTTCATCTCCTCGTTACCTGGGCCTCGGGCTGCTGCTGGTGCTGCTGGCGGTGTTTCCGCTGGTGGCGCCGCTGTTCGGGCTGGAGTTCTACATCGGCTTCGTGCGGCGCGTGCTCGTCGTGGCGCTCGCGGCCGCGAGCCTCAACTTCGTTCTCGGCTTCGGCGGCATGGTGGCGCTGGGGCACGCGGGCTTCATCGGCGTGGGCGCGTACACGCTCGTGGCGCTGAGCGACGCGGGCGTGGTGTCGGGCTGGCTGCTGTGGCCGGCCGCGGCGCTGGTCGCGGGCGCGGTGGCCGCGCTGATCGGCACGGTGGCGCTGCGCACGCGCGGCGTGTACTTCATCATGACCACGCTGGCCTTCGCGCAGATGCTGTACTTCGTGGTGGTGTCGCTGCGCCGCTATGGCGGCGACGACGGCTACACGCTCATGAGCCGGCCCGTGCTGCTGCCGGGGCTGGACCTGGGCAACGAGGCCAACTTCTACTGGGTGGTGCTGGTGATCGTGGCGCTGGCGCTGTGGTGGCTGCACCGCGCCACGCAGTCGCGCTTCGGCCACGCGCTCATGGGCATCCGCGACAACGAGACGCGCATGCGCGCGCTGGGCTACCCGGTGTTCCGGCTGCAGCTGGTGGCCTTCGCCATCGCGGGCGCCATCGCCGGCCTGGCCGGCGCGCTGCTGGCGGGCGGCAACGGCTTCGTGAGCCCGGCGACCATGCACTGGACGCAGTCGGCCACGCTGCTGGTGATGGTGGTCATCGGCGGGCTGGGGCGCAGCTGGGGCGGGCCCGTGGGCGCGGTCGTGTGGCTGCTGCTCGAAGAGGTGCTCAAGCAGCACACCGACCATTGGCACATGCCGCTCGGGCTGCTGTTGATCGCCGTCGCGCTGTGGGCACCGAAGGGGCTGGCCGCCTTGTACAAGCGCCGCGTGCCCAACACCCTGACCCCGACGCTCTCGACCGAAGCCAAAGCGGGCAACGCACCATGAGCCTTTTCAGAATCGAAGGGTTGGTCAAGCGCTTCGGCGGCCTGCTGGCGACCGACCATGTGAACCTCACCGTGGAGCGCGGCGAAGTGCATGCGCTCATCGGGCCGAACGGCGCGGGCAAGACCACGCTGGTGAACCTGATCACCGGGCTGCTGAAGGCCGATGCCGGCCGGCTGCTGCTCGACGAAAAGGACATCACCGCGCTGAAGGACCACCAGCGCGTGGCCGCGGGCATGTCGCGCTGCTTCCAGGTAACGCGCGTGTTCCCGAAAGAGACCGTGCACGACAACCTGATGCTCGCCGCGCAGGCCCATGCGGGCAGCAGCCTCCGCTTCCTGGCGCCGCGCGCGAAGGAGCGCGGCCTGGTCGACCGTGCGGTGGCGCTGGCCGACCGCGTCGGGCTGGGCAACGAACGCGCGCGCATCGCGGGCACACTGCCGCACGGCGCGCAGCGCGCGCTCGACGTGGCGCTGGCGCTTGCCGCCGAACCCAAGCTGCTGTTGCTCGACGAGCCCATGGCCGGCATGGGCCCCGACGAATCGGCGCGCATGGTGGAGCTGATCGAGTCGCTGCGCGCGTCGATGGCCATCCTGCTGATCGAGCACGACATGGACGCCGTGTTCCGCCTGGCCGACCGCCTCACGGTGCTGGTGCAGGGCAAGGTGCTGATGAGCGGCACCGCCGACGAAGTGCGCGGCCACCCCGACGTGCAGGCCGTGTACCTGGGTACCGAGGCAGAAGGACATTCATGAGCGCGGCATCCACATTGCTCGAAGCGAAATCCATCGAGGCCGGCTACGGCGCCAGCCAGGTGCTGTTCGGCATCGACATCGACATCCGCCCCGGCGAAGTGCTGGCCCTGCTGGGGCGCAACGGCATGGGCAAGAGCACGCTGCTGAAGGTGCTGACCGGCACGCTCTCGCCGATGCGCGGCAGCGTGCACTTCGGCGGCGCGGCCATCGGCGGGCCGAGCAAGTCGATGAAGCCCGATGCCATCGCGCGGCGCGGCGTGGCCATCGTGCCCGAGGGGCGGCACGTGTTCCCGAACCTGAGCGTGGAAGAACACCTGCGCGCCTTCGCGCGGCCGCGCCCGGGCAGCGCGCCGCGCTGGACGGTCGAGGCGCTGTACGGGCTGTTTCCGCGCCTCGCGGAGCGCAAGGCCAACGCGGGCAACCAGCTCTCGGGCGGCGAGCAGCAGATGCTGGCCATTGCGCGCGCGCTGTCGACGCACCCGCGCCTGCTGATCCTCGATGAAGCCACCGAAGGGCTGGCACCGGTCATCCGCGAGGAGATCTGGCATTGCATCGCCACGCTGAAGGCCGAGGGCGAAGCGATCCTGGTGGTCGACAAGTACGTGCAGCGCCTGCTGCCGCTGGCGAACCGCCACGTGATCCTGGAGCGCGGGCGGGTGGTGTGGCAGGGGGACTCGGCGGCGCTGGACGCTGATCGGTCCTTGTGGACGCGGTACCTGGGGGTTTGACTAGACGTTGACCGGCCCCGCGGCCCGTTCGCGCCTCAGCCCACGCAACGCCAGCACCAGCACCGCCAACGAACACCCCGCGATCCCTACCACCATCGGCAGCGGCGTGCCATCGGCGAACGGCGACACCAGCGCCACCACCACCGCGCCGCCCGCGAAGTTCAAGGTGCCGAGCAAGGCAGACGCGGTGCCCGCGCGCGCCGCGTGCCCTTCCATCGCCACCACGAAGGCCGAGGGCACGATCACGCCGTTCAGGCCGTACACCACCATCAGCAGCGCGACCAGCACGCCGAGCCGGTCGACGCCCGCCAGCGTCAGCACCAGCAGCACCGCCGCGACACCGGCATGCACGGCGACCGCGGTGCGCAGCACGCGCCGGATGCCGAAGCGCGCGGCGAGCCGGGCGTTGAATTGCGAGGCGACGATCATCGACACCGCATTGAGCGCGAACAGCACCGCGTACAGGCGCGGCGACACGCCGAAGTGCGTGCTCATCACGAACGACGAATTGGCCACGTACACGAAAAAGCCCGACAGCGTGAGCGAGGCCATGAAGGCCACGGCCAGGAAGTGCCGGTCGCGCAGCAGCACGCCGTAGCCCGCCATGGCACCGCGCAGGCTGCTCTGCGCGCGCGCCGCGGGCGGGCGTGTTTCGGGCAGCAGCGCCGCCACCATCGCCACGGCCAGCACCGCGAGCGCGCCGATCACCCAGAACACGGCGCGCCAGCCGGCCGCCTCGGCCACGAGGCTGCCCACCAGCGGCGCGAGGATGGGCGACACGCTGTAGACCAGGATCAGCAGGGACATGAGCCGCGCCGCCTCGGTGCCGGTGTGCAGGTCGCGCACCACGGCGCGCGGCGTGACCATGCACGCGCAGGCGCCGAGCCCCTGCAGGAAGCGAAAGGCGATGAGCGTGCCGATGCCCGGCGCCAGCGCGCAGCCGATGCTGGCCAGCACGAACACCGCCAGGCCCACGTACATCGGCCGCTTGCGCCCGAACATGTCCGACAGCGGCCCCGCCACCAGCTGGCCCGCGCCGGTGGCGATGAAGAAGGCCATCAGGCTGGCCTGCACCGCATGCGCGTCGGCGCCCAGCGCGCGGCCGATGGCGGGCAGCGCGGGCAGGTACATGTCGATGGCGCTGGGGCCGATGGCGGTGAGCAGGCCCAGCACGATGGCGTAGCGGGACAGCGGGGCCCTGGAGGTGTCGGAGGTGTCGGAAGTGGTCATGCGCCCATGCTCGCGCTTGGCGCTGAATGATTGAATAATCAAAATAGCGCTTTTCCTATTCAACCGTACACAAAGAGCCAAAGACCATGGATCCGCTGTCCGATGTGTTGTCGATGCTCACGGTGAGCAGCACGCTGTCTTCGCGCTTCGAGGCGCGCGGGCGCTGGGGCTTCCGGTATCCGCGCTATGCGTCGCACATCAAGCTGGGCTGCGTGCTCACGGGGCGGCTGCGGATGCAGATCGAAAACACGGCAGATGCCGCGGCCGATGTCGTGTCCATGGCGGCCGGCGACTTCTACCTGCTGACCAACGGCCAGCCCTTCATGGCGTGCAGCGATCCGCCGGGCCCCTTGCAGGACGGCGTGCAGGCCAGCCGCGACCACCGCGGCGCCGACGGCGTGATGCGCTTCGAGGGCCACGGCGCAGGCAGCGAGACGGAAGGCGACGAGGCCAGCGCCCCCATGGTCACCATGGCCACTGGCCGCTTCACGCTCGACGGCGAAGCCGGCGAGCTGCTGCTGCGCCACCTGCCGCCGCTCATCCACCTGCGCGCGAGCGACCCGGGCACGCGACCGCTCGCGGGGCTGCTCGACCTGATGAGCTGGGAAACGGCCGAGCTGCGCCCCGGCGCCTCCATCGCGCGCACCCACCTCGCCGCGCTGGTGCTGGTGCAGGCGCTGCGCGTGTACCTGGCGAACGCGCCGCAGCCCGAGGGCTGGCTGGGTGCGATGGCCGACGCGCGCATCGGCCAGGCGCTGTCGCGCATGCACGGCGACATCGCCCAACCGTGGACGGTGGAGCGCCTGGCGCACACCGCGGGCATGTCGCGCACGGCCTTCGCGGTGCGCTTCAAGGCGCTGACCGGATCGACGCCGCTGGAGTACCTGGGCGGCTGGCGCATGACGGTGGCGCGCAACGCGCTGCGCCACAGCGACGAAGGCATCGCGCGCATCGCCGAGCGCATCGGCTACCAGTCGGAGACGGCGTTCAGCGCGGCCTTCAAGCGCGAGATCGGCGAGAGCCCGGGGCGCTTTCGCACGCGGGCGCGGGCGCAACATCCGGCACAGGCGGATCGACAGGAGCGTCCGGCGCATCCGCCACGGCCACAAGCCGCGGCGTGAACGCTCAGCGCACCTCGCAGTCGACGGCGTTCGACTTGGGCCCGCTGGAACTGCCCGTGACCGTCGGGGGCGCGCTGAACGCGGGCGGCAGCGTGAACTGCAGGCCGGGGTTCTTCGGCACGACGACCGGCGCCTGCACCGGCGTGGGTGTGAAGCCGAACTGGCCTGGGGCAAAGGTCTGGCTGCCGCCCTTGTTGGTCACGTTGATCAGCCCGTCGATCACCTGCACGTACAGGCCCGGCGGCAGCGGCGGGGTCGAGACAGGGGCCTTGGGCAGCGCCTGCTGCGCCAGGGCAGGCATCGCGGCGGTGGCCAGCACGGCAAGCGCTGCAGGCAGGGCAAGGAAGCGTTTTTTCATCGGTGTCTCGCGAAGGTGAGTGCGCTTCACGGCTGCTGCAGGGACACGACCATGCTGGCGTTGCCCTTGAGCGCGCCCATGGGCGTGTTGATGACGGTGGCGTCCTTGCTGCGCTGGCCCACCGCGCCGGCGGTGCTGCGGAAGCCGCCCTGCGCCAGGCCGAGCTCGATGCCGTCACGCTGCGGCTGCGCGGCGTCGTAGCTATAGCGCGTGACCACCAGCATCGACTGCGGCTGCAGCACCAACTCGGCGCCGTCGCTGAACTTCAGTTGCGCGTAGGCGCGGCTCTCGGTGGTCAGCGTGTCGCCCTGGCGGATCTGCGAGTCCACGGCCAGCAGCCGGGTGGCGCCTTCGGCCGTGCGAACGACCAGCACGCCCGAGAGGTTGGTTACGGTGCCGACCACCGGCGACGCACCCTGGGCCTGGGCCGCGCCCATGAGGGCGAACGAGGCGAAGGCCAGCAGGCCTGCGAGGAATGGGGTTGCTTTCATGCGTGGGTCTGCCTCAGTTGCAATACATCTTCTTGGCGGGCTCGTTCACGGTGCCGGTCTTCGATCCGGCGCTGTTCGTGTCGCTGTTCGTGTCGCTCTTTGTGTCATCGCCGGAACCCGACGCCGACGAACCACCCGGCGTCGCGCTCTTCTTCGTGTCCAGGAACGCCACCTGGTCGAAATCGGTCTTGGGCTGCGACGCGACCACGGTCTTGATGACCTCGTCGGCCGCCTGCTGCACCGGCTTGACCGGCTGCGACGCGGTCGGCGGCGACAGCACCTGGCACAGCGCCGAGTTCGGGGCGATGGTGCAGATGTCGGCCGACGGCGCGGGCGCAGGCAACGGCGCGGGCGGCAGCGTGGCGGCCGGCGGCGACGGGCACCCCGGCAGCAACGGGCTCACCGTGCACATCGCCACGCTGGGCAGGCGGGCCGAGCAGCCGTCCAGCATGCTGTTGGCCACGCACTGCGCCAGCGTCGGCAGCACGCTGTCGCAACCGGGCAACGCGGCGTTCGACGTGCACACGCCAACGGACGGCAGCACGGCGGCCGTGGCGCGCGCCACCGTGCCCTCGCTCGCGCCGGGCGCCGGGTAGCTCACGCTCAGCGTGGCCGTGCTGCTGGCCGACGCGAGGCCGGGCGCGTTGACCTGCGCGAAGGTGCCGCTGCCGGCGCCACGCGCCACCACGAAGTCGGCCATGGCGCCGTTCGCCGGCATGAAGCCACCGAGCGTGCCCAGGTTCAACGTGCCGCCCAGCGTGGCCGCGCCGTCGATGTCGAGCAGGTCGACGCCGTCGCTGCCCAGGCGAATGTTCAGCACGCCGTTGGCGCCCTGCACATAGCTGCCCTGCACGGCGATCCGGCCCAGCGCGTCCGCGCTGCCGGGGGCGACCGTGCCGTTGTTGAACAGCGTGGCGTCGCCGCCCAGCGCGACGGTGCCGCTGCCCGCGATGCTGCCGTTGTTGTACAGGTGCGTGTCGCCGCTGCCGAGCGTGCTGCCGGGCAGCAGCACGATGGCGCCGTTGTTCGGGTTGTCGGCGCCCATGCGCGCATCGAGCTCGCCCTCTTCGATGCGCACCGTGCCGCCGGCTAGGTTGGTGAGCGGCGCAGCGGTGCTGCCCACGCCGCTTTTCACCACGGTGCCGCTGTTCAGCAGATGGCCGTTGGCGGGGTTGCGAAAGACCGGGCCCGAGTCCGACCCATCGCTCACCAGGCGAACGGTGCCGCCGGCGTCGTTGGTGACCACGCCGGTGGCGGCCAGCCGCAACTGCGAGCCGGGCGACACGGTCAGCGCGGCGCCCGCGCGGTTGTTGAAGGCACCGCTGCCCTGCAACTCGAGCGTGCCCGGGCCCACGTCGCCGCGCGCGGCACCCGCCGTGCCCACGTTCACGCTGCCCAGGTTGTTCCAGGTCGTGGCGTCGGTCAGCACCCAGCTGGCGTTGTCGGTGATGTTCACCACGTTGCGCGTGGTGAACTGGTGGCCGTTGCCTTGCAGGTAGGTCAGCGGGCCGCCCGACAGCGCAGGCGCCGCCGCGCCGATGTCCACGTCGCCCAGCAGCGTGACCGCGCCGTTCCACGTGACGGCGCCGGTGCCCGAGAACACGACGCCGCTGTTCAGCGCGAGGCCGTAGAACGTGGCGTGCGCGCCGGCCGCCACCTGCACGGTGCCGCCTTGCGTGGAGTGCTGCAGCAGCAACTCGCCCGCGTCCACGCGCAGGGTGCTGCCGGCGGTGTTGGTGATGTCGAAGTAGTTCTGCGCGGCCACGCCGCTCTTCACGATGGTGCCGTTGTTGAAGAAGGTGCTCGCAGCCGTCGAACCCACCAGCACGTTGTCGAAGGTACCCGAGGTGGTGACGGTGCCGTTGTTCTCGAAGCGGTTGCCCGCCTGGTAGACGATGATGGCGCCGTCGCCGCGCACGTCGACGCTGCCGTTGTTCACCCAGGTGGCACCGCCCTGCAGGTCCATCTGGCTGTCGACCACGTGGCCCATGCCCTGCGTGGTGAGCACGCTGGCGTTGCTGGTGGAGACCGAAAGCCCGTGCATCACCAGCGCGCCGTTGCCCTTGCCGAAGCTGAGCGAGGTGCCCAGGTTGACGCTGTCGGACCACTCGACAGTGCCCGTGCCGGTAAAGACGGTGCCCGCGTTGAAGCTGTGGCCGCCAGAGAACGAAGCGCTCGACCCCGCGGCCACGTTGAACGTGCCGCTGTGCGTGCCGCTGTGGTCGAACAGCGCGGTGCCGCCGCCCACCGACACGGTGCCCGCGTTGTTCAGCGCGCCCGACAGGGCCGAGCCCGCGCGGTTCACCGCGAGCGTGCCGTTCGCCCCCACGTTGACGGTGTCCGCCACGATGGCCGACGTCGGCATGTTCAGCAAGGTGGTGCCGCCGACGATGTCGAGCGTGCCGTTGCCCGTGCCCTCGCCTTGCGACACCGTCAGCACGCCGCCGTGCAGGTCGAGGTTGGCGTTGAGCTGCGCCGCGTGGCTGACCTTGGCGTCTGCGTTCGCCAGGTTGCTGTTCAGGTTGAGCCCGAGCGTGCTCTTGCTGCTGCTGATGGCCGCATTGATGTAGATGTTGTTGCTCGCGTTCAGCGTGAGCGTCGAGTCGACGGCGCCGGTCTTGACGATGGCCCCGTTCACGGTGATGTCGCCGGCGCCGAACTCGCCCGGGCCCGCGCCCGTGGTGATCGACACATTGACGCCGTCGTCCAGCTGCGCCTTGATGGTGTTCGCGCCGATGCGCGCGCCGCCTTCGTTCGACACGATGACGCTCTGGCCGTTCTCGATGCCGCCGCTGGTGCCGCTGCCCAGGGAACCGTCCACGATCTCGATGTCGAAGGGGTCGATGTGCCACTCGCCGCCCTTGCCCACCACCGGCGCGTTGACCACGTCGAGCGACTTCTTGCCCGAGGTGTCGACGTAGCCGCCGCGGCCCGCGCTGCCGGTGGCCGACACGCGCCCGTCGATGCGGGCCGCGCCGTCGGCATACAGCTGCACGTTGCCGCCGGTGGTGCCGTTGGCGCTGATGTCGGAGGCAGCGGTGGTCTTCAGGTCGCCCGAGGCGCGCAGGAACACGCGCCCGCCTTCGCGCACCACGCTGTCGGCGTTGATGCTGCCGCTGTTGCTCACCAGGCCCGCCGCGAGGCCGATGCGCCCCGCTTCCGCCGCGATGCGCCCCAGGTTCTTCACCTCGCCGGCCGCGCCGGTGATGGCCACCGAGACGCCGGGCGTGCCGGTGTCCACCAGTTGCACGTTCTGCCCCGCCG
Organism: Variovorax sp. J22G73; assembly: GCF_030317035.1. Lineage (GTDB taxonomy): Bacteria > Pseudomonadota > Gammaproteobacteria > Burkholderiales > Burkholderiaceae_C > Variovorax. Next base: position 94,349 of record NZ_JASZYK010000006.1, read on the forward strand.
CCAGCAGCACTTCGCCGTTGGGCGCGTTCAGCGTGCCGGTGTTGGTGACGCCGGGCGCCACCAGGTAGATGCTGCCGCCGCTGGCCGCGGTGATGGTGCCGGCGTTGCGCACTTCACCCGCTGCATCCGCTGCACCCGCCGTGCCCCCGGCCTTGAAGTTCAGCCGGCCCGCCAGGAAGTCGCTGTCGCTCACGTTGAGCGTGCTCGCGATGAAGCTGCCCACGTCGATGCGCGCGCCCTGGCCCACCATGATGCCGGCCGGGTTGATGAGCCACAGCGCGCCGTTGGCCTTGATCTGCCCGTAGATCTGCGAAGGGTTGCCGCCGGTGGTGCGCGCCAGCAGCGCCGAGGCGGCGCCGGGCTGGCGAATGTCGACCAGCGCGCCCGCGCCCACGTTGAAGGTGGCGAAGTTGACCAGCGCCTGCGGCGTGAGCTGCTGGATGTTGAGCGTGCTGCCGTTCTGCACGATCGACACGTTGCCCGAGCCGACGTTCCAGCCCGTGGGCAGCGCGCCCACCGCGAGCTGCGCATGCACGGGCGCGCCGGCCGCCGCGCACAGGGCCGCGATGGTGAGCGGGAGGAGCCGAAGCCGGGGCGGGAGTTTGGAGTGCGAGCGCATGGTGGTCGTCTGCCTGAGGTTCTAGGAGGCCGAATCGGTCGACGGGATCAACGGTTTCAGAACGCCACCATGGCGCTCAGATGGGCGCGCCAGTCGCCGCGCTTCTCGGTGAAGGCATTGCCGGCGTCGTTGACGCGGGCAATGTCCAGCCGCAGGTTGAAATTGCGTCCCCACGCGTAGCGCGCGCCGACGCCCATGCTCGCCACCGTGACGTGGCTGGGCACCAGCGTGCCGGCGGTGCGCTTGTTGGCGCCGTAGCCGGCGTCGTAGAAGGCCAGCAGGCGCAGCTGGCCTGGGATGCCGAGGGTGCCGGCCGGCCCGCCCAGCTCGGGCGTGTAGAGCTCTGCATTGGCGACGAGGCCGCTGTCGGCCGCCACCGCGCGCTCCTGGAAGCCGCGCACCAGCGACAGGCCCGTGAGGCCGAACTGCTCGCCCGCCACCAGCGGCGCGTTGGCGTACTGCGCGCTGCCGTTCAGGCGCAGCTGCCAGTCGTTCGACAGGCCCTTGAACCACGAGGCCGCGCCGTGCAGCACCACGAAGCCGTCGCGCGTGTCGCGGTTGCCCGGCGTGAGGTACGAGTAGCGGTCGGTGCGCCCGTCGAGGTTGGTGTAGCGCGTGCCGCTCGCCAGGTTGCGCGACACGCCCAGGCTGTAGCCCAGCGTCTCGCCCACGCTCTCGCGCTGGCCGACGTAGGTGAGGCTCAGCGGCGCCGTCACGTAGGGCACGCAGGCCGCGATGGGCGGCGTCGGCGGCGCGATGCTGACCTCTTGCCCGCCCACGTCGCAGCGCGAGTCGATGCGCTTGCGGTCGATGCCCAGCACCAGCTTCGCGCTGCTTTCGCCGCTGCGGCCCAGGAAGTGGTTGAAGCGCAGGCCGTAGATGTCGCCCTTGCCGGTAAAGCCCAGCACGCCGCCCAGCGTGGGCGAACTCGCGGGCGAGTTGGCGCTGGACTTGCCGTAGACGAAGTCGATGCTGTCGCCCAGGGCGTACAGCGGAATGCGGTAGCCCAGCGAGTACAGCTCCAGCCGCATGCCCGAGGGGCTGTCGGGCGAGGTGGTGTACGCGAGCGTGCCGACGTGGTCGCGGTCGAACAGGTTGGCGTGCTGCAGCGCCACGCCGGTGCGCCAGCGGCCGCTGGCCGGGGTGCCGGTGTTGTCCAGCGTGGCGATCACGCGCAGCGGGTCGTTGTCGGTCACGGCCACCTTGGCGTCCAGGGTGCCGGGGGTGGCGCCGTCTCCCAGCGTCACGCCCACCTGCTTGGCCGGGTTGTCGTTGGCCAGCTGCACCGAGCCCGAAATCGCGCGCAGGTCGGGCACGCGGCCCGGCTGCAGCGCGGGCAGGCTGGCGCGGATGTTCTGCTCGCTGAAGCGGGTGTTGCCGCTGACGGTGACCCTGCCGATGACGGCCTGCGTCACCTTCAGCGTGACGATGCCGCCCGTGAGCTCCTGCTCGGGCACCGACACCTTCACCGTGCTGTAGCCGGCCTGCGCATAGGCCTGCTGCAGCGCATCGACCGCGCGCTGGATGTCGCCGTAGGCGCGGCCCGGGCCGGCGATGCCGCCGACCAGGCGCTGTACTTCGGCGGCGCCGAGCAGCGTGTCGCCCTCGACCTGGAAGCGCGCGATGTCGAAGCGCTCGCCCTGCGCATGGGCCGCGCCGCCGCCCAGGACGGCCATTGCCACCGCGGCGGCCACGCCGCATCGAACCCACTGTCTCATCAAGCTTCGGCTCATTTCTTCTTCCAGCTACACCGTGGGCTGAACAAATGAGGCGCGAGGGCAGCGATGTTCAGAATCGCTGCCAATAGTAATCAGGTGTAAACAAAAGGCTGAATTTCTGCCAAAACCCAGCCTGTAAAGAACCGGTTTTGTTTCAATTTGTTGCCGAACGGCAACGTGCCGATCAGCTTCTACAGCCTCAGTCGGGCGCCGCGTCCAGCTGCAGCACGAGGTCCCGGCTGGCCTGGTTCATGCCGGTGACGTCCACCGTGCTGCCGTGCTTGCGCAGGCGCTCGACCACCTTCTTCAGCGCGGCCACGCCCGTCACGTCCCAGAAATGCGCCTGCGACACGTCGATGCGCACCGGCGCGGCGTCGATCTCGCGCACGTCGAAGGCGTCCACCAGCATGTCGGCCGAGGCGAAGAACACCTGGCCCGTGACGCGGTACACGAGGGCACCGTCGGCTTCCTTCGCTGCCTGCACGTTCAGCAGCCGCGCCACCTTGAAGGTGAAGAACACGCCGCTCAGCATCACGCCCACGGCCACGCCCGCCGCCAGGTTGTCGGTGCCCACCGTGACGGCCACGGTCGCGAGCATCACCGCGCTGGACATGCGCGGGTGGCGCACCAGCGTGCGCAGCGAGCCCCAGTCGAAGGTCGATGCAGACACCATCACCATGATGGCCACCAGCGCCGCCACCGGCACCTGCGACACCCAGGGCTTGAGCAGCACCATCAAGACCAGCAGGAACGCGCCCGCGAACAGCGTCGACAGCCGGCCGCGCCCGCCGTAGCGCACGTTGCTCACGGTCTGGCCGATCATTCCGCAGCCCGCGATGCCGCCGAAGAAGCTGGCCGCCACGTTGGCCACGCCCAGGCCGCTGCACTCGCGGTTCTTCGAGCTGGGCGTGTCGGTGAGCTCGTCGACCACGCTGGCGGTCATCATCGATTCGAGCAGCCCGACCATTGCGATGGCGAAGGCGGGCAGCGCGATGATGCGCAGCGTGTCGAGCGTGAACGGCACCTGCGGCAGCGCGAAGGCCGGCAATGCGCTCGGCAGCTGGCCCAGGTCGGCCACCGTCTTCAGTGGCAGGCCCAGCAAGTGGCCCGCCAGCGTGACCACCACGATGCACACCAGCGGCGAGGGCACGGCCGTGGTGAGGCGCGGCAGCAGGTAGATCACCGCCAGCCCGAGCCCCACCATGGCCCAGGTCGCCATGTTGGCGCCGATGAAGTGCGGCATCTGCGCCGCGAAGATCAGGACGGCCAGCGCGTTGACGAAGCCCGTGCGCACCGACGACGACACGAAGCGCATCAGCACGCCCAGGCGCAGCAGGCCGAACACGATCTGCATCGCGCCCGCGAGCACGCCGGCCGCCAGCAGGTACGGCAGGGCGTGCGCATGCACCAGCGGCGCGGCCACCAGCGCCACCGAGCCCGCCGCGGCCGACACCATGGCCGGCCGCCCGCCCGTGAAGGCGATGACGATGCCGATGATGAAAGAAGCGAACAGCCCGACCGCCGGATCGACCCCGGCCACGAACGAGAAGGCGATGACCTCGGGAATGAGCGCGAAGGTGGCGACGGCGCCGGCCATCAGCTCGCGGGGAATGCTGGGGCACCACGCGGTGCGCAAGCGACTGGGTTGGGAAGACATGAGGAAGAAGGAAAGCAGCCCGCAGGCCGCCGGCAAAGCGTGCGCGGCGGTGCGGGGCAGGTGCATGACAGGAGCTGGTGAACCGCAGCGAGGGTCACCGCGAGGGTTGCCGCGGAAGTCCGCGGCGTGCGTCAGTGCACCGGCGTCAAGGAGGCGTCGGCCGCGAGCAGCCGGACTGGCGGCGGCGAATGGGAAAGCGGGGCATCCTCGGGCACATGGGGCGCGATTCTAGGCAGCGGGGCCTTTCCTTCGCCCGCCGCCGGGCTTCACACCGAGCGCGTGATGCCGCCGTCCACCCGCAGGTTCTGCCCCGTGATGTAGCCGCCGCCTTCGGACGCCAGGAAGCCGATGACGGCCGCGATCTCGCTGCTCTTGCCGTAGCGGCCCATCGGAATGCGCGCGCGGAACTCGGCCTTCTCGGGCAGGCTGTCGATGAAGCCGGGCAGCACGTTGTTCATGCGCACGTTGTGCTCGGCGTACTTGTCGGCGAACAGCTTGGTGAACGCCGCCAGGCCCGCGCGGAACACGCCCGAGGTCGGGAACACCGGGTCGGGCTCGAAGGCCGCGAAGGTCGAGATGTTGATGATGCTGCCGCCGCCCTGCTTCACCATCAGCGGCGCCACCAGCCGCGCGGGGCGCACCGCGCTCAGCAGGTACACGTCCATGCCGCGGTGCCAGTCCTCGTCGGTGATGTCCAGGATGGGGGCGCGCGGGCCGTGGCCGGCACTGTTGACCAGCACGTCGACGCGGCCCCACTCGCCGCTTACGCGGTCCACCAGGCGCTTGACGTCGTCGTTCGACTGGTTGGACCCGGTCACGCCGATGCCGCCCAGCTCGGCGGCCAGCGCCTCGCCCTTGCCGGACGACGAAAGAATGGCGACGCGAAAGCCGTCTTCGGCCAGCTTGCGTGCCGCGGCGGCGCCCATGCCGCTGCCGCCGGCGGTGACGATGGCTACTTTTTGATCTGACATGCGGGGTTCCTTGGTTGGCGATGAACTCCCGAATTTAGCCAAGGATCGCCATTCGGCCGTCGATACAATCGCCGCCGGTTTCTCACCGCCCCCAGACATCCGCACGTAGCCAGGCCCGTCCGCCCCTCGCCGTTCCCCACGGCGCAGGGGACCGCCAATCCGGATCGAGGTGCTTTCCCCGCCCTTCTCAAGATTGCCTGGCTGCCCGCGTGCCCATGTTCCTCCCCGCCAACGACCCCGACGACCCGGCCGGCGCCGAAAGCCAGCTCGCCAGCCTGTACGCACGCTGGCGCAAGCCGCTGGTGCGCCTGTTTCGCGGGCGGCTGGGCCAGCACGACAAGGCCGAGGACGCCGCGCAGGACGTCTTCGTGCGCATGGCCGTCGCGCGCAAGTCGCTCGCGCCCGACGAAGAAGCCCCCTACCTGCGCACCACGGCGCGCAGCGTGGCGCTCGACGCATGGCGCCGCGACGGCCGCGGCGAAAGCCCCGAGCTCGTGTCGATGGAAACGGCCGGCCCCGAGCTGGCCGCGCTGCCCGCGGACGAGCGCCAGTCGCCGCTCGAACTCGCCGCGCACCGCGAGCGCCTGCAGCGGCTGGACGCCGCCGTGGCCGAGCTGCCCGAGCGCCAGCGGCAGGCCTTCCTGCTCAACCGCATCGACGGCCTGAGCCACGACGAGGTGGCCGCGGCCATGGGCATTTCCGCGCGCATGGTGGCCAAGCACCTGAACCGCGCGATGGCCTACTGCCAGCTGCGCGTGAAGTACCCGAGCCTGCAGCAGATGACGCAGCTGCACGTGCAGGACGACGCCCACGACGCACGCGATGCCCACGATTCCACCGACTCCCGCGATGCCGGCGCCGAAGAGCGCCAGGAGGCCCCATGACCGCGACGGCTGAGACTCCCCCGGGCCTGTCCCCGCAGGCGCTCGTCGCCCTGCACGAGACGGCCGCCGCGTGGTTCATGCGGCGCCACGAAACCAGCTGGACCGGCAGCGACGAGCGCGCGCTGAACGCCTGGCTGGCGGCCGACCCGCTGCACCGCGAGGTCTACGACGGCATGGCGCTCACCAGCCACGACCTGCACCAGATTCCGCTGGCCGCGGACCGGTCCTGGCGCGCGGCTGCCGCACCGGCTGCACCTGCTGCATTTGCCGCACCCGCCGCACCCGCCAGGCGCGCGACATCTGCAAAGACCGACGTGCGCCGTGCTCGTCGCGGATGGGCCCGCACGCTTTCCACCGGCTTCGCCGCCGTCGCCGCCTTCGCCGTCGTGGCGCTGGTCGGCGGCTACGGCCTGCACCGCTGGGCGGATACCGCCACCTTCACCACCGAGGTCGCGACCGCCCACCGCGAGACCCGTCGCGTCGACCTGCCCGACGGCAGCCACGTCGCGCTCAACACCGACAGCACCCTGCGCGTGCGTTACTTTCCGCGCCGCCGCGAGGTGACGCTCGAACGGGGCGAGGCCTTCTTCGAGGTGGCGCCCGACACCGGCCGCCCCTTCACCGTGGACAGCGGCGCCAGCCAGGTCAAGGTGGTGGGCACCGCCTTCAACGTGCGCGCAGCGCCGCCGGAGATCGTCGTCAAGGTGCGCTCGGGCCGGGTCGAGGTGCGACCGGACCGCGACGCGCGCGAGCCGCAGGTGCTGGTGCTGGGGCCCGGTGCCGGCGTGGCCATCGACCCCGCCACGCGCGCGCACCGCGGCGTGCCGGCCGATGCCGCCACGGTCGGCGACTGGCGCACCGGCCAGATCCAGTTCCAGCGCACGCCGCTGGGCGAGGTGGCGCAGGAGCTGTCGCGCTACCTGGGCCGGCCGGTGGTGCTGGCCAGCGCCGACCTGGCGCGGCAACCCATTTCGGGCGTCGCCGCCACGGCCACGCCCGAGGCCTTCCTGCAGGCCCTGCCCGGCCTGCTGCCGCTGCGCGTGCAGCAGCAGCCCGACGGCAGCTGGCGCATTGCCCGGAAGTGAACGGGCGCCGGCGAATTCATTTCGCTTTTTTCAGGCACGGCGGGTTCTGACTTTCGCCAGGCCTGCGTTCTATACCTGTGAGGGCCGCGAATGCTTCGCCCCCTCCCGACTGCCAGCCAAGCAGCTCGACGGCCCTCGCCTTCGTTCTCTCCAGCCAACGGTCTCCCTCACCGGCGCGGGCACAGCCACGCGCGGACCGACGAACGAACAGGAACACAAGAGATGCGAGCAAGGAATTTGAAGGGCGCCGTGGCGCGGGGTGCATTGGCCACGGGCCTGCGCGCCGGGGCGGGCGCCTCGCGGGCGACCATGGCGGCGGTGTCGGCGGGCGTGCTGGCCCTGCTGGCGACGGCCGGCACCGTGCACGCGCAGCCGCAGCCGCAGCCGCAACCCCAGCAGGTTCGCGTGCAGTTCGACATTGCCGCCCAGCCGCTGCCGGCCGCGCTGCGCGCCTTCGCCAGCCAGGCCCGCCAGCAGCTGCTGTTCGACGAAGACAAGCTCGCCCGCCTGCGCGCACCGGCGCTGGCCGGCAGCTACACCCCGCGCGAGGCGCTCGAGCGGCTGCTGGCCGGCACCGGCATCGTGGCCACGCAGTCGAGCCCCGGCTTCTTCACGCTCAAGGACGCGCCCGTGGCCACCGGCGCAGACCTGCCGCCCGTGACCGTGACGGCCACCGGCGACAACACCAGCGAAGGCACCGGCTCCTACGCGGCGCGCGCGAGCAGCAGCGCGACGCGCATGAACCTGTCGCTGCGCGAAACGCCGCAGTCGGTCAGCGTCATCACGCGCCAGCAGATGGACGACCAGGCGCTCACCAACGTGCCCGAAATCCTGGAGAAGACCGTGGGCGTCACCGTGGGGCGCAACGACAGCGAGCGCTCGACCTTCTACGCGCGCGGCTTCACGATCGAGAACTTCCAGTTCGACGGCGTGCCCAACACCATGGACAGCGCCAGCCAGTACACCACCTCGCTGGGCGACAGCGCCATCTACGACCGGGTGGAAATCGTCAAGGGCGCCACCGGCCTGCTCACCGGCGCGGGCAACCCGTCGGCCACCATCAACCTGGTGCGCAAGCGCCCGACGCCGGAGTTCGAGGCCTCGGTGTCGGCCGGCATCGGCTCGTGGAACAAGGTGCGCAGCGTGGCCGACATCTCGGGCCCGCTGAACGCGAGCGGCAGCGTGCGCGGCCGGCTGGTGGCCGCGGCGCAGAACGCCGACTCGTACGTGAACAACTACGGGCGCGACACGCGCAACCTGTACGGCATCGTCGAGGTCGACCTGGCGCCGCGCACGCTGCTCACGCTGGGCGTGGACCACATGGAAACGCGCGCCCACGGCGCCAGCTACGGCCACATTCCGCTGTTCTTCAGCGACGGGCGGCAGACGCACTTTTCGCGCCGCTGGAACCCGGCCACCAACTGGAGCTACTGGAACAACGAGAGCACCAACCTGTTCAGCACGCTGAAGCACGAGTTCGGCAACGGCTGGAAGCTCGACCTCTCCGCCAGCCGCCTGCGCCAGTCGCGCGACGTGGAGGTGGGCGCCGCCAGCTACGGCTCGCTCGACGCCTTCACCGGCGCGGGGCTGAACGTGCTGTCGGCCAAGATTCCGACCGACGCCACTACCAGCGCGGTGAACCTGGCGCTGTCGGGCCCCTTCCAGCTGTTCGGCCGCGAGCATGAGCTGTCGATGGGCCTGGGCTGGTCGCGCCAGACGCGCGGCGCGCCGGGCTACACGAGCGACTTCAGCCCGGTGCCCAACTACTTCGCGTGGGACGGCAACTTCGCCCGGCCCGACTTCATGCTGAAGGAACAGCGCACGACGCGCATCGCCGAGAAGGGCGCCTTCGCCGCGGTGCGCCTGCGCCCGGCGGACGACTGGTCGGTCATCCTGGGCACGCGCGTGAGCTGGTACAAGCTGCACGACAGCACGCTCGGGCTGGACGGCAGCTACAGCGTGGCCGACGACCTGAGCGTGAGCCACAAGACCATTCCGTACGCGGGCGTGGTGTACGACGTCAACCGCCAGTGGTCGCTGTACGCGAGCTACACCGACATCTTCAACCCGCAGACTTTCTACAAGGACGCCTCCGAGCGCGCGCTGGCGCCGCTGACCGGGCAGGCGGCCGAGGTGGGCATCAAGGGCGAGCTGCTCGACCGCCGGCTCAACACCAGCCTGGCGCTCTTCTACGTGAAGCAGAAGAACGCGGCGCAGTACGTCGGCAGCAGCGACACCACGGGCAACGAGGTCTACAAGGCGGTGAACGGCATCACCAGCAAGGGGCTGGAACTGGAGGTGTCGGGGCAGCTCACGCCGGCGTGGAACATCGCGGGCGGCTACACCTTCCGCATGTCGCGCATTCCGCCGCAGCCCGATGAAATCCTGAGTGCGGTCAACACCAACCAGCCCAAGCATTTGGTGAAGCTGAGCACCAGCTACAGGCTGCCGGGCGACTGGAGCCGGCTGACCGTGGGCGGTTCGCTGTCGTGGCAGAGCCGCACTTACTACCAGGCCTCCGACGGCACGGGCTTCCGCGCGGACCAGCCGTCTTACGCACTGGTCGGCCTGATGGCGCGCTACGAGTTCGACCGCCACCTGAGCCTGGCGCTGAACATCAACAACCTGCTCGACAAGACCTACATGCCGGGGCTGGGCTCCTATGGCACCGGGGTGTACGGGGATCCGCGCAATGTGCTGCTGACGGTGAACTACAAGTTCTGATTTGGAAGGCAGGGGGCGGCGTTGCGGCGTTGCTGTTCAGGGCGTGTGAACAGGCCGCCGGGTACTTCCCTCCGCGAATGTCCCCCGCTTCGCTCCTCCTTTATTTCGCTGCGGGAAGCACCCGACGCCCTGTTCACCTGGGCACGATGTCGGTGTGCGGCCGATCAACTGATGCTCTGAGGGCTTGCGCCTATTCGCCGATTTCCCAACGCGGCGTGACGGCAAACGCCTCTGAGTCCTGCAACTGAAACCGCGTCAGTTCCTCGTCCAGTTGCGCTTGGGAAATGAGCGAAGGCACCTGCTCCGGCTTCGCGCGGGGCCCCGCCTTGTAAGGCCGCGATTCGACAGGCAAGCGGCTCAGCCCCTGCAGCCAGCCCGCGGTCTTCGCGTCCATGAACGCCGTGACAACCCCCACGTCCGCGATCACGCGCTCGGCGATCTCCGGGCCGGACAGGTCCCACGCCTCGAGATGGCTCATGTCGGCGAAGGTCTGCAGGAACATGGCGCAGACGAAATCGGAGAACGTGCCGTGGTCGACGCGGCTCTGCTCGTCGTCGTGCCACACGAGCGATACGCCCACCACATCGCTCACCACCCCGCCGGGCAATGGCACCAGGCAGTACGCATCGCCACCGCCCGACTGCGCGAAAGGCAGGAAGCGGCGGCCGCCCTGCCACCTGGCGTCCAGCCACCCGTCGAGGGTCTCGCTGGCCTGCCTCGCATCGATCCACTCGAAGTCGTAGAAGCTGGCCAGCGTGGGCTGGCCGCTGTCGATGAGCTGGCGCAACAGCGGCGGCAACGCGATGCCGGTGCGCTGCGACAGGTCGCCGAACGTCAACTCGCCTGTGCCTTCGCTCACACCGATGGCAGCGTCGCCTGCATCGACGCGCGCTGGTTGAAGGCATCGAACCACTTGGCGGTGTTCGGTGCTTCGGCGCGCCAGTTCACATCGGGGAAACGAAAGTCCATGTAGCCCAGCGCGCAACCGAAGGCGATGGTTCCGATGTCGACGCGCTCGCCGAACGACGGCGCCGCCGTTTCCAGCCACTCGAGGCCGGTGCGCACCTTGGCCAGCTGGCCGTCGGTCCAGTCGGCCCAGCGCAGCGGCTCGGGGCGCAGCACGTTCTCGTAGCGCGCGAGCAGCGCGGCGCCGGTCATGCCGTCGGCCAGCGCCAGCTCGGTCAGGCGCGCCCAGCGTGCGGCCCCATCGGCGGGGAACAGCGTGCCCGACTGCGTGGCGTTCAGGTACTCGCAGATCACGCGGCTGTCGAACAGCGCCTGGCCGTCGTCGGTGATGAAGGTCGGCACCTGGCCCAGCGGGTTCTTCGGGATGATGGTCGCGTCGCGCTTCACCGGGCCGGCGGCGCTGGGCAACTTCTCGATGCGCTCGGCCATGCCGAGCTCGTGCGCCACGACCATGCACTTGCGCACGAAGGGGGATGCGGGGGAAAAGAAGATTTGCATGATGTCTTGGGGTTGAGCCGTGGCGGGGCGTGTGGTGAACGTGGCGTGTCGTGCGGTTGCTCGTCTCAGGCTTGCGGCTTTTTGGAGCGGATGCGCAGCATCCCCTCCTGCGCCGCCGACGCCACCAGCCGCCCATCGCGCGCATAGAGGCTGCCGCGGCACAGGCCGCGCGCGCCGCCGGCGCTGGGCGAGTCGAGCACGTACAGCAGCCAGTCGTCCATGCGGAAATCGCGGTGGAACCACATCGCGTGGTCGAGGCTGGCGGGGCGCACCTGGCCGCTCATGAAGCTCAGGCCGTGCGGCAGCATGGCCGCGCGCAGCAGGCCGTGGTCGGACGCATAAGCCAGCAGGGCGCGGTGCACCATGGGGTCATCGGGCAGCGGCGCGATGGCGCGCATCCAGATGGCGCTTTGCGCCGAGGTCGGGCGCACGGCGGGGGCAATCAGGTCCTCGGGGTCGACGCGGCGGTACTCGATGCCGTGCGGCTGCGTGGCCTTGGCGCGCCACGGTTCGGGCAGGCGGTCGCCCAGGGCGATGCGCTGGTCGAGCTCGCTGGCAAGGCCGTCGGGGCCGGCCACCTCGGGCATGTCGAACTGGTGCTCGACGCCGTCGTCCACGGTCTGGAACGAGGCCGACATCTCGAAGATGATGCGCTCCTGCTGGCGCGCCACCACGTGGCGGGTGGTGAAGCTGCGGCCGTCGCGCACGCGGTCGACGCTGTACTCGATGGGCGCATGCTCGCCCGGCAGCAGGAAGTAGGCGTGCATGGAATGCACCGGGCGCTCGGCGCCCACGGTGAGGCTGGCGGCCATCAGCGACTGGCCGAGCACCTGGCCGCCGAAGACGGCGGGGGTGCCGATGTCCTCGCTCTGGGCGAGGAAACGGTCGCCGCCCAGGGGTTCGAGCTGCATGAGCGCGACGAGTTCGTGGACGAGGCGGGAGGCGGTGGTGGGGTCGGTGGTCATCGGGAAAACAATGCGGGCTGGCAAAAAGGCAACCCACGACCATAGCAAAGCCCGGGCCCGCGGGCTGTCGCGGCCCGGTCAGCCGGCGCCCGGGCGCGCTTGCGGCCGGGTCACAGCCGGGCTACCTGAAGAAGCAGATGTCCATGTACTTCGCGCGGCAGCTGAAGTCGGTGCCGCCCTGCACCACGCGCACCGGCACGCCGTCCAGCAGCGCCGAGCCGTCGTCCGCGTACGCCAGCGGCGAAGGCGCGGCCTTGGAGAAGGGGGCGCTCAGCGTCTCCTGCTCCACGTAGCTCAGGTCGTAGCGCCGCGAGAAGTCGACCTTGTCGGCCGGCTTCAGCGCCGCCGCCTCGTAGCGCTTGCCGTACACGGTGCCGAAGTAGCGCAGCACCGGGCCCGTGCGGTCGCCGTACTTCACCTCGGCCTTGGCGAAGCCGGTCTGCACGAGAAAGCTGCGGTCTTCGGGCGTGAGGTCGGCGTCGAACGCCATCAGCACGTACTGGCCTTCGAAGCTCTGGTTGCGCGCCACCTTGAACTCGCCGATGAGCGCGGGCGTGACCTTGGCGCGGCCGCTCCAGCGCAGCAGCGCCGCCACCGAGGGGTCGCCGTCGAACACGTAGTGGTACTTCTCGCCGGCAATGGCCACCTTGCGGCCGTCCTTGGCCGCCAGGAAGCTCACGATGCGGTCCTTGCCGTGGACCGGGTCGCCCTCGGGGGTGCTGGCGCAGCCCGCCTGCAGCAGGCCGAATGCGGCGCACGACAGCGCCAGGAAGATGCGGCGCGCGGCGGGCGCCAGCGAAGGCAACGAAAGAAAGTGCACGTTTCGTCCGGGATTCGAGTTTTTCAAGCCCCGGACTCTAGCCGCATCCCGTGCGCGCGGAGCGCTGAGCGCTCAGCGGTCCAGGTCGGCGCCGTCGGCCAGCAGCTTCTTCTGCAGCGCCGGCACGTCGACCTGCGCGAAGTTGGCGCTGCCCAGCGTGGCCGCCGCGGTGCCCGCGGCCTGCCCCATGACGAAGCAGCCGCCGCTCGCGCGCGCGGCCGACTGGCCTTCGTGCGTCATCGACGCGCAGCGCCCCGCCACCAGCAGGTTGTCGATCGCCTGCGGCACCAGCATGCGCCACGGCAGGTGGTTGTAGGCGTTGGCTTCGTCGCGCGGAAAGGCCCACTCGATGCGGCCGTCGGCGTGCATTTCCATCGGCCAGGCGTTCAGGCCGATGTTGTCGTCGAACCTGGCCGAACCCAGGATGTCCTCGCGCTGCAGCGCGTACAGGCCCTGGATGCGCCGCGTCTCGCGGATGCCGACCTGCGGCGCGATCTCCACGATGGCCGACTGCGCGAAGCCCGGCACCTCGGCCTTCAGGAACTTGAAGTACTCGGTGATCTGGCGGCGGCCCTCGAGCTCGCCGTCGGTGAGCTCCTGCGCGTCCACGCCGTTCATCGCGCGGCCCTGGGCATTGCGAATTTGCGTGACGTTGGCGCGCCACTCGCGCGGGTCCTTGTTCGGCCGCAGGATGGCGCCTTCGCGCGGAAACTTGTACACGCCCGGCTTCTGCGCCTCGGCGCGCGCCATGAAGTCGTTGATGGCCTTGAACTCGCCCACCGCCTCCAGCGCGGCCGGCGCGTCGACCTGGCCGATGCGGAACATGGTGGTCGGGAACAGCCCGCTGCCGTGGCCGTCGCCCACCTCGAAGGGCACGCCGGCAAAGGCGGCCACGTCGGCGTCGCCGCTGGCGTCGATGAAGGCGTTGGCGCGCAGGGCCTGGCGGCCCGACTTGGTCTCCACCACCAGCGCCGCGATGCGGTTGCCGTCGCGCACCACCGCGGCCGCGAACGCATGGAACAGCAGCTTCACGCCGGCGGCCTGCAGCAGCTGGTCGGCCGCGAGCTTGTACGCCGAGGTGTCGTACGAGCGCACGCAGATGCGCCCGCCCATGCCGTTCTGCGGGTCGTTCATGCCGTTGAGCGCGGCGATGCGCTCGATGAGCTCGTCGACCACGCCGCGCACCAGCTGCGTCATCTCGCCCTTGCGCTTGCCGTACAGGCCCGCGAAGTTGGTCACGCCGCCGGCGGTGCCCATGCCGCCGAGAAAGCCGTAGCGCTCCACCAGCAGCGTGCTTGCGCCGTGGCGCGCGGCGCTCACGGCCGCGGCGATGCCGGCGGGGCCGCCGCCGACCACGACCACGTCGTAGTCGCCGAACACCGGCAGCTCGCGCGCCGGTTCATGCAAGGTCTTCGCAGTCATCACTGGAGCTTGATGCCGCGGGCGGAAATGATCTTGGTCATGATGGCGGCCTCTTCGGTCACGCGCGTGCGCATGCCGTCCGGCGAGGTGCCCACGGCCTGCCAGCCCTGCTCGAACAGCTTGCGGCGCACCTCGGGGTCTTTCATGACCACCTCGAGCGAGCTGCTGATGCGCGCCTGCGCGGTCTTCGACAGGTTGGACGGGCCGAGCAGCGCCACCCACACCTCGAGGCTGAAGTCCTTCACGCCGGCGTCGGCCAGCGGCGGAATCTCGGGCACCAGCGCGCTGCGCCCGCCGGTGAGGCCGATGGCCTTGAGCTTGCCGGCCTTGATCTGCGGCATGGCCACGCCCGGGGGAATCAGGCCCATCTGCACCTGGTCGCCCAGCATGGCCGTGATGACCTGCGGGTTGCCCTGGTAGGGCACGTGCTCGGGCTTGAAGCCGGGCACGCGCGTCTTCAGCAGCTCCATGCCCAGGTGGCCGACCGAGCCGATGCCCACCGAGCCGTAGTTCCACTTGTCGCCGGCCTTGCGGCCCGCGTCGAAGAAGGCGGTGCCCGAGGGCAGGTTGTTCTGCGCCACCAGCACCAGCGGCGCGGTCGCGAGCAGCGAGAGGTAGGTGAAGTCCTTGACCGGGTCGTACGGCAGCTTGGCGTACAGCATCTTCGAGGAGGTCAGGTTGCCGTTGATGACGACGCCCAGCGTGTGGTCGTCGGTGGCCTTGGCCACCTGGTCGGCCGCGATGTTGCCCGAGGCGCCGGCCTTGTTGTCCACCACGATGGGCTGGCCCAGCGCCTTGGACAGCGGCTCGGCGATGGTGCGCGCCGCGATGTCGGGGCTGGAGCCACCAGGAAAGCCCACCAGCAGGCGAATGGGCTTGGTCGGCCAGGCGGCGTTCTGCGCGCTGGCGGTCAGGGGCAACACGGTGGCGGCGGCCAGGCCGCAGGCAATCAGGAGGGCTCTCTTGGTGGCGTGCATGGAAAAGTGTGAAAAATTGTCAAAAAAACAAAGAAGGCCAGCTTAACTGCCGGGCAAAGCCCTGGGCAAGGCGCGGCCTGCGCTATTCGAGGCTGATGTTGCCCCTGCGCACCAGCTCGCCGTACACCTTCGACTTGGCCTCGGCATTGCGCTCGATTTCCTCGGGCGACCAGGCCAGCGGCTCGAAGGCGAAGGTGTCGAAGCGGGCGCGAATCTCGGGGTCGGCGATGACCTTGGCCACGTCGGCATTGATCTTCGCCTTGATGGCCGCCGGCACGCCCTTGGGCACGAGCAGCGACACGAAGGAGTTGACCTCCAGCGAGGCCGGGCCGCCGGCCTCGGCCATGGTGGGCACGTCGGGCATCTGCGGGATGCGCCGGGGCGCGGCAATGGCCAGGTAGCGCAGCTTGCCGGCCTTGTAGATGCCCTGGCTCGACGGAATGCTGGCGAAGCTCCACGGCACCTCGCCCGCGCCCACGTTGGCGAACAGCTGCGACACCTCGCGGTACGGCGCGTGGCGCATGCGCACGCCGGTGAGCGCCTCGAGCTGCTGGGCGCCCAAATGGCCAGGGCTGCCCACGCCCCACGAGCCGTAGACCACGCCCTCGGGGTCGGCCTTGGCCGCGGCGATCAGGTCGCTCATGTTCTTCCACTTCGAGTCGCTCGCCACGGCCACGAAGAAGGGCGTGCGAAACAGCGAGGCCACCGGGTCGAAGTGCTGCAGCGTGACGAAGTTCTTCGACTTGTACAGGTGCGGCAGCGCGGCGATGTGCTCGCTGTCGAGCTGCAGCAGCGTGTAGCCGTCGGGCGCGGCGCGGCGGGCCTGGTCGATGGCGATGAAGCCGCCGCCGCCGGGCTTGTTGTCCACGAGCACGCGCTGGTTCCACAGGCGCGAGAGCTTGTCGGAGACCAGGCGCAGCACGGCGTCGGGGCCGCTGCCGGCCGCGAAGGGGGTGACCAGGGTCACGGGCTTGCTGGGGTAGTCGCCGGCCTGTGTCTGGACTTGGGCCTGTGCGCCCGTGGCCGCCGTGAAGGCAAGGACGCCGGTGAGCAGTGCGCGCGAAAAGTTCATGTCGTTTGTCTCCTGGGCTTGACCTGGAAGGGTCGCGTCGATGGTTATTGGTTATGGATGATGAAAGAAACAGGTGTCAGTGCGGCGAAAGCGCGGCGGCGGGTTCCGCCATTGCAACGCCCCGGGGCTGCAGCGCCCCGGGTGCGTCCTCCAGGCAATGCTCGGGCCGCCAGGCGTAGAGCCACTCGACCGCATCGTAGAAGCGTTCGGGCGAGCGGCCCACCCACAGGCTGTTGCGCACCAGCCGCTCCACACCCTTGGCGTGGTACAGCCGCCCCATCTCGCGCACCGACAGCACCACGCGCGCCGTGCGGGCGACGCGCGCCGCCTCGTACAGCTTGAAGGCGGCGGGCATGTCGAAGCCGCAGGCCTTCACGGCCTCGCCGAGCGTCACCGCGTCTTCCAGCGCCATGCAGGCGCCCTGCGCCAGGTACTGCATCATGGGATGCGCCGCGTCGCCCAGCAGCGTGGCCGGGCCCTCGCTCCAGCGCGCGACCGGGTCGCGGTCGGCGGTGCTCCAGCGGCGCCACGAGGTCGGGCGGTCCAGCAGCTGGCGCGGCCGCGCATGCACGCCCTCGAAGTACGACAGCACCTCTTCCTTGCTGCCGTCGCTCACGCCCCACTCTTCCCGCTCGCGGCTGTGGAAGGTGACGACCAGGTTGTATTGCTCGCCGTGGCGCAGCGGGTAGTGCACCAGGTGGCAGTCGGGGCCGGCCCACACCACGGGCGCGTTCCAGCGCAGGTCGGCGGGCATGTCGGCCGCGGGCACCACGGCGCGGTACACCACATGGCCCGACACGCGCGGCGCATCGCCGATGAGCCGCGCGCGCACCACCGACTTCACGCCGTCGCAGCCGACGATGGCGTCGGCCTTGAAGCGCCGGCCGTCCTGCGTCACGGCCGTGACGCCCTGGGCGCCCATGTCGACGTGCGCGACCTGCGCCGAGGTGTGGAAGCGAATGAGCGGGTGCTGCTTCACCGCCTCGTGGATGGCGCCATGCAGGTCGGCGCGGTGGCTCACCGCGTACGGGTTGCGAAAGCGCGCGCGAAAGGCCTCGCCCACCGGCACCGAGGCCACTTCGCCGCAGTCGACGGCGTCCATCATCACCAGCCGGTCGGTGAACACCGAGCCCCGGCGCACCGCCTCGCCCACGCCCAGCGCGTCGAGCGCGGCGAAGGCGTTGGGGCCCAGTTGCAGGCCGGCGCCGATCTCGCCGATGGTGGCGCTTTGCTCCAGCAGGTCGACAGCCACGCCGATGCGCGCCAGCGCCAGCGCGGCGGCCATGCCGCCGATGCCGCCGCCGACCAGCAGCACGGAGGGAGGGTTGTTTGCGGAGGTGGAGGCGATGGACATGGGGGCTCCTGCCGCGGGCGGCGGCATGCGGTCGAACAGGAAAACGGAACGGTCTGAAAGGCGTCGGAAGGCCGGGGCCGCTGCTTCAGGCCTCTTCGAGGAAGGCCTCGCGCAGGATGCCCATGGCCTGCTGCACGGGGCGGTCTGAAAAGCTGAACAGCACCGCCTCCCCGTCGGGCGAGGCGAGCCGCAGCGGCGCCCACGACGGCACCACGAAGGTGTCGCGCGGGCCGAAGTGAAAGCGCTGGCCGGCAATGTCCGCCGTGCCGTGGCCTTCGACCACGCTGTACACGGTGCCGTCGGTGGCGCGGTGCGCCTTGCCCGCGAAGCCCTTGGGCAGCAGCTGCAGCTGGGTCGAGATGGTCGGCATCGGCGAGCCGCCCGTCAGCGGGTTGATGTAGCGCAGCTTGTGGCCGAGCCAGGCGTCGGGCGCCTCCTGCCGGCCGAGCTGGGCCAGCGCCTCGCGGCTGCGCGCATAGGGGTAGTTGAAGATGGGCGAGGTGGCCGCGGCGTGGTCGTGGCGCACCGGCACCATGTTGTGGCCGAAGCGCGCCAGGCTGTTTCCCTCGGGCCGCGCCACGTGCTGCACCTTGGCGTCGTCGTTCTCGGCGAAGCCGGCGTCGAAGAAGCGCAGCATCGGAATGTCCAGCCCGTCCAGCCACACCACCGGCTCGCTCACGCCCTCGATGCCCTCGTTGCCGTGGTCGTGCCAGGCCCACGAGGGCGTGATGATGAAGTCGCCCGGGTACATGGTGGTGCGCTCGCCGCCCACCGTGGTGTACGCGCCCTTGCCGTCGACGATGAAGCGCAGCGCCGACTGCACATGGCGGTGCGACGGCGCCACCTCGCCCGGCATGATGAGCTGCAGCCCCGCGTAGATCGACTGCGTGATCGACGAGTTGCCCGGCAGCGCCGGGTTCTCCAGCACCAGCACGCGGCGCACGGCCTCCTCGGCGGTGATGAGCGCGGCCGACTCCATCAGCAGCGGGCGGATCTCGTCGTAGCGCCACAGGGCGGGCACGCAGGGCGTCTGCGGCTCGCGCGGCACCAGGGCGTGCAGCGATTCCCACAGCGGCGTGAGGTTCAGCGGGCGGATGCGGGCGTAGTAGTCGCTGCGCTCGGCGGCGTTGGAAGGCGCGGTTTTCATGGCGTGGGTGTCTCCGTGCCGCGATTCTTGATCCGCACCACTATTTCCTCAAGCCTGGTGGCCAATACAAGGAATTCGAAATTTCGATAATGGTGGCTTTCGTTGCACAAGAAAAGGCGCCGGCGGTCCACCATGTCCAAGCTCGATACCGAATGGCTCGCCGTGTTCGACGAGGTCTACAAGACCGGCAACGTCTCCAAGGCGGCCGAGCGGCTGGGCATGGCGCAGGCCGCGGCGAGCACCGCGCTGAACAAGCTGCGCGCCCACTTCGACGACCGGCTTTTCACCCGCACCGCGCAGGGCATGCAGCCCACGCCGCATGCCGAGCGCATCTACCCGCACCTGCGCGAGGTGCTGGCCCAGCTGGCGCAGGCGCGCGGCAACCGCAGCAGCTTCGAGCCCGCGCAGGCGCAGCGGCGCTTTCGCGTGTGCATGACCGACATCAGCGAGGTGGTGCTGCTGCCCGGCCTGCTCGACCACCTGCGCCACGAGGCGCCGGGCGTGCACATCGAAACCGAGATCATCTCCACCCAGAGCGGGCGCCGCCTGCAGGACGGCGAGGTCGACCTGGCCGTGGGCTTCATGCCGCAGCTGGACGCGGGCTTCTACCAGCAGACGCTGTTCATGCAGAACTTCGTCTGCCTGGCGGCGCAGAACCACCCGCGCATCGGCGGCAACAAGCTCACGCGCAAGCGCTTCGAGGCCGAGGCGCACGCGGTGGTGTCCACGTCGGGCACCGGGCATGCCATCGTCGACACCACCATCGCGCGGCTGGGCCTGCGGCGCGACGTGGTGGTGCGGCTGTCGAGCTTCCTGAGCGTGGCGCGCATCGTGGCGCACACCGAGCTGATCGTGGTGGTGCCGCGCATCCTGGGCCAGGTGCTGGCCACGCAGGAGCCGGTGAAGCTGCTGGAGCCGCCCTTCGCCCTGCCCGCCTACGCCGTAAAGCAGCACTGGCACGAGCGCTTTCACGCCGACCCGGGCAACGCCTGGCTGCGGCGCACGCTGGCGCAGCTTTTCAGCGGCGGCTGAGCCAGCGCGAACGGGCACGGGTGGCACGAGCGGGCAAACAGGCCCGACGGGCGGCGCCGTCGGGTATTCGGGCGCTCGCATAATCGCGGCTCCCCACACCCACAGCCCTACACACAAGGCGGCCCCCATGTCCTCGATCACCCTGCGATTCCTCGCAGAACCCAGCACCGTCAACTTCGGCGGCAAGGTCCACGGCGGCACGGTCATGAAGTGGATCGACGAGGCCGGCTACGCCTGCGCGACCAGCTGGGCCAAGCGCTACTGCGTCACCGCGTTCATCGGCAGCATCCGCTTTCACCGCCCGATCATGATCGGCGACCTGGTCGAGGTGGAAGCCCGCCTGGCCTACACCGGCACCACCAGCATGAACATCTCGGTGGAGGTGCGCAGCGGCGACATGAAGGGCGGCGTGATGGAGAAGACCACCGAATGCCTGATCGTGTTCGTCTCGGTCGACTCGCACGGCCGGCCGCTGCCGGTGGAGGCCTTCGTGCCCGGCACGCCCGGCGAAATGGCGCTGGCCGAACGCGCCAAGGCGCACCTGGACGCCAGCCGCGCGGCCGGCGCCACGCCCTGACGGCATAGCGACACTGCACCGCGCTGCAAAGCACAAGAAAGCGCGTGCACCGGCTAGGCGGAAAGCTCTAACCGCGCGGGCATCGGGCGGCTAGAGTCCTGCGATTCGACCTTTTCGCACTTTCTCCCAGGAACACCCCGCATGGCCTCCGCCCGCCCCCACGACAGCGACAGCAGCGACGACAACAGCAGCGCCAACGGCAAGTCCGCCGACCGCATAAAGGACTCCGCCCAGCAGATCTGGCTGGCCGGGCTCGGCGCCTTCGCCAAGATGCAGCAAGAAGGCAGCAAGGCTTTCGAGGCGCTCGTCAAGGACGGCGCCGGCATGCAGAAGAAGACCCAGCAGGCCGCCGAGGAAACCCTGAGCCAGGCCCAGCAGCGCATGGCCGGCTTTGCCAGCGAGTTCGGCTCCAAGGCCGCCGGCCAGTGGGGCAAGCTGGAGAACATCTTCGAAGAGCGCGTGGCGCGCGCGCTCGAAAAGCTGGGCACCCCCACCGCCGCCGACATGGCCGCGCTGCAGGCGCGCGTCGATGTGCTCGAGGCGCAACTGAAGAAGCAGCAAGCGCACGGCGGCGCCGCCAAGGAAGCCGCCCCCGCGCGCGCCAGCCGGAACGCCACCCGCGGCGCCACCCGCAAGACCGCCGCCCCCACCGCCTCCGCCCCCAAGAAGACGACCTTGCGCCGCAGCAAGGCGGGCTGAAGCGCCAGTGATCTGCCCGTGAAGCGCCGGGCCTGGGCAGGCCCGCGGCGGCCCGCCCGAATTGCGGCACCGCACCAAAAAACGAGGCCCGCAAAACATGTCCCGCGCCCGCCATGGTGCGGTGCACATACGCTAGAGTGTCCCCAACAGACCACGAGACAAACGGGGGCACCGACATGGCAAAGAAGGCGCCACGACGCACGGCGCAACGCATCCTCGAAGCCGCTTTGGACCTGTTCAACCGCTTCGGGGAGCCGAACGTCTCGACCACGCTGGTGGCGGGCGAACTCAACATCAGCCCGGGCAACCTGTACTACCACTACCCGGCCAAAGAAGAGCTGATCAACAAGCTCTACGAAGGCTACGAGGCCGAGCTCAACGAGCTGCTGCATGCCAGCGAAGGCGTGCACGACGTGGAGGACGCATGGTTCTTCATGCACACGCTGTTCGAGCTCATCTGGCGCCACCGCTTCCTGTACCGCGACCTGAACGACCTGCTCAGCAAGAACCGGCACCTGGAAACGCAGTTCCAGCTGGTGCTGAAGAACAAGGCCCGCGCCATCCGCCAGCTGATTGCCGGCCTGAGCCGCGCCGGCCACCTCGAGATTGACGTGCACGAGGTCGACACTCTCGCGCAGAGCATGGTGGTCGTGCTGACCTACTGGCTGAGCTACGAGTACGTGCGCAACCCGCGCGAGGCGCTGGAGCCCGCGCATGCGCAGGGCGCGCTCATGCGCGGCGCCCACCACACGCTGCACCAGCTCGCCCCCTATCTCGGGCGCGAGCAGCGAAGGCACCTGCTGGCGCTGAGCCATGCCTACAACGGCGAGGACGGCGGCAACGGCAGCGCCAAGGATGGCAAGAACAGCAACAGCAGCAACAGCAGCAACAGCAGTGCGGCACCCCGTGCCGACATGGCGGTCTAGAACAAAAATGCCCCACCCCGACTTCAAACCGCTCTCGCTGATGTCCGCCCACCCGGCCGCCGCAAACGCCGACCCGTGGACGCCCCTGCCCTGGGCCGACGTGCCGCGCTACGACGCGCGCAGCGTGGCCTCGCACTGGCCGCGCCTGCACGCCGGCCATGAGCTGCCCGTGCCCGACGAGACCTC
The DNA here is from genome assembly GCF_030317035.1 of Variovorax sp. J22G73. Lineage (GTDB taxonomy): Bacteria > Pseudomonadota > Gammaproteobacteria > Burkholderiales > Burkholderiaceae_C > Variovorax. The sequence goes on from NZ_JASZYK010000006.1 coordinate 116,648, forward strand.
GCCGCTGGCCGAGGGCTGGGCGCTGTACCACAGCGGCGAATTCGAACGCGCCGCCACGCTCGGCCTGCTGCACGGCGCCGAGGGCCTGGCGCTGGCCAACCAGGCCACGGCCATCTACGCCAACTACCTGGAGCCGCGCGAGGCCGTGCGGCTGGCCATGTTCCGCCAGGTGATCGAACGCGCCGGCGCGCAGGCCGAGGCCGAACCCGACAACTGCCAGGCGCTGTACTGGCAGGCCTATGCACTGGGCCGCTACAGCCAGGGCATCAGCGTGGCGCGCGCGCTGGCGCAAGGGCTGGGCAGCAAGCTCAAGGGCGCGCTGGAACACGTCATCGAACTGCAGCCGCGCCATGCCGATGCGCACCTCGCGCTGGCGTCGTTCCATGCGGAGGTGATCGACAAGGTGGGCGCGCTGGTCGGGCGCATGACCTACGGCGTGCGCGCGGAAACGTCGATGGCGCTGTTCGAGCGCGGGCTTGCGCTGCATCCGCATTCCGCCGCCGGCAAGATGGAATACGCCCGCGCCCTGCTCATGCTGCACGGCGACTCGCGCATGGGCGAGGCCACGGCCCTGTACGAGCAGGCCGCGGCGTTGAAGCCGGCGGACGCGCGCGAAAGGCTGGACGTGGAGCTGGCGCGCGCGGGGCTGAAGGACTGAGCGGCTACACCTGCGGCGCTGCACCGGTACCCCTGGGTACCGCACGATTTAAGATCCGCGGTTTCCGCTTTCAACACCGTCTTGCCATGTCCGATCTCAACGCCCAGTTCGAAGCCGCCCAGGCCAACTCCAAGCTGCTCGCCGAGCGCCCCGACAACCCCACGCTGCTGAAGATCTACGGCCTCTTCAAGCAGGCCACGGAAGGCGACAACACCGCCAAGAAGCCCAGCTTCAGCGACATCGTCGCGCGCGCCAAGTGGGACGCGTGGACCGCGCAGAAGGGTGCGAGCGCCGACGAAGCCAAGCAGAAGTACATCGACCTGATCGAGTCGCTGCGCGGCTGAGCCGCTGGCTTTCCAGGGCTCAGCCCACGATCCCGCGCGCATGCAGTGCGGCGATCTGCTCGGCGCTCAGCCCGATTTCTCTCAGCACCGCGTCGGTGTCCGCCCCCAGCGCCGGCGCGTTCACCCGGTGGCTGGCCGGCGTGAGCGACAGCTTGGGCACGAAGCCGGGCACCGCCAGCGCGCTGCCGTCGGACATGCGCACCTGCTGCAGCATGCCGCGCGCCGCGTAGTGCGGGTCGGCCGCGATGTCGGCGATGGTGTAGATGCGCCCGGCCGGCACATGCGCCGCGTCGAGCGCGGCCAGCACCTCGTCCACCGTGCGCTGCGCGGCCCAGTCGCCGATGGCGGCGTCCAGCACCTGCACCTGCGCCACCCGGCCCGCGTTGCCGGCCAATGCCGGGTCGGCCGCGAGGTCGGGCCGCCCGATGCACGCCATCAGCCGCCGGAAGATGCTGTCGCCGTTGCCCGCGACGATAGCGTAGCCGCCGTCCGCGCAGCGGTAGGCATTGGTCGGCGCAATGCCCGGCAACGCGCTGCCGGCCGCCTCGCGCACCGCGCCGAAGGCGCCGTACTCCGGCAGCAGGCTTTCCATGCAGTTGAAGACCGCCTCGTACAGCGCCACGTCGATCACCTGGCCGATGCCCTTCGGGTGCGCGGCGCTCACCGTGGCGTGCCGGTGCTGCATGGCCATCAGCACGCCGATCACGCCGTGCAGCGAAGCCAGTGTGTCGCCGATGGACACGCCCACGCGCACCGGCACGCGGCCCGGTTCGCCCGTGAGGTGGCGCAGCCCGCCCATGGCCTCGGCCACCACGCCGAAGCCGGGACGGTCGCGGTACGGGCCGGTCTGGCCGTAGCCGCTGATGCGCAGCATCACCAGCGCGGGGTTGGCCGCCAGCAGCGCGTCGGGCCCCAAGCCCCAGCCTTCCATGGCGCCGGGGCGGAAGTTCTCGATCAGCACGTCGGCCTCGGCGGCCAGTTGCCGCACGATGGCCTGCGCCTCGGGCTCGCGCAGGTCGAGCGCCAGCGAACGCTTGTTGCGCGACTGCACCTGCCACCACACCGAGGTGCCGTCCTTCATGAGCCGCCAGCTGCGCAGCGGATCGCCCGCGCCGGGCGGTTCGATCTTGATGACTTCGGCGCCGAAGTCGGCCAGCGTGCGCGCCGCGAAGGGCCCGGCAATGAGCTGCCCCAGCTCGATGACCTTGAGCCCGGCCAGCGGGCCCGCCGCCGCAGGAGAAGAAGAGGTTGTCGTCGTCATGGCGCCAGAGTGTGCCGTGGTGCCGCACGCGAAGCCACATGCGGAGCCACATGCGGTGCCGCCTTCGCGCTGGCAAACTCGCTGGATTCCATCAAGGTGCTGCTCAAGCCGCAGCCCCGATCCTGAGAGACGACACACCATGAAATACGTGATCGGCGTGGACATCGGCACGCAGAGCACCAAGTGCCTGCTGGTCGGCGTCGACGGCAAGGTGCACTCGCAACACAGCGTGGCCTACCAGCCCGAGACGCCCAGGCCGCTGTGGGCGCAGCAGGATTGCGAGGTGTGGTTCGACGCGGTGTGCGAGAGCGTGCGCGGCTGCATCGCGGCCGCGTTCAAGGGCGGCGGCGTGGCCCCCGCCGACATCGCCGCGCTGTGCGTGAGCAGCCTGTACGGCGGCGCGGGCATTCCGGTCGACGAGGCGATGCAGCCGCTGCACCCCTGCCTGATCTGGATGGACCGCCGCGCCACGGCCGAGGTGGCATGGGTGAACGCGAACGTCGACGTGCCGCGGCTCGAAACCATCACCGGCAACGGCGTGGACAGCTACCACGGCTTCACCAAGATCCTGTGGGTGCGCGAGCACCTGCCGCAGGTGTGGGAGCGCACGCGCTACTTCCTGCCGCCCAACAGCTACATCAACTGGCGCCTCACGGGCGAGCTGGCGGTGGACCACAGCTCGGCCGGCAACATCGGCGGCGTGTACGACGCCGGCCGCAGGCAGTGGTCCGAAGAGGCCATGCGCATGCTCGGCATTCCGGCGCGCATGATGCCGCCGCGCCTGGTCGAGTCGAGCGACGTGGTGGGCGGGCTGGGCGCCGAATGGGCGGAGAAGCTGGGGCTGGCCGAAGGCATGCCGCTGATGGCGGGCGGCGTCGATGCGGCGGTGGCCACCTTCTGCGCGGGCGTCACGGGCAGCGGCGACCATGTCGCGATGATCGGCACCAGCATGTGCTGGGGCTTCGTGAGCCCGACGGTCGATGCGCGCCACAAGCTCATCACCATGCCGCACGTGTACCGCGGCGCGGACCGCAGCTATGTGTTCGGCGGCGCCATCACCGCGGGCGCGGCCGTGACGTGGTTCCGCGAAACCTTCTGCCAGGCCGAGGTGGCCGAGGCCGCGCGCACCGGCGAAGACGCGCATGCGCTCATCGAGCGCAAGGCGATCGACGTGCCGCCGGGCGCGGAGGGCCTGGTGTTCCTGCCCTACCTGATGGGCGAGCGCAGCCCCATCTGGGACGCGCAGGCCAAGGGCGCGTTCATCGGTCTGTCGCTCGCGCACAGCCGCGCGCACCTGTACCGCGCGGTGCTCGAGGGCGTGAGCTTCGCGCTGCAGCACAACATAGAAGCCGGCCGGCAAAGCGGCCAGCCGCTGGACGACCGGCTCATCGTGGTCGGCGGCGCGGCGCACTCCGACCTGTGGATGCAGATCGTGGCCGACGTCACGGGCTACCCGGTGTTCACCATCGAGCAGGAGGTCGAGGCCGCATTGGGCGCGGCCATGCTCGCGGCGCTGGGCGCGGGGCTGGTCGATGCGGCAACGGCCGAGCGCGGCTGGGTCACGCTGGTGGAGCGCGCGCGGCCGGAGCCTGCGGCGCAGGCTGTGTACCGGGAGCGTTTCGACATCTACAAGTCGCTGTACCCGGCGTTGCGGGATGCGATGCATCGGCTGGGGTGAGCTGCTGCTTCTTTTGACGTTGGCGGTCGTCGTTGTTCAGGGCGCGCTCACGTCGATGGCCGAACAGGCGTGGGCCGATCCGGTGAAGCGCGCGGTGGCGCTTTGCACGGGTGGAAGAAGTGGTGGCGCCGGTGCTCTTCCTGCTTCGAGCGGAGGTTCGTTCAGGCGAGCCGGGTGCCGCCGCCGGGTGCGCCGAGCATCGCGTCGAGGTTGCGCGTGATCTTCTGCTCGATCATTTCGCTGAAGCTGCTGAACAGGAAGCCCAGCGTCGCGTCGAGCGTGAAGGTGCTGGCCGTGACCTCGACGGTGCCGTCGATGCCTGCGCGCGTGAAGGTGGCCACGTCGCGGTCCTCGCCCGGGGTGTAGACGCACTCGAGGCCGAACTCCTGCTCGGCCTGCTCGATCCATTGGTGCGCGACCTTGCGCGCGCCGGCGATGCCCAGCGTGTGATTGCGTTCGATGTGGATGTCAGGCACCGTGATGTTCCTTGTTGTCTGTGCTGGGGCTGGAATAGGTTTGCAGGATGCCGCTGGCGGCCTGCAGCGCGCTGCGGCGCTCCTCGCTGGTCGGCAGCGCGGCAATGCGCTTGACCTCAGTGTAAAAGCGCGGCCAGTCGCGGCCCTGGCGCTCGAACAGCGTCTCGAAGCTGGGCACCAGGTCGTCGTACGCGCCCTGCGCGCCGAAGGCCGCGTTGTTGGCGCGCGCCACCCAGCCGTCGTAGGCGTTCTGGCGCGGGCCGCTCCAGCCGGCCTTCAGCCTGGCGTAGCGCTCGCGAAAGTCGGCCATGGCCGCCTGCTTCATGGCCTCGAGCCGGGCGCGGTCGCCGGCCTTGGCCTCGGGCGATTCGTACACCTGCGTCAGCGCGCGGCGCGTGGCCAGCGCCAGCGCGCGAAAGCCCTGGCGCTGCGCGTCGAACTGCGTGTACTCCGCGCGCGCGGCCTCGCCGGCCTCGCGCTGCAGCCACATCGCGCCGCCGATGCGCTCCACCGCGGTGGCGTACGACTCGTTGAACACTGTGTCGCCGGGCACGTAGAGCACCTGGTGCGCCAGCTCGTGGAACACGATGCGCGCGAGCTCGCCCTCGGGGTAGCCGATGAAGGTGGACAGCAGCGGATCGCCGCCGGCCCAGTTGGTCCAGCCCAGCGTGGAGTACGCGGGCACGGGGTACACGGCGACTTCGAGGTTCAGCTTCTTCTGCGCCTCGGCCTCGGCCTTGGCCGCGTCCTCGCTGTAGTAGCCCCGGTAGCCCACGCAGCCGGCCACCGGAAAGCACCAGCTCTTCAGCGTGAGCGAATACGGCGGCGCGGCCACCACGTTCCACACCGCGGCGGCGCGGTGCAGGTCGGCGTACGAGGTGTAGCTGCGGTTGTCGGGCAGGCCGAGCTCGCGGGTGGCGAAGCGGCGGATGCGCTGCGTGAGCTCGAGCTTGGCTTTCAGGGGCGCCGAGGTGGCCGGGTCGGCCAGCCACTCGGGCACGGGCTTGGCGGCCCGCATGATGCCGATGTGGCCGCTGGCCGATTGCCAGTAGTAACCGAGGTCGGCGCAGCCGGTGAGGGCCAGCAGCGCCCCGGCCCCGGCGAGTGCGGCGAGCGCGGCGAAGGGCCTCACGCCTTCTCGACCTCGACCAGGCAGTCGTAGAAGGTCGGGCCGCGGCCGATGTCGGTCAGGCGCTGGCTCGTGAGCTCGTTGACGTTGGTGCCGTCCATGCCCAGCTTGCGCCACCAGATGCCCATGCCGTGCACCACGCCGCGGCGCGCGCGACGCGACACCTCGGCGCGGCAGCGGTGCTCGCCGCGCTGGTTGAACACGCGCACCGTGGCGCCGTCCTCGATGCCGCGCGCGGCGGCGTCGTCGGCATGGATTTCGAGCAGCGGCTCCACCTCGATGGCGCGCAGGCTGGTCACGTTGACGAAGGTCGAGTTGAGAAAGTTGCGCGCCGGCGGCGAGATCATGGCCAGCGGGAACTCGGCCGAGCTGCCGGCCGGCTCCCAGTTGGGCACGTGGTCGGGCACGCCGTTCATGCCCATGGCCTCCAGCCGGGCGCTGAAGAATTCGCAGCGGCCCGAGGGCGTGGGAAATCTGCCTTCGGCGAACGGCGCCTCGGGCAGCTTCACGCTGGTGAAGCCCTGCTCGAGCAGCTGGGGAAAGTCGATGGCGTGCTCGGCGAAGGCGGTGCGGCACAGCGTTTCGTCGGAATCGCCGAAGCAGGGCTCGGTAAAGCCCATGCGGCGCGCCAGCTCGCGGAACACCCAGGCGTTGCTGCGCGCCTCGCCGCGCGGCGCCACGGCCGGGCGGTTCAGCAGCACGTCGGTGTGGCCGTAGCTGCAGTGGATGTCCCAGTGCTCCAGCTGCGTGGTGGCGGGCAGCAGGTAGTCGGCGTAGTCGGCGGTGTCGGTACGAAACTGCTCCAGCACCACGGTGAACAGGTCTTCGCGCGCGAAGCCCGCCGCCACCTTGGCCGACTCGGGCGCCACCGCCACCGGGTTGCTGTTGTAGACCACGATGGCCTTCACCGGGTGCGCGGTGTCCAGCAGCGCGTCGCCGATGGTGCTCATGTTGATGGTGCGCGGGCGCCGGCCGGCCAGCAGGTCGGGGCGCTGCAGCGCGGCGCGGTCGACCGGGTAGTGGCCCGAGCTGCTCAGCAGCACGCCGCCCGCGCGCTCGCGCCAGGCACCCACCAGCGCCGGCAGGCAGGCGATGGCGCGGGCCGCGTTGCCGCCGCCGCGCACGCGCTGCATGCCGTAGTTCAGGCGAATGGCCGCCGGCCTGGTGGTGCCGTAGGCCTTGGCCAGCGACACGATCTGTTCTTCGGGGATGCCGCAGACCTCGGCCGCGCGCGAGGGCGGCCATTGAAGCGCGCGCTCGCGCAGCTGTTCCCAGCCCAGCGTGTGCTCGGCGATGTAGCCGTGATCGAGCCAGTCGTGCACGATGAGCTCGTGCATCAGCGCCAGGGCCAGCGCGGCGTCGGTGCCGGGCAGCAGCGCGACGTGCTCGTCGCACTTGTCGGCGGTTTCGGTCTTGCGCGGGTCGATGCACACCACCCGCGCGCCGGCCCGCTTGGCCACCTGCACGTGGCGCCAGAAGTGCAGGTTGCTGGCGATGGAGTTGCTGCCCCAGATCAGGATGAGCTTCGCCTCGGCGAAGAACTCGATGCGCATGCCCACCTTGGCGCCCAGGGTGTAGACCATGGCCTCGCCGCCGGCCATGGAGCAGATGGTGCGGTCCAGCAGGCTCGCGCCCAGCTTGTGGAAGAAGCGCCGGTCCATCGACTCGCCCTGCACCAGGCCCATGGTGCCCGCATAGCTGTAGGGGAGAATGTCTTCGGGTTTACCCTGTAATGCGCCAAGATGTGCAGCGATGTCGTCCAGCGCGGCGTCCCAGCTCACCGGCTCGAACTGGCCGCTGCCCTTGGGACCGACGCGCTTCAGCGGCTGCACCAGCCGTTCGGCATGGTCGTTTCGCTCGATGTAGCGCGACACCTTGGTGCACAGCACGCCACCGGTGTGCGAATGCGCGGCATTGCCCTGCAGTTTCACGGCCACGCCGTCCTTGACGGTGGTGACGAGCGCGCACGTGTCCGGACAGTCGTGGGGGCAGGCCCCCAGGACGGTGGCCGTGGCGGTGGGCAGGGGTGCTTCTTTGAGCAATGAATCCGGTGCGTGGGGCATCGGGCAAGTCTAATTTGTGCGCGAGTCAGCGCGCGTGAGGGGGGTTTTGAACATGACGATGAATCGACGACGTTTTTCCTTGGCCGCGGGCGCGGCCGCCACGCTGGGCGGCTTCGGCCTGGCCCGGGCGCAGGGCGAGGCACCGCTGGTGCTGGGCCAGTCGGCACCGTTCACCGGTCCGGCGGCGCAGCTGGGCATCCAGTTCCACCAGGGCGCCAAGCTGTTCCTGGACAGCTACAACGCCCAGCCGGGCCGCCGCAACGTGGTCATCAAGAACCTGGACGACGGCTACGAGCCCGAGCGCTGCGCGGCCAACACGCAGAAGCTGATCGACGAGGACGTGTTCGCGCTCTTCGGCTACATCGGCACGCCCACCAGCCTGGCCGCGCTGCCGCTGGCGGTGAACAGCAAGGTGCCGTTCATCGCGCCGCTGACCGGTGCGATGTCGCTGCGCGAGCCCTTCCAGAAGAACGTGTTCCACCTGCGCTCCTCGTACAACGACGAAACCGCGCTGATGGTCAAGCAGCTGACCACGCTGGGCCTGAAGAAGATCGCGGTCTTCTACCAGAACGACGCCTACGGCAAGGCCGGGCTCGACGGCGTGACGCTGGCGCTGGAACAGCTGCAGCTCAAGCCGGTGGCGCTGGCCACGGTGGAGCGCAACTCGAACGACGTGGCCGCGGCGGTGAAGACCATCGCGGGCGCGCGGCCCGACGCGGTGGTGCAGATCGGCGCGTACAAGGCCTGCGCGGCCTTCATTCGCGAGGCACGCAAGGCCGGCTACGGCGGCACCTTCTTCAACATGTCGTTCGTGGGCACGCAGGCGCTGGCCGACGAGCTGGGCAAGGACGCCGCGGGCGTGATGGTCACGCAGGTGGTGCCCTCCCCCTACAACCCGGCCAACGCCCTGGCGCGCGAGTTCGCGGACGCGGTGCGCAAGGCCGGCAACGCAGCCAGCGCCAACTTCTCGAGCATGGAAGGCTACCTGGCCGCCAAGGTGCTGACCGAGGGCCTGCGCAAGGCGCCGGGCAAGCCGACACGCGACAGCCTGGTGGCCGGGCTGGAAAGCATCGACCGCCAGCAGTTCGGCGGGTTCGAGGTGTCGTTCTCGGCGAAGAACCACGTGGGCTCGAAGTTCGTCGAGCTGTCGATGCTGACGGCCGACGGCCGCGTCAGGACCTGAGGCTCAGCCCGCGAGCCCGTCCACCGCCTGGAACATCGCCTGCCGGGCCTGGCTCACGACCTGCCCGCGCCAGGCGTCGGTGTCGGTATAGAACGCCTCCACCATCCGCGCCCGGATGCCGTCGGCCAGGTCGGCCGGCGCTTCCGGGTGCTTGTGCAGCCAGTGGTCGGCGCGCAGCGCACCGGTCACCTCCAGGATGGGCAGCGTGCCGTACTCCAGCGCGATGCCGGTGTACTCGGCCTGCGGGCATTCCTCGTACACCGCGTCCCACATCAGCCCGCGCAGCAGCGCCGAGGTGGAAGACCCGTCGTAGATCGAGGTGACCGGCGCGGCCGGCGTGCCCCACCACGCGTTGGCGCGCGCGTAGGTGGCCTTGTCGTCCCTGCCCGCGTAGATGCGCTCGCCCAGGCCGTTGGGGCCCAGCCCGGTGTGCAGGTCGATCCACGCGAGCCGCCTCGCGCGGCCCGCGTGGGTGGCCAGCACCTTGCGGATCGTCTTGTTGCTCCAGGTCGGCGCCTTGCCGCCGAAGAACAGGCCGTCGTCGAACTGGTACTGGCCGCTGGTCACGGCGGCCTGGTAGGCGGTGGCGCCGTGCTTGTCGATCCACTTGGCCACGGCCGCCTGGTTCTCGGGCGTCGGCGGCCAGGTGGCCGGCAGCAGCAGCTCGTGCAGCCTGGCGTAGGGCTCGTTCACCGGCACCGGCTTCGAGAAGTCGATGAAGTTCCGGTTCAGGTCGACGTTCTCGTGCGTCACGCGCCGGCCGTGCGAAAAGCCGTGCGGGTTCAGCGCATGCACATACAGCACCGCCACGCCCTGCGCCCTGGCCTTCTCGCGCCACTCGGCGTCGTGCAGCGCAAACACCTGCACGCCGCTGCCGCAATGGCCTTCCACGCCATGGCAGGCGCTGGTGACGACCAGCAGCCGCTCGGCGTTCGCGTCGCCGTCGAGCGCCACGTCCATCGACAGCTCCTCGCCGTCTCGGCCCTTCAGCGGGTGGGCGTGCGGCTCCACCGTGAGGCCCGCGCTCACGCAGGCCTGCAGGAACTTCTGGCGCGCCTGGGCGTAGCGCGGAGAGAAGGCCTCGGCGATGCCGATCATGCGGCGCTCATAGGGTGGTACCGCCGGGCGTCAGGAACTGCTCGGCCAGTTGCACCCAGCAGGTCGCGCCCAGCGGGATCAGGTCGTCGTTGAAGTCGTAGCTCGCGTTGTGCAGCGTGCACGGGCCCTCGCCGTGGTGCACGTCGCGGTGCGCGCCGTCGCCGTTGCCGATGAAGGCATAGGCGCCGGGCTTGGCCTGCAGCATGAAGGCGAAGTCTTCCGAGGTCATGGCGGCCTCTTGCCGCAGCACGTTGTCGGGGCCCACGATGTCGCCCATCACGCGGCGGGCGAAGTCGGCCTCGGCCTCGGTGTTGATGGTGGGCGGGTAGTAGCGCTCGAAGCGGAAGTCGCAGGTGGCGTCGTGCGCCGCGCAGATGTGTTTGGCGATCTGCTCCATCTTGGCCTCGATCAGGTCGAGCACCTCCAGCGAGAAGGTGCGCACCGTGCCCGACAGCTCGCAGTTGTCGGGAATCACGTTGTTGGTTTCGCCGGCATGGATGGTGGTGACCGAGATCACGGCCGAGTCGGTCGGCTTCATCTTGCGCGTGAGGATGGTCTGGAAGGCCTGCACGATCTCGCAGGCGATGGGCACCGGGTCGATGCCGGTCTGCGGCAGCGCGGCATGCCCGCCCTTGCCGATCACGTTCACGTGGAACTTGTTGCCCGAGGCCATCACCGGCCCGGGGCTCACGGCGAACTGGCCGGCCTTCATGCCGGGCCAGTTGTGCATGCCGAACACGGCGTCCATGGGGAACTGCTCGAAGAGCCCTTCCTTGATCATCTCGCGGGCGCCGCCGCCGCCTTCTTCGGCCGGCTGGAAGATCAGGTACACGGTGCCGTCGAAGTTGCGGTTCTTGGCCAGGTGCTGCGCGGCGGCCAGCAGCATGGCGGTGTGGCCGTCGTGCCCGCAGGCGTGCATCTTGCCGTGGTGCTGGCTGGCGTGGGCGAAGGTGTTGAGCTCGGTGACGGGCAGCGCGTCCATGTCGGCGCGCAGGCCGATGGCGCGGGTGCTGGTGCCGTTCTTGACGATGCCCACCACGCCGGTGGTGCCCAGCCCGCGGTGGATGGGAATGCCCCATTCGGTGAGCTTGCCTGCCACCACGTCGGCGGTGCGGACTTCTTCGAAGCAGAGTTCAGGGTGGGCGTGGAGGTCACGTCGGACGGCGGCGATGCCGGCCGCCTGGGTGACGAGCGAATCGATGAGTTTCATGCTTCACAGTCTAGGCTTTGCCACTGCACCCGCAAAGACCGTGCCGGGCAAACCCTCAGGTCAGGACGGGACGGCATCGACGCTGGCGGCGGCAGTGGCACTGGCATTTGCAGTGGCCGACAACGCACGCGCCGCGCCGACTTCCGGGAGAATGCGCCGCATGCTCCACACGCTTTCCCCCCAAAGCCTTCTGCTGGCCCAGACGCTGGTTCGCATGAACACCGTCAGCGCCAACAGCAACCTCCAACTGATCGACTTCGCGCAGAGCCACCTCGCGGCCCTGGGCGTGAAGAGCCGCATCACCTACAACGCCGAGCGCACCAAGGCCAACCTGTTCGCCACGCTGGGCGAAGGCAAGCCGGCCGGCGTGATCGTCTCGGGCCACACCGACACGGTGCCCTGGGACGGCCAGGACTGGAGCGTCGACCCGCTCTCCGCCGTGGTGCAGAACGAAAAGCTCTACGGCCGCGGCTCGGCCGACATGAAGAGCTTCATTGCCATCGCGCTGGCCAACGCCCACCGCTTCCTGGAAAGCGACTCGCCCTTCGCGGTGCACTTCGCCTTCAGCTACGAGGAAGAAATCGGCTGCTTCGGCGTGAAGGAGCTCATTGCCGACATGCGCGACGCGGGCATCAAGCCGCTGGCCTGCATCGTGGGCGAGCCCACCAGCATGGTGCCGGCCATCGCCCACAAGGGCGTGTACCGCTACAAGTGCTGCGTGCGCGGCAAGGAGGCGCATTCGTCGCTCACGCCCAAGTCGGTCAACGCCATCGAGATGGCCGCGCGCGTGATCGGCAAGGTGCGCGACATGGCCGAGGACTTCGAGCGCAACGAGCCGCGCTACGAAGGCTTCGACGTGCCCTTCAGCACCGCCAGCGTGGGCCAGTTCCACGGCGGCATCGCCGACAACGTGGTGCCGCGCGACGCCGAGTTCCGCTACGAGTTCCGCGACCTGCCCACCGCCGACGCCAGGCGCATGCAGAGCGACGTGGTGGCCTACGCGGGCGGCCTGGAGCCGGCCATGAAGAAGGTCGCGCCCGACGCGGGCTTCCAATTCGAGACCATCTGCGAAATTCCCAGCTTCCTGGGCTCGGCCGACGACCCCATCACCCTGCTGGCCCAGCGCCTGGCCAGCGAGGACCGCACCACGCTGGTGGCCTTCGGCACCGAAGCGGGCCTGTTCAAGAACGCCGGCATCCCCACCGTGGTGTGCGGCCCCGGCAGCATCGAGCAGGCGCACCAGCCCGACGAGTTCGTGAGCCTGGAGCAGCTGGCGCGCTGCGAGCTGTTCATGGAGCGGCTGGCCACCTCGCCCAAGATTGGCTGACCCGCAAGACAGCGGCGCGCTGCAACGCATGAAGCGCGTCGCGCTCGGCCTGCTGTGCGGCGCCGCGCTGCTGTACGCGGCGGCCAGCGTGCTGCACGCGCGGCACCCGGCCTGGGACTCTTTGGGCTATGTGGCGGCTTTTGCCGAGGCGGCCATGGTCGGCGCCATTGCCGACTGGTTCGCGGTGGTGGCGCTGTTTCGCCATCCGCTGGGCCTGAAGATTCCGCACACGGCCATCATCCCGAGCAACAAGGACCGCATCGGCGCCAAGCTCGCGGGCTTCATCTGCGACAACTTCCTGAGCACCGCGCAGGTGCTGGGCAAGGTGCGGCAGTTCGACGCGGCCGGCCGCATCGCCGACTGGCTGGCCCGCCCCGCCAGCGGCGAGAAGCTGGGCGAATGGGGCGTGGCCGCCACGCGCTACGGGCTCGCGGCCTTCGACGACGAGCGGGTGCGCGCCTTCATGGGCCGGGCCGCCGCTGCGGGGCTGCAGAAGATCGACCTCTCGCGCCTCACCGGCCAGGCGCTGGACGCGCTCACCGCCGGCGGGCGCCACCAGGCGCTGCTCGACGATGTGCTGCAGCAGGTGGCCGGCCTGCTCGAGGGCGAGGAGCTGCAGGCGCACATCACCGAGGCCATCGCGCGCGAGATCAAGACGCTGCGCTACGTGGGCCTGGACCAGGTGGCCGCCAAGCTGGCCACGCGCAAGATCGTGGCGGCCGTGGCGCGCACCATCGGCGAGCTGGCGGCCGAGCCCGACCACCCGATGCGCAAGCGCTTCGACCACTTCGTCGACGACTTCGTCGTGCGCCTGAAGCTGGACCCCGAGTTCCAGCAGCGCGGCGAGCAGATTCGCGCCGAGCTCATCGCGCACCCCGCGCTGGGCGACTACCTGCACGGCCTGTGGGGCGAGCTGCTGGGCTGGCTGCACGACGACCTGGGCCGCCACGACTCGACCATTCGCCAGCGCATCGCCTCGATGGCCGGCGCGCTGGGCACGCGGCTGCAGGGCGACGAGGCCATCCGCCGCTGGATCAACGAGCAGATCGAGGCCGCCGCGCCGCTGGCCATCGAGCGCTACCGCGAGGACATCCGCCGCTACATCGAGGAGCGCGTGGGCGAGTGGAACGCGCAGGAAATGACGCTGGAGCTGGAGCGCCACATCGGGCGCGACCTGCAGTTCATCCGCATCAACGGCACGCTGGTGGGCGGGCTGGTGGGTTTGCTGATCCACACGGTCACGCAGCTGCTGCGCGGCTGAACGACGAACGGCTGAGCGGCCGCCAGCGGCAGCCGAACGGCCGGGTAAGCCCCAGCGGACGAAAGTCCGCACCGTGTCCCGGGAGCGACTCCACGCCCCGCCCCGCCTCCTAGACTGCCTCGCGCGCCCCGTCGCGCGACCACAAAGAGGAGACACAACGCATGACCCGTCTTTCGTCCGGCGCCCTTCGCGGCGCCCTGCTCGCCACCGGCCTCGCCCTGCTAAGCGCGTGCGGCTCGGTGATGGCGCCTTTCTCGGCACCGTCCGTCAACATATCCAAGGCGCCGGCCGCCACCCGGCCGGCCTCGTGGGCCGCGCCCGAGGTGCTGGTCGCGCCCTCGTCCTTCGCTGGCGTACACGGCCTGGCCATCGACGGCAAGGGCCGGCTGCTCGCGGGCTCGGTGCTAGGCAACACGCTGTGGGAAGTCGACCGCACCACCGGCGCGGCCAAGGTGCTGGTCGACGCGCCCGAAGGCCAGGCCGACGACATCGCCGTGGGACCGAAGGGCGAGCTGGCGTGGACCAACTACCTCATGGGCATGCTGCGCTACCGCGAGAGCGACAGCGCCCCGCTGCGCGTGCTGGCCAAGGACCTGCCCGGCCTGAACTCGCTGGACTTCGACCGCCGCAACGGCAAGCTCTACGCCTCGCAGGTGTTCCTGGGCGACGCGCTGTGGGAGATCGACCGCGAAGGCCAGAAGCCGCCGCGGCTCATCAAGAAGGACATGGGCGGCTTCAACGGCTTCGAGGCCGGCCCCGACGGCATGCTCTACGGGCCGCTGTGGTTCAAGGGCCAGGTGGTGAAGATCGACCCGGCCAACGGCGCCATGACCGTCATCGCGGACGGCTTCCAGATCCCGGCCGCCGCCAACCTCGACGGCAAGGGCAACCTCTGGGTGGTCGACGCGCGCAGCGGCGAGCTGGTGAAGGTGGAGCTGGCCACCGGCCGCAAGACCGTCGCGAAGCAGTTGCGGCCCTCGCTGGACAACCTGGCCATCGCGAAGGACACGCCGGACGGCACCATCTACGTGTCCAACATGGCCAACAACGAGGTGCAGGCCTTCAACCCCGCCACCGGCGAGCTGCGCACGCTCACCAGCGGCAAGGTGGCGGTGCCGGCCGGCATGAAGATCGACGGCAACGACCTGTGGGTGGCCGACGTGTTCGGCTTTCGCCGGGTCGACGTGCGCACGGGCGAGGTGCACGACGTGTTCCGCATGCAGCGCGAGCCCGAGCTCGACTACCCGTTCGCGGTCGGGCTGTCGCCGAAACTCATCGCGCTGACCTCGTGGTTCACCGGCTCGGTGCAGCTGGTCGACCGCCAGACGCTGAAGACGGTGGACGTCATCCACGGCCTGAAGGCGCCCTTCGACGCCATTCCAATGCCCGATGGCAGCGTGGTCTACGCCGAGATCGCCACCGGCAGCATCACGCGCGCCAGCGGACCCAGGTTCGCCCAGAAGTCGGTGATTGCCAGCGGCCTGAACGGCCCGGTGCAGATGGTCGTCGGGCAGGACGGCGCGCTCTACGTCACCGAGGCCGCCGGCAAGCTGCTGCGCATTCCTCTGGACGCCAGCGCGCCGCTGCGCACCGTGGCCGACGGCCTGGCGCTGCCCGAGGGCCTGGCGCAAACACCGTGGGGCAGCTTCGTGGTAGCCGAGAGCGCGGCGCGCCGACTGGTGGAAATCGACCCGGCCGACGGCAGCCGCCGCACGGTGGCCGAGAACCTGCCGATCGGCCTCGCGCCCGGGCCCGGAATGCCGCCGCCCTACGTGGTGACGGGCGTGGCCGTGGGGCGCGACGGCACGGTCTACGTGTCGGCCGATCGGAACAATGCGATATATCGAATCAACCCTGTCAGGTAGCGTAACAAGAAGTGTAAATACCTGTTTACTTTTAATAACAAACATTACAGACTGATCGGCACGTCTCGCGGCGTACCGGTCAGGCAGGGGTTTTCGGGGGTCGCGGGCGTTCTTGTTCTTCACTGAAAGGAACCCTCCTCATGACTCCGCTCGTCACAGGCCAGCTGCTTTCGCCCGAGTACTCCGTGGGCATGGTGGCGCTTTCGTTCTTCATCTCGTTCGCGGGCTCGCTGGTGGCGCTGATCTGCGCCGGGCGCATGGTCGGCGCGGACGGCAAGCCCAACCTCGCCGTGGTGGCCTGCGCCGCCGTGGCGCTGGGCGGCATCGGCATCTGGTCGATGCACTTCATCGGCATGCTGGCGTACCGGCTGCCGGTGGCCATCTCGTACAACGTGCCGCTCACGGTGGTGTCGCTGGTGGCGGCGGTGCTCATCTCGGGCATTGCGCTGTACATGGCGGGCGGGCGCCGCCAGTTCAGCAAGTCGGGCTGGCTGGGCGGCAGCCTGCTGGCCGGCGCCGGCGTGTGCGTGATGCACTACATGGGCATGTTCGCGATGAACATGCGCGCCTCGATGGACTTCGACATCGCGCGCGTCGGGCTGTCGGTGGTCATCGCGGTGAGCGCGGCGGCCGCGGCGCTGTGGCTGGCCTTCAACCTGCGCCGCTTCACGCACAAGGTGGCGGCCGCCGCGGTGATGGGGCTGGCCGTGTGCACCATGCACTACGTGGGCATGAGCGCGGCCGACATGATCTGCACCGCCGCCGCGCCGGTCGACGCGCTGGCCATCGGCGGCAGCTCCATGAGCCTCACGGTGTTCGGCACGGCCGGCGCGGTGCTCATCTTCATCTACTGGGTGGTGACCGGCAGCAGCCTGGACACGACGCCGGCCGCAGGCGTGCGGCACCCACGTATCAGCTGAGCCAGCCGACCAGCTAGTTGGCGCAAGCAGGGCCGGCGGGCCCCTCCTACAGTCTGTACAGAGCGACAACAACGACCCGTACAGACACCCCATGCCCGTCATCGAATCCCGGCTGCACGCGGCCAGCGACACCTTCCAGGCCAACCGCGCGGCGATGCTCGCACTGCTCGGCGAGGTGCGCACCCACGAGGCCCGTGCCGCGGCCGCCTCCGGCGCCTCGGCCGAGCGCTTCGCCAGGCGCGGCCAACTGCTGCCGCGCGAGCGCATCGCGCTGCTGCTGGACACCGGCGCCCCCTTTCTTCCGCTGGCCTCGCTCGCGGGGCTGGGGCAGGACAACCCCGACCTGTCGAAGAGCGTGCCCGGCGGCGGGCTGATTTCGGGCATCGGCCAGGTGGCGGGCGTGCGCTGCATGGTGAACGCCTCCGACTCCGGCATCGACGCCGGCGCGCTGCAGCCCATGGGGCTGGACAAGCAGTTGCGCGTGCAGGAGATCGCGCTGGAAAACAAGCTCCCCTACGTGCAGCTGGTGGAAAGCGCGGGCGCCAACCTCATGCAGTACCGCGTGCAGGACTTCGTGCGCGGCGGCAACATCTTTCGCAACCTCGCGCGGCTGTCGGCCGCCGGGCTGCCGGTCGTGACGGTGACGCACGGCTCCTCGACCGCGGGCGGCGCCTACCAGACGGGCCTGTCCGACTACATCGTGATGGTGCGCGACCGCACCCGGGCCTTTCTTGCCGGCCCGCCGCTGCTGAAGGCCGCCACCGGCGAGATCGCGACCGAAGAGGAACTGGGCGGCGCCGTGATGCACACCCATGTTTCCGGCCTGGGCGACTACCTGGCCGAGGACGACCGCGACGCCATCCGCATCGCGCGCTCGATTTTGGGCGGCATCGACTGGGCGCGCGAAGACAAGCCGCGCCCCTTCGCCCCTCCGCGCCACGACGCCGAAGACCTGCTGGGCCTCATGCCCAGCGACGGCCGGCGGCCGGTGGACATGCGCGAGGTCATCGCGCGCATTGCCGACGGCTCCGAGTTCCTGGAGTTCAGCGAGCACTACGGCAGCGCCACCGTGTGCGGCCACATCCGCCTCGAAGGGCATGCGGTGGGCCTCGTCACCAACAACGGGCCCATCGACTCCGACGGCGCCACCAAGGCCACGCACTTCATCCAGGCGTGCTGCCAGTCGCGCACCCCCATCGTCTACCTGCAGAACATCACCGGCTACATGGTGGGCCGCGCGCATGAAGAGGCCGGCATCATCAAGCACGGCGCCAAGATGATCCAGGCCGTGACCAACGCCACCGTGCCGCAGATCACGCTGCACTGCGGCGCCTCGTACGGCGCGGGCAACTACGGCATGTGCGGCCGCGGCTTCGCGCCGCGCTTCTGCTTCAGCTGGCCCAACGCGCGCACCGCGGTGATGGGCGGCGAGCAGGCCGCAAAGACCATGGCCATCGTCATGGAGGCCGGCATGGCGCGCAAGGACGGCGGCAAGGGCGTGGTCGACCACGCGAAGATCGACGCGATGCAGCAGCAGATCGTCGAGCGCTTCGACCGGCAGATGAGCGTGTTCACCACCAGCGCGCTGCTGCTGGACGACGGCGTGATCGACCCGCGCGACACGCGCGCCGTGCTGGCCGAGGTGCTCTCCGTGTGCCGCGACGCCGATGCGCGCACGCCGCAGGCCATGCAGTTCTCGGTGGCACGGCCATGAGTGGTTTTCAAAAAATCCTGATCGCCAACCGCGGCGAAATCGCCGTGCGCGTGATGCGCACCGCGCGCGCCATGGGCTACCGCACCGTGGCCGTGTATTCCACCGCCGATGCCGACGCCGAGCACGTGCGCCAGGCCGACCAGGCCGTGTGCATCGGCGAAGCGCTGCCCGCGCAGAGCTACCTGAACATCGCCGCCGTCATCGAGGCCGCGCGCACCAGCGGCGCCGACGCCGTGCACCCCGGCTACGGCTTTCTCGCGGAGAACGCCGCGTTCGCGCAGGCCTGCCGCGACGCCGGCCTGGTCTTCATCGGCCCATCGCCCGACGCCATTCGCGCGATGGGCGACAAGGCCGGCGCCAAGCGGCTGATGCAGGCCGCGGGCGTGCCCTGCATTCCGGGCTTCCAGGGCGAAGACCAGCGCGCCGCCACGCTCGCTGCCGAAGCCGCGCGCATCGGCTGGCCCGTGATGATCAAGGCCACGGCCGGCGGCGGCGGGCGCGGCATGCGGCTCGTGAGTTCGGCCGCGCAGTTCGACGAGTTGCTGCGCAGCGCGCAGTCCGAAGCGCTCAACGCCTTCGGCGATGCCACGGTGATCCTGGAGCGCGCCATCGTCGCGCCGCGCCACATCGAGGTGCAGGTGTTCGCCGACCGGCACGGCCACGCCATCCACCTGGGCGAGCGCGATTGCTCGGTGCAGCGCAGGCACCAGAAGGTGATCGAGGAGGCGCCCTCGCCCGCCGTGTCCGAGGCCTTGCGCGAGCGCATGGGTGCCACGGCCGTGGCCGCGGCGAAGGCCATCGGGTACGAAGGCGCGGGCACGCTCGAGTTCCTGCTCGACGCCGAGGGCCAGTACTGGTTCATGGAAATGAACACCCGCCTGCAGGTCGAGCACCCCGTGACCGAGGCCGTGACCGGGCTCGACCTGGTCGAGCTGCAGCTGCGCGTGGCCGCCGGCGAGCCGTTGCCGATCACGCAGCAGCAGGTGCGCATCAGCGGCCACGCGATCGAGGTGCGCCTGTGCGCCGAAGACCCGCAGCAGGGCTTCATGCCGCAGAGCGGCACGCTCGCCGCGTGGCGGCCCTCGCCCGTGCTGCGCACCGAGCACGCGCTGCGCGACGGCGCGGCCGTGCCGCCCTTCTACGACTCGATGATCGCCAAGCTGGTGGCGCACGGCCGCACGCGCGACGAAGCCCGCCACCGGCTCGTCGCCGGCCTGCGGGACACGGTGGCGCTCGGCATCGCGACCAACCAGGCCTTGCTGCAACGCGCGCTGTCGCACCCGGTGTTCGCACGCGGCGAGGCGACGACCGCCTTCATTGCCGACCATGTCGATGCGCTGCTCGCACCCGATGCCGCCACCGACACGCAAGCCGCCTTGCTGGCCGCCCTGCTGCTGCAACTCGGCGAGCGCGGATGGCCGTCTCCGCTGGCGCACACGCTGCCGAATGCCTTGCGCTTCTCGCTCGACGGCGTGGTGCATGCGGCGCGCGTGACGCCGCGCGGCAAGGGCGCGTTCGACGTGGCGCTGGACGACCGGCCCGCCACGCAGGTCGCGCTGCTGGCCCTGCAAGACCACGGCGCGCTGCGCTTCGCGTGCGGCGGACTGGCCGAGCAGGCCATGGTCGTGCGCGAGCCGGGCCGCGCGCACTTTCCGTTCTTTCATTTCCGCGGCCGCGCGTTCCGGCTCGACGACCTCACGCACGTGGCGGTGGCCCGCGCGGGCGACGGCGGCGGCGACGGCCTGCTGCGCGCCTCCATGAACGGCCGCGTCATCGCGCTGCTCGTGGCCGAAGGCGATGCCGTGGCCGCAGGGCAGCCGCTGGTCACGCTGGAGGCGATGAAGATGGAGCACGTGCACTGCGCGCCGCGCGCGGGCCGTGTCGCGCTGCATGTCGCGGTCGGTGCGCAGGTGGCCGCCCGGCACGTGGTCGCGGAGGTTTCAGATGCAGCCGAAGCAACCGACGTTGCCGCTGCCGCATGACGCGCGTCCACCCAAGTTCTTGAAAGTTTCCGACATGAATGCTCCTTCTCGCTACCGCTCCGTCTTCACGCCCGGCCTCTTCGACGGGCAGGTCATCGTCGTCACGGGCGGCGGCTCGGGCATCGGCCGCTGCACCGCGCACGAACTCGCCGCGCTCGGCGCGCACGTGGTGCTGGTCGGCCGCAAGCAGGACAAGCTGGACGCGGTGAAAGCCGAGATCGAGGCCGCCGGCGGCAAGGCCAGCACGCAGGCCTTCGACATCCGCCAGGAAGACGCGGTGCGCGCGGCCATCGGCGCCGTCGTCGCGGCGCAGGGCCGCATCGACGGGCTCGTCAACAACGCGGGCGGCCAGTACATCACGCCGCTGCACGCCATCTCGGCCAAGGGCTGGGAGGCGGTGATCCACACCAACCTCACGGGCGGCTTCCTGGTGGCGCGCGAGTGCTACCTGCAGAGCATGCAGGCGCACGGCGGCGCCATCGTCAACATCGTGGCCGACATCTGGGGCTCCATGCCCAACATGGGCCACAGCGGCGCGGCGCGCGCGGGCATGGTGAGCTTCACCGAGACGGCCGCGGCCGAGTGGGCCGTGAGCGGCGTGCGCGTGAACGCGGTGGCGCCGGGCTACATCGCATCGAGCGGCATGGACCACTACCCGCCCGAGGCCGGCGACATGCTGCGCGCCATGCGCAAGACGCTGCCCGCGGGCCGCTTCGGCACCGAGGCCGAGACCTCCGCCGCCATCGCCTTCCTGCTGTGCCCCGCGGCCAGCTTCATCAGCGGCACCGTGCTGCGCGTGGACGGCGCGCGGCCGCAGGTGCGCATGGGCTGGCCCATGGAACTGCCCGACGCGCAGGCGCGGCAGCGCGAGGCGGTGAAGCCCTTCGACGGCTTCCACCTGGCGCGGACGCCACGCGTCTTCCAGGATGCGCAGGACAAATAAAGAACGAACAAACGAACAGAAGACCGGAGACAACCCCCCATGCAGTACACGCACGAACACCTCGAGATCCAGAAGACCCTGCGCCGCTTCATCGACGAAGAAATCAACCCGCACGTGGACGAATGGGAAGAGGCCGAGATCTTTCCCGCGCACCAGGTCTTCAAGAAGCTCGGCAACCTCGGCCTGCTGGGGCTGAACAAGCCCGAGGCCTTCGGCGGCGGCGGGCTCGACTACTCGTACGCCATGGCCATGGCCGAGGCGCTGGGCCACGTGAGCTGCGGCGGCGTGCCCATGGCCATCGGCGTGCAGACCGACATGTGCACGCCCGCGCTCGCGCGCTTCGGCAGCGACGCGCTGCGCCGCGAGTTCCTGGCGCCCGCCATCGCGGGCGACATGGTGGGCTGCATCGGCGTGAGCGAGCCCGGCGCCGGCAGCGACGTGGCGGGCCTGAAGAGCCACGCGCGCAAGGACGGCGACGACTACCTCATCAGCGGCCAGAAGATGTGGATCACCAACAGCCTGCAGGCCGACTGGATGTGCATGCTGGTCAACACCAGCGACGGCCCCGTGCACCGCAACAAGTCGCTGGTGATGGTGCCCATGGACAGCCCCGGCATCGAGAAGGCGAAGAAGATCCGCAAGATCGGCATGAACTCCAGCGACACCGGCCTCATCTACTTCGACAACGTGCGCGTGCCGCAGCGCTACCGCATCGGCGAGGAGGGCCAGGGCTTCATCTACCAGATGCAGCAGTTCCAGGAAGAGCGGCTGTGGGCCGCGGCGAGTTCGCTCGAGTCGATGGAAGACTGCATCGCGCAGACCATCGAATGGGCGCAGCAGCGCCAGATGTTCGGCGGCACGCTGGCCGACCAGCAGTGGGTGCAGTTCAAGCTGGCCGAGCTCAAGACCGAGGTGGAGGCGCTGCGCGCGCTCACCTACCGCGCCTGCGACCTGCATGTGCAGGGCGAAGACGTGCTCGAGCTCGCGTCGATGGCCAAGCTCAAGACCGGGCGCCTCACGCGCCAGGTGGCCGACACCTGCCTGCAGTTCTGGGGCGGCATGGGCTTCACGCTCGAAAACCGCGTCTCGCGGCTTTACCGCGACGGCCGGCTCGGCTCCATCGGCGGCGGCGCGGACGAGGTGATGCTGGGCATCCTCGCGAAGACCATGGGCATCGCCAAGCGGGCGCCGCGCGTCTGAGGGCGCGCCGGTGAACGACGAACTGAACGCCGACCGCGCGGCGCTCGCCGACACGGTGCGGCGCTTCGCGCAAATCGAGATCGCGCCGCACGTGCAGGCCTGGGACGACGCGGGCGAGTTCCCGCGCGCGCTGTACGCACGCGCCGCCGAGCTCGGCCTGCTGGGCCTGGGCTACCCCGAGGAACTGGGCGGCACGCCGGCCTCCTACGCGCTGAAGCTGCCCGCATGGATCGCGCTGGCGCGCCACGGCCAGAGCGGCGGCGTGCTCGCCAGCATGTTCTCGCACAACATCGGCCTGCCGCCGGTGGTGCTGCACGGCAGCGAGGCGGTGCGCCAGGAGGTGGTGCCGCCGGTGCTGCGCGGCGAGCAGATCGCGGCGCTGGCCATCACCGAGCCCGGCGGCGGCTCCGACGTGGCCGCGCTGCGCACCACCGCGCGGCGCGACGGCGCGCACTACGTGGTGAACGGCGAGAAGACCTTCATCACCTCCGGCATGCGCGCCGACTGGATCACCGTGGCCGTGCGCACCGGCGAGGGCCGCGGCGCGGGCGGCATCTCGATGCTGCTGGTGCCGGGCGATGCGCCGGGCCTCTCGCGCACGCGCCTGTCGAAGATGGGCTGGCTGTGCTCCGACACCGCCACGCTGCACTTCGACAACGTGCGCGTGCCCGCGCGCTACCTGCTCGGCGAAGAGGGCGCGGGCTTTCGCATGGTCATGGGCAACTTCAACGGCGAGCGCATCGGCCTGGCCGCGGGCGCGCTGGGCTTCTCGCAGGCGTGCCTGGACGAGGCGCTGGCATGGGCGCGCGAGCGCAAGACCTTCGGCGCCGCGCTCATCGAACACCAGGCGGTGCGCCACAAGCTGGTCGACATGCAGATGCGCATCGCGTCGACCGAGGCATGGCTGGAAGCGGTGTCCGCAGAAGGCGATGCGCTCGAAGCCGCAGGTCGCCACAACGCGCCGGAATGGGTCGCGCAGATCTGCCTGTTGAAGAACCACGCGACGCAGACCATGCAGTTCTGCGCCGACCAGGCCGTGCAGGTCCTGGGCGGCATGGGCTTCATGCGCGGCACCGTGAGCGAGCGCATCTACCGCGAGGTGAAGGTGATGATGATCGGCGGCGGCGCCGAGGACATCATGAAGGAACTGGCGGCGAAGCAGATGGGCTGGTAGGCAGCCTCGCCGCGTCGAACGCTCGCGGCTTCCGCGCGCCAGCGGAAAACTGTTCTTCACGCACGGGGCCCGCAGCGCATGGCGTTTCGCGCCGCGCCTGCTTACCATCGGCCGGCATCCCCCATGCCACTGAACGCAGGAGCCTCGCGTGATCTTCGTTTTTCATCTTCTGGACAAGCCCGGCTCGGCCGCGCTGCGCACCGCGGTGCGCCCCGAGCACAAGGCCTACCTGGCCCATGTGGCCGACCGCATGGCCTTCGCCGGCCCGCTGCTGGCCGACGACGGCAAGACCATGGTCGGCAGCCTGCTGGCCATCGACTTCGACAGCCGCGCCGCGGCCGAGCAATGGCAGGCGAACGAGCCCTTCACCCGCGCCGGGCTCTACGCCAGCAGCTCGGTGCTGGCCTTCACCAACCTGTGGCCGCAGAAGGTCGGCTTTCCGCCGGCCGAATGAACGCGCGCACCATGCCCACGCCGATGCCCGCGCCCGTGTTGAAGCACATCGTCATGTGGGACCTGCGCGGCGACACGCCGGAAGAAAAGGCGCAGGCCCGCGCGCTGCTCAAGCGCCAGTTCGAATCGCTGCGCGGGCAGATCCCGGGGCTGCTGCACCTGGAGGTCGGCGTGGATTCGAGCGGCATCGGCTATGCCTGCGACGTGGTGCTGTACAGCGAGTTCGACAGCCAGGCGTCGCTCGACGGCTATGCCACGCACCCGGCGCATCTGCGCGTGCGCGAAGAACTGGGCGACCTGCGCATCGCGCGGCACCAGGTGGACTACGCGGTCGGCTGAGTCGAGGCGGGGCGACCGGCGCCGGAGCGCGCGGTCGCCACGCAGAAGCTGCGTACCAGTTGCAGCGCGGGCGCCTCGGTGCGGCCTTCGAGCGTGACGAAGGCGAACTGCGCGCTCAGCCCCGCCGCGGGGTGCACCTTCAGCTCGGCCAGCTCGCCGCTGTCCTGCAGCGCGCGCGTGGCCGCCAGCACGCCCAGGAAGATGGCGTCGGTGTTGCGCACCGCGCCAATCAGCGCACCGATGTCTTCCGATGACACGTGCAGCCAGCGCTGCGGGCTGGCGTCGCTGCCGTAGCGCGCCACCAGCGTGCGCGCCACGTCGTCGCTCACCATCGTGGAGATCACCGGGTAGCGCGTGAGCGCGTCGAAGCGCACGGGCTTGCCGCCGCCCTGCGCGAGCAGCGGATGGTCGCGCCGGCAGACGAAGCCCGAGCGCATGGTGGGCAGCACCTCGATGTGCAGGTCTTCGCGCGGCGGCACCGCGCGGTAGGTGAGCACCAGCGCGTCGAGCGTGCGCGCCCGCAACGCCGCCAGCTGGAGCTCGGGACTGCCGCCGTGCAGCTGCAGCCCCACGCGCGGGTGCTTGCGCAGCATCTCGATCAGCAAGGGGCCCGAGAACAACGCGCCGGGCGCCGCGCCGAGCCCCAGCCGCACCGAGCCCGCCTGCCCGTCGGCCAGCAGCGCCGCGGCGCGCTTGAGCTCGTGCGCTTCCGTCGAGATGCGCTTGGCGCGCGCCAGCACCATCGCGCCGAAGGGCGTGAGCTCGTTGCGCTTGCCGATGCGGTCCACCAGCTGCATGCCCAGCTCCTGTTCGAGCATCTGGATGCTGCGGCTGAGCGCCGGCTGCGTGAGGTGCACCTTCTCGGAAGCGCGGCTGAAGGAGCCGGTTTCCGCAAGCGCGAGCAAGTGGTCGAGTTGCTGGAGGTTCATGGCGGTGGCGCGAGCGTGTTTGCATGCGGGGTCTGCATGAGTGATGCGCATGGTAATGACAAAAACAATGCATTGGACGGATGAAAGACCGATTCCTAGCATCCAGCGCACACCACTCAAGACCCAGGAATTCACCATGAAACGATTCGGCCGATGGCTCTGCGCGCTAGCTTTTCTGGGCTGCGGCACGGCGGGGACGGCGCAAGCGCAGCCACAAGCGCAGTCACAAGCACAGCCACCCGCCTTCCCCTCGAAGGTGGTCACGCTGATGGTCCCCTACCCCGCCGGCGCGGCCAGCGACTTCACCGCGCGGGCGCTGAGCGAACCCTTCGCCAAGGCGCTCGGCGGCCCGGTGATCGTGGAGAACATCGGCGGGGCGACCGGCGCCATCGCCGCGGCCAAGGTGCTCGGTGCGCCGGCCGACGGCCACTACCTGTTCCAGGGCTCGCCCAACGAGCTGATCCTGTCGGGGCTGGTGAACAAGAGCACGCGCTACAAGCCCGAGGACTTCCAGTGGATCGCGCCGGTGGCGACCTCGCCGCTGGTGCTGGTGGTCAACAGCAAGCTGCCGGTGCATTCGCTGGACGAGTTCGTGGCGCTGGCGCGCGCCCGCAAGGACGCGCCGTTGAGCTACGGCACGCCGGGCGCGGGCACGCTGTACCACCTGCTCGGCGAGCTCTTCACCCGGCGCACCGGCGCGCCCCTCACGCACGTGCCCTACAAGGGCGGCGCGCCGATCATCCAGGACCTGCTCGGCGGGCAGATCGACTTCGCGTTCATGCCCTACCAGGCCTTCTACGTGGACTACGTGAACCAGGGCCGCCTGCGCCTGGTCGGCTCGCTCTCTCCGGGCAAGCGCCTGCCCGCGCCCTTCGACACGCTGCAGACCAGCGCGCAGAGCAAGGACATGAAGGAGTTCGACTTCGGCATCTGGACCTCGTACATGGTGCGCAAGGGCACGCCGCAGCCGGTGGCCGAGCGGCTGAACGCGGCGATCGCGACCGCGCTGAAGAACCCGCATGCACGCGCGCAGCTGGAGTCGCAGGCCAAGACGGTCTTCGAGCCGATGAGCCTGGAGGCGGGCGAGAAGTTCTACGCGAGCGAGGTGGCGCGCTACCGCGAGCTGGTCAAAACCATCGGCTACGAAGCGCCCTGACGGTCGCGGTCTTTCCGCCCCATCGCCATTCGATTCCCTTCGAGGAGACGCATTCATGAAGAACGGACACATCCCCGGCCTCGCGCTGACCCTGGCGCTCGCGCTGTCGCTCTCGGCCTGCGGCGGCGGCGGGGGCGCCACGGGTTTCGGCGGCATCGCGCTGCCACCTTCCGCCACACCCGCGACAGCCGAGCCCCCGGCGCCGGTGGCGCCACCACCCGCGCAGGACCTCTCGCTCGCCACGACCACCGAGGGCCAGGTCGCGGGCACGGCCGGCGCCGAGGTGGTGTCCTTTCTCGGCATTCCCTATGCGCAGGCGCCGGTGGGCGCGCTGCGCTGGGCGCCGCCGCAACCGCCGGCCGCGCGCACCGGCACGCTGCAGGCCAAGGCCTTCGGCAACGCCTGCCCGCAGGCGACCGGCGCGGTGTCGTCGCCGATTGCCGAAGACTGCCTCTACCTGAACGTGTGGAAACCCGCGGGCACGAAGCCCGGCGACCGGCTGCCGGTGGTCTTCTACATCCACGGCGGCGCCTTCACGCTCGGCTCGGGCGAGATGGGCCCGAGCCCGCTGGCCAGCCGCGGCGTGGTGGTGGTCAGCCTGAACTACCGGCTGGGCGCGCTCGGCTACCTGGCCAACCAGGCGCTGCGCGCGGCCAACAAGGACGGCAGCCTCGGCAACTTCGCGGTGATGGACCAGCTCGCCGCGCTGGGCTGGGTGCAGAAGAACATCGCGGCCTTCGGCGGCGACGCGGGCAACGTCACGCTGTGGGGCACCTCGGCCGGCGCCACGCAGAGCTTCTCGCTGCTGCAGTCGCCCAAGGCCAAGGGGCTGTTCCAGCGCGCGGTGATGCAGAGCGGCGGTTCGGCCGAGTACTCGAACCCGAGCATGGACACCTCGCTGGCCGTCGGCGACATGGCGGTGAAGAACCTGGGCTGCAACACCGCGGCCGACGTGGTCGCCTGCCTGCGCGCGCTGCCCGTGTCGGCGCTGCTCGGCCAGGGCGGGCTCAAGTGGCGACCCACGGTGGACGCGCAGGTCATCACGCAGGTGCCCGCGCGCGCCTTCCAGAGCGGCAACTTCAACCAGGTGCCCGTGATGATCGGCGGCGTGTACGACGAGGGCACGCTGTTCGTCGACACGAAGCTGAGCGCCGACAACTACCCGCTGTACCTGCGCAGCCTGGCACCGGCGGGGTACGACACCACGGCCATCGAGGCCGCGTACCCGGTCGGCAGCTACGCCGTGCCCGCGCAGGGCTTCGCGCGGGCCATGGGCGACGCGCTGTACGCCTGCGGCAACAGCGCGCGGCGCGATGCGCTGTCGGCCTGGGTGCCGGTGTACGGCTGGGAGCTGACCGACCCGCAGCTCTCGTTCCCAGCGAGCCCCACGAATTTCTACTACGGCACCGCGCACGGCATGGACAGCTACTACTTCACCGGCACGGTCGACGCGCTGCCCAGCTACCCGTACTTCGACCCCGGCAGCGCCACGCCAGACGCGGCCACCACGGCGCAGCGCAAGGCGCTGTCGGCGCAGATGGTTTCGTACCTGCTCAACTTCGCGAAGAACGGCGACCCGAACGGCGACGGCCACGAGGTCGCCACGCCCTGGCCGCGCTTCACGGGACCGTCGGACCGCGCGCTGATCGACTTCAGCTACCCCGCCGTCAAGACCTCGCGCAACGCGTTCGAGCAGGCGCACAAGTGCGACACGCTGTGGGGGCCCGCCGTGTTCCCGCCGCTGTACTGAACCCTGACCTTCAGACCCCCAACGGATTCCCCATGAACGAACAACACGTCATCGACCACCTCGCGGCGCGGCAACCCGAGATCGTGGACTGGCTCAAGGCCTTCCTGCGCATACCGAGCGTGAGCGCCGACCCGGCCTTCGTGCAGGGCATGCACAGCGCGCGGCGCTTTCTTGTCGATCGGCTGGAACACATCGGCCTGGCCAACGTGCGGCTGCTCGACGGTGGCGGCGAGCCTGCCGTGTACGGCGAATGGAACGGCGCGCCGGGCAAGCCCACGCTCATGGTCTACGGCCACTACGACGTGCAGCCGGCCGACCCCGTCGACCAGTGGCGCACGCCGCCCTTCGAGCCCACGGAGGTGAACGGCCGGCTCTACGCCCGTGGCACTTCCGACGTGAAGGGCTCGACCACCATCGCGCTGGAGGTGATTGCCGCGTTCCTCTCGGTGCAGGGCGCCTGCCCGGTGAACATCAAGATGTTTCTCGAAGGCGAGGAAGAAACGGGCAGCCCGTCGCTGCGCACCCTGGTCGAACGCCACCGCTCATTGCTGCAGGCCGACGCGGTGCTCTCCGCCGACGGCGGGCGCGCGAGCGCCGAGGTGCCCACCATCAACACCGGCGCGCGCGGCAACGCGCAACTCGAGGTGCGGCTGCGCACCGCGCACAAGGACCTGCACTCGGGCCGCTACGGCGGCAGCGTGCGCAACGCGCTGCACGAGATGGCGCGGCTGGTGGCGTCGCTGCACCACGCGGACGGCAGCGTTGCGGTCGAAGGCTTCCACGACGGTGCGTTGCCGCCGACCGCGCGGCAGCGCGACGACACGGCCGCGTTTCCGTACGACGAGGCGGCGTTCTTCTCGGACGTCGGCGGCAGCGCGCATGGCGAGCCGGGCTACACGGCGCGCGAGCGCGTCACGCTGCGGCCCGCCCTCGACGTCAACGGCCTGTGGGGCGGCTACACCGGCGGCGGCGGCAAGACCATCGTGCCCTGCGAGGCGCAGGCCAAGCTCACGCCGCGCGTGGTCGCGGGACAGGACCCGGCCGCGGTGATCCGCGCGGTGCTGCGCCACCTGCAACGCCATTGCCCCGAAGGCTGCACGCTCGACGTGGTGGCGATGAACGACGGCTCGCCCGCATCGACGCTCGCCGCGGACCATCCGCTGGTGCGCGCGGCCGAGGCGGTGCTGGAGCGCGAGAGCGGCCGCCGGCCCATTCACGTGCGCCTGGGCGCGAGCGTGCCGGTGACGGCGATCTTCAAGGAGATGCTGGGCATCGACACGCTGATGTTCGGCTTCAACCTGCCCGACGAGGACGTGCACGCGCCGAACGAGTTCTTCAGGCTGAAGTCGATCGGCGAAGGCACGCGCGGGTGGACGCTGCTGCTGGCGGAGCTGGCGAAGCATTCGCCGGCGTCGTTCCACGCCGGGCGGGGCTGAGGCGGAACTGGGGACGGAACCGAGCAAATCGGGCTCAGAGCCCGCCGTCGTTCCCGTTGTTGTCGCCACCCGCTTGCGCGGCCTTCGCCGCCGCGCGCAGCTTGTCCTTCTTGCTCGGCCGCTTGCCCTTGACGCCGCCGGTGCCCGACGCGTCCGTCACCGGCACGGCCACCTCGGTCGGCTCGAAGCCTTCGATGCGCTCGCGCGGCAGGCTCAGGCCCTGGCGCTTCTCGATCAGCTGGAAGTGCGCCTCGGTCGACGCGCTCACGAAGCTGATCGCCAGGCCGCTCTCGCCCGCGCGCCCGGTGCGGCCGATGCGGTGGATGTAGTCGGTCGGCGAGCGCGGCAGGTCGTAGTTGATGACCACCGGCAGCTGCGCGATGTCGATGCCGCGCGCCGCCAGGTCGGTGGCAATCACCACGTCCCAGCGGCTCTGCTTGAACTGCGACAGGATGTCGGTGCGCGTGCCCTGCGCGATGTCGCCGTGGAAGGGCACCGCGTAGATGCCGTTCTTGTAGAGCTTCTCGGCCACGATCTGTGCCGCATGCTGCGTGGCGACGAACACCAGCACGCGGTCCCATTCGCCTTCGTGCTGCTTGAGCAGGTGGCGCAGCAGCTGGGTGCGGCGGATGGCGTCGACCTCGATCACGCGCTGCACGATGTTGGGCTCGGTGCCGGGCTCGCCCTGCACGTCGATCACCGCGGGCTCGTGCAGCATGCCGTCGGCCAGCGCCTGGATGGCGGGCGGGAAGGTGGCGGAGAACAGCAGGTTCTGCCGCTTGGCGGGCAGCAGCGCGAGGATGCGGCCGAGTTCCTCGGCAAAGCCAAGGTCGAACAGGCGGTCGGCCTCGTCGAGCACCAGCGTGGACACGGCGGCGAGCCGCAGCGCGTTGTGCTCGACCAGGTCGAGCAGCCGGCCCGGCGTGGCCACGACGATGTCGGCACCGCCGCGCAGGCCCATCATCTGCGGGTTGATCGACACGCCACCGAAGGCGACGACGATCTTCAGCCGTTCGGGCAGGTGCTGCGCCAGGCTGCGCAGGGTCTCGCCGACCTGGGCCGCGAGCTCACGCGTGGGCACGAGCACCAGGGCGCGCACGCGGCGGGGGCCTTCGGCCTGCGCGGCGCGCTCGCTGCTCAGGCGCTGCAGCAGCGGAAGGGAAAATGCGGCGGTCTTGCCGGAGCCGGTCTGCGCCGAGCCCCGCACGTCGCGACCTTGCAGAATCGCGGGGATGGCCGCGGCCTGGATGGCGGTCGGCGCGGCGTAGCCGCTTTCGGCGGCAGCCTGCACGAGCGCGGGGGCCAGGCCCAGTGAATCGAATGGCATGTGAGCAGACAGAGAGAAAAACCCGAGATAGAGAAGAGACGTATCGAATGTCGACGATGAAACAGCGCAATCAAGCCGGCAGCGCACTGGTGTACTCCACCGAGGCGGGCGGGCGCATGTGCCCGGACTGCGGCGAGCCGGTGGCCCAGTGCCGCTGCAAGGAACTCAAGGCGCGCGTGCCGGCCACCGACGGCATTGTGCGTGTATCGCACGAAACCAAGGGCCGCAAAGGCAAGGGCGTGACCGTGGTGAAGGGCGTGGCGCTGAACGCCGAAGGCCTCGCGGCGCTGGGCAAGCAGCTGAAAACCGCCTGCGGCTCGGGCGGCACGGTGAAGGACGGCGTGATCGAAATCCAGGGCGACCATCGCGACACCGTGATCGCCGCCCTCGTAAAGCAGGGCCACACCGTCAAGCGGGCCGGAGGCTAGCCGCGCGATGAAACCCGAAGACCTGCAGCGCCTGGTGACCCTTCAAATGCCCTTTGGCAAGCACAAGGGCACGCTGATTGCCGATTTGCCCGGAAATTACCTGACCTGGTTTGCACGCGAGGGTTTTCCCTCAGGAGAAATTGGCCGACTGCTCGCTTTGATGCATGAAATAGACCACAACGGCCTTTCAGACCTGCTCAAACCGTTGCGAAACCGCCCGCCGGCTCGCGATGTTTCTCAATAACACACGAATTTCCAACGCTTTTTGCAATTGGGGCTGATAATCCGGCCCACGTGTCTGTGAGCTTTGTCTCCCGTGCACGTAATTCGGTGATCGGTCAGTTTCGCGCCACAGCGCACTTGTTTGTTGTGATTCTGGGACTCCATCGCTTTGTCTTGTTGGTTTGAATTAGGAGTCCCTCAATGGGCAAGAAACTCTACGTAGGCAACCTCGCCTACTCCGTGCGTGACAACGACCTGGAACAAGCTTTCGGCGAGTTCGGCTCGATCGTCAGCGCCAAGGTCATGATGGAACGCGACACCGGTCGTTCGAAGGGCTTCGGCTTTGTCGAAATGGGCACGGACGCTGAAGCACTCGCAGCCATCGAAGCCATGAACGGCCATTCCCTGCAGGGCCGCGCCCTGACGGTGAACGAAGCCCGTCCGATGGAAGCTCGTCCCCCCCGCACCGGCGGTGGTGGCGGCGGCGGCTACGGTGGTGGCGGCGGCGGTGGCGGCTACGGCGGTGGTGGCGGCGGCTACGGCGGCGGCGGCGGTGGCCGCAGCGGTGGTGGCGGCGGTTACGGCGGCGGCGGCGGTGGCCGCGGCGGCTACTAAGCCCTCCCCTGCACTCGAAGCGTTTCGGCGCTTCGAATGAAAAGAAAAAGCTCCTTCGGGAGCTTTTTTCGTTTCTGCGCCACCGTTCGACCCCGGCGGTCAGGTCACCCTAATAGAAACCCGGTAAGCATTTGTCCGTACCCTCGCGGTCAGCCAACGGTCAGCCGCGCGGAACGACCCTCACCCCTCCAAAACAAGAGGGGCGAGACATGCGCATCAAGAGTCAGGCGGACTTCTTTTCAGGAGTCATGTTCACCAGCGTGGGAGGGGCCTTCGCGATAGGCGCCACCACGTACACCATCGGCGACGGCGCCCGCATGGGGCCGGGGTACTTCCCGCTGATGCTGGGCATCCTGCTGGCCGTGCTGGGCGCCATCATCATGTTCCAGGCCCTGGTGGTCGAAACCACCGACGGCGACCCGATCGGCAAATGGGCCTGGAAGCCGCTGGCCTTCGTGCTCGGCGCCAACCTGGCCTTCGGCGTGCTGCTGGGCGGTCTGCCCAGCATCGGGCTGCCGGCGATGGGAATGATCATCGCCATCTACGCGCTCACCATCATCTCGAGCATGGCCGGCGAGCACTTCAAGCTGCGCGACGTGCTGGTTCTCTCGACCATCCTGGCGGCCGGCAGCTACGTGGCCTTCATCTGGGCGCTGAAGCTCCAGATCCAGGTCTGGCCCACTTTCATTTCGGGCTGAGGAGCGAACACCATGGACCTGATCCACAACCTTTCCATCGGTTTCGGCGTCGCCTTCACCTTCACCAACCTGCTGTACTGCCTGCTGGGCTGCATCCTGGGCACGCTCATTGGCGTGCTGCCGGGCATCGGGCCGGTCGCGACCATCGCGATGCTGCTGCCCGCCACCTACGCGCTGCCACCCGTGTCGGCGCTGATCATGCTGGCCGGCATCTACTACGGCGCGCAGTACGGCGGCTCCACGACGGCCATTCTGGTCAACCTGCCGGGCGAGTCCTCGTCGGTGGTCACCTGCATCGACGGCTACCAGATGGCAAGGCAGGGCCGCGCGGGTCCGGCGCTGGCCGCGGCGGGCCTGGGCTCGTTCTTTGCCGGTTGCGTGGGCACGCTCATCCTGGCCGCCTTCGCGCCGCCGCTGACCGAGCTGGCCTTCAAGTTCGGCCCGGCCGAGTACTTCTCGCTGATGACGCTGGGCCTGATCGGCGCGGTGGTGCTGGCCTCGGGCTCGCTGATCAAGGCGGTGGCCATGATCGTGCTGGGCCTGCTGCTGGGCATCGTGGGCACCGACGTGAACTCGGGCGTGGCGCGCTTCAGCTTCGACGTGCCCGAGCTCACCGACGGCATCGGCTTCGTGGTGATCGCCATGGGCGTGTTCGGCTACGGCGAAATCATCGGCAACCTGTCGCAGCCCGACGACGAGCGCGAGGTGTTCACGCACAAGGTGAAGGGCCTGTGGCCCACCAAGGAAGACTTCAAGCGCATGACGCCGGCGGTGCTGCGCGGCACGGCACTGGGCTCGGCCCTGGGCATCCTGCCGGGCGGCGGCGCGCTGCTGGCATCGTTCGCGGCGTATGCGCTGGAGAAGAAGATCAAGATGCGCCCGGGCGAAATGCCCTTCGGCAAGGGCAACATCCGCGGCGTGGCGTCGCCCGAGTCGGCCAACAACGCTGGCGCGCAGACCTCCTTCATTCCGCTGCTGACGCTGGGCATTCCGCCCAACGCGGTGATGGCGCTGATGGTGGGTGCCATGACCATCCACAACATCCAGCCCGGCCCGCAGGTGATGACCAGCAACCCCGAGCTGTTCTGGGGCCTGATCGCCTCGATGTGGATCGGCAACGCGATGCTCATCATCCTGAACCTGCCGTTGATCGGCATGTGGATCAAGCTGCTGTCGGTGCCTTACAAGTTCCTGTTCCCGGCGATCGTGCTGTTCTGCGCCATCGGCGTGTACTCGACCAACAACAACACCTTCGACGTGTGGATGGTGGCGGCCTTCGGCTTCATCGGCTACCTGTTCATCAAGCTCCGGACGGAGCCGGCGCCGCTGCTGCTGGGCTTCATCCTGGGGCCGATGATGGAAGAGAACCTGCGGCGCGCCCTGCTGCTGTCGCGCGGTGCGTGGAGCGTGTTCGTCACGCGGCCGCTGTCGGCGGGGCTGCTCGCGGCGGCGGTGCTGCTGCTCGGCATCGTGCTGCTGCCTTCCATCAAGGCCAAGCGCGAAGAGGCTTTTGTCGAAGAGTGAGCGTCTCGGCTTTCTCTGCGAGCCCCCGGTTTCGGGGGCTTTTTCATTTCCGGTGGTTGTTCGGTGCGCTGCCGTTCGGCACGCGCGAACAGGCCCCTACCGAAGAAACGCGTCGTAAGCCGTCTTCAGGATCAGCGCGCTCACCACCACGATGAACACCACGCGCACGAACCCCGCGCCGTGCTTCAACGCCACGCGCGTCCCCAGCAGGCTGCCCGCCACATTGGCCACCGCCATCACCAGACCGTAGTGCCACCACACGTGGCCCTTGGCCGCCAGCAGGATCAGCGCGGCGGCGTTGGTCAGCGTGTTGATGATCTTGGCGGAGGCCGAGGCGTTGAGAAAGTCGTAGCCCATCCAGCGCACGAACAGGAACACCAGGAAGCTGCCCGCGCCCGGCCCGAAGAAGCCGTCGTAGAGCCCGATCGACAGGCCGATGGTGCAGGCCGCCACGGTTTCGGCGCGGCCGGTGAAGCGCGGCGCGTGCAGCCGGCCCATGTCCTTGCGCGCCAGTGTGTAGAGCAGCACCCCCAGCAGGATGACCGGCAACGCCCGGCGCAGGAAGTCGCCGGGAAACATCGTGACACCCCAGGCACCCAGCATCGCGCCGACGAAACCGAGCAACGCGGCGGGCCACAGCGCACCCCAACGCATCTGCACCCGCTGGCTGAACTGGGCCGCCGCGGCCGCCGTGCCCCAAATGGACGCGCTCTTGTTGGTGCCCAGCAGGGTCGCCGGTGGTGCGCCCGGGAACACGGCGAACAGCGCCGGCACCAGGATCAACCCGCCCCCGCCCACGATCGAATCGACAAAACCCGCGAGCAGCGAGGCACCCGTGACCACCAGCATTTCCATGGCTGGATTGTCTCACCCACTTCGCTATCGAAACGATAGCTGCACGCGCATGCGCACCATGCCTTGGGAGCCACTTCGGCTCGGGTAAAAAACCCGGACTTCCCGTTCGGACAGGCATAAAAAAAGGCGCCGACCAGCGGCGCCTTTTCAAGTTCTGACCAGGCATCTCGTACGGAGCCTTTGAAGATTTTTCTTGTTGCTTGGGAAGTTGTCTCCTCGGACCCTCGGCAGCACGAGCAGGGCCCGTTCGCGAGTGGGCAGACTTTAGGGCGTGCACCGCGCCAGTGCATTAGGAATTACCCGCTTTGTCTTACGTCTGAAACACGTTTGTCGAACCAAAGTGTGTCGGAGCGTTAACGACATGGCATGACTTGTGCACGTAAGGCCACAGTCCACAACTCGAAGAAGACACCGGCCATGGCCTTGGCAGCACAAGCCTCCATCAACGCGGCAGACACCGCGTGGATGATGACCTCGACCGCGCTGGTGCTGCTGATGACGCTGCCCGGCATTGCGCTCTTCTACGCGGGCATGGTGCGGCGCAAGAACGTGCTGGCCACCATGGCGGCCGTGGTGGCCATCGCGGCGGCGGTCTCGCTGACGTGGTTCCTCGTGGGCTATTCGCTCGCGTTCACGCCCGGCTGGCCCTGGCTCGGCGGCCTGGGCAAATGGGGCTTCTCGGGCTTCGAATACCTGAAGGAAGCGGGCCAGGTGGCGGTGAGCCACGTGGCGCCCAACGTGCCCGAGTCGGTCTACGCGATGTTCCAGCTCACCTTCGCCATCATCACCACCGCGCTGGTGCTGGGCGCCTTCGTGGAGCGCATGCGCTTCTCGGCGGTGCTGTGGTTCGCGCTGTTGTGGAGCGTGCTGGTGTACGCCCCGGTCGCGCACTGGGTGTGGGAGCCGGGCGGCTGGCTCGCGCAGATGGGCGCGCTCGACTTCGCGGGCGGCTCGGTGGTGCACGTCAACGCGGGCATCGCGGGGCTGGTGTGCGCCTATGCGCTGGGGCCGCGCAAGGGCTACGGCAAGGAGGCCTTCGAGCCCTACAGCCTGGCGATGACGATGATGGGCGCGGGCCTGCTGTGGGTGGGCTGGTTCGGCTTCAACGCGGGCTCGGCGGTGGCGGCCGACGGCCGTGCGGGGCTGGCGATGCTGGTGACGCACATCGCGGCGGCCGCGGGCGCCATGAGCTGGATGGTCGGCGAATGGATCGTGCGGCGCAGCCCGTCGCTGCTGGGACTGTGCTCGGGCCTGGTGGCGGGGCTGGTGGCCATCACGCCGGCGGCGGGCTTCGTCACGCCGCTGGCCGCGCTGGCCATCGGCGCCATCGCGGGGCTGGCCTGCTACTGGGGCGCCACCGGGCTCAAGCACCTGCTGGGCGCGGACGACTCCCTGGACGTGTTCGGCGTGCACGGCATCGGCGGCATCGTGGGCGCACTGCTCACGGGCGTGTTCGCCGACGCGCGCATCTCGGGCGCCACCGGCGACGTGCTGACCCAGGCGATCGCAGTGGGCAGCGTGGCCATCTACAGCGCCACGGGCACGGCGGTGGTGCTCTTGCTGGTGCACGCGCTGGTGGGCCTGCGCGTCGACGCGCAAAGCGAGCAGCTGGGCCTCGATCTTGCACAGCACAGGGAGCACCTGGGGAGTTGACGCACGCACCGAAGGAGGAACCATGCCGTCCATGTCCGAAAGCGAACGCATCGCCCTCGCCGCCCGCCTGCATGTGGCCCTTCGGCGAAAGCATGGGCGCGTGACCGACACCGAATGGATGGCGACCAACGCGGAGTACGCCGCGGAAATCGTCCGCATGACGCGGGCGCATGCCGCCGAGACGAAGGACGACGAGCTCGACCAGCTCGCCACGCGGCTGGAGCAGGCGATGGAGCCGGTGGCGCGCGCGGCCCGGCTGGCGGCGCGGCAGCCCGACGGGCAGCCGCCCACGCCGCCGCCGCGCTACGTCGGCGGCCTGCGCTGACCGTTCGCAGGCCCGCGCTCGGCGTTCGGGCCGCCCCCGATCAAGCCGCGGCCAGCGCCGCCTTGCGAATCGACTGCAGCGTGCTGGCCGGCGTGATGGCTTCCGGGTCCAGCAGGCAATGCAGGATGGCCGGCTTGCCGCTGGCGCGCGCGCGGGCCAGCGCGGGGCCGAACTCTTCGGTGGTCGTCACGCGCTCGCCGTGGCCGCCGAACACCTCGGCGTAGCCGCGGAAATCGGGGTTCTTCAACTGCGTGGCACTGATGCGGCCGGGGTAGTGCCGCTCCTGGTGCATGCGGATGGTGCCGTACATGGCGTTGTCCAGCAGCACCACGATGATCGGCAGGCCGTACTGCACGGCCGTGGCGAACTCCTGGCCGTGCATCATGAAATCGCCGTCGCCGGCGAACACGACCACCTCGCGCTGCGGCCACAGCCGCTTGGCACCCACGCCGGCCGGCAGGCCGTAGCCCATCGAGCCACTGGTGGGCGCCAGCTGGCTGGCAAATGCGCGAAACGGCCAGAAGCGGTGCACCCAGGTGGCGAAGTTGCCCGCGCCGTTGCAGAAGATGGTGTCGGCCGGCAGCACCTCGCGCAGGTGCTGCATCACCTCGCCCATCTGCAGCGGACCCGGAATGCGGATCGGGGCCGGGTCGCTCCAGCGCAGGAAGTCCTCGCGCGCGGCCTTCGTCTCGGCCTGCCATGCGGGCGTCGCTGCGGGGCGCAGCGCGGCCACGGCTTCGGCGAAGGCCTGCGGCGTGGCGTGGATGCCCTGCGCCGGGCGGTAGAGCTTGCCGAGCTCGTCGGCGTCGGCGTGCACGTGCACCAGCGCCTGCCGCGGCTGCGGAATGGCCAGCAGCTCGTAGCCCTGCGACGGCACCTCCGACAGCCGCCCGCCCACCAGCAGCACCAGGTCGGCATTGCGGATGCGCTCCAGCATGCGCGGGTTGGCGCCCAGGCCCAGGTCGCCGGCGTAGCTGGGGTGCTCGGCCGACAGCAGCATCTGGCGGCGGAACGAGCAGTACACGGGCAGCGAGTACGCGGCCGCGAAATCCGCGAACTGCAGCGCGGCCTTTTCCGACCAGCGGCTGCCGCCCAGGATGACGACCGGGCGCTGCGCCTGCGCAAGGCGCTGCTGCAGCTCGGCGAGTTGCGCCGCGCCGGGATGGGTTTCGGTGACGGCGTAGGGCAGCGCGTCGGCGACCGTGACGGCTTCGGTCAGCATGTCTTCGGGCAGCGCGATCACCACCGGGCCGGGGCGGCCCGAGGTGGCGACGTGGAAGGCGCGCGACACCAGCTCGGGCAGGCGCGCCGGGTCGTCGATCTGCACAACCCACTTGGCCATGGTGCCGAACACGGCGCCGTAGTCCAGCTCCTGGAAGGCCTCGCGGCCCAGCGCGTCGCGCGCGACCTGGCCGACGAACAACAGCAGCGGCGTGGAGTCCTGGTGCGCGATGTGCACGCCCGCGGCGGCGTTGGTGGCGCCGGGGCCGCGGGTGACGAAGCAGATGCCGGGCTTGCCGGTGAGCTTGCCCTGCGCCTCGGCCATCATGGTCGCGCCGCCTTCCTGGCGGCACACGGTCACGTCGATGGCCGCATCGTGCAGCGCGTCGAGCACGGCGAGAAAGCTTTCGCCGGGCACGCAGAAGAGCTGCTGCACGCCGTGGGTGATGAGCTGGTCGA
The DNA here is from genome assembly GCF_030317035.1 of Variovorax sp. J22G73. Lineage (GTDB taxonomy): Bacteria > Pseudomonadota > Gammaproteobacteria > Burkholderiales > Burkholderiaceae_C > Variovorax. Next base: position 155,524 of record NZ_JASZYK010000006.1, read on the forward strand.
CCAGGATCTGGCCGCCGGTGCGGGGTGAGGTCATGCTTGTTCCAAAAGGCTGAAGGTAAGGAGAGCGGCTCCTTCCCCCGCGGGGGGAAGGTTGGGATGGGGGCAAGCGGCGTTGGCTACACCGGCAGCAATTGACATGCCGCGAGGCCCCCACCCCTGTCCTCCCCCGGAAGGGGAGGGAGACATGCAGAGTCATTCGAGGGCGTTGCACGCGGCGACGATGCGGCTGCACGCCTCTTCCAGTTGCGACATCGACGTCGCATAAGAAATCCGGAAATACGGCGCCAGCCCGAACACGCTCCCCGGCACCACCGCCACCTCGAAGTCCTGCAGCAGGTAACTGCAGAAGTCGCTGTCGCTTTGCAGCCGCGTGCCGCCGCGCGTGCGCTTGCCCATCACCCCGGCGCAGCTCGCGAAGGTATAGAACGCCCCTTCGGGAACGCGGCAGCGCAGCCCCGGCGCGCGGTTCAGCGCGGCCACCACGAAGTCGCGCCGCGACTGAAAGTCCGCGCACCGCTCGGCCACGATGTCCTGCGGCCCGGTCAGCGCCTCGATGGCCGCGGCCTGGCTGATCGACGACGGGCACGAGGTCGTCTGGCTCTGCACCACCGCCATCGCCGCGATGAGCGCGCGCGGCCCCGCCCCGTAGCCCAGGCGCCAGCCGGTCATCGCGTAGGCCTTCGACACGCCGTTCAGCGTCAGCGCGCGCTCGCGCAGGCGCGGCTCCACGGCCACGGGCGTCGCGAACGCGAGGCCGTCGTAAAGAATGTGCTCGTAGATGTCGTCCGCCAGCACCCACACCTGCGGGTGCCGCAGCAGCACCTCGCACAGCGGCTGCAATTGCGCCGCGCTGTAGGCCGCGCCGCTCGGGTTCGACGGCGAATTGACGAAGAGCCACTTCGTGCGCGGCGTGATGGCCGCCTCGAGCTGCGCCGCGTCGAGCCGGAAGCCGTTGGCCTCGGTGCATTGCACGCTCACCGGCACGCCGCCGCAGATCTGCACGATGTCCGCGTAAGACGTCCAGTACGGCGCCGGCAGGATCACTTCGTCGCCCGGGTCCAGGCTGGCCATCAGCGCGTTGAAGATGACCTGCTTGGCGCCCGCGCTCACGCTGATCTCGTCGAGCGCGAAGTCCAGCGCGTTGTCGCGCCTGAACTTCAGCTGCACCGCCGCCTTCATCGCCGGGCTGCCGTCGAGCACGGTGTAGCGCGTGTCGCCGCGCTCGATGGCGCGCACTGCGGCCTCGCGCACGTTCTGCGGCGTGTCGAAGTCGGGCTCGCCCGCGCCCAGCACGATCACCGGGCGGCCGGCGCGCTTGAGCGCGTTGGCATGGTCGGTGATGCGCAGAATTTCCGACACGCCCATGGCGCGCACGCGCTGCGCCGGCCGAAAGGCGATGGAGGTGGCGCTGTGCTGGCTCACTTGGCGTACGCCTCCAGCGGCTTGTCGTTGGGCTCGGCCATCAGCTGCTTGAGCGCCGGGCTCATCGGCAGGTTCAGGCTGGTGTTCTTCGGCGGAATGGCGGCCACGAACCACTTGGTGTAGATCTTCTCGAGGTCCCCACTCTTCATCATGCGGCGCAGCGAGTCGTCCACCGCGGTCTTGAAGGCCGGGTCGTCCTTGCGGAACAGCAGCGCGATCGGCTCGGAGCCCAGCGCCTCGCCGACGATGCGGTAGCTCGCCGGGCTCTTCGAGTTCGCGATGATGCCGGCCAGCAGGTTGTCGTCGAGCACGAAGGCATCGGCGCGGCCCGACTCCATCAGCAGGAAGCTCTCGAGGTGGTCCTTGCCCAGCATGGTGTTGTAGGACACGTTCTGCGCGCGCTCGCGCTTGCGCAGCAGCTGCACGGCGGTGGTGCCGGTCGAGGCCGACACGTTGCGGCCCGCGAGCTGGTCGAGCGTGGTGATGCCCGAGTCGACCTTGGTGGCCATGCGCACCTCGCTCACGTACGTGGTGAGCGCGAAGGCCACCTGCTGCTGGCGCGCGGTGTTGTTGGTGGTGGGGCCGCAGCCGATGTCCAGCGTGCCGTTCTGCACCAGCGGAATGGTGTTCTGCGCGGTGACGGCCATGTACTCGAGCCTGGCCTGCGGCGCGATGTCCTTCAACACGCGCTCGCACAGCTCCACGTGGTAGCCCACGTACTTCTCGCCCGCGCCCAGCATGTAGGCCATGGGCGGCGAGGCCTCGCGCACGCCGAGCACCACCTTGCCGCTCGCCTTGATCTTGTCGAGCGTGCCGGTGGCGGTCTGCGCGGCGGCGCCGAATGCCAACGCGAGCATGGCGGTTGCGATGGCGGTGGTGGCCGCTGTCTTGAAGGGAATGTGCATGGTCTCTGTCTCCTGTGGTTGTTGTGATCTGCAAGGCAAAGGCTGGCCGCGAGCAGCGGACAGCCCGTTCGCGAGACATCGCGGAGCCGGCTTTGCCGGGCCGCTGATGTCGCCCCCGGAAGGGGGTTGGCGCAGCGACACGAAGTGCGCGAAGCCTGGGGGAGAGCCTTACTCTCCGATATCGAACGTGACGCCTTGCGCCAGCGGCAACGCGGTCGAGTAGTTGATGGTGTTGGTCGCGCGGCGCATGTACGCCTTCCAGCTGTCGGAGCCGGCTTCGCGGCCGCCGCCGGTTTCCTTCTCGCCACCGAAGGCCCCGCCGATCTCGGCGCCGCTCGGGCCGATGTTGACGTTGGCGATGCCGCAGTCGGAGCCCGCGCTCGACATGAAGCGCTCGGCCTCGCGCACGTTCAGCGTGAAGATCGACGACGACAGGCCCGCGCCCACTTCGTTGTGCCATTCGATGGCCTCGTCGAGCGTGCTGTAGCGCACCACGTAGAGGATGGGCGCGAAGGTCTCGCGCAGCACCGGGCCGGCGTGCGACTTGAGCTCGACCAGCGCGGGGCGCGCGTAGTAGGCGTCGTTCGTGCCGATGCCCTCGACGCGCTGGCCGCCGTGCACCGTGGCACCGGCCTCGCGGCTTTCGCCGAGCGCCTTCTGCATGCCGTCGAAGGCGGCGCGGTCGATCAGCGGGCCGACCAGCGTGCCGGCTTCGCGCGGGTCGCCGACCTGCACGTTGCCGTAGACCTTGGCCAGCTTGGGCACCAGCTGGTCGTACACGCTGTCGTGCACGAACAGGCGGCGCAGCGTGGTGCAGCGCTGGCCGGCCGTGCCCATGGCCGCGAAGGCGATGCCGCGCAGCGTGAGGTCGAGGTCGGCCGAGGGCGTGACGATGGCGGCGTTGTTGCCGCCCAGCTCCAGAATGGCGCGGGCGAAGCGCGCGGCCAGCTTCGGCCCCACCTGGCGGCCCATGGCCGTGGAGCCGGTGGCCGAGAGAATGGGCACGCGGTGGTCGTCCACCAGCACCTCGCCGATGTCGCGCTGGCCGAGCAGCAGGCCCAGCAGGCCCTCGGGCGCATCGCCGAAGCGTTCGATGGCGCGCTGCGCGATGGCATGCACGGCCAGGGCGGTGAGCGGCGTCTTTTCGGACGGCTTCCACACCACCGAGTCGCCGCACACCAGCGCCAGCGCCGCGTTCCACGACCACACGGCCACCGGAAAGTTGAAGGCCGAGATCACGCCGCACACGCCCAGCGGGTGCCAGGTTTCCATCATGCGGTGCTCGGCGCGCTCGGTGGCCAGCGTGAGGCCGTACAGCTGGCGCGACAGGCCCACGGCGAAGTCGCAGATGTCGATCATTTCCTGCACTTCGCCGGCGCCTTCGGACGGGATCTTGCCGGCCTCCAGCGTCACCAGGCGGCCCAGGTCGCGCTTGGCCGCGCGCAGCTCTTCGCCCAGCAGGCGCACCAGCTCGCCGCGGCGCGGGGCCGGCACGTTGCGCCAGGCCTTGTAGGCGGCATGGGCGCGGCCGATGGTGTCGGTGGCTTCGCCCGGCGTGGTCTGGCGCACCTGCGCGATCACCTCGCCGGACACGGGCGAGCGCACCGTGAGCTCGCCGCCGGTGTGCGCCTCGCGGGGCACGCCCAGGCGCAGCAGCAGCTGCTCGACTTCGGTGGCGACGGGAAGAGGGGTGTGGGCTTCGGACATGGACGCGCTCCGGGGAAGGAGGTGAAGGAAGGAAGGCAAACGGGACGGTGAAAGCCGGCCAATATCAGCGAACTCCGCGCGATTGGCTAGCGACAAATTGGAAGGACGTGATGCGTTTTGGGAAGGAAGCCCCCTACAAATCGTGCTGAAATCGCACGCATTTTTCCCAGCACCGTCGCCAAAGCGGTTAACCATGAGCTTCGAATTTCAGAGTCAACCGCCGGAAGACTACGCAGAACTGATTGCCGAGCATCAACTGCTTACCCATTGGTTAGCACTTCACCACCGGAGAGGTGTTGCGGACGACCTGCACGGCAGAATGATCGACAGAGAGAACCGGACGGTCGTGTACTGCATCGGTGGGATTGGCATGGGCAACGGCAGGCGGTTTGCGCTCGTCCAGCAGCGAGGCATCATCATCTTCAATGCAATGGAGTCGCTCACGTCGGAGCGTGAGCGGGCGATGCGACTGTCGAGCGTCGAAGTTCCGGAGGCGTTCGATACGCGGCGTGACGTTTTTCGAACGCTGATTGTGGAAGCTTGCAAGTGCTACTACGACTGGGTCGACAAGGATTGGCCATGCTCGCCAATAGTGCAGTTCGAATTCGACAGCCACCCATGGCGCATCGTCCCAACCCGATATTCCAGGCTTTACTGGCTGGAACAAGCAAAGAAGTTGAAAGTTGCGGCAAAACCGAAGTGGCTTGCCGTCTGGCGTTCGCTGGTCAGCCCACTGGCTAGCACTGTTGCACTGGCCTTCCTGGCAGCGCTGTCGCTAGCGCAGGTGCGCATTCCGCTTCCGGCCGTGGTGCTGGCGGCCTGCTGGTTCTGGTGGCGCCTTTCGAGGTATGACGACGACCTCTTGCTTGGCCCGTGGTTGGTCGGCAAGACGAAACTGAAAAATCCAATGAGCGTTCATAAGACGATGTTGCGCTTGCTGGAGCCCCGATCACTGAACGCGTTCAAAGTCGTGTTGATTCGCCCTGGAGCATCTCGGCCAGACTGTTTCACGTTGAAAGTGCTGAACACCAGTTGGTATCCGGCTTTCCATTTCTCGATATCGGCGAAGGAGGTTGCCGACCTCGTGGCGCCGGGATTCAGCGATGCGCTGCGCGCCGCCAACAAGGGAACCGCTAATCAGGATGCACTCCATGCCGTGTTCTCCGACCTTCAACGTCGCTGGCTGCTCCCCCGTCAAGCGATCGAATGGCATGTCAAAGCACAAGCCGAATTTCCTCTCGAAAAGGCCAAGCTCGAAGTCGTCGCCCTTCTCGCCATCTCAAGGCACGTCTCAGGCGAACCCAAGCACGGATCGCAGAGTTTTCGGTTGCCTGTGGAGGTCGCTGACCGATGACCGTTGAAAGCGATGCGACGCCCTTACCGATCAATCTGAGCCAACTCGGCGGAAGTGGTGGTGATCGAGATGGTCATGACGCTGCGTGTTTCCCGGACGTTTCCGAAAGCGAAGCCTTCGACAGCACAGCGGCATGAAGATGACCTGCAGGCGTTGTTCGCGGAGATCGACAGGGCAACCCCCAGCCATCAGCCCGGCCCCGGCGCCTCGGGCAGCTCGATCTTCTGCCCCGCCGGCGAGCTCGCCAGGCTCTGCGCCGGGCGCCTCAGCGTGGCGTCGAACGGGTTGATCTTCGGCCCGATGGCCGCCGCCTCGCGCTTGAGCAGCTCCACCACCGTCGGCATGCGGTCGGCGTTCAGCCGGTCGGCGATGGTGCCCACGCTCAGCGCCGCCACCGCGCGCCCCTCGCGGTCGAGCACGGGCACCGCCACCCCGGCCATGCCTTCGAGCAGCCCGGTGTTGCGCCCCGCGTAGCCCTGCTGGCGCACGCGCTCTATCTCGGTGCGCAGGTACACCTCGTCATACACGCCGTACTCGCGCACACGCGACAGGTTGAAGCGAATGACCTCTTCGCGCTCGGCCTCGGGCAGGAAGGCCAGGATCGCCAGCGCGCCCTGTCCCACGCCCAGCGCAATGCGCCCGCCGATGTCGCCGGTGAACGAGCGGATGGGAAACGGCCCCTCGCTGCGGTCCAGGCAGATGGCGTCGAAGCCGCTGCGCGCCAGCAGGAAGATGCTGTCGCCCAGGCTGGCGCACAGCCGCAGCAGCACCGGCCGGCAGATGGAGCGCAGGTCGCCGGGGTTGCCCGCGCTGGCGGCCAGCGCGAAGAAGTCGATGCTCAGGCGGTAGAGCTTGCTGCGCTCGTCCTGCTCGACCATGCCCTCGGCCATGAGCGACTGCAGCAAACGGTGCGTGGTGGCCTGCGTGAGGCCCACCGAGCGTGCGATCTGGGTCACGCGCCCGCCCTCGGCCTGCACCGCGCCGAGCGCGCGGATCACCGAGAAGACGCGCGGCACGCCGCCGCTGGCCGCCGTGGTTGCCGAGGTAGCTGCCGAAGTGACCGCCGAAGTGCTTTCCATGCCTTGTTCCTGTGGAATTCGATCCATTGCTTTCGGTCATGATATTCCATTGATCGGAATAAATTAAAGAAAGATTCTGATTAATGGAATACCCGAGGCGATCTGGCGCAATCGTTGCAATAGAGTGAATTGAACGCAGCACGCTGTCCATGGCCTGCACCAACTTGAAACGTGGTGCCCAAGGCCATCTTTTCGCCCCCCGCAGAAAGGCAAGCCTCCATGTCATTCCTTCGGCTGACCGACGTCACCAAGTTCTACGGCGCCACCCGCGCGGTGTCGGCCATGAACCTCACGGTGGAAAAAGGCGAGTTCGTCTCGCTGCTGGGGCCCTCGGGCTGCGGCAAGACCACCACGCTGCAGATGATCGCGGGCTTCGAGGCCGTGAGCAGCGGGCGCATCGAGCTCGCGGGCAAGGACATCACGCATGCCAAGGCCAACACGCGCGGCCTGGGCATCGTGTTCCAGACCTACGCGCTGTTCCCGCACATGACGGTGGCCGACAACGTGAGCTTCGGCCTGGAAATGCGCAAGATGCCCAAGGCCGAGCGCGCCGAGCGCGTGAAGCAGGCGCTGGCGCTGGTGCACCTGGAGGCCCACGCCGCGCGCTACCCGCGCGAGCTCTCGGGCGGCCAGCGGCAGCGCGTGGCGCTGGCGCGCGCGCTGGTCATCGAGCCGCCGGTGCTGCTGCTGGACGAGCCGCTGTCCAACCTGGACGCCAAGCTGCGCGAGGAAATGCAGTTCGAGCTGCGGCAGATCCAGCGCAAGGTCGGCACCACCACGGTGATGGTCACGCACGACCAGAGCGAGGCCATGTCCATCAGCGACCGCGTGGTGGTCATGGAGGGCGGCTGCGCCACGCAGATCGACCACCCGCAGCGCGTGTACGAGCACCCGAGCACGCGCTTCATCTCCACCTTCGTGGGCAAGGCCAACCTGCTGGACTGCCGCGTGTCCGGCAGCGGCGCCACGCGCACCTGCGTGGAGGTCGGCACGCTCTCGCTCGACGTGGAGGACGACACCGGCTTCTGCGTCGACGCCTCGGCGCTGCTGAGCGTGCGGCCCGAGAAGCTGCAGCTGGTGCCGCCGGGCCGCGGCCGCATCGACGGCGAGGTGCAGGAGCGCTTCTTCCTCGGCAGCCAGTGGCTCTACCGCGTGGCCACGCCCGTGGGCGACCTCACCGTGCTGAGCCCCAACGACGGACGCGACGCGCTCGAGGAAGGCGCCCGCACCGGCATCGACTGGCCCGCGCACTGCATGCGCCTGCTGCCGGCGGATGTGCCGGTGGATGTGTCGGTGGGTGCGCCGGCGAAGGCTGTCGCGGCATGAGCGCATCGAAGCACACGGCCACCCCCTGGTGGCTCTCCGCCCCGGCGCTGCTGCTGTTCACCGCGCTGCTGGTGGTGCCGCTCGCGCTCACGGCGGTGCTGTCGTTCAACGTGTACGACCCGGCCACCGGCCCCAAGGCGGGCGAGTTCACGCTCGCGCACTACGCGCTGGTGTTCTCCGACTCTTATTACCTCGGCATCTTCTGGCGCACCTTCTGGGTGTCGGGCCTGGTCACGCTGATCTGCGTGGTGATCGGCGCGCCCGAGGCCTACGTGCTCAGCCGCATGCGCAACCCGTGGCGCTCGGTGCTCCTGCTGGTGGTGCTGGCGCCGCTGCTGGTGTCGGTGGTGGTGCGCGCCTTCGGCTGGAGCATGCTGCTCGGGCCCGAGGGCGCCGTGAACGGGCTGCTGGGCCTGCTGGGCATCGGCCCGGTGAAAATTCTGTACACCAACGCGGCCGTGGTCATCGCGCTGGTGCACGTCATGCTGCCCTTCATGGTGATCCCGGTGTGGACCTCGCTGCAGAAGCTGGACCCGGGCGTCGAAAACGCCGCCCTCTCGCTCAACGCCACGCCCTTCACCACGCTGCGTCGCATCGTGCTGCCGCAGGTGATGCCGGGCATTCTCTCGGGCAGCCTGATCGTGTTCGGCCTGGCAGCGAGCTCGTTCGCGATTCCGGGGCTGCTGGGCGGACGCAGGCTGAAGATGGTCGCGACCATCGTCTATGACGAGTACCTGAGCGAACTCAACTGGCCGTTGGGCGCCGCCGTCGCGCTCGTGCTGCTGGTAGCCAACCTCGTGGTCATGCTCAGCTACAACCGCCTGGTAGAAGGCCGCTACAAGAAAGCGCTGGGCTGAACATGACCCCCACGCTCCATCACTTCGTGTATTCGCTGCCCCCCGAGGGGGCGCGTGCCTCCCTTGGGGCGGCCCGGCGGGAGGCACCATGACCAAGAACGGCCCCATCGCCCTCGCGTTCAACGCGCTCGTCATCACCTTCATGCTCGCGCCGCTGGTGGTGGTGTGCGTGGTGGCGTTCACGCCCGAGAACACGCTGACCATTCCGACCACGCACTTCTCGCTGCGCTGGTTCCGCGCGGTGTTCGCGCACCCCGACTTCATGCAGTCGTTCTGGAACAGCCTGTGGCTCGCGCTCAGCTCGGCCACCATCGCCACGCTGCTGGCGGTGCCGGCGGGCATGGCGATCACGCGCTACGAGTTTCCGGGGCGCAACTTCCTGAACGGCCTGTTCCTCTCGCCGCTCATCGTGCCGCACCTGGTGCTGGGCGTGGCGCTGCTGCGGCTGTTTGCGCTGGTCGGCGGCACGGGCAGCTTCGCGTGGCTGGTGATGGCGCACGCGCTCATCGTCACGCCCTATACGCTGCGGCTGGTGGTGGCGGCGCTGGTGGGCTTTGACCGCAGCGCCGAGCAGGCGGCGCTGTCGCTGGGCGCGAGCCAGGCCACGGTGTTCCGCCGCATCACGCTGCCGATGATTTTGCCGGGCGTGACCGGCGGCTGGATGCTGTCGTTCATCAACAGCTTCGACGAGGTGACCATGTCGATCTTCGTCACCTCGCCCAGCACGGTGACGCTGCCGGTGCGCATGTACATGTACGCCACCGAGTCCATCGATCCGCTGATGGCGGCGGTGTCGGCGCTGATGGTGGCGGTGACCGCCTTTGCGATGGTGCTGCTCGACCGTGTGTACGGGCTGGACCGCGTGCTCGTGGGGCGCAGCAAATGACGGCATCGCATGCACATCCATTGCTGCACCGCGTGGCCGAGGCCGCCGGCCGCGAGAGCGTGCGCTTCACGCTCGACGGCGCTCCCGCCAGCGCGCTGGCCGGCGACACCGTGCTGACCGCCGTGCTCACGCAAGGCGCCCAGCTTCGGCGCAACGAGTTCAGCGGCCTGCCGCGCGCGGGCTTCTGCATGATGGGCGCCTGCCAGGACTGCTGGATCGCCACCGGCGAGGGCGAGCGCCTGCGCGCCTGCTCGACCTTCATCGCGCCCGGCATGGCGCTGGTCACCGGAAAGAGCGGCGCATGAGCACGACCGAAGCACTTCGCCCCGTGGTCGTCGGCGCCGGCCCGGCCGGCGTGCGCGCGGCGCAGGCCCTGGTGGCGCACGGGCTGCGGCCCGTGGTGATCGACGAGGCCTCGCGCGCCGGCGGGCAAATCTACCGGCGCCCGCCCGCGGGGCTGGCGCAGCGCACCGCGCGCACGCTCTACGGCTTCGAGGCGCCGCGCGCCGATGCGCTGCACGCCGCCTTCGACGGCCTGCAGGGCTGCATCGACCACCACCCCGACAGCCTGGTGTGGAGCGCGCAAGACAAGGTGCTCGACGTGATGCACGGCCCCACACGCGGCAACCGCCGCGTGCCCTACAGCCACCTCATCGTCGCCACGGGCGCCACCGACCGCGTGCTGCCCGTGCCGGGCTGGACGCTGCCGGGCGTGTACACGCTGGGCGGCGCGCAGGTGGCGCTCAAGTTCCAGGGCTGTGCCATCGGCCAGCGCGTGGTGTTAATGGGCACCGGGCCGCTGCTGTACCTGGTGGCCTATCAGTACGCGAAGGCCGGCGTGAAGGTGGCCGCGGTGCTCGACACCGCGCGCCTGGCCGACCAGCTGGCCGCCACGCCCGCGATGCTGTCGCAGCCCGCCGTGTTCGCCAAGGGCGTGTACTACGTCGGCTGGCTGCGCGCGCACGGCGTGGCGCTGCACAGCGGCGTGCGCCCGCTGCGCGTGCTCGGCGACGAGGCGCAGGGGCGCGTCACCGGCGTGGCCTGGCAAGCGGGCAACGGCAAGGAAGAACACACGCTGGCCTGCGACGCCGTCGGCTTCGGCTATGCGCTGCGCTCCGAAACGCAACTGGCCGACCTGCTCGGCTGCCGCTTCGACTACGCGCCCATGCACCGCGCCCACCTGCCGGTGCGCGACGCGGCGGGGCGCACCAGCGTCGAGGGCGTGTACCTCGCGGGCGACGGCGCCGGCATCATGGGCGCGGACGCCGCCGAGTGGGCGGGCGAGCGCGCGGCGCTGGCGCTGCTGGCCGACGCGGGCATCGCGGCCGACACCGCGCGCGCCGCCGAGCTCGAACGCAAGCTGCACAAGCTCGGCGCTTTCCGCCAGGGCCTGGAGCGCGCCTTTCCGGTGCCGGACGACTGGGCCGCGCACGCGCCCGACGAGCTCGTGGTCTGCCGCTGCGAGAACATCACCGCCGGCACGCTGCGCCAGGCCGTCGCCGTGCAGGGCGCGGACGAAATCAACCGCCTGAAGGCGCTGTCGCGTGTCGGCATGGGCCGTTGCCAGGGCCGCATGTGCGGCGTGGCGGCGGCGGAGATACTGGCGCACGCCACGCAGCAGCCGCTGCAGCAGGTCGGCCGCCTGCGCGGGCAGGCACCGATCAAGCCGATTCCGATGCGGCTGGTGCCCGCCGAAGGGAGCGGCGCATGAGCGGCACCAGGACACTGAAGACCGACGTCGCCATCGTCGGCGGCGGCATCGTCGGCGCGTCCGCCGCGCTGGCCTTGCGCCGCATGGGCCTGGGCGTGGTGCTGCTGGAGCGCGACCTGTGCGGCTCGCGCTCCAGCGGCGTGAACTTCGGCGGCGTGCGCCGGCAGGGCCGCCCGCTGAGCCAGCTGCCGCTGGCGCAGCGCGCGCACCGCATCTGGGGCGAGCTGCCCGCGCGGCTGGGCACCGACGGCGAGTACATCCGCTCGGGCCATTTCAAGATCGCGCGCAGCGAAGCGGACATGGCCTCGCTGGAACGCTACCGCGCCATGAGCAGCGATTTCGACCTGGGCCTGGAGCTGATTTCCGCCGCGCGCCTGCGCACCGAATGCCCCTGGCTCGGCACGCGCGCCGTGGGCGGCTCGCTGTGCCTGGAAGACGGCCAGGCCAATCCGCGCCTGGTGTCGCCGGCCTTCGCGCTGGCCGCGAAGCGCGCCGGCGCGCAGGTGCTGGAGCGGCACCGCGTCGACGAGTTGGCGCACGACGGCGCGCTGTTCACCGTGCGCGCCACGGTGCTGTCGGCTCAGGACGCCGGCACGCTGGAGGTGCGGGCGCCGGTGCTGCTCAACTGCGCGGGCGCCTGGGCCGGCGCCATCGCCAGCCAGTTCGGCGAGACCCCGCCGATGCGCGCGCGCAGCCCGATGATGGCGGTGACCGAGCCGGTGCCGCACTTCATGGGCTGGAGCCTGGGCGTGGAAGGCGGCGGCATCTACTGCCGGCAGGTGGCGCGCGGCAACCTGGTGCTCGGCGGCGGCACCGGCATCACGCTGGACGCCGACCGCGCGCGCGCCGACCACGACGCCATCGCCACGCTGGCGGTGCAGGCGGTCGAGCTGCTGCCCGTGCTGCGCCACGCGCACATCATCCGCACCTGGGGCGGCACCGAGGGCTATTTGCCCGACCGCGAACCGGTGCTCGGACCCAGCCGCACCACGCCAGGCCTGTTCCACGGCTTCGGCTTCGCGGGCGCGGGCTTCCAGATCGGCCCGGCCGCCGGCGAGGTGCTGGCCGAGCTCGCGCGCGACGGTCGAAGCGACACGCCCATCGACGCGTTCGCCATCGAGCGCTTCGCGCATGCCGGCGCGCAGGCGCTGGCCGTTGCGGACGGCTGAATCAACCTGCCTCGCGTTCCCCACGTCACCACGTCACCCACGTCGAATTTCCCCACCTGAACTTGATTGGAGAGCATCACCATGTCCCGCACCGCCAAGTCCCGTATCGCCACGTCCCGCGTTCTTTCCTCCCTCCCCGCCGCCGTCGCCATGGCCGCGCTGCTTGCCTGCGCCGGCACCGCGCTCGCGCAGACCAAGACCATCTACATCGGCATGAACGGCGGCACCATGGAGAAGGCGTACTCGCAGTACGTGTTCCCCGCCTTCGAGAAGGCCTACGGCGCCAAGGTGGTGGTGGTGCCGGGCACCTCGTCCGACATCCTGGCCAAGGCCCAGGCCAACAAGGACAAGCCGCAGATGCACGTGATGTTCCTGGACGACGGCATTATGGTGCGCGCCATCGGCATGGGCCTGTGCCAGAAGCAGAAGCCCAACCCTTCGCTCAGCGAGATCTACCCGGCCGCGCGCTTCAAGGACGACATGGCCAGCGGCGTGAGCCTGGGCATGACCGGCCTGGCCTACAACGCCAAGATGTTCAAGGAAAAGGGCTGGGCCGCGCCCACCTCGTGGATGGACCTGGCCGACCCCAAGTACAAGGGCAAGGTGGTGTTCCAGTCGATGTCGTCCTCGTCCTTCGGGCTGCACGGCTTCCTGATGTTCAACCGCATCCAGGGCGGCAACGACAAGAACGTGGAGCCCGGCTTCAAGGCCTGGCCCACCACCATCGGCCCGAACGTGCTGGAGTACATCCCGAGCTCGGCCAAGCTGTCGGAGATGGTGCAGACCGGCGAGGCGGCCATCTTCCCGCTGACGCCCACGGCCGTGGCCGCGCTCAAGACCAAGGGCATTCCGGTGGAGTACGCGCCGCCCAAGGAAGGCGCGGTGGTGCTCATGGTGGGCCAGTGCGTGATCGCCAACAACAGCGAGCCCGAGCTGTCGCAGAAGCTCGCCGAGTTCCTGCTGAGCCCGGTGGCGCAGGCCAACGTGCTGCAGTACGGCGCGCAGATCCCGACCAACCCCAAGACCCCGGCCGAGGGTGAAGGCGCGGCGCAGGTGGCGGACATCACCAAGTGGATGAAGACGGCCGTGACCATCGACTGGGAAAGCATCAACGCGAACCGGCCCGCGTGGAACGCGCGATGGAACAAGACCATCGAGCGTTGATTTGGCCTGCTGCCTCGCCTTCCGGGGGAGGGTTGGGGTGGGGTGAGCGTCGGATCGAGTCAGCGCGATGTTGTGAGGCCGTCGGCCCTCACCCTAGCCCTCTCCCGCAAGCGGGAGAGGGGACAACACGACACCCCCCACCGCGCCAAATTCGCCCCCGATGTCTTGCTCCCTCCCCTTCCGGGGGAGGGCTGGGGTGGGGGCACGCGGCGATGAAGACTGCGCGATGTTGTGAGGCCGTCGGCCCTCACCCTAGCCCTCTCCCGCAAGCGGGAGAGGGGACAACACGACACACCCCGCCGCGCTGAATTCGTCCCCGATGTCTTGCTCCCTCCCCTTCCGGGGGAGGGTTGGGGTGGGGGCACGCGGCGATTGAGTCAGCGCGATGTTGTGAGGCAGTCGGCCCTCACCCTAACCCTCTCCCGCAAGCGGGAGAGGGGACAACACGACACACCCCACTGCGCTGAATTCGCCCCTGATGCATTGCCCCCTCTCCCGCACGCGGGAGAGGGCTGGGGTGAGGGTGAGCGGCGATGACGTCCGCGCAATGCAGCAAGCCTCCCGCCCCACCTAACGCATCGTCTTCAAATCGATCAGCGTGCGCTGGTCGCGCAGCGACGACTCCGAGCGGCGGAACATCGGCGTGGTGCCGTCGCGTTCGGCGGCCACGTGCGCCGGCATCGGCTGCGCGCGCGCGACACCTGCCCGCCCCGCCCTGCCCGCCACCCCACGCGCAGACCGGCTCGGTGCCCCCGCCCCCGCAACAATCCGCCTGAACGTCGACATCACCGTCTTCTCGTCGTCGTCGAAGTCCCCATGGTGCATCGCGCCCGAAGCCCCCTGCGAATCCGCCGGCGCGTTGTTCGGCGCCAGCACCAGCTCCGCGCCCAGCTGCTCGAAGGTGCCGCGCAGGCCCGCGTCGATCCAGCGCTCCATGCCCAGGATGGGCTCGCCCTCGCGGAACAGCGGAATGCGCTGCTGCGCCTCGAACGCGGCGGACACCAGGTACAGCAGCGACTTGTTGTAGATCCTGGCGCAGTTGTCGTCGCGCTCGGTCTTGTCGCTCAGCGCGAACACGGCCATCTTGCCCAGCGTGCCCTTCTGCATCGCGGGCAGGTAGGCCGAGCGGAACAGGTCCACCGTGCAGGCCGGCGCCCACAGCGTGCACGTTTCCACCTTCAGGCCGCGGTCGGTCAGCAGCTTCACCACCGGCGCCAGCAAAATGGAACCCGCGCTGTGGCCCACCATGTGGATCTCCAGCCCGGGCAGCTTCTTCGCGAGCGCCTTCAGCTGGTCGGCCACCAGCACCGCGGCGCCGCCGGGGTCGCTGGCGGCCAGCGCGTTCTGCTTCATCTCGTCCCACGCCGACTTGCCGGTGAGCACGCGCGCCAGCGGTTCCAGCGCGTCGTCGAGCCGGTCGAGCATGAAGTCCTTGGTGGCGTCGAGCACGCCTTCGGGGCGGCGCCGGCTCACCGTGTCCTTCAGGATGTTGGTGACGGTGGTCCAGTAGTCGGTGCGCCAGATGAAGGCCAGCGGGTACACGTTGCCGCCCAGCAGCGGCGGGCGGTATTCGGCCAGCCGCTGCGTGGCGGCCTGCTCGCTCACCAGGCCGCCGTGCGCGTAGAGCAGGATGCGCGGCTTGTCCCAGCCCTGGGTCACGCGCGGGATGTCCTGCTCGAAGATCTGCGCCAGCTCGGCCGGCGTGCTGCCGTAGTCGCCGCCGGCCTTCAGCGTGCCGTTGTTGCCCACGCTCACGATGTGCGGGCGCAGGTCGGCGAAGGAATACGCGTTCGACTGCGCCGAGGTCGACGCATGCACCGACGCGATCGACTCCAGCTTGCGCAGCGTGACCGGCGCACCCAGGCGCGCCACCCACGCGTCGGTGCCGTTCTCGAGCCAGTCGTCGTAGCTGATGCGCGCAAAGCCCTGCCGGCCCCACGACGCGCCCCACGAGTTCTGCAGCCAGAAGCCCTGGTCGTCGAACGCGACGATGGCAAAGGCGTGCCCGCCGGTGATGCTGTCCGACTGCGTGATGACGCCGTCGGCGCCCACGTCGTTCCAGCCCGCGTGCACGGTGCAGGTGACGTACAGCACGCCCACCTCCGCCAGCGCCGAGTGCATGGCCACGATGTCCTTGTGGTTCACCCGGAAGTAGGCGCCCAGCGGACGGCGCAGCGCGTCGGACGTGCGCGCGTCGGTGAGGCCCTGCGGGTCGTTCTTCTTCGCGGGCGTGTAGGGGAACAGCGTCTCGGCGCACACGCCGTGCTTGTGCCAGCCCTTCATCGCGCCGCGCGCGCTGGAGCCGCTGTAGTTCTCGCCGGGCCATTCGTCGTAGCGGCGCGCCAGCTCGTAGAACATGCGCGGGCTCACCGGCGCGTTGTCGGGCACCACGCGCCGGCGCAACAGCAGGTAGTTGGCCACCGTGGCCAGGCCGAAGCCGGTGCACGCGCCCTCGCTGCCCTGGTCGAGGATGGGCACGCCCTGGTCCATGTAGTCGCCCAGCGGCACGTGCGTGGGCACCTCGACCAGCGTGGGCGTGTACATGAGGTCGCGAAAGTCGAGCGTGTCGGGGCGGGCGTCGAGCACGCGCACCGGGGCGTCGGCCGGGGCCTGTGCCGCACCCTTGCTCTTGCCTGGCTTCGTCGGCTTCACCGGCTTCACCGGCTTTGCCTGCGGGGCGGGCTGCGCCGCTTCGTCCGCCGCGACCAGCTCGGGGCCGCGCACCAGCGCGTCGATGGCGGCGGCGCTCGCGCGGGCCTTCGCACCAGGCTTTGCAACGGGCTTCGCAACGGCGCCGACCCGTGCATTGCCTGCGCGCTGCACCGGCGCGCTGGCGCCCAGCACCTGCTTTGCCACCGCGTAGAAACGCTCACGGTCGGCCGCGCCGTTCTGCCCGCCGTTGATGCGCCGCGTGATCTCGGTGAAATTGCCCGCGTCCGCCAGCTCGTTGAGGCCCTTGCGTTGCCAGAACAGGCCGGCAATGGCAAAGCCCACCTCCGGCGTGGCGGCCTGCTGCGGGTTGCCGACCAGGTCGAGCCCCATCAGGTCGCCGAAGGTCTTGTAGTTGGCGCGCCCGGTGATCTGGATGGGCCCGCGGCCCTTGAAGCGCAGGCCGTCGCCGGGCTGGGTGTTGCCCAGGCGGCGCGCCAGGTCGCTGGGCGGCTCGTAGCGTTTCTGCGCGGCGGTGGGGCCCCAGATTTCTTCCATGAACTGCAGCTCGCCACTTTCGTGCGCCAACTGCGCCAGGAAGGCCGCCATGCGCAGCGGCGTGTCGATGCCGTGCGAGGCCATGGCGTCGTTCAGCGGCTGCAGGAACAGCGCGCGCCGGCGCTGCGAGGCGTTGCGCATGACCTGCGCGAGTTGAAGATCGGTCAGCATGAAAGAAGCTCCTTCGGGCGATGACACGTCGCAAGCTGCGGCCCGCGCATCTTTCCGCGTGCGCGCGGCGAAGGAAATTCCACAAACTGCGTATGCCGAAGGTGGAGCGGGGTCTGCATGCGGGCCGTCATGCAGGCCTTCCTCTCGTGCCCCCGTGTTTCAGCCTGTCACGTCGAGGTCTTGCGCAACATCACCGGCAGGCACAGCACATACACCGCCGCGCCCGCGAGCCACACGATGCCCGGGAAGGTCGTGCGGTACGCGAAGTACAGCGTGCTGATCAAAAGCGGCCCGACCACCGCCGCCAGGCTGGTGATGCTCGCGAGCACGCCCTGCAACCGGCCCTGGTGCGCCTCGCCCACGCGCACCGACAGCGACGAGCGCAGCGCCGGCGCGCACACGCCGCCCAGGCACAGCAGCGGCAGCAGCGCGAGCGCCATCCAGCCGCGCGTGGCGAAGGCGATGAGCGCGTAGGCCGTGAAGTCGCACGCGGTGCCGATGGCAATCGCCGCGCGCTCGCCCCAGCGCTCGACCAGCGGCCCCGCCACGAAGGCCTGCACCAGCGCATGGAACAGGCCGAAGGCCGCGAGCGACAGGCCGACCATGGTGCCGTTCCAGGCGAACTTGTCTTCGCCGTACACCACCCAGGTGGTGCCCGCGACCTCGCCCACCAGCACGAGCACCAGGAACACGCCGAGCATCGGCAGCAGCGCCGGAAAACCCGCGGCCCAGCGCAGCGGCGCGAGCGGGTGCAGCACGCCGCGGTCGAAGGGCTGCCGCGCGAGCGCCGGCGGGCGCGATTCGCGCAGCAGGAACAGGCCGGCCAGGAAG
This sequence comes from Variovorax sp. J22G73, assembly GCF_030317035.1. Classification (GTDB taxonomy): domain Bacteria; phylum Pseudomonadota; class Gammaproteobacteria; order Burkholderiales; family Burkholderiaceae_C; genus Variovorax. The sequence continues at coordinate 173,313 of NZ_JASZYK010000006.1, forward strand.
GTCAGGCCGTTGAGCACCGCCGCCGCGATGAAGGGCAGCCGCACGCCGTGGTCGCCGAGCACGCCGCCCAGCGCCGGCCCGGCGATGAAGCCCAGGCCGAAGCACGCGCCCATGCGGCCGAACCAGCGTGCGCGCTGGTGCTCGGGCGTGAGGTCGGCGATGGCGGCCGAGGCCACCGCCATGCTCGCGCCGGTCATGCCCGCGATGGCGCGGCCCACGAACAGCATCCACAGCGAAGGCGCGAAGGCCATGAACAGCGCGTCGACCGCGGCGCCCAGCACCGAAACAAGCAGCACCGGCCGGCGGCCGAAGCGGTCGCTGAGCGCGCCGAGCACGGGGGCGCAGATGAACTGCATCAGCGCGTAGAGCGACAGGAAGGCGCCGAAGCGCCAGCCGAGGTCGCCGGTATGGCCGACCTCGCGCAGCAGGCTCGGCACGATGGGCATGACCAGGCTGATGCCGACGGCGTCGAGCGTGACGATCGCGAGGATCACCGCGTGCGCGTGGCCGCCGCCCATGAATGAGCCCTTGGGTGGGCCTGGATTGATGTTGGAATTTATCATTGATAAGGAATTATCAGCGATAAATTCCAGCCTGTGAAGCACCGGGTGCGGCATGGCATGCTCGGCCGCAATGACATCGGCACACCCACCCGCACACACTTCGGCATGAAACTCGACCGCGAAGCGATCCTCGAAGCGGCGCTGGCGCTGCTCGACGAGGTTGGCATGGACAAGCTCAGCACCCGGCTGCTGGCCGAACGGCTGGGCGTGCAGCAGCCCGCGCTGTACTGGCACTTCAAGAACAAGCGCGCGCTGCTGGACGCGATGAACGGCCAGATCCTGCACAGCGCGCACGAGCGCACGCTGCCGCGGCCCGGCGAAACCTGGGACATGTTCCTGCGCGAGAACGCGCGCAGCTTCAGGCGCGCGCTGCTGGCGCGGCGCGACGGGGCGCGCTTGCATGCGGGCTCCGAGCCCGACCCGGGCGACCTCGACATGGTCGAGGCCCAGCTCGCCGCGGTGGTCGAGCTGGGAGTGCCGGCGACGCAGGCGATGACACTGCTGATCGCGCTGGGCCGCTACACCGTGGGCTGCGTGCTCGAGCAGCAGGCCACGCCGCCCGACGCCGAAGAGCAGCAGCAGGCGCTCGACGCCGCGGCGGCCTCGCGCCCGCTGCTGGCCGAGGCCTTCGCCCACTACCGCCGGGCCGGCCCGGACGCGTTGTTCGATGTCGGCGTGGACCTGATGCTCGAAGGCGCGAAGGCGCGCCTGGCGGGGGCGGCGGGGGCGGCGGGGGCGGCGGATGCTGCTGCGGGTGCCGCAGACACACCTCGCTCCGCCCCCAAGCGGCGCAGCCCCGCGCCGCGTCGCTGAAGGCCGCCCGGCCTCAGCCTTTCACGAAAGCCAGCAGGTCCGGGTTGATCACGTCCGCGTGCGTGGACAGCATGCCGTGCGGATAGCCGTCGTAGCTCTTCAGCGTTCCGTGCTTGAGCAGCTTGGCCGACAGCGGGCCGGAGTCGGCGTAGGGCACGACCTGGTCGTCGGTGCCGTGCATGACGAGCACGGGCACCTCGATCTTCTTCAGGTCTTCGGTGAAGTCGGTTTCCGAAAACGCCTTGATGCACTCGTAGTGCGCATTGGCCGCGCCCATCATGCCCTGCAGCCACCATCGGTCGATGAGGCCCTGCGAGACCTTCGCGCCCGGCCGGTTGAAGCCGTAGAACGGGCCCGTGGGCACGTCGATGAAGAACTGCGCGCGGTTGGCCGCCAGCGCGGCCCTGAAGCCGTCGAACACCTCCAGCGGAAGGCCTCCAGGGTTGGCCGCCGTCTTCAGCATGATGGGCGGCACGGCGCTCACCAGCACCGCCTTGGCCGCGCGGCCCGGCTTGGCGCGCGCCACATAGCGCGCCACCTCGCCGCCGCCCGTGGAGTGGCCGATGTGCACGGCGTTCTTCAGGTCCAGCGCGTCGGTGAGCGCGGCCACGTCGGCCGCGTAGGTGTCCATCTCGTGCCCGTCCGCGGTCTGCGAGGAACGGCCGTGGCCCCGGCGGTCGTGCGCGATCACGCGGTAGCCCTTGCCCAGGAAGTACAGCATCTGCGTGTCCCAGTCGTCCGCGCTCAGCGGCCATCCGTGGTGAAAGACGATGGGCTGCGCGTTGCGCGGGCCCCAGTCCTTGTAGAAGATGTTCGCGCCGTCTTTGGTCGTCACAAAGCTCATGGGAAGTCCTTTCAGGTGGTCGGAGGCCGGTGGCGCCGCGCGTTTCTGCGCGGCTGCCGCTGTGGAAGTACCGAGGGCGGACACGGTCGCGATGCCGGCCGCGCCCGCGAGAATACGCCGCCGCGAGGCGCCTGTCGCGGGGTTCGTCTTGATGTCGGACATGCTGTTTTTCATGGAGTGCGTGGTTGGCGGCGAACGCGGAATGCGTCGCCGCCCGCGCACTGTCCGCCGAATCGCGCGACATATCTTGAACAAAATGCCTGCGTTTTTCACGTGACCGCATGCGCTCGACGCGCGGCGCGGGTGCATCTAAAGTCGCCGCATGACACCTCGTTCCGCTGCCCCGGACTGGCTGCTGCGCGGCGCCGACAGCGGCGGCCTGGAGCGCATCGAAGCCTTCTTCGGCGGCAATGCGTACGCCCCGCACCGCCACGACACGTACGCCATCGGATGCACGGTGGCCGGTGTGCAATCGTTCATGTACCGCGCGTCGCTGCGACACAGCCTGGCGGGCAACACGGTGGTGCTGCATCCCGACGAACTGCACGACGGCCATGCCGGCACGGCCGAAGGCTTCCGCTATCGCATGCTGTACGTGGCGCCGTCACGGCTGCAGGAGGCACTGGGCGGCGCCGCCCTGCCCTTCGTCGCGGGGGGCGTGTCCACCGACCCGCGCCTTGCCCGCGCGGCCAGGGCGCTGCTGGACCACCTGGACGCGCCGCTCGAAGCGCTCGAGGAAGACGATGCGCTGCTGTCGCTGGCGCTCGCCTTGCAGGCGGCCTCCGGAGCGCCTGCGAGCCCGGCGGCGGGCGACTTTCGCGCGGCGCGCATCGCACGGGAATTCATTCACGACGACCCCGACCGCATCGTCACGCTGGACGCGCTCGCCGCGGCAACGGGACGCGACCGCTGGAGCCTCTCGCGCGACTTTCGCGCCTTCTTCGGAACCAGCCCCTACCGCTACGTCACGCTGCGCCGGCTCGACCGCGCGCGCGGCCACATGCTGGCCGGCCGCAGCCTCGCCGAATGCGCCGCCATGGCGGGGTTCGCCGACCAGAGCCACATGACGCGACACTTCGTGCAGGCCTTCGGCGTGACGCCGGCCCGGTGGCTGCGCATTGCCAGCGTCGGGCGCGACCTTGAAAACGAACGACGCACGATCGTTCAAGACCCCGGGCCGGGCGCCTTCTAGAGTGCGGATCGACTGATTGCCCCGGACCGCCAGCGCCATGACATCGACCCCCACCACCACACCCACCCCTGCTTCCAACCCCGGCCCCAAGCCCTACCTCGCCGTCAACCTGGCCGACAAGCTCTCGCGCCTGCACGAACACTGGTCGCAGCGCGTGGTGGCCGAAATGAACGACTACCAGTTCAAGATCGCCAAGCTGCAAGGCGACTTCGTGTGGCACAGCCATGCCGACACCGACGAGGCCTTCCTGGTCGTGGCGGGCGAGTTGCGCATCGACTTTCGCGATGGCGCGGTCACGCTGCGCGCCGGCGACATGTTCGTCGTGCCCCGGGGCTTCGAGCACAAGCCGTTCGCGCAGAGCGAGGCCCACGTGCTGCTCGTGGAGCCGCGCGGCGTGGTGAACACCGGCGACGCGCAAAGCGACCGCACCCGACCGAACGACCTCTGGGCCTGACTCAGCGGTTGTCTTCCAGGATCCAGCCCGCGGCCTTCTCCGCCATCATCAACGTGGGGCTGTTGGTGTTGCCGCTGGTGATGGTGGGCATGGCGCCCGCGTCGACCACGCGCAGGCCCTTCACGCCGCGCACGCGCAGGTGCGCGTCGAGCACGGCCATCGGGTCGCCCTCGGCGCCCATCTTCGTGGTGCCCACCGGGTGGAAGATGGTGGTGGCGATGTCGCCGGCCAGCCGCGCCAGGTCTTCGTCGGTCTGGTACTGCACGCCGGGCTTCCACTCCTGCGGCTTGTACCTGGCCAGCGCGGGCTGCTCGGCGATGCGGCGCGTGACGCGCAGCGAGTCGGCCGCCACCTTGCGGTCTTCGTCGGTGCTCAGGTAGTTGGGCGCGATGGCCGGCGCGTCTTCGAAGCGCCTGCTCTTGATGCGCACCGAGCCCCGGCTCGTCGGGTTGAGGTTGCACACGCTCGCGGTGAAGGCCGGAAACGCGTGCAGCGGATCGCCGAAGGCGTCCAGCGACAGCGGCTGCACGTGGTACTGCAGGTTGGGCCATTCGCGCTCGGGCGAGCTGCGCGTGAAGGCGCCGAGCTGCGAGGGCGCCATGCTCATGGGACCGCTGCGCTTCATGAGGTACTCCAGCCCGATCTTGGCCTTGCCCACCATCGACGAGGCCATCACGTTGAGCGTGGGCGCGCCGTCGATCTTGTAGACCGCGCGAATCTGCAGGTGGTCCTGCAGGTTGGCGCCGACGCCGGGCGCGTCGAGCACCACGTCGATGCCGTGCTGGCGCAGCAGCTCGGCCGGGCCGATGCCCGACAGCTGCAGGATCTGCGGCGAGCCGATGGCGCCCGCGCTCAGCACCACCTCGCGCGTGGCGGTGGCCGTGGCCATCTCGGTGCCGTTCCACACCTCGGCGCCGGTGCAGCGGCGCGTGCCGTCGGGCAAGGTCTCGAACAGCAGGCGCGACACCTGCGCGCCGGTCCACAGCTCGAAGTTGGGCCTGCCATAGCAGGTCGGGCGCAGGAAGGCCTTGGCCGTGTTCCAGCGCCAGCCGTTCTTCTGGTTGACCTGGAAGTAGCCCACGCCCTCGTTGCTGCCGCGGTTGAAGTCGGTGGAATGCGGCACGCCCGCCTGCTCCGCCGCCGCGGCGAAGGCATCGAGGATGTCCCAGCGCAGGCGCTGCTTTTCGACGCGCCATTCGCCGCCGGCGCCGTGCATCGCGTCGGCGCCCAGGTAGTGGTCTTCGTGCTTCTTGAAGGCCGGCAGCACGTTCTGCCAGCGCCAGCCGTCGTCGCCCGTGAGCTCGGCCCAGTGCTCGTAGTCGCGCGACTGGCCGCGCATGTAGATCATGCCGTTGATGCTCGAGCAGCCGCCCAGCGTCTTGCCGCGCGGGTAGCGCAGCACGCGGCCGTTGAGGCCGGCGTCGGGCTCGGTGCTGTAGAGCCAGTCGGTGCGCGGGTTGCCGATGCAGTACAGGTAGCCCACCGGAATGTGGATCCAGTGGTAGTCGTCCTTGCGGCCCGCCTCGATGAGCAGCACGCGCTTGCTCCTGTCGGCGCTCAGCCGGTTCGCCATCAGCGAACCCGCGGTGCCCGCGCCGATGATGATGTAGTCGAAGGTGTTGTCGTTGTCTCTCATCTTTTTTTCTCAGGGTTTGACGGTCATGGTCTGGGCAATGCCCTCGCCGAAAACTTCAGGGGCGTACATGGCCTCGGCGCGCACCGGCGGCAGCTTGAACTCGCCCGCGTTGTTCAGGCGCACGGTGTACTCCACTTGCCAGTTGCCGCGCGGCACATAGCGAAAGTAGGCTTGGTAGCTGTCGGTGGCGCGCTCGATGTGGCTGGGCCAGGCCCAGCCCGCGCGGGTCTCGCCGCGCTGCGCGAGCTGGCTTTCTCGGCCCAGGCCGCGCCCCAGCTGGCTGGCGCCCGAGGGCACGGCGTCGCGCACCACCACCCAGGTCTGCTCGGCGGTGGATTCGAGGTCGAGCCGCACGCGGTAGACGTCGCCCACCGACCACTGGCCCTTGCGCTTCTGCGTCACCGGCGTGACCGTGCGGCGCACCACGAGGCCGTTGGCCACGGGCTGCGTGTTGCGCACCGCGGCCAGCGTGCTGATGGTGGCCCAGGGCTTGCCGTTGCCTTCGTGGCGCAGCTGCAATGTGCCCTGTGCTCCCTGGGCTGGCCAGGGCAGCAGCACGCTCGGCGCCCTGGCATCGGTCCACGCCGCGTCGCGCGTGACGCGGCCCAGCGTGGCATGCGTGACGCCGTCGACCGGCCCGGCCTCGAACTGCTGCTGGAAGCGGCGCAGCGCCACGGTGCTCCACGCGTTGCCCGTGGTGGTGCTCCAGCGGCCCGCGTCCTGGCGGCCCACCAGGCCCTGGGTGATGAGCGGCGCGTCGGCCTTCCAGGCGGCATCGGTCTGCGCCCATTGCTGCGCCAGCAGCGCCATGCGCGCGGCGGTGCTGTCGCCGCTCCACATGAACCACCACCAGTGCTGGGCCGACTCGTCGCGCCAGCGCAGGCGCGTGCCCTGCACGTCGAAGCGGCTGCGCAGCTGCGCGCCGGCTTCGTTCAACGCGGCGTCGCGTTCAGCCTCGGCTGGCATGGCCATGAGCGTGCGCGACCAGTCGACCAGCGACTGCGCCGAGAGCGCGTCGAGCGCCTTCGGCCGCACCACGATCTTCGCGCGACCGTGCTCCACCAGCGTGGCCTGCGCGGCGAGCTGCCGGGGTTCCAGGTCGTTGCGAGGCGCCCAGTCTTGCGCGGCCAGGCGGCCCTGCAGCAGCGCGTCGAGCGCATCGAGCATGCGCGCGCGTTGCGCCTCGGGCACGGGCCAGTCCTTGGCGCGGGCCAGGTCGAGCAGCTGCACGGTGAGCATCTCGCTGCCCGAGAGCGTGGCCTCGGGAAAGTAGCGCGCCAGGCCCTGGCCGTCGATGTACTTCGGCAGCGCGGCCATGAGCGCGTCCCACCCCGCGCGGTCGTCGAGCGAGACGAAGCGCGAGCTCTGCTGCTCGAGGCACAGGTACGGGTACTGCGCCATCCAGCGCATCGACTCGGCCAGCGCGGCATCGACCAGGCTGGACTGCAGCGCGACGCGCACGCCGCCGGTCACGGGCGCCGCATCGCGCGGCTGCACCACCGGCACCGCACCGGCATCGGCCACCGAGAGCAAGGTCGACTGGCGCACGGTGACGGGCAAGGCCGGCACCACGCGCTGGGTGATTTCCAGCGCGTCGCGCTCTTCGCCGCCCTGCGCGCTGATGCGCCAGCGCAGCGCGCCCGCGCCGGCGGGCACGGCGACGGGCCACAGCAGCTCCTGCGTCTGGCCGGCCGCGAGCTGCACGCGCCGTTCGATCTTCAGGCCGCGCGCGGCCAGCGCGTCGGCGGGCACCACGTCGCGCGCGCCAGGCCAGTCGCCGCCGGGCTCGACCGCGGCCTCTGCCTTCAGCACCACGGCCAGCGGCGTCTTGCCGGTGTTGCGCAGGCTCAGCTTCTGCACGATGGCGTCGTCCGCGCGCAGCAGCTCGGGCAGGCCGCTGAAGATCTGCAGCGGCTGCGTGCTGGTGAGCGTGGCCTCGCCCTGGCCGAACTGCGCCTCGCCCGCGCTGGCGACGGCGACGATGCGGAACTGCGTGAGCGCGTCGTTCAGCGGCACGGAGACGCGCGCGATGCCCTGGGCGTCGGTGCGCAGGTCGGTGCGCCAGAGGATGAGCGACGACATGTCGCTGCGCGGAGGCGGCGCCTGGGACACGTTCGCGCCCGCGACCTTGGCGGCCGACGGCGCGGGGGCCATGGCCGACACAGGTGCCGCCACGCCCGGCACGGCACCGAACCGGCTGCGCGCAGCCTCGTCGTCCGGCAGGTATCGCGGCTGCGGCCCCACGTCCACGCGCCGCTGCAGGCGCGCATCGAGCGCGGTGGCGCTGACCGCGTTGCCACGCGGAGCGAACATCGCGGCGGCCAGCGCCCACGTGCGGTTGGGCTTGAGCGACAGCAAGGCCTGGTCGACAGCGGCCAGCGTCACGTTCGCGTTGGCCACGGGCTGGCCGGCGGCGTCGCGCACCGCCACTTCCATCGGCACCTGCGCGCGCGGCCGCGCCGTCGCAGCCACGGGGCGCACGCCGACGGACAGCGTCCAGGCGTCGGGGCGCACCTTGACCTCGACGCGTTGCGTGCTCGACAGCGGGGCGTCGTTGCCCGCGTCGTTGCCCACGTCGTTGCCCACATCCTTGCCCACCCCCTGCAGCGGGTACACGTAGCGCGCGGACAGGTGCACGTTGGGCGCGTAGTGCGCGCCCAGCAGCAGCGGAATGCGCTGCGTCATCGCGGTGAGCGCGTGCACGCTGGCGGCCAGCACGCCTTCGCGCTCGGTGGTGAGCAGCAGGTTCGCCGGCAGGCGCTCGGGCCGGGCGACGACGATGGCGGTCTCGCCGGGGCCGAAGACGAGGCCGCTCTCTTTGCTTTCCAGCTGCAGCACGTCGCGCGCCACCGCCGCCTGCCAGCCCAGCGTCCAGCGGTACTGCAGCATTTCGGTGCGCACGACGGCGCGGCTGTGCTTCAGCGAAGACGCGCTGGCGCTGAACAGCCATTGCTCGGGCAACGGCACCTCACGGGTGCTCTGGTTGCCCTGCGCGTCCGCCGCGGGCTGCGGCAGTTGCCACTCGCACGCCCACTGGCCCTGCGCATCGGTGCGGGTGCTGCACACCTCCACCTCGGCGCCGACATCGATGACCTGGTTGCGGCCGCTGTTCCACTCCCGGCGCACCGGCTTGACCCGCACCGTCACCGGCTCGTCGGCCACCGGCTGGTCCTTGTCGTCGAGCGCGATGCCTTCGATGGCCTGCGGCCGGTCGCGGTCCTTCGCGCGCAGGCGCAGGCCGAGCTTCATGCGGTCGGGCCACAGCATGGCGGTGGCGCCGACGGTCTGGGTCTCGCCGTTCGGGTCCTGGAACTTCAACTCGGTCTGCAGCAGCCACGGCCGCGCGAGCGGCGGCGCCTTCAGGCGAACCTGCGCCTTGCCGTTGCCGTCGAGCCGCGTCTCCTGGCGCGGCATGCCGGCCCGCATGTCGGGTGGCGGGGCCGGCTCGGCGTCGATGCCTTCCTCATAGAACGAATACCCCGCGCGCGGACTGCGCACCGTGCGCAGCCAGCCCTGCTGCACGCTCACGGGCAGGCCCGCCGCGGCGCCACCGGCGAAGTAGCCCAGGCGCGCGTCGAGCTGCGCCACCTGCACGTCGCGCTCCCAGAACGCCTTGGCCTGCAGCGCGGCATCGAACACCGGCGTGCGGAACTCCTCGACCTGGAACTGCGCGCTCGCCAGCTGCATGCCGCCTTGCGACACCAGCACGGTGTACGCGCCGAGCCTGGCATCGAGCGGAATCGTCCACTCGCTGGCCGCGCTGCCGTCGGTGCCCAGCGGCACGCTGGCGGTGTTCACCTTGTCGCTGTACTGGTAGCGGATGTCGACGTCGAGCGTGCCCGCCGGCGGCAGCGCGAAGCCGCGGCTTTCCAGCAGCCGCACCACGTGTTGCATGTGGACGGTTTCGCCGGCCTTGAACAGGGTGCGGTCGAGCACGGTGTGGGCGCGCAGGCTCCGCGCGCCGCGCGCCATGCCGTAGCTGTTCCAGCCCGCCGACGCCTGCATCACCGCCATGTCCTGGCCCGCGCGCACGACCACCCAGGCACTGTTGCCATAGCCGCCATGGCCGCCATAGCCACCGTGGCGCCGCTGCGCGAGGTTCGCCGTGCCTTCGTTGCACGCCAGCTTGCCGCGCAAGGCCTCGCCCGGCTGCGCGAGGCCCTGGCCATCGCTCTTGCCGCGCCACAGCAGTTCGCGCGTGCACGAATAGACCGCCACGTCGGCACCGGCCACGGGCTGCGCGCTGTCGAGGGCGGTCACCCACACCACCGAGGCGCCCGTATCGCTGAGGCTGGCGCCGGGGTTGAGGTTGGTCGCCTGCACGACCGCATAGCGCTGGCGTGGTCCGGTGTCGGGCGTTTCGCCTGGCAGCGGCTTGCGGTTGTCCATGTACTCGGCGAAGGCATCGCTGTCGGCGCGCACCACGTGCAGGCCGGGCGCGGCCAGCGGCGCACCGACGAACTCCATCGCGTCGCCGCGCGTGGCGAGCGTCGACGTGGACGGCGTGCCGAACTTGGCGGCGAGCGGCTCGGGAGACTCCTGCCCCGCCTGCCCCGCCTGCCCCGCCTGCCCCGCCTGCCGAACCTGCAGCAACTCGATGGCGCGGACCTCGATGCCCTCGCCCATCTCGCCGCCGAGCCGCCATTGCCGCAGCGGCACCGATTTTTCGGTGCGGCGCACGGCGAAGGCGGCGACAGCGGGGGAGCTGGCGCCGGGTCGCCACGGCATGACCGACAGCGAATTCACCGGGCCCAGGTACGGCGGCAGGCGCGCGAACTGCACCGCCTTCGGAAACTCGCCGCCATTGGCCAGCCGCCGGCCGAGCATGTCGCTCAAGCCCGACGGCATCTGCAGTGTGTAGCGGCTGTCTTCGCCGAAGCCGCCGGCGGGCGGCACCACCAGCACCTGCGTGGCCTGCGCGACGTTGTTCCACAGGGGCGAGGGCTTCAGCGCCACCTCGGCGCCCGATGCATTCACGAGGCGCAACTGCTGCGCGACCTGCACGTCCACCGGCGCGGAAAACTCGATGACGGGCGGCTGGCGCGGATCGCAGGCCTGGTGCCCCTTCGGGTAGTTGACGATGGTGCAGTCGACCCGCGCCGTGAAAGCCGGGCGCACCCGGTAGTTGAAGAGCCGCGGCTGCGCCGTGCCCACGGGCGCCTGGCGCAGCCGCAGTTCGGCGCCTTCGGGCACGGGCTGGGCGCAGCGCAGGGCCAGCGCGAAGCGCACGTCCTGCATGCCGGGCACCGCACGGCGCGCGGCATCGAGCGCGGCACCGGTCACGGCCACGGCAGGCTGGCTCAGCACCTTGTCGCCGGCGCGCTGCTCGCAGGTGAAGCCGGCCGCCAGGGTGCGCGCGTCGGCGCCCGGCTGCGGGTCGTGGTGCTGCAGCAGAAAGACCTGGTCGGGCGCCACTTCGGCGCCCTCGGACGGATAGGAGGCGAAGAACCCGTACGGCCCCGCGACGAAGCCCGCCGCCGGCGGCGTGGCCACGGCATCGCCCGCCAATGTCTTGAGCCCCGGCTTGAACACGACATTGCAGCGCGTGCCGGCGCGCACGTCCGCCGCGAACTCGAAGGCCCAGGCGCGCGGGCCGATCCAGCGCGCGCGGCCTTCAGGTGTCTGCGGGGAACATTGAAGGGTGGCCGGCTCGGCGCCATCGCCTCCACCCTGGCCCTGACCGAGCGGCACCATGTCGGCATCGAAGCGCACCGCCACCTGGCGCACGTCGCGCGCCTCGCCCTGCGGGCTGACGCTGAGCACGCCCGCCGCATGCAGCGGCCCGGCCGCCAGTGCCGACGCGCACGCCACGGCCGATGCCAGCACGCGCAGCAGTGCGCCGCGGGCTGGCAGGGGAAAGATCCTCCGGGGGTGGTTCTCGGCCATTTGTCTCCTCGCTCCTCTCTGGGTGTTCTGGAATTGGACGTGAAAGGCGTCCAGGTTTCTAACTGTTCATCGCGAACTCTACGAAAGAAAAAATTCAGAACTGGAGGAGTGAGGAAACCCGGCGCCGGAGGGGTCCGGGCCGGGGCCGCGCGGGTCGCCTTACTTGGCGGTGGGCATCACGAACTCGGCGCCCTTGCCGATGCTCTCGGGCCAGCGCTGCATGACCGACTTCTGCTTGGTATAGAAGCGCACGCCCTCTTCGCCGTAGGCATGCATGTCGCCGAACAGCGAGCGCTTCCAGCCGCCGAAGCCGTGCCAGGCCATGGGCACCGGAATCGGCACGTTGATGCCGACCATGCCCACCTGGATGCGGCGGCTGAACTCGCGCGCCACGTTGCCGTCGCGGGTGAAGCAGCTCACGCCGTTGCCGAACTCGTGCGCGTTGACGAGGTCGACGGCGTCCTTGAAGTTCGCCACGCGCACGCAGCCGAGCACCGGGCCGAAGATTTCTTCCTTGTAGATGCGCATCTCGGGCGTGACGTTGTCGAACAGCGTGCCGCCCATCCAGAAGCCGTCGCCGCAGCCTTCGCCGGCCTTGCTGGCGTCGAAGCCGCGGCCGTCGACCAGCAGCGTGGCGCCTTCCTTCACGCCCTGGTCGATGTAGCCGGTGATGCGCTCGTGCGCGGCGCGCGTGACGATCGGGCCCATCTCTGCGGCCAGGTTGGTGCCGTTGAGCACCTGCAGGGTCTTGGTGCGCTCGACGAGCTTGGGAATGATCTTGTCGGCCACGTCGCCCACCAGCACCGCCACGCTGATCGCCATGCAGCGTTCGCCGGCCGAGCCGTAGCCCGCGCCGATGAGCGCGTCCACGGTCTGGTCGATGTCGGCGTCGGGCAGCACCACCATGTGGTTCTTCGCGCCGCCCAGGGCCTGCACGCGCTTGCCGTGGCGGGCGCCGGTTTCGTAGATGTAGTTGGCGATGGGCGTGGAGCCCACGAAGCTGATGGCCTTCACATCCGGGTGCTCGAGCAGCGCGTCGACGGCGACCTTGTCGCCCTGCACCACGTTGAACACGCCGTCGGGCAGGCCGGCTTCCTTCAGCAGCTCGGCCATGCGCAGCGAGGCGCTCGGGTCGGTCGGGCTGGGCTTGAGCACGAAGGTGTTGCCCGCGGCGATGGCCACCGGGAACATCCACATCGGCACCATCACCGGGAAGTTGAACGGCGTGATGCCGGCGACCACGCCCAGGGGCTGGCGCAGGGTCCAGTTGTCGATGCCGGTGCTCACCTGGTCGGTGAAGTCGCCCTTGAGCAGCTGCGGAATGCCGCAGGCGAACTCGACGATGTCGATGCCGCGGCTGACCTCGCCCTGCGCGTCGGTGAAGACCTTGCCGTGCTCGGCGGTGATGAGGTGGGCCAGCTCGTCCTTGTGCTCGTTGAGCAGCTGCAGGAACTTGAACATGACGCGCGCGCGGCGGATCGGCGGGGTGTCGGCCCAGGCCGGGAAGGCGGCCTGCGCGGCGGCCACGGCGGCGCCGACCTGCGCGGCATCGGCCAGGCCGGCCTTGCCGGTGACGGCGCCGGTGGCGGGGTTGGTCACGTCCTGCGTGCGGCCGGAGGTGTTGGCGGCGGGCTTGCCGGCGATGAAGTGGTCGATGGAGGTGGTGGACATGAAGAGGGCCTTGAAGGGCGTTGCTGTCAGGGGGACGTCGGGAGGATGTCGGGGAGGATGTGGCCAGTTTAGGCAGCGGCACGGCCCGCGCCTAGCCACGAGGCTTGAACTTATTGTTCACTCTGCTGAACAATGCAAGCATGAAACCCCAAAATATCGAGGCGCTGTGGACGCACCTGCACTGGCTCACGGTGCTGGCCCAGCAGGGCAGCTTCACGGCCGCGGCGCTGCGCCTGGGCGTGAGCAAGGCCGCCATGAGCCAGCGCATCGCCGAGCTCGAGCGGGCCGCGGAGGCGCCGTTGGTGCAGCGCACCACGCGCAGCGTGCGGCTCACCGAGGCCGGCCAGCGGCTGGTGGAAGACATGCGCGGGCCCTTCGAGCAGATTGCCCACAGCTTCGCCGGCGTGCGCGACCTGGCGGGCGTGCCGCGCGGGCTGGTGCGCGTCACGGCGCCGGTGGCCTTCGCGCGCCAGCAGCTGGTGCCGCGGCTGGCCGACTTCCTGCGCGCGCACCCCGAGATCCGCATCGAGCTGGACCTGTCGGACCGGCTGAGCTCGCTGGCCATGGAAGGCTTCGACCTGGCCATTCGCCACACGGCGGCGCCGCCCGACACGCACGTGGCCTGGACGCTGTGCGAAACCCGCTCGCTGCTGGTGGCCAGCCGCGCCTACCTGCGCCGCCGCGGCACGCCGCGCGAGCCGCAGGCGCTGGCCGGGCACGACTGCCTGCACTACCCGCGCGCGCAGGACACGCCGACCTGGCACTTCGAGGCGCGAAAGCCGTCGCCGAAAACCACTGGTCGATCCACCGGTAAATCGGCGGGCAAGGCCACCAGCAAACCCACCGCCCCCCGCATCACGGTGCCGGTGTCGGGCCCGCTGGTCGCCAACAACAGCGAAGCGTTGCGGGACGCGGCCGCCACGGGGCTGGGCATTGCGCTGGTGCCCGACTTCAGCGCGCAGTCGGCGCTGCAGTCGGGCAAGCTGGTGGAGGTGCTGCCGCAATGGCGATCGGTGGGCGCCTTCGGCGAGCGGCTGTACGCGATACGGCCCTACGCCACGCATGTGCCGCAGGCGGTGACGGCGTTCGTGGGCTGGCTGCGCGCCACGCTGGCGGACGGCTTCGCGGCATGATTTCGTAAGCAGCGTTACCTGAAGAAAACCTGAACAAACGGCGTCGTGCCCTACGCACACGAAGGGTCTGTGACATAAGACTCACGGATGCACCCGGTTACGATGCGCCCAACCCCCGCTTTTTGTTTACTTTCCCCTCATTCGCCCTATGTCCCCTGCCACATCGCCTGCCGACGCTTCAGCCGCCGACAGCGCGTGGCCCCGCGTCGGGCAGCGTGAACAGGAAGGCCGGCAGTGGACGGTGGCCAGCGGCCGCTGGACCGCGCTGGGCATGTCGTCCAAGCCGGCGTGGACGGCGCTGTCGAAGAGCCTCGAGGCCGCCCCCGCCGCCGACGACCGCGCCTGGGACCTGCGCCCCGTCGAGCAGCTCGACCACATCGGCGCGCAGCTGCTGTGGGAGCACTGGCGCCACCAGTGGCCCGCCACGCTGGAAATGGAGCCGCAGCACAAGGCGGTGCTCGACCAGGTGGCGCAATACACCGTCGCCACGCCCGACGAACCCGCCCCCACGCTGATCGACCGCGTGCGCGCGTTCTCGCACAACGGGCCGCGCGCCATGTACGTGATGCGCGACCTGACCGAGCTGATCGGGCAGCTGGCCATCGACGTGGGCCGGCTCATCAAGGCGCCGCACCGCGGGCCGTGGCGCGACTTCTCGGGGCACCTGTACCAGTTCGGCGCCACGGCGCTGCACATCACGGCGCTGGTCGGGCTGCTGATCGGCGTGGTGCTGGCCTACCTGATCTCGCAGCAGCTGCGCCAGTACGGCGCCGAGACCTTCGTGGTGAACATCCTCGGGCTGTCGCTGGTGCGCGAGCTCGGGCCGGTGCTGGCGGCGGTGCTCATCGCCGGGCGCTCGGGCTCGGCCATCACCGCGCAGATCGGCGTGATGCGCGTCACCGAAGAGCTCGACGCCATGCGCGTCATGGGCATTCCGCACGGCTTCCGGCTGGTGATGCCGCGGGTGCTGGCGCTGGCCATCGCGATGCCGCTCATCAGCCTGTGGACCTCGATGGCGGCGCTGGCCGGCGGCATGCTGGCGGCCGACGCGGCGCTGGACATTTCACCGGCCTACTTTCTCTCGGCGCTGCCGCGCGCGGTGCCCATCTCGAACCTGTGGCTGGCCATGGCCAAGTCGGCGGTGTTCGGCGTGCTCATCGCGCTGATCGGCTGCTACTTCGGCATGAAGGTCAAGCCCAACACCGAGAGCCTGGGGCGCGGCACCACGTCGTCGGTGGTGACCTCGATCACCGCGGTGATCCTCGTGGACGCCTTGTTCGCCGTGCTCTTCAAGGGCATCGGGTTCCGGGGATGACGCCATGAGCATGCCCGTGCGCCCCGACACCAACACCACCGTGGTGGACATCCGCAACCTGTGGACCGTGTTCAGGAACGCCGACGGCGAGCAAGTGGTGCACCGCGACCTGCAGCTGCACATCGACCGCGGCGAGGTGCTGTCGCTGGTGGGCGGCTCGGGCACGGGCAAGACGGTGCTGCTGCGCCAGATCCTCGGGCTGGAGAAGCCCACGCGCGGCACGGTCGAGGTGCTGGGCCAGGAGCCCGGCGAGCTCAGCGCCTCGGGCGCGGCCAACGTGGGCATGCTGTTTCAGCACGGGGCGCTGTTCTCGGCCTTCAGCGTGCTGGAGAACATCGCCTTTCCGCTGCGCGAGCTGAAGCTGCTGCCCGACGAGCTCATCCGCCACGCGGCGCTGGTGAAGCTGCAGATGGTGGGCCTGGGCCCGCAGCACGCCAACAAGAGCCCGTCGGACCTGTCGGGCGGCATGATCAAGCGCGTGGCGCTGGCGCGCGCGCTCATCATGGACCCGCCGCTGCTGCTGCTGGACGAACCCACGGCCGGCCTGGACCCCGAGGCTTCGGACAGCTTCTGCGACCTGCTGCGCGGCCTGCACCGCGAGCTGGGGCTGACGGTGGTGATGGTGACGCACGACCTGGACACGCTGTTCGACCTGAGCACCCGCATCGCGGTGCTGGCCGACCAGAAGGTGATCGTCACCGGCGCGGCGCGCGAGGTCATCGCGTACCCGCACCCCTTCATCCACGAATACTTTCTCGGCGGGCGCGGCCAGCGCGCACTCGAGGCGCTGCACGACAGGCCCGCCGACACGACCGCGACCACTTCCCCCGTCGCTTCCCCCGTCGCTTCCCGGCAACCCGCCGCGCAGGCGGACCGCTGAAGCCCTGAAAGGCAGGACACCCCCATGGAAAACAAGGCCCACGCTTTCGCCGCCGGCGCCTTCGTGCTCGGCCTGGTCGCCGCGCTCGTCGCGCTGGTGATCTGGTTCACGCGAGACAACACCGTGCGCAACGTGTATGAGCTGTCCACGCGCGAGGCCGTCAGCGGCCTGCAGCCGCAGGCCATGGTGCGCTACCGCGGCATCGCGGTGGGCAAGGTGACCTCGATCGACTTCGACCCCAAGGTGAAGGGCAACGTGCGCGTGCGCATCACGGTCGACGAGCGCGTGCCGCTCACCGCCTCCAGCTTCGCCACGCTGAGCTACCAGGGCGTGACCGGCCTGGCCTTCATCGCGCTGGACGACAAGGGCGAGTCGAGCGTGGTGCTCAAGCCCGACAACGACGACCCGCCGCGCATTCCGCTGAAGCCCTCGATGCTGGCGCAGCTGCAGGACCGCGGCGAGGCCATCATCAACCAGGTCGAAGAGGTGACCAAGCGCGCCAACCAGCTGCTGAGCGACCCCAACCAGAAGCGCGCGGCCGATGCGCTGGAGAACATCGCGGCCGCCTCGGCCAGCGCCAACACGCTGCTCAAGACGCTGGACACCACGGTGAAGACCGGCCTGAACCCGGTGCTCACCAGGCTGCCCGACACCATGGCCTCGGTGAAGAAGGCGGCCGGCGACGTCTCGCGCGTGGCCAACAACTTCAACACCACCGTGGGCCGGCTGAACGCGCCCGACGGCCCGGTCGAGCGCCTGAGCGACGGCACCAAGGCGCTGGCGCAGGCGGTCGACTCGTTCAACGCCGCCACCCTGCCGCGCGTGAACCGCGTGGCCGACGACACCTCGCACGCCGTGCGCCGGCTGGGCCGGGCGGCGGACAGCATCAACGACAACCCGCAATCGCTGCTGTTCGGCAACGGCGGCGCGGCCGCGGGCCCGGGCGAGCCGGGCTTCAGCGCGCCGGCCGCCGCGAACCGCTGAGGGAGGCCAAGCGCATGACCAAGAACCTGAACACCACCGCCCGGTCCCGGACCGCCCTGCCGGCCTTTGTACACACGGCCTTCGCCGCGCTGGCGCTCGGCGCCGCCCTGCTGGCCGCCGGCTGCGGCGCGCTGCCCGACAAGCCCGCGCGCGCCACGCTGTACGACTTCGGCCCCGGCATGACGGCTCCGGCCGCCGCGCCCGCGGTCGCCACACTGCCCACGCTGGCGCTGGCCGAGTTCGAGAGCAACTCGCGCCTGGACGGCACGCAGATCCTGTACCGCCTGGGCTACGCCGACGCCAACGAGCTTCGCCCGTACGGCCAGTCGCGCTGGAGCCAGCCGCCCGCGCAGCTGCTGCGCCAGCGTCTGCGCGACGCGCTGGCCGCGCGCCGCATGGTGCTCGGCCCGGAAGAAAGCGCCACCATCGCGCGCGGCAAGGGCGAGGTGCCCGACACGCTGCGCATCTCGCTCGACGAGTTCAGCCACTACTTCGATTCGGCCAGCGCCAGCGTGGGCCTGGTGCGCCTGCGCGCCACGCTCATCCGCGGCACCGCCGGCGGCGACCGCGTGCTGGGCCAGCGAACCTTCACCGTGCGCAGCCCCGCCACCAGCGCCGATGCGCCCGGCGGCGTGAAGGCGCTGATCGCGGCCAGCGACACCGCCTCGGGCGAGCTGGTTCAGTGGGTCGACCAGCTGCAGCAACAGCAGGCCGCGGCGCCCCGGCAGTAGGCGACCGCTTCCAGCCACCGGTCAACGCACAGGAGCGATCCCATGAACGTCACTCGCATCGTCGGCATCCTGTTGATCGTGGCCGGCATCGCGGCCATCGGCGTGGGCAGCTTCAGCTTCACCAAGGAAACCCACGAGGCCAAGCTCGGCCCGCTGGAGTTCTCGCTGAAAGAGAAGCAGACCGTCGCCATTCCGGCCTGGGCCGGCGTGGCCGCGATCGTGGTGGGCGGGGCGCTGGTGCTGCTGGGCGGCAAGAAGGGCTGAGGCCCCCGGCCCTGTCCAGCTCGGCCCTGTTCTTTTCAGCCCAGCCCGGCCAGCAGCTTCGGCAGCAACTCTTCCGAAGCACCGCGCAGCACCACCGACGCCGCATCGTCCAGGTGCGGCAGCGGCTCCAGGTTGAGCGTGACCAGCTTGGCGCCATGCGCCAGCGCGGTCTGCGGCAGTTCGGCCGCGGGGTAGACGATGGTGGTGCTGCCGACCACCACGAACAGGTCGCACTCCTGCGCCGCCACCTGCGCGTCGAGCAGCACGCCGGCGTTGAGCATCTCGCCGAACATCACCACGTCGGGGCGCGCATGCGAGCCGCAGCGCAGGCAGCGGTGAAAGGGCCACGGGCCGCTGCGGTTGCCGCAGTGGTCGCAGCGCCAGCGGCGCAGCGAGCCGTGCAGCTCGAGCACGTCCTGCCCGCCGGCCAGCGTGAGCAGGCCGTCGACGTTCTGCGTCACCAGCCGCGTGGCCGGACGCAGCCGCTGCAGCTGCGCCAGCGCGGCGTGGCCCGGGTTGGGCTGGGCCGACTCGATCACCGACAGCCGCTGCGCCCAGAACCTGGTGAAGCCCGAGGGGTCGCGCTGCAGGTCTTCGGCGTGCGAGAACTGCAGGGCGTTCTGGCTCTTCCACAGGCCGTCGGCGTCGCGGTAGGTCGGAATGCCGGAGGCGCGCGACAGGCCGGCGCCCGAGAAGACGACGATGCGCCGGGCGTTGCCCAGCAGCTGGGCCGCGGCATGCAGGGAAGAAGAAAGGTCGGGTGCGGATGCGGAAGCTGGCGTCATCTGTCTGATCTGGGGCTGTTCGCGGGCGTCGCAACGCTGGCGCCCAGCCGTTGCGACACCGTGTCCGCGCAGGCCTTGAGCGCGCGGGCAATCTCGCCGTCCCACGCGGTATTGAAGATGCCGGCCGGGCCGATGGCGGTCACGGCCAGCACGATGGCGCCGGTGTGGTCGAACACGGGCGCGGCCATGGCGCTCACGCCTTCGATGACCTCGCCGTCGGAGCGGCTGATGCCATGGTCGCGCACCTCTTGCAGCTGGCGCTCGAAGTCGCTCCACGAGGGCAGCGGCTGCACCGGCGGCATGCCGGCCGGGGCCGCGGGCTCGGCGCCCTTGCGCTGCTTCTGGCGCTGGCGCTCCTCGTCGAGCAGCTGGCGCACCACGCCAGCGTCGAGGTAGGTGGCGAACACCCGGCCCGAGGCGGTGTGCGTCAGCGAGAACACCGTGCCGTGGCGCATGTTCACGTGCACCGGCGACGGCGACTCGGCCGTGCGCACGATGGTCGCGCCGCGCGCGCCCCACACGGCCAGCGCCACGGTGTGGCCGAGCTGCTGGGCCAGCTGACCGATCAGCGGGGTGGCGATGTGCACCGGGTCGGCCTGCTGCAGGCTGATGAGGCCCAGTTGCAAGGCGAGCGGGCCGAGCAGATAGTGGCCGCTGGCGCGGTCCTGCTCGATGAGGCCCAGCCGGCCGAAGCTGACCATGTACGGGTGCGCCTTGGCGGGCGTCATGTCGGCCTCGCGCGCGAGGTCTTTCAGCGCCATCGGCCGGCCGTGGTGCACCAGCGCGCGCAGCAGCTGTCCGCCGACTTCGATGCTCTGGATGCCGCGCTGGGCGCGGTCGGTGTCATTGGCTGCCATGGCCCGCCGATCGTTCGTTCATGAAGAAGGGATTAGACATTAACTGATCCGACGCTTACACTGCCAAAATTCGTTCACAGCAAATTCGTTCGCCTTAGACGAATTAGTTTCGACCCCGCATCCAACCCCGCATCCAACCCCGCATTCATCCCCACGACCACCGGAGACAACGATGAGCCAAGCCAAGAAATTCGCCAGCCAGGCCGACATGGAAGAAAAGAAGGTCACCTTCAGCCAGATCTCGGAGCACGCCTGGGCCTACACCGCCGAAGGCGACCCGAACACCGGCATCGTCATCGGCGACGACTGCGTGCTGGTGGCCGACACCCAGGCCACGCCCGCCATGGCGGCCGACGTGGTGCGCCGCATTCGCGAAGTGACCGACAAGCCCATCAAGTACGTGGTGCTCACGCACTACCACGCGGTGCGCGTGCTGGGCGCTGCGGGCTACTTCGCGCCGGGCGAAGGCCACATCCTGGCCAGCCAGGACACGCGCGACCTGATCGTGGAGCGCGGCGAGGAAGACAAGGCCAGCGAAATCGGCCGCTTCCCGCGCCTGTTCCAAAACGTGGAAACGGTGCCCCCGGGCCTGACCTGGCCCACCATGACCTTCACCGGCAAGATGACGCTGTGGCTGGGCAAGCTCGAGGTGCAGCTCATCCAGCTGGGCCGCGGCCACACCAAGGGCGACACGGTGGTGTGGCTGCCGCAGGAGCGCACGCTGCTGTCGGGCGACCTGGTCGAGTTCGGTGCCACGCCGTACGCCGGCGACGCCTACTTCAAGGACTGGCCGCAAACGCTGGACAACATCGCCGCGCTGAAGCCCGCCGCGCTGGTGCCCGGCCGCGGTGCCGCGCTGACCACGCCCGAGGCCGTGGCCGAAGGCCTGAGCGGCACGCGCGACTTCATCTCCGACGTGTACGCCAGCGTGCAGGAGGGCGTGAAGGCCGGGCGCGACCTGAACGCGGTCTACAAGGACACCTACGAGAAGCTCAAGCCCAAGTACAGCCAGTGGGTGATCTTCGACCACTGCATGCCCTTCGACGTGAGCCGCGCGTACGACGAGGCCTCGGGCCATGCGGACCCGCGCGTGTGGACGGCGCAGCGCGACATCGACATGTGGAAGGCCCTGGAGGGCTGAGCGCGCGCATTGCTCCCTCCCCCGCTGGGGGAGGGCTGGGGTGGGGGCAGGCAGAGCGCCCGAAGTGAACGCCGCTTGCCCCCATTCCGACCTTCCCCCAGCGGGGGAAGGAGCAAGTCAAAAGAGACAAAGCAAGAAGACGACAAGACACGGAGACAAGCACGTGATCGACTACCAGAGCCTGCGCTTCGACTACAAGCGCCACGCCGACCAGGACGCCCCCGCGTCCGCGCCCGCACGACACCCGGTGGTGGTGGTCGGCGCCGGCCCCGTGGGCCTCACGCTGGCCATCGACCTGGCGCTGCGCCAGGTGCCGGTGGTGCTGCTGGACAACGACAACACCCTGTCCAGCGGTTCGCGCGCCATCTGCTTCGCCAAGCGCACGCTCGAGGTGTTCGACCGCCTGGGCTGCGGCGACCGCATGGTCGACAAGGGCGTGTCGTGGAACGTGGGCAAGGTGTTCTTCCACGACGAGCAGGTGTTCCGCTTCGACCTGCTGCCCGAGCCCGGCCACGAGCGCCCGGCCTTCATCAACCTGCAGCAGTACTACGTCGAGGGCTACCTGGTGGAGCGCGCGGCGGCGCTGCCGCTGATCGACCTGCGCTGGAACCACAAGGTGACCGGCATCGAACAGCAAGGCGACTGTGCCGTGCTCACGGTCGAGACACCCGACGGCAGCCATCAACTGGCGGCCGGCTACGTGGCCGCCTGCGACGGCTCGCGCTCCAACCTGCGCCAGCTGCTGGGCCAGGAAGCGAAAGGCCGCGTGTTCCGCGACCGCTTCCTGATCGCCGACATCACCATGGACGCGCAGCTGCCCACCGAGCGCCGCTTCTGGTTCGACCCCTCGTTCCACCCCGGCCAGAGCGTGCTGCTGCACAAGCAGGCCGACGGCATGTGGCGCATCGACTTCCAGCTCGGCTGGGACGCCGACCCGGTGGAAGAGCGCAAGCCCGAGAACATCACGCCGCGCGTGCGCGCGCTGCTCGACAGCATCGGCTTCGAGGGCGTGCAGTTCCAGATCGGCTGGGCCAGCGTGTACACCTTCGCATGCCAGCGCATGGAGCGCTTTCGCCACGGCCGCGTGCTGTTCGCGGGCGACTCGGCGCACGGCGTGTCGCCCTTCGGCGCGCGCGGCGCCAACTCGGGCGTGCAGGACGCGGACAACCTCGCCTGGAAACTCGCCGCGGTGGTGCAGGGCCAGGCGCCCGACGCGCTGCTCGACAGCTACGCCAGCGAGCGCGAATACGCGGCCGACGAGAACATCCGCAACTCCACGCGCGCCACCGACTTCATCACGCCCAAGAGCGAGGTGAGCCGGCTGTTCCGCGACGCGGTGCTCGAGCTGACGAAGCGCCACGCCTTCGCGCGCACGCTGGTCAACAGCGGGCGGCTGTCGGTGGCCACGGTGCTGCGCGACTCGCCGCTGAACACCGCCGATGCCGACGCCGATGCATTCACCGGCGCGATGGTGCCGGGCGCCGCCGCGGCCGATGCGCCCGTGGCGCGCGCCGACGGCGCCACCGGCTGGCTGCTGCGCGAGTGCCACGTCGAACGCTTCACCGCGCTCGTGTTCGGCCAGGGCGAAGCGGCCGAGCGCAGCCTGCAGGCGCTGCAGGGCGCCGACCTGCCGCTGCACATCGTGCGCGTGGAAGGCTCCGGCCCCGGCGCCGAACTCGCCGTGCAGCGCTACGACGCGCAACCCGGTACCGTCTACCTGCTGCGGCCCGACCAGCACGTGTGCGCGCGCTGGCGGCACCCCACGGCAACGGACGTTCGCGCGGCGCTGGACCGCGCGCTGGCGAAGGCAAACACAAAGGCAATCGCATGACCACGATGCAACTGACCACCACGCCCAACCTCGAAGCGCCCGACGACTTCTACGAGGCGCTCATCGAGGCGCACCAGGGCCTGACCACCGAAGAGAGCCACGCCTTCAACGCGCGGCTCGTGCTGGTGCTGGCCAACCACGTCGGCTCGCTGGCCGTGCTGCGCGAGGCCTTCGAGGCCGCACGCGCCGGCTGAACACGCCGACCACATTCCTCGGCATTCCAACCTCATCGCGATTTTCGAAAGAGAACACCATGACCCAAGCACCCCCCGCCGCCGAGCGCCGCTACCAGAGCGGCTTCGGCAACGAGTACGCCTCCGAGGCCGTGCCCGGCGCCCTGCCCCAGGGCCGCAACAACCCGCAGCGTGGCCCCTTCGACCTGTACACCGAGCTGATCTCGGGCACCGCCTTCACCGCGCCGCGCCACGAGAACCGCCGCACCTGGCTGTACCGCCGCCAGCCCTCGGTGGTGTCGGGGCGCTACCAGCCGTACGCGCAGGCGCACTGGAGCACCGGTGCCGACCGCGAGATCGCGCTGCCGCCCGAGCCCCTGCGCTGGCACCCGCAGCCGCTGGACGGCGCCGCCGAGGTCGACTTCATCGACGGCATGCACACCATCGCGGCCAACGGCGATGCCGAGTCGCAGGTGGGCATCGGCTCGCTGATGTACCTGGCCGGCCGCTCGATGGAACGCCGCGCCTTCGTCAACGCCGACGGCGAGATGCTGGTGGTGCCGCAGCAGGGCCGCCTGGTGATCACCACCGAGCTGGGCGTGCTCGACGTGAAGCCGGGCGAAATCGCGCTGCTGCCGCGTGGCATGGCCTTCAAGGTGGCGCTGCCGGACTCGGACGCTGGCGCGGGGCCTTCGCGCGGCTACGTGTGCGAGAACTACGGCGCGCATTTCCGCCTGCCCGAGCTGGGCCCGATCGGCTCGAACGGCCTGGCCAACGCGCGCGACTTCCAGGCGCCGGTGGCGGCCTTCGAATCGGAAGAAGGCGCCTACGAGCTCGTCAAGAAATTCGGCGGCCGCTTCTGGAAGGCGCCCGCCAGCCAGTCGCCCTTCAACGTGGTGGCCTGGCACGGCAACCTCGCGCCGGTGAAGTACGACACGGCGCACTTCATGGTGATCGGCTCGATCAGCTTCGACCACCCCGATCCGTCGATCTTCACCGTGCTGACCTCGCCCAGCGACACGCCCGGCACCGCCAACTGCGACTTCGTGATCTTCCCGCCGCGCTGGATGGTCATGGAGAACACCTTCCGCCCGCCATGGTTCCACCGCAACCTCATGAGCGAGTTCATGGGGCTGGTGCTGGGCGAGTACGACGCCAAGCCGGGCGGCTTCAAGCCCGGCGGCGCGAGCCTGCACAACTGCATGGTGCCGCACGGGCCCGACGAGGAAGCCTTCGACAAGGCCACCCACGCCGACCTGAAGCCGCACAAGCTGGACAACACGCTGGCCTTCATGTTCGAGAGCCGCTACCGCTTCATTCCCACCCACTTCGCGCTGCAGAGCAGCGCGCTCGACACCGACTACGCCGACTGCTGGGCCGGCCTGAAAGATCAATTCAAAGCATGAAGAACGCATTCACCCTGACCCGCCGCGCCGCGGCCGTCGCCCTGCTCGCCGCGCCCTTCGCGGCGCCTTTGCTCGCGCACGCGGCGGACTACCCGAGCAAGCCCATCCGCTTCGTCGTGCCCTACTCGCCCGGCGGCACCACCGACCTGGTGGCGCGCACGGTGGGCCAGAAGGTGTCGGAGAAGCTGGGCCAGCCGGTGCTCATCGACAACCGCGGCGGCGCGGGCGGCAACATCGGCATGGACGCCGTGGCCAAGGCCGCGCCCGACGGCTACACCATCGGCTTCGGCGCCATCTCGACCAACGCGCTGAACCCGCACATCTACAAGTCGATGGCCTTCGACCCGCGCAAGGACTTCACCGCCATCAGCCTGCTGGGCACCTCGACCATCGTGCTCGAAGTGCCGGCGGTGTCGCCCATCAAGACCGTGCCCGAGCTGGTTGCGGCCGCCAAGAAGAACCCCGGCATGCCCTACGCCACCGCGGGCGCCGGCACCTCGATGAACCTGGCCGGCGTGATGTTCGCGCAGATGACCGGCACCGAGCTCGTGCACGTGGCCTACAAGGGGAGCGGCCCGGCCATCACCGACATGCTGGGCAACAACATCGGCGTGATGTTCGACAACCTGCCGGCGTCGCTGCCGCACATCCAGTCCGGCAAGCTGCGCGCGCTGGCGGTGGCGGGCCCCGCGCGCTCGCCCTCGCTGCCCGACGTGCCGACCATGGCCGAAGCCGGGCTCAAGGGCTACGCGCTGGACCCGTGGTTCGGCGTGTACGGCCCGGCGAAGCTGCCGGCCCCCATCGTGAAGGCGCTGAACGAGGCCTTCGTCGAAGCCCTGGCCATGCCCGACGTGAAGGCCAAGCTGCAGCAGGCCGGCTTCTCGCCGCGCGGCTCCACGGCGCAAGAACTCGCCACGCTCACCGAGACCGAATACAAGCGCCTGGGCGACGTCGCCAAGAAGGCCGGCATGACCGCCGATTGAACAGACTCAACGAAAGACATCCATGACCGCACTCAACGCCACCCATGACCCGAAGCTGCGCAGCTGGGTCGCCTCGGCCAACGAAGCCGGCACCGACTTCCCGATCCAGAACCTGCCCTTCGGCCGCTTCCGCGCCGCGGGCAGCCAGGAGGCCTTTCGCATCGGCGTGGCCATCGGCGACCAGGTGCTCGACCTGAAGGCCGCCGGGCTGGTCGACACCGACGACATGAACGCGCTGATGAGCGTCAGCGTGAAAGACCGCCAGGCCCTGCGCGCGTCGATTTCCGCCGGCCTGGCCGAAGGCAGCGACAAGCAGGCCGCGTGGTCGAAGGCGCTGCTGGCGCAGGCCGCGGCCGAGATGACCGTGCCCTGCCGCATCGGCGACTACACCGACTTCTACACCGGCATCCACCACGCGACCACCATCGGCAAGCTGTTCCGCCCCGACCAGCCGCTGATGCCCAACTACAAGTGGGTGCCCATCGGCTACCACGGGCGGGCGTCGTCCATTCGCGTGAGCGGCCAGGTGTTCAAGCGCCCGCAGGGCCAGACCAAGGCGCCCGATGCCGCGGAGCCGAGCTTCGGCCCGTCGAAGCGGCTGGACTACGAGCTGGAGCTGGGCTTCGTGGTGGCGCGCGGCAATGCGCTGGGCGAGCCCATCGCCATCGGCGAGGCCGAGGACCACCTGTTCGGCGTGACGTTGCTCAACGACTGGTCGGCGCGCGACGTGCAGGCCTGGGAATACCAGCCGCTGGGCCCGTTCCTGTCGAAGAGCTTCGCCAGCACGCTGTCGCCGTGGATCGTGACGACCGAGGCGCTGGCGCCCTTCCGCGCGAAGTTCGAGCGGCCCGCCGGCGACCCGCAGCCGCTGCCCTACCTCGACTCGGCAGCCAACCGCGAGAGCGGCGCGCTCGACATCACGCTCGAGGTGCTGCTGCAGACCGCGAAGATGCGCGCAGCCGGCGAAGCGCCCGCGCGCCTGACGCGCGGCAACACGACCGAAGCCGCCTACTGGACGGCCGCGCAGCTCATCGCGCACCACACGGTGAACGGCTGCAACCTGCAGCCCGGCGACCTGCTGGGCTCGGGCACGCTGTCGGGGCCGAAGCCCGATGAAGCGGGTTCGCTGATCGAGCTGACGCAAGGCGGCAAGCAGCCGATCACGCTGCCCAACGGCGAGAAGCGCGCGTTCCTGGAGGACGGGGACACGCTGGTGATCCGCGGGTACTGCGAGCGTGCGGGCGCGGTGCGCATCGGGCTGGGCGAGGTGAGCGGCACAGTGGTTTGAGGATGGGTTCCCTCTTCCGCTTGCGGGAGACGGCCAGGGTGAGGGCCGACGGCCTCACGACATCACGCGGTCTTCGTTGCCGCTGACCCTCACCCCAACCCTCTCCCGCAAGCGGGAGAGGGGGCAAGGCATCAGGGACGAATTCAGCGCAGCAGGGCTCTGTGTTGTCCCCTCTCCCGCTCGCGGGAGAGGGCTAGGGTGAGGGCCGACGGCCCCACGACATCGCGCGAGCTCGATCGCCGCGTGCCCCCACCCCAACCCTCCCCCGGAAGGGGAGGGAGCAAGGCATCAGGGACGAATTCATCGCAGCGGGGCTTTGTGTTGTCCCCTCTCCCGCTCGCGGGAGAGGGCTAGGGTGAGGGCCGACGGCCCCACAACATCGCGCGGACTCGATCGCCGCGTGCCCCCACCCCAACCCTCCCCCGGAAGGGGAGGGAGCAAGCCATCAGGGTGCATTCACCGGCGTTGCCACCGGCGCCGGCCACGACACTTCCGTCGCCACGCGCGGCTTGCCGATCGGCGCGGTCGCCTTGCCGGTCTTGATCGCCGCCAGGTCGGCTTCGCTCGGGTACTGGTTCGCGAGCCAGTAGTCGAACACGCGGCGCGCAATGGGGGCCGCGGCGCCCGCGCCCCAGCCGGCGTTCTCCACGATCACGGCAATCGCGATCTTCGGGTCGTTCACCGGCGCGAAGCCCATGAACAACGCGTGGTCGCGCTGGTGCTCCTCGAGCGCGCGGGCGTTGTACTTGGTGTTCTGCGCCTGCGTCACGGCCTGCGCCGTGCCGGTCTTGCCGGCGGCCTGGTAGAGCGCGCCGGCGAACACGCCGCGCGCGGTGCCGCTGGTCACCACGCTGGTCAGGCCCTCGCGGATCACCGAGATGGCCGCGGGCGTGTAGCCCAGGTTTTCCGCCGGCACCGGCGGCAGCGGTATGACCTGCCCGCTCACGGTGTTGCGCGTGGCCAGCACCAGGTGCGGCTTGTGCTTGATGCCGCCGTCGGCCACGATCGACGTGGCCTGGGCCAGCTGCAGCATGGTGAAGGCGTTGTAGCCCTGGCCGATGCCCAGCGAGATGGTCTCGCCCGCGTACCACTTCTTCTGCTCGGGGCGCTTGTAGGTGTTGCGCTTCCACTCGGTGCTGGGCAGCACGCCGCGCACCTCGCCGCCCAGGTCGATGCCGGTGATCTGGCCGAAGCCCAGCGGCTTCATGGCGTCGTGGATCATGTCCACGCCCATCTCGTTGGCCAGCGAATAGAAATAGATGTTGCTCGACAGCTGGATGGCGCGGCGCATGTCCACGCCGCCCAGGTTGCCTTCGGGGCTGCCGAAGCGGTGGCCGCCGAAGTTGAAGTAGCCGGGGTCGTTCACCACCACGCTGGGGCCGCGCTTGCCGGTCTGCAGCGCGGCCAGCGCCATGAAGGGCTTGTAGGTGGAACCGGGCGGGTAGGTGCCGCGCAGCGCACGGTTCAGCAAGGGCTTGTCGAGCGACTCGGTCAGCGCCGCCCAGCTCTCGTTGTCGATGCCCTCGACGAACAGGTTCGGGTCGAACGTGGGCTTGCTCACGAAGGCCAGCACCTCGCCGGTCTTGGGGTCGATGGCCACCACCGCGCCGCGCCGCTCGCCGAACATGTCTTCGACCAGCTTCTGCAGCTTGATGTCCAGCGCCAGCATCACGGTGTTGCCCGGCGTGGCCGGGTGGCTCGCCAGGCGGCGCACGGCGCGCCCGCCGGCCGAGGTTTCCATCTGCTCGACGCCGGTCTGGCCGTGCAGCGTCTTCTCGTAGCTCTGCTCGATGCCCAGCTTGCCGATGTAGTCGGTGCCCTTGTAGTTGGCCTGGTCTTCCTCGTCCCAGTCTTCCATCGCGGTCTTCTCGCGCTGGTTGATGCGCCCGATGTAGCCGAGCACGTGCGAGGCCAGCTCGCCCTGCGGGTAGTTGCGGAACAGGCGCGCCTTGATCTCCACGCCCGGAAAGCGGTAGCGCTGGGCCGCGAAGCGCGCGACCTCTTCGTCGCTCAGGCGGGTGCGGATCGGAATGGAGTCGAAGCTGCGCGAGTCTTCGCGCAGGCGCTTGAAGCGGCGGCGGTCGCGCGGCGACACCTCGAGCACCTGGGTCAGGCTGTCGATGGTCTCGTCGACGTCGCTCACCTTCGAGGGCGTGATCTCCAGCGTGTAGGCCGAGTAGTTCGAGGCCAGCACGATGCCGTTGCGGTCGAGGATGAGCCCGCGGTTGGGCACCACCGGCACCACGGCCGTGCGGTTGCTCTCGGCCTGCTCGGCCAGGTCTTCGTGCCGCGTGACCTGCAGGTAGATGAGCCGCGCGCACAGCAGGCTGAAGGCGAACAGCACGGCCAGCCCGATGACGATCACGCGGCGCTTGAAGCGCGCGAGGTCGGCGGCGACGTTGCGGATTTCGGTCATGGCGGTGCGAGCTTAGGCGCGTGCAAGTGCGAAGGCAAATGGCGAAGGCAATGGCGGAGGCAAATGCCAGGAACAGCGCAGGCAGGACTTAGAGGGGGCGGTTCTCGTCCGGTTCCGGGGTGCGGCGCTGCGGGGCCAGCAACAGTGCTGTCACCAGGGGCCAGAGGGCGGCCTCGATGGCCGGCGAGATCAGCACCGCCCAGCCCGGGAACACACCGCCGCCGATCAGCCGCGTGACCACCTCGATGAGCTGCGACAGCGCGAACAGCGGCAGCACCTGCAGCGCCTGCGACAGCACCGGGTACCACAGCAGGCGCCGGTGGATGGTGATCGCGAAGAAGCCCAGCGTGGTGTACGAGAGCGCGTGCTGGCCCAGCATCGACGACTGGTGCACGTCCATGAACAGGCCGAACACGAAGGCCGCGCCGATGCCCACGCGCATCGGCTGGTGCACGCCCCAGAACACGATGACCAGCGCGAGCAGGTCGGGCATCCACACGGCGCGGCCGATCGGAATCAGGTTGACCAGCGCCGCCGCGATGAGGCTGGTCCACATGAAGACCGGGCTCACGGGCAGCAGCAGCTGCTGTTGGCCGGGGCGCTTGATCATCGGCGTTCCCCCTGCTTCTTCTCGTTCTTGCCGGCGCCGGGCTTGCCCTCGGGGCGTTTGCGCTGCACGGTGGCGGGCGCGGCCGGCGGCGGCGCGGCCGGCGTGCCGGTGGGTGCCAGCACGAGCACGTAGCGCGCGGCCGTCACATGGGCCAGCGGCACGCAGTAGATGCGCGCGAAGGCAGAGTCGGCGCGCCGCTCGATGCGATCGATCTTCGCCACCGGCAGGCCGGCGGGGTAGATGCCGTCGACACCGCTGGTGGACAGCAGGTCGCCCTCCTGCAGGTCGGCGTTGGCGGCCATGAAACGCAGTTCCAGTCCGCCGCCGTGGGCCGAGGCGTCGCCGAAGGCCACGCTGCGCACGCCGGTGCGGGTGTTCTGCACGGGAATGGACAGGTCGCGGTCGATCACCAGCGTGACCTCGCTCGTGAAGGGCAGCACCTGCGTGACCTGGCCGAGCACGCCGCGCGAATCGATCACCGGCGAGCCCGCGGCCACGCCCTGGGCCAGGCCCTGGTCGATGACGATCTTGCGGGTGTAGGGGTCGGCCGCGTCGTACAGCACCTCGGCCGCGCGGCCCGGCGTGGTGGTGGCCTGGCGCAGCTCGAGCAGCTCGCGCAGGCGGGCGTTGTCCTGCGCCAGCGTGTCGGCCTGGGCGGCACGCTCGGCCTGCATCATGAGCGCCTTGCGGGCGTCGTCCTCGTTGCGCTGCGCGGTCTGCAGGTCTTCGAAGTAGCGGCCGCCACCGAGCACCGCCTGCACCGGCTTCAGCGCCACCCATTGCACCGGGTACAGCACCGCGCCGATGGCCGCGCGCACGGGCTGCACGATATGAAAGCGTGCATCGGCCACCATGAGGAACAGGGCGAGCGCGCCGAAGAAGATCAGCTTGCTGAGCGCCGACTGCCCCTGGTTGAACAAGGGTGGCGCTGTGCGATCGAGCGTGCCCAGAGGCATGAGTTCAGACCCGGCGGTGGTGCGGAATCAAATAACAAAAAGCCGGCCTGCGCAAGCAGAGGCCGGCGATGAGGACTGGGGGCCCTTCACTCGCTCGTGAAGATGCTTCCAAGTCGGTCCATGCGCTCCAGCGCGATGCCGCAACCGCGCACCACGCAGGTCAGCGGGTCTTCGGCCACCAGCACCGGCAGGCCGGTTTCCTCGGCCAGCAAGCGGTCGAGGTCGCGCAGCAGCGCGCCGCCGCCGGTGAGCATCATGCCGCGCTCGGCAATGTCGGCGCCCAGCTCGGGCGGCGTCTGCTCCAGCGCGTTCTTCACGGCGGAGACGATGTTGTTCAGCGGATCGGTCAGGGCTTCCAGCACTTCGTTGCTGCTGATGGTGAAGCTGCGCGGCACGCCTTCGGAAAGGTTGCGGCCCTTGACTTCCATTTCCTTGACTTCGGAGCCCGGGAAGGCCGAGCCGATGTTCTTCTTGATGACTTCGGCCGTCGGCTCGCCGATCAGCATGCCGTAGTTGCGGCGGATGTAGTTGATGATGGCTTCGTCGAAGCGGTCGCCGCCCACGCGCACGGAGCCCTTGTAGACCATGCCGCCCAGGCTGATGACGCCCACTTCGGTGGTGCCGCCGCCGATGTCCACCACCATCGAGCCCGAGGCTTCGCTGACGGGGAGGCCGGCGCCGATGGCCGCGGCCATGGGTTCTTCGATGAGGTAGACCGCCGTGGCGCCGGCGGCTTCGGCCGCGTCCTTGATGGCGCGGCGCTCGACCTGGGTCGAGCCGCAGGGCACGCAGATGATGATGCGCGGGCTGGGCGTGAGCAGCGTGCGCGGGTGCACCATCTTGATGAACTGCTTGATCATCTGCTCGGTGATCACGAAGTCGGCGATCACGCCGTCCTTCATCGGGCGGATCGCCTCGATGTTGCCGGGCACCTTGCCCAGCATGGCCTTGGCCTCGCGGCCCACGGCCTGGATCACCTTCTTGCCGTGCGGGCCGCCTTCATGGCGAATGGCCACGACGGACGGCTCGTCCAGCACGATGCCCTTGTTGCGGGCGAAGATCAGGGTGTTGGCGGTGCCGAGGTCGATCGCAAGGTCGGTGGAAAAGTACCGACGGAAAGCTCCAAACATGTGCGGAATCCTCTGAGCACGGCCTGCGCATCGGCAGGTCGTCGCTCTATTTTTTGGGTCGTTTGACGGGGTGAATTGATCGTTTTTGGCGCAAAAGCCGGCGCGTTCGCGGGGGTTGCGGCAAAGGCGGGATAATACCCGAATCCCCTCTGATTCCTGTATTAGCACCCGCCTCGCGGTGCGATTAGCTTCGCTTTTTTAGCGTCCCGCACTTATGTCACTTTCCGCTTCCGATATTGCGCGCATCGCCTCGCTGGCGAGGCTGCAGCTGGTCTCCGACGAAAGCGAGCGCATGCTCAGCCAGATCAACGGCTTCTTCGACCTGGTCGAACGCATGCGCTCCGTGGACACCACCGGCATCGAGCCGCTGGCCCACCCCGTGGCCGCCCTCGAGGACATCACGCTGCGCCTGCGCGACGACGTGGTGAGCGAGCCGAACAACCGCGAAGCCAACCAGAAGAGCGCCCCGGCCGTCGAAGCCGGCCTGTTCCTCGTGCCCAAGGTGATCGAATGACGACAAGCGCTGAACTGCACCAGATGAGCGTGGTCGCGCTGGCCAAGGCGCTGGCCGAACGCAAGGTGTCGGCCGTGGAGGCCTCGCAGGTGTTCCTGGGCCGCATGAAGGCCCACGAATCGCTCGGCACCTTCGTCGACGTGAACGAGGAAACCACGCTGGCCCAGGCCCGCGCCGCCGACGCCCTCATCGCCGCGGGCAACGCCCCGGCGCTGGCCGGCGTGCCCATTGCGCACAAGGACATCTTCGTCACCGCCGATTTCGCCACCACCGCCGGCTCGAAGATGCTCGCGGGCTACCGCTCGCCCTTCGACGCCACCGTGGTGCGCCGCCTGGCCGAGGCCGGCGCGGTCACGCTGGGCAAGCTGAGCTGCGACGAGTTCGCCATGGGCTCGGCCAACGAGAACGTCGCCGTGCCCGCCGTGGGCCACGACAAGGCCGTGCCCGTGCAGAACCCCTGGAACCGCGAGCGCATTCCGGGCGGTTCGTCCGGCGCCAGCGCCGCGGCCGTTGCCGCACGCCTGGCCCCCGCGGCCACCGGCACCGACACCGGCGGCTCCATTCGCCAGCCCGCGTCGTTCTGCGGCGTGACCGGCATCAAGCCGACCTATGGGCGCGCCTCGCGCTACGGCATGGTGGCTTTCGCGTCGAGCCTCGACCAGGCCGGCCCGATGGCCCGCTCCGCCGAAGACTGCGCGCTGCTGCTGTCGGCCTTCTGCGGCCCCGACCTCGACCGCGATTCCACCTCGCTCGACAAGCCCGCCGAAGACTTCGGCCGCTCGCTGAACGATTCGCTCGAAGGCCTGCGCATCGGCGTGCCCAAGGAGTTCTTCGGCGACGGCGTGGCACCGGGCGTGCGCGCGGCCATCGACGCGGCGCTGGTCGAATACGAGAAGCTCGGCGCCAGGCGCGTCGAGGTGTCGCTGCCGCGCACCGAGCTGTCGATTCCCGTGTACTACATCCTGGCCGCGGCTGAAGCCTCGAGCAACCTGAGCCGCTTCGACGGCGTCAAGTTCGGGCACCGCGCCAAGCAGTACAAGGACCTGGCCGACATGTACGAGCGCACGCGCGCCGAAGGCTTCGGCGACGAAGTGAAGCGCCGCATCATGATCGGCACCTACGTGCTGAGCCACGGCTACTACGACGCCTACTACCTGCAGGCGCAGAAGGTGCGCCGCATGATCGCCGACGACTTCCAGCAGGCCTTCACGCAGTGCGACGTCATCGCCGGCCCGGCCGCGCCCACCACCGCGTGGAAGCTCGGCGAGCACGGCGACGACCCCGTGGCCGACTACCTGGCCGACATCTTCACGCTGCCCGCGTCGCTGGCCGGCCTGCCCGGCATGAGCGTGCCCGCGGGCTTCGACGGCGGCATGCCCGTGGGGCTGCAACTGATCGGCAACTACTTCGGCGAAGCCAGGCTGCTCAACGCAGGCCATCGCTTCCAGCAGGCCACCGACTGGCATGCACGCACGCCGGAGGGCTTCTGACATGAGCGAGACCGTGAACACATTCGAAGCACAACAACAAGGCCGCCCGACCGGCCCGCTGGTGCGCGGCTATGAAGTCATCATCGGCTTCGAGACGCACGCCCAGCTGTCGACCGCCAGCAAGATCTTCAGCCGCGCCTCCACCGCCTTCGGCGCCGAGCCCAACACGCAGGCCTGCGCGGTCGACCTGGCGCTGCCGGGCACGCTGCCGGTGATGAACAAGGGCGCGGTCGAACGCGCCATCAAGCTCGGCCTGGCGCTGGGCTCGCACATTGCGCCGCGCAGCGTGTTCGCGCGCAAGAACTACTTCTACCCCGACCTGCCCAAGGGCTACCAGATCAGCCAGTTCGAGATCCCGGTGGTGCAGGGCGGCTCGGTGTCGTTCTTTCTCGGCGAAGAAAAGAAGACCGTGCGCCTGGTGCGCGCCCACCTCGAGGAAGACGCGGGCAAGTCGTTGCACGAGAACTTCATCGGCCAGAGCGGCATCGACCTGAACCGAGCCGGCACGCCGCTGCTGGAGATCGTGACCGAGCCCGACATGCGCTCCACCGCCGAGGCCGTGGCCTATGCGCGCGAGCTGCACAAGATCGTCACCTGGATCGGCATCTGCGACGGCAACATGCAGGAAGGCAGCTTCCGCTGCGACGCCAACGTGTCGGTGCGCAAGCCCGGCGACAAGCTGGGCACGCGCCGCGAGATCAAGAACCTCAACAGCTTCAAGCACATGCAGCAGGCGATCGACTACGAGATCCGCTGGCAGATCGAGGAGATCGAGGACGGCCGCAAGATCGAGCAGGCCACGGTGCTGTTCAACACCGACACCGGCGAGACGCGCGCCATGCGCGCCAAGGAAGACTCGGCCGACTACCGCTACTTTCCCGACCCCGACCTGCCGCCGCTGGTGATCGCCGCCGAGTGGATCGAGCGCGTGAAGGCGGCCATGCCCGAGCTGCCGCGCGCCACCGCCGAGCGCTATGCGCGCGACCACGGCCTGTCGGAATACGACGCCGCGCAGCTCACGCAGAGCGCGGCGCTGGCCGGCTACTTCGACGAAGCCGTGGGCGCGGGCGCCACGCCCAAGCTCGCGAGCAACTGGATCACTGGCGAGATGGCGCGCCGCCTGAACGCCGCCGAAATCGGCATCGAGGCCGCGCCCGTGAAGGCCCGGCAGCTGGCCCAGCTGGTCACGCGCATCGCCGACGGCACGCTGCCCAACAACGCCGCGCGCCAGGTGTTCGACGCCCTGTGGACCGGCGAAGGCAGCGACGTCGACGCGATCATCGAGGCGAAAGACCTGAAGCCGATGGCCGACACCGGCGCGCTCGACAAGATCCTCGACGAGGTGATCGCCAAGAACGCGAAGAACGTCGAGGAATACCGCGGCGGCAAGGAGAAGGCGCTGAACGGCCTCGTGGGCCAGGTCATGAAGGCCAGCGGGGGCAAGGCCAACCCCGCGCAGGTCACCGAGCTGCTGAAGGCCAAACTGGGCTGAGTTCAGCCGACCGGGGCCTTGCGCAATGGCTTGCGCAAGGCCCCGGCACTGTCACCGGTTGGTGCCGCCGTTCTGCGGCGACCACAGCGCTTTCAGGCGAATGCGCTCTTCGTCGAAGCGCGCATTCACCCGCTTCTTCTCGTCTTCCTGCTCCGCGATGAAGCGGTTCTGCACGGCCACGCTCTGGGTGTTGTCCTCGAGCTTGCGGCGCACCGAGCCGGGCGCCTTGCTCGGGTCCTGCTTGTAGAACTCCATCTCCTCGTCGACCTTCTTGCGGTCTTCGGCCAGCTCGGCGATGCGCTTGCGCGCCGCCTGGGTCACGGCGTCGACCTGCGCCAGCGCCTCCGAGCGCTCGCGGTCGTGCGTGGTGGCGTTGGGGTAGCGCACCAGCAGCGCGCGCTCGCGGCGGCGCTCGTCGGTGATGCGCGCGGCCTGCACCGCGGCTTCGCGGGCGCGGTCTTCGCGCTCCTGCAGCTCGCGCGCCGTGTAGGTCGGCTCGACCTTGCGGCGAATCGAGCCGCTGGGGTTCAGCTCGCGCTGCTCGCGGTCGCTGCACTCGGCAATGGGCCGGTCGGCCGTCAGCGTGCGCCCGCGTGCGTCGGTGCAGGTGTAGATGCTGGGGCCCGCGCCGTCCACGCTCTTCGGCTGCGCATGCAACGCGCCGCCGGAGCCCAGGAACGACAGAAGCACAAGAAACGAAGTCGCCGCTGCCCGCAGGCGAGTCGGATGGCCGTGATCGCGTGCGTGCATGCGGGCCTTGCCTCAGCTGGCGCCGTAGCGGGTGCGGTAGGCCAGCACCCGCTCGTGGTGCGCGCCCAGGTCGGCGGCGGCGTTGCCCGCGAGGTAGTTCAGCAGGTCGTCCAGCGTGGCGATGGCGAACACCGCCAGGCCGAGCTGGTTGCGCACGTACTGCACGGCGCTGTGGTCCACGTCGACACCGTTCTCGGTGGCTTTCTCCTGCCGGTCGAGCGCGATGGCCACGGCATGCGGCGTGGCGCCCGCGGCCTGGATGGCGGCAATGGATTCACGCACCGCAGTGCCGGCCGACATGACGTCGTCCACGATCAGCACGCGGCCCTTCAGCGGCGCGCCCACCAGGTTGCCGCCCTCGCCGTGGGCCTTGGCTTCCTTGCGGTTGTAGGCAAAGGGGTAGTTGCGCCCGCGGCGCGCCAGCTCGGCGGCCACCGTGGCGCCCAGCGGAATGCCCTTGTAGGCGGGGCCGAAGATCATGTCGAATTCGAGCCCGCTCTCGATGATGCGGTCTGCATAGAATCCGGCCAGACGGGCGATCTTGGCGCCGTCGTCGAAGAGCCCGGAATTGAAGAAATAAGGGCTCATTCGCCCGGCCTTCGTCTTGAATTCGCCGAAGCGCAGCACGCCGGCATCCAACGCAAACTGGACGAAGTCCTGTGCGACCGCGCTGCTTTTCTCACTCTCTACAGCCATCGGAAATTCCTTGTGTTCAAACTGACCAGTCTCAATCTCAATGGCCTGCGTTCGGCCGCTACCAAAGGCGTGGCCGACTGGGTGGCCGAACTTGCGCCGGATTGTATTTGCATGCAGGAGATCCGGGTCCAGGCCAGCGACATCGAAGGCCGTTTCGAGGAGATGGCCGGCCTGAAGGGCCACTTCCATTTCGCCGAGAAAAAAGGCTACGCCGGCACCGCCATCTACACCAAGCACGCACCGAGCCAGGTCGTGGTGGGCTGGGGCGACGCCGAGTTCGACGCCGAGGGCCGCTACCTGGAGCTGCGCTTCGACACGCCCAGCCGCAAGTTCTCCGTCATCAGCTGCTACTTTCCGAGCGGCAGCTCGGGCGAGGAGCGCCAGGAGGCCAAGTTCCGCTTCCTGAAAGGCTTTTTCCCGCACCTGATCGCGCTGAAGAAGGAGCGCGAGTTCGTGCTGTGCGGCGACATCAACATCGCCCACAAGGAAATCGACCTGAAGAACTGGCGCGGCAACCGCAAGAACAGCGGCTTCCTGCCCGAGGAGCGCGACTGGATGACCAAGCTGCTCGACGCCGGCACCGACGGCGCGGGCCTGGTGGACGTGTACCGCATGCTCAAGCCCGACACCACCGACGAGGCCTACACCTGGTGGAGCAACCGCGGCCAGGCCTACGCGAACAACGTGGGATGGCGGCTGGACTACCACCTGGCCACGCCGGCCATCGGCGCGCTGGCGCGCACCGAGGCGATCTACAAGACCATCAAGTTCAGCGACCACGCGCCGATCACGGTGGAGTACGACTTCACGCTGTAAGGCCCCGGCTGGAAGCCTCCCCTGGCTTCCTCGCCTCCTAGCCGCAGCAGCCGCCGATCCGCCCGCTGCGGTAGAACGGCCCGAGGTCCTCGGCCAGCGCCTTGACGGTCTCGCGCCACGACAGCGCGCCTGCCGCGTCCGCCGCCAGCGCGCCGCGCATGCGCGCCAGCAGCTCGGCGCGCAACGCGGGCTCGTCGATGCCCAGCACGCGGCCCCGGTCGACCACCCGCCGCCCGCCGACCAGCACCTTGGCGATATGGCTGCCGTTGGCCCGCGCCAGCAGCAGGTCGAGCGGGTCGGTCTCGGCGAAGAGCGCGTCGTCGTCGAGCGCGTCCCAGTCCAGCAGCACGATATCCGCCGGCGCGCCGGGTTCGATGCGCCCGCTTTGCCCACCCCACGCGCCGCCGCCGCGCACGCTGCGCGGCCCGTTGCCCGAGGCGAACGCCCAGAGCTGCTCGCGCGTCATCGCGGTGTCGTAGCCCCAGCCGCGGTGCAGCGAATACGCCAGCCGCATCTCGCGCAGCGCGTCGTCGTCTTCGTCGAAGGCCATGCCGTCCAGCCCCATGGCCACGCGGCAGCCATGCTTCAGCATCTCGGGCACCGGGGCGATGCCTGATTTCAGGCCCAGGTTGGAGCTGGTGTTGACTGCAATGGTCGCGCCGCGCTCGGCAATCAACGCCAGCTCTTCCGGCCGGGCCCAGGCGCAGTGCGCGAGCGTGAGGCGCGGCGTCAGCAGCCCGATGTCGTCCAGGAAGCGCACGATGCCGCCGGGGTGGTTGGCATCGGCCCAGTCGCGCTGGTAGCGCGTTTCGAGCAGGTGCATGTGCACCGGGCGGCCGTTGTCGGCCGACGCCCGCGCGATGGCCTCGAGCAACGGCGTGCTGCACCACTGCACGGCCGTCGGGCCGTACTGCACGGTCACATGGCCAGCGTGGCCCCCCTCTTCCACCCTGCGAGCGACCTCGTCGACCAGCGCGAGCTGCTGCGCCGGCGACACCGGCTTCACCGCGAGCCGTTCGGCCACCGCATCGCGAATGCCCGGGCGCAGCGCCGACAGCACCGCCGCGTCGTCGCAGTAGGCGATGCCATGGCGGTCGCGCATGGCCACGGCAAAGCCGATGCGCACGCCCACGTCGCGTGCCGCGCGCGCCACCGCGGCCGCTTCGTCGGCATAGGCCATGCCGCCCTGCACGCGCGTGTAGTGGACCATCAGGTTCGCGACGCCGTGGCGCACCGAGCGGGCGAACGACGTGGCGGCGCACAGGTACGGGTCCATGCCCGGCACCACGCCCAGGAACGGCAGCCAGCTCTCCAGCGGCTGGCCGAAGGCGCCCAGCGTGGCGCTGCGGAAAGTGCGCGCATGGTCGTGCGCGTTGGCCAGCGCCGGCAGCGCGAGCAGGCGCGGCGCGCTGCCGGCGGCTGCGTCCGGCAGCGGCGCGACCGACCGGATGCCGCCGCCTTCCAGCGCGATGCGCATGCCGCGTTGCGCAGGCTGCGCGCCGGGGTCGGCCAGCAGCCAGGCGCAGTCGATGTGTTCTTCAGGCGTGCGAGCGGACATGGAGCTTCTTTCGTTGTCGGTTGGGCGCCCTGGCTACGGTTGCAGCGCGGCGACCTTGCGCTCCGCCAGCGACGGCAGGAAGCGCCGGTCGAACACCTCGCCTGCGGCGGGCGCGTTCGCCAGTTCGAACGCCTCCTTCACCTGCCCGACGGCACGCGCCATGCGCGCGTCGTTCACATCGCCCAGCCCGGCGGCGGCGACCTCGGGCGTGAGCATGACCGTGCGCAGCGTGTAGAGCAACCGCCGCTTCTCCAGCGCCGCGTTCAGCAGCGGCTCGCGCTTCATGAGCGCGGCAATGGCGGCGTCGGGGTCGGCCACGGTGTCGCGCACCGCCTTGTGGATGGCACGCACCAGCCCGGCCACGGCCTGCGGCTTGTCTTTCAGGAACTGGCGCGACACCACCACGCCGTTGCCGTACAGGTCGACGCCGTGGTCCGCGTAGTGGAACCAGCGGATGTCCTTGTCGGGGTCCACGCCCTGCGCCACCAGGTTCATGTAGCTGGTGACCGAAAACACGGCCGAGCCTTCGACGTGGTCCTTCAGCAGCATCTGCTCCTGCAGGTTGGGCGCCATGTTCGTCCACTTGACCTTGGCCGCGTCCACGCCGCTGCGCGCCGCCATCAGCGGGAACATGCGCAGCGCGGCGCCGCCGGCCGGCGAGCCCAGCGTGCGGCCTTCCAGGTCTTTCAACGTGCGAACGGGGCTGCCCGCCTTCACGATGAGCGCGAACGGCGCGCGGTTGTAGACCATGTAGACCATCACGGGCGCGGCGCCGGGCCTGGCGGCGGCGTTCTGGATGACGGCGTTGACGTCGCCGAAGCCCGCGTCGTAGGCGCCGGCCATCACCTTGGTCACGGCGGCCGCGGAGCCGTCGCCCTGGTCGATGGCGACCGCGAGATTTTCCGCGGCGAAGTAGCCGCGGTCTTCGGCGAGGTAGTACCAGGCGTGCACGCCCTGCAGCTTCCAGTCGAGCACGAAGCGCACGGGCGTGAGCGGCTGGGCGCGCGCCTGGCGCGCGGGCAACGCCGCGAGCGACGAACCCAGGGCCGCCGACAAGGCGACGACCGCCTTGCGGCGGGATATGGAAAAGGTCATGAGCGGCTCCGGAGAATGAATCGGCAAGGGAATCAGCAGGTGAATCGGCGGATGAATCAGAGGGCTTCGAAAAGCACGTCCTGCGCGCCCTCCCACAGCACCTTGTTGCCGAGCGCGCGCAGCTGCTCGCGCCCTTCGACGATGGTGAGGAAGTGGTTGCCCGCCAGCGTGCCCATCTTGCTGGCGAAGCTGCAGGCGCCGTAGGCCAGGATGATCTCGGTCTCGCTGTAGCCGCCGGGGTAGAACAGCACGTCCCCCACCGACGGATGGCTGGTGTGGTTCTCGAAGCCCACGCCCAGTTCGAAATCGCCCAGCGGCACCCAGCAGCCTTCGCCGCTCCAGCGCACGTGGACCAGCTTCTGCGCGAAGGGCAGCAGCTTGCGAAAGGCCGCGACGGTGCGCGGTGCGTCGGGGTGCGTCTGCGCCACGAAGCGCAGGCCGCCGGCGGTGATGCGGATGAGGTCGTTCATTTCTTGCCTGTTCACCTTGTCGTGGCCGTCATGCCATGGCCATGTCGGTCTTGCGCTGGGCCCAGCCCGTCATGCGCCGCTCGACCAGCGAGGACACGGCATACAGCGCCACCCCCATCGCCGCGAGCAGGAAGAGCCCGGCGAACACCATCGGCACGTCGAAGTTGCCGCTGGCGATCATCATCACCGTGCCGATGCCCTTGTTGGCCGCCACCGTCTCGCTCAGCACGGTGCCCACGAAGGCCAGCGTGATCGCGATCTTCAGCGAGGCGAACAGGTAGGGCAGCGCGCGCGGCAGGCCCACGTTCCACAGGATGTCGCGCTTTCTCGCGCCCAGCACGCGCAGCACGTCCTCCAGCTCGGGCTCGGTGCTCGCCAGGCCGGTGGCCACGTTCACCACCACCGGAAAGATGCTGATCACCATCGAGGTCAGGATGGCCGGCACCGTGCCCGCGCCGAACCACACCACGAACAGCGGCACCACCGCCACCTTGGGAATGCTCGAGAAGCCCACCAGCAGCGGGTACGTCACGTCGTACGCCAGCTTCGACGAGCCGATCACCACGCCCACCACGATGCCCGCTCCCACGCCGAGCACGAAGCCGGCCAGCGTGGTGTAGAGCGTCTGCACGGTGTGCGGCCACAGCAGCGGCATCTTCTGCAGCAGCACCATCGCGATCTGGCTCGGGCGCGGCAGGATCAGGTCCGACACGCCGAAGGCCAGGCACACCGCCTCCCACAGCACGAAGAAGCCGACGAGCGCGCCGGCGGACAGCAGGCGCTGACGGGTGAGCGGCGCGATCACGCGGCCACCTCTTCGCGTGCTTCCGGCGTGGTGTCGCGGGATGCAGCCTG
The DNA here is from genome assembly GCF_030317035.1 of Variovorax sp. J22G73. GTDB lineage: Bacteria > Pseudomonadota > Gammaproteobacteria > Burkholderiales > Burkholderiaceae_C > Variovorax. Next base: position 214,991 of record NZ_JASZYK010000006.1, read on the forward strand.
CGTGGCCTGCATGGCCTGCGTCTCCTGCGCTGCCTGCGCCGTTGCAGGCACCGCATCGCTCTCGCGCCGCGCCTCGGCGATGCGCATGCGCAGCTGCTGCACCAGTGCCGCGAACTCGGGCGCGTAGCTGCTCTCCAGCGTGCGCGGCCGCGCAAAGCCCACGTCGCGCGTTTCCAGGATGCGCCCCGGCCGCGCGCTCATCACGCAGATGCGGTTGGCCAGGTAGGCCGACTCGCGCAGGTCGTGCGTCACCAGCAGCACGGTCGGGCGCCGGGCGATCCACAGCGTCTGCATGATGTCCCACAGCTCCTCGCGCGTGAACTGGTCGAGCGCGCCGAAGGGCTCGTCGAGCAGCAGCAGCTCGGGCTCGTGCACCAGCGCGCGGCACAGCGAGGCGCGCTGCAGCATGCCGCCCGAGAGCTGCCACGGCCGCTTGTCACCGAAGCCCTTCAGGCCCACCTGCGCCAGCAGCGCGTCGGCGCGCTCGGCGTACTCGCCGCGCTTCTTGCTGCGGTAATGCTGGCGAAAGGGCTCGACGATCTTCAGCGGGATCATCACGTTCTCGCGGATCGTGAGCCACGGCAGCATCGTCGGGTTCTGGAAGGCCAGGCCGATGCGAAGGCGCGGCGCCTGCGAGGCATGCGCGCCCGCCGCGGCCACCGTGCCGGCCGCGCCCACCTCGCGCCCGCCGGCAATCACCGCACCCGCGCTCGGCCGCAGCAGGCCCGCCACCAGCTTCAGGATGGTCGACTTGCCGCAGCCGCTGGGCCCCACCAGCGCGACGAAGTCGCCCTTGTCGATGTCCAGCGTCGTGTGGTCCAGCGCGATGGTGCCGCCGCCGTAGCGGAGCATCACGTCGGACAGTTGGATGAATGCGTTGCCCATGAAGGTCCTTCAGGAAGAGAGGGAAGAACTGGCCGCCGCGTCGTCCATCCGCAGGATGGCGGCCACCGGCCCGCCGCCCGCGGGGCCCTGGTGCTCGGCGCCGCCCGACACGTACAGCGCCGTGTGGCCGGCCACCGAAGCCAGCACGCCGCCCACCACGGCGCGCGCGTGGCGCGTCGAGTGGATGTCGGAGTCGTTGAGCATGGTGTGGCGCGCGTCGCGCACGCGCCCGTCGGGGCTGGCCTCGGCCTTGGCGAGCAGGTTCACCAGCCGCGCGGACACGGCCTGCGCATCGCGCTCCGCGTCGAGCCCGAAGGCATCGCGCAGCAGCGCGCGCACGCTGGACGCGTCGATCGCGTCGCGCATCACCGCATGGGCGATGCGAAACGCCGAGGCGCTGCCTTGCGCCTCGCCGAGCACGATGACCACGTTGCCCTCGAGCTCGATGCCGGCCGAGGCCGAGGCACGCGCCGAGAACAGGCCCCAGTCGCTCATCACGCTCGCATCGGTGATGTCGCCGCGCGCGACTTCGCCCAGCGCCACCGCCACGCCGAGCGCCGAGGCGCCGCGCGAATAGCCCATCGACTCGTAGCTGTCGTGGGTCACGGGCGCGGCCCCGCGCGCCAGTGCCGCCGACACCTTGGCCGAGGTGAGCAGCGGGCACTTGACCTGCACGAAGTGCACGTCGGCGGCGCTGTCGATGCCCGCGTCGCGCATGGCCTCGGCCACCGCCTGCGCCGTGGCGTCGACCTGCGCGGCGCGGCCCATTTCTTCGGGCAGGAAGTCGCGCGTGTGCGCCACGCCGACCACCAGGCGCTTGCCCAGGCCGGCCTTCAACTCACTCACGCCGGGCACGTCGGTCACCTCGGGCACCCAGCGCCGCGCGAACACGGTGAAGTGCGGCGCCAGCACGCCCTCGGTGCCGCCCGACATCACCAGCGCCACGCGCCCGTGCACCGCCTCGGGCGTGCAGCCGAGCGCGGGCGCGAGCAGGTGGCACCAGGCCGTGGACGCGTACTCGCGCGTGAAGTCGTTGACGCAGCCGTTGCCTTCGGTCTTGCCCATCACGGCCACGATGTCGGCCGCGACGATCTCGCCCGCGTCGATCAGCGCCTTCACGCCGCTCAGGTCGCCGGGCCCGCGGCAGGGAATGCGCCACACCCGCACCTGCTGCACACGCGCGGTGCTCATGTTGCGCTCCAGTCCACCTCGCCCACCGGCACCGCCGTCGCGGGCACGCCGGGCGGCGTCCGCAGGATGGCGCTGCTGTAGTGCTCGGTGTTGCGCGGCCTGGCGGCGGGCATCTTCTGCACGCTTTTCACCGAACGGCCCCAGCCGACCGCGTCGCTCACCAGCTTGCCTTCGCGCATCACGAAGCGCCCGCGCAGCAGCGTGTGCAGCGGGTAGCCCTTGACCGGGCGGCCGTTCCACGGCGAGATCTTGCTGATGCTCTGCAGCCGGTTCTGCGACAGCGTGCCCGCGCGCTGCATGTCGACGAAGGCGATGTCGGCATGCGCGCCGGGCGCGATCACGCCCTTGGTGCCGTACAGGCCCCAGGCCCTGGCCGGGTTCACCGCGCTCCAGCGCACGTAGTCCATCAGCGTGGCGCGTTCGCGGTTCACCTCGGTGAGCATCAGCGGCATCTGCGTTTCCACGCCCGGAAAGCCGCAGTCGCAGTCCCAGATGCTCTCGCGCGTCTTCTCCTCGGGCGCGTGCGGCGCGTGGTCGGTGGCGATCATGTCGAGCGTGCCGTCCATCAACGCGTCCCACAGCGGCTGGTTGTGGCGTGCCTCGCGAATGGGCGGGTTGAGCCGCATCACGCCGCCGAGCTTGAGCATGTGGCCGGTGTTCAGCAGCAGGTACTGCGGGCAGGTCTCGGCCGTCACGTCGACGCCGCGGCGCTTGGCTTCGCGCAGCAGGTAGAGCGAATCGGCCGCGCTGTGGTGCGCGATGTGCACGCGCGCGCCGGTCCACTCGGCCAGCGTGAGCACGCGGCCGATGGCCTCTATCTCGGCCACGGCCGGTCGCGCGGCCAGGTGCGCCATCGCGTCGATGCGCCCGGCCGCCTGCATGTGCTTCTGGCGGCGCTGCAGGATCGACGAGTTCTCCGCATGCACCACCGTGCGGATGCCCAGCGGCGCGAGCTTCTCGAAGCCCTCGAGCAGCGCACCGTCGGTGGGCGCGGGCAGGTTGCCGAAGGTGTTGCCCACAAAGGCCTTGAAACTGGTGACGCCCGCGTCGAGCAGCTCCCCGAGCCGCTCGACCGTGTCGTCGCCCAGCAGGCCGTGGATGCCGAAGTCGCAGTACGACGACTCGGCCGCCTTCTGCTTCAGCCGCAGCGCCTCCACCGTGCCGGTGGCGGGGTTGGTGTTGGGCATCTCGAACACGGTGGTCACGCCGCCCATGGCGGCGGCGGCCGACCCGGTCTTCCAGGTTTCCTTGTTCGGATAGCCCGGGTCGCGAAAGTGCACGTGGCTGTCGATGGCGCCCGGCAGCAGGTGCAGCCCGTCGGCGCGCATCTCCTGGCGCGCCGGCGGCATGGTGTCGTCGTGGCCGACGGCCACGATGTGCTCGCCGGCGATGGCCACGCTGGCTTCGATGATCTGGTCCGCGGACACGACGCGCGCGCCGCGAATGACGAGGTCGACTTCTTTCATGCCGGCCTCCTCAGAGCATCGCCCAGCCGCCATCGACGGGCAGGTCGACACCGGTGACCTGGCGGGACACATCGCTTGCCATGAAGAGGCAGGCGTTGGCCACGTCCGCGTCGGTGGACACGCGGCGCAGCGCGTAGTCGGCGGCGTGCCGCGTCATCGCCTCTTCCAGCGAAATGCCGAGCTTCTCGGCCATGTCGGCGCACACCTTCTCGCGAAAGCGCGGCCCGTCGACCATGCCCGGCGCCACGCAGTTCACGTTGATGCCGTAGGGCCCGGCCTCCAGCGCGAAGCTCTTGGTGATGCCGCGCAGGCCCCACTTGGAGGCCGAGTACGCCATGCGGCCGGCGCGCCCGCGCATGCCGAAGGTGCCGCCCACGTTCACCACCTTGCCGCTGCGCCGTTCGATCATCGAAGGCAGCACGGCGCGCATGGTGTTGAAGCAGCCTGTCATGTTGAGCTGCACGATCTCGTCGAACTCGGCGCTCGTGGTTTCCCAGCCGGTCTTTCCGATGGGGCCCGAGCCGCCGGCCACGTTGACCAGCACGTCGATGCGGCCGAAGGCCTCCAGCGCGTGCGCGGCCAGGGCCTCGGTCTGCGCGCCCACGGTCAGGTCGCAGGGCACCACCACGGCTTGCACGCCGAGCGCGCGCGCCTCGGCGGCCACGGGTTCGATGGCGCCGGTGTCGCGCCCGGCCAGCACCAGCTTCGCGCCTTCGCGCGCGAAGGCCAGCGTCACGGCGCGCCCCATGCCCTTGGCCGGGCCGGTGATGAGCGCCACCTTGTCCTTGAGTTGCAGGTCCATGTCGTTTCTCTCTTTCAGTTCAATGCGTTCAATGTCCTGGAGGGGCGGTCGGCGCGCGCGGGCAGGAAGCCGCGGTCGAACACCTCGGCCGGGGTCGGCGTGCGCGGCAGCTGGTTGGCATCGACCACGATGTCGATGCCTTTCTTCAGCCGCGCGTCGTCCACGTCGCCCAGGCCGATGCGGGCCACCTCGGGGTGGCTCATGTCGTTGCGCAGGGTGGCGAAGAGCTTTTCCTTCTCGACCTCGCGCTTGAGCAGCGGCTCGCGCTTCATGACGTGGTCGATGCCCATGTCGGGGTCGGCAATGACCTCCTTCACCGCGCGGTTCAGCGCCTTCACGAAGCCCTGCACCGCTTTCGGGTTGTCCTTGACGAAGGCGCGCGAGAAGAACACCGCGTTCGAATACAGGTCCATGCCGTGGTCGCCGTAGCGAATGAAGCGCAGGTCTTTCGCCGGGTCGAGGCCCATCGCCTTGGCGCTGAAGCTCACGGTGGTGACGTAGCCGAAGGCCGCGTCGATCTGCCCGCGCGTGAGCATCTGCTCGCGCAGGTTGGGCGCCATGTTGGTGATGTTGACCTTCGACGCATCGACCTTCGCGATCTTCGCGAAGGCCGGGAACAGCTTGAGCGCGCCGTCGTTGGCGGGGCCGCCGACGGTCTTGCCCTCGAGGTCCTTGGGCGACCTGATGGGGCTGTCCTGCTTCACCACCAGCGTGAAGGGCGGCGTGTTGTAGAGCATGTAGACCGCCACCGGTGCATCGGCCGGGCGCTTGGAGGCCAGGTCGATCAGCGCGTTCAGGTCGCCGAAGCCGGCCTGGTAGGCGCCGGCCGCCACCTTGGGAATGGAGGCGGCGGAGCCCTCGCCCTGGTCGATCTCGACATCGAGGCCCTCGGCCTTGAAGTAGCCCTTGTCCTGGGCCACGAAGAACCAGGCCTGCGGGCCTTCGTACTTCCAGTTGAGCACCAGCTTGACCGGCACCTGCGCCGTGGCGCAGGCGGCGGCCAGGGCGAGGCCGGCGGCGGCGAACGTGCGAAACACGTGAAACGCGCGAAACCCGAGAAGCCGGCGCGGGCGAGGGAAAAGAGAAAGCGGCATGCCAAGACTCCTAGCGTTTGGGGAGGGACGGGGAAAGCGAGGCGAGCGAACCGAGCAGCGACTCCGCCGTCGCGACGAAGCCGTGCAGCTGCTGCACCATGAAATGAATGCCGCGCGTGACGTACGCCGGCGACGAGGTACCACACGCGTCTTTCAGCAGCACGCAGTCGTAGCCGAGAAAGTTCGCGTCCTGCAGCGTCGAGAACACGCAGCGGTCGGTGTTGATGCCCGCGAACAGCAGCGTGCCCAGGCCCTGCTGGCGCAGCACGCTGTCGAGCTCGTTGTCCCAGAAGCCGCTCAGGCGGTGCTTGTGCACGGTGATGTCGCCGGGCTCGACGGCCAGCTCGTCGATCACCTGCGCGCCCCAGCTGCCCTGCACCAGCGACGGGCCGTGGTCGATGGGCGAATGCTCCGCGTAGCTGACGCCGTCGGCGCCGCGCTTGCCCTTGAACTGCACCGTGGGCGACAGGTTGAGGCGGTCCGCGCGAATGCCCCAGTTGAGCCACACCACCGCGCCGCCCGCGGCGCGCCACGCCGGCAGCAGCCGCGCGATGGTGGCGATGGGCTTGCGCGCCGCGCGGGTGCCGATGCCCTTCTGCGCGAACCAGCCCTCGGGGTGGCAGAAGTCGTTCTGCATGTCGACCACCACCAGCGCGCTGCGCGCCAGGTCGAACGCGATGGGTTGCGGCTCGGCGTCCATGGGCACCGGGCGCGGCTGCCTGGGTGCGCGCACCAGGCTCACCCGGCCGCCCTCCAGCGTCCAGGCGTTGTGGGGCGCCGGGCCGAAGCGGGCGGGCGCTTGCGCTGCATTGGTGCGTGAAGGTGCGGGTCGGCGTGTCATGCAGCGAAGGCATGCAGCGGGCGTGCCAAAAGGTGCGCTTGATCCGTACCGATTCGCGTGCTGTGCGTTGCCGTTGCGGCAACGGTCGCGTCACGGTCATGAAGTGTTTTCTGGCGCGCTTCGTGCAACGGCTGCCGCATGAACCACCTTCGTTTCCTGCGCTATGCCGACGAGGTCGCCCGGGCCGGCTCGATCCGCCAGGCGGCCGAGCGGCTGCACGTGGCGCCCTCCGCCGTCAACCGCCGCATCCAGGACCTGGAAGACGAACTGGGCACGCCCCTGTTCGAGCGCCTGCCGCGCGGCATGCGGCTCACGGCGGCGGGCGAGCTGTTCGTGCGCTACATCCGCGGGCGCTCTTCGGAGCTGGAGCGGGTGCGCTCCGAAATCGAAGACCTGCAGGGCCTGCGCCGCGGGGCCGTGCGGCTGGTGGCGAGCCAGGCGCTGGCGCCGCGCTTCCTGCCCGAGGCCATCCGCGACTTCGGCGCCGCGCACCCGCTGGTGGGCTTCGACGCGCGCATCGGCGACCACGTGCAGGCCGCCGATGCGCTGCGCAGCTTCGAGACCGACCTGGCGCTGGTGTTCAACCTGGCGCCGGAGTCCGACATCGAGCGCGTGTGCGCGGTCGAGCAGAAGCTCATGGCCATCATGCACAGGCGGCACCCGCTGGCGAAGTCGAAAACGCTGCGCATGAGCGACTGCGCCGACTACCCCGTGGTGCTGCCCAACCGCGACACCGGCGGGCGCCAGTTGCTGGAGCGCTTCCTGGCGCGCAGCTCCACCCGCATCCGGGCCCAGGTGGAGAGCAACAGCTTCGAGTTCCTGCGCGGCTGCCTGTACGACGCGCGTTCCATCTCGTTCCAGATGGCCATCGGCGCGGTGGCCGAAGACCACGACATCGTGGCCCGCGACATCGAGGACCGTGGCTTTCCGCGCGGCGAACTGGTGCTGGCCAGCCTGCGCGGGCGACAACTGCCGGTGATTGCCTACGCCTTCGCGGAGTTCTTGCGCAAGCGGCTGGCGGAGGGTTGAAACCCGTGCGAGGTGGCTAGCGCGGGCTGGCCCGGGCTAGCGGGAAAGCGCCGGCAGCGCCTTCGCCAGCGTCGCCACGAAGGCCTGCATGGCCTCCGTCTCGTGCGCGCCGCGCTTGGTGATGCGGTAGAAGTCCATGCCCACCTTGGGCTTGACCAGCACGTCGGTGCGCACGCGGTGGCGCCTGCAGGCCGCGAGCGCGAAGGTCGGCATCACGGCGGTGCCGAAGCCAGCTTCCACCATCGAGATCAGCGTGCCGAAGAAGTTGAATGCCGTGAGCTGCGCGTCGGCGCGGCCGATGTCGGCCAGGTGCTGGTCGATCACCTTCTGGATCGGGTTGCCCGGCGGCAGGCCGACCAACTCGGCGGCGCGCAGGGCCGACCACGGCACGGTGCCCATGGGGGAAGGTGCCTCGGCACCCTCGCTGCCCTCGCCGTCTGCTTCCATCGGCGCCACCCGCATCAACTGGAAGCGCCCGACCGGCGTGCGCTCCAGCCCCGCCGCGCCCTTGAAGAAAAAGCCCAGCCCCAGGTCGGCGTCACCGGCGGTCACCATGGCCTCCACGTCGCGCAGGTCGGCGTCGAACAGGCGCAGGCTGACCTGCGGGTGCGCGGCGCGAAAGGTGGTGAACACCTGCGGCAGCAGGTGCGAAGACACCAGCGGCGTGGCCGCGATGCGCAGCGTGCGGCGCGACGCGTCGCCGGCCGCGCCGAGCTCGGCCGTCACGTCGTCCAGGTCGGTCAGCAGCCGCTCCACCACCGGCAGCAGCCGCCGGCCCTCGGGCGTGAGGCTCACCACGCGCGTGGTGCGGTCGAACAGGCGGCAACCCAGCTGCTTTTCCATTTCGCGCACCAGGATGCTCAGGCCGGCCTGCGTGATGTGCGCCTGCTCGGCCGCGCGGGTGAAGTTGCCGATGCGCGCCACCTGCAGAAAGGCGCGCATCTGGCGGGTGGACAAGTTCATAAGGATTCATGATAAATCCATATCACATCTAAATTTCCCAAATGGTTGATCTGCGTTCCTAATGCGGCCCGAGACAAGCACCGAACGGAGCGCGACGCGCGAATCACCATGAGCAACGAAGTCATCATCCTGGGCGCCGGCATCGGCGGCCTGACCCTGGCGCTGAGCCTGCACCAGGCCGGCATTCCCTGCCGCGTGTACGAGGCCGTGCCCGAGCTGAAGCCGCTGGGCGTGGGCATCAACCTGCTGCCGCACGCGGTGCGCGAGCTCACCGAGCTGGGCCTGCTGCCGGCGCTCGACAAGGTCGGCGTGCGCACGCAGGAGGCGGTGTTCTTCACCGAGCACGGGCAGCTCATCTTCCGCGAGGCCGCCGGCCAGCACGCGGGCTACGACTGGCCGCAGTTTTCCATCCACCGCGGCGACCTGCAGACCGTGCTGTACGAAGAGACGCTGAAGCGCCTGGGCCCCGACAGCGTGGTGTGCAACCGCCGCTGCACCGGGGCCACGCAGGATGCCGACGGCGTGACGGTGCACTTTGCCGACACCACCGACAACGCCCACGTGCCCCCGGTGCGCGGCGCGGTGGTGGTCGGCTGCGACGGCATCCACTCGGCGCTGCGCAAGCAGCTGTACCCGAACGAGGGCGCGCCGCGCTACTCGGGCATCAACATGTGGCGCGGCACCACGCGCTGGAAGCCCTTTCTCTCGGGCGGCAGCATGGTGCGCGCGGGCTGGCTCGCGGTCGGCAAGATGGTGATCTACCCGATTCGCGACGACATCGACGACGAAGGCAACCAGCTGGTGAACTGGGTCGCGGAGATCCACGCGCCGCAGCCCGCGTTGCGCGACTGGAGCCGCGCGGGGCGGCTCGAAGACTTCCTGCCGGCCTTTGCCGACTGGCACTTCGACTGGCTCGACGTGCCGGCGCTGATTCGCGCGTCGGACACCATCCTGGAGTACCCGATGGTCGACCAGGACCCGCTGCCGCGCTGGACGCACGGACGCCTCACGCTGCTGGGCGACGCCGCGCACCCGATGGTGCCGCGCGGCTCCAACGGCGCGGGGCAGGCGATCATCGACGCGCGCTTTCTGGCGGGCGCGCTGAAGGACATGGGCGTGGGCCCGGCCGCGCTCGAGGCGTACGACAGCGTGCGCGTCAAGGCCACCACCGAGGTGGTGCTGACCAACCGCAGCAACCCGCCCGACGCCATCCTGCGCGAGGTGTTCGAGCGCTCGGGCGGCCAGCGCTTCGAGAAGATCGAAGACGTGGTGCCCACCGCCGAGCTGCAGGCCATCTCGGACAACTACAAGCGCGTGGCCGGCTACGACCCGGTGGCGCTGAAGGCCCGGCCCTCGTTCCTTTGAAATTCCCTTGAACCCGCCCCACAAGAACTACGGAGACACGACACCATGCGCTCGCTGACCAAGACCTTCACCGCCCTGCTCGCAGGCCTCGCCACCTTCGGCCTGGCCACCGCCGCCCACGCCTGGCCCGACCAGCCCATCACGCTCGTGGTGCCCTACACGCCCGGCACCGGCATCGACCTGGTGGCGCGGCAGTTGTCCGCGCGCCTGCCCGCGCTGCTGGGCCAGCCGGTGGTGGTGGAGAACATCGCCGGCGCCAGCGGCAACATCGGCAGCGAGCGCGTGGCGCGCGCCAAGCCCGACGGCTACACGCTGATGGTGCAGGTCAACACGCTGGTGATGAACCGCAGCCTGTACAAGTCGCTGAGCTACGACCCCGTGGCCGACTTCGCGCCCGTGTCGCTCACCTCGTGGGGCACCTTGCTGCTGGTGACCAACCCGAACGTGCAGAAGGCCACCTCGGTGCAGCAGATGGTGAGCGCCGCCAAGGCCGCGCCCGGCAAGCTGACCTACGCCACGCCGGGCGTGGGCACGCCGCACCACCTGTCGATGGCGCTGCTGATGCAGGGCACCGGCACCGAGATGCTGCACGTGCCCTACAAGGGCACGGCCGGCGCGGTGACCGACCTGCTGGGCGGACGCATCGACTACATGTTCCTGCCGGTGCACGTGGCGCTGCAGCACATCCAGGTCGGCAAGCTGAAGGCCATTGCCACCGGCAGCGGCAAGCGCCTGGCGCAACTGCCCGACGTGCCCACGCTGGCCGAGGCCGGCGTGACCTCCGACAACGTGGACATGTGGTACGGCGTGCTCGCGCCGAAGGGCACGCCGGCGGACGTGGTCGCGAGGCTCAACACCGAGATCGCGAAGGTGCTGAAGCAGCCGGAGGTGGCGAAGTCGTTCGAGTCGCAGGGCATGGTGCCGGCGAGCTCGACGCCGGGGGAGTTCGGTGCGCTGATGAAGAAGGACGCGGACCGCTGGGCGGGCGTGGTGAAGCGCGGGAACATCACGGCGGATTGATGTTTCGGTTTTGCTCCCTCCCCCGCTGGGGGAGGGCTGGGGTGGGGGCAAGCGGCCGTTGAAAAGGCTGCGCTTTCGCGAACGCCGACAGCCCCCATCCCAGCCTTCCCCCAAAGGGGGAAGGAGCAATACCCGGGAGCGGCTGTCTTTTGTCTTTCTCCCTCCCCTCCCGGGGGAGGGCTGGGGTGGGGGCAAGCGGCCTTTGAACAGGTTGCAGCGCTTGCAAAGGCCAACGCCCCGCGTTGTCCCCTCTCCCGCTTGCGGGAGAGGGCTAGGGTGAGGGCCAGCGGCCGTTGAAAACGGCTGCGCTTTCGCGAACGCCGACAGCCCCCATCCCCGCCTTCCCCCGGAAGGGGAAGGAGCAACACCCCCTCAGCGCGGCGTCTTCCCCGCGTGCCGCGCCAGGTGCACCTGGTGCAGCGTGATCTTCCTCACCTCCGCCTGGCTCGTCTCGATGTGCGCCCGCAGCAGCATCGCCGCCTGGTCCCCGCGGTTCGCGCGCACCGCCTTCAATATCTTCGCGTGCTCTTCATACGTCGCGTCGATGCGCGGCTGCTTGGTGAAGTCGAGCCGGCGGATGATGCGGATGCGGTCGGTCACGTCGCCGTGCACTCGCGCCATCTCGGCATTGCCCGCCGCCGCCACCAGCGCGCAATGAAAGCCTTCGTCCCACTGCGCCACCTGCGCCATGTCGCTGCTGCGCTGCGCGGCGGGCACCAGCCAGATGTCGGCCAGCGTGTCGAGCAGCGCGCGGTCGATGTGGCGGTCCGTCTCGCACAGGCGGTGCACGGCCGTGGTCTCCAGCACCATGCGCAGGTCGTACAGCTGCTCGAACTGCTCGAAGTCGAAGGGCAGCACGCGCCAGCCGCTGCGAAACAGCACCTCGACGAAGCCCTCCTGCTGCAGCCTGAACAGCGCCTGGCGCACCGGCGTGCGCGACACGCCGAGCCGGTCGCTGATCTCGTTCTCGGTGAAGCGGTCGCCTGGCACGAGGATGAACTCGGCCACGTCGCGCTTGAGCTGCGCGTACACCTCGTCGGCCCGCGTGCGAAAGACGGCCACCTCGACCGAGGGAACGTCGGAAGGAACGCTGGAACGCAAGGCGGAATCGGCGGTTTCAGGGCGGGGGCGAACGGTAGACACGGGGGGAATGTTAGTCGCTGGCGTCGGCGTCAGGCGGCGGGTTCCAGGGCGGCCAGCAACGCCGTGCTCGGCGCGGTCCACCCGACGATGCCGCCTTGCGCGCGCACCATGTCGAGCGTGGCGGCCTTGAAGGCCGGAAAGTAGCTCTCGGTGCAGTCTTCGAGCAGCAGGCTGTCGTAGCCGCGGTCGTTGGCCTCGCGCATGCTGGTCTGCACGCACACCTCGGTGGTGACGCCGCCGAACAGCAGGTGCGTGATGCCGCGCTGCTGCAGCAGCTCATGCAGGCCGGTCGCGTAGAAGGCGCCCTTGCCCGGCTTGTCGATCACGAGCTCTCCCTCGGCGGGCGCGAGCGCATCGATGATCTGGTTGCCCGGCTCGCCCATCACCAGGATGCGGCCCATCGGCCCTTCGTCGCCGATGCGCAGCGTGGGGTTGCCGCGGTTGCGCTTGGCCGGCGGGCAGTCCGACAGGTCGGCGCGGTGCGCCTCGCGCGTGTGCACCACGAGGCCGCCGGCTTCGCGCCAGGCCCGCAGCGCGCGCTGCGTCGCGGGCACGATGGCCTCCAGCAGCGACACATCGTTGCCCAGCGTTTCGCCGAAGCCGCCGGGCTCGATGAAGTCGCGCTGCATGTCGATGAGCACGAGCGCGGTCTTCGCGACGTCGAACTCGTAGGGAAACGGAATGGCGGTGTCGATGCGCATGAGGAGGCCCACAGGTTCGAAAACTGGATTCACGCGGCGGCCTTCAAAGGCTCGTCATGCTCGTGGCTCTCGTGATGCCCGCCCCCCATGTGCGCGCCGATCACGTGCCGTTCGGCGCCCGCCGCGGGCGTTTCGAACACGATCTGCCCGTCGCTCATCACCACGATGCGGTCGGCCAGCTCGAGCAGTTCGTCGAGGTCTTCGCTGATCAGCAGCACCGCCCCGCCCTTCTCGCGCACCTGCACGATGCGCGAGTGGATTTCCGCCACGGCCGCGAAGTCGAGCCCGAACACGGGGTTGGCGGCAATCAGCACATTGATGTCCCCGGCCAGTTCGCGCGCCAGCACCGCGCGCTGCACGTTGCCACCCGAAAGGCTGCGAATGGGCGCGCCTTCGCCCTGCGTCTTCACGCCGTACTCCGCGATCCATTCGCGCGCCCGGCTGCGCCAGTACGGAAAGCTCAGCACGCCGCCGCGCGACAGCGGCGGCCGGTCGAAATCGCGCAGCGCCATGTTCTCCGCCACGCTCAGGTCGCCCACGCAGGCATTGCGCAGCGGCTCCTCGGGCAGGCTGCGCACCTTGAGTTCGCGGTTCTCAGCGCGGTGCGCGTTGTAGGGCTGCCCCATCACCGTGACCTTGCCGGCAAGGCGCGGGCGCTGGCCGACCAGTGCTTCGACCAGTTCGCGCTGCCCGTTGCCCGACACACCCGCCACGCCGAGAATTTCCCCGGCGCGCACCGACAGGCTCAGGTCGTGCAGCGCCAGCGTGCCGCGGTCGCCCTGCGCCTTCAGTCCCTCGACCTTCAGCCCGATGGGCGCATTGGCCGCCACGGGCTTGCGGGTGAACGGCGCCGACGATGCCGCCGCCTGCTCGCCGCCCATCATGGCCTGCGCCAGTTGCGCGGGGCTGGTGTCGGCCACGCGGCAGTGGTGCACCGCCTTGCCGCGCCGCAGCACCGTCACGCTGTCGGCATAGGCCATCACTTCGCGAAACTTGTGCGTGATGATGAGCACGGTGCACATGCCGCTGCGCGCGAATTCGCGCACGTGGCCCAGCACCTCGTCGGCTTCCTGCGGGGTGAGCACCGAAGTCGGCTCGTCGAGGATGAGCAGGCGCGGCTTCAGGTACAGCTGCTTCAGCAGTTCCAGCTTCTGCTTCTCGCCCGCCGCCAGCTCCGACGGCCGCACATCAAGGTCGAGGCTGAACGGCGTGGTCGCGAGAAAGGCGCGCAACTCCGCGCGCTTCGTCTTCCAGTCGATCAATGCCGGTGTCTTACCCCCGGCGAGCAGCAGGTTCTCCGCCACCGTCATGCCCGGCGCCAGAGTGAAGTGCTGGTAGACCATGCCGATGCCGAGCGCGCGCGCCACGATGGGGTTGGCGATGTCCTGCTCGCGCCCGTCGATCAGGATGCTGCCTTCTTCCGCGCGCTGAAAGCCCGCCACGCACTTCACCAGCGTGCTCTTGCCCGCCCCGTTTTCCCCCAGCAGCGCATGCACAGTGCCGGGCTCGACGCGCATGGTCACGCTGTCCATCGCGGTGAACGCGCCGAAGCGCTTGGTGAGCTTGTAGGTGTCCAGCGCGAGCGCGCCGCTTGCCGCGGGGAGGCCGCCGATGGCCCGGGATGATGTGGCGCTCATGTCATGTATTCCTGTGAACAGCCGATCAACGACTGCCCTGAAGGCTCGCGGCACCTCATAGCACCGCCAACAGAGCAGCAGAACCCGCATGCGCCCCGAACACGCCACCCTGCATCGTGATCATCTTCAGCGCGGCAAGATGGTTGCCGTGGTCCGTCGCAGCCGTGCAGTCCGACAACAGCAAACACTCGAACCCACGGTCGTTCGCGTCGCGCATCGTCGTGTGCACGCACACGTCCGTGGTGATGCCCGCGAGGATCAGGTTCTCGATGCCGCGCGTGCGAAGGATCAGTTCCAGGTCCGTGGCATAGAACGAGCCTTTGCCCGGCTTGTCGATCACCACCTCGCCCGGCCACGGCGCCAGCTCGGGAATGATGTTCCACCCCGGCTCCCCGCGCACCAGGATGCGCCCGCACGGCCCGTCGTCGCCGATGCCCACGCCGTTCGCGCCGATCTGCCGCGAACGCCAGCGCTTGTTCGCGGGCAGGTCGGCCAGGTCCGGGCGATGGCCCTCGCGCGTGTGGATGATGTGAAAGCCCAGCGGACGCAACGCCGCCAGCGTGCGCGCGATCGGCTCGATGGGCGCCTGCACCAGCGACAGGTCGTAGCCCATCACGTCCACATAGCCGCCCTTGCCGCAGAAGTCGGTCTGCATGTCGATCACGATCAGCGCCGTGTTGTCGGGCCGCAGCGCGCCGTTGTACGGCCAGGCATAGGGCTCGGCGGCGACGTGACGCTCAGTGGTGTTTGCGACGGGTGTGGTCATGGCGCGTTCATCCAGCGTAGTTGCGTTCGGGCGGCGCGAAGCCGCAGCTGGTGCCGTCGGTCACCTTCACGTCGGCGCTCCACGGCAGCTTGTAGGTGCCGGCCGCCATGTCGTGCATGTAGGTGTAGGGGCAGTCCTGCGCACCGCCCTTCACCGCCACGTAGCCGCGGTGGTAGAGCTGGTAGATGTTGTTCTCCACGCCCCAGCCCGTGCGCGCCTCGCGCACCAAGTCGGGCCGCAGCTCGGCGGTGATGATCTCGTCGACACGCCCGCCGCCCTCGACCATCACCGTGCCGTCGAAGCTGCAGAACATGCCTTCGCCCATCGAGTCGAAGGTGCCGTCGCTGCCGCACAGGCACACGCTCGCGGTGTAGGCCAGGTTGCAGAAGGCGTTGGCCTGGTTGGTGATCTTCCAGGCGTGGCGAATGGGCGCGGTGTAGCCCGCCGTGCGCAGGATGATGTCGGCGCCCTTGTACGCGGCCTCGCGCGCCATCTCGGGGAACATGCCGTCGTGGCAGATGATGAGCGCCAGCTTGCTGCCGTTGGGGCCGTCGCACACCGGAATGCCCAGGTTGCCCGGCTCCCAGGGCTCCACCGGCACCCACGGATGCAGCTTGCGGTAGTAGAGCCTGATGTCGCCCTGGTCGTCGATGATCAACCCGCTGTTGTAGGGGTTGCCGCCGGGGTTGGCCTCCATGATCGAGAAGCAGCCCCAGATGCGGTGCTCGATGCAGGCCTGCCTGAAGGCCGCCACCTCGGGGCCGTCGAGCGTGCACATGATCTCCGGGTTGGTGTCCATCGACAGGCCGTGCAGCGCGTACTCGGGGAACACCACGAGGTCCATGTGGCCCTGGTTGCGCCGCGCCTTGCCGACCAGCTCGCACACGCGGCGCGTCTGCGCGGCCAGGTCGGCCGGCGTCTTCACGTCGGGCAGTTGCAATTGCACCAGCCCGACCACCACGCCGTGCGCCGATTTGTTGAGGCCTCCGAAACCGCTCATGTCGTTCAGCTCCTTGTCGATGAAAGTTCGCCGGGGCTGCCGACGGCCGCGCTGCCGGGCTTGCAGGTGAACACCAGGATCACCAGCGTGAGCACGTAGGGCACGGTGTTGAACAGGTGGTAGCCCCAGCCGATGCCGATGGACTGCAGCGCCGGCCCGATGGCGCCCGCGCCGCCGAACAGCAGCGCCGCGCCCACGCAGCGCAACGGGCTCCAGCGCGCGAAGATCACCAGCGCCACGGCGATCAGGCCCTGGCCGCTGGAGATGCCCTCGTTCCAGCTGCCCGGATAGAACAGCGTGAGCGACGCACCGCCCAGCCCCGCGATGAAGCCACCCGCCGTCGTTGCCGCGATGCGCAGGCCCGACACCGAATAGCCGAGCGCGCGCGTGGCCTGCGCCGAGTCGCCCGCCATGCGCACCAGCAGGCCGGCACGCGTGCGCGCGAAGCCCCACCACAAGAGCACCGCGAGCGCGACGCCGATGGGCACCAGCGCGTTGAGCTGCAGCGCCGAACGCACCACCGTGTTGTCGCTCCAGAAGCCCAGCGGAATGGCGGGGATCTGCGGTGCTTGCGGCTGGATGAGCGGCTTGCCGAGGTAGAAGGCCAGCCCCGTGCCCAGCAGCATCAGCGCGATGCCGGTGGCCACGTCGTTCACCCGGTCGAGCGAACACAGCAGGCCATGCAGCAGCGCGAGCAGCGAACCGGCCACCGCGCCGATCAGCACGCCCAGCCAGGCCGAGTCGGTGAGGTAGGCGCCGCCGAAAGCCGCCATGGCCGACAGCACCAGCACGCCTTCGAGGCCGAGGTTGATGCGGCCCGATTTCTCGGTGAGGCACTCGCCCAGGCTCACGAAGAGAAAGGGCGCGCCCACGCGCAATGCGCCGCCGACGATGCCGGCGACCAGCGCGATCCATTGGTCGGCAGTCATTGGAATACCTCCGTGCTTCGCACTGCGGTGCGACCTTGCTTGGGGCGGCCCGGCGCGGCGGTCATACGACAGCACTCCTGTCGTAGTTCGTGTCGTAGTGGGTGTCGTAGGTTTTCGCCTCGGGCAGCATCCGGTCCCCGAACTTCTTCCAGTTGACCGTGCGCAGGCCCTCGCTCGCCAGGATCAGCACGAAGGCGATGCCCTGCAGCACCAGCACCGACGCATCGGGCAGGCCGAGCCGCCGCTGCAGCAGGCTGCCCGCCGCGCCGAAGCCGCCGAACAGGATGGCCACCGGCACGATGGCCAACGGGTTGTGCCGCGCGATGAACGACACCAGGATGCCCGCGTAGCCGTAGCCCGCGATCAGCGAGGCGTTGGCGTTGGTGTGCACCGCCGCCACCTCCACCGCGCCCGCCAGCCCCGCGCAGGCACCGCCCAGCCCGCAGGCCGACAGGATGAGCCGCGTGGCCGGCAGCCCCACCAGCTGCGCGGTGCGCGGGTTGCCGCCCACCACGCGCACCGAGAAGCCCGAGGCCGTGGCGCGCAGCCACCAGCCGAGTCCCAGGCACGCCACCACGCCGATGGCCAGGCCCCAGTGGATGTCGGAGCCGCCGATGCCGCCGATGAGCAGCCCGTCGTTCAGCGCGTAGGTCGAGGGCTTGTTCAGGCTGGCCGGGTCGCGCAGCGGCCC
The DNA here is from genome assembly GCF_030317035.1 of Variovorax sp. J22G73. GTDB lineage: Bacteria > Pseudomonadota > Gammaproteobacteria > Burkholderiales > Burkholderiaceae_C > Variovorax. Next base: position 232,514 of record NZ_JASZYK010000006.1, read on the forward strand.
TTCGACCAGGTGCTTGAAGATGCCGATGGCGATGTAGGCCAGCAGCAGGCTGCTGATGGTCTCGTTGATGCCGCGAAACTGCCGCAGCCAACCCGCGAGCACGATCCACAGCCCGCCCACCACGGCGCCCGCGATGCAGACGACGACCGTGCCAACGACGTTGCCCGGCAGCGGCACCGCATGCGCGAGCGCCGCGCACGCCAGCCCGCCGAGCACCAGCGCGCCTTCGCCGCCGATGATGATCAGCCCGGCGCGCGCGGGCAGCGCCACGCACAGCGCGGTGAGCATCAGCGGCGCGGCGCGCTGCAGCGTGTTCTGCCAGGAGAACCAGTCGCCGAACGCGCCCTTGAACAGCGTGGTCCACACCTCCACCGGGTCGACCCCGGCGAAGGCCACCACCAGGCCGAACAACAGCAGCGCCGCCGCGATGGCGAACACCGGCAGGGCGAATTCCTTGAGTGCGTGGCGCATGACGGCGGTGCGCTGGGCTTCAAACAGAGCCGACGACGCCTTCGACGAGGTAGTTCATCTTCTCGAGTTCGAGGTCGTTCTGCTTCAGGACCTTGCCCGCGGGCACCACGATTGCGCCCTTGTTGTCCTTGATGCCGTCCTTGAAGATGTCGAAGCTGCCCGCGATCATCCTGGCCTTGATGTCGTCGGCCTGCTTCTTCGCGGCGTCCGGCACCATGGGGCCGTAGGCCGACATCTTCACGTAGCCCTCCTTCAGGCCGCCGCGCAGGAAGTTGGGGTGCGGCTTGCCGGCCTGGGCCGCGTCGATGATGGTCTTGTAGGCCGTGAGCCAGTTCCACTCGGCCCCGGTCAGGTACGCGTTGGGCGCCAGCTTGGCCTGGCTCGCGTGGTAGCCGCAGACCATCTTGCCGCGCTTGGCCGCCGTCTCGACCACCACCTTGGGGCCGTCCACGTGCATGGTGAACACGTCGCAGCCCTGGTCGGCCAGGCTGTTGGTGGCCTCGGCCTCCTTCACGGCCATCGACCAGTCGCCGGTGAAGATCACGCTGCAGGTGATGTTCGGCTTGACCGAGCGCGCACCGAGCGTGAAGGCGTTGATGTTGCGCAGCACCTGCGGAATGGGCTTGGCCGCGACGAAGGCGATCTTGTTGCTCTTGGTCATGTGCGCGGCGATCACGCCGTTCAGGAACTGGCACTCGTCGATGTAGCCGAAGAAGCTGCCCACGTTCTTCGGGTGCTTGCCTTCGGTCCACAGGCCGCCGCAGTGCGAGAAGCGCACGTCGGGGTTCTTGGGCGCCACCGCGAGGATGTGCGGGTCGAAGTAGCCGAACGAGGTGGGAAACAGCAGCTTGGCGCCGTCCTGCGAAATCATGCCGGCCATGGTCTTCTGCACGGCGGCGGTCTCGGGCACGTTCTCTTCTTCCACCACCTTGATGCCGGGCATCTTCTTCACTTCGGCGGCGGCCTGCGCGTGCGCCTGGTTGTAGCCGTAGTCGTCGCGCGCGCCGACGTAGATCACGCCGACGGTCAATGGCTTGGCCTGCGCGCCCGCGAGCGCGCTCCAGCTGCCTAGCGAACCGGCGGCGCCCAGCGCGGCCAGGGTCTTGAGGGAATCGCGGCGATTGAATTGGCTGGTCATGACGTACTCCGTTGCTCGATACAAGTTGAAGGACTGGAAGGAAGAAAGTGGCAGAGAGGCAAAGCAGGTGCCGCGTGGCGCGTGCCTCAGCCCAGCAGGCTGACGTGCGCGGAGACCACGCGCCAGCCCTCGGGCGTGCGCATCCAGGTCTGGCTCTGGCGGCCGGTGCGCGCGGCGCCTTCGCGGCGGAACTCGCAGTTGGCGGTGGCAAAGTCGCGACCGTAGGTGGTAACGACGGTGATGAGCAGCTCGCGCGCCAGCCCCTGCGAGGGGCGCGATGCGCGAAAGGCGCGGATCTCGTCGTAGCCGTAGAGGTTCTCGGTGGCGCCGTAGCGCAGCGTGGTCGGGCTGTTCCAGAACAGCTCGTCGAGCACCTCGACCTTGTTGTGGACCAGCGCGTCTTCGTAGCGGGCGAAGGCGGCCTGCACTTCGGCCAGCACGTCGGGCAGGTTGATGTCGGTGGCGTTCATGCGGGGGTCTTCTCCAGGGTGAGCGCGGCAACGGGCGCGTGCGCCACGCCGGCCGCTTCGAGCGCCGCGGCCACGCGCAGCACCAGGTCTTCGCGCCAGGGGGCGGCAACGACCTGCACACCGATCGGCATGCTGGCGTGCGCGCCCCACACCGGCACCGCGCACACCGGCAGGCCGATGCACGAGAAGGGCTGCGTCAGCAGGCCCATGTTCGGCCGCACCGGCAGCGTGTGGCCGTTGACCTCGAAGGTCTCGGCGCCGATGGGCGTGGCCGCGCTGGGCGTGGCCGGCGCCAGCAGGATGTCGTAACGGCCGAACAGGCGCGCCACCGCTTCGGCGTACACCCGGCGCACGCGCTGCGCGCGCGACACCCAGGCCGCGGGCAGCAGCGCGCCGGCCAGGAAGCGGTCGCGCGACAGCGGTTCGAAGTCGTGCGCGCGGCGGCGCAGGTCGTCCAGGTGCAACGCCGCGCCTTCGGCGTTGGTGATGAGGAAGGCCGCGGCGCGCCCGGCTTCCACCAGCGGCAGCTCGACGCTGGCCTGGGCCACGCCCGCGCCCAGTGCGTCGACCACCAGCTCCACCGCAGCCAGCGCCTCGGCGCTTGCACGTTCATGAAAATAGCCGCCCAGCACGCCGATGCGCAGCCCGCGCGTGCCGTGCGCCAGCACCGGCGACACCGGCTCGGCGGCACGCTGCGCGCAGCCGGGGTCGTGCGGGTAGGCGGTGTCTTCGGGCCCCTGCATCGCGTCGTACACCAGCGCCAGGTCGCGGGTCGAGCGGGCGAAGGGGCCGAGGTGGTCCAGGCTCGACACGAAAGGGAAGCTGCCCGTGCGCGGCAGCCGCCCGAAGGTGGGCTTCAGCCCGAACACGCCGCACAGCGAGGCCGGCACGCGGATGGAGCCGTTGGTGTCCGAGCCCAGCGTGAGCGGCACCTGCCCCGCGGCCACCGCCGCGCCCGAGCCGCCCGACGAGCCGCCCGCGATGCGCGTGAGGTCGTGCGGGTTGCGCGTGGGGCCTTCGTGGCTGTTCTCGGTGGTGAAGCCGTAGGCGTACTCGTCCATGTTCAGCGCGCCCACCAGCACGGCGCCGGCGCGCTCCAGCCGGCGCACCAAGGCGGCGTCGGCGCGCGCGGGCGCCGTCTGCCGCTCGATCTTCGAGCCCGCGAGCGTGGGCAGGCCGGCAATGTCGAACAGGTTCTTCACCGCGAAGGGCACGCCCAGCAGCGGCAGTTCCCGCGTGCGCGCGCCCTGCGCCGAGGCGAGCGAGGCATCGACCTGCGCCGCGCGGCGCAGCGCGCGCTCGGCCAGCACGGAAGTGAAGGCGTTGACCCGGCCGTCGGTGGCGTCCACGCGGTCGAGGCTGGCCTGCACCAGCGCGGTGGCGCTGGCGGTGCCGGTGCGCACCGCTTCGGCCATGGCGGTGGCATCGCGCGCCAGCAGCTCCGCGGCGCTCATGCCTCTTTCTCCTCAGGTGCGACCGGCGAGAAATGCACCGCCGGTTCGACCGACATGGCCAACGGCACCGACTCGACCACCGCGGCGAAGTCGGCCGCGAGCGCGAAGTAGCGCAGCACGCCGGGGCGGTGCGCGGGCGAGAGGGGCAGCGCGAGCGCCGCGGCGGCGGCGTCGACGTAGCTTTCGATCTGCGTGGGTGTCATGGAGCGGCTCCTTCTTTCGACCTGCTGTCGATGCCCTATCGACGGACTTCGCGCTGGAAGATGTCGAGGCTGAGCTTCTTCATGGCCACGAAGCTCTCGGTGCTCAGCGTTTCCACGGTGCGCGGGCGGGCATCGGCATAACGCAAGATCTCGGCCACCCTGGTGGGCCGCTTGGTCAGCAGCAGCACCTCGTCGGCCAGGTACACCGCCTCTTCGAGGTCGTGCGACACCAGCAGCATGGTGGTGCCGGTCTGCATGAACACCTCCTGCAGCTTCTCGCGGATGAACAGCGTCATCTCGAAGTCCAGCGCGGAGAAGGGCTCGTCGAGAAACAGCACCTCGGGGTTGGGCGCCAGCGCGCGCATGATCGACGCGGTCTGCTGCTGGCCGCCGGAGAGCTCGTACGGAAAGCGCTTGAGGTCGAACTTGACGTCGAAGGACGCCACCAGCTCCTGCATGCGCCGGTCGACCTCGGCCTTGCTGCGGCCTTCGAGCTTCAGCGGGTAGGCGATGTTGTCGATGGTGCGCATCCACGGGAACATCGCCTCGCGGTAGTTCTGGAACACGTAGCCGATCTTGGTGTCCTTGCGCTGCTTGCCGTCGAACAGGATCTCGCCCGCGTCGATGGGAATGAGCCCCGCGATCATGTTGATGAGCGTGGACTTGCCGCAGCCGTTGGGCCCGAACACCGAGACGATGGCCTGCTTGGGAATGTCGAGGTCGAAGTTCTCGTACAGCGGCCAGCCCGCGAAGTACTTGGTGAGCCCGCGGATGGTGATGTGCGTGCCGGCCGGGCCGGGCCTGAACACGGGCTTGGGCACGTCGGCGTACACCGGGCCGTTCAACACGATGTCGGGTGTCATTTTCATCTTCCGCTCCAGTGCACGATGCGGCGCTCGGCAATGAGAAAGAGGATGTTCAGGGCGTAGCCCAGCGCACCCGCCGCGAGGATGGCCGCGTACATGCTCTTCACGTTGAGCACCTGCTGCGCATCGATGATGCGGTGGCCCAGGCCGGTGTCGGAGCCGATGAACATCTCGGCCACGATGACGATCACCAGCGCCATCGACACCGCCGAGCGCAGGCCCACGAAGCTGGGCTGCAGGCTCTCCCAGATGAGCACGTCCTTGAAGACCTGCCAGCGCGAGGCACCCATGACGCGCGCGGCCATCACGCGCTGCTTGCGCGCGTTCATCACGCCGTAGGCGCTGTTGAACACCACGATGAGCAGCGCGCCGAAGGCCGCGATGGCCACCTTGTTGACGTCGCTCACGCCGAAGATCAGCAAGAAGAGCGGAATGAGCGCGGACGACGGCGTGGAGCGAAAGAAGTCGATGAGGAACTCCACGCTGCGGTAGGCGCGCTCGTTGCTGCCGAGCAGCACGCCCAGCGGCACGCCGACCACCGCCGCGATGAGAAAGGCCTGCAGCGTGCGCCACACGGTCATGACGAAGTCGGTGAGCAGCGGCCCGCCCGCCAGCCCCGTGAGGAGCGCGGCGATGGTGTCGGCCGGCGTGGGCAGCAGGATGGGCTTGATGAAGCCCAGGCGCACCACCAGGTCCCACGCGATGAACAGCACCACGGGGCCGATGAAGGGCAGCAGGCGGTCGCGCAGCGGCGGCTTGGGTGCGGCGGCGGCTGCCCCGGCCGGCGGGGTCCACGGCGCGGCCGTGGTCGTGCTTGCGTCGGCCATGGTCTTCAGGCCTTGTAGAGCAGGCCGTCCACCGGCACCTTCTTCTCGAAGATGCCTTTCTCGGTGAACAGGTCGTAGAACTTCTGGAAGTACGCGACGTCGCTCGGCTTGAACTCGTTGTAGAGCATGTACGACGCCAGCGGCACCTCGGCCGTGAGCTTGCCTTCGATGGCGGTGTAGCCCTTCATGAACTGGCGCGCCTCGTCGGGCTGGTTGCGCACCAGCGCCACGCCGCGCGCGTAGGCGGCGATGTACTTCGTGGCGACCTCGGGGTTCTTCTTGATGAACTCGCTCGTGAGGCTGGCCGCGCCGCCGTGCCACGGCGCCATCGGGTCGCCCAGGATGTACCTGGCGACCACGCCCGCCTCGATGACGCGCGTGGTGCCGTTCATGCGGCCCACGGTGCCGGTGGGCTCCAGCGTGTAGCAGGCGTCGACCTGCCCCGCCACCAGCGCGGCCACGTGCTGGCCGATGGGCAGCTCGCTGACGGTCGCGCCCTTGGCGCCGGCGCGCTCCAGCATGGTCTTGCACAGCGTGACGTTCTGGATGCCCGGGCCCGAGGCCACCTTCTTGCCGGCCAGATCGGCCATGGTCTTGAGCGGGCTGTCCTTGGCGACGATGAACTCGTCGAGTACGTACTTGGCGTTGCTCGGGTTGGTGCAGAAGATCTTGAAGAGCCCGGGCTGCGCGATCTCGCCGATGGCGAGGTTGGCCGAGCCGGTGCCGTTGGCGCTGCCGTCGCAGCGGCCCGCGAGCATGCCTTCCATCACCTGCTGGGCGCCGGCGAACTTCAGCGGCTCGACGTCGAGGCCGGCTTCCTTGAAGTAGCCCTTGTCCACGGCCGCGAAGAACGGCAGGCCCGCGGCCACGGGCCAGAAGCCGATGCGCAGCCTGGGCGTGCCCTGCGCGCGCACGATGGCCGGCGCGGCCAGCACGGCCAGGCCCGCGGCGCCGGCCTGCAGCAGCTGGCGTCGGTGGCGCGATGCGGTGGGTGGGTTCGGGTTGCTCATCGGGGACTCCTGGATGAAAGTCAAAGTGAAGAAGATGAAGAGGGCGAAGGCGATGAAGACAGGGTGCGGCTCGCGACGTAGGCACGCCAGCCGCCGTGCGACGTCACGTCCTGCGCGCCGGCCAGCGCATGGCCTTCGCAGATGAAACCCTTCACCCACGTGCCGTCGGCCAGCTCGACGCTGCCGAGGCCCAGGGGCGGCGGGATCAGCGCGAGAAAGCTGCCGACCTGCGCCAGGGGCACGGCCCAGACCTCGAGCGCGATGGCGGCGCCGGCTTTTCCGTCGCCCTCGCCCGCCCCCTCCGCCACGCGCTGCAGGCCGGGCTTGGGCGGCACGGTGCCGGGCAGCGCGTGCAGGCGGTAGGCGGGCGACGTGGTGGTGGCGCGCAGCAGCGTGGCGCCGCGCTCGGTGAGCTGGCCGTTCAGCGGCATGCCCGACAGGTGGGCACCGACCACGGCGATGGGCAGCATGTCGGCCCCCGCGGCGGCGAGCCCGGCGATGGCGCGCGGTGCAGGTAGCGGCGTGCCCATGGCGCCTTGCATGAGCCCGGTGGCGTGATGAAAGCGCTGGCCCAGGTCGGCCAGGGCCAGGTCGCTGCCGCAGGGCCCGATCAGCGTGATGCCGAACGGCAGGCCGTCCGCGCGCAGGCTGCTGGGCACCGACAGCGCGGCGTAGTCGAGCAGGTTGACGAAGTTGGTGTACGCGCCCAGGTTGCGGTTGAGCGCCACCGGGTCTGCTCGCATCTGCTCGCGGGTGTAGTGCGTGGGCGCGGTGGGCACCACCAGCACGTCGATGCCGCGCCACATGGGCTCGACCTTCTGCGCGATGGCGCGCAGTTGCGTCTGCGCGTCGAACACGTCGGCGGCGCTGTAGCCGCGGCCCTGGGCGAGGATGCCGCGCACGGGCTCGATCACCTCGTCGGCGTGCGCGTCGAAAAACGTGCGCACCGCCGCGTAGCGCTCGGCGACCAGCGCGCTTTCGTACAGCAGCGCGGCGGCCTCGGCGAGCGGCGCATACGAGATGGTGACGGGCGAGCCCCCCATGGCCAGCAGCCGCGCGGTGGCGTCGTTGAAGGCCTGCTCGGCGGCGGTGTCGCCGAAGAAGCTGAGCGTGTCGGGCACGCCGAAGTTGAAGTGCGCGGGCAGCGGCTGGCGGCGCAGGGCGGGCCCGCACGAGAAGTCACGCGAGAGGTCACGCGAGAAGTCACGAGAGTAGGGATCGCGCGCGTCGGGGCCGGCGGCGGCCAGCAGCACGTCGACGGCGGTGGCGACGGTCGTGGCGAAGATGGAGACGCAGTCCGCGCTCTGCGCCGCGGGCACCACGCCGAAGGCGCTGAGCAGGCCGCGCGAGGGCTTCAGCCCGACGATGTTGTTGAGCCCGGCAGGCACGCGGCCCGAGCCGGCGGTGTCGGTGCCGAGGGCGAAGTCGACCTCGCCGGCGGCCACCAGGTAGGCCGAGCCGGAGCTGGAGCCGCCCGAGACGTAGCGCGCGTCGAAGGCGTTGGTCACTTCGCCGTAGGGCGAGCGCGTGCCGTTCAGGCCGCAGGCGAACTGGTCGAGGTTGGTCTTGCCCGCCAGCGATGCACCGGCTTCGAGCAGGCGCTGCACCACGGTCGCGTGGGCTGCAGGGTGGCGCTCGAAGGCCGGGCAGGCGGCGGTGGTGGGCACGCCGGCCACGTCGATGTTGTCCTTGACCGCGAAGCGCAGGCCGGCGAGCGGCAGGGCGAAAGCGAGGCTGTCGCTGGCCCGGACATGCACGACGGGGGATGCGAATTTCGCGATCCAGGCGGCGGCGGGCGATCCGTTTTCTTCATGCACCATCGTTAGGCATCCAAACATGTGTACAAGTTGAGATGCAAGCGGCGTGCCAGCGGGAAGACGGGTTGAGACTGGGGATTGGGGTGGGGGATTTGCCCCTTCCCCCTCTGGGGGAAGGCTGGGATGGGGGCAGGCTGCGGTCGATGAAGCGCGGCTGTTATATGTGCGCCACCGCCCTCACCCCGCCCTCTCCCCAAGGGGAGAGGGAGCAAGACCGCACGCGCTCATCGGCATGCAGCGCGGCAGGACTTGGGATTTACTCCCTCTTCCCTCGGGGAGAGGGTTGGGGTGAGGGCAGGCCTTCGGTCAGGCGCCGCGCTTTTTCAAAGGCCGTCGAGCCCCCACCCCTGCCCTCCCCCAGAGGGGGAGGGAGAAAGACAGAAAGCCAGACTGCGCGGGATTCGGTTTTGCTCCTTCCCCTTCCGGGGGAAGGCTGGGATGGGGGCAGGCTGCGGTAGATGAAGCGCGGCTCTCATATGAGCGCCGCCACCCTCACCCCCGCCCTCTCCCCAGGGGAGAGGGAGCAAAACCGCACGCGCTCATCGGCATGCATCGCGGCAGGACTTGGGACTTACTCCCTCTCCCCTCGGGGAGAGGGTTGGGGTGAGGGCAGGCCTTCGACCAGGCGCCGCGCTTGTTCAAAGGCCGTCGAGCCCCCACCCCTGCCCTCCCCAGAGGGGGAGGGAGAAAGCCAGACTGCGCGGGATTCGGTTTTGCTCCTTCCCCCTCTGGGGGAAGGCTGGGATGGGGGCAGGCTGCGGTCGATGAAGCGCGGCTCTTTTATATGAGCGCCGCCACCCTCACCCCGCCCTCTCCCCAAGGGGAGAGGGAGCAAGACCCGAAACTCCCCCGAAGAAGCGCCAAACCGCTCAGCTCTTCTTCGCATCCCTGTAAAGCCTCTCCACCTTCGGCAGGTTCGCCTCCAGCTTCTCGATCCGGTCCGGCCCCGTCGGGTGCGTCGATAGAAAGTTCAGCCCACCCTGGTTCTTCGACGCCGCGGCCATCTTCTTCCACAGCGACACCGAGGCCTTCGGGTCGTAGCCCGCCCGCGCCGCGAGCTCCAGCCCCACCAGGTCGGCCTCGGTCTCGTCGCTGCGGCTGAACTTGAGCGTGATCAGCTGCGTGCCCGCGCGCGCCGCCATGTCGCCCACCTGCCCCAGGCCGAGCAGCTGCGCACCGATGGAGAGCGCCGCGCCGGTGCCCGCGCTCTTGGCCATGCGGGCGCGGGCGTGTTCGCGCAGCGCGTGGGCCATTTCGTGACCCATCACCATCGCGACCTCGTCGTCGCTCAGCTTCAACTGCTCGAGGATGCCGGTGAAGAAGGCGATCTTGCCGCCCGGCATGCAGAAGGCGTTGATCTGCTTGCTGCCGATCAGGTTGACCTCCCACTTCCAGTCGCGCGCACGCGCGTTCCAGGGCGTGGCGAACGGAATGAGCCGCCCGGCGATGGCGCGCAGGCGCTGCAGCTGCGGGTTGTTGTCGCCCGCCAGCGCGCCCTTGGCACGCGCCTGCTCCAGCAACTGGCCGTACTGCTGCACGCCGGCCGCCTCGATCTTGTCGGCGGGCACCAGGTTGCGCGCCACCGAGGCATTGCCGACGTTGACCTGCGCCAGCGCCGGGCCCGCCAGCGCCGCGCCCGCGGCCGCCAGCAGGAAGGCGCGCCGGGGGTTCCAGGCCGAGGCCGCGGAGAGCCGGGTGGCGGAGGCAAATTCAGGGCGGTCGCATCGTAGGCACATAGGGGCCGGATCATAGGAACAAATGAAGACAAAAGCGCCCGGTGATGACCCCGGGCACTCATGGACAATCCGGGGCTCATGTCCGCCACGCCCGCAGAAACCCCCACGCCCCCTCCAACGCCATCCCAGCCCTCCCCGCCCTGGCGCGACGCGCTGAAGGTCTACCTGGAACCCGCCACGCTGCGCATGCTGGCGCTGGGCTTCTCCGCCGGGCTGCCGCTGCTGCTGGTGCTGGGCACGCTGAGCTTTCGCCTGCGCGAGGCCGGCATCGACCGGGCCACCATCGGCTACCTGAGCTGGGTCGGGCTGGCCTACGGCTTCAAGTGGGTCTGGGCGCCGCTGGTCGACCGCCTGCCGCTGCCGCCGCTGACAACCCTGCTGGGGCGCCGGCGCGGCTGGCTGCTGCTGGCGCAGGGCATGGTGATCGCGGGGCTGGTCGGCATGGCCATGAACGACCCGCGCCTGGGGCTCACGCCGCTGATCTGGTGCGCGCTGCTGGTGGCCTTCGGCTCGGCCACGCAGGACATCGCGCTGGACGCCTTTCGCATCGAATCGGCCGAAACGCGCAAGCAGGCCGCGCTCGCCGCCGCGTACCAGACGGGCTACCGGCTCGCCATGATCTGGGCCGGCGCGGGCGTGCTGTGGGTCGCAGCCTGGGCCGAGGTGGCGCCTGCCGCCGCCTCCGCCGCAGTCACCGGCGCGGCCGCCTACCAGAACGGCGCCTGGAAAACGGCCTACCTGGTGATGGCGGCGTCCATGGCGGTCGGCGTGCTCACCGTGCTGCTGTCGCCCGAACCCGTGCGGCGCGTGCTGCCGCAGGCGAAGAACGCGGCCGAATGGCTGCAGGGCGCGCTCATCGAGCCTTTTGCCGACTTCATCCGCCGCTACAAGTGGCAGGCGGTGCTGATTCTTTCGCTGATTGCCATCTACCGCATCAGCGACGTGGTGATGGGCATCATGGCCAACCCCTTCTACGTGGACATGGGCTTCACCAAGGACGAGGTGGCCACGGTCAGCAAGATCTACGGCGTGGTCATGACGCTGGCGGGCGCCTTCGTGGGCGGCGTGCTGTCGATGCGCCTGGGCGTGATGCGCGTGCTGATGCTGGGCGCGGTGCTGAGCGCGGCCAGCAACCTGCTGTTCGCCTGGCTGGCCTCGCGCGGGCACGACCTGACGGCGCTCATCGCCGTGGTCTCGGCCGACAACCTGGCCGGCGGCATCGCCTCGGCCGCCTTTATCGCCTACCTGTCGAGCCTGACGAACATCAGCTACTCGGCCACGCAGTACGCGCTGTTCAGCTCGCTGATGCTGCTGCTGCCGAAGTTCATCGCCGGCTACTCGGGCGTGTTCGTCGATGCCTACGGCTACAGCACCTTCTTCACGGCCACGGCGCTGCTGGGCGTGCCGGTGCTGGTGCTGGTGGCGCTGGCGTCGCGGCTCACGACCACGGCACGCCCGCAGAGTGCCCAAAGCCCGGCAGGCCCACCCGCCGGACAGACGGCAGACAGCGCGGAGCGCGCCTGAAGCCCGCGGCGGCCTGAAGACGCCGCGCCTTATAGGACACGACCGACGCGGCGCGGCGCCCGCAACTGGTACGCTGTTTCGCGTATACATTCAGTTTTGCTGCTTTTTGTTTCTTTTCTCGCGCCCTTCCGTCGCCAGCAAACTCACCCAAAAAAGACCGTGCCGCCTCGAATCTCCCCCCTCCAAATCACCGCCTTCACGGCGACGTCGGCCGTCGGTGTCGGCAAGGAAGCGCTGGCCGACGCGCTCGCGCAGTCGCGCAGCGGCCTGCGCGCCAACGACTTCGGCGACGCGCCGCTGCCGACCTGGATCGGCCGCGTCGACGGCGTCGAAGACGTGCGGCTGCCCGAGGCGCTCGCGCGCTGGGACTGCCGCAACAACCGGCTGGCCTACATGGGCCTGCAGGCCGACGGCTTCATCGAGGCGGTGGCCGCCGCGCGTGAGAAGTACGGCGCCTCGCGCATCGCGCTCATCCTGGGCACCTCGACCGCCAGCATCGGCGAGACCGAACTGGCCTACACGCAGCTCGACGCCGAAGGCAACTTCCCGCTCGACCAGCGCCGCGCCGCGGTGCACACGCCACATTCGCTGGCCATGTTCACGCAGGAGCTGCTGGGCATCAGCGGGCCGAGCGAAACCATCTCTACCGCCTGCTCGTCCAGCGCCAAGGTGTTCGCGTCGGCCGAGCGGCTGATTCGCCTGGGCCTGGCCGACGCGGCCGTGGTGGGCGGGGCCGACACGCTGTGCGGCAGCGTGCTGTTCGGCTTCAATTCGCTCGAACTGGTGTCGACCGAGCCCTGCCGCCCCTTCGACGCCAACCGAAACGGCATCAGCCTGGGCGAGGCGGCGGGCTTCGCGCTGGTCGAGCGCGTGCAGGCGGGCGCCGACGCCTCGCCGCTGCGGCTGCTGGGCTACGGCGAAGCCAGCGACGCGCACCACATGTCCACGCCCCACCCCGAGGGCCTGGGCGCCGAGCGCGCGCTCGACGAGGCGCTGGCGCGCGCCGGCCTCGCGCCCGAGGCCATCGACTACATCAACATGCACGGCACCTCGAGCCAGAAGAACGACGAGGTCGAGGGCGCGCTGGTGGCGCGCCGCTTTCCCGCGCGCACGCACGCCAGCTCGACCAAGGGCTTCATGGGCCACACGCTGGGCGCCGCGGGCATCGTCGAGGCGGTCATCAGCCTGCTGGCCATCGAGCGCGGCCTGATGCCGGGCACGGTCAACACCCGCACGCTGGACGAAGGCTTCGGCCCGCAGATCAAGCTCGCGCCGGTGCACGCCGACGTGCGCTACGCGCTGTCCAACTCCTTCGGCTTCGGCGGCAACAACTGCTCGCTCGTGTTCGGCAAGGCAGCATGAGCGACATGAACCAAGCTTCCACCCACGCCACCGTGCCCCCGACGCTGTACATCGAAGGCCCGGCCTTCTGGACCCCCACGCTGCCCGGCTGGGAGGCCGCGCGCGCCGCCTTCCGCGGCGAAGGCACCTTGAGCGATCCGCCCGCCAAGCGCCCCGCGCCGCAGGTGCTGGCCCCGGCCGAGCGCCGCCGCGCGCCCGACACCGTGGCGCTGGCGCTCGAGGTGGCCGCCGCCGCCATGGCCGCCTCCGGCCGCAACGCCGCCGACGTGCCCTGCGTGTTCACCTCGGCGCACGGCGACCTGTCGATCAACGACTACATGTGCGGCACGCTCGCGACCGACCCCAAGGTGCTGTCGCCCACCAAGTTCCACAACTCGGTGCACAACGCGGCCGTGGGCTACTGGACCATCGGCACGGGCTGCATGGCCGCCAGCAACGCCATCTCGGCCTACGAACACAGCTTTGCCGCCGGCCTGCTCGAAGCGGCCGTGCAGTGCGCGGCCGACCAGGAAGCGGTGCTGCTGGTGGGCTACGACACGCCCACGGTCGGCGCGCTCACGTCCGTCACCGACAGCCGCGGCCTGCTCGCGGTGGCGCTGGTGCTGGCGCCCGCGCCCACCGAGCGCACTGTGGCGGCGCTGCAGTGGTCGCTGGCCAGCGGCGCGCAAGCAGCCACCGCCCCCACGCCGCCCCGCTCGGAGGCCGCCAGGTCGCTGGCCGGCATCAACCCGATGGCCGACGCGCTGGGGCTCTACGAGTCGCTGGCGCACCTGGACGCGGGTGACGCCGGCAAGGCGCACGGGAGCGTCGAGCTGCCGCTGTCGCCCACGCTGTCCCTTCGACTGCAGATCCAACCCATTCAACCCATCCAACCGACTTCCAGGAGCTGACCCATGAACGACACTGCGCTTGGCTCCTTCGACGCAGTGATCATGGGCGGCGGGCTGGCCGGCCTCACGCTGGCGCTGCAGCTGCGCCAGCGCTTCGGCGACCTGCGCGTGCTGGTGCTGGAGCGCCGCGCGCACCCGGTGCCGCACGCGGCGCACAAGGTGGGCGAGTCGTCGGTGGAAATCGGTGCGCACTACTTCGACACCGTGCTGGGCCTGAAGGCCCACATGGACGAGAAGCAGCTGCGCAAGTTCGGCTTTCGCTTCTTCTTCAGCGAAGGCCGCAGCGACGTCGAGAACGTCACCGAAATCGGCGCGAGCCGCTACCTGTCGGTGCCCAGCTACCAGATCGACCGCGGCATCTTCGAGAACTTCCTGGCCGAAGAGGCCACGCGCCAGGGCGTGCGCTTCATCGACAGCGCGCTGGTACGCCGCATCGACCTGAGCGAGAACACCGAAGGCGGCGCCACGCCGCACCACATCGAGTGGACGCGCGGCGACCAGACCCACCGCACCCAGGCGCGCTGGCTCATCGACGCCTGCGGACGCGCCGGCATGCTCAAGCGCAAGCTGGGCCTGGCCGAGCCGAACGCGCACGACGTGAACGCGGTGTGGTTCCGCATCGGCGAGCGCATCGCCATCGACGACTGGAGCGACAGCACCGAATGGCGCGAGCGCTGCAACCCGCAGGCGCGCTGGCTGTCGACCAACCACCTGGTGGGCGCGGGCTACTGGGCGTGGCTGATTCCGCTGGCCTCGGGCTCGCATTCGGTGGGCATCGTGGCCGACCCGAAGCTGCATCCGCTGGACACCATCGACACCTTCGACAAGGCCATGGCGTGGTTCGCCACCTACCAGCCGCGTCTTTACGAGGCGCTGGACGGCAAACGCCACCTGCTGCAGGACTTCGCGTTCCTCAAGCACTTCTCGCACGGCTGCAAGCAGGTGTTCTCGGGGCGCCAGCGCTGGGCCATGACGGGCGAGGCGGGGCTGTTCCTCGACCCCTTCTATTCGCCGGGCAGCGACTTCATCGCCATCGGCAACACCTACATCACCGACCTGATCGCGCAGGACCGCGCGGGCCGCCCGATCGATTCGCGCGCGCAGCTGTACGACCAGCTCTACCACTCGTTCTACGAGAGCACGCTGGCCCTCTACCAGGACCAGTACCCGCTCTTCGGCGACCCCGAGGTGCTGCCGGTGAAGGTGATCTGGGACTACGCCTACTACTGGGGCGTGCTGTCGCAGATCTTCTTCCAGCAGCGCCTGACCGACCTGCACGCGCTGGGCGGCCTGAAGGGCGAGCTGCAGCACTGCCAGCGGCTGAACCTCGCGGTGCAGACGCTGCTGCGCAACTGGTCGGCCGCCAGCGCGCGCGCCAACCCGGCGGTGATGCTCGACCAGGCCGCGATGCCGTGGTTCGCCGAGCTCAACCGCAGCCTGAAGGACACGCTGGACGACGCCGCGTTTCGCGCGCGCATCCGCGCCTCGACCGTGCAGCTGCGGCAGCTGGCCGGCGAAATACTCGAGCGCGCGCGGTTGGCCGATGCCGACGTGGACGCCACGCAACTGAGCGCATTGCTCGCGGAAAATCTCGACCTCCCCCCGGCGGCCGTTGGACAGGGCGCTATGCTTTTCGCAGCAGCTCCGGTTGACACGGCCCCCTGAGGTTTACCCAACTTTACGGAGCGTTCAAGCCTGCTTGCTCCCTGTGGACGACCATGAAGCGCATGAGCACCCCCCAACTCCTGATGATCGAAGACGACGTCCGCCTGGCGCAGATGGTGGGCGAATACCTGACGCAGTCGGGCTTCGCCTTCAACCACGCCGCCGACGGCGCGAACGGCCTCGAGCAGCTGCAGCAGCACGCGCCCGACCTCGTGATCCTCGACCTGATGCTGCCCGACACCGACGGGCTCGAAGTGTGCCGCCGCATTCGCGCGCTGCCGGGCCCGATGTCGAAGGTGTCGGTGCTGATGCTGACGGCCAAGGGCGACCCGATGGACCGCATCATCGGCCTGGAGATCGGCGCGGACGACTACCTGCCCAAGCCCTTCGAGCCGCGCGAGCTGCTGGCGCGCATTCGCGCCGTGCTGCGCCGGCGCAGCGAGAACGCCACCGAGACCGAGGCCTCCACCGTGATGCGCTTCGGCACGCTGGAAATCGACCGCAACGCGCGCACCGTGTCGGTGGCCGGCGCGCTGGCCGACCTGACCTCCTACCAGTTCGACCTGCTGGTGGCCATGGCCGAGCGCGCGGGCCGCGTGCTCACGCGCGACCAGATCATGGAGGCCGTGCGCGGGCGCGAGCTCGAGGCCTTCGACCGCTCCATCGACGTGCACATGGGCCGCATCCGCGCGGCCATCGAGGTCGACGCGAAGAACCCCAAGCGCATCCTCACGGTGCGCGGCGTGGGCTACGTCTTCGCCAAGCAGCAAGACTAAGAAAATGTCAGCCCCCCGGCTTTTCATTCGCTTCGCGCCGTGCAATTCGCCATCCCCCGAGGGGGAGGCGCGGCTCGCCTTGAGGCGGCCCTGCGGCGGCCGCCTCTTTTCATGATGCTGCGCAGCTTCTATTCACGCCACCTGTACGTGCGCATCTGGCTCGCGGTGGTGGGCGGCGTGGTCATCCTCACGCTGATGGCCAACTGGATCGTGCGCGAGGCGGCCGAAGCCGAGCGCGAGCGGCTGGCACCGGTGCCGCGCAACGTGGTGGTGCTGGACGCACAAGACAAGCAGATCGGCGCGGGCACCGCGCTGCGCGTGCCCGGCCAGGGGCTGGAGTTCGACGTGACGCTGAGCGACGGCAAGTCGGTCACGCTGCGCGTGGCGCCGCGTGAACGGCCCACCGGCTCGGGCGGCTTCGCGCCGTGGCGCACGCCCTTCGGGCTGGGCTGGATGATCGCGCTGGTGGGCGTGGCGGTGGCGCTGGGCGTGTACCCGATCGTGCGGCGCATCACGCAGCGGCTGGAGTCGCTGCAGCGCGGCGTGCAGCGCTGGGGCGAAGGCGATCTCTCGGTGCGCGTGACCGAAGAAGGGCAGGACGAAGTGGCAGATCTCTCGAAACGATTCAACGCGTCGGCGCAACGCATCGAACAGCTGGTGCGCTCGCACAAGTCGCTGCTGGCCAACGCCTCGCACGAGCTGCGTTCGCCGCTCACCCGCATCCGCATGGGCCTGGAGCTGATGGGCGAGCGCCCGAGCCAGTCGGCGCGCGAGGAAATCTCGCGCAACATCGGCGAGCTCGACCAGCTCATCGACGAGATCCTGCTGGCCAGCCGGCTGGACGCCAGCGAGGCCGACATGGGCACCATCGAGGCGGTCGACCTCACCGGCCTGGCCGCCGAGGAATGCTCGCAGGTGAACGCCGAGCTCGACCTGGCCGAAGGCACCGACAACGCCACCCTCACCGTGCCGGGCGTGTCGCGCCTGCTGCGCCGCGCCATCCGCAACCTGCTGGAAAACGCCCGCCGCTACGGCGCCGGCGAAATCGCGGTGGAGCTGGGCAGCGCCAACGGCTTTGCCACGGTGCGCGTGAACGACCGCGGCCCGGGCGTGCCGCCGGGGCTGCGCGAACGCATCTTCGAGCCCTTCTACCGGCTGCCCGGCGCCAGCGAGCGCAACGGCGGCGTGGGCCTGGGGCTGGCGCTGGTGAAGTCGATCGCCGAGCGGCACGGCGGCACGGTGCGCTGCGAAGACCGGCCGGGCGGCGGCGCGAGCTTCGTCATTCGCCTGCCGGTAGCGGCGCGCGGGCACTGACCGGCACTGAGCCGGCACTGAGGGGCACCCAAGGCCGCCGAAGGCCGCTGGGCCGCCCGGGGCCAACGCCCTGCCGCACGCGGGGCCTCGGTCAGGTTGGCGCCGCGGGGCGCACCTAGAATTCCGCCCCTATGCAGAGATCGCACATCGTTCGGCCCGCGGCCATGTTCTGGGGGCTGGTGGTGTTCATGCCGGTCGGCGTCACCTACCTTTCAGCCATCTTGCTGCTGCTCACCCTGGTGGTGGCCGGCGACGGGCGCGAGCGCCTCGCGCGGCTGCGCGCCAACCCGCTGTGGTGGCCGGTGATGGCCTACCTGGCCTGGACGCTGCTGGTGCTGGCCTTCGGGCGGCACTACCCCGAGACCCCGTCCAACCTGTTCCACGGCATCCGCATCGGCCTCACCATATTGATGGCGATGGCGCTCACGCGCGAGGAAGCGCTGTGGGCGCTGCGCGGCTTCCTGCTGGCCGCGGCGCTGGGCGTGCTGCTGGTGGTGGCGTACTACGCCATCGGCTTTCCGCTGTGGTCGCCGCTGCGCGCGGTGGTCATGGAGGTGGGCAACAAGTCGATCAGCAATGCGCTGCTGTTCAGCGTGGTGGCCTCCACGGCCGCCGTGTGGGGCATTGCGCAAATTGCCGCGCACCGGCCGCTGCGCGCGATTCCAGCCTTCGTGCTGATGCTCGGGCTGGGCCTGGTGGTGGCGCTGCCGCTGACCTCGCGCACCTCGGTGCTGGCGCTGCTGCTGGTGGTGCCGGTGGTGTGCATCCACCAGTGGCGCAGCCACCTGAAGATGCTGGTGGGCGCGCTGGTGCTGGGGACCGTGGTGCTGGGTGCGGGGCTCTACCAGCTGCCGCAGCTGCAGCACAAGGTGGAGACCGGCGTGCAGGAAATCGAAGACGCGCAGAACGGCGCCGTGTTCCACGGCAGCTGGATCATTCGCTACTACATGTACCGCGACACCGGCCGCATGATCGCCGACCGCCCGCTCACCGGCTGGGGCATCGGCGGCTGGACCGAGCAGTGGCACAAGCGCGGCCCGGCGCTGTTCGCGGACTCGAACATGCCGCACAACGACTTCCTGTGGGTCGGCTCGCAGGGCGGGCTGCCAGCCTTGCTGAGCTTGCTGCTCATCATGGTCACGGCGGTGTGGCAGGCGTGGAAGCGCCCCGACATCGCGGGCCGCTACGCGCTGGCGGCCACGCTGATCGCGCTGATCGCGTCGAGCGTGAACTCGGCGCTGCGCGACGCGCAGATCGGGCTGGCGCTGCTGTGGATCGCCATGATCTACCTGCGGCTCGCGCAGGAAAAGAACGATCCGAATCCGTGGCGTGGCCTGCTGCCGTCGCGCCGCGTGGAATCGTTGACCCAACCAGGTTGATGGGCCGGCGGGGCTGGTAGGGCAGAGGGCCTGACGGACTGAAGGCGCCGCATTGCGCGGCGCCTAGCTTTGGCCTCGCGCCCCGAGCCTCGAAGGGCTCAGGAACGCTGTCGCGCTTTCAGTGCCGCGACGACACCGTTTCACCCGCCTTCAGGCGGTACACCGTGCCGCAGTACGGGCACTTGGCTTCGCCGGTGCGCGCCACGTCGAGGTACACCTTCGGGTGGTTGTTCCAGAGCTTCATGTCGGCCTTGGGGCTGGGGCAGAACACGCCGCCTTGATGATTGAGCTCCTTGGCCAGGAGTTCGACGACTGCATTGGTGGACATGGGATTCAGACTTTCGTGAGCCAGTGGGCGTACTTGGGGTTCTTGCCGTTCACGATGTCGAAGAAGGCAGACTGGATTTTCTCGGTGATGGGGCCGCGCGAGCCGCCGTCGCCGCGGTTACCGATCTCGATGCGGTCGAGCTCGCGGATGGGCGTCACTTCGGCGGCGGTGCCGGTGAAGAAGGCCTCGTCGGAAATGTAGACCTCGTCGCGCGTGATGCGCTTTTGCACCAGCTCCAGGCCCAGGTCCTTGCAGATGTGCAGGATGGTGTTGCGCGTGATGCCGTTGAGCGCGCCGGCCGACAGGTCGGGCGTGTACACCACGCCGCCCTTGACCACGAAGATGTTCTCGCCCGCGCCCTCGGACACGAAGCCGCTCGCGTCGAGCAGCAGCGCCTCGTCGTAGCCGTCGTCCAGCGCTTCCATGTTGGCCAGGATCGAGTTGGTGTAGTTGCTCACCGACTTGGCCTGCGTCATCGTGATGTTGACGTGGTGGCGCGTGTAGCTGGAGGTCTTCACTCGGATGCCGCGCTTCAGGCCCTCTTCGCCGAGGTAGGCGCCCCACGACCAGGCCGCGACCATGGCGTGGATCCTGTTGCCCTTGGGGCTCACGCCGAGTTTCTCGGAGCCGATCCAGATCAGCGGGCGCAGGTAGCAGCTTTCGAGCTTGTTCTCGCGAACGACCTGCTTCTGCGCTTCGTTCAGCTGCTCTTGCGTGAACGGGATCTTCATGCGCAGGATCTTGGCGCTGTTGAACAGGCGCTCGGTGTGCTCGGCCAGGCGGAAGATGGCCGTGCCCTCGGGCGTCTTGTAGGCGCGCACGCCCTCGAAGGCGCCGCAACCGTAGTGCAGCGTGTGGCTCAGCACGTGGATCTTGGCGTCGCGCCAGTCCACGAGTTCGCCGTCCATCCAGATCTTGCCGTCACGGTCGTCCAGCGAGGGGGGGATCGAGCTCATTTCCTGATTCCTTTGGGAGCGGTGGGGTGCGACCGGGGGCAGTCGCAAAAGCTTTCGATTTTAAGGCGCAGCCCGCGGCCGTGCTCCTGCAGGGTGCCCGACAATGGTTGGTTGTCCAAACCAGTGGAAAAAGGGTTTCCGTGTCCGTATTCAAGAACGTCATCGTCTATCGCATCGAACCTGCCTGGTCCCAAACACTGGCCGAGGCGGAAGAAGGGCTTGCCAAGCAGCGCTTCGTGCCGTGCGGCCCCTCGCAGGAAAAGTCCGCCGGCTGGGTCGAGCCCCGCGGCGAAGCCAACGGCCCGTTGGTCGAATCCATCGACGGCCAGTGGCTGGTCGAGTACATGATCGAAAGCAAGCAGGTCCCCGGCTCGGTGGTGCGCCGCAAGCTCGACGAGCGCTGCGCCAGCATCGAAGCCACCACCGGCCGCAAGCCCGGCAAGAAGGAAAAGAAGGACCTGAAAGAAGACATCACGCTGGAGCTGCTGCCCATGGCCTTCACCCGCAGCGCGCGCGTGACGGTGTGGATCGACAAGGCCGAGAACCGCCTGGTAATCAACAGCGGCAACGCCACGCGCGCCGACGAGGTGGTCACCAGCCTGGTGAAGTCGCTCGACGGCTTTGCCGTGGCGCTGGTCAACACGCAGATCGAGCCGGCCGCCGCCATGGCCAACTGGCTGCTCACGCAGGAGCCGCCGGCCGGCTTCAGCATCGACCGCGAGTGCGAGCTCAAGGCCTCCGACGACTCCAAGGCCGTGGTGCGCTATGCCAAGCACGCGCTGGACATCGACGAGGTGAAGCAGCACATCACCGACGGCAAGCGCCCCACGCGCCTGGCGCTCACCTGGGACGACCGCGTGTCCTTCGAGCTCACGCAGGGCATGCTGATCCGCAAGATCACCTTCCTCGAAGGCACGGGCGACGGCGCCTCCGGTGGCAAGAAGGAAGACAACTTCGACGCCGACGTGGCCATCGCGACCGGCGAGCTCGGCCAGCTGGTGCCGGCGCTGCTCGACGCGCTGGGCGGCGAAGCGGCGTTCTCCGCGGCCCCGCCCGACGACACGGTCAAGCCCGCGGCAAAAGCACCGACGACCACGACGCCGGCCGATGCGCCCGAAGAGGAAGAAGACGCGCCGTTCTGACGCGCATTGTTTTGAAGCGCATTGTTCTGACGCGCCTTCGATGAACGCTCAGGCGACCAGGTAGGTCTGCGCCAGCCGCACCCAGCACGCGGCGCCCAGCGGCAGCACCTGGTCGTTGAAGTCGTAGCCCGGGTTGTGCACCATGCAGCCCCCGAACTCGCCCTCCCCGTTGCCCAGCAGCAAATAGCAGCCCGGCAACGCGTCGAGCATCCAGGCGAAGTCTTCGCTGCCCGCGAAGCCCTTGGGCGCCTGCGTGACGACGTTCTCCTCGCCCACCAGCTCGGCGCACACCTGCGCGGCCAGCTGCGTCTCGGCCGCGGTGTTGACCACCGGCGGCACCAGCTGGCGGTAGTCGATCTCGGCCTGCACGCCGTGCGCCTGCGCGGTGAAGTCGACGATCTCGCGGATGCGCTGCTCGACCAGCGCGCGCGTCTCGGGCCGCGCCGCGCGCACGTTCAGGCCCAGCGACACCGACTGCGGAATCACGTTGTGCGTGGCCCCGCCGCGAATGAAGCCCACCGACACCACCGCCGTGTCGTCGGGCGCCACGTTGCGCGCCACCACGGTCTGCAGCGCGGTGACGATGGCCGCGGCCGCGGCGACCGGGTCGCGCGCGCGGTGCGGCATGGCGCCGTGCCCGCCCACGCCCTTGATGGTGACGTCGGCCACGTCGGACGACAGCGTCACCGGCCCCTCGATGGCCAGCATCGTGCCCACCGGCACGCCGGGCGCGTTGTGCAGCGCGTACACCGCGTCGCAGGGAAAGCGCTCGAACAGGCCGTCGGCGATCATCGCGCGCGCGCCGCACAGGTTCTCTTCGTCGGGCTGAAAGATCAGGTTCAGCGTGCCGTCGAAGTCGCGCGCCTTCGCCAGCGCCTTCGCGGCCGCCAGCAGGATGGCGGTGTGCCCGTCGTGCCCGCAGGCATGCATGCGGCCCGCGTTGCGGCTCGCGTACGGCAGGCCGGTGGCCTCGGTGATGGGCAGCGCGTCCATGTCGGCGCGAATGCCCAGGCTGCGCGTGCCCTTGCCCAGCTTCAGCTGCGCCACGATGCCGGTCTTGCCGATGCCGGTGTGCACCTCGTAGCCCCAGCTGCGCAGCAGGTTCGCGACCAGCTCGCTGGTGGCGCTCACCTCGAAGCCGAGCTCGGGGTTGGCGTGGATCTGCCGGCGAATGTCGACGAAGGCCTGCGTGTCGACGTCGGCCTGGGGCAGCAGGCGCGACAGGAGCTTGGTGGTCTGGGGGCTGAGTTCGCGGGTCATGAAAGAAATCCGTTGCGATGAAGGTGAAAAAGGCGGGCCAGGGGGCGGCGTTCGCGCATCAGGCCGTCTTGCGCTCGCGCAGGCTCAGCAGCGCGACCAGGCTCAGCACGCCGCAGACCATCATGTAGAAGGCCGGCGACAGCGGGTTGTCGGTCTTTGCCAGCAGCCAGGTCACGATGAACTGCGACGAGCCGCCGAAGATGGTCACGCCCACGCTGTAGATCACCGAGATGCCGCTGGCACGCACGCCGGCCGGCAGCATCTCCAGCAGCATCAAAAACATGGGGGTGGTGCCGATGTTGACGCTGGCCGTCAGCAGCGCCGACAGCGCCAGCACCAGCGGCACGCTCGGGTGGTGGCTGATGAGCCAGAACACCGGCACCACCGCGACCACGCTGAACAGCAGCGAGCCGATCACCAGCGGCTTGCGATCGGGCAGCCGGTCGGCCAGGCGCCCCGCCACCAGCGACACCACGAACAGCGTGATGCCCGTGACGCAGCCCGACAGCAGCGACAGCGACGGCGGCATGTGCAGCACGCGGATCATGTAGGTGGGCATGAAGAACACCACCAGGTACATCGTGGCCGTGCCCGCGGTGGTGGCCAGGATGCCCTTGAGCACCGTGCCGCCGTGCGCGCGCAGCAGGCGCCCCACGGGGCTGGACTCGTGGCGCTCGGCAACGTGCGTCTCGTCGAGGTTGGCGCGAATGTAGAGGCCCACCGGCGCGATCAGCAGGCCGAGCAGGAACGGCAGGCGCCAGCCCCAGCTCTCCAGCGAGGCCTGCGGCAACGCGGCGTACAGCGCGGCGCCCGTGAACGCGCCCAGCAGCGCCGACACGCCCTGGCTCGCGAGCTGCCAGCTCACGCGAAAGCCGCGGCCCTTCACGCCGCCGGCCTCCATCAGCATGGAGGTGGCCGCGCCCACTTCGCCGCCGAGCGAAAAGCCCTGCAGCAGCCGGCCGGCCACGATCATCAGCGAGCCGAACACGCCGGCCGACGCATAGGTCGGCGCGAACGCGATGCACAGCGTGCCCAGCACCATCAGGCCGATGGTCAGCGTCATGGCGGCCTTGCGGCCCTTGCGGTCGGCGTAGTTGCCGATGATCACGCCGCCCAGCGGGCGCATCACGAAGCCGATGCCGAAGGTGGCCACCGCCAGCAGCAGCGAGCCGTAGGCGCTGTCGGAGGGAAAGAACAGCTTGCCGATCAGCAGCGCGAAGAAGCTGTAGACGGTGAAGTCGTACATCTCCAGCGCGTTGCCCAGCGAGCAGGCCGCGATCAGGCGGAACTGGCTCTGCGGTGCCTTCGCCCGGGTGGCACTGGTGGCGGTGGATGCGCCGGCGGCGCTGGACGCAGAACCCCCGATCGGGCTTGCAGGCAAGGTGGCTTCGCTCATCTAATGTCTCCACGAACAGGTTGCGCAGGTGCCCGGCGGGGCCCTTTGCGGCGGAGTATTCAGGCAAAGCGCAGCAGCGAAGAATCACAAATTTTCATGCCGATAACCAAACGGAATCCCCGACAGAAAGAGCCCTTCGGCACCATCGGGAGAACCACCAAGACGGCGTTTTCGCGCCCCTTTTTCGAGAACGCGGCACCACGATGAAGCTGCAACAGTTGCGCGTCCTGCTGGCCGTGGCCCAGCACGGCAGCATCCACGAGGCCTCGCGCAGCCTGCACACCACGCAGCCCGCGCTCTCCAAGACCATCTCGGAACTGGAGCGCGAGCTCGGTGTGACGCTGATGTCGCGCTCCACGCGCGGCGTAAGCCTGACGGCCTACGGCGTTGCGCTGGTCAAGCGCGCGAGCCTGGTCGAGCAGGAACTGCGGCATGCGCTGGAAGACATCGAGGCCATTCGCGGGCACGACGAGGCGCAGCTGAACATCGGCTTCACCGCCGTGGCGTCGAGCGGGCCGCTGCCCGATGCGATGGCGTCGTTCAGGCAGCGCTTTCCCAATGTGGCGATGCGCTGCTTCGAGCTGCGGCCGCAACAGATCTTCGAGGGGCTGCGCGAGGGGCGGCTCGACCTGGGGCTGATCTCCACCTGCAACGGGCCGGGCACCAACTCCTTTCAGTGGGAGCCGTTGTTCTCGGTGGCCATGCACCTGTCGGTGCGCGCGGGCCATCCGCTGCGGCGGGTGCGCAAGCTGCAGCCGCTGCTGGACGCCGACTGGCTGGTGCTCGACCCGATCGACGACGCGGGCAGCCCGCTGGTCAGCACGATGCAGATGCACGGGCTCGAGATGCCGCGGCGCATGGTGCAGAGCGCGTCGAACCTGCTGGGCCTGCAGCTGGCCACGCAGACCGACATGATCAGCATGTGGTCGGACTTCGTGTTCCACGGCGCGGGGCCGCTGCGGCTGCAGCCCGGCCTGCTGGAGAAGCTGCCGATCACCGACGCGCTGCCCGACTTCGACGTGTTCCTGGTGTACCGGTCGGCCGACCTGATGACGCATGCGTGCGCGGAATTCGCCAAGGAGGCGCGGCACCAGGCGAAGGCGAACCCGCCGTGGCGCCAGCCCGGGCGCAAGGCGCGCGGGGGGTGAAGCGGGGTGGAATGAAGCGCGCGAGGTAAAGCGCGCGGGATGAAGCGCGCGGGGTTCGATCAGGCCGCGGGGGTTTGCGTGTGGTCGTCGGCCGCGGTGCCGCCGTCTGTATCCGGCCGCGTCATGGCCCAGCTCTGCAGCTTGCCGCCGTTGAACACGGCGTCGACATAGGAGCCGCCGCCGTCGGTCCAGCGGTACAGCTCGGGCTGTTCGTCCTTGGGCGAGCGCAGTTCGCCCAGTGCGTGGGTCATGGCGATCACGTGCATCAGCGTGGCGCCGGGCTTGAGCTTGGCGTTGAGCATCACGGCGCTGCCCACGTAGCCCACGGGCCGGTCGGCGGCGCGCTTGAGCACCTGCATGGCGCGGTTGAAGTGCAGCAGCAAGAACATCACGATGGCGCCAGCAGCCAGGGCAACGCCGCCCCAGCCGCCGCTGCGCCAGGCCAGCCCCAGGAGAAGGATGGCGCCCACGGGCACCAGAAATTTCTTAAAATTCATGGCGCGCATTGTCGCCGCCCGCAGCGAACGGCCGAAGTAGCAGCCCCTACTACCTCCGGGCGCGCAAGACGGTACTGGTGCCGAAATGCGAGTGCCCCGGTAGCGCTGGCGGGCACATTTGCTTCACGGGCATCAGCCCGGGCCACCCAGAAGCGTATGACCATTCCGCGTTCCGTCACATTCGTTCGTCTCACCCTCGTCGCCGCGCTCGCGGGCACCGCGCTCAGCGGCTGCTACGTGGTACCGCTCGGGCAACCCGCTCCCGCGGTGCCCTCCTCGCAGTCTTATGCCGTCGCGCCGGGTCCGGTGGCGCAGACCTTCAATGCGCGGCTGTACCCGTCGAACCCGGAGGCCGCGCGCTACGGCGCCGTCGCCGGCACGGTGACCAACGACATGAACGGCCGCGGCCACTTCAACGCACAGATCGGCGGCGAACAGTTTCAGGGAGAGGCAACCCGGGTCGCAGGCTCGCGGGGCACCGGCGTGGCGAATGCCACCGGCAGCCGCGGCGGCAACCTGAGTTGCCAGTACACGATGAACTCGGCCACGTTGGGCAGCGGGCAATGCGTGCTCAACAGCGGACCGGCGTTCACGATGCACATCGGGGGGTAGGAGGGAGGGTAGGCCCGGCGCGCCACGGTGCGCCGGGTCGTTTTTTTCCGACCCTGCCAGGCACTGATCAGGTCAATCGAGGCGGCGGACCACGTCCATCGCTTCCTCGATGCGGTCGACGGCATGGATCGTCAGCCCTTCGATTTCCTTCGCGCCCTTCTTGGGCGCGTTGGCCTTGGGAACCACCGCCACGCTGAAGCCCAGCTTGGCGGCCTCGCGCAGGCGCTCCTGCCCGCGCGGCGCCGGACGCACCTCGCCGGCCAGGCCCACCTCGCCGAACGCGATGAAGCCCTTGGGCAGCGGCTTGCCGCGCAGGCTCGAGGTAATGGCCAGCATCACGGCCAGGTCGGCCGCGGGCTCGCTGATGCGCACGCCGCCCACCGCGTTGACGAACACGTCCTGGTCCATGCAGGCCACGCCCGCATGGCGGTGCAGCACGGCCAGCAGCATGGCGAGGCGGTCGCGGTCCAGGCCCACCGACAGGCGGCGCGGGCTGGGCCCGCCGTTGTCGACCAGCGCCTGGATTTCCACCAGCATCGGCCGCGTGCCCTCCAGCGTGACCAGCACCACGCTGCCGGGCACCGGCTCGGAATGCTGGCTCAGGAAGATGGCGCTCGGGTTGGTCACGCCCTTCAGGCCGCGCTCGGTCATGGCGAACACGCCGATCTCGTTGACCGCGCCGAAGCGGTTCTTGATGGCGCGCACCAGCCGAAAGGTCGAATGCGTTTCGCCTTCGAAGTACAGCACCGTGTCCACCATGTGCTCCAGCACGCGCGGGCCCGCGAGCGCGCCCTCTTTCGTCACGTGGCCCACCAGCACCACGGCCGTGCCGCTGGTCTTGGCGAAGCGCGTGAGATGGGCCGCGCATTCGCGCACCTGCGCCACCGAGCCGGGGGCGGAGGTGAGCTGGTCGGAGTACACCGTCTGGATCGAGTCGATCACCGCGATGGCCGGGCGCGTGGCGTCGAGCGTGGCGATGATCTTCTCGAGCTGGATCTCGGCCAGCACCTGCACCTGCGAATGGTCGAGCCCGAGCCGCTTGGAGCGCAGCGCCACCTGCGAGCCGCTTTCCTCGCCCGTGACATAGAGCGCGTTCTGCCCCGCGCGCTGCAGCGCATCGACGGCCTGCAGCAGCAGCGTCGACTTGCCGATGCCGGGGTCGCCGCCGATGAGCGTCACCCCGCCCGAGACGATGCCGCCGCCCAGCACACGGTCGAGTTCGTCGAGCCCGGTGGGCGTGCGCGCGACATCGGTCGCCTCGATGTCGGACAGCGTCGTGAGCTCCGACGCGCCCGCCAGCGACGCGAACTGCGTGCCGAAGCGGTTGTTGGCCGGGCCGCCGCCCGCGCCTGCGCCGGCCGCCTGTTCGACGAGGGTGTTCCATGCACCGCAACTCGGGCATTTGCCCAGCCACTTGGGGCTGGTGCCGCCGCATTCACTGCAGACGAAAAGTGTTTTGTCCTTGGCCATGCGACGAGTTTAGGTGTCCGCACAAACCCTGATACGCGGCGTCTTGGAAAGAAGGAGCCAATCATTTAACATGTTAAGTAATTCGGGCGATCCTCGACAGCCCGGCGAAGAGAGACAAGCCCTTGAGCACCACGTTCACGCACCGCAATTTGCCGCGCCTGCTGCTGCAGGCCCGCGAAGCCGTGATGGCCCACACCCGGCCCAGCCTGCGCGAGCACGCGCTGTCCGACCAGCAATGGCGCGTGCTGCGCGTGCTGGGCGAGCATGGCGCGGTCGACACCGGCCGGGTGGCGCGCGAGGCCTTCATCCTCGGGCCCAGCCTCACCGGCGTGCTCGCGCGCATGGAGCGCGACAACCTCATCACCCGCGCGCGCGACCCCGCCGACCAGCGCCGCACCGTGGTCGAGGCCACGCCGCACGGCATGAAGCTGGTGAAGCGGCTGGGCAGCAGCATCGAGGCGCACTACGACTGGATGGAACAGTCGATGGGCAAGGCCAAGCTCACGCAGCTGTACGGGCTGCTCGACGAACTCATCGCACTGGAGCAACCCTCATGAACGGCATGGCCCACTACCTTCCGAGCGGCACCGTGTACGGCACGCTGCTCAACTTCGACGCCGAGGTGCAGGCGCTCGCGCCGCAGATGACGCAGCCGCCCTACAAGGCACCGCCCCAGGCCCCCGTGCTCTACGTGAAGACGGCCAACACCTGGAGCCCGCACGGCAGCGCCATCGCGGTGCCCGCGGCCGTGCCCGAGGTGGAAATCGGCGCGAGCATCGGCATGGTGATCGGCGCCGAGGGCGACGTCGAAGGCTTCGTGCTGCTGAACGACCTGTCGATTCCGCATGCGAGCTTTTTCCGCCCGCCGGTGAAGTTCAAGTGCGTCGACGGCTTCCTGGGCATCGGCGCGGCACTGCGCGACGCGCAGGAGGTGGCCGACCCCGCGACGTTCCGCGTCGAGGTGCGCGTCAACGGCGAGCTGAAGCAGTCGCTCGATTTCTCGCAGCTCGTGCGACCCGCGCGGCAACTGCTGGCCGACGTGGGCGAGTTCATGACGCTGGCGCACGGCGACGTGCTCATGCTGGGCTGCGGCCCCGGCCGGCCGCTGGCCCGCGCGGGCGACCGCATCGACATCTCTGCTGCGGGCTTCGAGACCCTCACCAACACACTGGTCGACACGCCGGTCAATACGCCGGTCAATACGTCGGGGAAGGAAGCCGCATGAAGCACGCACGCGTCATCTTCGAAGGCCGCGAACACACCGGCACCGCGCACGAGTTCGACGGCCAGCCCGATGCGGCCGTGCGCCTGGACGACGGCCGCGTCGTGCCGCAGCACCAGCTCACCTGGCTGCCGCCGCTCGCGCCCACGCAGCGCCCGCGCACCATCCTCGCGCTGGGCCTGAACTACGCCGACCACGCGAAGGAGCTCGAGTTCAAGGCACCCGAAGAACCCCTGGTGTTCGTCAAGGGCCAGAGCGCGCTCATCGGCCACCGCCAGCGCACGCACCGCCCGGGCGGCGTGAAGTTCATGCACTACGAATGCGAACTCGCCATCGTCGTCGGCAAGACCGCGAAGAACGTGAAGCGCGACGACGCGTACGACTTCATCGGCGGCTACACGGTGGCCAACGACTACGCCATTCGCGACTACCTGGAGAACTGGTACCGCCCCAACCTGCGCGTGAAGAACCGCGACACCTGCACGCCGCTGGGCCCGTGGTTCGTGGACGCGGCCGATGTGCCCGACCCCATGTCGCTCGCGCTGCGCACCACCGTCAACGGCCAGGTCACGCAGCAGGGCAACACGCGCGACATGATCTTCGACGCGCCCTTCCTCATCGAATACTTCAGCCGCTTCATGACGCTGTCGCCGGGCGACCTGATCCTCACCGGCACGCCCGACGGCGTGGTCGATTGCCAGCCGGGCGACGTCGTCGTCACCGAGATCGAGCGCATCGGCGCGCTCATGAACACCATCGAGACCATCCAAGGACAAGCATGAGAGTCGATCACCTGATCAACGGCAAGAGCGTTGCCGGCACCGCGTACTTCGAGACCGTCAACCCCGCCACGCAAGAGGTGCTGGCCGAGGTCGCCTCCGGCGGCGAGGCCGAGGTGAACGCGGCCGTGGCCGCCGCGAAGGAAGCCTTCCCCAAGTGGGCCGGCATGCCCGCGCCCGAGCGCGCGAAGCTCATTCGCAAGCTCGGCGACCTGATTGCCGCGAACGTGCCCGAGATCGCGCAGACCGAGACCAACGACTGCGGCCAGGTCATCGCCCAAACGGGCAAGCAGCTGGTGCCGCGCGCGGCCGACAACTTCTACTACTTCGCCGAGATGTGCACCCGCGTGGACGGCCACACCTACCCCACGCCCACGCACCTGAACTACACGCTGTTCCATCCGGTGGGCGTGTGCGCGCTCATCAGCCCGTGGAACGTGCCCTTCATGACGGCCACCTGGAAGGTCGCGCCCTGCCTGGCCTTCGGCAACACGGCGGTGCTGAAGATGAGCGAGCTGTCGCCGCTCTCGGCCGCGCGCCTGGGCGAGCTGGCGCTCGAAGCCGGCATTCCGCCCGGCGTGCTGAACCTGGTGCACGGCTACGGCAAGGAAGCCGGCGAGCCGCTGGTGGGCCACCCCGACGTGCGCGCCATTTCGTTCACCGGCTCCACCGCCACCGGCAACCGCATCGTGAAGAGCGCGGGCCTGAAGAAGTTCAGCATGGAGCTGGGCGGCAAGAGCCCCTTCGTGATCTTCGACGACGCCGACCTCGACCGCGCGCTGGATGCTGCCGTGTTCATGATCTTCAGCAACAACGGCGAGCGCTGCACCGCGGGCTCGCGCATCCTGGTGCAGCAGTCGATCTACGCGGACTTCGCCGCGAAGTTCGCGGAGCGCGCCAGGCGCATCACCGTGGGCGACCCGCTGGACGAGAAGACCATCGTCGGCCCGATGATCTCGCAGGCCCACCTGGCCAAGGTGCGCAGCTACATCGAGCTGGGCCCGAAGGAAGGCGCCACTTTGCTGTGCGGCGGCCTCGAAGGCCCGGCCAACCTGCCCGATCGCGTGAAGAAGGGCAACTACGTGGTGCCCACCGTGTTCGCCGACGTCGACAACCGCATGAAGATCGCGCAGGACGAGATCTTCGGCCCCGTGGCCTGCCTGATTCCGTTCAAGGACGAGGCCGACGCCATCCGCCTGGCCAACGACATCCAGTACGGCCTGAGCAGCTATGTGTGGACCGAGAACATCGGCAAGGCGCACCGCGTGGCCGCCGCCGTGGAGGCAGGCATGTGCTTCGTCAACAGCCAGAACGTGCGCGACCTGCGCCAGCCCTTCGGCGGCACCAAGGCCTCGGGCACGGGCCGCGAAGGCGGCACCTGGAGCTACGAGGTGTTCTGCGAGCCGAAGAACATCGCGGTGTCGATGGGCTCGCACCATATTCCCCACTGGGGCGTGGCGTGAGCATGCGGCGCCGCACGCTGCTGCAAGGCGCAGCCGCAGTCGTGGCATCGCCTGTGCTCGCGCGTGCGCAGGGCACTTGGCCGAACAAGCCGATCCGCGTGATCGTGCCCTTCACGCCCGGCGGCACCACCGACTACGTCGCGCGCCTCGTGGGCGTGGAGCTGTCGAAGGCGCTGGGCCAGAGCGTGATCGTCGACAACAAGCCCGGCGCGGGCACGGTGATCGGCGTGGACGCCGCGGCCAAGGCCGCGCCCGACGGCTACACCTTCGTCTGCGTGGCCAACAGCTTCGCGGCCAACCAGACGCTCATTCGCAAGCTGCCCTACGACACCCGCAAGGACCTGCGCCCCGTCGCGCTCATGGGCATGTCGGAGCACGTGCTGGCCACGCACCCCCGCAGCGGCCTGAAGACGCTGGCCGACCTGCGCGACCAAGCCAAGGCCAGGCCCGGCACGCTGAGCTTCGCCTCCTTTGGCAACGGCACCTCGGCGCACCTCTCGGGCGAGATGCTGAAGCTGCAGATGGGGCTGGACATCGTGCACGTGCCCTACAAGGGCCAGGGCCCGGCGCTCACCGACCTGCTCGGCGGGCAGGTGACGATGATGTTCGGCAACTGGCCCGAGTTCCGCAGCCACGTCGAAAGCGGCAAGCTCGTCGCGCTCGGCATGGCGACCGCGCAGCGCTCGCAGTACGCGAGCGCCATACCCACGTTGGCGGAACAGGGCGTGCCCATCGAGTCCAATTCGTGGAACGGCCTGCTGGCGCCCGCCGGCACGCCCGATGCCATCGTGCAACGCGTGAACGCCGAGGTGAACCGCGCGCTCGCGGGGCCCGTGGTGACCGAGGCCTTCCACAAGGGCGGCATCGCGTCGCTGTCGGGCACGCCGGAGCGCTTCGCGGACTTCATCCAGAGCGAGATCGCGAAGTACGGCGACGTGATCCGCAAGGCCAACATCCAGGTGGAGGGCTGAAGCATGAGCCTCTATGCGATGCAGAAGTTTCTGTTCGCGCTCAACCGCGAGCCGGAGGTGCAGCGCCGCTATGCGGAAGGCGGCGACGCGCGCGCGGCCTTGCTGGGTGCCTACGATCTCAACGACGAAGAGCGCGAAGCCATCAGCACTGGCGACGTCGGCAAGCTCTACGTGCTCGGCTGCAACGGCCAGCTGCTGATGCACTTCGCGCCGCTGCTCGGCATTGCATGGGCCGACTACCTCGAAGCCATGCGCGAGGGCGTGCGCAAGTACGGCCCGGTGCGCGCCGGCATCTACGCAATGACAACCGGAACCGACGAGAAAGTGGCAGGCGTATGAGTCTCGTATTCGCAGGCGTGTGCAGCCACGCCCCCGGCATCACGGGCCGCGCCCACCTGGCCGACGCGGCGGTCAAGGACGAGTTCCACGCGCAGTTCCATCGCTTCGGCGAGGCGATGCGCGCCACGAAGCCCGACGCGGTGATCGTCATCGCGGCCGAGCACTTCGCGAACTTCTTCATGAACAACATGCCGGCCTACGCCATCGGCATGGCCGACAGCTACGAGGGCCCGATCGAGGACCCGAAGTGGCTGGGCATCGGCAAGCACACCATCCCCGGCGACGCCGCGCTCTCGCAGCGGCTGATCCGCGAGGTGATGCAGACGGTGGACGTGGCCTACGCGGAAGAGTGGAAGTTCGACCACGGCATCATGGTGCCGCTGAACTTTTTGACGCCGGCGTTCGACACCAAGGTCATTCCCGTGAACATCAACTGCCAGGGCCCGCCGCTCACGCCGCTGCACCGCGCGTGGGCCTTCGGCGAGGCGCTGCGACGCGCCTGCGACAAGGCGCCCGAGCGCATCGCGCTGGTGGGCACGGGCGGCATCTCGCACTGGCCGGCCACGCCCGACTCGGGCAAGGTCAACGCCGAGTGGGATGCCGAGTTCATGCGCCGCTGGTGCGCCAACGACCGCGAGGCGCTGCTGTCGCAGGCCGACTACAACGACGAGGCCACCTACCGCGAAGCGGGCCAGGGCGGCTTCGAGATCCGCACCTTCCTGAGCGTGGCCGCGGCCGCGCGGGGCAAGGGCGAGATATTCCACATGAAGGCCATTCCGATCTTCGCGGTGACCTGCACCGCGGCGACGATGTCCATCGAATGACCCACGGGAACCGCCCATGCCGCACCTGGTGATCCTCTACACGCCGAACATCGAGGCCGAGACCGACGTGTCGGCCCTGTGCCGCACGCTGGCCGACACCATGCTCGCGCAGCGCGACGAGGCCGACAAGCCGGTGTTCCCCATCGGCGGCACGCGCGTGCTGGCCTACCCCGCCGCGCACTACGCGGTGGCCGACGGCCAGGCCGACTACGCCTTCGTGTACCTCAACCTGCGCATGGCCGCGGGCCGCTCCGAGGCGGTGAAGAAGAAGGCCGGCGACGACCTGCTGAGCACGGTGCGCGCGCATTTCGCGCCCATCTTCGCGCAGCGCCACATCGGCATCACGCTGCAGATCGACGAAAGCCCCGGGCAGGTGTACGACGGCAAGCACAGCAACCTGCACCCCCTGTTCAACAAGACCTGAGCGAAGGCCCCCATGCTCTCTTCCGACACCATTGCCAAGCTGGCCGCAGAGCTGCACGAAAGCGAGAAGTCGCGCGTGCAGGTCGAGCACTTCTCCAAGCGCTTCCCCGAGATGACCATCGAAGACGGCTACGCCATCTCGCGCGAATGGGTGAAGCACAAGATTGCCGAGGGGCGCACCGTGAAGGGCCACAAGATCGGCCTGACCTCGCGCGCCATGCAGCAGTCCAGCCAGATCGACGAGCCCGACTACGGCACGCTGCTGGACGACATGTTCTTCGTGCAGGGCGGCGACATTCCGTTCCAGCGCTTCATCGCGCCGCGCGTCGAGGTGGAGCTGGCCTTCGTGCTCGGCAAGAAGCTGCAGGGCCCGAACGTGACCATCTTCGACGTGCTGGCCGCCACCGACTACGTGGTGCCCGCCATCGAGATCATCGACGCGCGCATCGAGCAGTTCGACCGCCACACCAAGGCCCCGCGCAAGGTGTTCGACACCATTGCCGACAACGCGGCCAACGCCGGCATCGTGATGGGCGGGCGCCCGGTGAAGCCCGACGCGGTCGACCTGCGCTGGGTGAGCGCGCTGCTCTACAAGAACGGCGTGATCGAGGAATCGGGCGTGGCCGCGGCCGTGCTCAACCACCCCGCCACCGGCGTGGCCTGGCTCGCGAACAAGCTCGCGCCGTGGGACGAATGCCTGGAGGCCGGCGA
Source organism: Variovorax sp. J22G73 (assembly GCF_030317035.1). Classification (GTDB taxonomy): domain Bacteria; phylum Pseudomonadota; class Gammaproteobacteria; order Burkholderiales; family Burkholderiaceae_C; genus Variovorax. The sequence continues at coordinate 266,957 of NZ_JASZYK010000006.1, forward strand.
GGTGGTGCTGGGCGGCTCGTTCACGCGGCCCACCACCGCCGTGCCGGGCGACACCTTCCATGCCGACTACGGCCCGCTCGGCGCCATTGCCTTCCGCTTTGTCTGAAAAGAACCCCATGCACACACCCCTCAACACCTTCAAGCAGGCCCTGCAGGCGGGCAAGCCCCAGATCGGCCTGTGGGTCGGCCTGGCCGACGGCTACGCGGCCGAGATCCTGGCGGGCACGGGCTACGACTGGCTGCTGGTCGACGGCGAGCACGCGCCCAACGACGTGCGCTCGGTGCTCGCGCAGCTGCAGGCCATTTCCAGCGCATGGTCGGCGCAGCCCGAGGCCGAGCGCTCGCAGCCGGTGGTGCGAATTCCGGTGGGCGACACCACGCTCATCAAGCAGTACCTGGACATCGGCGCGCAGACCATCCTGGTGCCCATGGTCGACACGGCCGAGCAGGCCGCACGGCTGGTGCAGGGTATGCGCTACCCGCCCGAGGGCATCCGCGGCATGGGCAGCGCGCTGGCGCGTGCCTCGCGCTGGCAGGCCTACCCCAACTACCTGCACGAGGCCAACGCGCAGACCTGCCTGCTGGTGCAGGCCGAGACGGTGGAGGCGATGAAGAACATCGACGCCATCGCGGCCACGCCGGGCGTGGACGGCGTGTTCATCGGCCCGGCCGACCTGTCGGCCTCGATGGGCTTCGTGGGCCAGCCCAACCACCCCGAGGTGCAGGCCGTGATCGCCGACGCGGTCGCGCGCATCCTGAAGGCCGGCAAGGCGCCGGGCATCCTATCGACCACCGAGGAGCAGGCGCGCAAGTGGCTCGCGGCGGGCGCGCTGTTCGTGGCGGTGGGGGTGGACACGATCGTGCTGGCGGCGGCGGCGAAGCAGCTGCTGGCGAAGTACAAAGGCGCGCCAGGCGCAGCGTCGCCCAGCGGCTACTGAATTCCCACACCGGAGCCCTTCATGCAACGCACGACCCTCGCGGCCCTCGCCGCCGCAGCCACCCTCTTCCTCGCCGCCTGCGCCCCCATGGGCTCGGGCAAGCCGCAAGGCACCACCGCCCAGCAGGAAGCCAACCGCCAGGCCGTGCTCGCCTTCTACGAGAAGGGCCTGAACCAGAAGGACGCCGAGGCGGCCCTGAAGTACGTGGGCAACCGCTACGTGCAGCACAACCCCACGGCGGCCGACGGCCCCGAGGGCTTTCGCAAGTTCATCGGCTTCCTGCGCGAGAAGTTTCCCAAGTCGCACAGCGACATCAAGCGCAGCTTCGTCGACGGCGACTACGTGATCCTGCATGTGAACGCGGTGCGCGAGCCGGGCACGCGCGGCAGCGCCATCGTGGACATCTTCAAGCTGGAGAACGGCAAGATCGTCGAGCACTGGGACGTGGTGCAGCCGGTGCCCGAGACGGCCGCGAACGCCAACACGATGTTCTGACCCTCCGCAGACAAAGCCAGCAGCCATCCACGCACCGCCAGCCGAATGACCACGCCCACCGACCCCACCAAGCGCTTTCGCTCCGCCACCATCCGCGAGGGCACCATCCGCGCGACCACGCGCAGCTTCCTGCACGCGCTGGGCCAGGACGACGAGGACATCGCGCGCCCGCACATCGGCGTGTTCCACACCGGCGGCGAAATGAGCCCGTGCAACCTCAACCTGCGCGAGCAGGCGCAGCACGCCAAGACCGGCATCTACGCGGGTGGCGGCACGCCGCACGAGTGCCCGGTGGTGTCGATCAGCGACGGGCTCACCATGGCGCATTCGGGCATGCGCTTCTCGCTGATCTCGCGCGAGCTCATCGCCGACAGCGTGGAAGCCTCCACGCGCGGCCACCAGTGGGACGGCATCTTCGCCATCGGCGCGTGCGACAAGAACCTGCCGGGGCTGATGATGGGCATGGTGCGCTGCAACGTGCCCAGCGTGTTCGTGCACGGCGGCTCGGCGCTGCCGGGCCAGATGCCCGGCCCCGATGGCCGCGACCTGAACGTGGTCGATACCTACGAGACCATCGGCAAGGTGCTGGCCGGCACGGCCACCCCCGACGAACTCGACGCCATGAGCCGCGCCTGCCTGCCCACGGCCGGCGCCTGCGCGGGGCAGTTCACGGCCAACACCATGGGCATGGTGTCGGAGGCGCTGGGCCTGGCGCCCGTCGGCTCGAGCATGGTGCCGGCGGTGTTCAGCGAACGCGCGCCGCTGATGCGCCGCGCCGCCAAGACGTTGATGAAGGCGGTGATGGGCGACAGCCCGCTGCCGCGCGACATCGTCACGCGCAAGGCGCTGGAGAACGCCTGCGCGGTGGTGTCGGCCACGGGCGGCTCCACCAACGCCGCGCTGCACCTGCCAGCCATCGCGCACGAGGCGGGCATTCAATTTCACCTGGACGACGTGGCCGAGGTGTTCGCGCGCACGCCGCTCATCGCCGACCTGCGCCCGGGCGGCCAGTACCTGGCGCGCGACGTGTTCTACATCGGCGGCGCGGGCGTCATCCTGCGCACGCTGCTGGAGCAGGGCTTCCTGCACGGCGACGCGCTCACCTTCACCGGGCGCACCATGGCCGAGGAGCTGGCCGGCGCGCTGGCGCCCGACGGCCGCGTGGTGCGCGAGGCGGGCAACCCGATCACGCGCGACGGCGGGCTGGCGGTGCTCAAGGGCAACCTGTGCCCCGACGGCGCACTGCTGAAGACGGCGGGGCTGAAGGGCCTGGTGTTCCGCGGCCCGGCGCGCGTCTTCGACTCGGAAGAACAGGCGCAGGCCGCCGTGCAGAACCGCCGCTACGAACCCGGCGACGTGATCGTGATCCGCAACGAAGGCCCCAAGGGCAGCCCCGGCATGCGCGAGATGCTGGGCATTACCGCCCTGCTCTACGGCCAGGGCATGGGCGACAAGGTGGCGCTGCTGACCGACGGGCGCTTCTCGGGCGCCACGCGCGGCCTGTGCATCGGCTACGCGGGGCCCGAGGCGGCCGACGGCGGCCCGATTGCGGCGCTGCGCGACGGCGACATGATCGCCATCGACGCGCGGGCCGAGGCGCGCAGCATCTCGGTGGAGCTGACCGCGCAGGAAATCACGTCGCGCCTGGCCGGACGTGAGGTAAACGCGGGGGCGCCGCGCGGGGGTTTGTTGGAAAAATACGCGCTCACCGTGCGCCCTGCCCATCAGGGCGCCGTGACCCACTCGGGCGCGGTCACCTGGCTGCGCGACGAGTCGTGAGTTTTTTCACAACAACGTCCCGGAGCGAGACCCATCATGACTTTCACCCGTCGCCAGATCCTGCAGACCACCAGCGCCTCGGCCTTGATGGCCAGCCTTGGCCAGAACGTCTTCGCGCAAGCGACGACGCTTGAAACCGCCACCATCGTCACCGGCTTCGCGGCCGGCGGCACGTCGGACACCACCTGCCGGCGCCTGGCGCTGAAGCTGAGCCCCGAGTACGCCAGGACGGCGGTGGTCGAGAACCGCACCGGCGCGGGCGGCCAGATTGCCGTGAGCTACGTGAAGGGCCGCCCGGCCGACGGCAGCACCATCCTGCAGACGCCGACCTCCATCCTCACGATCTACCCGCACATCTACAAGAAGCTGCCGTACGACCCGATGGTCGACATCACGCCCGTGAGCCTGGCCTGCATCTTCGACTTCGGCTTTGCCGTGGGCCCGGCCGTGCCGGCCAGCGTGAAGAGCGTGCCCGAGTTCCTGGCCTGGGCCAAGGCCAACCCGGACGGCGCCAACTTCGGCTCGCCGGCCGCGGGCTCCACGCCGCACTTCATCGGTGCGCTGCTGGGCAAGAAGGGCGGCGTGGAGCTCAAGCACGCGGCCTACCGCGGCACGCAGCCGGCCATGCTCGACCTGCTGGGCAGCAACATCTCGGCGGTGTCGGGGCCGATCGGCGACATCACGCAGCACCTGCAGTCGGGCAAGGTGCGCATCCTGGGCGTGTCGGGTGCCAAGCGCAGCCGCTTCGCGCCCGATGTGCCCACCTTCGGCGAGCAGGGCATCCAGGACATGGCGCACAGCGAGTGGTTTGCCTTCTTCCTGCCGGCCAAGGCCTCGCCGGAGCTGGTGACCAAGCTGAACACCGCCATGAAGAACGCGCTGGCGCAGAAGGACGTGATCGACGGCCTGGGCACGTTCGGGCTGGAAGCGATGTCTTCCACGCCCGCCGAGCTGGCCGCGCTGCTGAAGAAAGACACCGCCAAGTGGGCGCCGATCGTGAAAGAGGTCGGCTTCACCGCGGAAGGCTGAACACATGAAGGAACTGCCATGAACACACTCGCCACGCCCGCGCCGTCGTCCACATCGGCGCTGGTCCATCCCTCGATCCACCCCGACGAGCGCGCCGCGCGCGAGGAGCTCGCGGCCTGCTACCGCGTGTTCGCGATGCTGGGCTGGGTCGAGATGATCTACAACCACATCACGGTGCGGCTGTCCGACAGCGTGACCGGTGGCGAGAAGCAGTTCCTCATCAACCCCTTCGGCCTGCACTACAGCGAGGTGACGGCCAGCAACCTGGTGAAGATCGACCTGCAGGGCAAGGTGCTCGACGGCTCGACCTGGCCGGTGAACCCGGCCGGCTTCGTGGTGCACGCGGCCATCCACGACGGCCTGCCCGGCGCGCACTGCGTGATGCACACCCACACCACGGCCGGCGTGGCCGTGGCCTGCCTGCAGGGCGGCCTGCAGCAGACCAATTTCTATACCGCGCAGCTGCACGGCATGGTGGCGTACCACGACTTCGAGGGCATCACCATCCACGCCGACGAGGGCCCGCGGCTGCTGAAGAGCATCGGCGAGCGCAACGCCGTCATCCTGCGCAACCACGGCCTGCTGGCCTGGGGCCAGACGCTGCCGCAGACCTTCGCCATTCTCTGGACGCTGCAGCGCGCCTGCGAGATCCAGATGGCCACCTTCTCGATGGGCGCCGCCATTCCGGTGAGCGAAGACATCGCGCAGCGCTGCACGCGCGACGCGCTGCAGTTCAGCCCCGAACACGGCGCCGGGCAGGACGTGTTCAACGCGCTCGTGCGCCAGGTCGACCGCATCGACCCCTCCTACCGCAACTGAACCCCTGGACCCCTGAACCCCATGAAGATTTGCATCTACGGTGCCGGCGCCATCGGCGGCTGGATCGGTGTCGGCCTGGCGCAGGCAGGCCAACGGCTCAACGTGGTGGCGCGCGGCGCCACGCTCGAAGCGCTGCAGCGCGACGGCCTCTCGCTGGTGCGCGGCGGCACGGGTGGCGACGTGCGCACGCGCGTGCCCGTGCACGCGGTGGCCGACCCGGCCGAGCTCGGCGTGCAGGACCTGGTGGTCATCGCCGTGAAAGCGCCCGCGCTGGCCGGCGTGGCCGAGCGCATCGGCCCGCTCATCGGTGCCGACACCCTCGTGCTGGTGGCCATGAACGGCGTGCCGTGGTGGTTCCTGGAGGGCGGTTTCGGCGGCGAGATCACCGGCCACCGCCTGGCCGCGGTGGACCCCGAGGGCGCCATCGCCAAGGCCATTCCGTCGCGCAACGTGATCGGCTGCGTGGTGCACGCGAGCTGCTCGCTCGACGGGCCGGGCGTGGTGCGCCACCACTTCGGCAACGGGCTGATCGTGGGCGAGCCTTCGGGCGAGGCCACGCCGCGCGTGCAGAAGCTGGTCGAGCTGCTGAAGAGCACCGGCATCGACACCACGCTGTCGCCGCAGATCCAGAAGGACGTGTGGTTCAAGCTGTGGGGCAACATGACGGTGAACCCCATCAGCGCGCTCACCGGCTGCACCACCGACCTGATCATGGGCGACGACTACGTGCGCGGCTTCATCTCGGCGGTGATGCTGGAGGCCAAGGAAATCGGCCGTCGCATCGGCATCGAGATCACCCAGAGCCCCGAAGACCGCCATGCCATCACGAAGAAGCTGGGGGCGTTCAAGACCTCGATGCTGCAGGACGTGGAGGCCGGGCGTTCGGTGGAACTCGACGCACTGGTGACGGTGGTGCGCGAACTGGGCGAGCTCACCGGCGTGGCCACGCCGTTCACCGATGCGCTGCTGGGGCTGGCGCGGCTGCGCACGCGGCAGCTCGGGTTGTACTGATTGCCCGGGGAGCATTGCTCAGCGTGCGCGTCACCACCACCTGCGCGCCCATCTGCGCGCCCATCTGCTGCAGCGTGAAGCGAAATTAGAAGCTGCCGACCTCGACCAGCACGCGCTGGATGTCGATGTGCAGGCGGTCTTCGAGCACCGTGAAGTACATGAAGTCTTCCGGGTCCTCGGGCGTGCCGAAGCCGTCGAGCGAAGTGCCCTGCGGGCTGCCGTGCCGGGCCAGGATCGGGGAGAGAAGCGCGGGATCCTTGATGTCCATGAGGACTTTTCAGGGTTTCGGTCCTGGGTTCGTTTCAGGCCAGCGCGCGCCGGATGGCGGCCACGGCCCGCAGCGTGCGCGCGGTCGCGATGGCATCGATGGGCTGGTTCTGCGACGACAGCTTGGCAATGACCAGCTCGCTGCGCGGGTCGACGAACAGGTGCTGCCCGTGGATGCCCATGGCGAACAGCATGCCCGGCGCATCGTCGACCACGTACCAGCCGCTGCGGTAGCGCATCTTCATGCCCGCGAAGCCGGCGGCGAACTCGCCCTGGTTCCAGGCCGCGGCATCGCCGCCTTGCCACGTGTCGTCGATCCAGGCGGCGGGCACCACGGCGCGGCCGTCGGCGGCGCGCCCTTGCTGCAGCACCCGCCAGCCCACGCGCGCCAGGTCGCGCGCCGTGGCGCACAGGCCGCCGGTGCAGCGGGCCGCGCCCTTGGCGTCGACGGTGATGCAAGCCGCGTCTTCCGCGCCCATGGGCACCCACAGGCGCTCGCTGGCGATGGTGGCGAAGGGCTGGCCGGCCGCGCGCTCCATGACCAGCCCGAGCAGGTCGGTGTTGGCCGAGGTGTACTTGAAGGGGCCGCCGTGCGGCGCGTGCGTGGCCGTGGTGGTCTCGAAGAAGCTGCGCAGGTCCGAAGGCGGCTCGCCGGGGGTGGCCGGCTCCCAGCCGGTGGCGGCGCGGTAGGCCTCGGCGGCCTGCGCGTCGAGCACGACGCCGGTGCGCATGTCGAGCAGCTGGCGCACCGTGGCGCCCTCGAAGGCGGTGCGGGCGAGCTCGGGAACCACGGCCGACACCGGCGCTTCCACATCGAGCAGCCCCGCGCCGTGCAGCGCGCCGGCCACCAGGCCCACCACCGACTTGGTGGCCGACATGAGGATGTGCGGCGTGTGCGCCGCCATGCCCGCGTCGTAGAACTCGTGCACCACGCGGCCCTTGTGCATCACGACCAGGGCGTCGGTGCGGGTGAGCTGCTGGAACTCGGCGAGGTCCAGCGCGGCGATGTCGGCTGGGAAAGGCGCGGCAGCAGCCGGGTCGTTGGCAATGTCCGCCACCGGCATGAGTTCGCGCACGTGCTGGAAGGCCCAGGTGCTGTGCGGCCGGGTGCGCCAGTTGGCGAGGGTCGCGCGGTCTGGCGCGGCGGGGGTTGCTTCGGTCGAAAGGTCCATGCCCCCGAGTCTAGGGAGCCCGGGGCGGGGGGGCCATGCGGGAGGCGGCCGCAGGGGCCGCAGGGGCCGGCACGTCCCTCGGCAAGGGTTCACCTGGCGCCCGTTCGCGCGCCGGCAAGGTCACCCACCACGCCGCACCCGCGATCAGCAGGCCGCCGGCCCAACCCCACGGCCCGATGCGTTCGCCGAAGCCGTACACCGCGATCAGCGCGCCGAACACCGGCTCGCTGCCCATCAGCAGCGACACGCGGCTCGGGCTCGCGCGCGAAGCCGCGTGGTTCTGCGCGAAGAAGGCGAACACGGTGCACAGCAGCACCAGGTAGGCCATGCCCCACCAGAAAGAAGCCGTGGCGGGCGGCATCTGCCAGGCGCCGTCGGCCGGCGCGGCCAGCAGCGACAGCGCCGCCGCGCCCAGCGCCATCACGCCTGCCTGCACCGCCGTGAGCGTCAGCGCCGGCAGCGTGTGGCGGCCGGCCAGCCGCCGCGTCATGCAGACCATCACCGCGCGCAGGACGGCGGCGACCACCATCAAGGCGTCGCCCCAGTTCACGGACATGGCGGCGGGTGAAGCGATCGATGCGGTCGATGCGATCGATGCAGCCGATGTCGCCGACAACATCCCCGCGCCCAACGCCGACAGGCCCGCCGCCCAGAACACGCGCCGCGCCGGCCGCTGGCCCAGCAGCCACCATTCGACGAAGGGCGTGAACGCCACGCACAGGCTGATGAGAAAGGCCGCGTTGCTGGCCGTGGTGAGCGACACGCCGAATGTCTCGCACACGAAGATGGCCAGCAGGTTGGCGCCCAGCAGCCCGCCCACCGCCAGCCCCTGGCGCCACGCCGCGGTGAACAGCGGCCGCAGCGCCGGCAGCAGCACCACGAAGGTCAGCCCGAAGCGCAGCGCGATGAACTCCAGCACCGGCAGCTGCTGCGTCGCCTGCTTGGCCACCGCATAGCTGCCGCCCCACACCGCGGCCACCAGCAGCAGCATGAGTTCGGCCATCCCGATACCGGCCCCGATGCCGGACCATCGCCTCGACGCCATACTGTGCCCCCGCTTCACGAACAACAAACAAGGGCTGGATTGTTCGGGGCATCGCACAGGCCGGGTAGCCGTCGGCCGGAACAGGACCATTGCGTGGTGGGAACGAATTCATTTCTCAAGGTGCTGCCGGAGATGGTGACCTTCTTGCGGGTCGCCGAGCTGGGCAGCTTCTCGGCGGCGGCCGAGCTGCTGGGCATGACGCCCTCGGCCGCGAGCCGGCAGGTGAAGCGGCTCGAAAAGGAAATAGGCGTGCAGCTGCTGCAGCGCACCACGCGCCAGCTGCGCCTGACCGAGCCCGGCGCCGAAGCCTTCGCCCGCTGCCGCGAGCTGGTGCAGGCGGCGCAGGGCGCGATGGACATCGGCCCGCAGTTCGCGAGCAAGCCCGCGGGGCTGGTGCGCATCAGCGCGCCGAAGGCCTTCGCGCGGCGCGTGCTGCACCCGCACCTGCTCGAGTTCCTGCGGCGCTACCCGGAGGTGGACGTGCAACTGGTCGTGGCCGACCGCGACGTCGACCCGATCCGCGAGGGCGTCGACCTGGTGGTGCGGCTCACCACCGAGCCGCCCGAAGGGCTGGTCGCGCGGCGGCTGATGGCGGTGGAACACATCCTGTGCGCCACGCCGGCCTACCTGGCGCGGCACCCGGCCATCGCGCAGCCGGACGACCTGCTGGCGCACAGCTGCCTGTCGCTGGGCGAGCACGAGCGCGACAACCACTGGCGCTTTCGCAAGGATGAGCAAGCAACCCAGGCCGAGGTCGAAGTCGTGGTGCGCGGGCGCTACATCTGCAACCACAGCGAGGTGCGGCTCGAAGGCGCGCTGGCCGGCCTGGGCGTGGCCTGCGTGCCGGCGTTCATGGCGCGCGAGGCGCTGGACGCGGGGCAGGTGGTGCGCGTGCTGGCCGACTGGGAGTTCCAGGGCAACTACCACGGGCATGCCTACATCCTGTACCCGCCCAACCGCTTCGCGGCACCCAAGTGCCGGGCGCTGGTCGACCACCTGCTCGCGGCGACAGGCGACCAGTGAGGCCGCGGCGGCGGCGCCCGCTCAGTGCTTCTTCATCAACACGCGCACCGCCTCGGGCAGCGAGTTGACCTGCGGCATGAAGTGGTCGAGCAGCGCGCCCAGCGCCACCGCGCAGACCACCGCGCCCAGCAGCGGCTTCCAGGTGAGCCGCACGGCGGCCATGAGCCAGCCCTCGCGCGCCACGCGCACCGCGGCGCGCGCCGACACATACGAGAACGCGACCTCGATGGCCACGGCCAGCAGCGCGTCCCAGCTGAAGTACAGCAGCACCAGCGAGCCCGCGCCCAGCACCACGGCCGTGCAGATCAGGAAGATGGCGACCACCGGCACCACGATGACGGCGCCCTCGTCGGCGCCGGCGGCCACGTCGAGCGCGCCGCTGGCCACGTCGGAGAGGCCGCCGCCTTCACCGCTGCTTCCACCACCGCCGCCGCTTTCACCGACGCTCGCTTGGCTGTGCGATCCACCACCGCGTCCGCCACCGCGCCCACCGCCGAAATCCAGGTCGGGCACGTCGACGTCGATTTCCAGTTCGCGCCCCTGCACCAGCCGGTTCGCCCACCAGCGCAGCACCAGCAGATAGCCGAGGTAGCCCACGCCCAGCGTGAGCAGGTAGCGCACGGCCAGCGAATCGACGTGCAGCAGGTGCATCTGCAGCGCCGACACGCACCACATCAGCAGCAGCGTGAAACTCCCGATGAGGATGCCGTGCGTGCGCAGGCTGTGGTTGCGGTGCAGGTCGCGCTCGAGCTGCGTTTCCCAAAGGCGCACGGAGCGCCAGTTGGACAGGATCTTCATTCGTCTGTCGTACGAACGGCCGGTCGCGCGGTCATTCGCACGGTAATTCGCGGGGTCATTCGCCCGGTCATTCGCTTTCGGCGGGCGCGAACGGCACGCGCTGCGCCACGGCGCACATGAGCTCGTAGCCGACGGTGCCTGCCGCGCGGGCGACCTCGTCGATGGGCAGCACGGCGCCGGTGCTGGCGGACTTGCCCCACAGCGTGACCTCGCTGCCGAACCTGGCGTCCGGCACGCCGGTGAGGTCGACGGTGATCATGTCCATGCTCACGCGCCCGACCATGCGGGTGCGCACGCCGTTCACCAGCACCGGCGTGCCGGTGGTGCAGTGGCGCGGGTAGCCGTCGGCGTAGCCCACCGCGGCCACGCCGATGGTGAGCGGGCCCTCGGCCGTGAAGTTGGAGCCGTAGCCGATGGTGTCGCCCGCCTTCAGCGTCTGCACCGAGATGAGCTGGGTCGACAGGGTTTGCGTCGGCTGCAGCTGCCAGTGGGCGGCGTCGTGCTCGGGGTAGTCGGGGGCGCTGCCGTACAGCACGATGCCCGGGCGCACCCAGTCGCCGCGGGTCTGTTCGGCATGGCGCAGGGTGGCGGCGCTGTTGGCGATGGAGCGTTCGCCCGGCAGGTCGCGCGTGGCGCGCTCGAAGGCCTCGAGCTGGTGGGCGATGCCGCGCGCGCCGTCGGCGTCGCTGAAATGGGTCATGAGCGAGATCTCGTCGACCTGGGTCAGCGCGTTCAGCCGCGTCCAGGCCGAGCCGAAGCGCTCGGGCGTGAAGCCCAGGCGGTTCATGCCGGAGTTCATCTTCAGGAACACGCGCTGCGGCTTGAGCGTCTTGTGGGCGGCGAGCATGTCGATCTGCTCGTCGCAGTGCACGCTGTGCCACAGGTCCAGGCGCGAGCACAGCTCCAGGTCGCGCGCGTCGAACACGCCTTCGAGCAGCAGCACCGGGCCGCGCCAGCCCAGGGCGCGCACGCGCTCGGCCTCGGCCAGGTCGAGCAGCGCGAAGCCGTCGGCGCCGCGCAGGCCCTCATAGACCCGCTCGATGCCATGGCCATAGGCGTTGGCCTTCACCACCGCCCAGACCCGGGCGTCGAGGGCCGAGCGGCGCACGCGCTCGAGGTTGTGACGCAGGGCGGCGGTATGGACGGTGGCAAGAATGGGGCGCGGCATGGGGACTCTGCAGGCTTGGAGAAAATGCAGACCACGTTTTAGCATCTTCGGGAATGGGGTCGAACACCGTGGGGCTGCCTAATTTGACGTCGCACCCCCATGCTATAACCGCCCATTCGCCCACGACGCGACACTTTTTCACTACCGCCAGCAGACCCTCTGGCCAGCCAGCCCATCGATGAAGCGCGGTTTCTACACGATCATGTCGGCCCAGTTCTTTTCGTCACTGGCCGACCAAGCGCTTTTCGTTGTTGCCGTCGACCTCATGCGAAGTTCGGGCGCGCCCGAATGGCAGCGCGCGGCGCTGGTGCCGATCTTCGCGGTCTTCTATGTGGTGCTGGCCCCGCTGGTGGGCGCCTTCGCCGACGCCTTGCCCAAGGGCAAGGTCATGTTCATCAGCAACGCCATCAAGGTGATCGGCTGCCTGATGATGCTGTTCGGCTCGCACCCGCTGCTGTCTTATTCCATCGTGGGGCTGGGCGCGGCGGCGTATTCGCCGGCCAAGTACGGCATCCTCACCGAGCTGCTGCCGGCCTCGCAACTTGTGAAGGCCAACGGCTGGATCGAGGGCCTGACCATCGCTTCCATCCTGCTGGGCATCGTGCTCGGCGGCACGCTGGTGGGGCATGCGGTGTCGAGCAAGCTGCTGGCCTTCGACTTCCCGCTGATCGACACCGGCATCAATTCGCCGGCCGAGGCGGCCATCACCGTGCTGATCTTCGTGTACGCGCTGGCGGCCTGGTTCAACACCCGCATTCCGCACACCGGCGTGGAAATGCGCCCGCTGCGCTCCAACCCCGAGCACGGCCTGGCGCGCAACATCGTGGCGCTGCTGCCCGACTTCTGGCACTGCAACTCGCGCCTGTGGCGTGACCGCCTGGGCCAGATCTCGCTGGCCACCACCACGCTGTTCTGGGGCGCGGGCGGCAACCTGAAATACATCGTGCTGGCCTGGGCCTCGCTGGCGCTGGGCTACAACACCACCCAGGCCTCGGCGCTCACCGGCGTGGTGACCATCGGCACGGCCGTGGGCGCCATCGTCGCGTCGATGCGCATGCGCCTGGACATGGCCACCCGCGTGATCCCCATGGGCATCGCGATGGGGCTGATGGTGATCTGCATGAACTTCATCGGCAACGTGTGGCTGGCGGTGCCGTTCCTGATCATCCTGGGCGGCCTGGGCGGCTTCCTGGTGGTGCCGATGAACGCGCTGCTGCAGCACCGCGGCCACAACCTGATGGGCGCGGGCCGCTCCATTGCCGTGCAGAACTTCAACGAGCAGGCCTGCATTCTTCTGCTGGGCGGCTTCTACAGCGTGTGCACGGGCCTGGGCCTGTCGGCCTACGGCGCCATCAGCGCCTTCGGCCTGGTGGTGGCGGGCTGCATGTGGCTCATCAAGCGCTGGCACGAGAACAACCTGAAGAAGTACCCCGAAGAAGTGGAACACCTGCTGGCTATCGCCCGCAGCGACAAGCACCACTGACGCCGCGCGACCGCGTGACCACGCGATCTTGTGAGTAACGGGGCCGGCGCGCCCCGGCGTTCCGCCACCCGCGTCCGCCCTTGCCTCCTGTTTCAACGCCTCATGCCCGCGCTCGCCCTCGTCTTCAACGCCTTCGTCTGGGGCCTGTCGTGGTTCCCGTTCCGCCAGCTCGCGGGCCACGGCCTGCACCCGCTGTGGACCACCTGCCTGATCTACCTGGCCATCGCGGCCGTGATGGGCCTGGTGCGCCGGCATGCCTGGAAAAGCTTCGCGGCGTTCCCGATGCTGGTGGCCCTGGGCCTGGCGGCGGGCTTCACCAACGTGGGCTTCAACTGGGCCGCGACCCAGGGCGACGTGGTGCGCGTGGTGCTGTTGTTCTACCTGATGCCGCTGTGGAACGTGCTGCTGGCCTGGCTGCTGCTGGGCGAGCGCCCCACCGGCGGCGCGCTGGCCCGGGTGGCGCTGGCGCTGGCGGGCGTGGTGGTGGTGCTGAAAGCGCCCGGCACCGACTGGCCCGTGCCCTCGAGCCTGCCCGACTGGCTGGGCGTGGCGGCGGGCTTCAGCTTTGCGCTGACCAACATCACGCTGCGCCATCTGCGCCAGGCCCCGGGCGAATCGCGCGCGCTGGCCATGTTCTGCGGCTGCGCGGTGGTGGGCGGCGCCACGGCGCTGGTCGGCACCGGCATGGGCGGCATCGCCTCGCCGCTGCTGGCCACGCCCGGCTGGCTCGGCTGGGCCGTGCTGCTGGGCAGCGGCTTCATCGTGGCCAACGTGTGCCTGCAGTACGGCGCGGCGCGGCTCACGTCGGGCGCGGCCTCGGTGATCATGCTGTCGGAGGTGCTGTTCGCCGCCGTGTCGTCGGTGGCGCTGGGCGCGGCCACCATGGACGCGCGCATCCTCGTGGGCGGCGCGCTGATCGTGGCCGGCGCCGTGTGGTCGGCCTGCGCCGGGTTTGCGCGAACGCCCGTGCAGGGCGATGATCGCGGCTCCAGCGGGTCCAACGCCACCGCAGCCCACTGAGGACACTTCCATGACCAGCGTCTACGACTTCGAGGCCAACCAGATCGACGGCAAGCCCGTGCAGCTTTCCGCCTTCAAGGGCCGCGTGCTGCTGATCGTGAACACCGCCAGCAAGTGCGGCTTCACGCCGCAGTTCGCCGGGCTGGAGGCGCTGCACGAGAAGTACGCCGACCAGGGCCTCACGGTGCTGGGTTTTCCGTCGAACCAGTTCGGCGCGCAGGACCCGGGCAGCAACGAGGAAATCGGCGCCTTCTGCACCAAGAACTACGGCGTGAGCTTTCCGATGATGGAGAAGATCGACGTCAACGGCGGCAACGCCGCGCCGCTGTACCGGTGGCTCACCAAGGAAAAGCCGGGCCTGCTGGGCAGCACGGCCATCAAGTGGAACTTCACCAAGTTCCTGGTGGGGCGCGACGGCGCGGTGCTCAAGCGCTATGCGCCGCTGGACACGCCGGCCTCGCTGACGCGCGACGTCGAAGCCGCGCTGGCCGCTGCGGCCTGAAAAAGCCGCCGCGGCTTTGCAGCCGCGTTCTCAGAACCTGAAGTCCGCCGTCTTCGAACCACTGCCGACCGTCACGGTCTGGCTCTTGGCCGCGCCGCCGGGCATGGCGGCATCGATCACGTACTTGCCGGCCGGCAGGTCGACCAGGCACACCGGCCCGTTCGCGCGGAACGCCAGCGCGGCGGCGTTGTTGGCGTCGCCGCCCTTGATGGTCACGTCGACATTCGCCAGGTAGGCGCCGTCGGCGCGGGCGAACAGCAGCGACAGCGGATGTTCCTTCATGGCCGCGCGCATGGCGCCCGATTCGTCGGAGCCGATGCCGCCGCACACGTAGCGCGCGGCGCCCGCGCCCTGCCAGGGCGGCATGGCGCCTTGCGCCTGCGCGGCCACCGCGCCGGCGACACATGCGCCAGCCAGCAGCGTGCGCCGCAGCGCGGGAGAAACGAGAGAGGCGAGAACACGGGACATGGCACAGGCTCCTTGCAGATACGGTGCAGCCATGATGCGCCGCCAAGCGCCTTCGCGCGAGTCGGACCGAACCCTCCCCCGCTGTGCGCCCAGGCCCCGAACGGAGGCCTGGAATCAGGCGCGGGATCAGCCCTTCCGCCCTTCAGTCCCTCGGCCCCTCAGCCCTTCATCGCCGCGTCCAGCAGCTCCACCCAGTGCCGCACCGGCGTGTCGCCGCTGCCGCTTTGCAGGTGCGTGATGCAGCCGATGTTGGCCGACGCGATGGTGGTCGGCTGCAGCTGCTTCAGGTGCCCCAGCTTGCGGTCGCGCAGCGGATAGGCCAGCTCCGGCTGCAGCACCGAGTAGGTGCCGGCGGAGCCGCAGCACAGGTGCGATTCGTTCAGCGCCACGCGCACGTCGAAGCCCAGTGCGCGCAGGTGCGTCTCGACGCCGCCGCGCAGCTTCTGGCCGTGCTGCAGGGTGCACGGCGGGTGGTAGGCGACCACGCCGGCGGGCGCCTTCACGCGCGCCTTCAGCGCGGGCACCAGGTCGGGCAGCAGCTCGCTCAGGTCGCGCGTGAGCTCGCTGATGCGCGCGGCCTTCAGCGCGTAGGCCGCGTCGTGCTGCAGCAGGTGGCCGTACTCGCGCACCGTCACGCCGCAGCCGGATGCGTTCATGACGATGGCCTCGACCTCGTCGCGCTCGACCCAGGGCCACCACGCGTCGATGTTCGCGCGCATCTGCGCCTTGCCGCCTTCCTGGTCGTTCAGGTGGAACTTCACCGCGCCGCAGCAACCGGCCTCGGGCGCGAGCACCGCCTGGATGCCGGCGGCGTCGAGCACGCGCGCGGTGGCGCTGTTGATGTTGGGCATCATCGACGGCTGCACGCAGCCCGCGAGCATCAGCACCTTGCGCGCATGCGTGGCGGTGGGCCATGCGCCGGCCTCCTGCTTCGCGGGCACCTTGGCCTTCAGCGCCTCGGGCAGCAGGCCGCGCACGGCCTGGCCCAGCTTCATGGCGGGGCCGAAGAGCGGCGACGGCAGCCCTTCTTTCAACAGCCAGCGCTGCGCCGACTCCATCGCGGGGCGCGGCACCTTCTGGTCGACGATCTTGCGGCCGATGTCCACCAGGTTGCCGTACTGCACGCCGCTCGGGCAGGTGCTTTCGCAGTTGCGGCAGGTGAGGCAGCGGTCCAGGTGCAGCTGGGTGCTGCGCGTGGGCTGCTTGCCTTCGAGCACCTGCTTGATGAGGTAGATGCGCCCGCGCGGCCCGTCGAGCTCGTCGCCGAGCAGCTGGTACGTGGGGCAGGTGGCAGTGCAGAAGCCGCAGTGCACGCACTTGCGCAAAATGGCTTCGGCCTCGCGGCCTTCGTCGGTGCCTTGGAATTCGGGGGCGAGCTCGGTTTGCATGTCGGTTCTTCTGGGGGGTGCTGGTGGCGCTTGTGCTTGTTTCAGGCGGGGGCGAGCAGGCGGCCCCGGTTGAAGAGGCCGTGCGGATCGAACTCGCGCATCAGCGCGCGGTGGATGCGCTCCACGGGCGCGCTCAGGGTGTCGAAGCGCTGCACGTTGCCGGGCATGTTCGCGCCGGATGTATTCGCGCCGGATGTATTCGCGCCGGGCGTGTTCGCGCCGGGCCAGCGGAACAGCGTGGCATGGCCGCCCGCCGCGCGCGCGATCTCGCGGATGCGCGCCGCCTGTTCAGGCGCCGCCTTGTACCAGCGCTGGCCGCCGTGCCATTCGATCAGCGGCGCCGCGCCGTCGAGCGCCAGCACCGGCGCGGTCTGGGGCACCGACAGGCGCCACAGTGCGTTGGTGCCTTCGCCCGTGGCGAACCACGGCAGTCGCTGGTCGCGCAGCGATTGCCAGTCGGCCGCGGCGCGCGCGTTGTCCTTGCGCTCGCCGCCGAGGTGCGCGCACGCCGCCTCCACCGCCGCGACCGCGCCGCGCAGGCGCAGGTACAGCGCGCCCACGCCTTCATGTTCGACCCAGCAGCTCGCGTTCAGCGGCAGCGGCCGGCCGCCCCATTCGTTGAGCAGGCGCAGCGCGTCGGCCTGGCTGCAGGCGAATTCCAGCGTGGCCTCGGCGGGGGGCACGGGCAGCACCTTGAGGCTGACCTCGGCGATCACGCCCAGCGTGCCCAGCGAACCCGCGAGCACGCGCGACACGTCGTAGCCCGCGACGTTCTTCATCACCTGGCCGCCGAAGCTCAGCACTTCGGCGCGGCCGTTGACCAGCGTGGCGCCCAGCACGTAGTCGCGCACCGCGCCCACGCTGGCACGCGCGGGGCCGCTGAGGCCGGCGGCGACCATGCCGCCGACGGTGCCAACGCCACTGTCGCCACCGTCACCGAAGCGCGGCGGCTCGAAAGGCAGGCACTGGCCCTTCTCGGCCAGCACCGCCTCGAGTTCGGCCAGCGGCGTGCCGGCGCGCACGGTCACGACCAGCTCGCTGGGCTCGTAGCTCGTGATGCCGCCGAGCGCGCGCACGTCGAGCAGTTCGCCGTGCGGCGCCTCGCCGTAGAAGTCCTTGGTGCCGCCGCCGCGAATGCACAGCGGCGTGGCGTCGGCGGCCGCGGCGCGCACACGCTCGACCACGGCGTGGAGTTCGGTGTCCATGGGGCTCATCGCTCAGAACCTCGGCAGGTCAGCGTGCGGCAGCCTGCCCCCGCGCACCACCTGCTTGCCGTATTCGGCGCAGCGCTGCAGCGTGGGAATCACCTTGCCGGGGTTGAGCATGCCCTCGGGGTCGAAGGCGCGCTTCACGCCGAACATCTGCTCGTTCTCGCTCGCGGTGAACTGCACGCACATGCTGTTGAGCTTTTCGACGCCCACGCCGTGCTCGCCCGACACGGTGCCGCCCATGGCCACGCTGGTCTCCAGGATGTCGGCGCCGAACAGCTCGCAGCGGTGCAGCTCGTCGGGGTCGTTGGCGTCGAACAGCACCAGCGGGTGCAGGTTGCCGTCGCCCGCGTGGAACACGTTGCAGCAGCGCAGGTTGTACTTCTTCTCCATCTCCTGGATGGCCAGGAGAATGTCGGCCAGGCGCTTGCGCGGAATGGTGGAGTCCAAGCACATGTAGTCGGGGCTGATGCGGCCAGAGGCGGGAAACGCGTTTTTGCGCCCGCTCCAGAACTTCATGCGCTCGTCTTCGCTGTTGCTCACCGCGATGGCGGTGGCGCCGCAGCCGCGCAGCACGGCGGTCATGCGGCCGATTTCTTCCTCGACCTCTTCGGGCGTGCCGTCGGATTCGCACAGCAGGATGGCCGCGGCGTCCAGGTCGTAGCCCGCGCGCACGAAGTCTTCCACGGCGGCGGTCATGGGCTTGTCCATCATCTCCAGCCCGGCGGGAATGATGCCGGCCGCAATCACCGCGGCTACCGCGTCGCCGGCCTTTCGCACGTCGTCGAAGCTGGCCATGATGCAGCGCGCCAGCTGCGGCTTGGGCACCAGCTTGACGGTGACCTCGGTGGTCACGGCCAGCATGCCTTCGCTGCCGACGACCAGCGCGAGCAGGTCGAGCCCCGGCGCGTCGAGCGCGTCGCCGCCGAACTCCACCGCCTCGCCCTCGGCCGTGAAGCCGCGCACGCGCAGCACGTTGTGCAGCGTCAGGCCGTACTTCAGGCAGTGCACGCCGCCCGAGTTCTCGGCCACGTTGCCGCCGATGGTGCAGGCGATCTGGCTCGACGGGTCGGGCGCGTAGTAGAGGTTGAAGGGCGCGGCCGCCTCGCTGATGGCGAGGTTGCGCACGCCGCACTGCACGACGGCCGTGCGGCTCACCGGGTCGATCTTCAGGATGCGGTTGAACTTGGCGAGCGACAGCGTCACGCCCAGCGTGTGCGGCATGGCGCCGCCCGAAAGCCCGGTGCCCGCGCCGCGCGCCACCACGGGCACGCCGAGTTGGTGGCAGGTGCGCAGCACGGCGGCCACCTGGGCCTCGGTTTCGGGCAGGGCCACCACCAGCGGGCGGGCACGGTAGGCGGTGAGGCCGTCGCACTCGTAGGGCGTGGTGTCCTCGGCGTGCCAGATGAGGGCATGCGCCGGCAGGTGGGCCTGCAGCGCGCCGACCACCTGGGCCTGGCGCTGCGTTTTCTGCAGGGATTCTTGCTGCGTGGGTTGCGTGGGGGTGAGCGGCGCGTTCATGGGCGGGCCTCTTTCTTGTCTCTCGGGATCCCGCACTCTACGCACATCGCGCCGGGTGCGGGTTGAGGGATTTTTGCGATGGGCTTGAGCAAACTTCGCCGGCCCCCCTGGCGCGAAGCTCTCGGTGCTCCTGCTGCTGACGCTTCCTTGTCAGCGCAGGCTCTGTTCCAGCCAATCGGCAAAGGCCGCGCACTCCCAACGCTCCAGCGCGCCCGGCTGCCAGCAGATGTAGTGCCGGTGCGGCGATGGCACGGCCTGGTCGGACAGCGCTACCAGCCGCCCCGATTCGAACCACGCCGCGCCCATCTTCTGCCGCACC
The DNA here is from genome assembly GCF_030317035.1 of Variovorax sp. J22G73. Taxonomy (GTDB): domain Bacteria; phylum Pseudomonadota; class Gammaproteobacteria; order Burkholderiales; family Burkholderiaceae_C; genus Variovorax. Next base: position 286,410 of record NZ_JASZYK010000006.1, read on the forward strand.
AGCGCCACGCCGAAACCGCTGGCCGCCGCGTCGTACACCAGGCCCAGGTCGTTGAACTGCGAGCCGATGTGCGGCTCGGGCTGGTCGAGCCCGCAGCTCGCGAACCACGTGCCCCAGGGTTCCAGCGGGCTGCGGATGAGCCGCGCGCTGGCAATTTCGGCCGCGGTGCGAAACCCGGTGAACGGCCCGAACTCGTTCAAGAAGCTCGGGCTGCAGGCCGGCACCACCTGCTCCTCGAGGATGAGCCGGTGCTCGCAGTCGGCATAGCCGCCGGGGCCGTAGCGCACCTCGAGATCGGCCTGCTCGGCGGTGACGTCGAGCAGCGGAATCGACACCTGCAGCACCAGCTCGATGTCGGGATAAATGTTGCGAAACAGCTCCAGCCGCGGCATGAGGAACTGCCGGCTGAAGGTCGGCGTGACGGCGATGCGCAAGCGCGTGGCGCGCTGCGCGGCGTTGCTCCCCAGCGGCGTGGCCTGCAATGCCGCAAGCCCCGTGCGCACGTTGGCGAGGTAGGCCGCGCCATCGGCCGTGAGGCTGAAGTCGCTGCGGCCGAACAGCTTGAAGCCGACATGCGATTCGAGCTGCCGGATGCGGTGGCTCACCGCGCTGGGCGTGACGCACAGCTCATCGGCCGCGCGGCCCGCATGACGCAGCCTTGCGACGGCCTCGAAGGTCAGCAGGCACTGGATCGGGGGGATGTGCTGGAGGGCCATCGCTCTCAGCTCCGGAACGGCTGGTTGGCACGGTCGCGGCCTGAACAACGCACGCTCGGCAACCTCAATCCTCGAAGAAGCTCACGGGCAGCCCGGGCGTGTCGACACGCATCGAGATCACGGAGCCGGAAGCCGGCCGCTGCTCGACCTCGGCGGCGGGACGCCCCTTGCGCGCACTGGTCACGAACAAGGTCTTCAGGTCGTCACCACCAAAGCACGGCATCGTCGGGCATTGAACGGGCAACGGCACCGAAGCCACGATGTCGCCCGACGGCGCGAAGCTCAGCAGCTGCGCCCCTTCGAACATCGCCACCCAGTAGTGGCCTTGCGAATCGACCGTGGCGCCGTCGGGGCGGCCCTGGTAGCCCAGCGGCGCGTCGACCGTCCAGCCCTCGCGCTTGGCATCGAACTGGTGGAACACGCGCGCGCGTGAAAGCGCGTTGGCTTCGGCGTCCCAGTCCCACGCGCAGACCACGTGCGCGGCCGTGTCGGCCCAGTACAGGGTGCCGGCGTCGGGAGAAAAGGCCAGGCCGTTGGCGGTGGTGGACTCGTTGGCCATCTGCGTGATGGTGGGCGACACGCCCGTGTCGGGACGCGCGTCGAAGCAATAGAGCGCGGCGTTGGGGCGGTCCTTGGCCTCGTTGAGCGAGCCGCCCCAGAAGCGGCCCAGCGGGTCGCACTTGCCGTCGTTGAAGCGCATGGTGCGCACGTCGTGCTCCACGCGCGCCATCGCCACCAGTTCGCCGCCCCATTCGCGCGCGCGGTAGAAGCCGTCGCGCAAGGCGATCACCAGGCCGCCGCTGCGCGCCGGGGCCATGCAGCCGGGCTCGGTGGGCAACGGCCATCGCTCGACCGTGGCATTCGGCGAACCGATGTCGCCGCGTGTGCGCAACACGGCGCGGCCCGGGATGTCGAGCCAGTAGAGCGCGTGTTCTTCGGGGTGCCAGAACGGCGATTCGCCGAGCTCGCAGAGGCTGTCTTGGAGGGTGGTCCACATGGTGGGGCGATTGTGCCCCCGGGCATGCCGCGCCGTGGGGAAAGCGGCAGGCAAAAAAAAGCCCGCTGGCGCCGAAGCGCTCGCGGGCTGAACATCCAAAGGAGACCTCGCTTGAAAAACTCGTTACGAAGAATTGTTCTTGTGAAAGTCTGTTGAGGGTGTCGTTGCGTTGCGAGGCTGCCCGAAGGCGGCCCCGCATGGCAGGTCAGCGGTTGTAGGCGGTTTCGCCGTGCGACGAGATGTCCAGGCCTTCGCGCTCTTCCTCTTCCGACACACGCAGGCCGATGGTCAGGTCGGCGATCTTGTAGGAGATGAAGGCCACCACGCCGGACCACACGATCGTGAGCGCCACGCTCTTGATCTGGATCCACACCTGTGCGCCCATGGCGAAGGTGTCGGGCGTTGCGCCGCCGGTGCCGCCGAGGCCCTTGGCCGCGAACACACCGGTCAGGATGGCACCCAGGATGCCGCCCACGCCGTGCACGCCGAACACGTCGAACGCGTCGTCGGCGCCGAGCATGCGCTTCAGGCCGCCCACGCCCCACAGGCAGACCAGGCCGGCCAGCAGGCCCAGCACGATCGAACCCATCGGGCCGACGAAACCGGCGGCAGGCGTGACGGCCACCAGGCCGGCAACGGCACCGGACGCGGCGCCCAGCATCGAGGCCTTGCCCTTGTGCAGGCTTTCACCCAGGATCCACGACAGCGCGGCGGCAGCGGTGGCGAGCACCGTGTTGATGAAGGCCAGGCCGGCGACGGCGTTGGCAGCACCGGCCGAGCCGGCGTTGAAGCCGAACCAGCCCACCCACAGCAGCGAGGCACCGACCATGGTGAGCGTCAGCGAGTGAGGCGTGAACGCTTCCTTGCCGTAGCCCACGCGCTTGCCGACCATGTAGGCACCGACCAGGCCGGCCACACCGGCGTTGATGTGCACCACGGTGCCGCCGGCGAAGTCCAGCGCGCCGTCCTTGCCCAGCAGGCCGCCGCCCCACACGATGTGGGCGATGGGTACGTAGCTGAAGGTGAACCACAGCACCGAGAACAGCAGCACGGCCGAGAACTTGGCACGCTCCGCGAACGCGCCGACGATCAGCGCCACGGTGATGGCCGCGAAGGTGCCCTGGAAGGCGACGAACACGTATTCGGGAATCGTGGTCAGCGCGCCGAAGGTTTCCTGCGTGATGCCCTTCATGAAGATCTTGTCGAATCCCCCGAAGAAGTTGCCGTCACCCGAGAAGGCCAGGCTGTAGCCGTAGATGGCCCACAGGATGCTGATCAGCGAGAAGATCACGAAGACCTGCATCAGCACCGACAGCATGTTCTTCGAGCGGCCGAGGCCACCGTAGAACAGCGCCAGGCCGGGGATGGTCATCAGGATCACGAGCAGCGTGGAGGTCAGCATCCAGGCGGTGTCGCCGGAGTCGATCTTCGGTGCCGGCGCGGCGGCGGGTGCTGCTGCAGCGGCGGGGGCCGCGTCGGCTGCCGCGGGCGCGGCCGGTGCCGCGGGTGCGGCAGCAGCGGGTGCCGAAGCGGCAGGCGCTTCAGCCGTGGCCGCGGGCGTTTGTGCAAGGGCGGTGGTGCCGGCAGCCAGCACACTCAAACCGAACGCAAGAGAGACAAGCAGTTTTTTCATAATCGTTGTTCTTTCGGGCCTGGACTCGATCAGAGGGCTTCGCGGCCTGTTTCGCCGGTGCGGATGCGCACCACTTGTTCGAGGTTGTAGACAAAGATCTTGCCGTCGCCGATCTTGCCGGTGCGTGCGGCACCCTCGACGGCTTCGATCACGCGGTCGACGAGGTCGTCGGAGACGGCCGCTTCGATCTTGACCTTGGGCAGGAAGTCGACCACGTACTCGGCGCCGCGGTACAGCTCGGTGTGGCCCTTCTGGCGACCGAACCCCTTGACCTCGGTGACGGTGATCCCCTGCACGCCGATGGCCGACAGTGCTTCGCGCACTTCGTCGAGCTTGAACGGTTTGATGATGGCTGTGACCAGCTTCATGAGTTTTCTCCTTCGGATGGAAATGAAACGGTGCGGCAGCGTGGGCCGCACCTCGTTGTTCTGTGCCTTACAGCGTCTTCGTCAGCGTGAGGATGAAGCGCGCCTTGTTCGGCGAGTACGTCGTCTGGCCGAAGGTGCCGAAGCCGTAGTCCACGCCCGGGTTGCTCACGGCGAGGTACGAGCTCTTCTTGTTGGCGCCTTGCACCGAGCCGGTCAGCGACAGGCCGTTGCCGAAGTCGTACGAAGCGCCGACGTTGTAGTCGACATAGCTCTTGTAGCCCAGGCTGCGGATGTCGCTGGACATGTTGGTGTAGCCCACGGCGGCCTTCAGCGTGACCTTGGGCACGATTTCCTTGCTGTACGCCAGGTTCAGGTAGCCGGTGTTGGTGCCCTTCAGGCCCGAGCCGGCCTTGTTGCCGGCGTAGCCGAAGTAGTCCTTGGACACGGTGTGCGAGTACTTGGCGGTGAACGAGCCGAGCGTTTCGTTGGCGTAGGTGCCCGCGACGTACAGCTCGGTGGTGTTGCCCGAGGAGTTGCCCGGGTAGATGTAGGTGAGCGCACCGACGTCCATGTCCAGCGGGCCGGCCTTGAACTTGTAGCCACCGTACAGGTCCATTTCGATGCTGTTGCCCTTGAGCCAGTTGACGCTGGAGTTCCAGCTGCCCACGTAGAAGCCGCTGTCGCCGAAGGCGTAGTCCAGGCCGCCCTGGATGGCGGGCTTGAAGCCCTTGGTCTTGGCGTAGTCGTTCTTGCCCAGCATGTCCTGGTCCTGGCCACGGAACTTGTAGTTCGTGGTCAGCGAGATGTTGCCCGTGAGGTTGGGTGCCGGGGCGGGAGCGGCCGCGGCGGCGTCGGTCGTTGCCTGGGCCAGGGCGGCGCCGGAGGCGGTCAGCGCGGTGGCAAGAACGATCAGCGCCTTGGCGGCGGTACGGTGCGTCATCGGGAAACTCCTCGCAAAGTGTTTAGTTGGACCTGCAAGGCTCATAGCAGGGAGCGTGCCAAACTGCACAAATCGCTGTCCCCAAAGCGCGTCCCACCGCTGTCGGTGAGCGCCAAATCGTTACAACCCCTGTTTCGAGTGGTTGCAGTGCGCACCGCGCTGCACCACGGCGGGCGTCCATGTCCTGGACGCACCACATTGGGGAGATCAACAACAATGAGTCTGTCTTTGGTGCAAAGCCGCGCCTTGCTGGGGCTGGAAGCGGCCAGTGTCACGGTCGAGGTGCATCTGGCCAACGGCTTGCCCAGCTTCACGCTGGTCGGGCTGGCGGAAACCGAGGTCAAGGAGGCGCGCGAGCGGGTGCGCTCGGCCATCCAGAACGCGGGGCTGGAGTTTCCGAACAACAAGCGCATCACCGTCAACCTGGCTCCGGCAGACCTTCCGAAGGACTCCGGCCGCTTCGTTATAGGGTGTTCACTCTGTTAGGATTTATCCTGTTTTAAATCAAGTCTCTCTGAGACGAGTAGCGGGTGGGGTCTGGGGAGGGGATCGATGACGCGTCGGGCTGTGGATAACTTCGAACTGGAACGCTGGCGCGCAATGGCCGTGGCTCCGCTTCTTCCGCTTCTCATGGATTACGCCAAGGAGGACGCAGGCTTTCGGCCCAGAGGCGATCCAGGCACGACAAGGTGGAACATATCGGTCGGCGGTATCGAGCGCGAGGTGCTGTGCACAGGCGCGAAGTTTTTCGATACGCGTGACGGGGAAGGTGGCGCCGGCGCCATTGATCTGGTGGTACAGATCTTGGGGCTGCCCTTCAAACAGGCCATCCGCCTTCTACGAGAACGGGGCGTTTAGGCGTGATCCTCCTTGCTGCAACCTGCGACTACAAGTTGGCTGGTCTTCCGAGGCCGGGCTTTCCGATTCTTCTAAACGGCGACATGACCAGTTGCTGGGAAGTCAACGAATTTCTCCGGTTCTATTTGCTTCGAGGACAAATCGGCTCGAAAAGGTCATGGGAGCCGATCGCTCGATCCCTGTACGACTACTTCGGCTTTCTCGAGGCGCATGACCTTGCCTGGAATGACATCGAGCGTGGTGAGCGCAAGAACTTGCTTGCTGCCTACCGAGACTACTCGTTCGAGACGGCGAAACTCGCCCGAAACACCATCCGACATCGGATGATCTATATATCCGAGTTCTACAAGTTCGCGGTACGCCAAGGGTGGATTGCCAACCTGCCTTTTGGGTATGAGGAGCGCTACGTCGGTGGCGCGACCGCATTTCTCGGGCATGTGGCTGGGAACGGCGGGAAGGCGCAAGTCAACTCTGCGATGCCGCGCCGGCATCGATCGATCGTTAAGTTCTTGTCGCTTGATCAAGCTCGGTTGCTAGTCAACTCAGCGACCAATGTCCACCACGCCGCCATCATCCGCACCGGATTGCTAACAGGCCTGCGGCGAGAAGAACTAGCAACCTTTCCATGCTCGTACGTATTCGCTCCAGACCTTTCTTCTGGCGGGGTGCCCAATGTATCCGTGACCCTCGACCCGACAGACGGCACCGGTATGCGAACAAAAGGGCAGAAGAAGAGAGTCATCTTGATGGGGCGCGAAGTAATGGCAGGGCTGCACAAGTATCTTTCGATACACCGTGGCGAGCGAGCGTCCCTGTCAACGGGGCAGCCGCAACAGCTCTTCCTCAATCGATACGGACAACCATATGCAGGCGATGGCAAAGGCATCGAAGCGATCATCCGCGACCTCGGGCGGAAGGTTGGTCTGCACACCCATCCGCACATGCTCCGCCATACCTACGCAACCCACACCTTGCACACGCTTCAGCGACGATCGGCCAAGGACCGGCGCATTGAGCCGTTGGTCTTTCTGCAAAATCAGTTAGGCCATGCGTCGATCAATACCACGATGGTTTACCTCCATGTGAGCCACCAAGTTGCTGACGATGCAGCTTTGGCCTACGACGAAGAATTGAATTTTTGGGCGGAGCCCGCCTGATGGCCGCGACGCGCAAGGTCTTCATCAGAACCGATCTTTCAATCCCGGTCGTCGAACACATTCAGCCTAAAGCTGACGCGACTGGATCGCTTGCCGCGATCTCGCCGTCTAACACTATCGTGAGGTTCGGCAAGGCGATCGCTAAGAGAAGCTTCGATTTTTCACCTTGGTACGGAGTGGGAATCGACCAGATCACGTACGCGTATCAAATGCAGATAGAGCGGTTCCTGGCAAAGCAGGATCTTGAACTGGCCCCCTCCACGGTTGCTTCCTACTGCCACGGGGGAGGAAGGCAACTGTTGGACTATCTCGTCCTGCGCAGTGCAGCATTGCAACGGGACCTGACCTTGGGAGACGTCGACAGAGAACTCATTGACGGGTTTCTGAGTTCCTTCGATGGCGAAGACTGCAGCATGTCGACGAAAGCCAATCGGTACCAAGCCGTCAAGGCGGTGCTCAAGAGCCTTTGCAAGCGGGGGTTTATCGTCGAGGTTCACGCCGGAGATGACGCCACTTTTCCCTCTAATCCCTTCCCGGGCAAGGACAAGTCTCACAAAGGAGCAGCGCCCCTTGGAACCGCAGAGCGGAAGGCGTTCTCCACCGCCCTCCGACAGGCTGTTGTGCCGCTGTTTGAAAAGGATGTAGAACCAACCGCCGATCTTCTTGCCTATGCACTGTTTGTCATCGCGCTCCATACAGGACGGAATACGACGCCCCTGCTAGAGATGAGCCGCGACTGTCTGCGCGCACATCCAAAGGTCGATACCGTGTTCTTGGTCCTTTTTAAGCGGAGAGGACACTCTACCCATAAGGCGGCGCTTCGGAACGGGCCGGAGACACTGGAGTCAGTGCCTACGCTGCGACCGACTGTGGCTCAGTTAGTTCGCAGACTCATCGAGCTATCCGCTCGATTGCAGAGCGCCGCGCCGAAGGAGTTCAGTGATCGCGTGTTTCTGTTTCGGACCCAGAGAGCAGGGCGCGGAGGCGGCTCGGCTGGTGACGTATCGGCGCTAAGCGAGGCACGCTGTTCGTGGCAATACGAAAACTGGTCGAGCGCTTTGATCTGAAGGACAGCGACGGTAAGCCGCTTCTCGTCAACGTGAGTCGTCTTCGAAAGACTTTCATCAATCGCGTGTACGAGATCCTTGACGGCGATCTGATCGGTACTGCAGCCGCCGCAGGCAACACCGTGCATGTGACTGGAGTGAGCTATCTACGCCCGGGAGAGAGCGCCGCGAGCAACTGGCGGTTTCTTGGCCTGGCATTGACTCAAGAATTGCTGACAAACACTCTCGGGGCCACGGAGCGTACGCCCACTGGCCGATGTTCCGACGTTCACGCAGGAGATTTCGCACCCAAGAACAAGACTGAGGTCTGTATGAGCTTCTTGAATTGCGTCCGCTGCCGAAACTTCGTAGTTACAGCCGATGACCTCTACCGCTTGTTCAGCTTCTATTGGAGGATCTTGTCCGAACGGGCTCGTATGGACGCGCGCCGGTGGCAGAAGCAACTCGCCCACATCGCTCGGTTGATTGAGCGGGACATCGTTGAGTCGGGTGTGCAACGCGGCATCTTCAAACAAGCGCTTGTAGATCGCGAGCGAGAGCGAGCGCGCCAAGACCCGCACCCATTCTGGCGCGGCGAAGAGGTAATTGCTGACCTCGGCTCTATCGCGGAGAGATCATGAAGGCACAACAGGTACCGACAAGAGACGTGGAAGCACACCTTGCGGAGCAGCCATCCGATGTCCGCTCCGTTCAAGACGGGGCGGAACGACATGCACTTGCGGTCTCCCTGCGGCGCGTCAACGGAGACTTGGTGCCGGTGAGCGTCTATGGAGATGCGATCTGGTGGCTGACTGGCAACACCACCAACACTGCGAAATCGCACTCGAAAATCGACTTCGGTATCGCGCCAGCGAGCATCCGGGAGACTGCGAAGGCGATGATGTACCGCTACCAGCGCCGTGGTATCCGTGGGCAGCGCAGACCAGGCGCCGCAACGATGGTAGCCACGTTCAACGACATGGTTCCGTTTTTTCGATACTTGGCTGGCCTAGGCATCGCTAACCTTGCAAAGGCTACTCCGATGGTCTGCCTAGCCTATGTTCAGGCCTCGCGGGACCACAATCCAACGAGAGGACCAAGGAAGCCGGGGGCCGACCCGGAAATGCGACGGCTGTCGGCGGGGAAGCTCTATAAGCGCCTAAAGGCCGTGGAGATGATCTTCGAGTTGAGCCAGTACAGCGACGACGCGATGCTTCGGCATCCGTGGGAGGATTCGTCAGCAACCTTTTTATCCGGCGCATCCAAAGGCGGTGTAGCCAAAGGCGGACTGACGCCGTTGATGCCAGATGACGTTTTCACGATCCTGTTTCAGAAGGCTTGGGCAAAGGTACAGGATGCCCCGCGGCTACTTGATCTGCGTGACGAAATGGAGCAGTTCGACCAGCGATCGGACGTATCGCCTAAGTACCACGCGCAACTCAAGACTAAGCGGCTTAGGACTGCAGGGCTGAGCGGGTATCGCGAACTGAAAAAGCTGCTCGTCGACATCAGGGTTGCCTGCTACATCGTAGTGGCTAGCTTGAGCGGTTGTCGAGCCCACGAGATGGCAAACATTCAGGGTAAAAACTACCACAGCACTGAAGTCGACGGGGAGCGCTATTGGTGGTTGCGATCGGTGTCCTCTAAGACTTTCGAGGGCAAGACTGAGTGGATGGTGCCGGAAGCCGCCATCGAAGCACTTCAAGTCATGGATAGGTGGTCCGAGCCATATCAGCGCCTTCTGAGAAAGGAAGTCGAAGGCTACCGTGCCTCGGATCCCGCCGACATTCGAATCGCCGAGGCCCAGGCCCATCTGGGAGCAGTGTTCGTTGGCACAGATTTGAAGAAGGGCAACATCGTTCGAACCTTGTCAGTGCAGCAGATGAACGAGAATCTCAAGGACTTTGCGGCGGAATGCAAGGTTGACTGGGTTCTCGCGACCCACCAGTTTCGACGGAAGTTTGCAAACTACGCCGCTCGGAGCAGGTTCGGAGACCTTCGCTATCTCCGAGAGCACTTCAAGCACTGGTCCATGGACATGACTCTTGGATACGCCCTTAATGAGTCCCAGGAAATGCAGCTCTACCTAGAGATCCAAGATGAATTCGATGAATTCCGGATCGAGACCGTGTCTTCTTGGTTAAACGAAAACGAACCTCTCGCCGGAGGATATGGGCGGAGCTTGGTTGCGTGGCGGTCCAAGGGAGAGAACATCTCTTTGTTTAAGTCGCGTGCTGCGATGGTTAAGTCGATTGCACTGAGCACGCCTCTTCGCAGCAACGGCCATGCCTGGTGCACCGCTGCCGACAGCATGTGCGTAGGGAACGATCTTGATCGAACCAGATGTGGCGATGGATGCGACAACGCCGTCGTCGGTCGGCGTCATGAGAAAATTTATCGTGGTCTCTATGACCACTTGAAAGAGCTCGAGGATTTGCAGGACATCGGGCCGGGTGGGCGCGCTCGAGTCGCCCGCGATCTAGGTCGTTGCGCGACAGTTCTCGCGCAGCTTGGCGTCGAGGCGAGTGCTGCACATGGCCACCCGTAAAACTGCTGACGTTCGTGAGAAGGAGTTGCGGCTCGCCATCTGGCGCATCGAGCGCGGGCGATCCCATACCAAGGCAACCGAACTGACGATCTCATCTGTTGCTCGCGAGGCAGGCGTCACAGCAGCTTTGATCCATAACCACTACCCAACAGTCGCCGAGGCCGTTCGGCTCAAACAGGGCGCCTCCAGTCGCAAACAACGCGATGCCAAACATGCCGAGCTAGCTGAGGAGCGCAACACCAATTCTGAGCTCCGTCGGCAGCTTGAGGAGGCACGGTCGCAACTGGCTCGGCTAGCGACAATTAACGAGATGCTGCTTGTGGATAACGCCGCTCTTCGAGCTGGTCAGAACACCGGCAACGTGGTGAGCATCGACGGTCGGAGGCGTTAGCTGCCAGAAAAACGTTGTATTTCAAGAACATTTCGCCTCATAACTGTTAGTAACGCGCCAAAAGATTTGACCTGCCGCTGGCCATGGGCATCCTCGCGGCCAGCGGGCAGATCGACAACGCGCGGCTGGCGGGCCATGAATTTGCCGGCGAGCTCTCGCTGTCGGGCGAGCTGAGGCCCGTTCGCGGTGCACTGGCGATGGCGCTGGCGTTGCACACGCGCGGCGTGGCCACCCGTTTGGTGCTGCCCATGGACAGTGCACAGGAGGCCGCGCTGGTGCCCGGCGGCGAGGTGTACGGCGCCCGGCACCTGCTGGACGTGGTGCGGCAGTTCGTGGCCGACGCCGATGCGGCGGCGCAACTGCCTGACCCGACACCCGGCTCCGACGACGGCTGGGCACGCATCCAGCCCGCCCCGGGCGGCACGGCGCCGCGCTACGCCGACCTGTGCGACGTCAAGGGCCACGTGGGCGCCAAGCGGGCACTCGAGATCGCGGCGGCCGGCGGCCACAGCCTGCTGATGATGGGCGAGCCCGGCTCGGGCAAGTCGATGCTCGCGCAGCGCTTCGCCGGCCTGCTGCCGGCCATGAGCATCGACGAGGCGCTGCAGAGCGCGGCCGTGGCCAGCCTGGGCGGGCGCTTCGGCACCGAGCGCTGGATGTGCCGGCCGACCTCGGCGCCGCACCACACCTCCAGCGCGGTGGCGCTGGTGGGCGGCGGTGTAAGCGCGGTCGGAAAATGAGAACGGATTTAAATAGGCGCGAATGAGCGCCCTCATCGGTATTTAGGCGCGAATGGGCAATACGAGGCCTCCCAATGGCGGCATGGGTCAGCTGTTCCAGGGAAAGCGCCGGCGATCAGAGAGAGGCAACGCTTAAAACGGCCGGCAGGTAACGCAGACCTCGTATAAATGCGGTTCAAGCGAGCTCAAGCCGATTCTGGATTGAACGGCAGTGCCCACTACACTTCTGCTAGATAAAAAGGGAGGCGAAGCATGGATACGTCCGCATCACCGTCAGTCGCGACTGACCCTGAGGCTGCGAGCGACGAAGCCGTCCTTTCCAGTTGCGAAGGAGCGCTCGACGAAACAATCGAGAGACTGTTGGCCTACATCGAGAATTCCGGTTCATGGATGGAAACGGTGCTGCTCACGATGGGGTTCTACCTGCTGTCGGTAGCGGTCAAGGCGCCAGAAGAGTTCGAAATTCTCGGCGTCAAGATCAACGTGGTCGGCGACTATCGCGAGGTTTTTCTTTTCCTGATCGGCCTCGTGTTGGTTTCCAGACTGGTGCAGGGTTGGGTGATGTGGAAAGTACATGTCGCCCGTATCGACCTCAGTTTTACCCACGTCAGCTCAAAGCTTCAAGCTGCCAAAAATCTGCTGATTCGCAAAGCAAATGAGAACCTGAGGCTTGCAGAAAAGCTCCATAGGGAGAACGCCAGCGAAAGTCAATTGCCCGATCCCGATAAACTTTTCGCAGACAACGACATGCACCCGCTGATGGACGCTGCTAGCGCCTCCCGAGGGATCCCACTGACCGCTGAGACCTTTCGCGAAGCTTTTGCGGACCAGATCCTCTCGCACCGCAATGATCTCGTGGCACGCCAACTGGATGATCGCTATCCGATCGACGAATGGAATCGTGCGCAAGAGGCCGCTATCGCCGAATCTTGGGCGAACCATGCCCATCGTTTCGCACCGCAGGTCGTAGTGTCTGTTTTCGATGAGCGCGAAGAGGCCACGACAACTATCTCCGCCGACAAAAACTCCGAGTTCACGCGCGCGCAGGAAGTTGCGAAAAGGATAGCGCTCGCGAAAGCTCGGGAAACTGCGTTCACCGAACTCAGAACGGCGATGAGTACGCGATCCTCCGCATATGAGGGCCGGCTGGATGCATCTTCAAAGCGACTTCGCTCCCTCACCACCCAAAGCGAGGCATTCCTCGGCAAAGTGAATTTCTATCGCCGGATGGCTAAATTTGGCCATATTTTTCACTTGGTACTCCCCACACTCGCAGCCTTTTCAGCTGCGGTGGCGGTGGTGTTCCACCGCTTTTGAACAGGCACCGCCTAGCCGCAAAGGGGCCATCAATCATCAATCCGATGCGAGCTACATGGGCCCGCGCCATCTGCCTTGAATCCACGGCGCTGCCACCGTAACGTTGCCGCAATGCCGCGCGCGGTGCTTGAGGGCAGTTTCAAGAGAAGGGAGTCAATGGCGAAACCCTACAACGGGTTCAACCGGGAACTCGTGCTGGTGCAGCACTGGTGTCGCGAGCCATCGGGCACGCACCGCCCCCGATGAGAGTCCTTTTGCTAGGCTCGACCCATGACCGCACAAACACCTGAATCCAAAGCTGAACTCGAAATGCCATCCGAAGTCGCGATGGCGCGCGTCGCAGCGCTGTTCGGCGGAATCGAAGCGGTAGTCAGGGCGAGCGAGCAGCGACGGTCCGAGTTCATGGCGGTGTGGGATCAGGATTCCGCCGTTCTGGGCCGCGTCCTCCACGCGCATCTCGTCGTTGAGTACTTCTTGACTGCATACCTGAAGCACATTCACTCAACGCTCGATCTAGACCGGCTTCGGCTGCGGTACGAGCAGAAGGTGGGGATGCTCCCGGGCAGCAGCACACTGCTGGGCACCATGAAGCCCGGACTGGGTGCCCTGGGCTCGATTCGGAATCGCATAGCTCATGTGCGACAGGTGCAAATTTCCAAGAACGACGTGCAAGCGATCGTCAATGTGAAGTTCTATGCCGAACTCATGCGCGCCAGCGATGGAATCGACTTCTCCAATGCTGAGCCGCTCGACGTCGTATTGAACTTCGCGCAGTGGGCGGCAAGCACGCTGCATTCAGGGACCGATCCGGCCAATGCCAAATGGACGGCCGCTTTTGATCCCGAGGTACCGGTGCCCGGCTTCGAGGCCTTTTTGCCGAAACACCCAATGGAAGGTTTCGCAGGAGTCGGCCGCCCCAGCATGTACGGCTGACTTGCGCAACTCGAGCTGGCACGATGTCAGCAGTCCGCGCGGTGTCGATGCCATCCCCATTCCCTGCCCACCCTCGCCAGTTCTCGTGGGGAAAGTCGGGGTAGGAGCGCGTGGCGCAAGGGGTCACGCCAGTCTTCGGATCTGTCTCAGGCTTGTTGATAAGGATCGTGCGCGCATCCGCCGTCAAATTGGCCGACCATCCATACGGTAGATTCCTTGGATTGCTTCGGGTCCGATTGGGCCTTCATGCTTGCAGTAGCCGATCAACAGTGACCGATGCAGCGCTATTTTTGCGTCGACTGGAAGGATTCTTGAGGCGAATAAATTTTCGTCCGCAGACAGATGGGCCAAGGGGACGTGGACCAAGACCGCAATCCCGACACCTCCATATGCATGCGTTGCACGCTCAGCATAGAACCGGTCTGCACGTGCGGCTAGGTACACGTCATCCGGACTCGTCACAAGGTTGTCGAGGATGGGCTGGGTACCAGAATTGCGCGGCTTAAGTCCCTCCGAACGGATGGCCTCCAAGAAAGATGAAGAGGTCAAGTGAACCAGCGCGGCGTGGGTGAAAGCGTTGAAATCTTGCAACGAATCGGGAACGCGTACAGATCGCCATCCCGAGGGCGGCAGCAGATCGCCAGGTTCAAAGCATGAGAGTAGTAGCACTTTGAGGTCGCCCTTCTGTTATGCGCTGGTTTTTTGAAAGCGAACCTACGGGCCGCCTTACTGCGCTAAGACACGACGCTTGAACTCTCTCTAAACCCAGGCAGCGATCTCCTGAGGGCTCAACTCGTCGGCCAGAGCGTTCAATTCGTCCGTCGTCCAATAGGCAATCGTTGTCCCAGCGTCCCGGTTCATCTCGGACGGCACGCTGGCAGTCCAACAGGGCTCGAACAACATTCGTCCGATCTGCTCCATGGTTGGCTCACCTGCCCCCAAGAGTTGCGCCACCACTTCCACGCTGATCTGCCCTTCCGGGAACTCGGCGACGCCCAATGCAGCACATCGCATGACGCCGCCCTTCGCCCGATACTCAACGATCGTGGAAAGCCAAACCCAAAGATCGCACCAAGACGCGACACCGGGCGGCGCTGGCACTGCCATTCGGCGTGTCACCTCCCCGTCCTCGAGTGGACAGAATTCCCAACCAGGCAGGCAAGCCGCCACCGCCTGGCGCAGGGCAGCCAAAAAAGTTGGCTCAAGCCTGCATTTATCGCTGCTACTCGGTGCCCCTATGATCTCAGCCGGCGGCAACCCCGCAGCGTCTAAGGGACCGATCGCGTACAGCCCCCCGTCTTCACCTTCGGTACCAGATCGATTGGCGTGGAAAGACGCATGCGACTTTCGATGAATCGAGGTTCTCTTGAGATATGGAAATGGATCCGCGTCGTCGTCATCGCGGTATACCTCGAGCGCCGCTTGACTCCTATCCGCCCATTGGTTCACGATCTTCGGTTTGTTCTCCTTCTTCTCAATTGGCCCGAGCTCCTTGCGCTCGCCCGACACCGGTGTCCGAGTCCTTCGCTGACCGTCATGCATGCTGTAGTTGAGCCGCTCGAACGGATGAGGGTAGGTGCACCTGATGAGGCGCAGCGCGACGAAGGTTCGTTGCCCAGGCGTATCCAACCAGAGCCCATCGACGGTAAGGTTCGTCTTGCCCGTGAAGGGAAAGCTCATACGAGGCTGCCAGTCGGTCTTGTTCAGCCCGGCGATGCGCCCGCCTTTGACCAAAGTGAAGAATGCCTTCTTGGCCTCGCCATCCAGCGCGATGCGCGCGACGGTCGGTGCAGCCGCCGCGGACATCCCCATTCCCAGAACAACGTTCGCCGCGTTGTTGACCCGGCTAATGTACGCAGCGTGATAGAGCCTCTGCTCGGCGTCGCCGCCCGACATGACACCCTCGAGTACCGAGCCTGTCGCGCCGAAGTAGAAGCGAAACAACTCCAGGCTCGGCACGACCAGCACGGTACCAGGATCGACCTGGACCCGGGTGACCCAGGAGCGAGTGTGTTCGGCGTGGGCATTGAACGCGCTGAAGGGAAGGAGGTATGAGGTCGAGCCTTCAGAAGGCGAGTACGGAAGGCCCGCGGGCAAGACTACCGCGGTCTGTTCGTTGACCGCCATTTCCTTGAAGAGCATGCGCGTCAACGGAGCCGACTCGGCAAAGCACCCGCCTTGCCAGACGTCACCAAGACGAATTTGCGGCAGGATGGCGATCGGGATCTCGATCTCCTCACGTTTATCGTCAGCACCCAACTTCCATCCCAGGTTAGGCCTCCAAGGCGAGCAAGACACTTTCAACGTGCGTTGCTCGGATCCGAAACGAAGAGAGTTGCCGACGTTCCCGAACCAGTCGATACGAAGCGCGGCGCCATTCTGGCGCGCCAATCCGTCATAAAGCTCCATCAAGCCCTCTACGTGTCCCTCAGTGGGCCGATGGTAGCTGGCGCATGTGCAATCCATTTGGCGGCATGCGTGCCAATGGCGAATAGGTTGCTGGCAGAGTTGGTGACAGCATATTTTTCCGGATGGGCGAGGCTTCAGTTTGGGGCGATACCAGCCGAGCATCGAGACGCCCATCACCGGACCCTTCCTCCTCACTCGATTACCACAACCTCCGATTTGTTAGCGCCTACTGACTTTTTGCCTATGCAGGTAAGAGATTGCCCCTCCCTTCAGCCAAACATTGCTCCAACCTGTAACATTGGCATGTCGGTGACCATGGCGGTCATCGGCAAAGGAGACCTTGATATGGAGTTCGATACGTCAGATACCGAGTTTCGCGAAGCTGTTGCGCAAAATATCGCAACGACTGCCGCTTCACATGTGCTTGCGGGCATGTCACGACAAGACGCTCTCGAAAAAGCAGCACAAGCCGAGCGCGATGCGCAGGCCGCGATGAACGACCCGACGGGAACGTTGGATGTTGAACTGAATGCGCCCCCCGTCATCACCAACGAAAAACGAGTCGCCGCAATTGCGGCCGAACTCATGGAACCAGCCCGCGATCTCGCGGAGACCATCTAAACGACAGGTGCCTCGGATCGCCGGTAAACACCCGCATGATCCGACCGCACCACTCCCGAGCAGAAGTATTAAGCCTTCAACGCCTCGGTGATCAAACCACTGACATTACCAACCTCGATCTGCCAAGGGGCGTCCACCGCCCTCTTGAGCAGATTCGACAGACCCAGCGACACCTTTGCGCAGCCAACGCAGCAGGTTTTGCACGATGGCACAGATACTCTCTAGCCACATGGGGCTTCCTCGTCACTTAGCATTTTTGCGAAAGAGAGTGCACGCAGCGCCGTCGTCGACCCCGCTGCGCTTTCCAGCGCATGGAGCGGCAGATTCTTCGGAGCTATTTAGATCGAGGGGCGTGGCGCGATCCCGAAGTTTTGGCGCAAGCGATTCCAGTCGATCGAATGCGCTCGAGGCTCGGACCTTTTGAACAGGCGGTCGCGCGCCTTCAGGCACACGCGCAAATAAGCATCAGCGTCCTCCACGGCAAGTAGCTTTACCACCGCGTTGACCATCGCTTCTTTGCTCCAGCCGCTCAGGCCGCGCGTCGGACCACGTTCTTGAAGCTTCGCAGCCAGTTCATCCCGACACAGTAGAGAGCAAAGCGCATGCGCGCTTCGGTCAGGATTCAACCCCGCGGCGCGGACCTGATGCAACTGCAGGTCCATGCGACGGCCCGTTGGCAGCATGACTCCCCACCACGAAGGCACCAGTGCAAGCACCGCGTCGAGGTGAGCAGGCACTGTGACGATATTCACCCTGGCGAACACCTTGCCATAGCCAACGATTTGCCTTGGCAAGCGCTTCAGCCGGTCGGCCCCAGCTTTGATCTCGTAGGCCACGAGTTCTTCGCCAGCCGCGACCATGTCCGCTCGCACCGTGTCGGCTGACAGAGAGAACTCGTCCACAACCAAGGCGTTAGCGGCGATCAGTCCACTTCGCTTCAAAAGTGCTCGCAGTTGGACGTCCGAGGCAACCGCCCAAGTGTCCAGCGGCAGTCCCATGTGTGAAGCGCAAAGGTATGTCATTCATGCACTATGCAATAATATTTGCATGACAGTCAATGTTGCGCTCCGTCTGATCGAGAACTACATGACTGAGAGTAAGCTTACGCAGATGGATCTCTCTCGTTTGGTAGGCATCCCTCAGTCAACCCTCAGTAGGGCATTGCGCTCACCACGCCGAATCACCGATACGCATCGGCGTCTATGCAAGTATGCAAATATTTCCCTAAAAGAAGATATTTCTTCTCTAGCGGCAAGCGAGCGACTGCGCCAGACCATCGCAGATGTCTGGGATGGCACGGACCGCCATGCCGATGCGCTGATCCGGTTGTTGCGGGCCGCCTCTGACGTCGCCACGACGTCAAGAGCCTAGGGTCAAGTCGGCGCCATGCACGTGCAGCCCAGCCAAGCAGCCGCGCCTTGCCAGCTCGACAAACGGCTCCCGAGAGAACACCATCGCTGACTGATCCCGCTCAGGGAGCCAACGAACGCGGCCTGAACCGCCTTCAATCGGTGGAGGGCCTATATGGACACGTCGCAGATCGAAGAACAGTTCTCGCTCTGGCCATTCCATTTCAAGCCACTTGAAGACGAGCTGCTGAGCATCTGGCTCATCCGCCTGGCTCACGCGCACGGCTACAAGGTGGAGCAACTGTGCACCCTGCTGCTCGGCCGCGGCCGCCGCCTGTGGAACTCGGACATCGACAAATTCCAGCCCCCGCATCTTCGATGGGCACTCAAGCGGGTGACCGGTATTACCGACGCCCAATTGAATGCAGCAAGCCTGCATTCGTTCGAAGGCTACATCTCGGAGTATTTCAATGCGCACGGCAGCAGCCGCTGGATCGTGCCACTGCATATCTATCACCGTCGCCGCAAGAGCCCCGGTCTTTGCTACTGCCCCGCCTGCCTGACCAGCAGCAGCATCCCGTACTTTCGTCGTGCATGGCGCCTGTCGTTCATCACAGTCTGCCCGCAGCACAGAGTGGAACTTCTCGACAGCTGCCCAAGTTGCACGGCGCCACTCGCACCACACCGCGTGGACATCGGACCCGATGGTTTCGAGCCTGGTCCGAAGCGGATCGTGTATTGCGCACAATGCGGTAACGATCTGCGCAAAGGGGCTGCGATTCCCGCGGAACAATCTTTGGTTGACTGGACGGCACGGCTCTTGATGGCGAGCGACTGCGGATACATGGACTGGGGCCGCCGGGCAGGCATGAACTCCGTGCTGTTCTTCGACGGCCTGCGCCTGCTGGTCGGCGCGATCAGGAGACGCATCACGCGCACCGGACACGAAAGCACTGGTGAGCGCGACTTCGACTTCCTGCCCGTGGCCCGGCGCCGCGTGACGATGATGCAAGTAGGAATGGCCGTTGGAGAAGGGCCAGAGGGATTGCAAGCGTATGCGCGTACGCATGGCATCCGTGTGAGTGATGTCTGGCGCTCGTCGGAGCATGCCCCGTTCTGGCTGGTTGAAGCGCTCGCATCGATGAAACGCACGCAGCATCCCGAGCGGACAAAAGAAGAAGTGGATGAAATTGCCCGTGTCACGCGCAACATAGGCCATACCGCTTCATCAAAACGGCAGGCACGCAGGAGTTTTGGGTTGAATGTGGATGATGAACGGGCAGATGCATTCCGCAGCCTTGTCAGCAATGAGGCCTATGAACTGCTGATAGCGAGCGTCGATCGGCTGACTACGCATGAATCGAGACCCGAGGGGCGTCAAGCGCTCCAGCAGGACAAGATGGTCTTCGCGCTGATGCGCGTAATGGGGTGGTCCGCCAAGCGGATCTGTCGGCTCACGATCGACGAGTTGGGAACGCTACTGCCTCGACCGCGAGAGGGGTTAGCCGGAGGCTCCCTACCGGAGCCTCGTGATCCCGCATCTGTCTGCTCTTACCTGTGGTGGTTCATCGAGTCAATTCGCCCTAGCATCCCTGGAGCGAAGAACACAAATGTGCTGGTTGTCTCGTCGACCACCGGCAGGCCGCTGGGCGGGAATGCACTGTGGCTGCGCTTCCATCGCGCCGTAACAGCGGCTCGTCTCACGGATGAGATCCCCGATCTTGTAACTTTCAGAAGATCGGTGGGCACCTTGCCTTGAAGACGCGACCGCCAGCACTCTGGATTCGACCCACGAACACGGCGAACTGGCTCAACCGCCAAACATCCAAAAAAGTGGTCGCACACTTCAAAATCAACCCCTCCGTCAAGTATCCATCATTGACTGAAGCTTGATGGTTACGCTCGACGCGTCTATATTCGGAAACGAGGTGAGATGGGCCTTGCGCTCTTTGTAAGCGCGCTCAAAGGAACAAAAAAATGACGAAGTTCGAACGTATGCCGGCCTATTCGCCGGCTGTTTTCGCTGGAATTGCAGAAGAAATCGAAGACGCGATCACTGCGCGTAGCAGAGAGCGGCTCGACCAACTACAAGAACGGCTCGGTGATGAGTTTATGGAAATGCTCAGAGCGGCGCCCGATGCCGTGGTTGCCGCCGTTCATGGCACTGCCCATCCTGACGCGCCCGAACTGATCGCGTACATGCTTGGAAAAATCAGCTTTAGTCAGGCAGTTGTCGCCCAGGCGGCAGAGAGGCGAGCAGACGATTGCTATGTGGACATCCTCCACGCCAATCGATTCAAGGCCTACGTCAGGGCCCTTGAGCACGAGGATTTGAGTGGTGTCCAGTTAGCCCAAGCGACAGGAGACCGGCCAGAAACAGTGAGCCGGAAGTTGAAGGAGCTACGGGATGCTGGCATCGTCGAATTTCGGCGCGAAGGCACGCGGATCATCAATTTTCTCACGCCTTCCGCGCAGGCCGCATTTCATTCAGAAATGTCGACGGCCCAGGGAGCGCTGGACATAGTTATTCAGAAACGCGCTGAACAGCTTGACCCTCATATGCGCCAGGCTAAGAACTTTGCTCCCTATGACGCAGTCACGGCATTCGATGTCTGAGTCGCTCTTCGAGTCGTTGCCTCGCAATGGCCGGATCATCACCTTTTACTCTTTCAAGGGTGGCGTTGGTAGAACGATGGCGCTTGCGAATGTAGCATTCCTTGCCGCCATGCAGGGGCGGCGCGTCTTAATGATGGACTGGGATCTTGAAGCCCCAGGACTCGGCTATTACTTTCGCGGCCAATTAGATGCGCCTGAAGCTCGGGCACTGAAAGAAGCCCCTGGCATCTTGGATATTGTTTGCGAGTGGAGTCAAGCCCTCAAGCCGCCTAACAAAATTGATGCGCAGCAACTACTGCGTCGATTCGAATCAGGGATTCCTTTCGACAATTGCGTACATTCCGTCATCGCTTCGCACGCTTTGCCTCGCGGCGCCTGCTTGGATCTCATCGGCGCGGGCGGCCGAGTAATCAAGACCTTTGGCGACAAAAGCTATGAAGAGGCATTGACGGAATTTTCATGGCCTCGATTTCTCAACGATGAAGCAGGTGGAGTCGTATTGGACGCGCTGCGCCAATGGGCAAAAAGAGAATACGATTTTATTTTCTTAGACAGCAGAACAGGGATGGCCGACGTCGCAGGAATTTGCACAATGCAGTTACCTGATGTAGTCGCCCTTTGCTTTATCTTGAATCGCCAGAATATGGATGGAGTCGCCAAGATTGCGGGCGCCGTGCGCGCCGAGCGAAGCGAGCAAGTCCAAGTACGAGCGGCTCCGATGCGCGTTGCGCGAAGCGACACAACGGAAGAAGCGGATGCTCGAGCGAGGGCTACGGCCGAACTTATACGGGTAGGCGGCTTTTCTGCCGATGCAGTGCGCGAAGATTTTGCGACCCTTGCAGTTGCGCAGTCCGAAAGCGTACCTTTTTACGAGACCCTGGCTCCTTTCGTCGCGACAGATCCGAAACTGGACTTACTCACGCTCAACTACGCTCGATTGGGTAGCGCTTTAATCGGGGAGGCGTTAGAGGTTCCTGAAATCGATTCCGCACTTGTTCAACTTGTGCGTCGTCGACTTCAACCGCGGCACGCTACTCTTGAATACGTTTCCAAGCTGCGTACTATGCAACCAGAGCGCGCAGCAGGTGAGTTATCAGTATTGATTGATAGTGCATTTGAGGCCGCTCTTAACGGGGAGTCACTAGATGACGACTACGTTTTCGCGCTGGTTGAAGTCGTAATCAGCATCCCAGAATTATCACATGCGTCGCTTGACGTAGGAGACCTGCAAAGTCGTACCCTGGACCTTCTGCGTGAACTTGCACAGCGGGACGCATTGAAATGGCGACCAGCTCTGATCGGTGCAGCGCAACGCTATTTCGACGTTTACGAATTTACGATCGACTCGGAAGAGCAGTTGCTTTTGCTGGAAGAACTCGATGGATTGCTCGCTGATTCTTCAACAATCGCAACCAAGTTGAGGCGAATCCATTATCGACGCCGTACAGTGGCAGCTTATCAAGCGTCAGGGAATAGCGAGTCTGCGCTACAAACACTTGAAGAAGTGCGAACTTTAATTAAAAATATTCCGACTTCCCCGCCGCTGGCCCAAGACCAAATGAATCAGCTGGTCTTTGCTGATATTGACACCAATCTGGTTGAGGCAGACATTCTGCTCGACCAAAAGGAATATCACAAAGCGCTGACCATATATTTGACTCAGCTCGAGCGGCTGACGCGACAAACGTTCGACTTGGAAGAAGAAAAGAACGAAGCTGCAGGTTTTCTATTTCATCTGCACAGTGCAATTGCTTCTGCCCGGTTCCCGTCTGAGATGGTGTCGCTTGAAGAGAGGGCGGATCATGCACTCGCTGCGGCCCAGACGGGCCGTGTCAGCGCCGTTATGCGATTCAATCAACTCGCCTTGGCGGTGGCTACAGGTAAAGCATCCGCGCAGAAGCAGCTCGCATTCCTCGTGGCGACCATCGGTTTTGCAGAATTTCGCAGTAAACGCCTCTACTCGAACGTCTTTGGCCGGCAGTTGCGGACAGCTGACGCTTTCGTCCAGTCGATCACCAGCCTTGTGCGAGGCACCCAAGAACTGCCCGCCACGCATCGGGAGGCGGTATTGGAGGCGATAGCCGAAACGATGACGGCGCTCCTATCGAACCTCAGGCGGCGGAGGATAGTGGGTCAAACTCCCATGTTCGACAAGTTCGTCGCCGGGATTGACGAGCTCATTGAAACGCTACACGCAGGAGGGCTGGCGCGTGACCAGCTGGTGCCACTGATCACGTCATACCAAGCTTTTTTTGAAGGGTTGCGTAACACGGGGCCATCGTCTTCGTGAGCATGACTACAAACACCTCGCGTCGCACTCCTGCGACCGTGTTTCTCGAACTCTGGATTTACAGCAGCGCGGAGAAGACGGCTGCACGAGTTAGAGCAAACGCCCCCTGCCCTGTGACCCACAAAGGCGCTCGTGCTGCACTGGCCATGGAAGAGCTACATGAGGTCATGGCACGGCTGGCGGCGTTGCGGGACGGCCCCGAGTTTGCAGCCACTCCGTTGGATGCAAGTTTTGTACTAATGCGAGAAATTGACCGGATTTTCGGCCTAGTCCATCCCCGCGAAGTCGTAGTTGCGCCGACGCATGGGACTCACGCAAAGATTCCAAAGTGGCTGCGCGATCTAAAACAAAGTCGACGAGAGGAGGGTCAGTATTACGCCTCGGAAGACTTTCTCGTCATACCAAGAGGACCGTTGCGCCGGCGTGCACGTGATCCCAATGCATCAAATACCGACAGCGTTGCGGACCGGTTTGCCTACCTGACTTTGGCGCCCAAGGTAGTCTTCGAAAATGGCAGGCGAGTGCCAGTGCGGATGTGCGTGATCGGCACCGATGCTGCAGGAGGCTCGAAACCAGGAAAATCTCCTGGCTCAGAAGCAGTGGGTTTCGTTCCCATTGCTGAACAGCCTGGCGACGTCATCTTGAACTGCCGTAATGAACACGGGCAGTTTCTTGTCGAATGCGGCACTCGACCCGATCTCCAGTGCGCCGCTCATTTTATGCAAGCGATTGAGCGCTCCGAGCCGGTCGATATCGCCATTGCGCCAGAGCTCGTCATGCCCCACGGGCATGCCTCCCTACTACCGAATCTGATTGCGCGGTCGCCCGCCAAACTTCACGCCAAGCCACGACTCTATGTGGCGGGATCGGGCGCGACAAACGACAAGGAGAATGCTCAGTCTTGGAATGAGGGTACCGTCTTAAATGCAGCTGGCTGCGTGTTGTGGACCCAACGCAAGGTTCAGCAGGCGGGGATTAACAAGGACCGCGCGTTGCAGTTTGGATTGCCCGATCCTGGGCCCGGACGAATGGTCTTTGAGGACAACGCGTCCGGTGACGAGATAGTTGTTGCTGACGTAGGCGGCATGGGGCGATGTATCGTCCTTATCTGCCAAGACCTGGAAGCAAAACCATTCTCCGGCGAAATGTTGAAGGAGTTTCAACCAGATTGGATCTTTGTTCCGATCCTTGATCCCGAATTGAGGTCGGGCGGTTGGGCTCATCGGAGAGCACTCGCGCTGAGTACAGATTCGCATGCCAGATTCCTAGTCTCAACGAGTACAGCGCTTACACGGGCAACTGGCAGCACCGGTGACCCTTGCTGCGGACTTGCGGTCGGTCCGCAAGCGGATGTTGATGGCGATGTCGGGCGCCGCTACGCGGTGGTCTCGAGCGAGCATCCCGACTCGCCGAAACTTGCGCGGGTAAAGTGGAAGAGCGCGGATACGTATTGGCGAACCTCAACAACGACCTGACAGGGCCCTGCGCAGATGGTGACGTCTCACTTCGTCATAGGGGCACGCAGTTGGCAGTGCCATTGCCCATAGGCGCTCGCGTATTCTGCCTTTCGAGCCGTCGACGATCGATTTGAAATATCTACGCTTCGATACTTGAGCCAGACACGAATCACTAGACAGATCGCTTCGCCGCTCTATTGCCTGCCGCGGAACGCGGCACTAGCCCTGCCGCCCCGGGCTACCCGCTGGCATAAGCTTTACGAGTTGGGCTACTACTGTTGCCAAAGCATTGATATCAACCTCATCGCTGGACGTCGATTTCGCTTCGGTGCGGCCCTTGGTCGTCACAAGCGTATTCGCGAATGCTGCTCTGGCCTCTGAGTCGCCCAGGGCCCAAGCAAGTTCTATGGCCACCCTTTGAGTAGCCGCATCGTTCAATCTCTCTTGGTAGAAACGAATTTCATCCAGGGTCGATCGATAGAGTCGAAGGAAAAAGAAGGAAAACACTTCGATGAACACGACCAACGTCAGCCGAGGAACGTAGTGCGAGAGAACATCAACGATCGAATCGAATTTTCGATCACTCGTGAACACCATATAGGCGAGCGCAGAAACTGCGAGTAGCGTGGTGAAGACGCCGATCGTCAAGTTGATGTTCCCACGAAGACCCAGTGAGTCGATTTCAAGACGAAGACGGTTCTCCAGCGAAATGTAAACGCTCCGAACTTCGACCAGACGACCCGCATCTAGAGATTCGTTTGAATATTTAGTTTGAAGTTTCTCCAGGATTGACTCTTGAACCGACGGGAGAAGCAAACCGGCTATTGCGTTGACGTCGGTCGTCTTCTCTTGAAACGCCTTTCCGCGCAGTTCGAGAACTTCCTTCGTGAGGGATTTCAGGGTGTCCTCGGTCGTCCCCGCAGGATAGAAGCTAACGCCAACCACGCCGTACCGAATCCCGCTCAGCACTGCATCAGCCAATGCAGGGCGAAGATACACGAGCATGCCAAAAGCACCGCCTACAACAATTGCGCACACGCCTACCAATATCGGAAGCGTAGCCAGCGGCATTTTCTTGCCAGGAATATCCGGGGGACCGGTGTATACGCCGTCCATGCCCCCGAATAGAACTCCGAAGATAAGGGATAGGAGACCTAGCAGGATAACGGACAAAACAATTTGCCTTTGGCGACGACGCCGACGCTCGGCGGTGCCAACATTCACAACAGTGCTCAAATGGTCCTCCTGCTATTCGGGATTGAATTGTCATCCAAGTCCCCTAGACCGTATGCGTCCGGCCAAGTCATCTTGATTGCGAGCCGCGCGGCGGCAAGGATCGTGTGCATCCAGATTTAGGTGGACACGATGACAAGCGAGAAGGCGGACACACGGCGGCGGTACAGCACGGCGATGAAGGCGCAGGTAGTGGCCGAGTGCGCCGAGCCCGGTGCATCGGTCGCCAAGATTGCAAATGGCTCCGCGAAGCGAGTCACGACGTGGATGCTGCGGTTCACAGTCGATTTCCGCCAGCGTAAGTCTGACCGGACCGCCGCTAAAAGCCGTAGTTGGGGGTGATTGGCGGGTGGCCGGAAGGCCCGAGACCTACGTTGAGCTTGTCCAGGATGGTGATTCTTTTAAGGTTGTAGAACGGAGCCGACCTTGCGTCGAGACGACCTTTTGCCTTGTCTTCAAGTGCCTTGTCGCGGAGTTTGCTGACGTCATTGAGCAGCCGCTTTCGGAGCGCCTTCAGCTTTCCGTTGGGGAGCATGTTCAGCGCAAGCGTTGCGCCTACTGGAACTCTGCTGATCCGGTCGCGGAGAAGCCCAGAGTTGAGGAAGAACACCGTATCTCCAAGTGCCTCAACGAAGTCGCCGTGGCTGTGCTCATGTTCAAACTGGTCGATGAAGACAGGGCGATTGAAGGCGTCCCACAACGCTTGACGGTCCCTCCGTTCATCGTCCTGGTCAAAGGCTCTGGCATAGCTCTCGTAGCTGTCTTGAATAAGCTGATTCGAGCGATTCAACTTGTCGTTGAAGTGGGCCCAACTCCAGTAGCTCACCCTAAAAGGGTACACGCCAGAGTCGGTCAGCTCAGTCGCTGCGAGATGCATTGCGGTGTCCTCTGGAAGCGATGTCGCAACGACGAACAGGTCGAGCTTTGGCTTGAACTTGAGGGCCTTGTCGGCCTCAGCTTGCATGACAGCTTTTGTGAGCGACTTGCCGGGTTTCATCTCCTTGCACTGGATGCCGATGTGGCCACCTTTGAGCATCGCGCCATAAACGTCTACGCCGTTCTGCTTCTGACCGTGCCGACCATATTCACGGACGCTGCCCTCGTCGCAGATCTGCTCTGCGAGTCTCAAGGTCAGTAGCTGGAAGTCTTGCCAAAGGGCGGGCGGAGGAAAGTGCAGGTTCATAGACAAAGATGCAGATTAGGTTGGTTCTGACGGGTCCGCGGAGAATGCCACGGTATGCGTCCGGCCAAGTCATCTTGACGCCGACGGCCGGGGCTCTCAGGTTGCGGGCGACCAGCGGTACGGCAGCAGTTCCGTCATCGCCGAGGCCGGCTGTGTCGGCAGTCGCTCCAATACATCCTTGAGATACGCATAGGGCTCCAGCCCGTTGAGCCGAGCCGTGTGCAGCAGGCTCATGATGGCCGCAGCTCTCTGGCCCGCCCGCAGGCTGCCGGCGAACAGCCAGTTCTTGCGCCCCCGGGGCGATGGGGCGGATCAGGTTTTCGATGCGGTTGTTGTCCGCAGCCAAGTCGCCGTTGTCGATGAAGCGCGTCAACGCCGCCCAGCGTTTGAGGCTGTAGTCGATGGCCTTGGCTGTCGCGCTGCCGTCGGGCAGCTTCTGCCGGTTGGCCATCAACCAGGCATGCAGCAGATCGGCCGCCGGCCGGCTCTTGAGCTGGCGGATGCGCAGCCTTGTCCGCCCGTCCAGGTCCTTCACCTCACGCTCCACGTCGTAGAGGACGCCGAACAACTTCAAGGCCTGCTCGGCCATCGTGATCGCGCTGCGCCGCAGTTCGACCTGCAGGTCCGGCACCGCCGGCGCCGGGGCGCTGGATGGCGCCGGGTCGGGAACCATCGTGAGGGGCAGCGCAATGAACTCGCCTGTCTTGGAGACGATCTTGATGGCACCGACTCGGGCCAGCTTGCGCCAGCAATGAACGACGTTGGCATTGATGCCGTGTGCCATGGCGATCTTGGCGACCGATGCACCGGGCTCGGCGCACTCGGCCACTACCTGCGCCTTCATCGCCGTGCTGTACCGCCGCCGTGTGTCCGCCTTCTCGCTTGTCATCGTGTCCACCTAAATCTGGATGCACACGATCCTTGCCGCCGCGCGGCTCGCAATCAAGATGACTTGGCCGGACGTATACCCTAGACCGCCATGCGGATTTTTTGTTCTCGCGGTATCGGTGAAGAAAAACCGGCCGCCGTTGCCTTAAGACAGATCGCTGAATGAGCGATGGCATGAACCGCGGCAAACGACTAGTCGGCGAGGGTCATCGTGGTGGATTGGATCCAAATGGAGATCGAGGCCAAGTGAAGCCCTTTCGGATGGAAAGTTCCTGTTAAAAACGATCGCACAACTAGCACCAGTCGCTACGCACTCTGTGCCGATTTGGTCCTCACAGGCACCGCGTGTGCATGTGACTTGATCGAGGATGCCGGTCGCTATCCACAGTGACTACTCGATGCTCTTGCACTCCACCTCACGCGTGCGTTTTTCCGCGATCCATGTTTTCAGAATATCCTCGGTAACAGCCTCCACCTTGCTTCTTACGGCCCTGGCCGCACACTCGCGAATGATCGTTGCGGTGCCACCAATCTGCTGCTCACTTTCGCCATAGATCAGGGCTGCCACCTCCGGGCGATGGAGATCCGAGGCGAAACGCAACGGAAGCGTTGCCTCGAAACACGCCAGCAACTTTTTGTACTTGTCGTCGTTTTTCCACGCCGGGAGTGGACGCTCCGAAAAACGCGCGATGAGCTCGTCGTCAGTGGACAGAGCCTGTCGTGCGGCGGCCGTGCCGGCAAGAACCAGCGAGATTTGACTTTCATTGCTGATGTACTTGATAAGGTTCATCATGAACGAGGTCTTTTTGGAGGGGCCGGCCAGCATCTGGTGAATCTCATCGATCATGAGCACTCTCGTCTCAACCTTCTCGAGAGCGTCGACCAGAAGCGGGATTTTGGCCGCCGACGTCATGTTGCTGCGAGGAATGATCCCCAACTGGAGCAATGCCTTGTTGAGCAGAATTTCCTCGAATGGTCCCGGTGGCGCCTGCAAATAGAACGTAGGCACATGGATCGCATCGCCGTCGGGACGGGCACTCGCCGGATTCATCCTTCGGAACTTCTGAAGCAATTCGGTCTTCCCCGAATCTGTCGCACCAATGATCAAGAGGTTGGGTGGGCGATACACCTTCGGACGTGTCATCAGGTCTTCCATCTCTTTCAGGATCGCCTTGACACGCGCGGGTTCGAAGAAAGACGTTTTATAGATGTGATGAATGCGAATTTCATCAGGGGCATTGAGCAGTTGCATGGCCTCCGGCACGAGTTTTCTTGCAGATTCAGTCATATGCCCCCCCTAGTTCCAGTAGAAAATCGGCATCTGGCACGTACTCCGCCACTGCGGAAATCGGCGGCTCGCTGACTTCCGTGCGCGGCCGATCCAACGCCGGCGCACTGTCCTTCGCAGCATTCTTCTTTTGCTCAGCCGCGGCGTTGCGAAGCCGCTGCGCAGTCCGGCGTGTCGCGGTCCTCGATTGCTGCGCCTCGAGCACGATCTTGCGCATGTACTCGACGGCCTTGAAGATCAGTGGCTCGTTCGTCGTGGCTTTCCCTTCATCCCGCAGGTGCCGCTTGGCAGCCTTGACTTGCCACAGGGTGACTGGCGGCCGCGTGATGTCGCGATAAGGAACCTCGATGTAGACCTTGTGCCGGTCGTCGTAGAGCCAAATCTTGCTCAGGTCGCGCGGGTTGAAGCGGCAAATGAACTTCCGCGCTTTGCCATGTTGCCCCTTGGTTCCGATGAGCGCGCGAATTCGAGGAGAGAACCAGTCGATGCTCCAGTTGCGGATGCCGTATCGCTGCACCGTGGCCTCGAAAAAGGGAAGCAGGTCCAACCGCAGCCTCTCAACATTCTCGATCGCTGGCGGAAGTCCCAGCGGAGGAAGTCCGTTCATGCCTTCGAG
Source organism: Variovorax sp. J22G73 (assembly GCF_030317035.1). Classification (GTDB taxonomy): domain Bacteria; phylum Pseudomonadota; class Gammaproteobacteria; order Burkholderiales; family Burkholderiaceae_C; genus Variovorax. The sequence goes on from NZ_JASZYK010000006.1 coordinate 316,004, forward strand.
ATGGAACTTCTCCCACTTATAGTGGGGAGACATCTTGTTTTCGTTACCCCGGTGCTCATGCTGGTGGTAGATGCCCAGCACATACAGCGTGAACCACCGCTCCAACTCTCCGAGGGTCATGACCGCGTGGCCCTCTGAGTCGTAGTTCACCTTGTCATGCACGCTGGAGAAGGTCGTGCCCGGCACCTCCTCATGGATCTTCTTCATGAAAGTGCGAAAAGCTCGCTCTACAGTCCCTCCGTAACGCGCCTTCCCCTTGGGTCGAAGCTCCGGCACGATGTTGTGCTCGCCACAGGCGTACCTCAGCATCTGGCCACGAAATTCCGCCGCGTTGTCGGTATGGATCTTGCGCATGAATCCGCGGCATGGCCAGGTGAACTCCTCGGGGATGTTCTTCTCCTTAAGCCAGTCTTCCTTCGGGAGAATGGACAGGAGCAGACACTGCCCTGTCGCATGGGAACCAGGATGGTCCAGAGAAATAGCAAAACCGACAATCATCTTTGTGCAGACGTCAATAGCGATCGTGAGATATGCACGGCCGATCGGCTTTCGCTCTTCATCGTCAACGAGGATTGCGTCCATCGGCGTGTGATCGATCTGCACCACTGCCAGCGGATAGTCCGCATTGGGAAAGGATCCAATCAAAGGAAGGAGCTTCTCTTCTGCGCGCTTTTTCCCGTAGCGACGTGTCTCCACAATCTCTGGATCGAGTTGCCCGATGCGCGTGCGCAGAGATGAGATGTGCGGCACGTGCAGCCCTCGCGCCTGGCAGACCATCTTGACCTCGCGCGAGACCGTCGCCATGGACTTGCGGTTTTCAGTGAGGTAATACTTGTCGATGCACTCGTCCATCACCCCGAGGACCTCGGGATCAAGCCGACTCTTGCCCGCATCCTCGCGTTCTGGCCGAAGCAGGCACGACAGTCTTTGCGACTTCTTGTACTTTTCGACCCAGCGATAAATCGTCGAATGGTGCCGCTTCATCACCTTGGCGGTCTTCTGCACTTCCTTGAGAGTGCGTTCGGCTTCAGGTAAGTCCAGCAGGTATTTGATGTTTCGGTAGATCTCTTCCGCCCGCATCCACTTGGACGGATCAATCCTGGCGAGATCGATCTTGCGCTCGCGCCCGACATGCCGCACAGGTCGCACCTCATTCAGATGCTTCGTGACGAAGTCACCTGTCGCGCTCCTGAGTACCAAGTGCTCGAGATCGACGTAGTCGACCACCTCAAAGACATCCTGCCCGAGGAGAACTGGGGTCCCGGGAGGGGTTCGAAATTCAGCGACGGCACTCATGACAGGCCTCCACGTCCGAGAGCCAGAACACGGTGTCTTGGCGAATGCCCTGGGTGATGTCGAATTGAATGCGCTTGCGCGCGACAAGACACCACCAAGTCCAAATGATTTCGCTCCGGCGTAGAGCCGATGCGCCAAGCTGATCGCTCACCTCGGCCAAGCAAGCGGTCTTCAGGCGTGCGAGAGCGCCAAGGATCGGCGCGACTTCACGTTCGTACATTGGCGCGCGCTGGTACGACCAAAGAAAGCGGATGTTGTTCAGTTTCGGTCCGCGGATCGCGTGCTCATCAAGCACTGACCAGTCCCACCCGTGGGAATCGCAGTAGGCTTTCGCAGCCCTGAACTTGCGTCGCAGCCGCCGCCATCCCGTGTTCAGTTCCTCTCGATACTTGATTTCGCACAGAAGGGGGCGACGCGCAGGCAGGCCGTTGCGCGAAACGAACGAGGTCAGCACGTCCGGCGTATAGGGAATCCAGATACTCGGCGCGAGCTCGTACTTCAGCGTCAGCGGCTGAGTGACGAACCAGTCGACCTCAGCGTCCCAAGCCATGCCCATCAGAAAATCGCGCTCGAGCGCAGACTCGAACTCTTGCCCGTTCACGCACCCCGTCATGCTGATTTCGGAGACAGGGATACGCCGTGATGGCTGGGGTGGCTGCATGACGAACTGCATTGTTTGATGAACTCAACATAGCATCGCAAATCGACAGCTCAGTCCGCTAGGTTGCCGGTCAGCGCAGGTGTAAACAAATGATTCTTCGCCTTGCGTGCAGAGGCCCCTGCCACCTCCCTCGTCGGTAGGGCGTTTGAATCACACCATCTGCGCTTTTTTGACCTGAGGACAAGGCATGGCGTCGCATGCGGCCGGTGTCCAATGGAGCAGACAAGTGCGCGATCTAGGGGCGACGCGACGCATGCGCAGCGCGGCTTACCTAGTACGCGTCGATCCGTCCAGGTGCCTGAAGAAATCGGACGGCTTCATCTCGAGTCCCGTCACGATCCGCATGATGTTCGTCAGCGATAGGTTGCGCTCACCTCGCTCGACTCCACCCATATAGCTCCGGTCGATGCCGATGTGATCGGCAAATGCCTCCTGCGAATAGCCTCTGGCCTTGCGCTCGGCGCGCACCCCGGCACCAAAGACTTCCAGGGGATTCAGTGCGACCGCTCGCGTCTTCGTAGTCATGCCGCGATGTTCGGAGTACGCGGTCTAAAGCACTACGGCTCATAAGTACACGGACTTTTAGTTCGCGGACTATGAGTATCTTTTTGATATGATTTTTACAGCCCTTTCCGCGCCTTGGCTTTGCCGATGCGCAGAGACTTGCAGGAACACTCATTGCGAAAGATGCGGGCCGTCCCGCCACAGGAATAGCCGACCATGACACTCCCACTGCTGCTGATGCTCGCAGTTGCACTGGTTTTTTTCTACTGGGCCTACTTCGCGTTCCCGCGCAAAATTCGGACCAGGCGCGAGGAGTTGCTCCGGGAGCAAGGGCAGACATCCGGTGCGGCATTCTTCCCAGTCGATCCTCGCCGCATGCTGGGCGATTGGGACGGAACCTGCATCCTGTTCGACCCAGACGCGCGCAAGGCCTGCATCGTCAGTCGCGGAAAGAAAGCCCGGACCGTCGATTTCCACTACTTCCAGACTTGGCAGCTCTTGTGGACCGAATATCCTGAAAACCCGTTGTTTCGCTTTCAGCACGTGCACTTCCTCTTCGAGACCAGTGACTTTGATCGCCCAACGATCCGCGTCGCCGTGCCATCCAAGTCCGACGGCGAGGCGTGGAACGCCAAGCTCTCTATCCTGATGCCCTGAGCGCTCTGCTGAAAATGGGCCTACCGATGTGAAGCTGCTCATCCTTTCGGACCTGCACCTCGCGTTCGGCACGTTTCTCGTACCGAGGGTCGACTGCGATGTCGTGATGCTGCAGGGGACATCTCTGTGCCCGGCTCCAGGGCCATGCGCTGGGCCCGGCAGGCAGAGAATTTCGGGGAGCCTGTCCTCATCGTCTCGTGCCCGGCAACTACGAGTTCCGCCAAGGCGTTCTGCAGACCACGCTCAAGGAAATGGCGCTCACCGTGAGGTCGTGCAACGTGCACCTTCTGGCGCCCGGCGAGGCCGTGATTGCCGGCGTCCGCTTTCTGGGCTGCACGCTGTGGACGGACTTCGAACAGCCGATCCAGACCAAGACGGGGTTGCTGGTAGACACCGAGCGGGCCATCCGTCGCTCTGGGTTCACGGCCAGGTCCACGCGAGCCTCGACTACGAACCCGGCAACTGCCAAGTGGTGTGCAACCTGCGGGGGTACTTGCGGCACAGCCGCGACCAGGAGAATAAGCAGTTCAACCCCGAGCTCGTGGTCGAGGTATGAGTGATATCCAGTCGTCTACCCACACGATCCAGCAAGTGCTGGCTGCCGCGACCGTGGTCGCGGGTGGGGACCTTGAGGGGGCCATCCTCTGGTTCAGGAACGAGCCACTTGCGCTGTTCGACAACAGGATCGCCGAGTCGCTGGTAGCTGAAGGGCGAGCTGCCGATGTGCTCAATCTCCTAGAGTCCTTCCAGGCCGGGTTTGTCGGATGATGAAGTCCTGTACTGGCCGTCTACCCATGACAGAAGCCACGCCGACCCATGACGCCGTTGGCCGCACTGGTGATTCCAGCGATTTGCTGTTCCTGGATATCGATGGTGTTCTTCATCCTGTCGGCGTGGACTACTCGTTCAGCAGCAGGTTCTTCAGCCATTTGCCGCTTTTGGAAGAACTCCTTCGGGAGTTCAAGTCTGTCAATGTCGTCATCTCGTCGGATTGGCGACGAGCCGAAAGCATCGAGCAACTGCAGCGGTATTTCAGCGATGACATCCGGCACCGGATCATCGGAGCGACGCCGCAAATTGATCCCAATGCGGCCGTCCACCACCGGCGTCAGTTGGAAATCCAGGCTTGGCTCGATGGGAACGGTCGCAGCGACGCGGAATGGGTCGCGCTTGACGATTGGCCCTCGAGCTTCGAACCCGGCTTCGCGCGGCTCGTGCTCACCGATTCCAAACAGGCGTTCGATCAGGACAGACTCCAAGAGCTGCGCTCACACTTCTTGCGGTTCACGGCTGGCCGGTGCTTCGTCTCCGCCTCGACGTGCATGAAATGAAACCTGCTGCCTCTTCGAAGCTCCACGCGCAATCCGAGCGCGAACAGTCGGCGCCCAAGCTGATGTTCTTCGGCGATCCCCACGGCGATCTCGAGTCTGTGGTCGCCGCAGTCGAACGCTGCCGGCCTGAGGCCATCGTGCTGCTGGGCGACATCCAGGCGCGCCGACCGCTGCACGTCGAGTTGGGGCCGATCCTGGATATGACCGAGATCTGTCTCATCCACGGAAACCACGACACGGACGCCGACGCCGACTACGACAATCTGTGGGGATCAGAGCTCGCCGACCGCAACCTACACGGGCGGATCGTCGAGATCGCGGGGTTCAAGGTCGCGGGCCTGGGCGGTATCTTCCGCAGCAAGATCTGGGATCCGCGGCGGCCGATCGACGAAGCCGCGTTCCAGTCAAGCGTTGCCATGTGCCGAACCATGAAGCGCGAAGAAACGTGGCGCGGCGGCGTTTCGCGTCGGCACCGGTCAAGTATTTTCCCGGATGAGTACCAGCAGCTGCTGCGAAGCGGCCTCGCCGACATCCTGGTGACGCACGAGGCGCCGGCGGCCCACCCGCATGGCTGGCAGGTGATCGATGAGCTCGCCGAGACGCTCGGTGTCCAGTTGGTGGTCCATGGCCACCATCATCAGAACATCGACTATCTCGCGGAGGGGATGCAGACCGCTGCGGCATCGTTTCGGGCCTTTGGGGTCGACATGGGCTCGCACCTAGCGTGGCCTCGGGATGAGACCGAGCCGGGAAGTCCGCCCCAAGACTTGCTGGAGTTCGCTGCTCAGGTGTTCGGCACAGAGGCTCAAGCGTGGTTGGGCAAACCGCACGAATGGCTCGACGGCCAAACGCCAGCGGCGTTCGCGGCCGGGGGTGGTTCGGAAAAGGTGCGATCGATGCTCAACGCGATTCAACACGGCGGTGTCGTATGAGGACCGCCGCGACACCGTTCTGTGCCTTCGGCTTTGGCATAGGCACGCACCTGGCGTGGCCGCTGGGTGGGAGTGGATGGGGAGGTCCGGCGTGATCCTGTTCCTCGACTTCGACGGTGTGCTGCATCCGGAGGGGGAAAATCACATCCTCAACGGTGGCGCCGACTTCTGCTTCCTGCCACGCCTGGAGGAATTGCTGCGCGAGTTCCCACACGTGAAGATCGTGATCAGCTCATCCTGGCGCGAGCAGCTCCTCTATCAATCCTTGCTGAAACCATTCTCCAGCGACATCCGAGCCCGAATCCTTGGAGCTACTCCGCACTCAGGTTTCGGGCTTCCACCGCCGTACAGGAAGCGCGAAGGAGAAATCCTTGCCTGGCTCCAGCTCCACGATGCCGTCGACGAACCTTGGGTTGCGCTCGACGATGCCTATTGGCAGTTCGACCATTGCAAGGACCACTTGGTGGTCTGTGGCTCGTTCACAGGCTTCGACGAAAAAGTGAGTGCCGGGCTTCGCGCGCGCTTTGACGAGGTGTCCCGATGAATGTGCTGATTCTTTCCGACCTTCACCTCGAGTTCGCGCCCTTCGAGCCGAAGCCTAATCTCGAGTTCGATGCTGTCATCCTCGCCGGCGACATTCATTCGCCCGCGAAGCGGGCCGTCCAGTGGGCAGCGGATCGCTTTCGCGGCAAGCCCGTGATTTATCTGTTGGGAAACCACGAATACTACGATGGGCGCCTCGACACGACGCTGGCTGAAGCACATCGCGAGGCCGAAGGAACCAATGTCCATCTGCTCGATAGTGACGAGTTGGTGATCGATGGCGTGCGCTTCCTTGGCGCAACGCTGTGGACCGACTTCGCGCTCGCCATTGAGACGCCTGAAGGTCCGGTCAGCGATGTCGGGCGCGCCATGAAGATGGCAACCAATCTGCTGAACGACTACGCGCTGATCCGCACGTTCGACGAGTCGGCGGAGCCCGATACCTGGCGCTACAAGCAAGGAAGAAAGCTCCAGGCGGCGGACACGCTTCGGATTCATCAGGCGCAGCGCGCGTGGCTGCGAAACAGGCTTTCGGAACCGGTTGCTGGACCGACGGTGGTGGTGACGCACCATGCACCTCATCGCGGCTCGCTGACTCGGCGCTACGCCGACGATTGGGCCTCGGCGGCATTCGTGACCGAGCTTCCGGAAACCTACTTCGATGTGCCCGTGCTTTGGGTGCATGGCCATACGCATCAGCAGCTTGACTATCGAGTGCATTCTTGCCGGGTCGTGTGTAACCCCCGCGGCTATGTGAACTGGAGTGGCAGAATCGAGAACAAGGAGTTCGACCCTCGTCTGGTCATCGGCATCCCTGTCTTGGCAGGTGACGACGGGTCGTGAGTTACCTCTGCTCAGGTTGGTGCTGCAGACTCCGTGGATACCGACCATGAGCAAAATGCACCTACTTTTGCATGTCGGAGCCGGCCTTCCTAGCGTTGTATGCGCGCTTTGGGCGCCCACATCGGAGAACATTCGCAACGCCTGCGCGGCCAATAGCAGTGCACGATGCCATGACGGGGAGAACCTGTGTGCCAGCGGACCGCCCGCAGGGCGCCTGCTTACCAAGTAAATTGATTCAACAATCGGCGCGATAGGCAGCCGAACCTTGCGCTGTGCGCCTGTGCATGTGTCACAGGGCCTACTCAGCCGCTACAGCATGTTGAAAGAGCGCACTTGACGTATCTGGGGGCTGATGATCTGATCTAGCACGAAAGCACGAGCGGACGAGGAGATCATCGTGATCACAATTGCCTTCCTCAGCATTTGGGGACCGTCAACGGGTTCCAACTTCCCTCCTGTCGAAGACGCGTTGTCTCGGCGGGTGCTTAGGTACCTCGTCGTAAACGGCTCCGGTAAGGTCTTGCCGGGAAAAAACGGGGTCGGCGAAGTACTTGTGGGTTGGATCAGACAAGGTCCCCTGAAGGCCATTAGTACGTCGGAGCCACCCCAGCCGCCCTACAAATGGCTCTGCCCGGTGGAAGTCGCATTCACGGGACCGAGACCTCCCGACTTTCCAAACGTCGACAAGGTCTTTCAGCCTGACCTCTCCAGATGGGAGAACTACTCATTCAGTGAAGCCGACAAGGTACTTGCGTCATTGGACGAGTTGGTGTTTCCCTTGATTCGTAAGTCGGTTTGCGACCCGATTTCAGCGTGGCTTGCCGAGACAAAGTCGGAATCGGCGTAGGGCATGATGACTGAGTCCGAAGCGCAAAAGGCCTACTACGGCCGCCTCCAATATGAATCCGACCTGCGGCTGCAGGCCGCCACTGCACGCGCAGCGCTCTCGACCGCTAAGGGATACCGAAGTGCTGTCGTCAAACCTGGTTGGGCCGATGCGGTCAACTCCGCGGAACTGACCGCGATCGGTGCAGGTTTGATGGCAGGAGCAGCCAGCGCAACTCCGGTAGGGTGGCTCGGCGGCGCAATAGCTTTCGTCGGACTTTCTCTGACAGGCTATGGGCTCGCCGGATCCGCTGCCTATCTGACGCAAGCTGTTGCACAAACATTCCCTTGGATTCCGGGCGCATCTTCCGCAACCGGACTCGGTGAGCGATTCGATGCCTACACCCCACATCTCCCTGAGCGAGAAAATGCAGGCTTAGACGAGTTTGCCATTGACCATATCAAGGGTTCAACCCTTCAACATTATCTGAAGAAGCTCGGCGCCGGCGCCACAGCCGAAGTACCGTCTCTTCCGACAAAAGTAGACCCCTTCATAAATGGTCTAGAGCGAGACTTACAACGGCTTGAACGTGAAATAGATGAGATCGAAAGGGAGCAAAACAGGAAACCAAACATCAAGAAGGCTACGCCTCAACACAAACAGGGGTTACCCCCTCCGACGGGTCCGGTGCTCCATCTCAGGTCCGCCCAGGAAATGCGCGGCGGCCGCGAGCGCAGCGACGGCTTTGGTAACTATGCTGGTCCAGACCAACCCAACGATCGCGTCAGAAATACCGCCTGAACTAGAAATCATAAATTCGAGGAGAAGCGATGACCGACCTTGCCTCAATCTTGAATATCGAAGACGTCCTCAAGAATCTTCGCGAGCCTGCGCGGTCAGAGGATCCGCCGTGGTTGAAGAAGCTTAAGGATTCATTCAAAACGTCTCAATCCGCGGCGCCGTCCGAGGAGCCTCAAGCCGGTCCACTTGAGTTCGAACTTTGGCTGGCCAGTCTCGTCCGAGCACTCGCAAACGCTCGCGTGGCGTCGACGGATTGGATGGCGCTCGTGTCAGCGCAGGACGCGATCTCATTGCAGGTGAACGAAGGACAGATGCAAATGCAGTCTCTCGTCGGCGAAGAGATTCCCAGCAGGCTGTTCAACCAGACGCAGTTGGACCACCAGATCCAGCAGTCGGAGATCGCGGCGGTCTCACGCGAGGAACACGCCGGGAGATTGGCGAAAGTGATCTCGAAAGTGGAGTTGGAAAGAGAGCGTGCAGTTCAGGCGCATCGTGCTCTAGCGTTCGTCCAGTTCAACCGAGACACATCGCCAGCGCCCGCCGAGAATTTCGCAAAAGGCAGGGATGATCGGTTCGTTCCTTTCGATGCGAATGGCAGCGTCTTACATGGATCAATCGGCGCGGCCGAGTTTTTGGCGACTCAGGCGATGGAAGTTGGGTTGGCCCGCGACAAGGATGAGCGGGAGAACGTCAACCACCAGGCCTCGCAATTGCGAGCGGCTCAACTCTCGATGAGAGAGTCCATCGAGAATATCGACGTCGAGGCCCAAAGCCTTGCCAAGCGGAAAGCTCTGCTGGAACAACGCTTGGCGCAGCTGTCCGAACGCCTCAAAGGGAAAAATCTTGACTTCGACCGCCGTACAGAGAACGTCCTCAAGAGCTATCAGAAAGCGATTTCCTCTGTAGAGGCACGAGCCCGAGGGCTCGCGAGCTCACTGGAACTCGTCTTCCAAAGCATGGCGCCGGACGAACTACTCCAAGAACTCAATGATTCCGCCCGAGCCGCGCAGGAGGATCGAGGATCTCAGTTGGACGTGATCGAGATGAATCTTCGAGGCATCGAAGACTGGCTCGGCGCCATCGCTGCGCGGACCTTCCGCACTGTCTGGGGATTCCCCGTCGAACTGATCAACGAAGACAATAAGGCGTTCTCCGGTAAATGCCTTGTTGAGCTTGGAAAAATTGTCTTTACGAAAAATCTGGACCTTTTCAGAGTCCGCGGCGTGCGTCTCTTAGGTCTAGGTGCCTCCGACCCAATTCCAGGTGTGCAGGTAATTTGTTCGCCTTCCAATCCGACGCAAGTAATTGCAGGACTGCCAGCGCCATCGACTCAGCCAACACGTGCTGCCAGCCAGCATGGGTGGCTGACTTCGCGACCGGAATCGACAGAAGGGTTTTGGGGGACAAAGAATTTTTGGAATGTCGCACCTGTCGGCGAATGGACGATCGAGGTGTCACCGACGTTCTTGGACTCTGCCCATAAAACGCCAAAACTAAAATGCGTTTTCGAACTCCTCGTCGATTACCGAGAGTGGATCACCTCGCCGTCGATTAGTTGAAAAGACAAACGAGGCTGTTGAGGTGCACCGACAATTGACTTCCAATCGCTCCGCTCAACATCCAGGAAGCCAGCGTTTCCGAGAAGTTGGCACAGCGGTTGATGAAGCAGGAAATCTTAATCGTTGAATGGCTTAGGAACGGAGCGGCGTTGGCGAGATCAGCACAGTGCCTGAAAACTCATCAGCCGCACTTCTAGGCCGCGGTCCGCAACGAGAAATTGCTCACGGACGTCACCGGCATATTCACCAGATCCCGAACCGCAAGCTTTCGAACTATGTCGTGCAAGCTCATTGGCATGCTGAAAGCCCCCTTATATTGCAACTACCCTATTGGAGAAATTGTTGTAACAAACTATGATGAGGCGCTAAGCATGGTCGCCTGCAGTGGTTCGAATGCTGCGGATTGAGCGTGCGTCTCACATTTTTTGGGAGCGTCAGGGATGGCCGCAAGCCAATACAAGTTCAATCTGCTCGATAGCACCAGTCGAACACAGCACATCCAACAGCGGGCAACAGAAGCGCTACAGGTAAATCGCGTCAAGCGCGAAACGAAGTTTCGGGGTGGCCGTGAGGCGTTGGCCATCATTCAGATGAACATCCATCATCTGCTGTACCGACTCGAGAACTTTCGCACGCTGAGCGATCAGCTGAGTCAGGTGGCGGCTGGAAAGGCGGAGGAAAATCTCTTCGCCCCGTCCAGACGCGAGGATGTCAGCGCTCAAACGGCACAGCACGACATATTGTTCCGGTTGGCTCAAAAAGGCAGCGGCGATTCGATCATCCCCATCTACGACGAGCTTCGCCGCGTAAAAGAACAGAACGACGAACTCATCATTTCAGCCGATGGTGTCGTAGTCAATGGCAACCGCAGGCTGGCCGCGATGCGCGAGCTGTTCGCAAGCGGCGACGGGGCCTTTTCAGGTTTCCAGACCGTCTCGTGTGCGGTGCTGCCCGAGTCAGCGACGGACGACGAAGTCGTGGCGCTGGAGATTGAGCTGCAGATGCAGCCTGACACCAAGTTGCCCTATGACTGGACATCGGTCGCGTTGGCCGCCCGTGCGCTGAAATCCCGCAACTATCCGGACCAGGTGATCGCCAGCATGATGAACCGGGACATCGAAGAAATTCGACGACTGGTGAAGATGATCGACGGTGCAGACCTCTATCTAGAAGACCACCTGCAAAAGCCACGGGCCTACAACGAGCTCGATGAAACCGAACAGGCATTCAAGCAGATTGCCATCCGCAATCTGGCCAAGTCGGACAACACGGCGCTACGCGAAGTGACTCGAAAGTTCGACTTCCTTGTCGTGGAGAACCGCAGCCAGATCGAGCAGCGGGCGTACGAGCTGATCAACAATATCGAAGCCAACCCCGAGGTGTTTCTGGACAACATCGCAGGAGTCTGGGGTGTTGATCTCAACAAGGTGCCGGAAGAGCCCGACAGCGAGCTGGAGATCAGCTTCGAGGACATTGTGCCGACAGCGGGTCAAAAGGACTACGCCGCCCTGACTCGCTACATCGATGAACTTGGTGATGACGCAACTGCGCGATCAAATGCAGCCCGCGCGGTCGAAGAGGCTTCGGTCCTTGCTGGTGAGCAGGGCAAGCGCAAGGATTTGGCGGCGCTGAAGTTCGCGAAGTCTGCGCAACAGAAACTCACGGCGATCAACCTGCGCTACGCCAACGAGACGACGTTTGACGAGTTGCGGACGGTACTCGCTGGCTGCGTCACTCACTGCGAAGCTCTCGCACGTGAAATCGACGCCCGCCGGGCCAGGGGTTGACCGCCGTGGCGAGCATCCTGCTGCGCTACGAGCACCACCGCCTCCAAGGCATCTTTGAGCGCGGCCCCGACATCGCCTACAGCACTTGGGTGCGCATTCGCACTTACGCGCTCGAGGCCGATCCGGCCGGAAGGGCCAACGAGCAAAGCATCGAGATCAACTGGCGGCATGCCCTTCACGTGCTGCGGATCGCGTCAAGCCTGCAACGCCAACTGGGTTTCGCGTTTGAGACGGATGATTCCTCTCGCGAGCGTGTCCAGCAGTTCATGCGCGAGTATCGAACCGTGCGCGAAGCGGCAAATGCCGTGCGTATGGACATCAGCGAGCCAGAGATTCGCTCGCGCTTGCAGGCGCTGGGTTGGAATGCCGCAACGCATGAGCTCAAACCGTACCAAGCCAGCAATCTACGCACCTTGCTGGCCCTGCAGAACGGTGCAAATTTTTCTGTACCGGGTGCAGGCAAGACGACGGTGACCTTCGCCCTGCATCTGCTTGCACCGACCATCGTGGACCGGCTCCTCGTTGTCGCGCCGCGCAATGCGTTCATGGCATGGGAAGAAGTCATCGACGAATGCCTGAACGAGCATGCACCCGGACACACCAGGCTTCCATTTGTCCAGCTGGTCGGCGGAGAGGCTCGTATCGCTGAGCTGCTCAGCGCCAACCCGGCGCGCATGCTTATCTCGTACGACCAGCTCGTCAGAGTGGAGTCGCAGATTGAGGAGCTGCTTTCTCGCAGTCGAGTTCACCTGGTACTCGACGAAGCACACCGCATGAAAGCGGGCACAGCGTCGCGCCGTGGTACGGTTCTGCTCAAGATCGGCTACTTGGCGGTTAGGCGAGATATCTTGACCGGCACGCCGATGCCTCAACGTCCGGCCGACATGCAGTCGCAGCTTGACTTCCTTTGGCCTGGCGCAGGGCTTGGAAGCCGGGTGTCCGCCGGTGAGCCGCCTCGCTCCGTGCTCGGCAACCTGTATGTGCGCACGACGAAGCAGCAGTTGGGCCTCGGGCCTCGCGACCGAATTCCGGTTCCGGTTACGCTCACCGACGCACACTTGGCGTTCTACGCGGTGCTCAAGAGCGACGTGCACGCTCAGGCAAGCCTCCTGAGACAAGGCCGCCGGGGCTTCAACCTGATTCGAGCACGCCGGTCAGTGATGCGCTTGCTGCAGGCCTCTGTCAACCCGCTGCTTTTGGCCGCTGACTTTGAAGCGATAGGCGATGCCGGTCGCAACGAGCTTCTACAGGCAGTGATCGCGGAGGGCCCCTCTGCCCGAGTGCTGAAGGTGGTCGAGATGGCAAGGCAATTTGCGCAGGACGGTCGCAAAACGCTGATCTGGACCAGTTTTCGCTCCACCGTGGAGCAACTCCGTAACCTGATGCCTGAACTCGAACCGGCGGTCATCGACGGCAGCACAGGCATCGGCGACGAAGACGACGACGAAACTCGTCAGGGCCAGATACGCCGTTTCAAGACCGACCCGAACTGCAAGGCGATGGTGGCGAACCCAGCGGCGGCGTCGGAAGGCATGAGCCTGCACATGGTTTGCCATGACGCCATCTACCTGGACCGCAGTTACAACGCCACACACTACCTGCAGTCGATCGACCGCATTCACCGCCTGGGTTTGCCTGAGGGCGTGCGCACGCGCGTGCACATCCTGCAGAACCGACTGCCTCTCGATGTCGGCTCCATCGACTTGTCGGTGGCCCGGCGCTTGGGTATCAAGATCAGACAGATGGAGGCAATGCTCGGCGACGAAGACCTCCATGAACTGGCGTTGGACGAAGAGAACATGGGCAGTGACTTGGAAGATTCGATCGACACGCGCGACATTTTGGATCTGCTCGACGAGATCGAGAGAAGCGTGCCACCCGAGCTAGATGCGCTCGTCGAATAACGCACAGGTTGCGGCTTGGCTGCGACCTTCCGCCGCGGAGGGCTGGCGAGCGCTGAGCCGGCAGCTATTGGTGTTCCGAATGAATCGACGCAGACTGCTGTGGCGCGACTGAAGACCAGCTACGCCACCGGCGGCTTTGACTACGATGCAGCCGAGGCGATGGTCGCTATGCTGGGCGCGGCAAAGGGGACTGGCGCTAGTGCCTACCAGTTGCTCATCGAGCTCGAGGCGAACAATGGGCCCACCTGGCTGGCAGCTTTGCCCAGAGGACGGCAAGCGTTGCGCGATGCGCTGACAGTCGACGCAGGTGAGTGTTTCAGGCGGTCTGGAGCTTTTGACACCCCCCCTTCCCTTGAAATAGTCGGCTTCCTCGATCGCCTGGCGAGTACAGCCCGCGCCCACGCTAGCCTGCCGCTCGTCGAGTCGGGTCGACTGGCAGAACGCATGTCGTTCGAGCTGGAGGTGGCGCGCTGTGCTGAGATGCAAGGCGCGCCTGCTGTCGAGTGGATTGCCTTGGATGACAACTCGGCGGGCTATGACATCCTCTCAAGCCGGATGGTTGACGGCCGCCCGTACCGCAAGCTTATCGAGGTCAAGTCCTGCCGAGGCAAGCCGTTGCGAATGATCGTCACGCGCAACGAATGGAATACGGCCTGTCAGCAGCCAGACGGGTTTGTCTTTCATTTCTGGGACATGATCGCTAGCCAGTTGCATGAGCTGTCGTGGGGCGATCTGGAGCCGCACATGCCTCGGGATCAGGGAACTGGCCGCTGGGACAGTGCGACGCTGATCCTAGCCTGGTTGCACGGGAATTGACGCAGATCTATGATCTCAGCGAAGTGGAGAGATCTGTGAGCAAAAGCGATAGCGAAAAAGCCGAGGTGGCGACGTACAAGTCCGTGAAGGGCGTCAAGGACTGGTTGGCCAGGCCTCACGGCGCCCCCTCGGCCGTGATTTTTGAAGGTGCGTGCGAGAAGCTACTGGCCGGGCTCGTCGATTCTTCTGTCGACCTGATCGTGTCGTCGCCCCCTTACTGCATGGGCAAGGCGTACGAAAGCCGCCAAGACAACCTTGAGGATTTCATCTCAAACCACGAGAAGATACTCCCCGAGGTCTGCCGCATCCTGAAGCCAGGCGGCAGCTTGTGCTGGCAAGTGGGATTTCATGTCTTGGACGGGGTTACGACGCCGCTCGATTTCCTTGTCTACGACATCATGAGCAAGATCAGCGGCATGAAGTTGCGCAACCGGATCGCATGGACATTCGGCCATGGCTTGCATTGCCAGACGCGCTTTAGTGGCCGCTACGAGACCGTACTTTGGTACACCAAGGGTGACGAGTACAACTTCGACCTCGATGCCATTCGGGTGCCCCAAAAGTACCCTGGAAAGCAGCACTCGAACGGCCCGAAGAAGGGCCAGCCCAGCGGCAACCCCTTGGGCAAGAACCCGAGCGATGTGTGGGACATTCCCAACGTAAACGCCAACCACCTGGAGAAGACGGAGCACCCATGCCAGTTCCCGGTCGGTCTGGTTCAGCGGCTGGTGCGTGCGCTCAGCAAGGAAGGGGACGTCGTGCTTGACCCCTTCTGTGGGGTAGCGTCGGCCGGCGTCGCCGCCCTCTTCGAGAAGCGTCATTTCATCGGCGCGGAACTCGATGCGGAATACGCCAAGCTTGGTGTTGAGCGACTGCGCGCCACCATCAAGGGCGAGGTGCGCTTCCGCCCGGCGGACAGGGCCATCGCCGAACCAAACCCAAACTCGATTGTGGGACGGCGGCCAGCTGGTTTCGCAACCAACAACGACTTGGGTGAGGAGTTGCTGGTGGTCTAGCAAAGCGGCGCTCCGGCATTGATCGCAACCTGTGTTGGCCCCCCTTCTTGGCTGGCGGCAGCCCAACTCGTCAAGCACCACGTGCCCGCGTAGATCAGCAGGTGTGGGGTGTTGCCGGCCACAGGCCTTCTCCCGCTCGAGCGTGTGACTGGCTTCATGGTCGAGGAAAGGCGCACCCGCCGATGATGATGCTCGATGGCTTCCACGCCCAGTGCCGTCTTGGTGAGGACTTGCTCGTGCCCGGCCCGCCCACGTGCACCTTGCTTGCGAGTGCTTCACGGGGCGCGAAGGACGTATGACGCCAGCAGTGCCATCGAGGGATGGCCATTTTTTTGGTTCTAGCCGCGAAACTTCTTCGAGTCCGGCACCAATATCTCGTGGAGCAGTGCGAGAAACAGAGGGGTTAGGTCGGCAACGGCCGCACGACCACGCCCAAGTCGCACCTGGACGCCTAGACGACCTGCTGCTTAAGAACGAGTTCCGTGCTACCGCCGCCCATGCCGATGTCCGAAGGTCGAGCCTTCTTATCATCCGTGCTCGATCACGACCTAAAAAGCCATGAGCACCGATTTCGAAAATCTTCCTGACCGTATAGACGTTGAAAACTCGGCACACCTTCAGCTTTGGGCTACGGCATTTGGCTGCAGGCAAGAACATATTCGGACCGCTGTGAATGCATGTGGCCCGGACGTGGCGGTAGTGCGTCAATTCATCAGAGGCGCTCAAGCGGCCCGCGGCCACATGAAGCAGCACATGCAGACCCATGAGATGGCCGCAGCAGCTATTGCGCGTGGCAAGTCGGGTACCAGGGGCCTGTAGTGAGAGCCGCTGAGCCGCTCGAGCTATAGGCACTGCCACCGCCCTTGGCGAAGGTCGTGGAGCTAAATGCGAGGACAGCGCCATGCGGAATGTGGCACCGCACACTGACGTGCGCTCCTACAAACTGCATCGCAGCTGCAGCTACATTTAACGTTTGGTTTTGCATTCACACCTCGTCGAAGACAAAAAAGTTATTTGGGACAACCTGATTCCGACGCTAGAGGCGCTTTCAGACATGACGCCAACGTGGAGAAGGATCGACCACGTCAATATCCGACCGCCGTGAGATTCCCGCCAGGCAATCGCGTCCGCTTGTGGCTCCGGCGCTGACGCGACATTGGACTTTCTCTGCGCGCGTCGGTGTTCATCCTTCTTCCCAGTTCCACGCCGGGGACCTAAGCATTGTGGGGGCTGACGCCGACCACGACGGAGGCGTGAGGAGCCGCTCGAATTCGCACAACGCCGAGCGGTGTTTGCCTGCATCATCGTGGTGACGAGGTGATGAAACTTGAGCGCTTACTTCAAGGCCTTATGCATAACACTAAGAAGCGGCTTTCGAGGTTTCCGGTACCCCATCCCGAGACCCGTCAACCTGCGCTTTCCGCGGCGCGCAATCTCAAAATGGCGCGCTCCGCGCACGCCTACGTCCGCGGCAACACGCTGCGCTTTTACGAGTGGCTTGACTCTGTCGCGCCGGCGTCCCTGCCAGACGGTCCGCCGATCTGGATCTGTGGCGACTGCCATATAGGCAATTTGGGGCCGGTGGCCAATTCCGAAGGCGAGCTAGCGATCGAGATTCGTGATTTCGACCAGACCGTCATCGGTAATCCTGCACACGATATCGTACGGCTTGCGCTGTCACTGGCTTCGGCTGCTCGAGGATCTGATTTGCCGGGTGTGATTACTGCGCGGATGATCGAGCAGGTTGTGGCGGGTTATACCGACGCCTTTGCTCCCAAGCGAGCACTTTTGACTCTGCGGCCACCCGCTGCGATCAGCCGAAGCCTCACGCAAGCGCGCAATCGAACGTGGCGGCATTTGGCAGCGGAGCGATTGGGCGGCGAGACCATGGCTATCCCACATGGGCCTCGGTTTTGGCCGGTGGCGCAAATTGAGCGAGACGACATTTCTCAATTGGTCTTGTCTCGCGACGTGCGACAGCTGGTGACCGGGCTGCACCACAGGCGGGACGATGCCAAGGTCGTGATGCTGGACACCGCCTATTGGATGAAGGGCTGCAGTTCGCTCGGGAGACTACGGTATGCCGTGTTGATGGAGGTGGGCAAGGCCGTCGCGCGGGGCCGCGACTTCTGTCTTCTAGACATCAAGGAGGCGATCAAAGCCTTGGCGCCTCATGAGAGCTATGCTCATCGGATGCCAGACGAAAACGGTGCCCGCGTCGTTGCAGGAGCTCAGGCAATGTCGCCGTTCCTAGGAACGCGCATGAGGACAGGGCAAATCGGCCGACGTTCAGTTTTTGTGCGGGAATTGCTCCCTCAAGATATGAAGCTGGAGTTTGAGCAGTTGAGCTCCGACGAGGCAACCCAAGTGGCCTATTTCTTGGCACGAACAGTAGGAATCGCACACGCCCGCCAGATGGACAGCGCGACCCGACGAGCTTGGCGATCAACGCTGACGCAAAATCACTCGAAGGTCATTGATGCGCCGCCGTGGCTGTGGTCCAGCGTCGTTGATCTTGTCGCCTCCCATGAACGCGGCTATTTAGACCACTGCCGGCGATACGCGCTGGAGGCAGCGTAGCCAGCCCGGCCAGAGGTGGAGCTGCCCTTGTCAGAGACAAACGCCGGTCATTCTCGCGCGCTATCGCGCGCCTTGAAGCGCGCGCTCGGATGCATTTTGATGCGATCAAACCTGGTTGTCGTCGACGAAGCAGCCCCGTGCAAAGCGTTCTGTGAGCGGTCTCACTATGTCGTATTCGGCTTCGCCGAGTTTGCGACGGCTTTGTATTGGCACCTCTTTCATTCGAATGCCAGCAAGGGCTGCATCGGTGGCTCTCAACCGGTCACAGCCCATCTTCAAGTTTTTCCGCCAGCACGCGCAGCTCCCGAATGTCGGCATGAAAGCATTGCACACCTTCCGCTTGGCGCTGGAGAGCGGCGCGAACATCCTCGGGCAGGTTTTGGTCGAGCGCCGTGCGGTATCGTGCAACTGCCGCCTCTTCACCACGCTCACAAGCCTCAAGGATCGATAGTGCCTCATCAACAGCAGCTCGCGCGCCTAGCCGGTGAAAGGCCTTTCGTCATGCGAAGCAACGATCTCGCAGATGCACCGCGCGTGCCGAGTCAGGATGGGACTCGCGATGATTCCCAATTTTCTCGCACGCGCCGACGAAGGCTTAGTCGAAGTAACCGATGCGGCGTCTACCTCGAAGCGTGATATCTGGCGCGTTGTCCATCCTGACGTTCGGCCCTCGCCGCGCGTCATACTGATAGCACATCGAGTCGCCGAGTTGGTTCGAAAACTCGCTGGGCTTAGCTTGACGGCGATCTCGTAGCCGCCCATGGCCAAGGTGCCATACCTGCGGCGGTCCTGCGCGAGCAGGACCAGCCGCGCGAAGGGCGCGCCCCCCGCGGTTGTCAGCTGCAGTTCGCTGCCGACGATGAAGTGAATCCCCCGCTCACGAGCCTCGATGTGGGCACGGACGACGCCGGAAAGCGTCGCTTCGTCGGTGAGTGCCAAGCTGCTGTATCGCTTCTCGGCCGCGCGTGCGACCAATTTTTCCGGTAGGGACGCGCCCTGGACGAAAGTGAAACTGGACCGGCATGCAACTCCGCGTACGCCGGGCATCAGGCGGAATACTGTTTTTTTTTACAGTAACTTCCTGGGCAAAACTTGGACACAGGAACTAATTAACGCAATGCGCGGTTCCTCCCCAAGATGTGACCACCGCCTTCACTTGAACGCAACTATCGTCTACGATTTGGGGGGACACGATAGTGAACAAGAGGCGGCAGACTGCGGAACAGCTGATGGATGCGCTGCTTGACCTGGTGGCGAACGACTCTGCTCTTTTTTCTCAGATGACTGATCTGCGAAGAGCAAGCGTGAGACCGACTACCGAACACTTTGAAGGTGCGAACTGGACCGTTCGCAGCGATACAAACATCGACCAGTTTCGGCCTGAGATTGCTCGCGCCATCCGCGAGCTCCAAGCCAGATTCGACCTGGCCGATTAGGTTGCATGACTGCGACCACGCCGTGGGTTTGATGCGCTGCAGCCGACGGCTTTTACGGTCGACTGCACCAATCCGTAAGGTCGAAGCCTTGAAGAACCTTTGCGATCTAACGCCGAGCCAGCGCCGCCCCGCCTACCGGCAGCTGCCTGGCCATATCGTCAACCCCTTGTAGGGAGAACTGAGTGGCAGAAAACGAAGTGGCACGAAGCGAGCAACTTGACCTCGCGGACCAATACCTGGCGAAGGTGAAAACTTCCATTTCAGCACTGAGCCAGACAGAGTACCTTCCGAAAGAGGTGTTGGAGGCCCTGGGATATCTAACGAGCGCAAGCGACTGCTTGAGCACTGTGCTGCGGCAGTTTTATCCTCAGCTCTCCAAATAGTCGGCACGTCCGAATCCAGTTCAAACGCGAAATTCGTCGAGCGTCTTGCCGGAGGCCATTGCGTCGCGCAACCAGAGCGGGCGACGGCCGCGGCCCGTCCATTTGTTGCCCTTGCCGTCGCTGTACACGAGTGTCTGCGTTGTCGAGGCGCCCTTTGGTCGCAGATTTCCTTTACGCGCTGTCGAAGCGCCTCTGCCGAACAACATTTGTGGCGTGATGGCGTACCGAGCGATGTTCTCCCTCATCTCACGCAACACTTGGGCGACGGCGCGCTGGCGTAATTGGTGTACCTCCTGTTCCAGGTCGGCAATGCGGTGCTGAAGCTGCTCATACGTTTCTGCCATGGCGATTCCGTTCGTTGCCTTCCGATCAAGCCGCCATCAGGCCGCCAGCCTATATTGATACTAGGGCCTGAACCTGTCGTCCAAGATCGCCTTAAGCTCGTCCAGCGTGCGTCCCTCTGGGGTCAGCCAAGCGCTCGCGTCTTTCGGCCGCAATGGAATGATGCAACGGTCGTGCCCTGCGATCGCCACCTCACGGCGATAGCGCTGGACGACCTCCTGGCTAGACCATATGAACACATCGCAGTACTGCGTGCCACGAAGTCGTCAGGTGGTCAGTCGCTTCAAATTTGGGCCTTACTGAGAGAGCGAACTCCTGCAAGGATTTCCAGCTGCGCCGCGCGCGGCCTAGCCTTTCCTTGCTCCCAGTGATAAATCGTCTGCCCGGAAACGCCAACAAGTTCACCGTAGCTTGCGGCCGAGATGCCGAGCTTTTCGCGATGTGCTGCCAGCCTCGCTGCACTGAAACGACGCTTCGTGCTTTCGGTAGCAGCACCGCCTGCCTCGGCTCCTGCAACGGCGGGCTGCACACCCTTCGAAAGGCGGCGCAGTTCGTTTTCGAGCAAGGCTACTTGACGTCGAAGTTCAGCGATGCCAGAGCGATAGGCTGCCGAAGACTTTTTGAGGCTATCAATCTCTGCGCGCACTTCTTTGCGAGCGACTCGTGAGATTTCCGCCTTGAGGGTAGCGACGAGATTTGACATGAATCGATTGTGCCCTGCTCAGTTCGTCTGAATTCTAGGCAACATGCGACCTAGTAGCGAACCGTCGCTTGCGAAGGAATAGGTATATGGTCGTTCCACTTTTCCTCGCGCCAATCATCATTCCCGGTGCCACGCTTGACGAAGCTGGGGCAGATCATGGACGGCAAGATTATTTGTCTCGGGGAGGACCGGCAATGGTGCTATGCCATCGAAGACATCTGTGAAGTTGACGGTGTTGTTTCTGTATCCGCAGCGATCTATCTTCTAGGCGCGCAGCGTTGTCGCCTAGTGATGAGCCATCCTGCGGGAGATCGCGAAAAGCTGGTGGAGGCGATGCAGCTGAAGTGTGTAGAGTGGATCGACATTGCGAGCCTGACGGCCGCGCAATTCGACACTGGCACGGCTGGCGCTGAGTCCCGACTTCTTACCCGCACACCAATTTAAATTGCTCGAACTTATCGCGATTGCAGCGAACCAGCGGAATAAGTTTCGGCTTCGCAAGGTTGTGCGCTTTCACGGGCCGCCACGATGACCAACAAGAGAGAAATTCGACTCGCTTGGAAACCGGAGGTCGTCCACTGGGCGGATGTATTCGACTTCAGCGATGAGTGGAGCGAATGACTTCCGAGGCCTTGGCCTCGATGAAGCTCTTGGTTGCCACTGCGAACCAAATCTACGGCCCCGGCACGCATTGGATGGAGATGCGGGATGTGTCTAGCCGACATTCCACCGAACCGTAACCGTGCCAGCCGGCCCGGTGCGGCCCTCGACCCAATAGCGGACGGCGCTATGACTTCGGGCCGTTTCTATCATCGCGGCGATGTTGCATCGCGTGGCCGAGTCGTCGGCCATCCAAGCGGTCCGCACCACATGGTCATCAGCTTGACCACTCAAGAATTCGGTGCAGAGTCGGAGTTCATTGGCCATATATTTTTCAGCGAACTGGGTGTTGGGTGGTCAGCCGAGGAAACGAGACGAGTTTGGATTCAGTTTCCCTTGATCGGGTTTCGCTCCGTCGTCTTACTCGTTATAAACCGTACGGCAGGAGGGGGCAGCTCACACCGCCACCAGATTCGCGTTTAGTGGCAGTAGGTTTGAGTCCATTCGCAGTTTTCGACGTTGCTTACAGGCGGCTCGCCGCCGCGGCCCGGGGAAATCTCCAGGGCGCACCACGGCGTGCTGTTTCTCGACGAGTTCCCCGAGTTCGCCCGCTCCGCCCTCGAGGCGCTGCGCGAGCCGCTGGAGACCGGCACCATCACCATCTCGCGTGCCGCGCACAGCGCGGAGTTTCCGGCGCGCTTCCAGCTGGTGGCCGCCATGAACCCTTGCCCCTGCGGCTACCTGGGTTCCAGCCTGAAGAGCTGCCGCTGCACGCCCGCGCAGATTTCCCGCTACCAGGGAAAGCTCAGCGGCCCGCTGCTGGACCGCATCGACCTGCACATCGAGGTGCCGGCCGTGTCCGCGCAGCTGCTGCTCGACGCGCCGCCGGGCGAGTCGACCGACAGCATCCGCGCGCGCGTGGTCGTGGCGCGCGAGCGCGCGACGCGGCGCCAGGGGCACGCCAACCAGGCGCTGCAGGGCGGCGCCATCGACAAGCACGCCGCGCTGGACGACACCGCGCGCAAGTTCATGTTCAACGCCGCGAACAAGCTGGGCTGGTCGGCGCGCAGCACGCACCGGGCGCTGAAGGTGGCGCGCACGATCGCCGACCTGGCCGGGGCCGACACGGTGCAGCCGGCGCATGTGGCCGAGGCGGTGCAGTACCGGCGGGCGCTGAGCCGCGGGCCGGCCTGAAGGCCCGGAACGCGTTCGCCCCGCACGCCCTTCACCGAACCAGCGAATCGATCCACCGCGCCACCAGCACCTGCTCCTGGTCGAAGTAGTGCGTGTGCGCGCCGGTGCCCAGGCACACGTCGTGTTCGGCGGTCGTCATCGCCGTGGTGGCGGGCGACGGCGCGTACAGCGGCGGTTCGGTCCACAGCCAGCGCCCCACGTAGTCGCCGGTGGCATACGCGTTCACCCAGCGCACCACGCCCACGTCGCCCGCCTGCGCCGTCGACACCCATTCGTACAGGCGCGGAAAGCGCGCCATATAGAGCTGGCGCAGCGGGCAGCCCGCGGTGAACAGGTCGACCTTGCCTTCCAGCTGCGACCACAGCCGGACCACGCGGTCGTCCGGGCTGGTGCGCGCCAGCCAGCGGGCGCGGTGCTGCAGGTAGCGCAGCAGCTCCGCCGAGATCACCGTGCCCTGGCTGTGCGCCACGATCAGCACGCGGTCGTAGCCCTGCGCGGCGATGCTCTCCAGCAGCGCCACGTAGCGCGAGAAGATGCGCGCGCGCGGAATGGCATGGCGCGGGAACTCGCGAAAGTGGTTGTCCACGTCCAGCGCCACGTCCAGCGGCAGGCGCAGCCACGGCACGTAGCGCGACAGCACGCCGCCGAAGGCAGACAGCGCCGCGGCGGCGGTGGCCGCGCTGAGCACCAGCGGCTTGAGCACCAGCGCCGACAGCTCGCCCACCTCGCGCGCCGCCGCGCCCACCCAGCCGTCGGGCGCCACGCCCAGGCGCGCCAGCGCCAGCAGCACGCCCACGCCGCAGGCCATGAGCACGCTGGCCATGGTCAGCCCGGTCACGAAGCCGTCGAGCCGCCGGTAGCCGCCGGTGAGCCAGCGGCCCAGCGTGAGCGAGGTGCCCACGGTCTTCTTCACCTCGGCGAGCACGCTGGGCACCAGCACCACCACGAGGTACGCCGCCAGCGCCAGCGTGAGGCCCGCGGCCAGCGCGAAGGTCTCGGTGCTGCGCTGGTAGCGCAGGTGCAGAAAGCTGGCGCCGTCCACGAAGCACATCAGCCCGCTCTTGAAGACCAGCGGGTCGTAGTCGATGCGCGCCGCGCCGAACTCCACGAAGGTGGTCAGCAGCGCCCAGATGGCCATGGCCATCGCGACGAAGGACGCGATCGAGACGAACAGGCCCAGCCGCCCGGTGGCCACGCTGGCGCGCGCGGGCTGGCCGTCGCGCGCAGCCCACTGGCCGACGAAGGCCCAGGCAATCAGCAGCCCACCCGCCAGCAGCCACCAGATGACGATGCCCAGCAGCAGGTACTCCACCGTGCGCAGGCCGGCGCGCACCCAGTCGGCCAGTTCTCCCGTGCCGTTCCCGGCGATGGACGCCATGCCCACGTGCACCAGCAGCGTGGCCGCCATCGCGCACAGGAACACCAGCCCCGCCGCGCGCATGGCCGGAAAGCGCGTGTCGGCCACGCGCAGGGCGTAGTTGAAGACCACCCCCAGCAGCGCCAGCCAGCTCAGGCCGATGAGCCAGTGCGCCCACGGCGCCGGCACCAGGCACAGCAGCACGGCCGCCACCATGGCCAGCACCACCGCCGCGCCGCGCCCGGCGGGCCGCGCCACGTGCAGGTAGCAGCAGCCCCACGCGGCCAGCGCCGGCAGCAGCAGCGCCAGCACGATGTGCAGCGCCCGCGCGTGCGGCGCGGCCAGGCCCAGCCCGGCCACCACCAGCCCCGCCAGCAGCAGTTGCAGGAACAGGTTGGCCAGCACGCCGGAAAACGCCCAGTCGAGCGCCATCTGCAGCTTGGCCAGCGCGCTCCACGCGAAGGCGCGCGTGCTCTTGTGCCGCGCGGCGTACAGGCTCGCGCGGTCGACCGCGTCGCGCCCCAGCTGCGACAGGCGGAACACCATGGTGAACAGCTCGGTGACGATGCGCGGCAGCACGCCCGAGAGCCGCGACAGGTCGGCCCAGTACATCTCGTGCACGTCCACGTGCTGGGTGGTGACGCCCTGGCCGCCCTGGCCGCCCTGGCCGCTGGCCACGGCCTGCCTGCCCTGGCCGCTAGGCACGGCCTCGTGCCGGACCATGCGGATGCGCGTGGCCTCGTAGGCCTCGTGGCCGGCGCCCTGCCACTTGAACAGCAGGTAGTCGCTGAAGGCGATGCCGGGATCGGCGGACATGAGGCGCGCGGGGGCGGACAGCAGCTTGCCGGGGGCGGCGGTGCCGGCCTTGGTGGTGGTGGCGCTGGTCAAGCCTGGTGCGACTGTCGCGGCTTTTGCCGCTGGCGCGGCTGGCGCGGCTGGCGTTCCCCCGTCAGGCACCGCGCGAGCGGTGCTCCAGTTGTCGCGCAGGAAGTCGGAGCGCACCGACTGGCGCAGCGCCTTGCCCAGCGATGGCGCGGGCGGCGTCGCGGCACCGGTGGCGTTCGGCGGCGGATCGCGCGGCGCCACGCGCTTGCGTTCCGCGCCCTGTCCCTGTGCATTCGAGCCGCTCTCGACCATCGACAGCAGCGGCGGCACCGCCACGATGTAGCTGTCGCAGTCGCCGCGGCTGTAGCGCGCTTTCGGGGCGCCGGCATTCACCATCAGCGAGGCGATCGCGCGGGCCGTGTCGCCGAGCTTCTGGTCCGCCACGCCGTGGATGGCGACGATGGCGACGCGTTCGGCGCGTGGCGTGCCGGACGGAGGCGACTGAGCTGGCGCAGGCGACTGAGCCGGCGCAGACGGCGCGAAAGCAGCAGGCGGCGCAGATGCACCAGTCGGCTCGGGCTGTTCAGGCTTTCGAAGCGTGTCGGGAGGTTCGGCCGGTGCGCTCATGGCGTGCTCGTCGCGGGGCTCCTTCGGGGAGACGCATTGTTCTCCCCGGGGGCCGCGCGGCGCCATCCCGCAAACGCTGGATGCGGAGGCCTAGCGCTTAAGGCCTATGAGGGCCTCGTCCAGGCGCTGTGACGGGCCACGGCCGCCGTGGCTACCTACTTGAACTCGTGGCTCACCACCGGCGCCGACTTGCTGTCCTGCACCGTCACGCGCTGGCGGAACACTTCCAGGTCGCCGTTGCGCACTTCGATGTTGTAGATGCCCGGGCGCAGCGGCAGCGACTTCAGCGGCGGGCTCACGCCGCGGTCCGCGCCGTCGACGAACACCTGGCCCCACGGGCGGATGTTGAAACTCACGCGCCCCATGCCCGGCGCCGCCGCAGCGCCGGCTGCGGCACCGGCCGCCGGCGTGCCGGGCGGCACGGCGGTGCCGTCGGCCACCACGGTCGGCGGCGAGACGCGGTTGATCTCGGCGATGGCGTTGCGTGCCTCGCGCGCATGCAGGCCGCGGCGGTAGCGGCGCAGGTAGGCCTCGTAGCCCTCGCGCGTGTTCTCGGCCTGCGCCAGGTTCCAGTCCTCGGCCTCGGCGGTGGCCAGCGCGGCATCGGGCGGGATGGTGGTCGGCGGTGGCGTGACGGGCACGTTGTCGAGCGGGGTCAGCGGGCCGGTGGAAGGGGTTGCGGGCGTTGCGGCAGGCGTGGTGGGCGTCGCGCTGGCTACCGTGGTGCCGCCTGCGGTGCTGCCCGCAGTGCTTCCAGCGACAGGTGCCGGCACGCCATCGGTGGCCGAAGGCGCCCCCGACGCGGCAGGCGCCGCGCTGCCCGCCGGCATGGCGGCCGGCGGCGATGCGGTGTTCGACATCGGCGCGCCGGGCGGCGGCACCGGCACCATGGCGGTCGAGGTCTCCTGCTTGGTCGCGGTCAGGCGCAGGCCGATCCAGCTGCCCACGGCCACCAGCGCGACCACCAGGCCGCCGACCAGCAGCCACGACAGGCCCGACGACTTCTTCCTGGCGACGGGACGCGCGTCACCGGCATGGCGCGGCGAAGCGGACGCCGCCTTTCCCTTGGCCGATGCCTTCACCACCTTGGGCTCCGCAGCGCCACCCATCGCCGCCGCGGGCGGCGTCGCGAAGCTGGGCGCGCCCGTCGGCTCCAGCGGCACCGGCGCGGAAGCGGGCGCGAACTGTTGCGGCGCAAGCTCCGGCGGCGGCGGTGCCGACGGCACCGGCGCGGCCGCGATGATCACCGTCGGCGCGGCCATGCCGTTCACATAGATGTCGCCCAGCCGGGTCAGCCCCAGCTCGGCGGCAAAGGCGGCCACGGTCTGCGTGCGGTCCTTGCTGTGCACGGCCAACGTGTGGTCCACGGCCGCGCAGAAGGCCGGGCTCAGGTCGGCGCGGCCCAGCGACGACAGCGGCACGAAGGCGTCCTGCACGCTGCGCACCACGGCCGAGGGCGGCGGGTTGCCGGTCACGGCGCGGTACAGCACGGCGCCCAGCGCGTACAGGTCGGTCCACGGGCCCTGCAGCAGCGTGTTGTCGTCGGCGTACTGCTCGATGGGCGAGTAGCCCGACTTCACCATCACCGCCACCTCGTCGACCAGGTCGGCAATCGATTTGCGCGCGGCGCCGAAGTCGAGCAGCACCGGCAGGTCGTCCTGCTGGATGAAGATGTTGTCCGGCGCGATGTCGCGGTGGAAGCACTGGCTGCGGTGCAGCGTTTCCAGCGCGCCCAGCAGCGGCCCGAGCATGCCCAGCAGCCAGGTCTCGGTGACCTTGCCCGGCTCGGCCTCGGCCAGACGGCGCAAGGTGCGGCCCTTGTAGAGCTGGATCGCCATGTAGGCGGTGGAGTTCGACTCCCAGAAGCGATGCACCCGCACCAGCGCCGGGTGGCTGAACTGCGCAAGCGTGCGCGCCTCGTTGATGAAGCTGCGCAGGCCGGCCTCGAAGGTGGCGGTGAGCCGCTCGGAGCGCACGTGCACGCTGTTGTCGCCCACGCGGCGCGCGAGCATCGAAGGCATGTATTCCTTGATGGCCACCTCGCGCTGCAGCGAGTGGTCGTACGCGCGGTAGACGATGCCGAAGCCGCCCTCGCCGATCACCTCGAGCAGCTCGAACTCGTCGAGCCGGTGGCCCACGCCGAGCGGGTGCGGCCTCTCCTGCGAGTCGTGCGGGTCGTGCGGGTCGTGCGGGTCGTGCGTGTCTTGCGTGCTTCGTGGGTGGGCCGGCGGGCTGTCCAGGGCCGTGCCCGTACCGGTGCCGTGTGGGGTCGTCATGCGCTTTCTCCTCCTGCGGGGCCGTGGCTCTCGTGGCTCGTTCGACGTGTCATGCCCATGGCACATGCCCCTGCGAAAACAATTTCGAAAACAGCGGTGTGTTGAGTCCCCCGCCATGGGCGGCGGTGCGCAACGGCGACCCGTCGGCCTGGTTGGTCCACCAGTAGCTGGTGCTGCCGAAGGGGTCGAAACACAGTGGAAGCTCGGGCCAGCCCAGGCGCTGCTGGGCGCTCTCGCCAGCGGCTGTAGGCCCGAGGATGGAGAGGATGTCGTCCGAGCCGCCGCTGGCCGTGTGAAAGCCCGCGCGGCCCGCAGCCAGCACCTGGGCGTCGAACTGGTCGGGCGCCACGCCGTGGCGAATGGCCTGCAGCAGCGCGTTGCCGCATTGCCAGTACCAGGCGGCCGAGCCCTCCAGCACCGACGGCCGATAGTTGCGCGCAGCCACCTGCAGCGTGACGCACACCGGGTAGTAGCGGCCCACGCGGTCGCAGCTGGGCGCGATGCAGCCGAACTGCACGGCGTCCACGCCCTGCGTGGCGGGAATCGCGAAGTTCCACACCGGCGCCACCGCGTAGTGCCGCGTCATGGCGTCGGGCCAGCGCTTGAAGCTGCCCAGGCCGTTCTGCATCCATCGGTCCCACCAGGCCTGCAGCTCGCGCGGCATGCGGCGGTAGAGAAAATCGCCCGCGCCGGGCAGCTTGCCGTACCAGCCGACCTGCTCGTCGACCGGGACCCAGGCGTGCGGGGGAATGCCGCTGTTCATGCAAGCCCCCCGCGTTGCTCCTTCCCCCTCTGGGGGAAGGCTGGGATGGGGGCAGGCAGGGCGCTCGATGGACACGCCGCCTGCCCCCACCCCGGCCATCCCCCAGCGGGGGAGGGAGAAAGACTCAGCGAGGAATAGACGAGGTTCATGCCTACGACTTCCCCGGGCACGAAAAGCTCGTCATCTGCGGCAGCCGCAGCGGGTTGTAGACGCTGTTCGCCGTCACCGCCAGCACCACCTTCTTGCCCTGCAAATCGAAGGTCGCGTTGAACGACTCCGGCGACTTGCCTGCCGAGATCGAGGCCTTGTCGAACAAGCGGTGCAGCGCCCACGGGCCTTCGGTGACGATGCCGCCGGCCGGCGTGCCGTTGGCCGTGGTCACCTGCAGGCGCACTTGGTTGCTGTTGCGCGGGCCCGGCCACTTCACCGTGGCGGGCGCCTGCGGGCCGTGCGCGTAGCGCACCGTCTGGCCGTCGATGTCGAGCGTGAACTGCGTGAGCGCGGCGTCCATGTCCTCGGGGCGGATGTCGAGCGTGAACGACGGCGTGCGCCCGCCCGCCATGCCCGAGAAGAACACGTCGCGGATCGCCTGCGCCTTCTGGAACGAATCGAGGTAGCCCGAGCGACCCGAGGCGCTGCCGTCCACACCACGCTTGAAGGCCCACGGGTTCACAGAGGTGTCGACCTGGGTGATGAGGTTCTTCTGGAAGAAGTCGTCCATCATCCCGCCCGGCGCGAACAGCTGCGCGAAGTCGCCCGAGGCCACGTCGCGGCTGGAGCCGCGCGAGAACGGGTAGCGCCCCGCGATCGCCTGGTTGCAGAACGAGCCGATGCTCGCCGCCGCGCTCTGCCCGATGTTCTGCCGCGTCACCGCCGCCGCCTTCGAAGACGCCGTGGCCGACAGGTCGTTCAGCATGCCCTGGAAGGGCACCGGCAAGCGCCCCGCCTCCGCCTGCACCTTCGTGACCGCGTCGCTCGACGGCGGAATGTTGCCGCTGCGCAGCGCGCTGTCGGTCGCGGTAAGAAAGGTGTAGAGCTCGTTGATGAGCGCGGCCGTCGCGTCGATGGGGGCCTGCCCGCCCTGCTTGGGCGCGGTGACCATGCGGCGCAGCGGCTCGAAGTGGTTGTCCACCAGCGACTCGGGCCGGTCGAGCTGCGTGTTGCGCCGCTGGCTGCCGTCGGGCTGGCCGATGAGCTGCTCGATGCGCTCGCGCGTGGTCTGCACCCGGTTCTGCGCCTGGTCGAGCAGGCTGCGCGCGGCCTCGTCGTGGTTGCGCAGCAGGTCGGTCTCGCGCGCGGCGCCGCGGATGATGCGCGACATGGGCGACTCCGCCGTCGACAGCACGCGCGTCATCTGGATGCTCTGCAGCAGCGAGCGGCTGTCGGCCAGCCGGATGTCCACCAGGTACTCGTCCCACACCCTGATGTAGTCGGTGAGGTACAGCCTGCGCACTTCGCGCAGCAGCAGCTCGCGCGAGGTGATGTCGGCGATGCCCGGCGCGCGAATCTGCAGCACCCAGCGGTCTTCCTGCTCCAGCGACAGCGTGGTCTCGGCGATGCGCTTGTCGAAGATGTCCCAGTAGCCGCGGTAGGTGAACAGCGTGGAGATGCCGTCGGTCAGCGGCTTGCCGCTGGCCCGCCGAATCACCAGCGCCGACTCGGCCCCGCCGGCTTCCGCGATGGAGAAGGCATTGGGCGCGCTGGTCTGCAGAAGAATGCGCCGCAGCCGCGCATACGAGCGCTGCGCCAGCGGCACGCCCGCCAGGCGCTCGCGCGTCTGCATCACCAGCCGCTCGTCCTTGGCGAAGGGCGACGTCAGCACCCGCCCCGCGAACAGCGCCTTCAGGTGCGACTCGAGGTTGGTGCGCTGCTCGCGCGTGAGCGACGCACCGATCTTGCGATCGACGTCGCTCAGCAGCCAGGCCTGCAGGAAGTCGGCGTCGTAGCGCTCCGCGTCGAACAGCATCAGGTAGGCCTTGAGCGCCTCGTAGCTGTATTCAGCGTCGGTCTTCGAGGCGTCGCGCAGCGACTGCTCGATGCGCTGCGCCGCCTGCGGCAGCAGCACCGTTTCCAGCGCGCGCTGGTACACGCCGTCGGTGGCGGCCTGCAGCTTCTCGCCCTGGTACAGGCCGAAGCGGTACGACACGGGCGGATCGCCGATGTCGAACTGGTTCGACCTGGGCAGGTCGCGCAGCCTGTCGAGGATGAGCAGCGAGCTCGCGATGTCGCCGCTGGAGTCGACCACCGTGGGCAGCTCGCCGCGCGCCGCGGCCTTGTTGAAGGCCTTGGCATTGCCGTCGACCTCGGCCACGTAGTCTTTGTTGTTGCGCCAGCTGTTCACGCAGGCGCCCAGCAGCAGCACCAGCAGCACGCCGATCACGCTGTAGCCGGCAATGTCGATGGCCCGCTTGCGCCGGTACCAGCGCAGGTTGGTGCCGGCCACGCCCGCGTCGCGGAAGATCACCTGCTGCAGCAGCTCTTTCAGGAAGTAGCTCTTGCCCGGACCCGGCGGCGGCGCCGGCGGCGCGTTGACCTGCAGGTAGCGCTTGATGGCGCCCATGACGCGGTCGAAGGCCGTGCCCTCTTGCGTGCCGCTGGTGAAGTACACGCCGCGCAGCATCGACGCGGCCTCGAACTTCGAGGGGTTGAACACGTCGGCCAGGAAGGTGCCCAGGATGTCCTCGAAGCTCGCGAACTGCTGCGGCAGCAGGTAGGCCTGCGCGCGGCGCATCGGGTCGGACTCGGCCGCCAGCAGCTCGGGCAGGCGCTCGTCCAGGCGCTGGTGCAGCAGCTTGTATTCCTGGTGGAAGCGCTCGCGCAGGTCGCCGCTGCCCAGCGGGGCCGCGCCGTTGCCTGCCTTGTTCGCTTTGCTCGTTTTTCCGGCCTTGTTCGCCGGGTTGCCCTGGATCGGAAAGGTGAAGCCCCACACCTGCTGGCGCTCGGCGCGCCCCAGCGAGCCGAAGTACTCGTTGAAGCCGGCCAGCAGGTCGGTCTTGGTGACCAGCACGTACACCGGAAAGTCGATGCCCAGGTCGTTGCGCAGCTCCAGCAGCCGCTTGCGCAGCGCCATGGCGTGGCGCGCGCGCTGCGCGTCGTCGGCCAGCGGAAGGTCGGCAATGCTGATGGTGAGGATGGCGCCGTTGATCGGCTGGCGCGGACGAAACTTCTTCAGCAGCTCGATGAAGCCCTTCCACTCGCCCTCGTCGGTCTCGCGGTTGCTCTCGTGCGTGGTGTAGCGGCCCGCGGTGTCGATCAGCACCGCCTCGTTGGTGAACCACCAGTCGCAGTTGCGCGTGCCGCCGATGCCGCGCACCGCGGCCTTGCCGAGCTGGTCGGCCAGCGGAAAGTCGAGGTCGGAGTTCACCAGCGCGGTGGTCTTGCCCGAGCCCGGCGCGCCGATGAAGATGTACCAGGGCAGCTGGTACAGGTACTGCCGGTCGAACAGCGAGAAGCGGCCCTGCCCCTTGCCCTGGCCATCGGCGCCCTCGCCGAAGCGCATGTTCTTCAGGATGGCCGTGGCGTCGGTGAAGCCGCTTTGCAGCTCCTTGATCTCGGGCGCGTCCTCGGGCCTGGCCTCTTTTTCTTTCTTCGACGGTGTGCGCAGCTGGTTGAGCAGCTGCGCGTTCAGGCGGCGCTCGCGCCACTTGCGGTAGACCACCCGCGCGAGCCAGATCGCGAACATCAGCACGATGACCACGATGCGCACGATCTCGTCTTCGAGCGGGCGATAGCGCCCCACGGCAATGGCCGGGCCAATGACCCAGATCAGGAAGGCCACCGCCACCAGGCCCAGGAACACCCACAGGTCGCGGCTGATGAGGAAACGGAAGATGGCGCGCAGCATCAGCGGGCACCTCCGGCGGGTTGCACGGGCAAGGCAGCGGGAGCCGGCACGCCGCCGGTGCCGCCGACAGGCGCCACCAGCAGCGTCACTTCCACGCGCCGGTTGCGCGCGCGGTTGGCCGCCGAGTCGTTGGGCGCCAGCGGGTCGGCGTCGCCGCGGCCTTCGGCGCGCAGGCGTTCGGGCCGTGCGATGCGCTGCGAGATCATCTTCTTCACCGCGTCGGCGCGGGCCTGCGAGAGTTGCCAGTTGGAGGGAAAGCGCACGCTGCGAATCGGCTGGTCGTCGCTGAAGCCGCTGACCAGCACGTTGCCTTCCACCGCGTTGAGCGCATCGGCCACGCGCGCCAGCACCGGCGCATAGCGGTCGAGCACGCGGTCGGAGCCCGAGGCGAACAGGCCGTCGCCGCGCAGCACCACCACGCTGCGGTCGGCCTCGTCGCGCACCGTGAGCAGGCCGTCGCGAATCTCGGGTTCCAGAAAGCGCTGCAGCCGCGGCTGCGGCGCGGGCATGACCACCGCGCGCGCAGCCTGCGGCAGCCGCACGGCGTTCACCGCCGCGAACGCGCCGTCGGAGGTGCCCGCCAGGTTGAAGGTGAGCAGCGCAAAGGCCAGCACCAGTAGCACCGCCGCCACCGCGCCCACGGCCCACACCGGCAGCCAGTTGCGCGTGCGGCGCACCGGCGCGCTGGCGTCCTGCCAATGGGGCGACAGCGGCACCGCAATTTCGCCGCGCGTCTGCCGAATGATTTGCAGCAGCCGCTGCTTGAGCGTCTCGAGCTGCGTGCGGCCGTTGTCGATGACGCGAAAGCGCCCCTCGAAACCCATGGCCAGGCAGAAGTAGATGAGCTCGATCAGGTGCAGGTGCTGCTGCGGGTTCTGCACCAGGCGGGACAGCAGCTGGAAGAACTTCTCGCCGCCCCAGGTCTCGTTGTGGAACATGACCAGCAGGCTCTGCGACGACCAGATGCTGCCGCCCCAGGGCGTGAGCGCCGCCGCCTCGTCGACCGCCGTGCACAGGCAGTAGCGCGCGCCGATGATCACCTCGGGCGCGATGCCCGCTTGCTGCGCGCGCGTCTCGAAGCGGCGCACCTCGTCCACCAGGTGCTCGCGCAGCTGCGCGGGCGCCGGGTGGTGGCCGGTGGCGCGAATCTGCGGAATCAGGTCGAGCAGCGGGTTGGCCGCGGCCACCAGCGGGTTGTTGCCGGCGATGGCGGTGTCGCCCGCGTGCGGGCGGCGCGCGTCGTGCCAGGCGGTGAAGGACTCGGGCTGCGCGCCGAGGCCGCGCGGCGAAGCGCTGTCGCCTGTGCCGTTCCCCAAGCCGCCACCCATGTTGTTGCCCGTGCTGTTACCCATGGCGCCGCCGCCCGGGTTCGGCGGCACGAACCCGCCCGGCCCCACGGCCATGTCGTTGTTCATAGGCTCCCTCACGGACGGATCGCCCAGAACTCCATGGCCAGACCCGGAAAGTCACCGGCCAGGTGCATCGCGACACCGCCCGACTTTTCGAGCTGGCGCCACATGTCGCCGCTCTTGTCGAGTTCGAAGTAGTGATAGCCCGCGTTGTACGGAATCTGCCGCGGCGCCACCGGCAGCGGCCGCACCACCACGCCGGGCAGCTGCAGTTGCACCAGGTCGCGAATGCGCTCGACCGAGCCGATCTTCACCTGCGTGGGGAAGCGCTGTTGGATGGCCTCGGCCGGCAAGTCTGCGTGCACCGCGAGCACGAAGCCCGCGTTGCGCACCAGCACCGGGTCGGGCATGCGGCCCACGCGCACGCCATGGCTGCGCTCTTCGAGCTCGATGGCGATGGCGCTCTGCTCCAGCACCGCCGAGAGCGAACGCCGCAGCTCTTCCATCAGCGGGCGAATGCTTTCGTTGAGGTTGTCGTGGTCGTACACCGGCCACACCACCGGGCGCCGCGTGGGCGAGGTGTGCGTGGCCAGGTGGCAGGCCAGCTTGAGCCAGTCGACGAACAGCGCCTCGGGGTGCACCTGCACCGCCTGCTGCGCATGCCAGGTGGTGGCGAGGTAGCGATTGACCAGCTCCAGCAGCAGAAAGTCGGACACCTCGCTCACGCCGCCGCGCCCCGGTTGCGACAGCCGCGAGGCCAGCGCCTCGGAGCGCTGCGTGAGCAGGCCGTGCAGCTCCGCGACCATGCTGCGCAGCATGGCGTGGGCCGAGGCGTCGAGCACCGGCGGTATGTAGTTGGCGTCGACCACCAGCTTGTGGTCGGTGCGCCGCTCGATCACGCGCACCGCGCCAATGGCCTGCCATTCGGCCGTGAGCGACGACGCGCGCGCCAGCCGCAGGCGCGGCGCCGCGAGCTGCAGCGTGGCCGGGCCCAGCGCCACGGCGTTGCCGTCGTTCACCTCGCGCTCGATCACGCCGAAGCGCGCGGCCGAGCCTTCTTCTTCCGCGAAGATGACCTCTTCGCTGCCGGGCCTGCGCAGCGGCAGCGCGAGCACGATGAGTTCGTCGGTGAGGTCCGGGGGCACTTCGTAGGGAAGCGGCGCGTCTTCGGCATTGAACGAGAACGGCGTGCCGTCGGGCAGCACGCCCGCGCCGCCGAGCAGCGACACGCGCCCCAGCGCGTAGGCGTCGCGGTCGATCTCCAGGTGCAGCCAGCCCCAGTAGGCGCCTTGCAGTCCGGCGGTGCGCCGGGTGACGTACTGCTCGACGTAGCGCTCCAGTTGCTGGAAGTGCTGCGGCCGCAGGTACATGCCTTCGGACCACACCACGCGATTTGCCAACGCCTGCGGATGAGCGCCATTTCTTGCGGCGCCCGGATTGCGGACTGTCACCAAGGAACCTCCTGAATCTGCTCAACGGAAACGGGAGATGCGTTGATGAACGACCTCCCGATCGATCTGCTTTTTTATGCGTCCGATGCTACACGGCGCGTCTTTCTTTTGGCCCGGCTTTTCATTCACCGGCACTCGCCTTCTTTCGCACTCTGTTCGCACTTTGTTCGTACTCAGGTGCTCTGGCGTTGGCAAAGTTAACGACTTGGTATCAGCTCGATGCCCGTCTTGCGGATGGCCACCTGCACGGCCTGCTCGCTCGGCGAGAACTGCCACACCTTGTACAGATTGGTTTGCTTGGGCTCCTTCAGCGGCAGCACGAGGCGCCAACGCGCGGCCTCCAGCTTGCGATAGCCC
This sequence comes from Variovorax sp. J22G73, assembly GCF_030317035.1. Taxonomy (GTDB): domain Bacteria; phylum Pseudomonadota; class Gammaproteobacteria; order Burkholderiales; family Burkholderiaceae_C; genus Variovorax. Next base: position 351,567 of record NZ_JASZYK010000006.1, read on the forward strand.
GCGATGATGCCGATGGCGCGCGAGTCGAGCGCGGCCTCGCGCTTGAACACGCGCTCTTCGCCGCTGCGCATGATGGCCTGGTCCGCGTTGACGAGCTCCGTCATGAGGGCCTCGCGGTCGCGGTCCTGCAGTGCGAAGTAGTCTGCCGTCTCGAAGTTACCGGAAGATTTCAGTTCGAAGACTTTGACGAGGATGGGAGCGGCCTGCCCGCGGCCGTCGGGGTTCACGCCCTCGTCGATCTTGATGGTCACTGCGTAGGGCGTGGGCATCGACTTGGCCGTCGATGCGCATCCCCCGACAAGGCCTGCAAACAAAGGTGTCGTTGCAAGTGCGCCTTGTAGCAAGGTTCTTCGATGCATTGAGATCTCCCCGGTATGGTCGCGACCTATATTATCGAAAGCATGCGCATTTACGATGGCGCATCGCGTGCTTGTCGCAACTCAGCGGCACACTATCTCGAACATTGCATTCAGCAGGTAGGAGAAAAGATTGAAGTCATGTCTGCCAGCTCTGGCGTTCACTCTTTCGATGGTCGCGGGTTGCACCACCCCGGCACCGCCCCCCGATCCCGCACCCCAACCCGAACGCCTGAGCCAGCAAGTTGCACGCACCACGCTCGAGCGCGCACAGCAGGCGTATGACGAAGGCGATTACGCCAAGGCCATCAGCACATTGAAGAGCGGCGGCGTGTCGGTGTTCGACGGCGCCGACGCCAACACGCGGCTCGACGCGATGAAGCTCGAAGCCTTCAGCTACTGCGTGGCGAACCAGATTCCCGAGTGCCGCACGCAGTTCCGCAAGATCCTCGATGCGTTTCCCACCTTCGATCTCAACGTGGCGGAGCGCAAGCACCCGGTGTGGGGTCCGGCGTTCGAGGCCGCGAAGCGAATGAAGCGCTGAGCAGGCGCCGCGCAAGCGGTGCGCAAGCGTCGAGCAAGAGAGTCAGGGAAAGCACATCGCGGCCGGCGCGCAACTGCTGCGCCACCGGCACCAGGCGATGCAAGACGAACAGGGAGATGCCATGCGTTGGACAGTGATCGAACATGCCGGCAGCCCGGTGACCGCGGGGCCCTCGGCATGGCTCGCGGCACCGGGGGGCACCATCGGCCGAAGCCCCGACAACCACCTCGTGCTGCCCGACGTGCAGCGCCAGATCTCGCGCCTGCAGGCCACGGTGCGCTTCGACGAGGACGGCGCCGCCGTGCTGCGCAACATGAGCGCGGTGCTGCCCATCGGCGTGAATGGGCGCACGCTGGCGCACGAACAGGAATCGCGCGTGGCCGATGGCGACCGCGTGACGATAGGCAGCTATGTGCTGGAGGCTGCGAGCGCGCAGCATGCGTCGGCTGCGCAGCTGACGGTGATGGTGGCGCCTGCGCCTCCTGCTGCGTTGCAACCTTCGATTCAACCGCCTGTGGCGCCATCGCAGCCGGCGTTCGCAGCACCCATTGCGGCCCCCCTCGCAGCACCTTTGCCGTCGAGCCCCATCGGCGACCTGTTGCCCGCGTCGTCCGGCAACGATGTGTTCGCCGACCTGTTCGGCGAAGGCGCGCTGCCCATCGGCGACGCGCAACCCGCGGCTGCAGTGCCACCGATGCGGCAGGCACCTGATGCGGTGGCTGCGCCGGTTGCACAGCCCATGCCTGCGCATGCGGCAACGCCCTCGCCGGCTGTGCATGCGCCAGCACATTCGCCGACATTTCCGACCACGCCTCCCGCCGCGTTCGTGCCCGCCCTTGCTTCCCTTGCCGCGCCCGCGCAGGCACCGGTGCAAGCGCCAGCGCCAACACCCGCCGCCGCGCCGCCGCGACAAAGCAGCAGCGCCGCCGCGTCGCAGATGCCTTCCGCGGCCGACTGGGACGCCATCCTCGCGAACGCACCGCGGCGCGTCGACAGCACGCCCGCGCCCATGCCCGACCCGATGGCGCACGAGCCCTTCGAGCTGCCGTCGCAGGCGCGCAGGAACCCGGTCGACCCGCTCGCGGAACTGAACCCGCACGCGGCCGACGACATGTCGAACATCGCGATGAAGCGCGGGGTCGATCCGCTCTCCTTCTTCGCGGCCGACGACAGCGCGCACTCGCCGCTGGCCGACCCGCGCCCCACCGCGCTCGCGCACCACGACACGCTGCTGCCGGGCGAGGCGCATCCCGCGCTCGACCTGCTGCACGACCCCAAGCCGGTGGCGCAGGGCTACAGCCATTCGAACCATGCGCGCGAGATGTCTGCGCAGTTCCGCCCGCCGATGCCGGTGACGAGGCCTGTGCCTTCGCCCGCGCACTCGCAAGAGTCCTTGCCCGCGCCCGCTCCCGTGGTGGCGCCGGTGAAGGTGGAAGCACCTCCGCCGCCTCCTCCTCCGCCTCCGGCACCACTGCCCCCTGCCCCTGCGCCCGTGGCGGCGGCTCCGGTCGTGCAGCCACCCGCGGCCATCGCGCCGCCTGACGTGGCCCAGATCGCTGCACCCGCTGCTGTACCCGCTGCTCTACCCGCTGCAGCCCCCGTCGAAGCACCACCGACAACGACACCGGCTGCAGCAGCCCCGACGCCTGCATCGTCCTCCTCCGAAGCCCTGTTCAAGGCCTTCCTCGAAGGCGCGGGCGTGCCCGAGCTGGCGGGCCAGCAGCCGATGGACCTCGAGGCCATGCAGCGGCTGGGCCGCATCATGCGGGCGTTCACCGACGGCACCATCGAGCTGCTGTCCTCGCGCGCCATGCTCAAGCGCGAGGTGCGCGCGGAGATCACCATGATCGTGGACGAGGAGAACAACCCGTTCAAGATCCTGCCCAACGGCCGCGCGGTGCTGATGCAGATGTTCGGCGCGCGCATGCCCGGCTTCCTGCCGCCCGAGGCCGCGGTGCACGACGCGCTCGGCGACCTGCAGTCGCACCAGCTCGGCATGGTTGCCGGCATGCGCGCCGCGCTGCTCACGCTGCTCAAGAGCTTCGACCCCGCGGTGCTGGCGCGCGACACGCCGCACGACGGCGGCCTGGGTGAGAAGCTGCTGCCCGGCGGGCGCGAGGCGCGCCTGTGGCGCCGGCTGCAGGCGCTGCACACCGAGACCACCGCGGCCGTGGAAGACGACTTCCAGGCCGTCTTCGGGCGGGCCTTCCAGCAGGCCTACGACAAGGAGATGGAACGGCTGAAGGAGGCCCGCCGTGGCTGAGAACGCGTCGAACCACCTGGCCCTGAACAGCGCCGTGGCGGGCACGGCGGCCGACACCGCGCGCTCCTTCGCGGTGCCGCTGTCGACCTCGCAGTTCTCCTGCGTGGGCGAGCGCAGCGGCAACCAGGACGCCATCGGCTACCACCTGGACGAGCGCAACGCCTGCTTCGTGGTGAGCGACGGCGTGGGCGGCAACGCGGGCGGCGAGCTGGCCTCGCGCATCGCGGTGGACACCGCGCTCGACACCTTCGTGGCGGCGCCCTCGCTGGCGGCCGACAACCTGCAGCGCTGCGTCAAGGCGGCCAACGACGCCATCCTGGCCAAGCAGCGCGAGCTGGCCGAGCAGAGCCGCATGAGCGCCACCTTCGTCTCGCTGTTCGTCGACCGTGCCACCAACCAGGCCTGCTGGGCCCACGTGGGCGACAGCCGGCTCTACTGGTTTCGCCGCGGCGCGCTCATGCAGCGCACCGAAGACCACAGCCTGTCGGAGCGCTCGGGCGACGCCGCCGCGAGCCAGAACCACGGCGGCGAACGCCTCGTGAAAACCAACCTGCTGTACCGCGCGCTGGGCGCGCGCGCCACGGCCGAGGCCACGCTCGCCTCGCCGCAGCGCCTGGCCGACGGCGACGCCTTCCTGCTGTGCACCGACGGGCTCTGGCAGCTCATTTCGCAGCAGGTGATGGAGCGCTCGCTGCAGCTGGCCGACAGCGCGGAAGAGTGGCTCGCGCTGCTGCGCCGCGCGGCCGAGGCCAAGGCCGACGAGTCGCGCGACAACTTCTCGGCGCTGGCGGTGTGGGTGGGGTTTCCGCAGCAGGTGACGCTGGCGGGAGCGGCCGCGCAGGAAGCGCGCCGAAGCGCCTAGCCCTCAGGCCGCGAGCATCAGCACCTTGAACTGGCTCGGCACGATGCGCATGCCCAGCGCGTTGCACCGGTTCTGCACGCTCAGGCTGGTCATGCGCGTGGCCGGCGTGCCCTTCAGCAGCACGGTGAACGCGCCCGTCACGTGGCGCGACTGGCTCATGAAGGTCTGCGACAGAATGCCGCCGCCCGCGCCCGGTATGTCGCCCAGCGTGATCGGCGTGGTGGTCGCGATGTTGTGCGCCGGCATGCCCATGAACAGGATGTTCCAGGCGTTCGGTATCGCCATCGGGCCGAGGGCGATGTTGGGATAAGGCAGCGGCATCATCGCCGCCGGCGGCGTCTTGCAGAGGTCGGGGAAGGCCAGGTCCATTCCCATCAGCTGGCAGTTGGCGAACATGGTCGAGTCCTTTGCTGTGCGTGTCGCGGAAGTGCAGGGCGGCGGGTTACAGGGCGGCGGCTTGCCGGTGTTCAGCCCATGTGGATCTGCGCCGCATCCACCTTCACCAGCGCCTTGCCGGTCACCACCGTGTGGTGGCCGTGGATGCGCACCGTGTCGGTGGCCTCGCAGTCGAGGTGACCCGCGCGCACCTGCTCGGTCTCGTCCACCAGGCGGAAGGTGCTGCGCGCCATCAGCACCACGCGATCGGCCAGGGTCTCGAACATCTTGCCCAGCAGCCGCATGCGCCCCACGGTGGCATCGACCGCCTGGCCGGTGTAGCGCATGCGCTCGACCTGGCAATCGCCCTGCGCAGCCTTCAACGCCCATTGCGCGCCCTGCATGCGCAGCGTGCCGGCGCTGCGCAGGTGCAGGTCCTGCGCGCTCTCGATGGCCACCGCGCCGTTGCCGGCGGCCAGGGTGAGATGGCCCGGCGCCTCCACGCGGCTGGTCGACGCATCGGCCTGCTCGATGACCGCGATCAGGTACACCCGCGCGCGGTCGGGGCCCGACAGCATCACGGTGTCGCCCACCTCGGGGCGCAGCAGGCAGCTAGCGGCGCGGCGACAGGTCCAGCGCACGCCCGCTTCGTCGTCCACGGCGAACTGGCCGTCGGGCAGGCGCGCGGCCAGCGTGCCCAGAAGGTGCACCGGGGCCGCGGCTGGCCCAGCCGCGGTCTCAGTTGCGGCGATCGGGGTGACCGGCGTGGTGCGCAATGGAATGACGTTCATGGCATTTCTCCTGTCTTCTGATGGTGGCCCGTGCAGCCGCTCAATGCGTGTCGGACCAGGCCTGGGCCTTGTGCAATTCGGGGTCGTTCTCGATGATTCCCTCGCGCCCCGACAGGCGCGCGTTGTCCTGCAGCGCGCGGTGAAAGCGCGTGCGCAGGAAGTGCGCGCCGCGCAGGTCCGCGCCGGTGAGCGCGGCATACGAGAAATCGGCGTCCTGCAACTGCGCACGGCGAAAGTCCGCCCCCTCGCAGCGCGCGCGCTGGAACACGCTCATCGGCAGCTGCGCGTCGCTGAAGTCCACGCCCGCAAGCAGCGCCCCGGCCCAGATCGACTGGTCGAAGCGCGCGCCCTGGCAGTGGGCGCCCTGCAGGTCGGCCTCCGGGAACATCGCCTGGCGCGCATCGGCGCCGGCAAGGTTGGCCTGGTGCAGCGACGCGCCCTTGAAGTTGCTCTGCAACAGCGTGGCCCTCGACAGGTCGGCGCCGTCGAGCCGGCTGTCGGTGAACTGGCACTGCGACAGGTGCTGGCCGGCCAGCTGCTGGCCCGTCATGTCGCACTCGACGAACATCGAGTTCGCGCAGCGCGCGCCGGTGAAGCGCGCGGTTCGCAGGTCGATGCGGTGGAAGGTCACGAAGCTCAGCTGCGCCTGCGAGAAATCGGTGCCGGCCAGCATCGACTCGGCGAAGGTGGCGCGCGCCAGCGCGGGCGTGCACAGCCGCGCGTTCTCCAGGTCGCAGCGAAAGAACTGCGTGGTGTCGAGCTGCGCGTCGGCCAGGCTCAGGCCCGACAGCCGGCTTTCGACGAAGGCCGTGCCGCGCGCGCTCGTGCCGTCGGCCACGGCATCGCGCAGGTCGCAGCGAAAGAAGCGCGCCTCGTCCAACGTGGCCTGCGACAGGTCGCACTGCGCGAACACGCAGTGCGAGAAGGTGCTGTCTTCCAGCTGGGCACCGGCCAGCCGCGCGCCGCTGAAGTCCACGCGCTCCATCACCGCGCCCGACAGGTCCAGCCCGCCCAGGTCCCAGCCGGCGCAGCTCAGCCCGACCAGGGGCGCGCCGTGGCGCACCTTGTCTTGTAACGCCTGCAGGGCCTGCGGCGTCACGCGGCGTCCTCCACGCGGCGCCTGGGCACGGTCTTGGCTTGCTGCACGTAGGCGCCGTCGAGCAGGGTCGAGGTGTCGATGAGCGCTTGCGACACGTCGGCGCGAAACAGGTTGGCGCCGCGCAGGTCGGCGCTCGCCAGCGTCGCTTTCGACAGGTTCGCGTCGATCAGGTTGGCACCGCGCAGCGAGGCGCCGGTGAAATCGGCGCGCACGAACAGGCTTTCGCCGGCGGCCATGCGCTCCAGCCTGGCGGCGCGCAGGTCGCAGGACGAGAAGTCGCAGCCTTCCAGCCGCGCGCCGCCGAAGTCGGCCTGCGACAGCACCGTGCCGCGCAGCCCGCACTGCTTCAGCGAGGCCCCCACGAAGCGCGCATGCGCCAGCGTGCTGGCGCCCGAGAAACTGCATGCGTTGAGCGTGGCGTCTGAAAAATCGACGCCGTGGCTCGCGCCCGTGGAAGAGAAACCGCACTGCGTGAAGCTGGCGCGCGCGAACGACACGCCCTCGAAGCGGCACTCGATCCAGGCCATGTGCGAGAAGCTGGCGTCGTCGAAGGCGATGCCGGCCAGCGTGAGCTTCAGGATGGCGACCTGCAGCCAGCGCGAGCGGCGCAGGTCGCACCGGTCGAGGCTGCTCTCGTGCCAGCGGGTGCGCTCGAACACGGCCTCGTCCAGCAGGCAGGCCTGGAAGCTGGCCTTGTCGCACAGGGTGTCCCTGAAGCTCGCGCCGGTGAACACGCTGGCCTCGCAGCGCGCGCCGCCCAGGTTGGCGCCGTCGAAGTTCGCGCGTGCCAGCGACGTGCGCGCCAGCGTGGCGCGCGCCAGCACGGCGTTGGAGAAGTCGCAGTCGTCGAGCTGCGCGCCGTCGAGGTTCGCGTCCTCGAGCATCGCGCCCGCGAAGTTGGCGCCGCGCAGGTCCATGCCGTGCAGGTCGGCGCCGATGAGGTTCATGCCTGCAAAGCTGCGCTGCCCGGCGGGCGCGGCGCCGAGCCGGCGGCGCAGCTTCGCGCTCCTGAACGTCGAGGCCGGCGCCGCGGGCGCCGACAGGTGCGCCGCATGCAGGTAGCCCTGGCGCGCGCGATCGATCATGCGGGCCTTGTCGTCGGCCGAGAACATCGGGATGGCGCCGTCCGCACTGCCCTCGCCCTGGGTTTCGCGCTCGAACACCTCTGCGCGTTCAATTTCGCGCACCAGCGCGTCGGGGTCGAAGCGCTGGCGGACCGGCTCGCCGGGAATGTCGGCGTTGAAGCCGGCCTGCGCCATGCGCTCGGCGTTCTCGGCCTCCAGCGCCTTGCGCGCATGCACCGAGGCCTCGATCTGCTCGCCCGCGCGCTCGACGTAGCCCACCATGTCGTCCAGCCCCGGCAGCGGCTCGTACGACGGCGGCTGCGGCAGGTAGAGCGCGGGGTCCAGCCCCGCGGCGGTGAATTCGGCGTGGCGCGCCTCGTACGCGCGCTGCTGCCCGGCGCGCATGTTGCGCGCGGTCGGGCGGGCGAGCGGGTCGGCCATTTGCGCAGCCTCCCATTCGCCGAGCACGGCCTTGGGCACGAGGTCGCTGTCGCGCAACACGTGCACGGCCATGGCCGGGTCGAGCCGCCGTGCCAGCACCGCCTGGTAGTGCGACAGCGGCCGCGGCGCATCGGGCAGCTCCAGCGCGGGCATCACGTGGTGCACGTCGGCCGCGTCGTCCTGCGCGATCGCAAAGCCGCCGTGCCACACCAGCACCGCGCGCTCCAGGTGCGGAAAGAACCACGCGGTGGTGAGCCGCAGCGGCGCCTCCCGCAGGTCGGAGCCGTCGGGGTGGAAGCTGGCGAAGCAGCGCGCCTTCCACTCGGGCAGGCGGCCCTGCAGCACCGCATGGCGCGGGTGCATGTTGCGAAAGGCGTAGGGCGCGCCCGGCGGCAACTCGTGCAGGTCGGGCCAGCGCTGGTCGGCGGGCGCGGCGTTGAAGAACTGCCAGTCCATGTCGCGCGCGAAGCCGGGGGCGTCGTGCTCCAGCCACTCCTTGCCGAAATCGGTGCCCACCAGCGCCATGCGCTGCGGCCAGTCGGGCAGCAGGCCCGCGAAGCCCGCGGGGCGCACCGCGTCGTTCGGCGAGCGCACCTGCGCGCCCGGCCACTCCACGTTCGGCAGGCGCTGCGCCTGCACGCCGTTCACCAGCTCCACGACGCTGCCGATGCCCAGCGGGTTCTCGGCCACGGCTGGGCCGCCGTAGGCATGGCGCCAGTCGACGCGCATCTGCTCAAAGGGCTGCGCAGCGGTGGCGCGGCCGTCGAGCCAGTAGCGGTCGCCGAACACGGCCAGCGATTTCTGCAGGCCGGCCACCTGCATCTCCACCGCGCCCATGGTCTTGTCCTGCTGGTGCGCGGTGTAGCAAAAGCCGCTGGCCAGCACCTCGGGCACGCGCTTTGGCACGCCCAGGTCGAGCGCGCTGCCGGGGTCCAGCTCTTCGCTCACGGTCTGCCACAGCTCCTGCTCGGGCATGAGGCGCGGGTCGGCGCCCAGGGACACCATGGCCAGCACCGACACGCCCAACGTGTCGCGCTGCTGCCAGCGGTAGGGCCTCGTCAGCAGGCTCAGGCGAAACGGCTTGACGGTCTTCACGCGGCGGCTACTTCAGCGGCTGGTCGATGGCGATCTGGCGCGTGGCCAGGTCGACCTTGACGCGCACCAGCCGCCCTTCGGAAAACTCCGCGAGCTTGACGGGCGAGATCGGCACCACCGTCTCGGCGATGAACGAGGGCACGGGGCCGGCCGCCTCCACCCGCAGCGTGAGCCGCGTGAGCACGTAGACCAGGTCCACGCGCATCTCGGTGTCGGCCGTGGCCAGCACGGTGGCCACCGCGGGCACGCCCTCGGCCAGCACCTGCGCGGGCGCCGCGCGCTCGACGATCTGCCCGGTCGTGAATCCCTGCAGCTTGCGCACGCCGATGGCGCCCAGAACGATCAACACCAGGCACGCCAGCGGTATCAGGACCCACAAGTAATCTGCCATCTGCTCGAATCTCCTCTTGCCTTGTTTCGAAGTGCGGTGCGCCACTGCATTCAAAGGAACAGCATCAGGAACTGGATGTAGGTCTTCAACCCACCCGTCTTGATGCTCAGGCCCTTGTTGGCCACCTGCGCGCCGGTCTGCGTGCTGGTGAAGGCGCCGTACGCGTAACCCACGCCGAAAAGCTCGCCCTTCAGCCCGTTGGACGCCAGGTTGATGACGTTGTTGGCGTTCGCCAGTCCGGCGGTGGTGGTGGCCACGCCGTTGAAGGCGACGTTGGCGCCCGTGGCGGTGAGCCGGTAGGGCGCCAGGTCCCACTTGGAGGCGCGGTTGATGTGCTTCACGTGCTCGCCCTCCGCGATCACGTTGCCGGCCGCGGTGATCTTGATGTCGCCCGAGGTCGAGGTGATGGACACCGACTCCGCGGTGCCGGTGTACGCGCCCGTCACGTTCGAGGTGTGCGTGCCGCCGATGGTCTCCTGGAGCGACGAGGTGATCTCGTCGGTGCCGGTGCCGGTCACCTTGCGCTCCCAGCTGGCGTTGTAGAGCTCGCTGCGCAAGGCATCGACCGCCTCGAGTTTGGAAGGGCCCTTCACCGTCTCGGTCATGCCGCCGGTCACGTCCACCTTCAGGCCCACGTCGAACACCTCGTGGCGCAGGCCGGCCTTCACCGTCACGTCGGAGGTGCCGGTTTCCACCGTTTCCACCGCGCCCTTGTGGGTGGTGATGTGGATGCCGTCCTTGAAGTAGTGGTCGGTGAGCCCGCCCGACACCTCCAGCGTGGAGCCGGTCTGGTACATCGCATGGTCCAGCCCGGCCTTCACTGTGGTGGTGCGGGCCTTGTCGATGGTGAGCGTCTCGTTGCCGCCGATGGTGGTGGTGCGGTTCACGGCGATGGTGTCGCGCTCGTCGGCCTCCACGTCGATCTCGAAGTCCTTCTCGGCGTGGATGCGCACCAGCTCCTCGCCGGGCGCGTCGTCCAGGATGAACTCGTTGGCGTTGGCCGGCGTGCCGTCCTGCGTGCGGCTGACGAAGCCGCTCACCGTCACCTGCGCGGGCAGGTCGCGCGGCGGCATGTGGCTGGAGTTGTACACGCGCCCGATGATGATCGGCCGGTCGGGGTGTCCGCCGATGAAGTCGACCACCACCTCCTCGCCCTTGCGCGGATGGTTCACGGCGCCGTAGTTCGAGCCGGCCCAGGCGCTGGAAACACGCACCCAGCAGGAGCTGTTCTCGTCCTTGCGGCCGTAGCGGTCCCAGCGGAACTGCACCTTCACGCGGCCGTACCTGTCGATCCAGTATTCCTGCCCGGCCTTGCCCACCACGGTGGCGGTCTGCGGGCCGTTGGTGCGCGTCATGGGCGTCACGCGCGCGGGGCGAAACGCGTAGGAGGTCGGCTGCACCACGAAGTCGAAGCTGTACGAGCCCTCGGCCACGCCGCTCGCATAGCCGCCTTCGCGCAGCGCATAGGCCACCGACACCACCAGGTACTCGCGGTTGTCGTCCTGCCGCGGGCAGTTCTGCATGGTGAAGCGATGGCCCGGCGCCATGCCGCGCACGTTGCTGTGGCCCAGGTCGCGCTCGGCCTGCGACTGCGCCTCTTCGAGCCGGATGCGCGAGTAGTGCTCGCCCTGCTCCACCTCGCTGAAGCCGCCGAGCCATTCGTACATCTCGTAGGTGTCGTGCTCGCTGCCGCGCGGCTGGCTGCGCATGCTCAGCAGGTCGCCCTCTGCGTTCTTGAAGTCGTAGTCGTCCACCACGTAGGAGCCGGGGCGTATCTCCTCGCTCACCTGCCACTGGTCGATGGCCTCCTGCCAGGGGTCGAGGTCGCGGTCGGTGGCAAGGTAGCTGATGGTGGCGTAGCCGGGCAGCTCGTCGTGCGCCGACATGTCGTCGGCCAGCACCAGCGTGTGCTGGCCCTTGTCGTGGCGGAAGTAGTAGTAGATGCCCTCGTGCTCCATGAGCCGGCTCACGAACGCGAAGTCGGTCTCCTGGTACTGCACGCAGTACTCCCACTGGCGGTAGCTGCCGCAGAGCTTCTTCTCGAACACGAAGGGGTAGTCGCCGAACACCTGCTCCAGTATTTCGACGACCGACTTGTTCTGGAAGATCTTGCAGTCGCTGGTGCGCGTGAGGTACCACAGCCAGGGCCGCACGGTGGCGCGGTACACCACGTAGCGCGAGGTGCTGTCTTCTTTTCCGATGAGCGTGAAGCGCACGATCTGCCCGTCGAGAAAGCGCGGCGCGCCGGCCGTCTGCACCTCGAGCGTGAGCGACTTGCCCAGCACCGACTTCATGTCGATCGACACGTTCGGGCTCAGCAGGTCGACCTCGAACTCGAACAGCTGCGAGAGCCCTTCGGTGCCGTTCATCGAACGGAACAGCAGCTGCTCTTCTCCCAGCGGGGTATAGGCCTTGACGACGCGGTCCATGGTTTGCTCCCTGTATTTTTTTCGATGGCGCGTGCTGAAACCGTTCAGTGCGGCGCTTCGGAAAATTCGTAGTGGAAGTCGTCGCCGGCCGCGCCCAGTTGCACGGCGGCGAGCTTGCGCGCACTGACCGTGGCGCCGATGACTTCCTCGCTCAGTCGCGGAAGGATGGTGTGCGTGAGGATCGCATCGATCATCCGTCCACCCGACTCTATGGCCGTGCAGCGCCGCGCGACCAGTTCCACCGCGCTGTCGTTGTAAGCCAATGCAATGCCGTGGTTGGCCTGCAGGCGCACCGCCACGCGGTCCAGCTGCAGCCGGATGATGCGGTGCAACGCCTCGGCATGCAGCGGGTAGTACGGCACCACCACCAGCCGGCCCAGCAGCGCGGGCGCGAACACCTTCAGCAGCGGCTCGCGCAGCGCGGCGGCCAGCGGCTCGGGGTCCGGGCGCAGGCTCGGGTCTTCGCACAGCTGCATGACCAGGTCGGTGCCGACGTTGGAGGTCATGATGATCACGGTGTTGCGAAAGTCGATGTGGCGGCCTTCGCCGTCTTCCATCCAGCCCTTGTCGAACACCTGGAAAAAGATCTCGTGCACGTCGGTGTGGGCCTTCTCGATCTCGTCGAGCAGCACCACGCTGTAGGGCCGGCGACGCACGGCCTCGGTGAGCACGCCACCCTCGCCATAGCCCACGTAGCCGGGCGGCGCGCCCTTCAAGGTGGAGACGGTGTGCGACTCCTGGAACTCGCTCATGTTGATGGTGACCAGGTTCTGCTCGCCGCCGTACAGCGCCTCCGACAGGGCCAGCGCGGTCTCGGTCTTGCCCACGCCCGAGGGGCCGCACAGCAGGAACACGCCGACGGGCTTGTTGGGGTTGTCCAGCCGCGCGCGCGCGGTGCGGATGCGCCGCGAAATGGTCTCCAGCGCGTCGGGCTGCGCGACCACGCGCGCCGACAGGATCTCGCCGAGCTTGAGCACCGACTGCGCGTCGTCGCGCACCATGCGGCCGATGGGAATGCCGGTCCAGTCGGCCACCACGGTGGCGATGGCCTGCGCGTCGACGGCCGCGAGGATGAGCGGCGACTCGCCCTGCAGCTGTACCAGCTTGTCCTGTGCATCGTTGAGTTCGGCGCGGATGTCGTCAGGCGTGCGTTTGGGGTCGAGTCGGGGTTCTGGTTCGGTTTGCGCTTCGTTCTGCGGCGCATCGTCTTCCTGCGATGCGCCCGCCTCGGCCTGCACCGGCACCGCCGCCGGCGACAGCTGCTTGCGCAGCGCCACGATGCGTTCGACCAGCGCGCTTTCTTGCACGCGCCGTGTCTCCAGCAGGTCGAGCTCGGCCTGCGCCGCGGCCACCTGGGCCGCGATGTCCGCCACGCGCTGGTGCGCGCCCACGCCAATGGCCGCCTCGCGCCCCGCGATGCCCGACTCGATGCCCAGCACCTCGATGCGGCGCTGCAGGTCTTCGATGGCCGCGGGCAGCGCATGCTGGCTCAGCGCCACGCGGGCGCAGGCGGTGTCGAGCAGGCTCACGGCCTTGTCGGGCAACTGGCGTGCGGGAATGTAGCGGTGCGACAGGCTCACGGCCGCTTCCAGCGCGGCATCGAGGATGAGCACGCCGTGGTGCTTTTCCAGCTCGGCCGAAATGCCGCGCAGCATGACCACCGCCTTGGGCTCGGTGGGCTCGTGCACCTGGATGGTCTGGAAGCGCCGGGTGAGCGCCGGGTCTTTCTCGATGTATTTCTTGTACTCCGACCACGTGGTCGCGCCGATGGTGCGCAGCCGACCGCGCGCCAGCGCCGGCTTCAGCAGGTTGGCCGCATCGCCCGTGCCGGCCGTGCCGCCCGCGCCCACCAGCGTGTGCACCTCGTCGACGAACAGCACGATGGGCTTGGGGCTCTTCTCCACCTCGTCGATCACCTGGCGCAGGCGCTGCTCGAACTCGCCCTTCACGCCCGCGCCGGCCTGCAGCAGCGTGGGGTCGAGCACCCACAGCGACACGTCCTTCAGCGACGGCGGCACGTCGCCCGAGGCCAGCCGCGAGGCCAGCCCCTCGACCACCGCCGTCTTGCCCACGCCGGCCTCGCCGGTGAGCAGCGGGTTGTTCTGCCGCCTGCGCATGAGGATGTCGATGATCTGGCGGATCTCGTCGTCGCGGCCGTACACCGGGTCGAGTTCGCCCGCGCGCGCCTTGGCCGTGAGGTCGCTCGCGTACTTGGCCAGCGCGGAGCCGCCGGCCGCGGGCGCGCCGCCCTGGTGGGCCGGCTCGGGGGCGCTGCCGGCCTCGCCCTGCACGGCGTCGAAGTCGTCTTCGGGCGAGCCCTCGGTCCACGCCGCGAGCTGCGCCACCAGCACGTCGGGCACCAGCTTGTCGAACTCGCGCGAGATGCCCGAGAGCACCTGGCGCAGGCCCGGCGTCTTCACGATGCCGGCGAGCAGGTAGGCGCCGCGGATGGACGTGGCCTCGAAGCGCAGGCTGGCATAGACCCAGGCGCGCTCCACCGCGTTGTCGACGTGCTCGGAGATGTCGCTGATCGACGTGGCGCCGTGCGGCAGCCGGTCGAGCGCGCGCACCAGGTCCTGCTCGACCGCGTCCAGGTTCAGGCCCGCGCGCCGGACGATGCGGCGCAGGTCGCTGTCCTGCAGCTGCAGGATCTGGTGCAGCCAGTGCACCAGCTCCACGTAGGCATTGCCGCGCAGCTTGGCGAAGGCGGTGGCGGTCTCCAATGCCTTGTAGAGCATCGGGTTGAGCTTGGAAAAGAGCGAGACGCGGCGAATGTCGGTCATAAGGAATGAACAGGCCCGCCCGCGGATGCGGCCGGTGCGTTGCGGGAAAACAATGCTTCAGGCTGGAACACCATGTCGCCGGCGTCGGTGTCGGCCAGGCGCGTGCCGAGCCAGCTGCCCCAGCCCAGGCGCTGGCTGCCGCCGAGCCGGGAGCCCTGCGCGTCCTCTTTCTTCAGGACCAGGCGCAGCTCCCACGCGAACTCGATGCCCACGTACTGGCGCACCCAGTCGACCACCTGCTGCAGGCGCTTGCTGCCGGGCAGGAACTCGCGGAACTCGTGCTGCGACAGCGGCCCCAGCTCCAGGCGGAACTTGCTTTGCGCGTCGCGCACCGCGAGCCCGATCGTGGCGCCGCCGCCGAGCTGGTGGTTGCGCCCGAACAGGCCCAGGCGGCTCAGCTCGCGCTCCTCGAGCATCACCCAGTCGCTCACGAACTCCTCCACGCGCACGGGCACGTCGAAGTAGAGCTTGAGGATCTGGATGAGCCCTTCGGGGTTGCGCGTCTGGCGCACCAGGTGCCCCGCCATGAAGGTGCGCGCATGGTCGGCGATGCGGTCGCGTTCCTGCAGGCCGGGCTGCCCCATGTTCATGAGGCTGGCCACGTAGTCGACGAAGCGGTGGCCGTCGGGGCGGTCCAGGCTGTTGACCGACTGCGCGTCGGCCCAGGCCCGGTAGAACAGCAGGATGAGCCGGTGGTGGAACAGGTCGGCAAAGGCGCTCAGCGTGTCGTCGCCGTGGTGGCGCTTGCGCTCGCGCGCGTACTCGGTGAGGTGCAGCGGCAGCGGGCCGTTGGGGCCGAACAGGCCGAAGCCGTAGATGGAGATGCGCGGCGGGCCGTCGCCGTCCACGTCGACACCCGACACGTTCGACGGCGCGAAGGCCATCGACGGTTCCTGGCCCAGCCGCAGCGGCTCGTCGACCGGGCGCGGCGCGCGGCCCAGCAGCGGGTGGCCGCCCTGCGCGTCGAGGCGGCGCAGCAGCATGAACAGGTCGTGCTCGAAGGGCTGCTCGACCAAGCGCGCCCACAGTTCGGGGTCCAGCTCGGGCATGCCGCGAGGAACGGGGGTGGCCTGCAAGGCGTGTGCGATGCCGTACGCGTCCGCGCCCAACGCCACGGCGTCGGCCGCCTTGGTCGCCTCGGTGGCTTCGCTGGTTTCCTGGATGCCGGTCTCGTTCATACGGCGGGGCGGCGTCCCACACGCGGCGTCCAGCGCGCGATTTCGCCGCGCTGCAGGCTGGACAGCGCGAACTCGGTGAACGAATTGAGCGACACGTGGCGGCTGAAGAACTGCTCCAGCACGGCGCCGAACAGGTACGGGCTCGCGCCCGAGAAGGCGACCTCGTCGATCTTCAGCGCAATCTCCACGCCGCGGCCGAACACGATGGGGCCCGGGTTGGGCAGGCGGCGGAACACGGGCGCGAGCGCCATCGAGCGCACGCCCGAAATCTGCCGGCGCACCGCCGGGTCGGCCAGGTTGCCGTACAGGTCGAGCATCTCGCGCAAGGCCGAGGCGCCCTGCGCCGCGTCGACATCGGTCAGGCTCAGGTAGTTCAGGCCCAGGTGGCTGATGAGGCGCCAGGTGAGCGCGCCTTCGGCCAGCGCCGGGTACGGCCGCGACGGCCCGCGCAGGATGCGGATGGCGCGCACCGGCGCCGACACGCGCAGCGTGAAGTCCGACTCCAGCCCCGTGGGCAGCAGCAGCGGCAGGTCGCGGTTGGTGCACAGCGCGTCCAGCGTGATGTGGCGCAGGCTGTGCGGAAACGGCGCGTCATGCTGGTCGACCAGCGACACGTACACCTCGCTGCCGGTGTAGCTGGTGCGCGTGCCCTGCGCGCGCGCGCGGTCGGACACCAGGCGCGGCTCGCGGCGCAGCGAGAAGTAGGCGCCGAAGTCGCCGTCGTCCGCCGCGAAGGAGCCGAGAAAGGGCCTGAACTCCCGCTCTTCCGAGCCGTTGGCCATGTGGCCGGTGACGCGCTCCACGGTGAAGATCTCGAAGTCGCGCGGGCGCGTGCGGTCGATGACGGCGTGGTGCTCGTGCTGGCCCGGCCCCACCGGAATGCGGTCGCTGCGGCGCGGCACCAGGTTGATGATGGGCGTGCAGAACAGCGAGAAGTGCTTGGCGTCGACCAGCCGCTCGAGGTCGGCGTCGGCGCGGTCGAGCAGGATCACGATCTCCATCGTGTTGCCCGGCATGGCCTGCACCGCCGCGCGCAACTTGTTCACGCTGAAGAACAGGTAGCGGTCGGGAAACGCGAAGTACTCGTGCAGCAGCCGGTAGCCCTGGAAGGAGCGCGCGTCGTAGGGCAGCAGCGCCTGTTCGGGGTCGAAGCCTTCGTGCTTGATGGCGTCGTCGCCCAGCGGCACGATGCGCGATACAGCGCCTGCGCCGCCTGCACCGCCTGCGCCACCCGGCCCGCTGCGGCACACCACGCCGATGCCGTGGTGCGTCGCAAGCTCCAGCACGCGCAGCGCATGCAGCTCGGCGCCCGAGAGAAAGAACTCCAGCCGGTCCAGCGGCATGTCGGCGAAGCGCGCGCCGCCCACGGCCTCGAGCTTGATGGTGATGGCGCTCTTCGCCTGGCGCGCGACCATCGGCATCGCATGCGCGATCTCGGCCGGCACCGGGCCGATGGCGGCCTCCGCGATGCGAATGGGCCACAGCGTGACGGCGTGGCCCGTGCGGAACTCGCAGGCCGTCTGCTCGCCCTTGATCATTCGCCCGCGCAGGATGGTGTGGCGCGGCAGCTCGTAGCCGGCCTTCAGCGAGCCTTCGTTGAGGTTGCCGTCGATCTGCACCACCGCCATGGCCGGCAGCGGCGCGAGGAAGTTGGGGTACACCACCTCGAGCAGGCGCTGCGAGAAGCGCGGAAACTCCGCGTCCATCTTGAGCTGGATGCGCGCGGTGAGAAAGCTGAAGCCCTCGAGCAGCCGCTCGACGTAGGGGTCGCTCACCTCGATGCCGCGCATGCCCAGGCGGCCCGCGATCTTGGGGTAGCGCTGCGCGAACTCGGCCCCGAGCTCGTGCATGTAGGTGAGCTCGCGGTTGTAGTAGTCGAGGAGCTTGGCGTCCATCAGTGCGGCCGCGCTCCGTGTTGTTCCTTCTCCCGCTTGCGAGAGAAGGAGTCATGCGGGGACGGCACCACGCTCATCAGAGCCCCCCTGTCGGCCGCAGCACCATGTGCCCGCTTTCCAGGTCCAGTTCCGAACGCAGGATGAACTCGATCGGGTACGGCACCGACCACAGCGTGCCGCGGATCTCCAGCGCGAGCAGGTTGTGGTGCTCCAGGTCGTTGGCGTCGGTCACGCAGCGCACGTCGATGCTGTCCTTCATGATGCGCGGCTCGAAGTCGATGATGGCGGCGCGAATGGCCGCCTCCACGTCGGCGAAGTCGACCTCCGACATGCGCCCGCCGGCCCAGCCGCGCACGCCGTAGTTCACCACCGAGCGGCGCGCGCGCGGCATGGCGTTGATGTCGTGCCCGGCGCCGAAGTTGGTGGTGTTCAGCAGCCACTGCAGGTCGCGCAGCACCGAGTCGCGCAGCAGCTTGCCGCTCATCAGGAAGGCGCCCGCGCGCTCCTGGCGGGTCTGCGGCGTGGTGTCGGTCAGGCGGTCGAGCAGCACCGGTTGCAGGCGGTCGCGCGCCACGCTTTCCTGCAGCTCGCCGTCGGCGTCCAGCATGGCGCTCATGGGGTGGCGCCCTCGCGGTCGATATCACGGTTGAACTCGATCAGCCGCACGTCAAGCAGCGAATGGTCGCCGGCCTCGCTGATCAGCGTGCGCTGGCCCACGCCCGCATACTGCTCGTCGCCGGGCAGCGGCAGCCAGTCGGTGCGGCGGCCCAGCATGGTGCCGTCGTCGAGGCCGTCGAGCGCGCCGGGGTAGCGCACGGGCACCAGCCCGTTGAGCGCGGGGCCGTCGTGCCGCTCGATCTCGGCGGGCGCCCACAGCAGGTCGACCAGGTGCTGCGGGCGCGAGAACTTGATGCGTCGCACCTCGGTCAACGGCAGCCAGGCGTAGCCCGAGGGCGTGAGCAGCTCCAGCACGGGGCCGATGCGCACGTCGCCGTCGCACAGCCACGAGAACCCGGTGCGCGCCACGGGTTCGCCGTCGAGTGCCTTTGCCGAGTGTGCAGCGCGTGAGTCGCTGCGGTCCACGCCGGTCAGCGTGCCCTGCAACCCGGGTGCGGCCTGCCGCGCGCTGTCGCGCAGGGCGGCGGCTTCGTCGGCACGCTCGGGCGGCAGCGCCGCGGCGGCGATCAGCTGCTCGACCCACTCGGCGTTGCCGCCCAGCACGGCCGGCGCGCGCGTGCCGTTCCAGAATTCGGTGCGATGGCGTTCGGCCGCGAGCGCCATCGAGCAGGTCACGCTCGCGGGGGTGAAGGTCGGGTCCAGCCGGGTGGCCTGCCTGAGCTGGTCTTCGGCGCGTTGCCACTCGCCGCGCAGCGCGAGAAAGTGGCACAACGCAAGGCGCAGGCTGGCGTCCTGGGGTTTGGCGCGGATCTGCCGCTGCACCCATTCGGTGTGCTCGGCCACGGAACGTTCGCCCAGCACTGCAAACCCATCTCCCATGAAGCAACCTCGCTGACTGACTGGCACATGGCGCCGCTGCGGGCCACTGTGCGAAGGACGACCGTGCAGTGGCTGCACGCCGTCGGGGAAACCGGCGCGACCGGCCGGGAAGACCGGTCGCGCACGCGAGCCAGGAAACAAAAAGCCGATCAGGCCTCCTTGTTTTCCTTCAGGTTCCAGCCCAGTACCGTCTCGGCGCCCTTGCCGCCCTTGTCGGTCTGTTCCCAGTACTGCTGCTTCACCTTGGCGGCCTGGAAGGCGTACTGCACGAACACGGCGTCGGAGCCTTGCTCGGCGGTGTACTGCACCGAGGTGACCAGCACCTCTTCGAGCGTGACGCGCGTGTACTCGATCTGCGCGCCGCCGGCCTTGCACACCGACACCTCGACCTTGGCCAGGTGCTTGCCGCTGGCGCAGTTCTTCAGCACCGCGGGCGCGGCCTTGTCGATGCGCGCGAGCACCTGCAGGTCGTTGAAGCTGGCCTTGCCCACGCCGCCGCCACCGCCGCTGACCATGTTTCCAGGCTGCGTCGCTCCCCATGCAAACGACTTGATATCCGTCCAGTCCTTGTGGTTCGAGTCCTTGGATTCGCCGTTCGCGCCCTCGACGCGCATGAACATGTCTACTGCCATAAGTTAACCCCCAGAGTTGTGTGCGCCCGTGCCCGGGTCGCCGTTTGAACTAGCTGCTGTCCTTCTTGTTGGACGGCAGCTTCGAAACCAGCCGCAACGACACGGTCAGCCCTTCGAGCTGGTAGTGCGGCCGGAGAAAAAACTTCGCGGCGTAGTAGCCCGGGTTGTCCTCGATGGCCTCGACCTGCACCTCGGCCGCGGCGAGCGGCTTCATGGCCTTGGTGTCCTGCGACGAGGTGCCGGGGCTGCCGTCGACGTAGTTCATGATCCAGTCGTTCAGCCAGCGCTCCATGTCCTCGCGCTCGCGGAACGAGCCGATCTTGTCGCGCACGATGCACTTCAGGTAGTGCGCGAAACGGCAGCAGGCAAACAGGTACGGCAGGCGCGCGGCCAGGTTAGCGTTGGCGGTGGCGTCGGCGTCGTAGTACTCCGCCGGCAGCTGCAGCGACTGCGCGCCGATGAAGGCCGCGAAGTCGGAGTTCTTGCGGTGCACCAGCGGCATGAAGCCGTTCTTGGCCAGCTCGGCCTCGCGCCGGTCGCTGATGGCGATCTCGGTGGGGCACTTCATGTCCACGCCGCCGTCGTCGGTGGGGAAGGTGTGGGTGGGCAGGTTTTCCACCGCGCCGCCCGACTCCACGCCGCGGATGGACGTGCACCAGCCGTACTGCTTGAACGAGCGGTTGATGTTCACGCCCATGGCGTAGGCCGAGTTGGCCCAGGTGTAGCGGTTGTGCGCGGCCGAGTCGGTTTCTTCCTCGAACTCGAACTCGTCCACGGGGTTGGTGCGCGCACCGTAGGGCAGGCGCGCCAGGAAGCGCGGCATCGCCAGGCCGATGTAGCGCGCGTCTTCCGAGTCGCGCAGCGAGCGCCAGGCGGTGTGCTCGGTGTTCTGGAAGATCTTGGTCAGGTCGCGCGGGTTCGACAGCTCCTGCCACGACTCCATCTGCATCACCGTGGGCGACGCGCCCGCGATGAAAGGGCAGTGCGCGGCCGCGGCGATCTTGGCCATCTCGCCGAGCATCTCGACGTCGGGCGGGCTGTGGTCGAAGTGGAAGTCGCCGATCAGCGCGCCGAAGGGCTCGCCGCCGAACTGACCGTACTCGGCCTCGTAGACCTTCTTGAACAGCGGGCTCTGGTCCCAGCCGATGCCCTTGTGGCGCTTGAGCGAGCGCGCCACTTCGCGCTTGGACGCGCACATCACGCGGATCTTGAGCTGCTCGTCGGTCTCGGTGTTGTTCACCAGGTAGTGCAGCCCGCGCCATGCGCCTTCGAGCTGCTGGAAGTCTTCGTGGTGCAGGATCTGGTTGATCTGCTCGGAGAGCTTGCGGTCGATCTCCGTGATGATGGCCTGCACCGAGCGGTAGGCGTCGTTGGAAATGGTGACGGTGTTTTCCAGCGCCTGCACGGCCAGCGTCTTGACGGCGTTTTCCACCGCCTCGCGGGCCTGGTCGGTCTTGGGCTTGAACTCGCGCTGCAGCAGGTCGGAGAACTCGTTGGGCGCAAGCGCCTCGGTGGTGGCCTGCGCCTGCGCGGCGGTCTTCTGGGATGCGGTGCTCATGGTGGCTGTGTCCTTGCTGCTCGCGCTTACTCGGGAGAGGTACCGGGGGTGCCCGACTTCTCGTTCGCGGCTTCCACCGCCTTGGCCACCGCCGGATTCGGCGCGGAGGCCAGCGACTTCAGCAGCGCCGGGTTCTGCAGCGCCTGCGCGATGAGTTGTTCGGCGCCATTCTTGCCGTCCATGTACGACAGCAGGTTCGACAGCTCGGTGCGCGCCTCGAGCAGCTGCTGCAGCGCGTCCACCTGGCGTGCGATGCGCGCGGGCGAGAAGTCGTCCATGCTGTCGAAGGTGATGTCGACGTTCATCTGCCCGTCGCCCGTGAGCGTGTTGGGCACCTGGAAGGCCACGCGCGGCTTGATGGACTTCATGCGGTCGTCGAAGTTGTCGATGTCCACCGGCATGAACTCGCGCTCCGCCAGGTCGGGCATCGGGTCCACCTGCTTGCCCGCGAGGTCGGCGATGACGCCCATCACGAAGGGCAGCTGGATCTTGCGTTCGCTGCCGTAGATCTCCACGTCGTACTCGATCTGCACGCGCGGCGCACGGTTGCGCGCAATGAACTTCTGACCACTGTTCCTGACACGGTTGTCTGCCATAAAGCTTCCTCTTGAATCTGAAATGCACAGGGGGTTCGCGCCCCGCTCCCCGGCGCGCTGGTGGGTACCAATGCGCCGCGGCTATTCCGCACTGCCGGCGCCGCCGCTCAGCGGGCGCCCTGCAAGGCTTTCGATCTTTTGCAATCCCTCGGGCACGAGCTCTTCGATGATCTGGAAGAAGTTCAGCTCCAGAAGCCGTTGCGCTCGGCGTATCAACATGGGCGCGGGATGACTGGGCTCCGCGCGCTCCAGGTACAGGCAAGCTTTTTCCAACAACACTTGCACATCATCACGATTGGATATTTCAATATCTTTAATTCGTGGCGCGCGTAGGCCGATGCCGCCATTTGCATGGCTCGCGGCGGCGTTCGCAGCAGGTGCAGTCGAAAGTTCAATGCCTTGGGGATCGGCTCCAGAGTGGCCTTCCATGACTTTCGTCATGTCGGCGCTGGCCTGCTCGGGCAGCAGTTGCACCACCGTGCGCAGCGAGCGTTCGAGGCGCGAGAAGTCGGGCGCCCAGCTCTGGCCGAGCGCGCGTTCGCAGGTCTCGCGAATGCGCTGCAGCAGGTCGAGCGCGGCACGCAGGGCCACCACGGGCGCGGCCGACCTGTCGTGCTCGCGCCGTGCTGCGTCGCGCAGGCGGCCGATGCCGCCGGGGTAGTCGATCTGGTGGTCGGTCTTGCTCGAATCGAGCAGCGCCTCCACCTGGCGCAAGCTCATCGACGTGCCTGCGTCGTCGAGCAGCTTGGCGTCGCGCACGCTGCGGCCCAGGCCTTCGGCCTCGGCCAGCGCGGCCAGTGCGTTCATGCGCGGCAGCGGGTCTTCGAAGCCGTCTTCGACCACGCGCGGATGCACGTCGTTCCAGAACGTGCGCAACACCGTGTCCACCAGCTGAAGGCCCTCCACATAGCCTGGCAAGCCACGGCTTTCGGTCCATGCGAGGGTGAGGGGAACCAGCACGCGCAGGTCGCGCGTGCGGCTGCAGAGTTGCTTGGCAAGGCGCTCCACGCGCGCCCAGTCGGGGGGTTCGGCGGGAATGATGGTCGAGCCGAACTGTTGCTCGCGCTTGCCCGTCGTGGCCTGGTGCAGGGCAAGAAAATCAGGGTCGTATTCGAGGTCTTCGCCGCACGGGCGCGC
The DNA here is from genome assembly GCF_030317035.1 of Variovorax sp. J22G73. Lineage (GTDB taxonomy): Bacteria > Pseudomonadota > Gammaproteobacteria > Burkholderiales > Burkholderiaceae_C > Variovorax. Next base: position 374,553 of record NZ_JASZYK010000006.1, read on the forward strand.
GCCTTCCACAGCCGACTGCATCAGTTCGATATCGCTTTGCGACAACCTCTTCTCCCTTAGTTAACCATTCGTCAACAACAGTTATCTTGAGGGGAACGCGCAAGGCGGTCAACAGCAACGGATGCAACGCACGAGCCATGAATCACAAAGGAGTACAACTCCTTGTGATCGCTCGACGGAACGTCTACGGAACGTTTACAGCAGCCCGCGTCCACCCAAGTTGCGCATCAGCGCGCCCACCCCGAAAGTCCAACGCGGCGCCTGGTCCGCATGCACCACGCGGTTGACCAGCGCGCCGAGCTCGGGTGCGGCGATGCGCACGCGGTCTCCCACGACATGGGTGAATCCTTGCCCAGGACCGTGACGGTCTTGTGTCGGTGCGAACATCGTTCCCAGAAACAACATGAAGCCGTCGGGGTACGCGTGGTGCTTGCCGATGGTCTGCGCGACGAGGTCGAGCGGGTCGCGGCTGATCTTCGACAGCGAGCTGGAGCCCTCGAGCGTGAAGCCCTCGGGGCCCGTCACCTCCAGTGCCACGGTGATGCGGCGCACGTCGTCGATGCCGAAGTGCGCATCGAACAAGCGAATGAACGGGCCGATGGCGCACGAGGCGTTGTTGTCTTTCGCCTTGCCCAGCAGCAGCGCGCTGCGGCCTTCGAAGTCGCGCAGGTTGACGTCGTTGCCCAGCGCGGCACCCCGTGTTTCTCCGCGGCTGTTGACGGCCAGCACCACCTCGGGCTCGGGGTTGTTCCACACCGAGCCTTCGTGGATGCCCACGTCGGCGCCCGTGCCCACGGCCGCGAGCACCGGGGCCTTGGTGAAGATCTCGGCGTCGGGGCCGATGCCCACCTCGAGGTACTGCGACCACACGCCCTGCGCGATCAGCACCTCCTTCACCTTCATGGCCTCGGGCGAGCCGGGCACGATGTCCGCGAGGTTGTCGCCCAGCACGCCGCCGATGGCCGCGCGCGTGGCCTCGGCCCTCGACGCGTCGCCGCGGGCCTGTTCCTCGATGACCCGCTCCAGCAGGCTCGCGACGAAGGTCACGCCGCTGGCCTTGATGGCCTGCAGGTCGCAGGGCGCGAGCAGCCAGGGCTTGTTCGTGTCGTGCGTGCCGCCTTCGCCCTGGTCGCTGTTGGCGATGGCTTCGTCGAGCGAGGCGATGCGCGGCGCGTCCTTCAATGCGCGGCGAACGGCTTGTGCAGGCGCTTCGTCGGCTTCGAGCAGGTCGCTCATGGTGGGCGCGAGCTTCGACAGGTCGTGCAGGCCGCCTTCGTGCACGGCCACCAGCACGGGGCCCACGCCGGGTTGCCACAGGCGCCCGACGAGGGTGGCGCGCTCGGCGTCGCGGGGCAGGCTGGAGGAAGTCGAGAGGTTCAATGGCATGGGTTTGTCTCCGTGGATGGGTGCGCTACGTGGCATCGTAGCGGCGCATCCGGCGGACTGCCCAGGCCAGGGCCTCGGTCGCTCTGTGAAGCCGCTCCTGGCTTTCAGTGGCCCGGCGCGGCCCGCACGCGCGCGACCTCGGACTGCAGGTTCTTCCACGCCGGCTCCTGCGGCGCGAAACGCGCGCGCATGTAGCCGGCCAGCTCGGCGATCTGCCGGTCGTCGAGCGCTTCGCGAAACGCGGGCATGAAACCGATGTCGCGCGCCGCGGGTTCGCGCACGCCGTCGAGGATGGTGCGCAGCAGGTTGTCGGGCTTCGTGCTCGTGAGGTTGCTGTTGAGCGCCAGCGGCGTGTTCACGCCCAGCAGCGTGGGGCCGTCGCCGTCGTGGTGGCACGACGCGCAGGCGCTGTCGAACATGCGCTGCGCGGGGCCTAGCAGCCGGCCCTGCGTGCGCGCGGCGTTGTCCACTACCTGCCGCGCCTTTTGCGCCAGTTGCGCGACAGCCTTCGGGTCTTCGGCCGGTGCGGGGTTGAACGAGCCGAGGTAGGTGGCCATGGCGCGCACGTCTTCATCGGGCACCTGGGCCAGCTCGCGCACCACCTCGGCCATGGGGCCGCCGGCGATGCCGTGGCGTTGCGTGTGGCCGTTGCGCAGGTAGCGGTACAGCTCGTCGGCGTCCCACGGCACGGCCGACTTCGACAGCTGCGTGAGCGCGGGCGCCTCCCAGCCGTCGACCATGGCGCCCGACAGGAAGGCGCTGCCGCCCTGCTCCGCGCCCAGCGCGTTGCGCGGCGTGTGGCAGGCGCCGCAATGGCCCAGGCCGTTGACCAGGTAGGCGCCGCGGTTCCACTCCGCGCTTTGCGTGGCCACGGGCTGCATCGGCGTGGGGTCGTGGAAGAGCGCGTTCCAGCCGGCCATCAGCGGGCGGATGCTGAACGGGAACTTGAGCTGCGAAGCCGGCGTTTCCGCGCGCACCGCGGGCATCGACATGAAGTACGCGTAGAGCGCCTGCAGGTCGTCGTCGCTGGTCTTGGCGAAGGCGGTGTAGGGAAAGGCCGGGTACAGGTAGTGCCCGTCGCGCGAGACGCCTTCGCGCATCGCGCGCTGGAAGGCGCTGAACGACCAGCGGCCCAGCCCGGTGTCGGCATCGGGCGTGAGGTTGGTGGTGTAGAGCGTGCCGAAGGGCGTGTCCATCGCGCGGCCACCGGCGTTGGCCGTGCCGCCGGGCGCGGTGTGGCACACGGCGCAGTCGCCCGCCGCGGCGAGCACGCGCCCGCGCTCGATGGTGGCCTGGCTGTAGACCGGCGCGGTGAGCGACACCGGTGCGATCGCCGAGCGCCAGCCGAGCAGGCCGGCGATGACGCCGATGCCGCCGACGACCAGCGCCGCGCCCGTGGCCCACAGCCCCTTGCGCGTGGGCCACGGCGCATTGCTTCTTCCTCGAGGGGAAGGCTGGGATGGGGGCACGACGGCGTCGCCCTCCAGGCGTCGCTCGTCCCCACCCCCGCCCCCGCCCGTTCCCGCAGGCGGAGGAAGAAACTCCCGGTTCAACTCGGCCAGCACCGTCTCCGGCGTGAACGGCGGCGACCTGAACCGCACGCCCGTCGCATCGAAGATCGCATTCGCGATGGCCGCCGTTCCCGGCACCGACGACGATTCGCCCGCCCCCAGCGAAGGCTCGCCGGGCCGCGGCATGTGCATGACCTCGATCACCGGCACTTCGCGGAAGTTGATGATCGGGTAGCTGCCCCACTCTCGGCTCGCGACCACGCCCGAGGGCAATACGCCTGGCAGGCCCGGCAGCTGAGCGCCGCCTTCCGCCTGCTGCTGTTGCTGCTTCTGTTGCGGCGCGAACTCCACCCGCTCCTTCAGCGCCCGGCTCGTGGTCTGGATCACGTTGCCGTGGACCTGGTGCTCGACCCCGGCGGGGTTGATCATCAGCCCCGCGTCATGCCCCACCACCACGCGGCGCACATGCACCTCGCCGGTCTTGCGGTTGACCTCCACGTCGGCCACCCACGCGGCCCACGCCGCGCCGAAGCCCGGCCATTTGCTGTGGATGTAGCGCGCGTACGCGAAGCCCTGGCCGAAGAGGATGTCGCCGCCCTCGCCGAGCCCGCCGTCCGCGTTTTCCTGCGGGCCCGTGCGCATGCGCCAGCCGGCTTTCTGCGCGGTGGCCTGCACCAGCTCGATGGCGCGCGGGTCCTGCAGGTAGCGCAGGCGGAACTGCACCGGGTCCACGCCCGCGGCGGTGGCCAGCTCGTCGATGTACGACTCGTGCGCGAACGAGCTCGGCAGCGCCGACACGCCGCGCAGCCACGAGGCGCGCACGATCGGCGCCATGTCGTTCACCTTCACGCGCAGGTTGTCGTAGCCGTAGGGCGGGCGCGCGGTGCGGTCGCCCATCTCGTAGGCCTGCGCCACCGGCTCGATGGTGCGCGTGAGCAGCAGCGCCAGCGTGGGCGCGCCGTTGGACGGGTACGAGGTCTCGAAGTCGTAGGCGGCCACGCGGCCGTCGGCAGTGAGGCCGCCGTCGATTTCCATGAGCTGCGCCGCGCCCTTGGGCTCCCACGCGTGCTCCTGCTCGCGCGTGAGCTGCACGCGCACCGGCGCGCCGACCGCGCGCGCGAGCAGCGCGGCATCGGCGGCCACGTCGTCGGCGCCGTTGCGGCCGTAGCAGCCCGCGGCTTCCATGCGGACCACATCGACCTGCACGTCTTCCACGCCCATGAGCCTGGCCAGGTCGACGCGCAGCACGTGCGGGTTCTGCGAGCCGGCCCAGCAACGCAGGACGATGCCCTCCGAGGGCGCCGCGTTGCCGCTCCCGTCGTCAGGCAGCCACTCGGCCAGCGCGCACGAGGGCCCGATGGACGCGTGCATCTGGTACGGCCACACATAGGTGCGCCGCATCGGTTGCGCGGCACCTGCGATGGCGCCGGCTACATCGCCTTCGTCGACCAGCAGGCGCTGCGTCGACGGGTTGTCGCGCAGGGCTTGTGCCACGTCGCTCAGGTCGGGCATGCCGGGCCAGGGCTTCCACGTGACGCGCAGCTCGCGCAGCGCCTGCTCGGCGTGCTCCTCGCGCTCGGCGACGATGCCGACGAAATCGCGCACGACCACCACGGCGCGGATGCCGGGAATGTGCGCGATGGACGACTCGTCGACCGACTCCAGCGTGTTGCCGATGAACTCGCCGTGGTCCGCGCCCGCGTACGGCGGGCGCACCACGCGGCCGTGCAGCATGCCGGGCACGCGCATGTCGTGCACGAAGACGAGCTCGCCCGCGAGCTTGGCCGGGATGTCGACGCGCGCCTGGCGCGTGCCGACCACGCGGTAGTCGCTCGGATCCTTGGGCTGCGCCTTCGCGTCGAGGCGCAGCACGGTGCGTTGGCCGGCCACCAGCTCGGCATAGCCGAGGTGGCGCTCCGGCGTCTCGGTGACGCGCACGATGCCGTTGCGCACCTGCAGGGCATCGACGGCCACGCCGAGCCGCTCGGCCGCGCGCGCGAGCAGCCAGCCGCGCGCCTGCGCGGCGGCCAGGCGCAGCGGCTGCGAATGGATCTGGATGGACGCGCTGGCGATGGTCGCGCCCTGGTTGGGCACCCGCGCGGTGTCGCCGAGCATCACGCGCACGCAGGGCATGCCGAGGTCGAGCTCCTCGGCCACGATCTGCCCGAGCGCGGTCTGGATGCCGGTGCCCAGGTCGACGTGGCCGTTGAGCGCGGAGGCGCTGCCGTCGTCCCACACGGCGAGCAGGATCTCGTCGCCTTCGATCGGGTTGCCGGCGATGAGCGCGGGCTGGCCCTTGGCGGGCGGCGGTGCGGGCGGGGCTTCGCGCACGACGAGCAGCACGCCGTCGGACGCGAGGAACTCGGCGCGGGTCTGCGGGAGATCGGCGCGGCGGGTCATGAGGTCTTCTCCCTCTTGCGCAGGCAGAGGGGGTGCATTGCTCCCTCTCCCCTTGGGGAGAGGGCTGGGGTGAGGGACGGCGGCGGTGGCAGGGGCTGTGCATGTGCGAAGGCACCTGCCCTCACCCCAGCCCTCTCCCGCAAGCGGGAGAGGGGGCAAGACAGGGGCACACGCCGCCTGGAGCGGTGGCAAGACGGGCCACTCATGACCTCACCCCTCCCCGCATGCGCACAGCCGCGCGCTGCACCGCGTCGAGAATCTCGATGTGCGTGCCGCAGCGGCACAAGTTGCCCGACAGCTCCGCGCGAATCCGCGCCTCGCTCGCCTCGGGGTCGCGCGCCAGCAGGGCGGCCGCCTGCATCACCATGCCGTTCAGGCAATAGCCGCACTGCGCGGCCTGCGCTTCCTCGAACGCGGCCTGCACCGGATGCCAATCGCCCCGCGCGCCCAGCCCTTCGAGCGTGGTGATCGCGCGGCCCGCCACGCCGTGCGCGGGAATCACGCATGCACGCGCCGCCACGCCATCGACATGCACCGTGCACGCGCCGCACTGCCCCAGCCCGCAGCCGTACTTGGGACCGTTCAACCCCAGGTCGTTGCGCAGCAGGTGCAGCAGCGTCGCCTGGCGCGGCACGCCGCAGATGGCATGCGCCTGCCCGTTGACCTGCAGGTGCAGCAGCGGTTCAGCGCCGCAGCTGGCCGTCACGGGTGTACATCTCCAGGTCCACGAAGGTCGAGCCGTTGTGGTTCTTCGCGCTGTACTCGACGGGAAAGTCGCCGAAGCGCGTGCTGCCGATGCTCTCGAGCCCGGCGATGAAACTGTCGTGCGTCAGGGCCCTGCCCGCGCGGCGCAGGCCCTCGACCATCACGCGCGCGACGATGTAGCCCTCCAGCGCGGTGTAGCTGTCGATCTTCTCGCCGAACTCCGCGCGGTCGCGCTGGTAGTCGGCCACGATGGGCACGCGCAGCCCCTGCGGCGGCGGCACGATGCTGGCGGTAACGAGGCCCGCGAGTTTGCCGTCGAGCCGCTTGGCGGAACCGGCCGCGTCGGTGATGCCCACCGACAGCGTGTACAGCGGCGCGCCGCCCGCGCTCGCGCGGTAGTCGTGCATGAACACCTCGACCATGCGCCCCGCCATGATCATCACCACCGCGCCGGGCTTGGCCTCGGCAAGGCCGGCAACGACCGCCTTCGCGTCTTCCGCGGCAATGGCCAGCGGGAAGGTCTTCAGCACCTTCACCTTGTAGTCGGCGGCCAGCTCCTCGCAGGTGGCGAGGTTCGACTTGCCGAAGGCGCTGTCCTGGTAGACCACGGCGATCGACTGGATGCCGATGGTCGACAGGTGGCTGATGATCTTGCGCAGCTCCAGGTCGTAACCCGCGCGCACGTGGAACAGGTTGCGGTTGGTCTTGGCGCGGAACGAGCTGGTGCCCACCAGCGGCGCGAACATCGGCACGCCGGCCTTCTCGGCCAGCGGCATCGCCGCCGCGAGGTTGCCGGTGGCCACGTAGCCGGTGAGCGCGAACACCTTGTCCTCGTCGATCAACCTGGCGGTGTTGACGGCCGTCTTCGCGGGGTCGTAGGCGTCGTCGTAGGTGATGAGCTCGATCTTGCGGCCGTTCACGCCGCCCGCCTTGTTGACGCGGTCGAAGTACAGCTTGATGCCCGCGCGATAGTCCACGCCGAAGTCCTTGGCCGGCCCGCTGAACACGGCCGACTGGCCGATGCGGATGGTGGTGTCGCTCACGCCGCTGGCACCGTTGTCGGCGTGTGCCGTACGCAGCAGCGCCGGGCCGAAGGCCAGGGCTGCGCCGCCCGCCACCATGGCGCGCCTTGAAATCGAGAACTTCATGCGTCGGGGGTCTCTTGTTTTTGTCGCGGAGCGGGGCGCGGGGCTCACGCCGTCTGGATGTCGGCCGCCTGGATGCGCTTGACGCCCTTGGCCGCCATCTGCTTCCACGCGGCGGCCAGCGAGCCGTTCAGGTCGATGCCGCGCGTGGCGTCCTCGATCACGTAGGCCTCGAAGCCGGCCTTGCGCGCGTCCATCGCGGTCCAGGCCACGCAGAAGTCGGTGGCCAGGCCGGTGACGAACACGGTCTTGATGCCGCGCGCCTTCAGGTAGCCGGCCAGGCCCGTGGCGGTCTTGTGGTCGGCCTCCTCGAAGGCCGAGTAGCTGTCCATGTCCTTGTGGAAGCCCTTGCGGATGACGATCTGCGCGGTGGGCACCTTCAGGTCCTTGCCGAGCGCGGCGTCGTCGGTGCCCTGCACGCAGTGGTCGGGCCACAGCACCTGCGTGCCGTAGCTGAGCTTGGTGGTCTCGAAGGGCTTCTTGCCGCTGTAGGTGCTGGCGAACGACGCATGGCCCGCCGTATGCCAGTCCTGCGTGACCACGATGTTCTCGAACGCCGGGGCCAGCGCGTTGATCACCGGAATGACTTCGTTGCCGCCCTTCACCGCCAGCGTGCCGCCGTCGAGGAAGCAGTTCTGCACATCGACCACGATCAACGCCGCCTTGGCACCGGGCTTGATCTTGCCGGCCGCGAAGGCGTTGAAACCGAAACTGCCGAGGCCGCTGGCCAGCCCGAGGGCGGCGGCGGATTTCACGAGGGTTCTGCGATGCATGGCGTGGACTCCGGAGGGTTGAAGAAAACTCAGACGCTGAGGTAGGCGCGGCGCACTTCGTCGTTGGCCGCCAGCTCGGCCATGGTGGCCTGGTAGCGGATCTGCCCCTTCTCGAGCACATAGGCGCGGTCGGACACCAGCTCGGCGAAGTGCATGTTCTGCTCCGACAGCAGGATGCTCACGCCTTGCGCCTTGAGCTCGAGGATCATGTTGGCCATCTGCTCGACGATCACCGGCGCCACGCCTTCGGAAGGTTCGTCGAGCAGCACCAGGTAGGGGTTGCCCATCAGCGTGCGCGCCACGGTGAGCATCTGCTGCTCGCCGCCGCTCATGCGCCCGCCCGGGCGGTTGGGCATTTCACCGAGGTTGGGAAACAGCTTGAACAGGCGCTCGGGCGTCCACAGCGGCGCGTCGGTGCCGTCGCTCCAGCGGCGCGCGGGCTGCTTGCCCACCTCGAGGTTCTCGGTGACGGTGAGGTCGGTGAACACGCGCCGGTCTTCGGGCACGAAGCCCAGGCCCAGGCGCGCGGCCACGTGCGGTTCGCTCCTGGAAATGTCATGGCCCAGGAAGCGCACCGCGCCGCGGCGCTTGACCAGCATGCCGATGAGCGTCTTCAGCGTGGTCGACTTGCCCGCGCCGTTGCGCCCCATGAGCGCGACCACTTCGCCGCGCCGCACTTCGAGGTCGACGTCGTACAGGATTTGCGCGGCGCCATACCAGGCGCACACGGCCTTCGCTTCGAGCAACAGTTCACCGCTCATGCCGTTTCTCCCAACGCGGCCGACACGGCCGCAGCCTTCTCGGCGATCTTTTCGAATGTCTTGCCGCTGCCGAAGTACACCTCCTGCACCTTCGGGTGGTCGCGGATTTCCAGCGGCTTGCCTTGCGCGATGAGGCGGCCCCGGGCCAGCACGATCATGCGGTCGGCATAGGCGAACACCACGTCCATGCTGTGCTCGGTGAACAGCACGGCCAGGCCGCGCTGGATCACCAGGTCCTTGGTGAGCGCCATGAGCGAGTTGCGCTCCTTGGGCGCCATGCCGGCGGTCGGCTCGTCCATCAGCAGCAGCTTGGGCGCGTTGGCCATGGCAATGGCCAGCTCCACGCGCTTGACGTCGCCGTAGGCCAGCTCGCTGCAGGGGCGGTCGGCCTGGGCCTTCATGCCGACCTGGTCGAGCAGCACCAGCGCCTCGTCGCGCTTGTGGTCGGCCGCGCGGCGCCACATGGAGAACAGCTTGCCGTCGTGCGACAGCATGGCCATCTGCACGTTCTCGACCACGGTGAGCGAGGCGAAGGTTTCGGCAATCTGGAAGGTACGGCCCACGCCCTTGCGCCAGATGGCGCGCGGCTTCTGGCCCACCAGCTCGTGGCCGTCGAACAGGATCGAGCCCTGGTCGGCCTTGAGCTGGCCGTTGACCATGTTGAAGGTGGTCGACTTGCCGGCGCCGTTGGGGCCGATGAGCGCGAGCAGTTCGCCGGCGTGCAGCTCGAAGCTGATGCCGTCGACGGCCTTCACGCCGCCGAAGGACTTGCCGAGGTTCTCGACCTTGAGCAAGGGTGCCTTGCCGGCGGTTGTGTTGTGGGGGGTACTCATGCCTTGGCCTCCTTCACTTCGGCGCCAGCCGGTGCCGCGTCGGCCTTGCCGCGGCGCATCAGCTTGTCGGTCAGCTGTTTCGCGAAGCCTGCGATGCCCTGCGGGAACAGCAGCACCAGGATGAGGATGATGGCGCCCAGCGTCGCGCGCCAGTAGTCGGTGTTGCGCGCCACGGTGTCGTGCAGCCAGCTGAAGGTGACGGCGCCCACCACGGGCCCGGCCAGCGTCTGGATGCCGCCCAGCAGCACCATCACCAGGCCGTCGACCGACTTGTCGACGCTCAGGCTCTCGGGCGAGATGCTGCCCTTGGAGAACGCATAGAGCGAACCGGCCAGGCCGGCCGCGGTGCCCGCGATGACGAAAGCGGTCCACTGCATGCGCTTCACGTCGATGCCGATGGCGTCGGCGCGCAGCACCGAGTCGCGGCCCGCACGCAGCGCATAGCCGAAGGGCGAGAACAGCACGCGGCGCAGCATGAGGATGCCCGCGGCCACCAGCACCAGCGTGAGCCAGTAGTAGGCGCGCTTGTCCGACAGCCACTCCGAGGGCCACACGCCCGTAAGGCCGTTGCTGCCGCCGGTGAACGAATCCCACTGGTAGACGATGGCCCAGGTGATCTGCGCGAAGGCCAGCGTGAGCATGGCCAGGTACACGCCCGACAGCCGCACCGCGAACCAGCCGTAGATAAACGCACCGATGGCCGCCACCAGCGGGGCCACGACCAGCGCCACTTCCATGGGAAGGCCGCTGGCGCGCACCAGCAGCGCCGCGCCGTAGGCCCCGAGGCCGAAGTACGCCGCGTGGCCGAACGAATGCATGCCGGCCGGGCCCATGATGAAGTGCAGGCTGGCCGCGAACAGCGCGGCGATCAGCAGGTCGATCATCAGCACCGTGGTGTAGGGCGAATCGGCGGTGAGCAGCGGCATGGCCATCAGCACCAGGCCCAGCGCGGCGACCAGCCACAGGTAGCCCTTGCTCGCGCGGCGCAGTGGCTCCTCGGCCATGCCCACGTAGCGGCTGGGTGCCTGCGGTCGGCCGAACAGGCCCCACGGACGCCACACCAGCACCACGGCCATGACGATGAAGTCGACCACCAGCGTGAGCTTGGAGAACGACACGCTGTAGCCGAAGATGTCGACCACGCCGAGCCAGATGCACACGGCCTTGATCTCGGAGATGAGCAAGGCCGCCGCATAGGCGCCCGGAATGGAGCCCATGCCGCCCACCACCACGACCACGAAGGCCGCGCCGATGGTGTTGAGGTCCATGGCCAGCGTGGCCGGCTCGCGCGGCAGTTGCAGCGCGCCGCCCAGGCCCGCGAGCATGGCGCCGAGCGCGAACACCGCGGTGAAGAGCCAGGCCTGGTTCACGCCCAGCGCGCTGACCATCTCGCGGTCTTGCGTGGCGGCGCGCACCAGCGTGCCCCAGCGGGTGCGCGTGAGCAGCAGCCACATCAGGCCCAGCACCACCGGGCCGACGACGATCAGGAACAGGTCGTAGGTCGGAAACTGCCGGCCCAGGATCTCGACCGAGCCCGACAGGCCCGGCGCGCGCGGGCCGAGCAGCTCGTCAGGGCCCCAGAAGTAAAGCACCGCGTCCTTGATGACAAGCACGAGCGCGAAGGTGGCCAGCAGCTGGAACAGCTCGGGCGACTTGTAGATGCGGCGCAGAAGCACCATCTCGATGAGCGCGCCCAGCACGCCGACCGCGACCGCCGCGATCACCAGCGCCGACCAGAAGCCGACGCCGGAGCCCAGCTTCTCGGCCAGCGTGTAGGCCACGTAGATGCCGACCATGAAGAAGGAGCCATGCGCAAAGTTGACAATGCGCGTGACGCCGAAGATCAGCGACAGGCCGGCCCCCACGAGGAACAGCGACGAAGCCGACGACAGCCCGGTCAGGAACTGAAGCAGCAATGACGAAAGACTCATCCGAAGGCCTTTTGGTGGCGGTTTTCATTCATGGGGGAAGCGTCCGTATTCGGTGCAGCTCGGTGGGTAGCGCCATCGCCCCCAACCCCAACCCTCCCCCGGAAGGGAAGGGAGCCATACCAGGAACACCGAGGAACCGGCTTTGCCGGGCCTCCGGTGTTGCCCCCGGCAGGGGGTTGGAGTAGCGACACGAAGTGCGCGCAGCCTGGGGGCGAGCCGATCAGTCCGCGGCGCGCGACTTCTTCACGTCGGCGGCCGACGGCTGGAACTTGGCGCCGTCGAAGTAGGTGTAGTCGACCATCACGCCCTTGCCGTTCTCGTTCTTCGTCTTGCCGACGAAGGCGCCCATGGTGGACTGGTGGTCTTCGGGGCGGTAGCTGATCTTGCCGAACGGCGTGTCCACCTGCAGGCCCTTGAAGGCCTCGACCAGCTTCGGCGTCTCGGTGCTCTTGGCCTTGGCGATGCCGGCCGCGACCGACTTGATCATGCTGTAGCCGACCACCGAGCCCAGGCGCGGGTAGTCCTTGTACTTCTCGTGGTACGCGAGGAAGAAGGCCTTGTGCTCGGGCGTCTGGATGCCGTACCAGGGGTAGCCGGTCACGATCCAGCCGTTGGGCGTTTCGTCCTTCAGCGGATCGAGGTACTCGGGCTCGCCGGTGAGCACGCTGACGACCGAGCGGTCCTTGAACAGGCCGCGCGTGTTGCCTTCGCGCACGAACTTCGACAGGTCGGCGCCGAACAGCACGTTGAAGATGGCGTCGGGCTTGGCATCGGCCAGGGCTTGCGCCACGGCGCCCGCGTCGACCTTGCCCAGCGGCGGCGCCTGCTCGGCGACGAACTCCACGTCGGGCTGCGCGGCCTTCAGCAGCGTCTTGAACGCGGCCACGGCCGACTGGCCGTACTCGTAGTTGGGGTACACGACGGCCCAGCGCTTCTTCTTCAGCTTGGCGGCCTCGGGGACCAGCATGGCGGCCTGCATGTAGGTGCCGGGGCGCAGGCGGTAGGTGTACTCGTTGCCGCCCTGCCAGGTCATCTTGTCGGTGAGCGGTTCGCCGGCGAGGAAGAAGATTTTCTTCTGCTTGGCGAAGTCGGCCACGGCCAGGCCGGTGTTCGACAGGAAGGTGCCGGTCAGCACGTCGATCTTCTCGCGCGCCACCAGTTCTTCGGCCACGCGCACGGCGTCGCCGGGGTTGGCGTTGTCGTCGCGCGTGATGAGCTCGACCTTGCGGCCGTTCACGCCGCCCTTGGCGTTGATTTCCTCGACGGCCAGTTCCATGCCCTTCTTGTAGGGCTCGAGGAAGGCGGGCTGCGACTTGTAGCTGTTGACCTCGCCGATCTTGATCACGCCCTGCGCATGCGCGGGAACGAGAGCGGTGGTCAGCGCGGCAAGGGCCGCGACGCTGAAGACGTGACGCAATGGGTTCATGGGGAAACTCCTTGGGATCGAAAGAGAAAGGGAAACGGCGTGAATGGTGGCTGGAATGACGGTGAACAAACGGCGGCTCAGCGCAGGCCGTCCTCGCCCTTGATCTCGCTGGCCTGCAGCCCGCCGATGCGCGGCAGCGGACGGCCGCTGTCGGTGACGGCCACCGCCACCACGATCTCGTTGGCGCGCGGCGCGTCGGACACGCGGGCCTCGATAGCGTCGAAATGGCTGCGCACGAAGGCGGCGTCTTTATGGCCCAGCGGCACGTCGATGGCGGTGCCCAGCGTGCCCTGCTTCTTGGCCGAGGGCACGAGCGCCGCGCCCTTTTCCACAGCCACGCGCAGCGGCGCGCCGAGCTTGGGATGCAGGATGGCGGCGGCGTGCTCGAGCTCGCCGCGTTCGCCGACGATGGCGGCCTTGCCGTAGCTCTGGGCCTGGCCGGGCTCGATGCCCAGCGCCTTCACGGCCTTCTGCCCGAGCAGCGCACCGAGCTCTTCGCCGATGGCGATGAGCTCGTCGAGGTTCTCGCTGTAGCGGCCCGCGTACGGGTTCTCGATCACGGCGATGGCGACGGCGCGGCGCGTGGGCGGCGACACGTCCTGGCCCATTTCCTTGCGGGTTTCATCGACCTGGACGATGAGCTTGCGGATGTTGGCGGTCATGTTCTGTGTGTTCCTTGTCTTGTCTCTGTGCAATGCAATGCGGGTCAACGCAGGCCGTCCCACTTGCTGATGTCCTTGGCCAGCAGGCCGCCCACGCGTGCGTGGATGCGGTAGCCGGTGCTCATCGCGAGGATGAAGACGATCTCGTCGGCGGCGGGTGCGCCGGGCACGCGCACCTCGATGGCATCGAACTGGCCACGCACGTAGCTGGCGTTGATGTTGGTGAGCGGCACGTCGAGCGCGGTGCCCGGCGCGCCGACCTTCTTGGTCGACGGCACGATCGACAGCGCATTGCCGGGCTGGCCGGTTTTTTCCTCGCCCTTGCCTGCGGTGTAGGCCGCGCGGTCGCCCTTCCAGCCGAGCAGCTCGCGCATGGCGTAGCCGCCGGGCACATGCCACAGGGCGCCGTGCTCGAGCTCGCCGTCGGCACCGACCACGGCGCCCTTGCCGTAGGTGGCGATCTGCTCCAGCGGCACGTCCATGGCGGCGTGCAGGCGGTGCGCCATGTCGACGCCCACGGGGTCGAGCAACGCCATCATGGGAAGGATGTCGGGCTCGTAGCGGCCCGCGAAAGGATTGGTCAGCACGACGCCGATGGCACCGCGCACCAGCGGCGTATCGGCGCGCGGGCCGAACTCGTGGTGGATGTGCTCGACATGGGTGAAGACGCGACGTATTTCGATCATGAAAAAGGACCTGGCTTTTCGTTAAGCAAATACTGAACCAACTGCATTGGAAGGCGCTGCCTTGAGCGCCTTCGAGCATAAGGGCTCGACAAGGCGCCACTGCCCCTGGCAAACGAGCAGAGCGGCCCATACGAGCCCGCCTTTTTGCAGGACCTTGGCGCACACCGCGCCCGTATCGAGTGCGTTGCGCACCTGCGCGGGGGCCAGCGTGGGCACGTCGACGGTCACGAGCGTGTCACCGAGGTCGCTGTTGTCCTTGCATTCGCTCGCGGGGCGGCGCGCGATGGCCGGGTCGTCGACATCGACGGCATTGGCGATCACCGTGGCGGCCGCATCGGCCTGCGCCGCGGTGGGGGCCAGCACGGTGACGCTGTCGGCGATGCCCAGCGAAAAACTGCGCCCGCGCCAGCCGCTGGTGGCCACGCCGCGCACGGGCTGGTCGGCGCGCAGCTCGAACTGGCCGTCGGTGGTGAGCACGCCGCCTTCGCGAACGATGTGGTCCCGCAGGTCAAAGCGCGCCAGGTCGGAGAACACGCCCACGCGCGCCGACTGGCCGGGCGCGAGATGCAGCGCGATGTCGCCGCCGTTGTTGATCCACGCGCGCTCGACGCCGGGGCGCTGGTAGAACGCGATGAGCTCCTGCGCCACCGAGCCGGCCACCGCCGCCATCGGCGTGATGAAGGTCGGCGAGAACGCCGCGCATGCATCCCACATGCGGCGCGCCACGACATTGCGCGGGCGCATCCGGTCGGTGACGGGCAGGCGCAGCAGCGGCAGTTCGCGCACGAGTTCGTCGAGCACGTGGACGAAGCGCGCCCACGCCGCGTCGTGCGCGGCCACGACGGCGTACGGATCGCCATGCGCCTCGGCCACGATGTCGATCGGGCCGTGGTTGAAGTGCCAGCGGCTCTTGTCGAGCGCCGTGCGTTGGGCGGTCATGGTCAGCCCAGCATGGGGGCGTGGCCGAGCGGCCACGGATTGGCATCGTCCATCGCGAGCCATTGGCGCGCGAGCGGTGCGCCGTCTTCCTGCCACGCACCGCGCGCGAGCGCCTGCTCGAGCGGGAAGATGTGTTCCATGTGGCCGCCTAGCGCCTCGTAGTCGTCGCGCCGCATGCTGAACTCGATGGGCGCGACGATGGCCGGCGTGGGCACGGTGCCGAAGCTGTTGTCGGGCATGCGCATGACGTCGGCCATCACGGTGATGCCGCCGCCGGGCCACACATAGGCCGGCGCGCCGCCGCAGGTCACGTTGACCAGCGCGCGCTTGATGGCGCGCGTGAGCAGCACCGGGTTCTCGGTGACGCCCGCGCGCAGGCTGCCGCCCGCACCACCGAGGAACAGCACGGTGCACAGCGATGGTTCGCAGTTCTCGCCGATGCGCTCGACGATGCGCTTCACTTCGGCCGGCATCGGGTGCTCCACGGGCTTGAGCGCGTCGTCGAGCACGTACCACTGCGCATGCTCGCCGGTGGTCGATGTCATGAGCAGGCGCAGGCCGGGGCGCGCGACGCCCTCTTCCCAGCCTTCGATGATCGACAGCGGATCGGCGATGTCTGTGCCGCCCCAGCCGTTGCCCGGGTTGGCCACCTGGAAGTAGCGCCCCGGCGTCGATTTACGCCCCAGCATCTGGATGCCCGAGGGCGCCATGTCGAGGCAGCGGCCGGCCTGGTGCTCGGTGAGCACGCCGGTGATGTGGTCGTCCACCACCACCACCTCGTCGGCCACGCCCGCGAACTGCCGCGCGAAGATGCCCACGGCCGCCGAGCCGCAGCCCACGCGCATGCGCTGCTCTTCCACGCCGTTGACGATGGGCGCCTTGCCGGCCTGGATGACGAGCGTGGAGCCGCCGTCGATGGTGCACTCCACGGCCTTCTTGTTGCCCAGGAACTGCATCAGCTCGGCCGTCATGCGGCCTTCTTTCTTGCTGCCGCCGGTGAGGTGGTGCACGCCACCCAGCGACAGCATCTGCGAGCCGTACTCGGCCGTGGTGACGTGGCCCACCACCTCGCCGCGGTAGCGCACGTTGGCCTGCTCGGAGCCGAGGAAGCGGTCGGTGTCGATCTTCACCTTGAAGCTGCAGTAGCTGAAGATGCCTTCGGTGACGACGGTGACCATGTCCACGCCCTGCGCCTTGGAGGCCACGATGAAGGGCGCGGGCTTGTAGTCGGGGTAGGTGGTGGACGAACCCACGCCGGTGACGAAGACCTCGTCGGCGTGCAGCAGGTCGCCGTTCCAGTCGGGGTCGGCGACGGTCACTGCTGCGTCTGCGGCAGCGGTCGGTTCCGCGCCCGAGCGATTGAAGGGCACCAGCGCGGGCGCCTCGCTTTGCACGGTGCGCCGCAGCAGCACCACGGGGTCGACGCGCACCAGCACGCCGCCCTTGTTGGCGTAGCGGTCGCAGGCGCCGGTGCGGCCGTCGGAAATCTGGCACAGCACCGGGCAGGCGTTGCACTCGACCTTGGCCGTGCTCATGCGCTCGTTGCGTGGCGGCGCCTTGCCGAAGGCGCCCGCTTCCGCGAGCACGGGCATGTCCATGCCGGGGAGGCCATCTGTCTTTGTGTGTTCAGTCATCGGGGCGATCTCGTGGAGCGTGTCGGTCATGAGTGAGGGGCAATTCCGGTGCTTGGCTCTTTGCAACAAACGTGCCGTCTGCCCGCTTGTGCGGCGACTTGCGTTTGTGTAGCATTCCCTACACTTTCATGTTGCGTTCACTACATTCGAGATCAATGTAGCAAACGGGCCCGATGCTTGCAATGGTGTTTTCTCGCGGTATCCATCGGGGTTTTTCCGACCAACGACAATGGAGGGTTCGGAGCCGGCCGGCAGGTTTCGCCCCAAGGGCGTGCATGCCGGCTCAGCCAGTCCTCCCTGTTACCAACCAACTCTTGAGTTCCGTATGAGTGCATTCAGCGAAGAACGCGTCCTGAGCGTCCACCACTGGACCGACCGCCTGTTCACCTTCACCACCACGCGCGACCCGGCGCTGCGTTTCTCCAACGGCCATTTCACGATGATCGGCCTGAAGGTCAACAACAAGCCCCTGCTGCGCGCGTACAGCATCGTGAGCCCGAACTACGAGGAGCATCTCGAGTTCCTGAGCATCAAGGTGGAAGACGGCCCGCTCACCTCGAAGCTGCAGCACATCCAGGTGGGCGACACCGTGATCGTGGGCCGCAAGCCCACCGGCACGCTGCTCATCGACTACACGCTGCCGGCCAAGCGCCTGTACCTGTTCGGCACCGGCACCGGCCTTGCACCGTTCATGAGCATCATCCGCGACCCGGACACCTACGAGAAGTTCGAACAGGTCATCCTGGTGCACGGCGTGCGCCAGGTCGACGAGCTGGCCTACCACGACCTCGTGACCGACCACCTGCCCAAGCACGAGATCCTGGGCGAGATGATCGAGAAGCAGCTGCTCTACTACCCGACGGTCACGCGCGAAGAGTTCCGCAACCAGGGCCGCATCACCGACCTGATCGAGAACAACAAGCTCACCGACGACCTGGGCCTGCCCCCGCTGAACGTCGAGGAAGACCGCGTCATGCTCTGCGGCAGCCCCGGCCTCCTGGTCGACCTGAAGCACATCCTGGAAAAGCGCGGCTTCAAGGAAGGCAACACGAGCACGCCGGGCGACTTCGTGGTCGAGCGCGCGTTCGCAGAGAAGTAAGCGCACCGGCAACCCAGACGCAACACCGCGCCCGATGGCCGACAGCCGCTCCGCACCCAAGACCAAGCCCCTGCGTCGCACGGGCGTGCGCGAGGCGGCCGCCCAGGCCACGCGCGACAGCATCCTGAAATCGGCGACCAAGGTGTTCGCCAAGTACGGCTACGACGGCGGCAGCGTGGAGAAGATCTCCAAGGCCGCCAAGTCGTACGACCGCATGATCTATTACTACTTCGGCAGCAAGGAAGGCCTCTTCATTGCCGTGCTCGAAGGCATCTACAAGCGCATGGACGACGCCGAGGCCGCGATCGCCATGGACGCCACGCGGCCGGTGGAGGCGCTCACCGAAGTCATTCGCTTCGTGCTGGGCTACTACCGCAAGAACCCCGAGTTCGTCACGCTGCTGAACACCGAGAACCTGCACAAGGGCCGGCACATTTCGAAGTCGCTGCGCGCACGCGAGTACTCGTCGCGCGCGGTGGCGATCATTGCGGAAATACTGGCCAGCGGCGCCGCGCAGGGCCTGTTCCGCAAGGACCTGGTGGCGCGGGACATCTACCTGCTGATCGCCTCCACGGGTTACTTCTACACCTCGAACCGCCACACGCTCACGGCTTTCCTCGGCGAGCCGATGGAGTCGCCGGAAGCCGTCACGCACTGGGAAGACTTCGTGATCGAGACGCTGCTGCGCACCGTGCGCGCGGACGAGCTGCAGGAAGCGCAAGACAACAACACCACTCCCCCACCCCACGAGGACACATCGAAATGGCAGAAATCGCAGCCGGCGCAAAGTCGGGCAAGGTCGTCATCAAGAACATAGGGCTGCTGCTCTCGGGCGACATCGACAAGCCCATCCTGGACGCAGACACCATCGTGGTGAACGACGGCCTCATCGTGGCGGTCGGCAAGGAAAAGGACTGCGACCTCGAAGGCGCGCAGACCGTCATCGACGCGCGCAAGACCTGCGTGGCGCCCGGCCTCATCGACAGCCACGTGCACCCCGTGTTCGGCGACTGGACGCCGCGCCAGGGCCAGATCGGCTGGATCGAGTCGACCATGCACGGCGGCGTGACCACCATGATTTCGGCCGGCGAGGTGCACCTGCCCGGCCGCCCGAAGGACATCGTCGGCCTGAAGGCGCTGGCCATCACCGCGCAGCGTGCCTTCGACAACTTCCGCCCCAACGGCGTGAAGGTGCTGGCGGGCGCGCCGATCATCGAGCAGGGCATGGTCGAGAGCGATTTCAAGGAGCTGGCCGAGGCCGGCGTGGGCCTGCTGGGTGAAGTGGGCCTGGGCTCGGTGAAGGCCGGCTACCAAGCGAAGGAAATGGTGGCGTGGGCGCGCAAGTACGGCATTCAAAGCACGATCCACACGGGCGGCCCGTCGATTCCGGGCTCGGGCCTGATCGACAAGGACGTGGTGCTCGAAGCCGACGCCGACATCATCGGCCACATCAACGGCGGCCACACCTCGCTGCCCGAGGCGCACGTGTGCGAGCTGTGCGAGAAGAGCACGCGCGCCATCGAGATCGTGCACAACGGCAACGAGAAGGTGGCCATCGCGGCGGCCAAGGCGGCGCTGGAGCTCAAGTGCCCGCACCGCGTTATTTTGGGCACCGACGGCCCCGCGGGTTCGGGCGTGCAGCCGCTGGGCATCCTGCGCATGGTGGCGATGCTGTCGTCCATCGCGAACATTCCGGCGGAGCTGGTGTTCTGCTTCGCCACGGGCAACACCGCGAAGATCCGCAAGCTGAACTGCGGGCTGATCGAGGTGGGCCGCGACGCCGACTTCGTCTTCATGGACCGCGCGCAGCATTCGCCGGCGGCGGGCCTGCTCGAAAGCGTGCAGCTGGGCGACATCCCGGGCGTGGGCATGGTGATGATCGACGGCATCGTGCGCTCGGGCCGCAGCCGCAACACGCCGCCTGCGACGGAGATTCCGGTGGTGGTGTCGGGCGCGCACTGAGCGTTTGCGCGTTGTGTTCCCTCTCCCTCCCTGAGAGGGGACAGGACACCACGGCGATGGGTTCGCCTTGCGTTGCGCCTAGCGAGCCCTGAACACCAGATACCGCGCCGACAGAAAGTTGGCACCCATGCCCGCCAGGCTACCGATCGCCACGCCCAGCGCCGCGGCCCATCGTCCCTCGACCCAGTGCAGCGTGAGCACATACGCCCCGTAGTTCAGCACCGCCCCGCCCAGCATGGTGACGAGGTAGCCGAGGTACTCGCGCCATACCGATCCGCCCTCGCCGATGCGCGATGCGAAGGTGTAGCGCCGGTTGAACGCCCATGTCGTCGTTGCCGCGGCCAGGAACGACAGCACGCGCGCCACGTACCAGCCCAGCCATGGCGCCAGCACGTAGAGCACCACCACGTCGACCACGAGCCCCACCACGCCGACCACGGCGAACGAAAGAAACTCGCGCCCGATCTTCATCGCGAAGCGGGGGGCAGGCTGTCGCTGTCGCTGTCGCTGTCGCTGTCGCTGTCGCTGTCGCTGTCGCGGCGAGAGGCGCTTTCGCGCACGCCCGGAATCGCCAGGTAGCGCAGCCGCTTGGTCTCCTGCCGCCCGAGCGTGACGGTGTGCATCACGATGCCGCACACGAAGGACAGCATCGCACCCAGCATCGAGCCCGTGGCGAGCACCGCCGTGGGGAGCCGGGGCACCAGGCCGGTGTGCATGTAGGTCATGAACAGCGGCACCACCAGCCCGACCGACAGCGCCACCAGGATCGCCGCGATGATCGAGAAGAACTGCAGCGGCCGCTCGCTCACGAACAGCTTGCAGATGGTCTTCAGGATGCGCCAGCCGTCGCGGTAGGTCGACAGCTTGCTCACCGAGCCTTCGGGCCGCGTGCTGTAGGCCGTGCTTTCCTCGGCGTAGGGCATGCGCAGCTCCAGCGCGTGCACGGTGAGCTCGGTCTCGGTCTCGAAGCCGCGCGACAGCGCCGGAAACGACTTGGCATAGCGCCGCGAGAACACGCGGTAGCCCGAGAGCATGTCGGTCAGCCCGCCGCCGAACAGCTGCGCCACCGCCCCCGTGAGCATGCGGTTGCCCAGGCGGTGGCCGGCGCGGTAGGTGAGCGCGTCGTGGCCGTCGTCCACGCGGCTGCCCACCACCATGTCGAGGTTGTCGCGCACCAGGCGCTCGATGAGGCGGCGCGCGGCGCCGGTGTCGTAGGTGGCGTCGCCGTCGACCATCACGTACACGTCGGCCTCCACGTCGGCGAACATGCGCCGCACCACGTTGCCCTTGCCGCGCAAGGCCACGTGCGTGACGGTGGCGCCGGCCGCGCGCGCCACGGCGGCCGTGTCGTCGCTGGAGTTGTTGTCGAAGACGTGGATCTCGGCCTCGGGCAGCGCGGCCCTGAAGCCCGCCACCACCTGCGCGATGGCCAGCGCCTCGTTGTAGCAAGGGATGACCGCGGCAATGCGCAGGGCGCTGCGGCTGTCGTCGCGGGCGGAGGAGGCTTCGGTGTCGGTCATGGTGCGGCGGGAAGGATACGGTAGACCCGGCTGCCGTCTTTCTCGTACTGCACGGCGAAGTGCTTGTCGAAATCGGTGCGCGCGCTGAACACCGGCACCACCGAGTTGGGGAGCACGACGGCCGTGAAGCCCAGGCCGCCGAGCTTGCGCGCGAGGTCGCCGCCCGACAGCGCCCCGAAGTCTGTGTAGCGCCACGGGCCCAGGGTGTCGCCCCAGATCGGGTTGGGGCCGTAGTAGATGGCCTCGTTCAGCGCGATCTGGTAGACGCGGCCAGTGGCGTTGTGGCGCAGGTAGTCCATGACGGCATAGCCGGGCACGTGCCGGCGCAGCACGGCCTCGCGCGCCTCGGGCGTGACGGAAATCATCGCGACCTTCACCGCGGTCTGGCGCACCGCCACCGCGGCCAGCACGGCCAGCAGCAGCACGGGAATCCAGTCGGCCATGCGGGCGCCGCCGCGCGCGGTGTCGCGGCTCATGGCGCCGGTGGCCACGCTGCCGACGCCAGCGCCCTCGTCATGCCTGGGCTTGCCCGCGCCGAACAGCCGGCGCACGCCCGCCGCCGCCCAGCCGAACAGCACCTGCCAGCCGATGGCCGCGATGGCCGCCAGCAGCGGGAACGAGGCCGTCAGGTAGCGCGGGTAGCGCGAGGTCACGACCCAGACCACCACCGAGTACAGGCAGAACCAGCCGGCCGCGCGCACCGCGGCCGAGCGCTTCCACCAGATGCTGAACGGCGCGAAGAACACCGACCAGATCAGCGCGTTGGGCATCTCTGCGTGCACGCGCACGTCGGCCACCTGCTGCACATAGTCGGCCGGCGTCCATTCGGTGAAGCCGAAGACGCGCGCGCCGATGGGGTTGAACGGGTCGCCCGTCATGACGGCGTTGCGCGCGTACCAGTACACGCACGGCAGCAGGAAGCAGCCGAGCACCAGCGCCCACGCCTTCACGCGGCGCTCGTGACGAACCACGAACAGCGCCACCAGCGGCAGGAAGATCAGCGCCTGGTACTTGCAGCCCGCCGCCACCCCGAGGCAGAACGCTGCCACGCCGAGCCAGCGCATGCCGCCATGCACGCCGCGCTGGGCGGTCGCGGGCATTGCCGGCGCCGACTCGCGCCACCACCACAGCGCCACGCAGGCCGACAGCACGAACAGCGCCACGCCCATGTCGATGAGCGCGTTCGAATAGTCGCCCAGCCCCAGCCAGATGGCCGCGCCGATGCAGGCAGTGAGCCGGCTCGCGTGCAGCACGCCCAGGCGATACACCATGAACACCGACAGCGCGCCGGCCAGCGCGTTGAGAAAGTGCGGCAGCACGTCGTCGCCCAGTTGCAGCGCGGCGGCGTAGAGCAGGTTGTAGTTGTAGGGGAACCAGGGGTAGCGCAGCCAGTCGTGGATGCCCAGCGTGCCCTGCTGCGCCACCTGGCGCGCGTACGGCAGGTGGTACATGAGCTCGTCGAAGGCGATGGGCGGGGCCAGCGGCGCGACCAGCGCGGGCAGCGCGACCAGCGCCAGCGCCATGGCGGCGATGCGCTCCGCGCGGGTCCACGGTGCGCGGCTCTCGCCGGCGCGCAGGGCGCGGCGCTCGCGCAGCCACAGGGGCAGCTGCACCGCCGCGGCGACGAAGCCCGCCACCACCACGGCCACCGTGGCACCGGTCTTGAAGGCACCGAAGATGGCCAGCGCCTGGAACGCGCAGATGAAGAACCCGACGCCCAGCGCCACGGCCATGGCCGCCTCGAGGCCCGCGTCGCGCCGCGGCGGCGGCGCCAGCCGGCCGAGCAGCGCGCGGCCGTACCCCCAGCAGCTGAACACGAAAACCGCCAATGCCGCGTAGTGCGCGGCTGCAAACATCAGCTTCTGAATAACAACTCCCGGTGCCGGGCGGCCACGCCGGCCGGCAGGTTCAAAGGTTCGGCGCCAGCAGGCGCTCGAGCTCGGCTTCGCTTTGCTTGCGCCGGGCGGCCTGGTCCTGCAGCTGGTCGTGCCCGATCTTGCCGACGTTGAAGTACGTCGCATCGGGGTGACCCAGGTAGAAACCACTCACGCTGGCGGCCGGCATCATAGCGAGGCTTTCCGTCAGGGTCATGCCAATGTCCGCGCACGCCAGAAGGTCGAACATCGGGCCCTTCACGCTGTGGTCGGGGCAGGCGGGGTAGCCGGGCGCGGGGCGGATGCCGCGGTATTTCTCCGCGATCATGTCGTCGTTGCTCAGGCCCTCGTCGGCCGCGTAGCCCCACAGGTCGGTGCGCACGCGGTGGTGCAGCGCCTCGGCGAAGGCCTCGGCCAGCCGGTCGGCCAGGGCCTTGAGCATGATGGCCGAGTAGTCGTCCAGGTCGTCGATGAAGTACTTCTCCTTCTTCTCCACGCCCAGGCCCGCGGTGACGGCGAACATGCCCACATAGTCCTTCACGCCGCTCGCCTTGGGCGCGACGAAGTCCGACAGGCAGCGGCTCGGGCGCATCACGCCCTCGATGGCCTGCTTCTCGGTCTGCTGGCGCATGCCGTACCAGGTGAGCGCCACTTCGCTGCGGCTTTCGTCGGTGTACAGCTCGATGTCGTCGTCGTTCACCGTGTTGGCCGGCCAGAAGCCGACCACGCCGCTGGCGCTGAGCCAGCGGCCCTCGATCAGTCGCTTGAGCATGCGCTGGCCGTCGGCGTACACGCGCACGGCCTCGGTGCCGACGACCTCGTCCTTCAGGATGGCGGGGAACGGCCCGGCCAGGTCCCAGGTCTGGAAGAACGGGCCCCAGTCGATGTACTTGGCGAGCTCGGTCAGGTCGAAGTTCCTGAACACCCGGCGGCCGATGAACTTGGGCACCGGCGGCAGGTAGTTCGCGAAGTCGATGGGCGTCTTGTTGGCGCGCGCCTTGGCCAGCGGCCACAGCGGCACCTGCTTCTTGTTGGCGTGCTGCGTGCGCACCTTGTCGTAGTCGGCGTTGATCTCGTCGATGTACGCCGAGGCCTGGTCGGACAGCAGGCTCTGCGCCACGCTCACGCTGCGCGAGGCGTCGGGCACGTAGACCACCGGGCCTTCGTAGTGCGGCGCGATCTTCACGGCCGTGTGCACGCGGCTGGTGGTGGCGCCGCCGATCATCAGCGGAATCTTCTTGATGCGGAAATGGTCGTCGCGCTGCATCTCGCCGGCCACGAACTGCATCTCTTCGAGGCTGGGCGTGATCAGGCCCGACAGGCCCACGATGTCCGCGCCCTCGACCTTGGCGCGCGCCAGGATCTCGTGGCACGGCACCATCACGCCCATGTTCACCACCTCGAAGTTGTTGCACTGGAGCACGACGGTGACGATGTTCTTGCCGATGTCGTGCACGTCGCCCTTCACCGTGGCGATGATGATCTTGCCCTTGGTGCGCACGTCGCGCCCCGCGGCCTCGTCGCGCAGCTTTTCTTCCTCGATGTAGGGCAGCAGGTGGGCCACGGCCGACTTCATGACGCGCGCCGACTTCACCACCTGCGGCAGGAACATCTTGCCGGCGCCGAACAGGTCGCCCACGATGTTCATGCCGTCCATGAGCGGGCCTTCGATCACGTGCAGCGGCCGGCCGCCCTTGGCCAGGATCTGCTGGTAGGCCTCCTCGGTGTCTTCCACGATGAAGTCGGTGATGCCGTGCACCATGGCGTGCGAGAGCCGCTGGTTGACGTGCACCGGCTGCTCGGGCGTGCCGCGCCATTCGAGGCGCTTGCTCTCGTCCTTGGCGCCGCTCTTGGCGGTCTCGGCGATCTCGACGAGGCGCTCGCCAGCATCGGGGCGACGGTTGAGCACCACGTCTTCCACGCGCTCGCGCAGCGTGGGCTCGAGGTCGTCGTACACGCCGACCATGCCGGCGTTGACGATGCCCATGTCCATGCCCGCCTTGATGGCGTGGTACAGGAACACGGTGTGGATCGCTTCACGCATCGGGTCGTTGCCGCGAAAGCTGAAGCTCACGTTGCTCACCCCGCCCGACACCTTGGCGCCCGGCAGGTTCTCCTTGATCCAGCGCACGGCCTCGATGAAGTCGACCGCGTAGTTGTCGTGCTCCTCGATGCCGGTGGCAATGGCGAAGATGTTCGGGTCGAAGATGATGTCCTCGGGCGGAAAGCCCACCTCGTCCACCAGGATGCGGT
Source organism: Variovorax sp. J22G73 (assembly GCF_030317035.1). GTDB lineage: Bacteria > Pseudomonadota > Gammaproteobacteria > Burkholderiales > Burkholderiaceae_C > Variovorax. The sequence continues at coordinate 400,053 of NZ_JASZYK010000006.1, forward strand.
AGGCGCGCTCGCAGATCTCGATCTTGCGCGCGTAGGTGTCGGCCTGGCCCTTCTCGTCGAAGGCCATGACCACGGCGGCGGCGCCGTAGCGCTTCACGAGCTTGGCCTCGTGCTTGAACTTGTTGACCCCTTCCTTCATGGAGATGGAGTTGACGATGCCCTTGCCCTGGATGCAGCGCAGCCCGGCCTCGATGACGTCCCACTTCGAGCTGTCGACCATCACCGGCACGCGCGCGATGTCGGGCTCGCTGGCAATCAGGTTCAGGAAGCGGACCATGGCGACCTTGCTGTCGAGCATGGCCTCGTCCATGTTGATGTCGATGACCTGCGCGCCGTTTTCCACCTGCTGGCGCGCGACGGCCAGGGCCTCTTCGAACTGGCCGTTCAGGATCATCCGCGCGAAGGCCTTGGAGCCGGTGACGTTGGTGCGCTCGCCGATGTTGACGAACAGCGTGTCCGCGCCGATGGCGACCGGCTCGAGGCCGGACAGTTTCATGGGCGGGGGAGCGACGCCAGGCGCGGGAGAGCCCGGAAGCGAGGAGTCGGGAGCGGAATCTGAAGCTGAAGACGGAGCGGAAATCTGGGACATGGCCTCACCTGCGGAAGAGTCGAACAGGCGAGCGTCGTTGTCGCCCCAAGCCTGACGGAAGGCCTGCGAGGCCCACCGCTGCAACGCTCCTTGGGAAGTCGGGCATTTTAGGGCGATTCGAAATGTGCCGGGGGGAAACCCCAGTTTCATTCCAGGGGCTGCGCCACAGAATCCGCCCAGTTGTTTTCGAACGACCGTTCGTTTTTCGAGCAACGCCAAAGGGAGAGAGCCAAAATGGCCAGAGACAACCATGCATCGCTGCGGCCTGCAGCCAAACCCGTGCGCCCGGCGCGCGCCGTCGTGTTCCGCTGCGGCCTCGCTGCCGTGGCCGCAGCGACGGCCTTCGCGCTGCCGGCCCGCGCCACCACCGACGAAGCCAGGACCAGATACCCCATCGTGCTGGTCCACGGCCTGCTCGGTTTCGACAACGTGCTGGGCGTGGACTACTTCTACGGCATTCGGGGCGCGCTGGTCCAGGCGGGCGGCAAGATCTACGTGGCCAAGCTCTCGGGCACCAACACCTCCGAGGTGCGCGGCGAGCAGCTGCTGAAAGAGCTGCGCACGCTGCGCGCGCTCTCGCAGAACCCCTTGCAGAAGTACAACCTGATCGGCCACTCCCAAGGCGCGCCCACCGCGCGCTACGTGGCGGCCGTGGCGCCGGACCTGGTCGCGTCGGTCACTTCGGTGAGCGGCACGAACGGCGGCTCGAAGGTGGCCGACCTGCTGGCCTCGCTGCGCCCGGGCGGCTTTCTCCAGACCGTGGCGCTGAAGGTCGTCAACCACTGGAACCGCACGGTCGGCGTGCTGTCGGGCCGGAACACGAGCGACTACCCCGAGGCTCCGCTGAACGCCCTGGCCTCGCTCACCACCGCGGGCGGCGCGGCCTTCGACCGCAAGTTTCCGCAGGCGCGCCCGCCGGCGGGGTCGTCGTGCGACGTGAAGAGCGGCGCGTCGGTGGTCGACGGCGTGCGCTACTACTCGTGGGCCGGCGCGTCGACCGGCTTCAACCTGTTCGACCTGAGCGACTTTCCGCTCCAGGCGCTGGGCACCTTCGCCTTCTTCGGCGAGGCCAACGACGGGCTGGTCGCCACCTGCACCACCCGGCTCGGCACCCACCTGGGCGACTACCGCCAGAACCACCTGGACGCGATCAACCAGGTGCTCGGCAACACCTACGGCAGCGTCTTTCCGTACCGCGAGAAGAAGGTGCCCGCGATCTACACGGAGCACGCGGAGCGGCTGAAGAGCGCGGGCCTTTGAGCGCATTCGCATGCACACGCGCACGCGCTTGATGTTCTGGGGCGCGGGCTGCGCGGTGCTGATCGGCATCGGCGGCTGGCTGGCGGCGGAGCCCACCGCGGGCGAGCCGGCGGCCGGCCGCGCCGATGCCGCGGCGGCAACGGGCGCTGTGCCGTCCACCGCGCGGTCGGCTGTTCCAGCGACCACCGCGCCGGCGGCCCCCGACGCTCCCGACGCGCTGCTGAACGACGCGCTTGTCGCCATCTTCGAGCGCGTCCTCCACGAAGCCCAGGCCGACAGCAAGGCCGTGCTGATGGCCAGGGCCCCCGCCCTGCTCGCCAAGTACCTGCGCGAAGACTGGCGCGTGCGCGCGCTCGGCCTGTTCGAGCGCTATGTCGACCTGCAGGAAGCGATGCGCGCCATGCCGCCGCCGGTGCCCGGCGACCCCGCGTACCTGCGCCGCGCGCTGCAGGCCCAGGACGCGCTGCGCCGCCAGTTCTTCAGGCCCGAGGAAATCGAAGGCCTGTTCGGCGAGCAGATGCGCCAGGACCACTTCATGGCCGACAAGATGGAGGCGCTGGCCAACCCCGCGCTCACGCCCGAGCAGCGTGCCGCCGCGCTCGAGCACAGCGAGCAGGCCTGGCTGTCGCCGGCCCAGCGCGAGGCCCGCAAGGAGGCCGTGGCGCATGTCGACGCCATGCGCCAGACCGAGGCGCTGGAGGCGCGCGGCGCGAGCCCCCAGGAGCGCTTTGCCGAGCGCAGCAAGACCCATGGCCACGAGGCGGCGCGCAACCTGGCGACGCTCGACCAGCAAGACCACGAATGGAACGCCCGCCTCGACCGCTACGCCGGCGCTTCGGAGGCTGAGAAAACGCAGTTGCGCGAAACGCTGTTCAACGAGGCCGAGCAGCTGCGCCTGAACGGCGCCCTGGCCCTGCGCGCCACCGGCCAGCCCAAGCCGGCGGACAGTGGCAGCTAAGTAAGCGCAGGCTTACGCGGGCTGGCACTCCCCTGTGGCCGAGGCCGGCAGGCCGAAGGCCCGGTCGAAGGCCCAGTTGAAGACGAAGGTGTAGACCAGGAAGAACACCACCAGCCCCAGGTCCATCACCAGCGCCTGCCACAGCGACACGCCCAGGCCCCAGGCGAACATGGGCACCAGGAAGGCGATCAGCCCGCCCTCGAAGCCGATGGCGTGGGCAATGCGGCGGCGCACGCTGCGCCCGCGCACGGCCTGGCGCGACTCCCAGCGCTCGAACAACCAGTTGAAAACCAGGTTCCAGATCACCGCGATGACCGAGGCGGCCACCGCCAGCACGCCCGAATGGCCGAGGCCGGCGTCCGTCATGAGCGCCAGCCCGGCGCTGGCCGCGACGATGGCAATGCCTTCGTAAAGGCTGATGTAGACGATGCGACGTTGAATGCCCTGCATGACTTTTCTCTTCGGTTTCTGACTGTGATGACTGGACTTTATGTGCCATGCGCTGATATAAAAAGTTAACTTGTTTCAGTTTTATTGACAGATCGGAGGCCGCATGGCTTTCTCCAGCGACAACGTCGAGGTCTTCCTGGCCGTGATCGACCAGGGCTCGTTCTCCGCCGCGGCGCGGGCTCTGCGCAAGGTGCCGTCGGCCGTGAGCATGGCCATTGCCAACCTGGAGGCCGAGCTCGACCTGCCCCTGTTCGACCGCAGCGGCCGCGAGCCCCAGCCCACGCCCGCCGCGCGCTCGCTGGAGCCGCAGGCGCGGCTGCTGGCCTCGCAGCTCAGGCAGCTGCAGGTGCAGGCGCTGGCGCTCACGCAGGGGCTGGAAGACCGGCTCACCATCGCCATCGCGCCCGAGCTGCTGGCCGCGCCCTGGAGCGGCCCGCTGGCCGAGCTGGCGCGCGAGCATCCGCTGCTGCAGGTCGAGGTGCTGGCCGCGCCGCAGGCCGACGCGCTGGCCCTGCTGCACAGCGGGCGCGCGCAACTGGCGCTGGTGTTCGAGCGTCCGAGCCTGGACGGCCGCGAGGGTTTCCAGGAAGTGGGCAGCGACCTGATGGTGGCCGTCATCGCGCCCGACCATCCGGTGCTCGCCACCAACGGCGGCCGGCTGCGCGAAGACCACCTGACCAACACCCGCCAGATCGTCGTGGCCGGGCGCGACCTGGCCACCAGCGACCCGCGCTTCGTGTTCGCGCGCCACGTCTGGCGCACCGACAACGCGCTGGCCGCGCTGAGCCTGATCACCGCCGGGCTGGGCTGGGGCTGGCTGCAACGCAACTTCGCCAAGCCGCACGTGGCGGCCGGCGCGCTCATCGAGATTCCGTTCGAAAACCTCAGCAACGGGCTCGATCTGTGGGTCGACGTGGTGTGGTCGCGCGAGCGGCCGCTGGGGCTGGGCGCGCAGCGCTTCGTGTCGCTGATCGGGCGCGACCGGCAGGCGGCGAACACCTGCAGCGAGAAGCCAGGCGGCGTGAAGACCGGCGCGCTCTAGCCGCCGGTGGCCGCGCCGGTGTCAGCGGCCATAGCCGCCGCCGTGTCCTCCGCCGCCGTGGCCACCGCCATGCCCACCCCCGCCCGGCCCGCCACCGTGCGGGCGCCCACCGCCATGACCCCCGCCACCCGGGTGCGGATGCGGCATGCCCGGCGGCGGCCCGGGGCGGAACCCCGGCTGGGGCCGCGGCGGCCGGAAGCCCGGGTCGACCGGCGGACGAAAGCCCGGCGCGGGCGGGGGGCGGAACCCGGGTCCCGGTGGCCTATAACCCGGCCCCGGCCCCGGCCCCGGCCGCCACGGATGCGGCTGCCAGCCGGGGCGCACCGGCGGCGGCGGGCGCCAGCCCGTCACCGGGGGCGGCGGCCGGTTGCCCCACCAGCGGCGGTCGCCGTACCAGGGCCGGTCGCGGTAGTAGTCGGCCCAGTAGCTGCCGATGGCAAAGCCGACGATCGGCACGCCGATCAGGGCGCCGTACGTGGCCAGCGGCACGCGCTGGTCCTGGTAGGCGTAGTCGAGGTTGCGCGACCAGACCCAGCCGCGCTCGCCGTCGGGCAGCACCACGTCGCACCAGCCGTAGCCGTTGGTGCAGCCGACCACGTCCAGCGGCTGGCCCGGCGCCAGCTGCGTCACCAGCGGGTAGTCGCCCGAGGGGCCGGCGCGCATGTTGACCGTGCCGCGGGTGAAGGCCTGTTGTGCCGTGGCCGCCAGCGGCACGGCCAGGGCCAATGCCAGCGCGCCGGCGCCGGTCCAGCGCCAGGAAAGTGGGTTCATGAAAGATCTCCTTGCACCCAGCGTAGGCAGGGAGCAACAAGCCGTCAATCAGCCCGAAACGCTTAGTGGCGGGACGCCGGCGAGGCGAGATCGCTCACACGGCTTTGGCTTCTCACGCCGCTTCCTGGTAGAAGCCGTTGCTGCCACCGCCCAGCACACGGCCCGCCACCGGCGCCACGGCCCGGCCGATGGCCGCGATGTGGTCCGGCGTGGTGCCGCAGCAGCCGCCCACGATGTTCACCAGCCCCGCCGACGCGAACTCGTGCAGCAGGCGCGAGGTGACGTCGGGCGTCTCGTCGAAGCCGGTGTCGCTCATCGGGTTGGGCAGGCCGGCGTTGGGGTAGCAACTGATGAAGGTGTCGCCCGCCACGCGCGCCAGCTCCTGGATGTACGGGCGCATCAGCGCCGCGCCCAGCGCGCAGTTCAGGCCCACGGCCAGCGGCTGCGCATGGCGCACGCTGTGCCAGAAGGCGGTCACGGTCTGCCCGCTCAGGATGCGGCCCGAGGCGTCGGTCACCGTGCCGCTGATGATGAGCGGCAGGCGCTGGCCGCTGTTGTCGAAATACTCGTCCACCGCGAACAGCGCGGCCTTGGCGTTGAGCGTGTCGAAGATGGTCTCGACCAGGATCACGTCGGCGCCGCCTTCGACCAGCGCCTCGGTCTGCTCGTAGTACGCCGCGCGCAGCGACTCGAAGTCGACGTTGCGCGCGCCGGGGTCGTTCACGTCGGGGCTGATGCTCGCCGTCTTGGGCGTCGGGCCCAGGGCGCCGGCCACGAAGCGCGGCTTGTCGGGCGTGCTGAACTTGTCGCAGGCCGCGCGCGCCAGCTTGGCGGATTCGAGGTTCATCTCGCGCGCCAGGTGGGCCATCTTGTAGTCCTCCTGCGCGATGGTGGTGGCGCCGAAGGTGTTGGTCTCGATGAGGTCGGCACCGGCCGCGAGATAGCCCTCGTGGATGTCGCGGATCACGTCGGGCCGCGTGAGCGAGAGCAGCTCGTTGTTGCCCTTCACGTCGCGCTCGAAGTCCTTGAAGCGCTCGCCGCGGTACTGTTCTTCGGTGAGCTTGAAGCGCTGGATCATCGTGCCCATGGCGCCGTCGAGGATGGCGATGCGCTTTGCGAGGATGCCGGGCAAGGCCTGGCCGCGGGTGTAGACGATGGGCTTCATAGCCTCCGATTGTAGAAACGAGCCCATCGCCCCGTTCCGCCCCGGGACTTGGGGCCGGGCCCCCGGCCTTGGTCTTGCCCATGCCTTGCCGGTCTGGCAAGGTCGGGCGCAGGCACCCGGCGCTTTCCATCTTCATCTCCATGCAAGAAGACATCTTCCAGGTCGGCGACGCGCACTTCGCGTTCACCGCGCAAACCTCGGCCAGCTTCGTCGACGGCGGCATGCAGTTCGAGCTGCACACGGCCCCCGTGGCGTTCGACGCGGCGCTGCACGCACCCGCCTTCCAGCCCGACGACGTGGACAACCCTTCACCGGGCCTGGTCGCGCCGCAGTTCGGCACCTACGGCGCGTTCTTCTTCCACGACAAGACCGGCGAAGCGCTGCGCACGGTGCAGATGCCGCAGCACCAGCCGGCCACCTTCGACTTTCACCTGTACGAGCGCGGCTTTGCGCTCGACAGCTTCCACGGCACGGTGACGCTGACGCCTTCTTGCATCGAGCTGCGGGGCGACATGCGATCGCGCTACGACGACGGCAAGCGCGTTCCCATCCACATCCGCAAGGCTTTCACGCCCGGCGAAGTGAGCTTGCAACCGCACACCTACATGAGCCTTGCCGAAGCCGCCGAGGTGCCGCCCGAACGCGTGCGTCGGCTGCTGATCCAGCAACCGTGGCAAGGCGACACGCCGAAGATCGACACCTTTCCGCCCGAGATCCTGCAGTTCGAGAACCTCGAGTTCCTGTCGCTGCAATTCATGTCGCCGGCGCACGCGACTTTCACCGCCTTGCCCGATGCGTTCTGTTCGCTGTCGTCGTTGAAAGAGCTGTTCGTGCGCGGCTCGGCCATCGAGCACCTGCCCGAGAACTTCGGTGCGCTCGGGCAGCTCGAGGCGCTGTTCCTGCAGTACGGCAAGCTGCGCGACCTGCCCGACAGCATCGGCCGCCTCACGCGGCTGCAGCGGCTGGTGCTGCCAGGCAACGCGCTCGCCACCTTGCCCGACTGCGTCGGCCACCTGCCGGCGCTGACGCTGTTGAACGTCGAGAAGAACCCCTTCGTCTCGCTGCCGGCGTCGCTGAAGAAAATCAGGAAGGTCACGCTCGAGAACAAGCTCAAGGCGCTGTACCTGGACATCCGCTATCGGCCCGACATCGACGTGGCGCTGGCGCCAGAAAGCTTCCTGGCGCGCGACAGCGCGGAGCACGCGGCCCTGCTGGAAGCCGCCTGCGCCCGGCACAAGCTCAAGCGCTACCTGCCCGCGCTGCTGCGCCTGGCCCGCAACGCCGTGTGCTACCGCACGACCGAGCCGGAAGACCATGCGCACAAGGGCAACACGCGTTTCGGCGGCGCGCCCGACCTGCCGCCCGACATCGAGTTTCCCCGCGCGGAAGACGGCACGCACTGGCGCTTCTATGCGCAGCTGCGCCTGGCCGACATCGCCGAGTTGCAGCCCTGGCTGCCGCGCGACGGCATGCTCTATTTTTTCGGCGAGGACCAGGAGGAGCTGCAGAAGCACCGCGTGATCCACTCGACCGCTCCCGCCTCGTCGCTGCGGACCTACGTGTACCCCGACGACGCCACGTTCGAGAACGGCGACGTGTTCCCTGGCTTCAAGGCGGTCGCCACCGCGACCGTGTCGGTGCCCAGCCTCTACAACGCACGCGACCGGTTGATCGGCCGCGACGCGGTGCTGTTGAACATCGAGGACAACGACAAGCTGCAGAAGGCCTACGGGGCGCTGCAGGAAGAGCTGTCAGGAAAGAGCGCGGAGCGTGTGGAAAGCGGCAGGCGAGACGACTGCCACCTCGTCAACGCGCACGTGTTCACGCAGCACGAATCGCCCGAGGAGCAGGCGTCGGCCGAGCGCGGCGGGCTGCCCGGCGAATGGGTCAACCTGCTGATGCTCGCGTCGGACAACCGGCCCGGCTTCTGCTTCTGGGACGCGGGCACGCTCTGCTTCAGCATCCACATGAAGGACCTGGCGCTCGGCGATTTCTCCAGGACCTTTGTGAGCCTGGAAAGCAGCTGAGGCCAGCGCGCCGCGCGCGCGTTGTCGACTCAGCGCGCCGCACGCGCGTCGTCGACTCAGCGTGCCGCGCGCGCGTTCTCGACTCAGCGCGCCGAGCGCGCCTCGGCGAACGCCAGCACCGCTTCCAGCATGTCGCGCACATACGGCTTCACGCCCGCCGCCACCTGGGGCAGGTAGTCGAACGGCAGCTGCTCCTGCATGTAGCTCGACTGCGTCATCTCCAGCTGCACCGCGTGCACGCCGCCGGCCGGGTTGCCGTACTGGCGCGTGATATGGCCGCCCTTGAAGCGGCCGTTGAGCACGCCGGTGTAGCCCTTGGCCGAGCTGGCGATGCGCAGCAGCGTCTCGGCCAGCGCCGGGTCGCAGCTGGTGCCGTTGCCGGTGCCCAGGTTCAGGTCGGGCAGCTTGCCCTCGAAGAAGCGCGGCAGCACCGAGCGGATGGAGTGCGCGTCCCACAGCGCGGCCACGCCATGCTGCGTGCGGATGCGCGCGAGCTCTTCGGCCAGCTTGGCGTGGTACGGCTGCCAGACGGCGTCGCGGCGCTGCGCGATTTCGTCGTCGCCCGGCACGTCGGCGGGGTTCGCATACACGGGCGTGTCGTCGAAGGTGTCGACCGGGCACAGGCCGGTCACGCTCTGGCCCGGGTACAGGCTGGCGCCGTCCGGCGGGCGGTTCAGGTCGACCACGTAGCGCGAGTGCGTGGCCACCAGCACCGAGGCGCCCAGCGCATCGGCGAAGTCGTAGAGCTGTTCCAGGTGCCAGTCGGTGTCGGGCACGTGGCGCGCCTCGTCGGTGAAGCGCGCGGCCAGCGCGGGCGGCACGTGCGTGCCCACGTGCGGCATCGAAATCAGCAGCGGCCGCGTGCCCTGGCGGAAGCGGAACGCCGGTTCGGTGGTGGTGAAAGCCGAGGTGGCCATGGGTCTGTCAATCCTTGAGTAGTTGGGTGCGCGCGGCCACGAAGGCCGCCGCGGCGTCGCCGTGCAGCGCATGTCGGCCGGCCGAGACGCGCGGGCGGCCGGCCACCCACACGGTGTCGATGGCCGAGGTGCGGTGGCTCGCGAAGACGTGGGCCGACAGCATATCGGGCGCCGACAGGCCCTGCAGCGCCAGGTGCGCTGCGTCGAGCAGCACGAAGTCGGCCTGCTGGCCCGCGGCCAGCCCGCCCACGCCGCGGCCCGACGCCTGCGCGCCGCCGCGCACCGCGTCGAGCGTGAACGCCGTGGCGACATGCGGCTGCGCCGCCGTCGCGCCCACGTTGCGCTGGCGCCTGGCCAGGCGCTGGCTGTACTCGAGCATCAACAGCTCTTCGGCCGCGTTCACGCTGGCGTGGCTGTCCGAGCCCACGCCCCATGCGCCGCCGTGGTCGCGCCATTTCGCGAAGTCGAAAATGCCGTCGCCCAGGTTGGCCTCGGTCGTCGGGCACAGGCCGGCCACCGCGCCGCTCTGCGCGGCGTATTCGTACTCGGCGTCGTTCATGTGCGTGGCATGCACCAGGCACCAGCGCGCATCGACCGGCGCATGGTCGAGCAGCCACTCCACCGGGCGCAGGCCGCTCCAGGCCACGCAGTCGTCCACCTCCTTGGTCTGCTCGGCGATGTGGATGTGGATGGGCGCTGTGCGGTCGATGGCGTCCAGCCCCGCGATGGCGTCGCGCAGGCCTTCGGGCGGCACGGCGCGCAGCGAATGCGGCGCCAGGCCCAGGCGAGCGCCCTGCGCGTCGCACACGGGCTTGAGCGCCTCGAGCAGGCGCAGCATCGACTCGGTCGAGCGGATGAAGCGGCGCTGCCCGTCGGTGGGCGGCATGTCGCCGAAGCCGCCGGTCTGGTAGAGCACGGGCAGCAGCGTGAAGCCGATGCCGGTCTTTTGCGCGGCGCGCAGCAGCGCCAGGCTCAAGGTGGCGTCGTCGGCGTAGGGCCGGCCATCGACATCGTGGTGCACGTACTGGAACTCGCACACGCTGGTGTAGCCGGCCTCCAGCATCTCGGCGTAGAGCCAGGTCGCGATGGCTTCCATGTGCTGCGGGCCGAGGCGCGCGGCAAAGCGGTACATCAGCGTGCGCCAGCTCCAGAAGCTGTCGTGCTGCTCGGCGCGGTGCTCGGTCAGCCCGGCGAAGGCGCGCTGGAAGGCGTGCGAATGCAGGTTGGGCATGCCGGGAATCAGCGGGCCATCGACCGATGGCGTGTCGGCGGGGCGCCGGGCATCGGCCTGCACCTGCGTGAGCTGGCCGGCGTCGTTCCATGCCAGCAGCACGTTCTTCGACCAGCCCTGGGGCAGCAGCGCATCGGCTGCGAAAAGCGTGTTCGTCATTCGTCAGGCTCCGATCGCGATACGGCCCTGGCGCACCACGGTACGCACCGGCTGCTGGCCGAACCAGTAGGCCAGCTCCGCCGCCTCGCGCACGTTCCACAGCACGAAGTTGGCGGGCATGCCGGCGGCGATGGCGCCGTGCGTGGCCTGCAGGCCCAGCGCGCGCGCGGCATGCACGGTGACGCCGTCGAGCGCCTCGGGCACGGTCAGGCGGAACAGCGTGCACGCCATGTTCACCATCAGCAGCAGGCTCAGCGCGGGCGAGGTGCCGGGGTTGTGGTCGGTGGACACCGCCATCGGCACGCCCGCGGCGCGCAGCGCGTCGATGGGCGGCAGGTGCGTGTCGCGCAGCGTGTAGTACGCGCCGGGCAGCAGCACGGCGACGGTGCCCGCGCGGCGCATGGCCTCGATGCCGTCCGCGGAGAGGTGTTCGATGTGGTCGCACGAGAGCGCGCCGTAGCGCGCGGCCAGCGCGGCGCCGCCCATGTCCGACAGCTGCTCGGCATGCAGCTTCACCGGCAAGCCCAGCGCCTTCGCGGCCTGGAAGACCTGCTCGGTTTCGGCCAGCGAAAAGGCGATGCGTTCGCAGAACACATCGACCGCGTCGACCAGGCCTTCGGCCGTGAGCGCGGGCAGCATCTCGTTGCAGACGAGGTCGATGTAGTCGGCCGACCCGTGCGGCCGGTCGGCGTATTCGGGCGGCAACGCATGCGCGCCGAGGAAGGTGGTGCGCACCGTCACGCCGTAGGCCTCGCCCAGGCGGCGCGCCACGCGCAGCTGCTTGCGCTCGTGCGCCAGCGACAGGCCGTAGCCCGACTTGATCTCGATGGCGCACACGCCGTCCGCCAGCAGTTGCTCGAGGCGTGGCGCGGCCTGCGCGAACAGCGTGTCTTCATCGGCCTCGCGCGTGGCGCGCACCGACGAGACGATGCCGCCGCCGGCCTTCGCCACCTCTTCGTAGGTCGCGCCCGCGAGCCGCATCGCGAATTCGTTGGCGCGCTGGCCGCCGTACACGAGGTGCGTGTGGCAGTCGACCAGGCCCGCCGTGGCGAGCGCGCCGCCGCCGTCGTGCGGCACGAGCTCGGCGAACTCGGCGGGCAACGCGCTGCGCGGGCCGGCCCAGCGGACCGCGCCCTGGGCGACCGCGATGGCGGCTTCTTCATGCGGCGCGGATGCCAGCCGCAGGCCGGTCCACAGGCCGTCGGCCGAGGGGTAGTTGTTGGCGGAGGTCATCGTGTCTCGCGTCGTGGTTGTCGGGTGTCAGGCCGGCAGGATGCGCACGGCCATCAATCGCGCGCCGGGGCCTTCGGGCGTCGCTTGCCACGCCTGTGCGGCGTCGGCCCAGTGCAGGCCCTCGCCTTCGTGGCATGGCGCGTCGTTCAGGCGCCACGCGCCGCGCAGGGCCAGCAGCACGCCGTGCGGTGCGGGCTCGATGGCCGATGCGCCGTCGAGCACCTTCACGTCCGCACGCCACTGGCCGCGCCGCGTCATCACGTTGAAGTCGGTGGTCAGGCCGCCGCGCATCGTGCAGTCGATGGCCTCGTCGCCGCTGAAGGCGAAGGGCTGCAGCGGCACGTCGAGCGCGTGGTCGATGCGCGCGTCGTGCGTGAAGAGCCGCACCCCGTCGCCTTCGAGCAGCGTGATCACGCGGTCGATGCCCGCGAACACCGAGAACGGGCCGGGCGCCGCGATGGTGGCGATGCTGACGCGCCAGCCGAAGCTGTCGAGCGCCGCGCCTTGCGGCCAGCTAATGATTTCCTGCGTGGTGCCGCCGCCGTTTTTCCAGGGCGTGACAGGCAGGGTGGCGCGTGAGAAACGCTGTGCGCTGTTCATCGCATCAACCCGCCCTGGCGCAGCTTCTGCTCGAAGTGCCTGAGCACCAGCGTCATCGTGCCCGTCAGCACGAAGTACACGACGGCGATCGCCAGGTACACCTCCAGCGACCGGTAAGACACGCTGATGATCTTCTGCCCCTCGTGCATCACGTCGTGAATGGTCAGCAGCGACACCAGCGCCGAGTTCTTGATGAGCGCGATGAACTCGTTGCCCAGCGGCGGAATCATGCGCACCACCGCCTGCGGCAGCACGATCTGGCGCATCGCGGTGCCGGGCGTCATGCCCAGCGACTGCGCGGCCATGGTCTGCCCCTTGTCGATCGACTGGATCGCGCCGCGCACGATCTCCGACACGTACGCGCCCGAGTACACGCCCAGCCCCAGCACGCCGCACAGGAACGCGGGCAGCAGGATGCCGAAGTGCGGCAGCCCGAAGAACAGGATGAACAGCTGCACCAGCAGCGGCGTGCCGCGAATGGCCGCCACGTACGCGGTGCACACGCCGTAGATCCAGCGCCGCTTCGGGTTCAGCCGGCCGATGCCGACCAGCAGGCCCAGCACGCAGCCGAGGGCGAGCGCGCAGGCGGTGATTTCCACCGTGACGAGCGCGCCGCGCAGCAGGTCGGGCCAGCCCTGCCAGACGGGCGAGAAATCGAGATCCATACCGGTGCCGCGCTTTTCTTACTTGGTGCTGGCGCTGAACCACTTCTTCACGATCTGGTCGTAGGTGCCGTCGGCCTTCAGCTTGTCGATGGCGCCGTTCACGGCCTTGGTCAGCTCGGGCGTTTCCTTGCGGATGGCCATGCCGTATTCCTCGGTGGTGATCTGCTCGGGCAGCACCTTCAGGCCGCCGCGCGTGCGCACGTACTGGTAGGCGGCGGGCTTGCCGGTGACGGCGGCGTCGGCGCGGCCGATGTCCACCAGGTTGAACATCTCCTGGTTCTTCTCGACTTCCATCAGCTGCACCTGCGGGTACTTTTCCTTGGTGTACGACACCGACTTGGTGCCCACCTGCACGCTGACCTTCTTGCCGTTGATGTCGGCCGGCGTCTTGATGGCGGTGTTGCCCTCTTTCACCATCACGACCAGGCCGCCCGCGTAGTACGGCACGGTGAAGTCGACGACCTTCTTGCGCTCGTCGGTGATGTAGATGCCCGACACGGCCATGTCGAAGCGCTTCGAGATCAGGCCCGGCACCAGGCCCTTGAAGTCGATGTCGATCCACTCGACCTTGCGGCCCAGTGTCTTGCCGATGGCTTCCACCAGCTCCACGTCGAAGCCGGTGCGCTTGCCGTTCTCCACGAACTCCATGGGCGGGAAAGTGGCGTCGGTGGCCACGCGCAGCGGCTCGCCCTGGGCGTGGGCGCCGGCGGCGAGCCCGAAGAGGCCGGCGAAGGCAAGGCTGGAAAAAGCGGCGGCGACAAGGGTGCGGCGGGTGTTCATGGCAAGGGGGCTTTCGTGGGATGAAAAGAAAGGGAAGAAAGAAGCAGCGCGCAACTACTGCAGGGCGCGGGAGATGCGGGCCGCCGTGACGACGGTCATGTGGAGCAATGCAGCTTCCATGCCCTCGACGCGCGTGAGCGGCGCCATGAGCGTGATCGCGCCGCGCAGGCGCCGCGCGCTGGCGAGCACCGGCGCGCTCGCGCCCCACACGCCGGCGTCGACCTCGCCGTGGGTCACGGCATGGCCGGCTTCGCGGATGGCGTCGAGTTCGGCGGCGCGCTCGGCACGGCGCCCGGGCGTTTCGTCCAGGCCTTCGAGCAGGGCATCGCGCTGGTCGAGCGGCAGGTGCGCCAGCAGGCACTTGGCGCTGGCGCCGTCGCGCGCGGGCACGCTGCGGCCGCGGTCGAAGGAGCAGCGCAGCGACTGCTCGCTGTCGATCATCTCCAGGCACACGACGCGGTCGTTCACCACCGTGACCAGCGCCACGCTCTCGTGCGTCTGCTGCGCCAGCGCGCGCATGTCGGCGCGCGCGGCCATCACGAGGTCGGAGTTGCCGTCGAAGCCGCTGGCCAGCTGCACGCTCACCGGGCCCGGCGAATAGCGGCCGTCGGACTCCATCACGAAGCCCCAGCGCCGCAGCGTGGCGACCTGGCGGTACAGCGTGCTCTGCGACAGGCCGGTGGCCTGCACCAGCTCGGCCGCCGTCATGGCCGACTTGCTCTGCGCCAGCACCGACAGCACGAAGAGCGCGCGGTCGTTGGCGGGCGTGTCGGTCGGGAGGGTCATGGCGGGCAATCTCGGGTCGGGAGTGGAACCGGCGTGCAGTATCTTGCTCGCCGTTCTCACTTCCAAGCCCCTATTCCCAGCGAGTGGGAATGGGCCCGGTTTTTCTTTCTACCTTCTTCTTAGCGTCTTAGCGTCTTAGCGTCTCAGCTTCTCGGCTGCCGGTGCCGTCACTTCACCATCGGCAGCTTCAGGCCCTTGGCCTTGGCCGTGGCCACCGCGATGTCGTAGCCCGCGTCGGCATGGCGCATGACGCCGGTGGCCGGGTCGTTCCACAGCACGCGCTCGATGCGCTTGGCCGCCGCGTCGGTGCCGTCGCACACGATCACCACGCCCGAGTGCTGCGAATAGCCCATGCCCACGCCGCCGCCGTGGTGCAGGCTGACCCAGGTGGCACCGCCCGCGGTGTTGAGCAGCGCGTTCAGCAGCGGCCAGTCGCTCACGGCATCGGTGCCGTCCTTCATGGCTTCGGTCTCGCGGTTGGGGCTGGCCACGGAGCCGGTGTCCAGGTGGTCGCGGCCGATGACGATGGGCGCCTTCAGCTCGCCGTTCTTCACCATCTCGTTGAAGGCCAGGCCCGCGATGTGGCGCTCGCCCAGGCCCAGCCAGCAGATGCGCGCCGGCAGGCCCTGGAAGGCGATGCGCTCGCGCGCCATGTCGAGCCAGCGGTGGGTGTGCGTGTTCTCGGGGAACAGCTCCTTGATCTTGGCGTCGGTCTTGTAGATGTCTTCCGGGTCGCCCGACAGCGCCACCCAGCGGAACGGGCCCTTGCCCTCGCAGAACAGCGGGCGGATGTAGGCGGGCACGAAGCCGGGGAAGTCGAAGGCGTTCTTCACGCCCTCGTCGAAGGCCACCTGGCGGATGTTGTTGCCGTAGTCGACCGTGGGGATGCCCATGGCCTGGAAGTCGAGCATGGCCTGCACGTGCACGGCGCACGACTGCGCGGCGGCCTTCTTCAGCGCGTCGTGCTGCGACGGGTCTTTCATGGCGGCCTGCCATTGCGCAACGCTCCAGCCCGAGGGCAGGTAGCCGTTGATGAGGTCGTGCGCGGAGGTCTGGTCGGTCACCAGATCAGGCTTGTGGCCACCGGCCTTCGCGCGCTTCACCAGCTCGGGAAGGATGTCCGCCGCGTTGCCCAGCAGCGCGATCGACACGGCTTCCTTCGCGTCGGTGTGCTGCTTGATGAGCTCGAAGGCGTGGTCGATGTCGCGCGCCTGCTTGTCGACGTAGCGCGTGCGCAGGCGGAAGTCGATGCTGCTCTGCTGGCATTCGATGTTGAGCGACACCGCGCCCGCCAGCGTGGCCGCCAGCGGCTGCGCGCCGCCCATGCCGCCGAGGCCGGCCGTCAGGATCCATTTGCCCGCGAGGCTGTTGCCGTAGTGCTGGCGGCCGGCTTCGACAAAGGTCTCGAAGGTGCCCTGCACGATGCCCTGGCTGCCGATGTAGATCCAGCTGCCGGCCGTCATCTGGCCGTACATGAACAGGCCCTGGCGGTCGAGCTCGTTGAAGTGTTCCCAGTTGGCCCACTTGGGCACGAGGTTGGAGTTGGCCAGCAGCACGCGCGGAGCGTTCTCGTGCGTCTTGAACACGCCCACCGGCTTGCCCGATTGAATGAGCAGCGTCTCGTCGTCGTTCAGCTCCTTCAGCGACGCCAGGATCTGGTCGTAGCAGGCCCAGTTGCGCGCGGCGCGGCCGATGCCGCCGTACACCACCAGGTCTTGCGGGCGCTCGGCCACCTCGGCGTCGAGGTTGTTCTGCAGCATGCGGAACGGGGCCTCGGTGAGCCAGCTCTTGCAGTTGAGCTCGCTGCCGCGCGGGGCACGGATCACGCGCGTGGGGTCGTGGCGCGGATCGGTGGCGGCAGCCGCATCGGCGGGGTTCAGGGCGAATTTTTCGGGAGCGTTCATGGCTGGGTTCTCCTTGTCGGTAATCGGTGATCGGTGGATCGGTAGCGGGGGATTGCTTAGGCGCGGCTGGGCAGGATGTCGAGCAGCGCGGCAGGCAGCTCGGCCTTCAGTGCCCACTGGCGCATGGCTTCGATGTCGGGCGCGAGGTAGCGGTCGCGCTCGAGAAAGGCGACCTTCTGGCGGATGTTGGCGAACTCGGCCTCGACCAGCGGCGAGCTCTTGAGCCCGCGTTTCAGCTCGATGCCCTGGGCGGCGGCCATCGCCTCGATGCCGACCACCACCGCGGTGTTGTTGACCATGTCGCCCAGGCGGCGGCCCGCGAAGGTGGCCATCGACACATGGTCTTCCTGATTGGCCGACGTGGGCAGGCTGTCGACGCTGGCGGGGTGCGCGAGCGACTTGTTCTCCGACGCGAGCGCGGCCGCCGTGACCTGCGCGATCATGAAGCCGGAGTTCAGCCCGCCGTCGCGCACCAGGAACGGCGGCAGGCCCGACAGGCCCGTGTCCAGCAGCAGCGCGATGCGCCGCTCGGCGATGGCGCCCACCTCGCTGATGGCCAGCGCGATGATGTCGGCCGCGAAGGCGACAGGCTCGGCGTGGAAGTTGCCGCCCGAGATCACCTCGCCGGTGTCGACGAACACCAGCGGGTTGTCCGAAGCGGCATTGGCCTCGATGACCAGCACCCGCGCGGCATGCGCGAGGTTGTCGAGGCAGGCGCCCATCACCTGCGGAATGCAGCGCACCGAGTACGGGTCTTGCACGCGGCCGCAGTCGGCGTGCGAAGGCACGATGTCGCTGCCGTCGAGCAGCGTGCGCACGGCACCCGCCACGGCGATTTGCCCGAGCTGTCCGCGCGCGGCGTGGATGCGTGCGTCGAAGGGCTTGATCGAGCCCTGGATGGCTTCGAGCGACAGCGCGCCCGACATCAGCGAAGAAGCGAACACGTCCTCCGCGCCGAACAGGCCGTGCAGCGCGAGCGCGGTCGATACCTGCGTGCCGTTGAGCAGCGCCAGCCCTTCCTTGGGGCCGAGCACGAAGGGCTCGAGGCCGATGCTGCGCATCGCTTCGGCACCGCCGACCACCGCGCCGTCGGCCAGCGTGGCTTCGCCCTCGCCGATCAGCACGCAGGCCATGTGCGCGAGCGGTGCCAGGTCGCCCGAGGCGCCCACCGAGCCCTTGCACGGAATGCTGGGCACCACGCCCGCGTTGAACAGCGCCAGCAGCGCATCGACCAGCGCGGGCCGCACGCCCGAATGGCCGCGCGCCAGGCTCACGGCCTTGGTGGCGAGCACCATGCGCACCACCGGCGCGGCCAGCGGCTCGCCCGTGCCCACGCTGTGCGACAGCACGAGGTTGCGCTGCAGCTCGGCCAGGTGGTCGTTGCCGATGCGCGTGCTCGCGAGCTTGCCGAAGCCGGTATTGATGCCGTAGACGACCTGGTCGTTCTCCACGATGTGGCGCACGGCGGCTTCGGCGCGCAGCATGCCGTCGCGCACCGAAGGGTCGAGCGACAGCTGCACGCCGCCGGCCTGGATGCGGCGCAGCATCGCCAGGTCGACGTGGCCGGGCGTCAGCGTGAGGGTGCGGGAGGCTTCTGGAGAGGTGGTGTGTGTGCTTGGCATGTGAACCTGTCTATACAAGTAGGGGCGAGAGAAAACAATGCGTCTTCGTGGACAAGAAATCAACCGAAGGTCGGGTTGCCGTCGGCTTTGAAACGGCTGCCCAGGCTGTAGCGCGAGGCCGGGTGCAGGCAGCGCACCCAGGTGACGGGCGTGTTGCGGCTCCAGGTGCGGCGCGTGAGCAGCAGGCAGGGGGCGGTGGGTTCCATGGCGAGGCGCTCGGCCTGCTCGGCGGTGGGCAGCACGGCGTCGACCACGTGCTCGATCTGGTCGAAGGGCACGTTGCGCACCAGGTACTCGCTGGGCGGCATGGCGACGAAGTCTTGCTCGAGGTAGTCGGGCACCACCTGCGGGTTGACGTAGCGCTCTTCGAGCTGCACGGGCGTGCCGTTTTCCAGGTGCAGGCACACGCTGTGGAACACCGAGGCGCCGGCGCGCAGGTCGAGCCAGGCGGCCACGTCGGGCGAGGCGGCGATGCGCTCCACTTCGATCATGTCGCAGCGGTAGTCGTGCCCGCGCTGGCGGATTTCGCTGGCGATGTTGGCGATCTGCAGCAGCGTGGACTGCGGCTTGTTCTCGGCCACGAAGCTGCCCACGCCGGCCACGCGCACGATGCGGCCCTGCTCCACCAGCTCGCGCAACGCGCGGTTCACCGTCATGCGCGCCATGCCGAACTGGGCCACCAGCTCGTGCTCCGACGGCAGGCGGTGCCCGGGCGGCCAGGTGCCGTCCTGGATCTTGCGGGAGATGTGGTCCTTGACTTGCGCGTAGAGGGCCAGGGTGGGCAGGTCGCGTTTCATCGTGCTTTCAGTGCTCCGCCGCCGCCATCGACTCGGCGCGGATCTCTTCCGTGAGCCGCGCCTTGATGTCCATGAACTCGGGCGAGGTCTTGATGGTGTAGCTGCGCGGGTGCGGAAAGTCGACCGCGATCTCGGTCTTGATGCGGCCCGGCCGCGCGCTGAACACCGCCACGCGGTTGGCCATGAAGATGGCCTCGTCGATGTCGTGCGTGACGAACAGCACCGTTTTCTGGGCCGACTCCCAGATGCCCAGCAGCAGCTCCTGCATCAGCACGCGGGTCTGGTTGTCGAGCGCGCCGAAGGGCTCGTCGAGCAGCAGCATCTTGGGGTCGTTGGCCAGCGCGCGGGCGATGGCCGTGCGCTGCTGCATGCCGCCCGAAAGCTGCTTGGGAAAGTGGTTCTCGAAGCCGCGCAGGCCCACCTTGGCGATGAAGAACTCGCTGCGGGCCTTCTGGTCGGCCTCGCTCATGCCGCGCTCGCGCAGGCCGAAGCGGATGTTTTGCGCCACCGTGAGCCACGGGAACAGCGTGTAGCTCTGGAACACCACGCCGCGGTCGGCGCCGGGGCCCTCGATGCGCTGGCCGTCGAGCAGCACCTGGCCGGTGGTCGGAAAGTCGAGCCCCGCCACGATGCGCAACAGCGTCGACTTGCCGCAGCCCGAGGGGCCGAGGATGGTGACGAAGTCGTTCTCCTTCACCTCGAAGTCGATGGGCTGCAGCGCCTGCGTGCGCTGGCCCTTGGCGCCGGTGAACACGCGCGAGACGCCCTGGATGGAAAGCTGGTTCTGCGTCGTCATCAAAGTGCGGCCCATGCAAAGAGGCGGCGGTTGAGCGCCTTGAAAGCGAAGTCGGACAAAAGGCCGATGACACCGATCACGATGATGCCGAAGATGATCTGCCCGGTGTTCAGCAGCGCCTGGCTGTCGGTGATCATGTGGCCGATGCCCGAGGACGAGCCGATGAGCTCGGCCACGATCACATAGGTCCAGGCCCAGCCCAGCACCAGACGCAGCGTTTCGGCGATGCCCGGCGCCGCGCCCGGAATGAGCACCCGCGCCACGATGCCGCGGCTGTTGGCGCCCAGCGTGTAGGCGGCCTCGACCAGGTCGCGGCGCGCGCCGCCCACGGTGACGGCCACCATCAGCACGATCTGGAAGAACGAGCCGATGAAGATCACCAGCAGCTTCTGCATCTCGCCCAGGCCCGCCCACAGGATGAGCAGCGGAATGAAGGCCGAGGCCGGCAGGTAGCGGCAGAACGAGACGAAGGGCTCGAAGAAGGCCTCCACCGTCTTCCACGTGCCCATGGCGATGCCCAGCGGCACCGCGAACACGGCCGCCAGCAGGAAGCCGCCGAACACGCGCCACACGGTCATGCCGATGTCGCCCAGGAAGCCGTACTCGGTGAAGAGCAGCCAGCCCTCCTTCACCATGGTCGGCGGGCTCGCGAGGAAGGTCGGCGGCACGAAGCCGCCGAGCGTGGCGGCTGCCCACACCAGCACGAAGACCACGAAGAACGCGAGCCCCAGCAGCACGCGCGCACGCGTGCCGATGGGCTCCAGCGGCGCCAGGCCGCGCCGGCGCACGGGCTGCGCCAATGGCGCAGCCTGTGCCGGCGCTACCGCCACCGCGCGCACCGCGTTCGATGCCTGCGTCATCTCTGCCATGGCCTTACTTGACGAAGCTCGCGTCGAAGGTCACCGAAAGGTCCTCGGGTGCCTTGCGGATCACGCCGGCTTCCAGAAGGATGGGCGTGGCCTCCTTCATGAAGCTGGTGAGCTCGCCCGAGAAGAACTTCTGGTTGGCCGCCTTGTCCTGCCAGCGCAGGAAGGCCGACGACTTGGCGAACTGCTCGCCGCTCTGCTTCACGGCGGAGCCCATGAGCTCGTTCGACTTCTCGGGCTCGGCCTTGATCATGTCGAGCGCGTCGAAGTACGACTTGGTGAGCGCGGCGGCGGCCTTGGCATTGGCCTTGAGCCAGGTGGGCGCGCAGCCGACGGTGTCCATCACCATGGGGTAGTCGAGCGTGGTGGCCAGGATCTTGCCGGCCGCGGGGTTGGCGCGCACGGTCGACAGGTACGGCTCGTAGGTCATGGCGGCGTCGTTCTGGCCGGCCACGAAGGCCTGGGCCGAGGCCTGCGGCGACAGCGTGGTGGTCTTCACGTCCTTCAGCGTCATGCCGTTCTTGCTGAGCATCCAGGCCAGCCCGAAATAGGGGGCGGTGCCGGGCGCGTCCACGCCGATGGTCTTGCCCTTGAGGTCGGAGAACTTGGCCACGTCGCCGCGCACCGCGAGGCCGTCGGCGCCGTAGGACTTGTCCATCTGGAAGATCTGCACGATGGGCACGCCGTTGGCGTTCCAGGCCACGTGCGTTTCCACCGTGGTGGCCGCGCACTGGATGGCGCCGGAGGCCAGCGCCAGGTGGCGGTCCTTCTGCGGGATCATCTTGAGTTCGACGTCGAGCCCGTTCTTCTTGAAGATGCCGGCCTTGTCGGCCAGCGAGAGCGGCGCGAAGCCGGTCCAGCCGGACATGCCGAGCGCAATCTTCGTTTCCTGGGCGGCGGCCGTTTGGGCCATGCCCGCTGCACATGCACCTGCTGCCAGCAGCGAAGCGACTTTCACAACTACCGTCGTCTTGACCATGGGTACTCCTGGTTCCGTTTCTTGAGAGATGGCTCGGCGATGCGCCCGGGGCCGGGCTGCACGCGCCTCGCATTGTTGCCAAGCGCCCCAACTTGTATATACAGGATAACCCGAAAGGTCTTTTTTGGTGCATCGCTGAGGGAAATGCACCGGTTTGCTGTCTAGACAAGAAAGGCTGCGGGACGGGAGTGACTATTGCAAACCTCGTGCCACAGTCATTTCCGTGCTGCTGGGGGACAATCGGCGGCCCCCGCCTTCACCGCCCTTTCGCCATTCGGCCTCCTGGCCTTCCCCACGTTGCCTGTGTCCTCTCTCGCTCCCCGCCCCATCGACGCCTCCGGCAGCAGCGCTCCCGCCGACATCCTCCACGAGGTCTTCGGCTATTCGCAGTTCCGCGGGGCCCAGCAGGACATCGTCGACCACGTGGTGGGCGGCGGCGACGCGCTGGTGCTGATGCCCACGGGCGGCGGCAAGTCGCTGTGCTACCAGATCCCGGCCATCGCGCGGCAGCGCGCGGGGCGCGGCGTGTCGATCGTGGTGTCGCCGCTGATCGCGCTGATGCACGACCAGGTGGGCGCGCTGCACGAAGCCGGCGTGAACGCGGCCTTTCTCAATTCCACGCTCGACTGGGAACAGACGCAGGACGTGGAGCGCCGCATGCTGCGCGGCGAGATCACGCTGCTGTACGCGGCGCCCGAGCGCGTGAACACACCGCGCTTTCTGTCGCAGCTCGATTCGCTGAAGGAGCGCGGCAAGCTCTCGCTCTTCGCCATCGACGAGGCGCATTGCGTGAGCCAGTGGGGCCACGACTTTCGTCCTGAGTACCGCGCGCTCACGGTGCTGCACGAGCGCTACGCGGGCGTGCCGCGCATCGCGCTCACGGCCACGGCCGACGCGCTCACGCGGGCCGACATCGTCGAGCGGCTGCAGCTCGAGGAGGCGCGCCAGTTCGTCTCCAGCTTCGACCGGCCGAACATCCGCTACACCATCGTCGAGAAGAAAGACGCCACCACGCAGCTGCTGCGCTTCATCGAGCGCGAGCACGAAGGCGACGCGGGCGTGGTGTATTGCCAGTCGCGCAAGCGGGTGGAAGACCTGGCGAGCACG
Organism: Variovorax sp. J22G73; assembly: GCF_030317035.1. Classification (GTDB taxonomy): domain Bacteria; phylum Pseudomonadota; class Gammaproteobacteria; order Burkholderiales; family Burkholderiaceae_C; genus Variovorax. The sequence continues at coordinate 422,757 of NZ_JASZYK010000006.1, forward strand.
CTGCGCGACGCGGGCGTGAACGCGCTGCCGTACCACGCGGGCCTGGACGCCGCGGTGCGCCAGAAGCACCAGGACCGCTTCCTGCGCGAGGAAGGCATCGTGATGGTCGCGACCATCGCCTTCGGCATGGGCATCGACAAGCCCGACGTGCGCTTTGTCGGCCACCTGGACATGCCCAAGAACATCGAAGGCTACTACCAGGAAACCGGCCGCGCCGGCCGCGACGGCGGCCCCGCCGACGCCTGGATGGCCTACGGCCTGAACGACGTGGTGAACCAGCGCCGCATGATCGACGAGAGCCCCGCCGGCGAAGAATTCAAGCAGGTGATGCGCGGCAAGCTCGACGCCCTGCTCTCGCTGGCCGAGGCCAGCGACTGCCGGCGCGTGCGGCTGCTGGGCTACTTCGGCGAGCAGAGCACGCCCTGCGGCAACTGCGACAACTGCCTGAACCCGCCGCAGGTGTGGGACGGCACCGATGCCGCGCGCAAGCTGCTGAGCACCATCTACCGCGTGCAGCAGCTGAGCGGCATCAGCTTCGGCGCGGGGCACATCATGGACATCCTGCGCGGCAAGTCGACCGAGAAGGTGAAGCAGTTCGGCCACGAGCGCGTGAGCACCTTCGGCATTGGCGCGGAGTTCAGCGAGGTGGCGCTGCGCGGCGTGCTGCGCCAGCTGATCGCCACCGGCGCGCTGGCGGTGGACGCGGAAGCGTTCAACACGCTGAAGCTCACCGAGGGCTCGCGCGCGGTGCTCAAGGGCGAGGCCGTGGTGTCGCTGCGCGAGTCGGTCTCGTCGCCAGCGGAGCGCAAGCCCCGGCGCGAGAAGGTGGCCAAGGGCGCGCCGTCGCCGGCCGCCGCCTCGCTGGACGACACCGGCAAGAAGCGCTTCGAGGCGCTGAAGGCCTGGCGCGCCGAGGTGGCCAAGGAGCACAACCTGCCGGCCTACGTGATCTTCCACGACGCCACGCTGGCCGCCATTGCCGAGCGCGCGCCGGCGACGCTCGAAGACCTGCAAGGCATCAGCGGCATCGGCACCAAGAAGCTGGAGGCCTACGGGTCCGAAGTGCTGCGGGTGTGCGAGGCCTTCTGAGCCGAAGGCCCGGCTCACCTGCGAGCCTGCTCTCACCTGCGAGCCTGCTCTCACCTGCGAGCCTGCTCTCACCTGCGAGCCTGCGGCTCAGTTCGCCGCCGGCAGCACGACCGGCACCGGCCGCGTGAGCAGGTCGACGTACAGGTCGAAGAAGCGCGCGTTGTCGAACCTCTGCACCACCGTCATCTTCTGCAGCGTGGGGCCGGCGGGCTGCTCGCTGTAGCCGATGGAGCGGCCGTTGTCGGGCGCACCGGGCTTGGCGACCACGTCGACGTAGCGCTGCGCGGTCTGCGTGGCGTAGCTCGGGTCGATGAGGTAGGCGAGCGTCAGCGTGTCCCAGATGTTCTGCGTGTAGCTGGCGTTGGTCTCGAAGCCGTTCTTGCCGTCGAAGCCATAGCCGTTGAGCTTCTGGAACACGTCGGTCACGGCCGTGGGCTTGGCCGGGTGGGCGATGCGGTCGTACACCGGCTTGGTGAGGAACACGGTGTCGGTCACGTCCAGCGGCACCACCACCTGCGGAATGGGCAGGCGCACCACGAACTGCGCGGCGTCGGGGTCGAACCACCAGTTGAACTCGGCCGCCTTGGTGGTGTTGCCCGGCACGTCGACGGCGCCGCCCATGTAGATGATCTTCTTGATGAGCGGGACGATCTCGGGGTTCTGCTTCACGGCCAGCGCGATGTTGGTGAGCGGGCCGATGGCCAGGATGGTCACTTCGCCGGGGTTGGCCTTCACGGTGTCGACGATGAAGTCGACCGCGCTCTTGCGCTGTACCACGGTGTGCCTGGCGAAGCCGTCGGGCGAGGGCTTCAGGTCGGCGTCGGTCTTGGGCTCGGGGCCGCCCCAGGCGCCCAGGTAGCCGTCGCCACCCGCGCCGGCGGCCATCTCGGCGTCGACGTCGGCCAGCGTGTGGTTGAGCGCGTAGTTCGCTCCCACGTACACGCCGATGCGGTCGCCCACGCCGAGCCGCTCCACCGACATCAGCGCGTCGGCCACGCCCTGCCGGAGCCACTGGTTGCCCGAGACCACGCTGATGCCCATGACCTGCACCTTGCCGTCGGCCTGCAGCTGCGCGGCCATGACGCCGAGCTGGCCGTCGTCGCTCATGGTGTTGTAGTCGCTGTCGATGATGATCTTCTGGGCCGTGCCGCCCGAGGAACCGGGCTGTCCGCCGAAGCCCGGGCCGAGGCCGATGCCTCCGGCCCCTGCGCCTCCCCCGTTGCCGCCACCGCCGCAACCTGCCAGCACCGTGCTGACGACGACCAAGGTCGCCACAAGCCATTTGCGCATCTGCTTCTCCTGGAGCTAAGAGTTAGGTTCTCAGTGCTGCTTCACTCGACAGCAATGAAATACAAACGTTTGCGCAAAGCTTTGCGCAAACGTTTCACAAACTCTACGGCGCTTGCCACGGGAGTGGCAAGCGCCGTGGCCTAGGGGTTTTCCGCGGGACGCCGCCTGCCGCGCGGGGAAAGCGCGGCAGGGGTTCGAGGGCTTCAGCCCGGGTTCGACAGGGTGTCGATCAGGCGGTTCTCGCGCAGCGGCGAGCGGTCGAGCAGGTAGGGCTGCTCGGCCTGGGGCGCGGGCTGCGACTTGTCGAGCGCCGCACCGGCCAGGGTCTTGCTCGAGCTGGGCGCCGGGCACGCGCCCGCGCTGCGCAGGTTGAGCGCGGCGGCCAGGCGGGCCTCGGCGGGGTCGCCCAGCTGGTGGCCGAAGTCGTCGGCCACGGTGCAGTTGGCGTCGGGTGCGAAGCCGTCGCTGTAGTCGCCGTAGCCCTGCTGGTTGGCGCCCTTGAACTGGATCGCGAAGTAGGTGGTGCCGCAATTGTCCTGCGGAATGAAGCCGTAGGGCTTGCCGCAGGTGGTACCGCCCACCAGGTTGACTGCCACGCCCACGCCGCGCAGGCTGTTGATGACCGACTCGCTGGCCGAGCAGGTGTCGGGGCCGGTGAGCACCGTCACGCGCGACAGGCCGAGCGTGGGCAGCGGCTGGCCGCTGTTGCTGGTGCCGAGAAAGGGCGTGAGGGTTTGCGCCGCCGTCTGGCGGAACGGGTTCTTGTCGTTATAGACCAGCTGCTCGAAGGTCTTGCCGGCAGTGACCGCGGGCGACGAGATCATGTACGCCAGCCGGCTCGCGATGGCGAGCTGGCCGCCGCCGTTGTAGCGCATGTCGAGCACCAGGTCCTTGATGGCGGCGCCCTTGAAGGTGTTCACCGCGCTGATGAGCAAGGGCTCCGAGGTCGTGATGTGGTCGTTGAACAGCAGGTAACCCACGTTGGCGCCGGCCGGGTCGATGACCTTCACGTTCTGCACCGGCGTGCTGGTGATCTTCTGCGCGGTGAGTTGCACGGTCGACTGCGTGCCGTTCATGTCGAAGGTGAAGCTGTGCGATTCGCCCAGGGCCTTCGGCGAAAGGGCGCCGTTGATCACGTTCACGTTGGCGGTGCCCGTGGCGCTGACGACGTTGACGCCGTCGATGGTGAGGATCTTCGCGCCGCGCTGGATGCCCGCGTTTGCGGCAGGCGAGTTCGGCTCGACCAGCGCGATACGGATGTCGCGCGGCGGCGAGCTGCGCACCGACGCCGTCTCCATGCCATAGCCGGCCGACACGCCGCCCAGGTTGAGCTGGCGGTACACCTCGGTGTCGTAGGTGAAGTGGAAGCGGTCCTTGGCGCGGCCGGAGCTGGTGGTGGCCGGCGTCTTCAGCACGTTGAACCAGGCCACCGGGGTGGCGTAGTCGGCCGCCTTCAGGGTGGCGGGCACTTCGCTGTACCAGAGGTAGGTTTCGTCGATCCAGCCGCGCACCCAGCTCTTTTCGGTGTCGAGCGAGCCGGCGGTGTCGGGGTAGGCGCGGTTGGTGGCGGGGTTGATGCCGGTGCGCGGCGCGGCGCACTGTGCGGCCACGGTGGCCGACGCCACGATGCCGGAGCCGCCTGTGTTGTTGTCGCCCGCGGCGGGCGGCGGGGTCACGCCGGGGAGCAGGCCGATCGGCAAGCCGCCGCCGCCTCCTCCCCCACCGCCGCCCCCGCAGCCCGCCAGCAGGCAGGTCGCGGCGAGCGCGGCGAAAGCTGCGCCCGAGGCCCAGGCACCCGCACGCGGCAACCGCCGCGCGTCGTTCTTGCGAAAACCCATGTGCTCCTCCTGATGTCCACGGTGGCGGACGGATGTTTCGCAGCGTGCAACGGCCTTGCCCGCGCTGCGCTCCCCCGGGCATCCCGCCCGGCGCTGTGCTCTTCTTCTCTTGTGCTCTGCGGCTACTGCACGAAGCCCATGCCGCGCGACTCGCGCACTTCGGGCTTGATGCGGTGCTCGGCCTCGAGCTGGTCCATGAACTCGGCGGCCGAGAACTCGGTGGCCAGGATATCGGTCTGCCGCTTCACGGCCGCGAAATCCCCCGGGCACAGCTGGGTCAGCTGCGCGAGCCGGGTGCGCAGCGCGCCGGCCATCAGCGCCGCGTCGCCGGCCAGCGCCTCGGTGACGAACATGTGCTCGCGCTGCGCCGCGGTGAGCGGCATGAACTTGATCTTGAAGGTGAAGCGCCGAAGCGCCGCCTGGTCGAGCCGGTCGAGCAGGTTGGTGGTGCACACGAAGATGCCGTTGAAGCGCTCCATGCCCTGCAGCATCTCGTTGACCTCGGTGACCTCGTAGGTGCGCTGCGCGCCGCGCCGGTCCTGCAGGAAGCTGTCGGCCTCGTCGAGCAGCAGCACCGCCTTCTCGTTCTCGGCCTCGCGGAACATGGCGGCCATGTTCTGCTCGGTCTCGCCCACGTACTTGCTCATGAGGTCGCTGGCCTGCTTGACGATGAGCGGCCGGCCGATGGCCTTGGCGATGTGCTCGGCCAGCGCGGTCTTGCCGGTGCCGGGCGCGCCGTAGAAGCACAGCGTGCCGTGGCCGCGCGCCTTCAGCGCCTCCACGATGCGCGGGAGCTCGAAGCGGGTCTCCACGTTGAGCATGTCGAGGTCGTAGGTGGTCACGCTGCGGCGCTCGCCGCGGCCGGTGTCCAGCGTGCCCAGCGCCAGGTCGGCGTTACGCAGCTGGCGCTCGATGAGGGCCTCGACCGAAGCATCGTCGGTGCGCGCCAGTCCGGCGAAGCGCACCGCGGTGCGGATCTGCGCGGGCGTGAGGCCCTTGCGCTCGGCCAGCTTGGCGGTGAAGGCCTCGGACACGACCACGCCTTCGAGCGTCTTCTTCACGAGCTGCTCGCGCGCGCCGGGGGGCGGCGACTTCAGCTCCAGGTGGTACGCAAAGCGGCGGCGGAAAGCAGGGTCGATCTGCTCGATGCGGTTGGTGACCCACAGCGTGGGCACGGGGTTGGCCTCGAGGATCTGGTTGACCCAGGCCTTGCCGCTCACGCTGCCGCTGGTGGGCGCGGGAATCTGCTCGGCGCGCGCCATGAACTGCGCGGCCTCGGTGCTGATAGGGGGGAACACGTCCTCGACCTCGTCGAACAGCAACGCGGCCTGCGCGCTGCCCTTGAGGAACACCTGCGCGATCTGCAGCGAGCGGTAGCGGTCGCGCCCGCTCAGCGAATTGCCGTCGCGGTCGGCGTACTCGACCTCGAAGAGTTCCAGCCCCGCGGCCTGCGCCACGACCTTCGCGAGCTCGGTCTTGCCGGTGCCCGGCGGGCCGTACAGCAGCACGTTGACTCCCGGCTCCTTGCGCGCGACCGCCGCGCGCAGCAAGGTGACGAGCATCTGCGCGTCTTCCTGCACGAACGAGAAGTCGTGCGGCGTGAGCGCGCTCTTGGCCGAGGGCCGCGTGAACACGGCCATCAGCTCGTTGTGGTCGCGGTACTCGCGCATGAGCACCGGCGGCAGCTTCTCGCTGACCTTCATGAGGTCGGCAAGGTCGGTGATGTTGTGCTCGGAGATGAGATTCTCGACCAGGCCGATGCGCTCCAGCCGCGAGCCCGCGCGCAGCGCCTCGCCCACTTCGCTCGCGTTCACGCCGGCGATGTCGGCGATGGCCGCGTAGGCCTCGGGGGCGTTGTTGACCTTGAACTCGACCAGCAGCGAACGCAGGTCGCGCTGGTAGCGCGCGAGCGTGCCGTACAGGAGCAGCGCGCGCTCGGCCTTGTTCAGTTGCAGCAGGCCGGCGAGCGCCTCGATGTTCTTCTCGACCAGCGTCGACTGCTTGCGCAATGCATGCGTGAGCCAGTCGCGCGTGACGGCCAGCACCGAGAGCAGATCCTTCGGCTGGTCCTTGGCGTATTCGTCGAGGTAGAAGAAGAGCGTGCCCTCCTCATACGGGCCGCGCCACACGCCGTGGCGCTCCAGCAGCGTGCGGCCGTCGAAGTTCTCGACGCCCTTCCACGCTTCGTTGCCGGCGCACCGCCGGCCGAGGAATTCGCGCAGCCGCTGCAGCACTGCCGCGGGCCACACCAGGTGCCGGCCGGTGAGAGAGAGCAGGCCGTTGATGTCGCGCCGCACATTGAAGCGCGGCCCCTGCTTGGCCGCGAGCGTGAGCACGAAGTGCGAGCACATGAGCTCCAGCACCGGTGCTTCCTTGAGGCCGGGCGACGGCAATGCCTGCCCGCGTACCGCAGCAGCCACCACATCGACACCCGCACGCTTGGCCATCAGGCAACCTCCAACGAGGAAAATCTCGGAGAGACCATAACGCAGACTTTTGGCTTCGGGAAGACTCGCAAACGGTAAAAACCCTGATGGTGCGATTCCAGCCACAATGCGCGCCATGGTCGGAATCGATGAAATACAGCGCGCCGCGGCGCGCCTGCAAGGTCAGGTGCTCAACACGCCGTGCGTGGAATCGCGCACCCTGTCGGAGATCGTCGGAGCCCAGGTGTTCCTGAAATTCGAGAACCTGCAGTTCACATCCTCGTTCAAGGAACGGGGTGCGTGCAACAAGCTGGTCGATCTTTCCGAGAACGGTACACGCGGAGTGATCGCCATGTCTGCGGGCAACCATGCCCAGGGTGTGGCCTATCACGCGCAACGCCTCGGCCTGCGCGCGCTGATCGTCATGCCGCGCTTCACGCCCGGCGTGAAGATCGAACGCACGAGGGGCTTCGGCGCCGAGGTGGTGCTGCACGGCGACTCGCTCGATGCCGCACGCGCGCACGCCCTGGAGCTTGCGCAGCGCGAGGGCCTGACCTTCGTGCACCCCTACGACGACGAAGCCATCATCGCGGGCCAGGGCACGGTGGCGCTGGAAATGCTCGACGCGGTGCCCGACCTCGACACGCTGGTGGTGGCGGTCGGCGGCGGCGGGCTCATCGCGGGCATGGCGGTGGCGGCGCGCGAGCGCAGGCCCGACATCGAGATCGTCGGCGTGCAGACCACGCGCTTCCCGGCCATGGTGAACGCTGTGAAGGGCACGCACCACGTGCAGGGCAAGAGCACGATCGCCGAAGGCATCGCGGTCGGAACGCCCGGCGTGCTGACGCAGGCCATCATCGCGAGCAAGGTCGACGACCTGCTGCTGGTGGACGAAGGCGACATCGAGCAAGGCGTGCTGATGCTGCTCGAAATCGAGAAGACGCTGGTCGAGGGCGCCGGCGCGGCCGGGCTCGCGGCGCTGATACGGCACCCGGAGCGCTTCAAGGGCAAGCGCGTGGGGCTGGTGCTGTCGGGCGGCAACATCGATCCGCTGCTGCTCGCGGCCATCATCGAGCGCGGCATGGTGCGCGCCGGCCGGCTGGCCCGCGTGCGCGTGAGCGCGCGCGACGTGCCGGGCTCGCTGGCCCAGATCACCGCGACCGTGGCCGAAGCGGGCGCTAACGTCGACGAGGTGCACCACCAGCGCGCCTTCACCATGCTGGCGGCGCAGAACGTCGACATCGAGCTGGTGCTGCAGACCCGCGGACGGGCGCACCTGGCCAGCGTGCTGGTCGCACTGAAGGATGCGGGCTTCGAGGCGGAAGAGCAGCACTGAGCTGCGAACACCGGCATGCGTGGGTAGTGGGCTAACCCGATCGGGGGGCTCGCAACCCCCTAGACCGGTCGGAGGCTACCCGCCGGTAAAATGGCCCGAGTCTGTCAATTTGTGTATTCGAGGTACTTCCCGATGTCCAACCCCACACCCGTCGAACCGAGCCACGGCGCTGCCGTCGAAAAAGACGCCGTCGAGTCGGTCGTTCACCTGATGCCCATCGTGCTGCCCCTGGCGGGCGGCGTGCTGATGCTGCTGCTGGCATCCATCGCGGTCTACATGGCCTGACGCTGACAGGCATTGGCGATCTTGTCCGCGGGCAGTGCAGCCCGCGTTGACGCAGTCTCCCCAAGGCGAAACGTTTTCTCAAACGGACCTCCATGCCGCCGCAGGCATGGCGCCCCGTTCGGAAAGACGATTTTTCAACTTAGGAGATTTTCCGATGAACGCACCCACGATGCAGGGCCTCACCATTCAGGCGCCCTCATACGTCAAGAACGCGAAACTGATCGCCTGGGTGGCCGACATGGCCGCACTGTGCAAGCCCGAAGCCATTCACTGGTGCGACGGCAGCAAGGAAGAATACGACCGCCTCTGCCAGCAGCTGGTGGACGCCGGAACGTTCAAGAAGCTCAACCCGGCCAAGCGCCCCAATTCGTTCCTGGCGGTGTCCGATCCGACCGACGTGGCACGCGTTGAAGACCGAACCTTCATCTGCTCGCAGCAGAAGGAAAACGCGGGCCCAACCAACAACTGGATGGCACCGGCCGAAATGCGCGCCACGCTGCAGCCGCTGTTCGACGGCTGCATGAAGGGCCGCACCATGTATGTCGTGCCGTTCAGCATGGGCCCGCTGGGCTCGCCCATCGCGCACATCGGCATCGAGCTGTCGGACTCGCCCTATGTGGCGGTCAACATGCGCATCATGACGCGCATGGGCAAGGCCGTGTACGAGGTGCTGGGCGCCGACGGCGACTTCGTGCCCTGCGTGCATACCGTGGGCGCGCCGCTGGAAGCCGGGCAGAAGGACGTGTCCTGGCCCTGCAACAAGACCAAGTACATCGTTCACTACCCCGAGACGCGCGAGATCTGGAGCTACGGTTCGGGCTACGGCGGCAACGCGCTGCTGGGCAAGAAGTGCTTCGCGCTGCGCATCGCCTCGAACATGGGCCGCGACGAAGGCTGGCTGGCCGAGCACATGCTCATCCTGGGCGTGACGAATCCCGAAGGCAAGAAATACCACGTGGCTGCGGCGTTCCCGAGCGCCTGCGGCAAGACCAACTTCTCGATGCTGGTGCCGCCGGCAGGCTTCGAGGGCTGGAAGGTAACGACCATCGGCGACGACATCGCCTGGATCAAGCCGCAAGCCGATGGCTCGCTGCGCGCGATCAACCCCGAGGCCGGCTACTTCGGCGTGGCCCCGGGCACCAACATGCTGACCAACCCGAACTGCATGCGCAGCCTGGACGACGGCGTGATCTTCACCAACGTCGCGCTGACGGACGACGGCGACGTGTGGTGGGAAGGCATGGAGCAAGACGCACCGGGCAAGGCGCTGCCGGCGCACCTGATCGACTGGCAAGGCAAGGACTGGACGCCGCAGATCGCCAAGGAAACCGGCGCGAAGGCCGCGCACCCGAACGCACGCTTTACCGTGGCCGCGACCAACAACCCGGCGCTCGACGAGGCCTGGGACGATCCGAAGGGCGTGTCGATCGACGCCTTCATCTTCGGGGGCCGCCGCTCGACGACCGTGCCGCTGGTGACCGAAGCACGCAACTGGGTCGAAGGCGTCTACATGGCGGCGACCATGGGTTCGGAGACCACCGCAGCAGCGGCCGGCCAACAAGGCGTGGTGCGCCGCGACCCGTTCGCCATGCTGCCGTTCATGGGCTACAACATGAGCGACTACTTCCAGCACTGGCTCGACCTGGGCAAGAAGCTCGAGGCATCGGGTGCCAAGCTGCCGAAGATCTACACGACCAACTGGTTCCGCAAAGGCGCCGACGGCAAGTTCGTCTGGCCTGGTTATGGCGAGAACATGCGTGTGCTGAAGTGGATGATCGACCGCGTCGAAGGCAACCAGACGGAAGGAATCGAGCACATTACCGGCGTGAGCCCGCGTTATGAGGACCTGAATTGGACGGGTCTGAATTTTAGCGCGGAACAATTCGCGACGGTGACCAGCATCGACAAGGCGGCATGGGAAGCCGAGTTGAAGCTGCATGAAGAGCTGTTCAAGCAGCTGGAACATCACCTACCGAAGGAATTGCCGGAGACGAAGGCTGCGATTGAGCAGCGCCTAGCGGCCTGATATTCAGCTGTTCTAAATAGCAAAAAGCCCGGAGGTTGATCCTTCCGGGCTTTTTTATTGCCTGAGTGCTTTGCGAGTTCGATTGCGAATTTGCTTTAGTTATCTGTTGCGCAAAGCAAAAAACCCCAGTCAATTCTGACTGGGGTTTTCTGGGCTGTAAGAGCCTGACGATGACCTACTTTCACACGGGAACCCGCACTATCATCGGCGCTGAGTCGT
>NZ_JASZYK010000007.1 GCF_030317035.1 Variovorax sp. J22G73
CTTGTCGGCCTCGTCGAGCGCGGCGTCGATGCCCACGCCGTAGTAACCGACCGCGGCGTCCGAGTCGGTGCGGCAGGCTGCCAGATAGGCCAGCTTGCCGCCGAGGCAGAAACCGAGCACGCCGACCTTCTTTTCTGGCACCTCGGCGCGGGCACGCAGCACATCGATGGCGCTCTGCATGTCCGCCATGCCCTTGGCCTCGTCGAAGCCGCCGTAGAACGCGAAGGCGCGCTGCCAGTCGGCCTCGCTGTAGCCCAGTTCCACATCGGGCTCCTGGCGCCAGAACAGGTCGGGCACGAGCGCGACGTAGCCTTCCTCGGCGTAGTAGTCGGCGATCTCGCGCATGGTGTGGTTCACGCCGAAGATCTCCTGCGCGATCACCAGGCCGGGGCCGCTGCCGCTCTCGGGCAGGGCGAGGTAGCCGCTGAAACTGCCGCTGCCGTCCGCGGCGTCGATGCGAATGCGCTGTCCGCGACGCGCTGTCTTCTCTTGCATGTAGTGCTCTCCGATCGATGGGTTGAATGGGGTCGCGCGTGTGCTCACTGCACGCATTCGGGGTGCCGCGCCGTCACCTGGTAGCGCCCGGCGTGGAACACCAGCGGCTCGCCGTCGACGCGGTCGTAGCGCTCGACCTCGCCGATGAAGATCAGGTGGTCGCCGCCGTCGTACTGCCTCACGTTGCGGCAGACGAAGCGCGCGATGGCGCCGTCCAGCAGCGGCACGCCGGCCGTGCCTTCGCAGCAGTCCACGCCACCGAACTTGTCGGGCAGCGGCGTCGCGAACCGGCGCGACAGGTGGTGCTGGTGCGCCGCCAGCACGTTGATGGCGAAGTGGCTCGCGCCGGTGAAGTCCGCCACGCTGGGCGCGTTGCGCGACAGGCTCCACAGCACCAGCGGCGGATCGAGCGAGACCGACGAGAACGAATTGGCCGTCATGCCCACGCGCCGCCCGTCACTCGCGCGCGTGGTGACGACGGTGACGCCGGTGCTGAACTGGCCGAGCGCCCTGCGGAAGTCCTGCCGGTCGAAGCGACAGGCATCGGCGATGGGCTCCTGCTGCACCTTCTGCTGAACCTCCCGCTGCATCACGCGGCCTCGACCGAGGTCTCGATGTAGCGGTCGGCCTCCACCGGGTCGGCGAACCACGGGAAGAAGGTGCGCGGGTCGTCGAAGCCGTTGGCAATCGCGCTGGCCAGCGGCGGCACCGCGCCCGCCGTGCCCAGCAGCTTCAGCACATGGTCCGGCGGCGGCATCAGCAACATGTTGGTCCACTGCGTGACCCATTGCGAATAGCCGAACCAGTAGCGGTCGAAGGTCTGCTGCATCCATGCGGCATCGGCCGCGCCCTCGCCGCGCGCGACGATGCTCTTCAGGTACACGTCGGCGCACTTGGCCGCGTTGTTGGAGCCCTGGCCGGTGATCGGGTCGTTGAGCACCACCACGTCGGCCAGGCCCAGCACCTTGCGGCCCGAGGGCAAAGTGGCCACCGGCTTGCGCACAGTCGGCGCGAAGCGCCCGGCGAGGATGCCGTTGTCGTCGGTGAGCGCGATGTCGCGGCAGCGCTCGGCCTCCCACGGCACGAAGGTGTCGAGCACCCACTTGCTGCGCGCGAGGTGCTCCTGCGGCGTCTTCACGTCGGCCCAGCAGTCCATCGGGCCGCCCGGCACGCCTTCGAACACCATGATCTCGCAGGGGCCAGAAGTGGTCAGCGCCGGGAACACGAAGTACTCGCCCACGCCCGGAATCAGGTTGAAGCTCACGCGCGAGAACGGCTCGGCGGGCTTCATGCCCTTCACGTAGGTGAGCGCGAGCGCGCGCTGCGGCGCGTCGAAGCGCGACTTGTGCGCGTCGCGCGCGAAGAGCTTCGAAATCTCGCCCTTGCCGCTTGCCACCAGCGTGAGGTCGTGGCTGCGGGTGCAGGCCTCCAGCTCGTCGATGCCCGCATCCTTGAACACCAGCTCGCCGCCCTGGCGCTGGAACTCGGCCATCCAGGCCGGCACCTTCACGCGCTGGTCGACCGACTGCGCGCTCGAATGGAGCCGCGCCGCCCAGTCGATGACCTTGGCGCCCTTCTGCTCGGGGTGCGGCACGGCCAGGCCGATGCCGTCGACCGTGGGGCAGTCCTTGGCCCAATGGTCCAGCCCCAGCTCGCGCTCGATCTGCAGCGAGGTGTGGAACATGCACTGGCTGGACATCACCTTGCCCTGGCGGATGTCGTCCGCGGTGCGGTTGCTGTACATCGTGACCTCGTAGCCCGCGCGCAGCAGGCCGAGCCCGAGTTGCAGGCCCGACTGGCCCGCGCCGATGATGGCGATTCGTTTCATGGTGTTGCTCCGGGTAGGTTCGTGGGTTCGTGGGTTCGCGGCTTCGTCAGTCCATCAGCTTGGGAATGGCCGGCACCGCCTGCTCGGGGCCCATGGCGGAATAGCCGCCGTCCACCGCGTAGTCCGCGCCGGTCACGAAGCTCGCGTGGTCCGAGCACAGGAACAGCACCACCTGCGCCACCTCGTCGGGGTCGCCGACGCGCCCCAGCAGGTGGAAAGGCGCGGCCACGCGATCAGTCTTGGCACGGTCGCCGCCGCTCAGCTTGTCCATCACGGCCGACCACGTCCAGCCCGGCGACACGCTGTTCACGCGGATGCGGTCGCCCGCCAGGTCCATCGCCATGTTGCGCGTGAGCTGCGCCATCGCGGCCTTGCTCACCGGGTACAGCCAGCGCCCGGTCTGCGCCACGCGCGACGAGATGCTCGTGAAGTTGACGACCGCCCCACCGCCCGCGGCCACCATGTGCGGATGCACCGCCTGCAGCATGGCCACGGCGCTGGCGACGTTCACGTTGAACGAGGTGAGCCAGTCGGCGCGCGGCGACTTGAAGCCGTCGTCCACGTACGAGCACGCCAGGTTCACCAGGAAGTGCACGCCGCCGTGGTGCCGCGCCGCCTGCGCCACGCAGGCCTGCACCTGCGCATCGTCGGTGATGTCGGTGCGCACGAAGCGCACGCCGGTGCCCAGTGCATCGGCCAGCGCCTGGCCGTTGGCTTCGTCGATGTCGGCGACGACGACCTTCACGCCGGCGGCGTGCAGGGCCCGCACCACGCCGGTGCCTAATAATGTGGCGCCGCCGGTGACGATGGCGCTGCGTCCTTCGAGTCCCTTGAACATGGGGCTGGCTCTCCTGGGTAGTGAACTGTGGGAACGGGGGGATGTCGCAGGCCGGTTGGCCTGTGGGCGTACCTTAGGTGGGCAGGGGCCGCAGCTGCATCCCGCAAACGCAGGCGATGTCCCTGGCGCGCAGCTTTTTGCCGAGGGGCGATCCGAATTGTGGGCAGGGATGGTTTTTGCTACGGTGCCACTGCCCCACGCCATCCCCATGGAAACCGCCGTCATCACCCCAGTGCTGCCGCTGCAGCGCTACCGCCTGTTCGAGAGCCACGACATGGACGAGGCGCGCGAGAGCGTGGCCCGCGTGTTCTGCCCGCACGGCCTGACCATGCTGCGCCCGCGCGTCGAGCTCGACGCCTGCCACCACAGCGCGCGCCTGCACCGCGACGTGAGCCTCAACTACGTGCAGTACGGCCCCGGCGTGCAGATCGACCCGGGCTACCTGCAGGACTTTTTCCTGCTGCAGATTCCGCTGCGCGGCGGCGCCGACATCCGTTGCGGCAGCCAGCAGGTCGACGCCACGCCCCGCATGGCTTCGCTGCCCTCGCCCACCGAGCCACTGTCGATGCGCTGGGCCGACGACAGCCCGCACCTCATCGTGCGGCTCGCGCGCGCGGCGCTGCTGTCGCGGCTCGAATCGCTGCTGCAGGCACCGCTGAAGCAGGCACTGGTGTTCGAGCTGGGCGTGCCGCTGGACAACCCCGCGCTCGCGCCGCTGGTGCACTTCATCGACTACCTGCGGCTCACGCTCGATGCCGGCAACGCGCTGCAGGCGGGCGGCCGCCTCGGCGAGCATGCCGAGGAATACCTGATGTCCAGCCTGCTGATGTCGGCGGGCCACAACCATTCACGCGCGCTGGCAGGCGACACGCAGCGCCAGTTGCTGCCACGCGTGGTGCGCAGGGCGCAGGAGTACATGGCGGCGCACGCAGCGCAACCGCTGTCGCTGGCGGACGTGTGCGGCGAAGTGGGCTGCAGCGCGCGCGCGCTGCAGCAGGCGTTTCGCCAGCATGTGGGCCAGGGGCCGATGGAGTTCCTGCGCGAGCTGCGGCTCGACCGGGTGCGCGAGGAACTCAAGGCAACTGCCCATGGGGCGGACGCGGGGGTGCGCGAGGTGGCGCAGAAGTACGGCTTCCTGCACCTGGGGCATTTCGCGGCGCAATACCGCGCACGCTTCGGCGAACGGCCGTCGGAGACGCGAGAGACACGCGACAGGCGCTGACTCGCTGAGGAGCGGTCGATGGATCGCCGGTCCGATGGCACCCGGCAAAGGCGCAACGCAATGTTCGCGCAATGCGGGTTCATAGCATCGCGGGTCTGGCACTCGGCCAGTCCACGCGTACCTCCATGACCTTCGCTCCTGCCCCAACGCCGCGCGATTCGAGCGCCGGCCGTCTCCGTCGTCTTGAGCTGCTCGATGCGCTGCGCGGCTTCGCGCTGGCCGGCACGCTGATGCTCTGCCTGCAGCGCGTTCCGTTGCTCGACGTGCGATGGGTGCTGCTGGCGATGCTGCTGCTTGGAGGCAGCACGGCGGGGGTGTTGCGGGAATCGGTGGCGCATCGGCGCTTCTGGCGCGTGCTGGTGGTGGGAAGCCTTGTCGTCGCGGCGGGGCCTTTGCTGCAAGACGGCGGCGCCACTGCCTGGGCGCGCGCGCTGCTGCGGCAGGCCGCACCGCTCGCGCAGGGCCTGTTCTGTGTCGCCGCCTTCGTGTTGCTGTTCCAGCGCGCGGCTTGGCGCCGCAAGCTGTGCAAGCTCTCGCCAATGGGGCGCATGGCGTTCACCAACTGCGCGGTGCAAGGGCTCGTCGGCCTGGTGCTGCTTCCCCGGCTCGGGCTCGATGTGGAAAGCGTCGTGGGTGCGGCAGTGCTCGGGGCCGCTGTCTTCGCGCTGCAGGCCATGGCCAGTTGCTGGTGGGTGACGCGCTTTCACCACGGGCCGCTCGAGTGGGCCTGGCAACGGCTGGTGCACGCCCGGCCGTCGGCGCAGACCAGGGTAAGGGCTGTTCGCGGCACCTGACGCAGGCGCTGGCCCGTTGGCCTACATCCAACGCCGCAGGCCGATGACCCCCGCGCCGGAGTGGGCTGAGTAAGCTGGGCTACAACCGAGTCTCGCAACCCCCCAACCCGAACCGAGGAGTGCATTCATGCCAGCCAACGCCAATGTCACCGGAGACGTCGAATACAGGGCCGGCGACGGCCCCCTGATCCTCATTCCCCAAGGCCCGATCGAGGTGGAACTCGCACCCGACAGCGCCGTGCTGAGCTGGGGTGACGCCGGCAACATCCAGACGGCCGCCATTCCCCTGGCCGAATACCAGCGCTACCTCGACGAAGGCGTGATCGAGCCCCATTGAAGCGCTCGCCCGACGCACTTGCTTGTGCGTCGCCCATGAAAAAACGGCCCCGCGGGGCCGTTTTGCTTGGTGCATGCGCGGCCGCGAGGGCCGCAACGCATCAATTACTTCTTCTTGGCAGGCGCGGCAGCCTTCTTGGCGGGTGCGGCGGCCTTCTTGGCTGCGGGCTTTGCAGCCGGCTTGGCGGCGGTCTTGGCAGCCTTGGCGGCCGGCTTTGCGACCACGGCCTTGTCAGCCTTGCGCTTGGCAGCCTTCGGGTCCACGGCGGCCTTGAAGGCAGCGCCCGGCACGAACTTCGGCACCTTCTGTGCAGCGATCTTGATCTTGGTACCGGCGCTGGGGTTGAAGCCCGAGCGTGCGGCGCGAGCGACTTGCTTGAAAGTGCCGAAACCGACGATCTGCACCGGGTCGCCCTTCTTCACTGCGGCAACGATCGAGCCGGTGATGGTCTCGAGGATGCGCGCGGCTTCTGCCTTGCTGACGTTGTGGGCGGTTGCGATTTTTTCGACGAGTTCGATGCGGTTCAACTGAGTTCCTAATAGGTTTGATTTCGCCATGTTGCCTATGGCGGCGCAGCACAAATACAAGCTGCAAGCGGGGGGAGTTTATTCGACTGCGAGAAGGCCTATGTAACTCGGCCACTTAAAGTGATATCGCGAGGGCCGCGGCGGGGTGTTTTTCGAAGGTGCGGAGCGGAGAACGAAGGTCGATTGCTCCTCTGTGTGAGGAAGTCTTGTGCTCGATGCCTGTCGGTTTTTTGTTCTTCGCTATCGACGGGATTCATGCCGAGTTAAGCAAGGCGCAAAGTTGGGAGCAACGATCACGCATCGAACTTCGCTCATGCAATGCACGAGGGCGTTAGCGCATCGCTTGAGCGCGTTGCGGAGAAGCTGAAAAGAGGGATGTGATGCGAAGGCCCATCGTCGAAATGAACAGCATCGAGCTCCGAAAAGACAAAAGGGTTAGCAGACGAATCTGCTAACCCTTGTCGGAACTGGCGGAGTGGACGGGACTCGAACCCGCGACCCCCGGCGTGACAGGCCGGTATTCTAACCAACTGAACTACCACTCCTGGTAGACAACGTTCACTTCTTGCGAAGCCGAGTGCTGACGACTCGTGCCGGCTTCACTTGCGTGAAACTGGCGACCCTACGGGGATTCGAACCCCGGTAGCCACCGTGAAAGGGTGGTGTCCTAGGCCTCTAGACGATAGGGTCAAAACCTTAGGAACCGTGCTGCGATCAGCACTTATCTCTTCTCTCGACACTTAATGGTGGAGGTAAACGGGATCGAACCGATGACCTCTTGCATGCCATGCAAGCGCTCTCCCAGCTGAGCTATACCCCCTGTGGGTGTCGAGCCTCGAATTATAGCCCGTTTATCAGGCCTTTTTCAATCTTTCGATAACTTTTTCTTTCGAAAAGATCTCGAGGACTGAATCGAGGGACGGTGTCTGCGATGTTCCCATCACAAGCACACGTACTGGCATCGCTAACGCTGGCATTTTCATGCTGTGCGCTGCGAGCACTTCCTTGATCATAACTGAGATTGAGGCCTTATCCCAGGTCGCAGTTATCAATTTTTCGGCGAGTGTTGCAATCGCGGGCTTAACGGCCTCGGTGATGTGCTGTGCGCGGTCTTCTTCGGTCACCGTGATGTCCGCGTAGAACGCCGCCGCCCAGTTGGCCAGCGCCACCGTGGTGTCGCAACGGTCCTTGAAGAGCGCGCAGATTGCCGGCAGCCGCTCGTCGCTCACGATGCCGCGCTTTTGCAGTTGCGCTGCAACCAGCGGCGCAAGCGCTTCACCGCTCTTTGCTTTGATGTATTGCGCGTTCACCCAGGCGAGCTTTGCAGCGTCCCACTGTGCGGGGCTCTTCGAGAGGTGCGTGCCGTCGAACCAGCTCACCATCTGTTCGCGCGTGAAGAGCTCGTCGTCGCCATGGCTCCAGCCCAGGCGCGCGAGGTAGTTCAGCATGGCCTCTGGCAGGTAGCCGTTCTCTTCATATGCAGTGACGCTCACCGCGCCGCGGCGTTTGGAGAGCTTCTGCCCGTCGTCGCCAAGAATCACCGGCACGTGGCCGAACTCGGGCAGCGGTGCGCCGAGCGCGCGGAAGATGTTGATCTGCCACGGCGTGTTGTTGATGTGCTCGTCGCCGCGGAACACATGCGTGATGTTCATGTCCCAGTCGTCGACCACCACCGCGAAGTTGTAGGTGGGCACACCTTCGGGCCGCAGGATGATCAGGTCGTCGATCTCGCGGTTGTTGATGGTGATCTCGCCCTTCACCAGGTCGTTCCACGTCACGTCGCCTTCGGGCGGATTGCAGAAGCGCACCACCGGCGGCACGCCTTCGGGCACGGACGGCAGCACCTTGCCCGGCTCGGGGCGCCAGCGGCGGTCGTACAGGGTCTTTTCGCCGCGCTCGCGTTGCGCCTCGCGCATCGCGTCGAGTTCGGTGGGCGTGCAGTAGCAGTGATAGGCCGTGCCGGCCGCGAGCATCTGCGCGATCACCTCGCGGTAGCGCTCCAGGCGCTGCATCTGGTAGATCGGGCCTTCGTTGTAGTCCAGGCCGAGCCAGTGCATCGAAGCCAGGATCTGGTCGGTCGAGTCCTGCGTGGAGCGGGCCACGTCGGTGTCCTCGATGCGCAGCACGAACTCGCCGCCGTAGTGGCGCGCGTAGGCCCACGAATACAGCGCGGTGCGCGCAGTACCCAGGTGAAGAAAACCCGTGGGGGACGGTGCGATGCGGGTGCGTACTTTGCCGGTCATGTCTTTATCGTGGATTCAGGGTGCCCAGGCCGCGCGAAAGGTCGGCCTTGATGTCTTCGGCGTGCTCGAGGCCGACCGCGAGGCGGATCAGCCCCTGGCCGATGCCCGCAGCCTGGCGCTGCGCTTCGGTCAGGCGCCCGTGGGAGGTGGTGCCGGGGTGCGTGATGATGGTCTTCACATCGCCCAGGTTGGTGGCGACGCTCACCACGCGCGTGCTGTTGATGACGTGGAACGCATTGGCGCGGGCCGTCTCGGGCGTGTCGCCGACCACGTCGAACGACACCACCGCACCGCCCTGCCCCGACTGCTGCTGCATGGCCAGCTCGTGCTGGGCGTGCGACGCAAGTCCGGGGTAGTACACGCGGGCGATGCCGGGCTGCTTCTCGAGCCACTGCGCAATGTCGAGCGCATTGGCGCAATGCGCCTTCATGCGCACGCCCAGCGTTTCGATGCCCTTGAGCACCACCCACGCATTGAACGGTGCCAGCGCCATACCGGCGGTGCGCACCACGGGGCCGAACACGTCGACGATGTACTTCGCGGGGCCGCAGATCGCGCCCGCCATCACCCGGCCCTGCCCGTCGAGGTGCTTGGTGCCCGAGTGGATGACCAGGTCGGCCCCCAGCGAGGCCGGGCGCTGCAGGATGGGCGTGCAGAAGCAGTTGTCCACCGCCAGCAGCGCACCCGCGGCATGCGCCACGTCGGCCAGGGCGCGGATGTCGCACACCTCGGTCAGCGGGTTGGTCGGCGTTTCGGCGAACAGCAGCTTGGTGTTGGGCTTGACGGCCGCGCGCCACTCGGCCACATCGGTCTGCGAGACGAAGGTGGTCTCCACCCCGAACTTGGCGAACTCCTTGCCGAACAGGTTCAGCGTGGAGCCGAACACCGAGCGCGAGCAGATCACGTGGTCACCGGCCTTCAGCAGGCCCATGCACATCATGAGGATCGCGCCCATGCCGGTGGACGCGCCGATGGCCGCCTCGGTGCCTTCGAGCGCCGCGATGCGCTGCTCGAAGCTGGTCACCGTCGGGTTCGAGGTGCGCGAGTAGGTGAAGCCGGGCTCGGTGCCCGCGAAGCGGCGCATCGAGGTTTCGGCGTCGGGCTGCACGAAGCCGCTGGTGAGGAACAACGCGTCGGAGTGCTCGCCGTACTGGCTCGGCGCGAGGCCGGTGCGCAGCGCGAGCGTGTCGGGGTGCAGGCCGGGCGGCAGGGGGCGTTCGTCGGTCACTTCAGCTCTCACTCACTGAGGTTGGGCAGCGCGAGGCGCGAAGAGTCTTCCTCGGTCTCTTCGATGCGCGGGCGGTTGCCGTTCATGCGCGAGATGGCTTCGGTGTCGATGTCGCCGGTCACGTACACGCCGTCGAAGCACGAGGCATCGAAGCCGTCGAGCTTGCCGTTGAGCGAGCCGATGGCGCGCTTCATGGCATCGACGTCCTGGTAGATCAGCGCGTCGCAGCCGATGAGCTGGCGAATTTCCTCGATGGTGCGGTCGTGCGCCACCAGCTCGCCCTTGGTCGGCATGTCGATGCCGTAGACGTTGGGGTAGCGCACCGGCGGCGCGGCGCTGGCCAGGTAGACCTTGCGGGCGCCGGCGTCGCGTGCCATCTGCACGATTTCCTGGCTGGTGGTGCCGCGCACGATCGAGTCGTCGACCAGCAGCACGTTGCGGCCCTTGAACTCGCTGGCGATCACGTTGAGCTTCTGGCGAACCGACTTCTTGCGCACGCCCTGCCCCGGCATGATGAAGGTGCGGCCCACGTAGCGGTTCTTCACGAAGCCTTCGCGGTAGGGCACGCCCAGCAGGTGCGCGAGCTGCGTGGCGCTCGGGCGGCTC
Source organism: Variovorax sp. J22G73 (assembly GCF_030317035.1). Taxonomy (GTDB): domain Bacteria; phylum Pseudomonadota; class Gammaproteobacteria; order Burkholderiales; family Burkholderiaceae_C; genus Variovorax. The sequence goes on from NZ_JASZYK010000007.1 coordinate 10,119, forward strand.
GACTCGGGAATCGGGATGATCACGTCGATCTGGTTGGGCGGCACGGTCGAGACCACGCGCTTGGCCAGCGTTTCGCCCAGGTTCAGGCGCGCCTGGTAGACCGAGATGCCGTCGAGCACCGAGTCCGGACGCGCGAGGTACACGAATTCGAAGATGCACGGGTTCAGCGACGGCGACTCGGCGCACTGCATCGAATGCACCTTGCCTTCGAGGTCGATGAACACGGCCTCGCCCGGCGCGATGTCGCGCTCGAACACATGGCCCGAGCCTTCGAGCGCGACCGACTCGCTGGCCACCATCACGGCGCCGTCGGCGCTGCGGCCCATGCACAGCGGGCGAATGCCGTACGGATCGCGGAAAGCAAGCAGGCCGTGCCCGGCGATGAGCGACACCACGGCATACGAGCCGCGCAGGCGCTTGTGCATGTTTTTGACCGCGGCGAACACCTCGGCCGGGTGCAGCGGCACGCCGCGCGACGAGCGCTCCAGTTCGTGCGCCAGCACGTTGAGCAGCACTTCGGAGTCGCTCTCGGTGTTGGTGTGGCGGTGGTCGGTGGAGAACAGCTCCGAACGCAGCGCGTGAGCGTTGGTCAGGTTGCCGTTGTGCACCAGCACGATGCCGAAGGGCGCGTTCACGTAGAAGGGCTGCGCCTCTTCCTCGCTGTAGGCGTTGCCGGCGGTCGGGTAGCGCACCTGGCCCAGGCCCACGTTGCCCGGCAGCGCGCGCATGTTGCGCGTGCGGAACACGTCGCGCACCATGCCCTTGGCCTTGTGCATGAAGAACTTGCGCTCGAGCAAGGTGACGATGCCAGCCGCGTCCTGTCCGCGATGCTGCAGCAGCAGCAGTGCGTCATAGAGCAGTTGATTGACGGGTGCGTTGCTGACAACGCCGACGATTCCACACATGAACGATTCCTCTCAGGGCAGGTAGCTTGCCAACTTTTCAGGCAGCGCAGGCTTCAGGCCCTGCAGTGCCGCATCGAGAACAATGGCGCTGCGCGATTCGTGCCACCAGGCACTGTCGCTCAACACCAGCAAATGAACAACGACGGCCAGCACGAGCAGGGCCACCGCACCCCGCGCCGCACCGAACGCTGCTCCCAAAATCCGGTCCACCGGCCGCAGACCCACGACCGTGATCAACTTGCGCGTCAGCGCGGCCACCAGGCCCACGCCGAACACCACCGCCACGAACACCAGCACGAAGGCCAGCGGATAACGCCACGCCGCCTGCGGCTCGCCGAACGGCAACCATGCCGCCACACCGGAGGCCAGCCACTGGGCGGCGACGAAGGCGGCCACCCAGCCGATCAGCGAGATCACCTCGAACACCAGGCCGCGCATCAGGCCGAAGAGCATCGACACCCCGATGAGCGCGACGGCGGTCCAGTCGAGCATGGCCACGGCGACAGGCGGCAGTGCTTACAACGTGAGGATCGCGGCCGACAAAGACAAGCCCTTGACCTTCTCCGCCGCGCGGTCGGCCTCGGCACGCGAGGCGAACGGGCCGACACGCACACGCGTGCGTTCGCCGTCGGCCGTCTTGGCCACGTGCACATAGGTCTTCAGGCCGGCGCGCTCGAGCTTCTGGCGCACTTCGCGCGCCTTGTCCGCATCGGCGAACGCACCGACCTGCACCACGAAGCGACCAGCGGCGGCCTCGTCGGCGAGCTTGGCCGCGGCGGTGGAGGCGGTCGAAGGCTTGCCTTCGAGCAGCGCACGGGCGCGCGCGCCGTCGTCCGCGGTGGCAGCCGGCTTGGGCTTCGGTTCAGGCTTTGTTTCGGGCTTGGCTTCCGCTTTCGGTTTCGGCTCCGGCTTGGGTTCGGGCTTGTGTTCCGGTTTTGGCTCGGGCTTGCGCTCAGGCTTCGGTTCCGGCTTGGGCTCGGGCTTGCGCTCCACGGGCGCGGCTGGCGCAACGGGGGCAACAGCCGCGGGCGTGCTGGCGACAGGCTTGCTGGAATCGATCTCGGTGCCGTCGGCGGTCTCGGTGATCATGCCGCCGGCGGAGGCCACGCGCGAGCCGTTGTCGGGCGCGGCCGGGGCGGTGCTCGCAGCAGGCGCGGGCGTGGCCGGCACGGGCAGCGGCTTGACCTTGTTGCGGTCGGGAATCTCGATGGGAATGTCGACCGACACGGGGCGCGGCTGCGTGTCGAACAGCAGCGGGAAACCGATCACGCCGAGCAGCACCAGCACCGCTGCGCCCAGCAGCCGGTGGCGCGCACGCCGACGCATGGATTCGACACTTTCCGCCGGCACGGCAGCCGGTGCGCTGCGTCCTTCGTTGCCTTGTGGGCCGCGCGTGCGGAACTTGAAAAACGCCATGAAGTTCGATCCCTGAAGGAGTGCAGCGAGGTGTGCCCGATGGTGCCGGATGGGTGTTTGGACAGCCCGACGGTCAGCCGCCTGGCAGCAGGTGTTTGGCTTGCAGCCGGGGGGTGCCGTTTTCAAGCACGCCACCCACGGTGAAGAACGATCCGAAGACGACGATTCTATCAGCGGGGTCTGCGTGCTCGATGGCCGCGCGCAACGCGTCCATGGGGCCTGGATGCACGCTGCCCGAGGCGTCGGCGCGGGTGTTCTGCGCTTGCCAGGCGGCCAGCAAGTCGGCCCCCTTGGCCGCGCGCGGCGTGGGCAGGTCGGTGAAGTACCAGCGGTCGATCAGTGGGCCGATGCGCGCCAGGATCGGTGCGAGGTCCTTGTCGGCCATCACGCCGAACACGCCGTGCGTGGTGGGGTAGAAACCCATCGCGTCGAGGTTCTCGGCCAGCGCGGCCACGGCGTGCGCGTTGTGCGCCACGTCGAGCACCAGCGCGGGCTCGCCCGGCACGATCTGGAAGCGCCCCGGCAGCTCGACCATGGCCAGCCCGTTGCGCACTGCCTGCGCGGTGATCGGCAGCTGCGGCCGCACCGCTTCCAGCGCCGCGAGCACGCCCGCGGCATTGATGAGCTGGTTGGCGCCGCGCAGCGCCGGATAGGCCAGCCCACTGTAGCGCCGGCCGCGGCTCGACCAGCCCCACTGCTGCTTGTCGCCCGACACGTTGAAGTCGGTGCCGAAGCGCCACAAGTCGGCGCCGATGGCGTTGGCATGGTCGATCACGCTCTGCGGGGGCATCGGGTCGCTCACGATGGCGGGCTTGCCGGCGCGCAGGATGCCGGCCTTCTCGAAGCCGATGCTCTCGCGGTCGGGCCCGAGATACTCTATGTGGTCGAGGTCGATGCTGGTGATGACCGCGCAGTCGGCGTCGATGATGTTCACCGCGTCCAGCCGGCCGCCCAGGCCCACTTCGAGGATCGCCACGTCGGGCTTTTCCTCGATCATGCGATGCAGGATGCCGAGCGTCGTGAACTCGAAGTAGGTCAGGCTCAGGTCGCCGCGCGCCTTTTCGACCACTTCGAAGCTTGCTATCAGTTTGGAAGCATCGACGGCTTCGCCCTTGAGCCGCAGCCGTTCCTCGAAGCGCACCAGGTGCGGCGAGGTGAACACCGCGGTGCGGTAGCCCGCGTGCGTGAGGATCGACTCGAGCATGGCGCAGGTCGAGCCCTTGCCGTTGGTGCCCGCCACCGTGATGACGGGGCAGTCGAAGCGCAGCCCGAGGCGCTGCGCCATCTCTTTGGCACGATCGAGCCCGAGCTCGATGTTCTTGGGATGGAGTTGCTCGGCGCGCGCGAGCCAGTCGTTAAGGGTTTCCATGGAGGCCGGCATTGTCGCCGACCCGCCGATCGCGGCATCATCGTGGCCATGACAACCCTATACGGCATCCCGAACTGCGACACCGTCAAGCGCGCGCGCACCTGGCTCGACGAACACGGCGTCGCCTACACCTTCCATGATTTCAAGAAACAGGGCGTGCCCGAGCCCGAGCTCGACCAGTGGCTGAAGCAGCCCGGCTGGGAGGCGCTGGTCAACCGCAAGGGCACCACCTGGCGCAAGCTCGACGAGGCCACCCGCAACGGCGTCGTCGATGCCGCGTCGGCCCGCCCGGTGCTGCTGGCCAACCCCAGCCTCATCAAGCGCCCCGTGGTCGACTGGGGCCCGAAAAAAGCTGTAACCACCGGATTCGACGCGCAGGCCTGGGCTGTCAACGGCGTGTAAACCCCGGAACCCGCCCGGCGCGGGCGCCTCCAACCGGCATCTGCAGGAGAGACACACCATGAACAAACTTGCTTTTCGCACCCTTGCCGGCCTTTCGGTGGCCGGCGCCCTGGCGGCGGGCACCGGCCTCGTGCACGCCCAGCAACAGGGGCAGGTGGTGCAGGCCCGCGTGGTCTCGGCCACGCCGGTGCGTGAAACCACCGGCAGCGACGTCAGCTACAACGTCACCTACGAATACAACGGCCAGCGCTACACCACCCGCATGAACAGCCGGCCCGGCGCCACCATCCCCATCCAGGCGAGCGGTTACGGCGTGACGACCTCGGCGGTAGCGCCGCAGGCGCAGGTTCAGACCTACCCGGTGGAAGCCAGCGGCAGCGGCTACCAGCAGCAACAGTCCGGCGGCTCGCCGTGGGACAACGTGGTGCCCGAACCCGGCGTGGTGGTCGGCGCCGGCGGCCCGGCGCCCGTGTATGCGCAGCCGGCGCCCGTTTACGCACCGGCCCCGGTGTACGTCGACCCGGGCTATGCCTACGGCTACCCCTACGCCTACCCGCCGGTGGGCATCTCGCTGAACCTGGGCTATTCGCGGGGTTGGGGCGGCGGCTACTACGGCCACGGCTACCGCGGCTGGGGTGGCGGCTACCGCGGCGGCTGGCACCGCTGAGCCACGGGCCGTCGGCGCCGACCGGCCAAGCCCCTAAAATCGAGGACTTTTCCAACCCTTGACGGGTGCGCCGCTGGTGCGGTGCGTCCTCGATTCGCCGACCGCCATGGCGCCGGCGCCACCCAATGACGACGACTACCGACACTATCAACAGCGCCGCAGTGGCCACCAAGGCCAATGTGTACTTCGACGGCAAGTGCGTGAGCCACAACCTCACGCTGGCGGACGGCACCAAGAAATCGGTCGGCGTGATCCTGCCGTCCACCCTCACCTTCAACACCGGCGCCCCTGAAATCATGGAAGGCGCCGGCGGCAGCTGCGAATACCAGCTCGCGGGCACCACCGAGTGGCTCGCCTCGGGCCCCGGCCAGAAGTTCAGCATTCCCGGCAACTCCAGCTTCCAGATCCGCGTGACTGGCGAGCCCTACAGCTACATCTGCCACTTCGGCTGAACCGCGAACCCGCGAACCGGAACCCCTGACATGTCGACCATCCTCCAAAACGTTCCCGCCGGCCAGAAGGTCGGCATCGCCTTCTCGGGCGGCCTGGACACCAGCGCGGCGCTCCACTGGATGCGCAACAAGGGCGCCATTCCCTACGCCTACACCGCCAACCTCGGCCAGCCCGACGAGCCCGACTACGACGAGATCCCGCGCAAGGCGATGCTCTACGGCGCCGAGAACGCCCGCCTGATCGACTGCCGCGTGCAGCTGGCCAACGAAGGCATCGCCGCCCTGCAGGCCGGCGCCTTCCACGTGACCACCGCCGGCGTGACCTACTTCAACACCACGCCGCTGGGCCGCGCGGTGACCGGCACCATGCTGGTGTCGGCCATGAAGGAAGACGACGTCCACATCTGGGGCGACGGCAGCACCTACAAGGGCAACGACATCGAGCGCTTCTACCGCTACGGCCTGCTCACCAACCCCAACCTGAAGATCTACAAGCCCTGGCTCGACCAGGTCTTCATCGACGAGCTGGGCGGGCGCGCCGAAATGTCGGCGTTCATGCAGCAGGCCGGCTTCGCCTACAAGATGTCGTCCGAGAAGGCCTACTCGACCGACTCCAACATGCTCGGCGCCACGCACGAGGCCAAGGACCTCGAGCACCTGAACAGCGGCATCCAGATCGTGCAGCCCATCATGGGCGTGGCCTTCTGGAAGGACGAAGTCGAAGTCAAGCGCGAAACCGTGTCGGTGCGCTTCGAAGAAGGCGTGCCCGTGGCGCTGAACGGCGTGCGCTACGCGAACCTGGTCGACCTGATCCTCGAGGCCAACCGCATCGGCGGGCGCCACGGCCTGGGCATGAGCGACCAGATCGAAAACCGCATCATCGAGGCCAAGAGCCGCGGCATCTACGAGGCCCCCGGCCTGGCGCTGCTGTTCATCGCCTACGAGCGCCTGGTGACCGGCATCCACAACGAAGACACCATCGAGCAGTACCGCGACAACGGCCGCAAGCTCGGCCGCCTGCTGTACCAGGGCCGCTGGTTCGACCCGCAGGCCATCATGCTGCGCGAGACGGCGCAACGCTGGGTGGCGCGCGCCATCACCGGCGAGGTGACCATCGAGCTGCGCCGCGGCAACGACTACTCGATCATGAACACCGAGTCGGCCAACCTCACGTACAAGCCCGAGCGCCTGAGCATGGAAAAGGTCGAAGGCGCGTTCACGCCGCTGGACCGCATCGGCCAGCTCACCATGCGCAACCTGGACATCGTCGACACGCGCGAGAAGCTGGCGATCTACACGCGCGTCGGCCTGCTGTCGTCGAGCGAAGGCGCCTCGCTGCCGAAGCTGACGAACGACGGCGACGCGAACTGATCGTGCGCTGACCCCGGGGCTGACCGCAGCCCCAAAGACAACGGGCCCCTCGGGGCCCGTTTGTCATTGCACCGCCGGCGGACGGCTCAGTCCCCGCCGCCTCCCCCGCCGCAACCGCCCCCGCAGCTGCTGCCGCCGCCACAGCCGGACGAATCGCCGCTCGCGCCGCCGCCATCGCTCGACCCACCGCCGTCGCTGCTGCTCGACTCGCTGCCGCCGAAGCCGCCCGCATCACCCGAGCTGCCGCCGTCGGACGACGAGTCACCGAAGCTGGTGCCGCACTGCGTGTCCGAGCCGATGTAGCGCTCCACCGCCCGGCAGTCGGGCACGTAGGTAAAACCGCCTGCGATCGCGAACTTGACGTCCAGCGCGAACAGCAGCGGCAGCCGCGCCGGGTTGCGCGGGTCGATGCTTTCCTCCTTGCAGGCCCAGTACCAGGTGCGGCGCAGGCCGTCGTTGCGCTTGGGGTCGCGCCCCAGCACTTCGGCGGGGCTGTGGTGCAGCATGCCGCCGAAGGCCGCCTTGCACCAGTTCTGGTAGCCCTGCGTGTGCAGGATGAACTCGTGCCACGCCGTGTCGACCACCTTCGAGGGCATGGCAACGAACTTGCGGTCGCTGCGCAGGTGCGACATGAAGAACTGGCGCAGGCCGCGCAGCACCAGTTCGGCATCGCGACGGCTCAGCTGCGGGTGCGCCTCGCGCAGCTTGCCGATGAGAAACGGGGGCAGCCGCGCTTCGCGAATGAACTGCCGGCGCAGGCTGGTCTCCAGGAACTTCAGCACCGCCGAGAACAGCACCGCCACCAAAATCACCGAGACCACCACGCCCCAGCGGCGCGAGCCCAGGAACAAAGACAGCAACGCGAGCAACGGCACCGCACGCCGGGCCCACACCAGGGCGCCGATGCGGCGCCGGAAATTCAGGTGCAGGAAGTCGAGATCCATGCCGGCCGGTCAGCAGCTCAGACGACCACCGGCTCCGGCTCCAGCCGGATGCCGAAGCGCTCGTACACGCTGGTCTGGATGGCCTTGGCCAGGGTCATCACCTCGCCGCCGGTTACCGGGTTCTCGTTGCCGCCGCGGTTCACCAGCACCAGCGCCTGGCGCTCGTACACGCCGGCATTGCCGACCGACTTGCCCTTCCAGCCGCAGGCGTCGATGAGCCAGCCCGCCGCCAGCTTGATGCTGCCGTCGTCCATGGGGTAGTGAACGATCTTGGGGTCGCGCGCGATGATGTCGGCGCACTGCTCGGGCGTGACCGTCGGGTTCTTGAAGAAGCTGCCGGCGTTGCCCAGCACGCGCCAGTCGGGCAGCTTGGCGCGGCGGATGGCGCAGATCCAATCGAACACGTCCTGCGCGCTCGGGGTGAAGTTGCCGCTTTCTTCCATCTTGCGTTCCAGGTCGAGGTAGCCGACCACGGCCTTCCACGGCTTGGGCAGGCGAAAACGCACCCGGGTGATCACCGCGCGGCCGGCCAGCCCGAAGTCGTTCGGGCCGCTGCGCACGTGCTTGAACACCGAGTCGCGGTAGCCGAAGGCGCACTGCGCGGCGTCGAGCGTGAAGCTGCGGCCGGTTTCCAGGTCGTAGGCGTCCAGCGACTCGAAGCGGTCCTGCAGCTCGACCCCGTAGGCGCCGATGTTCTGCACCGGCGAGCCGCCCACCGTGCCCGGAATGAGGGCCAGGTTCTCGAGCCCCGGGTAGCCGTTGCGCACCATCCATTCCACCGCGTCATGCCAGACCTCGCCGGCACCGGCCTCGACGATCCAGGCGCGCTCGGTCTCCTCGACCAGCCGCAGGCCCTTGATCTCGACCTTCAGCACCAGCTGCTTCACGTCGCCGGTAATGACGATGTTGCTGCCGCCGCCCAGCACGAAACGCGACGCGTCGCGCCATTGCGCGTCGGCATGCAGCGCGACCAGGTCGGCTTCATCGGCAATGCGCAGCAGGTGCTGCGCACGCGCGACGATGCCGAAGCTGTTGTAGGGCTGCAGCGGGACGTTGGACTCCACGATCATGGGAGAATTGTCGCATCCAGCACCAGTGAATTCAGGAGAGAGTCCATGCCGTCTTTCGATACCGTCTGCGAGCCCAACCTGCCCGAAGTGAAGAACGCGGTCGAGAACACCGCCAAGGAGATCGCGACGCGCTTCGACTTCAAGGGCACCGCCGCCGCCGTCGACCTCAAGGACAAGGAGATCACCATGATCGGTGACGCCGAGTTCCAGCTCGTCCAGGTCGAAGACATCTTGCGCAGCAAGCTCACCAAGCGCAGCGTCGACGTGCGCTTCCTCGACAAGGGCGACGTCCAGAAAATGGGCGGCGACAAGGTCAAGCAGGTCATCAAGATCAAGAGCGGCATCGAGAGCGAGCAGGCCAAGAAAATCACCCGCATCGTCAAGGACAGCAAGCTCAAGGTGCAGGCCGCGATCCAGGGCGACGCGGTGCGCATCACCGGCGCCAAGCGCGACGACCTGCAGGCCGCCATGGCCCTCATCAAGAAGGACGTGCCCGACATGCCGGTGTCCTTCAACAACTTCCGCGACTGACCGGCGCTTCATGAAAGCGCTTGCGGCGGCCGCACGGCTGCTCGTGCTCGCCGCCGCGGTCCAGCTGGTGGCCGCCGCCGGCGTGGCGCACGCCGCCAGCTCGGTCACCCTCACCGGCAGCATCGGCAGCCGCGCGATCCTCATCGTGAACGGCAACCCGCCCAAGACCGTGGCGGTCGGCGAGAGCTACCAGGGCGTGAAGCTGGTGTCGCTGCAGGCCGAGCAGGCCGTGGTCGAGCTCGAGGGCAAGCGCGTCAACCTGCGCATGGACACGCCCGTCAGCATCGGTGGCGGGGGTGGGGGTGGAGGGGATGGGGGTTCAGGCGGCGGCAACCGCGTGGTGCTGTCGGCCGACAGCCGCGGCCACTTCATGACACAGGGCGCCATCAACGGACGCCCCGTGACCTTCATGCTGGACACCGGCGCCACCACCGTCGCCCTGTCGATGGCCGACGCCCAGCGCATCGGGCTCGACTACAGCAAGGGCCAGCCCGTGCAGATCAACACCGCCAACGGCGTGGCGCCGGGTTTCAGGCTCCGGCTCAATTCGGTGCGGGTGGGCGACGTCGAGGTCTACGACATCGACGCCATCGTGTCGCAGCAGGGCATGCCCTTCGTGCTGCTGGGCAACAGCTTCATCAACCGCTTCTCGATGCGCCGCGACGCGGACCAGATGGTCCTCGAGAAGCGGTTCTAGCGCTTCCGACCCCGTCGAAGCCTCAGGCCTGCGCGGCCGTGACGACGATCTCGATCTTGTAGGCCGCATTGGCCATCTTGGCCTGCACGGTGGCGCGCGGCGGCGTGTTGCCGGCTGGAATCCACGCGTCCCACACCTCGTTCATGGCCGTGATGTCGCCGATGTCGGCCAGAAAGATCTGCGTCATGAGAATGCGCGACTTGTCGCTGCCCACTTCGCCCAGCAGGCGATCGACCATCGCCAGCACCTGCGCGGTCTGGCCGCGGATGTCTTGCGCGGTGTCGTCGGGCACCTGGCCGGCGAGGTAGACGGTGCCGTTGTGAACGGCGGTTTCAGAAAGGCGGGGGCCGACGTGGTGGCGGGTGATGGTGGCCATGGTGTGTGTTCCTTCAGTTCGTTTTCTTCTTGGCGCCGAGCTTCGACTCCGTGCCGGCCGCGAGCCGGCGGATGTTTTCGCGGTGCCGCCAGATCAGCAGCAGGCTCATGATGATGAGCGCAATCAGCACCGTGCGGTCCAGAGGCCATGCGATGTTGCCGCCTATCAGGTAATAGGCCGGCGCAAAAAAGGCCGCCACCAGCGACGACAGCGACGAGTAGCGGAAGAACACCGCGATGATCAGCCAGGTCGCGCCCGTGGCGAGCCCCAGCCAGGGCGCGATGCCCACCAGCACACCGGCGGCCGTGGCCACGCCCTTGCCGCCCTGGAAGCCGAAGAACACCGGGTACAGGTGCCCGAGGAACGCGGCCAGCCCCGCCAGCGCGGCCACGCCGGCGCCCAGGCCCCACTGCGCGCCGAACTGGTGGATGACGAACACCGGCACCCAGCCCTTGACCGCGTCGAGCAGCAGCGTGGCCAGCGCCGCGCCCTTGTTGCCCGAGCGCAGCACGTTGGTGGCGCCGGGGTTCTTGCTGCCGTAGCTGCGCGGGTCGGCCATGCCGAGCGCCTTGCTCACGATGACCGCGAACGACAGCGAGCCGATCAGGTAGGACGCCACGACGGCCACGATGGCGGCGAGGGAAGGCAAGGTGAAGCTCAAGACGGCACTCCGCGGGAAAGGTTGTTCTTATTCGGCGACGACCGCCTGGGGCGGCTATTCTGCCAGCGCACATTGCACCGGCGTGGCGCCCAGCAGGTCCACGCACACCCGCGGATCGATGCCGATCAGGTAACCGCGGCGCCCGCCGTTGAGCACGATCCGCGGCAGCGCCAGCACCGTGGCCTCCACGTACACCGGCATCTCGCGCCGCGTGCCGAAGGGCGAGGTGCCGCCCACCATGTAGCCGCTGTGGCGCTGCGCCACCTCGGGCTTGCACGGTTCGACCGACTTGGCACCGATCTGCCGCGCCAGGTTCTTGGTCGACACCGTGCGGTTGCCGTGCATCAGCACGATGAGCGGCTTGGCGTCCTGGTCCTGCATGACCAGCGTCTTGATGACCATGAACGGGTCGAGCCCCAGCATCTCGGCGCCGCGCTGGGCGCCGCCGTGCTCCATGTACTCGTACGGGTGCTCGGTGAAAGCGACCTTGTGCGCCCGCAACAGCTGGGTTGCGGGCGTTTCTGACACATGGACCTTCTTGCTCATCGAAGTACCTTCGTGCTTTGCACTGCGGCACACGCTTGCCTGGGGCGGCCCGGCGCTGCGCTCACGCCGCCGGGTCGCGGATTTCCAGGCGGATCTTGTCGATTTCCGCCAGCACTTCCGGCGACAGCGTGGTGCCGTACACGTCCAGGTCTTCTTCCAGTTGCGCCACCGAGGTCACGCCGATGATCGTGCTCGCCACCTGCCACTTGGTGTAGCAGAAGGCCAGCGCCAGCTGCGCGGGCGTCAGGCCGTTGTCACGCGCCAGCTGGTTGTAGCGGCGGGCGGCGCGCAGCGCGTCGGGCTTGCCCCAGCGCTGCTTGCGCACCGACTCGTAGCTGGAAATGCGCGCGCCCTTCGGTGCGTCGGGGCCGTCGATGCCGCTCTGGTCGTACTTGCCGGTGAGCAGGCCGAAGGCCAGCGGCGAATACGCCAGCAGCGACACGTTCAGCCGGTGCATCGTCTCGTCCAGGCCGTTTTCGTGCGCGCGGCTGATCAGGCTGTACACGTTCTGCACCGTGGCCACGCGCGGCAGGCCGTGCTGCTCGGCCAGGCGCACGAACTCGTGCACGCCGTACGGGGTTTCGTTCGACAGGCCGATGGCGCGCACCTTGCCCGCCTTCACCAGCTTGCCCAGCGCGTCGAGCTGGTCGTGGATCGGCGTCTTCGACGTTTCCTTGGCCGGGTCGTAGTACATGGCGCCGAACACCGGCACGTGGCGCTCGGGCCAGTGGATCTGGTACAGGTCGATGACGTCGGTCTTCAGGCGCTTCAGGCTGGCGTTGCACGAGGCCTCGATGTCCGCCGCCGTCATGCCGCTGCCTTCGCGCACCCAGGGCATGTTGCGCGAGGGGCCCGCCACCTTGGTGGCCACCACCAGCTTCTCGCGCGCGCCGGGGTTCTTGCTGAACCAGTTGCCGATGATGGTCTCGGTGATGCTGAAGGTTTCCTTGCGCGTGGGCACCGAGTACATCTCGGCGGTGTCGATGAAGTCGACGCCGCGCTCCAGCGAGCGGCTCAGGATGGCATGGGAGGTGGGCTCGTCCACCTGTTCGCCGAAGGTCATCGTGCCGAGGCAGATGGGTGTGACATGCAGGTCGCTTTGACCGAGTTGGATCTTTTTCATGCGCGGGATGCTACCGTCCCCGCCCGCACCCTGCTCGCGGCGGGCGCAAAACCCGAGCGACCGCGCCTTGCCGCGCCTTCCCTCGCCTCGCTTCGCTTTTTCGCCCTGCCACCTGTCCTGTGGCGGACTGCGCCGTCACGAAGGCCTCCTTATCATCGGTCGCCATGTACCAAGCCCTTCGCCCCTCCCGCAGTGAATTCGTGCCCGTGCGCAACCTCAGCTACCACGTGCGCCTCTGGGGCCAGCCCTCAGACACGCGCCCTCCCCTGGTGCTGGTGCACGGCTGGATGGACGTGGCGGCCTCCTGGCAGTTCGTGGTCGACGCCATGGCGCAGGACCGCTTCATCATCGCGCCCGACTGGCGCGGCTTCGGCCTCACCGACGGCGGCGGCGTCGACAACTACTGGCTGGCCGACTACCTGGCCGACCTCGAATGGCTGCTCGACCACTACGTGGGCGAGCCCAGCGAAGGCGAAAGCCCCCGGCAGGTCGACCTGGTCGGCCACAGCATGGGCGGCAACGTTGCCATGCACTACGCCGGCGTGCGGCCCGAGCGCATTCGCCGCCTGGTCAACCTCGAAGGCTTCGGCATGCCCGCGCGCAAGCCCGAGGAAGCGCCCGCGCGCTACGGCCAGTGGATCGACGAGCTCAAGCGCCTGCACCGCGGCGAGATGGCGCTGGCCGGCTACTCGGCGGTCGAGGGCGTGGCCCGCCGCCTGATGAAGACCAACCCGCGCCTCACGCCCGACAAGGCCAACTGGCTGGCCAGCCACTGGTCGGTGAACCACGGGCAGCCCGACGGCGCCGAGCGCTGGCAGATCCTGGGCGACGCGGCGCACAAGATCGTCAACGCCCACATCTTCCGTGTCGACGAAACGCTGGCGCTCTACGCACGCATCACCGCGCCGCTGCTGATGGTCGAGGCCTCCGACGACAGCCTGCACGGCTGGTGGAAGAACCGCTACACGCTCGAAGAATTCCACGAGCGGTTGAAGTCCGTGCCCGTGGCGCGCATCGAGCGGCTCGACGACGCGGGCCACATGCTGCACCACGACCAGCCGCAGCGCGTGGCGCAGATGATCGAAGAATTCATCGGGGAGCCGATCAGGAACACCGCGGGCTGAGTCGCATCGGGACATTGCTTCATGGCCGACCCCGACCTCTCCGACCTCGGCGCCTTCGTGGCGGTGACACGGGCGCGCGGCTTTCGCGGGGCGGCCGCGCTGCGCGGCGTGTCGCCCTCCTCGCTGAGCGAGGCCATGCGCCGGCTGGAGGCGCAACTGGGCGTGCGCCTGCTCAACCGCACCACGCGCAGCGTGACGCCCACCGAGGCCGGCCAGCGGCTGCTGGAGCGCATCGGGCCCGCGCTCGACGACATTGCCGGCGCGCTCGACACCCTCAACAGCTTTCGCGACAGCCCCACCGGCACGCTGCGGCTGAACGTGCCGATCATCGTGGCGCAGCGCGTGCTGCCGGCGCTGGCCAGCCGCTTCCTGGCGGCGCATCCGGGCATCACGCTCGAAGTGACGACCAACGACGCCTTCGTCGATGTGCTCGCCGAAGGCTTCGATGCCGGCGTTCGTTATGACGAGAGCATCGCGCGCGACATGATCGCCGTGCCGCTGGGCCCGCGCACCCAGCGCTTCGTGGCAGCCGCCGCGCCCTCTTACCTGGCAACGCACGGCACACCGAAACACCCGACCGACCTGCTGCAGCACGCCTGCATCGGCCACCGGTTTTCCAGCGGCGTGCTCGCGGCCTGGGGCTTCGTGCGCAAGGGCAAGGTCGTGAAGATCACGCCGAGCGGACCGTTGTTCGCCTCCATGCCCGACCTGGAAGTGCACGCCGCCGAATCGGGCCTGGGGCTGATCTACACCTTCGACGAATACGTGCGCCCCGGCATCGACCAGGGCAAGCTGGTGCCGGTGCTCGAGGAGTGGTGGCAGAGCTTTTCGGGCCCGTTCCTGTACTACCCGAGCCGCACGCACATGCCGGCGCCGCTGCGTGCGTTTGTCGATTTCCTGAAGCGCGAGGGTTGACGCGCTCGGTCTCTCGCGGCCCCTCCCCGACCTCTCGCGATATTCGCCCAGCGGATAACCAAGCGCGCGAATCTTCGTTCGCGCCGCCGGCACCGCACCCTAGAGTGCGCAGCTCCCCTTGCCTCCCCGGAGTTGCCCGTCATGCGCTTTTCTTCGCGCGCGCCCTTGCTGGCGCGCTGGTCCGTGCCCTTGCTGGGCGGCCTGGCCCTGAGCCTGCTTGTTCATGTGTCCGCCCAGGCGGCCGACCTGCGCGTGGGCTTCATGCCCGGCCCGTACCGCGACGCCTTCACCAACGGCATCGAACCGCAGCTGAAGAAGCTGGGCTACACCGTGAAGTACGTGGAGTTCAGCCAGGGCGTGCAGCCCAACGACGCGGTCGAGCGCGGGCAGATCGACGCCAACATCTTCCAGCACACGCTGTACCTCAACGCCACCAACAAGCAGCAGGGCTTCGACCTGGTGCCCATCGTGCACGTGCCGACGCCGCCCATGGGCCTGTACTCGCAGCGCCACAAGTCGCTGGACGCGGTGCCCGACGGCGCCACCGTCACCTTGCCGGCCGACCCGGTGAACGCGGCGCGCGCGCTCAACATCCTCGCGGCCGTGGGCTGGGTCACGCTGAAACAGGGCGTGAGCCCGCTGGCCGTGTCGGAGCGCGACGTGGTCAACAACCCCAAGCGCCTGAAGCTCGTGCCACTGGACGCCGCGCAGGCCCCGCGCTCGCTGGCCGACAGCGACATCGCCGCCGTGCAGGGCAACTTCGCCGTGGCCTCGGGCCTGAAGCTCACCGAGGCGCTGAAGCTGGAAGACATGACGCTGCCCTACGTGAACGTGGTGGCCGTCAAGCGCAGCAACGAGAACGCAAAGTTCGCCAAGGACATCGCCGCGGCCTACCAGTCGCCCGAGTTCCAGCGCTTCTTCAAGGCCAACCCGACCTGGGCCGGCTACCGCCTGCCCGACTACTTCGCCCAATGAGCGCCTCGAACCACAACCCCCACAGCCCCCACAGCCCACGCTCCCCCCGGCCCAGGCAGCTGCACCTCAACGTCAACATCCTGCACTCGGGCTTCGTGCCCTCGGCCTGGCGCCTGCCCGAGGCCGACCCCTGGGCCTTCGCCGACATCCAGCACTACATCCGCACGGCGCAGATCGCCGAGGCGGGCAAGCTCGATGCGGTGTTCCTGGCGGACAACGCGGCCATCGTCGACCAGATCCACTTTCGCCCGATCACCGCGCTGGAGCCGACCATCCTGCTGGCCTGCGTGGCCGCGGCCACGACGCACATCGGGCTGATCGCCACGGCCTCGACCAGCTACAACGAGCCCTACAACATCGCGCGGCGCTTCGCCACGCTCGACCACGTGAGCAACGGGCGCGCGGGCTGGAACGTGGTGACCACGGCCGACCTGCCCTCGGCGCGCAACTTCGGCCTGGATGCCACGCCCGACCATGCGAAGCGCTACGCGCGCGCCTCGGAGTTCACCGACATCGTGAAGGCGCTGTGGGACAGCTGGGAAGACGACGCCTTCGTCGGCGACAAGGCCAGCGGCAGCTTCATCGACGCGACCAAGGTGCACCCGATTGCGCACCGCGGCGAGCACTTCGTGGTGCAGGGCCCGCTGAACCTGCCGCGTGCGCCGCAGGGCCATCCGGTGCTGGTGCAGGCGGGTGCGTCGGCCGACGGGCGCGAGCTGGCGTCGCGCCATGCGGAGGCGGTGTTCTCGGCCTCGCAGTCGTTCGACGAATCGCTGGCGTACGCCCGCGCGCTGAAGACCCGCGCGGCCGAACTGGGCCGCGGCCCCGACGCGGTGAAGGTGCTCGCGGGCCTGACGACCATCGTCGGCAGCACGGAGGCCGAGGCGCGCCGCCGTCGCGACGAGCTGGTCGACCTGATTCCGTGGGACTACAGCCTCACGCGCATCGCCGGCACGCTGGGCATCACGCCCGACCGCCTGAAGCTCGACGAGCGCCTGCCCGAAGACCTGCCCCTGCCCGGCAATGGCAACGGCAACCACACCTTCTTCAACGCGGTGGTGGCGGCAGGCCGCACCCACGGCTACACGGTGCGCCAGCTGATTCGCGAACTCGCGGGCGGCGGCGGTCACCGCGTGATCGTCGGCACGCCCGAGCAGATCGCGGACGACATCGAACACTGGTTCAAGGCGGGTGCGGCCGATGGCTTCAACCTGATGCCCGATGCGCTGCCGCACGGGCTGCAAGACTTCGTGGACGGCGTGGTGCCGATCCTGCAGAAGCGCGGGATCTTCCGCACGGACTACGAGGGGCGCACCTTGCGCGATCACCTCGGGTTGGCGCGGCCTGGCGGACGGGTGGCGCAGCGGTTGGCTGCGTAAGTTCGGCTGTTCAGGGCGGTCGTTGATCGGCCGCAAGCCAGCAACGTGCCCAGTTGAACAGGGCGTCGGGTGCTTCCCGCAGCGAAACAAAGGAGGAAGCGAAGCCGGGGGACATTCGCGGAGGGAAGTACCCGGCGGCCTGTTCACACGCCCTGAAGAAGAGCGCGAACAGAGCGAAAAAAGGTCACTCGTCTTCGGCGTCGTTCCCGGTCAACGACAGGACTTCTTCGACAAACGCCTCGAACAAAGGCAACGCAGCAGGCAGGGCCTCGAAAGACTCCGCCTCGCCCGCGTCGAAGAAATGCGGTTTGCCAGCCGGCACCGACACCCATTCGCCGGCCTCGACCAGCAGGCCCAGGTAGCCGTCGGTCACCGGCAGGTAGAACAGGCCGGCGCTGTCGAGCACCTGCTGCCCCTTCTTCTTGCCTCGCCCCCAGCTCACGCCCTGCCCGGCCAGGTGTTCGGTGATCCAGCCGTCGCACACGTGGGTGTCGCGCCAGCTTCCTTGGGCATCGAATACGGCCAGAACGGGCATGAGGGCGTCCTTTGTCGGGAAGAAAAGGGGGAAAGGGGAAAGGGGGGCAGCGAGAAAGACTTGCTTACTGCAGGAAGCTGGGCTTGGCGTAGCCCTGGAACTTGCTGTCGACCACGGCCTTGAATTCCTTCGAGCGGTAGATCTCGCTCAGGTCCTTGGCCCACTGCGTGTTCTTGTCGGCCGTTTTCACGGCGACCACATTCAGGTAGTAGTCGGGCGTCTTCTCGAGCACCACGGCCTCGGTGAGCTTCAGGCCCGACGAGATCGCGAAGTTGCCGTTGACGATGGCGTACTCGGTGTCGCCCAGCGAGCGCGGCAGCTGCGCGGCTTCCAGCGGAATGAACTTCAGCTTCTTCGGGTTCTCGGCCACGTCCTTCTCGGTGGAGCGCAGCGGATCGATGCCCGTCTTCAGCGTGATCAGCTTGTTCTGCTCCAGCAGCACCAGCGCACGCGCCAGGTTGCTCGGGTCGTTCGGCAGCGTCACGCGGTCGCCTTCCTTGGCTTCGGCCAGGGTCTTGCGCTTGGTCGAGTACACGCCCATGGGCGCGATCGGGCCTTGCACCAGCTCGGTGATGTCCAGCTTCTGGTCGGCGGCGAACTTCTTCAGGTAGACCTGGTGCTGGAAGAAGTTGGCGTCCAGCGAACCCTGGGCCAGCGCGAGGTTGGGCTGCACGTAGTCGTTGAACTCCACAACCTTCACGGTGTAGCCCTTCTTCTCGAGCAGGGGCACGATGCCTTGCTTGAGCTGGTCGGTGTTGGAGCCGGCGGTGCCGCCGATCACCAGGTTCTTCTTGGCGGGGTCTTGCGCATGAGCCTGCAGCGAGAGGCCGCCGAGCGACAGCGCGGCCAGCGAGAGGGCAAGAACGGAACGGCGCAGGAAAACGGTCTTCATTTTTTGATTGAGCAAAAAGCTAGAGAGAAAACAGAGAACAAAAAGATCAACGCTTGTCGAGCCTGCTTGCCGTGGTGTTGCCCACGAATTGCAGGATCTGTACCAGCACCACGAGCAGCGCCACGGTGAGCACCATCACGTCGGTCTGGAAACGGTAGTAGCCGTAGCGGATGGCCAGGTCGCCGATGCCGCCGCCGCCCACCACGCCGGCCACCGCCGAGTAAGAGAGAAAGCTCACGGCCAGCACCGTCAGCGCCAGCACCAGACCCGAGCGGGCTTCCACCAGCAGCACGCGCCAGACGATCTGCAGCTCCGACGCGCCCATGGCGTGTGCCGCCTCGATCACGCCGCGCGGCACTTCGCGCAGGCACTGGTCGACCAGGCGCGCCAGGTACGGAATGGCCGCGAAAGACAGCGGCACCGCCGCGGCCAGCGGCCCGATCGAGGTGCCCGCAATCACCCGCGTGAACGGCACCAGCGCCACCAGCAGGATGATGAAAGGGAACGAGCGCACGGTGTTCACGATCCAGTTCAGCACCAGGAACGCCGGCTTGTTCTCCAGCGACTGGCCCGGCCCCAGCAGGAACAGCAGGATGCCCAGCGGCCCGCCGATGAGCACCGCGGCCGTCAGGCCGATGGCCAGCATCATGAAGGTCTGGCCCGTGGCAACCCACAGCTCGGGGAGGATGGGGGCGATGTTCTCAAACATAGGCGGGCTCCTTGGCGTTCAGGCTGGGCGCGGCGCCCAGGGCGCCGGCTGCCAGTGCTTCGCGCGCATCGCGCTCGCGGCGGCGCACCAGTTCGTCGATTTCGCGGCCCAGCGCCGTCTTGCGCTCGGCCTTGGGCGCGTCTTCGACGGCGAACTGCTCCACCAGCCGGCCCTTTTCCAGGATGGCGACGTTGCGGCACAGCACCTCGACCACCGACAGCTCGTGCGTCACGATGACGATGGTCACGCCGATCTTCTGGTTGATGTCGCGCAGCGTTTCCAGCAGCGAGCGCGTGGTTTCGGAGTCGAGCGCCGAGGTGGGCTCGTCGCACAGAAGCACCTGCGGGCGCGGCGCCAGCGCGCGGGCAATGGCCACGCGCTGCTTCTGGCCGCCGGAGAGCTGCGCGGGGTAGGTGTCGATCTTCTCGGCCAGGCCCACCAGGGCCAGGCATTCGCGCACCCGGGCGTTGATCTCGGCCTTGGAGTGGCGGCCATGGATCTTCAGCGGGAAGGCCACGTTGTCGAACACGGTGGCGTTCTGCAGCAGGTTGAACTGCTGAAAGATCATGCCGATGTTCTGGCGCGTGTCGCGCAGCTCGCGGCGCGACAGCGTGGTCAGGTCGCGCCCGCCCACCAGCACCTGGCCCGAATCGGGCCGCTCCAGCAGGTTGATGAGGCGCAGCAGCGTCGACTTGCCAGCGCCGCTCTTGCCGATCAGGCCGAACACGTCGCCCTGCTGGATCTCGAGCGACAGCGATTGCACGGCGTCGAACACCTCGCCGCTGGGCAGTGCGAATGACTTCTGCACGGATTGAAGACGGATGACGGGCGTCGCGGCGTCGCGGCCCGCATCGGGCGAAGGATGGCTCATTGGGAAGAAGCGCGCCCGGCCAGAAAGCCGAACACGAAGGTTCGCGAAAAAGGTGCCGAGTATGAAAACAAAAGCGGCAAAAGGAAACGAAGAAAAAGGAGG
Source organism: Variovorax sp. J22G73 (assembly GCF_030317035.1). Taxonomy (GTDB): domain Bacteria; phylum Pseudomonadota; class Gammaproteobacteria; order Burkholderiales; family Burkholderiaceae_C; genus Variovorax. The sequence continues at coordinate 30,151 of NZ_JASZYK010000007.1, forward strand.
GTGTTTATATCGCAATGTGCATATCAAAACCCGAGGGCGGGCAATGAACGCCATATCGATATGCCTATTGGTTCGTTCCCAAAGGCGACACGCCCTGTCACATTCGCGCCTTCTTTTTTTGCTTTCCGCGTCACCATGAATACCTTTTTCCGCCGCCGTACCGCCCTTGGCGCCCTTTCCGTCACGCTGGCGGCCGCTCTTTTCTGCGGCAGCGCCGCCTTCGCGCAAGACAAGAACAGCCTGAAGGTGGGCGTCTCGGTCGGCAGCGCCGAGCAGATCTTCGAGGTGGTCAAGAAGGTTGCCGCCAAGGACGGCCTGAACATCCAGCTCGTCGTGTTCAACGACTACCAGCTGCCCAACGCCGCGCTGGCCTCCGGCGACCTGGACGCCAACGCCTTCCAGCACCAGCCCTTCCTGGACAACCAGAACAAGTCGCGCGGCTTCGACATCGTGCCCGTGGGCCTGACCATTACCGCCCCGCTGGGCTTCTACTCGCGCAAGATCAAGTCGATCGACCAGCTGCCCGACGGCGCGGCGGTCGGCATCCAGAACGACCCGTCGAACGGCAACCGCGCCCTGCTGCTGCTGCAGGCGGCCGGCCTCATCACGCTCAAGCCCGAGGCGGTGAAGAACAACACCGCCACCCCGCTGGACGTGGTGACCAACCCGAAGAAGCTCAAGCTGGTGGCGCTCGACGCCGCCCAGCTGCCGCGCTCGCTGGACGACCTGACCATTGCCGCCATCAACAACGACTACGCGGGCAAGGCCGGCCTGTCGCTGGACAAGGACGCCGTGATCAAGGAAGCCGCCAAGAGCCCGTACGCCAACATCATTGCCGTGCGTCGTGCCGACAAGGACAAGCCGTGGGCCAAGCGCCTGGTGGCGGCATACCAGTCGCCGGAGGTGAAGAGCTTCATCGAGACCCAGTTCAAGGGCTCGCTCGTTCCGGCGTTCTGAGTTCGCTCTTCAGCCTTCCCCCAGAGGGGGAAGGCGCAATACAGGGGCGCTGCCTGGCGGGTTCGCGGACCGTGAGAAAATGTCGGGTTCCGCCCGAACACCAACCCTCCACAGTCAGGACACCCCATGGACGCAGAACAAATCAACCAAATCGGCGCAATGCTCGCGGACCTGAGCGTCCGTACGGTCGATTTACGGAGGTATCTTTGACTACGATGCCAAAGCTGAACGACTGAGGACAGTCAACGCATCGCTCGAAGACCCGAACGTCTGGAACGACCCGAAGAAGGCCCAGGAACTGGGCAAGGAAAAGAAGTCGCTCGACGACGTGGTCGTCACGCTCGACCGCCTCACCAACGGCCTGTCGGATAACACCGAGCTCTTCGAAATGTCGAAGGCCGACGGCGACATGGACGGCCTGCAGGCCATTGCTGATGACGCCGCCACGCTCGAAACCGACATCAAGCAGCTCGAATTCCGCCGGATGTTCAACAACCCGGCAGACCCGCTGAACGCCTTCGTCGACATCCAGGCCGGCGCCGGCGGCACCGAGGCCTGCGACTGGGCCAGCATGCTGCTGCGCCAATACCTGAAGTACGCCGAGCGCAAGGGCTTCAAGACGCAGATCGAAGACGAAACGCCGGGCGACACTGCCGGCATCAAGGGCGCCACCATCAAGGTGGAAGGCGACTACGCCTTCGGCCTGCTGCGCACCGAAACCGGCGTGCACCGCCTGGTGCGCAAGTCGCCGTTCGACTCGTCGGGCGGGCGCCACACCAGCTTTGCCAGCATCTTCGTGTACCCGGAAATCGACGACTCGATCGAAATCGAGATCAACCCTTCCGACGTGCGCACCGACACCTTCCGCGCATCGGGCGCGGGCGGCCAGCACATCAACAAGACCGACTCGGCCGTGCGCCTCACGCACATTCCGACCGGCATCGTCGTGCAGTGCCAGGACGGCCGGAGCCAGCACAGCAACCGCGACGTGGCGTGGAAGCGCCTGCGCTCGCGCCTGTACGACTTCGAGATGCGCAAGCGCCAGGAAGAACAGCAGAAGCTCGAAGACAGCAAGACCGACGTGGGCTGGGGCCACCAGATTCGCAGCTACGTGCTGGACAACAGCCGCATCAAGGACTTGCGCACCAACGTCGAAGTCTCGGCCACCCAGAAGGTGCTCGACGGCGATCTCGACGTGTTCATCGAAGCTTCGCTGAAGCAGGGCGTGTAACCGATGACGCTGACACACGGCAAGGTCGAAGCCTTCATCTTCGACATGGACGGCACCATGATCGACTCCATGCCCTGGCATGCGCGGTCGTGGGTCGAATTCGTGGAGCGCCACGGCCTCGCGCTCGACGTGAGCGACATCCTGGCGCGCACCACGGGCCGCACCGGCGCGGAGAGCATGCGCGAGCTGTTCGAGCGCGAGCTGTCCGACGCCGAGTGCCAGGCCATGGTGCACGAGAAGGAAGAGATCTACCGCGCCCTCTTCCACGACAACTTCACCGAGGTGGCCGGCTTCACCGCCTTCGCCAAGGCCGCCGTCGCGCGCGGCCTGAAGGTGGCCGTGGGCACCGCGGGCGACAAGGGCAACATCGAGTTCGCCATGTCGCGCCTGAAGATGAGCCCGCTGCCCCTGGCCATCGTGGGCGGCGACGAAGGCTTCAGCGGCAAGCCCACGCCCGCCATCTTCCTGGAAGCCGCGCGGCGCATCGGCATCGCGCCCGAGCGCTGCATCGTCTTCGAAGACGCGCCCTTCGGCATCGAGGCCGCGCGCCGCGGCGGCATGCGCGCCGTGGCCGTGTGCAGCACCCATACCGCCGCCGAGCTTGCCGGCCCCCATGTGATTGCCGCGGTTCGCGACTACAACGAACTCGCCCACTCGAACTTTCTGGAGACACTCGATGCTGCTACGTGACGCTCAAGGGCAACCCATTGCCATCCGCCGCGAAGACTACGCCGCCCCGGCGTACTGGATCGACACCGTCGACCTCACCTTCGACCTCGACCCCGCCAAGACCCGCGTGCTCAACCGCATGCAGATGCGCCGCAACCCCGAGGTGCCGGTGCAGCCGCTGCGCCTGGACGGCGACGAGCTGAACCTGGCGCGCGTGCTGGTCAACGGCCAGGGCGCGTCCTTCCGCATGGAAGGCGACCAGCTCGTCATCGACGGCCTGCCCGACGCGTTCGAGCTCGAACTCTTCACCACCTGCTGCCCCATCAAGAACACCAAGCTGATGGGCCTGTTCGTGAGCGAAGACACCTTCTTCACGCAGTGCGAGGCCGAGGGCTTTCGCCGCATCACCTACTTCCTGGACCGCCCGGACGTGATGGCCATGTACACCGTGACGCTGCGCGCCGCCAAGGCCGCGTACCCGGTGCTGCTGTCCAACGGCAACCTGGTCGAGCAAGGCGAGCTGCCCGAGGGCCGCCACTTCGCCAAGTGGGTCGACCCGTTCAAGAAGCCCGCCTACCTGTTCGCCCTGGTGGCGGGCAAGCTGGTGGCGCGCGAGCAGCGCATCAAGGCGCGCAACGGCCGCGACCACCTGCTGCAGGTGTACGTGCGCGCCGGCGACCTAGACAAGACCGAGCACGCGATGAACTCGCTCATCAACTCCGTGCTGTGGGACGAGGCGCGCTTCGGCCTGCCGCTGGACCTGGACCGCTTCATGATCGTCGCGACCAGCGACTTCAACATGGGCGCCATGGAGAACAAGGGCCTGAACATCTTCAACACGAAGTACGTTCTGGCCAACCAGGCCACCGCCACCGACGCCGACTACAGCAACATCGAAAGCGTGGTCGGCCACGAGTACTTCCACAACTGGAGCGGCGACCGCGTGACCTGCCGCGACTGGTTCCAGCTGTCGCTGAAGGAAGGCCTCACCGTCTTCCGCGACCAGGAGTTCAGCCAGGACCTGTGCGCCGACGCCTCGGCGCGCGCCGTGAAGCGCATCGAAGACGTGCGCGTGCTGCGCACCGCCCAGTTCCCCGAAGACGCCGGCCCCATGGCCCACCCCGTGCGGCCCGACAGCTACATCGAGATCAGCAACTTCTACACCGTCACCATCTACGAGAAGGGTGCCGAGGTCGTGCGCATGATGCAGACGCTGGTCGGTCGCAAGGGCTTCGAAAAGGGCATCACCCTGTACTTCGAACGCTTCGACGGCCAGGCCGTGACCTGCGACGACTTCGCGCAGGCCATTGCCGACGCCAACCCCGAATCGGAACTGGCGCGCCTGCTGCCCCAGTTCAAGCGCTGGTACAGCCAGGCCGGCACGCCCCGACTGGCCGCGCACGGCGTGTACGACGCGCAGAACCGCAGCTACACCCTCAGCGTGGTGCAAAGCTGCCCGCCCACGCCCGGCCAACCGACCAAGGAACCCTTCGTCATTCCGCTGAACGTGGGCCTGCTCGACGCCAACGGCCGCGAGCTGCCGCTGCAGCTCGAAGGCGAAAGCGAAGTCACGCGCGGCACACGCACCCTGGTGCTTTCGCGCGCCGGCGAGCAGCTGACCTTCGTGGGCCTCGACGCCGAGCCCGTGCCTTCCATCCTGCGTGGCTTCAGCGCGCCGGTGATCCTGGACTTCGACTACACCGACGCCCAGCTGCTGACCCTGCTGGCCAACGACCCCGACCCGTTCAACCGCTGGGAAGCCGGCCAGCGCCTGGGCCTGCGCGCCGCGCTGCAGGGCATTGCCGCCCTGGCCACCGACACCACCCCGGTGCTGAACGACGCCTACATCGACGCCATGCGCAGCGTGCTGCGCAACCCGCAGCTCGACGCCGCCTTCAAGGAGCTGGTGCTCACCCTGCCCTCGGAAACCTACATCGCCGAGCAGCTCGACGTGGTCGACCCGCAGCGCGTGCACCTGGTGCGCGAAGCCATGCGCGCCCAGCTGGCCACCGCCCTCTTCAGCGACTGGCAGCAGGTGTACGAGGACAACAAGGACACCGGCGCCTACAGCCCCGACCCCACCTCGTCGGGCCGCCGTGCGCTGGCCGGCATGGCGCTGAACTTCCTGTGCCTTGCAGCGCGCGCCTCGGGCGACGTGGTGTGGCCGGGCAAGACGCTGCAGCGCTTCAAGGACGCGGGCAATATGACCGACCGCTTCAACGCGCTCAACGCCCTCGTGTCGTCGGGCCACACCCTGGCCGCGCAGGCGCTCGCGCGCTTCCACGCCATCTTCAAGGACGAGGCGCTGGTCATCGACAAGTGGTTCTCGCTGCAAGCCGGCGCCAGCGACCGCGGCGGCGACATCCTGCCGCTGGTGAAGCAGCTCATGAAGCACCCCGACTTCTCGCTGAAGAACCCCAACCGCGCGCGCAGCGTGATCTTTGCCTTCTGCAGCGCCAACCCCGGCGCCTTCCACCGGCCCGACGCGGCAGGCTATGTGTTCTGGAGCGAGCGCGTGACCGAGCTCGACGCCATCAACCCGCAAGTGGCCGCCCGCCTGGCGCGCGCCCTCGACCGCTGGAGCAAGCTGGCCGAGCCCTACCGCAGCGCCGCGCGCGAAGCCATCGCCCGCGTGGCCGCCAAGCCCGACCTGAGCAAGGACACGCACGAAGTCGTAACCCGCGCCCTGGCAGGTAACTAAGCAAGAGACTGAACAGAGAAACCATGGCTCAACAAAAGATTTCCCTCACCCGCTACCTCGTCGAACAACAGCGCGCCGGCGGCCTCATTCCGGGCCAGCTGCGCCTGCTGCTCGAAGTGGTGGCCCGCGCCTGCAAGAGCATCAGCCAGGCCGTGAACAAGGGCGCGCTGGGCGGCGTGCTGGGCACCGCCGAGAGCGAGAACGTGCAGGGCGAGATCCAGAAGAAGCTGGACATCATCGCCAACGAAGTGCTCATCGAGGCCAACGAATGGGGCGGCCACCTGGCGGCCATGGCCAGCGAGGAGATGGAAACCATCCACGTCGTGCCCAACCGCTACCCGCAGGGCGAATACCTGCTGATGTTCGACCCGCTGGACGGCAGCAGCAACATCGACGTGAACGTGAGCATCGGCACCATCTTCAGCGTGCTGAAGAAGCCCGACGACCACCCCGGCGTGCAGGAAAACGACTTCCTGCAGCCTGGCACCCAGCAGGTGGCGGCCGGCTACTGCATCTACGGCCCGCAGACCACCCTGGTGCTCACCGTGGGCAACGGCGTGGCCATGTTCACGCTCGACCGCGAGCAGGGCAGCTTCGTGCTCACGCAGGAAGACATCCAGATTCCGGCCGACACCAAGGAATTTGCCATCAACATGAGCAACATGCGCCACTGGGACGAGCCCGTGAAGCGCTACATCGACGAGTGCCTGGCCGGCAAGGAAGGCCCGCGCGGCAAGGACTTCAACATGCGCTGGATTGCCAGCATGGTGGCCGACGTGCACCGCATCCTGATGCGCGGCGGCGTGTTCATGTACCCGTGGGACAAGCGCGAGCCCGAGAAGGCCGGCAAGCTGCGCCTGATGTACGAGGCCAACCCCATGAGCTGGCTGATCGAGCAGGCCGGCGGCGCCGCCACCAACGGCAAGCAGCGCATTCTGGAGCTGCAGCCGACCAAGCTGCACGAGCGCGTGAGCGTGCTGTTGGGTTCGCGAAACGAAGTTGAGCGTTTGACGCAGTACCACGCCGAGAAGGCATAAAACTGTGGGTATAATCTGAGGCTTCGCCGGTGTAGCTCAGTCGGTAGAGCAGCTCATTCGTAATGAGAAGGTCGGGTGTTCGATTCATCTCTCCGGCACCAACAACCCAGTATCCATGCGGGTTGCAGGAGGGTTGGTGTATTTTTGGTGTAGCGCCCAGCCGGGACGATACCTCATAACCACGCTAGCCCACCTCAGTTTCCGCTGGGAAACTCAAAGCGTTGTGCATGTTTAGTGCACAAACGCGGAAGACAGCCACCGAAAGGTGGCTTTTTTCTGCCCGTCGCTTGCTGCCTCCCGCTCCGACCAGCGAAGGCCTTAGCTATTGCATTTTTCGCATGGCAATCCTTGGCGCATTCAAACCCGGGCGATCTTGTCGGTGACAGGATCGTTGGGCATGTAGCCAACGACGAAGCTCCAATTGGCATGCAGTTCCCAAAGAAATTGGCAGATGTACTTCACTGGGTCTGCGGTGTAGTTCGGGTCATATTTCATGCGGTAGACCCGTTCTGTCAGTTGCTTGAAGAGTCCATGGACTTCAACATCTTGGATCACGACGTTGTTCAAGATGTACGTGAGTTCGTCAGCCAGCAATTGCATTTCAAGCAATAGGCCGTCCACATAGTCTTGATTGGCCTCTAGCCCATTCGCCACGTCATACCAACGCTGCCTGTGGAAGTAGTCTTTGAACTTCGACTTTTCCGTTAGCTCATCGACATCCATCGTCGATAGTTGGAGGTTCCCTGCCCATGAGCAAATCTGAATCGTGTTGTGCTTGAAGTCTGCGTACCGGCGCGACAGGCTTTCCCGCAACAGTTTCCGCCGTTGACGCTCAGGGACGTGCACGACCAACAGCCAGAAAAAAACGCTGGTGAGGTAGCCTAGACACAGGTTGAATGCAATCGTGTTGGTCCATCCAAGCGCAAGCAGCAGCGGCTCGATATTAGTACCCCGAATCGGCCCGAAAACTTTTTCGCCGCTGGTCACAAACATGCCAATCAGCGCCACCATCGAAAGGACGGATAGGGCGAATCCAACCCGGTGCTTCTCCAACCACTGCAGCATTGCGTCTCCGAGATTTGTAACAGCATCGTAGCTCAGGCGAATGACTTGGCGTCAGCGTCTCTAGGCTTGAACTAATCTGGATGGAGGCCAGTAGATGGAACCAGCCCGTGAGACTTCGGCTTTCCTTGAAGGAATATGATTCGCACATACACGAACGAAGGTGACACTGTTCTCGGCAACTGCATGGGCAGCGGCACCACGGGCGTGGCTTGCATGAACACGGGTCGCCGGTTCATCGGCATGGAGCGACTGCCCGAATATTTCGAAATTGCCTGCGTGCGCATCGAGCGCGCGGTCACAGCGACCCTGCGCGCGCAACCCGACCTTATGAAGCTGGCTGAGGCTTAGGAGCAGCCAAGGCCACGGCGTCGTTGCACTTCGACGCCATGGACTGTCTAGGCCTTGCCTCTGGGCGCGTCAGTCCCTTGACATCAGGCCGCGACAGATATTGCAGCCGTCTTCGCCGTAGTCGCTGTCCTCCGACGTGGCCTTGATGATGTCGGTCATCTCGCGCCGGTCTTTGAACACGTCTTTCAATCCGCCGTTCCACTGGATGTTGCCAAGCTTGTACGCTTCAGTCACTTCCTCATCGCCACCAACTGTGTAGGTGATCTCATCGTGGCTTTCACAGGTTTCCAGGAAGCCGCTCTTGACCAACAAATCGACGGCTGCTCGTTGTTTGCCTTCGTACTCTGCCATCTCACGTTTGACAAGGCTCATCATTTGTCTCCAGGTTATTGGTGATCCGCGAACATGCGGGCGGCTGAACACATTTCAACCCCTTGTCTTTCCAAGTAAGGCTAGTGGCGGTACGGGGGTCGGATATTGGTGTAGCAGTTGCCTGCGAGCGCATCGAGCGTGCACTGGCACCTATCCCGACCGCGCAGCCAGACCTTCTGGAGTTGGCCGAAGCTTAGAAGCAGCCAAGCCCACGGCGCCGGTACATTCCGGCGCCATGGATTGGCTCACCTTCATCGTCGAGATCTTCAAGGCACTGGCCTGGCCAGCAGTCGTACTGTACGTGATCATCCACTACCGAGACAAGTTCGCAGCGCTGCTGCCAAATCTACAGAAGCTTGAGGCAGGGCCGCTGAAGGCCGAGTTCGGCGCCGAGGCTGCCAAGGTCTTAGAGGAAGCGGAGACGATCCGGATTCAAGAGGGCGTGCCGGACAACATGATCGTGCTATCAGCGGATGAAAACGGCGCTCCATTAGAGATCGACCACATCCTCCCCGAGAAGCGGCCCGAAAGAGTGAACAAGCTGTTCGCTCTTACCCAGCCGACGGCCGCAATTCTGCTCGCGTGGGACAACATCGAAACCGCGATGAAGATGGCGATTGAGAGGCATGGCGTGTACGTATCCGAGCGCCACACTCAGCATCCGCACATGTGGCTGAATGCTCTGGCTAAACAAGGGCTCGTGACTGAAGAGACTTACACGCTGGTGAACGAGCTGCGAGACCTTCGGAATCGCGTTGCTCACGTCAAGCTAGAGCCAACACCTGAGGCCGCATGGGACTACGTTCAGGCTTCAGACCGCCTCGTCCCAACGATCCTGAAACAGGCCGAGCGGTCATCGAAGTAGCTTGCATCCCGAAGGCATTTTGTCTGGTGTTCAACCGGCGATCTGAGGGTCGAAATTTGGTGCAGCAACTGGTGTAGAACGCGACGGTTTGATATGTCGATAGGTGGGGATTCACGGTTTCTGACTGAGCAGAACCTGCCTGTTTTCCATCTGAAATGGGCCATTTATGGCGATAGGCGTACAAAGATGGGAGAGGTGCATTTTTCGTCTCTCCGGCACCAAATAGAAAGCCCCTGATTCGCAAGAGTCAGGGGCTTTTTGCATGTCGGCCTGCAATCAGGCTATGTGCGAAATCAGCTCGGGTCAGACAACTCTAGAACCTGCAGCCTGTCTTTCAGAGCCGAGTTCTTTTCATGTGCGTGCTCACCGTAATGCACCTCGCGATGGCAAGACGGGCAAAGTGCAGCAACAAACTGCGGGTGATCGGGCCCTCCGTCAGACAGCCGCGTGGTGTGGTGAGGTTCTAGATACAACAAGCCGCCCTTTCTGCGAAACGGCGCCGGCTGCTCGCAAAGCTCGCATTTCCCCGCCGCGCGTCGCAGCACATAGTCGCGCACTGCACGACTGCGTTCATAAATCGTGCGACTGCCCTTCTTGCTGTCACCCGATCCGTCGACCTTCGACGCGGCAATTGCTCGACTTCTAAATTCTTGAAGCGTCATGCCCTCATCCGGCTCAACTGCCGGGGAAAGCTCAAGCCGCTCCAAACGCGCAACGGGCGCCAAATGAAAAATAATCGCCTGCCGCAAATTGCCCTTGAGATCAGGCGCGGTGACCCATTCGTGATCTTGATAAATGAACTCGCCAAGATACTTTTGGAGCTTACGCTTGGCCTTCCCTTTTCCTTCCACAACAGTGCGGAATAGATGTAGCGCTTTGCCTCTGCTCGAGTGGCTCTTAATCGCAAGATTGCCCCGCTCAAACCTCATATCGCCTTCTTGTCCTTCGCCAAAGAATAAGAAGGTGCCTTCATCGTCATATCGGTCGTGGTAACCATAGCGCTCACCACTTTCGCCAGTAAACAAGAACGTAACAGGCGATCTTGCCGAATCAGAAATTCCGCCTTGTCTCCCACCTCCATACGGGATATTTAGATTTGGCCATCGGTCATAAACGTGGCCCAGATCAAACGAAGGGAGATCGGGGTCAGCTATCGGAGGTGAAGCGCTTTTTTCTTTCATCCTCAACCTGCCGAGGAATTGAATGCCGACTCGCAAATCGACATCGATCTTTTCGCTTGAAAGCTATCGCGCTGAGACCGCATTGCACGACCTGCGTAGGAGTTACCGTTCATCACCCGCCCTGAATTAACGATTCGTGACACACTTTAACGTCAATCGTTCGAGCTAGCTAACTATTGGTTCGCGAACGATCGGCGCGCGGGTTCGATGAGGCGACGATCTACAGGGAAGAAGTGCGGTTGTGGCGTCTGCCGTCCTGCACGACTGTAAAGTCCCTCTGTCTCGACCGATACACTTGTTTCATGATCAGGGCCTGCCGGCGACGTCCACCCCTCCGACGCGAGCACAGCCCGAATCAGCAATTTCCTTGGCAATGGGCAATAGGAGAGCCTCAACATGACCGATGCGACTGACGCAACGTCAGGCACCGCGCTTGTCGACTTCGCGCAACTTGCAGCCCATTTGGAGCAATTCGCCACGGAGCGCGACTGGGCCCAGTTCCATTCCCCCAAGAACTTGGTCATGGCGCTGACCGGAGAAGTTGGCGAACTGAACGAAATCTTCCAGTGGATGCCCGAAGAAGCGTCCAAGGAAGCCGGCCGCAATCCGCAAACGGCCCAAGCCGTTAAAGACGAACTTGCAGACGTTTTGCTCTACCTCGTTCGCCTGTCTTCCGTGCTCGGCGTGGACCTTGATGCCGCCGTTCAACAGAAGCTGAAGGCCAACGCCCTGCGCTACCCCGCAGACAAGGTGCGTGGCAGCAGCCAAAAGCACAGCCGGTCCGAAGCTGGCGAATCCGGGAAGGACTGATGTGATCGTCTACGAGGCCGACAAGAAGCAATTTCTCAGCGACAACAACGACCGCGACATCGAAGACGTCATCCTTGCCAAGTACTTCAGCGCCACGGGCCGCAAAGTGCCGGCGGCGGAGATGAGGGCGTGGCGCGATTCGCTCGGGTACATGTCGAAGGTGCTCAGCGACTCCGAGATTCCGAATGACGTTGGGGTGGCTGTCGAGCTTCACATTCCGCAAAGCTCCAAGCGCATCGACATCAGCCTGACCGGGCGAGGTCACGACAACACCAAGAACGTCGTCATCGTCGAACTCAAGCAATGGGACAAGGTGAAGTCTTCGATGAAAGACGCGCTGGTCAGCACCTACCTCGGCGGCGGGCACCGCGAGGTGGTGCACCCTTCGTACCAAGCGTGGTCCTATGCGTCGCTGATGGAGGGGTTCAACGAAGCCGTTTACTCCGGCGGCATCGCCGTCCAGGCTTGCGCCTACCTGCACAACTACGAGCGCGATGGCGTCATCGACTCGCCCCACTACGCCGACTACATCGCAAAGGCCCCGCTATTTTTGCGCGGTGAGACCGAGCGCGGCATGCTGCGCAATTTCATCAAGCAGCACATCAAGTTCGGTGACCCGAGCGTGCTCTACGAACTGGCCAACGGCCGCATCCGGCCATCGAAAGCACTCAGTGACAGCCTTGCAGGGCTGCTCAAGGGCAATGCCGAGTTCATCTTGATCGATGACCAGAAAGAGGTCTACGAGCACATCTTGGCCGCCGGCCGGTCCGCATCGAGCACGAACCCAAAAGTGGTGATCGTCGAAGGCGGCCCCGGAACGGGCAAGACAGTTCTTGCCATCAACGCACTCGTTACCTTGATGGGGGCCGGACTGAACTGCAAGTACGTTTCGAAGAACGCTGCGCCCCGGCGTGTCTACGAGACCAAGCTCGTCGGGACGATGAAGCGCACGCACTACGTCAACCTGTTCACTGGCTCGGGCGGCTTCATCAATACACCCGCCGACCAATTCGATGTGCTGATCGTGGACGAGGCGCACCGCCTGAACGAAAAGAGCGGGCTGTACGGCAACCTGGGCGAGAACCAAGTCAAAGAGCTCATAGCTGCCGCGAAGTGCACCGTGTTCTTCATCGACGAAGACCAGCGCGTGGCGCTGAGCGACATCGGCACCAAGCAGACCATTCGCGACTTCGGTGTCGGCAAAGGCGCGGAGGTGTCGCAGCACGAACTGGCCTCGCAGTTCAGGTGCAGCGGGTCAGACGGCTACATCGCGTGGCTGGACGACACGCTCGGTGTGCGAGAAACCGCCAACAAGATGCTGACGCCCGCAGAGTTCGATTTTCAGGTCTTCAGCACGCCCGACCAGCTGCACGCCTCGATCGCCGCCAAGAACACGACCGGTACCGCGCGCGTGGTCGCCGGTTACTGCTGGCCATGGACCAGCAAGAAAGATCCGAAGGCCTTCGACATCGTCATCGGCAGCTACCGGAAGCGCTGGAACCTCGACGTCGACGGCAGCTTGTGGATCATTGCGCCGAACTCGATCAACGAAGTGGGCTGCATTCACACCTGCCAGGGCCTGGAGGTGGACTACATCGGCGTCATCATCGGGCCGGACCTGATCGTGCGAGACGGCCACGTTCGCACCGAGCCAACGGCACGAGACCGCTTCGACAAAACCCTGCGCGGCCACAAGACCCGCGCCAAAACCAACCCAAAAAACGCCGCTGCAGCAGCCGACCTCATCATCAAGAACACCTACCGCACGCTCATGACGCGCGGCATGAAAGGGTGTTACGTCTACTGCAGCGACGAAGAGACCGCGCTCTACTTTCGCGACCGGCTGTCACCCGGTGCGCTTGCCGCGGTCTTCACCAAACCTTGAAAGCGATCCGTCAGATCAGCGGCGGGCGCTGGCGCTCGCCGGCTGAGGGGCTCCTTCAGGCTTGGCTTGTGGCCGATCCATCGCGTTGAGCCGCTTCAACAGCTCCTGGGCGAGCCGGGCAACATCGTCCGCTAGGTCGGACGCGATCCACATGATGTTGTCCCGGTGCCGCTCCCCTATTCCCTCGAACCACTCGCTCCAGTCGCCGTAGCAGCAACTCAGCAGAGATTGCATTTGGGTCAACTTGTTCTCAAGAATGTCCAACGCGTCCGGGCCCTCGGCGGGGTCGGTGGGGGTGGGCGAGTTTTGCCCGGCGATAATTTGATCAGCCATTTGATGTGCACTCCTTCGAAAGATTGGCACGTTGATTGGTCAGACGGCCATGGTGTTAGCGCACCTTGGCCGTCGCCTCTTCTCTCTTTTGCCTCACATCGACACCGCTGCGGTGTGCATCGGTGTCACGCCGTGAGGCGCGGCGGTCATCAAATGTAGGGAGAGAAACGCTGCATTGGAAGCCTGGTGCTGCGAACAAATGCGCTTCTGCGCAACTTTGCCCGCATCCGCAAAGCCAAACAAAATAGCCGTCTGCGGCGACGAGAAATCGACATGCAAGACCCGCTCATCAGATCCGGCATCGGGCTACCGATCGCTTCATCGATCACGCCTTCGATGGCCTCTTCGCTCGGCCCTGCGCTCAGGCGCTGGCGCCTGCTCCACCGCGTGAAGCAATCGCACGCGGCGCAGCTCTTCAACGTGAACCAATCGACCATCTCCCGCTGGGAGTCCGGCGCGCAGGCGATGGAGCCGGCCGAGCGCGCGCGGGCCGAGCAGCTGCTGTCGGCCCGGCTCGACGCGGCTGCCGACCACGCGCTGGCCCGGCTGGTGGGCGAGAGCCCGCGCGCGGTGCACCTGGTGTGCGACATCACGCACCGCCTGCTGGCCTGCTCGGCGCGCAGGCAGGCCGAGTTCGGCGCGCCGCTGTCCACGCTGCTGGGCCGCTCGCTGTGGCGCTACGCCACGGCCGAGATCGCGGGCAAGGAGGCGCTGCTCGAGCGCATCGGCTGGCGCGACGCGCTGGCGCCGCCCTCGCTGGAGTTCGCCACGGGCACCAACGGATCGGCGCTGGTGCCCATCGTGCCCAGCGTGTGCCGGTGGACGCGCATGACGCTGTCCGATGGCACGTCGGCGCGGCTGGTCGAAACGCTGGACGAAACGCTGCCCGCGCCCTCGCTTCAATGACCCGCGCACCCGTCGCGCTCGCTGCGCGCATCGCCTTGGACATGGCCTTCGCCCTGGCGTTTGCGCTCGCCCTGGCCTTCGGGTTCCCGCCCGCTGCCGTGGCGGCCAGGCCCCTTCCCTATGACCCCACCATCGTCACGCTGCAGGGCACGCTGCTTTCCGCCGACGGCATGACGCCCGATGGCGTGAAGCTCAAGTTTCCGGCGATACGGCTGGCCGAGCCCATCGCCGTTGCCGAAGACGCGCCGCGCGACTGGCCCGCCGAACAAGGCGTGGTGCTGCTGCACATGGCGCTGGACCCCGCGAACATGGCCGCGTTCAAGCGCCTGAAGGGCCAGCGGGTGCAGGTGCGGGGCAAGCTCTTTCATGCGGACAACGGCAACCACCAGACGAACGTGCTGGTCTTTGCCGTGTCGATCGCACCCGCGAAGTAGCCGCCCGGTCAGTGACCATGTAGCGGGCCTTGTAACGGGCCATGTAGCGCACCAGCACGCATATCTCATGCGTGGACATCGCCACCCCGCCTGCCTACGATGCCCGGCGATGAACACCGAGACACTCAAGGGCAAGCTCGCCTTCCTGCGCGAAGCGGAAAAACTCAAGGACGTGCTGCGCAGCGGCCACACCTCTTCAGGCCGCGCCGAGAGCACGGCCGAGCACAGCTGGCGGTTGTGCCTGATGGCGATGGCCTTCGCCGAAGAGCTGGCGCCGCTCGACCTGCTGAAGGTGCTCAAGCTGTGCGTGGTGCACGACCTGGGCGAGGCGATCAACGGTGACATTCCGGCCATCAGCCAGGCCGCGCACCCCGACAAGAGCGCGCGCGAGCGCCACGACCTGCTCACGCTGATGGCGCCGCTGCAGCCACGCGGCGAGCCATCGCTCGGCCTGCACGGCGAGCTGCTCGCGCTGTGGGATGAGTACGACGCCGCCGCCACCCCCGAGGCCCAAGCGGTGAAGGCGCTCGACAAGCTGGAGACGATGCTGCAGCACAACCAGGGCGCGAACCCCGCGGATTTCGACTACGCCTTCAACCTGGGCTACGGCCGCAAGCACACGGGGACCACACCGCTGTTCAGCGCGCTGCGCGAGCTGGTCGATGCGGACACGCGGCGGCGCATGGCGCCCCTGCACGGCCAGCAGGCCGGTCCATAGCCGGTCGGCAACTCAGTCGCAGAACGCCGCAAGCCCCATGCCCCGGTCCGCGGCGCGCGAGAGCATGTCGTGCATGGCCTTGAAGGCGGCGGCCTGCCCGCGGTGGCTGGCCAGCGTGTCGGCCTTGGCGATGAACATCTCCAGCATCCTCACGACCTGCGCGGGGCTCAGCAGCGAGTCGTCGAAGTAGCGCAGGTTCAAGCCCGCTTGGCTGCATGCATCGAACAGCGCGGCCAGCGAGCCGTGCGCGTCGAAGTCGATGGCGCCCGCGCGCTCCAGGCCGCGCGGGTCCTTGGGCATGTGCGTGCGCGAGGGGTCGATGAAGTAGATGTCGAGCATGGCGCGCCGCCGCTCAGCAGCATGTTCGAGGGGAATGGGGGCCGGGTCCAGCGGCTGCCATCGCAATGCCACCCGCAGCCCCGGCCCGCGACTGCGTACAGGTCGATGGCACTGGGGCATGCATAAAAAATCAGCGCTCGCGCTGCGCCCGGGCTACTCGTAGCAACCGCGTGCCAGCAGCGTGACGCGGTAGATGCGGTCTTCAAGAAAGCTGTGCAGCACATGCACGTCGCACAGGTCGGTGCGCCACAACTGGTAGCCGTCGTCCTCGTCCAACACCTGCCTGACCAGTTGCCCCGCAGCCTTCGCGGTTGCCACGTCGAGGGGGTCGCTCATCTGCAGGCCCCAAGGCAAGGGGCCCGCATAGCCGCTGCTCTGAAAATCCAGGTCGGCTCTGTAGCGCACGCCGCTCAGGCAGGGTTGGCGGGTGCGCGGTGCTTCGGGTATGAAGTCCGCCATGTCGGCACCGGGCTTGAAATAGAGCTCCATGCCGAGCTGCTCGGAGTAGTCGGCCTCGCCGTACTCGGCAATCTCGCGCGCTTTCTTGCCGAGCGAAAAGATGTCGAACCGCGCATCGCCTCGCAGCTCGTCGAGCGGCCGGCCGAAGTGTTCTGCGAACTGCTCTGGCGATGGCACCGCGCTTGCCAGCACCGGCGTCACGCGGGGCGGAGTCAATGTCACCAGCTTGAGCCGGCCGGTGCCCTGCTCAAAGCTCGCGTCCACTTCGGCATCCGCCAGAGGCCATCGCGCCTTCGAGACCTTCAAGCCCACGCGCCACATTTCCGCGGGCGAGCCCAGTCGCTGCAACACATCGCCCACCATCTCGTCCGCTCGGAACGACAGAGGCAAGGCGCCCGCGTACGGGGACCATTGCGCATTGAAATGCAGCATCAGCGTGACCCGGCTGAGTATCAAACTGCCCTGGCTGCGAGGCGGGCCGTATCGCGCCTCGTAGTGATCGGCATCGGTGAAGAACAAGTAGATGCCCAACCCCGGATTCACGAGCGAAAGGCGATGGTCGGCACGGGCCTTCTTCAACGCCTCCTGGTCCAGCCATTCGAGTTGCTCCCAGCCCTCGATCAGTGCTTGCACCGGCGCACTCTCCCAGGCGTGCCCCAGCAGATGGTTGCTTGCCTGCAAGGCGTGAGCCTGGTTGTTCATTTGCGACGCCGGGGCATGCACGCCTTCACTTGAACGGGAGGGTGATCGACACGATCTTCACCGCGCCGTCGTCCCTGTACCTGGCACGCATCTGAAAGCCGTCCTTGAGCCATTGGTCCCACTCGATGACATCGTCCTCTTCTTCGGTGCGCGCGGGCGTGCCGAACTCTCGAAGTGCGTCTTCGCGGGTCGCGACGGGGCCGGTGCTGAACGGAATCGGCCCGGTGTAGGGCGTGAAGGTCTTGCTGCCGGCGACATAGGCAAACACGGCCACCAGAATGGCTTCGCCGGCGTCCTTGGGTTCGGCATAGGTCCTGATGTAGTCCTCTCGCTCGTTGAAGGTCAAGGACAGGCCCTGCGCATGAAACTCCATGCCCTCCACACCTTGCGAGCGAAGCTTTTTCATGGAAAGAGAAGAGATGCTCCCGCCGGCGGACTTCATCAGTTCCGCGAGTCCGGCGTTCAGCTCGGAGCATCCAATGAAGGGCAACAGTTCGGTCAATGTCATGGTGTGTTTCCTGTTTTCATTCATCGACGGATTTCATGATTTTCTTCAACCATTTCTTCCATTCGCCGTGCGTCATTTTCGTGATCTCGTCGGCCGCTTTTTTGTAAGCCCCTTTGCAGCCGGGGTCGTACTTGTCGATGGACTCGAGAATCTTGTCCGTGTTCTCCTTGGCCGCTCGCTGCAGGTCTTGCATGTCCCTGTCGGGGCGCTTGAGGCCGTCGATCTTCTGGTGCTGCCGACCACCGTAGGTTTCGCTGTGCTTCTGGTGGAGCTCGCCCGGGATCGCAATGGTCGGCGCATTTTCGACGATGGCCGCGATCTCAAGGGCATTCAGGGCTTCGCCCTTGACCTCGCGAGCAGCCCTGAGCAGCGCCTCCTTGGAAGGCACATGATCCCAGTTCACGCCGGCGTTGTCGTGGTTGTTGCGGTCCTTGTAGGGGCCTTTCTGTCCGCACTTGGGCTTTGGCTTGGGCTTCTTCTTGACCTGGGTGTCCTTCTTCTTGGAGCCACCCGACTCGGCCTTTGAAGCGGCCTTCTTTTCCGCCGCTTCCTGCGCCGCTTCCTGCGCCGCTTTTTCGGCCGCGGCCTCCGCGGCTTCCTTCTCGAGCTTCTCTTTCGCAATGCGCTCCGCGAGCAGCTTCTCGGCCTGCTTGATCCCGGCGCGCTCGCCGCCTTTCAACGCCCCCTTGATCGCCACCTTGCCCGCCTTGGCGGCGATGCCGCCGCCGGGCACCAGGTTGGCCGCCGCCGACGCGCCGGAGATCGCGGCATTCGCGTAGTCGCCTTCGGCCGCGTAGATGGCCGCGTTGGCACCATCCGAAAAAATACCCACCACCGGAATGACGCCGCCGATGTCGAGCACCGTGTGCGTGACCGAGCTGCCCCAGCTGCTCCACCAGCTCTCTTCCTTCGGCGTCTCGGGCTTCACCTCGGGGTTGGCCTGCTGCGCCTTGGCGGCGGTCGAAGGGGTTTCGCCGACCACGGTGCCCAGGGTGTTGCCGTTGGCGTTGGTGCCGGGCTTGCGTGGCTTGAGCTCGGGCAGCTCGAGCGTGGGCTTTTCTTGCCGCAGCGCCGCGTACTGCTCGTGCGACATGTTCCAGGTGTTCTGCGCCGGCCCCAGGTCGGACGGAAAGTACAGCAGCGACACCGAGTCGGCGTAGTTGTAGCCCACCAGCCGCCCGCCATTGCCGACCGACCTGCTGAACGCGGGAGCGATGTCCACCGTGACGGCCATGCGCGCTACTTTCCGTTCATCCAGAACAGGTCGTCGTGGCGCACGAGCAGCTTGCCCTCGGCGCGCACGGTGCGGCTGTGGTCCTTGGGGTAGCACTTGCCCTGCACGGTGCCGCTCTTCACGCCCTTGGCGGCACCGGCCGCGTCGCCGATGGTGGTGGGCACCACGCTCATGTCGTAGACCACCACCGGGTGCCCGTTGGCGCGCACGCTGCTGGCCACCGCGGTGGTGCTCGCCAGCTGCGCGGTGACCGGATACGGCACAGGCGGAATGGCGCTCCCCATCGGGGTCTTGCACACATCAGGCGCCAGGCTCACGACGCGCCAGCTGCCCTGCTTGCGGGCGGCGACGTTGGCGGTCATGCCACGGGCTCCATCGCGCCCGGTGCGGGGGCCGCGTGCGGCGCGGGGCGAACCAATGGCGCGGCGGGGTCGGTCTCGAAGCGCGCCTCGACGACCCGCACGGGCGCGTCCGACGGAATCCACACCCGGTGCACCAGCGACAGCGTCATGGCCTGCGCATCGACGAGCAGCGTGTCGGTCACCATGGGCAGGGGCAGGAGCGCGCCGTTTTCCAGCCGCAGCAGCACCAGCGCGCGGTGCCCAGGCAGCGTGACGCGCAAGTGGCCGTCGGGCGTCGATGCCGGCTCGCTCAGGTTCCACAGCTCGATGCATGCATCGGGCGGCAGGTAGGGCACCTGCTGGTCGGCGGGCGCGGCGTTCCAGTAGCCGAAGTCGAGGTCGTGCGGCGGCCAGGGGTGGCGCTGCGCGAGCCAGGCATCGTCGTAGGTGCCGGCCAGCGCCAGCCGCGGCGCCCAGGCCCGGCCCACCACGCCCAGGCCGGCCGGCGCGCGCCCGTAGCCCCTGGCGGTTTCTGCCATGGCCTGCGCGTCCAGGCCGGTGCCGGCATGTGTGGCGAGCAGGGGCTGGTGCATGCGCTCGTGCGCGAATTCGATGCGCGGCGCCGGCATGCGCTCGATGTCGGGCAGGCCGGCGTGGCGCGCCTGCTCGATGGCGCGCCGGTCCAGCCACCCCTGGCCGAGGGGGTTCGAAAAGCACACCTCGTTCAGCAGCGGCGGCGCGTCGTCGCGCGCACCGGGCTTGCGCAGCAAGGTACGGCCGCCAAACGCGTGCTCCCATCGCATGTCCAGGCTCAGCATGGGCTCGCTGGCGGTGCGCGCCCATTCGCGCCCGTTGCGCAGGTAGAAGAGCGACGGACCGCTCACGCGCAAGCGCTTGTCGAGCACGGCGCGCGGCGCGGCTTGCGCGCTGGCACGCTGGCGCTCGTCGTCCCACGCGGCTTGCTGCTGCGAGGTGAGCCGTGCGCCCGGGTGCAGGGGCCGGGGCGGCTCGGGGGCCCGCACCCACTGGCGGCCGGCCGTCACCTTCACGCGCACTTCCCATTCGCTTGCCGCCACGCCGTGGGGCGCATGGGCGGTGGCATTCACGATCACGTCGCAGCGCGGCTTGCAGGGTGCGAGGTCGCTCTCTTCGCGCGGGCTCGACGCGCCCTCCTCGCCCCAGTAGGCGTCGGCCATTGCCAGCGGCACGGGGTCGTCGTCGTTCACTTCGGCCGCCCACCCGCCACGCGCACCCTGCATGAGCCGGTAGCCCACCTTCATCGCGACCACCCGGTACTCGCGGTCGCTGGGCGTGGCCGCGCGAAAGCACAGGGCGTCGAAGGGCGTGAGATTGCGGAACTCCACGGTGCGTGTTTTCTTCGTGGGGTCAGTTGAGGTCGATGTCCTTGCCGCTCACCTGCACAGGCCCGCTCGCGGAGAAATCGAACGAGGAGCCGTTGATGGTCACCACGCCCTGCGAGGTCATGACCAGCGAGCTCTTGCCACACACCAGCTCGATGCGCTCGCCGGCCTGCAGCGTCAGCGTCTTGCCTACATCGACCCGCTTCGACAACCCCACTGCTCCGTCTGCATCAACGCCACCGTGGTGTTCATCGCCGCGCCCACCGACACCTGGTAGCCCAGCCCGATGGTCAGCGCCTTGGCCAGCCCGATGGTTTCGGCCTTGGCCAGCGCCACGGTTTCCATCTTCGCTCCGCCCACGGTCACGCTGCGGTGCTCGCCGATGTGGATGGTTTCGTTCAGCCCCACGGTCTCGGTGCGGTTCATGCCGATGCCGATGGTCTCGTTCAGGTCGACGCGCTCGGTGCGGTTCTTGTGCACCGTGATGCGCTCGTCGAGGTCCACGGTCTCGGTGCGGTTCTTGTGGATGGTGATGGTCTCGTTGCCGTCCACGGTCTCGGTGCGGTCGTTGTGCACCGTGATGGTTTCGTCGTGGTCCACGGTTTCGGTGCGGTCGTGCTTCACGTGCACGGTCTCGTCGTGGTCCACCGTCTTGCTGCGGTCGTGGCCCACCCAGTGGGTCTCGTCGTTCTCGACCTCGATGTCCTGGTTGCGCTCGGCGTGCAGCCACAGCTGCTCGGCGCCCTTCTTGTCCTCGAAGCGCAGGGCGTTGGCGTTGGCGTCGCTCGCGCCTTCGCTGCTGCGCGTGAGCAGGCCGCTTTGCGTGGCGTTGGCCGGCAGCGCCCACGGCGGCATGTTGTCGGCGTTGTAGACGCGGCCGGTGACGATGGGGCGGTCGGGGTCGCCATGCTCGAAGTCGACGATCACCTCCTGCCCGATGCGGGGTATCTGGATGCCGCCGAAGTTGGTGCCGGCCCAGGGCGACGACACGCGCACCCAGCAGGAGCTGTTCTCGTCCTTGCTGCAGTAGCGGTTCCAGTGAAAGCTGAGCTTCACGCGGCCGTACTCGTCGGTCCATATCTCGCGGCCCGCGGGCCCGGTGACGATGGCGGTCTGCGGGCCGGTGGTGCGCGGGCGCGGCACGGCGGGCGCGGCGCAGCGGATCACCTTGCTGCTGGGAATGACCTCGAAGTCGACCCGGCACTCGAAGGCCTGCTGCCCGCTGGCGTCGCCGATGTCCTGCACCCGCAGGTGCGCGTCGGTCACCAGGTACTCGCGGTTGGACTCGTTCTGCGGATGCCGCTCCAGCGTGAGCAGGCAGCCCGGCACCACGGCGCGCAGGTTGCCCGAGCCGCTGGCGCGCTCGCCCTGGCTGCCCTGCTCTTCCATACGCGTGCGCGCCAGCTGCTCGCCCTCGGACTCGACCCCGTAGTCGCCCGGCCATCCGTAGCGCTCCTGCGTGTTCTGCGCGGTCTTGCGCGGCATGGCGCTCACCTGCTGCAGGCGCGCCTTGGGCCGCTTGAAGTCGAAGTCGTCGGTCACCCAGCGGCCGCTCTGCAGCGTTTCGCAGGCGTTGAAGCGGTCGCAGTGCTCTTCGCGCACGGTGTCTTCGGCGCCGTGGAAGGGCACCTTCTGGTACGCGGCGTTGGCGTAGGGCTGGTGCGCGGCCATGTCGTCGACGATCACCATCCGGTGGCTGCCGTCGGCGTGCGCGAAGAAGTAGTACAGGCCCCACTCGTGCAGCAGCCGCGCGATGAAGTCGTGGTCGCTCTCGCCGTACTGCACCTGGAACTCGCGCGTCGGGTAGCTGCGCGAGGCCTTGATCTCGTGCGCGAAGTCGTAGTCGCCCAGCACCTCGGCCACGATGTCGAGCACGCTCTTGTTCTGGAAGATGCGGTAGTCGCTCGTGCGCGTGGCCAGCGTGAGCCAGGGCTCGATGACGGCCTCGTACAGCGCGCGCCGGCCCTCCAGCCGCAGGAAGCGCACGCGCGTGACCAGGCCCGAGATGTGGCGCTTCTCTTCCCCCGCGCCGGGGCGCCCGTCGAGCACCAGGTGCACGGTGAACGCCTGGCCCACCAGCTGCTTGATGTCGACATTGGCCGCCTGCCGCTCGTTGAAGCCGGCCTGGTCGGGCGTGCCCAGGGTGACGGTGTAGCGAAACAGGCTGCCCAGGCCTTCGTCGCCCTCGATGGCGATGGGCTCCAGCGCCGGTTGGCCGCCCAAGGTCGGCATCGCGGCCGACGACGCGGTCAGGACGCGAACGGACTGCGCGGCGCCTGGTGGCATGACACTCTCCCTGGTATTCGAATCGACTTGCGAATGGCACAGGCGCGCGCAGCAAGCGACGCCTGCGGCGTTGCCATGCAAAGTGCCTGTGCGGTTGCGTGAATGCGCGGCTGGGAGGCGCGCGCGTGTGTGTTTGCGCGCTCCCCGTTGTTGTCGTTCTTGCCGCGCTGCGCGCGCCTTCCCTCTTCTGCCGTTCCCTGTGGCCTCTTTGGCCTCTTTGGCCTCTTGGGCCCTTTGGCCTCTTCGGCTCCTTTGGCCCTGCGCGTCCTCTTGCGCGTGCAAGAGGACCGCCGCAGCGGGGTCAGGCTTCCTTGTTTTCCTTCAGGTTCCAGCCCAGCACCGTCTCGGCGCCCTTGCCGCCCTTGTCGGTCTGTTCCCAGTACTGCTGCTTCACCTTCGCGGCCTGGAAGGCGTACTGCACGAACACCGCGTCGGAGCCCTGCTCGGCGGTGTACTGCACCGAAGTGACCAGCACTTCTTCGAGGGTGACGCGGGTGTATTCGATCTGCGAGCCGCCGGCCTTGCACACCGACACCTCGACCTTGGCCAGGTGCTTGCCGCTGGCGCAGTTCTTCAGCACGGAAGGCGCGGCCTTGTCGATGCGCGCGAGCACTTGCAGGTCGTTGAAGCTGGCCTTGCCCACGCCGCCTCCGCCGCCGCTCACCATGTTGCCGGGTTGGGTCGCGCCCCAGGCGAAGGACTTGATGTCGCTCCACTCCTTGTGGTTCGCGTCCTTCGATTCGCCGCCTGCGCCTTCGACGCGCATGAACATGTCTACTGCCATGAAATCAACTCCCTCAGTTGTTGCGTGTCCGTTCGGACACTGTGAAAACCAGCCATCAACCAACCACGTTTGCCTGCAGGATGACGGCCGCGAAATAAACTTTGATGACACCCGGGCGCTGGTGACACAGCGGGGCCGGGATATTTCTCAAGAGCAACGCTTTCGCGCTACATCGCACCTTCGAATCCATTCTTGCCCACTGTGCGTTCGATCAAACGTCGACACAGTGTTTGCAAGGCGCCCGATTTTTAACAAACTTTTTGCAATTGATCGACAGCTTTCGCAGATCTTTTTTGTCGATCTCTTCACGTCGCGCGCCAAACAAAACAATAAGTTTTAAGTTGATGCATCGCCCGATGAGGCAATGAGACAAAGGCTTCTTTGGCGATGACTTCGGCGCGGGTCTCCGGGCGCGCGAGGCTCGAACCTTAGGCGAGGGGTATTCGCGCAGCCAGTGCCGAAGGTCATGCGCAAAAAGCACTACAGGCCCCGCGCGGGGGCCTGCAGTGCGACAAAAAAAAAGCAAGAACCTCAGCGGCGCGCCACGTCCACCACGGCCTTGGCGAACACCTCGGGCGCTTCCTGCGGCAGGTTGTGGCCGATGCCGCCGGTGGCCGTGCGGTGCTCGTAGGGGCCCGAGAACTTCTTCGCGTAGGCGGCGGGCTCGGGGTGCGGCGCGCCGTTGGCATCGCCTTCGAGCGTGATGGTGGGCACGCCGATCACCGGGGCCTTGGCGAGCCTGTCTTCCAGCGGCTGGTACCTGGCCTCGCCCTCGGCCAGGCCAAGGCGCCAGCGGTAGTTGTGCACGGTGATGGCCACGTGGTCGGGGTTGTCGAGCGCGGCGGCGCTGCGATCGAAGGTGGCGTCGTCGAGCGCCCACTTGGGCGACGCGGTCTGCCAGATGAGCTTGGCGAAGTCGTGCCGGTTCTTCTCGTAGCCCGCGCGGCCGCGCTCGGTGGCGAAGTAGTACTGGTACCACCACTGCAGCTCGGCGGCGGGCGGTAGCGGCGTCTTGCCTGCCTCCTGGCTGCCGATGAGGTAGCCGCTGACCGACACCAGCGCCTTCACGCGCTCGGGCCACAGCGCGGCCATGATGCAGGCCGTGCGCGCGCCCCAGTCGCAGCCGGCGACGGTGGCGGTCTTGATCTTCAGCGCGTCCATCAGGGCAATGATGTCGACCGCCACCACCGACTGCTGGCCGTTGCGCGCCGTGTCGACCGACAGGAAACGCGTGCTGCCGTAGCCGCGCAGGTACGGCACGATCACCCGAAAGCCCGCGGCGGCCAGCAGTGGCGCCACGTCGACGAACATGTGGATGTCGTAGGGCCAGCCGTGCAGCAGGAACACGGGCTCGCCGGTGGCGGGGCCGGCCTCGTAATAGCCGACGTTGAGCGAGCCGGCATCGATGCTCTTCAAGGGCTCGAGGCGGCGCAGCGGGACTTGCGCGTTCTTCGGTGCGGAGGCACCCGACGACTGGGCGAAGGCAGGCAGGGCCACCGCGAGCTGGGCGGCGGCCACGCCGAGCGCGGCGGTGCCGAGGAACGAGCGGCGGGGAAGCTGGAAGGGAGCGGACATGGGGATCTCCTTTTTGCGTAGCAAGAGTTAGCGGTTGAACAGCGTCGAATAGGGTTGAAGGGCGGTCGATGCCTTGCTCGTGAGTGACACGTGCAAGCGTTGCAGCGACTGACGGCCGCGATCTTCTTCCCCTGGCCGCGGAAGAACCGGCGTTTCGTATCGCTGTGTATCGACGGGGGTTTTGCAGACACTAAATTTCATTCGGCAGGACCGAGGCGGCCCGGCCGCGCGCAGTTCATCGGTGGCCCGCTGCATGCATCCACGTCTTTCGCCGCAACGAGAATGCGGCCTTCCGCAGCATCGACAGACGTTCACACCCATGCCCCTGCCAAAGACCTTCATCCATCGCATCGCCTTCGCGGCGCTGGTTCTCTGCGCGGGCACGCCGTGCCTTGCCGCGAATCCCACGGCGCAACAACAGCAGCAACAACAGCAACAGCAACCCCAGGCAGCAACGCCCGGCATGGCCAAGGCAGCGCCCGGCACGCCCGTGCCCGCCGGCTCGCCGCGGGCCGGGCCCATTTACTTCCAGTTCGCCATCTACTACGCCAAGCCCCCGGCCACCGACCCGATGGCCGCGTTGCGCAGCCGGCTCGCCAAGCTGGGCAGCCCCAAGCTGCTGGGCGCCATGCCCACGCCCGCGCAGGCGACCGAGCCCGTGGTCTTCGCGAACTGGAACACCACCACCGTGCTGCAGGACTACCGCGCGCCCAGCCTGGAGATGCTGCAGCGCTTCGGCCGTGGCCTCTCGCGCGAGCAGGCCGAAGCCCTGCAGAAGGCCGACCGCGCGCTGGTGCTCGACTTCGCGCACCCCGCGCAGCAGTCGTCCGCCGCCATGCTGAAGGCGCTGCAGCTCGCGCAACAGGTGGCGCGCGACACCAACGGCCTGCTCTGGGACGAGGAAACGCGCGAGGTCTTCACGCCCGACGCGTGGCAGGCGCGGCGCATCGACTCGTGGTCGGGCAACGTGCCCGACATGGCGAAGCAGACCGTCATTCACGCCTACCGCAGCGACTCGCTGGTGCGGGCCATCACGCTGGGCATGTCGAAGTTCGGGCTGCCCGACGTGGTGGTGAGCGACTTCGCATGGTCGAGCAACCGCGCCATGGGCAACCTGGTGAACACCTTCGCGCAGGCGCTGGGCGAAGGCGCCACGCTGCCGCGCGCCGGCCAGTACGACCTGGACGTGCGCGCGCTGCGCCACGCCGCCGCGCGCGACCCGCTGCTGGCCAACCTGAAGCCCAACGCCAGCGCCACGGCGAAGCTCTCCCTGGTTACCGGCAAGTGGGAAGACGGCGACCCGCGCAACTGGCTGTACGAGATTCGCTTCGACCGTTACGCCGGCCCCGACCGCTACGCGCAGCAGACGGCCATGCTGGTCGCGGCCTTCGGCGCCGACGAAGACGCGGTCACGCGGCTGAAGCACAACGACGAGCTGCGCGCGGCCAGCAAGGCGGCCAATGCGCAGCTGCCCCAGCTGCGCGAGGCCTTCGCCAAGGGCTTGCAGCCCGGCGAATACATCCTGGTGAAGGCGCCCTTCGCCACGCGCGACGGCGGCAACGAATGGATGTGGGTGGAGGTCGCGAAGTGGAACGGCGACACCATCGAAGGGCTGCTGAAGAACGAGCCGGTCGACGTGCCCAGCCTGCACGCGGGTCAGATGGTGAAGGTGTCGCAGGCCAAGGTCTTCGACTACGCGCGCAGGCACCCTGACGGGCGTGAAGAAGGCAACGAGACGAGCAAGATCATCCAGCGCATGCAAGGAGGAGCGAAGAAGTGAGCACCGTGAACAACCCCCTGCCGCAACGCACGTTGCAACGCATCTACCTGCTGCTGGTGGCCGTGGTGGTGCTGGTGGGTTGCTGGGTCGCGCCCATCGACACGCCCGCGCGCGAGCAGGTCAACGACGGGCTGAAGCGCGCGCTGACCACCTTCGCCGCGGCGCGCGCGCTGGGCGCGGTGGTGTCGGTGGCGCAGGGCACGCAGGTCGATGCCACGCCCGGCGGCGTGGGCGTGAGCTTTGCGCCGGGCCAGGCGCTGAAGCCGCTGAACGAGCTCATCGAGCAGTTCGCGGCCATCATGCTGGCGGCCAGCGTGTCTTTCGGCATCCAGCTGATGCTGCTGAACATCGGCGCGCACCATCTCATGTCGTGGCTGGTGAGCGGCGTGGCGCTGGCGTGGGTGGCATGGCGCTGGCAGCGCGGGCGTTCGCCGCGCTGGCTGCAGTCGCTGCTCATCGGGCTGCTGCTGGTGCGCTTCGCGGTGCCGCTGAGCGCCGTGGCCAATGAAGGCCTCTACCGCGCCTTCATGGCGAACGACTACCAGACGGCGTTGTCGGGCATCGAGAAATCGCCCACCGCCGTGGTCGACGCCACGCAGGAGGCGCCCGTCGCGCAAGAGGGTTGGCGCGACCGCGTCGAGCGCTGGCTGCCCAAGCTGCCCAACCTGAAAGCGACCTACGAGCAGATCCTGAAGTCCGCCTCCGACTGGGCCGAGCGCATCGTGAAGCTCATCGCCCTCTTCGTGCTGCAGACCATCGTGCTGCCGCTGGTGTTCCTGTTCGCGGCGTGGCGACTGGCGCGGGCCGCGATACGGGAGCCGGTGGTTCGCACGGCAGTCGCTTAACGGCCCGCGGCGCACGCAAACAAACGGGCAATCAAGCAGCAGGCATCAGCCGCACACGTTGCGCCCTTCCGGCGAGCCGCGCAGCCGGTTCAGGAAGGCCAGCTGCACCTTCGCGGTTTCGCTGCCCTGCACGGCCGCGCGGTGCATCCACTCGCGCGCCTCGCAGCGGTCGGCCCGCACAGCCGGACCATACAGCGTGGGACCGCTCAGCAGCACCATGCCGAGCATTTCCTGCGCCTCGGCGTTGCCCTCTTCGGCAGCCTGCCGAAGCAGTTCGAGCATGCCGCGGTAGTCGCGATCGGCCTGCGCCTCGAGCGCCATCTGAAAGCGCTGCTCCGCCTGGATCTGCGCGCTGGCGTCGGACAGGTTGGCCGCGAACAGCGCCGCCACCAGGCACAGCAGGCCCGAGAGGCAGATGCGCCAGCGCAGCGACCAGCTGGCGATCTGGTTGAGTTCGGATGACATCGTCGGTTCTCCACGAATGAGGTGAACGACATGGTCTCGCGAGCGCGTGCTTCGCGGAAGCTGGAATTGGCGCAGCCTGCCTCAGCGGCTGGCTGAGGCCCGGCCTGCTGTGTTCATGCAATGCTCAGAACAGCGACAGCACCGCCGCGTTCACCGCGTAGCCGCCCACTGTCAGGAACACGAACAGCAGCGCCCCCAGCTTCAGCGGCTGCACCCCAGCGCGGCGCAGGCTCGCGACGCTGGTGCGCAGGCCCATCGCGGCCATGGCGGTGGCCAGCAGCAGGGTGTCGAGCTGCACCAGCCGCGCCACCAGTTCATGCGGCAGCACGCCCAGCGAATGCACCGCGCTCACCGCGATGAACAGCACCGCGAACCACGGCACGCGCACCTGGCTGCAGCATTGGCGGAAGCCGGCCGCGCCCTGCGTGGCCGCGCCCTTGAACGATGCGGCGGCCTGGAACGACAGCACCATCAGGAACGGCGCCAGCATCATCACGCGCAGCATCTTCTCGACCACCGCCGCGTTGGCCGCCGCGGGCCCGATGGCATCGCCCACCGCCACCACCTGCGCCACCTCGTGGATGGTCGAGCCCGCGAACAGGCCGAAGGCATGCTCCGACAGCCCCAGGTACGGGAACACCAGCGGGTAGGCCACCATCGACAGCGTGCCGAACACCACCACCGTGGCCACCGCGACGGACACCTTGTGCTCTTCACCACGCACCACCGGTTGCGTGGCCATGACGGCCGCGGCGCCGCAGATGGCGCTGCCCGCGCCGATGAGCGCGGCCGTCTGCCGGTCGAGCCCCAGCCAGCGCGTGCCCACGTACAGCGCCACGCAGAAGGTGAGCGCCACCATGGCCGCGGCGATCAGCAGGCCGGGCCAGCCGACCGCGCCGATGTCGTGCAGCGAAATGCGAAAGCCGTACAGCACGATGCCCGCGCGCAGCAGCGTGCTGCGCGCGAAGTCCACGCCCGGCCCGGCCCGCTCGGCCACCGGCGCGAACACGGTGTTGCCCACCACCATGCCCAGCGCGATGGCCAACGTGAGCGCGCTCAGGCCCATCCGCAGCATCGGCCCCCACTGCGCGAGCAGCGCCGCCACGCCCGCGAGCAGCAGGGCCAGCAGCACGCCGGGCCAGCGGGTGCGAAGAAAGCTGAAGCCCTGAAAGGTCAAGCCCGAAAGCCCGGACAGCGAAGCGACGAATGACTGCATGGGCCCAAGGTTAGAAACTGGCACCCCATGAGTCAAAGACATAAACTTCACCGATGCATGAACTGAAGTTATGGCAATGAACCTGCACCTGCTGCGCCTCTTCGTCGCCGTGGCGGAGTCGGGCAGCTTTTCTCGCGCGGCCGAGAGCCTGTGGATCAGCCAGCCCGCGGTGTCCAAGGGCATCCGGGAGCTGGAGCACCAGCTCGACCTGACGCTGATCGAACGCGGCACCGGCAAGGGCTTCAGGCTGAGCGAAGCGGGGGCCTCGCTGCTCACGCATGCGCGCGGCATCTTCGCGATGGAGCGCGCCGCGCTCGAAGACGTGCGCGCCCGCGTGGGCGTGCAGCGCGGCAGCCTCACCATCGGCGCGAGCACCACGGTGGCGAGCTACTGGCTGCCGCCGTATGTGGCCGCCTTCTGCGCCGCCTACCCGGCGGTGGTGCCGCGCGTGACGGTGGGCAACACGCAGAGGGTGTGCGAGCAGCTGCTCGAATGCCGCATCGACATGGCGCTGGTGGAAGGCCGCGTGGACGACGAGCGCATCGAGGTGAACGAATGGCAGGCCGACCCGCTCACGCTGGTGGTCGCGCCCGATTCAGCGCTGCCGCGGCGCACCGTGTCGGCCGAGCTGCTGGGCCGGCAGAACTGGATCCTGCGCGAGGCGGGCTCGGGCACGCGCCAGGCCACCGAGGCGCTGTGCGCGGCCCACGGCATCGCCGCCCTGCCCTGGATGGAAATGGCCAGCAACGAGGCCATCGCGCGCACCGTGGCCAGCGGCGTCGGCATCTCGATGCTGCCGCGCGTGGTGGTGGCCGACATGCTGGCGCTGGGCACGCTGCGCGAGCTGAAGCTGGCGGGTGACGCGAGGCTGTCCCGGCCGCTCTACCGGCTGGCGCTGAAGAGCCGGCCGCTGGCACCTGCGGCGCTGAAGATGGCCGAGCTGCTGGACGCGGCGAAGCCCGGGCCCAGGCCCGCCTCCGCCCCTGCCCCTGCCCCTGCCCCTCAACGCACCCGCGCGCGCGTGAGCAAATAGTTCTGGTGCATCACGTTGCCCGAGAAATACGGTGCGGCCATCGCATCGAACTCGTCGCGCAGCGCGGCCAGCTTCTGCGGGTCGGCGGCCAGGCTTTCGACCAGCTTCTGCATCGGGCCGATCGAGCGCTCCATGAACATGCGGAAGTGGTCGATGCTCAACGCCGGGTAGTGCATGGTGCCGCGCTCGAAGAAGGGCGCGCCGAAGTGCGGCGCCAGCCGCTCGGTGACGGTGGCCGGGTTGCCCCATTGCGGCGGCGGCGAGGCCCCGGCCGGCGGGGGCGGCGAGTTGCGCCCGACAAAGGCGAACATGCGGCCCACGAAGTGCTCCGGCGGCCAGGTCGCGAAGGCCACGCGCCCGCCGGGCCTGAGCACGCGGCGCATCTCGGCAATGGCCACCTCGGCACGCGGCGCGAACATGTGGCCGAACTGGCTGAGCACGACGTCGAAGGAGGCATCGGGGTACGGCAGCTGCTCGGCGTCGCCCTCGGTCCACTCGATGTCCTCGTGGCGCGAGATGTGGGCGTTGTCGCGCGCCAGCGCCAGCAGCTCGGGCGTCAGGTCGAGCCCCGTCACCTTGGCACCGCGGCGCGCGGCCGTGATGGCGACCACGCCGGTGCCCGTGCCCACGTCGAGCACCGCCTCGCCGGGCTCGACCTGCGCGAAGCGCACCAGGTGGCCGGCCACCGGCGGCGTGAACATGGCGGTGGGCGCGAAGGTCGACCACATCTGCCGCTGGCGCTGCTTGAACTCCGCGAATGGATCCTGGCTCATGTCGCCCTCCGTGCCGGCCGCGAGGCTGCGGACGTGGGCAAACTCTAGGCCCGGCACCGGCGCGCGCATAGGCACGGCGCGAAAGAAGCGTAACGCGATGCCTGCGCGGCGGGTGCCATGGGCACCACCGGCACCGCGCTCAGCAGCAGCGGCCCTTGCCCGCGCCGTACCGCGCCTCGAGCCGCTCGCGGAAGAAGGCCTCGTAGCTCATCGGCGGCTGGTCGGGGTGGGTGGCCGCCATGTGCGTCAGGTACACGTCGTAGTCGGGCAGCCCGACCATGAGCCGCAACGATTGCCTGAGCGTGCGCGCAATGTAGCGCCCAGCTTCACGGCCGGTTTCGAGCCCGGCCTTCGGCAGTGCGAGCCCCATGGCCTCAGTGCGCCGCCGACGACACGGCACCCATCGGCTCGAACGGCGTCTCGTGCGTGGTCGGCCGGTTGGCGGCGCGGGCTGCCAGGCAGGCCTTGATGCTGTACACCAGCACGCTCAGCACCACGAACATGAAGAGCGCGCACAGCGCGGCGTCGAGCCGGTCGTTGAACACGATGCGCGACATGGCCTCGGGCGTCTTGGCCGGCGCCACCAGCACGCCGTTGGCGATGCCTTCGGTGTATTTGGCCGCATGCGACAGGAAACCGATCTTCGGGTCGGCCGAGAAAATCTTCTGCCAGCCCGCGGTGAGCGTGCAGGCCAGCAGCCACGCCGCCGGTGCCGCGGCCACCCACGCGTAGCGCTCGCGCTTCATGCGGAACAGCACCACCACGCCCAGCAGCAGCGCCACCGCGGCCAGCATCTGGTTGGAGATGCCGAACAGCGGCCACAGCGTGTTGATGCCGCCCAGCGGATCGACCACGCCCTGGTACAGAAAGTAGCCCCACGCCGCCACGCACAGCGCCGTGGCCACGAGGTTGGCCGGCAGCGAGTCGGTGCGCTTCAGTGCGGGCACGAAGCTGCCGAGCAGGTCTTGCAGCATGAAGCGCCCGGCGCGGGTGCCGGCATCGACCGCCGTGAGAATGAACAGCGCCTCGAACAGGATGGCGAAGTGGTACCAGAAGGCCATCATGGCCTGCCCGCCGATCACCTGGTGCAGGATGTGCGCCATGCCCACCGCCAGCGTGGGCGCGCCGCCCGCGCGGCCCAGGATGGTGGTCTCGCCCACGTCCTTGGCGGTCTGCAGCAGCATCTCGGGCGTGATGACGAAGCCCCAGCCCGACACCGTGGCCGCCACCTGCTGCGCGGTGGTGCCCACCAGCGCGCCCGGGCTGTTCATTGCGAAGTACACGCCCGGCTCGATGCACGACGCCGCCACCAGCGCCATCACCGCCACGAAAGACTCGGCCAGCATGCCACCGTAGCCGATGAAGCGCGCGTGGCGCTCGTTGTCCAGCATCTTGGGCGTGGTGCCCGAGGAAATGAGCGCATGAAAGCCCGACACCGCCCCGCACGCGATGGTGATGAACAGGAACGGGAACAGGCTGCCCGACCACACCGGCCCGTTGCCCTGCGCGAACTGCGTCACCGCGGGCATCTGCAGCGTGGGCATCACGAACACGATGCCGATGGCCAGCGCGATGATGGTGCCGATCTTCAGGAAGGTCGACAGGTAGTCGCGCGGCGCCAGCAGCAGCCACACCGGCAGGCTCGCGGCCACGAAGCCGTAGCCCACCAGCATCCAGGTGAGCGCCTTGCCGTCGAAGGTGAACAGCGGCGCCCACTCGGCGCTCTGGCTCACGGCCTGGCCGCCGAAGATGGCCAGCATCAACAGCACGAAGCCGATGAGCGACACCTCGCCGATGCGCCCCGGGCGAATGAACCGCAGGTACACGCCCATGAACAGCGCCACCGGAATCGTCGCGGCCACCGTGAAGGTGCCCCACGGCGACTCGGCCAGCGCCTTGACCACGATGAGCGCCAGCACCGCCAGGATGATGATCATGATCATGAACGTGCCGAACAGCGCGATCATGCCGGGCACCACGCCCATCTCCTGCTTCACCAGGTCGCCCAGCGAGCGGCCGTCGCGCCGCGTGGAAATGAACAGGATGATGAAGTCCTGCACCGCCCCCGCGAACACCACGCCCGCCAGCACCCACAGCAGGCCGGGCAGGTAGCCCATCTGCGCCGCCAGCACCGGGCCCACCAGCGGACCCGCGCCCGCGATGGCCGCGAAGTGGTGGCCGAACAGCACGTTCTTGTCGGTGGGCACGTAGTCCAGCCCGTCGTTGTGGCGGTGCGCCGGCGTCTTGCGGTTGCCGTCGAGCCCCAGCACCTTGTCGGCGATGAACAGGCTGTAGTAGCGGTAGGCGATGAGGTAGGTGCAGATCGCGGCGGCCACCACCCAGAGGGCGTTGACGCTTTCACCACGGGTCAGGGCCACGGTGCCCAGCGCAAACGCGCCGACCACGGCCACGACCAGCCACACCAGGTGGCGGCGGATGCTGTGCATGGGGATGTCTCCAGTATTGAACCCGCCGAGTCTTCCCGCGCGGGCGCCGCCGCGCATCCGTCGGACTGCGTGGGCGGGGTGCGTGGCTTTGCTTAATGGAAAACCCGGATAAGTAAAAACCCGAATACTTCAGACGCACGCCCGCTGTTCAATGCCTGCGGGCCTACACGCATGAAGCGCGCCAGGCGCCACCATATTTCCTTGGACCCGATTGGGTCCTTCAATCGGGTCCAAGGGAGCAAACCGAATCGACGCAATGGACAACCACCCCCGCTGCTGCATCGCGGGCGGCGGCCCGGCCGGCATGGTGCTGGGCCTGCTGCTTGCCCGTGCCGGTGTGAAGGTCGTGGTGCTGGAGAAGCACCTCGACTTTCTGCGCGACTTTCGCGGCGACACCGTGCACCCGTCCACGCTCGAGGTCCTGCACGAGCTCGGCCTGCTCGATGCCTTCCTTCAGCGCCCGCACGACCGCGTGGACCAGCTGCGCGCCACCTTCGAGGGCCAGGGCTTCCCCGTGGCCGACTTCACCCACCTGCCCTCTTACAGCAAGTTCCTGGTGCTGATGCCGCAGTGGGAGTTTCTGGACTTCATGTGCGAGGAAGCGCGGCGCTACCCCGGC
The DNA here is from genome assembly GCF_030317035.1 of Variovorax sp. J22G73. Classification (GTDB taxonomy): domain Bacteria; phylum Pseudomonadota; class Gammaproteobacteria; order Burkholderiales; family Burkholderiaceae_C; genus Variovorax. Next base: position 64,430 of record NZ_JASZYK010000007.1, read on the forward strand.
TTCGAGCTGTGGACCGACGCTGAAGCCATCGGCCTGCTGCAGGACAACGGGCGCGTGAACGGCGTGAGGGTGCGGCGCGGTGCACGCGGCCCTGGCAGCCCCGCCGGTGGCAAGCCGCAGGAAGTCGAGCTGCACGCCTCGCTCGTCGTCGCGGCCGACGGCCGGCATTCGACCCTGCGCGATGCCGCGGCGCTGCCGCACATCAGCTACGGCGCGCCCATCGACGTGCTGTGGATGCGCATTCCCAAGCAGCCCGGCGACCCCGACGCCACCGCGGGTCACATCGCCGGCGGCCACTTTCTGGTGACGCTGAACCGCGGCGACTACTGGCAGTGCGCCTTCGTCATTCCCAAGGGCGGGCACGACGCGCTGCAGCAGCGCGGCATCGGCGCCTTCCACGCCGAGATCGCCAAGGTCGCCCCCTTCATGCAGGACCGGCTGCCGCAGGCCCTGCCCGACTGGAACGCGGTGAAGCTGCTCGAAGTGATGGTCGACCGGCTGGAGTCGTGGGCCTGCAAGGGCATGCTGTGCATCGGCGATGCGGCGCATGCCATGTCCCCGGTGGGCGGCGTGGGCATCAACCTGGCCGTGCAGGACGCCGTGGCCGCCGCCAACCTGCTGGCCGCGTCGCTCGCGGGCACCGCCACCGACAAGCAGATCGACACCCTGCTGCCGCAGTTGCAGCGCCGCCGCGAATGGCCCGTGCGCGTGACGCAGGCGGCGCAGCGCATGGTGCAAGACCGCGTGCTCATGCCGGTGCTCGGCGGCAAGGTCAACACCAAGGTGGGCCATGTGCCGTGGCCCTTGCGCCTGCTGTCTCGCTGGCCCATGTTGCGCCGGCTGCCGGCGCGCGCGGTGGGCCTCGGGGTGCGGCCGGAGCATGTGAAGTCGCCCCGCGCCTGAGCGCCTTTTATGTTTTGTTTACGCGCGCGCGTGAACATTCGATGCCGTTTTTATGCGGGCCTGCAGACACTCGATGCATTGCATTTGCATGGGTGAGCAATGGACATCGTTTGGTTGGCCGCCATGGCGGCCGCATGGGTGATTTCGGCAGAGGCGTTGGTGCGCGTGCTCAGGCTCGACAGGCCGGGCAAGCGCGCCACCAAGGCCTGAGGTGGCCTGACATGGCCTTGAACGCAACGCTCTGGTACCGCGCCGCGGCGTGGGCCCGTCAGGCGCGGGCGCGGCCCGACATGACGCTGCTCTGGTCGTGCTGCGGCACGCCCGCGCTGGGCGCGCAAACACCGCTCGGACGCCACGGCGGGCGCGACGTGCTGGTGGCTTCGTGCAGCCATTGCGGCGCGGAGTGGCTGAGCATGTCGCAAGCGGAACAGCCGGGCGACTGGCAGCCCTTGCAACGCAGTAAGGCGATCACCGCAAGACCGGCATGCAAACCGGCGCGCGCCACCGACGAGCGCATCGCGTGGCGGCGAAGAAAGCAGCGCGACCTCGAAGACTGACGACGAGGCCGGCAGCTTCGCAGCCTCAGCGTTCGCCGAATGCCCAGCGCGCCGGCGATGCCAGCGGCGCCCACTGCTCGTGTCCCGTGAACGCGAGGCGCGTGTGCGACCCGTCGTCGCCGCGCCCATAGCCGTGCAGCACGAGATGGGGAAAGTCGAGCGACACCGTGGTCGCGTTTTTGGCCACCTTCAACCACGCGAGATCGGCCACGCGCACGATGCGCAGCACGCTGCCTTCGTCGCCGTAGCTCTCCAGCGTGCAGTAGCCCGAGTCCGGCGACCACGCGTGGCCGCGCCCCCAGTAGCGGCCCGGAATCACGACGCCGTCGAGCATCACGCTGTTCAGGCTGTCGCTGCGCGGCATCTCGGTTTCGTAGCTCCACACGGTGCGGTGCGCACCGTTGGGCGACACCACGGTTTCGCCTGCGTAGCCGATGTAGACGGGGCTGCCGTCGGGCCGCACCACGGTCATGCGCCGGGTCGCCGTGCCTGCTGCGGTTGGCGCGACCAGTACACGCCGTCGAGCCTGTCCAGCCGCACCTCGCCGCCGGTCGAAGGCGCGTGCACGAAGCGCCCGCCGCCCACGTAGATGCCTGCATGCGATGGCGTGGACGAACCGAAGAGCACCAGGTCGCCGGTGCGCAGCTCCGACATCGCCACCGGGTGGCCGAAGCCCGACATGCGCGCCACCGTGCGCGGCGGCGACTGGCCCACGCTGTTGAGGTACACGTAGCCGATGAGCCCGCTGCAGTCGAAGCCGCCGTCAGGCGTGTTGCCGCCATAGCGGTACGGCGTGCCGACGAGGCCGAGCGCGTGGATGGCGACGCTGTTCGATTGCTCGTCGGTCAGCGGCACGCCGGTGACGACGGGAGCCTGGCCCTGCCCTTGCCGCGGCTTGACGCCGGAGGGGCCCGCGCAGCCGACGATCAGGACGCAGGCCGCGAGCGGCAGCAGCCTGGAGATCCATTGCCGCGGCATGCGCGACGAAGACGAAAACGACAACCGGGGTGGGAGTGCGTCGTGCGTGGCGTGCAGTTCATGCATCGGGATGACGGGTCTGGTGGGTGTGCGCAGACTCTATCGCGGAACGCGCCATCTCTCTGAAGATGAACCTGAAAGCGAAACGCCCTTCGCGGCCGATGCGTTCGCACCGGGGCCGCCAAAGGGCGTCATGCACGGGGGAGCGTGCGATCAGGCGGCGGGAGCAGCGTTGACCGCGTCCTTCAGCGCCTTGCCGGCGGTGAACTTGGGTGCCTTGCTGGCCTTGATGGTCATCGGCTCGCCGGTCGACGGGTTGCGGCCCGTGCGCTCGGGGCGTGCGGCCACCGAGAAGGCGCCGAAGCCGATGAGTTGCACCGTGTCGCCGCCGGCCAGGGCGCGCGAGAGGTTGTCGAGAGCGGAGTCCAATGCGCGAGCGGCATCGACCTTGCTGAGGTTGGTGTCGTTGGCGATGGCGGCGATGAGTTCGGTCTTGTTCAAAACGGGTGGTTCCTTTTTTATGAAACGGTTGGGGGAAAAATCCATAGCGCGAAAGCGCTACCGGGGGACGAACTTTAAACGCCCCGCCGGGGGGATCGAGAAGCGCGGGGGTTTCAAAATTGAAACATCGTGATCGATGCCCGGCGCGGGGACGTGGATGCATTCGGCGAGGCCGGAGAAATCTGTGTGTCAAGAAGTCAACCGCGCGCTACCGGGAGACAGTTCGTGTTGCATGAGAGCGCATCAAGAATGAAATGGTTCGAACTTCTTCGAAACTGGCGTGACAGCAAGCGCTCACGACGCGATGCATGCGAGCGCGCACTGACTGAATTCGGGCGCACGCACAGTGTGGCGCCGGTGGGTGCGCATGTGCTGCGCATCGACGCGCACGAAGCCGTGGTGCGCGTGATGTTCATGGCGGGGCGCATTCCGGCGGAGCGTTGCTGGTACGTGGTGCCGCGCGATGGCGGTGCGGTGCGTGAGTTGGTCTTTGACTATGTAAAGGGGTTGGAGTCGCCTTGGCGGTGATTGCGCCATTAAGGAAAGGCCTCGACGCTCTGCGGCATTCGATCAGTTTCTGCGAGGCGGATCTTTCAGGATTTCGTTGCGATGGGTATCGATGTAGTCGTCCAGCGAAATTCGCATGCTGATGACCGGGAGGCTGGTCTGTGCAAGTTCCATCTCGCTCTTCACATGGGCGTCCATCAGCGCTCTGTCGAACGAAAAGTCGCGGTGGGTGGTGACGCTCTGGCTTGCGTCCATCACGCCGGACTCAGACGCTGCAGCAACGGCGGCATACGCGGCCTCCACCTTCAGCTTCAATGCATCGACCTTGCCGGCGAAGGTGGCAGCGGCCGCAGGCCCGAGCGAGGCCATGAGCGCCTTGGTGTCGGCCTTCAGCGCGCCTTGCAGCGCACTCAGGTTGCTCTCTGCGAACACCACGTACTTCGCGCGAAGCTGGTAGTAGGTGAAGTAGTTGCGGTGACGCTTGAAGACTCGTTCAGTCCACACTGCGCCCGCAGCCCGTTCCTCATTGACCCTGCTGAAGATGTCTGAACCAATCTGCAGACTGATGGACGCCGGTTCTCCCAGGATCAGGAAGCCGCTGATCTTTTTCTTCTTCGAAGCCGAAGCCTGAAAGCTCTCCCCTGCATCGGCGCTGCCGGAGACAACGACTTCGCGCTCCCAGTTGGTCACCAGCACGCCCGATGTGTTCAGGGCGGCGCGCGTCGACGCGAACTTGGCGTTGAGCGCATCGAACGCTTCATCAGCGCTTTTCGCAGCCTGTGTCCGCGCAGCCGCCAGGTCTTTCAACGTGGTCTTGCTGTCTTCGGGGAAGAGTGCCTGCAGGTTGGCTAACGCGGCTTGCGCTTCGGCACCGTGTTCGGCCAGCACTCCTCTCGCCGCCACCAAGGCTTCCTGCTTGAGCGCTGCATTCATGGCGTCGGCCACGGCCTGCTGGTACTTCTGCAGGCCGTCGCGCAACGACGTGAGTTCTGTCAGCTTGACGCCGCCGTCCTGGCATTTCTTCGGCTCGGTGCCGCTGGTTTTGCAGAACTTGCGCTCGACGATCTGCGAGGGCCCTGGCCGTATCCGCGGCGTCATCGTGTCGGGCAGGTCCGAGCGGAACGGCGAAAGCTTTGCCAGCTGCTCCCGTATCGACCACTTGTCCGGGTCGGTCGTCATCGTCCCGACCACCTCTTCGGGGCCCAGCCCCGTGATGTTGACGGCCCTGATGAGGCGCAGCCCGTAGGCGCCGTATTCGCTGTCCGATGTGGTCCCCAGTTCGGTCAAGGCCAATCGCATGGGTTGCGTGCTGCCGCAGCCCGACAGCGTGAAGACAAGACCTGCGACCAAGGCCAGCAGTACCGACGGTCTGTTGTGCATATGCCCCCGAGTGTGATTTCTGTGGAGAAGAAAGAAAGCCCGCACGGCGCAAGCGCGACCGGCGGGGAGATCGGACGGGCGGGATGTTGGCATTGACCGACGATCGGGGCATCCCCCGAATGCAGTAGGGATGCGGCCATTGATGCCGCCATTGATGCGGCCACTGAATATGGCTTTTTCCTGGCGCGCCGACCGTGGGGCCGGCGCGCGCGCTCTCAAGCGACTTCAGGAGACTTCAGGAGACTTCAGGAGACTTCAGGAGACTTTAGGTGACTTCGCGCGGTGCGCGCCCGAATCAACTCCGAAGTTCGCCCGCACTTTCCTGGAACAGCCCCACCGCCTCACGCGCCAGGTCGGACGCGATCCACAGCAGGTTGTCCCGGTGCTGCTCGCCCACCTCCTCGAACCATCCGTCGCCGGTGCCGTGGCAACACCACAGCAGGGAGTTCAGTCTTTCGAGGGTGTTCTCCAGCCGGTCCGCCGCCGTGGGCGGTGTCGGGGAAACTGGGGTCGACCGGCTCCGGTTGCGCCGCGCCGGGGTGGGCGGGGTCTGGGGAAGCGCCGGGCGTGTTCGACCCGGCCATAGTTCGCTTAGCCACTTGGTGTGCTCCTTTGTCGAAGTCTCGTGCACGTCAAGTGGTCAGACGGCCTTGGTGTTTCAGCACCTCGGTCGTCGCCTCTTCTCTTTTTTGGTCTCGCATTCGCCACCGTTGCCCCACTTGCATGTGCGGCAACTGCAGCCCGCCGCGAGACGAAGCGGCTTGCTCGTTCAGGTTTCGTGTGTGTTGTCTTTTGCGCAAATTGCGCGCTCGGCACGCACGTTCACAGCGAGATGCCGGTCAGCCCTGCCCGAACTCCCGCGCGTGCTCCACCGCGTACTTGATGAGCTCGGCCTGCCCCTCGATGCCCAGCCGCCGCTTGATGCTCTGGCGGTGTGCCTCCACCGTGCGCACGCTCAGGCCCAGGTCGCGCGCAATCTGCTTGCTCGACTCGCCGCGGCCCAGCGCGGAAAGAATCTCGCTCTCGCGCGGCGTGAGCAGCGGACGCGGCGCCTGCGTGCGAAACAGCTTCTTCGACACCGCCGGGCTCAGGAAGGTGCCGCCCGCGGACACGGCCTCGATGGCCGCGACGATCTCCGCAGCTGGCGCGTCTTTCAGCACATAGCCGCGCGCGCCCGCCTGCAGGGCCTTCTGCACGTACTCGGGGTTGTCGTACATGCTGAGCATCACGATGTGCGTGGCCGGCTGGCGTTGCAGCAGCAGCGCCGCCAGCTCGATGCCGTTCATGTCCTTCATGCCGACGTCCATCAGCATCAGGTCGGGCCGCAGGCTGTCGATCTGCGCCAGCGCCTCGGTGGCGTGGCCGGCCTCGCCGACGATCTCCAGGTTGGGCATGGAGCCCAGCCGCGCGCGCAGGCCGTCGCGTACCAGCGGATGGTCGTCGACGAGAAAGAGGCGGATGGTCTTGGTGATCGTCATGGTCGTCGTGGTGTCGTGGTCATCCCATCGCACCGACGTAAGCCGCACGCGCCGCGCCAGCTGCATCGGCCCGCGCGTTGCGCACCGGCACCTCGGCCTCGATCGACGTGCGTCCGTCGTTGGAACACATCACCAGCTTGCCGCCGATGGCCTCCATGCGCTCGCGCATGTTGCGCAGGCCGATGCCGCGGCGCGCGTCGAGCTGCACCGCCTCGATGTCGAAGCCCGTGCCGTCGTCGCTCACCTCCAGCCGCACGCCCGCTTCTTCGTCGAAGTTCAGCTCGATGCTCACGCGCTGCGCCTGCGCGTGCTTGCGCACGTTGGTGAGCGCCTCTTGCGTGAGGCGGAACAGTGCGGTCTTCACCTCGGGCTGCAGCTCGAAGGCCTCGCCGCCGATCATCATCGAGGCATCGACGCTGCCCTCTTCGCGGAACTCGTCGACCAGTCGTTCGAGCGCGGCGGGCAGGCCCAGCGTGTCGAGCAAGGCCGGGCGCAGCCGGTGCGAGATGCGGCGCACCTCCACCAGCGAATCGTTCAGCCGCTGCAGCGCCTTGCCCAATGCGGGCGGCGGGCTGTGGTTCTGCCGGTCGAGCTGCTCCACGGCCGACTCGATCAGCAGCTTGGCCGACACCAGCGTCTGGCTGGTGCCGTCGTGCAGCTCGCGCGCGAGGTGGCCGCGCTCTTCTTCCTGCGACTGCACCACGCGGCGCGCCAGCAGCCGCAGCTTGGCCTCGGCGGTGCGGTGCTCGCTGAGGTTCAGCAGCAGCCCCGCGGCGCTGACCGTGCCCAGGCACAGCGCGGCGATGCCGGCGATCCACAGCAGCGTGGCGGTCACGTTGGCGTTCATCTGCCGGTCCAGCGTGTCCATGGTCGACTGGATGTCGTCCAGGTACAGGCCGGTGCCCACCATCCAGTTCCAGCGCGGCATGGCCGTGACGTAGCCCAGCTTGGGCGCCATCTGCGCGCTGGAGGGCTTGCGCCACTCGTACTCCACGTAGCCGCCGCCGTTGTCCTTCGCGCCTTTGATCAGCTCCTGGATGGTGAAGCGGCCGTGCGAGTCGCGCATGTCCCACAGGTTCTTGCCCACCAGCTCGGGCTGGCGCGAATGCATGAGCGAGTTGCCGTCCAGGTCGTACACGAAGAAGTAGCCGTCGTCGCCGTAGTTCAGCGCCGCCAAGCGGCGCAGCGCCTCGGCGCGCGTGGCCTCGTCGTCCTGCCCCGATTCGTACAGCGGCAGCAGGTTGCTCACGGCCAGGTCGACATAGCTGCGCAGCTCGCTGCGGCGCTGCGCCATGTAGCTGCGCTCGATGAGGGCCCGCTCGCGCTGCGCGAGGTCGTGCTCCTGGTGGCGCACCGCAAGCGCCACCAGCACCAGCGCGACGAGCAGCGGTGCCACGGCGAGCGCAACGATCTTGGTGCGGAGATTCATGGGGCGGCAAGACTACCACCAGGGCCGTGAGGCCACTACAGCGGTAGCAACGCTGCGAACGGGGCGTTCAGCGTTCCGGGTTCGCCGACGAAAGCAGCACGTTCCGCTCCCTCAACGCGTCCAGCAGCGCCTCCTGGTCCGCGTCCCCCTCCAGAAGCAGGTCCAACCGCTTGCCCGCCTTCGGCCGCACGGCAAGCAGAAAGAACGCGTAGCCCACCCCGCTGACCTGCCGATAGCTCACGCGGGCCTGCATCAGGTCCGCATGCCATTGGCCATCGGTGCTGCGCAACTGCGTGCCGTCGAGTTCGAAGGCGCGCACCCGCGAGGCTGCGAAGGTGCTGACCTGCGCGAACGGAATCGCCCACACCAGCCATGCGGTCAACGGCAGCAGCACGCACAAGGCCACCATGGTCTTCAGGAAACCGGCGTCCGATGCGTTGGAGAAAACCGCGATGCCCGCGGCGCCCGCCAGCACATAGCCGGCCCAGATCCATGCCAGAAAGCAGCGCCAGCACACCGCCATCGCGCGGCTCTGCAAGGTGCCCGCGCGGGTCGGCGCGGCGTTGCTTTTCAGCTCGAGGTAGTGGTTGATGACCGGCGCCAGCTCGTCGACGGGCGCCGCCAGCATCAGCTTCCTGAATGGGCGTGTGTGAACGATCAGGTAGCTGTCGCTGTCGGGAATGCCCTCGATGGTCAGCACGTCGATCCAGTCGACGCGGCCCAGCCCCTCGACCGAGAAGCCGTCTTCGCCGATGTCGACCTGCGCGGTCGCGTCGAACGGCTTGGGCCGGGCCTCGCCCGCGCGCAGCCAGCGCGTTTCCACCCAGATCCATGCGCGCACCACGACCACCAGGCCCACCAGCCACAGGGCGAACAGGGCCAGCCACACCACCATGCCGAGCGCGATGTACCAGCCCGTCGCCTCCATGTCGATGATCCAGACGGTCGCAGCCATGATCAGCGCGGTGTACAGCGCGCACACCACCAGCGTGGGCCAGATGAGGGCCCCGTCGAACTGGGTGACGTGGACGCGTCGCGAAAAAGCCGGGGAACCCATCGAACGCCGCGGCTACCGGCCCACGGCCAGGGCCCCGGCCCGCGCACGGAACTCGGTGCCGTAGTACAGCAGCGCCAGCGCCACGTAGGCGCCGCCCAGCAGGCACACGCCGCTCCAGCCATGAAAGGCATACACCGCCGCCGCAATGCCCGAGGCCACCGCCGCGCAGATGAAGATGAAGGTCATGAACAGCCCGTTGAGCCGCCCGCGCAGTTCGGGCGCCAGCATGAACAGGCTGCGAAAGTTCAGCACCTGGCACAGCTGCACGGCGCCGTCGAGCAGGATGCCCGCGGCCACCAGCCCGGCCAGCGAATGGAAGTGCATGGACACCGCGCCCAGCACGAACGACAGCAGCGCCACGGCAATGGCCCAGCCTGTGGCGGGCCGCGTGAGCCCGCGGTCGGCCAGGCGGCCCGCCACGGGCGCGAGCAAGGCGCCCGCCGCGCCGGCCAGCGCAAACAGCGCAATGCCGCGCTGGCCCATGCCGAACTCGTGCACCAGCGCGAGCGGCACGGCCGTCCAGAACACCTGGAAGGCCGAGAACATCATTCCCTGGTAGAAGCCGCGGCGGCGCAGCAGCGGCGTGTTCCACACGATGCCGGGCAGCGAGGCCATGGTGCGCGCATAGCCCACCGAGGCATGCGGGCGGCGCTCAGGCAGCGCGCGCCACAGCACGGCGATGAGCACGGCCATCAGCACGGCCGACACCCAGAACACCGCGCGCCAGCCCAGCGCCGAGGCCACGATGCTGGCAAAGGGCCGCGCCAGCATGATGCCGCCCAGCAGGCCGGCCATGATGTTGCCCACCACCTTGCCGCGCGACGACTCGGGCGCGAGGTGCGAGGCGAAAGGCAGCAGCACCTGGGCCGCCACCGCGCAGGTGCCCACCACGAACGAGGCCGCCAGGAAAGTGACGGCCGAGTTCGACAGCGCGATGCCCACCAGCCCGACGACCGCGCCAAACAACGCGCCGACGATGAGCCGGCGGTTTTCCACCACGTCGGCCAGCGGCACCAGCAGCAGCAGGCCGGCGCCGTAGCCGAGCTGCGTCAGGGTCATGATCAGCCCGGCCAGGCCCGCGTGCAGCTGCAGCGTTTCGGAGATGGGGCCGATGAGCGGCTGGGCGTAGTAGATGTTGGCCACGCACAGGCCGCAGGCGACGGCGAAGACCAGCGTGAGCGCGGGGCTGAGGCCGGGGGCGTGTTCGGCACGTGCGTCGGCCTGGGCATTGGCCTGGGCATTGGCATTGGCCTGGGCGTTCGCCCGGTCGGACGCGTCGGCGCGGGCGCTCTGCGCGGCGGTGGGAAGGGGGGCGTCGGGAAGTGGCACGAAGGGCCTCGGTGGCTGTCGGGTGTCGGGAGATCCCGGTGGATCAGGAAATGAAAGAGGGGTGGCCCAGGGTTAACCCGGGCCGGGGCACCTTAGCACGCGCTCCCGGTTCCTGCAGGCCAGGGGAATGTCAGTCGACGCTGGTGGGCCGGCCCGAGGCCACCCACGCATCGAGCCCGCCCGTGAGCGGCAGCGCCCGCTTGGCGCCCCGCGCCAGCAGCACCCGTGCGGCCTGCGCGGCCGACACCTCGTTGGGGCAGTTGCAGTACAGCACCACGTCGCGCCCCGCCGCGTGCGACAGGTCGAGCCCGCGCTGCTGCAGCGCCTTGAGCGTGTACGACTGCGCCCCCGGAATGCGCCGCGGGTCGACCTGCACGCCGGCCTTGCCCCGCACGTCGATGACCAGCGGCGGCTCCTCGCCTTCGAGCAGCGCGTGCAGCTCTTCCACCGAGATGCGCGGCATGCCCGTGAGCCGCATGAAGGCGCGGCGCCGCCAGTAGCGCACCGCCAAAATGACCACCAGCAGCACCGCCAGCGCGATGGTGGCGATGCCGCCGGCCTGCGCCATGACGGCCAGCACCTCCTGGATCTGGTTGCGAAACACCCAGCCCAGCCCGAGGAACAACCCCGTCCAGACCAGCGCGGCGCCAATGTCGAACCCGATGAAGCGCCGCACCGACATGCCCAGCGCCCCGGCCATGGGCGGCGCCACCACCGACACGCCCGGCACGAACTTGGCCGCCACCAGCGAGAGCCCACCCCAGTCGGTGATGAGCGATTCACCGCGCCGCACGCAGGTGTCGGGCGACAGCGAGATGCGGCACAGCAGGCGCATGAAGCGGTAGCCGAAGCGCCGCCCCGCGTAGAACCAGGCACCGTCGCCCAGCAGGTTGGCCACCACCGCGGCCAGCACCACGCCGGGCACCGACACGTCGCCCGCTGCCAGCAGCGCCCCGGTGAGCACCAGCACCGCGGCCGCCGGCACGGGCAGGCCCAGGCGCGCGGCGAAGCTGGCGGCGAACACCACCAGGATCGCGTTCTGCACGAGCATCGACATCAGCTGTGCCATGCCGGGTGCCCTTGTGCTGCGGTCGGTGGTGCGAAAAATCGCTGGGTGGGTGGGGGGTTCATGCCAGGCGGGATTGTCCTGCATGGCCCAAGAACGTACCGGCGGCAGGCCATTGAAAAACCCGCCGCAGGCCGTCGTTTTTTCAGGTGCCGCGCGACACGCTGAAGCCGAAGGTGTTCACCCCGCCTTCGCTCGACGCGGCCACCTGCCCGCCGTGCATGCGCGCCACCGCCTTCACGATGGCCAGCCCCAGGCCGTGGCCGTGGTGCTCCCCGCCGCCGTCGTTGCGCGCGGCGTCCACGCGGTAGAAGCGGTCGAACAGGTGCTGCAGGTGCTGGGCGTCGATGGGCTCGCCGGGGTTCGACACGCTGATCCACGTGGCGCCCGGCGCTTCGCGCAGCGTGACGGCAATCTGCGCGCCCGGCTTCGAATGCTCGATGGCGTTCTGCAGCAGGTTGGACATGGCGCGGCGGAACAGCGCGCTTTCCAGCCGGGCCTCGGCCAGCACGTCGCCTTCGATGGCGACCTGCGCGCGGGTTTCGTCGAGCACGAACTCGAAGAACTCGATGGTCTTGCGCACCTCTTGCGCCACCGGCGTGAGCACCAGCCCGGTGGCCACCTCGCCGCGGTCGGCGCGCGCCAGGAACAGCATGTCGTTGACGATGGAGCGCACCCGCTCCAGGTCTTCCAGGTTGGCCTGCAGCACCTCTTCGAACTCCTCGGCGCTGCGCTGGCGCGACAGCGCCACCTGCGTGCTGCCGATGAGGTTGGCCAGCGGCGTGCGCAGCTCGTGCGCCACGTCGGCGTTGAACGACTCGAGCTGCCCGTAGGCCTCTTCGAGCCGCGCCAACGCGCCGTTGAAGGCCTCGGCCAGCGCCGACAGTTCCACCGGCAGCGGCTGCGCGCGCAGGCGCTGCGACAAGGTCTTGGGCCGCAGCGCCTGCGCCTCGGCCGACAGCCGCTCCAGCGGGCGCAGCCCCACGCGGGCGATCCAGTAGCCCATGAAGGCCACCGCCAGCATGGCGCCCAGCCCGAGCGCGACCAGCGCCGTCAGAAAGGTGTGGCGCGTGCGCGCATAGGGCTCGGTGTTGCGCCCGACGATGAGCCGCACCGCCGGGCGCTGCTCGAAGGCGCCGATGTGCGCGGACAGCGTGCGAAACGGTTTTTCTTCGCCGGGCAGCACGATGGCGCTGGTGTGGCCGTTGGCCTCGCGCGTGAGGCCGTCTATTTCCGCCAGGCCCTTGCCGTACTGGAAGCGCGGGTCGTCGCTGAGCACCCAGAAGCGCACGCTGCCGTCTTCGGGCGTCAGGGTGTCCATGCGCGCCTGCACGCGCGACCAGCGGTCGGGCGAGCCGATGGCGCCGATCCAGAACTGCAGGCTCTTCAGCGTGGTGTCCAGCTCTTCGTACTGGTGGCGCTCCAGCTCGCGCGCCAGCACGTTGTGCAGCGCGAAGCCCGCGAGCGTGAAGGTGGCCAGCGCCGCGGCGGCGAACATGAGCACCAGCCGCGCGGTGATGGAGCGCTTCACGGCGCGGCGCCCTCCCCGTGCCGGCCCTGCTCGCCGGGGGCTCCGTCGGGCGCATTCGGCGCGCTCGGCACGCTCGGTGTGTCGCGCACCTCCATCACGTAGCCCATGCCGCGGATCGTGTGCAGCAGCTTGGTGCCGAAAGGCACGTCGATCTTGTCGCGCAGCCGCTTGATGGCCACCTCGACCACGTTGGTGTTGCTGTCGAAATTCATGTCCCACACCAGCTCGGCAATGGCCGTCTTCGACAGGATCTCCCCCTGGCGTCGCGCCAGCACGGCGAGCAAGGCGAACTCCTTGGCCGTGAGGTCGATGCGCGTGCTGGTGCCACCGCTGCTGCTCGCCCGGAAGGCCTTGCGCGCGAGCAGGTCGATCTGCAGGTCCGCGATGCGCAGCTGCATCGGCTCCTGCTTGCGCCCGCGCCGGTTCAGCGCCTGCAGCCGCGCGAGCAGCTCCAGGAACGAGAAGGGCTTGATGAGGTAGTCGTCCGCGCCCTCGTGCAGGCCCTTGATGCGGTCTTCCACGCGGTCGCGCGCGGTGAGCATGATGACTGGCGTCTGCTTCACGGCGCGCAGCTCGCGCAGCACCGAGAAGCCGTCCTGCCCCGGCAGCATCACGTCGAGCACGATCACGTCGTAGTCGTGGGTGAGCGCCAGGTGCTGGCCGTCGATGCCGTTGTGCGCCATGTCGACCGTGCAGCCCTGCTCGGTCAACCCCTTGGAGAGGTAGTCGGCGGTTCTCAGTTCGTCTTCGACAATCAGGATCTTCATGGCGGTGCGATGTCTCGTGTCGCTGTCGTGGTTCAACTGCCGCTCATCCGTGCGCCTCGGCGGCCGGAGGCGCCTCGCCGGCGCGGGTGGCCTTGCGGGCCTTTCGCGCCTCCTTGCGGCTCAGGTACCAGTAGTGCGCGCGGTCGAGGTACAGGTACACCACCGGGGTCGTGAACAGGGTGAGTGCCTGCGAGAGTATCAGCCCGCCGACCATCGCGTAGCCCAGCGGGCGGCGCAGCTCGGAGCCCGAGCCGTGGCCCAGCATCAGCGGCAGGCCCGAGAGCAGCGCGCACATGGTGGTCATCATGATCGGGCGAAAGCGCAGCAGGCAGGCCTGGTAGATGGCGTCGTGCGGCGACATGCCCTGCTCGCGCTCGGCCTTGAGCGCGAAGTCGATCATCATGATGCCGTTCTTCTTCACGATGCCGATCAGCAGGATGATGCCGATCAGCGCGATCACGCTCAGGTCGTAGCCCCCCGCCATCAAGATCAGCAAGGCGCCCACGCCGGCCGAGGGCAGCGTCGACAGGATGGTCAGCGGATGGATGTAGCTCTCGTACAGCAGCCCGAGCACGATGTACACCGCCACCAGCGCCGCGGCAATCAGGTAGGGCTGCGAAGACAGCGAGTCCTGGAACGCCTGGGCCGTGCCCTGGAACGCACCGGTGAGCGACTGCGGCAGCCCCATGTCGGCCTGCGCCTTGTTGATGGCGTCCACCGCCTCGCCCAGCGCATGGCCCGGCGCCAGGTTGAACGAGATGGTCACGGCCGGGAACTGGCCCTGGTGGCTGATCGACAGGTAGGCCGTCTTGCTGGTGTCCACCTTCACGAAGGTCGACAGCGGCACCTGCTGCCCGGTGATGGGCGAGTTGAGGTACAGCTTGCTGAAAAGCGCCGGGTCCTGCTGCAGCGCGGGCGTTACCTCCAGCACCACGTGGTAGCTGTTGAGCTGCGTGAAGTACTGCGCCACCTGCCGCTGGCCGATGGCGTCGTACAGCGTGGCGTCGATGGTGGCCGGCGTGATGCCGAAGCTGGACGCCCGGTCGCGGTCGATGGTGAGCACCGCCGACGCGGCGGCGTTCTGCTGGTCGGAGGCCAGGTCGGTGATTTCAGGCAGCTGCCTGAAGCGCGCCAGCAGCTGCGGCGCCCAGGTGTTGAGCTCGTCGAGGTTGGCGTCGGTCACCGTGTACTGGTACTGCGTGCGCGACGAGCGCCCGCCCACGCGAATGTCCTGCCCCGCCTGCAGGAACAGGTTCACGCCCTGCACCTTGGCCAGCTGCGGGCGCAGCCGCGTGATGATCTCGTCGGCCGTGGCCGTGCGGCCCTCGTCCTTCGGCTTCAGGCTGATGAAGAAGTTGCCCGTGTTGTAGGTCGACGAGCTGCCGTTCATGCCAAAGCCGGTCACGTCGGGGTCCTTGCGCACCACGTCGGCCAGCGCCAGCATGCGGGCGTTCATGGAGGCGAAGGAGGCGTCCTGCGCCGACTCGGCAAAGCCCGAGATGAAGCCGGTGTCCTGCTGCGGAAAGAAGCCCTTGGGAATCACCATGAACAGGAAGCCCGTGGCCGCCACCGTGGCGATGAACACCATCAGTGTGATGAACTGGTGGTCGAGCACCACGTGCAGCCCGCGCTTGTAGCCGTTGAGCATGGCGTCGAAGCCGCGCTCGAACAGCTGGTAGAGCCGCCCGTGCTGCCTGCCGTGCTCGTTCTTCAGGAAGCGCGAGCACAGCATGGGCGTGAGCGTGAGCGAGATCACCACGCTCACCACGATGGTGAGCGTGACCGTGACCGCGAACTCGCGAAACAGCCGCCCCACGATGCCGCCCATGAGCAGCAGCGGAATGAACACCGCGATGAGCGACACCGAGATCGAGATGATGGTGAAGCCGATTTCGCCCGCGCCCTTGTACGCGGCCTCCATGGCCGACATGCCCTCTTCCACGTAGCGGTAGATGTTCTCCAGCATGACGATGGCGTCGTCCACCACGAAGCCCACCGCGATGGTCAGCGCCATGAGCGAGAGGTTGTCCAGGCTGTAGCCCAGCAGGTACATGACGGCCACCGTGCCCAGCAGCGCGAGCGGCACCGTCACGCTGGGAATGAGCGTGGCGGGCACGTTGCGCAGGAACACGAAGATCACCGCCACCACCAGGGCGATGGTCAGCAGCAGCGTGAACTCCACGTCCTTCACCGAGGCGCGGATGGTCTGCGTGCGGTCGATGATGGCGTTGACCTCCACCGTCGGCGGAATCGATGCCTTCAGCCGCGGCAGCGCGGCGTTGATGCGGTCGACCGTCTCGATCACGTTGGCGCCCGGCTGCTTGGTGATGGCCAGCACGATGGAGCGGCCGTTCTGCACGGTGCTGCCTTCGGGGGCGGCGGCGCCGGCATAGGCCCAGCCGGCGATCTTGGCGTTCTCGGGGCCGTCGACCGCCACGCCCAGGTCGCGCACGCGAATGGGCGCGCCGTTGCGGTAGGCCAGCACCACGTCGTTCCAGGGCTGGGCCTTCAGCAGCTGGTCGTTGGTGTAGACGGTGAAGCTCTGGTTGGGCCCGTCGATGGTGCCCTTGGGCGCGTTGACGGTGGCCGACGCCAGCACGGTGCGCACGTCTTCCAGGCCCAGGCCCAATGCCGCGAGCTTGGCCGGGTCGACCTGGATGCGCACCGCCGGCTTCTGCACGCCGCCGATGTTCACCAGCCCCACGCCCGAGATCTGCGAGATCTGCTGCGCCAGGATGTTGTCGGCGTAGTCGTTCACCTCGGTGAGCGGCAGCGTCTTCGACTGCACCGACAGGATGAGGATGGGCGAGTCGGCCGGGTTCACCTTGCGAAAGGTCGGCGGGCTCGGCAGGTTAGCCGGTAGCTGGCCTGTGGAGGCGTTGATGGCGGCCTGCACGTCGAGCGCGGCGGCGTCGATGCTGCGGTCCAGGTCGAACTGCAGCGTGATCTGCGTGGAGCCCAGGCCGCTGGTCGAGGTCATCTGCGACAGGCCGGCAATGAGCGAGAACTGCCGCTCCAGCGGCTGCGCCACGTTCGAGGCCATGGTCTCGGGGCTGGCGCCCGGCAGGTTGGCCGACACCTGGATGGTCGGAAAGTCGACCTGCGGCAGCGGCGCCACCGGCAGCAGCGGGAACACCGCCGCACCCACCAGCAGGATGGCCAGCGCCAGCAGCGTGGTTCCGATGGGGCGCTTGATGAAGGCGGCGGAAATGCTCAATTGCTGCTCCCGCTGGTGGGCTTGGCGCCCGCGGCCGGGGTCGAGCTTTCGGCCTTGCCGGCCTTTTCACCCTTCTGCGCGGGCGGCGGCTCCACGGTGGCAGCGCCGGGCTTGAGCTTGTACTGCCCGTCGGTCACCACGCGCTGGCCGGCGCTCACGCCCTTGTCGATCACGGCCGTGCCGTCGGCGATCTGCACCACGTGCACAGGCACGTTCTCGGCCTTGTTCTCGGCATCGATCACCCAGACGTAGGTGTTGTCCTGGCCGCGCTGGATGGCGGCGGCGGGCACGGTGAGCGAGTCGGCCCGGCGGTCGAGCTGCAGCCGCACGTTCACATACTGGCCGGGCCACAGCGTGTGCTGCGGGTTGGCGAAGCTGCCCTTGAGCTGCACGGTGCCGCTGGTGGTGTCGATCTGGTTGTTCAGCAATATGAGCTTGCCGGTGCCCAGCAGCTGCGCGCCGCTGCGGTCGTAGGCCACCACGGCCAGCGGCTGGCTGCTTTGCTGCTGCACGCGGTTGATGTCCTGCACCGCGTCTTCGGGCAGCGTGAACTGCACGGCGATGGGGTCGATCTGGTTGATGACCACCAGCCCGTTGGCGTCGGTCGCGTGCACGATGTTGCCGGGGTCGACCAGCCGCGCGCCCACGCGGCCGTTCATGGGCGAGGCGATGCGCGTGAAGCTCAGCTGCACCTCGGCGTACTGCACCTGCGCGGCGTCGTTCTGCACCGCGGCTTCCAGCTGGTTGACCAGCGCCTTCTGCGTGTCGACCTGCTGCTGCGTGGCGGCATCCTGCCCCAGCAGCGTGGTGTAGCGCTTGAGGTCGGCACGCGCGTTGGCGAGGGTGGCCGCGTCTTTCGCCTTGGTGGCCTGCGCCTGCGCGAGCTGCGCCTGCAGCGTGCGCGGGTCGAGCTGCGCGAGCAGCTGGCCGGCCTTGACGTCCTGCCCCTCGACGAAGCCGACCTTGTCGAGCTGGCCGTCGATGCGCGCCTTGACGGTCACCGTGGCCATCGAGGCGACGGTGCCGATGCCCGAGCGGTAGACCTGCACGTTCTGCGGCGTGACGCGCGCGGTGGTCACCTGCACCGGCGGCGTCTTGGGCGCATCGGGCTTGGCGGCGTTGGCGGCCTGGTGCGTGAGCGCCCAGGCCCCGCCGCCCAGCAGCACCACGAGCGTGGCGGCGGCGAGCCAGGTGGTGCGGCGCCGATGAGGTTCCTGTGGATGCTGCGAGGGTGAGTGCGGGTGCGCGTGTGAGGGATGCGGGTTCGCGGCGGTGGTGTCTGCGGAGGTCGTCATGGCGTCAATTCCCGGAAGTCTTCTGTGCGGCGGCAACGGTGGCACTTGTGTTGGCGGTGGCGCTGGCAGCCGCACTGGCAGTTGTGTTGGCACTGGCACTGGCATCGGAGGCGTTCCAGCCGCCGCCCGTCGCCGCGATCAGCGACACGCTGGCCGCCAGCTGGCGGCCCAGCACCTGGGCGGCCGTGCGCTGGTTGGTGAGCGACAGCGTCTGCGCCGTCACCACGCTGAGGTAGGTGGCGGTGCCCGCGCGGTACTGGCTCAGCGCCAGTCGCTCGGCGAGCTGCGCGGCGCGCACCGCGTCGGCCTGCAGGGCCGATTCGTTGTCGAGCACGCGCAGCGTGGACAGGTTGTCTTCCACCTGCTGGAAGCCGCCGAGCACGGTCTGCTTGTATTGCGCCACCGAGGCGTCGTAGGCGGCCACGGCCTGGTCGGTATGCGCCTTGCGCAACCCGCCGTCGAACACCGTCTGCGCCAGCGCCGCGCCCAGCGACCACACGCGGCTGGGCGTGTTGAACAGCGTGGCCAGGCTGGCCGCGCTGAAGCCGCCGCTGGCGCTGAGCACGATCTGCGGAAAGTACGCGGCCTTCTGCACGCCGATGTTGGCGTTGGCCGCCTGCACGCGGCGCTCGGCACCGGCGATGTCGGGGCGGCGTTCGAGCAGCTCCGACGGCAGGCCCGCGGGCGTCACCTGCAGCTGCACGCGCAGCGCGGCCGAGGAAGACAGCGTTTCGGCGGTCGGCGGCTGCGCGGGCGTTTCGAGTCGCGCCAGCGAGAACGACGCGGGCGCCTGCCCGGTGAGCACCGCGATGGCGTGTTCGAGCTGCGCGCGCTGGGCGTCGAGGTCGACCGCCTGCGCCTGCGCGGTCTTCAGCTGGCTTTCCGCCAGCGCCACGTCGGAGCGCAGCACGGTGCCGGCGGCGTACTGGTGCTGCGTGAGTTCCAGCGCCTTGGCATAGGCGGCGGTGGTGCTGGCGTACAGGTCGCGCTCCAGGTCGATCACGCGGATCTGCAGATAGTCTTGCGCGAGCGTGGTCTGGATGCTCAGGCGCGCGCCGGCAAGGTCGTCGGCGCTGGCCTGCGCGCTCGCGTTGTCGGCCTCGACCGAGCGGCGCACCGCGCCCCAGATGTCGGGCTCCCAGCTGGCGGCGAGGCCGAGCGTGTCGGTGGTGCCCAGCTTGACGGTGCCGGTGCTGTTGGTCTGCGCGCGGCTGGCGCCGGCATTCAGGCCGACGCTCGGAAAGAAGTTGGCGCGCGCCGCCGCGGTGATGGCCTGCGCCTGCCGGTACTGGGCCTCGGCGACGCGGATGTTCTGGTTGGCCGCGTTGGCCTGCACGATGAGCGCGCCGAGCGTGCTGTCGCCGTAGGCGTCCCACCAGGGGTGGCTCGCGTCGATGGTCTGCGGGGCGGCGGTTTTCCAGGGGCCGCCGGTTTCCTTGTAGGCGACCGGCACGTCCATCTGCCGGCGAACGTAGTCGGGGCCGACGGCGCAGCCTGCGAGCAGCAAGGCGGCCAGCGCGATGGCGGACGGCGCGAAGGCCTTGCGCGATGGGGGGATGGCGGCGGATGAATCCATGATGAAGGCACTCTAGGTGCAGGCATCAAACCGCTCGCTGTCGGTTAACTGACAGTTCTGACAGTTTCCGTAGTTGCTCCCTGCCGAAGGGAGGAGCGGGGCCCCGTCTTGCTCCCTCCCCCGCTGGGGGAGGGCTGGGGTGGGGGCACGACGGCGCTCATTTGAACGCAGCGCCTGTTTCCAACGCTGCTTGCCCCCATCCCCGCCTTCCCCCAGAGGGGGAAGGAGCAAAACGGGTTCTTCCCCCAGCGGGGGAAGGAGAAATACCGCCGATCAGCGCGGCGCGTCGCCCTTGCGGTACTCGGCCGTCAGCTCGTCCAGCTTCTGCTTCAGCGCCGGCTCCAGCTTGTACTCAGCCGCAGCCAGGGTCGCGTCCAGCTGCTCAGGCCGGCTCGCGCCCAGCAGCGGCGCGGTGATCAGCGGGTTCGCCATCACCCACGCCACCGCCAGCGTCGCCAGGGGCACGCCGGCCTCGTCCGCCAGCTTGTGCAGCTGCGTCACGGTGTTGAAGCTGCGCTCGTTCCAGTACCGGTCCTGGTACATGTTGCCGGCGGTGCCCAGGGTGAAGCGGGTGTTTTCCTCCGGCTTGGCACCGGGCTTGTACTTGCCGGTGAGCAGGCCGCCGGCCAGCGGGTTGTAGGGAATCACGCCCAGCCCCTCTTCCCCCACCAGCGGCAGCAGCTCGCGCTCGATCTCGCGGAACAGCAGGCTGTAGCGCGGCTGCACCGACACATAGCGCGTGAGCTTGTGCAGCTCGGCCTTGCCCAGCGCGCGCGCCAGCCGGTAGGCCAGGAAGTTCGACACGCCGATGTAGCGCGCACGCCCCGACTTCACGATGATGTCCAGCGCCTCCAGGCTTTCTTCCAGCGGCGTCTCGCGGTCGTCGCTGTGCAGCTGGTACAGGTCGACGTGGTCGGTCTGCAGCCGCTTGAGCGAGGCGTCGATGGCGTCCAGCAGGTGCTTGCGCGAGGCGCCCTGGTCCCAGCTGTTGGGGCCGACCTTGCCGACCGCCTTGGTGGCGACTACGAAGCGGCGCCGCCCGGTGGGGCCCTGCTTCTGCAGCCAGCGGCCGATGATTTCCTCGGTGCGGCCCGTGGTTTCCACCGTGCCGCCCAGCGGGTACACGTCGGCGGTGTCGAGGAAGTTGATGCCGCCTTCGGCCGCCTTGTCCAGGATCTGGTGCGACACCGCCTCGTCGGTCTGCAGGCCGAAGGTCATGGTGCCGAGGGCAAGGCGCGACACGGTGAGGCCCGTGCGGCCGAGACGGGTGGTGGGAATGCTCATGGTGTTTCGCTCTCGGAAAGTGAGGAAAAAAGGGCGGCGGCCATCATAGACACGGCCGTCCAATCCTTCAGGCGCGCGCGGGTTTCAGGCGCGCTCAGACGCTTTCAAAACACTTTCATGCGCTTTCATGCGCTCTCGACATGCACGCCCGGCGCGCCGCGCTCCACGCCGAAGCGCGCCATGGTGCGCACGGCCGAGCCGGCCTGCGTCTCGTCGTCCACCGCGCGGAACTCGACCGCGGCGCCGCCGGCATCGAGCGTCACCAGCGCATAGCCGCGCTTGTCGGCGCGGCCGTAGCGCAGGTGCGGGTTCTTCGCGAGCATGTTCGCCACGCTCTTGGCGCTCGGGCCCTCGGAGGTGATGGCGCCGCCGACGAACTCGGTCGCGATGGCGGCCCCATGCCGGTCTTGCTGGTCTTGCTGCTCTTGCCGCAGGTCCGCCGCCCAGAACGCATGCACGTCGCCGCTGGCGACCAGCGCGCTGCCGCCGTTCGCCTTGTTCAGCGCCAGCCCGTCGAGCAGGCGCGTGCGCGCCGCGGCGTAGCCGTCCCAGCCGTCCATCCAGTAGCCGTGCTCGGGTCCGCGCTTGCGGTCGGCCTCGGCCAGCAGCGTGGGCTGCGCGAGCACGGTCCAGCGCGCGGGCGGCGCCGCGAGTTCGCGCGCGAGCCATGCCTCTTGCGCCCCGCCGAACAGGCTGCGTCCCGGCGCGAAGCGGTCTGCGCAGTCGGCCAGCGGCGACGCGCTGCGGCCCGACAGGCACACGTGGTGCGAGCGGTACTGGCGCCCGTCGGTCAGCAGCAGGTCGACCATGCGGCCGAAGCGATGGCGCCCGTAGATGACTGCATCGGCACCGCGCGGGCGCATGCGCTCGGGCACCGGCATGTGCTCGTACCAGGCCTGGTAGGCGGCCGCGCGAATGGCGAGAAACTGCGCCGGGTCGGGCGTGCGCGGCGACATGTCGTTCGTGTAGTCGTTGGCCACCTCGTGGTCGTCCCAGGTCACCAGCCACGGGAACGCGGCGTGCGCGGCCTGCAGCTGCGGGTCGGTCTTGTACAGCGCGTAGCGGTCGCGAAAACCGGCCAGCTGCGTCGGAATGCCGCCCTGGTGCTGGCGCACGCGCTCCGCGCCGCGCGAGCTCTCGTAGATGTAGTCGCCCAGGTGCACGACGAAGTCCAGCGGCTGCTCGGCCATGTCGCGGTATGCGGCGTAGAAGCCCTGCTCGTAGTGCTGGCAGGAGGCGAAGGCGAAGCGCACCGGTCGCGTCGACTCGTCTGCATCGGCCGGCGCGGTGCGCGTGCGGCCGACGGGGCTGCGCGCACCGGCGGCGGTGAAGCGGTACCAGTACGGCCGGCCCGGCGCAAGGCCGCCCACCTCGACGTGCACGGAATGCGCCAGCGCCTCGGTCGCCGTGGCCGAGCCCTTGGCGACGACGCGGCTGAAGCGCTCGTCGTCGGCGACTTCCCAGCGCACCTCGACCGGCGCATCGCCCATGCCGCCGCCCTGCAGCGGGTCGGGTGCGAGCCGCGTCCACAGCACGAAACCATCAGGCTGCGGCGCGCCCGAGGCCACGCCCAGCATGAAGAGCTCGCGCGATGACCCCTGCGCATGCAGCCGCAAGAAAGGATGCCCCAGCGACGCGGCCGCCAGCCCGCCGCACAGCAGGCGCCGGCGCGAAATTCGTTCCATCTTCATTCTTCGCACGCGACGGTGCCCACATCAGATCGATGCGCCGCACTGTCGTTTGCTTCGCTCGCTCCTGTCAACCCGCGGGCTCAGGAGCGTGACTGCGGCGCCACCACCGTGACCCGCGCCGTCATGTACGGGTGCACCGAGCAGGCGTACTCGTACACGCCCGGCTTGTCGAAGCTGCGCGCGAAGGCCTTGCCCGGCAGCAGCAGGTCGATGCCGCCGGTGCCGTTCTTGAAGACCACGCCGTGCGGCGAGCCGTCGTCGTTCTGCCAGGTGAGCGTCTGGCCGACCTCGACGGTGACCTGCGCGGGCTCGAAGGCGAAGTTGCGAATGGCCACGTGGGCGGAGCCGGCGGCATGCGCAGCATGCGCGGCTTGCGTGCCTTGCACGGCTTGCACAGCCTTCGCGCCCTGCGAAGCGGCCACGCGCTGCACCGCGATCTTGCGCGGCGCGTTGCCGACCGCCACCGTGTGCATCGGCCCGCCCGCCAGATCGACCACGCTCACGTCGTTGGAGCCCTCGTTGCTCACCCACAGCTTCCTGCCGTCGGCCGACAGGTCGAGCCAGTGCGGCTGCTTGCCCACGCCGATGCTGCGCACCGACGCGCGCGCCACAGGGTCGAACAGCATCACCTCGCCCGGCCCCTGCACCACCACCACGCCGCTCGCCATGCCGGCGAAGTGCTGCGCGATGTGCGGCGACACGCCGGTGGACACCGGCGCGCCCCACTGGTTGGTGGCCGCGTCCAGCACCTGCACCGCGGGCACGCCGGCCAGCGTGAGGTACAGCGACTTGCCGTCGGCGTCGAACTCCAGGTCGCGCGGCGGCTTGTCCAGCGGAATCTGCGTGACCACGGCGCGGGTGGCCATGTCGATGACGACCAGCGCGAAGTGGCCGGGCTCCTGCGAGGCCACGTAGGCCTGCCGCCCGTCAGGCCGGATGGCGATGGTGTGCGGCTTGGGCACCGCCACGCTGGCGCTCACGCCGTGCGCCACGGTGTCGACGAAGGCCACGCGGTCGTCGCCGTTGACGGCCACCAGCAGCCACTTGCCGTCCGCCGTCATGGCCAGGCCCTGCGGGCCCTTGCCCACGTCGATGCTGCGGGTGACGCTGTCGGTGGCGGTGTCGATCTCGCTCACGGCAGACGCGCTGGAGCCGCTGACGAACGCGCTGCGCCCGCCGGGCGCCAGCACGATGCCGTCGGGCCCCGCCGCCACGGGCACGGTGGCGACGACGCGCTCGGCGGCGGTGTCGATCACGCTGACGGTGTTGTCCTTGAAGTTGCCGACGTAGGCCTTGGGGCCGGCCGCCAGCGCGGGGGCGGCCGAAGCGGCCAATGCCGAGAGCACGACCAGTGTTCGGGCGAAGCGGGACATTGCGGGGTGGGCGAGCATGGTGAAAAACCTCCTGTTGAAAAGGGCGGGAGCACGCAGAATCCGAAAATTCCGTACAGGGCATGACGCATGACATGCCCTGCTTATTCCGTGCAGCGCGAAGAAAAAATTTCCTTCGCGCGGGAATAAACCGCCGGCCCGCTCCGTCATGCAGGAAGAAGGAGCCCTTGAGCCTGTTGACCACCGACCGCACACGCCAGTTCGAAGCCGCCGCGCTGCCGCACCTGGACGCGGCCTGGAACCTTGCGCGCTGGCTGCTGCGCGACGACCAGCTCGCCGAAGACGCGGTGCAGGAGGCGTACCTGCGCGCCTTTCGCTTCTTCGACGGGCTGCGCGGAGAAAGCGCGCGGCCGTGGCTGCTGGGCATCGTGCGCAACGCCTGCTTCGACTGGATGCGGCAGAACCGCCAGCTGGCCGACCAGGTCGAATTCGACGAGCTGCGCGACAGCGAAACGGCCATGGAAAGCGCAGGCACAGGCTCGGCTGTACCGGCCGCCGGCGGCGACCCGGCGCGGCAATGGGAACTGCGCGCGCAGGGCGAGCGCATCAACGCCGCCATCGACGCGCTGCCGCCGGTGTACCGCGAGGTGGTGGTGCTGCGCGAGCTGGAAGAGATGCGCTACGAAGACATCGCGCGCATCGCGGGCGTGCCGCTGGGCACGGTGATGTCGCGGCTGTCGCGCGCGCGGGCGCTGCTGCGTGAGAGCCTGCGCGACGACCGCCCGGGCGGCCAGGGCAATCGCGGCGACCACGGGGATCACAGGGATGAGGGAGGAAGGACGCACCATGGCAATGTCTGACGACGAACTGGGCATGCTGATACGCCGGCAGGCCGCGCGGCATGCGCCGCCGGGCGGGCTGGCGCAGCGCATCGGGCGGGCCGTGCGGGCGGAGGCGGGGGCCATGCCTGCGGCACCGGTGCCGTTGCCTGCGCCTGTGCGCGTGCCGGTTGCTTCGCCTGCGCCTGCGTCTGCCGCGAGCGTTTTGCCAAAGCGTCGCGGCTGGTGGCACGGACTGGCCTGGTTCGGCACGGGCGCGGCCACGGCCTGGGGGCTGGCGCTGGTGCTGCTCGCGGGGCCTGTGTCGCCGCTGGCGCCCTCTTCCGACGCGCTCGCCGAGGCCGTCACCGGCAACCACGTGCGCTCGCTGATGGCCGCGCACCTGGCCGATGTGGCCTCCACCGACCAGCACACGGTCAAGCCGTGGTTCGCCGGCAAGCTGGACTTTTCACCGCCCGTGGTCGACCTGGCCGACGAAGGTTTTCCGCTCGCCGGTGGCCGGCTGGACTACCTCGACGGGCGCACCGTGGCGGCGCTGGTGTACCGCGCGGGGCCGCACGTGATCAACCTGTTCGTGTGGCCCGCGGCCGAGGCCAAGGGTACGGGCAAGGCGATGCCGCCGGTGTTCTCCACGCGCCAGGGCTACCAGCTGGCGCACTGGACGCAGGGCGGCATGCAGGCGTGGGCCGTGTCGGACCTGAACGCGGCGGAGCTGCGCAACTTTGCGGCGCTGCTGCACGCGCGCACCGCGCCGCGCGCGCCCTGATCCTTGCATCCTTGCATCCTTGCGAATGCCGAAGCGCTTCTGCAGGCGATCGGCAGGTGTTCAGCCGATGTTTCAGCAGGCTGCCGCGGCCGGCTGCCGCGCCGTGGCGCGCGCGCTGGCCACGGCCCAGCCGAACACGCCGATGCCGGCCAGCGCCAGCAAGGCGCCGACCCAGCCGGTCGAAGTCCAGCCCAGGCCCGCGGCAATGGCCACGCCGCCGAGCCAGGCGCCCAGCGCGTTGGCCATGTTGAAGGCCGAGTGGTTGAGCGCGGCGGCCAGCGTCTGCGCGTCGCCGGCCACGTCCATCAGGCGGATCTGCAGCGCCGGGCCGATCGCCACCGTGGTGCCGATGAGGAACACGTTGAACGCCGCCGTGTACACGTTGTGCGCCGCGAAGGTGAACAGCGCGAGCACCACGGCCGCGTACACCAGCAGGCCGCCGATGGTGCGCATGAGCGACTTGTCGGCCAGGCGCGAGCCCACCAGGTTGCCCATGACCATGCCCAGGCCGAACAGCGCCAGCACCAGGGGCACGCCCCCCAGCGGCATGCCGGCCACCTCGATCAGCGTGGGCTTGATGTAGCTGAACACCGAGAACATGCCGCCGAAGCCGATGGCGCCGATGCCCAGCGTGAACCACACCTGCTTGCGCTTGAGCGCGCCCAGCTCGCGCCACGGGCTGGCGCCGGCCGGCGGCGCCAGGTCGGGAATGTCGCGGCGCAGCAGCACGATGGCCACCAGCGCGATGACGCCCACGAACACGAAGGCCGCGCGCCAGCCGAAGAGCTGGCCCAGCCACGCCGCGATGGGCACGCCCACCAGCGTGGCGCCGGTGAGCCCCAGCATGACGAGCCCCACGGCCCGCGCCCGTTTGCCCGGTGGCGCGAGCGCCGCGGCCACCAGCGCGGCCACGCCGAAATAGGTGCCGTGCGGCAGGCCGGTGGCAAAGCGCAGCAGGTTGAGCAGCAGGTAGGTGGGCGCCGCGGCGCTGGCGAAGTTGCCGGCCGCGAACACGGCCATGAGCGCGATCAGCAGCGCACGCCGGCGCCAGCCCGCGGCCAGCACCGCGAGCACCGGCGCGCCGATGACCACGCCCAGCGCATAGGCACTGATGACGTGGCCGGCCTCTGGAATGCTCACGCCGATGTCTTTCGCCACCTCGGGCAGCAGGCCCATGATGACGAACTCGCCGGTGCCGATGGCAAAGCCGCCGACGCCGAGCGCGAGCACCGCGCGCAGGAAATTGACGGGTGCTGCAGACGAAGAAGAAGAAACGGAAATGTCGGTGTCCGCGCTGTCCAGCGCGGGTGGGGAGGCGTTCAAGGCCAGGCTCCTGGGAAGGTGCCCGGCGGCCGCGGGCAGAACCCGGATTTTAGGGTAAACCCTGAATTTATGCCGATACGGAATTGCCGAGGCCCTGGTACCGGCACCGGCATCGGTTTGCCAGCGCGCGGTCGGCCCCGCTGAAGCTCAGATCGCCACCAGCTGGCGCACGCCCTGCGCTTCCATGTCCTTGCCGAGGCCGCGCGCAATCACTTCGCCGCGCTCCATCACCAGGTAGTCGTCGGCCAGCTCCTGGGCAAAGTCGTAGTACTGCTCGCACAGCACGATGGCCATATCGCCGCGGTCGGCCAGCATGCGAATGACGCGGCCGATGTCCTTGATGATGCTCGGCTGGATGCCTTCGGTCGGCTCGTCCAGGATCAGCAGGCGCGGCTTGGGCGCCAGCGCGCGCGCGATGGCGAGCTGCTGCTGCTGCCCGCCCGAGAGGTCGCCGCCGCGGCGGTTGATCATCTGCTTGAGCACGGGGAACAGCTCGTACAGCTCGGCCGGAATCGGCGTGCTGCCGCTCTTGTAGGCCAGGCCCATGCGCAGGTTTTCTTCGACGGTGAGCCTGGCGAAGATTTCACGGCCCTGCGGGACGAAGCCGATGCCGGCCCTGGCGCGGTCGTAGGGGGTCGACTTCTGGATCGGCTTGCCTTCCAGCTCGATGCTGCCGCTCTTGATGGGCACCAGGCCCATGAGCGACTTCAGCAGCGTGGTCTTGCCGACGCCGTTGCGGCCGAGCAGCACGGTCACCTTGCCGAGCTTCGCCTCGAAGCTCACGTCCCTGAGGATGTGGGAACCGCCGTAGTACTGGTGGATGTTCTTGACTGTCAGCATGTTCGTGCGCCCTTCGTCTGGCGTTGTTGAAAGCGCCCGGTATCCGGCGCGGCCGTGGCGTGTGCGCCGTCGGCCCTCTCCCCTGCTCTCTCACGGAGGGAGAGGGAGCAAGGCAGGCGCCGCACCACGACGCTGCCTTGGTCAGCGACCAAGGTACACCTCGATCACGCGTTCATCGGCCTGCACTTCGTCCAGCGTGCCTTGTGCCAGCACCGAGCCGTCGCACAGCACGGTGACGATCTCGGAGATGGTGCGGATGAAGCTCATGTCGTGCTCCACCACCATCAGCGAATGCTTGCCCTTCAGCGTGAGGAACAGCTCCGCCGTGCGCGCCGTTTCCTCGTCGGTCATGCCGGCCACGGGCTCGTCGAGCAGCAGCAGCTTGGGGTCCTGCATCAGCAGCATGCCGATTTCCAGCCACTGCTTCTGGCCGTGGCTCAGGTTGCCCGCCAGGCGCGACACGCTGTCGGCCAGGTGGATGGTCTCCAGCACCTCGGCCAGCCGGTCGCTCTGCGCGGAGTCGAGCCTGAACAGCATCGACGCGCGCACGCCCTTGTTGGTCTTCAGCGCGAGCTCCAGGTTCTCGAACACCGTCAGGTGCTCGAACACGGTCGGCTTCTGGAACTTGCGGCCGATGCCCAGCTGCGCGATGTCGGCCTCGCGATGGCGCAGCAGGTCGATGGTGCTGCCGAAGAACACGGTGCCCGAGTCGGGCCGCGTCTTGCCGGTGATGATGTCCATCATGGTCGTCTTGCCCGCGCCGTTCGGCCCGATGATGCAGCGCAGCTCGCCCGGCGCGATGTCCAGCGACAGCTTGTTGATGGCCTTGAAGCCGTCGAAGCTCACGCTCACGTCTTCCAGGTACAGGATGCGCCCGTGCGTCACGTCGACCTCGCCCGGCGTCACGTGGCGGCCGAAGTCGGCGCTGCGGCCGCCCGACTCGGTCATGCTGCTCGCATACGGCAGGCCGTGCGCGCGCGCGTTGCGCTCGGCGCCGGCTTCCATCAGATCGGGCGTCATGCGCGCGCTCCCTTCGGTTCGGCGGCCAGCGGCGCGTGCAGCGACTCCGGCGCCATGCCTTGCTCGGCGGCAATGGCACGCTGCGCGGCATCGCGGCCGTCGCTCACCGCCGGCGCGTCGGCCGCCGGCCCTCTCTTCTCCCTCGACATCCACTTGCGCACCAACCCCACGATGCCGTTCGGCAGGAACAGCGTGACAGCAATGAACAGGGCACCCAGGAAGTACAGCCAGTACTCCGGGTAGGCCACGGTGAGCCAGCTCTTGGCACCGTTGACGATGAAGGCGCCGATGATGGGGCCGATCAGCGTGGCACGCCCGCCCACGGCCGCCCAGATGGCGATCTCGATGGAGTTGGCCGCGCTCATTTCGCCCGGGTTGATGATGCCCACCTGCGGCACGTACAGCGCGCCGGCCACGCCGCACATGACGGCCGAGATGACCCAGATCGTGAGCTTGTACGGCAGCGGGTTGTAGCCCGAGAACATCACGCGCGTTTCGGCGTCGCGAATGGCCTGCAGCACGCGGCCGAACTTGCTGCCGATGAGCCACTTGGCGAACAGGAAGAAGCCCAGCAGCGTGATGCCCGTGAGCGCGAACAGCGTCATGCGCATCTCCTGCGTGGCGATCGGGATGTTCAGGATGCGCTTGAAGTCGGTGAAGCCGTTGTTGCCGCCGAAGCCCGTCTCGTTGCGAAAGAACAGCAGCATGGCCGCGAAGGTCATGGCCTGCGTGATGATCGAGAAGTACACGCCCTTGATGCGCGAGCGGAACGCGAAGAAGCCGAACACGAAGGCGATGAGGCCCGGCACCGCCACGATCATCACCAGCGTCATGACGAAGCTGCCGCTGAAGGTCCAGTGCCAGGGCAGCTCCTTCCAGTCGAGGAACACCATGAAGTCGGGCAGGTCGCTCTTGTAGTTGCCGTCCCGCCCGATCTGCCGCATGAGGTACATGCCCATCATGTAGCCGCCCAGCGCGAAGAACAGCCCGTGGCCCAGCGACAGGATGCCGGTGTAGCCCCAGATCAGGTCCATGGCCAGCGCGCAGATGGCGTAGCACATGATCTTGCCGACCAACGCCACCGCGTAGTCGCTCATGTGCAGCGGGCTGTCCACCGGCACCCACATGTTGAGCATGGGCGCCACCGCGCACACCACGATGAGCGCGACGAAGAAGGCCGTCCAGCCCTTGCCGCTCAGCAGCGGCCCCTTGGTTGGCAATGTGACCTTGCTCATGCCTCTGCACTCCGGCCCTTCATCGCGAAGATGCCTTGCGGACGCTTCTGGATGAAGATGATGATGAAAACGAGCACCGCGATCTTGGCGAGCACCGCGCCCGCCCAGCCTTCGATGAACTTGTTGAGAATGCCCAGCCCCAGCGCCGCGTACACCGTACCCGCGAGCTGGCCCACGCCGCCCATCACGACCACCATGAAGCTGTCGACGATGTAGCTCTGGCCCAGGTCGGGGCCCACGTTGCCGATCTGGCTCAGCGCGCATCCGGCCAGCCCGGCAATGCCCGAGCCCAGCGCGAAGGCGTAGGTGTCGATGCGCGCGGTGTTCACGCCCATGCACGATGCGATGGGCCGGTTCTGCGTGACGCCGCGCACGAACAGCCCCAGCCGCGTGCGCCCGATGAGCCAGCCCATGGCCAGCAGCACCAGCACCGCGAACACGATGATGCCGATGCGGTTCCACGGCAGCGTGACGTTGCTCAGCATGGTGAAGCCGCCGCTCATCCAGCCGGGGTTTTCCACGCCCACGTTCTGCGCGCCGAACATGGTGCGCACCAGTTGCTGCAGCATCAGGCTGATGCCCCAGGTGGCCAGCAAGGTTTCCAGCGGCCGGCCGTACAGGAAGCGGATGACGCCGCGCTCCAGGATGGCGCCGACCAGCGCCGAGGCCAGGAACGACACCGGAATGGCGGCCACCAGGTACCAGCCGAACATGGCCTCCGGCAGGTACTTCTGGAAGACGCCCTGCATCACGTAGGTGGCGTAGGCGCCGATCATCATCAGCTCGCCGTGCGCCATGTTGATGACGCCCATCAGCCCGTAGGTGATGGCCAGGCCCAGCGCGGCCAGCAGCAGCACCGAGCCCAGGCTGATGCCGCTGAACACGGCGTTGATGCGGTCGCCCCACACCAGCGAGGCGTCGATGTTGGCGATGGAGGCCACGATGGCCGCCTTGACGTCGGCCTCGGTCTCGTCGGCCAGGCGCTGGTTGAGCAGCAGCTTGGTGTCGGGGTTGAGGTTGTTGCCCAGCTCTTTCGCGGCGGCGAGGCGCTTGACCTTGTCGGCGCTGGTGAGCATGCCGGCGGCGCGCACCAGTTCGAGCTGCGCCTTGATCTTCGGGTTGGTCTCGGCGGCCAGCGCCTTCTCGACCATGGGAAGGCGCGACTCGTCGGGCTCCTTGAACAGCGCCTGCGCGGCTTCGGCGCGCACCGCGTCGTCCTTGCTCGTGAGCTTGAGCGCGGCCTGCGCGGCATCGAGCGCGCCGCGCATGAGGTTGTTGTTGACGACGTCTTCGGCGGTGTCGGGCACTTTCAGCTCGGTGCCGGTGACGGGGTCGAACCCCTTGTCGTCCTTCATCACGAAGACCTTGTCCTCGGTGAACTTGACCGCGTCGTCGGACATCGCCTGGATGAAGGCGGCGGTCTTCTCGTCGGCCGTGAGCACGGCCTTGTTGAGCGCGGCGATGCGGGCTTCGGACTCGCCGGAGGCGATGGCCCGGGCTTCGTCGGCGGTCAGCGCGTGGGCGGCCGATGCCATGAGGAGCATGGCGGCGAGTGCGCAGTGAAGGGTTCGTCGAAGCATGATGAGTTTCGTGTTGCCCCCTCTCCCCTGGGGGAGAGGGTTGGGGTGAGGGCCGGCGGCCTTCCAACAGACGCGGCCGCCAGATTGGCCGCCGCTGCCCTCACCCCCGCCCTCTCCCCGAGGGGAGAGGGAGCAAGGCCAGGGACTTGCCCGATGAGTTACATCGACTTGCCAGCCGGGTAGTCAGGCTTCTTGTCGTTGCCTTCGATGTACGGGCTCCACGGCTTGGCCTTCACCGGGCCGGGCGTCTTCCACACCACGTTGAACTGGCCGTCGGCCTTGATCTCGCCGATGAACACGCTCTTGTGCAGGTGGTGGTTCTTCTCGTCCATCTTCGACACGATGCCCGAGGGCGCGGTGAAGGTCTGGCCGGCCATGGCGGCGATCACCTTGTCGGTGTCGGTCGACTTGGCCTTCTCCACGGCCTGCTTCCACATGTGGATGCCGATCCAGGTGGCTTCCATCGGGTCGTTGGTGAGCGGCTTGTCCATGTGGCCCGGGATCTTCTTGGCCTTGGCGTACTCGCTCCACTCCTTGATGAAGGCCGTGTTGGTCGGGTTCTTCAGGCTCATGAAGTAGTTCCACGCGGCCAGGTGGCCCACCAGCGGCTTGGTGTCCACGCCGCGCAGTTCTTCCTCGCCCACCGAGAAGGCCACCACCGGCACGTCCTTGGCCTTCAGGCCGGCGTTGCCGAGTTCCTTGTAGAAGGGCACGTTGGAGTCGCCGTTGATGGTGGACACCACGGCCGTCTTGCCGCCGGCCGAGAACTTCTTGATGTCGGCGACGATGGTCTGGTAGTCGCTGTGGCCGAAGGGGGTGTACTTCTCGTCGATGTCGGTTTCCTTCACGCCCTTGCTCTTCAGGTAGGCGCGCAGGATCTTGTTGGTGGTGCGGGGGTACACGTAGTCGGTGCCCAGCAGCACCCAGCGCTTGGCGCCGCCGCCTTCCTTGCTCATGAGGTAGTCGACCGCCGGAATGGCTTGCTGGTTGGGCGCGGCGCCCGTGTAGAACACGTTCTTGGAGAGTTCTTCGCCCTCGTACTGCACCGGGTAGAACAGCAGGCCGTTCATTTCCTCGACCACCGGCAGCACCGACTTGCGCGACACCGAGGTCCAGCAGCCGAAGATCACCGAGACCTTGTCCTGGCCGAGCAACTGCTTGGTCTTTTCAGCGAACAGGGGCCAGTTGGAGGCCGGGTCGACCACCACGGGCTCGAGCTGCTTGCCCAGCACGCCGCCCTTCTTGTTGATGTCGTCGATGGCCATCAGCACCGTGTCTTTCAGCACGGTTTCCGAGATGGCCATCGTGCCCGACAGCGAGTGCAGCACGCCGACCTTGATGGTGTCGGCAGCGAATGCCGGCACAGCAGAAATGCTGGCCAGCGCGACGGCGGCGGTGAGCGCCTTGAGTGTGAAACGACGTTGCATGTGGACTCCTGCTCCGGGGTGGTTTGAACGGGGTCGCCAGCGCTGTGCTGGCGTGGAGAGGAGTCTGCGGAATGCACCATGAAGGTGAAATACGCCGGGTGGCGTACACGGAGGTACTCAGCGGGAGTCAACCTTGCGCGGGGTACTTCTTCGCGTTGAGGAGCATCTTGCTTCTGGCCGCCTCGACGACGTCGATGCCGAGCTTGTCGGCGAGCTGCAGCAGGTAGAGCAGCACGTCGGCGATCTCGGTGCCGATCTCGGCGCGCTTGTCCGCCGGCAGCGAGCGGCTCTGCGCCTCGGTCAGCCACTGGAAATGCTCGAGCAACTCGGCCGCCTCGACCGACAGGGCGGCGGCGAGGTTCTTGGGGGAATGGAACTGCTCCCAGTCGCGGGCCTGGGCGAAGTCGCGCAGGGCTTGGGTCAGAAGTTTCAGATCGGAGTCCATGGCGCACCTGTAGTCGGGCGGCGAGTGTGGCATGGGCTCCCTGAAGAAGCCCAATCCGGGCTTGTACAAGCCCGGATTGGGTACGTCGTCACGAGGGCGCTGGCGTTGCCCGGCTTCCACGCCGGTGCAGCACCGCCACCAGCAGCGCCGACACCACCAGGTACAGCAACGCCACGCCGAACGCCCCGGAGTAACTGGCCGCATCCGCCCCCTGTCCCAGCCGCCCGTAGAAAAGAATCCCGATCAGCGCCACCCCCAGTGCGTTGCTCGCCTGCTGCACCATCGACAGCACGCCTGACGCCACGCCCGCGTGCTGCGGCGGCAGGCCGGCCAGCACGGTCGCCACCAGCGGCGCCATCACCATGCCCAGGCCGGCGCCCTGCACCAGCAGCAGCGGCACCATCCACCCGACTACATGCGCCGCATGCGTGTGCCCCGGCCAGCCGGCCACGTTGGCGAACTGCAGTGCATGCCCCGTCGCGAGCACCAGCGCGCCGAGCGCGATGGGCGGCTTGCCGCCGAAGCGCCGCGCCAGCCGCGCCCCGGCCATCGACGTGGCGAAGAACCCGACCGCCAGCGACATGAAGACCGCCCCCGACGCCAACGGGCCCAGCGCCAGCCCCTGCTGCAGGTACAGCGCCAGCACGAAGTACAGCGAAGCGTTGCCCACGTAGAAGACCAGCGTGGTGAACAGCCCGGCGACGAAGCGGCCGTCGGCCAGCAGCACCGGCGCGACCAGCGGCGAACCGCCGCATGCGGCCAGGCGACGCTGCTGCAGCGCGAAGGCGCCGAGCAAGGGCAGCGCCGCGGCCAGGCACACCCAGCTCCACGGCGGCCAGCCCTGCTCGCGCCCTTCGACCAGCGGCAGCACCACGGCCACCGAGCCCGCGGCCACCAGCAGCATGCCGACGAGGTCGAGCCCGCTCCGCCCCTGGCCGCCGTTCGCCAGCGGCGGCATCACGCGCGGTGCCAGCACCAGCGCCAGCAGGCCGATGGGCACGTTGATGAGAAAGCAGCTGCGCCAGCCGAGCCCGGCAGGGTCCGCATGGATCAGCACGCCACCGACCAGCTGCCCCAGCGTGGCGCCCAGCCCGAGCGTGAGCCCGTAGGCCGCGAAGGCGCGTGCCCGGTCTTCGCCGCTGTAGGCCAGGCCGATCATCGCCAGCACCTGCGGTTGCAGCAGCGCGCCGGCCAGGCCCTGCAGCACGCGCGCCGCCACCAGCAGCTCGGCATTCGGCGCGAAGCCGCAGGCGGCCGATGCCAGCGTGAACAGCAGCAGGCCCAGCATGAACATGCGGCGGCGGCCGAACAGATCGCCCAGCCGGCCCCCTGTGACCAGGCCCGCCGCCGTGGCGAGGCCGTAGCCCGCCACCACCAGCTGCAAGGTCGCGGCGCCGGCGTGCAGCTCGTGCTGCATCGAGGGCAGCGCGACGTTGACGATGAAGAAGTCCAGCACCACCAGGAAGGTGCCGCTGAGCATCACCCACAGGGCGAGTCGGCCCGGCACGGCCGCGCGGGCCGTAGAAGGAAGCGAGGCTGCCGGGGCAGC
Organism: Variovorax sp. J22G73; assembly: GCF_030317035.1. Lineage (GTDB taxonomy): Bacteria > Pseudomonadota > Gammaproteobacteria > Burkholderiales > Burkholderiaceae_C > Variovorax. The sequence goes on from NZ_JASZYK010000007.1 coordinate 99,331, forward strand.
GAAGTGCGACTGCGTCATGGTGGGCTCCAGTGTTGGGAGGAAGGCGCATGGCGGCGATGACCTTGGAGGTCATCGCCGGGAGGTCATCGATCTGCGGCTGGTTCCATGTCGACCAGCGCGCGGCGTGCCCCCTGCTCAACCTGCTGCCGGTGCTGCCGGTGCCGCTGCACGTGAAGATGGAGAGGCCCGCGCCCTCGCGCTGCAGGGCACGCTGCAGCTGCTGGCGATGGAAACCGGCCAGCCCGGCCTGGGCTCCAGCCTGCTGGTGAGCCGGCTGGCGGACATCGTGTTCGTGCAGGCGGTGCGCGCGCATGTCGCGGCCCACGGCGAATCGCAGGCGGGCTGGCTCGCGGCGCTGGGCGACGCGCGCATCGGCCCCGCCCTGCGCGCGATGCGCAAGGACATGGCCCGCGACTGGACGATGGCGTCGCTGGCGACGGCCGCGAGCCTGTCGCGCTCGGCCTTCGCCCAGCGCTTTCGGGAGCGCGTGGGGCAGGCGCCGCTCGAATACCTGACGCAATGGCGCATGTTCAAGGCCGGCAACATGCTCGGCCAGGGCAACGCCGCGGTTGGGCACGATTGCCGCGGCGGTCGGCTACGACTCGGAGGCGGCGTTCAGCAAGGCTTTCAAGCGCGAGAAGGGCATGGCGCCGGGCGCGTGGCGGGCCGCGGCGCGCGACGTGGTCGCGGCATGACAGCGCGACGCTGCTAGACCGTCTTCTGCGTCGCCTTGAACTGCGCCAGCGCGAACGCCCACGCCATGCGCGTGGCGTCGGGCCCGGTCGGGTCGCTGAACATCAGCGCCGAGGCGCCGCCGCTCCACGAATGCCCGAGCCCCGCGATCTCGCACAGCGTGACCACGGTGCGGCCCTTGCGCTTGAAGTCGGTCACCTGCATGGCGCGGCGCTTGCCGCGCTGCATGTTGCGCGGCATGCCGGGCCGCGCGCCCAGGGCCGTGGCCCACACGGCGGCGCTGCTCACGGCATTGCTCGGCGCCACCACGGCGTCGGCGTCGCCGTGGAGCACCAGCATCGGCGGCAAGGTGGCGAAGACGGCCGCGGCGCCCAGGGCCTTGCCGACGGCGGTGGTGGGCATGGGCGGCACGTTCTTGCCGCGCATGGCGCCCAGCGCCGTGGCCGACGACTTGGCCGCGCCGGGCGCCACGCCCGAATGCATGACGACGGCGCGAAAGCGGTTGGCATAGCGCGTGGCCAGCAGCGCCGCCATGCTGGCGCCGGCCGAGAGCCCGGCGACGGCCACGCGGTCGCGGTCCGCGGGGTAGAGCATGCAGGCCTGGTCGACCGCGGCCATCAGCGTGGCGGCCTCGGCGTCGGCCTTGCCCGAGCGGCGCTCGTACCAGTTCCAGCAGCCTTGCGGGTGGGCGAGGCGGTCTTGTTCGGGGTAGAGCACCAGGAAACGGTGGCGCACGGCCAGCGCGTTCATGCGCGTGCTGGCCGCGAAGTCGCGTCCGGTCTGGCCGCAGCCGTGCAGCATGACCATCAGCGGCAGCTTCTCGCCGGGCGCGAGCTGCAGGTCGGCCGGGCGAAACAGGTGGTAGCCCCGCGCCCCGCCCGCGCCCACGGCCATGCCGCTGAGCCAGTCGCCCTTGCCGGGCGGTGGCTTGAGCCGCTTGGCGGCGGCGCGCTGCACCTGGCCCGCGATGCGCTTGCTGTTGCTCAGCGTGACCTTGGTCAGCGCACGCAGGTTGCGCTGGTACGCGCGGGCGAAGACGGAGGCGGTGGAGCGGCGGGCCATGGCGCAGTGTGAAGGCAAAGCGCCGGGCGGCCTAGCTGCCTGCCAGGAACCTGCCCGGCGGCCGTCTCCGCCCCGGCCCCGCGTGCTTCAGTAGATTTCCGGCACGATCATGTTGGCCGGCACCGGCTGGCGCAGGTAGTCGGCGTGGCGCACGCGCTCGGGCAGCTCGACCGTCGGGTGCGGCACTTCGTTGTAGGGCAGCTGGCCCAGCAGGTGGCTGATGCAGTTCAGGCGCGCCTTCTTCTTGTCGACGGCCTGCACCACCCACCACGGCGCCTCGGGAATGTGGGTGCGCTCGAGCATGATTTCCTTCGCCTTGGTGTATTCCTCCCAGCGGCGGCGGCTTTCCAGGTCCATGGGGCTGAGCTTCCACTGCTTCAGCGGGTCGTGGATGCGGCCGAGAAAGCGCATGTGCTGCTCGTCGTCGGTGATGGAAAACCAGTACTTGATGAGCTTGATGCCCGAGCGAACCAGCATCTTCTCGAACTCGGGCACGGTGCGAAAGAACTCCTCGTACTCGTCGTCCGAGCAGAAGCCCATCACGCGCTCCACGCCGGCGCGGTTGTACCAGCTGCGGTCGAACAGCACCATTTCGCCGGCGGCGGGCAGGTGGGCGGCATAGCGCTGGAAGTACCACTGCGTGCGTTCGCGGTCGTTGGGCGCGGGCAGCGCGGCCACGCGGGCCACGCGCGGGTTCAGCCGCTGGGTGATGCGCTTGATGACGCCGCCCTTGCCCGCGGCGTCGCGGCCTTCGAAAAGAATGACCACCTTCTGCTTGCTGTGCTGCACCCAGTCCTGCAGCTTCACCAGCTCGCCCTGCAGGCGGAACAGTTCCTTGAAGTAGGCCTGGCGCGCGGCCTTGTCGGCACTGCTGCTGGCAATGCTGGCGGCAGGGTCGAGCGCGTCGATGTTGCGGTCCTCGATCTCGAGCTCGAGCTCTTCGTCGTAGCTGTCGATCAGGTCGCGGGCGATGCGTTGCATCAGTTCTTCGTGGTCCGGGAGGGCGCTGTTCAGCATGATGGAAGCTCGAATGGGAAGGCGAAGGAAAAAGCATGCTGCGCCGCCTGTATGACCGCTGCGTGACGGACGAACGCTCTTTTACAGGTCCCGACACAAAGTTGTCATATACCCGGAACACCATCCGCGGCATACCAACAGCTTAAAAAACCGCCGCCATGAACACCCTCGCCGCCCCCAAAGCCGAGATGCCACCGGCGCCCGGCGCCGCGCACCGGCCCAAGCTCGATGCCAAGCCCGGTCCGCTCACGCTGATCACCTTCGTGGGGTTGCTGGCCGCCGGCCTGCTCTTCACGGCCTGGAGCCTGGTGGGCGACGTGACGTCCTCGGGCGCGCCGGTGACCACCTGGGTGCCGTACATCCTGCTGGGCGTGGCGCTGCTGATTGCGCTGGGGTTCGAGTTCGTCAACGGCTTCCATGACACGGCCAACGCGGTGGCCACGGTGATCTACACGCACTCGCTGCCGCCCAACTTCGCGGTGGTGTGGTCGGGCTTCTTCAACTTCCTGGGCGTGCTGGTGTCCAGCGGGGCGGTGGCCTTCGGCATCATCGCGCTGCTGCCGGTGGAGCTCATATTGCAGGTGGGCTCGGGCGCGGGCTTCGCGATGGTGTTCGCGCTGCTCATCGCCGCCATCATCTGGAACCTGGGCACGTGGTGGCTGGGGCTGCCGGCGTCGTCGTCGCACACGCTGATCGGCTCGATCATCGGCGTGGGCGTGGCCAATGCACTGATGCACGGGCGCGACGGCACCAGCGGTGTCGACTGGGCGCAGGCCACCAAGGTGGGCTACTCGCTGCTGCTGTCGCCGCTGGTGGGCTTCGGCTGCGCGGCGCTGCTGCTGCTGGCGCTGCGCGCCTTCGTGAAGAACCGCGCGCTGTACGAAGAACCCAAGGGCAGCGCGCCGCCGCCGTGGTGGATTCGCGGCCTGCTCATCCTGACCTGCACGGGCGTGTCGTTCGCGCACGGCTCCAACGACGGCCAGAAGGGCATGGGGCTGATCATGCTGATCCTGGTGGGCACGGTGCCCATGGCCTATGCGCTGAACCGCGCGATGCCGGCCGACGAAACCATCAAGTTCGTGGCCGTGGCCGAGATGGCGCAGACCGCGCTCAACCGCAGCGTGCCGACCTCGCTGCCGGCGCTGCAGCCCGCCGCCGCGCGCGACGCGCTGTCGACCTATGTGCGCACCCGCGAGTTCGCCCCCACGGTGGTGCCGGCGCTTGCCATCACCGCCGGCAGCATCGGCGAGCAGGTGCGCAAGCACGGCTCGCTGGCCGCCGTGCCGGCCGAGGCCGTGGCCAACGTTCGCAACGACATGTATTTGGCCTCGGAAGCGATTCGCCACCTCGACAAGAGCGGCGCCGCCAAGTTCGACGCCGACACCAAAATGCGCGTGAACGCCTTCCGCGAAGAGCTCGACAGCGCCACGCGCTTCATTCCGCTGTGGGTGAAGGTGGCGGTGGCCATCGCGCTGGGCCTGGGCACCATGATCGGCTGGAAGCGCATCGTGGTCACGGTGGGCGAGAAGATCGGCAAGACGCACCTGAGCTACGCCCAGGGCGCCTCGGCCGAGGTGGTGGCCATGATCACCATCGGCGCGGCCGACATGTACGGGCTGCCGGTGTCCACCACGCACGTGCTGTCTTCCGGCGTGGCGGGCACCATGACGGCCAGCGGCTCGGGCCTGCAGATGTCCACGCTGCGCAACCTGGCGCTGGCCTGGGTGCTGACGCTGCCGGTGGCGATGCTGCTGTCGGGCTCGCTGTACTGGCTGTTCACGCGGGTCTTCTGATCACGCCGCCTGATTCGCGCTTTTTCGATCCGCTCCTTTTCCTGACCACGCACCTTGTCGGCATTTCATGACCTCGCCGCCCAGTCTTACGGCGGCGACGAAGCCGGGCTGATCTCCGGCTACCTGTTCGACGCCTCGGCGCCGGAGCCCGCGCGGGCCATCGACTCGGCGCAGGCCGCGGCGTGGCTGGCCGAGGAGCGCGAGCGCGAATGCAGCGAGCGCGATCCGGCCTATGTGTGGCTGCACTTCAACCTGAGCCACGCGCACGCGGAGCGCTGGCTGCTGCGGCACGCGAACCTGTCGGACACCTTCTACGAGACGCTGCACGAAGGCCTGCCCTCCACACGCATCGAGCGCGCGGACGACTCGCTGATTGCCGTCATCAACGACGTGCACTTCGAGTTCAGCTTCGAGCCCTCGGACATCTCCACGCTGTGGATCAGCGTGGGCCCGCGCCTGGTGGTCACGGCGCGCACCAAGCCGCTGCGCTCGGTGGATGCGCTGCGCACGGCGGTGAAGGCCGGCGACGCGCCGCGCTCGAGCACCGAACTGCTCGAGCACCTGCTGCGCGCGCAGGCCGACGTGCTGGTGAAGATCGTGCGCGGCGTGACCTCGCGCATCGACCGCATCGAAGACGAACTGCTGGCCGGTCGGCTGGACCACAAGCGCGCGCGCCTGGGCGTGCTGCGCCGGCTGCTGGTGCGGCTGCAGCGGCTGCTGGCGCCCGAGCCGGCCGCCCTCTTCCGCCTGCTGCAGGGGCCGCCGGCCTGGATGTCGGAGCCCGACGCGCAAGAGCTGCGTGGCTCGACCGAGGAGTTCTCGGTGGTGCTGCGCGACATGCAGGCGCTGCAGGAGCGCATCAAGCTGCTGCAGGAAGAAATTGCCGCCAACGTGAACGAGGACAACAACCGCAGCCTGTTCGTGCTGACGGTGGTCACGGTGCTGGCGCTGCCGATCAACATCCTGGCCGGCCTGTTCGGCATGAACGTGGGCGGGATTCCGCTGGCCGACCACAAGCACGGCTTCTGGATCGTGGTGGCCATCGTGGCCAGCTTCACCGCGGTGGCGGCCTGGGCGGCTTTTCGCAAGAAGCGCTGAGCCGCGTCCAGCGGTGCGGTAATGCTATTTATTTAGTAGCGCATTGCATAGCATCCACGCGCCCGCACCGATGTTCCAGACCCCATAGAATGCAGGGGTGTCCTCCATTCTCAACGCCGATCTTCACTGCCACTCCGTGGTCTCCGACGGCACATTGACGCCCGAAGAACTGGCCGCGCGCGCGGCCTCCAACGGCGTGGAGCTCTGGGCCCTCACCGACCACGACGAAATAGGCGGCCAGCACCGCGCCGCGGCGGCAGCGCGTGCGAACGGCATGCGCTACCTCACGGGCACCGAGATTTCGGTGACCTTCGCCAACGAAACGGTGCACATCGTCGGCCTGGGCTTCGACCCCGACGACGCCGCCATGTCGCAGGGCCTGTACGACACGCGCGGCGGCCGCGGCAAGCGCGCGCAGGAAATGTCCGAGGGGCTGGCCAAGGTCGGCATCCAGGGCGCGTACGAAGGCGCGCTGAAGTTCGTGGGCAACCCCGAGCTCATCTCGCGCACGCACTTCGCGCGCTTCCTGGTCGAGCAGGGCCACTGCCGCGACACGCCCGAGGTGTTCCGCAAGTTCCTCACCGAAGGCAAGCCCGGCTACGTGCCGCACCGCTGGGCCACGCTGAAGGACGCGGTGCACTGGATCACCGCCGCCAAGGGCATGGCCGTGATCGCCCACCCGGGCCGCTACAAGTTCACGGCCAACGAGGAGTACGCGCTGTTCCTCGAGTTCAAGGCGCACGGCGGCCAAGCCATCGAGGTGGTCACCGGCAGCCACACGCCGGCCGAGTTCGTCGAGTACGCCGACAAGGCGCTCGAATTCGACTTCGCCGCCTCGCGCGGCAGCGATTTCCACAGCCCCGACGAAAGCCACTGCGACCTGGGCAAGTTGCCGCCGTTGCCCGGCGCGCTCACTCCCGTGTGGGAACTGCTCGGCGACCGCATCCAGCAGTGAGCCAGAGCCCGCGGCCCGGCACCGACAGCGCGGCGACCGTTGCGCTGGCCAATGCACGCGCCGCCCAGCAGGCCAGCCGCAGCAGGGAATCCGAACGCATCCTCGCGGGCATCGGCCTGGTGGTGCTGGCGGTGGGCTGCTTCGCCACGCTGGACACAGCCACCAAGTTCTCCACGCTGGGCGTGCCCATCCTCATGGGCGTGTGGTTTCGCTATGCCTTCCAGGCGGTGGCCACCACGCTGGTGCTGCTGCCGCTGCACGGCGTGGGGTTGCTGCGCACGCGCCATCCGCGCTACCAGGTGCTGCGCGGGGCACTGCTGCTGGCGTCGAGCGTGTTCGCGTTCTTCAGCCTGCGCTACATGCCGCTGGCGGAGTTCACCTCCATCGTGCTGATCGCGCCGCTGGTGATCACGCTGCTGGCCGCCACCACGCTCAAGGAGCATGTGTCGCCGCTGCGCTGGGCGCTGGTGGCCGGGGGCTTCGCGGGCACGCTGGTCATCCTGCGCCCGGGCGGCAGCGCATTCAGCTGGGCCATCCTGCTGCCGCTGGGGCTGGTGCTGACCAACGCCTGGTTCCAGGTGCTCACGAGCAAGCTGGCGCAGACCGAGAACCCGCTGACCATGCACTTCTACACGGGCTGGGTCGGCACGCTGATCGCGTCGGTGGCGCTGCCCTTCGCATGGAGCGCCCTGCCCTCGTGGGAATGGTGGGCGCTGCTGTGCCTCATGGGGTTCATGGGCACGGTGGGGCACTTCATGCTCATCCTGGCCTACCAGCGCGCGCCGGCCTCCACGCTCACCCCTTATCTTTATGCGCAGATCGCGTTCGCGATGCTCGGCGGCTGGCTCATCTTTTCGCATGTGCCCGACCGCTTCTCGCTCATCGGGATGGCGATGATCGCGGTCTGCGGCGCCGCCGGCGCATGGCTCACGGTGCGCGAGCGCCGCGTGCCCATCGAACCCGCCGAATCCTGAACAGGAGAATCCAGACATGGCCCAGTACTTCGAAGTCCACCCCGAGAACCCGCAGCAGCGCCTGCTGAAGCAGGCCGTTGCGCTGCTGGAGCGCGGCGAGATCGTGGCCGTGCCCACCGACTCCAGCTACGCGCTGGGCTGCCACCTCGACGACAAGGACGCGGTCGACCAGCTGCGCCGCATCCGCCAGGTCGACGACAAGCACCACCTCACGCTGCTGTGCCGCGACCTGAGCGAGCTGGCCAACTACGCGCGCGTGGACAACAAGCAGTACCGCCTGCTGAAGGCCGCCACGCCGGGCCCGTACACCTTCCTGCTCGAAGCCACCAAGGAAGTGCCGCGCCGCGTGAGCCACCCGCAGCGCAAGACCATCGGCCTGCGCGTGCCCGACCACAAGGTGCTGCTGGAGCTGCTGGCGCTGCACGGCGCGCCGCTCCTGGCCACCACGCTGATCCCGCCCGGCGAGACCGAGGCGCTGAACGACGCGCAGACCATCCGCGAGCGCTTCGAGAAGCAGATCGGCGCTGTCATCGACGCCGGCGCCTGCGCGTCCGAGCCCACCACCGTGGTCGACCTGACGCCCATGGGCACGGGCGACGACCCGGTCGTGGTGCGCCAGGGACGCGGTGCATTGGCCGTGCTGGGCCTGTGAATTCGGGCTGTTTTGCACGTTCCGTCTGACACAATCGCCCGGTGGATATTTCCAATCTGATACAGACCGTACTGATCTACGCACTGCCGGTGATCTTCGCAATCACCGTGCACGAGGCGGCTCACGGCTATGTGGCGCGCCATTTCGGCGACAACACGGCCGAGGTCATGGGACGCGTCACCCTCAACCCGATGAAGCACATCGACCCCATCGGGACCATCCTGATGCCGTTGATGCTGTACTTCGCCACCTCGGGCGCCTTCCTGTTCGGCTATGCCAAGCCGGTGCCCGTGAACTTCGGGCGGCTGCGCCATCCGAAGCGCGACATGATCTGGGTGGCGCTGGCCGGGCCGGTGTCCAATTTCATCCAGGCCATTTTGTGGGCGCTGGTGCTGGTGGCCCTGGTGGCTTCCGGCGTCAATGAAACCTTTTTCATCAAGATGGCGCAAGGCGGCATCCTGGTCAACCTCGTGATGTGGGCCTTCAACCTGTTTCCGCTGCCGCCGCTGGACGGTGGCCGCGTGCTGGCGGGCCTGCTGCCCAACGGCCCCGCGCAACAGTTCCTGGCGCGCATCGAGCCCTACGGCTTCTTCATCGTGATGGGTCTCGTCATTGCTGGCGTGGTCAGCAACTACTGGCTGCGCCCGCTGATGGACGTGGGCTACTACGTCATCAACCTGCTCATCACCCCGCTCAAGGCATTGCTGCTCTAAGTCTCCTCGTTCCATGGCCTCGTCTTCCCAAGCTCCCCTGCGCGTCCTGACCGGCATCACGCCCTCCGGCACGCCGCACCTCGGCAACTACGTCGGCTCGATCCGCCACTCGGTGCGGCAAAGCGTCGCGCCCGGTGTGCAGAGCTTCTTCTTCCTGGCCGACTACCACGCGCTCATCAAGGTGCAGGAGCCGGCGCTCATCCAGCGCTCCACCCTCGAGATCGCCGCCAGCTGGCTGGCCTGCGGGCTCGACCCGGCGCGCGTCACCTTCTACCGCCAGTCGGACATTCCCGAGATCCCCGAGCTCACCTGGTTCCTGACCTGCGTGACCGGCAAGGGCGTGCTCAACCGCGCGCATGCCTACAAGGCGCAGCTCGACAAGAACGTGGCCAAGGGCGAAGACCCCGACGCCGACGTCACGGCCGGCCTGTTCATGTACCCGGTGCTCATGGGCGCGGACATCCTGATGTTCAACGCGCACAAGGTGCCCGTGGGCCGCGACCAGGTGCAGCACATCGAGATGGCGCGCGACATGGCGCAGCGCTTCAACCACCAGTACGGCGAGCACTTCACGCTGCCCGACGCCGAGATCGACGACGCCGTCGCCACCCTGCCCGGCCTCGACGGCCGCAAGATGAGCAAGAGCTACGGCAACACGATTCCGCTGTTCGCGCCGCGCGCGCAGCTGCAAAAGCAGATCTCCAGCATCGTGACCGACTCGCGCGCGCCCGGCGAGCCCAAGGACACCGAAGGCTCCGCCCTGTTCCAGATCTACCAGGCCTTTGCCAGCGCCGAGGAAACCGAGGCGCTGCGCAAGGCGTATGCCGACGGCATCAGCTGGGCCGACGCCAAGCACACGCTGTTCGAGCGCATCGACCAGGAAGTGGCCCCGCTGCGCGCGCGCTACGAAGCGCTGATGAACGACCCCGCCGAAATCGAGCGCATCCTGCTCATCGGCGCCGACAAGGCCCGCGCGCTGTCGAAGCCCTTCATGACCAGCCTGCGCCACGCCGTGGGCCTGCGCAACCTGGCCGCCGGCAAGGACAAGGCCGGCGCCAAGGCGGCGAAGGTCGCCAGGCCGAGCTTCAAGCAGTACCGCGAGAAGGCCGACGGCCTCTTCTATTTCAAGCTGCTGGACGCGCGCGGCGAAACCCTGCTGCAGAGCCGTGGTTTCACAACGCCGCAGGAAGCGGGCCGTACCATCGCGCTCTTGCAGGCGCAGCGCGGCGAGGCCCTGGCCTCGCTGGCCGCCCAGCTCGAACCCATCGACACACAAGGAACACGCGCCGTCACCGAGGCGCTGGAGGCACTGGCGGAGGCAACGCCCACCAACCCAGGGAGTTGACCCGGAAGAGCCCATCGGCCATCCGCTGGTGAGCAGGAAACAGAGAGAGAAGACGGTGCGATCACAAAGGAAGAAAACATGAGCATTTATGTCATCGACGACCACCCCCTGATGCGCGACGCGATCGTGATGGTCCTGCGGCGCCTGCGCCCGGCCGAGAACATCGTCGAACTCGAGCGCCTCGACAAGCTGGCGGGCTCCGTGCAGCAGCGTGGCGCCCCCACGCTCTTCTGCCTGGACCTGAAGCTGCCCGACACCAACGGCGTGTCGGGCGTGATCGCGGTCAAGCAGGTCTACCCGAACGTGCCCATCGCCGTGTACTCGGCCGCCCCCGCGGCCGACATGGAAGACGCCTGCATCGAGGCCGGTGCCGACACCTACATCGAGAAGTCGGCCAGCTCCAACGAGCTGGCGGCCGCCCTGCGCGGCCTGCTGATGGCCGGCTCGGAAGAGGAAACCGACGACGCCCCGGCCGCCAACAGCGGCAAGCTGTCGAAGCGCCAGACGCAGCTCATCGCCATGCTCGACAAGGGCATGAGCAACCGCGACATCGCCACCGACCTGGAAATCAGCGAGCACACGGTGAAGGTCCACCTGTGGCGCCTGTTCCGCCGCCTGGGCGTGAAGAGCCGCACGCAGGCGCTGCACTACGCGCGCACCAACGGACTGCTCTCGGGCTGATCTCCGTTTCCGAAAATTAAAAAATACCGCGCAGTGCGCGGTTTTTTTTATGGGTGGCCGCCGTGGCCGCTGACTCGCTCGCTCACTCGCTCACCCGCCGCCCGACGCCGTCACCCGCGCCTGCGCCACCGCCTCGTCGGCGTCGTGCAGCGCCACGCGGAACACGCTGCCGCTGCCCAGCCGCGAACGCACGCTCACCGGGTGCCCCAGCACATGCGACAGCCGCGCCACGATGGCCAGGCCCAGGCCGAAGCCGTCGGACGTGCCCGCATGGTCCGCCACCTTGTAGAACTCCAGGAACACGTCGCGCAGATGCTCGGGCGCAATGCCTATGCCCGTGTCCCACACCTCCACGCGCAAGCCTTCGCGCGTGGTGCGCGCGGCCAGCAGCACGCCGCCCTCGGTCGTGTACTTGATGGCATTGGCCAGCAGGTTGCCGATCATGCGGCGCACGCGAATCGGGTCGGTCAGGAACGAGCCCTCGCACACGTGCACGCGAAAGTCCAGGCCGCGGCTCTCGGCCACCGGGCGGTATTGCAGCTCCAGGTCGTGCAGCAGCTCGGGCACGTCCACGCGCTCCACGTGCAGGCGCACCTGGCCCGAGTCGATGCGCGCCAGGTCGAACATGGAGTCGAACAGCGCGTTCACCGCGTGCGTGGCGCGCACGATCTTCGGCGCCAGCTCGAGCACCAGCTCGGGCTCGTTGCGCAGCCAGTCGGCGTACAGCGACAGCGCCAGCACCGGCTGGCGCATGTCGTGCGCGGCGCTGGCCAGAAAGCGGTTCTTCATGGCCACGGCCGACACCGCCGCCTGCCGCTGCTGCGTGAGCGACTTGATCAGGATGTGGTTGTGGAACAGCAGCTCCAGGCTGTTGCGCGCTGTCTCGTAGATGTGCCGGCCGGCGCGCAACAGCAGGAACCAGTGCAGCACGGGCAGCACCGGCATCAGGTAGCCGTACTGGAACTGCGGGTGCTGCATCTGCAGCGTGACCATGCGCACCACCACCGCCCCGAGCATGGTGATGAACAGCGTGTTGACATAGCGCTTGAGCAACGGCGGGTGCAGCGCCAGCCCGTTGAGCGGAAAGGTGCCCACGCCGGCCACGATGAGCCAGCTCATGAACTGGTTGACCTGCGGCGAGCGCTCGAAGAACAGCATCACCGAGAAGCCCCAGACCACCGCGCTGGTGCTCCAGACGAAGCCGTAGCGCTCGGTGAACTGCTGCTGCGCCACCGCGCTGCGACCGGCGTAGCGCACCGCGTACACGCGCGCGCCCCAGGCGCGGCAGGCCGTGGCCAGAATGCCGGCCACCAGCCAGGTGAACAGCTCCCAGCGGGCCGCGTAGCCCCAGTTCAGCCCGACCATGGCCGGCATCAGCAGCGCCGACACCAGGTACGAGCCCTTCGCGGAGCGCATCAGGCTGCGGATGAGCTCGCCGCGCACCCACGATTCGGCCTCGTCGGCCGAGGCCGGGGCGGGGGTCATGCTGGCGATCGACGCATTGGCCATAGGGCGCACGGTCCTCGTTGATCAGGCGAAAAAGAAAGCCCCGGTCGCTCTGGCCCCGGGGCGCGAAAGCGGCGAGTTTACCGGTCAGTTCGCCATTGTTTCACGGGGTAACAATCGATCAACCCCCATGAACGCACGCCGAGATAATCCCGGGCCGCCCGGGCTCGGGCCGCACGCGCACGCCAACTGGCCCGACTACCATGGCGCGTCCTCTTCGCCACACCTGCCCCGACATGCTGAACAACCTGACCCCCTTCCTCATCCACTGGGCCATCACCGCCGTTTCGCTGTGGGTGGCCAGCCACCTTTTTCGCGGGCTCAAGTTCGACAGCACCGGCGCGCTGGTGGTCTCGGCGCTGCTGCTGGGGCTGGCCAACGCGGTCGTCAAGCCGCTGCTGATCGTGCTCACGCTGCCGCTCACGCTGGTGACCTTCGGGCTGTTCCTGCTGGTCATCAACGCGCTGATGATCCTGCTGGTGGCGGCGCTGGTGAAGGGCTTCCGGGTGTCGGGCTTCTGGACGGCGCTGTTCGCGAGCATCTTCATCTCGCTGCTGAGCATCGTCATCGGCTCGTTCGTGACGAGCAACGACCCGGCCGAGAAGGTGCAGATGCCGCAGAGCGGCAACTGGCTCTGAGCGCCTGAGCAGTTCTAGGCCAGCACGGCGCCGTCGCGCAGCAGCGCCTCGCGCAGCGCCGCCACCGGCACCGCGCGCACCTGCGCGCCGCCCGTCCAGCCTTCGCTGTCCGCCTCTTTCACCGCCATGGCCGCCGCAATGCCGGCCGCGTGCCCGACGGCCATCGAGATCGTCATGACCCGTATCGCCGCCAGCGCCTCGTGGCTGGCCGAAATGCCGCGCCCCACCCCCAACGCGTTGTCGAGCGTGCTTGGCACCAGGCTGCGGTACGGAATCTGGTACGCGTGGTCGGCGTCCATCGGCACGTAGTGCAGCGCGCCGCCCTGTGCCGGATGAATGTCGATGGGGTACGCCCCGGCCGCGATGGCGTCGTCGAACTGCACGGGTTCGAGCAATTCACCGGCCGTGAGCACATGGTCGCCTTCCACCCGCCGCGTTTCGCGCACGCCCACCTGCGTGGCGAAGGCGCGCAGCCGGCCCTCTTGGCAGCCGGGCACCGACGCCGCAAGGAACGCCGCGGCCTTCCATGCCTGCCGCCGCCCTTCGATCTCGGCCGCGCCCAGGGCCATGGGGTCGGTGGCGTCGATGCCCAGGCGGCTGATGTTGAACCAGCCGTCGTCCGAGTACGGGTCGCGGCTCGAATGCAGCGCGGCGCGCGCCAGCCCGCCCTGCGCGTAGCCCTGTGCGGCCAGCGCGGCCAGTTCGGGCTTGGTCAGCGCGCCGAAGCGTTCGAAGTCGATGGGCCCGAAGCGGAACATCATCGTGGCGGGCTGCAGCGCCTCGCCGTCGCCCAGGTCGAGAAAGCGCGCCCCGGCCTGCTTCAGCGCGTCCATGTCGCCCGACGCGTCGACCAGCACGCGCGGTCGCAGTTGCAGCACGCCGCCCTTGGTCAGCACGCGCAGGCCGACGACGCGCCTGGCGACGCATTCGACGTCGAGCAGGTTCGCATGCAGCAGCGGCCGCACGCCGGCCTCGGCCACCATGTCGTCGAGCACCAGCTTCAGCACTTCGGGCGCGTACTCGACGCGGTCCATGTGGTGGCCGGTGGACATCACGAAGCTCTCGTGCTCGCGCGCCCCGCCGTAGCGCCGCAGCCGCGCGACCACTTCGTCGGCCAGGCCCGCCACCACCTTGCGGCCGTTGCCGGTCTGCCAACTGTTGAACTGCGCCACCGCGCCGGCCGTGGCGTTGCCGCCCAGGAAGCCGTAGCGCTCGACCAGCACGACCGAAGCGCCCTGCCTGGCGGCCGCCACCGCCGCCATGGTGCCCGCCACGCCGCCGCCGCAGACGACGACGTCGGCTTCCACGCTGTGGCTGTTGTTGATGTCTGTGTTCATTTCAGTGGGTCGCTGCTGTGTCTGTTTGCTTTACCTGGTTCGGTCGTTGTCGTCCGGGGCGGGTGATCTGCAATCAACGACTGCACTGCCCAACGATCACGCGCTGAACAACGAACCCAAAACCTAGTTATCGATCTGAATCCCGCGGCTCTTCACCACCTGCCCCCACCGGCTCCCTTCGGCCTTCAGGTACTGCGCAGTGGCCTCGCGCCCCCGGGTGAAAGTTTCCAGGCTCAGCGCGTCGAAGCGCTTCTTCACCACCTCGGACTGCAGCGCCGCCGCAAGCAGCTTCTCCAGCCGCGCCAACCCGTCCGCCGGAATGCTGCCCTTGGGCGCGACCAGCGTGGCCCAGCCTTCCACTTCCAGGCTCTGCAGCTTCAGGCTGCGGAAAGTCGGCACGCTCGACAGCTCGGCCACCGGCTGCGCCGACGACACCGCCAACGCACGCAGCCGGCCCGAGCGGATGTGCACGATCACGCTCGGCAGGTTCAGGAAGCCCATCGACACCAGCCCCGAGATCAGGTCGGGCATCAGCGCGCTCTCGCCCTTGTAGGGCACGCTGACCAGCGACGTGCCCGTCTCCTGCGCGAACAGCTCGGCCGTCAGGTGCGCCAGCGTGCCCGTGCCGCTGTTGCCCGCGCTCAGCTTGCCCGGCTGCGCCTTGGCCTGGGCCACCAGGTCGGCCACGGTCTTCGCCTTCGATTCGGCCGGCACCACCAGCACCAGCGGCTGCTGCGAGACCATGCCGATGGCGTCGAAGTCGCGTGCCACGTCGTAGGTGAGCTTGGGGTTGAGCGAGGGGTTGATCACCATGCTGTTGCTGCCCATGAGCAGCGTGTGGCCGTCGCGGCTTTGCAGCGCCGCCGCCACGCCGATGGCGCTGCCCGCGCCCGGCTTGTTCTCCACGATCACCGCCTGGCCCAGCTGCGGCGCCAGCACCTCGGCCAGCACGCGCGCCGAACCGTCGGCACCGCCGCCCGGCGCGAAGGGCACGATGATGCGCACCGGCTTGGTGGGCCAGGCATCGGCAGCCGCCGCGTTGCCGGCGTGCATGCCGGCGGTGGCGGCCAGCGCGGCGGCCGACAGCATGGAAAGCGCATGCCTGCGGGTAACGCCAGCGGTAACGCCAGCGGTGATGCCAGGGGTTATGCCAGGGGTTATGCCAGGGGAGGCGCTGCTCGTGATGCCACGCAGGGCGGTAGCTGAAACCATGTCTCGTTGCCTCTTCGGTTTTTGTGCAGGAAAGAGCCCTGATCGTAGGAAGCCCCCGCCCGCGCCGCAAATACCAACATGTCGCAAGCCCATAACATCGCGTTATCGAACAACGCCATCGTGCGGGGCCAAGTCATGAACCTCCGACAGATCGAAGTCTTCCGCGCCGTCATGCTCGCCGGCTCCGTCACCGACGCGGCGCGCTCGCTGCACGTGTCGCAGCCGGGCATCAGCCGCATGCTGTCGCACATCGAATTGCAGCTCGGGCTGCGCCTGTTCGAGCGGCGCAAGGGCAAGCTGCTGGCCACGCCCGAGGCGCAGGCGCTGTTCGCCGAGGTCGAGCAGGTGTACCGCGGCGTGGCGCGCATCGACGACTGCGCGCAGGCGCTGAAGGACGGCAAGATGCTCACGCTGCGCGTGCTGTGCAGCCCCAGCACCGGCCTGGACATGGTGCCGCGCGCGCTCACCGCGCTGGGCGAGGAGTTTCCGGCGGCGCGCATCTACTTCGAGGTGCTGCTGGCCAGGGAGATGGTCAAGCGCCTGGCCGCGCACGAGGCCGACGTGGCCATTTCCACGCTGGCCATCGACGACCCGCTGCTCACCGCGCGGCCCATCGGCCAGTGGACGCTGGCCGGCGTGTTCCCGCGCGGCCATGCGCTCGAGGCACGGCGCACGCTGAGGCCCGCCGACATCCTGGGCGAACGCATGATCGCCTTCAGCCCCGACACGCCGCAGGGCCGCATCATTGCCGACTGGTGCGTGCAGCAGCGCTGCGAGCCCGACGCGCGCATCGAGGTGCGCGCCGGCCAGAGCGCCTGCGCGATGGCCGCGGCGGGCGCGGGCGTGGCCATCGTCGACGACCTCACCGCGCGCGGCTGCATGACCGACCGGCTGAGCTTCAGGCCGATACAGAAGGCACCCTCCTTCGACATCTTCGCGGTGACCAACGACAACTTCGCGCCCTCGCTGCTGGCGGGCCGCTTCATCGCGCATGCGCAGGCGGCGCTGCGGCAGCTGAAGAAGGAGCGCACCTGAATCTGCGGCGCCATCCCATGTTCTGCCGAGAGACAGCACGCGCAGGCTGAATATCATCCGGCCCACCCGGCCACCCCACCGGAGAAAGACACGCCCCATGAAGATCGCCTTCACCTCCTGCATGAACTTCGAAGCCGGGCCCGGCGGCGACCAGCGCGTGTGGAACCGCATCGCGCAGGAGCAGCCCGACTACCTGTTCCTGCTCGGCGACCAGATCTACATGGACTTCTTTCCGCACCTGGAAGAACCCAAGCAGTGGTCGGACGCGTACTTCCGCCAGTCCATGACCGACAAGTACACGGCGCAATGGAACACGCCGGGCTTCAAGGAGTTGTTCGCGGCCATGCGCGATCGCCAGGGCCCGCAGGGCGGCGTGTACGGCACCTGGGACGACCACGATTTCGCCTGGAACAACGCCAGCGGCTCACAGGTGAGCGCCACGAAGAAGGGCATTTCGCGCGAGCTGTTCGCAAGCTTCATGCAGATCGACCCGCCCGTCGAAGGCATCTACTACTCCATTCCGTTGAGCCATGCGGGCGAGCGGATCGGGCGGGCCATCTTCCTGGACACGCGGTGGTACAGCGAGGAGCCGGGCGACGACAAGCGCCTGCTCGGCGAAGCGCAGTTCAAGTTTCTCGAACACGAACTGCAGCAGGAGCAAGGCCTGGTGCTGCTGTGCGCCGGCATGCCGATCCGCGCCACCGGCAATGGATGGATGCGCTACCGCGACGACTACGCCCGGCTGCGCCAGCTCATCTACATGCGCAATATCGTCTTCCTGTCGGGCGACATCCACGAGAACGCCTTCCTGCCGCCCGCGGGCGCCACCAAGATGTTCGAGGTGATCTCCTCCGGCGCCTTCGTCACCAAGTACAAGCTGGTGGGCAAGCGCGAGAACTTCGGCATCCTCGACTACACGCCCGAGCGCACGGACATCAAGCTCTACGACATCCACGGGCTCGAGCACCACAACGTGATCGACAACGCCACGTTCGAGCACCAGGAAATCAGGTAGCCGGGGCTGCCCTGCGTCCCTTGCGCCCCCGCCCTGCCGGGGGCGCATTCAGATATCGGTAACCCAGGCACGTCGAACGCCTGCCGCGGGGTGTTCTTCGCTCTTGCACGTGCGGCTGTCCAAGGTATCCTCCGCTGCATTGCAGGTGCCGCGTACACGGTATCGGTACCTGCCAGGCAGTGCGTTGCACCAAGACCCCCAAGGACAGCCCCTTTGCCCTCGACCAAAGCCCCCGCCCCCCTCAGCCGCCCGGCGACCATGGCCGACGTGGCCGCGCGCGTGGGCGTGTCGAAGATGACGGTGTCGCGCGCGCTCAACCGCGGCGCCAGCAGCGACCGCGTCACCTCCGAGGCGCTGCGCCAGCGCATCCTGCAGGCCTGCGAGGAGATGGGCTACGTCATCGACCAGACGGCGCGCACCTTCTCCAGCAAGCGCTCGGGCTTCATCGCGGTGCTGATCCCGTCGCTGAACAACTCCAACTTCTCCGAGACCGCGCAGGGCATCACCGCCGCGCTGGAAGCGCGCGGCCTGCAGGTGCTGCTGGGCTACACCGACTACCGCGTGGAAACCGAAGAGCGCCTGCTGCGCGCCATGCTCGCGCGCCGGCCCGAAGGCGTGATCCTCACCGGCGGCGCGCACACGCCCGCCGCCCGCGCCATGCTGCAGGCCGCCGGCGTGCCCGTGGTCGAGACATGGGACCTGCCGGCCACGCCCGTCGAGCACACGGTCGGCTTCTCCAACGCGGAAGCGGCCGCGGCGATGGTGCGGCACCTGCACGGCAAGGGCTACCGGCGCATCGCGTACATCGGCGGCACCTCGAACCGCGACACGCGCGGCGCGGACCGCCAGCGCGGCTATGCGCAGGCCATTCGCGAGCTCGGCCTGCCCGACGGGCGCGTCATCAGCTTCGGCCAGCCGCCGATCTCGATGGCGCAAGGCGGCGAGGCGGTGGCGCAACTGGTTCGCCAATGGCCCGACGTGGACGCGGTGCTCTGCGTGTCCGACCTGTCGGCCTTCGGCGCGCTGATGGAATGCCAGCGCCAGGGCTGGAGCGTGCCGGGCCGCATCGCGATCGCGGGCTTCGGCGACTTCGAAGTGGCGCGCGCCTGCCATCCGCGCATCACTACCGTGGCGGTCGATTGCGTGGGCATCGGCAAGGCCGCGGGCGAGCTGTTGCTGCGGGTGATCGACGGCACGCGCGAAGGGCATCGGCCGCCGGCGGAAACGGTGCTGATCCCGTTCCACATCGAGCAGCGCGAGAGCTCCTAGACACCCGTCCCACCCGTCCCACCCTTCGATAAAGGCGCCCGGGCTGAGGCGGGCACGCGCGCCTGCCCCAGCCGCTCCGCGCGCAACTCGCGCACGCCGCGCCCCAGGCGGCGGCGCAGCAGGGTGCGCAGCGTCGCCGAATCGGCATAGCCGACCTCGGTCGCGATGCTGTCCAGGTCGCGGCCCAGCGCCACCAGCTGCTGCGCGCGCTCCACCCGCAGGTCCTGCACGAACGCGAGCGGCGACTTGCCCAGCACGGCCTCCGTGCGGCGCTGCAAGGTGCGCGTGCCGACGGCCAGCGCGCCCGTCGCTTCCTGCAGCGAGAAGCCGCGGCTCAGGTTGTCGCGGGCCCATCGCTCGAAGCGCGCGATCAGCGGGTCGGCATGGGCCAGGTGGTCGGGAATGATGTACTGCGCCTGCGACGAACGCCGGTCGATCAGCAGGAACCGCGCGACGAGCGCGGCCAGCTCGGGGCTGGCCTGGCGCACCAGCCACAGCGCCAGGTCGAGGTGGCCCATGGCGGCCCCGGCCGTCACCACGCGCCGCGAGGCGGCGATCATGCGCGATTCCTCGAGCCGCACCTGCGGATAGCGCTGGCGAAAAAACGGCGCCAGCGACCACGTGGTGGTGGCCTCCCCGTGGTCGAGCAGGCCGGCCTCCGCGAGCAGGAAGGTGCCGATGCACGCGGCCGCGATGCCCACGCCCTTGGCGTGCCACGTACGCAGGTGCCGGCGGGCCTCGCGCGCGTCGGGGCGGTCCAGCGCGGCGGCCAGCGAGTCGGGCTGCCTGGCGTTCATCGCGGGCACGAACACCCAGTCGGGCCGCTGCACCGCCGCGGCGGGCTGCACCGCCACCGAGAAGCCCTGCGCGGTGCGGATGCGCCGGCGCATGCCGACCAGCTCGACCTCGAACGGCGCCGCGGCAAAGCCCTGCGCGGCGGCCAGCTCGTTGGCCGTGGAGAGGATGTCGAGCACCGCGGTCAGCCCGGTGTCGAACACGTCGTCCAGCGCGAGCACGCAAATCTTCATGTCGCAAACACCTTTATTAATGTCATTTACGACTATAGCCTGCGACGGATGCGCTGCCTACACTGCGGCGCACAAGCCATCCTGCTTGCAGGCTTTCAATCGATCCGCCGACGGAACCAGGCCCCTCATGACACTCACACCCGAACTCTTCTTCCTCACCCTGGTGGTGCTCGCAACGGCGCTGATGTGGGTGCCCTACGTGGTCGCGCGCGTGCTGGGCCAGGGCCTGGGCCGCACGCTGGCCAACCCCGCTGCGTCGAACCCGCCGCTGCCGGCCTGGGCGCAACGCGCGCGCCAGGCCCATGCCAATGCCATCGAGAACCTGGCGGTGTTCGCGCCGCTGGTGCTGGTGGCCCACGCCGTGGGTGCCGGCAGCCCGGCCACCGTGTTCGCGGCCCAGCTCTACCTGGGGGCGCGGCTGGTGCACTACGTGGTCTACGCCGCGGGCATTCCGGGCGTGCGCACCCTGGCCTTCCTGTGCGGCTCGGCGGCCACGCTGGTGTTCGCGTGGGTGCTGCTTGCGCGTGTCTAGCCCGATTTCAATTCAACGGAGAACACCCATGAACCAAGTTGCACGAACCATCGACAACGCCATCCAGGGCAGCGTGCTCGACACCATCGGCGACACGCCGCTGCTCGCGCTGCGCCATGTCGTTCCCGCCAACGGCGCGCGCGTCTTGCTGAAGCTGGAAAGCCGCAACCCGACCGGCAGCATGAAGGACCGCATCGCGCTCGCCATGATCGAGGCGCCGCGCGCCGACGGGCGGCTGCAGCCGGGCGGCGCGGTCGTCGAGTACACGGGCGGCAGCACCGGCGTGTCGCTGGCGCTGGTGTGCGCGGTGCTGAAGCATCCGTTGCACCTCGTGTCCTCCGACGCCTTCTCGAAGGAAAAGCTCGACCACATGCGCCTGCTGGGCGCGCAGCTGACGCTGGTGCCCAGCGACAACGGCAAGCAGACCGAGCGGCTGACCCGCGACATGATCAGCGAGGCGCATCGCATCGCGCAGCGCACGGGCGCCTACATCACCGCGCAGATGGAAAACCCCGACCAGCTGCACGCCTACACGCGCATGGCCGGCGAAATATGGGAGCAGACGGGCGGGCGCATCGACGGCTTCGTGCAGAGCGTAGGCACGGCCGCTTCGCTGCGCGGCATTTCGCAGACGCTGCGCGAGCGCGACGCGCGCATTCGCGTGGTGGCGGTGGAGCCGGCCGAGTCGGCGGTGCTGTCGGGCGAGCCCTCGGGCGCGCACAAGATCGACGGCGTGGGCGCGGGCTACGTGGTGCCGCTGTGGCACGACCGCATCGCCGACGACATCGAGCGCGTGTCCACCGACGAGGCGAAGGCCATGGCCTTTCGCCTGGCGGCGGAGGAAGGCCTGTTCTGCGGCACCTCGACCGGCGCGAACGTGACGGCCGCCCTGCGGCTGGCCGAGCGCCTCGGGCCCGATGCCACGGTCGTGACGATCATGTGCGACACCGGCATGAAGTACCTGAAGGCGTTCTCGCAGAACCTGGATCAATGAACTTGGACCGCCGGGCCGTCAGGCCGCCACCGGGTCCGCGAAATCGATCAGCACCTTCATCGCCTTCTGCCGGTCGCTCGCCAGCTCGAAGGCGGCGCGTGCCTGCAGCATCGGGAAGGTGTGCGTCACCACCGGCGACAAATCGACGCGCCCCTCGTTGATGAGCTTGACCGCCAGCGCGAACTCCGCATGGAAGCGGAACGAGCCGCAGATGCTGAGCTCCTTGGCCACCACCATGTTCTGCGGAATGCTCACGTCGCCGCCCAGGCCCAGCTGCACGACCACGCCGCGCGGGCGCATCACCTCCAGCCCGTCGCGCAGCGCGCGCTCGTTGCCGGAGCATTCGAGCATCACGTCGAAGGTGCCCTTGTCGGGCGAGTAGCGCGACACCCACGCCTTGTCTTTCGCGACGTTGATGACCTGGTCGGCGCCCATGGCGCGCGCAATGGCCAGCGGCTCGTCGACCACGTCGGTGGCGGTGATCTCGGCGGCGCCATGTGCGCGCGCCGCCGCAATGGCCAGCACGCCGATGGGCCCGCAGCCCGACACCAGCACGCGCTTGCCCAGCAGCGGGCCGGCGCGCGACACGCCGTGCAGGCCCACCGAAAACGGCTCGGCCAGCGCGGCCAGGCGCAGCGGCACGTGCTCGGCCACCTTCACGCATTGCGTGGCCTCGCACAGCAGCATGTTGCGAAACGCGCCCTGCACGTGCGGCGTGCGCATGGCGCTGCCGTAGAAGCGCATGTCCAGGCACTGGTTGGGCAGGCCTTCGAGGCAGAACTTGCAGGCACCGCACGGGCGGCTGGGGTTGATGGCCACCTTGTCGCCGATGCGCACGTTCTGCACGCCCGGCGCCACCGCCACCACGGTGCCGGCCACCTCGTGGCCCAGCACCATCGGCTCCTTGATGCGCACGGTGCCGAAGCCGCCGTTGTGAAAGTAGTGCAGGTCGGAGCCGCAGATGCCGCCCATGCCGACCTTCACCAGCACCTGGCCGGGACCGATCTCGCCGGCGTCCTGTTCGTCCAGGCGCAGGTCGTCGGGCGCGTGGATCACGAGGCACATGCAACGCAAACGCATGATGTTTCTTCTTTCAGTTCGGGTTCGGGTTCGGGTTCGGGTTCGGATTCAAGTTCGTGTTCGGCTCAGGCCACGGGCGTGACCAGCGGCTGCCCCGCGAAGTGGGCCTCCAGGTTGCGGCGCACCAGCTCGCCCATGGCACGCCGCGTCTGCTCGGTGCCGCTGCCCTGGTGCGGGGTGAGCACCACGTTGTCGAGCGCGACAAAGCGCGAGTCGATGCGCGGCTCGTTCAGGAACACGTCGAGCGCCGCGCCGGCGATGCTCCTCTGCTCCAGCGCCTGCAGCAGCGCGCCTTCGTCGACGGTGGTGCCGCGCGACACGTTCACCAGCCAGCCCCTGGGGCCCAGCGCCTTCAGCACCTGCGCGCCGACGATGCCGCGCGTGGCGTCGCCGCCCGGCAGGATGACGATGAGCACGTCGCACCAGTCGGCCATGGCCTCCAGGCTGACGAAGTGGCGGTGCGGGCTGTCTGCCTTGGGGCTGCGGCTGAAGTAGCCCAGCTCCACGTCGAAGCCCGAGAGCCGCCGCGCGATGGTGCCGCCGATGCGCCCGAAGCCCGCGATGCCCACGCGCTGGCCGAACACGCGCGTGGCCAGCGGCACGCCGCCCTCGGCCCAGGCGCCGCTGCGCACGAAGGCATCGCCCGCCGGAATGCGCCGCTGCAGCGCCAGCGTGAGGCCCACGGCCAGGTCGGCCACGTCGCCGTTGAGCACGTCGGGCGTGTTGCTCACGCGAATGCCGCGCGCGCGGCAGGCAGCCAGGTCGATGGCGTCGGTGCCCACGCCGTAGCAGGCGACGAGCTCCAGCTTCGGCAGCGCCGCGATCAGCTCGGCGCTGGCGCCCAGCTCGCCGCGCGTGGCAATGGCGCGGATGCTGCCGGCGTGCTCGGCGATGAAGGCGGCGCGGTCGGACGCCTCCCAGAGCCGGTGCAGCGTGTAGGCGGACTGCATCGGCGTCATGTCCCATTCCGGGTAGGTGCCGGTCATGAGCACGTGCGGGGCGTTGGCATTGGCGGTCAAGCGGGTGTCTCCTGGGGAAGCAAAACGGGAAATGGGCACCGGGCCCAAAAGATACCGGTAACTTTAACTGAGCGTCGACAAGAACGCCATCACAGGTTTCACCGGTTGACGCCACACAAAGATACCGGTAACTTACGCCGCCACCCGCTGACGTTTCCATCCAGCAGCGTCACCAGCGTCACGCCGCGCCAACCTTCGCCCAGGAGCTTCCGCCTTGAAACTGTTCGATCTTTCCGGGCGCACCGCCCTCGTCACCGGCTCCAGCAAGGGCATCGGCTTCGCGCTGGCCGAGGCGCTGGGCAACGCGGGCGCCCGCGTGGTGCTCAACGCACGCGACACCGCCTCGCTGAACGCCGCGCGCGACGCGCTGCGCGCCAAGGGCATCGCGGTCGAGGCCGCGGCCTTCGACGTGACCGACGCCGCCGCGGTGGAAGCCGGCGTGGCCGCCATCGAGTCCGGCGTGGGCGCCATCGACATCCTGGTGAACAACGCCGGCATGCAACACCGCGGGCCGTTCGCCGAGTTCCCCATCGACGCGTGGCACAAGATCACCACCACCAACATCGACAGCGTGTTCCTGGTCGGGCGCTTCGTGGCGCAACGCATGATCGAGCGCAAGCGCGGCAAGATCATCAATGTGTGCTCGGTGCAGAGCGAGCTGGGCCGCCCGGGCATCGCGCCCTACGCCGCCACCAAGGGCGCGGTGAAGATGCTCACCAAAGGCATGGCGATCGACCTGGGCAAGTACGGCATCCAGGTCAACGGCCTGGGCCCGGGCTACTTCAAGACCGAGCTCACGCAGGCACTTGTGGCCGACGAGGCCTTCACGGGCTGGCTGTCGGGCCGCACGCCGGCCGGGCGCTGGGGCGACGTGGAAGAGCTGGGCGGCGCGGCCATCTTCCTGGCCTCGGACGCCTCCAGCTTCGTGAACGGGCACATCCTGTACGTGGACGGCGGCATCACGGCGAGCCTCTGACCGCCACCACCACAACCACCACCGCCACCGCCATGGACCTGTCGCAATGCCACGACCGCGCCTGAGCGTGGTGGTCATGGGCGTGTCGGGCACCGGCAAGAGCAGCGTGGCCGCCGGCCTGGCGCAGCTGCTGGGCGTGCCCTGGATCGACGGCGACGACCTGCACACGCCCGAGGCCGTGGCGCGCATGCGCGCCGGCCAGCCGCTGGCGGATGCGGACCGCTGGCCCTGGCTGGACCGCATCGGCGCCTGCCTGGTCGACGCCACAGCCGCGCCGCATGGTGTGGTGGTGGCCTGCTCGGCGCTGCGGCGCGCCTACCGCGACCGGCTGCGCGCCGCGTCGCCCGACCCGCGGTGCCTGCAGTTCGTGTTTCTCGACGGCCCGCCCGCGCTCATCCGCCAGCGCATGACGCAACGCAGCGGCCACTACATGCCGCCCGCGCTGCTCGAAAGCCAGCTGCAAACCCTGGAAGCACCCGACGCGAGCGAAGCCGACGTGCTGCATGCCCGCATCGACACGCCGGTCGCGCGGATCGTGGCGGAGGTGGGCGCGCAGCTGCTGCAACGCACGGCAAGCGACCCCGCGACCAAAGTTTCGGCATGACCGCAGGTTCCCGCATGAAGATTTCCAACACGAAAGACACACCCATGTTCATCCGCTGCGCGTTCTTCAAGGGCCAGGTCAAGGCCGGCATGCATGAGGCCTTCGAGCGCCATGTGCACGACAAGCTGGTGCCGCTGTGGACGCGCTTTCCGGGCGCGCTCGAAGTGCGCGTGCTGCGCCAGTTCGAAAGCGACGTGAGCGACCCCGAGCTGGCGATGGTGCTGTCGATTCGCTATGCGAGCCGCGAGGACATTGCCACCGCGCTCGACTCGCCCGTGCGCTACGAGAGCCGCGAGGTGTCGAAGAAGCTCTTCGAGATGTTCGACGGCACCGTCTTCCACACGGTGTTCAGCGCCGAGGAGTTCGCGCTCGCGGCTCAGGCTTAGGCATAGGCTTCACCGGCTTCTTTTCGGAGGCCTTGCCATCCAGGTCCGCCAGCTCCCACACGCCCCCCGCCGCGGACTCCAGCGCGTGCGCGCTGTTCACCAGCCCGATGTGCGAAAACGCCTGCGGAAAATTGCCCAGCTGCCGCTTGCCGACCGGGTCGTATTCCTCCGCGAACAGCCCCAGGTCGTTGCCCAGCGCCAGCAGCCGCTTGAACAGCGCGCGCGCCTTGCGCAGCTTGCCCATGGCCACGTACACGTTCGACAGCCAGAAGCTGCAGGCCAGGAAGGCGCCCTCGCCCCCCTCAAGCCCGTCCACGCCCTTCTCGGTGCGGTAGCGGTACACGAGGCCGTTGAAGATCAGCTCCTTCTCGATGCGCGCGATGGTGCCCTGCACGCGCGGGTCGTGAATCGGCAGAAAGCCGATCAGCGGCATCCACAGCAGGGCCGCGTCCACCGTGTCGGCGCCGTAGTACTGCACGAAGGAATTGCTAGCGGCGTCGTAGCCGCGCGCGCACACCTCGGCGTGGATCTCGTCGCGCACCGCGCGCCACTGGTCGATGGGGCCTTCCAGCCCGAACTCGGTGGCGCTGGCGATCATGCGGTCGAAGGCCAGCCAGCACATCATCTTGGAGTGCACGAAGTGGCGCGGCTCGCCGCGCACCTCCCACAGGCTGCAGTCGGGCTCCTTCCACAGCACCATCAATTGCTTGGCGATGGCGCGCTCCAGCGGCCACACCTTGTCCATCTCCGACAGGCCGGCCTTGCGCCCCGCATGAAAGGCCGCGATGACCGAGCCGTACACGTCGAGCTGGCGCTGCCCGTGCGCGCCGTTGCCGATGCGCACCGGCCGGCTGCCCTCGTAGCCCGGCAGCCAGCCGAGTTCCAGTTCGGTGAGCGAGCGTTCGCCGTGCAGGCCGTACATCACCTGCAGCTCTTCGGGTGAGCCGCCGACCGCGCGCATCAGCCACCAGCGCCAGGCGCTGGCCTCTTCCACGTAGCCCGAGGCCAGCAGCGCATAGAGCGTGAGCGCGGCGTCGCGCAGCCAGCAGAAGCGGTAGTCCCAGTTGCGCTCGCCGCCCGGCAGCTCGGGCAGCGAGGTGCTCGGCGCGGCGACGATGCCGCCGGTGGGCTCGTAGGTGAGCGCCTTGAGCGTGAGCAGCGAGCGCATCACCGGCTCGCGGAACTCGCCCTGGTAGCCGCTGCGCCCGGTCCACTCGCTCCACTCGGCCACGGTGCGCGCCAGCAGCGCGCTGGCGTCGCGCGTGACGGGCGGCGTCTGGTGCGAGGGAAACCATTCGAGGCAGAACGCGATCGACTGGCCCGCCGACACGCTGAAGTCGGCAAAGCTCGCGAAGTTCTCGTTGACCAGCGGCACGCCCGAGTTGATGCGCACCGCGTCCGGCCCGGCCGTGGCGTACACCGCGCCGTCGCGCCGCTCCACCCACGGGCACCACTCGCCGTAGTTGAAGCGGATGCGCAGCTCGGTGTGCATGGCGACCGTGCCGCGCACGCCCTGCACGATGCGCACCACCTCGTGCGTGCCGCCGGGGCCGGGGCGCGGCATGAAGTCGGTGACGGTGGCGGTGCCATTGGCGGTGTGGATGGTGGTTTCGAGCACCACCGTGCCCGGCAGGTAGCGCCGCGTGACGCGCGCCCTCGGGTTCTTCGCGCGCAGGGTCCAGTGGCCGTTGCGCTGGTCGCCCAGCAGGCTGGCGAACATGGCGGCGGAATCGAAGCGCGGCAGGCACAGCCATTCGATGTCGCCGCCGAGGTGCACGAGCGCGGCGCTGTGGGTGGAGCCGATGAGCGCGTAGTCGCCGATGGGGCGATGCGCGTGCAGCTTGCGCGACCTGGACACCAGCCTGGAAGGCGGTTTGGGAGACGGCTTCGCCGTCGACTTGGACGTCGGCCTGGCAGACACAGGCGCGCTGGCGGCGGACTTGGGGGTGGAGGTGGCGGTCTTTGGCAAGTGTGAAGGGTCGTGCTTCTTGGTCCTGCCGCGCGACGGAGAGCGGCCCGAAGCCTTGCCGGACAAAGCCTGATCGCAGCGCCCTGCGGATTTGTTCGCGGTCTGCCGCTGATTTTTCAGGCAGCAAAGACTTGTTCACCATTGTTTGCAGAGCGAGCACCCACCGCCTCGCAGACTGCGCCGACCTTTTTTCCCCTAAGCCGGAATTCATAGATGGCGCATGCACACCCGACCTCTTCATCAGCGATTTCTCTAGAGACATCCAGCGAGTCCAGCCTCGACCACATCGAGGACGCGCTGGCCGTCCTCCAAGCACTGGGCCCCGACGGCATCGCCGGCTTGCGCCGCCCGATGGGTGTGCTGATGTACCGCCTGGGCAAGCTGCTGTGCGCGGACGCAGCGCCCACGCAGCCGATCGCCGTGCTGCTCGAGCAAGACCTGGAGCGCAGCCTGCTCCTCTACCCGGACCTGAAGTGGCAAGAGGCCGGCCTGCGCGGCGCGCTCGACGTGCTGGTGCGCGTGCTCGACAGCCTGGGCCGCTACGTGGCCGATGCACCTGATGAACCGGCCACGGGAGACGAAGCCAACCCACCGGACACCTTTGGCCGCCCGCTGCCCTTCCTGCCGCTGTTTCACGCGCTGGCGACCCTGGCTCTGGCCTTTCCGGTGCGCGCCGACTCGCGCCGCTACGAGCCGCAGCCCGGCGAGGAATCGGTGCTGCATGCCGGCGGCGACGACAAGCCCAAGGTGCGCCAGGACGCGCACCGCAGCTTCGCCACGCTGCTGGACGCCTGCGACTACCAGGCCGGCTGGTGGAACGCGCCGTTCAAGTCGGAGCTGGCCTTCGCGGCCAGCGGCATGCCCTACATCGGCAGCCCGTCGCCGCGGCCCGCGCGCAAGGGCGACTGTCACTGGCGCAAGCCCAAGGGCAGCCTGTCGCCGGACTTGGTGGTGCCGACGGTGCCGCCCGCCTCGCACCCCAGCCATGCGTCCAGGGTGGCGCATGCGGTGGAGCTCAAGCTCACGGCCGATTCGCTGGGCTTGAACCAGAGCCAGAACCACATCGACCTGTTCGGACGCGACCGCTTCCACCTGCTGTACGCGCCGGAGTTGCAAGGGCAAGCGCCGTTGTCACCTTTGTCGCCTTTATCGCCCTTGGAACTCGACGCCTGGATCACCGCCCTGCGCACCGATGCCAACGCGACCGCCACGGTGGCGCCGCAGCACGCGGCCGGGCTGTTCCAGACGCCAGCCACCTGGCGGCTGGCCATGTCCGCCTCGGCCTTCTTCCATCTTCGCTCGAAGGCCGACGTCGGCCGGCTGGCCACGCTGCTGCCGCAGTTGCACGACGAGTTCCAGCAGCTCACCGGCCACGCGCTCACCCGCTACATGGGCTTTCGCAGCGGCGCGGTCGCGCGCAAGGGCCACGCGCAGGAAGACATCGAAGCGCAGTACCTCAAGCACGCCGACGACATCGTCTCGCTGCAGGGCTTCGACGCGCCGACGAAGGAGAGCTCGTCGCGCTTCGAGTTCCAGGCCGTGGCGCAATTCCGGCGCGCGCGCATGCCGCGGGCCGCCGCGGGGCTGGACTGCCTGGCGCTTCACTTTCCGCTGGACTTCTGGGCCACGCACCACAACGAGGTGCGTGCGTGGTGGCTGGGCGCGCTGCAGCGGCTGCAGGCCGAGCAGGCCTACATGGGCCTGGGCATCGGCCGCCCGCCGGTGCTGGAGCGCTACCCGCTGCAGCACACGGCCGAGTTCGCGCTGGCGCGGCGCTTTCTCGGGCTCGATGTGGACAAGCCCTTCTTCATGCGCTCCAGCCGGCCCGACGGCATGAGCCTGGAATGCGGCATGCGCACGCCGGGTTTCGGCGTGCTGGTGTGCGGTGATTTCGCCGCGCGGCTGGGCGGCACGGAGGCACTGCAGCGCCGGCTGCAGAAGGTGCCCGGCATGCGACTGCAGCCCTGCATGGACGGCGGCGGCCTGTGGATCGAGGCGGGCGATGCACCGGCGCTCTACCCGGTGGAAGAAGGCGTGCCCCGCCACCTGCGCGCGCTGGCCGAGGCCTTGATACCCGTGCGGCTCGACAGGCTGTGGATGACCAGCTATCCGCCGAACGCCGCGAGCGACGACATCTTCACGCCGGCGTCATCCGCGCTCTGGCTGCAGCGCTTCGACACGGCGAGCCAATGGCCGCGCGGGCTGGACGCCAGCCGCGCTACAGCACGTCCTTGAGCTTGGCGCGCAGCCGGCTGATCGCCTGGCTGTGCAGCTGGCACACGCGCGACTGGCTCACCTCGAGCACGGCGCCAATTTCGCGCAGGTTCAGCTCTTCCTCGTAGTACAGGTTCAGCAGCAGCTGGTCGCGCTCTGGCAGCGCCGAGATCGCATCGACCAGCTGGTGCCTGAAGCCGCTTTCCAGCAGCTGCTCCAGCGGGTCGTTGCCGCTGCGCCGGTCCTTGCGCGACTCCTGCGAATGCGCGTCCAGGAACGGGTTGTCGGCATCGTCCTTGGTGAAGTCTTCCACGTACAGCAGCTGACAGCCCTGGATCTCCTGGAGCAGCGACTGGTACGCCTCCAGGTCCATCTTCAGTTCCTTGGCGATCTCGCCTTCGGTGGGGGCGCGCCCGAGCCGGTGGCCCAGCGCGTGAATGGCCTTCTCGACGCCGCGCGACGACTGGCGCAGGCCGCGCGAGCCCCAGTCGTTGGCGCGCAGCTCGTCGAGCATGGCGCCGCGGATGCGCTGGCTGACGAAGGTCTCGAACTGCGCGCCGCGGTTGTCCTGGTAGCGGCTGGAGGCGTCCAGCAGGCCCAGCATGCCGGCCTGGATGAGGTCGTCCAGCTCCACGCTGGCGGGCAGCTTGGCCATCATCTGCAGCGCGATGCGGCGCACCAGCGGTTGATGCTGCGCCAGCAGGTGCGATTTCTCGATGGTTCCCTGTGCGGTGTACACGGCCGTCCTTTTCCGTTGGGGGGTCGGCGGCTCAGGCGGCCTGGAGCGGCATGGCCGCGCGCCAGGGCCAGCGGCCCATGTCGTCGGCCAGCCGGCGGAAGTCCACGGCCGCCGCGCTCGCGGGAAAGGCCTCGGCAATGGTCTGCTTCAGCCGCCAGGCGTCGGGGATGCGCGCGTCGAAGCGCACCATGCCGGCCGGCTGCAGCGACAGCGCCAGATAGCGGCTGCCGGCATTGGCCAGGTTGTTCATGATCTGCTGCGCGGCCTCGGTGTCGACCACGCCGTTGATCAGGAAGCGCAGCTGCTTCAGCCCGTGCGCGTAGTGCAGGTTCTTGATGCCCGCGTAGGCCGAGGTGATCGACGCCGGGTGCGGCTTGAGCACCAGCAGCAGGTCGTCCGCGGCGCGCGCCAGCGGCGACAGCCGCCCCTCGCTGTCGAAGGCCGCGTCCACGATGACCACGCCGTCGGGCCACAGCGCGCGCGGGTCGGTGTCTTCGGGCGCCACGCCGGGCGGCGCGGGCAGCACGTGCACGCCGCAGTCGGCCCGCACCTCGGCGCCGTCCAGCGTGAGGCGGTGGCTGGCCACGTCGGCCAGGCTGCCCAGCGGGTCGATGGCCCAGACCTCGCAGGCCGAGCCTTCCTTCGGGCAGTGTTCGTCCAGCAGCAGCACATGCTTGCCCTGCTGCACCAGGGCCACGCCCAGGTTCATGGCGGCGGTGGTGCCGCCGGCGCCCTGCCCCATGCCCGCCACGGCGACCACGCGCGTGGGCTTCGGCGCCAGCAGGCGCCGCAGTCCGTCGGCCTGGTCGGCAACCAGCTTGCTCATTCCGTCCTCCTCATCAGCCCAGTTGCTCCATGGCGCGCGGCGCCTGCGTGGGCGCGGTCGATTCGGTGCCCAGCGCCTCCAGCAGCAAGAAGAGCTTGCCCACGCCCGCATACAGCGCGCTGCCGCTCATGAGCCGGCCGTTGCGCACCGGGCGCGCCGTGAGCTGGCCCAGCAGCGCGCGCGTGCGGTCGGCCCACTCGCCCTCGGCGTGCAGCAGGCGCCACACGGTGGTGGTGACCTGGCCGGCGATCAGCAGGCGCTTCATGTTGTCGGGGTCGCCCAGCTCGCCGATGCCGCCGGCCAGCTGCACGCCGTCGCGCAGCAGGCGGAAGCAGGGCTCGGCCTCGTTGGCCCAGCCTTGCCATTGCGTCAGCTGGCGCGCCGGCACGTCGGTGCCCACGTTCGACAGCGCGAACGACAGCGACAGCACATTGCCGGTGCGCGCATCGAGCGTGCGCACGGCCACGCAGCGCAGCGCGGGCATGGCCTCGCGTGCCACGCCGGCCGCCGCGGCGGCGGTGTTGAAGCGCAGCACCACGTCCACGTGCGCCTCGCATTGCAGCGCGGCCTTGCCGCGAAAACGCACGGGCCGGGTCTCGCCGAACTCGAAGTCCATGCGCGCCAGCGTGTCGGGCGCGCCGGTGCGCGTATCGATCACGGCGGTGGAGCCCGGCGCGCGCGCCAGCCAGCGCTGGCCCGTGGCCTGCCACTGCACCATCGCCTCGATGCCGGGCAGGCGCGTGAGCACATGCACCACCGGCTTGGCGCCGAAGTCCTGCTGGCGCAGCCAGGGCGCCTGGCGCGCGCCGGGCTTGCGCGCCGGGTCTTTCATGCCGCGGGTGGCGGCGGTGGCCAGCCACTGGTTGGGCGCCGCGAGCGGCAGGCCCGT
This sequence comes from Variovorax sp. J22G73, assembly GCF_030317035.1. Classification (GTDB taxonomy): domain Bacteria; phylum Pseudomonadota; class Gammaproteobacteria; order Burkholderiales; family Burkholderiaceae_C; genus Variovorax. Next base: position 131,582 of record NZ_JASZYK010000007.1, read on the forward strand.
GCGGTCCGACAGCAGCAGGCTGCCATGGCATTCGTAGGCGTCGCCGCCCTCGTTGGAGCGCAGGCCGATCTGGCCCGACAGCGCGAGCACATGCTGCTCGCAGCCCGCGGCCACTTCGCTGCGCGCATGCACGGCCAGGTCTTGCAGCAGGGTCTTCTGTCCGACCTGCTCGTCACCGGCCTGGCGCCACAGGCCCCGCGCGCGCTCGAAGCCGATCTGCGCGCCGGCCAGCGCGCTGGCGGCGGTGGCCAGCTCCTGCGCGTCGTGCGCCATGGCGCGGATGAGGTTCTGGTACTTCAGGCGCAGCCGGTCGGTCTCGCCCTGGGCCTGCACCACCTGCGCGGAGGCCGCGGCGCTGTTGGCGCCGGCGCCCTCTTCCTGCAGGTCGCTCTCGGCCGGCACGAACAGCGGGTTGTGCTGGCGCGGCTGGAACACGCTGTCCACCAGCTGCGCGCGGTCGGCCTGCATCAGGTTCTCGGGCACCTTCTGGCCGCTCGAGATGTAGTGCACCGGCAGGCGGTGGCGGATCACGGTGTCGATCAGCGCGCCCGGGTGCGTGGCTTCGTCGACCTTGGTGAAGATGCAGCCGGTCAGCTCGTTGCCGTGGCGGTAGGCGTGCACCACCTCGTTGAGCGTGTCGCCGTGGCTGGTGGCGTTCAGCAGCAGCAGGCGCTTCACCGGGCGCGGGCTCTGGCCCAGCATGGCGATCTGCTCGGGCACGGCGCGGTCGCGCTGGCTCATGCCCACGGTGTCGATGAGCACCATGTGCTTGTCGCGCAGGTCCTGCAGCACCAGGTGCAGGTCGGCCGCGTCCTTCACGGCGTACACCGGCACGTTCAGGATCTGGCCGTAGATGCGCAGTTGCTCGTACGCGCCGATCCGGTAGCTGTCGGTGGTGACCAGCGCGAGCTTGTCGGCGCCGAAGCGCATCACGCAGCGCGCGGCCAGCTTGGCGGTGGTGGTGGTCTTGCCGACGCCGGTGGGGCCCATCAGCGCGTACACGCCGCCCTGCGCGAACAGCGCGTCTTCGTCTTCGTGCACGGGCACGGCGCGGATCAGCTCCGAGCGCACGTAGGCCATGCCTTCGGCGTAGGTCTGGCCGGTGGGCAGCTTCTCGAGCATGGCCTTGGACAGCTTGGCGCTGAAGCCGGCGCCGAGCAGCGTGCGCAGCAGGCGCCCGCGCACGGGGTCGCGGCGCTGCTTGTCGTTCCACACCACGCTGGCGAGCTGCTCTTCGATCATGCCGCGCATGGAGTGCAGCTCGTTGAGCACGGTGTCGGATGCGGGAGCGAGCGTGGCTGCGGGCGGCGTGTGGGCCACGGGTGCGGGCATGGCGGCGGGTGCGGCCTGCACGACCGGTGCGGCGGCGGCGACCGGGGCCATGTGCGCCACATGCGTCACCTGCGCCACAGGGGTTGCTGGTGCCACGGCAACAGGCGCGACCGCGACGGGCGCGACGGCAATGGGCGTCAACGGCACGGCGCGCATCGCGGCCGGTGCCACCGAGGCCACCGGCGTCATCGACGCCACGGGCACGACCGGCGCGGCCACGGACGCCATATAGGCCACCGGCGCCGCCGGCTGGGCCGGCTTCACAGGCGCGGCATCACCCACCACCTGCTGCATGTCGCCTTCCACCATGGCGACGATCTCGACGCCTTCCGGCGCCACGCGGTGGCTGAGCACGATGGCATCGGCGCCGAGCGCCTCGCGCACCAGTCTCAGGGCTTCGCGGCTGGTGGCCGCGACGAATTTGCGTGCGGTGGTGCGCACGTCGGTCTGCTGGGAATTCAAACGCGTCCTCCAATGGCGGCAGTGATCTTGATGGTGCGGGAGTCAGGAATCTCCGCATGCGAAAGCACCTTGAGCTGCGGCAGGCTGCGCCGCAGGAAACGGGACAGCAGCACGCGCAACGCGTGCTGCACGACCAGCACGGGCGCCAGGCCCAGCTGCTCCTGTCGAACGATGGCGGCCTGCGCCTGGCGCAGCAGGTTGTCGGCAATGCCGGGCTCGATGCCGCTGCTGCTGGTGAGCGCCTGCTGCAGCACGCTGTCGAGCGAGCCGTCCAGGCCGATGACCTGCATCTCGGTCTCGCCCGGGAACAGCTGTTGCGTGATGGCGCGGCCCAGGGCCAGGCGGGTGAGCGTGGTGAGCTCGGTCGGGTCCTTGATGGTCGGCGCGTGCTCGGCCATCACGTCCAGGATGGTGCGCATGTCGCGGATCGGCACCTCTTCGTCGAGCAGGTTCTGCAGCACCTTGTGCAGCGTGCTGAGCGACAGCACCTTGGGCACCAGGTCTTCGGTGAGCTTGGGCGCGGTCTTGGCGATCTGGTCGAGCAGCTGCTGCACTTCCTGGCGGCCGAGCAGCTCGGCGGCGTGCGTCTGTATGAGGTGGTTCAGGTGCGTGGCCATCACCGTGCAGGCATCGACCACCGTGTAGCCGTACACCTGCGCCTGCTGGCGCAGGCTGGCGTCGATCCACACCGCCGCCAGGCCGAAGGCCGGGTCGCGCGTGGGCGTGCCGGGCAGCGAGCCCGTCACCTGGCCGGGGTTGATGGCCATCCACTGGTTCGGGTAGGCCTCGCCGCGGCCGATTTCCACGTCCTTCAGGCTGATGATGTACGTGTTGGGGTTGATCTCGAGGTTGTCTCGGATGTGCACCACCGGCACCAGGAAGCCCACCTCCTGCGCGATCTTCTTGCGGATGCTCTTGATGCGCCCCAGCAGCTCGCCCTGCTGCGACTGGTCCACCAGCGGAATGAGGCGGTAGCCCACCTGCATGCCCAGCGGGTCGACCATGGCCACGTCGTCCCAGGTGGCCTCGGCCATCTCGGCGGCGGGCGACACGCTGGCGGCCTGCGCGGCGGCGGCGGCCTGCTGCGCGGCTTCCTTCGGCTTGCGCAGGATCAGGCGGCGGCCCAGCCACACCAGGCCGCCCGCGATCAGCAGGAAGGCCAGGTTCGGCATGCCCGGGATCATGCCCAGCAGCCCCACGATGCCGGCCGTGAGGAACAGCACCTGCGGGTTGGAAAAGAGCTGGCCCGTGAGCTGGCTGCCGACGTCCTCGTCGGTGGTCACGCGCGAGACGATCACGCCGGCCGCGGTGGAGATCACCAGCGCCGGAATCTGCGCCACCAGGCCGTCGCCGATGGCCAGCAGCGTGTAGGTCTTGCCGGCCGTGGAGAAGTCGAGCCCGTGCTGCAGCATGCCCACCACCAGCCCGCCGATGATGTTGATGACCATGATCAGCAGGCCCGCGATGGCGTCGCCGCGCACGAACTTGCTGGCACCGTCCATGGAGCCGTAGAAGTCGGCTTCCTGCGCCACTTCCTGGCGGCGCTTGCGGGCCACTTCCTCGCCGATGAGGCCGGCGTTCAGGTCGGCGTCGATGGCCATCTGCTTGCCGGGCATGGCGTCGAGCATGAAGCGCGCGCCCACCTCGGCGATGCGGCCCGCGCCCTTGGTGATCACCATGAAGTTGATGAGCACCAGGATGATGAACACCATCACGCCCACGGCGAAGTTGCCGCCCACCAGGAAGTGGCCGAAGGCCTCGATCACCTTGCCCGCGGCGTCCGGGCCGGTGTGGCCGTGCATGAGCACCACGCGGGTGGAGGCCACGTTCAGCGACAGGCGCAGCAGCGTGGAGAACAGCAGCACCGCCGGGAAGGCCGCGAAGTCGAGCGCCTTCATGGTGTACATGCTCACCAGCAGCACCATCACGGAGACCGCGATGTTGAAGGTGAACAGCAGGTCGAGCAGGAAGGGCGGCAGCGGCAGCACCATCATGCTCAGGATGAGGATGATGAGCACCGGCCCTGCCAGCCCCTTGAACTGCGTGCCACCGAACAGGTTCGGCGGCAGGCGCAGGAAATTGGTCATCGCGTTCATGCGGCTTGGGCTTCCACGGGGTTCGGTGTGTCAGGGGTATCAGGGGTGTCTGCGTACTGCAGGTCGGCGGGCACCTGCAGGTCGCTCGGCGTGCGCGGCTGGTCACCGCCGTCGCTCTTCCAGCGCTTGAGCTGGTAGACCCAGGCCAGCACCTCGGCCACGGCCGTGTACAGCCCGGCCGGAATCTCCTGGCCCAGCTTGGTGTGCTTGTAGAGCGAGCGCGCCAGCGGCGGCGCCTCGAGGATGGGCACGTTGTGCTCCTTGGCCAGCTCGCGGATGCGCGCGGCCACCAGCTCGGTGCCCTTGGCGACCACGCGCGGCGCGCGCATGTCGCTGTCCAGGTACTGCAGGGCCACCGCGTAGTGCGTGGGGTTGGTCAGCACGATGTCGGCCTTGGGCACCTCGGCCATCATGCGGCGGCGCGCCATGGCCTGCTGCTGGCGGCGGATCTGCGCCTTGATGTGCGGATCGCCTTCGCTTTCCTTGTGCTCCTGGCGCAGGTCTTCGCGCGACATGCGCAGCTTGCGGTAGTAGCTCCAGAGCTGGAAGGGCACGTCGATGAGCGCCACCAGGAACAGCGTGGCGGCAATGAGCGCGCAGTGCTTGGCCACCAGCACCATGGCGTGCGGCAGCGCGTAGTGCGGCGGCTGGGCCATGAGCGCCATCAGCGCCTCGATGTCGCGCGACACCACCCACCACGCCACCCAGCCGATGAGCGCCGACTTGGCCAGCGCCTTCACCAGCTCGGCCAGCGACTGCGCCGAGAACATGCGGCCGATGCCGGCCAGCGGGTTGAGCTTGCCGGCGTTGAACGCGATGGCCTTGGTGGAGAACATCCAGCCGCCCAGCATCAGCGGCGCCACCACGGCGGCCACCACCATCATGCCGAACCAGGGGCCCACGGCCATCAGCGCCTGCATGCCCATGAGGCCGGTCTGGGCCAGCATGTGCTGCGGGTCGAAGGCGCTGGCGCGGTCGAACTGCAGGGCCCGGCGCAGCGCGCCGTCCATGCTCCTGCTGAGCGAGTCGCCGGCGAGCCACAGGCCCGCGCTGGCGGTCGCCAGCATCACGAACGTGGTGAGTTCGCGTGAACGGGCAACGTTGCCTTCCTCGCGCGCCTTTTCCAGGCGCCGCTCGGAGGCGGGTTCCGTTTTTTCGAGATCGCTTTCCTCAGACATTCATGCTCCGGACGGCAGTGGCGGACTACGCCTTGCCTAGAACCAAATTATTGAATTCGGTCGTCCGGAACAATCTGTCGATCAGGGCCCTGATCGCCCTGCTCTTCGCACAATCAGCGCGCCGCGGCCGAGGCAGGCCGGGGCGCGCGGGGGCTCAGAAGCCCAGGCTCTCCAGCAGGTCGTCGACCTGCGCCTGGTCGGTCACCGCGTCGGGGTTGCCAGGCTTGACCTGGGGGCCGTTCTGCAGGCTGTGGGCGGCCTCGGTGCGCTTCTCGGGCGGGGAGTTGTCGATCAGCACCTGCAGCAGCTGCGTCTCCACGTCGTTGACCACTTCCATCATCTTCTTGATGACCTGGCCCGTCAGGTCCTGGAAGTCCTGCGCCATCAGGATTTCCATCAGCTGCGAGTTGATGGCGCTGGCGCGCTGGGGCACCTCGTTGAGGTAGCCGCGCGTGTCCAGCACCAGCTCGCGCGCATGGTCGAGCTCGATGGGGTTCTCGAACCACTTGTCCCAGCGCTGGCTCAGGCCCTTGGCGTCGGCGGCCAGCGCTTCCTGCAGCGGCTGGGCCACGTCGATGGCGTTGAGCGCGCGGTGCGCCGCGCGCTCGGTGGTCTCGGCCACGTAGCTCAGGCGGTCGCGCGCGTCGGGAATGGCTTGCGCGGCCTTGGCCACTTCCTTGTCCAGGCCCAGTTCGCGCAGGCCCTCGCGCAGCTGGCGCGTGAGCTGGCCGATGCGGCCCAGCAGTTGTTCGGCGGTGTTGGTGGAGTCCGCGGCCTCCGTGGCGGTCTGGCTCATGTCAGGCCGCCTCTTTGGCCAGCTTCTCGAAGATCTTGGTGATCTTCTCTTCCAGCGTGGCGGCGGTGAAGGGCTTCACCACGTAGCCGTTGGCGCCCGCCTGCGCGGCCGCCACGATGTTTTCCTTCTTGGCCTCGGCCGTCACCATCAGCACCGGCAGCTTCTTCAGCTCGGGGTCGGCGCGAATGGTCTGCAGCATGGTCAGGCCGTCCATGTTCGGCATGTTCCAGTCGGACACCACGAAGCCGAAGTTGCCCCCGCGCAGCTTCTCGATGCCCGCCGCGCCGTCCTCGGCCTCGTCGACGTTGAGGAACTCCAGCTCCTTCAGCAGGTTGCGCACGATGCGGCGCATGGTCGGGAAGTCGTCCACAACCAGGATTTTGATGCTCTTGTCGATCACGATATTTCCAACTCCAACAGGTCGTTATTCAAACTCGGTTCGCACGTTCACCGAACGTGCGCAGGTGCGCCAGAACCCGGCGGCTCACTTCACTCAATGGGGAAACCTCGTCCACCGCGCCCAGCGCGATGGCCTCGCGCGGCATGCCGAAGACCACGCAGCTGGCCTCGTCCTGCGCCAGCGTGTGGGCACCGGCGCGCTTCATGCGCAGCAGGCCCTCGGCGCCGTCCTTGCCCATGCCGGTCAGGATGATGCCGATGGCGTTCTTGCCGGCATGCTTGGCCGCCGAGTCGAACAGCACGTCGATGGACGGGCGGTGGCGGTTCACCGGCGGCTCCTGGTCGAGGTGGGCCACGTAGTTGGCGCCGCTGCGCGCCAGCGACAGGTGAAAGCCGCCGGGCGCGATGTAGGCATGGCCGGGCAGCACGCGCTCGCCGTGCTCGGCCTCCTTCACGTTGATGCGCGAGAGGCCGTCCAGCCGCTGCGCGAACGAGCGCGTGAAGCCGGCCGGCATGTGCTGCGCGATCATCACCGCGGGCGAATCGGGCGGCAGCGGCTGCAGCACCTCGCGAATGGCCTCGGTGCCGCCGGTGGAGGCGCCGATGATGATGAGCTTCTCGGTGCTCAGCAGCGGGCTGCGCAGCAGCGACTCCTGCGGCGCCTCGGCCACGGCGCCCTGCCCTGCGCGGGCGGTGGCGTGGCGGCTGGGCAGCAGGCGCGCGCCGGCGGCCGTGCGGATCTTGCCGGCAATGAGCTCGGTGTAGTTCAGCAGCCCGTCGCGCACGCCCAGGCGCGGCTTGGTCACGAAGTCGATCGCGCCCAGCTCCAGCGCGCGCAGCGCGATCTCCGAGCCGCGCTCGGTGAGCGACGACACCATCACCACCGGCATGGGCCGCAGGCGCATGAGCTTCTCGAGAAACTCCAGCCCGTCCATGCGCGGCATTTCCACGTCGAGCGTGAGCACGTCGGGGTTGGTGACCTTGATGAGGTCGCGCGCCACCAGCGGGTCGGCCGCGGTGCCCACCACCGTCATGTCGGCCTGGCTGTTGATGATCTCGGTCATCACGCTGCGGATCAGTGCCGAATCGTCGACACACAGCACCTTGATTTTCTTGTTGACGCTCACCGGATTCCTTTGATTGCTGCCACCGGGACCTTGCGCGGTACGGAGGTGGCCGGGGTGGCCAGGGTGCCCGAGCCATGGCCCGATCGTTGCGGGTCGCCTTCCGCGCGCAGGCCACCCAGCCTGCGCAGCAGTTCGCCTTCTTCGTTCTGCACCGCCAGCACCTCGGTCTGCGCGCGCAGCTTGCGCACGATGGCCTTGCCGGTGGACGGCAGGAAGCACACGCGCCGCGCATGCGGGCCGCGCAGGTCTTGCGCCGCCACCTCGATGCGCTCGTTGCGCAGGTAGCGCAGCACGAAGTCGGCGTTGCGGTCGCCGATGTTCAGCGTGGTCATGTTGGCCAGCACCGCGCCGCCGCCGAACACCTTGGCCTGCAGCCGCTCGCGCCGCGCGCCCACGCGCACCAGCTCGCGGATGAGCACGTCCATGGCGTAGGCGCCGTAGCGCATCGACTCGGTGGCGTCGCGCCGGGGCGCGCCCGGGCCGGCCTCGCCGTCGTCGGGCAGCATGAAATGGTTCATGCCCGCCACGCCCGCTTCGCGGTCGTGCAGGCAGGCGGCCACGCACGAGCCGAGCACGGTGCTCAGCACGGTGTCGCTCGAGGTCACGTAGTACTCCGAGGGCAGCAGCTTCACGGCCATGAGCCCGACGTCGCGGTCGAAGTAGTGGTGGCTGGCGACCGCCCCCGGCGCGCCCACGTGCGTCGCGGTCATGGCAGGCCGGAGGCTTTCGCGCGCGCCAGCTCGTACACGGTCTGCCCGAGCGGGCGGAACGCCGGGTTCACCAGCGACGCGTTCTCCGAATGCCCGGCGAACAGCAGGCCGCCCGGCTTGAGCAGCGGCGCGAAGCGGTCGAGCACCTTCTTTTGCGTCGGCTTGTCGAAATAGATCATCACGTTGCGGCAGAAGATGGCGTCCACCGGCTCCTTCACCGCCCACGAGCTGTCGAGCAGGTTCAGGCGCGAGAACTTCACCAGCGCCGCCACTTCGGGGCGGATGCGCACCTTGCCCGCGTTGGCACCGGTGCCCTTGTTGAAGAAGCGCCGCAGCCGGTCCGGCGAGAGCCGACGCACCTGCTCGGTGGTGAACACGCCGGTGGCGGCCTTGCCCAGCACCGCGGTGTCGATGTCGGTGGCGATCACGCGCGCGGACGCCGCCTTGTCGCCCAGCGCCTCCATCAGCGTGATGGCCAGCGAATAAGGCTCTTCCCCGGTCGACGCCGCCGCGCACCACACCGTGACGGGCTGCTGCGCCTTGCGCACATGGTCGGCCAGCGTCGGGAAGTGATGCGCCTCGCGAAAGAACGAGGTGAGGTTGGTGGTGAGCGAGTTGATGAACAACTGCCACTCCTCCCCGTCCTGGCGCTGCTCGAGCCAGTCGAGGTAGGTGGAGAACTCCGGCACCTGCAGTTCGCGCAGGCGGCGCGACAGCCGGCTGTACACCATCTGGCGCTTCTGCTCGCCCAGGGCGATGCCCGCACGGCGATGGATGAGGGTGCGGATTCGGGAGAAATCGCTGTCGGTAAAAAGAAACTCGGAGTTCACGGCAGCCTTGGAAATGTGGCTTTCAATGTACATAGCACTCCCTGTTTCCAATGAGCCGATAAGACGCGGCAACACCTTGCAGTTCTGCCTGCAATCCTGATTGAAGTTGCCTGGTGGTCATGCGTCGCGCCATGCTCAGGGACCCGACGCGGCGGGGCCTGCGTCCTGCGACCACACCAGCGCGGTGAGCTGCGCCGCGTTCACCTGCGCCGCGCTCACGAACAGCGCTTCCGACAGGCGCGGCGCCTCGCCGTTGTCCAGCTCGCAGGCCTCGGCCAATGCCACGAAAGGGCCGTAGAGGCCGCCGCGCGACAGGATGGCCTGCTGCACGGCCTCGGTGAGCTGCACCTTGCGCAGCACACCCTCCATCGACACGCCCAGCAGCTGGTCGAGCAGCGAGAACATGCCCGCCACGAACAGGTTGTCCGACTCGCTGGCCGGCAGCATGCCCTGGCCCATGAGCTCGACGAAGCGCCCACGCAGGATGGCCTTCTTCATCATGAAGGGCGACCCCGCCTTGTTGCTGGTGGCCAGCAGCAGCGACAGCCAGCGGTACAGCGGCGAATAGCCCAGCATGGTCACCGCGTGGCGCAGCGAATGAATTTCCACCGCCACGCCCACCGAGGGCGAGTTGATGTAGCGCAGCAGCCGGTACGTCAGCGCCGCGTCGTGCTTGAGCGCGGCCTCGATGGTGCGCACGTCTTCGTTGCGCTGGATCATCTGCATGAGCTGCACGATGAGCAGCGACTCGGGCTGCAGCGCGTCTTCGGCCTCGCGCACCGGCGGGTTGCCGAAGGCGCCGTCGATGAACACGTTCACGCGGCGCGCCATGCAGGCCTCGTACTCTTTCCAGGTGCGAACCCGCGACGCGATGATCTCCACGCTCGGGTGCCCCAGCAGCATTTCCTGGCGCAGCAGCGACACGGTGGCCGCGTCGTTCGCCTCCACCTCGAAGTGCGTGACGATGGCGCGCAGCTCGGTGTCCTCGGGCAGCGCCTTGGCGCCGCACAGCATGAAGCCGAAGCCCTGCTCGCGCATGAACAGCAAGATGGAGCGCATGTCCGCGTCGAGCAGGTCGTCGGGCCCCATGCACAGCACCACGTTGTGCGCGGGCAGCGACTGCAGCTCGCCCTGGAACAGCGCGTCGACGGCCACGTCGACGAACAGCACCTGCGAGCCCAGCAGCCAGCCCGACTTCTCGGGGTTGAGGTGCAGGGCCAGCGTGTCCATCAGCGCCTTGACGCCGGCGGCCGGCGCGGCCGCGCGCGAGCCGGGCTGGTCGCCCGGTGCGCGCCATGCCATGCGGTAGCCGATGACGCGGCGTTGCGCGTCCAGCAGCATCTCGTAGGCCACGTTGCCATGGGCGCCGGGCTCGTTGGAGACCAGCGCGGCATTCGCGCCCTTGTCGTTGGCGTCGCCCGAACCGGAGCGGCGGAAGAAATCGAAACGCATGCAGCAGTCTCCGTCTTGGGTGTCAGAGAGCGATGGCGTCGGTCCTCCGGGCGGCGCCCGCCAGGGCGGCGGCGCTCGCGGCCTGCGCGCGCTGGATGCGCGGCATGGCGCCCACGTCGACGATGAAGGCCACGCTGCCGTCGCCCACGATGGTGGCCGCCGAAATTCCCGGCACCTTGCGGTAGTTGGTCTCCAGGTTCTTCACCACCACCTGGTGCTGGCCGAGCAGCTCGTCCACCAGCAGCGCGAAGCGGCTGTCGTCGGCCTGCACGATCACCAGGATGCCTTGCGTGGGCTGCGTCTGCGCGCCGCTCACGTCGAACACGCGGTGCAGCTCGATGAGCGGCAGGTACTCGCCGCGCACGCGGATCACGTGGCCTTCGGCGGTAATGGAATGCAGGTGCTCCGGCAGCGGCTGCAGCGACTCGATGACGTAGCTCAGCGGAAGGATGTAGGCCTCGCTGCCCACCTTGACCGACATGCCGTTCAGGATGGCCAGCGTCAGCGGCAGCACGATGCGGGTGGTGGTGCCCTGCCCGCCGCGCGAGTGGATTTCCACGTGGCCGCCCATTTCCTGGATGTTGCGCTTGACCACGTCCATGCCCACGCCGCGGCCCGAGATGTCGGTGACCTGCTCGGCGGTGGAGAAGCCTGGCGCGAAGATCAGCTGCCACACCTCTTCGTCGGGCATGCTCTCGCTGACCGCCATGCCCTGCTGCAGGGCCTTGGCCAGGATGCGCTCGCGGTTGAGGCCGGCGCCGTCGTCGCTCACCTCGATCACGATGTTGCCGCCATGGTGCTGCGCCGAAAGCAGCAGCTGGCCGGTGGCGTCCTTGCCCTTGGCCAGGCGCACCTCGGGCGTCTCGATGCCGTGGTCCAGGCTGTTGCGCACCAGGTGCGTGAGCGGATCGACGATGCGCTCGATGAGGCCCTTGTCGAGCTCGGTCTCCTTGCCGTAGGTGTCCAGGCGCACCTGCTTGCCCAGCTTGGCGCTCACGTCGCGGATCACGCGCGGGAAGCGGCTGAACACGTAGTCCATCGGCATCATGCGGATGGACATGACCGATTCCTGCAGGTCGCGCGCGTTGCGCTCCAGGTGGCCCAGGCCGCTCAGGAAGCGCTCGTACGCCACGGGGTCGAGCATGGTGGCGGCCTGCGTGAGCATCGACTGCGTGATGACGAGCTCGCCCACGAGGTTGATGAGCTGGTCGACCTTTTCGACGTCCACGCGGATGGAGCTGGATTCCTTGGCGCCGGCCGGTGCCGCCGGTGCCGAGGCCGCGGGTGCCGCGGTTTGGCGGGCGGGCGCATCGGCGACCACCACGGGTTCGGGTTCGGGCTCGGGCGCCACCGCGACGGCGGGTTCCGGCTCGGCGGAGACATCGGCGGCCGCTTCGGCAGGCACGCCGGCGCCTTCGCGGCTGATGTCGATCTGCGATTCGTCGATGACGAAGCAGCACACCGCCACGATGTCGTCGGGGTCGCAGGTGGTCTCCAGCAGCACGGTCAGCTGGTCGTTGGTGCGGGTGCGCGAGCGCACGGTACCCAGGTTGGTGAGCTCGCCGGCGAGCAGCTCGCATTCGCTGTCGGACAGGCGCGCGAAGCGGATGCGCAGCACGCCGTCGCCGGAGGCGGCCGCTTCGGGCTCGGCGGACGCGGGTGCGGGTGCCGGCACAGGGGCCACGGCAACGGGCTTCGGTGCGGGCTTCGGCGCGGGGGCCGGTGCGGCCGCTGGCGCGGAGGCCGCGCCAGCGTTTTCCAGCGCGAGCTTTTGCAGCACGCCGCAAATGTGCGCGACCATGTCGGCTTCCGGCTCCTTGCCGGCCTGGTAGGCGGTGAGTTGTTCTTGCAAGGCGTCCTTCGTTTCCAGAAAGGCATCGATCATCGGAGCGCTGAGAACCAGCTGCCCGTGGCGGGCGCGGTCCAGCAACGATTCGAGCACGTGCGTGGTGTTGGTCAAGGCGGTGAAACCGAACGTCGCCGCACCACCCTTGATGGAGTGGGCCGCGCGGAAGATGGCGTTGAGCTGTTCGCTGTCGGGCGCGTCGACGTCGAGCTGCAGCAGCAGCTGCTCCATCTCGGCGAGAAGCTCGATGGCTTCGACGAAGAATGCCTGGGTGAATTGACTGAGGTCCATCTCGTGTGCTCCGGGCCGCCGCTCTCGCGCCGGCCCCTGGGTGTTGCTTGTCTTCGTTATCGCGACGCGACGGTCGCCTTGGGAGCTGCCGGGGGCACGTTGCCGATGCGCGTGCCCACGGGTTCGTTCGCGTTCTCGCGCTCGATGCGTTGCTGCGTGCGGTGGTTCAGCAAGATGATGCTGATGCGCCGGTTGATGGGGTTGCGCGGGTCGGCCTTGTCCAGGTGCATGCTGTCGGCCAGGCCGATCACGCGCAGCACCTTGCCTTCGGCCATGCCGCCGATCATCAGTTCACGGCGCGAGGCGTTGGCGCGGTCGGCCGACAGCTCCCAGTTGCCGTACGAGCGGTCGTTGGTGTAGACGATGGCGTCGGTGTGGCCCGACAGCGTGATCTTGTTGGGCAGCACGTTCAGCGCCGGCGCCAGCTCGCGAAGAATGGCGCGCATGTGCGGCACCACGCGGGCGCTCGACAGCTCGAACATCGGCCGGTTCTCGGTGTCCACGATCTGCAGGCGCAGGCCCTCGGTGGTGATGTCGATCAGGATCTGCGAGCGGAACTGCTGGAACACCGGGCTCTTGGCGATCAGCTCCTCGAGCTGCTGCTTCATCTCGGCCAGGCGGTTGGCGTCGGCCTCGTCCTCGCTGGTGGCCTCGGTGTTCTTCACCTCGCCCTCGACGTGCATCACGTCGGCGCCGCCGCCGGGAATCATGCTGCTGCTCAGGCTGCTCTTGTCGCCGCCGTTCATGGCCACGCGCAGCGGCATGCGAAAGTGCTCGGCAATGCCGTCGCGCTGCTTGGGGCTGGAGATGGACAGCAGCCACATCACCAGGAAGAACGCCATCATCGCCGTCATGAAGTCGGCATAGGCAATCTTCCAGCCACCGCCATGGTGGCCGCCGCCGTGCGCCTTGTGCACGTGCTTGATGATGATCTTCGGCTTGCCTTCGCTCATGGTCGCTTGCTCGTTCGCTCGGTTCTTCTTGCGGTGCGAGCGTCAGCGCGCCTTGACTTCACGCACGTGGTCGTCCAGCTCGGTGAACGAGGGGCGCTCGGTCGAGAACAGCACCTTGCGGCCGAACTCCACCGCCAGTTGCGGTGCGTAGCCGTTCAGGTTGGCCAGCAGCGTGACCTTGGCGCACTGGTAGATCTTCATGCCCTCGGACACCTTCTGCTCGATGAGCGAGGCCAGCGGCGAGACGAAGCCGTACGCCAGCAGCACGCCCAGGAAGGTGCCCACCATGGCGTGCGCAATGAGCGCGCCCATCTCCGAGGGCGGCAGGTTGGCCGAGGCCAGCGCGTGCACCACGCCCATCACGGCCGCCACGATGCCCAGCGCGGGCAATGCGTCGCCCACGCGGGACAGGCTGTGGCCGGGCACCATGGCCTCGTGCTGGATGGTCTCGATCTCGTGGTCCATCAGGGCCTCGATCTCGTGGGCGTCGGTGTTGCCGCTGATGACCAGGCGCAGGTAGTCGCACAGGAAGACGGTAATCCCTTCGTGGCCGAGGATGTTCGGGTAGCGCGAGAAGATCTCGCTCTGCGCCGGGTCCTCCACGTCGGACTCCAGCTTCATCATCCCTTCCTTGCGGGCCTTGGCGAGCAGCTCATACAGCAGCGCGAGCAGGTCCATGTAGAGCTGGCGGTTGTGCTTGGAGGTGCGCAGCAGCAGCGGCAGCTCCTTGATGGTCGCCTTGATGGTCTTGCCGTTGTTGCCCGCGATGAACGCGCCCAATGCGGAGCCCCCGATCATGAGCAGTTCGATCGGCTGGAACAGGACGCCGAAGTGCCCGCCCATGAGGCCGTAGCCACCGAACACGGCACCGATCACCACGATGTATCCAACCAGAACCAGCACGGGCTACCCCTCATCGCCCTCGGGCGTCAAACAAACCAAACCCCGACGTCCACGAACCGGACGCGAGGCACTTTCCCCTAGACCGCGCCGCCGAGGTCGAGCGTCGGGCCCACGGCCACCAGTCCGCCCCGGCGCACTTCCACGGCCTTGGGCTTGCGTGCCTTGCCCGCGCGCGAAGGCGGCCGGCACAAGACACACACATATCCATTCTTGTGATCGTGCGCATGCGCCACGAAGTGGCCACCGCACCGGCTGCACGGGCTCAGCTGCAGCATGTCGCTGTCGAAGAAGCGCACCATCGTCTCGGCGCGCGTGAAGTCGAGCACCACTTCGCCGCCCTGCGACGAAACCTGTTCCACATAGAGCCTGTAGGCCTTGATGAGCGCGGGCAGTTCGTTCTCGTCGGCTTCATCGAGCATGAAGCGGTAGATGTTGTAGAACATCGACGAGTGAATGTTGGCCAGCCACGTCATGTACCAGTCGGTAGAAAACGGCAGCAGACCCTTGGGCGGCGAGACGCCCTTGAGCTCCTTGTACAGGCGGATCAGCCGCTCGCGGCTCAGCGTGACCGCCGCCTCGAGGAACTGCAGTCTTGCGCCGAGCCCGATCAGCTCGACAGCGAGCTGCACTTCACGGACTTCGCCAAGGACGCTCTTGCGGGGGGTCATGCAGCCGCCACGCCCAGGTCGCGCATCTGGCCCTGGCCTTGGGCCTGGATCTGTCGCGCCGCCATCAGGATCGACATATGAGCCTGTTGCAATGCAGGCTCCTTGCCTTCGCCGACCACCGCGAACATCGGGCGGTCGTCCAGGCGGAAGCTGCACAGCAGGAAGTTGGATGCCGCGAGCTTCACGATCTGGCTGAGCGACATGTTCGCCAGCAGGTCGGCGAGCTCTCGCCCGACGCCGAGCCTGAACATGGCCTCGGCCCGGTCCTGCTTGACCAGCTTCTGCGCGAGCAGCATATAGGCCAGGTTGATCTCGCCGATTTCCTTAGAAATCACGCCGCCTGCATTGAAATTGCTATTTTCCACGTCTTTTTCCATTTCCGATCTCCAGTCCACAATGGTTCTAATCAATCGTGTATACATTCTATACACAAAGTTTTACACTTTGAAGAACTTTGTAAGAGATGGCGACAAAAAAAGTAGGACAAGTCTGACATCAAGATGACTCACTCCCTCTGTCAGAGTGGCAAAGTTGCCAACGAGGGTGCGAGCGGCGATCTGCAACCAGTGGTTACAAAGATACACTTTCGGCAGTAATGTATTCATTTCAATTGGCGAATTAATAAAGACTATGGGCATTTCGTCCATTCGGGGAATGGCGTTTTATGCAGCTCCAAACCGGTCGGATGAATACCCATGACTTTGCATTGATCTACTGCCTTGATTAATTCGCCGCACGGCCTTCGAGACCGTAGAGCCAGGCCATGACCTCGGCCACCGCCAGGTACAGCTGGGGCGGGATCTGCTGGTCGAGGTCGACCTGCATCAGCAACTTCACGAGGTCGGCGGACGAGTGGACGTACAGCCCGTGCGCGCGCGCCTCGCGCATGATCGATTCGGCCGCCACGCCGTAGCCCTTGGCCACGACGACGGGCGCCTTGCTCTTGTCGGCATACGACAGCGCGATCGCGCTCGTACGGTCGTCCAGGGCTTCGTTCAGTGCGGCGCCGCTCATGCCGCCTCCGCCATGGTTTTTTCAGTCACCTGCAACTGCTGCAGCTCGAGGCCCGCGGCCTCCAGGCGCTTGGCAAGCTGGCCCACATCGCCGCGCAGCCGCGCCGTGGTGGTGGCTTCGCGCGCCGACAGGTGCGCCTGCACCGACGCGCCCGCCAGGCTCAGCCGCAACTCGACCTCGCCCAGCCGCGGCAACGCCAGCGACACCGTGGTCGACCAGCGGCGCTCGGCCTCTTCCACCGCGCCGGCGCCTTCGCGGGCGGCGGGCTTGTCTTGTTCTTCCTCGACGGACCAGGTCATCGGCACGTCGGGCCAGGCCTGGCCGCTCCAGCGGAAGGCGGCGGTGGCGAGCAGGTCGAGCTGCTGGTGCACCAGCGTGACCGCTTGCGGGTGAATGACTTCGCCACGCGGCGCTGCCACCGATGCGGACGATGCGGACGCCGACGAAGCGGCGCTGCTGTCGGACAGGCGCGCGATGTCGCCAGTACGGTGCGACGGCGCGTCGCCATCGACCGTGGCGCGACCGCCAGCACCGTCGGCCTGCCCGTAGGCAGCCTGCAGGCGCGACGCGTCGACCGATGCGCCCGCGTCATGTGTTTGCGCGGCGCCGGGTTGGGCCGCGGCACTCGCCGGGGCCACATGCGGCGCCGCAGTGTGGGGGGTGCCCGCTTGAGGAGCGGCACGCGCCGCATCGCCCTGCGTCTCGCCGGCAGAAGCCTGCGTCGACGCGGCTGCGGCGGCCGGCAGCAGCGCATCGGCCACCCCAGGCACCGCGGCAAGCGCTGCCGCCGCCACGGCGGGCTGCGCCACCACCGGACCGGCCCAGCGCACCTGCGGCTCCCGCGTCATCTGCGCGAGCGTGCGGGTGCCGGTGGCGAACTCCGCCAGGTGCGATTCATAGAAGAGCCCGCTGTCCGACACCGTGCGTGCCAGCGCGCCGGCCAGTGCCGCGGCGCTGGCGGGCTGCTGGCCCGAGGCCGACAGCGGCACCGTGCCGCGCACCGGGCCCGGCTCGGCCTGCAGGTCGGCCAGCACCGCGCCGATGACGCGTGCCGCCACCGACAGCCGCGTGTCCACCGAAGACGGCGCGCCGCCGCCGGCGTGCACCGCGCCACCGAGCAACGCGCCCGGCAGCTGGCGGTCGAGCGCCGCGTTGGACGGCAGCCGCACGTCGTTGTCGACCTTGCCGATGGGCACGGCCGCACCCGGCGCGCCGATGGTGGTCTCGCCCTTGATGCCCAGCACGTCGAGCCGCGGCGCGAGCCGTGCGGCCAGCAGTGCGTCGATCAGTCCGGCGAGTCCAGTCATGGGGGTGGCGTCAGGTAAGGGAATTCAGGCGGGGGAAGGCAGGTCGGGCGCTCTGTGCAGTGCTCAATGCGTCGAACCGTAGGCGCGTCCCACGCTCTTCTGCTTGTGCAGGTGGCCCATGCGGGTCATCAGGTCGTCCAGCTGCGGCTTGATCAGGCCCGACACCTCGGCCTGGTCTTCGCGGATGCGGTCCAGCAAGGCGAGCACGCGCTCGATCTGGATCGCATCCAGCGTCTCCAGCGGCTCGATGGCGCGCAAGCGCTCGACCAGCCCCGAGCAACGCGTCTCGATCTCGGGCAGCTTGCCCCATTCCTTCGAGCGTGCAAGCACCAGCATCAGCGCGACGCTGGCGGCCAGCTCTTCATAGCAATGAACGACCTCACTCCGGACTGCCATGTTGTTCCCTATCTCTGTTGTCATTTGTGATCTCCCTCCGCGGCTGCGCTGGTCAGCCGCGGTTGCGCTCGTCGATCTCCCGCCATGCGGAAGCGACGTTTTCGAGCAGCTGCCCGGCCTCGTCCAGGGCCTGCACGTCGTTGTGCAGGTTGGCCTGGAACAGGCGCCGCACGACGTAGTCGTACAGCGCGGACAGGTTGCCCACGAGTTCGGCGCCGGCCTCCCCGGCTGCCTTCGCATCGAGGGCGGCCTTCAGGCCGTTGTCCACGATGCCGATGGCCTTGGAGATCGACTGGCCCTTGGCCTCGACCTCCCCGCTCACCATGTGGTGCCGCGCCATGCCGATGGCGGTCTTGGCGCCGTCGAACAGCATCACGATGAGCTGGTGCGGCGACGCGCTCATCACGCTGGTTTCCACGCCGACGCGCGCATACGCGCCGGCACCGGTGCGAAGGTTGTGGGGGGTGTACATCGGCTGCTGCTCCAGTTTTTCGTTCTGCTGAATTACTTGCTGCTGCTCATCGCTTCGAACTGCTGCGTGAGGTAGGTCTTGGTGTTGTTCATGCTGTTGATCATCACGTCGAGCTGCGTGAACTGCGCCTTGTAGCGGGCCACGGTCGAGTCCACGCGCAGCTGCATCGCGTCGTACTGCGTGTCGAGCTGCTTGATGGTGGAGGTCACGCCGTCGCTGGCGATCTTCAGCGCGCCGTTGTTCAGGTCGGTCACCAGCGCGTCGATCTGCTTGCCGTAGCCGCCGGTGCTGCCGGTGGCGCTGGAGAACAGGTTGGCCACGCCCTTCAGGTTGGTCGCCAGGGCCTTGTCGAGCTTGGTGGCGTCGATGGCGATGGTGCCGTCCTTCTGGAAGGCCACGCCGATCTCGGTGAGCACCTTCATGTCGTTCGGGCCGCCGGCCTGCGGCGTGGTCAGCGCCTGGCGGATGCGCGTCTGCAGGTTGCGCAGCGTGCTGTCGCCCACCAGCGCGGCGGCGGTGTTGGTGTCGGCGTCGTAGGTGGTGAGCGACTTGGCGCTGCTTTGCAGGGCGTTGTACGCGTTCACGAAATCGGTGATCGCCGACTTCACGCCCGCCGTGTTTTCCTTCATCGACAGGCCGGTCTTGCCGGTGTTCACCAGCGTGAGCGTGGCGCCCTGGATGGCTTCCTTCACGGTGTTGGTCGAGCTGGTGACGTCGATGCCGTTCACGTTCAGCTGGGCGTTCTGCGCGGCCGAGGTCTGCTTCAGGTTCTGCGTGCCGGCCGGGTCGTTGTTCAGCAGGTTCTGCAGCGGCGCGTCGCCGGCCACCGAGATGCGCATGCTCGACTTCTCGCCCGTGGTGGACGATGTCAGCACCAGCCGGTTGGGTGCGCCGCTGCCGTCGTTCACGATGGTGGCCGTCACGCCCACGGCGGCGTTGTTGATGGCGGTGCGGATGCCTTCGAGCGTGTTGTTGGTCGGGTCGATGGTGATCGACTTCGACGGCTGACTCGCGTCCGCGGTGAAGGTGGCGCCGCTGTACTTGCCGGTGGTGGCATCGAGTGTGCCGCCCGTGACCTGGCCGAAGTCGATGGTGATCTTGCCGTTGCCGATGGCGGTCTTGGTGTCGACCTGGCCCGCGCTGATGACGGTCTGCGCCTGCGCGAGCTGCTTCACGTCGATGGTGAAGTTGCCGGCGGCGCTGGAGTCCGTGGCCGTTGCCGACAGGATGCCGCTGACGGTGGGCGTGCCGGTCACGCTCTGGAACAGCGTCGGGTCGCCCAGCTTCTTGCCGGCCGCCTGCAGCGTGCTGAGCGCGCTCTGGATGGTGCCGTAGGCCGACAGCTTGCTCGTGTAGCTCTTGGCCTTGGCTTGCAATGCCACCAGCGGCTGGCTTTCTGCCGTGGTGAGCTGCGTGAGCAGGGAGGCGAGGTCGAGGTTGGCGCCAACGCCGAGGCTGCTGATCGTTGCCATGTGTGTGTATTCCTGATTACTGCGATTGCAGATGAAAAATCGAATGTGGCGTCAAGGAGGGGTCAGGCGGCTTCAAGCGGCATCAAGCCGCGTGGTCCACCAGGAGCCCCTTGCCGTCGCTCATGAGCTTGGCGATGCGCACGACTTCCTCGTTGGGAATCTGGCGGATGACCTCGCCGCTGCTGCGGTCCACGACCTTCACGATGAGCTTGTCGGTGTCCTTGTCGACCTCGAACTGCAGGCCGACCTCGCGCAGCGCGAGCGACTCGTTCACCTGGTGCACGGCCTGCTCGACCTGCACCGGCGAAGCCTCTTCCTTCGCCTCGCTCTTCGTCGCGGTGGAAAGGCCGCGCACGCCCGCGCTCGCACCCGAGGCGCCGCCGACGAGCATCTGCGTCCACGGGTTGTCCTTCACTGGGTTTGCTGGCACGGGGTTCGACATTTTTTCCACCTGACTTGTTTGACTGCTCTTTGTTCTTCGCTGTCCTCTGCGGCCTCGCTCCCGTTGCCGGGGGCATGGCCGCAGAGGACAGCGCAGGCCGGGTCCGGCTTGCTTCCGGGGACCTGCACCGGCCGGACCCCACCCTGTTCGGGTGGTGCCCGGCCTTGCCTTGCTTCTAACTAGCCCTTGTCGATCAACGCAGGAGCGACAGCACGCCTTGCGTGGTCTGGTTGGCTTGCGACAGCACCGAGGTGCCGGCTTGTTGCAGGATCTGCGCGCGGGTCATGTTCGACACTTCCACGGCGTAGTCAGCGTCTTCGATGCGCGAACGCGACGACGACAGGTTGGTCACCGTGGTGCCCAGGTTGGCGATCACCGAGTCGAAACGGTTCTGCACCGCACCCAGCGAGGAGCGCAGCTTGTCGACCTTCGACAGGGCGGCGTCCAGGGTCTTCAGGGGGTCGACCGTCGACTTGGCGTCGCTCACTGCGTTGGTCGTCAGCTTGCCGGCCTTCGTCGAGTCGGCGTACACGGTGCTGCCTTGCGCGTCGGTCACCACGCCGTTGGCGTTCAGGTTGATCGATTCGGCGGCGACAGTCGTCAGGCCGCTCACGCCCATGAAGGCGCCGGTCACTGCACCACCAGCTGCTGCCACTGCGTAGGCAGTGGTAGCGCCAGCGCCGTCGATGTCGATGGAGCCAGCGCCACCGTTGATCTTCGCTGCGACTTGGTCGGCCGAAGCCTTTTCACCGGCAACCGCGAAGGTGCTGGCGCCGGCAGCTGCCGTCACCACGGTGTACGAAGCGCCGGTCGCGCCGATGGTGATCGAGTCGCCAGCGGCGGCCATGCCGGTGGCTTGTTCGAGCACGGCCGACAGGGTTGCAGCGGTCGTCGTGCCACCGCCGGTCTTCGTCAGGTTCTTCGACGAGTCGAGGTACAGGGCCGAGCCGTCGGCAGCGTCGGTCAGGGCGCCGTTGCTGTCGATCTTGACGTCCATCGAGTGGGTGCCGAGCTTGACCGTGGCGGTCACGCTGGTGCCAGCCGGCGGGGTCAGCGATGCGAGCGTGTTGGCTTGGCTGCGCGCGGCTTCAGACGCGGTATAGCTCTTGGTGGCTGCGCTGTACGTGTACGTTGCGCCGCCGGTCGAGGTGACCGTGCCGCCGTCTTGCATCTTGGCCAGCACGTCGTTGGCCGTGGCGCCGTTCTTGGCGGCGGTCAGCGTGCGGGTGTAAGGCGTGACGCCGTTGGTGGTCGTGCCTGCGGCGAAGCCGGCGACCAGCAGGTCGGAAGACGTGGCAGCCTTGTTCTTCGAACCGGTGTTGTTCACGTTGAAACCGTCCAGACCCAGGGTCTTGGCGCTGATTTCTTGCAGGTCGATGTCGATGGTTTCGCCGTCGTTCGCGCCGACTTGAACCGTCAGCTTGCCAGCGTCGGCCGAGAGGACCTTCACGCCGTTGAACTGGGTCTGGTCCGACACGCGGTTGATTTCGTCCAGGCGCTGGCCGATTTCCGACTGGATCGAGTCCAGGTCGGTCGACGAGTTCGTGCCCGTGGCGGCTTGCACCGACAGTTCGCGGATGCGTTGCAGGTTGTTGTTGACTTCGGTCAGAGCGCCTTCGGTCGTTTGAGCGATCGAGATGCCGTCGTTGGCGTTGCGCGTTGCTTGCGTCAGGCCCTTGATGTTGGCCGTGAAACGGTTGGCAATGGCTTGGCCGGCAGCGTCATCCTTGGCGCTGTTGATGCGCATGCCAGAAGACAGGCGCTCGATGGCGCTGTTCAACGCCGACTGCGACTTGTTGAGGTTGTTCTGCGTGAGCAGCGAAAGGCTGTTGGTGTTGATGACTTGCGTCATGTTGGACTCCTGATTGACAAAGGTTGTGTGACTCCGGCCATCGGCCGTAACGCTGGACCCGCTTCCGCTGTGAGACTCAAGCCATCGTTGAATTGGTTATCGGCGGGTGCCTTCAAACCTTTAGGGCGGCGTACAAAAAAGTTGCACAGGCCGCGCCAGTCACCCAACCAGGCCCCTCAAGCCTGCAGGTTCATCACTTCCTGGTAAGCCGTCACCAGGCGGTTTCTGACCTGCAGACCGGTCTGGAACGCCACGTTGGCCTTCTGCAGGTCGACCATGACGTCGTTCAGGGCGACGCCGGGCTTGCCCAGTTCGAAGGACTCGGCCTGCGCGTACGCGCTTTGCTGCGCGCCGCTGATGTTGGCGAGCGAGCGCTTCAGCTCGGCGGCAAAGCCGCCGGCCTCGGCGGGGGCGGCGGCGCCGCTGGCCGGGCCGATGCCGGTGTTGAGCGCGGTGACGCGCATTTGCTGCAAGACGGATTCGATGGCGCTGATCGACATGGGATCTCTTCTTCCTGTGTGAACACTTCTGCGTGACTTGACAAGGAGAACGCTGGGTCCTCCGGCTGGCGTGCAGCGTATCAAGGGAAGACCCCGATTCAAGCGCGCAACTGAGGGCGAAAACCCCGGCTGTTCGGCCATTCGAATTCGCATGCTCTGTTGACAATCGTTGCGAAACGAACAGGCCGTGGACGACTTCACCGGCCCTCCGGAATGAACTCTCAACACCGAAATCCCTCTCTCTCCATGGCTTTGGCCGCTTGCGGCCAACCGGGCGTTCCCCACAAGGTGCGCCCATGAGCACGGCGGTGCCCACGGGCGACATGCCGGCATCCGGCAACGGCCTGCCCCCCATCCTGGAACGCATGCGCGCCCAGCCCAAGCTGCCCCTGATCGTGGGCGGCGCGGCCATCGTGGCGGCCGCCGCGGCGTTCATGCTGTGGAGCCGCGCGCCCGACTACAAGGTGCTCTACACCAATGTGTCGGACCGCGACGGCGGCGCGATCATCGCGTCGCTGCAGCAGATGAACGTGCCCTACAAGTTCGCCGAAGGCGGCGGCGCGATCCTGATCGCTGGCGACAAGGTGGCCGAAACCCGCCTGAAGCTCGCCGCGCAGGGCCTGCCCAAGGCCGGCGGCGTGGGCTTCGAGCTGATGGACAACCAGAAGTTCGGCACCAGCCAGTTCGCCGAGCAGGTGAACTACCAGCGTGGGCTCGAAGGCGAGCTGGCGCGCTCCATCGAGTCGATCGGCACCATCGAGGCGGCCCGGGTGCACCTGGCGCTGCCCAAGCCGTCGCTGTTCGTGCGCGACCAGAAGAAGCCCTCGGCCTCGGTGATCCTCACGCTGCTGCGCGGGCGCAGCATCGACGAAGGCCAGGTCAGCGCCATCGTGCACATGGTTTCCAGCAGCGTGCCCGACCTGGACGCCAAGAGCGTCACCGTGGTCGACCAGCGCGGCAACCTGCTCTCTTCGGCGCGCGGCACCGACCGCGGGCTGGACGTGAGCCAGCTCAAATATGCGCAGGAGATCGAGGCCGGCTACATCCGCCGCATCGAGGCCATCCTGCAGCCGCTGGTGGGCGCGAGCAATGTACGCGCCCAGGTGGCGGCCGACATCGACTTCGCGGTGGTGGAACACACCGACGAGAAGTACACGCCCAACCAGGACCCGAAGCAGGCCGCCGTGCGCAGCCAGCAGAGCAGCGAGTCGGCCCAGAACGGCGGCGGCGCACCGGGCGGCGTGCCGGGCGCACTGTCGAACCAGCCGCCGGTGAACCCGACGGCGCCCATCGTGGGCCCGCGCGCGCCGAACGCACCAGGCACGCCGCCACCCGGAACGCCTGGCGCACCGGGCGCGGTCGGCACGGCCGGCGCCGCTGCCGCGACCACGTCGACGGCCAGCACCGGCCCGAGCAGCACCCGCAAGGACACCACCACCAACTACGAACTCGACCGCACCATCCGCCACGTGCAGCAAGCCGCCGGCGGCGTGAAGCGCCTGTCGGTCGCCGTGGTGGTGAACAACCGCGACAGCGTGGACGCCGCGGGCAAGACCACCAGCCGCGCGCTGACGCCGGCCGAAGTGGAGCAGATCCGCAACCTGGCCAAGGAAGCCATGGGCTTCAGCACGGAGCGCGGCGACTCGCTCAACGTGGTGAACAGCGCCTTCGCGCGCGACGCCGACAGCGGGCCGGGCCCCGAGGTGCCGTTCTGGAAGGACCGCGACAACATCGAGATCGGCAAGTCGGTGGGCCAGTACCTGCTGTACGCACTGATCGCGCTGTTCGCCTGGCTCGCCGTGGTGCGTCCGCTGATGCGCCGCCACGCGCCGCCGCCGCCGGCCCCGCTGCCGGTCGCCAGCACCGATGCCGACGCGGACACCCCGCCCCCCGCCGTCGCGGACGCCAATGCGCCCACGCCGGAAGAAAGCCTGCGCGAACGCGAGGCCAATCGCAAGAAAGCCGACATGGACTATGCGCACCAGATCGCCGACAAGGACCCCAAGCTGGTCGCGGCCCTGATCCAGCACTGGATGAACAGCGATGAGTAACGAACTGGGAACCCGCAAGAGCGCCATCCTGCTGATGGCGCTGGGCGAAGACCGCGCCGCCGCCGCGCTGCACCAGCTGCCCACCTCCGAGGTGCAGACGCTGGGGCTGGCCATGTCCAAGCTCACCTCCGTCTCCCGGGAAGAGCTGGCCGAGGTGCTGGCCGAGTTCCGCCAGGAAACCGAGCAGCTGTCGGCCCTGCACCTGGGCTCGACCAGCTACATCCGCGCGGTGCTGAAGAAGGCGCTGGGCGAAGACCGCGCCAGCAACCTGCTGGAAGACATCCTGGCGCCCGACGAGCCGCACGGCGGCATCGAGCGGCTCAACGAGCTGGAAGCCGGCGAAGTGGCCGAGCTCATCCGCGACGAGCATCCGCAGATCCTGGCCACCCTGCTGGTCCACCTGGACCGCATGAAGGCCTCCGAGGTGCTCGAGAAGCTGCCCGCGCGCCTGCGCCACGACGTGATCATGCGCGTGGCCACCTTCGGCGGCGTGCAGCCCTCGGCGCTCAACGAGCTGACCGACGTGCTCACCGAGATGCTCGCGGGCCAGGGCCTGCGCCGCAGCCGACTGGGCGGCGTGCGCACCGCGGCCGAGATCGTCAACCTGATGAGCACCGCGGTGGAAGAAGAAGCCATCGCCCATGTGCGCGAACAGGACGAGGCGCTGGCGCAGCGCATCGTGGACGAGATGTTCGTCTTCGAGAACCTGCTGGGTCTGGAAGACAGGAGCATCCAGCGCCTGCTGAAGGACATCGAGAGCGACTCGCTCATCATCGCGCTCAAGGGCGCGCCGATGGAGCTGCGCGACAAGTTCCTCAACAACATGTCGCAACGCGCCGCAGAGACGCTGCGCGAGGACATGGAGCTGCGCGGCCCCGTGCGCGTGTCGCAGGTCGAGACCGAACAGAAGACCATCCTGCAGGTGGCCCGCCGCCTGGCGGAATCCGGCGAAATCGTGATTGCGGCGCCTGGCACCGATGACTTCGTCTGACCGCGGCGCCCAGGGCGCATCCACCTCTCCGCTCGCTCCGTTCAACCCGGGCGCCCCGGCGGCCTCGGTGACGTCGGAAAGCTTCGGCGGGGCGCGCGAGCGCCTGGCCGCCATCCACGCCGCAGCGCGGCAGGCCGCGGTGCCTCATCTGTCGCACGGATCGCACGCAACACACGCGGCCGATGCCTCGCGACCCGCGCTCTCCGCATGGGAACGCTGGGAGATGAACACGCTCGACGGCAAGCCCTCGGTGCCCGCGAGCCGCAGGGCCGCCGCGGCCGCCGAGTTCAACCGCAACGGCGGCCGCAGCCCCGTGGCGGCGCCGGTCGCGCCCGTGGCACCGCCTCCGCCCAAGGTCGACCTGGCCGAGCTCGCCCGCATCCGCAAGGAGGCGCGCACCGCCGGCGAGGCCGAGGGCCGCGCGCTGGGGCTGGCCGAAGGCCGCAAGGTCGGCCACACCGAAGGCCTAGCCACCGGCCTGGCGGCGGCCAGCGTGCATGCCGAACGGCTGCGCGCACTCGCACTTTCGCTGCCCGACGCCCTGCGCCGCGCCGAAGGCGAGCTGACCGACACCGTGCTGGCGCTCGCGCTCGACGTGGCGCGCCAGGTGGTGCACCGCACGCTGAAGGCCGAGCCCGAATGGGTGCTGCCGCTGGTGCGCGACCTGCTCAACAGCGAACCCGCGCTGCGCGGCGAACCGCGCCTGCTGCTGCACCCCGACGACGTGGCGCTGGTGAAGAACAGCCTGGGCCACGAGATCGAGGGCGCCGGCTGGCAGGTGCGCAGCGACGACACGCTCGCGCGCGGCGGCTGCCGCGTGCAGTCGGCCAACGGCGAGCTCGACGGCACGCTGGAAACGCGCTGGAAGCGCGTGGCTTCGGTGCTGCGCGAGAACGCCTCCGACGGCGGCGAATTCCTCTAAACCCCGGGTCCCCCATGCAAGCCGCCACCGATACAGCCACCGCCACCCCCAACGTCCACCTGCGCAACGTGCGCGCCACGCTGGAGAAGGCGCGCGGCAGCGTCGCGCAGTGCACCACCACCACCACCTCGGGTCGGCTCACGCGCGCCGTCGGTCTGGTGCTGGAGGCCGTGGGCCTGCAGCTGCCCGTGGGCAGCGACTGCCTCATCGAGCTGCCGCCGGGCAACGCCCAGCGCTACGCCGAGGCCGAAGTGGTGGGCTTCGCGGGCGACCGCCTGTTTTTGATGTCGCAGACCGAGGTGGCCGGCCTGGTGCCCGGCGCGCGCGTGTTCGCGCGGCCCGTGGCCATGGACCCCGGCGAAGCCGCGGGCTCCGGCCTGGGCGGCAACGCCCACACCAAGCGCCTGCCCGTGGGCGAAGGCATGCTGGGGCGCGTGGTCGACGCGGTCGGCCGCCCGCTCGACGGGCTGGGCCCGCTGGACATCACGCGCAAGGTGCCGCTGAGCTCGCCGCCGGTCAACCCGCTCACGCGCGCGCCCATCGACTCGGTGCTGGACGTGGGCGTGCGCGCCATCAACGCCATGCTCACCGTCGGCCGCGGCCAGCGCATGGGCCTGTTCGCCGGCTCCGGCGTGGGCAAGAGCGTGCTGCTGGGCATGATGGCGCGCTACACGAGTGCCGAAGTCATCGTGGTCGGGCTGATCGGCGAACGCGGGCGCGAGGTGAAGGACTTCATCGAGAACACGCTGGGCGAAGAAGGCCTGGCGCGTGCCGTGGTGGTGGCGGCGCCGGCCGACAACTCACCGCTGCTGCGGCTGCAGGGCGCGGCCTATGCCACCTGCCTGGCGGAACACTTTCGCGACCTGGGCAAGGACGTGCTGCTCATCATGGACTCGCTCACCCGCTACGCCATGGCGCAGCGCGAGATCGCGCTGGCCGTGGGCGAGCCGCCGGCCACCAAGGGCTACCCGCCCTCGGTGTTCGCCAAGCTGCCCGCGCTGGTGGAGCGCGCCGGCAACGGCGCGCGCGACGCGCAGGGCCGCGGCGGCTCCATCACCGCCTTCTATACGGTGCTCTCCGAGGGCGACGACCAGCAGGACCCGATCGCCGACTCGGCGCGCGCCATCCTGGACGGCCACGTGGTGCTCTCGCGCACGCTGGCCGAGGCCGGGCACTACCCGGCCATCGACATCGAGGCGTCCATCAGCCGCGCCATGACCGCGCTGATTCCCTCGACGCAGTTCGACACGGTGCGCCGCTTCAAGCAGATGCTGTCGCGCTACCAGCGCAACCGCGACCTGATCAGCGTGGGCGCCTATGCGCCCGGCCACGACCTGCAGCTGGACCAGGCCATCGCGATGTACCCGCGCATCGAGTCCTTCCTGCAGCAGTCGATGCACGAGCGCACCGGCTACGAGGACTCCATCGGGCAGCTCGAAGGGCTGTTCGTGCCCGAGCAGCGCCGCGCCTGAAGCCGTCGAAGCCGACCGCCATCCGACACACCCCCACACATCTCCACAGACTTCCTGCAAGGACTTCTTCCATGACCCGCAAGCTCCCCCTCGGCATGCTGATCGACCTGGCCCACACGCAGACCGACGACGCCGCGCGGCGCCTGGGCACGCTGCAGAGCGCGCACCTGAGCGCCAGCCAGAAACTCGAGCTGCTGCTGCAGTACCGCCAGGACTACCACGACCAGCTCGACGCGCTGATGCGCGACGGCCTGCCCTCTTCGCAGTGGCGCAACTACCGCAACTTCCTGGGCACGCTGGACGGCGCCATCGAGCAGCAGCGCGCCATCGCCTCCCAGACCGAGAGCCGGCTGGACAGCGGGCGCATCGACTGGCAGCAGCAAAAGCGCCGCCTGAGCTCCTTCGACACCCTGGCCGAGCGCGTGCGCGCGCAAGAGCTGATGGCCGCGAACAAGCGCGAGCAGCGCGACAGCGACGAGCGCGCCGCGCGCAAGTTCTTCGACCGCGCCTCGCACCCGACCCTTTGAATCTCCAGGAACCGACATGCCATCCATGATCTCGCCCCCCGTCGTGGCCAACAGCGCCAGCCAGCCGGCCACGCAGGCCGGCTCGCGCAGCCGCGGCGCGGACGACACGCAGGGCCAGGGCTTCGGCGCCGCGCTGGAGCGCTCGCGTGCCAACGGCAATTCGCAGCGCACGAAGACCGCTGACGAGGCCGGCACGGCGGGCACCGCCAGCGCCGAACGCAAACCCGCGCGCAAGCCCGGTGCCGACGACGACAGCAAGGACGCGCTGCCCGCCGACCCGAACCTCGCCTTTCTGCCGCAGCCCAACAGCCCGCTGCATGCGCTGACCCTCGCCGGCCGCGCGGCCGCCAGGGGCGCGGCAGCCGCCGGCGTGAGCGACATTCCCGTGGACGGTGCCACCGCTGCCGCCGCTGCCGCCACTGCCGCCACTGCCGCGGTGACCGACCCGCTCGCCAAGGTGCAGGCGACCTTGCCGGACGCCGCCGCCGTGGCCGCGGACGCCAAGGCCGTGCCGGACGCCGATGCCAAGGATTTGAAGGACGCCGCGAAGCCTTCCGCCACCGCAGCAGCGGCGGACGGCGCGGCCGACGCCGCACCCACCGCCTCCATCCAGGACGTGGTGCGCGCCGCCGTCGCCGCCCAGGCCATGAACGTGGGCACCGCCAAGCCCGGCGCCACGAGCGCCAGCAGCGCCAGCCCCGCCGGTGCCGCGGGTGCCGCCGGCCGCGCCGGACCGCGCGGCGCCGTGAGCGCCACCACCGCCGAGCAGCTTGCCAGCGCCGCGCAGACCAAGGGCGGCGAGGCCACCCAAGGCAGCGCCGCCGCGGTGGCTGCCATCTCGGCGCCCGTCACGGCCGCAGGCGCCGACACCCACGCCGAATCCGGCGACGCCTCGTCCGGCACCGCCGCCAACCCGTTCGCGCTGCAACAGGCCTCCGCCACCACGGCATCGGCCGCCCGCGCCGAAGAGGCCGCGGCCGCCCGCCCTTCGGTGCACACCATCGAACCCGAGGTCGGCACCGACAAATGGGGCCCGGCCCTGGGCCAGCAGCTGGCGCGCATGAGCACCACCGGCCACCACACGGCCGAGCTCAACCTCAACCCCGCCGGCCTCGGCCCGCTGAAGGTCACGCTGTCGCTGGGCGACAACCAGGCCCAGGCGATGTTCGTCTCGGCCCATGAAAGCGTGCGCAAGGCCGTGGAAGCCGCGCTGCCGCAGCTGCGCACCTCGCTGTCGGAACAGGGCATCACCCTGGGCCAGGCCTCCGTCGGCGCCGACACGCGCCAAGCCAGCGGCCAGGACGCCGCCTTCGCGCAGCAGCAGCAACAGCAGCAGAACGCCGCACGCCAGCAGACCGCCAGCTACCCGGGCGCCAGCCGGCCCGGCGCCAGCGCACCGGTCGCGCCCGTGGCCGCCGCGCGCGCGGCGCCTGCCACCCACGCGAGCGCGGGGGTCGACACCTTCGCCTGACGCCCGCCCTTCCCCTCGGGGCGCCCGCGCGGCGCCTGCAATGAACGGATATGACACGCCTTTGTGCGCTTGTTCGGCCGTTCGTTCGCGAGGGACTTCGCAAAGAATAGATCGGACACGAAAACCCGCATCACCATGGCTACCTCCACTCCCGCTGCAACCGCCGTCCCGGCCGCCCAACTGCCCTCGAAGCGCTCTTCCAAGCTGCTGATCGCCGCGGTCGTCGTCGTCGGCCTCGCCGCTGCCGCCGCAGCCGCTTACACCTTCGTTCCGCACTTCATGAAGCCCGCTTCCGAAACCGCGGAGCCGGCGAAGGTGGCCGCACCCGAAAAGCCGATCTTCCTGATGCTCGAGCCGCTCACCGTCAACCTGCAGTCCGAAGGCCGCGCGCGCTTCCTGCAGATCGGCATGGCGCTGCGCGTGCCCGACGAGAAGACCAAGGCGCAGATCGTCGAGTACATGCCCGAGCTGCGCAGCCGCCTGCTGATGCTGCTGTCCAACCGCACGCCCGACACGCTGGTCACGCCCGAGGGCAAGGCCAAGCTGGCCGAAGAGATCCGTACCACGCTGAACACGCCTCTGGCCGCCGGGCAACCGCCGCTGGGCATTTCCAACGTGTCCTTCAACACCTTCGTGGTGCAGTGACCCCCTCCTTCGGACAAGCGATCCATGGCGTATGAACAGGTGCTCTCCCAGGACGAGGTCGATGCGCTTCTGCAAGGCGTCACCGGCGAAGTCGACCAGGCGGTCGCACCCCCGCCGCCCAAGGACGGCCTGCCGGCCTACGACCTCGGCGCGCCCGACCGCGTGGTGCGCAACCGCATGCACACGCTGGAGGTCATCAACGACCGCTTCGCGCGTGGCCTGCGCAGCGCGCTCCTGAACTTCATGCGCCGCAGCCCCGACATCTCGGTGGGGCCGGTGCAGATCCAGCAGTACGGCGAGTTCGTGCGGCACCTGCCGGTGCCCGCGAACATCAACATGATTCACCTGAAGCCGCTGCGGGGCACGGCGCTGTTCGTGTTCGACCCGAAGCTGGTGTTCCTGGTGGTGGACAACCTTTTCGGAAGCGACGGCCGCTACCACGTGCGCGTGGAAGGCCGCGACTTCACGCGCACCGAGCAGCGCATCATCAAGCGCCTGCTCGACCTGTCGCTGCAGTGCTACGGAGACGCCTGGCAGCCGGTGTTCCCGCTGGACTTCGACTACGTGCGCGCCGAAATGCACGGCAAGCTCGCCAACATCGTGGCGCCCAACGAGGTGGTGATCAACACCACGCTGCAGATCGAGTTCGGCCCGGTGGGCGGCTTCCTGCACGTGTGCATTCCCTACTCGATGATCGAGCCCATCAAGGACCTGCTGTCCAACCCGATCCAGGACGAGGTCGAGGTCGACAAGCGCTGGGTCAAGCAGATGTCGCGCCAGATGCAGGCCGCCGACGTCGAGCTCATCGCCGACTTCGTGACCATGCCCTCCACCCTGGGCGACGTGATGAAGCTGCAGGTCGGCGACGTGATTCCCATCGAGCTCCCCACCACGGTGGTCGCCAAGGTCGGCGGCGTGCCCGTGATGGAGTGCGGCTACGGCACCGCGAACGAACGCTACGCCCTGCGCGTGCAAAACATGATCTCCCACCAAGACACCGACTCGAAGAACGACCATGACTGACAACACCTCTTCCGCCAGCAGCGACGCGGACGACTGGGCCAGCGCGCTGGCCGAACAGACGGCAGCCACCGCGCCGGCTTCCCCGGCCGCGCCCGAACCCGCCGTGGCCCCGGCCACCGCCCAGGTCTTCCAGCAGATCCAGGACGCGCCCGCCGTGCCCGCCAGCACCACCGCGGTGGACATCGCGCGCGTGCTCGACGTGCCGGTGCAGCTCACCGCCGAAATCGGCCGTACCCGCATCACCATCAAGAGCCTGCTGCAGCTGTCGCAGGGCTCGGTGGTGGAGCTCGACGGCCTGGCCGGCCAGCCGCTGGATGTGCTCATCAACGGCTACCTCATCGCCCAGGGCGAAGTGGTGGTGGTGAACGAGAAGTACGGCATTCGCCTGACCGACATCGTCACCCCCTCCGAGCGCATGCAGAAGCTCGCGCGCTCATGAACCTGCGCCGCCACCTTCGCGCGCTGCCGGCGCTGTGCCTGCTTGCGGCGCATGCCGTGCACACCGCGCATGCCGCGCTGCCCACGGTGCCTACGCCCGTGCACGAAGCCCAGCCGTCCGCGGTCGGCGCCTCGGGCCTGCTGCAGGCCGGCTTCGGCATGGCGGTGGTGGTCGGCCTGATCTTCCTGTGCGCCTGGCTGGCGCGCCGCTTCGGGCTGCAGCGCCTGGGCGGCGGCCATCTGGTGAAGGTGGTGTCCAGCGCCTCGGTCGGCCAGCGCGAACGCGTGGTCGTGGTCGAGGTGGCCAACCAGTGGCTGGTGCTGGGCGTGACGTCGAGCCAGGTCAACATGCTGCACATGCTGCCGGCGCAGGCGCAGCCCGCCGCGAATGGCACAGGCGGCAAAAGTGGCACAGGCGGTGCAGGCACGCCGAACGCGCTGAACAACCCCGTCGAACTCTTTGCCCGGAAACTGCGCGAATCCCTCTCGGGCAAGACGCACACCGCCCCATGACGCACCCCGCATTGCGCCGCGGCCTGCGAGCCGCGCTGCTGCTTGCCGCCGCCTCGCTGCCCGCCGTGGCCTGGACCCAGGGCCTGCCCGGCATCACCAGCATGCCCGGCCCCGGCGGCAGCCAGACCTGGTCGCTGAGCGTGCAGACCATGGTGCTGCTGACCTCGCTCACCTTCCTGCCCGCGATGCTGCTGTCGATGACCAGCTTCACGCGCATCCTGATCGTGATGGGCCTGCTGCGCACCGCCATCGGCACGCAGACCTCGCCGCCCAACCAGGTGCTGGTGGGGCTGTCGCTGTTCCTCACCTTCTTCGTGATGTCGCCGGTGCTGGACAAGGCCTACACCGACGCCTACGTGCCCTTCTCCGAGAACAAGATCAGCGCCGACAAGGCGCTGGAGCGCGGCATCGCCCCCTTCAAGACCTTCATGCTCAAGCAGACCCGCGAGAGCGACCTGGCCCTGTTCGCGCGGCTGGCCAAGGTGCCCGACATGCAGGGCCCCGAGGACGTGCCGCTGCGCATCCTGCTGCCATCGTTCGTCATCAGCGAGCTGAAGACGGCCTTCCAGATCGGCTTCACCATCTTCATTCCGTTCCTCATCATCGACCTGGTGGTGGCCAGCGTGCTGATGTCGATGGGCATGATGATGGTGCCGCCCGCTTCCATCGCACTGCCCTTCAAGCTGATGCTGTTCGTGCTGGCCGACGGCTGGCAGCTGCTGATCGGCGCCCTGGCGCAGAGCTTCTACCTTTAGGTACGCAGAGATGACACCCGAATCCGTCATGACCATGGGCCACCGGGCCATGGAGATCTCGCTGCTGCTGGGCGCCCCGCTGCTGCTGGTGGCGCTCATCATCGGCCTGATCGTGAGCATCTTCCAGGCCGCCACGCAGATCAACGAAGCCACGCTGTCGTTCATTCCCAAGCTGCTCGCGGTGTTCGCCACGCTGGTCATCGCCGGCCCGTGGATGCTCGACCGCATGCTCGACTACATGCGCGCGCTGTTCGCAGGCATTCCGCAGCTGGTGGCGTGACGCCGTCGATCATCTCGGTCACCTCGGCCCAGCTCGAGGCCTGGATGGTGGCCTTCCTGTGGCCCTTCGTTCGCATGCTCGCGCTGGTGAGCACGTCTCCCATCTTCGGCGAGGCCTGGGTGCCGCGGCCGGTGAAGGTGGCGGTGGCGGTCATGCTCACCTTCGTCATCGCGCCCACCATCGGCGCGCTGCCCGCCGTGCCGGTCGTGTCGGCCGAGGGCGCGTGGATCATCGTGCAGCAGGTGCTCGTCGGCGCGGCCATGGGCTTCTCGATGAAGCTGGTGTTCACCGCCGTGCTCGCCGCCGGCGAGTACATCGGCCTGCAGATGGGCCTGTCGTTCGCGTCCTTCTTCGACCCCATGAGCCACGGCAGCACCATGGTGGTGTCGCGCCTCCTGAACATGCTGGCGATGCTGATCTTTTTGGCGCTCGACGGCCACCTGCTGATGGTGAACGCGCTGGCCGAGAGCTTCGGCACGCTGCCCATCTCGCAGGGGCAAATGGCCTCGGGCGGCTGGATGTTCCTGGTGCTGGCCGCGGGCGACATCTTCGCCAGCGGGTTGATGCTGGCGCTGCCGCTCATCACCGCGCTGCTCACGCTGAACCTGGCCATGGGCATCCTGAACCGCGCCTCGCCGCAGTTCAGCATCTTCGCGGTGGGCTTTCCGCTCACGCTGCTGGCGGGCATCTTCATGCTGCAGCTGCTGATGCCCAGCCTGGCGGCGTTCCTGGAGCCGCGGTTCGCGGAGTCGATTGCGAACATGCTGCGGTTCACGCAGGGGTTGCGGCCTTGAGGCTGGCGGCTCGCCGGAGTTCAGCTCGCGGTTCGACTTGACCGGGTGTTCGCCCGGTAACGGCTCGGTGCTTCTCCGGCGAAGCGCTTGAACGCACTGCTGAACGCGCTTTCCGACGAATAGCCCAGGGCATAGCCGATCGCCGAGACGGCGGTGTCCCCTTCGCGCAGCGAGCGCTCCGCGAAACGCATTCGAAGCTGCGTCAGGTACGCGACGGGCGTGATGGCCGCGACCGCCTTGAAATGGGCGGCGAAGGTCGCGCGCGACATGCTGCACGCGCGAGCGAGCTCCTCCAGGCCCCACGCCCTCGCCGGTTCCCGATGAAGCAAACGCACCGCGGGTGCCAGGCGCCGATCGCCCAACAGGCGCAGCCATCCCGGGGCCAACGTCGCATCCGCATCCAGGTGGGCACGAAGAATCTGGATGAACATCAGGTGCGCGAGCTGGGCCGATGCAGCCGCAACGCCAGGCAGCGCATCCGCGCGTTCGCGCACGAGCTGAGAAAGAAGCCACTGGAGCACCGTCGCGTGCACCGACCCATGCCGCACGAGCAGGGTCGGCGGCAGCAGGCCGAGGAGCGGCGCGCCCAGCTTCTCGTCGAAATCCACCTTGCCGCCGATGATGAGGAACTCATCACCCACGCCGTGGTGGCGGGTGTTCCCGGCACTGGACACGGCCAGTTCCTCGAAGTGGACCGGCTTTACCTGAGGGTCGGTGGTCAGCACCGCGGCCCGGGGTGAAGCGCGCAAGAGGAAATCGCCGGCTTCGAGCTTCAGGGGAGTGTCTTCACTCTCGGTGATGCACCAGCACTCGCCGCGGGCAATTCCCCAGAAGTTGATGCGATCCGAAGCGGGAAAGCGAATCGCCCAGGCACCGCCCGCTGTCAGGCTCCCCGACACGACCGACCTGGCGTTGATCAGTCCGAGCACATCGGAAAAGGGGTCGTCGTTCATTCAACCGATGATCGCCGAAAACCAGTCACTTCTGGACTATGGAGCAAGTATTACAGACTCAACTGAATTCAAAGTCTGAATCGGCCGGCATATCGTCAAGCCGTCCGATTTCGGACAGTCACCTTCAACCACGAGCGCCCACATGACACAAAGAACCTGGTTCATCACCGGCGTCAACAGCGGCTTCGGCCGCCACATGACGCAGCAACTTCTCTCGCGCGGCGACCGCGTCGCCGGAACGATCCGCAAACCGGGCTCGATGGACGACCTGAAGGCAAGCTACGGCGACCGCCTGTCGCTGCACCTTCTCGACGTGACCGACAGCGCGGCTGTCGGCCAGGTCGTTCGCGACGCGTTCGCCGCCCTGGGCCGCATCGACGTCATCGTCAGCAACGCGGGCTATGGCCTGTTCGGCGCCGCGGAATCGTTCACCGACGCCCAGGTCGAGCACCAGCTCGACACCAACCTGCTCGGCTCGATTCAAGTGGTGCGCGCCGCGTTGCCCTGCCTGCGCGCGCAGGGCGGCGGACGGATCCTGCAGCTGTCGTCCGTTGGCGGACAAGCGGCATTTCCGGGAGGCTCGATGTATCACGCCACCAAATGGGGCATGGAAGGCTTCATCGACGCCGTGAACCAGGAAGCAGCCAGCTTCGGCATTGCCGCCACGCTCGTCGAACCCGGCGGCGCGCGAACCGAATTCAGGCATGGCAGTGCAAAGCTGGGGGCCTGGCTCGACGCGTATGCCTCCACGCCGATTGCCCATGTCCACCGCATGATCGAAGACACGGCGATGGCGCCAGCGATAGGAGACCCGTCAAAAATGGCCCGCGAGATGATCGCGAGCGTCGACCAGCATCCGGCGCCCAGGCGTCTCGTGCTGGGCAGCGATTCGTACGCGGCAATGCACAAGGCGCTGACCGCCCGGCTTGCAGAACTCGAATCGCAAAAGGAACTTGCGTTCTCGACCGACTTCGACGTGCGCGAAGCCCCGGTGCCGATCAGAGGTAGTTGAACAACGCGATGCTGTTCAGCTTCGCGAACGTCATCTGCGTCGCCTGCAGCGACGACTGACGCTGGTAGAACTCGGCGATGGCGCTGTACGGGTCCAGGTCTTCGATGCTGGAGCGGTAGCTTTCTTCCTGCAGCTTGCTGGCCGCGCCGGCGGTGTCGAGCGCGTCGATCTCGGTCTGGCGCGAGCCCACCGACGACAGCACGGTCAGCACGTTGTCGTGCGCGTTGGTGACCTTCACGTTGGCCGTGCTCAGGGCGTTCTGCAGCTTGGCCTGGGCCGCCGCGCCGCCGCCGGTGAGCGGGGTGCGCAGTGCGCTCACCAGTTCGCTGATGGACGCGAAGATGTCGGTGCCCGCGTTCTTCGCGGTCGACACGTCGAAGCTGTCGCCATCGGCCGGCGTGCCGGTGAAGGTGGTCTGCACGCCGCCGAAGGAAATCGGCTGGCCCGCGGTGTACAGGCCGCCGGCCACCACCACGGGGGGCGTGTCCTTGGTGGACACCGAGTAGTTGCCGCCGGAGAAGCTGATGCTGAAATCTTTGCCGTAGTTCGGGTCGGTGGCGTCCTTCACGCCCACCGAGCCGAACACGCCGGTGCCGGTGTTGCCGGCCGCGCCGGCGGTCACGTAGCCCGCGCCGCCCTGCACGGTCTGGAACACGCTGCGGCCGTCGTCCGAGGTGGACAGCTGGCGCGCCACGTCGACCTGCATCAGCCGCTGGCCCTGGTCGCCCACGTACTGCACGCCGCCGCCGTTGGAAGCCACGAAGGGCGGCGTGCCGCTCTTGTAGCCGCCGAACAGGTACTGGCCGTTGCCGTCGTCCGAGTTGGCCACGCCCACGAGCTGGTCGAGCGCGCTCTGGATGGTGGTGGCGAGCGAGCCGCGGTCGGCGTCCGAGATGGTGCCGTTGCCGGCCGCCACGGTCAGCGTCTTGATGTTCTGCAGGATGGAGGTGACCGAGTTCAGCGCGTTTTCTTCCGTCGACAGCGACAGCGATGCGCGCTGGCGGCTGGTGGCGTACTGCGCGTTTTCCGACAGCGTCTGCGTCACGCCGAGCGCGCGGGCCGCGCCCACCGGATCGTCGCCGGCGGTCAGGAACTTGGAGTTGGTGGCCAGCTGCTGCTGCACGCGGAACAGCTTCTGCTGCTGCAGGCCCATGGCGCTGACGTTCTGGTCGTAGAAGGATTGGGTGCTGATGCGCATCGCGGTGTCCTGGGTCTGTACGTGTGGGGGGCTCAGAAGGCGGGTGCCGCTCAGTTGCTGATGCCGAGGATCGCGTCGAAGATGGTCGACGCGGTCTGGATCACCTTGGCATTGGCCTGGTACATCTGCTGGAACATCAGCAGGTTGGCGGTTTCCTCGTCCTGGTTCACGCCCGAGATGGACTGCTGGCTGGCCTTGATCTGCGTGGTCACGCTGTCTTGCGTGGTGGCCGCCACCTTCACCGCCATGGCGCGGTTGCCCACGTCGCTCACCAGCTGCGAGTAGGCGCCGTTGAAGGTCGCCGTGCCGCCGGACATGGTGGTCTTGCGCTGCAGCGCGCCGAGCGCTAGCGCGTTGGTGTTGTCGGACACGCCCGAGACGTTCTTGCCGATGGTGAAGGTGTCGCCCTGCGTGGGCGCGCCGGTCATGCTCACGGTGATGCCGTCGAAGCTCATCTTCGCGCCGGCCGTGTAGGGCACGGCGGTGCCTGCGGCGTAGGTGTTGCTGGTGCCGTCGGCCAGCGTCACGGTCACCGGCGAGGTGGCCGGAAAGCCCGACAGGCTGCCGGTGGCGGCGTCGTAGCTCAGCGTGACCTTCGCGGCCAGCGGGGTGCCGGGGTAGCTCGCGTCCACGGTGGCCGCGCTCAATGCGCCGCTGCCCTTGTTGCCGGCGGTGTTGCCGGTCGAGATGGGCGAGGCGGCGGCCACCTTGGCCGGGTCGAGCGTGAGCACGCTGGCGTCGCGCGCGCCGGTGCGCGTGGGCTGCACCAGGAACGAGTCGCCGGCCGCGGCGGTGCCGCTGGCGGCGCTGAGGCTCACGCCGTCGAAGGTGATCGGGAAGGAAGTGAAAGTGCCCATCGACGTCTTGTCCGAAAGCCGGGTGACCGAGTAGTTGAGCGTGCCGGCCACGTCGGTGACGCTCACGTTGTAGTCGCTGGTGGTGAGCTTGGAGGCATCCGTCAGCGAAGCGCCGATTTCGAGGGAGCCGGTGTTCTTGGCGTTGACGATCACGCCGGGGGTGGCTTGCGAGAAAAAGTCGGTGCCCAGCGCGCCGTTCAGGTCCACGCCCAGCTTGTGCTGCGCGTTCACCGAGTCGGCCACCGACATGGCGAGCCGGCCGATGGCGTTCTGCGTGGGAATGAGCGTGTCGCGGCGAAAGCTCATGAGCCCGCCCAGCACGCCGCCGGTGATGGCGGTGTCCGACAGCTCCGACACGTTGCCGGCGAAGCCCTTCAACGCCACGGCCTTGCGCGACGGGTCGGCGGCGGAGTTCACCGCGGCCATCTGCGAGGCGTAGTCGCCCACCACCAGCGACTGGCCGGTGGCGATGAACACGTTGTACTTGCCGTTGTCCTGCTGCAGCACCTTCACGTCGACCACCTGGCTCAGGTCGCTCACGAGCTGGTCGCGCTGGTCGAGCAGGTCGTTGGGCGGCTGGCCGCCGGCCATGGCGCTGATCTGGCTGATCTGCTGGTTCAGGCTGGCGATCTTGCTGGCGTAGGTGTTGATCTGGTCCACGCTGCCCACGATCTGCTCGTTCACCGAGGAGTTCAGGTCGCTCAGGTACTGGTCGGTCGAGCGGAACTTGCTGGCCAGCGCCTGCGCCGAGCTGATCATCTGCTGGCGCGCGGCCGGGTCGGCCGGCGTGTTGGCCACGCCCTGCACGCTGGTGAAGAAGCTCTGCATCAGCGGTGCCAGGCCCGAGGTCTTGTCGGCCAGCAGCGTGTCGATGCGGTTGATCTGCACGCTGTTGGTGGCCAGCGCGGCCGAGGCCGACTGCGCGGTGCCCAGCTGCGCCGTCAGGTAGCGGTCGTAGCTGCGCGACACGGTCGTCACGTTGGCGCCCGAGCCGATGAAGCCCGAGCCGCTGGAGATGGCCCCGCCGGTGGCGATCTCGGCCACCTGCCGGCTGTAGCCGGCGGTGTACACGTTGGCCGTGTTGTGGGCCGTGGTCATGAGCGCCGTGCGGGCGACGCCGAGGCCGCTCAGGCCTGTGTAGAACAAACTTCCGGACATCGGGTGTTACCTGTCTCTTTACCAGTCAATGGTGGGTGAATGGTGGGTGTAGGGGTGGCATCGGTTCGCTGCGTTGCGCGCGCTGGCCGGTGCCTTGCTCTCTATATCGGCAGCAGCAGCCGAAAGTTGAGGGTCAGAATTCGGTCCAGTCGCCCTTGGCGTCGCCCGGCATGGCCAACTGGGGCGCCGCGGCGTTCGCTGCCCTGGGCGCCTTGAGCGCATCGGTGCGCCCCGGCAGCGGTCTGCCGCCCCGACGGGCCGCCGGCCGCTCGACCTTGGGAATCGGCGTGATGGGCGTGAACGCCGCGCGCGGGGAGGCCACGGCGTTGCGGTCCAGCTTGAAGATGCTCACGGCCTGCACGAGGCTGCCGGCCTGCTCCTGCAGCGACTGGGCTGCTGCAGAGGCTTCTTCCACCAGCGCTGCGTTCTGCTGCGTGACCTGGTCCATCTGCGTGATGGCCTGGTTGATCTGCTCGATGCCCGAGGTCTGCTCCTGGCTCGCCGCGGTGATCTCGCCCATGATGTCCGTCACGCGCTTCACGCTGCCGACGATCTCGTCCATGGTGCGCCCGGCTTCTTCGACCTGCTTGCTGCCCTCTTCGACCTTCTCCACCGAGTCGCCGATGAGCGTCTTGATTTCCTTGGCGGCGGCTGCAGAGCGTTGCGCGAGGCTGCGAACTTCGGATGCCACGACTGCGAAGCCTCGGCCCTGTTCACCCGCGCGAGCCGCTTCCACAGCGGCATTCAGCGCCAGGATGTTGGTCTGGAACGCGATGCCGTCGATGACGCCGATGATGTCCACGATCTTCTTGGAAGACGCATTGATCGAGCCCATGGTGTTCACCACCTGGGACACGACGCTGCCGCCCTTGACCGCGACTTCCGACGCCGAGACGGCCAGCTGGTTGGCCTGGCGCGCGTTGTCCGCGTTCTGCTTCACCGTCGAAGTCAGCTCTTCCATCGAAGCGGCTGTTTCCTCCAGCGAGCTCGCCTGCTCCTCGGTGCGCGAAGACAGGTCCTGGTTGCCCGAGGCGATCTGCCCCGATGCGGTCGCGATGGTCTCGGTGCCCGTGCGCACTTCGCCCACCACCTTCGCCAGGCTGGCGTTCATCTCGCGCAGGGCCTGCATCAGCTGGCCCGCTTCGTCGCGGCTTTCCACGCGAATGTCGGAGCTCAGGTCGCCGGCGGCCACGGTTTCGGCCACGGTCACGGCATGGCCCAGCGGGCGCACGATGCCCAGCGTGAGGCGCCAGGCAAAGAGCGCGCCCAGCACCAGCGCAATGGCCGACAGCGCCAGCAGCATCATCTGGCCGCCCGCGTGGTCGGCCGCGATGCCCTTGGACAGCAGGTCGATCTTCTCGCGCTGGTGCGCGGCCAGCTTGGCCACGGCTTCTTCGTAGACCACCAGGCCGGCGGCGAACTGGTTGTCCGCCATGGCGGTGGCCTGGTCGCTCTGGCCGGCGGCCTTGAGCTTGTTGATCTTCTCGATGATCTCCAGCACCACCGCGCGCGCATCGGCCACGCCGGCGTACAGCTTCTTTTCTTCCGGCGAGGTCAGCATTTCCTCGAGCTTCTTCTGCACCGGGTTGATGAGCGCCGAGCTGTCGGCGCGCGCCTTGGCAAAGTAGGCCACCACCGTGGGGTCGGTGGCCTTCACCATGGCGAAGGAACGCACGATGGTCGGGCCCAGCAGGTTGGACCACTGGTTGGCCAGGCGCTCCTTCACGAGCGCGTGCTCGATCATCTCGTCCGTGGCCTTGCCCACGTTGGCAAGGCGCAGCAGGCCGGTGCCTGCAATCACCGCCATCAACAGCAGCATGGCCGCAAAGCCAAGGCCCAGGCGGGCGCCGATTTTCATGTTCTTCAAACTCATTTTGTTTTCTTCTCTTTCAGAACGGGTGCGAATCCCACCGCGACATGCGGCGTTGTCGATTCGTTTATCGGCACGGGCCCGCCGGTATTGAGCCTGTCTCTCGTTGCCTTAGAACTCGGTCCAGTCGCCCTTCGCGTCGGCGCTCGCGGCGAGCTGGGGCGAACCGCCCGCGCCGGGTTCGCGGCGCGTGGGCAGGGCCTTGGCGGCGCGTTGGGGCGAGAGCTTGGCGGTCGGCTTGCCGGGCATGCCGGACAGGCCAGGCTTGCCCGACTTGGCGGAATTCGCGATCGGCGTGATGCGCGTGAACGCCGGGCGCGCCACCAGCGCGTTGTGGTCCAGCTTGAAGATGCTCACGGCCTGCACGAGGCTGCCGGCTTGTTCCTGCAGCGACTGGGCCGCTGCAGAGGCTTCTTCCACCAGCGCCGCGTTCTGCTGCGTGACCTGGTCCATCTGCGTGATGGCCTGGTTGA
The DNA here is from genome assembly GCF_030317035.1 of Variovorax sp. J22G73. Classification (GTDB taxonomy): domain Bacteria; phylum Pseudomonadota; class Gammaproteobacteria; order Burkholderiales; family Burkholderiaceae_C; genus Variovorax. The sequence goes on from NZ_JASZYK010000007.1 coordinate 173,483, forward strand.
TCTGCTCGATGCCGGACGTTTGTTCCTGGCTCGCGGCGGTGATCTCGCCCATGATGTCCGTCACGCGCTTCACGCTGCCGACGATCTCGTCCATGGTGCGCCCGGCCTCTTCGACCTGCTTGCTGCCCTCTTCGACCTTTTCGACCGAGTCGCCGATCAGTGTCTTGATTTCCTTGGCCGCTGCTGCAGAGCGTTGGGCCAGGCTGCGAACTTCGGATGCCACCACCGCGAAGCCACGGCCTTGTTCACCTGCGCGAGCCGCTTCCACAGCGGCGTTCAGCGCGAGGATGTTGGTCTGGAATGCGATGCCGTCGATGACACCGATGATGTCGACGATCTTCTTCGACGACGCGTTGATCGAGCCCATCGTGTCGACCACTTGCGAGACCACGCTGCCGCCCTTGACGGCAACTTCGGATGCCGACACGGCCAGCTGGTTGGCCTGGCGCGCGTTGTCCGCGTTCTGCTTCACCGTCGAGGTCAGCTCTTCCATCGAAGCGGCTGTTTCCTCCAGCGAGCTGGCCTGCTCTTCGGTGCGCGAAGACAGGTCCTGATTGCCCGAGGCAATCTGGCTCGACGCCGTGGCGATGGTGTCCGTGCCCGTGCGCACTTCGCCCACGATGTTCACCAGGCTCTGGTTCATGCCGCGCAGGGCTTCGAGCAGCAGGCCGGTCTCGTCGGTCGTCTGCGACTCGATGTGGCTGGTCAGGTCGCCGGCGGCCACCGATTGCGCCACCTTCACGGCCTCGGCCAGCGGACGCGCGACGATGCGCGCGATCCACAGCGCCAGCCCCAGGCCGAGCACGATGCAGCCCAGCAGCAGGCCCAGCACCCACAGGCGCGCTTCCGCGTACACCGTGTCGGCGGTCTGGCCCGCGCGCACGGCGCCGGCCACGTTCACCTCGGTCAGCTTGTCGAGCGCGGTGTTCATCTCGCGGTTGAGCTGCAGCGACTTGCCGCGGCTGAGCGTGGTGGCCTGCTCGGTGTCCTGCGTGTGCGAGATGGCGATGACCTTGTTGTGCTCCAGCGCGTACTCGTTCATGAGCTTCTCGAACACGGGGTACACCTCGCGCTCTTCAGGCTCGGAGATCAGCGCCTGGTACTCGGCGCGGTTCTTCTGCAGCGCGGCCCAGGTGACGTCCATCGACTTCTCGTAGGTGGCCATCTCGTCGTACGAGCCCGACAGGATGTGCTGCAGCTCCTGCGTGCGGTAGCGCGACACCAGGTTCTTCATCTCCAGCAGGGAGCGGGTCGCCGGCATCCAGTTGGTCGCCAGGTCGGTGGACATGTCGTGCACCTTGGACAGCTGCAGCAACGCCACGGCGCCGACGCAAGCCGTCAGCACAAGGACGGCGATGAACGACACAAGCAGCTTGGTCGCGATTTTGAGGTTGTAGAAGGCTTTGATGATTTTTCCTTTGGGGGCCGCGGGCCCCGAATGACCTGTTGTGTGTTGTTGTTCCGCGGCAGGCTCAGAATTCGGTCCAGTCGCCGCTGCCAGCCGCGGCCAGTTGCGGCGCGGCGGGCAACGACGGCTTGGGGCGCGCGGTGGGCAGCGCCTTGGCCTTGGTCTTCGCAGGGATCTGCGCGGAACGATCGTGGGTAGCTGAACGCATGTCGGAACGCGCACCGGAACGCGCACCGAACTGCGCGTATGCCGCCGGGCGCGCCAGCGCGGGTTCGCCCGCGCCCAGCTTGAAGATGCTCACGGCCTGCACGAGGCTGCCGGCTTGCTCCTGCAGCGACTGGGCGGCGGCCGAAGCCTCTTCCACCAGCGCTGCGTTTTGTTGGGTGACCTGGTCCATCTGCGAGATGGCCTGGTTGATCTGCTCGATGCCCGAGGTCTGCTCCTGGCTGGCCGCGGTGATCTCGCCCATGATGTCCGTCACGCGGCGCACGCTGCCCACGATCTCGTCCATGGTGCGGCCCGCTTCGGCCACTTGCTTGCTGCCCTCTTCGACCTTCTCGACCGAGTCGCCGATGAGGGTCTTGATTTCCTTGGCGGCTGCTGCAGAGCGTTGCGCGAGGCTGCGAACTTCGGAGGCGACGACTGCGAAGCCGCGGCCTTGTTCACCTGCGCGAGCGGCTTCCACTGCGGCGTTCAGCGCCAGGATGTTGGTCTGGAAGGCAATGCCGTCGATGACACCGATGATGTCCACGATCTTCTTGGAAGACGCGTTGATCGAGCCCATCGTGTCCACGACTTGGGACACGACGCTGCCACCCTTGACGGCCACTTCCGAAGCCGACACGGCAAGCTGATTCGCCTGACGCGCGTTGTCCGCGTTCTGCTTCACCGTCGAAGTCAGCTCTTCCATCGAAGCCGCCGTCTGCTCCAGCGAGCTCGCCTGCTCTTCGGTGCGCGAAGACAGGTCCTGGTTGCCCGCCGCGATCTGCCCTGAAGCGGTCGCGATGGTCTCCGTGCCCGTGCGCACCTCGCCCACCACCTTCGCCAGGTTGGCGTTCATGTTCTTCAGCGCCTGCATCAGCTGGCCCGACTCGTCGCGGCTGTCCACGCGAATGTCGGCGCTCAGGTCGCCGGCGGCCACGGTCTCGGCCACCTCGACGGCACGCGCCAGAGGCCGCACGATGCTGCGCGAGATGAAGAACGCGAAGATCGCGCCGCTCACCACCGTCAGCACGGTCAGCAGCAGCTGCAGGTTGAAGCTGCGGGTGTTCGCCGCGTCGATGTCCTGGCTCATGCGGTCGATGTCGCGGCGCTCGATGGAGAGCAGCTCGAGCACGCCGTTCTCGTAGGCCTTGGCCGCCGGCTGGAACACTTCCTTGAACGCGCGCGCGGTGTCCACCGCGTTGCCGCTCGCCTTGGCCTTGCTCACCTCGTCCTTGCCGGCCTGGTACTTCGCGCGCAGGTTGATGATGGACTTGTAGGTCGCCTTCTCTTCGTCGGTGAACAGCAGCGGCTCCACCTTGGCGATGGTCTCGCTGCCCTTCTTCACGCTCTCGGCGATCACGTCGGCGAAGGTGACGGGCAGGGTCTCGTCCGTGGTGCGCGCGATCATCGAGGTGCGCGCGATGGCCGAGTACGTGAGCACGTACCAGTCGGAGATGAGCCGCTCCTTGGCGAGCGGGCTTTGCATCATCACGCGCGTGGCTTCCGCGTTGTTGCGCGCGGAAACCAGCGCGATGGCGGTCGAGATCACGGTAAGGCCCAGCACCACGGCGAAAGCCAGGGTCAGGCGGGAGCCGATGCGGAGGTTGGCGAGGAAGTTCATGAGCGTGCTTCTGGCAATGGAGCGTGCAGGCGTCGTTAGTTGGTCAGCGCGTCAGGCCGTGGCGGCCGCCTCGACCAGGCCCATTTCGTCGCTGGACATCAGGCGGTCGATGTCCACCAGGATCAGCATCCGCTCGTCCAGCGTGCCCAGCCCGATCAGGTAGTCCGCGTCCAGCACAGAGCCCATCTCCGGCGCCGGCTTGATCTGCTCGGCCGTCAGCGTGATCACGTCCGACACGCTGTCCACCACCATGCCCACCACGCGGCCACCGATGTTCAGCACGATCACCACCGTGAACTGGTCGTACGTCGGGTCGCCCAGCTTGAACTTGATGCGCATGTCGATGATCGGGACGATGATCCCGCGCAGGTTCACCACCCCCTTGATGTAGTCCGGCGCGTTCGCGATGCGCGTCACCGCGTCGTAGCCGCGCAGCTCCTGCACCTTCTGGATGTCGATGCCGTATTCCTCTTCGCCCAGCTTGAAGGTCACGACCTCCAGGCGGGCGGTGCCCGCGGTGGCGGACGATGCCGAGGCGGCTTGTTTCAGTGGGTCTTTGGCCTTGTTGAGCATGATGATCTTCTCCGGGTTGAATCTGTTGTGTGTGTGTCTGTGTGGGTTCGGGTGGCGCTGAGGCGGTCTGGGGCGGTCTGGGGCTTCAGGCCACTTCGGCCACTTCGGCTACCTGGCCCGCATCGGCGCGGAACACCCGCACCGCCTTCACCAGGCCGTCGGCCTGTTCCTGCAGCAGTTGGGCCGTGGCCGAGGCCTCTTCCACCAGCGCCGCGTTCTGTTGCGTGACCTGGTCCATCTGCGAGATGGCCTGGTTGATCTGTTCGATGCCGGACGTTTGTTCCTGGCTCGCGGTGGTGATCTCGCCCATGATGTCGGTCACGCGGCGCACGCTGCCCACGATCTCTTCCATGGTGCGGCCCGCTTCGGCCACCTGCTTGCTGCCGGCCTCGACCTTCTGCACCGAGTCGCCGATGAGCGTCTTGATTTCCTTGGCCGCCGAGGCCGAGCGCTGCGCGAGGTTGCGCACTTCCGATGCCACCACCGCAAAGCCCTTGCCCTGCTCGCCGGCGCGCGCGGCTTCGACCGCCGCGTTCAGCGCGAGGATGTTGGTCTGGAACGCGATGCCGTCGATGACACCGATGATGTCGACGATCTTTTTCGACGACGCGTTGATCGAGCCCATGGTATCGACCACCTGGGACACCACGCTGCCGCCCTTCACCGCCACTTCCGAGGCGGACACGGCCAGCTGGTTGGCCTGGCGCGCGTTGTCGGCGTTCTGCTTCACCGTCGAGGTCAGTTCTTCCATCGACGCCGCGGTCTGCTCCAGCGAGCTGGCTTGCTGCTCGGTGCGCGAAGACAGGTCTTCGTTGCCCGAGGCGATCTGGGTCGATGCCGACATCACGCCGGCCACGTTCTCGCCCACGTCCGAGACGATGGCGAACAGGTTGGCGCTCATCTGGTTCAGCGCGCGCAGCAGCCCGGTGATCTCGTCGCCGCGCCGGATCTCGAAGCGCGCCAGGTCACCTCCGGCGATGGAACGCGCCACGTGCACGGCTTCGTCGAGCGGGCGGAACACGGTGCGGGCCAGGAACTGGCCCAGCCCCAGCCATGCGAGCGCGAAGCCCGTGCCGCCCGCGGCGAGCGCGCCAGGCAGCCAGCTGTGCGCGCCGGCCGCGGCCACCATGCGCGAGGCTTCGTTCCAGCCCGCGGCGCCCAGGCCCAGCGACAGCACGGCCGCCACGGTGGTCGCGCCGAACACGCGCTGGCGCACCGGAATGCGGCGCAGCCGCGCCATCGGGTTGCGCCAGCCGCGCGGCACCACCTCGCCCTGCACGATCTCGATGTTCTTGCCGCCGCCTTCGCGCAGGCGGGCGTACAGCGCATCGGCCTCGGCCACTTCGTTGCGGCCCGGCTTGCTGCGCACCGACATGTAGCCCTGCACGCGGCCGTTGCGCCGAATGGGCGTGACGTTGGCCAGCACCCAGTAGAAGTCGCCGTTCTGCCGCCGGTTCTTCACCAGGCCGGTCCACGGCAGGCCCTGGCCCAGCGAGAGCCACATGTCGGCGAAGGCCTCGGGCGGCATGTCGGGGTGGCGCACGATGTTGTGCGCCTTGCCCATGAGGTCGCCCACCGCGAAGCCGCTGGCTTCGACGAACGCGGGGTTGACGTAGGTGATGCGGCCCTTCAGGTCGGTGCGGGACACCAGGGCTGCGCCTGGCGGGAGTTCGTATTCGACGCCGGTGATGGGCAGGTTGACACGCATGATGCTGCTTGCTTTTCTCTCAGGTCAGGGCGGTTCAGGTCAGGGCAGGTTGCGTGGTGCCGAGGCGGAACACGCCCACGACTTCAGACAGGCTGCCGGCCTGCTCCTGCAGCGACTGGGCGGCGGCCGAAGCCTCTTCCACCAATGCCGCGTTCTGCTGCGTGACCTGGTCCATCTGCGTGATGGCCTGGTTGATCTGCTCGATGCCCGAGGTCTGTTCCTGGCTCGCTGCGGTGATCTCGCCCATGATGTCCGTCACGCGGCGCACGCTGCCCACGATCTCGTCCATGGTGCGGCCCGCTTCGGCCACTTGCTTGCTGCCCTCTTCGACCTTCTCCACCGAGTCGCCGATGAGGGTCTTGATTTCCTTGGCGGCTGCGGCGGAACGCTGCGCGAGGCTGCGAACTTCCGATGCCACGACTGCGAAGCCTCGGCCTTGCTCACCTGCACGTGCGGCTTCCACAGCGGCATTCAGCGCGAGGATGTTGGTCTGGAAGGCGATGCCGTCGATGACGCCGATGATGTCGACGATCTTCTTGGAAGACGCATTGATCGAGCCCATGGTGTCGACCACTTGCGAGACCACGCTGCCGCCCTTCACAGCCACTTCCGAAGCCGACACCGCCAGCTGGTTGGCCTGACGCGCGTTGTCCGCGTTCTGCTTCACCGTCGAGGTCAGCTCTTCCATCGAAGCCGCCGTCTGCTCCAGCGAGCTCGCCTGCTCTTCGGTGCGCGAAGACAGGTCCTGGTTGCCCGCCGCGATCTGGCCCGAGGCCGTGGCGATGGTGTCGCTCGAATCCTTGATCTTCCCGACGATCGAGGTCAGCTGCGCCTGCATCTGCTTGATGGAGTGCAGCAGGCTGCCGTCGTGCGCGGTGTCGGCCTCGACCGCCAGCGACAGGTCGCCGTTGGCGATGCGGCCCACCACGTCGGCCGCGTACTGCGGCTCGCCGCCCAGTTGCCGGCCCATCAGGCGCGCGACCACCAGGCCCAGCCCCACGCTGATCGCGATGCCCGCCAGCGCCAGCACCAGCATCATCAGCCGCGAAGTCTTGTAGATGTCGTCGGCGTGCTCGGCGCGCACGCGCGCGAGCTCCTTGCTGTACGCGACCATGCCCTTGAGCACGTCTTCCAGACCGCGCGATTCCTTCAGGAGGCGCGTGCTGTCCTCGCTCACCTGGTTGTCGAACTGCGAGCTGTCCAGCGGCTGCTTGTTGACCAGCGCCACGAAGTCGCTCATGCGCTTTTCCAGCGGGCCGGCCAGGCTTTCATACTGGCCCCAGAGCTTGATGCCCTCTTCGCTCTCCTGGAAGAAAGACCTGACTTCCGACGCGCGCGAAGACAGGCTTTCCAGCGAGGCCTTGAGTTCGTTCGCGCCCGCGTTGCGCTCGCCGCGCGTGCCGGCCGACAGCAGCGTCATCTGCGCGCGGCTGGCGTACAGCAGGTGGATGTTGGCTTCCTGCACGGCCTGCAGCGCGTGCAGTTCGTTCGCGTAGAGCTGTTCGGTGGAGGCGCTGATGCGCCCCATGTGATAGATGCCGAGCGCGCTGACCGCCGCGCCTATCGCCGCCACCACGAGAAAGCTGAGGATCAACCGAACGGTGACGCGAAGATTCTGGAACCACTGCATTGTCTGTTCTCCCTTTTTATAGTGCTGGTGCTGAAATTTGCGACAGCGATTGCGATGAATGGCGCGACTGCGCGGCAACGGCGTTGCCGTCCAGGCGGAACACGCCGACCACCTGCGACAGGCTGCCCGCCTGCTCCTGCATGGACTGCGCGGCGGCCGAGGCCTCTTCCACCAGCGCCGCGTTCTGTTGCGTCGCCTGGTCCATCTGCGTGATGGCCTGGTTGATCTGCTCGATGCCCGAGGTCTGCTCCTGGCTGGCGGCGGTGATCTCGCCCATGATGTCGGTCACGCGGCGCACGCTGCTCACGATTTCTTCCATCGTGCGGCCCGCTTCGGCCACTTGCTTGCTGCCCTCCTCGACCTTCTCGACCGAGTCGCCGATGAGCGTCTTGATTTCCTTGGCGGCCGCGGCCGAGCGTTGGGCCAGGCTGCGAACTTCGGAGGCGACGACCGCGAAACCGCGGCCTTGCTCGCCCGCGCGAGCGGCTTCCACAGCGGCATTCAGCGCGAGGATGTTGGTCTGGAACGCGATGCCGTCGATGACGCCGATGATGTCGACGATCTTTTTCGACGACGCGTTGATCGAGCCCATGGTGTCCACGACCTGGGACACGACGTTGCCGCCCTTCACTGCAACTTCAGAAGCCGACACGGCCAGCTGGTTGGCCTGACGCGCGTTGTCGGCGTTCTGCTTCACCGTCGAGGTCAGCTCTTCCATCGACGCCGCCGTCTGCTCCAGCGAACTGGCCTGCTGCTCGGTGCGCGCGGACAGGTCCTGGTTGCCGGAGGCGATCTGGCTGGAGGCGGTGGCGATGGTGTCGGTGCCCATGCGCACCTCGCCCACCACCTTCGCCAGGCTGGCGTTCATTTCGCGCAGCGCGTGCATCAGCTGGCCGGCTTCGTCGCGGCTCTCGACCACGATGCGGGCGCTCAGGTCGCCGGCAGCCACCGTTTCGGCCACCGTCACGGCATGGCCCAGCGGGCGCACGATGCCCAGCGTGAGGCGCCAGGCGAACAGCGCGCCCAGCACCAGCGCAATGGCGGCCAGCACCAGCAGCGTGGTGCGCCCGGTCAGGAAATCGGCGTCGATGCCCTTGGCGGTGGCGTCGATCTTCTCGCGCTGGTGCTTGGCCAGCGCCTCGACCGCGCCGCTGTACACGGCCAGCGCGTCGGTGAACTTGGTGTCGACCAGCGTGTTGGCCTCGGCCTGCTGGCCGCCGGCCTTGAGCTTGTTGAGCACGCCCACGGTCTCGAGCACCACCGCGCGCGACGCCGCCACCTTGGCGTACAGCGCCTTCTCCTCGGGCGTGTCGAGCATCGACTCCAGCTTCTTCTGCGCCGGGCTGATGCGGGCCGAGCCTTCGGCCTGGGTCTTGGCGAAGTAGGCGGCAATCTGCGGATCGGTGGTCTTCACCATCGCGAAGTTGGCCACCGTGTTGGAGCGCAGGTTGGCCAGCCACTCGGTGGCCAGCCGCTCTTTCACCAGCGACTGCGACACCATGTCGTCCGTGGCCTTGCCCACGTTGGTGAGCCGCACCACGCCGGTGCCCGCAATGAGTGCCATCAGCAGCAGCATCACCGTGAAGCCGAGGCCCAGGCGGGTGCCGATTTTCAGATCCTTCAAACTCATTGCGCGCTTCCTTCAATAACGGGGGATGGGTCCACCCTCTGTTATCGGCATCAGGTCGCCAGACTTGAGACCTTTTTTCTCAAAACTCCGTCCAGTCGCCCTTGGCGTCGCCCGCCATGGCCAATTGCGGGGCCGTGGAGGCCCGGCGCTGGGCCGGCAGCGCCTTGGACGCGGCCTGCGCCACGGGCCTGCCATGCTTCGTGACCGGTGCGATGGGCTTGATGGGGGTGATGCGCGTGAAGCCGGGGCGCGCGGGCGCCGCGGGCTGGTCGCCCAGCTTGAACACGCTCACGGCCTTCACCAGGCTGCCGGCCTGTTCCTGCAGCGACTGGGCCGCTGCGGAGGCTTCTTCCACCAAAGCGGCGTTCTGCTGCGTGACCTGGTCCATCTGCGAGATGGCGAGGTTGATCTGCTCGATGCCCGAGGTCTGTTCCTGGCTCGCTGCGGTGATCTCGCCCATGATGTCCGTCACGCGGCGCACGCTGCCGACAATTTCGTCCATCGTGCGGCCAGCTTCTTCGACCTGCTTGCTGCCGGCCTCGACCTTCTCGACCGAGTCGCCGATGAGCGTCTTGATTTCCTTTGCGGCTGCGGCCGAGCGTTGCGCGAGGCTGCGCACTTCGGATGCGACCACTGCGAAGCCGCGGCCTTGTTCACCGGCACGCGCCGCTTCCACCGCGGCGTTCAGCGCGAGGATGTTGGTCTGGAACGCGATGCCGTCGATGACACCGATGATGTCCACGATCTTCTTGGAAGACGCGTCGATGGAGCCCATCGTGTCCACGACCTGCGACACCACGCTGCCGCCCTTCATCGCGACTTCCGAGGCGGACACGGCCAGCTGGTTGGCCTGGCGTGCGTTGTCGGCGTTCTGCTTCACGGTGCTCGTGAGTTCTTCCATCGAGGCGGCGGTTTCTTCCAGCGAGCTGGCCTGCTCCTCAGTGCGCGACGACAGGTCCTGGTTGCCCGAGGCGATCTGGCTGGAGGCCGTGGCGATGGTGTCGGTGCCCGTGCGCACTTCGCGCACGATGCGCACCAGGCTTTCGTTCATGGCCTTCAGCGCGGCCATGAGGCGGCCGGTTTCGTCCTTCGAATGCACGTCGATGCGCGAGCTGATGTCGCCCGCGGCCACCTTCTCGGCCACTTCCACGGCCTGGCCGATGGGGCCGGTGATGGTGCGCGTGATGAACCACGCAATGGCCGCGCCCAGCAGCACTGCCAGCGCGCCCAGCGAGAGCATCAGCGTGCGTGCCCAGGCATAACCGTCGCGGGCCTGCACGCTGGCGGCCTCGGAAAGCCGTTCTTCGTGCGCCGCCAGGTTGTTCAGCTCCACGATCACGGCCTTCACGGCCGGCTGGAACTTGGTGATGAAGAGCATCGTCGCTTCGTCGTTCTTGTTCTGCAGCGCGAACTCCGACAGCGCCGTGTTCAGCGGCACCAGCACGGCCACCTTCTCGTCGATGGCGGCCACCAGCGCCTTGCCCGCGGGCGTGACCATCAGCTTGGCCAGTTGGGCGCGCGCGTCGGTGTAACGGTCGCGCGCCGAGGCGATCTTCTTGCTCTCTTCGCGCAGGGCCGCGTCGTCGCTCAGCAGGATGAGGTTGCTGTCGAAGATGGCGATGTCGCGTATCGCGTCCATCATGCGGTTGACCGCGGCCACCTTCACGTTGTTGCTGTCGACGATGCCTTCCAGGCGCGACTGCATGCCGCCCATCGCGTTGATGCCCAGGCCGACCAGCCCGGCCAGCAACAGGAGCACCGCGGCAAAGCCGATGCCGAGACGGGTGCCGATCTTGAGATTGAGGAGTGATTTCATGAAAAGGGTCAGGAGTCGCTAGCTTTGAAATTCTTGAAGACGCGGTCCAGCCGCTGGGCCACCAGCTCGGCGTCGCGCACCGAGCGCGCCAGGGAGCGCGTGATGCGCCAGGCCACGAGCACGCCCGTGAGCAGCGCGATCACCGCCAGCGCGAACACCGCGTGGCGGGCCCACTCGTAGCCGGCGCCGGCCTTGAAGCCGAGGCTGAGCGCGCCGGCCAGCATGAACAGGAGAATGGAAAAGCCGACACCTGTACGCAGGGCGCGCTTGGGACTGAGACGATTGCGCACGAAGTCTTCAGGCCGCCTGGGCATCGGTTTCATCGGCGTCGAGCTTGAACGTGCTCACGGCCCTCACCAGGTTGTCGGCCTGCTCCTGCAGGGACTGTGCGGCGGCGGAGGCCTGCTCCACCAGCGCGGCGTTCTGTTGCGTGACCTGGTCCATCTGCGAGATGGCCTGGTTGATCTGCTCGATGCCCGAGGTCTGCTCCTGGCTCGCCGAGGTGATCTCGCCCATGATGTCCGTCACGCGGCGCACGCTGCCCACGATCTCGTCCATGGTGCGGCCCGCTTCGGCCACCTGCTTGCTGCCCTCTTCGACCTTCTCGACCGAGTCGCCGATGAGCGTCTTGATTTCCTTGGCCGCCGAGGCCGAGCGCTGCGCCAGGCTGCGCACTTCCGACGCGACCACCGCGAAGCCCTTGCCTTGCTCGCCGGCACGCGCGGCTTCCACGGCGGCATTCAGCGCGAGGATGTTGGTCTGGAACGCGATGCCGTCGATGACGCCGATGATGTCCACGATCTTTTTCGACGACGCATTGATCGAGCCCATGGTGCCCACGACTTGCGACACCACGCTGCCGCCCTTCACGGCCACTTCCGAGGCGGACACGGCCAGCTGGTTGGCTTGCCGTGCGTTGTCCGCGTTCTGCTTCACGGTGCTCGTGAGTTCTTCCATCGACGCCGCGGTCTGCTCCAGCGAACTGGCCTGCTGCTCGGTGCGCGAAGACAGGTCTTCGTTGCCGGCCGCGATCTGGCGCGAGGCCACCGCGATCGAATCGGTGGAGGCCTTGATGCGCGTCACCAGCTCGGTGAGCGTGTCTTCCATGTCGCCCATGCCGCGCAGCAGGCGGCCGAAGTCGCCGCCGCGCTCGGTCTCGAAGTCCTTGCTCAGGTCGCCGGAGGCCACGGTCTCGGCAATCAGCAGCGCCTCGCCGATGGGCGCGACGATGCTGCGCGTGAGCGCCCACGCAATCACCCCACCCGCCACCAGCGAGAACATGGTGAGCGTGATGACGTAGACGCGGCCCGAGCGGTACTGCGTGTCGATGTCGGCCGCGGTGCGGTCGATGTCCTGCTGCTGCTGCGCCACCATGGCGCGAATGCTCGCGTCGTAGGCGTCCAGCGCCGACAGCAGCTGGGTGTCGGTGAGCTGGGCTGCCTCTTCGCCCTTGCCGTCGGCCTTGAGCTTGAGGATGCGGTTGCGCAGCTCGACGTAGTCGCCGCGCTTCTTCTTGATGTCGGCGCTCAGCGCCAGCTCGGCGGGCGTGTCGAGCATGTCCTCGAGCTTCTTCTGCGTCTCGCTGATGGCGGCGCTGGTGGCCGTGATGTTCTTCTGCAGGTAGGCCTGCACGGCGGGGTCGTTGCTCTTGAGCAGCGAGAAGGTGCGCACGCTGTTGGTGCTGGTGCCCAGCTGCCAGGCCGCGGCCAGCCGCTCCTTGACCAGCGAGCGCTTGGCCATCTCGTCGGTGGCCTCGCCCACGTGCTGCAGCCGCAGCACGGCGATGCCCGAGGTGATGAGCACCAGGGCCAGCACCAGCGCAAAGCCGGCGCCCAGGCGCCGGCCGACGTTCCAATTCTTCATGTGTCTCTTTCCTCGCGGACCCTGTGTCTTTGTTGTTCTGTCTCAGGCCGCGATCTTCGCGATCACGCCCATGTCGTCGCTGGACATCAGGCGGTCGATGTCCACCAGGATCAGCATCCGCTCGTCCAGCGTGCCCAGCCCGATCAGGTAGTCCGCGTCCAAGACCGAGCCCATCTCCGGCGCCGGCTTGATCTGCTCGGCCGTGAGCGTGATCACGTCCGACACGCTGTCCACCACCATGCCCACCACGCGGCCGCCGATGTTCAGCACGATCACCACCGTGAACTGGTCGTACGTCGGGTCGCCCAGCTTGAACTTGATGCGCATGTCGATGATCGGAACGATGATCCCGCGCAGGTTCACCACCCCCTTGATGTAGTCCGGCGCATTGGCAATGCGCGTCACCGCGTCGTAGCCGCGCAGCTCCTGCACCTTCTGGATGTCGATGCCGTATTCCTCTTCGCCCAGCTTGAAGGTCACGACCTCCAGGCGGGCGGTGCCCGCGGCGGCATGGATCTGTGTCTGCTGCAGCTGCTTGTGGGCGGTGCCCGCGATGTCTGTCATGGAATTTCCTTCGAGGGTGGGCCGCACGCGGCTCAACCGAACTTCTGCATGATGCGAACCAGCTTCTCGCCGTACTTCGGATCGGTGGCGTAGCCCGCGCGCTGCAGGCCGTGCGCCGCCGCGGCCGGGTCGTCGGTGGCCAGCACGTTGGCGTAGCGCGGGTTGCGCGTGATGAACTGCGCGTAGTCGGTGAAGGCCTCTTCGTACGAGCCGTAGGCGCGGAACTTGGCGCGCACCTTCTGCGGCTCGCCGTCGACGTACTCGGTGGTGGTCGTTTCCACCGTGGCGCCCTTCCAGCTCTTGTCGGCCTTGATGCCGAACAGGTTGAAGCTCTGCGTGCCGTCGTCGGCGCGAATCTCTCGCTTGCCCCAGCCCGACTCCAGCGCGGCCTGCGCCAGGATGAGCGGCGCGGGCACGCCGCTGGCGGTGCTGGCCGCCTGCGCGGAGGCGCCCATGCGGCCCACGAAGTCGTCGACCTTGCCCTGCAGCGAGGCGTCGCCACCCGCAGCGCTTCGGCGGTCGCTGTTGAACTGGTACACGCTCAGGTCGGCCTGCGTGCCCGTGCGGCCGGGGGGCGCGGAGCCCAGCGGAATGCCCGCGTTGGGCGCGTAGGGGAAGCCGCCGCGCGGCTCCAGCGACATCGGCTTGGTGCCGATGGCCGCGTCGGCCTCGAAGTCGGTCGGGCCCGAAGGGAGCTGGCGGCGCAGCTGCGCGAGCATGGACTCGGCCAAACCCACGCCCCGCCCCGAGAGGTTCTGCGTGAGCTGCTGGTCGAACATCGACATGTAGACCTTCTGGTCCTGGCTGTCGAGCAGGCCGCTGGAGGGCGTGGCCTCGCGCATGCTCTTGAGCACCATGTTCATGAACAGGGCCTCGAACTGGCGCGAGACCTGCTGCAGGCCTTCTTCGGGCGTGGTGCGCACGGTGCGGCGCAAGGCGTCCACGCCCTGCACGTCGAGGGCGAAGCGCTGGTCGAGCGCGCCGGTGCGGCTGGCCGCGTCGGCGCCGTTCCAGGCGCCGGTGGCAGAAACGGTCATGGAGTGGTCGTCCTCAGATGATTTCCAGCTCGGCGCTCAGGGCGCCGGCCGACTTCATGGCCTGCAGGATCGACACCAGGTCCTGCGGGTTCGCGCCCAGGGCGTTCAGGCCCTTGACCACGTCCGACAGCGAGGCACCGCCGCGCACCATCTGGAGCGCGCCGCCACCCTGGTTCACCGAGATCTGCGAGGTCTGCGCCACCACCGTGCTGCCGCCCGAGAGCGCGCCCGGCTGGCTGACCACCGGCTCGGTGTTGATCACCACCGACAGGTTGCCGTGCGCGATGGCGCAGTCCTTCACGCGCACGGCCTGGTTCATGACCACCGAGCCGGTGCGTGCGTTGACCACCACGCGGGCACTGGCCTGCGTGGGCGTCACCTCGAGGTCTTCCAGCCGCGCGAGGAAGCCCACGCGCTGCTGCGGCTCGGGCGCGCGCACGCGGATGGCGCGCGCGTCGATGGCCTCGGCCGTGCCCGGGCCGAACTGCCGGTTGATGGCGTCCACCGCGCGCTGCGTGGTGCCGAAGTCGGAGCGCATCAGCTCGATGGCGAAGGTGCCTTCGGCGCCCACGGGTGCTTCCACCGTGCGCTCCACCAGCGCGCCGGCCGGAATGCGGCCCGAGCTCAGCTGGTTGATCTGCACCTTGCTGCCGTTGGCCGCGGCGCCCGCGCCGCCGACCACCATGTTGCCCTGCGCCACCGCGTAGGTCGCGCCGTCGACGCCCTTCAGCGGCGTCATCAGCAGCGTGCCGCCGCGCAGGCTCTTGGCATTGCCCATGGAGGACACGGTGACGTCGATGTTCTGCCCCGGCCGCGCGAACGAAGGGAGCGTGGCCGTCACCATCACCGCCGCGACGTTCTTCAGCTGCATGTTCACGCCTTGCGGAATCGTGATGCCCAGCTGCTGCAGCATGTTGTTCAGGCTTTGCGTGGTGAACGGCGTCTGCATGGTCTGGTCGCCGGTGCCGTCCAGGCCCACCATCAGGCCGTAGCCGATGAGCGGGTTGTCGCGCACGCCCTGGATGGTGGCGAGCTCCTTGAGCCGCTCGGCATGCACGGGTGCGAGGCACAGCGTGCCGAGCACCGCGAGGGCTGCGGTGCGCAGGAGCGCCGAGGTGCGTGAAGCCAGGATATTTTTCATGTTCAGAACGGCATGACGTTGAGGAAGATGCGTTGCATCCAGCCCATCGTCTGTGCCTCGTCGATGTAGCCCTTGGCCGAGTACTCGATGCGCGCATCGGCCACCAGCGTGGAGGGCACGGTGTTGTTGCCCGAGACGGTGCGCGGGTTGACCACGCCCGAGAACCGGATGTACTCGGTGCCCTGGTTGATGCCCATCTGCTTCTCGCCGCTCACCAGCAGGTTGCCGTTGCCCATCACGTCCGTCACGGTGACCGTGATCACGCCGTTGAAGGTGTTGTTGGCATTGGCGCCGCCCTTGGCGGTGAGCGTGTTGGTGCCGCTGAGCTTGGTGTCCTGCCCGTCGAGCAGGCCGCCGATGAGCTTGGGAATGGCCGCGAACACGCTGGCGGTGCTGCCCGCGCGGCTGGCGTTCGCGCCGGAATTCTTGGTGGCGTTGACCTTCTCGCTGATGAGAATGGTCAGGATGTCGCCCACGTTGCGCGGCCGGCGGTCCTCGAACAGCGCGTTGGCGCCGGGGCCGTCCTGGAAGATCGCGCCGGGGGCGCGGCGCGGTTGCAGCGCCGCGTAGTTTTCGGCGCGCGCCGTCATCGGCTGGTGCACCAGCGGCTCGCGCGGCACCTGCGCGCAGCCCGCGCCCAGCGCGGCCCATGCGGCAAGGGACACCAGCAGCATCGCGCGAGAGCGCGCGATGCCACCCAGGCGATGAAGAAGACGCACGCCGCTCATCACATCTGCGCCAGGCGTTGCAGCATCTGGTCGGAGGTCTGCACGGCCTTGCTGTTGATTTCGTACGAACGCTGGGTGGCGATCATGTTCACCAGCTCTTCCACCACGTTCACGTTCGAGGCTTCCACGTAGCCCTGGCTCAGCGTGCCCGCGCCGTCCACGCCGGGGTTCACCTGGTTGGGCGCGCCCGATGCGTCGGTTTCGGCGTAGAGGTTCTCGCCCTTGCTTTCCAGGCCGGTCGGGTTCATGAAGGTGGCGAGCTGGAGCTGGCCGACCTGCACGGTGTTGGTGCTGCCCGCCTGCACCACCGACACGATGCCGTCGCGGCCCACGGTGATGCTGGTGGCGTTGGCCGGAATGGTGATGGCCGGCTGCACCGGAAAGCCGCTGGCCGTGACCAGCTGGCCGTCGCGGTCCTTCTGGAAGGAGCCGTCGCGGGTGTACGAGGTGGTGCCGTCGGGCATCAGCACCTGGAAGAAGCCGCCGCCGTTGATGGCCACGTCGGTCGGCTTGTCGGTCTTGGTGAGGTTGCCTTGCGAGTGGATGCGCTCGGTGGCGACCACGTGCACGCCGGTGCCCACCTGCAGGCCCGAAGGCAGGCGGGTCTGGTCGGACGACTGGCCGCCGCTCTGGCGCAGGTTCTGATAGACCAGGTCTTCGAACACGGCGCGGCTGCGCTTGAAGCCGGTGGTGCCGACGTTGGCCAGGTTGTTGGAGACCACGTCGAGCTGCGTCTGCTGCGCGTCGAGGCCGGTCTTGGCGATGTAGAGGGAGCGAATCATTGGAGGGAAATCCTGTGGATGTATGGCGTGCGGGTCTGCACTTCGGTGTCGGGGCGGCTGCGGCGGCGCGGCCGCATCAGCCGTACGACAGCAGCTTGTTGGCCGACTGCGCGTTGATGTCCGCGCTTTGCAGCGACTTCATCTGCATCTCGAAGCTGCGCGCGTTGGAAATCATGGCCACCATGGCCTCGACCGGGTTCACGTTGCTGCCCTCGATGGCGCCGCTGACCAGCGTGACGGCCTCGTCGGCCTCGGCCGGCTGCTGGCCCGCGCGCATGCGAAAGAGCCCGTCGTCGCCGCGCTCCAGGTTGGCCGTGGGCGGGTTCACCAGCTTCAGGCGGCCCACCTCGGCAATGCCGGTGAGCGTGCCCGAGGCCGGGTCGCGCGCCGCGACCAGGCCGTTGGAGGCGATGGTCAGCGACGAGCCGGGCGGCACCGTCATGGCGCCGTTGTCGCCCACCACCGGGCGTCCGCCCATGGTGGTGAGCTGGCCGTCGGCGCCGATCTGCAGGTTGCCCACGCGGGTGTAGGCCTCGCCGCCGTCGGGCGTCTGCACCACCAGCCAGCCGGAGCCGCTCACGGCCACGTCGAGCGAGCGGCCGGTCTCGGTGATGGGGCCGTGGGAAAAGTCGGCGCCGGGCGTGGTGGCGGCCACGAAGGCGCGCGTTTGCGCCTCCGCGCCGACCACGGGCACGGCCCGGAAGTTGGCAATCTGCGCACGGAAGCCTGGCGTCGAGACGTTCGCCATGTTGTTGGCGACCGAGGCCTGCTGCTCCATGACCTGCTTGGCGCCGCTCATGGCGACGTACAACATGCGATCCACTGGGTGTTCCTGGTGTCGGTCGTTCAGTGGCGGCGCATCAGCGGATGTTCATCAGCGTCTGCATGACCTGGTCCTGCGTCTTCACGGTCTGCGCATTGGCCTGGTAGTTGCGCTGCGCGACGATCAGGTTCACCAGCTCGGACGTGAGGTCGACGTTCGACGACTCCAGCGCGCCCGCCTGCAGCGAGCCGAGCTTGGTGCCCTCGCCCGGCGTGCCGGTGAGCGCGGTGCCCGAGGCCAGCGTCTCGGCCCACACGTTGTTGCCCTTGGGCTCCAGGCCGTTGGGGTTGGCGAACGACGACAGCACGACCTGGCCCAGCAGCTGGGTCTGCTCGTTGGAGAACTTGCCGGTGAGGGTGCCGTCGGGGTTGACCGAGAACGAGGTCAGCTCGCCCGAGCGGTAGCCGTCCTGCGCGAGCTTGCTCATGCCGTTGGCCGAGCCGAACTGGGTGGTGCCCGACAGGTCGACCTTGGCGCTCAGCGGCGCGGCGCCGTTGGTGAAGGTGATGGGGCCGATGTTCAGCGCGCCGCTGGCCGGGGCGGTCATCTTGCCGCTGGAGTCGAAGGTCAGCGTGCTCAGCGCGGCACCGCCGCTCAGCGGTGCGCCGTCGGAGGTGCCGTACATGTTCCAGGTGTTGGCCGGCGTGGCCGCCTTCACGAAGTACACCGCCACGTCGTGCGGGTTGCCCAGCGAGTCGTACACGGGGCCCACGGCGTTGGAGTAGTTGTAGGTGTCGGAGTCGGCCGAGTTGAACGGCGTCTTGGTGGGCGTCGCCAGGCGTGCGTCGAGGTTGAACTCGGCCTTCACGTTGGTGGTGGCCTTGGGCGTCATGGGCGCGGTCGGGATCTGGATGGCCGAGGGCGTGCCGCCGTTGATGGTGCCGTTGGCGTTCACGCCGTAGCCCGTGAGGCGCAGGCCCTGGGTGTTGACGATGTAGCCGTCCTTGTCGCGCGTGAACTGGCCGTTGCGCGAGTACATGACCTCGCCGGTCTCGCTGGTCAGGCGGTAGAAGCCGTCGCCGTTCAGGATGGCCACGTCCAGCGGGCGGCTGCTGGTCTGCGTCACGCCCTGCGTGAAGTTCTGCGTCACGCCGGCCACCGAGGCACCCAGGCCGATGCGCGAGCCCGCGTACACGTCCTGGAAGGTGGCGGCGGCCGACTTGAAGCCGATGGTGCTCGAGTTGGCAATGTTGTTGCCGATGACGTCGAGGTTCGCGGCGGCCACGCCGAGCCCGCTGATGCCCTGGGAAAAAGCCATGATGTTTCCTTGATTGGTTTGCGTTGGATGCGGTGAATGACTCAGAGGAACAGGCGCACGTCGGACAGGCCGATGTTGTTGCCCGATGACAGCTCCAGCGTGACGCCGCCGGTGCCCTGCTTGACGGCGGCCACCTGCGAGAACGTGAGCGCGGTGGCCTTCACGGCCGAGCCGCCGTTGGTGGCGTCCACGGTGAACTGGTAGGCGCCCGCGGGCACCACGTTGCCGGCGTCGTCCTTGCCGTCCCAGGTGACGGCGTTGACGCCTTCCTTCATGGAGCCCGCGTTGATGGTGCGCACCACGTTGCCCGAGGCGTCGACGATCTTGATGTCGACGTTGGCGGCGGTGCCGGGCAGCTCCACGGCGAAGGCCTGCGTGGCCGGGTCCTTGCCGTCCTCGGGCTTCTTGGTGGTGAGCACGTCGCCTGGCGACAGCACGTTGTAGCCAATGAGCGAGGCCGACTGCAGCACCTGGTTGGAGCCGGTCTGGCTCACCAGGCCCGACAGCGTGGTGTTGAGTTTCTCGATGCCGCTCACGGTGCTCATCTGCGCGAGCTGCGAGGTGAGCTCGGCGTTCTGCATCGGGTTGAGCGGGTCCTGGTTGTTCAGCTGCGTGACCAGCAGCTTGAGAAAGCGCTGCTCGCTGTCTTCGTTGCTGACGCTGGTGTTGCTGCTGCTGGCGGCGCTGGTGGCGTTCTGCCCGGTGATGGACGAGGTGTCGGAGATGGCCATGGCGTTGGGGTTTCTTTGGAAGAAGAGAAAGGTTTACTGGCCGAGGGTGAGCGTCTTCACCATCAGCGTCTTGGCCGTGTTGAGCACCTCGACGTTGGCCTGGTAGCTGCGCGAGGCCGAGATCATGTTGGTCATTTCCTCGACCACGTTGACGTTGGGCATGGCAACGTAGCCTTCGGTGTTGGCGTGCGGGCTCTTGGGGTCGAACACCATGCGCGGGGGCGAGGGGTCTTCCACCACGCCGGCCACGCGCACGCCGCCGATGTTCTGCATGCCCGAGGGCGCGACCTCGAACACCACCTGCTTGGCGCGGTACGGCATGCCGTCGGGGCCGGCCACGCTCTCGGCGTTGGCCATGTTGCTGGCGGTCACGTTCATGCGCTGCGACTGCGCGGTCATGGCGGAACCCGCCACGTTGAAGATGTTCATGGATGTGCTGTTGAAGGGCATGGGGTGCGTCCTGTGTGTCCTGTGGGGTTTACGGAGCGACCGCCGACAGCAGCGACTTGATCTTTGCGTTGAGCACCGTGAGGTTCGACTCGTAGCGCAGCGCGTTGTCCGCGAAGGCGATGCGCTCGACGTCCATCTCGACCGTGTTGCCGTCGATGCTCGACTGGTTGGGCGTGCGGTAGAGCAGGTCCTTGTCGGACGCGGCCTGGGCCTGGCCCTCGATGTGGCGCGCCGAGGTGGTGGCCATGGACATCGATTGCGAGGAGCGCCCGCGCTCCACGGCGTCGCTCAGCCGGGCGCTGAAGTCGAAGTCGCGCGCCTTGTAGTTGGGCGTGTCGGCGTGCGCGATGTTGGCCGCAATCACCTCCTGGCGTTCCGCCCGGAGGTTGAGGGCTTCGCGGTTGAAGCGAAGCGCCGCATCCAGCTTGTCGATCATCTGAGTTCCATCTGTTGAAGCGTCGCGTTCGCGCATGGCGTGGCGACAGATGGAAAGCGAGTCTATGCATGAGCCGCTTTTGCAATCGTTCGAACAAAGGGGGTTTTGTGGTGCTGCTCGCACCTTCGATCCGGGGGCGAATTTCTAGAATTTGCGGGCGGCGGCTTGTGCCCTCCAGGGCATCCGTGCCGCAGCCCGAGCCCCTTTCCAACACATTCGATGAACCTCCTGAAGCTCCGCAAGCGCCTGCCGCGCACCACGCCGGCGCGGCAGCCGGCCTTGCTGCCGGCCCTGCTGCTGACTGTCTGCTGCGCGGCGCCCGCGTGGGCGCAGGAGGCCGTGCAGATGGCCGGGCAGATGGCCGCGCAGAACGCCGCGCATGAAGGCGCGCAGAACTCCCCCCCCACCGCCGCGTCGATCGCCGCGGCCGAGCTCGCCATCGCCAGGTACCTGCAGGTGCAGACCGCCGGCCTGCCGGGCAAGGTAACGATCCGCCTGGAAGGGCGCGGCACCTCCGCCCTGCCCGCCTGCGACAACCCCGAGGTCTTCCTGCCGCCGGGCGCCTCGCCGTGGGGCCGGGTGTCGGTGGGCGTGCGCTGCCAGACCGAACGGCCGTGGATGCGCTACGTGCAGGCCCACGTCGCGGTGGAAGGCAGCTACTTCGTGGCCGCGCGCGCCATCGACGCGGGCCGCCCGCTGGCCGCGGGCGACTACAGCGAGCGCACGGGCGACCTGTCGCGCCTGCCGCGCTCGGTGATCACCAGCGCGGCCGAGCTGGCCGGGGTGGTCGCGTCCAACCGCATCGCGCCGGGCGCGCCGCTGCGCAAGGAGCTGGTGCGCGGCGTGACCGTGATCCAGCAGGGCCAGGCCGTGAAGGTGGTGGCCCAGGGCCAGGGCTTCGTGGTCAGCACCGACGCCAAGGCCCTGAGCGGGGCCACGGTGGGCGCCGTGGTGCAGGCCAAGACGCAGGACGGGCGGCTGGTCAGCGGCATCGCCGACATGCAGGGGCAGATCCAGCTGGCCCAGTGAACCGGCCGGCCCGCGACGTTCTGCCGTACGCTTTGTTGCACACCGCTTCTAAAGTTATTGCCCGCGCTGCCGATATACGGGTCAGCCCCTGAGGAATCACCTTGAAAATCGATCAACCCGCCCCTTCGGCCACGCCCCTGCAACGAACGCCCGCCGCGGGCGCGGCCCCTGCCACGGCAACGGCCGCCGCCACCGCCGCGGCGCGCCCCAAGGAGGCGGCGCAGCCCTCCGCGCACGTCCACACCATGCCCAGCGCCGTGGGCGGCAGCGACTTCGACGCCGCCCGGGTGGCCGCGATCCGCGAGGACATCCGGGCCGGGCGCTACCAGATCCGCCCCGAGCGCATCGCCGACGGCCTGCTGGCCAGCGTGCGCAACCTGCTCGACCCGCAAGCCGAGCTGCCGGCCCAGGTGCAGGGCAAGGCCAACCCCGATCCGGAAAACCGCGAATGACCGCTTCCCTGCTGGCGCACCTGCGCACCGAAACCGCCTGCATCCAGGAATTTCTGGCCGTGCTCGACCAGGAGGCCAAGGCCATGTCGGACAACGTGTTCGGCGAGCTGGCCGGCATTGCCGCGCGCAAGACCCAGCTGCTGGACCGCATGGCCGCGCTCGACCTCGACCGCGAGACCCTGCAGGTGTCGCTGGGCCATGCGCCCGGGCGCGCCGGTGCCGACGCGGCGGCCGCCGCCGGCGGCAGCGCCGTGCAGCAGGCCTGGGCCGAGCTGCTGGTGCTGGCCGTGCAGGCGCGCAGCCACAACCTGCGCAACGGCTCCATGGTGTACGCGCACCTCGACTTCACCCAGCAGGCGCTGCACTTCCTGCAGGCCAGCGCGCAACTCTTCTACGGGCCGGACGGCGTTCGCAAGACGCAGGCCGGCACCGGCACCCGCCTGGCGGCCGGCTGAGCCCGCCGTCGCACCCATTCCCCCTTTTGCACTCCATGGAAGCTATCGACACGAAGAACAGCCTCGGCTCGCGCCAGGTGGCCATGGTGGGCTGCGACGCCGCCCAGGCACAGGCGTGGAGCCACCGGCTGCACCTGATGGGGTGCACCACGGCGCGCTTCGACACCAGCACCGACTTTCTGCTGGCCGTGACCCACGGCAGCCAATTCGGCCTGCTGCTGGTGGTACTGAAGGACCAGGCCGCGTGGCCGGTGCTGACTTCGATGTGCAAGGCGCTGCGCCTGCCGATCTTCCTGGTGGCGCATGCGCTGCAGCGCGACCTGCTGGTCGAGGCGCTGGCGGCGGTGGACACCGAGCCCCACGGCGCCACCATCGACTTCGCGGTGCTGCCGGTGGACGACTTCGAGATGGAGCTGCGCGTGCGCGAGTCGCTGCGGCGCAACCACACGCTGCTGCATCCGCAGTCGGTGAGCGCGAGCTTCGGCGACTACCAGTTCATCGGCAGCCGCAAGGTGGTGGTGCACAAGGGCGAGGACATTCGCCTGAAGCCGCGCGAGTTCGAGCTGGCGCTGCTGCTGTTCCGCAACGCCGGTCGCCTGCTGGAGCGCGACTGGCTGCTGGCCTCGCTGTGGATGGATTCGCGCATCGAGCGCAAGAGCCGCGTGCTCGACTGCTGCGTGGCGAACATCCGGCGCAAGCTGTCGCTGCACAAGCAGAGCGAGTTCGTGCTGCATTCGGTGTACGGGCGCGGCTACGAGCTGCGCCACCTGCCCGTGCGCACCGAGCCTTCGCCGATCTTGGTGCAACCGGCGGACAGCTCGCGCTACCCCGACACCTCGAACGAGCCGGCCTGGCGCTTGGAAGACGAGGCGCGGGCCTGGGCTTGAACGCGGCCGAAGGCGCCTGAAGCCAGCCGAAGGCCGCTGAAGGCTCCTGGGCGACCGGCAGGCAGTCTTTTCGAGTCTTCGCGGGTTGTCCCCGCCGATTGGGGACAACACTGGGGACAACCGTGCGGAGTTCGGGCGAGATCGTTGCCTGGCGTGGCCTGCAACGCGGTGCCTGCGGAATGAGCACCTGGACAACTCGGCACGCCGCCCCCTGAAAGGAACGCCGCGCCGGTGAAATTGGGACGACCGCCGGCTTCGAGGAACCACCCCTGATGGGCGGGTGCCTGAGCGACCTCTACCAGCGCCAGCTGACCGTCCAGGCCAGTATCAGCGGCCAAACTTAAGCCAGACTGAATGATTTCAGGGCTTGCGCTCCGCCGGCGCAATCAGCACCATCGCGCCGTCCTGGCCGCGCCGGATGCGCAGCCGGGTGCCTTCCAGCAGGCGGTCCAGCGCCGCGTCGGGCGCGATGCTTCCCTTGATGCCGCGCGTGGACAGGTCCTTCACGTCTTCCACCTTGTAGATCAGCTGCACGCCCGACTGGGCGATGAAAGTGTCCAGCGCGGGCTTGAGCGCGCCGCCGGCCACGTCAAACTCGCGGGCCAGCGCCAGCGCCGAGGTCGGCAGCGCCAGCAGGGCGGCGCCCAGCGCGAGGCCCACGGCAAGGTGCCCCGGATGCCTCAGATGTCCTACGTAGCGCCGGGCTGCGGCAGGGGCGGTGACAGCGAGCCTCCCGATTCGATTCATTTGGATGTGATTCCCGCGATGTGTTTTTTCTTGTGACCCTTGTGAGACGAGCCAGCCCGTGGTTTCCGGTATTTCCGTCGCGCGTTACCGGAAATCTTCCGGCCGTTCGTCTCACTGTCTGTCGCCAATCCCGGCGACCCGTCGAAACCCCCATCCGGCCATCCCAGGAGCGCTCTTTTGGTTCTCAGTGACTTGGACACCTGGTTCGTCAGCGAAGTGCTGCCGATGGAGGCCGCGCTCACGCGGTTTCTTCGCCGAAACTGGCGCGACGACGCCGAAATACCCGACCTGCGCCAGGACGTCTACGTGCGTATCTATGAATCGGCTGCCAAAGCCCTCCCCGACCTGGTCAAGCCCTTTGTCTTCACCACCGCCCGCAACCTGCTGATCGACCGCGCACGGCGGGCCCAGATCGTGTCCATCGAAATCATTGCCGACCTCGACGCGCTCGACTTCTCCGCCGACGAGCTCACGCCCGAGCGCCATGCCGCGGGGCGCGGCGAGCTGCGGCTGCTGCAGACCGCGCTCGACGCCCTGCCCTCCAAATGCCGCCGCGTGGTGGAAATGCGCAAGATCGACGGCCTCTCGCAGCGCGAGGTGGCCACGCAGCTGGGCATCACCGAAGACACGGTGGAGCGCCAGGTGTCGCGCGGCGTGCGCGCGCTGGCCGACGCCATGCTCTCCAGCGGCGTGCAGCTGCACACCAAGGCCTTCGGCCGGGCACAGAACGACAAGAGGCTCTCGCCATGACCGAAGCCGAACGCATCGAATCCGCCGCCGCCGACTGGCTGGCCCGCCGCGACAGCGGCCACTGGGAACCCGCCGACCAGCAGCGGCTGGACGCCTGGATCGCCGAGTCGATCTCGCACCGCATCGCCTGGCTGCGGCTGGAAAGCACATGGCAGCGCGCCGACCGGCTGGGCGCCCTGCGCGCGCCGACGGTGCCGGCCGCGGCGCCCACCACGCCAGTGATACCCGCGACACCCGCGGTGGTGCCCATTCCACTGCCGACGCGTGCACCGACCGCTGCACCGACCGGGACACCGACCGGATCGCCACGGCGCGCCGGCGCCCGCTGGCTGCCGCGCTTCTCCACCCAGCGCATCGCCGCCAGCGTGGTGCTCGCGGCGGCCGCCTGCAGCTGGCTGGGCTGGCGCTACACGCAGGACTGGCAAAGCGAGCACTACGCCACCGCCGTGGGCGCGCGCCAGCAGGTGTCGCTGGCCGACGGCTCGGTGCTCACGCTGAACACCGCCACGCAGCTGCGCACGCTGGTGAACGAAAGCGGGCGCAAGGTGTGGCTGGAAGACGGCGAGGCCTACTTCGACATCGCGCACGACAAGAAGCACCCCTTCGTGGTGATCGCGGGCGACCGCCGCATCACCGTGCTGGGCACGCGCTTCGTGGTGCGCCGCCAGGGCGAGCAGGTGAACGTGGTGGTGGAAGAAGGCCGCGTGCAGATCGCCTCGGCGCAAGGCACCGGCGCAGGCGATGCGCCCCCGACCGTCATCGTGCGCAACCAGGCGGCGGTGGCCCATGCCGGCAACGTGCTGGTGATGCCCAAGGCGCCCAAGCAGATCGACGACGAACTCAGCTGGCGCCAGGGCAAGCTGGTGTTCGACCAGACCACGCTGGGCGACGCGGCCACGCAGTTCAACCGCTACAACACGCGCAAGCTGGTGATCGCCGATGCGGCCATTGCGCGCATTCGCATCGGCGGCAGCTTCGACGCGAACAACATGAACGGCTTCGTGGCCTTGCTCAAGCAGGGCTTCGGGCTGGCCGTGCAAGACAGCGGCAATGAAATACGAATTTCAAACTAGCTTATTACCGGAATGTGACGGGGCATTCGTCTCAGTGGGTACCCAAACAAATACCACGCTGTAGATCATGAATCGAATCGAGCAAAGCGCTACCCTGCCTTCCGTGCCGTCCGTGAAGAAGAGCAAACGGGTCACCCTCCGTCCCTGGGTCATCGCGGGCAGCTGCGCGCTGATCGGCGGGCTCTCCACGCAGGCACAGGCGCAAGGCCAGGGGCAAAGCCAGGCTCCACTCCAGGCTCCGCAGAGCTTCGACATCGCCGGCGGCGACCTGAAGAGCGCGCTGGACGCCTACGTGGCCCAGGGCGGGGTGCAGCTGATCTACAAGGTCGACGACGTGAAGGGCTTCGCCACGCGCGGCGTGAAGGGCGCGTTGCCGCCGCAGGAGGCGCTCGCGCGCATCCTGGAAGGCACGCCGCTGGTCACGCGCCGCGGCGACGACGGCGCCATCGTGGTCCACACCGCGGCGCCCGTGGTCACGCGCCCCACCACCGAGGAGCCGCAGTCGCTCGACAGCGTGACCGTGACCGCCACGCGCCGCCGCGAACCGGTGCGCGAAGTGCCCATGCAAGTCAACGTGATGAAGGCCGAGACGCTGGAGCGCGCCGGTGCCAAGAACCTGGCCGACTACATCGCCGAGCAGCCGGGCGTGAACCTCACGAGCAGCGGCAGCGTGGGCGGCATCCTGACCATGCGCGGGCTGACCACCGGCCCGGTGCAGGGCATTGCCACCGTGGGCGTGTACGTCGACGACGTGGCCACGGGGCTGAGCTCGTCCAGCGCGCTCGGCGGCTTCACGCCGCTGGACATGGGCATGCTCGACCTGAACCACATCGAGGTGCTGCGCGGGCCGCAGGGCACGCTGTACGGCGCGGGCGCCATGAGCGGCGTGCTGAAGTACGTGACCAACCAGCCCGACACCATGGAGTTCGCGGGCTCGGTGAAGCTGGGCACCTCGTGGACCCAGGGCGGCGGCCCCGGCTTCACGACCAGCGCGGTGCTGAACGTGCCGCTGAAGGAAGACGTGGCGGCCGTGCGCTTCGCCGCCTTCACCGACCAGCTCGGCGGCAGCTACAACGCCTCGGGCCCGGCCTGGGGCAAGAACATCGACCGCGGCCACACCGACGGTGGGCGCGTGTCGCTGCTGCTGACGCCCACGCGCGAACTCACGGTGCGCCTCACGGGCACCGTGCAGGACGTGAAGCGCAAGGGCCTGGGCTTCGAGGACATCGACCGGCGCACGCTGCGCCCCTGGGGCCTGGAGCGCACGCGCCAGCTGTCGCTGCGCGAGCCCTACAGCAACAAGACGCAGCTGTTCGGCCTGGACGTGGAGTACGACTTCGGCTGGGCGCGGCTGAACTCCATCACCTCGGCGCAGGACGTGAAGATTTCCAACGCCGCCGACCTCACCGCCCTGTACGCGCCGCTGGCGAGCGCGCTGCGCCTGCCGGTGGCCTCGGTGCCGCTGGCCAACGACATCGGGCAGCACCGCATCAGCCAGGAGTTCCGGCTGACCTCGCGCTCGGGCACCACCTTCGAGTGGCTGGCCGGCCTGTACCTCAACCGCGAACGCGGCAGCACCGACGGCGGCATCGACGCGGGCCTGGTCGGCGGGCTCGGCAGCCTGAACCTGCTGTCGTCCTCGCAGTCTTCGCGCTACCGCGAAACGGCCGCCTACGGCGACGTGACCTGGAACGTGACGCCCGCGCTGTCGTTCACCGGCGGCGTGCGCCTGGCGCGCAACAGCCAGACCTACGGCAGCCGCCAGAGCGGCATGCTGATCGGCCCGACCACCTCCACCGCCAGCGGCACCTCGTCGGAAAGCCCGACCACCTACCTGGCCGCGGCCAAGTACACCCTGTCGGACACCAGCACCGCCTACTTCCGCGCGGCCAGCGGCTACCGCCCCGGCGGCCCCAACATGCTGAAGCCGGACACCAACCGCAACATCGTGCAGCCGATGTTCAAGTCCGACTCGCTGTGGAGCTACGAGCTCGGCTACAAGGCCGACCTGCTGGACCGCACGCTGTCGCTGGAGGCCGCGCTGTACGACATCGAATGGCGCGACGTGCAGCAGCCCACGCGCAGCGGCGGCTTCGTGTTCGTGACCAATGCCGGCGCGGCGCGCGTGAAGGGCGGCGAGCTCACCCTTGCCTGGAAGCCCAGCAAGGAGTGGCGCTTCACCGCCAACGGCGCGGCCATCGACGCGCGCCTGACCGAAGACGCGGCCGGCCTGGACGCCAAGGCCGGCACCCGCCTGCCGCAGACCCCGCGCTTCTCGGCCACGCTGGGCGTGACGCGCAACTTCAGCATCGGCGACCGGCCGGCCTACTTCGGCGTGAGCGCGCGCTACACCGGCAAGCGCGACGCGGGCTACCGCGGCAGCGCGACGATCCCGAGCATCGTCATGCCGGCCTTCACCGTGGTCGACCTGCAGGCGGGCATCGACTTTCCGCGCTTCAGCCTCTCGGCCTATGTGCGCAACCTGGCCAACAAGCGCGGCATCCTGTCGATCGACACGGGCCTGTCGGCCAACCCGAACCTGGTGCAGGCGGCGCTGGCGCCTTCGCGCACCGTCGGCATGACCGTGACCGTTCCGTTCTGAGATGTCCAGCCTCACTCCGCTGGCGGCCGCCTTGCCGCCGGACGCGACGGGGCCCGCAGCACACGAGAAGACGCAAAAGGCACTGCCCAGCGCCTGGTACGCGCTGGCGGTGCTGGTCATCGCGACGGTGCTGGGCTCGGTCGACAAGGTCATCCTCACGCTGCTGACCGAGCCGATGCGCATTGCGCTGACGCTCTCCGACACGCAACTGGGCCTGCTGCAGGGCGCGGGCATCGTGCTGTTCACCGGCATCGCCACACTGCCCCTGGGCTGGCTGAGCGACCGCTACGACCGGCGCGTGGTGCTGGCGGCCTGCGTGCTGCTGTGGAGCGCCGCCACCGCCATGCGCGGCACCGCCATGGACTACGGCGTGCTGTTCATCGCCAGCATCGGCCTGGGCGTGGGCGAAGCCGGCCTCACGCCCATCACCAACAGCATGATTCCCGACCTGTTCCCGCGCGCGCAGCGGGTGCTGGCGAACGCGGTGTTCGCGCTGTCGGCCATCTTCGGCAGCGCGCTGGGCGCCCTGGTAGGCGGCACCGTGGTGCACCTGACGGACGACCTGCGCCACTGGCTGCCCGCGTCGATGCAACACCTGGAACCCTGGCGGCTGACCTTCTTCGTGATGGCGTCCGCGGGCGTGCCGGTGGCGCTGCTGGTGCTGTCGATACGGCGCACGCGGCGCAGCGTGCCGCCGCCTGCAACGTCCGCGAAAGCAGTGGCCGACGCGCGTGCGGGCGAAGCGCCCTCGGGCTTCGCGCCGCTCGCCACGCTGTCGGGTGGACAACCTGATGCAGCCGATGCGGCCAACGACATCGGTTTTCGCGATCACCTGCGCAAGCACTGGCGCACCTTCTCGGGCCTGGTGATCGGCGTGGGGCTGGCCAGCATCGGGTTGAGCTCGATCGGCACCTGGCTGCCCATCGTGGCGGCGCGCGAGTACGGCGCCACGCCGGCGCAGATGGGGCAAGGCATGGGCCTGGCCTTCCTGTGCGGCACGGTGGTGGGCGGCCTGCTGGGCGTGGCGTCGATGCGCTACGTGCAGCCGCGCATGGGACCGGCCGCGGCGCTGCGCATCATCATGCTGGGCAACCTGACGGCGGCGCTGCTGTCCACGCTGCTGCTGTTCACGCGCTCGGCCAACGACGCCTTCATGCTGCTGGCGCTGCTGGTGGTGCCACTCATCAGCGGCGCGGTGCTGCTGCCCAACGTGCTGCAGGACGCCGCGCCCTCGCACCTGCGCGCCCGCACCATCGCGCTGCTCACCATGGCCAGCCTGCCCTTCGGCGTGGTGGGGCCGCTGGTGGTCGGCATGTTGTCGGACGCCCTCAAGTCGGTGCCCAACGGGCTGGCGATTTCCATCGTGGCCACCACCCTGGTCGGCGGCTGCCTCGGCGCGCTGGTGCTGCGCGCCACCGAAGGCCCGTTCGTGCGCCTGATGCGCGCGGCGCAAGCCAACTGACCGTTTCGCGGTTTCGCTCACACCCCCTCTCGTTGCCTTTCATGCCACAACCAAATTCTTCCTCTCTTCCCGACTCCGAACCCTCCGCCGTTGACGGAGCCGATGCCGCCGCGCTCGCCGCCATCGACGCACTGCTGGCGCCCTTCGCCCGCAGCGACGCTCCCGGCCTGGTGATCGGCATCGCGCGACACGGCCGCCTGCTGTACCGGCGCGCCACCGGCATGGCCAGCCTGGAAATGGGCGTGGCCCTCACGCCGACCACGCGCATGCGCATCGCCTCCACCAGCAAGCACTTCACCGCCATGGCCGTGCTGCTGCTGGCCGAAGACGGCCTGCTCGACGTGGAAGACCCGGTGCACAAGCACCTGCCCGAAATGCCGGCGCTGAGCGCCAACGGCCCCACGCTGCGCCACCTGCTGGCGCACACCAGCGGCTGGCGCGGCCACGACGAGCTGTGGGCCATTGCGCACGGCCTCACCTTCACTCAACCAGGGCCGGGGCTGCCCGCCATGGCGCGCCAGGGCGAGCTCAACTTCGAGCCCGGCACGCACATGGTCTACAGCAACGGCGGCTACCACCTGCTCGCGAAGATCGTGGAGCGCGTGAGCAAGCGGGGCTTCAACGACTTCCTGAAAGAGCGCCTGTTCGGCCCGCTGGGCATGCCCGACACCTTCTCGGTGGCGACCGACCTCGACGTGGTGCCCGGCCTGGCCGGCCTCTACATGCCCGCGCCCGGCGGCGGATGGCAGCGCGGCGTGTACCCGTGCGAACTCGACGGCGGCGGGTCGCTGGTGTCGACGGTGGACGACATGCTGCGCTGGCAGGCGCACATGCGCGCCGACAAGAAGACCGTGGGCAGCGCGGAGAGCTGGGCGCTGCTGTCGGCGCCGACCACGCTGTCGTCGGGCTCGCAGGTGCACTACGGCTTCGGGCTGGCGCGCCACCCGTACCGCGGCGTCGACATCGTCCACCACGCGGGCGCGGTGCTCGGCGCCACGTCGCAGATGCTCAGCGTGCCGGCCCATGGGCTGGACATCATCGTGATGGTGAACGGCGCGCCCGTGGCGCCTTCGCCGCTGGCGCTGAAGGTGGTCGAGCTGCTGCTGGGCGATGCGCTCGAAGCGCCCGAGGTGCGGCCACTGGCCAGCGACTTCTCCGCGCTGGTGGGCCAGCACTACCACGCGCCGTCCACCGGCAGCGTGCTGGGCTTTGCCGACGTGGCGGGCAAGCTGGCCATGTCGTGGCAGGCCTCGCCCGCGCAGCCGCTGCACCAGGGCGACGGCAAGCTGTGGCTGGGCCTGCAGGACCTGCCGGTGAACGA
Source organism: Variovorax sp. J22G73 (assembly GCF_030317035.1). Lineage (GTDB taxonomy): Bacteria > Pseudomonadota > Gammaproteobacteria > Burkholderiales > Burkholderiaceae_C > Variovorax. Next base: position 204,664 of record NZ_JASZYK010000007.1, read on the forward strand.
CCTGGTGCTGGACGCCGCCGACATCGCTGCGCGCGGCGACCGCACGGGCGCGCCCGACACGCTGGTGCTGCACGAAGGCGGCCTGCCGCGCCGCTTCGAGCGCCTGTCCGAAAACGCGCCCGATGCCGCCGCGCTGGCCGACGCGCTGTGCGGCGACTACGCCAGCGCCGACCTCGACGCGACCGCGCGCATGGCGCTGGTCGACGGCACGCTGCTGCTCACGGTGCAGGGCCGCCACGGTCAGCACGTGTGCGCGCTGACGCCGCTGTCGGCCGACGTGATGACGCTCACCTCGAACGACCCCGTGCTCGCCCGCATGGGCAAGTCGGTTCTGAACGTGGAGCGCAAGGCCGGCCGCGTCGTGGGACTGCGGCTGGACACCCTGCGCACCCGAAACATCCACCTTGCCCGTCAGGAGTCACGCGCATGAAGTTCTTCACCGCCCTGCTCGCCACCGAGACCAACACCTTCGTCTCCGCCCCCACGGGCTGGGGCAGCTTCAACGAATACGGCGTGTTCCACGGCGACTCCAGCACGCGCAACGCGGACGGCTACGGCATGTTCGCGATCGAGGTGCGCAACCTGCTCGCCGCCGAGGGCCACGAGATGGTCGAGAGCCTGCTGGCGTTCGCGCAGCCGCTGGGGCGCACCGTGCGCACGGTGTACGAGAGCCTGCGCGACGAGATCCTGGACGACCTGCGCAAGGCCGGCCCGGTGGACGGCGTGATTCTGGTGCTGCACGGCGCCATGGTGGCCGACGGCTACGACGACTGCGAGGGCGACCTCATCTCGCGCGTGCGCGCCATCGTCGGGCCCAAGGTGACGATCGGCGTGGAGCTCGACCTGCACTGCCACTTCACGCAGCAGATGCTGACCGAGTCGGACGTGATCGTCGGCTACAAGGAATATCCGCACACCGACGCGGTGCTGCGCCTGCGCGAGCTGGTGCGCATCGTGGTGGACGCCGCGCAGGGCCGCGTGCAACCGGTGACGGCCGTGCACGACTGCCGCATGGTGGGACTGTGGCACACCACGCGCGAGCCGATGGCCGGCTTCGTGCGCCGCATGGAGGCCAGCGAGAAGCTGCCGGGCGTGTTGTCGGTGTCGCTGGGCCATGGCTTTCCGTGGGCCGACGTGCCCGAGTCCGGCGCCAAGCTGTGGGTGGTGACGGACAACGACCCGGTGCTGGCCGCCAGACTGGCCGACGAGCTGGGCCGCGAGTTCTGGGCGCTGCGCCACCAGACCGGCGCGCGCGCGCCCTCGGTGGACGAGACGCTCGACGAAGCCATGGCCCTGCAGGGTGGTCCGGTGGTGATTGCCGACATGGCCGACAACGCCGGCGGCGGTGCCACCAGCGACAGCACCTTCGTGCTGCGCGCGATGGTCGAGCGCGGCATCGCCGACGTGGCGCTGGGCGGCGTGTGGGACCTGGGCGCCATCCAGCTGTGCCGCGACGCGGGCGTGGGCGCGAGCTTCGAGCTGCGCCTGGGCGGCAAATGCGGCCCCACCTCGGGCGACCCGATCGACCTGCGCGTGACCGTCCGGGGCGTGGCGGAAGCGCATTCGCAGGGCGGCCTCGCCGGCACGCGCACGCCCATGGGCGCCAGCGTGTGGGTGCAGGCCGCGAACGGCGTGGACATCGTGCTCATCAGCAAGCGCAACCAGGTGATGTCGCCCGACCTGTTCACCGGCCTGGGCATTGCGCTGGAGGGCAAGAAGCTGGTCGTGGTGAAGTCGGCGCAGCACTTTCATGCGCAGTTCGCGCCGCTTGCCAAGGCGGTGCTGTACGTGTCGACGCCGGCGGCGCTGAGCAACGACTTCGCCAACCTGCCCTACCGCGTGCGCGACCTGGACTACTGGCCGCGCGTGGAACAACCGAAGCGCCGGCCCGCGCAGGCGGCCGGCCCGTGGACGCTGGACGCCCCCGGCGAGCTGTACGCCATCGACGGACGCGCCATGCACCTGCAGCGCAGCGGCCCCGCGCCGGCCGGCGCGCTGCAGCCCACGCTGGTGATCGAGGCGGGCGGCGGCTGCGCCTCGTCGCTCTACGGGCGGCTGCAGCAGGTGCTGTCGGCGAAGTACCCCGTGCTCAGCTACGACCGCGCCGGCATGGGCTGGAGCGAAGCCGACCCCGAGCCCTTGGACGGCCAGCGCAACGCGCACCGGCTGCATGCCCTGTTGAGCGCCGCTGGCGTGACAGGGCCTGTGGTGCTGGTCGGCCATTCGCTGGGCGGCCTGCTGAACCGCATCTACACCGGCCTGTATCCCGCGCAGGTGGTCGGGCTGGTGATGCTCGATGCCAGCCACCCCGACCAGTGCGAACTGTTCAGGCAGCCGCTGCCGCAGGCGCACCTGGACGCGGAGCGCGCGAAGCGCATCGCCTTCCAGGCCGGTGGCGAGCCGCCGCCGGAAATGGCGCCGATCGAGGCTGTCTTCGCGGACATGCCCGAGGTGGTGCGGCAGCTGAAGGCGACCTACACGGCCCAGGCCATCGACACGATGGTGACGGAGCACACGGGGCTGCCGAAGGTGACGCAGCAGGCCGCGGCATCACCCGACCTGGGCGCCCGCCCACTCGCCGTGCTGTGGGCGGCGCAGCCGCCGCTGCCGCCGGGTACTGGCGCGACCAAAAACACGGCAGCCGATGCGGCAGCCGACGTGCAGCGCCGCTGGCCCGAGTACCAGCACGACCATGCCGCGCTGTCGACGCGCGGACGCGTGCAGCTGGTGGAAGGCGCCGCGCACATGACGCTGGTGATGCTGCCGCCGTTCGTGCAGCAGATCGCGCAAGCGGTCGATTTGATGATGGCCGAGCTCGGATGGGCGCGGTGATGGAGATCGAGCGAACGATGCAGATGACCCAGCTTTCCCGCACCGCCCTCGGCGAACTCACCACGCCCGCGCTGCTGCTCGACGCCACCGTGCTCGAGCGCAACTGCGAGGCGATGGCGCAGCGCGCGGCACGCCATGGCGTGGCGCTGCGCCCGCACCTGAAGACCTCGAAGTCGGCCGAGGTGGCGCGCCTGGCCACGCGCGGGCACAGCGGCGCGATCACGGTGTCGACCGTGGCCGAGGCCGACTACTTCGCGCGCCACGGCTTCCTGGACATCACCTATGCCGTCGGCATTGCCGCCGGCAAGATCGACGCGCTGCACCTGGTGCAACGCACGCACGGCGCGCGCATCACGCTGCTGGCCGACCGCGTCGAGGCGGTGCGGGCCGCGGCCGCGCGGGCGCGCACGCTGGGCGCGCGCTTCGGCCTACTGGTAGAGATCGACACCGGCGGCGGCCGCGGCGGCGTCGCGCCCGACGACGAGGCGCTGCTGGCCGTCGCGCGCGAGGTGCAGCCCAGCGAATCGCTATGGCTGGCCGGCGTGCTCACGCATGCGGGCCACAGCTACCACGCCGCCGGGCTGGCGGCCATTCGCGGCATTGCCGAGGCCGAGCGCGCCGGCGCGGTGCATGCAGCCGCGCGGCTGCGCGCGGCCGGCTTCGAGGTGGGCACGGTCAGCGTGGGCGCCACGCCCACCGCGGTGTGCGCCGACCGGCTTGACGGCGTCACCGAGATGCGCCCCGGCGTCTACACCTTCTTCGACCTCGACCAGGCCGCGCGCGGCATCTGCCGCATCGAGGACATCGCGCTGTCGGTGCTGGCCACGGTGATCGGCCACAACCCGCGCTCGCGTCGGGTGCTGATCGACGCGGGCGCGCTCGCGCTGTCGAAGGACGAATCGGGCGCGGAGTTTCGCGACGGGCTGGGCTTCGGCCTGGTGTGCGCGGCGCAGGGCACGACGCCGCTGGGCGGGCTGCGGGTGGCGGAGCTGCACCAGGAGCACGGGCTGGTCGCTTGTGAAGGCGATGGCAAGGCCGGCGTGCAGGCCATGTTCGACGCGCTGCCCCTGGGCAGCCGCGTGCGCATCCTGCCGCACCACGCCTGCATGACCGCCGCGCCCTACGACCGGTACCACGTCGTGCGCGGCAACGGCACGGGCGTGCACGCCGTGTGGGGGAAGGCGCAGGGCTGGCACGCGGCGACGCCTTCGGCCTTGCACGACGCAGCGACTGCAGCTGCAGCGGCCTGATTCGAGACACGTTCTGTTTTTTTGGAGTCACTCATGATGAAAACCTTCCGCGCCAGGCTGATGGCCGTCGCCGCCCCTTTCGTTCTGGCACTCACCCTGGCGGCCACGCCGCATGCGGCCGATGCGCAAGCTCCGGCGGCGCCTGCTGCCATTGCCGAGCCCACGACGGCGAACGCCCCCGCCCCCGCTGCATCGGCTGCCACGGCGCCGACCGCCTCCCCTGCCGCCTCCCCCACCACTTCAGCACCCGCCGCGGCGAAGGTCGACAACCCCTACGGCGTGGGCGCGCTCTGGGCGCAGAGCGACCTGGTGGCCAAGACCGTGCTGCTCATCCTGGCGATCATGTCGATGGGCAGCTGGTACGTCATCGTCACCAAGCTGCTCGAGCAGATGCGCATGGGCCGCCAGGCGAAGGAGGTCGACAACGAGTTCTGGAACGAAGGCACCGTGCAGGCCGGCACCGCGCGGCTGGCCGAAGGCAGCCCCTTCCGCTTCATTGCCGACGCGGGCGTGCACGCCACCAAGAAGCACGACGGCCTGCGCGGCAAGGTCGACTTCGCCGACTTCGTCGACCTGTGCATCCACCGCGCCACCGAGCGCGTGCAGCGCCGGCTGAGCAACGGCATGTCGCTGCTGGCCACCGTGGGTTCGACCGCGCCCTTCGTGGGCCTGTTCGGCACGGTCTGGGGCATCTACCACGCGCTCACCGCCATCGGCATCGCGGGGCAGGCGTCGATCGACAAGGTGGCCGGGCCGGTGGGCGAGTCGCTCATCATGACCGCCATCGGCCTGGCCGTGGCCGTGCCCGCGGTGCTGGGCTACAACTGGCTCCTGCGGCGCAACATCACCGTGATGGACGACGTGCGCGAGTTCAGCGGCGAGCTGCACTCGGTGATCCTGGCCGGCAGCGCCCCGGCCTGAGCGCCGCGCGACCGCACGCAAGCGAGCGACCCACACCATGGCGATGAACATCCCATCCGCCGGCGGCGACGAGGAACAGGCCATTGCCGCCATCAACACCACGCCGCTGGTCGACGTGATGCTGGTGCTGCTGATCATCTTCCTCATCACCATTCCGGTGGTCAATTACTCGGTGCCGGTGGACGTGCCCAAGCAGCGCAACGAGGTGCGCGAAAGCAAGCCCGAGACCGTGGTGCTGTCGGTGGACGCCGCGGGCCGCATCTACTGGTACGACACCCCCGTGCGCGACGTGGCGAGCCTGGCGGACAAGCTGAAGAAAGTGGCCGCAATGACGCCGCAGCCCGAGGTGCACATCCGCGGCGACTGGCACTCCGACTACGAGCCCGTCGGCAAGATCATCTTCGCGTGCCAGTCGGCCGGCATCGTGAAGGTGGGCTTCATCACCGAGCCCCCCGCGCGCAACTGAGAAGGCACAGCCATGCGAAAAGAAAAGCAGGGGCGCCGCAGCGGCACCCCGTCCGACGAGCCCATGATGGACATCAACACCACCCCGCTGATCGACGTGATGCTGGTGCTGCTGATCATGCTGATCATCACCATCCCGATCCAGCTGCATGCGGTGAACCTGAACATGCCCAACGGCAACCCGCCGCCCAGCGACATCAAGCCCGAGGTGCTGCGCATCGACATCGACGCGCGCAGCACCGTGCTGTGGAACGGCGAGGCGGTGGCCGAGCTGACGGAGGTGGAGCGGCGCTTCGAGCAGGTCGCCGCGCAGCCGGTGCAGCCCGAGGTGCACCTGCGCCCCGACAAGGCCGCCAGGTACAACGTGGTGGCCGGCGTGATGGCCTCGGCGCAACGCTCGGGCCTGACCAAGCTGGGCATCATGGGTTCGGAGCAGTTCATTCCATGAGCCGCACCAACGACTTCGACCCCAAGTCCCGCTTCGGCCCCGTGGGCATCGGCGTGATGGTGCTGTTTCATGTGCTGGTCGGCTACGCGCTGGTCTCGGGCCTGGCGCGCCAGGCGGTGGAGATGATCAAGAAGCCGATGGACGCGACCATCATCGCGGAGGTCAAGCTGCCGCCGCCCCCGCCGCCTCCCCCACCGCCGCCGAAGAAGGTCATCAAGCAGGAGACGCCCAAGGCGCCGCCCCCGCCCAAGCCGGCCTACGTGCCGCCGCCGGCCGTGACCCCGCCGCCGAGCACCGCGCCCGCGATCACCGCGGTGCAGACCACCGAGCCCATCGCGCCGCCGCCGGCCGCACCGCCTGCGCCTCCCGCGCCGCCGGCCCCTCCGGCGCAGGCGACCTCGACAGACATCGCCGTGGCCTGCCCGCGGCAGGTGAAGCCCGAGATGCCGCGCAAGGCGCTGGACGAAGGCATCAGCGGCGTGGTGAAGGCGGAAGTGCGCATCAAGGGCGGGCGCGTGACGGAGGTGCGCTTCCTGTCGGGGCCCAAGGTGTACCAGTCGGCGGTGCGCTCGGCCATGATGCGCTACGAGTGCCAGACGACAGGGGATGCGGAGATCCTGGCGACGCAGGAGTTCGTGTTCAAGATCGAATAGGCGGGGGGGACCTGCTTTTGCGACCGGGGCGTTGCGCCGGGGCCTGTCCCCGCGCAATGCCTTTTTTGTTTGCGGCTTGGTTTGCGGCTCGGGAACGTACAGGCAAAAAAATAGCCCCTTGCGGGGCCATTCTTGGAGGGAGGGAGGCGGCAGCATGTCGGGCTGCAAAGGGCATGAATACTGGCGAATCCGATTTTTCCTTTTCGTCTGTGCCCCCATGGATGCCCCCAAACATGTGTTGCTGGTCACCTCATACGCTACACAGCGAATAGCTGTCTCGCTCCAACTCTCTGCCGGCCCCGCACTGTGGTGTTCTGCACACACATCCATCGCTCATCTGTGGATTCCAACGTGGTGACCTGCCCCCTCCCGGCCGTACCAGCGTAATGGCAGTGAAGTCCGTCAACTTGGAGAATGACGGACATGAGAAAGAGCAGATACACCGAGGAGCAGATCATCGGTTTCATCAAGCAAGCCGAGTCCGGCTTGCCGATCAAAGATCTGTGCCGCAAGGGCGGCTTCAGCGATGCGACCTTCTACAAATGGCGCGCCAAATACGGCGGGATGGACGTGCCCGATGCCAGGCGCCTGCGTGAGCTCGAGGCCGAGAACAACAAACTCAAGAAGCTGCTGGCCGAAGCGCACCTGGACATCCACGCGCTGAACACGGCCTTCGGTGTAAAGCGATAGCCCCGCAAGCCAAGCGCGCGGCCGTCGCCATCATGATCGGGGAATGCGATCTGAGCGAGCGACGTGCCTGCAGGCTTGTGGGCTCTCCCGCGACAGCTATCGCAATCCACCCGAGGCCGATGCCATGACGCAAGAGCTCAGCAGCAAGATCGTCGAGATCGCGCATGCACGTCGGCGCTTCGGCTATCGGCGCATCCACGACATGCTGCGCCCGCACTTCCCGGGCGTGAACCACAAGCGCGTCTACCGCCTGTACAGCGCGGCCAACCTGGCGGTGCGCAAGCGCAAGAAGGTCAAACGCCCCGCGAGCGAGCGCGTTCCGCTGCAACTGGCCACGACGGTCAATGAGGTATGGAGCATGGACTTCGTCAGCGACAGCCTGAGCACGGGACGACGCATCAAGTGCTTGACCGTGGCCGATGACTTCAGCCACGAGTGCGTGAGTATCTCGGTGGACTGGGGAATCTCGGGGCAATACGTTACGCGACTGCTGGATCAAGCGGCCGTGTTCAGAGGCTACCCGCTGGCTGTGCGCACCGACAACGGCCCGGAGTTCACCAGTCGCGCCTTCATGGGCTGGGCGCAGGCCCACGGCATCCGTCACATCTTGATCGAGCCGGGACGGCCCATGCAGAACGGCTACATCGAGAGCTTCAACGGCAAGTTCAGGGACGAGTGCCTGAACGAACAGTGGTTCGAGACACTGCAGCAGGCCCGCTCGGCCATCACGCTCTGGCGCCAGGACTACAACGAGGTCAGGCCGCACAGCAGTTGCCAGCGAATGCCTCCGTCGAAGTTCGCCGAGCTGCATCGCCAGCGCGCTGGCGATGCAGCTCGATCCAGCTCAACAACCACCGAGATCAATTAATCTTGCAACCCCGGACTTCCTCGTTATGAATGGCATGGCAGAAGGGGGCAGGTCAATCACGGTTGCCCAGCGCGGTGGCGCTTGGTGGGCTTGGGTGGAATTCGAGCAAGATATGGAGTACGGAGAGAAATCCGTTCAGGTTCCAGTCTTCAGGCACCGAGTGCTTGGCACGTGCAGCACGAAATTGGCATCAGTCAGAGCGGGAAACGAGTACGCGTATATGACGCTTGCCGATGCGGTAGTCGCGATCCACTAGTCGTGGAATGGCGCTGCAGATGGACTGATTAATCTGGGCGTGGCCAGAAGGAATGCTGGCGAAAGATCACGTGAAGAGTTGCACGTGGTATTTCACCAAAGAAAATCCCCATGTCTCGTGTATTCCCTGCACGCCAAGTCGAAGGCTGCATCAACATCACGCAAGTCCTGCGCGGCAAAGCTCGAGAGGTTCATGCGATGAAGGAATGCTGCCGTCGTCAATCGGTCCCACAAAGACTGAATTTGATTCAGTGCCCCTGCATCGGTCTCACAATCCTTGCTGGACACCCGAAAGAGAGCAACGCCCTTGGACAGGATCTCGAACGAGCGCTGAACGCTTCGATCCTTTGGGTTCGTCGCCCATTCGCCTTTTTGATCATTCCACTTGTAGCCCCCATCGACCTCTATACCAACGATGAACGAGAGTGAGGGTTGATGCAGCCACGACACGACCCAAAGCTGGTCGATGATGAAGGGGGTCTGTGGAGAAGCTCTATCTATCCACACCGAGCTTAAAATTCCATCCAAGCTTAACAAATGATGCTGCGGCCAACTGTTGGGTGGCGAAATCACGGACGGTGCCCACGCTGGCGACGGGTGAGCAGCAAACAGTTCGAGCGCAGCCTGCCAAGCGCGGCTCTCTGCAGCTTCCCCAGCAGGCTGCGGAATACACACCTTGTCAGGAATACGGCCGCTCATTTGCGTTTTTAAATGCGTATAGACAGTCCAGTGATTGGTTGGAGAGGTTCCGGGCTGCGGCCGTATAGGTTTTGTACGAAAGTACCCGTCTTGGATTGATTCCCTAACGTCTTGTATATCCGGAAAATTGCTCAGTTGTTTAAGCAACGTGCCCGCTGGCGGTGGATACGCTGGCGAGTATTTGCAGGAGATCGAGAGGTCACTTAAGTCCGGTAATACGCAACGAGCGGGCGCAGGAACCTCAAAGAACGGAAAGCTAGCTGGTAGCACGCGAGTCATGTGGGGTCCGAGTGGTTGTAATTGGGGCCGTATGTTGACTGGTCGTATTACTTGGCCGTTTGGTTTCAGCTTTCCCAAGCCGGCAATGAAGTGCCGTTTTCCTGCGGATTCCGTCAGATATTGTGTTGCCAACCGCAGGATTCAGCGTAAAAGGATTCGAGGAGGCTATCGCTTTGACCAGGCCTACGAATGCCTGCGCACTAGCTTGCTTGAATGGCGCACCATCCAACCATAAGCGCCCATCAGTAATCGTCCATACGGTACCAAAAACACTGCTCAGAGGATCCAACGTGGAAGGCCACCAATGACGTCCCTAAACCTGAGTCCGACTGGTTGCGACATAAGAAGGCCTAGCAGTATCAAGACGCCGACGCTGAGCTCGAGTAATGAGCATCTAGCTTAGCCAGCCTCAGCCGGAAATCCTCATGGCGACGTGATCGAAGTCGTACCGGCCCGCAAGCCACGCGTAGATATCCTCCACCGGCAAGCCATGTCAGTCCTGAGACTTCGTGCCGGGCTTGCCGGTATAGGGGTTCACATTTCCCTTGGTGGACCAGTTGTCCGCCTTGGTGCCATTCGGATTCGTTGCGTGGCTCGGCGCGACGTAGGTCCCGTTGCTTTTGACGTAGCCGCTGGTCGAATGGCTTCCGGTCGATGCCCCGGAGCTGTATGAGTTGGAACCGCCGTGGCTATTGGAGCCATGACCGCCGCCGCCGCGGGCGAAGCCTGACGAGCCGAATGCCAAGAGTGCAACCAGCACGATGATCGATTTCATTTTTTGCTCCGTGTCAATGGCAGTGCGAGCCACCAGTTTTGTGATCTCGATGGCACCCGTTCTTGTCAGTGCCGCCAGAATGAGCCAGCGCGCCGCAACTTAAACACAACGCAGCAATCAGCACAGCGATCTTCTTCATATCGTCTCCTCATTTTGGCAAGGACTGAAGTGTGAGCTTCTGTAGCATGGGTTCTACAAGGGTTTGCGAGCCCTCTCCCATAAACATGGGACTCCTTGTGTGGCGCGAACGCGTGTTGCGCACCCGGCTTGCCGGTACGCCTCGGCCACCGCGGTGACACGGCCGCCGCTACCATCCAACATGGGCGGCATCTCAAGCCTGCCTGACCCGGGCGTCGAAGGTCGGGTGAAAGGCGCCCAAAAAACAAAGGAATACGGTGGCAGAAATTACGACAGCAGTTGCGGGCCTTGTCGGCGTCGTTATTGGTGGCGGAATTACCAGCCTACAGAAGTGGCTGGAGTACCGCGCCTCTCGCGCGACCGCGAGAGGATACCTGTCGGTGCGCGTTACGTGCGAAATTGACCACTATTGCGAGGCTTGCCTTGCTGTGGCTCATGACGATGGCGAATACAACGAGCAAGGGCTGGTTGAGACAAGCGTGCCGTCACCGAACTTCGATGTGTCCGCTCTCGACGTGGACTGGAAGTCAATAGAGCCAGCACTTTGCTATCGGATACTAAATATGCCTGCAGTCATCAGGAGCGCCCGAGAAACGATCGGACCAAAGTGGGAAGCAGACCCGCCCGACTTTTGGCAGTACTTTCGTGCTCGCAAAAAAGGCCACTGTGAACTGGGGCTCACGGCCTTCGGGATTGCAGCAAGTCTGCGCCAAAGTGCTGGCTTGCCACAGTCCGATTTCGACTTTTCCGGGGCGTTCAAAACAGTCCTGTCCGAAGTCGCCGCAGAGGACACGGAAAGGGAGGCCCGTCACTTGGCGTTCAGGGCGTCTTCACCCCATATTTTTCCCGTCGTGACCGACTGACGACGAAGAAAACAAGATGACTTTATTGCGAACGAATTTGCCGTAGTGTGGACCACGTAGGAGTTCACGACCATATCTGCAAAGCCCGCCCCGTGCTGGCTTTTCACGGTCCTTTTCTTGTCCTTCGCCGACCCTGCCGCACGGCTATCGACGGCGGCCGCCCACATAGTGGCTGCCCTTGCCACTGCTGTGGCCACCGACGCGCCGGCTTCCTGAACGATTCGCCGCCGCAAAAGTCGGCGCCGATGCCGCGCCAGCGGGATCGAAACCCCGGCTGCCCGGCGTGGCCAGAAAACCTGCGTTTGAGCTGCCGGCAGCAGATGCGATCAAGATGGCGAGCAACGTTGTCTTCATGTTTTAGTCGCCTCGGTACGAGCTGAGTCGGGCGCCCGGTTTACCCGCAATTCGGCGAGTTCTTGATGGGATGCTCTCACGTTGCAAGCGTGCTTGCGACTCCGCTGAATCCCATGTAATGGGGATAGACCGTAGCTCTCCGAGCCCGCTACGCTGACCGCCTCGACGCGTCAACAAGCCCGCGCGGGCTGATGCGCCGTAATGCTGACGAGAACATGCCGGAGGGGCAGATGAGGCGTAAAAAACTACCGGTGCTCAGAGCGGACACGCTCGACCTGGTCTGCAGGTTGACCACTGCGACGGCCATACTGATCCTCGGTGGCTGTGCATCGCAGGGCGTTCCAACGCCTGCCCCGACTACCTCACCAAATTCTTCGCCGCCTGTAATCGCTCCGCCTCCCGTCGCGGCGATACCTCCAACATCAACCGGCACGGTGACGCCTCCAACGCCAGTGCCACCGCCTGCTCGAGGTGACAAGCGGAAGCCCGTAATTGTCCCCGTCTTGTTCGGAACGAATCGCGTCCCGCTGGCGCGAGTCCAAGGCAAAGTGCAGGGCTATGGCACGTCACGCGGCCCACTCGCCTATGGCCAAGCGGTCGTGAGCATTCCTCCGTTCCGGAACAAGGGCGAAATCCCGACGCCGCCGAACGGCTTCGAAGACTACGCAATGTTCAAAAATCCCATGCGCTACTTCAGGCTATTGGACGCCGACCAGATCTCTGAGGGAGATATCGCTCGTATCACGGCTGATTTCTTCAAGGGTAAACCTGGCAAGCACAGTGCCTTGGTCTTCGTTCACGGCTACAACGTCGCCTTTCAGGCCGCAGCATTTCGTGCAGCGCAAATGTCGTTCGACATGGAACTGCAGAGCATGCCGGTGTTCTTCAGCTGGGCCTCCAAAGCGGGAACCGCCGCTTACTGGAGAGACGAGAACACCGCATTACAAAGCGTGCCGGACTTCAAGAAGTTCCTCACAACCTACCTCAGCGGATCAAACATCGACCAAATCGTCATTGTGGCGCACAGCATGGGCTCTCGCATCGTCACATCAGCTCTCGTGGAGATGATCGAACGCGATCCAAAGATCGCGAAGAGGCTGCTTCACCTTGTTCTCGCTGCTCCGGACCTGGATGCCGCAGTTTTCAAAGAGCAGGTGATGCCTGTTCTTGTTGACGCCGGCGTTCCGGTGACTATCTACGCCTCGTCGAAAGATAAAGCGCTGCGGACCTCCGTCGAAATGCACGGATTCAGCCGCGTCGGCTCGGCGGGCAAAGAGATTGTTTTCGGCAACGGTTTAGAGACCATCGACGCCTCCGCGATCGATACCGATTTCCTCGGACATTCGTACTTTGCTTCCTCCCCGGCACTGATCCGAGACATCGGCGCGCTTATCGTAGAAGGCAAACGCGCGGCTTCGCGCCCGAACCTCAAGCCACGCCCAAGCGAGGCTGATCCTCGTTACTGGCAAATGCGGCAATAAAAAGCGCCGCTGATCGCGCAGCGTCCACGGTGCTATGTACCCGAAACAGGCTTCAGATCTCTGGCAGGTACAAATTAGCGTCTCCCCGCATTGCCGCCTCGTTCTGCCCGCGCCATGATCGATTGATGGGCAAACAACGAGTTCTCACGGAGTCTGAGGGTCGGCTGTTTCGGCTGCTGAAGGCCGCACTCGACCAGATCCAGGATGACCAGGCGCAGCTCATCGAGCTGATCACCGGCGGCAACAGCGATCCCAAGCGGACGAAGCTGCTGCTGAAAAATCTTGAGGCAACCTCTACGCACATCCACGACGACCTGCGGCGGATGGGGTTGACGTTGAAAAAGCGTGAGCCGTTCGACGACGACACGCCGACGTGGGAGTTGCTCCAGGCCCTCCCGCCCATGCGAGACGACTGAGGCGCAGCCGCCTCAAAGGTGGCTGGAAATCACGTCCAGCGACCAGTCCTGAACATCAGGAAGAGCGGCCCACTCCGCACAGCAGGCCGCAACTGCGGCACCTCGGGCGCGATCCAGCGCCGCCGCGGCATCAAACACATCGGCACCCGGCCGCCGCTTCTCGTCCATGTCGTAGGCAACGTCCCAGCCTTCAAGATCGAACTCCGCTCGCGCGCCCTGTATGTCGGTGACGCCCGCCTGGTCGAGCACCGCCTGGGCGGCCAGCAGCCCTTTGGCGATCTCCGCCAGCGTCGCGCCCAGGACCTTGAGCACCATCGTCACAACGACTGCTGCACTGCTGGCGCTGAGGCCGGCGCCGGACCCGCGTCGAACTCCTCAACCGGCGCCAGGCGCAGCAGGGTCTTCGCCTCCTGGACGGTGCCGGCCAGCCACATATCCACATCGCCAAACTCGATGGGGATCACGCTGCGCTTGTCCTGTTTGTCTGCAGGCAGCGGCAGCTTGGTGTCCTTGTCGATCTCGGGCTTGTGCATCCGGTTCATCAGCGGGTGGTCATCGGCGTTCAGCGTGAGCATTGTGTAGCTCTCGTGCACCTCGCCGGTCGTCTTGTCCGTCCAGGTGCTCCACAGCCCGGCCAGGCCCCACGGCGTGCCGTCCGCGCGGCGGAATTGCCACCACTGGTTCTTCCCGCTCTCCCAGTTCGGCTCGTCGAAGCTGATGGCCGGGATGATGCAGCGCTGGCCGCGCTTCCACGGATCCTTGTAGCTGGCCTTCTGCTCGAGCTCCTCACTGCGCGCATTGTTCGTTGGGAACTTCAGCTTCGGCTCCTTCGCGAACCAGGGGATCAGGCCCCATTGGCCGATGACCAGCTCGCGCTCGTAGCCGGTTTCGTTGCGCGCGCGGCGGATGAACGGCGCCTGCGCGCGCGGGAAGACGTTCACCGGCGGCAGTAGCGGCCGGCGACTGTTGCTCTCCTTGATGCGCCAAAAGCGCTCGGCCTCGGCGGTCTCAGGGCTGATGTAGCGGTTGCACATGCGGTGTCCTCCGGATCACATTCTGCGACAGCAAGACCTGTTGACGAAGAACCGCGGCCGGAATAATACTGTACACCCATCCAGTACTTCAGGAGCCCGCCATGTCATTCCCCGACGAGTTCGAAATCAGGTACCCGGCCGTGCGTGAGAAGGTCGTCCCGATCAGGCGCCCACCCGTGCGCCTCGACCCGCAAGAAGCTGTCATTGAGGCGCGCAACCAATGGGTGAACCGCTACATCACCGAGTGGGCGCGGCTTGCCAATGGACGCATGGACGATGACATTGCCCAGAACGAAGGCCTGACGCTGCACCACATCGTCGGCCATCGGCCGCCCGAAGAGATCGCCCGTCAGCACTTCAACTCCTGCACCGGCGCCGCGGACACGCTGACCAGTGCTCAGACCAAGTTCCAGGCGCTTGCCGCCGAGGTGCAGCTGATTCAGGAAGGCGACGAGCTATCGCCGGCGCAGCTGGAATTCGCCCACGGCGTGACCGAGCTATGCGCGGCGGTGGGCGACCAGTTCCGCAGCGCGCGGGAAGGAAGCGCCGGCGACCTGATCCGCGCGAACTATGGCCCGGTGCCGTTCTGACTGGCCTCGCGAGCGATGAGGGTCGAACACACCTACCGGTGGATGACGAAATGGAACGGCAAGATGTCGCCGACCCGCTACCACAGCACGGAGGAGCAGATCCGCACCAGCCACCCGGAGGCGGTGCGGGTCGAAGGCTCTCTGATCGTGCGAGAGGTTCCAGAAACGGATGACGAGTGGCGCCAGCGCATGCGCGCAGTCGATACTGCGCAGATCGGCATCAACCCCTTCAGGAAGTGCTGACGGCTACTTCGCCACTCGCTTGACCTTGACCCACTCCGATGACCGGATGCCCGGCTGGTAGAAGCTAACGGCACGCTTGGCCACCAGGCCTTCGAGCTTCAGCGGGATGACCGCCTCCTCTTAGATCCTGCCCGGCTGGTCATCGAAGTGGCGAACCACGAGGATGCCGGGCTTGGCCGGCTTGAACACCTTGGCGAGCGCCGCCTTGCGCTGCACCAGCGGCTGCTGCGAGATATCCACGCCACGGTTCACCAGCAGGTCAAACACGCAGTAGATGACCGGGGAGGCGCCTTCGTACCAGCGCCGACGCCGCGCGCGGTCCTGCAGCTTGTCGAAGTCGCTACGACCGAGCTCGTCGAGCACACGCATCTCCCCGTCAACGATGTACTGGCCGCCCTTGACGCTGCCCAGCGCCTGTGTGATCTCAGGAAACCACCTGGCGGCATCCGCGCCGTTTCGGCTTCGCAACTGCACCGCGCCGCGGTCGAACTCGGCCGTCATCCGGTAGCCGTCGAACTTGATCTCGTATATCCACCCCGGCTCCTTGAAGTCAAGGGGCCGCTCGTCGAGCAGCATGGGTGGAAAGTCCGTGAGGTGCGGCATGTCCGCAAATTCCTTCTGTCGTAGGAAGGACGCTGTCAGCCGCAATCGCTTTTTGAGGATGGAAGCCAGCCCGACCACACAGGAGCGTTCAAGCTCGGCCAGCGCGGTGCTGGCCCTGAAAGGAGCCAAGATGTCCCATATCCGCCGAATCTCCCTGCACGTCGACGAGCCGGACCCCGGCCACTTCTACTGGGTGCTCATGGAGGAAGGCGACGATGCATCGCAATGGCGGGAGCTTGAATCTGCCAGTGAAGGCTATGACATGTGGCTCGACGCCCTGCAGGAAGGAATGAAAGCGCTGGTCACCTACGCTCCAGATGAGCGCATTGGACCACGCGAAGATAGTAGTGACGATGAAGATGCGTCGCCTGTAGGCCTCCCTTTGAAGTAGGTCCCATTGGCCAAGGAGCCAAAAAAAATCCCCAGGCTGTGCTGGGGATCTTCATTTGCGACTACCAAACAGTTCGCTACCGAGCGAAATGCCTTTCTATTTCATCCAATTTTGAGGGCGGAAGCGTAATAATCGCCTTAATCCCATTTTGGATTTTGGCGAAAATCATGCCGCAGAATGCTATGGGCAACACATAAAGGCCCCAGCCAACCGTATTCCACAGAAGAATCTTATCCCCGTAGCGCACAACACGCTTCCGCATCTCGATCAACTCCAAGTCATCACACGAATCGAACTCTCGGATACGAGCTTTCGCTTCCTCTCTAAAACTCGCATCCGTATCAAACTTGTGTTTGACCGCGGCGAACGTCCAAAGATTGAAACGCGGCATCTCGTTTATGAGATTGTGGTACGACGCCCGAACACGAAAAGCGTGCTGCCTATTCGGCCCAGAGGAACGGGCGGCGATTTTCTCTACTTCGTCGGAAGCTTTGAGTAGCTTGAGCCGAACAAGCATTTGCTCAGACGGAGCTAAGATTCCGTCTGCAATAAAGTGCAAAAACGCAAACAGCGTCAGTGCAAGAATTAAGATTCCTATAAACATATCTATTTCCCTGGTTTCGGGGCTTTTTGTCCGGCCTTGAATGCATTCAGCTGTTCTGTAAATTCTCTACGCATTCTTTGCGCATGAAAATACCAGAAAAATACAGTTAAAGCAAAAAGCAAAAATCCCAGATATTGCAGTGATCCCAGCGTTTCAAAAATCCAATGGATTAGCGGGACAATTTCATGCTCAGGAATTCGCCAAATCAACAATAAAACAATGGCGCCAAGTATGGCGAAAGGGAATTGACCCTTATTGATAGACGTAATGAATACATCCCTAATTGCCTGTGCGTATCCAACTTTTGCTGGCGCTGGCGCCCCCGTCGGTTTCGTTACAGCCACTTCGTCTCGCTTTGACTAGTCATCGTTTGTAAGTATTTGTGATGACTGGCGAGCTTACCTCGCTACTGCAGGTTTGCAAGCAATGCAAGCCCTGTAGACACCCGACTGTGGTTGTAGTTCAACATTTGGTCAAGTCAGCAAATGGCTGATGGTGCTACCCGCCAGACGAGCGGTAACTATCGATCCGCGAAGGCTGTCCGGATCGCCGACAACCCCGAAGAGGCGCCTCAGATGCTGCTTGGGCTGCTGCACCGGCAGCTCCAGTATCTATTCACTTCTCGATTCAAAAATCCAGCCTGCCGAGTGAGCGAGCCCCGCGAGTATCTATTCACGGGGTAACGGCCGGCCCAGCGGTAGCGCGTAGTCCGGCGTCCCAAGATCGCTCGCAGACGGCGCCAGCAACCCGGAGCCGGTCAGCGTAGCCTCTGACGACTTCCTCGCGCGCGTCAGCCCGGCCAAGCAGGTCGGCGAACACTCCGATGGGATCGGGACCACCCTCACCCGGCCTTGGGCCGAAAGCTCCGGAAAGCGCTCGGGCTCGCTCAACGGCGCGCGGTAGACGCCGCGCATGCGCTCACCATCAGCGCGAGCCCCGGCGAGATCAGTTTCCAGGAATGCGATGTGTGCTTGACCATCTCGGGCGTGGGTGCGAGGCGGAGGGCGCCGCCGTATGAATCCCAACCACGCCATTTCACTCGGACTTGTGAGTCCTGTCGATGAGGCCCAGCACCTGGTTGTGAAAATCCACGAACTCGCTCCTCCAATGAGCCCAACTGCCCCCGCTGATGTGGGCAGCGGAGCGTCGGTGAATTTCTACGGCGGCAGCCCTCAAGATCAAATGTGCCCCGAGCGCCTCACCGCGCAACGAGGCAATGGGAACAAGCTGCGAAATCGTGCAGGCGTCGGCCAGCGCGTGTCGGTGTGCATCGAAGTCCTCGAACTTCTGGTTGTCGCATGCCCTGATGAAGTCTTGAGAAATCACAGCGAGCTGCGCAGCGAACGTCTTTGCCACATCTTTCGCAGCACTCAAAGCATCCTGTCGAGCCTTCGCAGGCAATCGGATTGCGATGTAGAGAGCAACGATGGCGCCGATTGCCTGCGCCCATCCCGACCATTCGCCCTTCTGCATGCAAGCCCACCATGGTTCGAACCATGGCCACCAACGGTCTGCCCAAAACAAGCAGTACTCCGGGGGCGGCGGTGGCGCGGGCAGCAGTTGCAGCATTCATGTTCTCCTCGTTTGGCGCGCATCGTAGCGCGCAAAGAAAAGGCCGCCGGCTCAGCCTTCCAGATCGAACTGCCCCTGCAGCGTGCGGATGATTTGCGCGATGTCTGCGCGGTGCGTGCCGCGGTCTGTGACGATCCTGACCGTCCAGTTAGGGCCGCCTTCCTCGGACTGCATTCCGATTACGCCGCCGCGGTGCACATCCGTCTGTTGGCCTCGAAGGCCCGGCAAGGCTTCGATGCGCTGAATCAGCATCTGCTGCAGCTGCTTGGCGGTGCGGGTGGACTTGGCCATTCTGCGGCCCTTCAGCCGAGCAGGTCTTTTACGTACGGCCAAGCCGACACAGCGAAGGCAGCAAGAGCCACGGCTATAGCCCAGCCTGCCCACCTCGCCGAGCGCTCGGCGGCGGCGATTGCACGCTCTTCGCGGTCGGCCTTCCCTTGGTCAGAAACGCGGTGTGCTTTCGAGTCGGCAACCTTCAAAAAAGCCTCTACGGACGCCTTGTTCTTGCCGGCGAAATCGCCACGCTCCAAACGGTGCCGCAGCTCATCGACCGGGTCATCTTCGCCCGTGAAGGCGAGCGTCTTGTACTCAGCCTCTTCTCGCCATTCGGCCATCCAACGTTCGATGTCCCTATGGCTCTGCCAGTCGCAGTTTTCGATTCCCATCCCCGACCCCTTTCCCTTGGACATCGCATTGTGGACCTCCTCGACACCTCCCCAAGCACGGGCGCGCGCTCTAGATCCAGGCCGTGCAAATGGCCGTCCACCAACCCACCAGATGCGCTGCGACACGTCGCAGTTGCAGGGTACCGCCCGTGCCGTGCGGTTTCCCTATCAGATGCCGGATTCCCACTCGATGAGCTCAGCCAGCAGCCACTTCCCGTCCTTGCCGGGCGTGGGCACGTCGCCACGGCGAATGCGCGCCGTCAGAGTGTTGCTGCTCACGCCGAGCCGTTCGCACATCTCGGCGCGGGTCAGGCGCGCGCCGCCACTGCGGGCTAGGCCGACCAGCGCCGACGTCGCAGTGTCGAGTCGCCGCAAAATCTCGCGCTTGGCGCCCAACTGGCGCACCGGCTTCGACGGGATGACGCGGCGCTTCATTGAACGATCCTGGTAATCGATAGGCGCAAGGTGTGATCCACGGCCGGATGGCCTGCTTTTGGCCCATAACGGCGTCGCCGGCTGCGGCACGAGTATTTTCAAGGCGTAGCCGCTGTAAACATACTAAACGTGCCTCCGTCTCTATGCCTTCGGGAGCCTGGCTCAGAGGCGCGAAAAGCTGCGACAGCGTGCGACGAGGTGAGGCTCTGCGCGGAGATCAATACCGAACGAGCGTCAGTGAGACGCGATGAGAATTGCTGCGACTGCGTATGGCGCGCCGAGAAAGCTCGCGACCTCCTGCGACTCGTCGCGCCCACGTCGAAGCGGCAGGGGCTGGGTGCTGCACCAATGGGGGGGTTAGGTGCAGGCTTTGGTGACGACTTTGGTGTGGGGTCCGGTGCACATTCCTCGTGATCGCTTCAACGCGTCCGACTCGTTTGCACTGGTCCGTGCACATCCGAGTGGCGTGCGGACCCGGCCGATCTGGGTGACCCGCCAAGACGCGGCCGGCCGGACACTGTTGAACGACCTGCACCGGGCTGCTGTAGCTCGCGGAAAAGCGACGGACGCGCACCGCCCCGGCTAGTTCATGCGCCGGCCTGAAACCCAGGCTCTGGCCCTGGCGATCGAAAAGCGTTGCACACCGGCGTGCATCGCTCCGGTCAACACGGTCCGAGGCGGAGCGCCCGGCGTTCAGGGTACGTACGTGTCCAAGGTGTTGGTGATCGCCTACCAGATGTGGATCAGCGGGTGGTTCGTACGAGGAGTTTCCCGATTTGAAATCGGGAAACTCGGAGAGCTGAGATTTCAATTCTCACCTTCTCCGAAAGGCGCATTTCAAATGACGCCTTCGCTCAAAGGTGACTTTTCAAAAAGCACCTCCACGACGCAAAGCACGGCGTCAACATCGCTTCAGAAAGCGGATGGCAGAGAGTCGCGACCTTTCAACCGCGCGCGATGCCGTCACACTTTCCGTACGATCGCGGTGAAAGGAAGCTTTGCATGGAAAACTCCTCAACGATGAATGCTGCCATCGACCGATCGCTCGAGTTGTCAGAATGGATCAGCGAGCACCACCCCGCCACCTTTCAAAACGACGGCCAGAACGCTATGGCTATGGCGTTCTTCTCAATCGCGCTGGACCACCGTGAAGCGATCTTGTGTTTGCTGAGGCACGGCGCGAGAACGTCGGCGTTTGCGCTTGCGCGACCTGTGTACGAGGCCTGCGTCAAAGGCTCCTGGGCGCAGCACTGCGCTACTGAAGCGGACCACTCAAAAGCGTTTGACCTGGGCGTCCTGCCGACGTTCGACGCCATGGTGCGAGCGCTGGGCAAGGTCAGAGAGACCGACGGTGTCTTCGGCCGGAGCAAGGCCATGGCCTGGGAAGCTCTTTCCGACTACGCGCACGGCGGGATGAAGCAGGTGATCCGATGGCTCGGAGCAGACGGTGTTGCGCCGCAGCACTCGGAGACCGAAGTTCAGGAGCTCTTGAACCTCATGGACATTTATGGGTTGCTCGCGTGCATGGGAATTGTCGGCGTGGCCGGAGGCTCTCTGGACCTGCATGCCGGCAAGGCACAGGAGGTGATCGACCGACACAAGGAGTGGAAAGCCGAGCTATGCGCATCTCAGGGGCGCTCGACACTGGCGACCGCCGCCGCCAGCACCCCAGAGCGTGCGCGCGACCGAGGCATCTAGAATGGGCCGATGACCTCGTCACTGTTCACTGAGTACCTGCTGTGGAAGGCCATTGGCCTTGCCGTGGTGGTATTCGTGGTCAGCTTCCTCTATCGCGTCAGGACCGGTCGCTCGCTAACAGAGGACTTGAACGCAGCAGAAAAGGAACGGTCTGCGAGTCACCCAGCAGGCCAGGACCGCGGACCGACTGGCTCAGGTAGTCCGCAATAGCGCGGTCCAGCTCCGCAGGATCGGACAGCAGGCCGCTGATGCGCGCGGCTTTCCCGCGCTTCGCGGACTCACGCAAGGCATCGAGCATCGGGCCTGTGAACTTCCCGATAAACGGCGTTCGACTGGCCAGCAGATTCACGGCGCGGCTATCGAGTATTCCGAGGCCCAGGGCGTTCTGAACGTTCTGTGATGTATTCGAGCCCTTCGCCATGCCGAGACGTTCTGCTGCATCCGCACGTTCCAGGTTGCGCCCCACGCCAGTCAGGGTGGCTCGCTCACCTTCGTCGAACAAGCCGCCAATCGCTCCACTGCGGGCATCCAGCCAAGGATTGAACTTCGCGTTCGTCAAACGCCCGAGGGCGTCCGTGCGGTCTGCCGCCTGGGACACGGCGTAGTTCTTCAGTAGGGCTGTCGTCTCGGGTGTAGCGACGCGCTGAAAGGCAGCGATGTCATCCGCCTGCGACATCTTGGGATTGAAGAACAGCGGCGCGATCTCGGCACCCTGCGCCACCGCTTGGTTGTCGCCACCCTGACGGAATATTGAGTTCTGGGGGCCAGTACGGAACTGTGAGATCTGATCCCGCTTGGATTGCAGCGCGCGCTCCCACTGCGCCACGATGTCCGGAGGAAAGCTCTCGCCCACGGTGCCTCGCCCTTGCGACACTGCCTGCACGCGAGCGTCGATGTCGGCGACCATGGCACGCAAGGCCGCGGACTCCTTGTCAGCGCCGCCCGAGCTGTTCTCGATCTTGCGTGCCGCGGTCGTGAGCGAAGACCGAAGGTTCTGCACCTGCGCAAATGGCACGGTTGCAACTTGTTGGCCAGTGGCCTGTGCCGCCTGCCCGCCCATCCCGATAGCAGTCTCAACAGCCTGGTTGGCCCGTTGACCTATGCCGAAGGTGCCGGGTCCAAGGAACCGATCTACCTGCGCCTGCATCTCGCCCGCCGGCACGATGAAGCGCGTTTCGTCGAGCGGGTCAACCCCTTGGAATGCACGGTTGGTGCGCGCGCGAGCAGCGGTGTCGGCGGCGGTGATCTGCGGGCCAGCTGTGTTTCCAAAGTTAGCCGCCGCGTCCTGCACTGTGCTGGTGACTGGAGATATTCGGTTCAGCGCCTCCAGGCGGGCGGCGTTCTGCGCCTGGTCACGAGCAATCAGCGCGGGCGCACCGCCGGGGGTGTTGCGCACCGTGCGCTCGAGCTGCGAGATCTCCGGGTTCTGCAGGATCTGCGAGACGGTCGGCGCCTCGCCCACGATGTTTGGACCCTGCGCACGAAGCGCGGCCTGTACCTCGGCGATCTGCGTTGGCGTTGCGAACCCGCCGACATCAAGAACGCTTCGGGCGGCAGTGGTGCTCGGGGAAGCGGCCAACGCGCGGTAGGCCCTACCGGCCAGGTCGCCGGCCTTGTTCACACCCTGCAGCGCCGGCGGGAGGATGCCTCCGATCGCGGCGCCTATACCCGCATCAGCTGGATTCACCAGCCCCGCGGCCGCGCCACCGGCCACAGCACCGCCCGTGGCGCGCAGCGCGGTATTCCCCATGCGCCCGGCTAGCGTCGCGGGCGCTAGTCCTGTGCGGAAGCCGCCAGTGGCCACAGCATCGGCCAACGGCGCGAGCACTGGTGCGGCGGCCCTCAGGGGCGCCGCGAGCACGCCCCCCACTGGCAGCGTGGCAGCAATATTCCCGGCCATGCGACCTGCCGTGAACCAGCCACCGCCCTCGTTGTCGCGGTTGAAGTCGGCGAGACTTCGCGCACGCTCGGCGTTCTCTCGCTCGACCGGGGACATCGACTTCTGCCCCGTCACAAGGCTGGACACGCCGCTCGGGCGCTTGAACTTCGGGTCGATCAACCCATTCGGGTCATCGATACCAGACCACATATCCACGCCGGCCCTGGTGCCACTGTTGATGATCGTGTTCCCAATGTCGGCAAAGCCCGAGGCAGCCCCCTTGGCAAGCGCTGGTACGTCGGGGCTGATTCCCAACGCCGCCATGGCCGGGCCAACGAAAGGGATCGTCGCAGTGAGCGCGCGTCGGCTAGCCGCGCCGTCTGGCTGCGAGGACTGCGTCTGCGGCACGGTGGCCGCAGGTGCCGCCGGGCGCGCGGGCGCAGCCGGCTGGGCGAACTTCGCACCGAGCTCGGCCCAGGGGTCTGGATCCTGCGATGGCTGCCTAACCTGGCCGGGCGCAAACTGCGCCGTCAGCGTGGCCCAGTCGTCAGATGGCGCATCCTGTTGCGCGCGTGCTTGCGGTTGCCCCATGCTGGCCGTCACTTTCTGGATGTAGTTGCGGGTCTCCGCTGGAGCCGCATTGAAGCCGTTGCGGGCGAGGTTGCCCTGGCCCCAGTTGTAGCCAGCGAGCGCGCGCGGCAGGTCGCCGCCGTACTGCTTCAGCAAGTCCGCGTACATGCGCGCGGCACCTGTGGCTGCCTGCGCCAGGTTGCTGGGGTCATCGACACCGTATTGCTGCGCGGTGGCCGGCATGAATTGAAAATGCCCCACGGCGCCTTTCGGTGAGCGCATGCTCCGGCCGCGGCCCGACTCGGCAGACCACACGCCGTCCAGCAGCCCCGATGGGAGGCCATACTGCGCTTCGAGTTGGTCGAACAGTTCCATCATTTGCTCCAGCGCTGCAGGGTCGGGTCAGCCCAGATCGATCCCTGAATCTTTCTCCACTCGCGATCCACGCGCGTCAGGTCGCCGGCCTTCTGAGCCAAAGGCAGCGCAGCCTCGTAGAACTGCGCGCGACGCTGGTCTTGATTGGCTTGGGCCTGAGCGAGATCGAGGATGAAGTCGTTCGCTGCGGGAGTGTTCTGCAACGCGACGTACGTCTGGCCGATCCGCTTTGCGTCACCCTCCGTAGCCGTACCTTTCTGCTCGACCTGCTTCTTCATCAAGCGGTCCATGGCCACAGACTGGAACTTCTGCGCGTTTGCGGCGAACATCTCGACGCTGGCCGGCGCCACTCCAAGGCCCGCCAGAACACCGGCCGCGCTTGCCTTCGCCTCAGCACCCCAACCGGTGTTCATGTTGATTGACCGAAGCGCCTGCACATTGGTCAACGCGTCCGATGCCGCGCGACCAGACTCGACGGTCGGTTGGTACGAATTTTTGATCCAGTTGTCGTTGAGTGCGATGCGTGATTGCTGGGTCACCGGATTGCGACTGGTCATGAAAGGTCGAGCAGTGCCCGCGCCGCCGCCGAGCTCGCGCCCGATCAAAGGGCCGGCACTTGTCGTCGCGCCTCCACCTTGCGCTGCTTGCGGCGGCAGGCCAATGAGGGGGCCGCCACCGGAGGCCATCACTCCCTGCAAACGCGTGCCGCTGTAGCTGTTGTCGTCGTCGCCGACGTAAGTCTGAGGGTCGAGCGCCGCCTGAGTCAGCTGCCTTGATCGATCTGCCCCCACGGTGAACGGATACCTGGCCGCCTCACTCGCCTGAGTCTCCCGGCCCTTGATGTTTGCGTTCGAAGTGTCGTACCCCCGCGCGGTCACGACGTCACCATTCGGACCGATGGTCTGCCCCTCGCCCAGCTTCGGCATATAGCGGACCTCTCCAGTCCGCGGGTCTTGGTAGTAGTTCCCAGCCTCGCGTTTCACTCCGTCGGTGGCGTACTTGTACATGTTGAACAGACCATCGGCGCCTTTGTAGCCAAACCCCTGCAAGGCGGTAATGTCGTCCAGCGAGAACGGGAATGCAGCCCCGGTCCCAGATCCAGAGGCGACCCCAGCACCTGGACGCGAGCCGCCTAGAGGACCGCCCGGCAGAATCGCACCTGCGCCCTGGGTCCCCACGCCGCCTGCCCCAGCGCTTTGAACACCGGGCGCGATGACTGGTGTCCCGTTCCCAGCAGCCGCGCCTGGCACACTCGCGTTGAGCCCACCCACACGCCCCATGACTAGGCCATTGATGGCTTGATCGCGTTGTGCCTGGAGATTACGTGCAGCGATCTGCGCCGCGTTTTCATCAATCTGAGATCGCACATACTGCCGCCGCAGATCCGCGTCCTTGCTCGATTGCGCGTACTGGACACCCTGTGCAATGCGTTGTCCAAAGCTCATGGGTTGTGTGGAAGGCCCGCCGGCCGCCAGCAGCCCGAGGCCCAACTGCGCGTCAGGGGTGTTGAGAAAGTCGAGAAGACTCATAGATTCCTCAGTGCATGACTTCGTTGGGCTCGACCCAAGGAAGGAGTTTCAGACGTGTGGCGACGTCTTCCACCTCGATCCATGTGCCCCGTGCTGCGGGCAGGTCAAAGCAGAAAATTCCTTGACCCAGCAGTACGCGGGCTCGTCCGCCGGCCAGGAACAGGAGAAGGTGGGGCCGGAGAATCGCGATGACCTGTTTGGCGTACGCCACAAATTCATCGTGACGCTGCGGGTCTGGCAGCACTAGAGCGCCAGTTGGGTCGCTCCATTCGCTGTAGAACTTAGGCTCGTGCGGCTGGCTCGAGGCTTCGTCATCGGATTTCGTTGCGGGAATCACGTTGCACTCCTTAGAACGTGCCGCCGGGACCAGCGCTCGCCGCGCCACCTGGCGCGCCGGAGGCGGGGCCTTCCGCTTCACCTGGGGCACCAGCTCCAAGCAGACCGCCCGACGTCCACAGCCGAGACAGAGGGTTCGCCGGAGGCACCTGGTAGGCACTCGCTTGCCGCCCATACAGGTTGTTCGGGTCAGCGCCGCCGTTGTTGAAGTAATCGCTCATGTCGCGGTAGGCCTGCGTGCCCGGCTGGGGCATGGCCATGCCGTATTTGAACGACCCGTAGCCGCCGGTGCCGAGCAGACCGCCGCTACCCATTCCGGACATGGTGGCACCGCTCAGCACGTCGCTTTGCTGCATGAACTGGGAGAGCGGACTGGTCGCGGGGGCGGCAGCCGGCGCAGTGGCGTTGCGGACTGACTGCTGGCCGAGCGCGCCGTTCGCCAGGGCGTTCCAGTCCCACGCCTTCGGGCGCGCCGTGGGATTGCTCGGATCGAAGCCGACGGGCTGACCCTGCAGCTGGTTCAGCAGGCTTGGCACCAGGCCGCGCATGTAGTCGCTTTGCGCATAGCTGTTGTCGTAGGCAGCCTGCTGCTGCGGGCTGAATGGCTGCGCCGTGTATTTGTCCTGCAGCGCCTGGCCCTGCACGACGTTCGACAGCAGCCACGGCTGCGCGGGCGCCCAGGGCTCCTTGCTCTGGGACGACGACTGCGCACCGGCACCGCCGTTCTTGTCGCTCTTCATTGCATCGCCCAGAAGGCCAATGCCAGCTCCTACTGCTGCTCCCCACGGCATATCAGTTCCTTTCCGTCTTGATGCAGACGATCATGGTGATTCGGTCGGTGTCGCTCTCGTTAGTCACCCAGTGGGTGTGCGAGTTGTCGAACCAAAAGACGTCGCCAGCAGCTGTTACCAGCGTGTGGCCTTTGAAATGGAATGCCTGCTCGGGCGCCGCGGCGATCTGCACGGCAAACTTGTCGTAATAGCGCGCATGCCACCCCGGATCGGTGTGCGGCTTGCAGAGCTGGCCCGGCTTGATGCGCGTGATCAACACGCCGCCCAGGCGCTCACCGCGCACATCAGCCATCAGCGGATACACAATGTCGCGCACCGGCAGCACGTCAGCCGGCGGATACCAGATCGAGTCGTGAGATCCGTCAGGCTGCATCGTTGCGGGGTCGGCAAACCGGGCCCAGATGTCGGAGAGCCCGTGATGCGGCGAGTACGCTGGCGATGTGCGCGCTGTGTGCCTGTCCCACAATTCGGGGTGAAGCTCCAGCGCCGCGCATATCGGTTGCACATCGACCCTGCGCTCCAGCAGCTTGACCGGTGTCACAACATGCTCCTGCCGATCGCGCTCATGTCTTCGTCGGAGGCCGCGATGAGCAACTCGTCGACCCGCTGGGCATCGGTGCAGTCGGTCGCATGAATGCAGTACCAGGACACGTTGGTCAGCGCTTTGATGCCGTGATGCTTGCCCGCCACGATGGTCACGCATGCGGGTCCGGTGAGTTCGCTGCGCACACCGTCAACCATCAATTCGACTCTGCCAGCCGCAAGGATTGAAAGGTGGTCATGCTCATGCTTGTGCTGCACGAGGACGAAGCCCGCAGGCACTACAGTCTCTTTGGCATAGACGCCGCCACCGAAGTGATGCGATACACCAAGCTGCTCATCAATCGTCACAGTCGCCTCATTCGAAGTTTCGATGACTCAAGTCTCGGCGTGTGGCACCAGGAACTCCATGCCGTTAAATGTCGTTGCCTGCTCCTTCACGGCCAGATTCGATCCACGCCGAGAGATCCGTCAGCCTGTAGCTGACGCGCGAGCCGGCAACACCTCGCTGATAGCTCACCGGCCCGCGCCCTTCCTGCCTAAGGTTTTTGAGATGGCCCGCGGTGTAGCCCAACAAGTCCGCTGCATCCTTCTCGCCGACGCGCATGTCCGCTGTGACGGTCAGATCTTCACTCGCGGCAAAAGTCGCCAGCAAAACGGTTGTTGCCTCGATGCGTTCGGCAGCACTGAGCCCTGCGATCACAAGGAAAACTCCGGATTGGCTGTCATCCTAAAATTCCATGGCCTTGCGCGCGCACACACGCGCCTGTGCGGAACGGGTTGCTTGACCATGGCTTACCGCCTCATCTGCTGGATTACCGCGGCCTTGAGCCGCTGCGTCAGCTCGATTTCCGCGGCCTCGACGGTCTCGCCATCGGCGATCCTCTTTTCGAACTCACGCTTGAGCGCATGCCCGAGTTCCCAGGTTTGCCGCCTGGTCTGCTCGTTGGCGACCTGCGCACAGAGCTTCGCGAGATTCAAGGGAAGAGTAGACTTTTTCATCAGAGCACCTCGTTCGAATGCTTCGGCGCCGTGACAGTGCCGCCGGTCAGCGAATCGAGGTCTGCGACGAACTCGTCGGCAATCTCGCATGAGGCCATTGCGTACTGCAGCGAATACTGGTCCTCGACATGCACATAAAGGTGCTCACCGAGGTGATCGACGCGCTCGCGTAGCTTGAGCAGCCGCCGCGCCAACGACTCGACGGTCGCCCGGGCATGCGTGCGCGCCGGCAGCAATCCAAACTGCTCGGCCAGCATGCGCACTTGCCACCGGTGGATCGCGATGCGGTCTTCTTCACCGTTACGACCCTGTTGAAGGATCACCATGTCCTCGCTGTGGCTCACCTCGATGCGCAGGTCTGGGAGCTCTGCAATGAGAGCATCGTCGTCAGTGGTGCCAACCGAGGCAGGCGTGGTGTTCGGGGCGTTCATACGACTGCTCCTGCTGCCAGTGCTTCATCCAACGTCTCGAGGGCCTTGCACTCAGGTTCGGGTGGCTCAGCAGTCGAGGGCGCACAGCGGTACGACTCGCAGAAGAACTCGACGAAGTCGACGAGGGCCACGGCTTGACCGATCTCGACGGTGAGGTCCTCATGCCCATTGTCATGGGTGATCCTCAGGTTCTCGTGCAGCTGTTCAGCCATGGATTCGATACGCAAGAGCGCGCGCTGCAACTGCCCACGCTCGCTAGCGAACCGCATTGACTGCCCCACGCTGGTCGAAAGCATGTCAGCTGCTTCCGCTGTCACGGTGGGCACGATGCCCAATCTTTCCGCGAGCATTCGAACGTGTAGCTTGTGAAGCTCAACCTGGTGAACCGATCCGCCGAACTCCTGCTGCAGCAGGACCGTCTGTTCTGCGGCAGTTGATTCCGGAAACTCGATGACAAGCCCGGGAATGTTTTGTGCGGTCGTCATGCTTGAGTCCTTTCCTTGGTGGCCGGGAAGGCAGTCTTGCACCGCTTGCCCTGGCAACATGCAATGGTGTTCGATAGTCGAAGCGGAGACGCTTTTTCCGTCCTACCGCTGAAATTCTTCGCGACCCCAGTGTTCATGCGGGTTGCGGGACGATTGGGGCCCTTTTTGTCCGCTTCGATGATCGAACCGGAGAAACGGCCACGTGTTCGATAGTCGAGTCGGAGAATGGCCTCTCCGCTTCGATAGTCGAAGCGCTCCGGTTCGATAGTCGAACCTTCGATGTGATTTCTGGCGCGCCAGGTCGGAGCGCGGCACGGGCTTCCGTCATCGACGCGAAGCGCTGCCACTCGTTCGTCGCAGCGCCGGCCAGCACGCCCGCTTTCTTGATCTCGAACGTCGGCTCGTCGGTGAAGCGATACAGGCTGCAAAGCTTGCCGCCATTGGCAATGCCGCCCTGCCGCGTCTTCTCGATGAAGCCCAAGAGCTCCAGTCGCCGCAACGCTGACGCGAGCGTCGAGCTGCTCGATATGCCGGCATGCTTGAGTTCGGCCAGCGTGGCGTTGATGTCGCCGTTGTTGGTGCGTCCGAGCTTGCGACGGAGAGACAGGTACACGCGCACATCCGCATGCGTCAGGACGCGCCAGGCCGGACTGTCCAAGATCGCCCAGTACAGCCGAACATGGCCCCCGCGAGGATCGGCTGGAGCTTTGCTTCGTGCCATCTACAGCACTCACTGCCCAACTCCAAGCACTCGCTTCAACTCGCTGACTGGCCAAGCCAACCGTCCGTTTACTCGTAAGGGACGGATCGGGCCAGACCCCTTGCCCATTGCCCAGTTCCGAAGGGTCTGAGGGCGACGGTCCAAGAAATGCGCTGCCCACTCGGTAGGCACCGTCGGACGCGTGACCGACTCGAGTGGCGGGAACTGTTGAGAAGATTGTCTTGACATAGTTGCTTATCCTTACGCCTCACGGCAAGTTGATAAGCACTCATCTTCGCTTCGCAAGTCAGGGAGAAATACCCCTGCCCCCCTTTTCTCCGTCCAAACCTCTCACCGATCTCCTCGTCCAGTTCGGTAAGCCTGTGCATCCCTGAGAAGCGCAACGACCTTCTTGTCGGCATGCCGATAGTGCGTCTCTAACGCGCTCGCGGTAGGTCGCTTCTCGGCCCACCTTCCGCCCAAAAGCACGGCCTCGATCGCCTGTTTCAGCGTCTTTACAGCTTTTCGAGCGGCTTCAACCTCGATGCTCAGCTCGGCTTTTTCGATGTCGCTCCAGAGTTCGGATCGGCCGCCCTTTGCTACAACCTTGAACCCGGGAACATGTTCTCTTGCAAGGGCCAGTACCAAGGCAAACCAATCACCATTCGCAACGCCGTGAGCCTCCGCCAGCAACGGGAGCTTCTCGAGCATCAGCCCGACCTGCCGTGCGCTTTCGATGTGGCGAGCATCATCCGCGAGCAGTCCCGGAATGTGGTTAGCCACGATGGGCTGGCCAAGTAGGCCCAGGTATCTGGTCGACTTGCCAAGCTTGCCCGCAGCGGCTTTCTCTCGAGGGGATTTCATGGGCTCGCTGTTTTGATAGAAGTTTTTCGATGCTGTTGCTGGCTGGCGTTGACTAGGCATGTGGTCTTCTACCGATCGCGAAGATGCGTCGACAACCTCAGCCGTTCACGTGTTCACGCCCTATATAGGGCGGCGTGAACAAACGTGAATATTCACGGGATTCACGGGAATGCAGACGTGAATGGACGTGAATGGCGTGAATCGCGGTCATTTGATGAGGTGGACGATACCTGCAGAGACCTCGATCAAGGCCAAATCTTTGAGCCGTTCGACGGCGTTGTAGACTGATGTTTTGCCGTATTGGCCCTCCAACGTTGACGCGATCTCCCGCGTCCGCATGTCGGCGCCATGACCGCGCAGCACGCCCAGAATCGCTTGCTGAACACCCCCCAGCCGCGGGAGCTTCTTAACGGGTGCCGGCGCGTCGATGGGGGTCACTACGCAGGACGTGCGAGGCTGGCCCCACTTGCCGGTGCCCATCTTGATCGTGTGAAGACGGAAGCCGATCCGCTCACCTTTGCCGGCCATGTCGCGCTGCTTCGTAACCTCGGCAGCACGGTTGCCGGTCGTTTCGTTGGCCGTGATTTCGACCTCAGTATCAGTAGCTGCACGCAGGCCGCTCCAACCACGCATCCCGCGCGCAGCGTCCTTGCCGGAATGGTGGATCAGCATGAAGTGCACCGCAGCCTCTTGCCGGATCCTGTCGACGTGACGCACAACCACCCCCATGTCTTCGCCGCTATTCTCATTCGCACCGGCGCTCAGTCGGGCCAAGGTGTCGCCGACCACGAGCTCGCACTTTGCCCCATGTAACGTTTCCATCTCGCGAATCAACGCGACGACGGCGGTGGTGTCGGCCTCGCTCTCGTAAAGGTTGATGGGCGACTTCACCACCACGAAGTTCTGCAACTTCATTCTGTGGTGCGCATGGTAGGCCTTCAATCGCTCGCACACCGACCTAGGCGATTCGGTGGCAAGGTAGACCACCATGCCCGCGTCAACATTGCGCCCCATCCATTGCTGTCCCTGACAGACAGCTGCGGCTATGTCGATTGCCAGGAACGTCTTGCCGCTGTTGCTGTCGCCGTAGAGCACTGACATGGCCTGGCGCCCGATGAACCCTTCGATAAGCTCATCTTCAAACTCGGCCTCGTCCGAGAGATCTTGAGCTAACTGGACCTCAAGCCGGCGCACCATCTGGGCTGCCGCGTCCACCTTCCGGTCGGCCGAACGCCGCAACGCCTCGAGGTTCTTGGGCTGCTCGAGGACCGCGCTCACTCTTCGACCTCCGACGCGATCAACGTGATGCGCCGAGCAGCGCGCATGAGGCTGTCACGGTCCTCAGCCGAGAGCGCCACTCCGCGCGCCAAGTTGCCCGCGGCGACGGCTGCGAGCGTCGCGTCCTGTCGCAGCAGATAGAGGGCGTCGCGGGGCGGGAACGTCGTAGGTCGCCGCCGCTGCAAGTGCTTGCCGTCTTCCTCCCAGGCTCCTAGGGCTTTGGCAGCTTCCACGAAGCTCACCCCGTGCGTGGCCATGTGATAAGCCAACACGTCGCCGCCACGGGCACCGCATCCAGCCATGCACACCCATGCGCCAGTCTCAGTATTGATGCGCATGCTGTCGCTGCCGCCGTGAAAATCGCAGCGCGCAGTGCGCCACCTTCCCCGTCCGATAAGCGTCACGCCCTCGCTCTCGAAATACGCTGATGGGTCAGCAAGTCTGTCTTTAACGAAACTCATGGCGCTTCGAGTTGTTCGTCCTTGCTCACTTGAGCGCCTCCAGCCAGTCGAAAACCTCACCGGCGCGCCAGCGCGCACAACGAGAAGAAAGTACGATTTGCCGGGGGAAAGTGCCGGCCGCGATGCGCGCATATAACGCCGATCGCTTTAGCCCGGTGAGTTCTTCGACGGCTGAGGCACGCAGCAGCGTGGCGGGATGAATGCCTCTGTCAGTAGGGGCTGTGGCCTGCGTCCGCTTGTTTTCCATATTGCCTTTTCCTTGTCCGGCGTTGTCCGCCGATGTTCAGATGGCCCTATGGTCGAGAACCGCAGGCGATATAAGGGGCAATTGCCCTAGAAATTGGGCAGGTGCCGAAAGAGTCGCTACTTCAAGCGGCTGGCAACAGCATCCGGAATCGCCTTCAGCTTGTTTTCAATGGTCGTTTCGCCCAGCCCTATACCCATCCTCGCAGCTGCAGCCTGGAGCACTCCTGCCGTCTTCGCGGTTTTCGCCGGGTCCAGGTTTGCCTGTTGGCAAAGCACGGCGACGAGTGTCAAGAGGGTGTTTCGCTCCTTGGTAGACAGCTCACGTTGAGGGTGAGCGGGACGGCCCCCGTCGATTTGGGTTCGAAGCTCGGCGATAGCAAGACTTTGAGATTCGGCGACCCTTTTCCAGAAGACCTCTGGTTGCTCGCCAGGTTGTTTTGCCCCCTCGAGCGTCGCGAGGCTACCGGCTGTCCCGTGGCGAAACTCCGCCCTGGCTCGCGCAGTCGCTTGTGCCTCTGTCTGCATGGCGGAGGCGGCGTCCTCCAGTTCCTGCCCAAAGTAATCTCCTCGCGGAGACCCATGCGTCTCCAGGCAATCGATCAGATCGCTTAGCGAAACATACGTGCGATCAGGTATTAGCGAGGAATCTAATGGGCTCCGAGCCTTGATCTCCGCTTTCAAAAGTCCGGATATGACGCACCGCGTCAGCAGATCTAAGATTCGCTTTTGCGTAGGGGCAACACCGCGGCGAAACTCGGCCTCGTCAGATTCGTAGCTACCCCAGTGTTCAGGCAGAACTCCAGGTACTCGACCGGACAATCCCGCGTCGATGGCCCCCAGCAGAGCAGCATCGGGAAGGTTGTAATAGTCTCGGCCCAGGCCGGGAAGGAACAGGTAGTCCTCCCAAAGGAAATCGAAACTGTCGCCGAAATCTAGCGGCCTGACAGCATCTTCCTCGGCAACCAAAGATCTTTCAGCCTCATCTTTAAACTCGCCTTCGTCATTCATCAAGCGTCCCTCACGCCCCTGAAAAAAGATGCCAGCCCAGCCCGTCAGGGAAACGGGTTTTCGGGGATCAGCCTAGGGCTGGCAGTGAAACTGTGCCGCGCGAGGAGGCCGCGACTATTTGCCGAGCGCTGATGTATCGAGGTTCGACTTCGCCAGGGCTACCAGCGTCACTAGAGCGTGGAGCAAAATATGATCGAGGTTTATTTCGCCAAGAACGCCAAGCACTCCCGCGAGTTCATCGCTCGCCTCATCGCTGGCATCCCGCGAGCGGCTGGCGAATGCCGCCTCCACTTTGTCCACGCCGCACTCGACCAGTCGCAAGACTCCCCAAAAAGCGTCAACGCCTTCACAGGTCGCCATAGCTTCAGCGACATCGCGGGCCTGTGAAATGACGCAGAGCGCCGCGTCCAGCTTTGCGACAGACAACGCGACGGGCTCGCGGGCCGCAGCGGTCGCGCTTGCCAATCCGTCGGCCCGGGTCTGCGCTACGCGTCTGGCGCGGCCTGGCGCAACACCCCCGCTCATAGCTTCACCGCCACCAGGCGGCTGACAGTGCGCGACTCGTAGCGGATAGGCGTCACACCCCGCACCGCGTGTTCCAGCGCCTCAACCTGCAGCAGAACGCGCTGCAGGTCGTTTTCGGAGAGACGCCAATCGTGAAACAGTTCCTGGCCTTGCTGGCACGAGTCCAACGCGCGCCGAAGGCCACCAGCGTACCCTTGCAACTGATCGCGAAGAACATCAGCGGTGCTCTCGCGCTTGCGTTGTGCCAGGCGAGCAGCGGCAGCCTCGTACTCCAGTTTATTGTTCGCTTCGGTTCTAGCCTTTTCGGCTTCACGCAGAGCGAGCGAGCGGCGATCCTGTTCCTCGACCGGGAGTCCCTTGACGACACGAAAACGTGTCTTGCCCTCCGCACTAATCGTCATGAAGTAAGCGTCCCGCTGGGCTCCATTGAACGCAGTCCGTCCGCATGGCTGCCCTCGGTAGTAGGTGCAGGACGTCTTCTTATTGCCGGGTTGGCCCGGCAGCTGATCCATGCGACAAATCCCCGCGGCCACCAACGCCTCGGCAGTGCCGGTGTACGCGTTGGCCCAGTGCCATTCCTCACGTTCGAGCGGTCGGCGATCACGCCACGCTCTGCGCGTCCGCGTAGACGCGGCTGCATCTTGCTGCGAGGGCTGCTTCGAGGCGACCAACGCAAGATGTGGTCGATCGCCGGATCGGCGGATAATTGCTGTAGCCATGATGTGCATCTCCTTCTAAGTTGTGCACGTTTTGGTCAGACGGCTGGGGTGTCACTACCACCCTGGCCGTCGCCTTTTGTGCCCCGCATAAACCGCCGCGGGGCATAGCGGTTATTCCCTTGGCTCCTTTGCCTTGTCGATGCGTTCTCGCATCCATGACGCACCGCCGAGTCGCTGAAGCTTTTCCTTTTGCGCGGGCTTCATCTTCACCATCACGGGCACCATCGCTTCACCCTCAGGAAGTGGCGGCCGACCGCGGGCAAGAGACTCCACCTCTGTTGGAATTATTTTTTTCTGCATAGCATTTATCGTAAACCCATAAATACCCGTCTGCAACCCTGGTAGTTGCCCTACCACTGCCATGACCTGCGCGCGGTCACAAGTCTTTCCATTCGCAACTGCGCTCTTGTTGCGAGCCCATAGCCTCAACGCGCGTGCGGGTGCGCGCGCGCCCAAGTGCCGGGAAGCATTGCAATTGCCCATCCGGTTTTCCGCCGTGGCGAGCCCTGGTGCCACCCCAGAAACTAGCGGCATGGCGAAACATGTACACCATCCTGGCGTCCCTCCGCTAACGCCAGCCAGAGCCACTTGCCTCAGTCGAGGGAGAACGAAGTGAAAGAGCCCAGATGCGCTCACCGTTGGACCGACGAAGAAGACGCCTACGTTCTGAGCCACTGCGGCACGATGACGGATGTGGCGATCGCGGCGGCTCTCGGTCGCTCCAAAAGAGCCGTTCTTCAACGACGCGTCAAGAACCTGCAAATGCCCAAAGTGAGGTCGGTCGACAGGTGGACCGCAGAGGACAACGCCATGCTAAGGGCGCTCTATAGCGAGATCGACCCATTATTCTTGGCCGCACTGCTCTCCTGCTCCATGCCCAGGATGCGGAAACACATTGCTCATCTGGGCCTACGGTCCTCTCGTTTCTGGTCACATGAAGAAGACGAGGTGCTGCGGAAGCACTTCCCGTCTACCCCGATAACTGCATTCGCCGAATTGCTTCCAGGTCGCGGACTCAAGGGTATCTATCGGCGGGCGAACGTGTTGTCCCTCTCCCGCGATCCGTCCTACATGCTGAATGGCTCGAACCGCTCGAGGCTTTCGAAGTTCCCTGCCTACCCGCCCGAATTGCGATCACTCATCGCCCTCCATCACCAAGCTCAA
This sequence comes from Variovorax sp. J22G73, assembly GCF_030317035.1. Lineage (GTDB taxonomy): Bacteria > Pseudomonadota > Gammaproteobacteria > Burkholderiales > Burkholderiaceae_C > Variovorax. The sequence continues at coordinate 240,789 of NZ_JASZYK010000007.1, forward strand.
AGGAAATTGCAAGATGTCGAAGCGAAACATCGAAAGCCTGCGCGGCCACCTGTTCAAGGTGCTCGAAACCCTGGATGACAACACGAAGCCGCTCGACATAGCGAGGCAGCGGGCGGTGTGCGAAACGGCCCAAACGTTGATCAACTCCTTGAAGGTTGAGGTCGAATTGCACGCCATGCTCCGCGGAGCCATCGACGTTCCTTTTATCGAAAGCCAAAGCAGCGAGCGACCGAACAACGCGGATGGCACAAACAGAGTCACGTCGGCGAAAGATCGGACGGCAGCAGTCTTGAACACGGGCCCGAGCCCCAATCACGTTTGGCGGACCTCGACGGTGAATAGGTTGCGCCCCTAGCGGCACCATCAGCCCGTCTTGAACTGCGCGATTTCAACGCTCGCGGCTAGCTTGTCGAGATAGTCGGCCCACCGTTGAATCATCAGCACGCGCTCTCCGACGTACTCAGCCCGGTCGTACACCTCGCCATTCTGGCCTTCGACGTATGCGCCAGGGAGTCTCGATATGGCGGCCGGGTCAACCTTCAACCGCTCACGAACCATCGTGCGCGCGGTCGCGAGGAACCCGCGCACGGTCTGCACCGTCGGGTCGTAGCGCAGCGTTTGCAGCGTGGCGCGCAACGTATCGTCGCCAACGGGCCGTTCGGCTGAGACCTTCCACGCCAACGCACGGGCTTGCGAGAGGTTTTGAGAATCAGACCGCAGACGGTTCGCAGTCTAAGTAGGCCGACGCCCGGGCTCGAGCGCGTCCAGCCAGGCGGCCACGTCCCTTACACGCCATCGACTACAACGCGGTCCGAGCCTGACCGGCTCCGGAAATGTTCCGACGGCGATCTTTGCGTAGAGGGTGCTACGACTAAGGCCGGTGAGCGCCGTCACATACGAGCACCGAAGAAGCGCTGCTGGATGGCCTGCTAGCGCGTCTGCCTCGTCAAGTTTTGGATGAATGGTCAACTTGCAAGCTCCTTAGACTTTCCTGGAGTCTGACAACGCCTCACCTCTTGATCAACCGCGATTAAGTGCCGGCTTTTTTGCGGGCAAGCTCCCCTACCAGCCCCGAGTCGAGGACATGCTTCCGATAGACAAGCCCGGCGCGCTCGAGCACCCTGGCAAAAGCCGCCTCGAGCGTGGCCCGCGGCTGCTCGGCATGCTCGACGATGACACTGATGGCACGCTCGCGCGCTTCCTCCATCATTTCCTGGTCTGCCTTCCAACCTCGGACGGTCCCTTCGCTTCTCAAACCGCACGCTAGGCGAACATCCTTCATGGGACTGGATGTCTTCACCACTCCCATTTCTGCGCCGTGCAGATACACGAGAGCGTTCAGCTTGACGCGCCGCTGAAGGAAGTTCTCCTTGGGTCGATGAGCTTCAGTGCGCTGCGGACGGCTGAGCAACATCCCAAACGTCCCGCCGGAGAAGTGCTGCTGCAGCTCCCGATGCAGTTCCCGGGCAAGCTCTTGATCAATGCAGACGGGCTCGCATGCTCCGCCTGCCTCCTTCAAGAAGTCCAGCAATGCCAAGCGGAGATTGCTGACCCCGCTCCCCCTCGCCTCCGCTGGCGTAGCCTTCGGCATGGCATGGAGTTCGTTGGAGGTCGATAGATAGCGGTAGGCGGCGAGGTCAGCACGACGCTGCGCTGCGCCTTCTTCCGGCCCGAATCTGAACAGGCCTCGATCGTTTTCATCGGTGGGCGACGCGGCATGTTCGGCTGAATCTTCTCCTTGCACGTTTAGCGCTCCCTTCGACGATCAACCAGGAATCGGCTCATTCGCAATCTCGTTCTCCAAACGGCAGCGAGTGTGGGCTCTGCGCAGCGCCTCTGGAGCCTTCGCCAACCCGCTGACCGTAGGTTCGCTGACACCCCAGCGATTCATCACCACCGGAATGTCATAGCGCTCGTGCCACCGCTGCCCGACTGCGCGCTCTACGCAGAACTGCGCGCGCAGGTATCGCGAGGCCATGATGCGATCTTTGCTATCGGCGCGGGCGCCGGAGGCCAGGAAGATGAGAAGCACAACGGGCTGAAAAAAACGAATCGTCATTCGAACAGCATAGAGCGGCACAATGCATCGCTCCTGGTTAGCCCGGCAAGCCGGTGGAACAGAGGCGGGCATGCCACTTAGCTGGGGAGTTGGCCGAGGCCGCGGGGCAGCGGCTCTGGCTACGCGACAAGGCGAGCAGATGGGCGACTTGCTGGGCAGAGAGCATCGGCCGCGCGCGCAATCAGTCCGTCATCCTGAGCATCGCATCGAGTCGACGTCTCATGATTTCGTTGACTGCGGCCTGTGCTGGGAAAAGGTTGAGCTCCTGTGCCTCGACAGTCTTCGCATCCGCAGGCTTGCTCAATCCCATCGCCATGCCCAGCGCCCCCTGCACTTTGTTCGCAAGTCGATAGAAGCACTCCATCTCCTCAGAAGTGAAGTAGATGCTGGCGTTCCGAAAGGCGCCCATAAGCTCCTTGACTGAGATATTCATAGCTTGGATGTCCGCGGAGCGTTTCTCACCGGTATGAATAGAGAGCAGTCCCAACACGTTCGAAGCTTGAAGCTCAACAGCCAAATGCAAACGGTTCAGCGCAGCGAACTTCTTTTCGACCATCAGCACGGCCATGGCTTTGCTGACCTCCTGGGACGCCTTCGTCTTTTCCGTTTCGGCAATCAAGGAAACCTTGTAGGACTCGAGGTCGCGCTGGTGCGACGCCTTGATGCGCTCGATGTCTTTGTTCAGCCAATGCCCGAGTTGAGCCTTGAACATGAATGCCGCGGCTCCAAGCAGAACTGCGCTCACCGCGCCACTTGCCAAGCTGGTCATCACGAAGTCGAGAAAGCTCATCATCAAGCTGCCTTGAATGCCAGGACTTTGGCGCCGCGGCGCAATTGGTCCAGATGGTCGGCCCACCCCTGCATCATCAGGCGCCGCTGGGGTAAGTACGTCGCGAAGTTGTAGGCTGCACTTACCTCGTCGCGCTCTTGGTGTGCGAGCTGCAGCTCGATGATGTCGTGCCGGTGCCCGCGCTCATGCAGGATCGTCGACGCGATGCCGCGGAAACCGTGACCGGTCATGCGGCCAGCGTAGCCCATTCGCTTGAGCGCGCCCAGGATGGTGCCGTTGGACATCGGTTTCTCGTGGTCGCGCTCGCCAGGGAAAAGCAAGCCGCTCAAACCGCGGAGTTCGTGAATGGAGCCCAGGACCTCCACGGCCTGGGCCGACAGCGGCACGATGTGCGGCGTCTTCATCTTCATCCGCTCCGCCGGGATGCGCCACTCGGCGGCCTCTAGGTCGAACTCCTCCCAGCGCGCACCAATGAGTTCGCCGGTACGCACGAACGTGAGCGCCATCAACTTCATTGCCAGCCTGGTCACGGGAGTCCCCTGATACGCCTCGATCTTGCGCAGCAGCTCTGGCAGCTCCTTGGGCTCAATGCGCGCGAAGTGCCCCTTGCTGCGCGGCTTGAGGGCGTCGGAGGGCTTCACGTCGCTCGCCGGGTTGCGCTCGATGATCCCGTGCGCAATGCCGTACCTGAAGATCTGGCTGCAGGTCTGCCATGCGCGCTTCGCGATGTCGACGGCACCGCGGGCCTCGATCTTCTTGGCGACCGCGAGCAGTTGCGGCGCCGTGATGGTCACGATTGGCCGGCGTCCCAGGTCGGGAAAGACGTCTGCCTCAAGCCTGGTGAGCACATAGCCGGCGTGCCGTTCGGACTTGCCGGCCTTCCAGTGTTCGTGCCAGGCCCGGGCGACCGCCTCGAAGGTGTTGCCGACGCTGACCCGAGCGCTGAGCTTGGCGTCGGCCTTGGTCTGGGCTGGATCGGAGCCGCCCTTCAAGATCAACCGCGCGTCGTCGCGAGCGCGCCGCGCCTGCGCCAGAGTCACTTCGGGATAGATACCGATCGCCAGCCGCTTCTCTTTGCCGTTGAACCGGTACTTCCAGCGCCAGAGCTTGCTGCCCGTGACAGTCGCTTCGAGGTAGAGGCCGCCGCTATCGGCAAAGCGTTGGTACGCGCGGCCGTCAGCGCATTTCGCGTTCTTACAGGCGGTGTCGGTGAGAGGCATCTGGGGGCATTTTTCGGGAGTACCCGCGTGAACCGCGGTCTATGCCCCCAACTGTGCCCCCGTTTCATGCCGGCTGTCAAAAGACGTTGCCGGACAACCGCGCACAAAAAAGCCCCGTCTAGCGGGGCTTAACTGCTGATTCCAGGCCATCGGCGGCTAACTGCGGAATCATTTTTGGAGGAGAGGGAGGGATTCGAACCCTCGGTACTATCGCTAGTACGCCTGATTTCGAGTCAGGTACATTCGACCACTCTGCCACCTCTCCGGTGTCTGTCGAGCCTTCGATTATACGGGTAATTTCTGTCGTTTCGACAAAAAGAATCAAGCCCGCAAAGTTTCAGCGCCGCCGATGTACGGACGCAACGCCGCCGGCACGTTGATCGAGCCGTCTTCGTTCTGGTGGTTCTCCAGCACCGCCACCAGCGCGCGGCCCACGGCCAGGCCGGAACCGTTCAAGGTGTGCACCAGCTCGTTCTTGCCGTTGGCGTTCTTGAAGCGCGCCTGCAGGCGGCGCGCCTGGAAGGCCTCGCAGTTCGACACCGAGCTGATCTCGCGGTATGTGTCCTGCGCGGGCAACCACACTTCCAGGTCGTAGGTCTTGGCGGCGCCGAAGCCCATGTCGCCGGTGCACAGCAGCACCACGCGGTACGGCAGCTCCAGCGCCTGCAGCACTGCTTCAGCGTGGCCGGTCATCTGCTCGAGCGCGTCGTAGCTCTTCTCGGGGTGCACCACCTGCACCATCTCGACCTTGTCGAACTGGTGCTGGCGGATCATGCCGCGCGTGTCGCGCCCGGCGCTGCCGGCTTCGGAGCGGAAGCACGGCGTGTGGGCCGTGAGCTTGATGGGCAGTTGCGACTCGGCCACCACCTCGTCGCGCACGAAGTTGGTCAGCGGCACTTCGCTGGTCGGAATGAGGTACAGCGCCGAATGGTCGGGCGCGGGCTCGCCGTCCTGGCCGCCCTTCTTCGCGGCGAACAGGTCGCCCTCGAACTTGGGCAGCTGGCCCGTGCCGCTGAGCGTGGCGGCATTGACGATGTAGGGCACGTAGCACTCGGTGTAGCCGTGCTTCTCGGTCTGCGTGTCGATCATGAACTGCGCGAGCGCGCGGTGCAGACGTGCGATCGGGCCCTTCATGACGGTGAAGCGCGAGCCGGCGAGCTTGGCGCCCATCTCGAAGTCCAGGCCCAGCGGCGCGCCCAGGTCGACGTGGTCCTTCGGCGTGAACGCCAGCGGCACGGCGTTGGCGCCTGCGCCGCCTTGCGGGGCCCAGCGGCGCATCTCGACGTTGCCGGTCTCGTCCTCGCCCAGCGGCACGCTCGCGTGCGGCAGGTTGGGCACGGCGAGCAGCAGCGCATGCAGCTCGGGCTGAATTTCTTCCAGCCGCTTCAGTTGCGATTCCTGCTCCGCTTTGAGCGCGTTGACCTCGGTCATCAGCGCGTCGACCGACTCGCCCTTGGCCTTGAGCGGGCCGATCTGCTTGTTCAGCGTGTTGCGGCGCGCCTGGATTTCCTCGGTGCGGGTTTGCAGCGTCTTGCGCTCGGCCTCGAGCGCGGTGAACGCCGACACGTCGAGGTAGGGCTGGTTCTTCTTGCGTTTTTCGAGGCCGGCCACAGCGGAGGCCAGGTCTTTGCGGAGCAGGGTGATGTCGAGCATCGGTCGATTTTAGAGGTCGGGTCTTGAGGAATTCGCGGGCCGGTCAGGCGACGGTGGCGGGGTCGACGTTGGCGCCGCAGACGATCAGGCACACCTTCTCGCCCTCGCGCGGCACGTAGGCGCCGGTCTGCAGCGCGGCCAGCGGCAATGCGGCGGCGGGCTCCACGGCGAGCTTGAGCTCCTTCCACAGCCACTGCTGCGCGGCGCGGATGGCCTCGTCGGACAGCAGCAGCGCGTGTTCGACCTGCTGCTGCGTGATCTCCCAGGCGATGTTGCCGATGCGGCGCGCGCCCAGCGAATCGGCGGCAATGCCGCTCACGTCCACGTCGACCGGCTCACCCGCTTCGCGGGCGCGGTACAGCGTGGGCGCCTTCTCGGGCTCGAGCGCCACCACGCGGGCGCGCTTCTCGAACCAGCCGGCCAGGCCGCCGATGAGCCCGCCGCCGCCCACGCTCACCAGCACCGCGTCGGGCAGGCCGCCCTGCGCTTCGATCTCGCGGCCCAACGTGCCGGCGCCGGCCACCACTTCGGGCTGGTCGTAGGCATGCGTGAGCAAGGCGCCCGATTCCTTCTGGCGCGTGAGGCAGGCGGCCAGCGCGTCGGGGTACAGCTGGCCGACCACGACCACCTCGGCGCCCAGCGCACGCAGGCGCGCGCGCTTGGCTTCGGGCGATACGCCGGGCAGGAACACCTGGCAGGGCACGCCCAGCGCCTGCGCCGCGGCGGCGGTGGCAATGCCGGCGTTACCGCCCGAGGCCACGACCACGCCGCTGGCGGGAATGTCGTTGGCCAGCAGCCGGTTCATCATGCCGCGCGCCTTGAAGCTGCCGCTGACCTGCATGTGCTCCAGCTTGAGCCATACCTCGGCACCGGGCGCCTTCACGCCGAAAGCGGCGGCCGGCAGCTTCCACAGCGGCGTCTGGCGCAGGAAGTGGGTGGCGCGCTCGTCGATGCGGGTGGCGGCGCTCTCGATGTCGGCGCGCCAGTCGTTCGTGTTCTTGTCGTTCAAGAGATGTGTCCGGGAGGGGGAATGTCGTCGAGCTTGAGGCCCTTGGGGAGCGGGAACTTGATGGTTTCCTCGATGCCGTCCATCTTGCGCACCGACACCGCGCCCAGCGCGCGCACGCGGTCGATCACTTCGCGCACCAGCACCTCGGGCGCCGAGGCGCCGGCCGTGAGGCCGATGCGCGTCTTGCCCTCGAACCACTCGGGCTTGAGCTCTTCGGCCGAATCGACCATGTAGCTCTCGGTGCCCAGGCGCTGCGCCAGTTCGCGCAGCCGGTTGCTGTTGGAGCTGGTGGGGCTGCCGACCACGATCACCAGGTCGACCTGGGGGCTCATGATCTTCACCGCGTCCTGGCGGTTCTGGGTGGCGTAGCAGATGTCCTGCTGCTTGGGCTCGCGCACGGCCGGAAAGCGCGCACGCACGGCGGCGGCGATCTCGGCGGCGTCGTCCACGCTCAGCGTGGTCTGGGTGACCACCGCGAGCTTGTCGGTCTGCCCCGGCGAGACCCTGGCCACATCGGCCACGTCTTCGACCAGGTGGATGCCGCTGGAGAGCTGGCCCATCGTGCCCTCGACCTCGGGGTGCCCCTTGTGGCCGATCATGATGAACTCGTAGCCCTCCTTCGCGAGCTTGGCCACCTCGACGTGCACCTTGGTCACCAGCGGGCAGGTGGCGTCGAAGATGGCGAAGCCGCGGTCGCGCGCCTCCTGCTCCACCGCCTTGCTCACGCCGTGCGCGCTGAACACCAGCGTGGCGCCGGGCGGCACGTCGGAGAGTTCCTCGATGAAGATCGCGCCCTTGGCCTTGAGCTCGTTCACCACGTAGGTGTTGTGCACGATTTCGTGGCGCACGTAGATGGGGGCGCCGAACTTGGCCAGCGCGCGCTCCACGATCTCGATGGCGCGGTCGACGCCCGCGCAGAAGCCGCGCGGCTCGGCCAGGAGGACTTCCGAGATGCCGGTCATAGCACGCCGATCAGCTTCACTTCGAAGGTGACGGGCTGGCCTGCCAGCGGGTGGTTGAAGTCGAAGCGCACCGCGGTGTCGCTGGACTCGACCACCGCGCCGGCGTAGCTGCCGGTGCCGTCGGGCGTGGGGAACTGCACGACGTCGCCCACGGCGTATTTCTCGTCGGGGTCGCCCATTTTCGCGAGCAGCTTGCGGGCTACCCATTGCTGCATGTCGGCGTTGCGCTCGCCGAAAGCCTCGCCGGCGGGCAGCTCGAAGGTGGCGTGGGTGCCCTCTTCCAGGCCCATCAGGCGCTGCTCCATGGCCGGAGAAAGCTCGCCAGTGCCCAGCGACAGGGTCGCGGGCTTGTCGGCAAAGGTGTTGATGATGTCGCCCGCAGGACCGGCCAGCCGGTAGTGCAGGGTCAGGAAGGAGCCAGAAGTCACAACTTGGGACATGAGGGCATCAGAGGTGGGCAAAGACAAGGTGGGTGTCCCGATAAACTGGCCTTCATTTTACGGAGCGGGGCTTCCACCCGGTTCCGCCAAGGTTTCACCCAGGGTTTCATGGCATTCAAGGATCTCCCTCTCGACGCCCGCCCGCGCGAAAAGCTCATTGCGCGAGGCGCCTCCGCGCTGGCGGACGCCGAGCTGCTGGCCCTGCTGCTGCGCACCGGCGTGGCGGGCAAGAACGTGCTGCAGCTGGCGCAGCAGCTGCTCGAGCGCTTCGGCGGCCTGGCGGGCCTGCTGCAAACCGGCGCCGACGACCTGAAGACCGTCAAGGGCATGGGCGGCAGCACCAAGCGCTCCGAGCTGATGGCGGTGCTCGAGCTGGCCCGCCGCGCCATGGGCCAGACGCTGAAGGAGCGCGCGGTGTTCGATTCGCCCAACGCCGTCAAGCAGTACCTGCAGCTGCACATCGGCTCGCGCCCCTACGAGGTGTTCGCGGTGCTGTTCCTCGACGTGCAGCACCGCCTGGTGGCGCTGGAGGAAATGTTCCGCGGCACGCTCACGCAGACCAGCGTGTACCCGCGCGAAGTGGTCACTCGCGCCATCCACCACCAGGCCTCGGCCGTGGTGCTGTCGCACAACCACCCGAGCGGCAGCATCGAGCCCTCGCGCGCCGACCATTCGCTCACGCAAACGCTGCGCGCCGCGCTGGCCCTGGTGGACGTGCGGGTGCTCGACCACGTCATCGTGAGCCCCGGGCGCAGTTTCTCGATGGCCGAAGAAGGGCTGCTCTGATGGCTTCGCGTCCCCCCTCCCTGAAGAACCTGGCCGACCTGAAGCAGGTGCAGCGCGTGATCGCCGAAACCCGCGCGCGCGAGGCGGCTGAAGCGGCGGCCAAGGCCGCGGCCGAACGCCGGCGCGCCGCCGAAAAGGACCTGTTCACCCGCGCCATCGGTGCGACCGAGCCGCTGCGCCGCAAGGCCTCGGTGCCGCTCGCGCCCGAGCCGCCCGCGCCCATTCCGGTGCAGCACCAGCTCGACGAGCAGCGCGTGCTGCGCGAATCGCTCTCCGACGAGTTCGACGTGACCACGCTGCTCGACGTGGACGACGCCATGAGCTTTCGCCGCCCCGGCATCGGCACCGACGTGACGGCGCGGCTGCGCAAGGGCGAATGGTCGATCCAGGCGCAGGTCGACCTGCACGGCCTGCGCAGCGACGAGGCGCGCGAGGCGCTGGGCGGCTTCATTCGCACGGCCCACAAGCAGGGGCTGCGCTGCGTGCGCGTGGTGCACGGCAAGGGGCTGGGCTCGCCGGGCAAGCAGCCGGTGCTGAAGACCAAGACGCAGCGCTGGCTGATCCAGAAGAACGAGGTGATCGCCTTCGTGCAAGCAAAGCCGGCGGAAGGCGGGGCCGGGGCGCTGGTGGTGTTGCTGGCGCCGGTGCGGCGCTGAGGCGTTTTCCCCGCTTCTTCTCCTGCCCCCTCTCCCCTTGGGGAGAGGGTTGGGGTGAGGGAGCAGCACTTGCGTCCAGGCCGCGCCTTGTCGAAGGCACCTGCCCTAACCCTGGCCCTCTCCCCGAGGGGAGAGGGAAAAAGACAACCGCCTACTTGCTCAAATCGAGCTTGTAGACCGAGCGCCCCTTCCCGCTCCCGTCATCCGCCATCAGCAGCGACACATTGCCCAACCCCGCATCGGTCGCGGCGCTCAACTGCCCCTGCCCCGACGTGAACACCACGTTCCCCGCCGTCGTCACCTGCGTGAAGCGCCAGCTGCGGGCCGCGCCGTTGGCCGCGCGCGTGATGGTCTTGTGCGTCTTCACGTAGTCGATCAGCACGTCGCGGTTGGCATCGGGCGACGCATAGATCGTCGCGCGGCCGTCCAGCGCCGGAATGAAGCTCGCGCCGCTGGTCGCGCGGTAGTTGTTCGTCGCGATGACGAACTCCTTCGCCGGGTCGATGGGCGCGCCCAGGTACGTCAGGTTCCTGATGCGGCTGCCCACCTCCTGCGTCACGTCGATCTCGTACTGCACGTCGGGCGTGGTGAACATGTCGAAGTTGTAGCCGGGGAAGGTGCTGATGAGCTGCTGGTCGGCCGTGGCCGTCGTGCTGATCTTGTTGAAGCGCTTGGCCGCGGCCTCCAGCCAGGCCTTGACTTCAGCGCCCGTCACCTTCACCGCGTACACGGTGTTCGGGTACAGGTAGAGGTCTGCCGCGTTGAAGATCGCCAGGTTGCCCACGGCCACGTCGGTGTAGTCGCGCCCGCCCTCGTAGCCCGACTTGAACGGCGCGCTCACCGACAGCACCGGCAAGCTCGCGTACTGCGGCAGGTTGGCCTGCAGGTAGGCCTTCACGTAGTCGGCCTGCGCCTGGTTCACGATCTGGATCGCGCCCGGGTCGCCCACGTCCGCGAAATAGGTGTTCATGCGGAAGTCGGTGCTGCCGATGGGCGTCTTCACGTAGTTGATGGCGGCCTGGTGCTGCGTTTCGACCAGCGGCGCAACGGCCGGGTCGGCGTCCACGTAGATCGCCTTGCCCGCGCCGTCCTTGCCGGTCTGCGTGGAGCGCAGCTGGACGTCGGTCTTCGTCTTGTCCACGTTCCAGGCCTTGCCGTCGTACACCAGGTCGAGCCGGATGAGGCCCAGCGCCTTGCCCCACGAACTGGCCATGACGGCGGGCACGCCGTTGACGGTGCCCGCCGTGTTGTCCACGCCGGCCTGCTTGTAGCCCGGGTTGGTGCCGCGGTCGGGGAACACGCCGTGCTGGTGGCCCATCATGAGCGCGTCGATGCCCGGCACCTTCGACAGGTACAGGCCGGGGCTTTCCATGGTCGGCGAGTACGGCGATGCGTCGAGGCCGCCGTGCTGCAGCGCGACCACGATGTCGGCGCCCTGCGCGCGCAGCTCGGGAATGTATTTGGTGGCCGACTCGACCGCGCCTTCGGTGCGCACCTTGCCTTCGAGAAAGCGCTTGTCCCAGTTCAGGATGCCGGGCGTGGTGAAGCCGATGACGCCGACCTTCACCGGCACCGTCACGGCCTTGCCGTCGGGGCCGGTGGCCGTGAACTGCTTGGTGACGATGGTGTACGGCGCGAGCAGCGGCTTGCCGCTCTTCACGCTCTGCACGTTCGCCAGCACCATCGGAAAGGCGGGGCCGGCGCACTTCTTGGTGCCATCGACGCCGTCGACATCGAGCCCGCCGCCGAGCACCTGGTTGAGAAAGTCCAGCCCGTAGTTGAACTCGTGGTTGCCCAGCGTGCCGGCGTCGTAGCCGGTGGCGTTCATGGCCTTGTAGACCGACAGCGGCTGCGTGCACGGAATGCGGCTGACCAGCGCCTCGTAGTCGGCCAGCGCTGTGCCCTGGATGGTGTCGCCGTTGTCGAACAGCATGGTGTTCGCGAATTCCTTGCGCGCCGCGTTGATGAGCGTGGCGGTGCGCTCGTAGCCGTACGACTTGTCTTCGGCGAGCTTGAAGTAGTCGTAGCTGCGCACGTTGAAGTGCAGGTCGGTGGTTTCCAGCAAAGCCACCGTGGCGCGCGTGCCTGCCGCCACCGGCGCGGGCGCTGGCGCGGGCGGCGTGGTGGGCGGAGGGGCCGGTGGCAGCACCACGTTGCCGCCGTCGCTGCCGCCACCGCAGGCGGTGAGCACGGCGGCAAGCACGGCGGCACAGGTGGTCATGGGCACGAGGCGCGAGTGTGGTGAACGTGGCGAGGCCGGGGATGCCGGGCGCGCCAGGGAACGGGTCGCATGGGCCGAAAGGGCCGCAGTAGCTGCATTGTTCATCGAGAGATCTCCCTGCAAATTCGAGGAAGGCCAGTCTCTGAAAGCGCAGTGACAGGTTGGTGAACCCTGCCTGACGCGCGCCCGCGTGCGGCAGCTTTACGACAGGTGATTCTTTAGTGGTATTGACACGTCCGCCACCGCCGCCGCGTCGGGGCTGCGGCCCGCTTCGAGCAGCTTGCGGCTCATCATGTGGTCGACCGGCGCGTTCACCGACTCCACGCACACGAGCTGGCCGTCGACATAGTGGAACAGCGAGAACGCCTCGGGCTTGGGCCCCGGGCGGCGCAAGCTGGCGAGGCCCGGCGTGCCTTCGGCCGGCATCAGGCCCGCCATCTGCAGGCGCATGCTGCCCTGGTCGGACCAGAACCATGCCACCGCGTCGTGGTCGCGTGCCGCGCCGGTCAGCGTGGCCACGGCCGTGCGTGCCTGGTCGTTGGCGTTCTGCACCGATTCCAGCCGCAGCGCGCGGGCCGCGCGGCGGTCCGGAAAGCGCGTGCAGTCGCCCACCGCGAGCACGCCGGCCGCGCTGGTCTGCATCTGCGCGTCGACCACGATGCCGTCGGCGCACTCGATGCCGGCCGCCTGCGCCAGCGCGGTCTCGGGCACGGCGCCCACGCTCAGCAGCAGCAGGTCGACCGGCTGCTTCACGCCGTTGACCTGCACCGACAACAGCCGGTCGCCCTCGACCTCGAACGCGCCGGTCTGCGCGCCGAGCACGATGTCGATGCCCGCCGCGCGGTGCGTGGCGAGCACGTGCGCCGACAGCTCTGGCGACACGGCACGGCCCAGCAGGCGCGGCGCGCTTTCGATGACCTGCACCGCCTTCCCCAGCGCCTTGGCGGTGGCCGCCACTTCGAGCCCGATGAAGCCGCCGCCGAGCACGGTGACGCGCTCGGCCGCGGCGAGGCGCTCGCGCAGGCGGTGCGCCTCCTCGACGGCGCGCAGGCTCGCGACGTTCTCCAGGCCCGGCCTCAGCTCGGGCATCTGCCGGGCACGCGTGCCGGTGGCCAGCACCAGGCGCTCCCACGGGAGTACCGCGCCTGAGCGCAGCGTGACGGTGTGCGCGTCGCGGTCGATGGACACGGCCGCGTCGCCGAGGTGCAGCGTGATGCCCGCCTCGCGGTACCAGTCGGCGGCCTTGTGCGGCTGCGTGGGCTCGTCGGCGCTCTTGAGAAATGCCTTGGACAGCGGCGGCCGGTGGTAGGGCTCGCAGGCCTCTTCGCAGACCAGGTGCACGCGCGCGCCCTGCCCCGCTTCCGCAAGGCCGGCACAGAGCTGGGCCGCGGCGTGGCCGCCGCCGATGATGACGATGGAATTCATGATGAGAGAAGCGTCTTTCGAAATCGTTGTGAGGTCGTTCATTCGCCGCGATTGCGCATCCAGTCGGCGGTCTTGAAGAAGGAGTCGCGCAGCCGTTCGCGCAGGTCTTCGGGCACGCCCGTCTCGCCCATGGCCTGGTCCATGCAGGCCAGCCACTGGTCGCGCTCCTTGATGCCGATGGAGTGGCCGCCGATGCTCTGCGGCAAATGGCGCGCGCGCAGCATCGGGTGGCCGAAGCGCTCGGTGTAGTGCTGCGGGCCGCCGAGCCAGCCGCACAGGAACCAGAACAGGCGCTGGCGCGCGTTGTCGAGGCTGGTGCCGTGCACGGCGCGCAGCTGCGCGTAGTCGGACTCGAGGTCCATCAAATCGTAGAAGCGCTCCACCAGCGCTTCCACCTTGGGTTCGCCGCCGATCCACTCGAAGGGCGTGCCGGCGGGCGGCTTGTCTTGAATCTGCATGGGCGGGAGTATCTCTCCGGCGCTTCTTCAGACCTGGACGAGGCCTGGAATGGCCACGTCGGGGTTCACGTCCGCCGCGTAGTCCACACCTTCCACGGCGAAGCCGAAGAGCCGCAGAAACTCGATCTTGTAGCTCGCGAAATCGGTCAACTCGTACAGGTTGTCGCTGGTCACCTGCGGCCAGAGTTCCTGCACGCGCGTCTGCACCTGCGGCGCCAGTTCCTTGTAGTCCGCGCGCAGGCGGCCTTCGGCGTCCAGGTGCGGCGCGCCGCCGTAGAGGCTTTCCGCATACAGGCCGTGCACCTGCTCGATGCAGCCTTCGTGCGTGCCCTGCTCCTTCATCACCTTGAATAGCAGCGACAGGTACAGCGGCATCATCGGAATGGCCGAGCTGGCCTGCGTGACCACGGCCTTCAGCACCGACACCCGCGCATCGCCGCCGGTGGCGGCCAGCTGCTCGCGAATGCCCAGCACTTTCTGGTCGAGGTCTTTCTTGGCCGCGCCGATGGAGCCGTTCCAGTAGATGTCGTGCGTGATCTGCTCGCCCAGGTAAGTGAAGGCCGTGGTCTTCGCGCCCGGGGCCAGCACGCCGGCCTGCTGCAGCGCGTCGATCCACATCTGCCAGTCTTCGCCGCCCATGACGGCCACGGTGTTGTCGATTTCTTCCTGCGTGGCGGCGTCGAGCACCGTCTCCTTCACGGTCTCGTTGTCGGTGTCGAGGCCGCGCAGGTTCACCGACTTGCCGACGGGCTTGAGCACCGAGTTGAAGACCTGGCCGGTCTTCGGGTGCGTGCGCCGCGGCGCGGCCAGGCTGTAGACCACGAGGTCGACCTGGCCGAGGTCGGCGCGGATGGTGTCGATGGTCTGCTGCTTCACCGCGTCGGAGAAACCGTCGCCGTTGATGCTCTTCGCATAGCGGCCTTCGGCGGCCGCGGCGTGGTGGAAGGCGGCGGTGTTGTACCAGCCGGGCGAGCCGGGCCGGGTCTCGCTGCCGGCGCGCTCGAAGAACACGCCCAGCGTGTCGGCGCCGCAGCCGAAGGCCGAGGTGATGCGCGCGGCCAGGCCGTAGCCGGTCGACGCGCCGATCACCAGCACCTTCTTCGGACCGCCGGCGATGGGCGGCTGCGCCTTCACGTAGGCGATCTGCTGCGCGACGTTGGCCTCGCAGCCGGTGGGATGGGTGGTGACGCAGATGAAGCCGCGCACGCGGGGTTTGATGATCATGGAAAGCTCGCTAGTCAATGTTCGGTGAGGCGCGTTCGGTGAGGCGCCGCGAGGCGCGGCACAGGGGCTGCAAGAGCGCAGCCGGCGTGCGTTGGGCGCCGCGAATTTAACCCAGCCCGCCCGCCGCGCCTTCAGCAGCCACACAGGCGAAATGCCGCGGCGCCACCCGCCTCGCGCTCATAGCCACGCACACATGTCGATATATGAATTGACCATTTAATGATCTGCGGTTTTATTGATATGGTCTCGCCCTGCCATCCCTCAAGGAGAAGAACATGCGCTTGAACCTGATTGCCGCGGCCCTGGCCGCTTCCACCCTGCTGTTCGGCACGCTCGCGCACGCCGACCAGCTGGCCGACATCAAGAAGAAGGGCGAACTGGTCGTCGGCGTGCTCGGCACCGACGAGCCCGCGACCTTCGTCGACCCGAAGACGCGCCAGATCGTCGGCTACGAAGTCGACCTGGTGAACGCCATCGCGAAGAAGATCGGCGTGAAGCCGGTGCTCAAGCAGATCGCGGTGGCCGCGCGCATTCCCGAGCTGCAGCAGGGCCACGTGGACCTGGTGGCCGCCGGCCTCACGCACAACAAGGAGCGCGAGGCGCAGATCGACTTCTCGCTCACCACCTTCGTGACCGGCCAGAAGGCTATCGTGAAGAAGGACAGCGGCATCGGCGAGGTGTCGCAGCTCGCGGGCAAGAAGGTGCTGACCATCCGCGGCGGCACGCAGGAGCCGAACATCCGCAAGGCGGTGCCCAACGTCGAGGTCGTGACCTTCGACACCAGCCAGCAGGCCTTCCAGGCGCTGCAGCAGGGCAAGGGCGTGGGCTACGTGGACGACGAGGCCGCGCTGCTGCGCAGCTACGCCAAGCTGGGCCCGCAGAAGGCGCAGTACGTGGTGCTCAAGCAGAACCTGAGCACCGAGGCGCTGGCCATCGGCATCAAGAAAGGCGAGAGCGGCCTGAAGGCGGTGGTGGACGACACGCTGCGCGAGCTCGAGAAGTCGGGCGAGGCGCAGAAGATCTTCGTGAAGTGGTACGGCCCGACGACGGCCTCGGGCTTCGAGACGCGCGACTTCAAGCTCGACAGCGACAAGATCGACTGAGCGGGTTCCAGCCTTGCTCCTTCCCCTTCCGGGGGAAGGCCGGGATGGGGGCAAGCGGCGTTCGATTGAGCGCCGCGCTTAGGCAAGCGCCGACGTGCCCCCACCCCAACCCTCCCCCAGCGGGGGAGGGAGAAAAACCAAGCCGCCGCCTCGCTCCTTCCCCCTCTGGGGGAAGGCCGGGATGGGGGCAAGCGGCCTTCGCATGAGCGCCGCACTCCAACAAGCGCCGCCGCCCCCTTGCGGGCAGTGATACTGTCGCCCCCCATGCCCCTGTTCGACTATTCCTTGCTGCTCACCGGCAAGTACCACGACATGCTGGTCGCGGGCCTGCTGCTGTCGCTGCAGCTGCTCGTGGCCGCGCTGGTGCTGGCCCTGCCGCTGGCGCTGGTGGTGGCCATGCTGCGGCTGTCGCCCTTCGCGCCGCTGCGCTGGCTCGGCTTTGCGTACGTGGAGTCGATCCGCAACATTCCGCTGCTCGCGCACATGCTGTTCTGGTACTTCGGCGCGCCCGAGCTGCTGCCCGAGGGCATCAAGCAGTGGCTCTACGCGGGCCACATCGAGGCCTACAGCGCCATCATCGCGCTGGCGCTCTACACCGCCGCGTTCATGGCCGAAGACATACGCAGCGGCATCCGCGCGATTCCCACGGTGCAGTTCGAGGCCGGCCGCGCGATGGGCTTCAGCTACCTCGCGACCATGCGCCGCGTGGTGCTGCCGCAGGCGCTGCGGGTGACGGTGCCGCCGCTCATCTCGCAGACGCTGAGCCTGTGGAAGAACACCTCCATCGCCACCGTCATCGGCGTGGCCGAGCTGATGTACCAGGCCGGGCAAGTGGAGAGCGCGACGTTTCGCAGCTTCGAGTCCTTCGCGTTCGCGAGCGCGGCCTACCTGACGGTGTCGCTGGCCATCACGGGGCTGGCGACCTGGTACCACCACCGCTTCCCCGTGCGAACGGTCTGAGGGCGGCCACACCATGCTTCAGATCATCAACGACTACTGGGTCTACTTCTTCATCGGGCAGTACCCCAACGGCCCGCTCGGCGGGCTGGTGCTCACGCTGCTGCTGGCCTCCTGCGGGCTGGTGCTGGCGCTGCCGCTAGGCATCGCGCTGGGCCTGGCGCGCACGAGCCCGTGGCGCTGGCTGCGCTGGCCGGTCACGGGCTTCGTGTTCGTGGTGCGCGGCCTGCCGCTCCTGATGGTGATCTTCTGGGCCTACTTCTTCCTGCCCAGCGTCACCGGCGTGAAGACCGACCAGTTCACCACCATGCTGATCGCGCTGGTCATCTTCGATGCGGCCTACCTCGCGGAAATCGTGCGCGCCGGCATCCAGGGCCTGCCGCGCGGGCAGATGGAAACGGCCCGCGCGCTGGGCCTGGGCTACGGCCGCGCGATGCGCCTTGTGGTGCTGCCGCAGGCGCTGCGCAGCATGCTGCCCTCGCTGGTGAACCAGTTCGTCTCGACCATCAAGGAGACCTCGCTGGGCTACATCATCGGGCTGGCCGAGGTGTCGTTCATTGCCACGCAGATCAACACGCAGGTGTTCACCAAGCCGGCGCAGATCTACCTGATCCTGGGTGGCACGTATTTCATTCTGTGCTTCGGCCTGTCGCGCTTCGCCTACTGGCTCGAACGCCGGCTCGCGCGCCGCGGCATTTCCACCGCCACCGCCAAGGTGACCGCATGATCGAACTCGACAAAGTCAACAAGTGGTACGGCAGCTACCACGCCCTGGTCGACGTGACCGAGACCATCCACAAGGGCGAGGTCGTCGTGGTGTGCGGGCCCTCGGGCTCGGGCAAGTCGACGCTCATCCGCACCTTCAACCGGCTGGAGCCCATCCAGTCGGGCCGCATCGTGGTCGACGGGCAGGACATCCACGCGCCGGGGCTGGACGTGAACGCCTTTCGCTCGCGCATCGGCTTCGTCTTCCAGCAGTTCAACCTGTTCCCGCACCTCACGGTGCTGCAGAACTGCACGATGGCGCCCATGCAGTTGCGCGGCCTCTCGCGCAAGGAGGCCGACGAGCGCGCGATGGCGCTGCTGCAGCGCGTGGGGCTGTCGCACAAGGCAGACGCGTGGCCCAGCGAGCTCTCCGGCGGCCAGCAGCAGCGCGTGGCGATCGCGCGCGCGCTCGCGATGGAGCCACCGCTGATGCTGTTCGACGAGCCCACCAGCGCGCTCGACCCCGAGATGGTCGGCGAGGTGCTGCTGGTGATGCGCGACCTCACGCGCGACGGCATGACCATGGTGTGCGTCACCCACGAGATGGGCTTCGCGCGCGAGGTGGCCGACCGCGTGCTGTTCATGGACGAAGGCAAGGTGCTGGAGCGCGCCACGCCCGACGACTTCTTCAACCGCCCGCAGCATCCGCGGGCGAAGCAGTTCCTGTCCGACATCCGATCGCCCTTCTCGCGAGACCCAAGAGACGCATGACCGCTTCATCCCTCCCCCTCATCGACGTGGCGCCGCTCGTGGCGGGCACGGCCGGGCGCGACGCCGTCGCGGCGCAGATCGGCGCCGCCTGCCGCGCGCACGGCTTCTTCTACGTGACGGGCCACGGCGTCGATGCGGCGCTGGTGCAGCGGCTCGAGGTGCTGAGCCACCGCTTCTTCGCGCTGCCCGGAGACACCAAGATGCAGTGGCGCATGGCGCTGGGCGGGCGCGCGTGGCGCGGCTACTTTCCGCTCGGCGGCGAGCTGACCTCGGGCCGGCCCGACTGGAAGGAAGGCCTCTACCTGGGCACCGAGCTGCCCGCCACGCACCCGCTGGTGCTGGCAAAGACGCCGGTGCACGGGCCGAACCTGTTTCCCGATGCGCCCGGGCTGGCGGAGTTTCGCGACACCATCCTCGCGTACATGGCGGCGGTGACGCAGCTGGGCCACCGGCTGATGGAGGGCATTGCGCTGAGCCTGGAGCTGCAAGCGAACTACTTCGCCGAACGCTACACGGCCGATCCGCTCATTCTTTTCCGCCTGTTCAACTACCCCTCGCAGCCCGTGCCAGAGGGGCTGGACGTGCAGTGGGGCGTGGGCGAGCACACCGACTACGGGCTGCTGACGGTGCTGCACCAGGACCACATCGGCGGGCTGGCGGTGCACACGCCCAGCGGCTGGATCGACGCGCCGCCCGTTGCCGGCTCCTTCGTCTGCAACATCGGCGACATGCTCGACCGCATGACCGGCGGGCTGTACAAGTCGACGCCGCACCGCGTGAAGCGCAACACCTCGGGCCACGACCGGCTGTCTTTTCCGCTGTTCTTCGACCCGAACTTCGAGGCGCGCGTGCAGCGCATCGAGGGGCTGGCGGGCGCTGCGGCGCGCGACGACAGCGCCGAGCGCTGGGACCGCGCCAACGTGCACGCCTTCAGCGGCCGTTACGGCGACTACCTGCTGGCGAAGGTGTCGAAGGTGTTTCCACAGTTGCGCGACGAAGTGCTCTGAACGACGGGCGTTGACACCGGCTCTTCCAGGAAGACGTCTTCCCAGCGTTCGACCTCGGCATCGGGATCGGAGATGGGAATGAGCTTGTCGCTGCGGCAATAGAAGGTCCAGCCTTCGAACAGCACGTCGTAGTAGGTGCCGGGCAGGTAGCGCTCGCTGGGTGCCTCGTAGGGCGCCGACACCACCTCGACGATCCGCCCCACCGCACGCTCCGTGAAAGGCGACGCCTGGCAGCTGTCGACCACATGGCAGAGCGTGCCGATCTTGATCACGGCAGCCTCGCGGTCTCCGCGGGAAACCACAGCGGCAGGTGCGGCACGGCGTGGTGCAGCGACTCGAGCACATGGAACGCCCGCTCGACAATGGCCGCGGGCGGGTGCTTGAGGTCGGGCACCACGACGACGCGCATGCCGGCGGCCAGCGCGGCCTTGGCGCCGTTCTCGCTGTCTTCGAAAGCGATGCAGTCCGCCGGAGCCACCTCCAGCCGCTGCGCGGCGAGCAGGTAGAGCGCCGGGTCGGGCTTGGCCCGTGCCACCTCGTCGCCGCCCGCGAAAGCCGAGAAATGGTGCAGCAGGTCGAGGCTCCCAAGGCAAGCCTGGATCTGCCCGCGGGTGGACGACGAGGCCACCGCGCACCGGATGCCCCGGGCGCGCAAGGCGTCCAGGAACTCGGCCGCGCCGGCCTTGATGGGAAACAGCGGCTCGCCGTCCGAGCGCTCCAGCTGCAGGCGCTGGCGGACCTGGTCGATGGCGTGCAGGTACGCCTCGTCGCCGCCCAGCAGCGCCGCCAGGACGGCCTGCGATTCGGAAGTGGACAGCCCCACGACCTGCATGTACTGGCTGTGCGAAAGCTCGATGTCGAGCGTGCGGGCGGCGTCGATCCAGGCGGCCATGATGGGGCGCTCCGAGTCGATCAGCAGCCCGTCCATGTCGAAGATGGCGGCGGCGAACATGCGGGCATCCTAATGAAAAAGGGGCCTAAAAGAAAAAGGGGCCTGAAGGCCCCTTTGGATTGAAACAGAACGACAGCGGCGGCTCAGTCGCGTGCCAGCGCCCGGTTCAAACCCAGCGCGGCCAGCGTGGCGACCGCGCCCGACAGCAGGTAGACGCTCACGTAGGCCAGGCCGAAGTGGGCCGACAGGCCCAGGGCCACCAGCGGGGCGAAGGCCGCGCCGACCAGCCAGGCCACGTCGGCCGTCAGGGCGGCGCCGACGTAGCGGTACTTGGGCGCGAAATTGGAAGTCACGGCGCCGGACGCCTGGCCGTACGACAGGCCCAGGATCACGAAGCCCACCAGGATGAAGATGTCCTGCCCGACACGGCCGCCGTCGAGCAGCGTGGGGGCGAAGCCGCTGAAGGCGGCAATCACCGCGGCCAGGCCGCCCAGCGTGAAACGGCGGCCGATGCGGTCGGCCAGCAGGCCCGAGGCCACGATGCCGGCGGCGCCGAGCACAGCGCCGATCATCTGCACGACCAGGAATTCGGTGACCGACTGGTCGGAGTACAGCGTGATCCACGACAGCGGGAACACGGTGATCAGGTGGAACAGCGCGTAGCTGGCCAGCGCGGCGAAGGCGCCGATCAGGATGTTGCCGCCCTGCGAGCCGACCAGTTCGGTGACGCTGGTGGGCTCCAGTTCACGCTCTTCGAGCAGGCGCGAGTAGTCGTCGGTGGCCACCAGGCGCAGCCGGGCGAACAGCGCGACCACGTTGATGGCGAAGGCCACGTAGAAGCTGTAGCGCCAGCCCCAATCGAGGAAGTCTTCGCTGGGGAGGCTGGAGTACAGGTAGGCGAACAGCGCGCTGGCAATGAAGAAGCCGATGGGCGCGCCCAGCTGGCCGAGCATGGCGTACCAGCCGCGGCGGTTGGCCGGTGCGTTTAGCGCCAGCAGCGAGGGCAGGCCGTCCCACGAGCCGCCCAGCGCCAGGCCCTGGCCGAAGCGGAACAGCGACAGCAGCACGATGGCCGTGAAGCCGATGCTCGAATAGCCGGGCAAAAACGCGATGCCGGCCGTGGAGGTGCCCAGCACGAACAGCGCCAGCGTGAGCTTGGCCTCGCGCCCGAAACGTCGCTGGATGGCCATCGAGATGACAGTTCCGAACGGACGCGCGATGAAGGCGAAGGAGAAGATCAGGAACGAATACAGCACACCCTCGAGGTGCTGCTCGAACGGGAAGAACACGGCCGGGAACACCAGCACCGAGGCAATGCCGTAGACGAAGAAGTCGAAGTATTCGGAGGCACGGCCGATGATCACGCCGACAGCGATTTCACCCGGGGCGATGTGCGAGTGGTCGTCGATCTGCCGGGCGTCGCGTTCGGGCGAGCTCGGCAGCGGATGGGCGCCTTGCGGAGTGATGCTGGACGTCGTCATTGCTTGCTGTAATTCGAATGCCACGCCGGGACGCGACACAAAAAGATCATGGAGAGCCTATAGCGTCGCACTGAAACACGTTTACCGCCATAGGACAAAACGTCCAATAGGCAAAACCCGTCTCACGGCGTAGATTGTGGGGTCATTTTGCGCCGACCTCGCACCTCTTTTCCCCACGGCATGCACATCCTAAAGAACCTTCGCCGATCACTCCTGCTGCTTCCAGTCGTCCTCCTGGCCGGCTGCAACACGGTGTTGATGAACCCCTCCGGCGACATCGCCCATCAGCAGGGACGACTCATCGTCGTCTCCACCGTGCTGATGCTGATCATCATCATCCCGGTGGTCGCCCTGACCATCCTGTTCGCGTGGCGCTACCGCCAGTCGAACAAGGAGGCGGTCTACAGCCCCGACTGGGACCACTCCACGCAGCTCGAGCTGGCGATCTGGGCGGCGCCGCTGCTCATCATCATCGCGCTCGGCGCGATCACCTGGATCAGCACCCACACGCTGGACCCGTACCAGCCGCTGCGCCGCATCGACGCCCAGCGCGCCATTCCCGCGGACACCAAGCCGCTGGTGGTCGAAGTGGTGGCGCTCGACTGGAAGTGGCTCTTCATCTACCCCGAGCAGGGCATTGCCACGGTGAACGAGCTGGCGGCCCCGGTGGACCGCCCGATCGAGTTCAAGATCACGGCCTCCTCGGTGATGAACTCCTTCTTCATTCCCGCGCTGGCCGGCCAGATCTACGCCATGCCGGGCATGCAGACCAAGCTGAACGCGGTGATCAACAAGCCGGGTGAGTTCGACGGCTTCTCCGCCAACTACAGCGGCGCGGGCTTCTCGGGCATGCGCTTCAAGTTCCACGGCCTGAGCCACGGCGACTTCGACCAGTGGGTCGAGAAGGTCAAGAGCAACAAGGAAGGCGGCCTCGACCGCGCCCTGTACCAGAAGCTGGAAGCGCCCAGCGAGCGCGAGCCGGTGCGCCACTACGCCACCGTGGCACCCGACCTGTACGAAGCCATCCTGAACCGCTGCGTCGACAGCAGCAAGATGTGCATGAAGCAGATGATGGCCATCGACGCCGACGGCGGACTGGGCAAGCCCGGCGCCTTCAACGTGGCCACCATGCAAGCCTGGCAGCCCGACAACATCAATTCGCCCAAGCGCAAGTACGTCACGGCGATGTGCACCACCGAAGAATAACGATGCTCGAACACCTCGACCTCACGAAGCTGGTCTTCGGTCGCCTCTCACTGGAGGCGATTCCCCTGCACGAGCCCATCCTGCTCGCGACATTTGCCGGCGTGGTGCTGGGCGGCATCGCCGTCCTGGCCGCGCTCACCTACTTCAAGCTGTGGGGCCCGCTGTGGCGTGACTGGATCACCAGCATCGACCACAAGAAGATCGGCATCATGTACATCATCCTGGGCCTGGTGATGCTGCTGCGCGGCTTTGCCGACGCACTGATGATGCGCGCCCAGCAGGCGATGGCCTTCGGCGACAACGCCGGCTTCCTGCCGCCGCACCACTACGACCAAGTCTTCACCGCCCACGGCGTGATCATGATCTTCTTCGTGGCGATGCCGCTGGTCACGGGCCTCATGAACTTCGTGGTGCCGCTGCAGATCGGCGCGCGCGACGTGGCCTTCCCGTTCCTGAACAACTTCAGCTTCTGGATGACCACCTTCGGCGCCGGCCTCGTGATGGCGTCGCTGTTCGTGGGCGAGTTCGCCAAGACCGGCTGGCTGGCGTACCCGCCGCTCTCGGGCATCATCTTCAGCCCCGACGTGGGGGTCGACTACTACATATGGTCGTTGCAGATAGCGGGGGTGGGCACGCTGCTCTCTGGCGTGAACCTGCTGGCAACCATCGTGAAGATGCGCGCACCCGGCATGACCATGATGAAGATGCCCGTCTTCACCTGGACCGCCCTGTGCACCAACGTGCTGATCGTTGCCGCCTTCCCGGTGCTGACCGCCGTGCTGGCCCTGCTGTCGCTGGACCGCTACGTCGGCACGAACTTCTTCACGAACGACATGGGCGGCAACGCCATGATGTACGTGAACCTGATCTGGATCTGGGGCCACCCCGAGGTGTACATCCTGATCCTGCCGGCCTTCGGCATCTTCTCGGAAGTGGTCTCCACCTTCTCCGGCAAGCGCCTGTTCGGCTACGCCTCGATGGTGTACGCCACGGTGGTGATCACCATCCTGTCGTACCTCGTGTGGCTGCACCACTTCTTCACCATGGGCTCCGGCGCCAGCGTGAACTCGTTCTTCGGCATCACGACGATGATCATCTCGATCCCCACGGGCGCGAAGATCTTCAACTGGCTGTTCACCATGTACCGCGGCCGCATCCGGTTCGAGCTGCCCATGATGTGGACCATCGGCTTCATGATCACCTTCGTGTTCGGCGGCATGACCGGCGTGCTGCTGGCCGTTCCCCCGGCCGACTTCGTGCTGCACAACAGCCTGTTCCTGATCGCCCACTTCCACAACGTGATCATCGGCGGCGTGCTGTTCGGAATGCTGGCGGGCATCACCTACTGGTTCCCGAAGGCCTTCGGCTACAAGCTGGACCCGTTCTGGGGCAAGTGCTCGTTCTGGTTCTGGATCGTCGGCTTCTGGACCGCCTTCATGCCGCTGTACGTGCTCGGCCTGATGGGCGTCACGCGCCGCATGAGCCACTTCCAGGACATGTCGCTGCAGATCTGGTTCCAGGTCGCCGCCTTCGGCGCCGTGCTGATCGCGCTGGGCATCGCCTCGTTCATCATCCAGCTGGTGGTGAGCTACATCCGCCGCGACTCGCTGCGCGACACCACGGGCGACCCGTGGGACGGCCGCACGCTCGAATGGTCGACCTCGTCGCCCCCGCCGGCCTACAACTTTGCGTTCACCCCGCGCATTCATGACAACGACGCCTGGTCGGACATGAAGGCCCGCGGCTACCAGCGTCCGCTGGAAGGCTTCAGCCCGATCCACATGCCCAAGAACACGGCCGCCGGCTTCATCATCGCGGCGCTGAGCGCGGTGATGGGCTTCGCGCTGATCTGGCAGATGTGGCTGCTGGCCGGCATCGGCTTCGTCGCCATGCTCGTGGCCATCATCGTCCAC
This sequence comes from Variovorax sp. J22G73, assembly GCF_030317035.1. Lineage (GTDB taxonomy): Bacteria > Pseudomonadota > Gammaproteobacteria > Burkholderiales > Burkholderiaceae_C > Variovorax. The sequence goes on from NZ_JASZYK010000007.1 coordinate 265,727, forward strand.
ACCTTCAATTACAAGCGCGACTACCACATCCCCACGGATGAAGTCGTTCGTACCGAAGACGCGCGCACGCGCCTCCTGGCCGCCCATGTCTAACATCACCGCCCTCCCCTCCTCCGCCCACACGAACACCGTGGGCAACGCCTCGAGCGTGCCCACGTTCGAGCTGTTCAACGTCCGCAACGAAGACCACCATCCGGAGAACGGAACCCTGCTGGGGTTCTGGCTCTACCTGATGAGCGACTGCCTGATCTTCGCGTGCCTGTTCGCGGTGTACGGCGTGCTGGGCCGCAGCTACGCGGCCGGCCCTTCGGGCGCCGACCTGTTCGACCTGCCGCTGGTGGCCATCAACACCTCGCTGCTGCTGCTGTCGTCCATCACGTACGGCTTCGCGATGCTGCAGATGCAGCAGCGCCGCATGGGCGGCGTGCTGGTGTGGCTGGCCATCACCGGCCTGCTGGGCGCGGGCTTCATCGGCCTGGAGCTGTACGAGTTCGCGCACCTGATCCACGAAGGCGCCGGCCCGCAGCGCAGCGCCTTCCTGTCGTCGTTCTTCGCGCTGGTGGGCACCCACGGCCTGCACGTGACCTTCGGCATCGTCTGGCTCATCGTGCTGATGTTCCAGCTGCCCAAGCACGGCTTCACCGCCGCCAACCGCCGCCGCCTGATGTGCCTGTCGATGTTCTGGCACTTTCTGGACGTGGTCTGGATCGGCGTCTTCACCTTCGTGTACCTGATGGGATCGCTGCAATGAGCGCGCATATCGACAACGCCGGCCACGGCGCACATGGCCACGACAGCCACGGCGACCATGGGCATGACGACGGCCCCGTGAGCCACAGCACCTTCAAGGGCTACATGACCGGCTTCGTGCTGGCCGTGGTCCTGACCGCCATTCCGTTCTGGCTGGTGATGGCCAAGGTGTTCGACAAGCCGAACACCACCGCCCTCGTGATCCTCGCGTTCGCGGTGGTGCAGATCGTGGTGCACATGGTGTACTTCCTGCACATGGACGCCAAGTCCGAAGGCGGCTGGAACCTGCTGGCGCTCATCTTCACCATCGTGGTCGTGGTCATCACGCTGGCCGGCTCGCTGTGGGTCATGTATCACATGAACACCAACATGATGCCGTCCATGCACGACATGAAGAACATGCCCTGATGGCGGCGTCGGCAGTCCGCCAGCGTTCCTCTTCCTCGCGCACGGCGCGGGTGGTGCTGGCGGTCCTTGCCGCCGTTGCCTTCGCCGGGTTCTTCGCACTGGGAACCTGGCAGGTCGAGCGCCGCGCCTGGAAGCTCGACCTCATCGCCCGCGTCGACCAGCGCGTGCACGCCCCGGCCACCGCGGCCCCCGGGCAAGCCGAATGGCCCACCATCAGTGCGGCCGACGACGAGTACCGGCACCTTCGCGTCACCGGCACCTTCCTTCACGACAAAGAGACGCTGGTGCAGGCCAGCACCCGGCTCGGCGCCGGCTTCTGGGTGCTGACCCCGCTGAAGGCCGCCGACGGCACCGTGGTGCTGGTCAACCGGGGCTTCGTGCCGCCAGAAGCACGAGAACGCGCGGCGCGTACCGCTCCCGAGCCCCAGGGCGAGACCACCGTGGCCGGCCTGCTGCGCCTGAGCGAGCCCAAGGGCGGCTTCCTGCGCAAGAACGACCCGGCGGCCGACCGCTGGTTCTCGCGCGACGTGCAGGCCATTGCCGCGGCGCGCGGCCTGGGCAACGTGGCACCCTACTTCATCGACGCCGAGGCGGCACCTATACTGTCGGCACAGTCGGCACAGTCGGCACAGCCAACGCAGCCAGCTGCCACTGCCGACACCCCCGCCTGGCCCGCCGGCGGCCTGACGGTCATCGCCTTTCCCAACAGCCACGCCGTGTACGCCTTCACCTGGTACGGCCTGGCGCTGATGGTGCTGGGCGCGGCCTGGTTCGTCTGGCGCGACGAGAAGCGCCGAGCGCGACAGCCGGGCGCCACCGAGTGAGCGCTTCGGGTGCGGCGAAAATGCAGCTCATGCCGACGCCCACCCCACCCAAGATGTTCGCCACGACCGAAGCGGTCGCGGGCGAGCTGCACGCGCCCCGCGTCGGGTTCGCCAACCTGGACAACGCCACCGGCCACCAGAACATGCTGCAGCTGATCCAGCTGCGCTGGTTCGCCGTGGTCGGGCAGGTGGTCACGATCCTGCTGGTGCACTACGGTTTCGCCATCCGGCTGCCGCTGGACCACATGCTGCAGGTGCTGACCTGCCTGGCGCTGTTCAACATGGTCAGCCTGTGGCGCTCGCGCAGCCCGCGGCGCGTGACCAACGGCGAGCTGTTCCTGGCGCTGCTGATCGACGTGGCCACGCTCACCGCGCAGCTCTACCTGAGCGGCGGCGCGACCAACCCGTTCGTCTTCCTGTTCCTGCTGCAGGTGACGCTGGGCGCGGTGCTGCTCAAGCCCTGGTCGACCTGGACCATCGTGGTCATCACCAGCCTGTGCTTTGCGCTGCTGGCGCTGTTCTCGCGCCCGCTGGCGCTGCCGCTGGACCACCACCGCGGCCTGGCGAGCCCCTACGTGCAGGGCATGCTGGTGTGCTTCGCGCTGAACGCGGCGCTGCTGGTGATCTTCATCACCCGCATCAGCCGCAACCTGCGCGCGCGCGACGCGCGGCTGGCCGACCTGCGCCAGCGCGCCTCCGAAGAAGAACACATCGTGCGCATGGGCCTGCTGGCTTCGGGCGCCGCGCACGAGCTGGGCACGCCGCTGGCCACGCTGGCCGTGATCCTGGGCGACTGGCGCCGGCTGCCGCACTTCAACTCCGACCCCGAGCTGCTCACCGAGGTGGCCGAGATGGAGCTGCAGATCCAGCGCTGCAAGAGCATCGTGAGCGGCATCCTGCTGTCCGCCGGCGAGGCGCGCGGCGAGTCGTCCGAGGAAACCACCGTCAGCACCTTCCTGGACGACCTGGTGCAGGAGTGGCGCACCACCCGCCCCATCGAGGACTTCGAGTACGACAACCGCTTTGGCCGGGACCTGCCCATGGTTTCCGACTCGGCGCTCAAGCAGATGATCTGCAACGTCCTCGACAATGCGCTGGAGGCGTCGCCGCACTGGCTGCGTCTGGAAGCGGCGCACGACGCCGACACGCTGACGATCACGGTCACGGACGCGGGCCCCGGCTTCCTGCCGGCCATCCTGAAGGAGTTCGGCAAACCCTACCAGTCGAGCAAGGGCCGCCCCGGCGGCGGCCTGGGGCTGTTCCTGGTCGTCAACGTGGCGCGCACCGTGGGCGGGCGCGTGGCGGCGCTGAACCGGCCCGAGGGCGGTGCCATCGTGAAGATCACGCTGCCCCTGGCGGCGATCGTGCTCGAGGAAGAAGAAGTGGAGGACGAGGACGTCGCCTACATCGGCGACGACGCCCTCCCGCAGGACGGAACCATCGAATCGGAAGGCCATGACAGAAACCGAAGCTGAGCGCCAGTTGCTGATCGTCGAGGACGACGACGCCTTCGCGCGCGCGCTCGGCCGCTCCTTCGAGCGCCGCGGCTACGGCGTGAAACAGGCGAGCAACCTCGCGGAGGTGGAGGCGCTGCTGGCCGCCGGCTCGCCGGGCTATGCCGTGGTCGACCTGAAGCTCAACGGCGAGGCCTCGGGCCTGGCCTGCGTGCAGATGCTGCACCAGCACAACCCGAAGATGCTGATCGTGGTGCTCACGGGCTTCGCCAGCATCGCGACCGCGGTGGAGGCCATCAAGCTGGGCGCCTGCCACTACCTGGCCAAGCCGTCGAACACGGACGACATCGAGGCCGCCTTCGGCCGCGCGGCCGGCACCACCGAGGTGGAGCTGACCAACCGCTCGACCTCGATCAAGACGCTCGAATGGGAGCGCATTCACGAAACGCTGGCCGAGACCGGCTTCAACATCTCGGAGACCGCGCGCAGGCTCGGCATGCACCGGCGCACGCTGGCGCGCAAGCTGGGCAAGCAGCAGGTCAAGTAGAAGGTCGCTCAAACAGGTCTTCAACAGGTCGATCAAACCGGGCGCGCGGTGCGCTTCTTGCAAGCCCGCACGCCACATCCACCCCATTCGCAGGAGGTACCGATGACAACCCGTTCGCACACGCAAAGCCCGCCCCGCGCCGCCGTCCTGGCGGCACGCGACCAGACGGCGATGGAAGAGCTTTTCAACGCGCTCAGCCACGGCCTGGGCCTGGCGCTGGCCATCGCGGCCCTGCCCATCCTGGTCTACAGCGCGGCGCACCAGGGCCAGGCCGCGGGCGTGGTCGGCGCCTGCCTGTTCGCGGGCACGGCCATCGTGCTGTACCTGATTTCCACGCTGTACCACGCGCTGCCCATGGGCCGGGCCAAGGCCTGGTTCAACCGGCTGGACCATGCGGCCATCTACCTGTTCATCGCGGGCAGCTACATGCCCTTCCTGTTCGGCGTGCTGCGCGGGCCGCTGGGCTGGACCTTGTTCGGCGCCATCTGCGCGGCGGCGGTGCTGGGCGTGAGCGCCAAGCTGTTCAACCGGCTGCAGCACCCGCTGTGGTCGACCGGCCTGTACGTGGCCATGGGCTGGATGGCGCTGATGGCGGCTGTGCCGCTGTACGAGCGCATGTCGGCGGCGGGGCTGGGCTGGCTGGTGGCCGGCGGGCTGTTCTACACGGCGGGCGCCGTGGTGTTCCTGTTCGACAACAAGGTGCGCTTCGCGCATTCGGTGTGGCACCTGTTCGTGCTGGCTGGTAGCACCTGCCACTTCTTCGCGGTGCTCTGGCATTCGCACGGCTGATTCGTCGTCGCGGGTTCAGGGGCCAACACGCCGATGCCCTCAGACAAATTCTCCGTGCAGCCACTCAGTAATGAGGCGGCAACTCGTCGCGCGGACTGCCCCCCGCGCCGTCCTGCATCGCGTTCGCGCTCTGCTCGCGAAGCTGCGTGACATGCAGGATCAGCCGGTCGATCTGCTGCTGCTGGCGGTAGATCGTCATGTTCAGCTGGTCGAGCAGGTCTTCGGCGTAGCTCGACTTGATCTCGAGCTCGGTCACGCGTTCGGCAAGGGCGTCGGGTTGGTTTTCCATGGGCGCTATTGGACAGGAAGACCGACGCGTCTTTTGTGACGCCGTTTTTTGATGGCCTGCGGTTAGCGGCTAGTGGCTAGCGTCGCACCCTGGCCTCCAGCAGGTCGCCCATGCCGATGCGCCTGGCGAACGCGATGCGCACGCGCTCCGACACCTCGAACACCTCCGCCGCGCCGTCGCCCACGAAGTCGATCAGCGAGCGCATCGGCCGCGTGCCTGCGGGCAAGCCCACGATGCGAACGATGTCGTCGGCCACCGCCTGCGGGTCGGCGTTGGCGGGCGTGAGGGCCGACAGGCGTTCGCCGATCTGGTCCATCACGCCGTCGTAGCGGGCATAGGCGGATGCGGTTGCCGCGTCGGCCGGCTTGCCCGCGCTGGGGAAGTGGTCGGTGCCCTGGGTGAAGGCGCCGGGCACGACGATGGAGGTCTCGATGCCGAAACGCGCGATCTCGTAGGCCAGCGTCACGGCCAGCGAATCCATCGCCGCCTTGGCCGCGCCATAGGGCCCCATGAACGGCGGAAAGCCGCCCTTGGTGGTGGTGCTGCTGATCCACAGCATCAGCCCCGACTCCTGCCTGCGCAGGTACGGCAGCACCGCGCGGTTCACGCGCTGGGCGCCGAGCACGTTGGTGTCGAACACCTTCATGATGTCCTCGGGCGTGAAGGCCTCGGTGGGGCCGACCACGAGGTGGCCGGCGTTCTGCATCACCACGTCGAGGTGGCCCTGCTCGCGCACGATGGTCGCGGCGGCGGCATCGGCCGATGGCTGCGAGAGCACGTCGAGCTCCAGCGGGTGCAGCTGAATGTCCTGCGCCGCGGCCAGCGCGCGCAGCTCGGCGGCGCGGCCGGCGTTGCGGCCGGCGATGTCGCGCATCGACGCATAGACGATGTGGCCGGCCTGCGCCAGCGAGAGAGCCGTGAGCCTGCCGATGCCGGTGCCCGCGCCGGTGACCAGGACGATCTGTTTCTGCATGGTGTTTTCTCCGAAGCGTTTGCTCTTGAACCTCGCGGCTCAGGCCACGCCGCCGTTGGCGCGCAGGACCTGTCCGTTGACCCAGCCCGCGTCCGGGCCGGCCAGGAACGAGACCACCGAGGCGATGTCCCCGGGCTGGCCCAGGCGCTGCAGCGGCGGCATCTTGGCGAAGGCCTGCACCTGCTCGTCGGTCTTGCCGTCGAGGAACAGCGAGGTGGCGACCGGGCCCGGCGCCACGGCGTTCACGGTGATGTCGCGCCCGCGCAGTTCCTTGGCGAACACATGCGTGAAGGCCTCGACCGCGGCCTTGGTGGCGTTGTAGATCGCGTAGCCCGGCATGTTCAGCGCGAGCGTGGTGCTCGAGAAGTTGACGACGCGCCCGCCCTCGTTGAGCCGCGTGGCGGCTTCGCGCAGGGTGTTGAAGGTGCCGCGCACGTTGATGTCGAAGGTCTGGTCGTACAGCGCGTCGGTGTGCTCGGCCAGCGGCACGGCCTTGAGCACGCCGGCGTTGTTGACCAGCACGTCGACCTTGCCGAGCTGCGCCTCGACGGCATCGAACATGGCGCGCACCTGTTCGGCGCTGGCCACGTCGGCCTTCACGGCAAGGGCCTTGCCGCCCGCCGCCTGCAGTTCGGCGACCAGGGCGTCGGCCTGTGCCGAGCTCGACGCGTAGTTGACGGCGACGGCGAAGCCGTCCTGGGCGAGCCGCTGCGCGATGGCGGCGCCGATGCCGCGCGACGCGCCGGTGACGAGGGCGACGCGGGAGTTGGCGATGTGGGCGGGGGTGTTCATGGTGCGTTTCCTTGGCAGGGAGTGGTGGGATGAACGAATGATCGATCGTTCCGCGCTAAAGATAATCACGCCCGCATCGTCATTACCATTCCATTTACTTCAACAATGAATGCGAGCGCAGCCCGATGGACCGTTTCCAGGAAATGCAGGCCTTCGTGCGCATCGCCGAGCGCCAGAGCTTCACGCAGGCCTCCGAAGACCTGCAGATTCCGCGTGCCACCGTCACCAACCTGATCAAGCGGGTGGAGCAGCGCATCGGCACCCGGCTGCTGGAGCGCACCACCCGCACCGTGCGCCTCACGCAGGACGGCGAGGCCTACTACCGGCGCTGCGTGCGGCTGCTGGCCGACGTCGAGGAGGCCGAGGGCCTGTTCCGCGACGAGGCACCCAAGGGCCTGCTGCGCGTGAACCTGCAGGGCACGCTGGCGCGGCACTTCGTGGTCCCGGCGCTGCCGGCCTTCCTGGCGCGCCACCCCGGGCTGGAACTGCACATCGGCGAGGACGACCGGCTGGTGGACCTGGTGCGCGAGGGCGTCGACTGCGTGCTGCGCGCGGGCACGCTGCAAGACTCGTCGATGGTCGCGCGCCGCGTGGCGCTGCTGCCGCAGGTGACGGTGGCGAGCCCCGGCTACCTGGCGGCGCACGGCGAGCCCGAGGGCCTGGAGGCGCTGGCGTCGCACCGCGCCGTCGACTACATCTCCAGCGGCACGGGCAAGGCGGTGCCGCTGGAGTTCACCGTCGACTGCAAGGTGACGACAGTGCACCTGCCGGCCGCCGTGTCGGTGACCGGTGCGGACCTGTACACCGGCTGCGCCGTCGCGGGCCTGGGCCTGGTGCAGGTGCCGCGCTACCGCGTGGCGAGCGAGCTGGCGGACGGCCGGCTGAAGGTGCTGCTGCCCGGCTTCGCGCCGCCGCCGATGCCGGTGTCGGTGCTGTATGCGCAGAACCGGCAGCTGTCGTCGCGCGTGCGGGTGTTCACGCAGTGGCTGCGGGATGTGTTCGAGACCGCTGAAACCTGAGGTCGGGCGCGCCCCCGGAGCGCCGGCGCGAGGTGACCATTGTTTGCAGTGCCTGCGCCATGGCGCACACAAACTGCCGCGACCCGATGGACCCACCCGGAGCGCGAAGCCCATGCCCCACACCCCCCGCACCGCCAGCGCGGTATGCGATTGCAGCGACCCGGCCCAAAAGGTGGCTGTGATTCTGTACCCCAGCCTCGGCACGCCGCTGCTGCTCGCTGCGAGCCAGGAGAAATGCAGCCTCTTCATCGCCACGGCATCGCTGGGGGTCTAGGCGTTGAGGAGTGGCAAAAAATCCGCGGGTGACGCGATCAGGAAGTGATGCATGGTCTCGCCGATGTTCCATGCAGACGCCAAGGCCGTGCTGTTCGAATTCACGCAAGGCTTTAGGAAGCGCATGGAGGTGCTGGAATGGAAATTCTTTGCGAGCCATTGCGAAGACAAGGGCTACATACCCGCCGAAGAAGTCATTGCCGGCAAGAAGACGAATCAGCGATGAAACATCACGCCATCGAACGTCGCCGTTTCACGCAGGCCGTACTGCTTGGCGCGGCTTGGGCGTCACCAGCAACAGGATTCGCCATGAGAAAAAACAACGTACGCACGCTGCAAAAAACTCTCGGATATCTCCTCGATCCAAGCCTACGGAAAAAGGAAGCGGGCGACTCCATCCTGGAGGTTCGCAACGTCGAGATCGCTGGCGTCGACTTCGGCGAGATTCTGTGGCGAAGCATCAAGTTCATCGACTGCGATTTCGTGGGGGCGTACGAGGTCAAGACGGACATGGAGGCAGTGACGTTTGCGGGCTGCCGGTTCGCCGGAGTCTTCAATTTCGGCAAGCTCACAAGCGTGGACTTCGTGCAGTGCACCGCCAGGGCCGGCACCTTCGTCGTCGGCGGTGTCGGGAGCAAAGGGGTGCGCTTTTCGGACTGCACGTTCACCGGGACCGATGCCGACCCCAATCGTTGGGGTGGGATGGGTTCTTATGGTGAAACGGAGTTCGTGCGTTGCAAGATGAAGTGGGCCAACGTGGTGAGCGAAACCCGGCACACCATCGTCGACTGCGACTTCGACAACGTCGACTGCACCGTCAGCAAAGACGGCGGCGGTTCTGAAGTGCTGATCGAAGGATCAAGGCTACGCGGAAAGTTCGACATGAGGCCGGCAACCCTTCTTTCGCTCACGGTGCGAGACACCGTGTTGGAAGAATTCGATCTCACGGACGCCACCGTCAAGGAAGGCATCCTCTTCGAACGCGTCAAAGGCGGCTACATCAACGCCTACGTCAAGGAAGCCGGGCGCCTCAGCGTGCGAAACAGCCAGATCTTCGGTAACGGCACAAAGGTCTTCGAGGCGTACGCCGGCGGAATCCGGGCCATCGACATCGACAACGTCGTGTTCGGCGGTGACCTCTCCACCGAACCCGTCACCATCGCCGGCGGCACGGGCCTCGACCTGGCCAACGTGCGAGCGCGCGTCAACGACAGCGTCGTCATTCAATCGAGCAAGGTGCCGCGTTTGAACACGCACCACATCCACACTTCGCTGTTCCAGATGCAGGGCTGCACGCTGGACAGCCTGGTGCTTTCGAACAGCCGCATCGCCCGGCTGGAACTCACCGCCAACACCATCGCCCGCTCGGCCGATTTCACCAACACCCAAGCCGGGGAAAGCAAGGTCCAGCCCTTCGCCAAAGGACAGGCCAAGCTCGAAGGTTCCAACATCAAGCCCCGTTAAGAGAGGTTTGCAGGCCACTCGACATCAGGCAGGCGACTGCGGCGCCCACCGGAACACCACCAGCGCCGTCAGCGCCGTCACCCCAGCTGGTACGCGCTTCCTGATAGGTGCTGGAGCTTTGCAATGGACTGTCGGCGCGACATTGAGGTTGTTTGCACGGCCAACTGCCCGGCACGCACAAACTGCCGCAACTGATCAAACCCGCTAGGAGCACGACGCCCATGCCCAACACCCCCCGGACCGCCAGCAGCTACGGCGAGTCCTTCGGCGGCACACCGTTGAAGCGCCGCGTCTTCACGAGCGCCGCATTGCTCATCACGGCGTTCGCCGCGCAAACAACAGGGTTCGCCATGAGAAAAAGCAACGTACGCACGCTCGACAAGAAATGGGCATACCTCCAGGACCCGGCCCTCCGAGCAAGGGAGACGGGCGATGCGGTTCTGGAGATCCGCGACGTCGAGGTGTCCGGCGTCAGCTTTGTCGATGCCTCATGGCGAAACATCAGGTTCGTCGATTGCGATTTCGTAGGGGCCTACGAGATCAAGGCAGACATGGAGGCCGTCGAGTTTTCGAACTGCCGATTCGCCGGGATATTCAATTTCGGAAAGCTCGTGAACGTCGACTTCCTGCGCTGCAGCGCCAGGGCCAACACCTTTGTCGTCGGCGGCGTGGCGAGCAAGGGCGTGCGCTTCGTGGACTGCAGCTTCACTGGCGTCGACCCCGACCCCAATCGCTGGGGCGGCATGGGGTCCTATGGCGAGACGGAGTTCACGCGTTGCAAGATGAAATGGACGAACGTCATCAGTGAGACGCGGCACATGATCGTCGGTTGCGACTTCGACACCGTCGACTGCAACGTCAGCAAGGACGGCGGTGGCTCCGACGTGTGGATCGAAAAATCAACGCTGCGCGGCATGTTCGACATGACGCCCGCGACGCTTCGTTCGCTCACCATCCGCGACACCGTGCTCGAAGAACTGACCCTCTCCGATGCAAAGGTCAAGGGCGACGTTCTCTTCGAGCGCGTCAAGGCGAGTTTCATCGATGCGAGCGTGGCTTCGGCTCGCAGTCTCACGGTCCGCGACAGTGAGATCCGGGGCAGCGGGCGGGATGTTTCTTTCGTCATGGCAATGGACAGCGCCCAGCAAGTCCTGCTCGAGAGAAGCAGCTTCGGCACGCCGATGACGATGAAGGTCAACCTGGGCCCGGGGCGTCCTCTGCAGGACGATGAATGGCGCACGACGCCGCTGAACGAACTGACGGTCATCCGCGATTGCAGCTTGCCGATGGTGGACGCCTCGTGGCTTGAAACCCGGCATCTCCGTTTCGAGCGCAACACGATCGGCAGCCTGAACATTTCCCACGGCCGTATCGGCAAACTGGAACTAGTGGGGAACACCATCGCCCGCTCAACCGATTTCACCAACACCCAGACCAGGGAAAACAAGGTCCAGCCCTTCGCCAAAGGACAGGCCAAGCTCGAAGGCTCCAACATCAACAGGCAGGCGACTCGAATGCCGGGTGCCGTCATCAAAGGCAAATAGCCCGTATGCAACGTCGCCGATTTCTCATTGCCGGTGCAGCCGCATTCGGAACACTTTCATCATCAACGCGAGCCGCAAACACCGTGAGAAAAAAACGAAGGATCGACAGTCTCGGCAAGGCCTTTGCGTACCTGCAAGACCCCGAACTCCGCCGCAAGGAAACCGGCGACGCCTTGCTGACCATTGAGGACGCTGAAGTCCACGGCGTGCGATTCGAGGGGTTGGCGTGGCGAAATGTGCTGTTCAAGAATTGCGACTTCCTTGGCGCCTATGAAGTCAAGCTCGCATCGATGAGCGACTGCAGATTCAGCGGGTGCCGGTTCTCCGGCATCTTCGCCTGGGGCGTGCAGAAGTCGGTGCGCTTCAGCGATTGCGGCGTGGCCGGCGCTTCGCACCTGTGGGGCGCCGAAGGCAGCAGCGCGGTGGTGTACGAGCGATGCGATTTCATTGGAACCAGCGAAGACTCGAATCACTGGGGCAGCATCGGAAGCTACGGGGAAGCAGCGTTCGATGGCTGCAGAGGGAAGTGGTTCGGCGTGCTGGGGCACTCGGCACTGGTGATTCGAAACTGTGAGTTCGACTCGATGCAGTGCCCGATCGACGCGAGGGAATCGAAAGGCATCGTCCCAAAAGTACAGATCATCGGGTGCAAGCTGAGGGGCAAGTTCGACTTGACTGCAAGCAACCTGCATTCGCTCGAAGTTATAGACACCGTGTTGGAAGAGTTCGATCTCACGGACGCCACCGTCAAGGAAACCATCCTCTTCGAACGCGTCAAAGGCGGCTACATCAACGCCTACGTCAAGGAAGCCGGGCGCCTCAGCGTGCGAAACAGCCAGATCTTCGGTAACGGCACAAAGGTCTTCGAGGCGTACGTTGGCGGAATTCGGGCCATCGACATCGACAACGTCGTGTTCGGCGGCAACCTCTCCACCGAACCCGTCACCATCGCCGGCGGCACGGGCCTCGACCTGGCCAACGTGCGAGCGCGCGTCAACGACAGCGTCGTCATTCAAGCGAGCAAGGTGCCGCGTTTGAATACGCACCACATCCACACTTCGCTGTTCCAGATGCAGGGCTGCACGCTGGACAGCCTGGTGCTTTCGAACAGCCGCATCGCCTGGCTGGAACTTACCGCCAACACCATCGCCCGCTCAACCGATTTCACCAACACCCAAGCCAGGGAAAGCAAGGTCCAGCCCTTCGCCAAAGGACAGGCCAAGCTCGAAGGCTCCAACATCAAGCCACGCTAAAACGGCGGGGAGCCCGGTCGACATCAACACGCAGGCGACTCCAACCCCACCGCCTGCTCCTCCCCACGCCCCTCGCGCCGCAAGAACAAAAACACCACCAGCGCCGTCAGCACCGTCACCCCCGCCAGCACGCACAGCAAGCTGCCGAACGCCGCGCCGTACGCCTGCAACACCCCCGCGCGGTCCACATCCGGCAGCAGGGCCAATGCCTGCGACAAGTCTCCCGTCGTCATGCGTTGCGCCGCCTGTGACACTGCCTGCGAGCCTGCGGCCGAATGTCCCAGCCGCGCCGCCACCAGCGCCGTGAGGCCCGCGCCCACCAGCGCCAGCGCGATGCCCTCGCCCGCCACCCGCACGGTGTTGAAGATGCCCGACGCCATGCCCGCCCGCTCGCGCGGCACCACGCTCACGGCCAGCCCGTCCATCAGCCCCCACGGCAGGCCGATGCCCGCGCCGATGAGCAGCAGCGCACCCGCCAGTTCGTGCAGCGGCGCACCGGGCGCGCAGCGGCTCAGCCACGCCAGCCCGGCCGCGCACACCAGCAGTCCCACCGCCGAGATCGCGCCCGCCGAGAACCGGTGCGCCAGCCACGCGGCCAATGTCGGCACCACCAGGATCGGCCCCGACAGCGCGAACATGAAGCTGCCCGCCTCCAGCGCGCTGCGCCCTTCCAGGCCGATGAAGCGAATCGGCAGCAGCACCAGCAGCACGACGAAACCGTAGGCCGGCGCGGCGGCCAGCAGCTGCACGCCGACAAAGCGCGGAAAACGGAACAGCGACAGGTCGAGCATCGGGTGCGCCACGCGCCGCTCGATGGCGATGAAGGCCGCGCCCATCAGTGCCGCGCTGGCCAGCAAGCCAACCACCCACGGGCTGCCCCAGCCGCTTTCTGGCGCCTGCAGCACGCCCAGCGTGAGCAGGCTCAGCGCGGCGGTAAAGCTCAGGGTGCCGGGCCCGTCGAGCCCCATGGCGTTCGGGTTGCGCGATTCGCGCATGCCGGGCGCGGCAATGCACAGCGCCACGAGGCTGGCCGCGCCGGGGCTCAGCATGACGGCCTGCCAGCCGAAGCGCTCGGCCAGCCAGCCCGACAGGATGGCGCCGCACGACAGCCCCACGCCGAACGAAGTGCCGATGGCGCTGAACGCCCGCATGCGCGCCGGGCCGTCGAACACCTGCGCCAGCGCCGCGGTGCCCGCGGCGAAGGCGGCCGCCGAGCCCAGGCCCTGCAAGGCGCGAACAAGGTCGAAGGCCACGATGCCCGGCGCCAGCGTGAGCAGCGACGCGCTTAGCGCCACCACCGCCAGCCCGAGCAGGAACACGCGCTTGCGCCCGTAGGCGTCGGCCAGCGCGCCGGCGGCCATCAACGTGGCGCCGAAGCTCAGCATGAAGGCGTTGGTCACCCAGTTGAGCTGCACCGGGCTGCCGCCGAGCGCGGCATGCACGGCGGGCAGCACCACCGCCGGGCCGGTGAAGCTCAGCGGCATGCCCAGCGCGGCAAGGCAGACGGCGGCGAGCAGCCAGTTCCTGGAAAACGTTGACGACAGGGACGAAGACATCGAGGACATCGCGGGTGCTTTCACGCAAAAACGAAAGCACGAAGATAAAAAGGATTGAATGAAATCAAAATAGCCGCGACGATCCTCAGACTCCCAACCAAAGGTTGCCAATATGGACAGCTTCGCCGGCCTTGAATCCTTCGTGCGCGCCGCCGACCTGCTGAGCTTCGCCAAGGCCGGGCGCCTGCTGGGCATCTCGGCTTCCGCCGTAGGCAAGAACGTGGCGCGGCTCGAACAGCAGCTCGGCGTGCGCCTGTTCAACCGCACCACGCGCCACACGCGGCTCACGCAGGAAGGCGCGCTGTTCCACGAGCGCTGCCGCCGCATCCTCGACGAGCTGGACGATGCGCGCGCCATGATGCAGGACGCCATTGCCGCGCCGCGCGGCCGCCTGCGCGTGAGCCTGCCGACCATCGGCTACCGCTTCCTGCTGCCGGTGCTGCCGGCCTTCAAGGCGCGCTACCCCGAGATCGAGCTCGACCTCGACTTCAACGACCGCCTGGTCGACGTGATCGCCGAGGGCGTCGACGTGGCCATCCGCAGCGGCGAGCTGGTCGACTCGCAACTGGTCGCGCGCCGGCTGGGGCCGTTCCAGTTCGTGCTGGTGGCCTCGCCGGCTTACCTGGCGCGCCAGGGCGTGCCGCAGGTGCCGGCCGACCTCGCGCGGCACGCCTGCCTGCGCTACAAGTTCGTCACCGGCGGCAAGGTCGAGGAGTGGGACCTGCCCGGCCTGCCCGAGCGCCTGCCGCCCGGCCTGCTGTGCAACAACATGGAGGCGATGCTGGGCGCGGCCATCGCGGGGCTGGGGGTGGCCTACATGCCCGACTTCCTGGCGCGCGACTCGCTGGCGCGCGGCGAACTGCAGCGCGTGCTGGCCGCGCACCTGGTGCGCCAGGGGCAGTTCTCGGCGCTGTGGCCTTCGAGCCGGCAGCTTTCGCCCAAGGTGCGGGCGTTCGTCGATTTCGCGGGCGAGCACATGTTCAAGGAAACCGTCGAAGACGCTGCCACCGGCCAAATTACGAAATAAGCTCTCAAGTTTCCACCGGCCTTGCCGATAAAACGAAGATGCTGCCTCCCAACGCCTCCCCGGACCCCCAGGCGTTCGCGACCGAAAACCTCGGGCTTTCCCCGCTCATCGGCTCGCTCAGCCATGCGCTGGACCTCACCTCGGGCCAGCCCCGGGGCCACGCGGTGCGCTCCTGCTGGATCGGCATGAACATCGGCCGCCAGCTCGGGCTGGACGAGCTGGCGCTGCGCGACGTGTACTACACCGTGCTCCTGAAGGACCTGGGCTGCAGCAGCAATGCGGCGCGCATTTCCGAGCTGTACCTGACCGACGACCTGCGCTTCAAGCGCGACCTCAAGCAGGTCGGCGACAGCTGGCCGCGCATGCTGCGCTTCGTCTTCACCCACACGGGCGCCAAGGCCAGCCTGCCGGCGCGGCTGCGCGGCCTGCTGAACGTGCTGCGCAACGGCCCGCAGATTGCCGACGAGCTGATGCGCACGCGCTGCACGCAGGGTGCCGCCATCGCGCGACAGCTGCGCTTCGGCGAAGCGGTGCAGCACGGCATTGCCAGCCTGCACGAGCATTGGGACGGCAGCGGCCGCCCGCAGCAGCGCCGGGGCGACGCCATTCCGCTGACCGCGCGCGTCGCGCTGCTGGCGCAGGCCGTCGACGTGCACCACACGGCGGGGCATGCGCCGCTGGCCATTCACGAGGCGCGCTCCCGCGCGGGCAGCTGGTTCGACCCGTCGCTGGTGGCCGCCTTCGACCACGTGGCGCTCGACCCGCTGTTCTGGCACCGGCTGGCATCGCCGGCGCTGGAAGCCCGCGTGTTCGCCATGGAGCCCGCAAGGGGCCGGGTCGCGGTGGACGACGACTACCTCGACGACATCGCCGAGGCCTTCGGGCAGGTGGTGGACGGCAAGAGCCCGTTCACGAGCGGCCACAGCGCGCGCGTGGCCGGCAACGTGGACGGCATTGCCCAGCACTTCGGCCTTGCGCCCGCGCGCCGGCGCTGGCTGCGCCGCGGCGCGCTGCTGCACGACGTGGGCAAGCTCGGCGTGAGCAACGCGGTGCTCGACAAGCCCGGCAAGCTCGACAGCACCGAGTGGGCCGCCATGAAGCGGCATGCCCAGCACACCGAGGCGATCCTCTCGCGCGTGGGCGCCTTCGGCGACCTCGGGCGCGTGGCCGCGGCCCACCACGAGCGGCTCGACGGCACGGGCTACCCGCGCGGGCTGAAGGCGCCGCAGATTCCGCTGGAGACACGCATCATCACGGCCGCGGACATCTTCGACGCGCTGTGCGCCAGCCGCCCGCACCGCGCGGCGATGCCGGTCGCGCAGGCGCTCTCGGTGATGGCCGCGAGCGTGGGCACGGCGATCGACCCGGCCTGTTTCGATGCGCTGCAGCGCATCGTCGCCTGACGGGTCAGGCCGGTTCGACCACCGCCGCCGGGGCGGTTGCGGCCACCGGGGCTGCAGGTGCAGGGGCGCGTGCAGGCACCGGCGCTGCAGCGGCAGCGGCAGCGGCAGCCGATGCAGTGTTGTCAGCCGCCATCCGGCTCAACGCCAGCGCCACCGTCAGCGGGTACAGCGTGCGCGCATCGCCCTCGGCGGTGTTGCTCACGGTGGTGCCGCCGGCCTCGCTCATGCAGGCCGTGCGCACCGCGTCGAGCCGGTGCGTGGGCACCATGAACGGCGAATGCGTGGTGTAGAGGATCTGGTTGCCGAAGTCGTTCTCGAAATGCGCCAACAGGTCGGCCTGCGAGTGGGCGTGCAGGTGCAGGCCGGGCTCGTCCAGCAGCAGCACGGCGGCTTGCACCGCGCCCTGGGTGTCGCCCTGGATGTCGGCCCGGGTGTCCGCAAAGAACGCGATGTAGAACGCGAAGAACCACTGGAAGCCGCGGCTGCGCTCGTTGAGGTTCACTTCCACCTCGTAGGCGTCGTCGGGGTCGGACACCAGCGTGTCCAGGTGCTGGCCGTCGAGGTTGAAGCGCACCTTCAGCGGCCGGTCCTTCCACAGCCGGCGGATCTGCGCCGTCACCACCGCGCCGGCGCGGTTGACCAGCTGGTTGCGCGTGGCCATGTCGTTCTTCTCGAGCAGCGCCTGCAGCTGGCGCGGGTCGAGCCCCGCCACCTTGCACAGCTTGCCGAAGCTGCGCTGCGCGGGCGTGCGCTGGCCCCAGCCTTCGCGCCCCAGGTACTCAGGGATGTTCTGGCGACCGGGCAGCGCGGGGTATTCGTCGACGTAGACGAAGCGCGGCAGCTTCTGCAGCACCCAGGCCCGGGCGCGGGCCAGCGCGGGCGCGTCGTTGGCGATGGCCAGGGCCATGTCCTCGAGCTCGGCCAGCATCTGCTCCTGCTTGTCGCTCAGCTCGGCGCCGGCCACGGCCAGCGCCTTGCGCAGCGCCTGCGCCGCCTGCACCGCGCCGGCGGACCAGCGGATGTAGTCGGGGCTCATGATCATCGCGGCGTCGAAGGTGTCGGCCTCCTGCTCGAGCAGGGCCTTGGCTTCTTCGGCGACTTTCTCCGCGGCGGCCTTCACGGCCGGCACGATCTTGCGCACCTTGGCCTTGATGTCGCTCACGTCCAGCGACAGCGCCGCCAGGCCTTCGAGCCCGGCCTGGCGCACCGCGGCGTAGCCCCGGCTCGCGGTGACGTGGCGCACGCCGGCCGCGCGCGGCAGCATCTCGGCGAGCACGGCCTGCTCGGCCTCGTCCAGCGCCCAGCGCGTGAACACCACCGGCGTGTCGCCCGTGCACTCGTCGAGGCGGCGGTGCCGCGGAAAGTCCTTGATGGGGCTGAGTTCGGCCAGGCCCTCGGTGGGGTTCAGGCTGTGGAGCGCGCGCAGCAGGTTCGATTTGCCGCTGTCATTTCGACCGAGGATCGCCGTGATCTGCGAGGAATGGATGAGGCCGCTGTCGTTGATCGAGCGAAAGTTGGTGATCTGGAATGACGCCAAGCGCATGCAGGGGTTTCTTTTCTGAATTGGATACGGGGTCGGGGAATGTATTGCATCCCCGACCCCGTACAGCCCCGACCGCCGCCCCGGCGCAGAAAAAAATTACTCGGCCGCGCGCCGCAGCGTGTCCACCACCGGGCGGCGCAGCACGTCGCGCAGGCCCCACCATCCGGCGCCCAGCGCCAGCACGGCGCCGGCCAGCGCGCCGGCCACCGGCACCAGCGGAGAAGCGGTCCAGGTGAACTCGAACACATAGCGCGCCAGCGCCCAGCCGATCACCGAGGCCACGATGCTCGCCAGGAAGCCCGCGAGCAGCCCCACGCCCGCCAGCTCCGCGCGCTGCACCTGGCGCAGCAGGCTGGCGCGCGCGCCCACCGCGCGCATCACCGCGAACTCGCGCGCGCGTTCTTCACGCGTGGCCGTCACGGCCGCGAACAGCACCACCAGCCCGGCGGCCAGCGTGAAGCCGAACAGGAACTCGACCGCGCGAATCACCTGGTCGAGCACGCGCTGCACCTGGTTGATGGTGGCGCTCATGTCGACGTTGGTCACGTTGGGGTAGCTGCGCACCAGCGCGTTGTCGAAGCCGCGCGTCTCGGGCGCGCGGAAGGCGCCCATGTAGGTCACCGGCACGTCGGCCAGCGAGGCCACCGTGTACATCACGAAGAAGTTGGCGTGCAGCGAACCCCAGTCGACCTTGCGCAGCGAGGTGACGCGCGCGTCGTTCTGCATGCCGCCGATGTCGAAGCGCAGCGTGTCGCCCAGCTTCAGGCCCAGCGTTTCGGCCAGGCCCTCTTCCACGCTCACCTCGCCGGCCGCGCCGGGCGTCCACTTGCCGGCCGTGATGGCGTTGTGCTCGGGCGCCTGCACCGCGTTGCTCAGGTTGAACTCGCGGTCGACCAGGCGCTTGGCGCGGTCTTCGGCGTAGTCGTCGGGCGTCACCGGCTTGTCGTTGATGGCGACCAGGCGGCCGCGAATCATCGGGTACCAGTCGAACTTGCCCACGCCCGCGTCGCGCAGCGACTTCTGGAAGGCGTCGCTCTGGTCGGGCATGACGTTGATGACGAAGCGGTTCGGCGCGTCGGGCGGCGTGGCCTGGCGCCAGCTGGCCACCAGGTCGGTGCGCAGCAGCACCAGCAGGACCAGCGCCAGCAGGCCCACCGACAGCGCGCTGACCTGCACCACCGCGTAGGCCGGCCGCGCCGAAATCTGCCGCGTGGCCAGCACCAGCCAGCGCGGCGCGGTGGTTTCGTTCACGCTGCGGCGCAGCACCTTCACCGCCAGCCAGCTCAAGAGCGCGAACACGGCCACCGCGCCGGCGAAGCCGCCGACCGCGATCAGCCCCAGCTTGATGTCGCTGCTGGCCGCCATCAGCAAGGCCGCGAAGCCCGCCACGCCCACGCCCAGCACCGCGAGCGAGGCCGGCTTGAGCCCGCCCACGTCGCGCCGGATGACGCGCAGCGGCGGCACCTTGGCCAGCTGCAGCACCGGCGGCAGGCCGAAGGCGAACAGCAGCGTCAGCCCCATGCCCAGGCCGAAGGCCACCGGCCACAGCGTAGCGGCCGGCAGCGCGGTTTCGACCAGTCCGGCCAGCAGCAGCACGAACACGTAGTGCACCGCGAAGCCGATGGCCACGCCCAGCCCGCTGGCCACCAGCCCGATGACCGCGAACTCGAACGAATAGGCCATCGCGATGGTGCGCTGGCTCTGGCCCAGCACGCGCAGCATGGCGCAGTCGTCCAGGTGGCTGGCCGCGAAGCCGCGCGCGGCCAGCGCCACGGCCACGGCCGACAGCAGCGCCGCCAGCAGCGCCACCAGGCTCAGGAATTTCTCCGCGCGGTCGAGCGTCTGGCGCATTTCGGGGCGGCCGCCCTCGAAGGAGTCGAGCCGCACGCCGCGCAGCTCGCCCTTCTTGATGGAGGCCTCGGCCCAGTCGGTGAAGCGCTTCACCGCCAGGTCGTTGCCGGCCACCGCATAGCGGTAGCCCACGCGGCTGGCCGGCTGCACGAGCGCGGTGCGCGCCACGTCGGCCTGGTTGAGCATGACGCGCGGCGAGAAGCTCATGAAGCCCGCGCCCCGGTCGGGCTCCAGCGTGATCACGCGGCCCACGCGCAGGCCGGTGTCGCCCAGCAGCAATGTGTCGCCCACCTTCAGGCCCAGCGAGTCGAGCAGCGAGGCATCGACCCACACCTCGCCGGCCGGCGGAATGTCGCGCGTGACCGCGCCCGCGCCGTCCAGCGTGGTCGACGTCTGCAGGCTGCCGCGCAGCGGGTAGCCGGGCGCCACCGCCTTCAGCGCCACCAGCTTGCTGGCGCCGCCTTGGGCCTCTTCGGCCCGCGCCATGGTCGGAAAGCCGTAGGTGCCCGTGCCTTCCAGGCCCAGCGATTTCGCCTGCGCCACGAAGGCCTCGGGCGTGGGGTTGTCGCTGACCACCACCGCGTCGCCGCCCAGCAGCTGGCGCGCATCGCGCTTCAGCCCGCCCTGCAGGCGGTCGGCGAAGAAGCCGACGGCCGTGAGCGCGGCCACGGCCAGCAGCACGGCAACGATCAACAGGCGCAACTCGCCGGCGCGCAGGTCGCGCCAGAGCGTGCGCCAACCCAGGCGGAGGGAGGCATTCATGGCCGCGACGATAGCCGAGAGCCCCGCACACGGCGGCATCCAAGGGTTATTGCCAAGCGATTGCAGGCCTTGGCCTACTTGATCGCACCAGAACGCTGCCGCATGATGCAAAAAACACCTTGCGGCACCCACGGGGCCTCGTCTTGCCGGCGCAGCGGGTGAACAGAACAACATTCCACTGCCTGGCCATCCTTTCCCCGAAGGAGTGTCGATGCCGAGAAGTCAGCGCCTGCCAACCCTGGGCCCCTGCCTTGCAGCGTGCCTGGCCCTGGGCCTCCTGCTGAGCGCCTGCGACCCCAAGCCAACTGCGACGGCCACTTCCACTTCCAGCCCCACGGCGAAGGCGCCCGAAGCCTCCGCAGGCCAGTCCGGCGCCAGCCCGAGCGGCATCAAGCCCGCCGACTCCGGCGACAAGGTCGACGAATCCACCGCCCACAAGGGCCCTTCCGAGGGCGGCGCGGCCGTCGGCGGCATGAGCGGGCCGAACGGGGGCGGTGCGGCAGGCGGTGCGGCGCCCGCGCCGAGCGGCGGCGACGGCACGGCCCCGAAGTAGCTGCACACCAAGAGAACAAGAGAACCCAGCCCCAGTTTCCCCACGCAAAGAAGAAGCTCCCGATGAAACACCCCACTTCAGCGATGCAGGAGGTCAGGTCATGGACATGAACCGCCGGCAATTCTTCCGCGTCAGCAGCGCGGGGCTGGTCGGCTCCAGCATCGTGGCGCTCGGCTTCTCGCCGACCGCCGCGCTGGCCGAGGCCCGCAACTTCAAGCTCGCGCGCACCACCGAGACGCGCAACACCTGCCCCTACTGCTCGGTGGGCTGCGGGCTCATCATGTACAGCCTGGGCGACAAGGCGAAGAACGTGGTGTCCGACATCCTGCACATCGAGGGCGACGCCGACCACCCCGTCAACCGCGGCACCCTGTGCCCCAAGGGCGCGGGCCTGCTCGACTTCGTGCACAGCCCCAACCGCCTGAAGTACCCCGAGGTGCGCGAGGCCGGCAGCATGGAGTGGAAGCGCATCGGCTGGGACGACGCGCTCGACCGCATCGCCAAGCTGCTCAAGGCCGACCGCGACGCCAACTTCCAGACCACCAACGCCGACGGCAAGACCGTCAACCGATGGACCAGCTCCGGCATGCTGTGCGCGTCGGCCTCCTCCAACGAAACGGGCTACATCACCCACAAGGCATTCCGCTCGACCGGAATGCTGGTGTTCGACAACCAGGCACGCGTCTGACACGGACCCACGGTGGCCAGTCTGGCCCCGACGTTCGGCAGAGGCGCAATGACCAACCACTGGCAGGACATCCAGAACGCGGACGTCGTGCTGATCATGGGCGGCAACGCGGCGGAGGCGCACCCCTGCGGCTTCAAGTGGGTGATCGAGGCCAAGAAGCAGAACAAGGCACGCCTGGTGGTGGTCGACCCGCGCTTCACGCGCTCGGCCGCCATGGCCGACTACTACGCGCCGGTGCGCGCGGGCTCGGACATCGCGTTTCTCGCGGGCGTCATCAACTACCTGCTGGGCAACGAGAAGATCCAGACCGAGTACGTGCGCAACTACACCAACGCGCCGTTCATCGTGGGGCCCGACTACAAGTTCGAGGACGGCATCTTCAGCGGCTACAACGCCGAGAAGCGCAACTACGACCCCAAGTCGTGGAACTACGCGCTCGACGACGCCGGCATGGCGAAGGTCGACATGACCATGCAGGACCCGCAGTGCGTGCTGCAGGTCATGAAGCGCCACTACGCGCGCTACACGCCCGAGATGGTGAGCCGCATCACGGGCACGCCGCAGGACAAGTTCCTGAAGGTGTGCGAGTACATCGCGAGCACCAGCACGTCCACGCGCACCATGACCATCATGTACGCGCTGGGCTGGACGCAGCACAGCCAGGGCTCGCAGATGATCCGCACCGGCGCCATCGTGCAGCTGCTGCTGGGCAACATCGGTGTAGCCGGCGGCGGCATGAACGCGCTGCGCGGGCACAGCAACATCCAGGGGCTGACCGACCTGGGGCTGCTGTCGAACTCGCTGCCGGGCTACATGTCGCTGGCGCGTGACAGCGAGCAGACGCTGGAGGACTACTACAAGACCCGCGCCCTGAAACCGCTGCGCCCCAACCAGATGAGCTACTGGCAGAACTACCCGAAGTTCTTCGTCAGCATGCAGAAGTCGTGGTGGGGCGACGCGGCCACCGCGCAGAACGACTGGGGCTTTCACTACCTGCCCAAGATCGACAAGCTCTACGACGTGCTGCAGGCCTTCGAGCTGATGAACCTGGGCAAGCTCAACGGCTACATCTGCCAGGGCTTCAACCCGGTGGGCTCGTTCCCGGACAAGAAGAAGATCGTCGACGGGCTCTCCAAGCTCAAGTTCCTGGTCACCATCGACCCGCTGGTGACCGAGACCAGCGAGTTCTGGCGCAACTTCGGCGAGTTCAACGACGTGAAGACGGCCGACATCCAGACCACGGTGTTCCGCCTGCCCTCGACCTGCTTCGCGGAAGAAGACGGCTCGCTCACCAACTCCAGCCGCTGGCTGCAGTGGCACTGGAAGGGCGCGGAGCCGCCCGGCGAGGCCAAGGGCGACATCGAGATCGTGGCGAGCCTGTTCAACCGCATGCGCCAGGCGTACATCAAGGACGGCGGGGCGTACCCCGACCCGATCGTCAAGCTGACCTGGCCCTACAAGATTCCCGACTCGCCTTCCGCGCAGGAACTGGCGATGGAATACAACGGCCGCGCGCTCACCGACCTGCTCGACGCCAAAGACCCGAGCAAGCCGCCGACCGCGAAAGCCGGCGAGCAGCTCTCGGGTTTCGGCCTGCTGCGCGACGACGGCAGCACCGCCAGCGGCTGCTGGATCTACAGCGGCGCGTGGACGCAGGCCGGCAACCAGATGGCGCGGCGCGACAACGCCGACCCGTACGGCATCGGCCAGGCGCTGAACTGGGCGTGGGCCTGGCCGGCGAACCGGCGCATCCTGTACAACGGCGCCTCCACCGACCCGACCACGGGCAAGCCCTGGATCGCCAGGCGCAAGCTCATCGCGTGGGACGGCAAGCAGTGGACCGGCTCGGACATTCCCGACATCCGGCCCGACGCCAACCCGATGGAGGCCGACGCGGTGCGCCCCTTCATCATGACGGCCGAGGGCGTGGCGCGGCTCTTCGCGCCCACGGGCATGGCCGAAGGGCCGCTGCCGGAGCACTACGAGCCCTTCGAGTCGCCGCTGGTGAACAACCTGATGCACCCGAACAACGCGGTGGCGCGCGCCAACCCGGCGGCGCGCATCTTCAAGGGCGACCTCGAGCGGCTGGGCGTGCCGGCGGACTTTCCGTACGTGGCCACCAGCTACCGGCTGACCGAGCACTTCCACTACTGGACGAAGAACGTGCGCACCTCGGCCATCATCCAGCCGCAGCAGTTCGTGGAGATCGGCGAGGAGCTCGCGAAGGACAAGGGCATCGCGCACGGCGACATGGTCAAGGTGTGGAGCAAGCGCGGCCACATCAAGGCGGTGGCGGTGGTGACCAAGCGCATCGTCGGGCTGCAGGTGGACGGGCGCACGGTGCACACCGTGGGGCTGCCCAACCACTGGGGCTTCGTGGGCATCGCGAAGCCGGGGTACCTGGTGAACACGCTCACGCCGTTCGTGGGGGATGCGAACACGCAGACGCCGGAGTACAAGTCGTTCACTGTGAATATCGAGAAGGCGTGAGATGAAGCAGCTTCTCGACACACTCGATGCCCTGGTCTTTCTCCCTCCCCCGCTGGGGGAGGGCCGGGGTGGGGGCACGACGGCCTCCACGACCACGCGGCGCCTCATCGAAGGCCTGCCCCCATCCCCGCCTTCCCCCAGAGGGGGAAGGAGCAAGACCCCGAACCGGAGCCGCTGATGTCCTCCCTCCAGACCCTCGACATCGCCGCCCGCTCGGCC
Source organism: Variovorax sp. J22G73 (assembly GCF_030317035.1). Lineage (GTDB taxonomy): Bacteria > Pseudomonadota > Gammaproteobacteria > Burkholderiales > Burkholderiaceae_C > Variovorax. The sequence goes on from NZ_JASZYK010000007.1 coordinate 290,198, forward strand.
ACCACCACGCCTTCGCCCGACATCCGCCACCGGCCGCAGGTGCAGGAAGTGGCCAAGCTCATCGACGTGTCCACCTGCATCGGCTGCAAGGCCTGCCAGGTCGCGTGCATGCAATGGAACGACCTGCGCGACGAGGTCGGCACCAACCACGGCACCTACGACAACCCGGTCGACCTCACGCCCTCGTCATGGACGGTGATGAAGTTCTCCGAGGTCGAGCCCGAGGCCGGCAAGCTCGAGTGGCTGATCCGCAAGGACGGCTGCATGCACTGCGACGACCCCGGCTGCCTGAAGTCGTGCCCCTCGCCGGGCGCCATCGTCAAGTACGCCAACGGCATCGTCGACTTCATCAGCGAGCACTGCGTGGGCTGCGGCAACTGCGTCACCGGCTGCCCCTTCGACGTGCCGCGCATCAGCAAGGCCGACAACAAGGCCTACAAGTGCTCGCTGTGCTCCGACCGCGTGGGCGTGGGCCTGGAGCCGGCCTGCGTCAAGGCCTGTCCGACCGGCGCGCTGCACTTCGGCACCAAGGAAGACATGCACGAGTACGCCTCGGAGCGCATCGTCGACCTGAAGGACCGCGGCTTCGCCAACGCCGGCGTGTACGACCCGGCCGGCGTGGGCGGCACCCACGTGATGTACGTGCTGCAGCACGCCGACCGCCCGGGCCTGTACGCCGGCCTGCCCAAGGACCCGCGCATCAGCCCGCTGGTGTCGCTGTGGAAGGGCGTGGCCAAGCCGCTGGCCATGGTCGCGATGATCGGCGCGGTGGTCGGCAGCTTCTTCCACTACATGAAGGCCGGCCCCATCGAGCCGAAGGAAGACCACCCCGACGCCGACCGCGACGGCCGGCCCGACGACGTGATGGTGATCGAGGCACCGCCGCCGGTGCGCCCGGGGGAACCCCCGCCCCCATGGGCCGCGACACCCGCGATACCGGCTACACCCGGAACAGCGCCGCCGCCCCCGCCGCCCCCACCGCCCCGTGCATGAGGAGAACGCGATGACCCGCTACTACCTTCGCCGCTACCGCGACGCCACGCGCATGAACCACTGGTTCGTCGCCATCATGTTCTTCGCGGCCGCGCTCTCGGGGCTGGCCTTCTTTCACCCCGCGCTGTTCTTCCTGAGCACGCTGTTCGGCGGCGGGCCGTGGACGCGCATCCTGCACCCGTTCATGGGCCTCCTGATGGTGTTCGGCTTCGTGTTCCTGTTCTTCACGATGTGGCGCGAGAACGTGTTCGACAAGGTCGACGGCGAGTGGATCGCCAACGCGCCGCGCATGCTCAGGGGCGACAAGTCGGGCATGCCGCCGGTGGGCAAGTACAACGCCGGGCAGAAGCTGGTGTTCTGGGCCTTCGGCGTGAGCCTGCTGCTGCTGTTCGCGACGGGCTTCATGTTCTGGAGCCCGTGGTTCGTGGGCTTCTTTCCCATCCTCGTGCGGCGCATCGCGGTGGTGGTGCATTCGGTGTCGGCGGTGGTGCTGATCCTGTCGGTCATCACGCACATCTACGCGGCCATCTGGGTCAAGGGCACGATGCGCGCGATGACGCGCGGCACCGTCACCGAAGGCTGGGCCAAGCTGAACCACCCGCTGTGGCACCGGAAGATGACGCGTGGTGAATAGCGCGGATCGCTGTAGAGTGACCCAATGAACAGCCCCCCCGGCTCCTCACCGCTTCGGACCACGCGCGTGCTCGATCCCGAGCAGATCGCGATGCAGGCCGGGCGGCAAATGCCGTTCCTGCGCTTGCCGGTTCGCTCGCTCGTGTTCTTCGACCGTCAGCTGCGCTTGCGCCAGCTCGCGGCCTCGCACCCGATGCGGGAATACCTGATCTTCATCGCCGACCTGGCGCACGCGCAGCACCAGGTGCTGCAGGACTACGCGGCGGTCGCGTTGCCTGCGCAAGAAGCGCTCGAAGCCGCCGCCACCTTGCTGAAGCCGCCGATGCCCGCCTTCGGCTGGACGCGCGACGCGGTGTGGCTCACGGAGCTGCGCCGCCTGCTGGCGCTGTTCCGCGCGCGCCTGCCCGAAGGCCCGGCGCGCGACACGCTGGAGCGCGTGATGGCGGCCGACGACGCGTGGATCGAGCAACAGGCCGACAAGCTGTCGCGCCGCCTCATGCTCGGCCTCGACCTGGCCGCGGCGCCGCTCATCGCGGCCGGGCTGCAGGCCTACTGGGCGCAGCTGGTGCTGCAGGTGGCCGAACGCGAGGGAGAGAACATCTTCGGGCGCACCGACCCCGGCACCGAGTGCCCCTGCTGCGGCAGCGTGCCGACCGTGAGCATCACGCGCATCGGCGCCGACGAGGCGGGCTTCAGGTACCTGCACTGCTCGCTGTGCAGCACCGAGTGGCACTACGTGCGCATCAAGTGCACGCACTGCGAGAGCACCAAGGGCATCCATTTCGAATCGCTCTCGCCGCAGCCCGGCGTCGAGCTGCCCGCCACCGGCGCGCGCGAAGGCGCGGTGAAGGCCGAGTGCTGCGACAGCTGCGGCCACTACCTCAAGCAGGTCGCCATGGAAAAAGACCCCGAGGTCGAGCCCGTGGCCGACGACCTGGCCAGCGTCACGCTGGACCTGCTGGTGTCCGACGCCGGCCACCAGCGCAGCGGGCACAACCTGATGCTGCTGTTCGGCGACCCCGAAGCCGTGGAAGCCGAGGAAGCTGCGGAAGACGAAAGCAACGCCACCGACGACGGCGGGGGCGGCTGATGGGCACGCCGAAAGAGTCCGTGGTCCACGGCTCGACGGCAAGGCCCCAGGATCTGCCTTCTGTCGATCAACTGCTGCGCCTCGCCGGCCCGGTTGCCTTGCTGGCCACGCATGGCCACACGCTGGTGGTGAAAGAGGCGCGCGCCCTGCTCGACGCGCTGCGCGCGCAGGCGCTGGCGGGCACGCTGGAGACGGTCGCGGTGCAGCACGAAGCGCTGGGCAACGCGCTGGCCGCGCGCGTGCAGGCCCGCCTCGCGCCGCGCATGCGCGCGGTGCTGAACCTGACCGGCACCGTCATCCACACCAACCTGGGCCGCGCCCTGCTGGCCGATGCCGCGCTGCAGCGGCTGCTGGCGGTGATGACGTCGCCGAACAACCTCGAGTACGACCTGGCCACCGGCAGCCGCGGCGACCGCGATTCGCTGGTGGAGGAGCTGCTGTGCACCATCACCGGTGCCGAGGCGGCCACGGTGGTCAACAACAACGCCGCCGCCGTGCTGCTGACCATCGCGGCGCTGGCGCGCGAGCGCGAGGTGATCGTCTCGCGCGGCGAGCTGGTCGAGATCGGCGGCGCCTTCCGCATGCCCGACGTGATGGCCAGCGCCGGCGCGCGCATGGTCGAGGTGGGCACCACCAACCGCACGCACCCGCAGGACTACGAGCGCGCCATCAACGCGAACACCGCGCTGGTGATGAAGGTGCACACCAGCAACTACGCCGTGCGGGGCTTCACCGCCGCGGTCGACGAGGCCACGCTCGCGGGCATCGCGCATGCGCGCGGCGTGCCGCTGGCCACCGACCTGGGCAGCGGCTCGCTGGTCGACCTGGCGCACTACGGCCTGCCGCGCGAGCCGCTGCCGCAGGAGATGCTCGCGGCCGGTTGCGACGTGGTCACCTTCTCGGGCGACAAGCTGCTGGGCGGCCCGCAGGCCGGGCTCATCGTCGGCAGCAGGGAGGCGGTCGGCCGCATCCGCAAGTTCCCGATGAAGCGCGCGCTGCGCATGAGCAAGCTGCCGCTGGCCGCGCTGGAGGCCACGCTGTCGCTGTACCTGCGGCCCGAGCGGCTCGCGCAGGATTTGCCCACGCTGCGGCTGCTGACGCGGCCCGCCGAGGCGATCCGCGAGATGGCCGAGGCGCTGCTGCCCGCGGTGCAGGCGGCCGTGTCGCCACGCTTCACGGTGCAGGTCGTGCCGCTGCTGGGGCAGATCGGTTCGGGCTCGCTGCCGGTGGAAAGGCTGCCTTCGGCAGGGCTGGCGCTTGCGCCGGCCGGAACGTCGAAGAAAGGCCTGGGCACTGCGCTCGACGCGCTTGCCACGGCGCTGCGCGGCCTGCCGCTGCCGGTGATCGGGCGCATCGCGGAAGACAGGTTGCTGCTCGATTTGCGTTGCCTGGAAGACAGCGGGCCGTTCGTGGCGCAGTTGCCGCTGTTGAAGGAGCGGTTGTCATGAACGGCCCCCGCGTTCCTCCCTCCCCCGCTGGGCGAGGGCCGGGGTGGGGGCACGACGGCCTCCGAAAAAGCCCGACGCCTTATCGAAGGCCTGCCCCCAACCCAGCCTTCCCCCAAAGGGGGAAGGAGCAAGTCCGCGCGCCATGATCATCGGCACCGCGGGCCACATCGACCACGGCAAGACCACGCTCGTGCGCGCGCTCACCGGCGTGGACACCGATCGCCTGCCCGAGGAAAAACGCCGCGGCATCTCCATCGAACTGGGCTACGCCTACCTGCACGCGCCCGACGGCGTGTCGCTCGGCTTCGTCGACGTGCCCGGCCACGAGCGCCTGCTGCACACCATGCTGGCCGGCGCCACCGGCGTCGACCACGCCCTGCTGGTGGTCGCCGCCGACGACGGCGTGATGCCGCAGACGCGCGAGCACCTGGCGGTGGTTTCGCTGCTCGGCGTGCGCGAGGCCACCGTCGCCATCACCAAGATCGACCGCATCGACGCCGGCCTTCGCGACCAGAGGCTTGCCGAGGTGCGTGCCGACGTCGCGGCCCTGCTCGCACCCACGGCCCTGTCGCAGGCGCCGATGCTCGCGGTGTCGGCCACGACAGGCGAAGGCATGGAGGCGCTGCGCGAGCGGCTGCTCGACGTGGCGCGCACCGAGCGCACACACGAAGACGCGCTCGCGTTCCGGCTGGCGGTCGACCGCAGCTTCACGCTCTCGGGCGTGGGCACGGTCGTCACCGGCACGGTCTTCAGCGGCAGCGTGCGCATCGGCGACGAGCTGCGCGTGATGCCCGGCGAGCGCACCGTGCGCGTGCGCGGCATCCATGCGCAGAACCAGCAGGCCGAAGCCGCGCACGCGGGGCAACGCTGCGCGCTCGCGCTGGCCGGCGTCGCGAAGGACGAGATGCACCGCGGCGACTGGGTCTGCGCACGCGAGGTCGCGCTGTCGAGCGACCGCATCGATGTGCTGCTCACGCTGTGGCCCGGCGAGGCCAGGCCGCTTCGCTCGGGCACCGCAGTGCATGCGCACCTGGGCGCGAGCGACGTGATGGCCTCGGTCGCGCTGCTCGACCGCGACGCGCTCACGCCCGGCGAGACCGCGCCGGCGCAGCTGGTGCTGCGCGACGCAGTGGGCGCATGGCACGGCGACCGGGGCGTGCTGCGCGACGCGTCGGCCACGCGCACGGTGGCCGGCGTGCGCGTGCTCGACCCGTTCGCGCCGGTGCGCTATCGGCGCACGCCCGAGCGGCTGCGAACCTTGGCGGCGTGGGCCATCGACCACCGTGCCGCGCGCGTGGCCGCGCTGCTGCACAGCGCGCCGCTGGGCATCGACGCCGAACGGCTGGCGCGTGCGCTGTCGCTGGCGAACGAAGCGGCGCTGCAGTGGCCCGACGACGCGGTGCGCATCGCCGACACGGCCATCGCGCAAGCGCACCTGGACGCGCTGCAAGCGCAGGTCGTCGAGCGGCTCGCCGACTTCCACCGCGGCTCGCCCGACGAGGTCGGCCCCGACGCGCGACGCCTGAAGCGCCTGGCCGCGCCGCGCACCGGCGATGCACTGTGGCGCCACGCGATCGACGCGCTGCTCGCGCGTGGCGCGCTGGTGCGCAGCGGCACGTGGATGCACCTGCCGGACCACGCGGCGCGCCTGAACGAGGCCGAGCAGAAGCTCGCGCAGAAGCTGTTGCCCAGGCTGGCCGACGGCGGCTTCGATCCGCCGTGGGTGCGCGACCTGGCGAAGGACTGCGCGGCGAGCGAGCAGATGGTGCGACAGACGCTGGCCGGCCTCGCGCGCCGGGGCGAGGCTTTCCAGGTGGTGAAGGACTTGTACTATCCGCTGGCCACCGTCGAGCGGCTCGCGGCCATCGCGCGCGATGCGCTCGCGGGGCCCGAAGGCTTGCAGGCCGCGAGCTTTCGCGACGCGACGGGGCTGGGGCGCAAGCGCGCGATCCAGCTGCTGGAGTTTTTCGACCGTGTGGGGCTGACAAGGCGCGTGAAGGACACGCACCTGCTGCGGCCCGACACCTCGTTGTTCGGGGCGAGGCCGTGAACGACGAACGCAGTCATGGGAGGGGATCGTCCCTGGTGGGGCGGCCGGGCTTCAAACCCGGTGGGTGGCGCCAGTCGTCGCCGGGAAGGTTCGACTCCTTCGCTCTTCCGCCGTATTTGTCTTGCTCCTTCCCCCTTTGGGGGAAGGCTGGGATGGGGGCAGGCGGCCCTGGTTCTGCCGCGGTGCTTCATCGACCGCCGCGTGCCCCCACCCCTGCCCTCCCCCAGAGGGGGAGGGAGAAACACGAAGCGCTACGGAACCACGCGCAGCGCCGGCTCGCCAGCCTCTACACGCCCGATCACCGCCGCCTTCGCGAACCCTTCGTCGCGGAAAATCTTCAACACCGCATCGACCGCCTCGGGTGCGCAGCTCACCAGCAACCCGCCCGAGGTCTGCGGATCGCTCAGCAAATCCCGCGCAGTGGCGGGCAACCCGGCAGCCAGCGCGACGTCGGCGCCGTAGCCCGCCCAGTTGCGCCCCGACGCACCGGTGACGAAACCCGCCGCCGCCATCGCCACCACGTTGTCGAGCAAGGGCACCTTCGACCATTCGACGACGGCGGTGCGCTTCGCACCGCGTGCCAGTTCCAGCGTGTGCCCGGCCAGCCCGAAGCCGGTCACGTCGGTCAGCGCATGCACGCCGTCGAGCGCGGACAACGCAATGCCCGGCGTGTTCAGGCGCGTCGTGTTGTCGATGAGCTGTCGGTACCCCGTCTCCGACAGCTGCTCCTTCTTCAGCGCCGCGGACAGCACGCCCACGCCCAGCGGCTTGCCCAGCACCAGCACGTCGCCGGCCCTGGCGTCGGCATTGCGCCGCACGCGCTCGGGGTGCACCAGTCCCAGCGCGACGAGGCCGTAGATGGGCTCCACCGAATCGATGGTGTGGCCGCCCGCAATGGGGATGCCGGCCGCGCGGCACACGTCCTGCCCGCCACGCACGATCTCGGCGATGACCTCCACCGGCAGCTGGTTGATCGGCATGGCCACGAGCGCCAGCGCCATGATCGGCCGGCCGCCCATCGCGTACACGTCGCTGATCGCGTTGGTTGCGGCGATGCGGCCGAACTCGTACGGGTCGTCCACGATGGGCATGAAAAAATCGGTGGTCGCGACCAGCGCCTGCTGGTCGTTGAGCCTGTACACGGCCGCGTCGTCGGCGGTCTCGATGCCCACCATGAGCTCGGGCGGAATCATGCCGCCCGCGTGGTTCTTCAATATCTGCGAGAGCACGCCCGGCGCGATCTTGCAGCCGCAGCCGCCGCCATGCGAGAAACTCGTGAGGCGCAACGGCGCGAGCGGGTTCATGAGCGTTGGGTTCATCGGCCGATTATCGAAGCGCCCCTCTTTTTGACCACCCCGTCCTTTCCCATCCCCCACGTGCCGGAGGCATATCCATGAAGAAGACTCTCACCCATGCAGCGATCGCGCTGGCCCTTTCCGTCGCGAGCCTCGGCGCCCTGGCCCAGGGCGTGCTGCGCGTGTCGGCCATTCCCGACGAGGCGCCCACCGAGCTGCAGCGCAAGTTCACGCCGTTGGGCGACTACCTGAAGAAGGAGACCGGCATGGACGTGCAGTTCACGCCCGTGACCGACTACGCCGCCGTGGTCGAAGGCCTGGCCACCAACAAGATCGACCTGGCCTGGCTGGGCGGCTTCACCTACGTGCAGGCGCGCATCCGCACCAACGGCGGCGCGGTGCCCATCGTGCAGCGCGCGGAAGACGAGGTGTTCACCAGCAAGTTCATCGTGCCCATCGACAGCCCCGCCAAGACCCTGGCCGACCTGAAGGGCAAGACCTTTGCCTTCGGCGCGCCCTCGTCCACCTCGGGCAGCCTGATGCCGCGCTACTTCTTGCTGCAGGCGGGCATCAACCCCGAGAAAGACTTCAAGACCGTCGCCTTCTCGGGCGCGCACGACGCCACCGTGGCCTTCGTGGCCGCGTCGCGCGCCGAAGCAGGCGTGCTCAACGCCTCGGTGTGGGACAAGCTGGTGGAGTCCAAGAACCCCAACGCCGCCAAGGTGCGCGTGCTGGCGACCACGCCGACCTACTACGACTACAACTGGACGGTGCGCCCCGGCATGGACCCGGCGCTGCAGAAGAAGCTGACCGACGCCTTCCTGAAGCTCGACCCGGCGAACCCGGCGCACAAGGAGATCATGGTGCTGCAACGCGCGAGCAAGTTCATTCCGACGAAGTCGTCGAACTACGACGGGATCGAGACGGCGGGGAAGTCGGCTGGGTTGATCAAGTGATTCCGTGGAAGGCGGGGGGACCCTCACCCCAACCCTCTCCCGCAGGCGGGAGAGGGGGCAAGACAGGGCTTGGCTGTTTGCATGGGCGCCCTCTCCTTCTCCCACTCGCGGGAGTGGGCTGGGGTGAGGGGGCAGCCTCGGGACATCGCGCGACGTGAGCTTCTCCCTCCAAGCCCTCGGCATGGTCCACCCCAACGGCCACCGCGCGCTGTCCGACGTGACCTTGTCCGCCACTGCAGGCGAACGCATCGCCGTCATCGGCCCTTCAGGCGCCGGCAAGACCACGCTGCTGCGCGTGCTCGGCGCCGCGCTGCGCCCCACCGAAGGAGAAATTCAAGCACTGGGCGTGAAGCCCTGGCAACTCAACGCCACCGCGCTGAAGCAACTGCGCGCCCGCATCGGCACCGTGCACCAGTCGCCGCCCATCGCGCCGCGCCTGCGCGTGGTCACCGCGGTGCTCGCAGGGCGGCTCGGCGAATGGTCGACGCTGCGCGCGCTCGGCTCGCTCTTTCATCCGTCTGACATCGCCGGCGCGCACGAGGCCCTGTCGCGCCTGTCGATGGAAGACCGCCTGTTCGATCGCTGCGACCGCCTCTCGGGCGGGCAACTGCAGCGTGTCGGCATCGCACGCGCGCTGTACCAGCGCCCCGCCCTGCTGCTGGCCGACGAGCCGGTGTCCGCGCTCGATCCCACGCTGGCCGATGCCGCCATCGCGCAGCTTGTGGCGCAGAGTGAAGCGACCGGCGCCACGCTGGTGGCGTCGCTGCATGCAGTCGACCTGGCGCTGCGCTGGTTCCCGCGCATCGTCGGCATGCGCAACGGGCAAGTGATGTTCGACCTGCCAGCCGCGCAGGTCACGCCCGCCATGCTCGACGCGCTGTATGCGAGCGAAGGCGGTCTCGCAACGCCGCAGCGGCCGGCGCCACCGGGCACCGCGACCGAAGCGGCCTTCCAGCGCCCCGATTGCGCATGAACGCCGCCGCCGCCGCCGCCGTCACCCCGCGCGACCCGGCCGTGGCACGCCGGCTGGCCGCATGGCTCGCCGCGCTGGTCATTGCGTGGCCGATGCTGGCGCTGTCCGAATTCAAGCCGTGGGCGCTGTTCAAAGGCGGCAACCTCGCCGTCATCGGCGGCTTCCTGGCAGGCTTTTTTCCGCCGGCCGCCGCGCCCGACTTCCTGGCCCTGCTCTTCAAGGCCACGCTGGAGACGCTCGCCATGGCCACGGCCGGCACCGCGCTGGCGCTGCTGATCGGCGCGCCGCTGGGCTTCGTCACCACGCGCGCGCTGTCGATCTCGCGCATCGGCCCGGGGCCGGGTCGCGTGCAGGCCGGCGTGGTGCGCCAGGCCGCGCGCTGGGTGCTGATGGTGCTGCGCGCCATTCCGGAGATCGTGTGGGCGCTGCTGTTCGTGCGCGCGCTCGGGCTCGGTCCGGCGTCGGGCGTGCTGGCACTGGCCATCACCTACGGCGGCATGCTCGGCAAGGTGTATGCCGAGATCCTCGAGTCGACCGACACCCGCCCCGCGCGCGCCCTGCTCGAAGGCGGCAGCGGCCGGCTCGCAGCGCTGTGCTACGGGCTGCTGCCGAACACCGCGCAGGAGCTGGCCTCGTACACCGTGTACCGCTGGGAATGCGCCGTGCGCGCGTCGGTGGTGATGGGCTTCGTGGGCGCGGGCGGGCTGGGTCAGTTGATGGACCAGTCGATGAAGATGCTCAACGGCGGCGAGGCCAGCAGCATCCTGCTGGTGTTCCTGGCGCTGGTGCTGCTGGCGGACGTGCTGAGCAACGCGTTGCGAAGGCTGCTCGCATGAGCACGTTGCCGCCCTCCCTACCGAGTTCTCCGCCGCCCTGCTGGCGCTGCCGCATCGCGCTGCTGCTGATCGGCGCGGCCGTGGTCGCGAGCTTTGTTTACCTGGGCATCGACTACCGGGCGCTGGGCTCGGCCGAGTCGCTGCGGCTCATGGGCAAGTTCATCGCCGAGTTCTTTCCGCCGGACACGTCGCCGGAGTTCCTCGCCAAGGTCGGCCACGGCGCGCTGCAGACGCTGGCCGTCTCGGCGCTGGGCACGGTGCTGGCCGCCCTCGCGGGCGCGGCGCTGGCACTGCCGGCTTCGGGGCGAGGGGGTGGGCCGGGCGGCGTGCTGCGCCATGGCGCGCGCTTTGTCCTCAACTTCTTGCGCAGCGTGCCCGAGCTCGTGTGGGCCGCGCTGATGGTGCTGGCCGCGGGCATCGGCCCGTTCGCCGGCGCGCTGGCCTTGGCGCTGCACACCACCGGCGTGCTGGGCCGCCTGTTCGCCGAGGCGCTGGAGAACGCGCCGCGCGAGCCCGAGCATGCGCTGACCCTGTCGGGCGCCGGCCCGGTCGCCGCCTTCAGCTACGCCAGCCTGCCCATCGTGTTGCCGCAGTGGGTGGCCTACACCCTGTACCGCTGGGAGATGAACATCCGCATGGCCGCCGTGCTGGGCTTCGTGGGCGGCGGCGGGCTGGGGCAGCTGCTGTACTTCCACCTGTCGATCTTCCAGCAGCAGCAGGCCATGAGCGTGCTGATCGCCATGTTCGTGCTCGTCACCTTCGTCGACCTGGCGAGCGCTCGCTTGCGCCGCGGCCTCGGGCCCGCGTATGCCTGACCGGCAGGCAGACAATGCCCCCATGAGCCCGAACCCGCCATGAGCCATCGCCAACCCGTGCGCGTGCCCGACCGCCACGCCTTCGACACCCTGATCGACGCCCGCTCACCGGCGGAGTTCGCGCTCGACCACATTCCCGGCGCCATCAACTGCCCCGTGCTCGACGACGAAGAGCGCCGCATCGTCGGCACCACCTACGTGCAGACCGGCGCCTTCGAGGCCCGGCGCATCGGCGGCGCGATGGTCGCGGCCAACATCGCGCGGCACCTGCGCGACACGCTGGCCGACCGGCCCGAGAAGTGGAAGCCGCTGGTGTACTGCTGGCGCGGCGGCATGCGCAGCGGCTCGATGGTCACGTGGCTGCGGCTCGTGGGGTGGGACGCGCAGCAGCTCGCGGGCGGCTACAAAAGCTTTCGCCGACACGTGATTTCACAGATCGACGCGCTCACGCCCCGGCTCGACCTGCGCGTGGTCTGCGGCGCCACCGGCAGCGCCAAGACACGCGTGCTGCATGCGCTGGCCGCGCGCGGGGCGCAGGTGCTCGACCTGGAAGACTTCGCGAGCCACAAGGGCTCGCTGCTGGGGTCGCTGCCAGGGGTGGCGCAGCCGTCGCAGAAGCACTTCGAGACGCGCATCGCGAGCGTGCTGGAGGCCATCGACCTTGAACGGCCGCTGTACGTGGAGGGGGAGAGCATCCGCATCGGCAGGCTGTCGCTGCCGTTGCCGCTGGTGACACAGATGCGCGCGGCGGCCTGCATCGAGGTGTCCGCGACGCCCGAGGCGCGGCTGGACTATCTGCTGCGCGACTACGCGTACCTGGGGGATGACCGCGAGGCGCTGGCGGAGAAGCTAGGGGCGCTGAAGGAACTGCAGGGCAAGGAGACGGTGGGGCGCTGGCAGCAGTGGGCGCGGGAGGCGGATTTGCCGCGCTTGTTTGCGGAGCTGATGGCGTTGCATTACGACCCGCATTATGAGAAGTCGCAGGAGATGCATTTTCGGGATTGGGGGAGGCGGCGGAGTGTGGTTGCTGGGGATTTGTCTGATCAGGGGATCGACGCTGTGGCTGATCTGGTTTTGGGGTTGGACTGCTGACGAATAATCGGTGCGTGGGGATTTATGGTGAGCGTTAGCAAGAGTTAGATCTGTGCTTACACGTAGCTGCGAGCGTCAATTCGAACAGGAAGATTTGCCACCTCGTCTATTTTCCGTTGTCCGCTTGCTCCACATGCATAAACATAATCTGGCGAATCGTTTCGCTCTTTTGCTGCGCTCGGGCGTTCGTATAGAAGACGAGATCCTTGTCAGGGCCCGTCTGGTTGGCATAGCGTCCTTCGTCAGGCAGAAACTGGCCCACATATTCACGCACCATTACGATGGCAAAGATGCTGCCACCAATGACCAGCGCAGTAACAACTGACCTTCGAAGCAATGTCGCCCGCGCTTTCAAAAGCCACGTGTAGTTGGTAAAAAATACGTTAGCGACCGCGCCGACCGCGGCACCTAATATGCTCGTGCGAACCCAGGCGCCGATTGGCGACCACTCCCATCTGTCCAAAAAAATCCAGCTTAACAGCGGCCCCACGAATCCTTCCAAGATCAGCGTCATGAAAGCTAGGGCCAGCATGCACGCCAGCGTCGAAAAAATGAATGCTCCAGTGAATTGAAAAATTGATTTCATTTCGACAAAGGCTCATTCAAATTATTCTTTATTTTTTCCAAGCACCTCTTGACTGGTGCTTTATCCGATATTTCCAAAAGCCCCCGAGACTTTGTTCGGTGTATTTGGTCTAAATATGCCGAGACCAACATCTACCCACGCAGGCCTCCACCAGCCCTGTGGGTCCATTCGACGCTGTACCTGGATTTCGATGCCTTTGCCGACGACGTAACCTGCGACAGTGCCCGAAGCCGCTGAGCCCATCCCCGCATTCGTGCAAATGGCAACTGCTCAAATTTAAACGAGAATTTTTCCTCGTTGCGAAAGAAACGCCTTAGATCAGATGCCAGCGATTCAATCGTAACAATTGGAGCCTTGTCGCCAATCAATGCATAAATTGAAAACGTCATGATCTTTAACTCCTACTCCATGAACCGAACTTACCAATATCGACAGGCCATACCTCAGTACGGCACCGACTGCCGTCGCTCCACCACATCTGCTACCAAGACAGTGGCATCAACTATTGGTCCGACGTTCGAAGAACCGGAGAAAGAGGGTTAAAAAAGTACCTGTCGTGAAGCCAAGACCTACGTAAATCCCTACATAACCAAGTCCAGATCCCACCCAATTATTCAGGTCCTCAAAATGCCAACGATCAGGAGTGAAGAGGGGACCCGCCATCGAAATCCATGCAATCCAAGCGGCGATAGCACCGCCGATCATGTAGCGAGAGGAGAACCGAAAGAAGTATTTTTCGATGACTGCCAAACAAGGAGTACCGAAAATTCCTGTTATCACAGCACCCATTACCCAAATGGTAAAAATTTCACTGATTCCTTCTAAACCCAAAATCTCTGATGTTTGCTGACCAAGATAAACAACCGAAGTCACCATAAAGAGCACCAGCGAAAATCCGCCAAAAAAGCAGAGCCATCCAGCCTTCCAGCCAAAGGAAAGTGCAGTCATTAATTGCAACTCCCAAATCTCTGACACAAGATACTGTTTACTGCGCTGCTTGGCGAGCTAAGCGGTCGAATAGACATGTTGACATTGCCTCCCCATACGGGATTTGCGCCCCACACGTTGACATTCATCGGATTCGCACCTGTTCCTGCTCCGTACGAATTGACGAAAGTTTGACCGCTCGGGTTTGTCGACACAGAGCGAACAACCCAACCGCGGTCAAGGCCATGCTGTTTAGGTAGCGTGATGTTGACGACGGATTGAGTGATGGGGTCCACCAGGTGAGTGACATAGCCAAGCCTAAAGTTACCGGGCATTTGTATGTCGGTCACGCTACCGCTAACAACCTGCGCAGGGCCGGGCGCACGCCGCGTGGCTCAATTGCCATGAAAAAACAGTCAACATTTTTTTGCTCGGTTGCATTGCTAGCCGCTTGAAGTTCAGCGAATACTCAAAACGGCGCCCTTGACCTTGCTATTTTTTATTTTCTATGACTACTCCAGCCCGTCTAGCCGTTGCAACAAAATCATCGAAATAGCCGTGATCCTGAGTCGCCTTTTTAAAAATATCGCGCCATCGAAATTCATCTGAAATAAAAACCGCGACACCTCTAAATTCGTTGTGCGACAAGACGTCATAAAACCCGGCAAGGTTTGTTCCTACATACCCCTTGGCTCCAAAGAATTTCTCCCCGAAATAACAATATAAATCATATTCCGATTCCAAATCGGAGGGATCAATGACAATCAAGCTACTCACGACAGATTGCTTCCAATCGCGACTGCTAGCTAAAGTCATGCATGCCATCAACCAAGAGCTCCTAAGATTTACGCTTAATTCTCGCCACCCAAATTCGCCCCCTTTCGACCAAATATCCATTATTTGAGCAGCCAGCATATTCGACTCTCCAACGGCGCCAATAAATCCAATTCCATCTTCCCTCAAGAAGATTCTTTTACAAGCGAAAGTTGCGATGCATACGGGAATAGCATCGATTATTTTGGATACAGAATAAAAGGTCGTTTCGTGCAAAACGAGTTTTTCCTCCGAGCCTGCCACTTCCTCAATAAAGATTAAATAATTTCTTTCTTCCCATCCATCTTCTAACGAGGCATGCAAAGGAATTCCGGAAATCGATTTAACTAAAAAATGACAATCCAATTCACCAGACTCGTCGCGCAAAAAAAGGGGTGCAGCATTACTCATGTCGCCTACTTTAACTTAACAATTGTTGTGTAGTGATCGAGGCTATATCCTCGAATTACTTCGCCATTGGGAAGTTTTTTAATTAAGATCCTTTCTAATGATGTTCCTCCTGGAACGCTGTACTCAAGAGCTCCCGCCCATTGGGCCTGACCAATTTTTCTCGTTCCATCAAATACTGTTTGCGCTCCCGTTTTTTCATCCATACGTGGTACACCGCCACCGCCTTCTATATTTAATAGCGCGCTTTTGATCGATCTCTTCAAGTACGGAGAAAATCCCGAAGAAGGGGAAGGATTTATTTCGCCTTTTTCTCCACCTTTCTTCGTGCCGCCAAGTTGACCTCCAACATGGCTTGCGCGCTCGCTTGAACCGTCGGTCGCCAGCGTCCAATTTCCAGGCGCATATCCAAGTCGTCCTCCGGAAACCACAGGTGCGAGGCCAGGAATACAAGCAGGGGGGATGCACCACATCGTCGGCGCCAGTCCCACAACGACCGCACTTCCGCCCGCCGCAGGCGGCTTGCCTCCGCTATCAATGTCAGGCGGAATATCCGGCTGGTTTGCCGACGCTACTGCAGATCTGAAATCGTTGGCTACAACATTTCCGAGATAGCCCGCACCGCTGCCCGCCCCATGAACCTCATCCCGGGCGTTGTGCAAGAGCCGGCTTGCAATGTCAATGGCACCGTCCGACCACAACCCATACTCTGAGAACACACCCTTCGTCAGGAGCGACCGTTGCTCGTCCGTGTAGTCAGTTCCACGGTTCTGCGAGGACACCAGCGCGGCGTATCCCGCGCTGTTCGGATCCACCCCCGCCGCGCACTTCAAAATCGCGCACATGGCGTCGGCCAGCTTTTTCTGATCGGCTTCCCCCTTGCTTTGCTGCAGACGGGCCAGCGCCTCTCGCTGTGCGGCATTTGACTGACGGTTGTTGAAGTCCTCATTTACCCCCGCCGCCGCGCCGGCCATCCCCCCTCCTGCCGCCCCCAGCCCCGCAGCCAGCCCCGCACCCACAGCGCCCTTGATCCCTTCGGGCATGTTGCGAGTCAAGTCTTCGATGGTCGGCGCCGCCGCCGACGCCAGCGCAGCACCCGCCGCACCTTGCACATTGCCAGTGAGCCCTCCAACCAAGGTATGCGCCAGAACACGCGAAGCGCCACCCTCCTTCCAGTTGTCGTAGTTCTGCTGCTCCGCTGCAAGCGTGCTGTTGGCATTGGCCAGATCAGCAGCGGCCTGCGCCCTTTGTCCGTCGCTCGCGCCCGGGTCGTTCAAGACTTTGTTCGCCTGCTGCGCCTGCAGTTGAGCCCGCTCGTATTTGTCGATCTGCGTGCCGGCATAGTCGCCGACCGCCTTTGCCGCCTTGGGCCCGAACGTCTGCGTGATCTGCGCCTGGGCCTGTACTTCGCCCAGAAGCTGGTCGGTACTCCACTTCTTCGCCAGCGCATTCGTGCTGTCCACCCCCGTGCGCACGCTCTGGTCGCCCGCGATGCCACTGATGCCCGACTTCGTTACGCTGGCCTGCTTGCCAGACGCAGTGCCCGCACCCGCACCTCCACCCGTGCCCACCTTGAAATCCGAGCCCGCGATGGGTTGCTTGTCCTCGCCTTTGTGCTGCTGGCCAGAGGCGCCCATGCCCAGACTCGCTCCGCTTGCCTTGTGCATGTCGACGTTCTGGATATCGCTGGTGCTCAGGCTGGCACTCTTGAAGGTGTTCTTCACGCCATCTACGGCCGCCTGGGTGCTCTCGATCACCGCGCCCTTCAAGCCCGCGGCGCCCTTCACGTCGACATCGAAGCCGCCATCTCCGGCCTTGATGCCCGACTGCTCCTTCACGCTTGCGTAGTTGCCGCTGGCCTTGGCGCTGCTTGCGTTCACGCTCGCGCTCCACACACCGTATCCCACGCTCAACGAGCCGCCGACGCTTTGCTGCTTGCTGGTCGAGGTGCTGGTGTCTTGCAGGCTTTCGATCTTGAGGTCGCCGCCAACCTTGGCGGTGACCCGGTCGGCCTCGATCACGCCGCCACGGATCGTCATGTCGCCGCCGCTCGCAAGGTTTGCAGCCTTGCCGGCGCTCACATGGCTGTTGGTGTAGCTGGTATCGGTTCCATCCGATTTGCCTTGGCTTGCGTTCGCGCTGACGTTGAACATCAGGCCGTTGGTGCCGAAGCTCACGCCCACGCTGCCGCCGCTGCCCTTGTTGGCGCCTTGCCGCTCGCTGGTGTTCTTGGCTGCAAGAACGTCAATGCGGTTCTCCGCCACCAAGCTCGCGGTGTCGCGCGCAATGATGTCGCTGCCTTGCACCACGATGTTGCTGCTCTTGCCGCCGCCCAAGGCAAGCAGGTTGACGTTCTTGCCTTCGACCCGGCTGCCCGCTGCGCTGTCGCTGGTCTCATTGCGCTTGCTGACGTTTTGGCTGCCGCCCAGGCTGATCGACAGGTTGACGCCCATCGACTCCGCCAGGTTCGCGGTGTTGGCGTTGGCCAGGGCGTCGGCGACACCCTTGGCCTCAGCGGCCATGGAGGCTGCGCCCAATGCTTGCATGCGACCGCTGCCGGCGCGTTGCACCGCCTTGGCGGTGTTGCCTATGCCTTGCACGGCGCTGGCGACGGGCGCGGTCAACGCAATAGTCAGGCCGCCGGATTGTTGCTTCTGCACGGTCTGCGTTCGACTGGTTTCGCGAGCCTCCTGAATCTTGATGCTCTTCGCGGCAATGGTCACGTCGCCCTCGGGTACGACCACATGGCTGCCGGTCTGGGTGTATTGGTTGCCGGCGATGAGCGTCGTGTTGCCGCCGATGCTGCCCACGGTGCTGGCCGCCGCGCTGGTGCTCTCGCCGCGGGTGTCGGTACTCTCGCTGCGGCTGCCGACAGTGAAGCCAACGCCGCCCGAGCCCATGAGCCCGGACTTGGCGGTGCCCCGGTAGCTGCTCTCCGAGCGGGTGTTCCGGGCAGCCTCGATCGTGAGATCGCGCTTGGCGACGATCGCCAGGCTCTCGTCGGCAATGACCTCGCTGCCCGACACGGTGACGTTCTGGCCCGAAACCCCGACGTTGTGCCCGCCGAGCGCGCTGCCGACGGCGGTATCTTCGCGCAGGCTGTCGCGCTGCGCGTTGGTCTTGCTGGAAAGAAAGCCCTTGATCTTGCTGTCGCTCGCCAGGTCCAGGGCCACGGTGGCGCGACCAGCTTCGACGCGTACGTTGCCTTCCCGGGCCTTGAGGGTCAGATCGCCCTGGGCATTGATGGCCGAGCCGCGAATGCGGATGTCTTTCCTGGCATCGAGAGTAACGGCACCGTCACCGACGATCTGGCTGCCGATCTCCCGGCTGCTGCTCTGGCTGAGGAACCGGGCGGTGCCACGGCCCTGCTCCTGGTGCACGGCTTCCTTGACTGTCGATACGTTGATGTCGCGTTTGGCCTTCAACAGCGTTTCGCTGTCCGCACCGGCGTTCGCAAAAATGCCGCCCACCAAATTGACATCGCGCCCAGCCGAAGCCGCCAGGGTGCCCTTCGGGTTGCTCACATACACCCCGGCCACCCGATCGATGTTCGTCCGGTTGGCCTGCGCCCCGCCCTGTGTCTGCGTGGTCGTGCGAACGTTGATGTCGCGCCCGGCCGTCAGCACCGCCGAGTCGCCGGCCACGATGCTTCCACCGATGTTGTCGATGTCTCCGGCGGCATGAACCCTCACGTCACCGCCTACGATGCGACCGCCCAGGTTGTGGACGTTGTCCTTGTCGATCTTCACCATCGCGCGGCCCGCGATGGTTCCGGTGTTCACAAGATCGCCGCCTCCCCGTTCGATGACCGTGGCGTCGGCACTCAGCAGTGCCCCAGAACCGTCGATGTCGCCCGGGCGCACGCGCACATACAACTGCGGTGCCAGCAGGTTCTGCGTGCTGCCGTCGGGCAGGGTCACCGTCTGCTCCACCAGCCAGACGATGTCGCTGGTCAGTTGCGCCATCTGAGCTGCCGTCAGGGCAATGCCGGGCCGCAGCCCGTACTGCATGGCAAAGGTCGCGCCACTGTTCATCAAGGCGGTGTACTGCGCCTCGTCGTTGTGCTGACCTTCCAGGAACCGATAGCCGGTGAGCTGCGCCACCTGCTCGCGAATGAGCTTCTGCTCGTAGAAGCCGTCGCCCAGGCGCTTGAGCGTGGCGTTCGGGTCGACACCCATGTTGGCCAGCAGGTAGTCGCTGCTCAGCCACTGGCGGTAGTTGGCGAAGCGCGGGTCGGTTTCGATGAGATACCGGCCGCCCGTATTCAAGCCGAACAGGCTGGCCCGAGGCACAGTCACATCGGGCACGCTGGTGCGAACCACCATCGGCACCGTCCGACTTCCAGCATTGCCGGTTTCGAGACCTTCGACGACCGCACCCGCACTCACCGGCCTGGCCTTGACCACGCCTTTTACATCGGAGGCGACCTCGACGATGACTCGTTGGCGCTCGCTGAAAGCGACCTTGCCTGTGCCACCTGCGGCATCACCGACGAGGGTGCTTCCAGCAGCGCCAGCGTTGTAGCCCTGGGTCGCGTTCAGATTCGACAACGGTTTGTAATCGGTGAGCCTGTAAGTCTCGACCGTCCTTGTCGCGGGAATGAACAGCGGCTTCTCCGGCCCCTTTCCGGGCAGATTGGGGTTGTAGCCAGTCCATACCGCGCTCACGCTGGTTTCCCGCTTTCCTGGCGTGGCCTGGTTGTCCACGTCGGGCGCATTGAGTTCGCCACCCGCCATCACCTGGCTGTCGCGGTTGAAAAGATGCCCGTCAAGCGTCATGTTGCCGCCGGCGACGATCCGCGCCGGTGCAGCGCTACCGACAGCGACCGCGTCTTCGGTGACTGTCGTGTTGGTGATTGCGTCCGTCCATCCTTTGCCGATCACGCTCACCGTGCCATCGGCGCCCCTGTGACGAACCAAGCGCGTGTCGACCTCGCCCCAGGTGTCTGCGGGACTCCATGATTTCGCGTCCATCGTGATGATGCTGGGCACCAACACCGTGCTGCTGTTGGTCGCCACCTTCAGATGCGTATCGACGTTGTTGATATTGCGCATGGCAATGGTCATCTTGCCCAGCGATTCGATGCTGGCGCTCTCGTTGTCGAGCGTCACACCCGTGCCCGTGGCCAGCCGCCCGGAATCCAGCGCGCCGCGAATGGACATGGCGCCAACGCTGAAAAGCAGGGCACCTTCGCGATTGCCGACGGTCTGCGCACCGATGTGAAGTGTGTCGCGCGCAGCGACGGTCGCTGCCTTGGTTGCGCCATTGAGCGTTTCAGCGCTGTTCTCGACTGCCACCGCACCGACGGAAACCGCGTTGCCGTAGATCCGCCCGGTGCCTATGTTCTTCAGGGTGACTGCGTTGATCTGGGTCTTTCCCTTGCTGTCGATCAGACCGCGGTTGGTCAGGCTCCCACTAGCGTTGACCACGGTGTCGGTGCCTGACATTTCCGCGTTTGCGGTGTTGTCGACGTCGGCGCCGCCCACCGTGAGCCTCTGGCCGGCCATCAGCTTGCCGTTGTTCGTGAACGTGCCGGTGGTGGTGTAGCTGAGGTTTCCGTTGGCGGCGACTTCGCCGTTGTTGACGACGTCCTGCGTCAGCGCCATGCTCAGATTTTTTGCCGAGACGGCACGGCCATCGCCACTGAACGCCGCACCGTCCACCAGAAGGTGCTTGTCTGCCACCAAAGTGCCGCCGGTGTTGACGAGGTCGAGCGTCTTGGCGCCGGGATTCGCTGCGTTGGGGTCGACCACAGCCAAGGTGCCGCTCACGGACATCAGGCCCTTCGTGTTGTCGACACGGCCGCCGCTGCTGATTCTTGCGTCGAGTTCGGCGCGGATGGCACCCGAGGTGTTGTCCAGGCCTGCGGCGCCGATGACGACGTTCTTGCCTTCGATGCCCTGGCTCTCTCCCTGGGTTTTATTGTTGACGACGCTGCCTGCGTTGACCATGGTCCTGGCGCCGGAGCGAATCAGGCCTCGCGTATTGACGAGGCCGCCGGCATCGATGCGCAGGTCGTTCACGGCCTGCGTCCGGCCTTCGGTGTTGTCGTAGCGCGCACCGCCGGTATCGATCTCCACATTGGATTGGCCGAGCACTGTACCGGCTAGCGTATTGGTAAAAGCCTGCGTCCTGGCAGTCAGCGCATTCTTGGCGCCGATGAAGCCGGCTGTGTTGTCGACAGCCCCCACGTTTTTCAGCGCGAGGGTGTCGGCGCTGCTGATGCCGCCCTGCTGCGTGGTGTAGCCGGCCGCATGGGTGTTGACGAGCGCCTTGCCGTTCGTGTCGATGGTCATCGCGCCACCGGACTGGATCAGGCCGGTGTCGTTGTTCAGCAGGCCTGACGTCACGTCAAGCGTGGTGGTCGCCGCCAGTGTGCCCTTGAGGCTGTTGTCCAAGGTGTTGCCGCCGGCGTCGACACTCAGGATGTCGCCGAAGACCTTGCCGCCTCTATTGACGAGCCCGCCCACGGACAACGTGGTCCTGGCTCCCGCCTGCAGGACGCCGGCGTCGTTGGTGGTTTTGCCCGTGGTCGTGGCGCTCAGGTTTCCCTTGACTGCCGACACGGTCCCGCTGCTGTTGTCCAGCGTAGCGGCCACCAGCGTGGTGTTCCCGTTGCCGGCCATCGTACCGCCCGAGTTGTCCGCCGCACCGGCCACCGTGATGCGCATCGCATCGGTACCGGTCTGCACGATCTGCCCTCCACGATTGCTCAAGGAGCCCGCTTCGATCGTGATGCGCTTCGCGCTCGTGCCGGACTTGGTGCCGTCTTGGTTGAAGGCCCCCGTCATGCCGACGACCAACGAGCCAGTGGCCGTGACCTGTCCATTCGTCCCGCTGTAGTTGCCGCCCGAGATGTTCAGCGTGCCTGAGCCGGCATGCTCGATTCTGCCGCCCGCATTGGTAACGGTCGCGCCGCGCAGGCTCAGGTCCTGGCCGTTGCTGGCAATGCGCGCACCATCGTTGTTCAAGGCGCCGGACGTCGCAATGGCGGACGCATCCGTCCCCGTCTGCACGATCTCGCCATTGTTCGTATTGGCAATGTTCGACGCCTTCAGGTTCAACCGAGCGGCATTGAGCTTGCCACCGTCGTTCACCAGCGTTTGGCCGGCCTGTGCGTTGGCAAGAATGCTCAATGCGCCAGGCGTCGCGATCGTCGCTCTGCTGGTCTTCACATCGCCTCTCGTCGAGGTGACGGCGATATTCTCCGCGCTCGTCCGCTTGCCGGAGAGATCGACGCTTGCGCCCCGCAGCGTCGCGTTGCCGGCGGCAAGGTTGGTGCCGTTGGCGACCAGAGTACCGGTGGCGATAACGCGCAGATCGCCCGCGCTGCCGAGTTGTCCGTCGCTCTGCACCCCGGCGGCAAGCACACCATCGGCACTGCTTAGCACGCGCCCCGCGGCAATCGTCGTGTGACGCCTCGCCGTGATGCTGTCGTTGTTGACGAGCACATCGCCGACCACCACGTCGACATCGTTCTCGCCGCGCAGCACGCCGTTGTTGGTGAGCGTTCCCGCGTTCAGTTTCAGGTCGGTGGCTGCGTCGATCGAGCCACCGACGCCATTGACCATCATCCCGATCGCAGTGATTTGCACGCCCGCCTGCGCTGACAGTATGCTGCCCTTGGTGTTGTCAAGCGACCCTGTGTTCAACGCCACTCGCTGGTTGGAAGCCAGGGCGCCGCCGCCGTTGTTCGTGGCACCCGCGACGGAAGCCGTCAGCGCACCGTTCGCCGCGATCGTGCCTCGCGTGTTGTCCGCGTTGCCACCAACCGTAAAGCTCGCGTCGGCCGCGCTGGTCAACGCACCGCCGACGTTGAGCAGGTCACCGGTCGCCGCGATCGCCAGGGTGCCCGCATTCAGCTTGCCCCCCGTGTTGTCGAAGCGATCGACCTTCGCGCTGAAGCCGTTGCTGACCGTTATCGTGCCGCCGTGGTTGTCGAACGTCGGCTGGTTGACGGCCATGCTCGCCAGGTTGAGCGTGCCGCCGTTGTTGTTGATGTTGGCGCTGTGCAGGGTGATGGGGCCGCCTGCGTAGATCTTGCCGCCGTCGTTCCGGAGCGTGCCTGCTGCTGTGATGCTTCCTGGAGACAGGGGCAGGTACGAGGCCGTCGTGCCGGTGTTTTCCGTACCGCCGCTCGAAAAATTTGCGGCGCCGGTCGAACCCGTCGCGCCTGTACCGGCAGCGGGCGTGGTTGCGGTCATGGGTTCGAACCCGATCACGCCGCCCCGCGTGTTGCTCAGCACCGGCGAATCGATCGTGAGCGCGGCCATGCTGGTCTGGCGAATCGTCCCCCCACGATTGTCGATGTCGCCGCTGCTGGCGAGTTCGACCCGCGGCCCCTCGAGCGTTCCTGTGTTCTCCAGCCGACCTTGCACGGTCACAACGAGGCCGCCCGCACTCGCGCCGACAATGCCCGCATTGCGCACGCCCAGCCCGGCCTCGGTGCCGACGAGCGTGATCTTTTGCGCGTACATGCCGCCCAGCCCCGCCACGTCGAGCGCATACGTCGGCACAGCGCCGGTGGCGGTCAAAGGCGTGACCTGCCCGGAATCCGCCGATACCTGGTTGGCACCGGCCACCATCTTCAGCTCGCTCGCCCATATGCCCGCGTTCACCTGCACGGCGCGCGCCAGGATAGCCGCGTAGTCCGTCTTGCCGGCATCAAGCCCCGCACCGTCGATGCTGACAGTGCCGCCGCGCACCAGAAAGCTGTCGAGTCCGCCCATCGCGTTGAGTTGCGGCGTGCCGGTGGTCAGCGTGGCGCGGCTCGCGTTGATGAAGCCGCCGCCATCCACGCTGATGCCGACCGGGTTCGCCACGATCACTTCAGCGCGCTGGCCGCCGACCTCGACGTACCCGCGCAGTTGCGTCGGGCTGCCGCTGTTGATTTCGTTGAGGATGACGCGCGCCGGTCCCTTGGCCAACCAGGCGTTGCCTTGCACGAACCCGCCGAGCTGCGTCTGCACATTGACGCGGCTGTTGTTCAGGATGGCACCGTTGCGCATCACGTCGAACTGCTGGTAGACATTGCGGCTCACGCCTGCGGTTGAAGGCGTCTGGATGTTGACGAGCGGCACGCCGTTGGGCGCCACCAGGACGGTCGGGCGCAGAGGGCCTGGCACCGATGGGTCGGAGACGATCTGGGCTTGGCCGGGCAACGCCACCAGCACACCGAAGAGCGTGGCCGAGGCCGCAATCGTCGTCGTGCCGACGGCTTTGGAAGTGCCTTTCGAGACCCCCTTGCCAATATTGGTCGCGGTTTCGTGAACCACCATGCGCACGCCGCGCGCGGCATTGAAGATGATCCGGTGAAGGTGCTTGTTCATTGTGTCTTTCTCCCTGCGCCTTAGAAACTGAAATTGAGGTTGAACCCCGTCGTGACCCTGGCCGTGCGATACCCCTCGGGCTTGCTGACAGGCGCGCCGACGAAGACGTCGAAGTTCAAGCCCTTCCATGCGCCGCGCACGCCGATCACCGCCCCCGCCAGGTGGTTGCCCAGCAGCAGCGCGACCGACCTGCCGCCCACGTGGCCGTAGTCGATGCCGGCGTAGAGCTCGGCGCCGCTCTGCCCCAACGCCCAGCCGATGTCGTTGCGCAACAGCCAGCCGCGCTCGCCGAGCAGGCTGGTCTCGCCGTCGAAGCCGCGCACGGTGTAGCGCCCGCCGATGCCGAACTGGTCCTGCGTGGTGAGCTGGGTGCGGTTCCATTGCGCGCGCCACTGGGCCGCATAGCGAAGCTTCTGTTCGCCGAGCTTGAAAGGTGCGTTGAGGCTCACGTCCGCCGTCATGAGCCGAAAGCGGCTCGTGCCTTCGTCGAAGGCCTCTTCCGGGGCACGCCGAGCGCCGAATGCGCCGGTGCCCTGCCGGAATGCGAGGCTGCCGTCCAGCGTGGCCTCGCCGATGAATTCCTTGTGGCTCAGGCTGGCCTCCCAGCCGCCGACGACGCGGTGCTGGTTGTCGATCTGGGTGTCGTCGATGAAGCTGCGCGACTCACGCCGCAGGGCGCGCACAGCCACGGTCGTCTTGCGGCGCTGGTCGCGATAGACGAGGCGCGAAAGCTTCAGCTCGGCGTTGTTGGCCTTGCCTGCATAGACGTAGTCCTGGTTCAGGCCGGCCACGGTCTGGCTGTACTGGCTGTTCGACGCGGTGAACCCGAGAAGCCAATAGCCCCAGGGCAGCGAGTAGTGAAAGGTCTGGCCTTCGGTACCGTGGCGCGGGTTGCCCAGGGCGTGCCCGTCGACGCTGTGGTTGGCGTTCAGGTAAAGAAGGTCGTTGAGCCCGAAAAGGTTGTCGACCGAGACGGTGGCGCCCGCCTGGTACCTGCCGGTCGACTTCGTGCCGCTGTCGTCGGTGCTCAGCGTGCCGCGGAACACGCGGGCTTGCACGTACTTGACGATCAGGTCGCTGTCGCCGGGACGGGCATCGGGTGCGGTCGATGGCTCGATCTGAATATCGGCTTCGGCCGTGGGCGCTCGCTTGAGGTTCTCCAGGCCCTGCTCGATGTCTCGCAAGTCGAGCAGGTCGCCCGGCGCGGCGGGAATGGCGCTTGCAAGCAGCGACCGGTGCCCGCCGAAGCGGCTGCTGGCGTCGGGCGTTGCGCGAATGGCGGCGATGCGGCCGGGTACGAGCGTGAGCGTCAGGGTTCCGCCTGAAAGGTCCTGCGGCGCGGCCAACACGCGGGTGGTCACGAAACCCTTCGCAATGAGCGCCTGCTGCAGGCGGCCCATGACGACATTGACACCCTGCGTGCCCAGGCACCGCCCGAGCGGGCTGTCGTTCGACTCCTCGCCTGCGGCAGCCTCCAGCGCCCACTGAAAGTCCGCCGAACGCTCGCCCGCCAGCACGAGGCGGTCGATGCGCGAGCAGGGTGACTCGACCTCCGGCAAGCGGGCCGGGCTGGTCTTCGGTGCGCCCGGCAGGCGAGCGTCTATCGACTTCTCCTGCTGCTCGCGCAGCGCCTGCTCGCGCTCCTGCCTTCGCAGTTGCTCTACAAAAGGATCAGGGGCCGACGGATTCGCCTGTGCGATGACGCCGGACGACGTGACCAGCAACAGGCAAGCGAGATAAACGGCGCGACGCAGTTGCGGCGCGCGAGCGTGTGGACACAGGAACATGAAAATCCGGGCTGATGCAGCGAGGAATACGCTGCGGGCGCGGATTTTCAGGGGGCGTTTGGCTGCACATATGTGGCCAAAAGTGAACTAGAGAATTCGGGTGTTTTTCGTTAGATATGCAACACCGTTGCATCGCGCGGCGAGCAGAAAGCCAACATAAGCCAACGCTCTTGTTATCAATTGCACGCGATTCGAAACGGTCGCGAAGCTTCAGCTGCCGCCGCTTCGCCCATCCGCATAAAGCACCCCACGCGGCGCCCTGCACAAGCCCCAGAACCGCAACCCGCTGAGTTCCGCCATGCGCACCCCCATCGCGGTCGGCGCCGAGATGGTCGCCATCGCCGCGACGCCCAGGCGTGCGCACTTGCGCACCAGCTCGTGGCTGCCGCGGCTGGACATCAGCACGAAGCCCGGCTCTTCAAGCCGCCCTGCCCGCGCGAGCTTGCCCAGCAGCTTGTCGAGCGCGTTGTGGCGGCCCACGTCTTCCATCAGGTCGGTGAGTTCGCCATCGACCGTGGCCCACGCGGCGGCGTGGATCGCGCCGGCTTCGGCATTGAGCACCTGGCGCGGCGGCATCGCGGCGAACGCGCGCAGCACGGTGGCCAGGTCGATGCGTTCGATCCACGCGCGTGGCGGCACGCGCTGCGGCGCAAGGTCGAGCCCCGCGAAGCTCTCGACGCCGCACACGCCGCAGCCGGTGCGGCCCGCGAGGCTGCGGCGACGGTCTTTCAGGCGCTCGAAGCTGCGGGTGGAAACCTCCAGCTGCACCTCGATGCCGGGCATGCCTTCGGGCAGGCCGGCGTCGCAGGCATCGACCACCCGCACCTCGATGCCGCGGCAATCGGCGGCGGCGTCGAGGATGCCCTCGCTGAGCGCGAAGCCCAGCGCGAAGGCCTCGAGGTCTTGCGGCGTGGCCATCATCACCGCGTGCGACACGCCGTTGAACACCAGCGCCACCGGCACCTCGGCGGCCAGCGTGTCGTCACGCACCACGCCTTCGGGCGCGAGGCCGCGCTCGCCGAAGACATGCACGGCATGCCGCGCGAGCGACGGCAACGAATCGGGGTCTGGAGTGTCTTGCATGGCCGCGGCCATTCTCCGCTCAGCGGGGGTTTTCGTCAGCCGGCAGGGTCGAGGGCAAGGCCTGGGCGAGGGCGCGCCCGGCGTCCGTCAGGTGCGCGACCCAGCGGTCGTCCAGTTGCACCACACGCACCCAGCCGGGTCCGCGCGTGCCGCCGATGGAGGCATCGCCCATCAGCGTGAGCTGGCGCATCACCACGCTCGCGCCCTGCCCCAGCCGCTTGCCCAGCCGCGGCAGCGACATGCCGCCCTCGCCCGGTGCCTCGGCCAGCGCGCGCAGGATGGCCGCGGCGAAGGCATCGGCGTCGAACGCTGCGGCACCGGTCATGCGGCGACGGAGTCCGCTTCGGCAGGCGCGGGAGCGTGCGCCGCGTGCGGCGTGAGCACCACGGGAATCGACTTGGAGGTCGGCGTGCCCGCGTTTTCGGCCACCGACGACAGCGGCACCAGCGGGTTGGTCTCGGGGTAATACGCCGCGAGGTTGCCGCGCGGAATGTCGTACGCCACCAGCTTGAAGCGGTCGGCGCGGCGTTCCTGTCCGTCGCTCCACACGGTCTGGATGTCGACCCAGTCGCCGTCCTTCATGCCCAGCTTGCGGATGTCTTCCTTGTGGATGAACACCACGCGGCGCTGACCGAACACGCCGCGGTAGCGGTCGTCCATGCCGTAGATGGTGGTGTTGTACTGGTCGTGCGAGCGCGTGGTCAGCAGCGTGAAGACGATGGTGTCGCCCTTTTTCGCGAAGCGCGCGCGGGCGCGGTGCGAGTGGGTGTCCAGCGGCACGGCGTGAGTGAAGAACACGGCCTTCTTCGAGGCGGTGTTCCACACGCGCTCGCTCGCGGTGTTGCGCAGGCGGAAACCGCCGGGGTGCGCCACGCGGGTGTTGAAGTCCTTGAAGTCGTCGAACACGGCTTCGATCTTGTCGCGGATGCGCGCGTAGTCCTCCACCAGCCAGAGCCACGGTGTCTTGCTGCGCGCGCCGATGGTGGCCGCGGCCAGCCGCGCCACGATGGCGGGCTCCGACAGCAGGTGCTCCGACGCGGGCGGGTTGATGCCCATGGAGATGTGCACCATGCTCATCGAGTCTTCCACCGTCACGCCCTGCGGGCCGGCCGCCTGCATGTCGATCTCGGTGCGGCCCAGGCACGGAAGAATGATTGCCTCGCGCCCGTGAATGACATGGCTGCGGTTGAGCTTGGTGGTCACGTGCACCGTCAGGTCGCACTTCTGCAGGCCCTTCCAGGTCTGGTAGGTGTCGGGCGTGGCGGCCGCGAAGTTGCCGCCGAGCGCGAAGAACACCTTGCCCCCGCCGTCGAGCATCAGCCGGATGGCCTCGACCGTGTCCACGCCGTTCTGGCGCGGCGGCTCGAAGCCGAACACCTTCTGCAGCCGGTCGAGCAGCGCGGCCGGCGGCTTCTCCCAGATGCCCATGGTGCGGTCGCCCTGCACGTTGCTGTGGCCGCGCACCGGGCAGGCGCCCGCGCCTTCGCGGCCCATGTGGCCGCACAGCATGAGCCAGTTGCCGATCATCTGGATGGTGGCCACCGAGTGCTGGTGCTGCGTGATGCCCATGCCCCAGCACGCGATGACGCGCTTCGCGCCCAGGTACACGTCGGCGGCGGCGCGGATCTGTTCCTCGCTCAGGCCCGACTCCTGCACCAGGATGCCCCACGACTCGGCGCGCAGGTCGTCGGCCAGCGCCTCGAAGCCGGTGGTGTGGGTGGCGATGAATTCGTGGTCGAGCACGCTCGGCTCGCCGCGCGCCACGGCCGCGTCCTCGCGCTCGATGACGTGCTTCATCATCCCCTTGATGGCCGAGAAGTCGCCGCCCACGCGCAGCTGGAAGTAGTGCGTGCTGATGGGCGTCGAGCCCATCGTCGCCATCTCGAGCTTGTCCTGCGGATCGGCGAAGCGCTCCAGGCCGCGCTCGCGCAGCGGGTTGAAGCTGACGATGCGCGCGCCGCGCTTGGAGGCCGCGCGCAGCTCGCCCAGCATGCGCGGGTGGTTGGTGCCCGGGTTCTGGCCGAAGATGAAGATGGCGTCGGCCTTCTC
This sequence comes from Variovorax sp. J22G73, assembly GCF_030317035.1. Classification (GTDB taxonomy): domain Bacteria; phylum Pseudomonadota; class Gammaproteobacteria; order Burkholderiales; family Burkholderiaceae_C; genus Variovorax. The sequence continues at coordinate 319,361 of NZ_JASZYK010000007.1, forward strand.
GAAGTCTTCCAGCGTGACCGTGCCCTTGCCCACGCCCAGCTGCGGGCGCATGCCGCTGCCACTGGGCTCGTGGCACATGTTCGAGCAGTCGGGAAAGTTGTTGGTGCCGTACTCGCGCACGAACAGCTGGTACAGAAAGGCGGCCTCGTTGCTCGCGCGGCCCGAGGTATAGAAGATGGCCTGGTTCGGGTCGGGCAGCGCGTTCAGGTGACCGGCGATGCGCGCGAAGGCGTCGTCCCATTCGATGGGCACGTACTTGTCGCTGGCCGCGTCGTAGGCCATGGGGTGCGTGAGGCGGCCCTGGTCTTCGAGCCAGAAGTCGCTCTGCTCGGCCAGCTGTGCCACGGTGTGTTTCGCGAACAGCTCCGGGCCGGCGCGGCGCGCGGTGGCCTCGGCGGCCACGGCCTTCACGCCGTTCTCGCAGAACTCGAAGGTCGAGGCGTGGTTGCGGTCGGGCCAGGCGCAGCCGGGGCAGTCGAAGCCATCGGGCTGGTTGGCCGACAGCAGCGTCTTCGCGCCCTTGATGGGAATGTCCTGTCGCAGCAGCGCGTTGGTCACGCTGCGCAACGCGCCCCAGCCACCGGCGGGGCCCTTGTAAAACTCGATCTTCTGCTCGCTCATGGCGGGAGTGTTCGCCGCTGGGGGGCCGCAGTCAAATTGGATCCGCACATGCGGTGATTCAAAATGGAAATGAAGCAGCGCCCGCCGAGCAGCCGCCCGTCGCAGCTCAGTGGTAATCGTCTTCGCGCTGGTGCCTCACGGCGGCCACGACGATCGAGTCGCTTGCCTCTATTTCGAACAAGGCGACATAGCCGCTGGCGCCGAAGGGAATCACGAGTTCGCGGATGAAAGGGCTGTCGCCCGCTTTGCGGCAAGTGAACGGCGAAAAAGCAAGGGCGGAAATACCGTGCTCGATGGCTTCGAGGGCGCGTGAGGCCAGCGCCAGGTCGCCGTTTCTGTCGAGCTCGCGTTCAAGAACGAAGTCGTACCGCCGCTCCAGGTCTTCGGCCGCCTGGCGCGTGAACCGGATCGCGTAGCTCACCGACGCGCCGCGTCCTGCCGCTTCTTCGCCGATTCGAGCTTTGCCTTCAGGCGATCGACCACCTCGCCCGCATCCACATAGTCACCGCTGCGGCGCGCACTGGCGAGCGACTTCATGCCGCGCGTCACAAATTCGGCCTGGCTCTTTCGCTGGAGCACACAGGCGCGAACGGCCGTCTCGACGAATTGGGACAAGGACTCGCCCTTGCCAAGCACTTGCTCGACCTCGTCCCGAAACTCGGGCTCGACACGCACGGAAGGGATGGTGGCGGTTTTCATCGCCAAAGTGTATCGCTTATGCGATACACGGACCTCATCCCCGCACGTCCTGCATCAACAACCCACGCAACTTGCTGCGCAGCGGCGTGTCTTCGACATCCTGCACCCCCGCGACGTCGCGCAGCGCGAAGTCGCGGCTTTCGGCGTTGTGCAGGTCGATCTCGCGCACCACCTGCCCGTCGCTGTAGACGAAGGCCACGTCGGCCAGGGCGAGCACGTCCTCGATGTCGTGCGTGATCATCAGCACCGGAATGCCCCAGTCCTTGCGCACCTGCGCGAGCTCGTTGCGCAGCTCGGCGCGCAGCATGGGGTTGAGCGCGGCGAAGGGTTCGTCGAGCAGCAGCACCTGCGGCTCGCAGGCCAGCGCGCGGGCCAGGGCCACGCGCTGCTGCTGTCCGCCCGACAGGTTGCGCGGGCGGCTGTCGGCCAGCGCCGCCAGGCCGAAGCTGTCGAGCAGGGCCTGCACGCGCTCGGCGTCCCTGGCGGCGGGCTTGCGGCGGTGCCAGGCGGTGAGGCCGAAGGCCACGTTCTGGCGCACCGTGAGGTGCGGGAACAGCGCGTAGTCCTGGAACAGGTAGCCCACGCGGCGCGACGGCGCGGGCACGTCGATGCGCCGGGCCGAGTCGTACAGCGTGCGCCCGTCCAGCCGCACATGGCCCGAGGTGGGGTGCAGCAGGCCGGCAATGGCCTGCAGCGTGAGCGACTTGCCCGCGCCCGAGGGGCCGTAGAGCGCGGCGAAGGGAACGTCGGTCTGAAAGCGCACGGCCAGGTCGAAGCGGCGCGCCCCGTCCTGCACCGACAGCTTCAGATCGACGTCGATCATGGCTTGCCGAAGCCGTAGCGGGTGAGCACTTCCTGCGCGGCGGGGCTCGACAGGAAGGCGATGAAATCGCCGGCCAGCGCCTTCTGCTTGCTGTCGGCCACCACGGCGATGGGGTAGGTCACGGGCGTGTGGCCGGTGGGGGTGAAGGCGATCTTCACCTTGTCGCCGGCCACGGCCGCGTCGGTGCGGTAGACGAAGCCGGCCTCGACCTCGCCGCGGCTCACGTAATCGAGCACCTGGCGCACGCTGTCGGCCTGCACGAACTTGGGCTCCAGCGTGGTCCACAGGTTGGCGCCGTCGAGCACCTGCTTGGTGTAGCGGCCGACCGGCACGGTGGCGACCTTGCCCACGGCGATCTTCTTCACGCTGGCGCCGCCCAGGTCCTGCAGCGTCTTCACGCCCACCGCGCCCTGCGCGGGCTCGATCAGCACCAGGCTGTTGGTGACGAAGTCCTTGCGGGTGGCGGTGTCGACCAGCTTCTGCTCGACGCCGCGGTTCATGGTGTCCTGGTCGGCGCTGGCGAACACGTCCACGGGCGCGCCCTGGCCGATCTGCTGCAGCAGCACGCCCGAGGCGGCGAAGTTGAAGCGCACGGTGGCGCCCGACGTGGCGGCCTCGAACTTGGGCCCGATTTCCTTGAAGGCGTCGGTCAGGCTGGCGGCGGCCGACACGGTGATCTGCTGCGCGGCGGCGGCCAGCGGCAGCGCAAGGGCCACCACGGCGGTGGCAAGGGACAAGAGGCGAAACGGACGCATGTGCAACTCCTTATAGGAATGAGGAAAGAAATCAGCGAAGCGAGAAAAAGCGGTTCGACAGCACCAGCACGGTGATCGACAGCACCGACGTGACGATGACCAGCAGCAGCGCGAGGTCGTCGTGCCCCGCCTGCACCGCGTCGTAGATGGCCATCGACAGCGTCTGGGTCTGCTTGGGAATGGAGCCCGCCACCATCAGCGACGCACCGAATTCCCCCATGGCGCGCGCGAAGGCCAGCAGCGTGCCCGCCAGGATGCCGGGCCACGCCAGCGGCAGCGTGACGCGCAGGAACACCGACCACGGCGACTGCCGCAGCGTGCTGGCCGCGGCCTCGAGCGAGCGGTCGACCCCCGCGAACGCGGCGCTGGCCGACTTCAGCACCAGCGGCAGCGCCACCACGGCCGAGGCCACCACGGCGCCATGCCAGCTGAAGATGATGGTGTAGTCGAGGTGCTCGCGCAGCCAGGCGCCCAGCGGGCTGCGCCGGCCCGCCGCCACCAGGATGGCGTAGCCGATGACCGTGGGCGGCAGCACCAGCGGCAGCATGAACACGGCCTCCAGCACGGTGCGCCCGAAGAAGCGCTTGCGCGCGAACACCCAGCCCAGCGCCACGCCCACCACCAGCGCCATCAAGGTCGCCACGGCGGCGACCTTCAGCGACAGCACCAGCGGAAACCAGTCGGTCGAGGCGATGAGCGAGTTCGTCGTGTTCATGAAAATACGGCGGGATTGTTACATGATGAGGCTCAAGGTTCTCACGGGGATGCGCAAAGCCATGAGTCTCCATATACTGAGGAATACAGCGTCGGAGACAGTCCCCATGCGCCCATCCGCCCAAGACACGGTTGTTCGTTCGATCTCCGGCCGCCCGGAGCGCCGCCATGTGACGCAGGTGCAGGAGTGGCGCATCGAGCGCGCCATGGACGCCCACGGCTTCGTGCTCTCCATCACCGGCCCCGACGGCGAGAGCCAGTGCTTCTTCGTGGCCGATGCCGACGCCAACGACATCGGCGAAGTGCTGCGCCGGCAGGCGGCGTGGATCGACCACCGGGCGCAGTGACCCACCCCATGCCCCGGCACATGACGGGCGCGCAGCGCATTCTCGAAGTGCTGCTCACCCGCCGCTCCGTGTCGCCGCGCCGCCTGCAGGCGCCCGGGCCCAACCCCGACGAGCTCGACGCCGTCCTGCAGGCCGGGCTGCGCGCGCCCGACCATGGCGCGCTGCATCCGTGGCGCGTGATCGAGTTCCGCGCGCAGAACCGCGAGGCGCTCGCCTGGTGCTTCGAGCAGGAAAAACTGCGGCGCGACCCGCTGGCCGCGCCGGCCGACCTGAAGCGCGCGCGCGAACACGCCACGCGGGCGCCGCTGCTGCTGGGCTTCGTGGTGTCGCCGCGCGAGCGCAGCAAGATACCGGCGCGCGAGCAGTGGCTGAGCGCGGGCGCGGCGCTGGGCAACATCCTGAGCGCAGCGCACCAGCTGGGCTACGGCGCGATCGTGCTGAGCGGCGAGCGCTGCTTCGACGAGACGCTGGCGCGCCAGGTGGGCGTGCTGCCGGGCGAATACCTGGTGGGCTTCATCAGCATGGGCACCATCAGGGAGGCGCCTCCGCAGGCACGCGAGCTGCTGTCGCAGGACGTGTGGTCGTGCTGGCAAGGGAATGCGCTGCAGGCTTTGCCAGAGTTGCCCGAGCCACCCGAGTTGCCGGGCCCGGCGCCCGCTCAGCCCATCCGGCCGTCGGAGCGGATGCGCGGCAACTGATCGAGCCTGGCACCGAACCAGCCGACGCGCTCGGTCTGGCGCACGTCGAACGCCGGCACGTAGGGCTTGATGTCGAGCACGGGCGTGCCGTCCATCATGTCGTTGCCGCTGAAGCGCAGCGTGGTGGCCTCGACCGACAGCAGCCGCACGATCGACAGGCCCAGCCGGTTGGGCCGTGCGGGCGCGCGGGTGGCGAAGACGCCGTGCGATTCGTTGTCCAGGAAGGGCACCACCTCCAGCCGCTCGTGCGCGCACCGGTGCAGGTGGGTGACGAGGATCAGGTAGTCGAAGCCCTCGATGTCGCGCAGGCCCGGCGCGAACTCGGCGAACACCTCGAGGCTGCCGGGCTCGTCGGGCGCGCCGGCGGTCTGTATCGGCATGCCGGTGGCTTCGGTGAAGCGGCTGCGCACGATGCCCACGGGGCGACTGACGACGTCGGCAGCTTCCGGGTTCATGGCGCCAGCAGGCGCGTCAGCGCGCGAATGTCGGCCGCGGTGGCCAGCCGTGCCGCGTTTTCGATGGCGCGGTAATGCTTGACGATGTCTTCGCCCACCGGCGTGAGCGCCGTGCCGCCGCCGCGCGAGCCGCCCGCCGCGGTGTTCACCGCCGGCGAGGCCAGCGCGTGGTTCATCTCGTCGATCAGCATCCAGGCGCGCCGGTACGACATGCCGAGCAGCCGGGCGGCCGCGGAGATGGAGCCGGTCTCGGCCACGGCCTCGAGCACGGCGATCTTGCCGGGGCCGATGGCGATGGTGTCGTCCCGGTAGACGCGCAGGCGGAACTGGACTTTGGATTTCATGTGGGCGCCAAGCGTAAACCAATGCGGGCCGCCATTGTCGTTTCTCAGCGTCGTGCAAGAATGAATACGACGCGCCCGCGACGGGGAAACGAGGAGAGCTCCAGTGAAAGACCGCCACCTGTTCCAGCCCACCCGATGGCTTTGCCGCGCCGCCGCGGCAACGGCGGTGCTGGCCCTCTCAGGTTGCGCGGGCGGCCCGTCGGCTTCGGGAAGCGCGGCACTGGCGGCAGCGACGGTAGCAGCGGCCTCCCCGATGTCCGCGACACCCCATACGTCCGCGAGCGAAGGCGCATCGCCCTCCTTCACCGTCTCCGGCGCCGTCGCCAGGCGCGCCACCTTCGACCTCGCCGCCCTGCAGGCGCTGCCTGCCGTCACGCAAACGGTGGGCAGCAACAGCTACACCGGCGTGAGCCTGTGGGCCTTGCTGAACGATGCGTCGGTGGGCCTGAAGCCCGACACCGCGGTGCGCAACCCGGTGCTCTCGATGTATGCGGTGCTGGTCGGCAGCGACGGCTACCGCGCGGTGGTCTCGCTGGCAGAGATCGCACCCGAGTCGGGCAACCGCGCGGCGCTGGTCGCCTACAGCCTGAACGGCGCGCCGCTGGGTCGCAACGGCATGGCGCGGCTCGTGCTGCCCGGCGATGTGAAGCCGGGCCGTTCGGTGGCCCGGCTGGCGGCGATCGAGGTGTTCGCCGCGCAGCCTTCGGGCCGCTGAACCGTCAAACGGTTGGTTCGGCAGCTCAGCCGAAGAACTTGGCCGCGCTGACCAGGGTCTTGTACACGCCCCACGCCAGCGGAATGCCCACGGCGATCCATGCCAGCGCCACCACCAGCGGGCTCACCGCGTCGACGCGGCCCGAGCCACTGCCCAGGCCCACCTCGGCAGCCGATGCCTTCTCGTGCGCCAGCTTCTTCTCCACCGCCAGTTCGGCGTCGCTCATGAAGTGCTTGTCGGCCACCGGGCGCACCAGCAGGTTGGCGATGAAGCCGATGACCAGCATGCCCACCAGGATGTACATGGTCTGGTTGTAGACCTGCTCGCGCGGCAGGCCCAGGCCCAGTTGGTACTCGCGCATGTAGTTCACCACCACCGGCCCCAGGATGCCGGCCGTGGCCCATGCGGTGAGCAGGCGGCCATGGATGGCGCCCACGAACTGCGTGCCGAACAGGTCGGCCAGGTAGGCCGGCACGGTGGCGAAGCCGCCGCCGTACATCGACACGATCACGCAGCACGCCCCCACGAACAGCAGCTTGCTGCCCGCGCCGGCCGACGACGGAATGCTCGCGTACAGGATGCCGCCGAGCACGAAGAACACCGTGTAGGTGAGCTTGCGGCCCAGCTTGTCCGACAGGCTGGCCCACACGAAGCGCCCGCCGATGTTGAACAGCGACAGCAGCGCCGTGAAGCCGCCTGCCACCACCGCGATGGCCGCGAGCTGGGTCTTGTCGAGCTGGCCGTACTTGGCCGGCAGGTCGATCAGCGCGCCGCCGAACACTTCCTGCAGCATCGGGGAGGCCATGCCGATCACGCCGATGCCCGCGCTCACGTTCATGCACAGCACCAGCCACACGAGCCAGAACTGCGGAATGCCCCAGACCTTCTTCACGTGCACGTGGCGCTGCGTGATCATGGTGTTGGCGGTCTGCGCCGGGGGCGGCGTCCAGCCTTCGGGCTTCCAGCCCGAGGGCGGCACGCGGTAGCCCAGCGCGCCGGCCATCATGAAGACGAAGTAGCCAATGGCCATCACCACGAAGGTCTGCATCACGCCCACGTCGGTGGCGGTGCCGAAGCGCTTCATGAGGTCGACCGCCAGCGGCGAGCCGATCATCGCGCCGCCGCCGAAGCCCATGATGGCCATGCCGGTGGCCATGCCGCGGCGGTCGGGGAACCACTTGATCAGCGTGCTCACCGGCGAGATGTAGCCCAGCCCCAGGCCGATGCCGCCGATCACGCCCGAGCCGAGGATCATCAGCCAGAACTGGTGCAGGTGAATGCCCAGCGCCGACAGCAGCATGCCGCCGCACCAGCACAGCGCGGACACCACGCCGGCCTTGCGCGGGCCGGCGCGCTCGAGCCAGCCGCCCCACAGGGCCGCCGAGCAGCCCAGGAAGACGAAGAACAGCGTGTACATCCAGCCGAGCGTGGCCACGCGCCAGTCGCAGGTGGTGGCGAACAGCTCCGCGAAGAAGCTCATGTCTTTCGCGCAGGCCTGCGCGCCGGTGCCCGCGGTGCCCAGCGCCTTCGACAGCGGCAGCCAGAACACCGAGAAGCCGTAGGCCATGCCGATGCAAAGATGAATGGCCAACGCGGCCGGCGGCACCAGCCAGCGGTTGAAGCCCGGGCCCGCGATGATGCGTTCCTTGTCGAGGAAGCCGGGCTGCTGCTGCAGTCCGCCTCCGTTGATGCGATCTCCCTCGAGAACGCCTGCAGATGAGCCTGCCATATATCTCCTTGTTCGCCGGATGTGTAAGGTTGTTGCTGATCCGGGCCGCGGAGTGTGAGTGAACGCTTTGATGTGCGTCAAATTCGATCAACGCATGGCCCGATTCAATAAGTAAATGGACCGCTATTCGCCGAGCGTGCCGCTGTGCTGCTGCACCTGTGACTGCCACTCGGGCGTTTTCATGAAGGCCAGCGCGGCGTCGAGCGCGCGCGAAGGGCGCACGCCCTCCTGCGTCATGAAGCCGATGGGCGTGCGCACTTCGGGCGCCACCAGCGGCAGCGCCTCCAGTTCGCGATGGCTGCGCACCGCGGCCACCATGCCGCCGGGCAGCACGCTGCTCACGGTGCCCACGCTCACGGCCAGCGCGAGCGTGAGCACCGAATTGGTCTCGATGGCGGGCGACGCATTCGCGGCGGGCACGCCCGCCTCGCGCAGCGCCTGGTCGACGATGGTGCGGTTGTGCATGTCGGGCGTGAGCAGGCACAGCGGCAGCTTGCCGGCCACGGCCCAGGTCATGGGCTTGCCGATGCGCAGCTGGTCGGCCGACGCCTTCTTCGCGCGGCGCAGCAGGAAGTAGTGCTCGATGCTCTGCGGCCACGCCGTGAGCTTGATGCCCGGCAGGTGCATGCGTTCGGTGTAGCCCAGCGCAAGGTCCACCGACAGGCTCTCAAGCCCCGTTTCCAGGTCTTGCGAGCTCATCGACAGCACGGCCGGCACGATGCCCGGGTGCCGCTGCTGCAGCATGGCCGCGAAGCGCGAGAGCATGGGAATGGCCGTGGGCACGGCCGCCATGCGCAGGCGGCCGTGCGGGTCACCCGCCTCGCTGCGCAGCTCCTGCAGCAGCACCTCGTTGTCGCGCAGCATGCGCTGCGCCGTGGCCAGCACGCGCTCGCCCTCGTGCGTGAGGCCGACGTACACCCGCGCGCGCTTGACGATGACCACGCCGAACTCGCTCTCCAGCGCACGCAGCGCGTTCGACAGCGCGGGCTGCGTGATATGGCAGGCCTGCGCGGCGCGCCCGAAGTGCTTGTGCTCGTTCAGCGCCACCAGGTAGCGCATGGAGGCGAGCAGGTTCATGCCTCAGGTGTTCTTGCTGATCGAGATCGTCGGGAACTTCGCCGAGAAGTCCTTCGCCTTCTCGGCGATGCCCACGGCCACGCGGCGCGCCACGTCCTTGTAGAGCGCGGCCACGTCGCTGTCGGGTTCGGACACCACGGTAGGCGCTCCGCTGTCGGCCTGCAGGCGGATCCTGATGTCCAGCGGCAGCGCGCCCAGGTAGTCCATCTGGTACTCGGCCGCCATCTTCTTGCCGCCGTCGGCGCCGAAGATGTGCTCGGCATGCCCGCAGTTCGAGCAGATGTGCACCGCCATGTTCTCCACGATGCCCAGGATGGGAACGCCGACCTTCTCGAACATCTTGATGCCCTTCTTGGCGTCGAGCAGCGCGATGTCCTGCGGCGTGGTGACGATCACCGCGCCCGTCATCGGCACGCGCTGGCTCAGCGTGAGCTGGATGTCGCCGGTGCCCGGGGGCATGTCGACGATGAGGTAGTCGAGGTCTTTCCAGTTGGTCTGGCGCAGCAGCTGCTCCAGCGCCTGGGTGGCCATGGGGCCGCGCCAGATCATGGCCTGGTCCTGGTCGACCAGGAAGCCGATGGACATCACCTGCACGCCGTGGCGCTCCATGGGCTCCATGGTCTTGCCGTCGGCGCTGTCTGGGCGGCCCTGTATGCCCATCATCATGGGCTGGCTCGGGCCGTAGATGTCGGCGTCCAGCAGGCCCACGGTGGCGCCTTCGGAGGCCAGCGCCAGCGCCAGGTTGGCGGCGGTGGTGCTCTTGCCCACGCCGCCCTTGCCCGAGGCCACGGCAATGATGTTCTTCACGTTGGGCAGCAGCTGCACGCCGCGCTGCACCGCATGGCTGGTGACCTTGGTGACGATGTTGACCGACACGTTCTCCACGCCCGGCACCGCCTTGGCGGCGGCCACCAGCGCCGCGCGAATCGCCGCGTGCTGGCTGCGGGCGGGGTAGCCGAGCTCGATGTCGAACGAGACATCGCCTTGCGAGACCTGCAGGTTCTTGAGCGACCGGCTCGCCACGAATTCCTTGCCGGTGTTAGGGTCCGCGACGGCCTTGAGCGCGTCGGTGAGCCCTTCTGGGGTGAGTGCCATTGATCAAACTCCTGAATGGCCGGTAGTCTAGTTCGCTCCCTAAGCCCTCATCGATCGGCCTCCCAAAAGCCTGAAACGAATAAAAAATGCCCGAGACAAGCCCCGTTACCGGCCTGCTGCTCACCGGAGGCGGCGCGCGGGCCGCCTACCAGGTGGGCGTGCTGCAGGCCATTGCAGACATCCGGCGCGCTGCCGGCCCCGCCGTCACCGGCACGCACAACCCCTTTCCCGTCATCACCGGCACCTCGGCCGGGGCCATCAACGCGGCGGCGCTGGCCTGCGGTGCCGACAACTTCGACGCCATGGTGGCGCACATCGCCAAGGTGTGGAGCGAGTTCCGCGCCGAGCAGGTGTACCGCGCCGACTCGCTCTCGGTCATCGGCAGCGGCGCGCGCTGGCGCATGCTGCTCGGGCTGGGGCGTTTCGCGGCCAACTGGATGCGCATCAAGCCGAAGTCGCTGCTCGACAATCGGCCGCTGGCCGAGCTGCTGCGCCGCCTGGTGCCGCTGGAGCGGCTGCCCGGGCTGATGGCCGCCGGCCACGTGCAGGCGCTGGCCGTGACCGCGTCGAGCTACAGCTCGGGCGAGCACGTCACCTTCTTCGAGGCGGCCGTGCCCATGGAGCCCTGGGTGCGCTCGCAGCGGCTGTCAGTGCGCGACCGCATCACGCACACGCACCTGCTGGCGTCCTCGGCCATTCCCTTCGTGTTTCCGGCCACGGCGCTGCCGATGCAGCAGGGCCACACCGAGTACTTCGGCGACGGCTCGATGCGGCAGTCGGCCCCCATCGCGGCGGCCATCCACCTGGGGGCGCAGCGCATCCTGGTGATCGGCGCGGGCCGCATGCACGAGCCGCGCGAAACCGCCGCGCCCAACACCCACAGCGGCTACCCGACCATGGCGCAGATCGCCGGCCATGCGCTTTCGAGCATCTTTCTGGATGCGCTGGCGGTGGACATCGAGCGGCTGCGCCGCATCAACCACACGCTGGGGCTGATTCCCGAAGAAGCGCGCGCGGCGAGCGCGCTGCGCCCGCTCGACCTGCTGGTGATTTCGCCGTCGCAGCGGCTGGACGTGATTGCCGCGCGCCATGTCGACGCCCTGCCCGGCGCCGTGCGCCACCTGCTGGGCGGCTCCAGGGTGGCGGCTGACGTGAAGGGCGGCGCGCTGGCGAGCTACCTGCTGTTCGAGTCGGCCTACACGCGCGAGCTGATGGCGCTCGGGCGCGCGGACGCCATGAAGCAGCACGACGAGGTGCTGCGTTTCTTCGGCTGGAACGCCGCCTGACCATCTGACAGGCTGGCAGATTGACCGCTCGCCGGCCTTTCAGTGCCCGGCGCGCCGCCCCGAGACCAGCGCCGACATCGTCTGCAGCAGCTTCTCGGCCACCACCGGCTTGAACAGCACCGGCACGCCCGATTCGCGCACGCGCTGCAGACGGCTGGGCGCGGTCTCGCCGGTCACCAGCAGCAGGGGCACGCCGCTATTGAGCCGCTGCTGCAGGCGCAGCCCGGCGTCCAGCCCGTCGGCGCCGTCGGCCAGGCGGTAGTCGCACAGCAGCATGTCGAAGGGCTGGCGCTCGGCCTCGGCGCGCGCCAGCTCGTCCAGCGCGCCGGCCTCGTCGGCCACGGTGCGCACGTCGATCGCATGAAAACGCAGCAGGCCGGTCATGGCGGCGCGAATGTCGGCCTCGTCGTCGACCAGCAGCACCCGGCGCGGCAACGCCGGGGCCGCATCGGCACCCGCGCCCACCCCTCCGCTCACAGGCGCCAGCGACGCGGCATCGGCCAGCGCGCTGGCGGCCGCGCCCGGCGGCGGCGCCACCCTGGGCACCACCACCCTGAAGTGCGTGCCGCGCCCCAGGCGCGAATGCAGCTGCACCGGATGCCCCAGCAAGCGCGACAGCCGCTGCACGATCGACAGCCCGATGCCCAGCCCGCGCGAACGGTCGCGCCCCGGGTTGCCCACCTGGTAGAACTCCTCGAAGATGCGCCCCGACTGCTCGGGCGCGATGCCCATGCCGGTGTCGCGCACCTCGATCCACACCGCCTCGCCGCGCTCGCGCGCCGTGACCGTCACGCCGCCGCGCGCGGTGTACTTGAGCGCGTTGTCGACCAGGTTCGACAGCATGCGGTGCAGCAGCTCGGGGTCGCTGCGCACCCACAGGCGGCTGGCGCGCACGCGCAGCTGCAGCGCCTTCTGCTCGGCGAGCGGACCGAAGCTGAAGTTCATCCGCAAGAAGAGCGCGTCGAGCTGCACCGGGCGCACCACCGGCGTGACCACGCCGGCGTCGAGCCGGGACACGTCCAGCATGGTGTCCAGCGACATGCCCAGCGCATCGACGGCGCGCATCAGGCGCTCGGCGTTCTGCCCTTCGGGGCGGTCGCTGAGCTCGTTGCGCAGCGCCGCGCCGAACAGCGCAATGGCGTGCAGCGGCTGTCGCAGGTCGTGGCTGGCGGTGCCCAGGAAGCGAGTCTTCTCGGCGCTGGCGCGCTCGGTGGCGGCAATCTGCTCGCCCAGGCGCCCGGCCAGGGCCTCGTTCTCGAAGCGCAGGATCAGCGCGTCGGTGAGGATGCGGTTCTGCTCGATGCCGGTGCGCAAGGTCAGCCCCAGGTGCGCCGCGCCGAAGACCGCCAGGAACACGTGCAGCGCGTCGCGCTGCCAGGCCAGCGCCACGATCAGCCCCAGCATCATCGGCAGGCCGTAGCCGAACAGCGCCGGCTTCAGCGGCCACAGCGCCTGCATGGCGCGGGTCCAGCTGCTCATGATGACCACCACCAGCAGCGTGGTGATCGGCAGGTTGTCGTTGGAAATGACGAACAGCGGCGCCGGCGCCGTGGCGCTGCTGACCAGCGTGACCAGCCGCGTGTACTTGCGCGCCCAGTACGGGCTGCGGTCCGCCGCGATGCCCGCATGCCAGCCCGGCGTGAGCAGCGCGTACAGGTCGACCAGCGTGATCAGCGCCAGCCAGAACAGCGCCCACTGCGTGCCGTACTGCCAGTAGAAGGCCACGCCCAGCGCCCAGGCAAAGCACAGGTGCGCGCTGACCGACACCCGGCGCGAGGCGTACACCGAGGCCACGTGCTCGCGCAGCACGCGCTGGCCGAGCGCGCGGTCGTCCAGCGGCGCGCCGGCGGCCGATGTCATGGCCCGGCGCGGCGCGGGCGGTGGCGCGGGTTGGAACAGCGGGGGATGAGAAGGTCGCGGGTGGTCACCCGCTCATGCTATCGGCGGGGTGGTCGCGCGACAGTGCCATTGGTCATGGATCGGTCAGAGGTCGGTCATGGGTTCGCCTGGACCTGATCGACATGCAGGCGCTGCAGGCGCTGCAGGCGCAAGACCTCTTCGGCGTCCAGGCCGGCGAGCTCCCGGTACACCGACGGCGCCGTCGCGCCCTCGGTGTTGATCAGCAACACATTGGCGTCCGCCGCCAACCCGACCTGCGCGCGGTGCGCCTGCGACAGCGCCAGAACGCGCAGCGCGGCCAGCCCGGCCGCGCCCGACTCGCCGCTCTCGATGGGCACGTCGCGCACCGAGCCCCGGGCCAGCCGGCGCATGGCGTCGATGGCGTCGTCGTCCTCGATGGTCATGAACACATCGACCGACGGCTGCAGGAAGCGCCAGGCCAGCGGCGAGGTTTCCCCGCAGGCCAGGCCCGCCATCACCGAATCGACCGTGCCCGTGGCGTTCGCGGCCCGGCCGCCCAGCGCGCTCTGCAGCAGGCAGTCGGCCTGGCGCGGCTCGGCCACGACCAGCGTGGGGCGCCGCGCGCCGAAGCGTTCCCACATGTAGCTGGCCACGCCCGCGGCCAGCCCGCCCACGCCGCCCTGCAGGATCACGTGCGTGAAAGGCCGCGCATGCTGCGCCAGCACCTCGTCGACCAGCGTGCCGTAGCCCTGCATGACGTCGCGCGGAATGTCTTCGTAGCCCGCGTACGAGGTGTCGGACACCACCTGCCAGCCATGTTCCCGCGCCAGCGCCGCGGCGTGCGCGACCGAGGCGTCGTAGTTACCCTCGATGCGCACCACTTCCGCGCCGAAGCCGGCGATGGCGCTCTCGCGTTCGGCGCTCACGTGCTTGTGCAGCACGATCACGCAGCGCACGCCGGCATCGCGGGCGGCCGCGGCCAGCGCGCGGCCGTGGTTGCCATCGGTCGCGCTCACGACGACCCACCCGCGCAACGCCTCGGCGTACGCGCCCTGCAGCACGGCCTTCGGCTCCCACGCGGGGTGGGCGCGCAGCACCAGGCGCACCAGCGCGGCCGGTGCGCCCAGGGCCTTGAAGCTGCCGAGCGCTGAGCGCTTCGATTCGTCTTTCACGAAAACGCCCGCCACGCCGAGCGACTGCGCCATGTCGGGCAGTGGCCACAGCGGCGTGGGCGCCCGCGAAAGCATCGGCCAGGCCGAGAGCCAGTCGCGCGTGCGCTGCGCCTCGGCGATGCTCATGATGTGTTGCAGCTCGCGGGGGTACGCGGAGCGCACGGCGTTCGTGTTGGTGACCAGCATGGGTGTCGTTTCGAATGTTGCGGGGTTCAGCGCGGCAGGCGCAGGCGGACGATTTCCGCGAAGTAGCGCGCGCCCGTGGCGAGCACCGCGTCGTTGAAGTCGTAGCTGCCGTTGTGCAGCGGCGTGCTGCCCGCCTCGCCCTCGGCGCCGTTGCCCAGGAACACGAAGGCGCCCGGCACCACCTTCAGGAAGGCACCGAAGTCTTCCGAGATCATCATCGGCGCCACGTTGGCGTCGACCTGGTCCGCGCCCACCACGGCCGTGGCGGCGGCCACCGCCGTGGGCACGCATTCGGCCCAGTTCACGGTGGGCGCGAACTCGTGCGTGTAGCTGAACTCGCAGCCTGCGCCGTGCATGCGGCAGATGCCCTCGCTGATCTCGCGCATGCGGTCTTCCAGCATGCGCTGCACGGCGGGGTCGTAGCTGCGCGTGTCGCCCTTGATGACCACGTTCGACGGCATCGCGTTGCGGATGCCGTCGGTGACGAACTCGGTGCACGACACCACCGCCTGCGCGCCCGGGTCGAGCGTGCGCGAGACGATGGTCTGCAGCGCCAGCACGATCTGCGCGCCGATCACGATGGCGTCCACGCCCATGTGCGGCCGCGCGGCGTGCGTGCCGCGGCCCTTCACGTGGACCGTGAAGTTGTCTTCGCTGGCCATGATGCCGCCCGTGCGCGTGGCGATGGTGCCGGCGCGCATGCCGGGCATGTTGTGCAGGCCGTAGATTTCGTCGACCGGAAAGCGCGTGAACAGGCCGTCGTCCATCATCGCCTTGGCGCCGCGGCCATGCTCCTCGGCCGGCTGGAAGATGAAGCGCACGGTGCCGTCGAAGTCCTGCCGCTCGCGCAGCAACTGCGCCGCGCCGAGCACCATCGACATGTGGCCGTCGTGGCCGCAGGCGTGCATCTTGCCGGGCGTGGCGGAGGCGTAGGCGCGGTCGGTGGGCAGCTCGGTGATGTTCAGCGCGTCCATCTCCGCGCGCAGCCCGATCACGCCGCGGCCCTGGCCCACCTTCAGGTTCGCCACGAGGCCGGTGCCGCCGATGCCGGTGTGCACGTCGAGGCCCAGCGCCTTGAGCACGCGCACGACGAAGGCCGAGGTCTTCGCCTCCTCGAAGCCGGTCTCGGGCATGGCATGCAGCTGGCGGCGCCAGCCGGTGAGTGTGTCGCGCAGGGGAGCGTCGGTGGAGTTCATGGAGAGATGCTATTGACTGCAGTGCGATACAGGCGCGCAAAATCGGCCCTGTTCGCGCAACGTTTTTGCGCGGCGCAGGCCGGATCCGACCCTCTCCAAGCTCTCCACGCTCTCCACCCATGACCCCGCTCGACGCCCTCGACCTCCGCCTGCTCGAACTGATCCAGGCCGACAGCCGCACGCGGCAGAGCGAGCTGGGCGAGCGGGTGCACCTGTCGACCGCGGCGGTCAACCGGCGGCTGAAGCGCATGCGCGACGAGGGCGTGATCCAGCGCTATGGCGCGGTGCTGTCGCCCGCCGCGCTGGGGCACCCGCTGACCATCGTGGCCGAGGTGGAAACCGAGAGCGAGCAGATCGACCTGCTCGACGCCATGAAGCGCAGCTTCAAGGCCTGCCCGCAGGTGCAGCAGTGCTACTACGTGACCGGCGAGTGGGACTTCATCCTGGTGTTCGTGGTGCGCGACATGGCGCAGTACACGGCGCTGACGCGGCAGCTTTTCTTCCAGAGCAACAACGTCAAGCGCTTTCGCACGCTGGTCACGATGGACGCGGTGAAGCTCGGGCTGGATGTACCCGTCGTGCCTGTCGTGCCAGTTGTGCCAGCCGCCTGAACCTCCACCGGACCCGCCATGTACCCCAAGAACCGCCTCGACGCGCTCACCGACGGCATCTTCGCCGTGGGCATGACCATCCTCGTGCTCGACCTGCGCATTCCCGACGAAGCCGCCGTGGGCGCCGACGAGGCTTCGCTGTTGCGGGCGCTGCTGGCGCTCGGCCCCAAGCTGCTGCCGTACCTGCTGAGCTTCTACGTGCTGGGGGAGAGCTGGCTGTCGCTCATCAAGGCGCGTTCGCGCGGCGAAACCGTGGGCGAGGCCTATGCCAAATGGAGCCTGTTCTATTTGCTTTTCGTGACGCTGGTGCCCTTTTCGACGGTGCTGATGGGCCGCTTCACCTCGCACGCCACCGCCACGGTGATGTACGCGGCCAACATCGGCGCGCTCGCGCTCATCGGGTTCCTGCTGATGTCGCTGCTGCCCGAGCCGGTGCGCGACGCGCATTGGGTGGAGCGGCGCGTGTCGCTGCTGGTGCTGCTGGTGTCGTGCCTGCTGACGATGGCGCTGAGCTTCGTGGTGCCCGGGCGCGCGCTGTGGGCCTTTGCGCTCAACCTGGGCGGCGGGCTGGTGGTGCGGCTGTACCGGCGGCTCGCGCCTGCGGGCTGACCGCCGCGTCGCCGCCGGGCACCAGCATCGAACGCAGCAGCAGCGCCACCGCGCAGACGATGGGCGCCAGCGCCAGCAGCCGGCCCGGCTCGAAGGCCAGCCCGGCCGCCACGCCGAGCGCGCAGCCCAGCTTGATCCACGGCGCCACCGCGTTCCAGCCGCGCCGGTGCGCCACGGCGAAGCCGATCAGCGCCGCCCAGCCGAGCAGGCCGCCGAACACCGAGAAGGTCCAGCTCGACAGGTAGTACACCGTGTCCATGTCGCGCAACGCCAGCGCCGTGCCCAGCCCCTGCCAGGTGTGGCGCCAGCCGTCGAACAGGAAGAAGCCGGTGGCCGACGCGGCCCACCAGAAGAAGGCATAGAGGCTCGCGATGCCCGCCAGCATGGCGAGCCACCCGAGCGCGCGCCGGGTGATGTCGTCGAAGGGCATGTGGTCGCGCCACGCTGCGAGGTGTCCGTTGTCCATGGCCGGTGCTCCATTGAGGTCTGCAATGGGAACCGAAGGTAGGCAGGCAATGTGCGTTCTGCGTGAAGCCGGTGTGAACGCGTGTTACGAAGGGGACGCGCCGCGTGCGGTCTCTTCGAGGGTTCGAGGCGCGCGGAGAGGCCACGGCCTGCCCTGAGCCAGCCTCATCCGTGCTGCCATCAAAGCAAGCCGAAAAACGCGGCAACTCCCGCGATCAACCAGTTGGCCTTGTTCGCGCCCGACGCACTTTCCTCGGAGATGGGGTACATCTTCGCGCGCCGCCAGGCCCAGACGTTGCACGCCACCATGAGCACCAAGCCGCAGCAGAAGAACAAGCCGGAAGGCAGGCCGACCCCGCCGATCAGCGAGGCCACGAACAGCACGACGCCTGCCGCCCAGATGCCGCTGGTGGTGCTCGCCAGCACATGCGACAGGCCGCCGCAAGCTGTGCATTTGGCGGGTACAGCGCGACTGGACCAGCGCTTGGCGAGGCCGCCGATGCCGGGTTGCTTGCAACGTGGGCAGGTGTGTGTCATGTGGCGTGCAAGATAACCCGGTTCGGCATGGCCTCGGGAACCTTCGTCGATCAGCCTTCCGCGGAAATCCCCAGCTCCGAGCACACCCGTGCCACCAGCGCCTTCAGCGACGCCACCTCGGCCTCCAGCCGCGCCACGTTGGCCTTCAGCGCGGCGACCTCGCCGAGCGATGCATCGTGCGAGGCATGCGCGCCCTCGCCCGAGGCACCGGCCGGTCCGGCGACCTCTTCCGCGGGCTCGCCGCTCAGCAGGTGCGCCCAGCGGCTTTCGCGCGCGCCCGGCAGGCGGGCCAGCTTCACCACCAGCCCGCCGGCGGGGCGTTCGGCGAGCTCGTTCAGGAAGCCCTCGACCGACGAGATGTCGGCGAAGTTGTGCATGCGGTCGCAGGCGATGCGCAGCTCGCCCGCGGTCTGCGGCCCGCGCAGCATCAGCACCGTGAGCAGGATGACCGACTGCGACGGAATGCGCAGCACGCGGTCGACGTTGTGCTCGTAGCGAAAGGCCCGCCCGCCGCTGGTCTCGGCGACGAGGCTGTAGCCCTTCAGGCTGTCGATGGCGGCCTGCACCTGCGACTCGCTGAGCTCCAGCACGGGGTTGCGGCTGGTCTTCTGGTTGCAGCCCGACACCAGCGAGTTGAGCGTGAGCGGGTAGCTGTCGGGCACGGTGCGCTGCTTTTCGGCCAGCACGCCGAGGACACGGGTTTCAAGGAGGGACAGGACGGGAAGGGATGTCGAGGACATGACAGCTCAAAAAAGAAACGCCACCGGAGCATGGCCCCGGCAGCGTACACGTGTTCGGTGAGGGCACCGGCAGGGCCGAGCCCCTGCCCCGGTGCGGCAAGCAGCCTCAGCCGCCGTTGATGCGGCTGACCAGCGCCTTGGTGAACGCCGCCGTGCCCGCCGTGCCGCCCAGGTCGCCGGTGCGCACCTTGTCGATGTTCAGCGTGTCGTCGATGGCCTTGCGCAGGCGCGTGGCCAGCTCGGGCAGCTTCACGTGGTCGAGCATGAGCGCGGCGGCCAGCATGATGGCGGTGGGGTTGGCGATGCCCTTGCCGGCAATGTCGGGCGCCGAGCCGTGCACGGCCTCGAAGATCGCCGCGTCGGTGCCGATGTTGGCGCCCGGCGCCATGCCCAGCCCGCCCACCAGGCCCGCCACCAGGTCGGACAGGATGTCGCCGAACAGGTTGGTGGTGACCAGCATGTCGAACTGCCAGGGGTTGAGCACCAGCTTCATGGCGCAGGCGTCGATGATGACCGTGTCGAGCTCGAACTTGCCCTTGTACTTCTTCTCGTACAGGTCCAGCCCGGTCTCCAGGAAGATGCCCGTGAGCGCCTTCATGATGTTGGCCTTGTGCACGATGGTGACCTTCTTGCGGCCCGTGGCCACGGCCGTCTCGAAGGCGTACTCCAGCAGGCGCCGGCTGCCCTGGCGGGTGTTGATGCCGGTGGCCATGGCCACGGCGTGCGGGTCGCCGTCGATGGGCACGTAGTGCTCGTGGCCGATGTACAGGCCTTCGAGGTTCTCGCGCACCACCACCAGGTCGATCTTGTCGAAGCGCCCGCCGGGCACGATGGTGAGCGCCGGGCGCAGGTTGGCGTACAGCTGGAACTCCTCGCGCAGCCGCACGTTCGACGAGCGGTAGCCGCCGCCCGAGGGCGTTTCCAGCGGGCCCTTCAGGGCCAGCCGGGTGCGGCGGATGCTGTCCAGCGTGGCCACGGGCAGCGGGTCGCCGGCGGCCACCACGCCGCCGAGTCCGGCGATCTGGCGGTCCCACACGAAGGGCGCCTTCAGCGCGTCGAGCGCGGCCAGGGTGGCGTCGACGATCTCGGGGCCGATGCCATCGCCGGGAATGAGGGTTGCGGGAATGGGAGTGGTCATCGGCAGGGTCTCTCTGGGTGTATCGGGGAATGCAGCATACGTCTGGCGCAAGACACCCTGCGCCGCCGTGGGTCACTCGTGGCCGGGCAGCTCGGGGTCGATCAGCGAGGCGCGCCCCACCACGCGCCCCGGCCTCAGCAGCGCCCCCGGCGCGATGACCGCGTTGGCGCCGATGCGCACGCCGTCGCCCACCAGCGCGCCGAACTTCTCGCACCCGGTGGGCTGCAGCGCGGCGCCCTTGCCGTTGTTGTCGTCCGTGCCGCTGCGCACGAAGATCTCCTTCGCGGCCCGCTCGTTGCGGTGGTTGCACACGATGCTGCCGGCCTCCATGTTCACGCCCGCGCCCAGCACCGAGTCGCCGACGAAGTTGAAGTGCGCGAGCGCCGTGCCCGCGAACACGAAGGACGACTTCAGCTCCACGCCCGGACCGATGCTGCAGCGCGCGTCGAGCCAGTTGCCGCCGCGCAGGTAGGCGCCTGCGGCCACGAAGCAGCCAGGCCCGACGATGAGCGGGCCCTTGAGCACCGCGCCGGGCTCGACCGTGGCGCTGCGGTGGACGGCCACGTCGCCGTCGATGGCGTATTCGCCGGCCGGCAGCGCGGCCAGCAGCTGGCGAACGATGTCGGGCGCGCGTGGCGGCAGCTCCCAGGGCAGCGCGCCGGCCCAGGGCGCGAGGACGGAAGCGGCAATTCCGGCGATGTAGTCGCCGAGGTCGATGGCGTGTGGCATCGGGCGATGCTGCCATGCTCCCGGTTCAGCCCCGTTCAACCCTGCCCAAACCCGTGAAACCCCCGGCGCCGACGCGGCCACCTAAAATGCCCGGTTCCGTCCGTACCCCTCCCGTACCACTCCGAAAGCGCCCTCCCCGATGTCCGCCCCGCGCAAGCTCTTCGTCACCACCGCCCTGCCGTACGCCAACGGCAAGTTCCATATCGGCCACATGATGGAGTACATCCAGGCCGACATCTGGGTGCGGAACCAGCGAATGAATGGCGCCGAGGTCAACTTCGTGTGCGCCGACGACGCGCACGGCGCGGCCATCACCATCGCCGCCGACAAGGCCGGCGTGACGCCGCAGGCCTTCGTGGCCGAGATCGCCGCGGGCCGCAAGCCCTACCTGGACGGCTACTTCATCTCCTTCGACAACTGGCACTCGACCGACGCGCCCGAGAACCACCAGCTCGCGCAGGACATCTACCGCGACCTGCGCGCCAACGGCCTCATCGAGACCAAAAGCGTCGAGCAGTTCTACGACCCTGAAAAGGGCATGTTCCTGGCCGACCGCTTCATCAAGGGCGAGTGCCCCAACTGCCACGCCAAGGACCAGTACGGCGACAACTGCGAGGTGTGCGGCGCCGTGTACGCGCCCACCGAGCTCATCAACCCCTACTCGGCTCTGTCGGGCGCCAAGCCCGAGCTGCGCAGCTCGGACCACTTCTTCTTCAAGCTGTCGGACCCGCGCTGCGAGGCCTACCTGAAGGAATGGACCGCCGCCCCCGGCCACGTGCAGTCCGAGGTGCAGAACAAGATCCGCGAGTGGCTCTACAAGGACGACGAAGGCAAGGGCGGCCTGGGCGACTGGGACATCAGCCGCGACACGCCCTACTTCGGCATCGAGATCCCTGATGCGCCGGGCAAGTACTTCTACGTGTGGCTCGATGCGCCCGTGGGCTACCTGGCGTCGCTGAAGAACCTGCTGGACAAGCGCTGCATCGAGCTGGGCGGCGACGGCATCTCGTACACCGAGTACATGGCCGACCCCGAGCTGGAGCAGGTGCACTTCATCGGCAAGGACATCATCACCTTCCACACGCTGTTCTGGCCCGCGATGCTGCACTTCAGCGGCCGCAAGGCGCCCGACGCCGTGTACGTGCACGGCCACCTGACGGTGAGCGGCGAGAAGATGAGCAAGAGCCGCGGCACCGGCATCGACCCGCTGAAGTACCTGTCGATCGGGCTGGACCCCGAGTGGCTGCGCTACTACATCGCCGCCAAGCTCAACGGCCGCAACGAGGACATCGACTTCAACCCCGAGGACTTCGTGGCGCGCGTGAACAGCGACCTCGTGGGCAAGTACATCAACATCGCCAGCCGCGCGGCCGGCTTCATCGGCAAGCGCTTCGAGGGCAAGCTGGGCGAGGTGTCGGCCGACGGCGACGCGCTGCTGTTCGCGCTGCGCGACGCGGCGGCGCAACTGCATTCGCTGTACGACGCACGCGACTACGCCCGCGCGCTGCGCGAGGTGATGGCGCTGGCCGACAAGGTGAACGAGTACGTCGACCAGAACAAGCCCTGGGAGCTGGCCAAGAAGGAAGGCGCCGAGGCGCGGCTGCACGACGTGTGCACCGTGTGCATCGAGGCCTTCCGCCTGCTCACGCTGTACCTGAAGCCGGTGCTGCCGGCGCTGGCGAAGAACGTCGAGGCCTTCCTGAAGATCTCGCCGCTGGCATGGGTCGATGCGGCGCAGCCGCTGCCCGCCGGCCACGCCATCGGCGACTACAAGCACCTGATGCAGCGCGCCGACCCCAAGCAGGTCGACAAGCTGTTCGACGTGCCGGAGCCTGCCGCCACGGCCATCGCCGCCCCCGCCGACGCCGCAGCGCAAGAGCTGCCGGGCGGCGAAGCCATCGCGCCCACCATCACCATCGACGACTTCGCCAAGATCGACCTGCGCATCGCGAAGATCGTGGCCTGCGAGAAGGTCGACGGCTCGACCAAGCTGCTGCGCCTGACGCTGGACGCGGGAGAAGGCAAGACCCGCAACGTGTTCAGCGGCATCGCCTCGGCCTACCAGCCCGAGCAACTGGTAGGCAAGCTCACCGTGCTGGTCGCCAACCTGGCGCCGCGCAAGATGAAGTTCGGCGTGAGCGAAGGCATGGTGCTGGCCGCCAGCCACGGCGACGAGAAGGCCCGCCCGGGCATCCACGTGCTCGAACCCTGGCCGGGCGCAACGCCGGGCATGCGCGTTCGCTGAGCGAAGACGCAGACAAGGACCCCGCCATGACCATGATGACCCTGCCGCGCCGCGCTCTTTTGCTGCTGTCGCTTTCCCTCGCAGCCGCGCTGGGCGGCTGCGCCGTGGTCACCGTGGCGGGCACCGCGGTGAGCGTGGGCGCCAGCGCGGTGGGCCTGGCCGCCGATGCCGCCATCGGCACCGTGCGCATCACGGGCAAGGCCGTGGGCGCGGCGGCCGATGCGGTGATTCCGGACAGCCAGTAGCCCGGAGCGCTCGAACCGCCCGCGCTCAGCCGCCGGCGTGCCTCTGCAGAAACGGCAGCACGCGCGCCAACACCTCGTCGGGTGCTTCTTCCGCCATCAGGTGGCCGCAGTCGATGGTGCCGCCTTCCACCTCGTTCGCCCAGGTCTTCCAGATGTCGAGCGGATCGGGCTTCGCGGTGTTCGACGCGCTCCACAGAACCTGCACCGGGCACGCCACGCGCCGGCCCGCCGCCAGGTCGTCGCGGTCGTGCCGCAGGTCGATGTCGGCGGCGGCGCGGTAGTCCTCGACCATGGCGTGGCGCACCGACGCCTTGGCGAAGGCGCGGTGGTACTCGGCCAGCCCCTCGGGCGTGACGGCATCCACTTTCTGCACCATGTTGCGCAGCGTCCAGTCGAGGTAGTACGCGGGCTCGGCCGCCAGCATGCGTTCGGGCAGGTCGAAGGGCTGCGCGAACAGGTACCAGTGGAACGCCTTCAGGCCGAAGACCATGCCGGCACATTTCCACATTTCTTCGGTCGGTATCACCGTGAGCGAGACGAAGCAGCTGACGGCCTCGGGCGTGTCCAGGCACAGCCGGTAGCCCACGCGGGCGCCGCGGTCGTGGCCCATGACGGCGAAGCGCTCGAAGCCCAGCGCGCGCATCAGCGCCAGCTTGTCCGCGGCCAGCGTGCGCTTGCAGTGGTTGATGTGCAGCGGGTCACCGGCCGGGCCGGTGCTGTCGCCGTAGCCGCGCAGGTCGGGCGCCACCACGGTGAAGTGCCGCGCCAGCGCGGGCGCGATGCGGTGCCAGGCCACGTGCGTCTGCGGATAGCCGTGCAGCAACAGCAGCGGCGGCCCGCTGCCGCCGACCTCGGCGTGGATGACGGCATCGCCCAGCGCCACGTCGTGCACCGCGAAGCCGGGGAAGAACGCCGCGCTCATCGCAAAGCCTCCGCGAAGAAGTCGGCCATGCGCTCGAGCTGCTCGTCCATCATGTGGCGGCCGTGCACGGTGCGCGCGCCGCGCTGCTGCGCCAGCGCCAGCAGCGGCGTGGTGCGCGGCTCCATGATGACCTCGGCCACCGTGTGCCCGGCGCGGATGGCCTCGGGGGCAATGGGCAGCGCGTCGCCTTCGCGCATGCCGGTCGGCGTGGCGTTGACGAGCAGGTCGCGCGGGCTCGCGGCGTCCCACTCGCCGGCGGTGTAGCCCAGCGCGCGCAGGCGATCGACCAGGTCGGCGCGCTTGCCGGCGTCGGCGTCGCGCACGTCGATGGAAGCCGCACCCGCCGCGGCCAGCGCGAAGGCGATGGCATTGCCCGCGCCGCCTGCGCCCGCGAGCCCCACGCTGCGGCCCTTCACGTCGAAGCCGTTGCGCACCAGACCCGCGAGAAAGCCCGCGCCGTCGAGCAGGTCGCCCTGCCAGCCGTCGCGCGTGCGGCGCACGACGTTCACCGCCTGCGCCTCGCGCGCGGCGCGCAGCGTGTCGATGGGCAGCCCGGCCACCCGCTGCTTGTGCGGCACGGTGACGACGATGCCCGCCACGTTGCGCACCGCGAGCAGCGCCTGCAGCAGCGGTGCCACGCCCGCGGCGGGCACGTGCAGCGGCACCAGCACCGCGTTGATGCCGCGCCGCTGCAGCAGCTGCGTGAGCGGCAGCGGCGCCTTCACCTGCGCCACGGGGTCGCCGATGATGCCGAGCACGGCGGTGTTGCCGTCGAGCTTCAGCCCGCTCCATTCGAGGGTGTCAGGTGGGTTCATGTGCATGGCCATGGCGTTGCAGGAATCGAAGGGTCGTTTGAAAGGCCAGCGCGGCGCGCGCATGCGGCGTGAGCGTGGCGCTGCGGATGGCGCTGGGGGCTTCGACCGACAGCCGCGCGCCGGGCGCCAGGTGCGGCAGCAGCTGCGCGACGGGCAGTTCGCCCTCGCCCGCGAAGAGCCGGTGCGCCCGCCCCTCTTCCGCGGGCGACAGGCCGGGGTGGCGCTGGGCGGGCGCGTCGTTGAGCTGCATGAAGTGGCGGTCGATGGGGTCTGTGGCCTCTGTGCCTTCTGCGGCCTTCATGCCCGCTGCGCCTTCTGCGCGCAGGTCCGCCGGCACGCCGCCCGCGCGAAAGAAATGCAGCGCATCGACCACCACGCGCACGTTGTCCCGCTTTGACGCCGCGACCATTTGCCGCGCCGCCGCCAGCGAACGCATCACGGTGTAGACCATGAACTCCAACCCCAGCGCCAGGCCGTGCGGCCGTGCGCGTTCAGCCAGCGCGCCGATGCTGTCGGCGGCACGCGCCGCATCAGCGTCGTCCACGTTGACCATGAGGCAGCGCGCGCCCAGCGCCTGCGCCGAGTCGAGAACGCCCGCGAGCGCCGCCGCATCGAAGCCGGGCTTGATGCGCACGATCTCGATGTCGTGCACGCACAGGCCGGTGTCGTCCAGCCGCGCCAGCGTCTCGCGCAGCATCTGGCTGCCCACGCCCATCGGGAACGGCGCCTCGCCCAGGCGCGCCGGCGCCAGGCGGATGCCCACGCCGGAGAAGCCCGCCGCGTGCGCCGCCTGCACCAGCACGGGCGGCGGCGCGTCGAGCATGCCGAGGTGGGCGAGCGACAGGCGGAAGTTCATGCCTGCGCAGTCTGCACCCGCAGCGCTTCCGATGCTTGCAGCGCGTCGGCCGTTGCCTGCCGCAGCGGCACCCCCTGCGCCGCCAGCAGCGCCTGCAGCCGCTTCACATCGACATCGCGCGGCAGCACGCCGCTGTCCGCCGCCAGCGCCGCCGCCGTGCCCGCGGCCTGGCCCGTGAGCCAGCACTGCGGAATCTCGCGCATGAAGCCGTGCGAGTTGGTGTCGCACGAGATGTGCTTGCCCGCCGCGAGCACGCCGTCGAGCGTCTCGGGCACCAGCGCGCCGTAGGGCACCGAGATGTTCGGGAACCTGGGCGAGGGGCTCGGGCTGATGCCGACTTCGTCGGCCTCCACCGCGCCCGCGTCCCATGCGCCGCGCCGCACGCTCTTCACGCCCACCAGCCGACGGCCGTGGCGCGTGCCGATCTGCGGCGCCATCAGCATGACCCAGGCACGCTCGAAGCCCGGCGCATGCGCGCGGTAGAAGGCCAGGTGCTCGGCCATGCTCTTGCGCGACTCCCACTCGACCTGGGTCATCTCGTCGACGTCGAGCGCGCTGAAGCCCGACTTGCGCGGGCCCAGGAAGGTGGCCACGTCGTCGCGCCAGGAGACGATGGGTTTCTCGAAGCTGCCCAGCGCCTCGCGGCCCTGCGCCAGGAAGGCCGAGTACGCCTGCGGCTGGTGCGCGCGAAAGTCGAGCCAGCGCCGCATGTCCACGCCCGCGAACAGCCACGAGGTGTTGATGCAGTGGTGGATGTCGTGCGCGTCGATGTCCGACGAAAACGCCGCGCCCGCCGCCGCGTACAGGTCGCCCTCGCCCGTGGTGTCGACCACCACGTTGGCGAGGATGGCGCGGCGGCCCTGCTTGCTTTCGAACACCGCGCCCGTGACGCGGCCCGCCTCGGCGATGGGCGCGACCATCCAGGCGTGCAGGATGAGGTCGACGCCGGCCTCGCGCACCATCTGGTGGTACACGCCCTTGAGCATCTCGGGGTCGATGGTGGGCGAGTGCGTGACCACGCCGTGGAAGGCCGCGGTGCGCAGCGCCCAGTGCTCGGCCTTGGCGGTGTCGCGCGAGCCCCAGTCCTCGCGCGGCGGGCCGGCGACGGCCGGTTGCGGCGAACCGCCGAGCCGGTCCATGAACTCGGCCGCCAGGCCATGGATGACGTGCGCGCCCGACCAGTCGCTCATGCGGTCGATCCAGATCACCAGGCCGCCGGTCGACAGGCCGCCCAGGTGGTTGTAGCGCTCCAGCAGCACCACGCGCGCGCCGCCGCGCGCGGCCGCCACGGCCGCCGCCACGCCGGAAGGGCCGCCGCCGAGCACCAGCACGTCGCAGCGCTCGTGCACCGGCACCTGGCGCGCAGGCTCGTTGATGTGGCCGTGCGGCTGGCGCTGCGTGCGCTGGCTGTCGCGCGCGTTGACGTCGGAGCGGAAGAAGTGGCGCTCTTCGGGGGTGAGGGTTCCCATGGGTGGTGCTTTCAGGAGGGGGTTCAGGAAGATGAAGGGGTTGCGGCGAGGTCGGCAAGGAGAGTGGCCAGCGGCCCGGGCGCGGTGACCATCGCGTCGTGCCCCGTGGCCAGCGTGCGCAGCTGCCAGCCCGCGTCGGCGCGCACGCGGGCCTTGGTGGGTTCGAGCGTGGCGATGGGATCGCCGGTGCATTCGATGTAGGTCTTGGGCAGGCCGTTGCCCAGCGGCGACTTCAACAGCAGCGGCTGCAGGTAGGTGCCGACGGGCTGCGGCGTGAGGTGGCTCGCCACCCAGGCGGCGTCGGCCGGGTCCTTCACGCCGAAGGCCGACGGCGGCAAGGCGGCCGCCGCGCCCACGCCGCCACCGGTCTCGCGAATGGCTTTCAGGCGCTGCTCGACCACCGCGGCCGGAAAGTCGGAGAACAGGCTCTTGCCGGGCTCCAGCAGCAGCGCATCGAGAAACACCAGTTGGCGCAGCCGCGCCGCGGCGCGGTCGGCCACGCCCGAGATGACGATGCCCGCGTAGCTGTGGCCGACCAGCACCACGCGCTCGAGGTCTTCGAACTGCAGCACGTTGACGACATCGTCGATGTGCGTGTCGAGGTTGACCTGCGGCGAGATCAGGTGGCGCCGTTCGCCCAGGCCGGTGAGCGTGGGCGTGAACACGGTGTGGCCGGCGGCACGCAGCCGCGCCGCCACGCGCGCCCAGCACCAGCCCCCGTGCCAGGCGCCGTGCACCAGCACGAAGGTCGACGGGCTAGCGGTGGCGGTGGCCGCCAGCGCCGGTGGCAGTCCGGCGGCGGCAGCCAGGCCAGCCGCGCCGGCAAAGAGATTCCTGCGTTTCATGGCGGCCCCTACTCGCTGCGCGCGCCGGTGCGCTTGATGACGTCGCCCCACATCGCCGTGTCCTGCGCGATCTGCCGCGACAGCGCCTCGGGCGCGGTGCCCAGCGCCTGCCAGCCCTGGTCGAACAGGCGCTGGCGCACGTCGGGCGTCTTCAGGATGCGGGAGATTTCGTCGGACAGGCGCTGCGCCACCGGCGCCGGCATGGCCGCGGGGCCGAAGATGGCGTTCCAAGAGGCGATGTCGAAGGCCTTGCCGGCGCCCAGCGCGCCCTGGATCGGAGGCACCTCGGCAAAGGCCGCGAAGGGCGCGGCGGTGCTCACGCCGTACAGCCGCAGCCGCCCGCTCCTGGCCTGCGGCGCGGCGATCGACGGGATCATGAAGGACAGGTCGATCTGCTTGCCCATCAGCGCGGTCGCCACCTGCGGAAAGCCGGGGAACGGCACGTGCACGGCCTGGATGCCGGTGAGCGTCTTCAGCAGTTCCATGGCCAGGTGCGAGCCCGAGCCGGGCCCGACCGAGCCGTAGCTCAGGCGATCGCCCTGCGCCCTGGCGTGCGCCAGCAGGCCGGGCAGGTCGGTGGCGGGCATGCCCAGGCTGCCGGTGAGCACGAAGGGGCTGGCGCCCACCAGCGAGATGGGGCGCAGGTCGCGCGCCACGTCGTAGGGCGTGGCGGGGTTGAGCGCCTTGGCGGTGGTGAGCGGGCCGTTGCCGGTGAGGCCGATGGTGTGGCCGTCGGTGGCGCGCGCCACCGCGTTGACGCCGATGGTGCCGGCCGCGCCCACCTTGTTCTCGACGATGACGGCCTGGCCCAGCGCCTGCGCCAGCGGGTCGGCCACGGTGCGGGCCAGGGCGTCGGGCGAGGAGCCCGGCGGAAAGCCGACGACCAGGCGCACGGCCTTCTGCGGCCAGGCCGCGGCCGCATGCGCCGGCAGCACCAGCGCGGGGGCCACGGTAGCGGCCAGGGCGCCCTGCAGCAGGCGGCGCCGGCGCAGGAAGGGAACCATCGAGTGGCTGGCATCGGCATCGGCATCGCGCATGTGTTGTCTCCGGTTGCTGTCTTGTTGCGCCATTCTTGGCCCACAATCCAGCGCGAAACGTGATGGTTTCTGATCTTTCGCATCACGCTTCGTGATGACCCGGAGACGCCCGTGCCCGCAAAAAACATCCATTCACCGCATGCCGCCCCGCGCAGCCACACGGTCGACATCGACCTGCTTCGGGTGTTCGACACGGTGGTGCGCATCGGCAGCTTCACCACCGCCGCCAAGGCGCTGTCGCGCACGCAGTCGGCCGTCAGCATGCAGCTGCGCCGGCTCGAGGAGCAGCTCGGCGTGCAGCTGGTGGCGCGCGGCACGCGCCAGCTCGCGCCCACGCCCGAGGGCGTCCAGCTGCTGCCGCTGGCGCGCCAGATGCTGAGCCTGAACGACCAGCTGTTCCACGACGTCGACCGGCAGGAGGTGTCGGGCAGCATCCGCATCGGCTCCATCGAGCACTACGCCACGCGCGTGCTGCCGGTGCTCATCGCGGAGTTCTGCCGGCAGCACCCGCGCATTCACGTGGAGCTGCACCACGGCGTGTCCTCGGTGATGCATGCGGAGCTGGGCGCGCGCTACGACATGGTCATCGGCGTGGGCGCGGTGGGCTCGGGCGAAGGGCTGCGGCTGACCAAGTCGCGCATCGTGTGGGCGTCGACCGCAGGCTCCGCCACGCACCTGCAGCGCCCGCTGCCGCTGGCGCTGAACCCCGAGGGCGCGATGCTGCGCGACTGGGCCACGCACGCACTCGACCGCGCGGGCATTCCCTGGCGCATCGCCTACACGAGCACCAGCGTCACGGGGCTGGAGGCGGCGGTGCGCGCGGGCATCGCGGTGGGGGTGTTCCGCGAGGCGACCATTTCGAAGCGGCTGAAGATCCTGGGCGCGAAGGAAGGCATGCCGTCGCTGCCCGACTCCGAGGTGTGGCTGGCCAGCGTGCCGCTGCCGGGGCGCAAGGCGGTGGAGCTGCTGGAGGCCTTCCTGATCCAGAAGCTGCGCAAGTGAGCCCTGGCGCGGGCGGGGCGGTTCAGACGCCCCGGTTCAGGGGCCCCGGTTCAGGGCGCCTCGGTGCCGCGGTCGGGCGAGGAGCCGCTGCGCGCCACGCGCTGGTCGTCGTTCAGCGTGGCGGTGAAGACCATGGGGGAGTTCGGCGGTTGCACCCAGCGCCACTCCCACTCGGTTTCGCGCTTCAACGCATAGGGCGTGACCTTGGCGGGCTTGCCGAGCAGCTTGCGCAGGTCTTCCATCATCATCCCCGGCTTCACCCTGGCGAAGTTCTCGGGCGTGAGCACCTGGCGCAGCGCGCTCATCTTGCCGTCGGGGCCGATGGTGATCATGTAGTTCTTCTGGCCCGCGGGCTGGCGGTTGTACTCGAACACGCGGCTGCCGGCGGCGGCGCCGGGCGCTTCCCAGATGTTTTCCGGCTGGCCGAAACGGGCGCGCACATCGGCCTCGGTGGAGACGCCTTCTTCCAGCTCGCTGATGTTCTTCGAATCGCACGCGGCGAGCCCCAAGGCGGCCGCCAGAAGCGCGCTCGCCATGCCAATCTGCCATCCTCGCCGTTGCGTCATGCCGTCCCCGGTAAAATTCGCGCCATAAAGGTCCAGTCTATGTCCATCTTCCGTCGCCCCCACTACTCCTCCGAGATCACCAACTTCATCGAAGAGATGAAGGAAAAGAAGCCCACGCTCGAGGCCGAACAGCGCGCCGGCCGCGCCCTGCTGTGGGACAAGCACCTCGATCGCAGCCTGCTGAACGAGTACAGCGAAGGCCGCGTTCCGATGCAGCCGTACGTCTACCAGACGCACAACAAGTAATTGCGGTCCGAATTGCAGCTCGCTATTAAAAGCATAGCAACCGGTTCATGAGCGCAGACGAGGACACCGGCGCGCTGGTGGTCGCCATGCCCGACGTGATCGACCAGGTCGCGCTCGCGAGGCTCTATGGCGAGCCGCTGTTCGCCATGCCGAAGGACCTGTACATCCCGCCGGAGGCGCTGCAGGTGTTCCTCGAGGCCTTCGAAGGCCCGCTGGACTTGCTGCTCTACCTGATCCGCAAGCAGAACTTCAACATCCTCGACATCCCGATGGCGGGGCTCACGCGGCAGTACCTGAGCTACGTCGACGAGATTCGCCAGACCAACCTCGAGCTCGCGGCCGAGTACCTGCTGATGGCCGCGATGCTGATCGAGATCAAGTCGCGCATGCTGCTGCCGCCCAAGAAGGTGGCCGACGGCGAAGAAGCCGAAGACCCGCGCGCCGAGCTCGTGCGCCGCCTGATGGAGTACGAGCAGACCAAGCTGCAGGCCGCCGCCATCAGCGCCATGCCCACCTACGGGCGCGACTTCTGGAAGGCGCAGGTCTACATCGAGCAGTCGCTCAAGCCGCGCTTTCCCGAGGTGGACGTGGTGGAGCTGCGCGACGCGTGGGCCGACATCATGAAGCGCGCCAAGCTCGTGCAGCACCACAAGATCTCGCGCGAGGAGCTCAACGTGCGCGAGCACATGAGCGTGGTGCTGCGCCACCTGCAGGGACAGCGCTTCGTGGAGTTCGAGAAGCTGTTCGACGTGTCGCGCGGCACGCCGGTGCTGATCGTCACCTTCATCGCGATGCTGGAGCTGGCGAAGGAAACGCTGATCGAAATCACCCAGGCGGAAGCCTTCGCCCCCATCTACGTCCGGCTGGCGTACTCGCCGACCTGAATCCCGCTTCATGGCTTCGCACGACTTCGACGTCCTCATCGTCGGCAGCGGCCTCGCCGGCCTGTCGGCCGCGCTGCACCTGGCCCCCACGCACCGCGTGGCCGTGCTGACCAAGCGCGCGCTGAACGACGGCTCCAGCGCCTGGGCGCAGGGCGGCATCGCGGCCGTGCTGGCCGCGGGCGACAGCTTCGATGCCCACGTGCAAGACACGCTGGTGGCCGGCGCCGGCCTGTGCGACCCCGAGGCCACGCGCTTCGTGGTCGAGCATGCGCCCGAGGCCATCGCCTGGCTGCGCGAGCTGGGCGTGCCCTTTTCCGAAGAAGACGGCGACCTGCACCTGACGCGCGAAGGCGGCCACAGCGCGCGCCGCATCGTGCACGTGACCGACGCCACCGGCGCGGCCGTGCAGCAGGTGCTGATCGAGCGCGTGCGCGGCACGCCGAACATCACCCTCTTCGAGCACCACACGCTGGTCGACCTGGTCACGGGCACCAAGCTCGGGCTCGCCGACCCGGGCTGCGTGGGCCTGTACGCGCTGGACGACGCCACCGACGAGGTCGTCGCCTTCCGCGCGCCGCACACCATCCTGGCGACCGGCGGTGCGGGCAAGGTGTACCTGTACACCACCAACCCCGACACGGCCACCGGCGACGGCATTGCCGCGGCCTGGCGCGCGGGCTGCCGGGTGTCGAACATGGAGTTCATCCAGTTCCACCCGACCTGCCTGTACCACCCGCATGCCAAGTCGTTCCTCATCAGCGAGGCGGTGCGCGGCGAAGGCGGTTTGCTGAAATTGCCTGAATCGGCCGGTGGCACGCGCTTCATGCCCGCGCACGACGAGCGCGCCGAACTCGCGCCGCGCGACGTGGTGGCCCGCGCCATCGACTTCGAGATGAAGAAGCACGGTCTGGACTGCGTGCTTCTCGACATCTCGCACCAGCCGCCCGAGTTTCTGCAGGCGCACTTCCCGAACATCCTGGCGCGCTGCCTGGCGCTGGGCATCGACATCACGCGCGAGCCCATTCCCGTGGTGCCGGCCGCGCACTACACCTGCGGCGGCGTGCTCAGCGACCTGAGCGGGCGCACCGACATCGCGGGCCTGTACGCCATCGGCGAAACCGCCTGCACCGGCCTGCATGGCGCCAACCGGCTGGCCAGCAACTCGCTGGTCGAATGCATGGTGTTCGCGCGCGCGGCGGCCAGCGCCATTGCGCAGGCGCCCGTGCGCGAGCGTGCTGATCTGCCCGCCTGGGACGACAGCCGCGTCACCGACGCCGACGAGGCCGTGGTCATCTCGCACAACTGGGACGAGCTGCGCCGCTTCATGTGGGACTACGTCGGCATCGTGCGCACCAACAAGCGCCTGGAGCGCGCGAGCCATCGCATCGCGCTGCTGCAGGCAGAAATCCAGGAGTTCTACGCGAACTTCCATGTCACGCGCGACCTGCTCGAACTGCGCAACCTGGTGCAGGTGGCCGAGCTGATCGTGCGTTGCGCGCAGGCCCGCCACGAGAGCCGTGGCCTGCATTTCAGCCGCGACTACCCCTCGCTCGCCGAGCCGACAGCACCCACGGTGCTGGCGCCGCCGGTCGACTGAGCGACCCACCCGATTGCAGATTTCAAAGGATGCCCGGCCACCGACGCCCGCAGGGAGAAACCCAACCATGTACATCGCCACCACCATCGAAGAACTGCGCGGGCGCCTGTCCGCCAGCAAGCGCCCGGCCTTCGTGCCCACCATGGGCAACCTGCACGAAGGGCACATTGCCCTGGTGAAGCAGGCCCGCCCGCTGGGCGACGCCACGGTCGCGAGCATCTTCGTGAACCGCCTGCAGTTCCTGCCGCACGAAGACTTCGACACCTATCCGCGCACCTGGGACAGCGACTGCGAGAAGCTGCGCGCGGCCGGCTGCGACGTGCTGTTCGCGCCCACCGAAAAAGTGCTCTACCCCGAGCCCCAGACCTGCAAGGTGCATCCCGACCCGGCGCTGGCCGACCTGCTGGAGGGGCACTTCAGGCCCGGCTTCTTCGTGGGCGTGTGCACGGTGGTGATGAAGCTCTTTCAATGCGTGCAGCCGCGCGTGGCCGTGTTCGGCAAGAAGGACTACCAGCAGCTGATGATGATCCGCCACATGGTGCGGCAGTTCGCGATGCCCATCGAGATCGTGGGCGGGGAGACCTTTCGCGCGGACGACGGCCTGGCGCTGTCGTCGCGCAACGGCTACCTGAACAAGGACGAGCGCGCCGAGGCGGTGCAGCTGCC
This sequence comes from Variovorax sp. J22G73, assembly GCF_030317035.1. Taxonomy (GTDB): domain Bacteria; phylum Pseudomonadota; class Gammaproteobacteria; order Burkholderiales; family Burkholderiaceae_C; genus Variovorax. The sequence continues at coordinate 353,357 of NZ_JASZYK010000007.1, forward strand.
GCGCGCGCTGCAGGCCATGGCCGCGGCGGTACAGGCGGGCGAGAGCGACTTGGCCGCGATCGAAGCGCGGGCAATGCAGTCGCTGGTGCAGCGCGGCTGGCAACCGGACTATCTTGTGCTGCGGCGGCGCTCCGACCTGCAGGCACCGTCCGCCGATTCGCCCGGCGAACCGCTCGTGGCGCTGGCCGCGGCGCGCCTGGGCAACACGCGGCTGATCGACAACCTGGAGATCGAGGCTCCTTCCGTGCCATGAGCTACAGCGTCAAGGAAATCTTCTACACCCTGCAAGGCGAAGGCGGCCAGGCCGGCATGCCGGCGGTGTTCTGCCGTTTTGCCGGCTGCAACCTGTGGAGCGGGCGCGAGAGCGATCGCGCCACGGCCGTCTGCCGTTTCTGCGACACCGACTTCGTCGGCACGGACGGCACGCTGGGCGGCAAGTTCAAGACCGCCGACCTGCTGGCCGACACCATCGCCGCGCAATGGCCGGCCGACGATGCCGACCACCGCCTGGTGGTGCTGACCGGCGGCGAGCCGCTGCTGCAGGTCGACGGGGCGCTGGTCGACGCGCTGCACGCGCGGCGCTTTCGCATCGCCGTGGAGAGCAACGGCACGGTCGAGGCGCCCGAGGGCATCGACTGGCTGTGCATCAGCCCCAAGGCCGGCGCGCCGTGGGTGCAGCAGCGCGGCCAGGAACTGAAGCTGGTGTGGCCGCAGGCCGGATTCGACCTCGACGCCGTGGCGCGCACCGGCGAATTCGCGCACCGCTTCCTGCAACCGATGGACGGACCCGACCGGCTCGCGAACACCGAGCTGTGCATTGCGCAGTGCATGCGCCAGCCGGCCTGGCGCCTGAGCGTGCAGACCCACAAGATCACCGGCATCCGCTGAGGCGGCGGCCGTCATTTTTTCCTGAGTTTTTCGACGATGCGATTCACCATCAGCCAACGCTTTTTCTTCGATGCCGCTCACACGCTGAAGCGCGAGATCGAGGTCGAAGGCAGCCGCCGTGTCCACGGCCACACGTACCACGCGGAGGTGTGGCTCGCGGGCGAGCGCGATCCCGCGACGGGCATGGTGATCGACCTGGGGTTGCTGCGCCGGCGGCTGGAAGAGGTGCGCGAGCGGCTGGACCATCATCTGCTGGACGATGTGCCGGGGCTGCATCCGCCGACGCTGGAGAACCTGTGCGTGTTCATTGCGCAGGCGCTGCCGGATCTGCAGGGGTCGCTGGCGCGGGTGAGGGTGTGGCGGGAGGCGCTGGGGGATTCGTGCACGGTGGAGTTCTAGGGTTTTGCTCCCTCCCCTCCCGGGGGAGGAGCAATGCGGGGAACTCCCGTGCGGCAGAGCTTTTGGGTCTTGCCCCCTCTCCCCTCGGGGAGAGGGTTGGGGTGAGGGTGAGCGGCATCGAACGCCGCGCGATGCGCCGAGGCCCCTGCCCTCACCCTGACCCTCTCCCGCAAGCGGGAGAGGGAACAACACGTCAAGCCGCGCCGATGCCCGCCACCAGGCTCCCAGGTGCCACCCCATTCTTCAACCCCGCCGTGAACGCCAGCATCCGGTCGATCGGTACCCGCGCCCGCAGCCCCAGCGCCGGATCGACATGGATTTCGCCCGCGCCGGTTTCGAGCGCGTTCGCCAGCTCCACCAGTCCGTTCATCGCCATCCAGGGGCAATGCGCGCAGCTCTTGCAGGTGCCGCCGTTGCCCGCCGTCGGCGCCTCGATGAAGGTCTTGCCGGGGTTCAGCGTGCGCAGCTTGTGCAGCATGCCGGTGTCGGTGGCCACGATGAATTCCGTCGCGTCCATGCGCTGCGCCGCGTTCAGGATGGCCGAGGTGGAGCCCACCGCATCCGCCAGCGCGATCACGTCCGCAGGCGACTCAGGGTGCACCAGCACCCTGGCCTTCGGGTGTTGCTTCATCAGCAGTTCGAGCTCCAGCGCCTTGAACTCGTCGTGCACGATGCAGGCGCCGTTCCAGCTGACCATGTCGGCGCCCGTCTGGCGCTGGATGTAGTCGCCCAGGTGCCGATCGGGGCCCCAGAGGATCTTCTGCCCGGCCGCATGCAAGGCGTTCACCACGTCGAGCGCGCAGCTGGAAGTAACCAGCCAGTCCGCGCGCGCCTTCACGGCCGCGCTGGTGTTGGCGTAGACCACCACCGTGCGGTCCGGGTGCTGGTCGCAGAAGGCGCTGAACTGCTCGACCGGGCAGCCCAGGTCCAGCGAGCAGTTGGCGTCCAAATCGGGCATCAGCACACGCTTCTCGGGCGACAGGATCTTCGAGGTCTCGCCCATGAAGCGCACGCCCGACACCACCAGCGTCTGCGCGGCGTGGTCGCGGCCGAAGCGCGCCATTTCGAGCGAATCGCTCACGATGCCGCCGGTTTCCTCGGCCAGGTCCTGCAGGTCGGGGTGCACGTAGAAGTGCGACACCATCACCGCATTGCGGTCATTCAACAAGCGGCGAATGCGCGCCTTGAGCGCAGTTCGCTCATCGGGCGACGGCTCGGGCGGCACACGGGCCCAGGCGTGGCGGGTGTCGCACACGGAGCCTGCTTGCGATCCGGCGGGCTGCTCGTAGTCGACGTCGATGACGGAAGCGGTCGTCATGGGGGCAATCGTTCTTGTGGTGTTCTTCTGGTTACTGGAAGCGCATCGAGTAGTCGATGGCCTTCACGTCCTTGGTCAGCGCGCCGACCGAGATGCGGTCCACGCCGGTTTCGGCCAGGGCGCGCAGGCCGTCGAGCGTGACGCCGCCCGAAATCTCGAGCACGGCCTTGCGCGCCTCGCCCGCGGCGTCGTTGATGCGCACCGCCTCGCGCAGCGTGGGCAGGTCCATGTTGTCGAGCAGCACCATGCGCGCGCCGGCTTCCAGCGCCTCGTGCAGCTGGGCCAGGGTCTCGACCTCGACCTCGACGAAAGCGGCCTGCGCGGCCACAGGCGCCACCGCGCGCAAGGCGGCCGCCACGCCACCGGCCGCGGCGATGTGGTTTTCCTTGATGAGCACCGCGTCGTACAGGCCGATGCGGTGGTTCAGGCCGCCGCCGGTGCGCACGGCGTATTTCTGCGCCAGGCGCAGGCCGGGAAGGGTCTTGCGCGTGTCGACGATGCGCGCGCGCGTGCCCTGGATGGCGTCGGCGTACAGCGCGGTCTTGGTGGCGACGGCGCTCAGCAGCTGCAGAAAGTTGAGCGAGGTGCGCTCGGCCGTGAGCAGCGCACGGGCGGCGCCTTCGATCTCGAGCACGACCTGGTCGGCGGCGCAGCGTTCGCCCTCGGCGCACAGCCACTGGATGCGCACGCCGGGGTCGAGCTGCCGCAGCGTGGCCTCGACCCAGGGCGCGCCGCACACCACGGCGGCTTCGCGTGCCAGCACGCGGGCGCGGGCGGTGCGGGTGGCATCGACCAGCGATGCGGTCAGGTCGCCGTCGGCGACGTCTTCCTGCAAGGCGCGCGTGGCGTCGGACAGGGCCAGCGCGGCCACGGCCGACGCTGAAAAATCAAAGCGAAGGCTCATGGCTCTTTGTCTCTGCGTTTTTTTAAGGGGATTGACGGGGGGAAGGCGCCGCGCCGGGCTGGACCGATTCGGGCACGGGGTCGCGCCCGGTCAGCGCGGCGACGGCGTCCTGCGGACTCACGCGGCCGTCGAGCAGGGCGACCACGCCTTCGGCGATGGGCATCTCGATGCCGAGGCCACGCGCGCGCTGCACCACGGTGCGGGCGCAGTACACGCCTTCGGCGACGTGGCCCAGCGAATCGACGGCCTGGGCCAGCGTGCGCCCCTGGGCCAGCAGCAGGCCGACCTTGCGGTTGCGCGACAGGTCGCCGGTGGAGGTCAGCACCAGGTCGCCCAGGCCCGACAGGCCCATGAAGGTCTCGGCGCGGGCGCCCAGCGCCAAGCCGAAGCGTGTCATTTCGGCCAGGCCGCGGGTGATGAGCGCTGCGCGGGCGTTGAGGCCCAACGCAAGGCCGTCGCACAGGCCGGTGGCGATGGCCAGCACGTTCTTCACCGCGCCGCCCACTTCCACGCCCACGATGTCCTCGTTGGCATAGACGCGCAGGGCCGGGCCGTGGAAGGCGTCGACCAGCGCGTCGCGCACGCTGGCATGCGGGCTGGCGGCCACCAGCGCGGTCGGGCGCCCTTCGGCGACCTCCTGCGCGAAGCTGGGGCCGCTGAGCACGCCGGCGCGCAGCTCGGCCGCCACCTGCGCCCAGATTTCATGGGCCAGCAGGCCGAAAGATGCGGGAGATGTGTCGCGCGCGGGCTCCACGCCCTTGCACAGCCATGCCACCTGCGCGGCGGTGCCGCGCAATGCAACAAGCTGTTCACGCAGGGCAGCCATGGGCGTGGCGACGATGACGAGATCGGCACCCGCCTGCGCCTGGGCGATGCCGCCGGCGCGCACGGCCAGGGAGGCCGGCAGTGCCAGCCCGGGAAGGTAGCGGGTGTTTTCACGCGCGGCCGACATGGCGTCGGCCTGGGCGGCGTCGCGCGCCCAGAGCGTGACCTCGTGGCGAGCCGCCGCGTTGACCGCGACGGCCGTGCCCCAGGCACCGGCGCCATGAACGCAGATCTTCATCGTGCCTTGGCGGCATCCATGGCGGTGCGCCGGGATTTACTGCGTGAGGGTCGGAGCGGCCTGGCCGGCGGCCTGCGCCTGTTGCTGTTCGTACATCGCCTGGAAGTTGATCTCGGCGAGGTGCACGGGCGGGAAGCCGCCGCGCTGGATCACGTCGGCCACGTTGCCGCGCAGGTACGGGTACACGATTTGCGGGCAGGCGATGCCGAGGATGGCGCCCATCTGGTCTTCGGGCAGGTGGCGGATCTCGAAGATGCCGGCTTGCTTGGCTTCGACCAGGAACACGGTCTTGTCCTGGATCTTGGTCTGCACGGTGGCCGACACGGTGATCTCGAAGATGCCATCGGCCACGGGCTGGGCGTCCACGCCGAGCTGGATGTCGACGGTGGGCTGTTCTTGTTCCAGCAGGATCGCGGGCGAATTGGGCTGTTCGAGCGACAGGTCCTTGAGGTAGACGCGCTGGATCTGGAAGATGGGATCTTGGGCTTGCTGGTCGGCCATGGCTGAACTTTCGAGGATCAAAACAATGCCCGCCGGGGAGAGGTTCCCGCAGCGGGCTGCAGATGGAAGAGCGGACGATTATCGCCCGCCGACCGGGCCACTTTCGTGACGCCGGTTGCTTTGTGTTTCAGGCGCCCTGCAGCAGGGGAACGAGGCCACCGCGGCCGTCCAGCGCAATCAGGTCGTCGCAGCCGCCAACGTGCGTTTCGCCGATGAAGATCTGCGGCACCGTGCGGCGCTGGGTGATTTCCATCATGGTGGCGCGGGCCTGGGGGTCGCTGTCGATGCGGATCTCTTCGATCTGCTCGACGCCCTTGGACTTCAGGATCTGCTTCGCACGGGTGCAGTACGGGCAGACGGCGGTGGTGTACATCTTGACGGCTTGCATGCTCTTTACCTTGGGAAGACCTAAGCTTTTTCAACCGGCAGGTTAGCGTCTTTCCAGGCTTTCAGCCCGCCGGCCACGGCTTGGGCCTGCTCGTAGCCGAGCTTCTTGGCGGTGGCCACGGCGCGCTGGGCGCGGGCGCCGGTGGCGCACACCAGCAGCAGCGGCACGTTCTTGTTCTTGACGGCGGCGGCCAGCTTTTCTTCGAGCTGGGCCAGCGGGACGTTCTTGGCGCCGATCATGTGACCGGTGGCGAACTCCTCGGGCTCGCGCACATCGACCAGCACCGCGCGCTCGCGGTTGATGAGCTGCACGGCACCCTGCGCCGTGAGCGTTCCGCCGCCCGCGCCCCGCACCAGCGGCCAGGCGAGCATGGCGCCCGAGCTGAGCGCGATCAGGATCAGCATCCAGTTCGCGGTGACGAATTCGATCAATTTCACGGGGGTTCCTTGAATGGCAAACCGGGGATTTTAGAATGCGAGGTTTCGCAAGCGCTGCCAAAGGCCTCCCACATGCACAAACTGGTATTGATTCGCCACGGCGAATCCACCTGGAATCTCGAAAATCGTTTCACCGGTTGGACCGACGTCGACCTGACCGAGACCGGCGTGGAGCAGGCCAAGCAGGCCGGCCGGCTGCTTAAGGCCGAGGGCTACGACTTCGACGTGGCCTACACCAGCGTCTTGAAGCGCGCCACCCGCACCCTGTGGCACACGCTCGACGAGCTCGACCGCACCTGGCTGCCCGTGGTGCACTCGTGGCGCCTGAACGAGCGCCACTACGGCGGCCTGCAGGGCCTGAACAAGGCCGAGACGGCCAAGAAGTACGGCGACGAGCAGGTGCTGGTCTGGCGCCGCAGCTACGGCACCCCGCCCCCGCCGCTGGAAGCCGACGATCCGCGCAGCGAGCGCTCCGACGTGCGCTACGCCAAGCTGTCGCCCGAACAGATTCCGCTGACCGAATGCCTGAAGGACACGGTGGCGCGCGTGCTGCCGTTCTGGAACGAATCGATGGCGCCGGCCATCCGCACCGGGCGCCGCCTGGTGGTGGCCGCCCATGGCAATTCGATCCGGGCGCTGGTGAAGTACCTCGACGGCATCTCGGACGACGCCATCGTCGGCCTGAACATCCCGAACGGCATTCCGCTGGTCTACGAGCTCGACGACGACCTGAAGCCCCTGCGCCACTACTACCTCGGCGATGCCGCGGCCGCCGAGCAGGCCGCCGCCGCGGTGGCTTCGCAGGGCAAGGGCTGAAAGAAAACCCCCGCTTGCCGCTCCCCCGTGGAACCCCGGCAAACAAATTGCTTCCAAGCTGTGTATATTGGTTCGACAGCCGCCGACAAGGACAAGCACTCATGATGGGCCAGAAATTGAAGATCACCGGCTGGGTCGCCGCCGGCGCCGTTGCAGGCGTCCTGACCACCGTCTCGTTGCAGACAGTCGCACGCGGATCGCTTGCGCCACTGCCGCTCGAGGAATTGCAGCAGCTCGCTGCCGTCTTCGGCATGGTCAAGAGCGACTACGTCGAGCCGGTCGACGAGAAAAAGCTCATCTCCGACGCCATTTCGGGCATGGTCGCCGGGCTCGACCCGCATTCCCAGTACTTCGACAAGAAGTCCTTCAAGGAATTCCGCGAGGGCACGACCGGCCGCTTCGTCGGCGTGGGCATCGAGATTTCGCAGGAAGACGGCCTCATCAAGGTCGTGTCTCCCATCGAAGGCTCCCCGGCCTTCCGTGCCGGCCTGAAGCCCAATGACCTGATCACCAAGATCGACGACACCGCCGTGCGCGGCCTGTCGCTGAACGAGGCGGTCAAGCGCATGCGCGGCGAAGCCAACACCAAGGTGCTGCTGACCATCTTCCGCAAGGACGAGAGCCGCACCTTCCCCGTGACGATCACGCGCGAAGAAATTCGCACGCAGTCGGTGCGCGGCAAGATGATCGAACCCGGCTACGGCTGGATCCGCCTCTCGCAATTCCAGGAACGCACCGTCGACGACTTCGTGAAGAAGATCGACGAGCTGTACAAGGAAGACCCGAACCTCAAGGGCCTGGTGCTCGACCTGCGCAACGACCCGGGCGGCCTGCTCGACGCGGCGGTGGCGGTGTCGTCGGCCTTCCTGCCCGAGAACGTCACGGTGGTCACCACCGACGGCCAGCTGGCCGAAAGCAAGTCGGTCTACAAGGCGGCGCCTGAGTTCTACCAGCGCCGTTCGGGCAGCGACCCGCTGCGCAGCCTGCCGGCCGCGCTGAAGACCGTGCCGCTGGTGGTGCTGGTGAACGAAGGCTCGGCCTCGGCCAGCGAGATCGTGGCCGGCGCCCTGCAAGACCACAAGCGCGGCGTCATCATGGGCAGCCAGACCTTCGGCAAGGGCTCCGTGCAAACGGTGCGCCCGCTGGGCCCCGACACCGGCCTGAAGATCACCACGGCGCGTTACTACACGCCGAGCGGCACCTCGATCCAGGCCAAGGGCATCGTGCCCAACGTGCTGGTCGACGAAAGCGCCGAAGGCAGCCCCTTCGCCGCCCTGCGCATGCGCGAGGCCGACCTCGAGAAGCATCTGGCCAGCGGCCAGGGCCCCGAAGTGAAGGACCCTGAACGCGAAAAGGCCCGCGACGAAGCCCGCAAGCGCCTCGAGGAAGAAGCCAAGAAGCCGCCGCAGGACCGCAAGACGCCCGAGTTCGGCACCGACAAGGACTTTCCGCTGGTGCAGGCTATCAACCGCCTGAAGGGCCAGCCGGTGCTGGTCAGCAAGACACAGGTGATCGTCGAGAACAAGGAAGAGAAGAAGGAAAACTGACCCGGTGGCGCATGGAAGATAGCGAGCTGCTGCGCTACTCGCGCCACATCCTTCTCGAGGAGTTCGGCATCGACGGCCAGGAGCGCGTCAGTGCCGGACGGGTCCTGGTCATAGGCGCCGGCGGGCTGGGCTCGCCGGTGGCCCTTTACCTCGCGGCAGCGGGGGTCGGCCACATCACGCTGGTCGACGACGACGAGGTCGATCTCACCAATCTTCAGCGCCAGGTCGCGCACACGCAAGCGCGTGTCGGGCTGGCCAAGGTCGACTCCGCCGCGCAGGCGATGCGCGACATCAATCCCGGTATTTCCATCACGACCCACGCCGTGCGTGCAGACGAGGCCTTGCTGTCGCGCCTGGTCGCCGAGGCCGACGTGGTCGTCGATTGCTGCGACAACTTCGTCACCCGCCAAGCCGTCAACCGCGCCTGCGTGATGCATGCGAAACCGCTGGTGGCGGGCGCGGCGATTCGCTTCGACGGCCAGTTGAGCGTGTACGACACCCGCGACGACGCCTCACCCTGCTACGCCTGCCTGTTCCCGCCCGACGCGGCGTTCGAGGAAACGCGATGCGCGGTGCTGGGGGTGTTCGGCCCGGTGGTCGGCACCATCGGCACGCTGCAGGCAAGCGAGGCGCTCAAGCTGCTGGCCGGCATCGGCCCGTCGCTGGCGGGCGAGCTGCTGATGTTCGACGGGCGCAGCACCTCGTTCGACACCTTGCGCGTGGCGCGCGACCCGCAATGCGGCGTCTGCGCGCAGCGCCCTGCCCTCTTCCCACAAGAAACCGCCTAGGCCAGGGCTCAGGGCTCAGGGTTGTTTAGCGCCCTTGGCCCGCGCGGCGCCATTGGCAGCCGCACCAGCGGTCGGCTTGTTCGCATCCGCCAGCACGCCCTTGCAATCGGCGTCTTCTCCCGGGCCCGTCTCGATGGTCGCTGCCAGCGCCAGCAACGGGTTGATCGCGCCCAAGGCCAGGGCGGCCAAGCCGCGCTCTGCCAACGGCGTGACCTGCAGGCCCCCGCTCGGCGCCCCGAAGGTGCCGCCCACCACCAGCGGCGTGCGGATCGACAGGATGCTCTTGCTCTTGGGCTCCGGGCGAACCACGAAGTCGAGGCCCTCGGTCGCGAGGTTGGCCTGGCCGGTGGCGGTGAACACGGCGTTGGTGGTGTCCAGCACCAGCGTGCGCCCGGTCATCAGCCCCTTGTTGACGTCGAAGGCGATGGCCGCGCAGCGCAGTTCGACGTTGCGATCGCCGCGCAGCAAGAACTTGATGATGTCGCCGCCCACCAGCGTCGCGAACACCGGCAGGAGGTTGCCGAACTGGCCCCGGCCGGAAATGATGGCCACGTCGCCCGACACCCCGCCCAGCCAGTTGGCCACGGTGCTGCCGGAGCCCGACAAATTGACGCGCCCGTCGAGCCGGCCCACGCTGTTGCCCGTGGTCTCCAGCTTGGGAATCAGCCGGGCCAGTTGCATCGCCCGCACGTCGAGCGAGGCACGAATGTCGGCCGGATTCTTCGAGGCGTCGATGCGGATCGCGCCGGCCAGCTTGCCGCCCGCCACGCCCAGGTCGAGCGGATCGAGCGTGAGCACGCCGTCGGCCAGCTTCACCTGCACACTGCCGCGGTCCAGCGGAATGTCGCGCACGTTCTGGATCTTGTCGGCCGTGTACTTCACGTCGGCATTCATGGCGCGCAGGCGCTCGAAATCCAGCGGCGCGGTGGGCAGCACCTTGCCGCCCGGGCGCTTGACCTGGGTGACGGTCGGCGGCGGCGCCACGCCCTCGACGGTGTTGGCGGTGCGAGCGGTCGGCGGCAGGCCGATCAGCGGGCCGAGGTCGTCCATGTCCATCACGCGGGAACGCAGGTCGCCCGACAGGTGCGGCAGCTTGCCAGCCTGGTCGAACTTCATGTCGCCGGAAATGTCCGAAAGACCCAGCTTGCCCTTGAGGGCATTGGCCTCCCAGAGCTTGCCGCGCTTGCCCAGCTTGCCGCTCAGCGCGTAAGGCGATGTCTGCGGCAGCGCGATGCCCAGCAGCGGGTACAGCGCGCCCAGTGTCTGCCCCCTGATGTCGAAGGTGGCGTCCACGCCGTCGAGGTCAGACAGGGCGGCCACGGTGCCGGCCGCCTTCAGCTTGGTCTGGCCCGCAGCCGCGTTGATCTCGACCGGAAACGGAGGCGCCCCCGCGGCGCTGATCTGCAGCACGTTGCCGGCGCGACCGTTCGCGGTCAGCGGCTGGCCCTTGTAGCGGCCCTTGATGCGGTAGTCGAGCGGCATCTCACCGCGGCCGGAGTCATAGCTCAGGTCGGCATGGATGTCCACGCCGAGGTGCTTGGCCAGGAAGTCGACGGCGCCGGTGTCGACCTGGATCAGCCCGATGTCGGGCACCGTGCCGGAATCGGAAGTGTCCTTGCCGAGCGCCCACGTGCGCCGCCCGTCGGCCTCCATCTGCAGGCCCACCGTCGGCGAGAACAGCGCCAGCCGCGGAATGACGATCTTGCTGCCGATGAGCGGCCAGATGCGAATATCGAACTCGGCGCGGTCGGCCTTCACCAGGTAAGGGTCGCGCGCCCAGTCGGGGTTGGCGAACTCGATGCCATCGAACTTTACGGTGGCCTGGCGCCAGCCGAGGCCCACATCCAGCCGCCGCGTGATCTCGAACTTGCGCCCGGTCTTCTCGCTGACGTAGCGGTTCAGCGGCTCGCGCAGCACGTCCCACGGGAAAAACATGAGCACGACGACCAGTACCGCGAACAGCAGCACAACGGAGCCCAGCAGCTTTTGCCAGAGCGGCCGGGTGCGGAAAATGTTCGTTGCCATGGTGCCCTTGTTACCCCAGAGATCGTGCCGTCCGGGTCGGCAATGGACCGCACAACCCGTGAGGGATTGCCTACGAAGCGCGCTTCGAGGCACGTCCCGTGAAAGCGTCGGAACCCGCCTACAACGCCCGGCCCGCGAAGCTTGCATGATGCGCGTCGGAACGGCCGCATTCTCCAAGGCGGTCGTTCAGGCAGCGGCAACGCTGCGAATGCACCTGCCAACGTCAGAGGAAACGCGGTTCGGCATGGACTCCAGATTGCAGACCTACGTTGTCGAAGACAACCTCACGATCCGTGAAAACCTCATTGGCACGCTGGAAGAGCTCACCCCCACCACGGTCGTCGGCTTTGCCGAGACCGAAGGCGTGGCGCGTGCGTGGCTCGACGGGCACGCTGAGGGATGGAACCTCATCGTCGTCGATCTTTTTCTCAAGCAAGGCAGCGGGCTGGGCGTGCTGCAGGCCTGCCAGCGGCGAGGGCCCGGCCAGAAAGTGGTGGTGCTCAGCAACTACGCGACGCCCGACATCCGGCGGCGCTGCGCCGACTTCGGGGTCGACGCGGTGTTCGATAAGTCGAACGAAATCGAAGCATTGGTCGACTTCTGCCTCTTGCAGGCGCGGGCGTTGCACCCTTCGCACAAGGCGGAGTGAAAACGCCCTGAAAAGCGCCACAAGAGGCGCCGGTCAGGGCGTGGGGGCGATCTCAATCGATCAGCTTGTTCTTCAGCGCGTAGTAGGTCAGGTCGCTGTTGGAAGAGAGGTTCATCTTCTCCATCAGGCGCGTACGGTAGGTGCTCACGGTCTTCACGGACAGCGACAGCGTCTTGGCGATGTCGCCGGCGGTCTCGCCCTTGGCCAGCTTCAGGAACACCTGGAACTCACGCTCCGACAGCTGCTCGTGCGGCGCGGCGTCGTCCTTGCGGTCGAGCTGGCGGGCCAGCAGTTCGGCCACGGCGGGCGTGATGTAGCGCCGGCCCAGCGAAATGGTGCGGATGGCGTTGACGATCTCGATCGGATCGCACTCCTTGTTGAGGTAGCCGCTCGCGCCCTGACGGATCAGGTTCATCGCGTAGTGCTCCTCCGGATACCCGCTCAGGATCAGGATGCCCACGTCCGGCGCCTTGGCGCGGATCATGGCGAGCGCGTCGATACCGCTTTGCCCGGGCATCGAAAGGTCCATGACCAGCACATCCAGCTCCGTGGTGCGCACCAGTTCGATGGCTTCGCGCCCGCTGGCAGCTTCGCCCGCCACGCGCAGGTCCACGTGCTCGGAGAAGAACTGCCGGAGGCCCGATCGCACGATGGCGTGGTCGTCCACAATTCCAATTTTGATCATCTGTTACTTTCGTCGTTGTGTTGCGGACATGCGGGTCGCAACATTCCGGGTCCCTGATTGTTGTCAATTATTCACGAACTTGCGTAGTAAGCAGCCCTGAAAGTTTCATGCACTGGTTAGCACCTCCAAAAATGGCCCTGAGCCTGCTGCTCGCGGCACTCGCCGCGCTGGCCCTCGTCGGGATCAACGAGGCCGGATACCGGCAGTCCAGCCGCGCCCTCGTCGACATCGACGAGGCGCAGCAGGTGCGCGGCGAACTCAACCAGATCATGCAGAACATGCTCGACGCCGAGACCGGACAGAGAGGCTACCTGCTGACAGGCGAAACCAGCTACCGACAACCCTACGACAAGGCGGTCAAGGAGGTCGACGGCCGCCTGGCCACGCTGCGCCGCCTGTACGCCGGCCACCCGGCCGAGCTGAATCAATTGGGGGAGCTGTCGAAGCACGTGCTGCGCAAGGTGGCCGAGATGGACATGAGCGTGCGCCTGCGCCAGGACGGCAAGGAGGACGCGTGGAAATTCGTCATCACCACCGACGTCGGCCGCGAGGAAATGGACGCCATTCGCGCCACGGCCGGCGAGCTGGTGAAGATCAGCAACGCCACCCTGCACGAGAGCCAGAGGCAGGTGCTGCGCTCGCTGCTGCTCGCGCGCATCGGCACGGCCATCGTGGCGCTGGCGGCGCTGTTCGCGTTCTACCTATACCTGCGCCAGACCCATGCGCTGCGCTCCGTCGGCGAGCGCCAGCAGGAAGCCCTGCAGCGCGAACGCAACGCGCTGGAAGACGAGGTGCGCGAGCGCACCGCCTCGCTGGCCGAGCTGGCAACCCATCTGCAGGACGTGCGCGAAACCGAGCGCGGCTACCTCGCGCGTGAACTGCACGACGAACTGGGTTCGCTGCTCACCGCCGCCAAGCTGGACGTGGCGCGGCTGAAGTCGCGGCTGGCCGACGCACCCGACGCCATCCAGCGGCTGCAGCATCTGACCGAGTTGCTGAACAGCGGCATCGCGCTGAAGCGCCGCATCATCGAAGACCTGCGGCCCTCGTCGCTGTCGAACCTGGGGCTGGTGGCGTCGCTGGAAATTCTGGGGCGAGAATTCGCGGAGCGCTCGGGCCTGCAGATCGAGATGGCGCTCGAGCCGGTGAGCATGGACGAGTCGCGCCAGCTCACCATCTACCGCATGGTGCAGGAGAGCCTGACCAACATCGGCAAGTACGCGGAGGCCAGCGAAGCCACCATCGTGATGAAGAACTACGAGAACCACGTGGTGGTGGAAGTGGCGGACAACGGCAAGGGCTTCGACACGCAGCGCATGCGGCCGTCGACGCACGGCCTGGCCGGCATGCGCCACCGGGTGGAGGCGGCGCGCGGCAAGCTCACGGTGTCGTCGATGCCGGGGCACGGCACGCGCCTGAGCGCGATGCTGCCGCTGGTGAAGATGCCGGCAAGCGCCTGACGCGCGGCATCCGGGCACTGGGCACTTGTTCACGGTGATGCGCGAGGGTGACTCGGCCATCTCCTACGCACCCCGCCCGCGACCGCTGACAGGTCCCGGGCAGCCCCCCACTTAAGGTAACTCCTGTGCCATCCGGAACTCCCCACAGGGTTGCTGGATGGGCCGTTTCAAAGACACGAGGCCAGCCTCGAAGGAGTTCCGCATGTTGCATTACGCAGTGGTGTTTCTGGTCATCGCGCTGATTGCCGCCCTGCTCGGCTTCAGCGGCATCGCGGCGAGCGCGGTGGGTATCGCGAAGATCCTTTTCGTGATCTTCGCCATCCTCGCGATTGCCAGCTTCCTTGCCGGCTTGCTACGACGCAAGTAGCGTCGTTACGATCCACAGGCTCTCGCATTTCATCTTCCCGGAAAGGACTTTCACATGAACACGACCAAGACCGCTTCGCAACTCGCCGACGACGCGCGCCAGACCGCCAACGATGCGGTGGAATCCACCCGCGCCTATGCACAGAACGCGGTGAATGCGGCCGGCGAAAAGGTCCGCGACCTGCGCCGCGATGCAGAGCCCGCCGTCGAGCAGCTCGCAGCCCGCGTGCAGCAAGCTGTGCAGCGCGGCCTCGATGCCGCTTCGACCACCAGCGCACGCGCCCAGCGCCGCCTCGAACAGGCTGCAGACGTGACCGGCCGCTACATCTCCGACCAGCCGGTGCGCTCGGTGCTGATCGCAGCCGCCGCTGGCGCCGCCATCACGGCGTTGATCGTGCTCGCCAGCCGCCGCAGCCGGGACGACTACTGATCCGCTGAGTACCCGTCGTTCCATCGATTCCCGGCACCATGCTTCATCCGATTTTTTCCACGGTGCTCGGGCATCCGGAACTCGTCGCTGACCACATCGCCAACTACGCCGCACTCGTTCGCCAGGAAACTGCGCAAGCGGGGCGCGGCCTTGTCGCCCGCCTCGTCGCGGGCGTTCTGGCGGCTGCCAGCGCCATGCTGGCCCTCGGGCTGATCGGCGTTGCCGTGCTGCTCGGCGTGCTTCATGGCAGCTTTCACTGGGTGCTCGTAGCTGTGCCCGGTGTGGCTGTGGTGATAGCCGCCTTCTGCGCCTGGTACGCGATGCGGCCTAGTCCAAGCCATGGATTCGACGACCTGCGCTCGCAGGTCAACGCCGACCTAGAGGCCCTGCACGCAGCAGGCGCACGCCATGAACGGCATTGAGCGCTCGCCACTGACGCCGCAGCAGCGCTTGGCGCTGTCGCGGCGTGCACTGGTGAGGCAGCTTCATGGTGGCGAAGACGGACCGGACATCGGACGCAGACCAGCGAGCTACGGTTCCGATGATGATCTTGAATATGCGCATCACGAGCCGTTGGCCGGGATGCCGCCGCACGGACAGCACGAAGGGCCGCCACGTGGCGCAGGCGGCAATGTGTGGCTCTCGATGGGCCGCAGCGTCGCAGAGCGCTGGTGGCGCAGGCATCCCGCCCACGCGGTCGGTCAACTGGCCCGCCCGCTGCTGGAAAGCTACGCGCGGAAGAAGCCAGCCAAGCTCATGGCCATCGCCGCGGCCACAGGCGCCGTGGTGGTGCTCGTGAAGCCGTGGCGCTTGCTGTCGGTCACGGCCGTGCTGGCAGCGGTACTGAAGACATCCGACGTGGCTGACGTTGTCAACACGCTGATGCAGAAGAACTCAAGCCCCCCACGAAAGGACCCTCCATGAAAGCCGATGTTTCCTCTTCTCCCAAGGCCTCAGAACACAAGCACCTGGTGCTCGATCAAAGCGGTCTGGACGCTGCCCGCAACAGCCTGGACGAAGGCGCCGTCACGCCGAGCTATGGCCCATGGCGTGACGATGTCGTCAAGCTGCTGAACGATGCGCTGGCCACGGAGCTGGTGTGCGTGCTGCGCTACAAGCGCCATTACTTCACCGCCAACGGTGTGGAGTCGCCGGCCATTGCAGATGAATTCCTGGTGCATGCCAATGAAGAGTCCGGCCATGCTGACCGGATTGCAGAACGCATCGTGCAACTGGGCGGTGAGCCGGACTTTGCGCCCTCTCATCTGCTCGAGCGCAGTCATGCCGCCTATGACGAATCGACGGACCTTCAGGCGATGGTGCGGGCCAACCTGATTGCAGAGCGCATTGCCGTCGAGTCGTACCGGCAGATGATCGTACTGATCGGCGACAAGGATCCGACGACGCGTCGCATGTTGGAAGACATTCTTTCCGATGAGGAAGAGCATGCGGATGAATTGAAGGATTGGCTCGGTCATTGATTACGAGCTTCTTGCTCAATGAAAAAGCCCGGAGGTTGATCCTTCCGGGCTTTTTTATTGCCTGAGTGCTTTGCGAGTTCGATTGCGAATTTGCTTTAGTTATCTGTTGCGCAAAGCAAAAAACCCCAGTCA
>NZ_JASZYK010000008.1 GCF_030317035.1 Variovorax sp. J22G73
ACATGTCGCCTCGCTTGGTGATGTGGCCCAGGTTGTTCTTGCCCCCGCTGGAGTTCTGCCGCGGGGTCAGGCCCAGCCAGGCGCCGAATTGCGCACCGTTCTTGAATTGCTGGAAGTCACCCACGGTGGCCACCACGGCAGAGGCCGTGACCGGCCCTACGCCCATGAGCTGCTCGGCCTGGCGCACCTGCTCGCTGGCCTTGCCGTGTGCGGCGATGCGCTGGTCGCACCAACGCATGTGCTCGTCGAGTTCCTGCCACTGCGCGTAGGCGCGTTGCAGCGCCAACCGGGCGAGGCTGCCGAGCTCGTTGCTGGCGTCTTCCATGGCGTCGGGCAGGGCCTGGCGCAACACCTCGGGTTTTTGGGGGAACACCAGTCCGAACTCCGCAAGCAGCCCTCGGATGCGATTGATGCAGGCCACGCGTTCCTCCTTGAAGCCCTCGCGCAGGCGGTGAATGCACAGCATGCTTTGCTGCTCCACGCGCTTGATGGCCACGAAGTGCATCTGAGGGCGCGAAGCGGCTTCGCAGATGGCGGCAGCGTCGTTGGCGTCGTTCTTGCCGCCCCTGCCTTGCAACCGATAGGGCACGACGAGGTGAGCGGGGATGATGCGCGCCTGCAGCCCCAGCGCGAGCAGCTTGCGTGCCCAGTGGTGAGCACTGGAGCTGGCCTCCATGGCGACCAGGCAGCCTGCGGGCAGCTGCGCGCACCAGGGCAGGAACTTGTCGCGCGCCAAGGCCCGGCTTGTGACGCGCACGCCAGCGGAATTGACCGCACAAACCTGGATGACGCGCTTTGCCAGATCGACACCGACTCGGGTAATCTCGTTCATGGGGCTTCTCCTTCCAAAGGTTTCAGATTGACTTCGCACATCAATCTTGGTACTCGATACCGTGACCAGGAAGCGAGAAGTCCCTTTGCATTCATTTCGCTGCGGGAAGCACCCGACGCCCTGTTCACCTGGGCACGCTGTGGGTGAACCGCGATCAACCACCGCTGCGCACAACGATCACGCCGGTGGGGTAGCCCTTTTCGAGAAATTAAGGAGGAGGCCGAAGGCCGGGGGACATTCGAGAAAAGGGCTACCCCGCCGGCGTGATCGCGCCCTGGAAAAAGCGGCCGTCGCACATACGCAGACACCCCCGCATATCCATAGCCGCATTTCTTCTTTGGCGGCCTCAACGTGCGCAACCCACACTCTGCAAACGAACGGGGCTTCCCCCGGTGATCCACACAGAGACAACGCACACCCCACCACAGACCCAATGAACTTCCAGCAATTGCGTTCCGTGCGGGAAACCGTGCGCAGCGGCTTTAACCTGACAGAGGCCGCGCAAACGCTGCGTGCCTCGCAGTCCGGCGTGAGCCGGCAGATTCGCGACCTGGAACAAGAGCTGGGCATCGAGCTCTTCGTGCGTTCGGGCAAGCGGCTCACGGGGCTGACGCCGCCCGGGGACCATCTGTTGCCGATCATCGAGCGCGTGCTTGCCGAGAGTCGCCATCTGCAGCAGGCCGGTCATGCGTACCTGGCACAACAGCAGGGCGTGCTGTCGGTGGCGGCCACGCATTCGCAGGCGCGCTATGCCTTGCCGCGCGCGGTGCAGGAATTTCGTTTGCGCTTTCCGGGAGTGCGGCTGCATCTTCACCAGGGCTCGCCCAAGCAGGTGGCGCAGATGCTGCAAGACGGCGAGGCCGATGTCGGCATCGCCACAGAGGCGCTGGCCGATCACTCGCAACTGCTGGCACTGCCCTGCCGCTGTTGGCGCCACGTGGTCATCGCGCCGCTGGCGCATCCGCTGCTGCGCGCGCAAGGGCCGCTCACGCTGGAGCAACTCGCGGCCTGGCCGCTCATCACCTACGACAACGGCCTGACCGGCCGCTCGCGCATCGACGACGCCTTCGCGCGCGCCGGCCTCGCCCCCGAGATCGTGCTGGCCGCGATGGATGCGGACGTCATCAAGACCTACGTGGCACTCGGCATGGGCGTGGGCATCGTGGCCGACCTGGCCTGCGACGCCGAGCGCGACACGCACCTGGGCACGCTCGACGCGGGCCACCTCTTCGGCGTGAACCAGACCAAGCTCGCGGTGCGCCGCGGCGGCTACCTGCGCAGCTATGTGTATGCCTTCATCGAGTGCTTCGCGCCAGACCTGCCGCGCCCGGCGATCGAGCTGGCCGCTGCGGCGGCGAACGACGCCTGACTCTCACGGCCGGTCGGCCGCAGGGCATTCGCGGTCGCTGATTTCCTGAAGGGCGTGTTCAGGCAGGCCATCGATGTTGATCGGCCGAGCCAAACCCTTGTCGATGCCACGCAGCACGGCACCTTGCAGTCCAGAATCCCTGCGCCACCAGCGAACGACAGCCTGGACGCCGAGACCCAAAGACACGCAAGGAAACAACGACGATGCCTATCGTTCACCAGGAAAGCCCAACTCATTCCGCGCATCCAGCACAGGACGCACGCGCGCATTTCGACAACATCGCGAACAGCACGCAGGCCGACTGGGAGACCATCACACGCGAGAGCCACCTGTACGAACGCGCAGTCGGCACGCGCGTGCTGGCGCACCTGAAGCTGCTGGCGGGCGAGTACGGCGGCTTTCCGGTGGACCGGCTCGAGCACAGCCTGCAATGCGCCACGCTGGCCCATCGCGACGGCAGGGACGTGGAGTACGTGGTGTGCGCGCTGCTGCACGACATCGGCGACACGCTGGCGTCCTTCAACCACTTCGACATTGCCGCGGCCATACTGCAGCCCTTCGTCAGCTCGGAGAACCTGTGGATGGTGCGGCAGCACGGCATCTTCCAGGGCTACTACTTCTTCCACCAGCTCGGGCTGGACCGCAACCTGCGGGAGCGGTTTCGCGACCAGCCCGCGCTGTTCGAGCGCACGGCGGAGTTCTGCTTCAAGTACGACGCGCCGGCCTTCAAGCCGGGCTTCGACACGCTGCCACTGGCCTTCTTCGCGCCGATAGTGAACGAGGTGTTCTCGCAAAAGCCCCGCTCGATCTACACCGCACCGGGCTGAACGGCCTGCACGGCCTGCACGGCCTGCACGGCCTGCACGGCCTGAACGGCCTGAACGGCCTGAACGGCCTGAACGCCAAACGAGTTTTGCGCATATGCACATGCGCAATGGGCGCATGCGGA
This sequence comes from Variovorax sp. J22G73, assembly GCF_030317035.1. Taxonomy (GTDB): domain Bacteria; phylum Pseudomonadota; class Gammaproteobacteria; order Burkholderiales; family Burkholderiaceae_C; genus Variovorax. The sequence goes on from NZ_JASZYK010000008.1 coordinate 3,151, forward strand.
GGACGCGAACTTTCCTAGCATTCGGGCTACTGCATCGCGCTGAAGACGCCCCACCCATGTCCTTCCCGACCGACACCCTCACCCGCCCCACGCCCCCCGTGGCGCCCACCGGCGCAAGCGAACTTTCCACCGAAGGCTTCCGCATCTCGCCCATCGCCGCGTCGCTGGGCGCCGAGGTCACGGGCCTGGACGCCACGCGCCCTTTGCGCGCTGACCAGGTGCTGGCGCTGAAGCGCGCGCTGCTGGAGCGGCATGTGCTGGTCTTCAAGCGCCAGCAACTCGACGACGCGCAGTTCGAGCGCCTGGCCAGCTACTTCGGCAGCGTGTTCCGCCCTCCGGCCAACGTGCCGGTGCTGGGCTCCGACCCGTATGGCGGCAACACGCCCGACATCGTGCACGTGTCGAACCTGGCCGGCGGCGTGCTCGGGCACGACGAACTGGCCGCGCATGCCGACCACCACTGGACGCCGGTGCCCTCGTCGGGCTCGCTGCTCTACGGCATCGAGGTGCCGTCCGAAGGCGGCGACACCACCTGGTTCAACCTGGCGGCCGCATGGGACGAGCTCGACGCCGGCACGCAGCGCGAGATCGCCGAGCTGAAGCTCATCACCTACAACCCCTTCCTGCGCAAGCTCAAGCCGCTGACCACCGGCTTTCCGCTGTACCGCACGCCCGACATCGAGCCGCTCACGCCCTTCGAGGTGCACCCGCTGGTGCGCACGCACCCCGACAGCGGCCGCCGCATCCTGCACCTGGGCGAGAAGACCGAGGTGGAAATCGTCGGCGTCGAGCCGCAGTACGGCGCCGCGCTGGTCGCCCGGCTGCGCAAGCACCTGCTGCAGCCGCGCTTCGCGTACACGCACCGCTGGTCGGTGGGCGACATCGTGTACTGGGACAACCAGGCCACGCTGCACGCGCGCAGCGCCTTCGACAACGGCGAGCGGCGCCTGCTCAAGCGCATCAGCCTGTCGGGCAGCCGCCCCTACTGAGCGACGCTGCAGCCACCGAATACGCGAACACGCGCGGCCCGCCAGGGGCGGCGCGCGCAACCCCGCATGGCCCCTCGCCGCCCCATCCTGCTGAACGCGTTCGACATGAACGCGGTCGGCCACATCTCGCACGGCCTGTGGCGCCACCCGCGCGACCGGTCCACCGAGTACAAGCGCCTGCCCTACTGGTTGGACCTGGCACGCACGCTGGAACGCGGCCTGTTCGACGGCCTGTTCCTGGCCGACGTGACGGGCGTGTACGACGTGTGGGGCGGCAATGCCGACGCGGCGCTGCGCGACGCCATCCAGCTGCCCATCAACGACCCGGCGGTGCTGGTCGGTGCCATGGCCAGCGTGACGCGCAACCTGGGCTTCGGCATCACCGCCACCATTTCCGCCGAGCAGCCGCATGCCTTCGCGCGGCGCATGTCCACGCTCGACCACCTGAGCGAAGGCCGCATCGGCTGGAACATCGTCACCGGTTTTCTCGACAGCTCGGCGCGGGCGCGCGGCGACACGGCCACCGCCGGCCACGACCAGCGCTACGACCGCGCCGACGAGTTCATGGAACTGGTCTACCGGCTGTGGGAGTCGAGCTGGGACGACGACGCGGTGCTCGCAGACCGTGCGAGCGGCATCTACACAGACCCGGCAAAGGTGCGCGCCATTCACCACGAAGGCGCGTTCTACAAGCTCGATGCGGTGCACCCTTGCGAGCCGTCGCCGCAGCGCACGCCGCTGCTGTTCCAGGCCGGCGCTTCCGCGCGCGGCACCGCCTTCGCGGCGCGCCATGCGGAGGTGGTGTTCGTGCCCAACCAGGGGTTGAAAGCGACCGCCGCGGTCGTGCACAAGCTCAAGGCCGCGATGGCCGAGGCCGGCCGCGATGCATCGAGCGTGCGCTTCGTCACCACCTTGCAGGTGGTGCCCGGCCGCACCGAAAGCGAAGCCCGCGAACGCTACGAAGACTACCGCCGCTACGCCCGCCCCGAGGCCGGGCTGGTGCAGTTCTCCAGCGCCATCGGCGCCGACCTGTCGCGCCACGGCCTGGACGACCCGGTCACGGGCGGCAGCGCCGACGCCATCCAGAGTTCGGTCGCTTCGCTGCAGCGGCACAGCGCCGCGCCCACGGTGCGACAGCTGCTCGCACAGATGCCGCTGGGCGGGCGCCACACGCCCGTGGTCGGCACGCCCGCGCAGATCGCCGACGAAATCGAGGCCTGGGTGCAGGAGGCCGGCGTGGACGGCTTCAACCTGGTGCGCACGGTGAGCCCCGAGGGCCTCGAGCATTTCGTCGACCTCGTCGTGCCCGAGCTGCAGCGCCGCGGCCTGCACAAGCGCGCCTATGCCGAGGGCAGCTGGCGCGAAAAGATCTTCGGGCGCGCCAGCGTGCGCCCGTCCGCCGTTCAGTCGGTCAAACCGCACCCCACCCCGCCATGACCGCCCACCTGATCAAGACCGACGCCGAAGCCATTGAAGTCGCCCGCGCGCTGGCCGCCGAGTTCGCGCCGACCGCCTCCGAGCGCGACCGCGAGCGCCGGTTGCCGCATGCCGAGGTCGAGCGCTTCTCGGCCAGCGGCCTGTGGGGCATCGCGGTGCCGCGCGCCTTCGGTGGCGCGGCGGTGTCGCACGTGACGCTGGCGGAGGTCATCGCATTGATTTCCGAAGCCGACCCCGCACTCGGCCAGATTCCGCAGAACCACCATTGCCTGGTCGATGCGGTGCGCCTCATCGGCAACCCGGCGCAGCAAGACTTCTTCTTTCGCGAAGCATTGGAAGGCAAGCGCTTCGGCAATGCCGTGTCGGAAAGCGGCACGCCCAATGCCAAGGTCGTGACCGCGCGCCTGACGAAAACACCGGAGGGCCTGCGCCTGAACGGCCGCAAGTTCTATTGCACGGGCGCGCTGTTCGCGCACTGGGTGCCGGTCGCGGCCAAGGACGAGCAAGACCGACAGGTGCTGGTCTACGTGCGACGCAACGCGCTAGGGCTGGAAGTGATCGACGACTGGAGCGGCTTCGGCCAGCGCACCACCGCCAGCGGCACGGTCACGGCCGAGAACGTGGCGGTCGATGCACTGCAGGTCTTTCCCCGCGCCCAGCTGTTCGACCCACCCACCATCCACGGCCCCTTCGCCCAGATCCTGCATGCCGCCATAGACCTGGGCATCGGCCGCGCGGCCATGGCCGACCTGCGCACATGGGTGCGAGACCGTGCGCGCCCCTGGCCGGACAGCGGCGTGGCACGCGCGGCGGACGACCCGCTCACGCTGGCCAAGCTCGGCGAACTGGTCATCCGGCAGCATGCCGCGGAGGCCCTGCTGGAGCGCAGCGGCCGTTACCTCGACTCGGCACGCGAGCACAGCACGCCCGAGCGCGTGACAGAGGCCTCCATTGCCGTGGCGGAGACCAAGGTGGTGACGACCGAGTTCGCGTTGCGCGCAGCCACGACGCTGATCGAGCTGGGTGGCACGCAGGCCACGCTGGCCGAGCACAACCTGGACCGCCATTGGCGCAATGCACGCACGCACACGGTTCATGACCCTGTTCGATGGAAGCCACATGCCATCGGCAACCACTGGTTGAACGGTGCTACGCCTCAGCGGCACGCATCTTTGTGATGTGCTCGTTCTTTGACTTCTGTTGTTCCGGGCGCGATCACGCCGGCGGGGTAGCCCTTTTCTCGAATGTCCCCCGCCCTTCGGGCTCCTCCTTTATTTCTCGAAAAGGGCTACCTCGCCGTCGTGATCGTTGTTCGCAGCGGTCGTTGATCGCGGTTCACCGGCAGCGTGCCCAGGTGAACAGGGCGTCGGGTGCTTCACGCAGCGAAATCAAGGAGGAGGGGCGCAGCCCCGGGGGACATTCGCGGAGGGAAGTACCCGGCGGCCTGTTCACACGCCCTGAACAGCGCAAGCACCAAACCCAACCCCAATTCACAGTTTCCAAAGAGAGTTCCAAATGGACCGTCGCAGCTTCATCCAACAGAGCACCGCATTCGTCTCGGTAGGCGCTACCGGCGCCATCGCCACGACGGGGCTGGGCCTGCCGCTTTCCGCGTTCGCACAGTCCAGAAAGGAAACCGTGCGCGTGCTCGCCGAAGGTGCGCCGAATTCGCAAGACCCGCATGGCGAAGGCGTGAGCCGCGAATCGCTGGGACTGTTCACCAATGTGTACGACCGGCTCATCAACTTCGACCGGGTGCAGGTGTCGCCGGGGGTTTTCAAGTACGACTACGGGCGCTTTCGCGGTGAACTGGCGGAGAGCTTCGAGCAGTCGGCGGACGGCCGCACGCTGACCTTCAAGCTGCGCCGTGATGCGACCTTTCACGACGGCAAGCCCGTGACCGCCAACGACGTGAAATGGTCGCTCGACCGTGCGGTCTCCCTGCCGGCCAGCAAACGGCAACTGGCCACCGGCTCGCTGGAGAACCCCGCGCAGTTCAGCGTGGTGGATGCGCACACCTTCCGCATCACCCTGCCGCGCGCCGACCGCTACACGCTGCCCAACCTGGCGCTGTTCTTCGCGTCGGTGCTCAACGCTGAACTCGCGCGCTCGCATGCCACCGCGGCCGACCCCTGGGCTGCGGAGTGGGTCAAGGCCAATGCGGCGGGCGGAGGTGCCTACCGCGTCGAGAACTTCACGCCGGGGCAACAGGTCATTTATGCACGCTTCGACGGCTGGAAGAGCGGCGCGTTGCCGCAGGTGCGCCGGGCGGTGTTCCAGGTCGTGCCCTCTGCCTCGAACCGCGTGGCCGCGCTGCTGAAGGGCGATGCCGACGTGGCGCTGCAGCTGCCGCCCAAGGACCTCGATGCGCTCACCGACACCACGCGCGCCAAGGTCGTGTCGGTGCCCGTGACCACCAGCTTTCGCTTCGTGGCCTTCAACACGCAGGCCAAGCCCTTCGACGACGTGCGCGTGCGCCAGGCCATTGCCTACGCCCTGCCCTACACCTCGCTGCTGCGCGGCGCCAACCTGGGCCGCGGCGAGCCGTTGTACGGCGCAAAGTCGGCCAAGCCCACGAGCAGCCGCTTTCCGCAACCCTATCCCTACGAAACGCAGTTGCTGCGCGCACGCGAACTGCTGGCGCAGGCCGGGCTGGCCAAGGGCTTCAAGACCAGCTTCAGCTACAACGTGGGCGACGCCACGCTGGCCGAACCCGCCGCGCTGCTGATCCAGGAGGCGCTGGGCAAGATCGGCATCGAGCTGAGCATCGAGAAAGTGCCCGGCGCGCAATGGGGCACGCTGCAGACCGAGAAGAAACTGCCCTTCTTCATCGACAGTTCGTCGGCCTGGTTCAACGACCCCGACTACTTCTTCCGCATCTTCTTCCAGGGCGACTGGCGCTGGAACTTCGGCTCGTTCAAGAACGACGAACTCGCCAAGCTGGTCGAGCAGGCGCGCTGGGAAACCGACCGCGCCAGGTACGACCGCGCCATCCAGCGCGCCATCGAAATCGCGTTCGACCAGGTGCCGCTGGTGCCGCTGTGGCTGCCCTCGTTCGAGGCGGCGCTGCAGCCCGACCTGCAGGGCTTTACCTACTACATCCACGGGCAGGTGGACTTCCGCCCGCTTACGCGCGGATGAGCGTCGGCGTGGCCACGGGAGCGAACTTCGCGGCGCGCATCGGCGCCCGGGTGCTGGCGACGCTGCCGGTGCTGCTGGGCGCGGTCGTCTTCACCTTCCTGCTCACGCACGTGCTGCCGGGCGACCCCGCCGCGTTCCTCGCTTCGGGCCCGAGCGCGGGGCCTGAAGAAATCGCGCAGATCCGCGCACGCATGGGCCTCGACCAGCCGCTGCCCACGCAACTGTGGCACTACCTGTTGGCGCTGGCGCAGGGCGACTGGGGCCAGTCGCACACCACCGGCCAGCCGGTGTGGACCGACCTGCGCCAGCGCCTGCCCGCCACGCTGGAGCTCACCTTCGTGGCCTTCGCGCTCACGCTGGCCGTCGCGCTGCCGCTGGGCGCGGCCGCGGCGCTGCGCCCGCGTTCGGTGTGGGACCGGGCGTGCACGCTGCTCACGGTCGGCGGCAGCTGCATGCCGACCTTCGTCATCGCGCTGCTGCTGGTGTACGTCTTCTACTTCCTGCTGGGCTGGGCGCCGGAGCCGACCGGGCGCATCGACGCCATGCTCGCGCCGCCCCCCACCGTCACCGGCTTTCTGCTGGTGGACGCCACGCTCGCGGGCCAGTGGGAGGCGCTCGCGTCGGCAGCGGGCCGGCTGCTGCTGCCGGCGGTGGCGATGGCACTGTTCTCGCTGGCGCCGGTGGCGCGGCTCATGCGCGCGTCGCTGCTCGGCGTGTTGCGCAGCGACCCGGTGCGCACCGCGCGTGCGCTCGGGCTGCCGCGCCGCGCAGTGCTGGCGAGCGCGCTGCACCTGGCGCTGCTGCCCGTGGTCACGGGGGCGGGCATGGTGTTCTCGTACATGCTGAGCGCCAACGTGGTGATCGAGAAGGTCTTCGCCTGGCCCGGCATCGGCAGCTATGCGCTCGACGCGCTGCTGGCTGCCGACCACGCACCGCTGCAGGGTTTCGTGCTGCTGGTGGCGCTGCTGTTCGTGGGCGTGAACCTGGCGGTCGACCTGCTGCACGCGCGCATCGATCCGCGCGCGGGGGCGCAGGCATGAGGGCGCGGCGGCCATGGGCGCATGCCAATGCGGTGCTCGGCCTGCTGCTGCTCGCGCTGTTCCTGCTGGCGGCGCTGCTCGGGCCGGCGCTGGCACCTTTCGATCCGCTGGCGACCGACGTCATCGCGCGCCTGCAGCCGCCCGGCGCCGCGCACTGGTTCGGCACCGATGCGCTGGGGCGCGACCTGTTCTCGCGCGTGCTGGTGGCGACACGGCTCGACCTGGGCATGGCGGCGGGCGCGGTGGTGCTGTCGCTGCTCGCGGGCAGCGCGATCGGCGCGTGGTGCGGCTTTGTCGGCGGCCGGCTCGACCGATGGACCGGCAGGCTGGTCGATGTGCTGATGGCCTTCCCTTTGTTCGTGGTGGCCATGGCGCTGGTCGCGGCCTGGGGCAACAGCGTGGCGAACATCGTCTACGCGACGGCGCTCATCAACCTGCCCTTCTACATCCGGCTGGCGCGCAGCGAGGTGGGCGTGCGGCGCAACGCGGGCTATGTGCTGGCCGCGCGGCTCGGTGGCGCGACGGCGCCGCGCCTGCTGTTCGGCGTGCTGCTGCCGCATGTGCTGCCGATGCTGGCGGTGCAAGGCTCCATCAACCTCGGGTGGGCGCTGCTGAACGGCGCGGGCTTGTCGTTCATCGGGCTGGGCGTGCGGCCGCCGACGGCGGAATGGGGCGTGCTGGTGAGCGAAGGCGCGCCGTACATCATCACGGGCCAATGGTGGCTGGCCTTTTTCCCCGGGCTGGCGCTGTTCGCGGCGGTGGGCTGCTTCACGCTGCTGGGCGATGCGCTGCGCGACCTGCTCGACCCGCGCGGCGCCGCGGAGGCCGCTGCATGAGCGCGCCGATGCTCGAGGTCGACGGCCTCACGCTGCGCTTTCGCACGCCTTCAGGCCTGGTGAACGTGCTCGACAACGTCGGCTTCGCGCTGCAGGCCGGCGAAACGCTGGGGCTGGTCGGCGAAAGCGGCTCGGGCAAGTCGGTCACCGCGCTGGCGCTGGCCGGCCTGCTCGATGCGCGCGCGCAGGTGCAGGCGCGCACGCTGCGCTTTCAGGGGCGCGACCTGCTGAACAGCCGGGGCGAGCCCGATCCGGCGGCATGGCAAGGCCTGCGCGGGCGCCGCATCGGCTTCGTGTTCCAGAGCCCGCGCCGCGCGCTGCATCCGCTGAGGCCCATCGGCGCGCAGTTGCAGCAGGTGCTTCAGGTGCACCGCGGCCTGAAGCCGGCCGCGGCACGGCAGGAGGCGCTCGCGTGGATCGAGCGCGTCGGCCTGAGCGACCCGGCGCGCCGCTTCAAGGCCCATGCGCACGAGCTGTCGGGCGGCCAGTGCCAGCGCGTGATGATCGCGCTGGCGCTGGCCGGCGAGCCCGAGCTGCTGATTGCCGACGAGCCCACCACCGGCCTCGACGTGAGCACGCAGGCGCGCGTGCTCGACCTGGTCGCGGAGCTTTCCGGGCTCGCGCGCGAGCGGCGCCTGGCCATGCTGCTGATCACGCACGACCTGGCGCTGGCCGCGCAACGCTGCGCGCGCATCGCGGTGATGCACGCGGGGCAGCTGGTGGAGACGCTGCCTTCCGCCGGCCTGCGCGACGGCGCCGCCCACCCCTACACGCGCCAGCTGCTGCGCGCCACACCGCAGTCGGCCGCCACGCTGGAGGCGCTGCGCAGCGTGGACGGCACCCTGCCCGACCTGACGCGCAACGACCTGCCCGCCTGCCGCTTCGCCGAGCGCTGCGACAGGGCCGAAGCGCGCTGCCGCGCGCAGGCCGCACCGCTCACGCGGCTCACGGGGCTCACGGGGCTCGGCACGCGCTTCGGCGCGCCGCACGCGCTGGCCTGCTGGCACCCGGTTCAAGTCTTTCACCCACCGCTTCCCATCGCCGCATGACCAAACTTCTCACCCATTCGGACACCGGCTCGGACACCGACCCCGGCTTTGCCGGCCTCTGGCGCGCACGCTACGGCGAGGGCGTCGCGCCCGCGCCGCCGGCCGCGCCCAACCCGGTGCTGCAGGCGCTGCTCGCGCACCGCTCCGTGCGCGCCTTCGACCCCGCGCCGCTGGACCCCGGCACGCTCGAGTGGCTGATTGCCGCGGCGCAGTCGGCGCCCAGCTCGTCGAACCTGCAGACCTGGAGCGTGGTCGCCGTGGAAGACCCTGGGCGCAAGGCGCGCCTGGCCGAGTTCGCGGGCGACCAGCGCCAGGTGCGCGAGGCGCCGCTGGTGCTGGTGTGGCTGGCCGACCTGGCGCGGCTGCGCGGGCTGGCCGAACAGGCGCAGGTGCCCATCGAGGGCGCGGACTACCTCGACTCGTCGCTGATGGGCGTGATCGATGCGGTGCTGGCCGCGCAGAACGCCGTGGTCGCCGCGCAATCGCTCGGGCTGGGCACGGTGTACCTGGGCGCCATTCGCAACCAGCCCGAGCGCGTGGCGCAGGAGCTGGGGCTGCCGCCCGGCGTGTTCGCGGTGGTGGGCCTGTGCATCGGCCGGCCCGACGCCGCGCGCCCCGCCGCGGTGAAGCCGCGCCTGCCGCAAAGCGCGGTGCTCTCGCGCGAGCGCTATGCGCAGCCCGAGGCGCAGCAGCACGTGCGGCGCTACGACGACACCATGCAGTCTTTCTATGCCGCGCAGGGCATGCCGGTCGCGCGCTGGAGCGAGCATTCGCTGGCCCGCCTGCGCGGCCCCGAGCAATTGCGCGGACGCCACCGGCTGGTCGAGGCGCTGCAAGCCCAGCGCATCGGCCTGCGCTGAGGGCACCCGCATGGCGCAGCGGCCCCTGCTGGAAGTGCACGACCTGGTGGCGCGCTACGCGCTGCCCGGCGTGCCGTCGTTCGGCGGGCTGGTCACGCAGCGGCGCTGGCTGCAGGCGGTCGACGGCGTGAGCTTCACGCTCGCGCGCGGCGAGGCCGTGGGGCTGGTCGGCGAGTCGGGCTGCGGCAAGTCGACGCTGGTGTCGCTGCTGGCGCGGCTGGCCGACCCGGTGTCGGGACGCATCGTGTTCGACGGCATCGAGCTGGCCGACCAACCTGCAGCACAGGCTGCGAAGGCGCCGTGGCGGCACCGCGTGCAGATGGTGTTCCAGGACCCGCACGACAGCCTGGACCCGCGCAGGACCGCGTTCGATGCCATCGCCGATCCGCTGCGTTCGCTGCGCGGGCTGAGGGGCGACGCGCTGCGGCAGCGTGTGCTCGACGTGGCGCAGCGCGTGCAGCTGGGCGCCGACCTGCTGCAGCGCCGCCCGCACGAGCTTTCCGGCGGGCAGGCCGCGCGCGTGGGCATCGCGCGGGCGCTGGCGCCCGAACCCGAGCTCCTGATACTCGACGAGCCCACCGCGGCGCTCGACGTGTCGGTGCAGGCCGGCGTGCTGGCGCTGCTCGACCGGCTGCGGCGCGAGCTGGGCCTGGCGATCGTGTTCGTCTCGCACGATCTGGGCGTGGTGCGCCTGCTGTGCGAGCGCGTGCTGGTGATGCGCGAAGGCCGCATCGTCGACCAGGGACCGGCGCGCGAGCTGCTCGACCGGCCGCGCCACGCGTACACCGCGGCGCTGGCGGTGGCGATTCCGCGCTTTCCCGAGCGTGCGAATTCCTAGCGCTTGCTCGTTCGTGCCAGTGCCTGCCGGTGTGCCTAGTGCGAGCCCTGCATAAGCAACAGCCAAACCCTTCTTTGGCAAGCCAGCGGCCCGCGCGTAGCCTGCGGCGTTCCTTCTTCCACCGCGTCGAACACCAAGGAACCCGCAGATGAACGATCGATTGAACCGCGTGCACGCCTCGCGCTCCGCCGCCGTCAAGGCCGGCCTCGACCATCCCGTGATCGACACGGATGTCCACGTCAACGACTTCGCACCTGTACTTGAAGACTACGTGGCGCAGTACGGCGGCAACAAGCTGGTCGACGCGCTGCGCAAGGCGCTGGGCGGGCGCTTCGTCACGCGCAACGGCGGCGGCAAGGACTGGTACCAGCAAAGCGCCGAGGAGCGACAGTTCCATCGCACGCTGCGCGCGCCCTGGTGGGCCCGCGTGACGCGCAACACCTACGACCTGGCCACCTACACCCTGCCCGCGCTGCTGCACGAGCGCCTGGGCGAGCAGGGCTCGGACTACTCCATTCTTTTCCCCAACGACGTGCTCTCGCCCGCGGCGGCCGGCAGCGAATACCGCCAGCCGCTGCACCGCGCCATCAACCACTTTCACGCCGACCAGTACCGGCCCTACGCCGACCGCCTGACGCCGGTGGCGGGCATTCCGCTGCACACGCCGCAAGAAGGCATCGAGGAGCTGGAGTTCGCGGTGAAGACGCTGGGGCTGAAGGTGATCAACATCGCCGGCGGCGTGCGCCGGCCCATTCGCGCCATTGCCGAGAAGTACCCGGCCGCCGAGCACCCCGACATCGCGAAGCAGGTGGGCTACATCGACTTCTACGGCATCGACAGCGAGCACGACTACGACCCCTTCTGGGCCAAGGTGGTGGAGCTGGGCGTGCCGGTGACCACGCACTACGGCAGCCAGGGCTGGACCGGGCGGCAGTCGACCAGCAACTACATGAACAACCACATCGGCCACTTCGCCGACGGTTCGCAGGCCTTCGCCAAGGCGCTGTTCTTCGGCGGCGTGACGCGACGCTTTCCGGGCCTGCGCGTGGGCCTGCTCGAAGGCGGGGCCGATTGGGGGTCGCACGTGTACACGCACCTGGTCGACCGCTGGGAAAAGCGCAACAGGCACGCGGTGCGCAACTACGACCCGGCCGAGGCCGACATCGAGCTGCTGGCCTCGCTCTTCGAGCAGTACGGCGGCGACTTCGTCAAGGGCCGCACGCTCGACAAGACCACGCTGCTGCGTGACAGCCTGGGCATTTCGGCGTTGCCGCACAGCCGCGAGCCGAACGAATCCGAGATCGACGACTTCGCGCTCGCGGGCATCGAGAAGGTCGAAGACATTCGCGACCGCTGGGTGAACAACTTCTACTTCGGCTCCGAGGCCGACGACCGCACCGTGGCCGCCGCCTTCAACACGCGGGTGAACCCGCTGGGCGTGAAGATCAACGCCATCTGGTCTTCGGACGTGGGCCATTGGGACGTGCCCGAGTTCACCGAGCCCCTCGCCGAAACCTGGGACCTGGTGCAGCAGGGCGTGATCTCGGCGGAAGACTTCAAGGCCTTCGTCTTCGGCAACCCCCACCGCTTCTACACCGAGGCCAACCCGCGCTTCTTCGAAGGCACCGAGGTCGGCCGCAAGCTGGCGCTGAAGGAAGCGAAATGAACGGCACCACACGGTTCGCGCGCTGGACCGCGACGCTCGCACTGGCCCTTGCCGCAACGGCCCTAGCCGCGTCGGCCCATGCGGCGCCCGACACCATCCGCATCGGCGTGGCCTCGGCCGGCGGCGGCGACCCGGTCACCTTCGGCGGCTCGCCCGGCGGCGTGGCGCGCAGCAACAACTGGCTGGAGGACGAGTTCAAGGCCTCGGGCATCAAGGTCGAGTGGCTGTTCTTCAAGGGCGCTGGGCCGGCGGTGAACGAGGCGCTGTCGAACAAGCAGATCGACTTCGCCTACCAGGGCGACCTGCCGCAGATCGTCGGGCGCTCCAACGGGCTGAAGACCAAGCTGCTGATGGTGAGCGGCGCGCGCAACAACCTGTACCTGGTGACGCCGCCCAAGTCGGACATCGCATCGGTGAAGGACCTGAAGGGCCGCAACGTGTCGATCTTTCGCGGCACCAACGGCCACCTGGTGGCCATCAACGTGCTGGCCGAGGCGGGCCTGGCCGAGCGCGACGTGAAGGGTGTGAACCTGGACGCGGGCAGCGCGCAGGCAGCGCTGGTGTCCAACGGCGTGGACGCGGCCTTCGGTGGCTACGAGTGGTTCAAGGTGCGCGATTCGGGGCTGGCCAAGGTGGTCTATTCCACGCAGGGCAAGAACCCGGCGCTCACGCGCCAGGCCTCGCTGCTGGTGCGCAGCGAGTTCGAGCAAGCGAACCCGGCCGAGGTGCAGCGCGTGGTCGATGTGTTCGTGCGCGCGGCGCACTGGTCGTCGGAGGAGAAAAACCGCGACGAGCTGTTCCGCATCTGGGCGCGCAGCGGCACGCCGGTGGCCTCGTGGGCGGCCGAGTTCGACCAGCAGCCGCTGGCCGTGCGCAATTCGCCGCTGGTCGACGAGTTCATCGTGGCGCGCTACAAGGCCGTGGTGGCCGATGCGCTGAAGCTCAAGCTGATACGGCGCGAAGTGACGGTGGACGACTGGTTCGATACGCGGTACTTGAAGGCGGCGTTGAAGAAGCAGGGGTTGGAGAACTACTGGACGGCGTTCGATGCCAAGGGGCAGGCGAAAACGGGCCAGTCGGTCGCGGCGAAATGAGCGCGTTGTTGCTTGGTCCTCTCAAGCTCGGGCGCGGCGACTCGCGTTGTCCCCTCTCCCGCTCGCGGGAGAGGGCTAGGGTGAGGGCCGGGGCCTTCGCACAAGCACCGCGTTCGCACATGTCGCTGACCCTCACCCCAGCCCTCTCCCGCGAGCGGGAGAGGGAGCAAGACCGCGCGTTGTCTCCGTCCCACTCGCCGCGAAGGGAGCAAGACACATGAGCGCCGAAGCCGAACTGTCCGCCGTCCTCGAGCGCGACAACGCCCCACCCACACGCCCCCCGCTGCCCTGGCGCCGCATCGCCGCCCGCACCGTCGACACCGCCCTCCCCTGGCTCCTTCCCCTCGCCCTCGTCGCCCTGTGGTTCACCGGCGCCGAGCAAGGCTGGATTTCCCCGCAGGTCTTGCCCCCGCCGCAGTTCGTGTGGGAAACCCTGCGCGACCTCGCGCTCAACGGCGACCTCTGGCTGCACGTGAGCACCAGTTTCACGCGCGTGGGCGTGGGCTTTGCCATCGGCACTTCGCTGGGCCTGCTGCTGGGCTCGGCCATGGGCCTGTCGCGCAGCATCGAGGCCTACGTGCTGCCCAGCTTCAACGCGCTGGTGCAGATACCGGTGCTGGCCTGGCTGCCCTTCGTGCTGCTGATCGTGGGCATCGGCGAGCCGCTGAAGTACATCCTGATCGCCAAGGCCGCGATGGTGCCGGTGGCGCTCAACACGCTGCAGGGCTTTCGCCAGACGCCGTCGGCGCTGCGCGAAGTGGGCCAGGTGTATGGCTACAGCCGTCGCCAGCAGGTGCTGGAAATCGTGCTGCCGCATGCGGTGCCCACGCTTTTCACGGGCGTGCGGCTGGGCTTCACCAAGGCCTGGCTGTCGCTGGTGGTGGTGGAGCTGGTGGCGTCCAGCGAAGGGCTGGGCTACCTCATCGTGTACGGCCGGCAGCTGTTCCAGCTCGACCTGGTGATGGCGGCGGTGATCGTGGTGGGGGCCATCGGCTATGCCATCGACCGGCTGCTCGACCGCCTCGAGGCGGTGGCGAACCGGCACCGGCCCGGAGGTGCGCGATGAGCGGCACCCCACGCGTTAGCGCAAGAGACGCCGCCGAGCTCGCCGCGGTGCAACCGCTGCGCCCGGCCGACAGCAGCCGCTGGCGCGGCTTCGTGCTGCCGGTGGCGGCCATTGCGCTGTGGTGGCTGCTGTCGTCGCTGGACATCGCCAACTCGGCGCTGCTGGTGTCGCCGGCCAAGGTGTTCGACACCGCCGTCGACCAGGTCGTGACCGGGCGGCTCTGGCGTGCGCTGAGCGCCAGCCTGCTGCGCGAGGCCACGGGCTTCACCATCGGCACGCTGGCGGGCCTGCTGCTGGGGGCGCTGCTGGGCCTGTCGCCGCTGTTCAACCGCGTCGTGGGCCCGAGCTTCAACACCTTCAAGCAGATCTCGCTGTTCGCGTGGATTCCGCTCATCTCTGTGTGGTTCGGGCTGGGCGACGTGGCCAAGGTGGTGTTCCTGTCGCTGGCCGCGCTGGTGCCGGTGGTGGTGAACACCTGCGACGGCATCCGCACCGTGCCGCCCGGGCTGCTGGAAGTGGCGCGGGTGTACGGCTTCACGCGCTGGCAGACCGTCACGCAGGTGGTGCTGCCGGCGGCGCTGCCGGCCATCTTCACGGGCGTGTACCTGGCGCTGATCTATTCGTGGCTCGCGACCATCGGCGCCGAATACCTGCTGGTGGCCGGCAAGGGCATCGGCAACACGCTGATCGAGGGCAGCGAGCATTTCCAGATGGACCTGGTGATCTTCGGCATGGTCGTGATCGGCACCGTCGGCTGGCTGATGAACGCCGCCGCACGCGCGCTGGAGCGCCGGCTGGCGCGCTGGACCGGCCGCGCGAACTGAAACAACACATCCCTGGCATCCCCCAAACGGTCACCCACGGTCACCCCATGAGCACTCCCCTGAACCCCCCGGCCTCCAACGAGCTCGACATTCGCGGCCTCGGCAAGCGCTACACCCACGCACAGGCCACCAGCGGCGAGATCCAGGTGCTCGAAGGCATCGACCTGCACGTGCCCGAAGGCCGCTTCGTGAGCATCGTGGGCGCGAGCGGCTGCGGCAAGTCGACGCTGCTGCGGCTCATCCTCGGGCTGGACACGCAGTACGAAGGCCGGATACTGCTCGGCGGCCAGCCCATCTCGGGCACGGGGCGCGAGCGCGGCATCGTGTTCCAGGACCACCGGCTGTTCCCCTGGCTCACGGTGGCGCAAAACATCGCGGTGGGCCTGCGCAACGCGCCGTACACCGCGCGCGAAAAGGCCGAGCTCGTGGCCGAGCACGTGGCGCTGGTGGGCCTCGAAGGCTTCGAGCGCTCGTGGCCGCACCAGATTTCCGGCGGCATGGCGCAGCGCGTGGCCATCGCGCGCGGTCTGGTCAACCGGCCGCGCGTGCTGCTGCTGGACGAGCCCTTCGGCGCGCTCGACGCGCTCACGCGCTCGCGGCTGCAGAACGAGCTGCAGCGCATCTGGCAGAAAGAACGCATCACCATGCTGCTGGTGACGCACGATGTGGAAGAAGCCGTGTTCCTGGGCGACCGCGTGGTGGTGATGCAGCCATCACCCGGGCGCATCCGCCGCACGGTGGACGTCGACCTGCCGCACCCGCGCAACCGCAGCGACCCCGAGTTCATTCGCCTGCGCGACGACGTGCTGGGTGACTTCATCGACAGCGGGGCCGACGCGCAGCCTGCACGACATTCGCCCCCTTCGCCACCGCACAAGCCCCAAGGCGGGTTGCCGGTGCCGGTGCCGGGCCTGCCCGCCGGTCTCCAGCTCGCGTGGTGAGCGACACCTTCTCCTAGTCTTTTCTTTCTTCAGGACCGACCGCCATGACCCAACGCAAGGGCCCCTTCAGCCTGGGCGCCTTTCTCTATCCCAGCGGCCACCACATCGCCGCCTGGCGCCACCCCGACTCGAAGGCCGACGCGGGCATCGACTTTCATCACTACGTCGAGCTTGCGCGCGCGGCCGAGGCCGCGAAGTTCGACCTGGTGTTCCTGGCCGACGGCGTGGGCACGCGCGGCACCGACGTCGACTTTCTGAGCCGCACCGCGCACAGCTACCAGGCGCAGTTCGAGCCGATCACGCTGCTGTCGGCGCTGGCCGCGGTCACGCAGCGCATCGGCCTGGTGGCCACCGCCTCGACCAGCTTCAACGAGCCGTACCACGTGGCGCGCAAGTTCGCGTCGCTGGACCACATCTCGGCCGGGCGCGCGGGCTGGAACCTGGTGACCTCGTCGAGCGAGCACGAGGCGCGCAACTTCAACCGCGACACGCACTTTGCGCACGCAGACCGCTACGAGCGCGCCGGCGAGTTCGCCGACGTGGTCACCGGCCTGTGGAACAGCTGGGAAGACGACGCCTTCCAGCGCGACAAGGCCTCGGGCCGCTTCTACGACCCGGCCAAGCGGCATGTGCTCGATCACAAGGGCAAGCACTTTTCGGTGCAGGGGCCGCTGAACGTGTCGCGCCCGCCGCAGGGCCACCCGGTCGTGGTGCAAGCGGGCTCTTCAGAAGCGGGCAAGGAGCTGGCCGCGCGCACGGCCGAAGCCGTGTTCACCGCGCAGCAGACGCTGGAAGACGCCGTGGCGTTCTACGCCGACCTCAAGGGCCGGCTCCACAAGCACGGCCGCGCGCCGGACGACCTGAAAATCCTGCCGGGCGTGTTTCCGGTGGTGGGCCGCAGCGAGAGCGAGGCGAAGGAGAAGTTCGAGCAACTGCAGTCGCTGATCGACCCCGTGGTCGGCCTGGCGCTGGTCTCGGGGCTGACGGGCGGCTTCGACCTGTCGGAGTACCCGCTGGACGGGCCCATTCCGCAGCTGCCCGACACCAACGCGAGCAAGAGCCGCCAGCAGCTGATGATCGACCTGGCGCGGCGCGAGAACCTCACCATTCGGCAGCTCTACCAGCGCGTGGCCGGCGCGCGCGGCCACTGGCAACTGGTGGGCACGGCCGAGCAGATCGCCGACCAGCTCGAAGAGCGCTTCGTGCACCACGGCGCCGACGGCTACAACATCATGGCGCCCACGCTGCCCGGCGGGCTCACCGACTTCATTGCGCTGGTGCTGCCCGAGCTGCGCCGGCGCGGGCTGTTTCGCACTGAATACGAAGGCCGCACGCTGCGCGAGCACCTGGGGTTGAAGAGACCGGCGCATCCGGCGGCAGCGGCAGCGGCAGCGGCGGCGGGCCGCTGAGGTCTCAGCGTGCGGAGGGCGTCAGCTCGCGCACCAGGTCAACGAACGCGCGCAGGCCGGCGGGCACGTGCCGGTGGCCGGAGTAGTACAGGCTCAGGCCCGGTGAAGGCGGTGTCCAGTCTTGCAGCACGCGCACCAGCCGCCCTGAAGCCAGGTGGTCGGCCACCGCCCAGTCGGGCACGTAGCCGATGCCCAAGCCGTTGACCGCGGCACGCACGATCAGCGTCTGGTTGTCGAGCGTGAGCGCGCCGGGCACCTCCACCTCGAAGACCTCCCCGTTCCTTTCGAACTCCCAGCGGTAGAGGGCCCCCGCGGCGAGCCGCGCGCGAATGCAGCTGTGCGCGGCCAGGTCGTCCGGATGCGCAGGCCGCGAACGCCCCTCGAAGTACGCGGGCGAGGCCACCACCGCGTGGCGCAACGGGGGGCTGCAGGCCACGGCGATCATGTCCTGCGGCACGTTTTCGGTGAAGCGGATGCCGGCGTCGAAGCCCGCCTTCACGATGTCGACCAACCGCCCTTCGGTCACGAGCTCCACCGCCATGTCGGGGTAGCGCCGCAGGAACTCCCCCACCACGGGCACCAGCACCAGGCGCGCCGCGCCCTCCGAGGTGTTGATGCGCAGCGTGCCCACGGGCTTCCCGCGAAAGGCGTTGGTCGCGTCCATGGCCGCGGCCAGCTGCCGCAGCGCGGGGCGCACCCTGTCGAGGAAGTCTTCTCCGGCCTGCGTCAGCGCCACGCTGCGCGTGGTGCGGTGGAACAGCCGCACGCCCATCTGCGCTTCGAGCCCTGCGACCGACTGGCTCAACGCCGAGGGCGAGACACCCAGCTCGGCCGCCGCCTTGCGAAAGCTGCGGTGCGCCGCCACGGCCACCACGCCATCGAGTTCAGACAGGCCGTTTCGCTTCATGCACGCTCCATTGTTCTGCTTGGCTTATCAAGCTGTGCCGAATTATGGGTCTAGTCGAATCAATGAGGCCCGCCTAGAGTCCGCTCCATCGACATGGAACGCTCGTTTGCACGGGCGAAGGAGCTGAAGAAATGACCACCTTCGACAAGGAACAACTCTCATGAACCCGGGTGACTTGTGCCTGGTGACCGGCGTAAGCGGCTACCTGGCTTCATGGATTGCCAAGGACCTGCTCGCGCGCGGCTTTCGCGTGCGCGGCACCGTCCGCTCGCTGGCGGACACAGAGCGCTCCGCGACCCTGGCGCGGCTGCTCCCCGGCATCGAGCTGGTGGCGGCCGACCTGCGGCAAGAAGACGGGTGGACGCAGGCCGTGGCCGGGTGTGCCTGGGTCTTTCACGTGGCGAGCCCGCAGGCGGTCAAGGCGGAGCGGCAACGCACCGCCGGCGCGCTGAGCGGCACCCGCCACCTGCTGAACGCCGCGTTCGCGGAGCCCTCGGTGCGCAAGGTCGTGGTGACCAGCTCGGAGGCCGCCATTGCCTACGGGCACCCGCGCAGCCAGCGCAGCGTGAGCGAAGACGACTGGACCGACCTGTCGCAGGTGGGCGCCGGCGCGGACTACTTTCGCAGCAAGACGCTGGCCGAGCGCCTGGCCTGGGAGCTGGCCGCCGACGCCCGCGTCAACCCGCGGAAGGTGCCCCTGGCCACGGTCAACCCCTGTTTGATCCTCGGGCCCTCGCTCGTGCCTTGGGGGCGCTTCAGCCTGCAGTTGCTGAGCGACATCGCCACCGGAAAAATGCCGCTGCTGGTGGACATGACCGTTCACATGGTCGACGTGCGCGACTGCGCGCGCATGCACGTCGCGGTGATGGCCGACGCGTCCACCGACGGCAGGCGCCAGTTCTCGTTTGCCACGCAGGCCAGCTTCGCGGACCTCACGCGCAGCGTGGCGCGGCAGTTTGGCCCGCTGGGCTTTCGCCCACGGGCACGGGTGGCGCCGCAGTGGCTGGCCTGGCTGCTGTCGAAGCTGTCGCCGGCCATGCGAAGCATCTACAGCCATGTGGGCAACCCGATCCGCTACGAAGCGAAGAACCCTGGCGTCTATCGCTACGAGCATCGCGACGCGGACGCCATCGTCAAGGCCAGCTTCGAGAGCATCCTGGCGCACCGCTGGCTTGCCGCGAAGGCCAGCGCACAGGCCGTCGGGCACCCGGGGCGCTGAGCGCGCGGCGGCGGCTGGCTCGCTTCGGTGAGTTCAGCGCGTTAACCGCCGCGCCAGCGACTCCCCCACGAACTGCACCAGGCTCACCAGCAGGATCAGCAGCACGATCACCATCAGCATCACGCTGGTGTCGAAGCGCTGGTAGCCGTAGCGGATCGCCAGGTCGCCCAGGCCGCCCGCGCCCAGCGCGCCGGCCATGGCCGACGAGCCGATCATCGCCACCACGGTGAGCGTGAAGCCCGCGATGAGCCCGGGCAGCGCCTCGGGCAGCAGCACGTGGCGCACGATGTCGCGGCGGTGGCAGCCCATGGCCTGCGCGGCCTCGACCAGGCCCTTGTCCACGCTGCGCAGGCTCACCTCCGACACCCGCGCGAAGAACGGCGCCGAGGCCACCGTGAGCGGCACCGCCGCCGCCCACACGCCGATGGTGGTGCCCACCACCAGCCGCGTGAACGGAATGAGCGCCACCATCAGGATGATGAAAGGCGTCGAGCGGAACATGTTGATGACCGCGCCCAGTACGCGGTTCAGCCGCGCGGCCTCGTAGATGCCGCCGGGCGCCGTCGTGACCAGCAGCACGGCCAGCGGCAGGCCGATGAACAGCACGATGAGCGCCGAGACCGACACCATCGTCAAGGTTTCGCCGATGGCGGCGATGAACAGGTCAAGCAGCGCCATCGCGCACCCCCAGTATTTCGATGCGGTTCGCCACGCCGCGAACGGCTTCGCGCACGGCGGCCACGTCGGGCAAGGCGGTGCTCACGGCCACCAGCAAGCGGCCTTGCGGGCGCGACTGGATGCGGTCGATGCCGCCGTGCAGCAGCTGCACGCCGCCCTGCAGCACCTGCGCGAGCCGGCCCAGGTCGGGCTCCTGGCGAGATTCACCGGTGAAGTTCAACGCCAGTAAAAGGCTGCGCGCGGGCGACAGCCGCGTCGCGTCGTCGACCTTGCCCAGCCCTTCGAGCAGCTCCTGCGGCACGTCGTGCAGCAGCGGGCGCAGCAGCGCGCGCGTGGCCTCGCTGCGCGGGTCGCCGAACACGCGCCACACCTCGCCCAGCTCGACCACGCGGCCCTTTTCCAGCACGGCCACGCGGTCGCAGATCTCGCGGATCACGGCCATCTCGTGCGTGATGAGCACGATGGTCAGGCCCAGCCGGCGGTTGATGTCGCGCAGCAGCGCGAGGATGGACTGCGTGGTCTCGGGGTCGAGTGCCGAGGTGGCCTCGTCGCACAGCAGCAGCTCGGGGTCGTGCACCAGCGCGCGCGCAATGCCCACGCGCTGCTTCTGGCCGCCCGAGAGCTTGCCGGGGTACACGTCTTTCTTGTCGCCCAGGCCCACCAGGTCGAGCAGGTGCGCCACCTTCTTGGCCACCTCGTGCGGAGACAGTTTGGCCACCTGCAGCGGCAGCGCCACGTTCTGCCACACCGTCTTGGAAGACAGCAGGTTGAAGTGCTGGAAGATCATGCCGGTGCGACGGCGCAGTTGCACCAGCTCGCGCTCGGCCAGCGTGTTCACGTCGATGCCCTGCACCAGCACGCGGCCCGCGCTCGGGCGCTCCAGCCGGTTGATGGTGCGCAGCAGCGTCGACTTGCCCGCGCCACTGCGCCCGATGATGCCGAAGACCTCACCGTGCTCGACGCGCAGGTCGATGTCCTGCAGCGCGGTGACCACGGTGCCTGTGGCGCCCTGGTACTGCTTGCCGAGCCGCTCGAAGACGAGCGGGGGCGCCAGTGCCTCAAACGGGTCAAGTGGCTCAAGTGAATCGGATGGCTCGGCCACCCGGTGAATGTCCGACAGGTCTGTCATGCGATGCGGCTCTTTCTGCCAAGCCGGAACCGGCTGAAAGGGTACGGATGCTATCGGCCGCACCGCCTGCGGCCAAATCGTTTTCGCGCATATGCAAAGCCGAAATGCGTCGATTGGCCCGGGCGCGCGCAGCCTTAGATTCATGGGCTTCCTTCTCTTCCCTCCCCTTCTCCGGGGACTCCCGAGCGCAATGAAAATCGCACATCTGCTGGCGGCCTGCGTGGCCGCTTTTTCTTTGGCCCACGCCGCCCATGCACAAGACAAGACCACCATCAAGCTGGGCATCAGCGGCGGCGTGATGGAAGAGGTGGTGCAGGCCGTGCAGAAGGCCGCCGCGCGCGAAGGGCTCAAGGTGCAGCCGGTGGTCTTCAGCGGCCACATCAACGCCAACGGCCCGCTGAACGACGGCGACATCGACGCCAACGCCTTCCAGCACCAGCCCTACCTCAACGGTCAGATCAAGGCCTTCGGCTACAAGCTGGTGCCGGTGGGCAAGACGCTGAGCGCGCCACTGGGCATCTACTCCACGCGCTACAAGTCGCTGGCCGCGCTGCCCGACAAGGCCGTCATCGGCATTCCCGGCGACGACACCAACCGCAACCGCGCGCTGCTCATCCTGCAGCACTACGGCGTCATCAAGCTGCGCCCCACGCTCGACGTGAGCAAGGGCGAGAACGCCAGCCTGCTCGACGTGGTCGAGAACCCGAAGAAGGTGCAGATCAAGGAAATCGATTCGCTCATCCTCGCGCGCTCGCTGGCCGACGTGGACGCAGGCGCCGTCATCACCGCGCAGGCCTCGCAGGCCGGCCTGCTGGTGGCGCGCGACGCCATCGCGGCCGAGCCGCCCGGCGGCCCGTACGCCAACGTGATCGCCGTGCAGGAAAAGAACCGCGACCAGCCCTGGGTGCCGAAGCTGGTGCGGGCGTTTCAGTCGGACGAGGTGCGCCAGCTGCTGGAGACCAAGTTCAAGGGCACGCTGCTGCCGGCCTTCTGACGCAGGGGCCGTTCACATGACGCTCCCTTCGCAACACCCAGGCCACGACGAATGGGTGGCGCGCGCCCGCGCGCTGGCGGCCGAACTCGCCAGCACCGTGGTGGCGCGCGAGCGTGCCAACACGCCGCCGCTCGCGCAGATCGAGTTGCTGAAAGCACAAGGCTTCAGCACGCTGCTGGTTCCGCGCGAATTCGGCGGCGGCGGCGCGCGCTGGCTCACGGCGCTGGAGGTGGTGCGCGAGCTGTGCGCGGCCGACGGCTCGCTCGGCGTGCTGCTGGGCTACCACCTCATCAGCACCGCCAACATGCGCCTGCCCGAGCGCGCGCGGCAGATCGTCGAGCACAAGCTGTGGGTGGCCGGCCTGGCCAACTCGCGCGACGACGACATCGACTTCGTGCCAACGCCCGATGGCAGCTGGCGGCTGTCGGGCCGCAAGACCTTCTGCACCGGCGCGCGCTTCGCAGACCGGCTGGTGGCCTACGGCCGCGCGCCCGACGGGCAGACGCTCACCGCCTGGCTGCCCGCCGACCGCGCGGGCATTTCCTTCGGTGACGACTGGGACCACCTGGGCCTGGGCCGTACCGAGAGCGGCAGCTTCACGCTCACCGACGTGGTCGCGCAGGCGCACGAGGTCGGCCCGGTGAAGGTCTACGACGACACCGACTTCGGCGCCAGCCTGCGCACGCCGCTCGTGCACTCGATGTTCGCGAACTACTACGTGGGCTTCGCACTGGGCGCATTGCGCACCGCGCGCGACTACGTGCAGACCACCACCCGCGCATGGCACCTGTCGCCGGCCGAGAAGGCATCGCAAGACCCGCTGGTCATCTCGCAGTTCGGCGAGCTGTGGATCGCGCTGCAGGCCGCCATCGCCTTCACCGACCGCGCCGCCGGCAAGGTGCAGGCGCTGATCGACGCCGGCCCCGAGCACTGGACACCCGCGCAGCGCGGAGAGGCCGCCATCGACGTGGCCGCGGCGCGCACGCATGCGATTCGCACCGGGCTGGACGTGACCACGCGCATCTTCGACAGCACGGGCGCGCGCGCCACCTCCAACCGCAATTTGTTCGACCGCTTCTGGCGCGACCTGCGCATTCACAGCCTGCACGACCCCGTGGCCTACAAGGTGCTGGAGGTGGGCGAGTACGCGCTGAACGGGCGGCATCCGCGGGTGCTGCCGTACACCTGAGCGCCGCGCCGCGCCTGCGCTCCGGCCTTCAACTTTCTCTCGGTTCTTCATGTCTTCACCGTCCCGCATTGCGCTGGCCGCCTACCTCGTGGGCACCGGCATGCACATCGCCTCGTGGCGCCAGCCGGCTGCACAGGCCGACGCCAGCATCGACCTCGACTTCTACCGCCGCCTCGTGCGCACCGCCGAGCGCGGCTGCTTCGACATGGCCTTCCTGGCCGACAGCCTGGCCATCAACGAGGCCTCGCACCCGAACATCCTGAACCGCTTCGAGCCGATCACGCTGGTGTCGGCGCTGGCCGGCGCCAGCGAGCGCATCGGGCTGGTGGCCACCGCATCCACGTCTTACAGCGAGCCATTCAACCTCGCGCGGCAGTTCATGTCGGCCGACCACATCAGCGGCGGGCGGGTGGGCTGGAACATCGTCACCACGCGCGACCTGTCGGGCAACACCGCGCGCAATTTCAACGGCACCGACCACCTGGAGCTGGGCCTGCGCTACCGCCGCGCCGGCGAGTTCGTGCGCGTGGTGCGCGGCCTGTGGGACTCGTGGGAAGACGACGCCTTCGTGCGCGACAAGGCCAGCGGCCGCTTCTTCGACCCCGCCAAGCTGCACCGCATCGGGCACACCGGCGAGTTCTTCTCGGTGGAAGGGCCGCTGAACATCGCGCGCTCACCGCAGGGGCAGCCCGTGCTCGTGCAGGCGGGCTCGTCGAACGAAGGGCAGTCGTTTGCGGCGGGCGCGGCCGAGGTGATTTTCGTGATCCAGAAGAACCTGGAGGCGGGGCAGGCGTTCTACCGTGCGTTCAAGCAGAAGGTGGCCGAGGCCGGGCGCGACCCGGCGCAGGTGCGCGTGCTGCAGGGCATCTCGCCACTGCTCGCGCCCACGCGGGAGGCCGCGGCGGAAAAGCTCGCGGCGCTCGAGTCGTTGATCACGCGCGAGCAGGCGCTGCAGTTCCTGTCGGACTACTTCGGCGGCCACGACTTCGCAGACGCCACGCTCGATGCACGCGCAGTGGACCTGGGCCTGCACGAATCGACCCACGCGCGCGCCGACTTCCGGCGCTTTCGCGCGCTGGTGGCGCAGCAGAACCCGACGCTGCGCGCGCTGTATTCGATGCTCACGGGCTCGATGGACCTGTCGGACTTCATCGGCACGCCGCAGAAGGTGGCCGACTCGCTGGAGCGCTGGGTGGACGCGGGCGCGGCCGACGGCTTCATCCTGATGGCGCCCTCGCTGCCCGACGGGCTCGAAGACTTCGTCGACCAGGTGGTGCCGCTGCTGCAGGTGCGCGGGCGTGTGCGCACGGCGTACGAAGGCCGCACGCTGCGCGAGCACCTGGGCTTGCAGCGGCCGGTGCATGCCGCGATCGAGGCGCGATGAGGGTGTGATGAGGGGGCGCTGGCCGGTCAGCGGGCCGATGCGCCGTGCGCGTCGAGTTCGGACTGGATGCGCCTCGCAAGGTCGACCAGCGCCACGCTGCGCTTGAGCAGATGACGGCCCGCGTCGGTGACCAGCACCGTGCGCGTGCTGCGCTGCAGGAGCTGCACGCCGACCTGCGTCTCGAGCTCGGTGATGTACTTGCTGACGGTGGACTTCGACAAATCCATCGCGGATGCGGCGCGTGTGAGGTTGCCGTGGCGCGCTACCTCGCGCAGGGCCTCGACGAGTTCAATGCTGAACACGGCGCGAGATCGGTGAAGGTTGCGGGGAAAGCAGGGGCGCGCTGCGTGGCGCCGGCTGGGCGATGAGAGACAAGGGATGCAAGGGGACGACCGCGAGAAACGAAAGCACACGACGATAGGGCGCGCCGCGCGTGGCGTGAACGAATCAATACGTGCTTGCTTATGTGAGTGCGGCCGCGAGCCGCAGTCGGCGCCCATCCTGCTGTCCGTCCGTGTCAGCAACCATCTCCTGCTCGGCCGAAAGAAATTTCTACAAGGCGTTCTCAGGAAACGCGGACACCAGGTGGTCGATGAAAGCGCGAACGGACAGCGGCAGCCCGCGCCGTGTCGTGAACACGAGGTGAACCGTTCCCTCGAGCCCGCGCCATTGCGGAAACACTCTGACCAGGCGTCCATCGTCGAGCAAGTCCCTGCAGGTGTGGTCGGGCAGGAAGGCGACCCCCAGGCCCGCGACCGCCGCATGTCGAACGGCTGAAAAATCGGCGCAGGCCAGCCGCGGTTCGATCTGGATCTTGCGCACCTCGCCAGCGGGGCCCTCCAGGCGCCACGAGACCTCGCCGGCGGTATCGTTGGTGCTGAGGGTGGACGTTGCAGCGAGCGACTCGATGTCCGGCCCGACCGCACGCGCTGTTCGCGGGCTTGCGACCAGGATGCGGCGCGACAGGCCGAGCGTTCGCATGATCAGCCCGGAGTCGCTGGTGAGGTCGATGCGAACCCTCAGGGCCAGGTCGATGCCTTCCTGCACCAGATCGACGGCCCGATCGACCGCCAACACCTGCAACCGTATCTTGGGATAGCGCTCCAGGAAGGCGGGCAGCGAGGGAGACAACAGGTCCAGCAGCCCCGTGGGACAACTGAACCTGATGCGACCTTGCGGCTCGACCCGGGTTTCGGCGACCAGCGCCTGCGCATCGCCAGCTTCGCGGGTGATGTTCCTGCAGTGCTCATAAAACGCCTCGCCCACCTCCGTGACCCGGAAGCTGCGCGACGTTCTCTCGAGCAGTCGCACCCCCAGCCGTGTTTCCAGGGCAGAAATCCGGCGGCTCAGCTTGGACTTCGGCTCCTGCAGGGCCCTGCCCGCCGCGGCGAATCCGCGTTGCTCCACCACCTGGGCGAAGTAGTAGAGGTCGTTCAGATCGAGTGTGTTCATCGTTCTTTTCATGGAACGCTGGAGGCCAAATTTGGCGTCTTTTGCTTGGATCGTTCCGTTTATACACTCGCCAGACATTGATCGAAGCAACACAGGAGAACCAGTCATGAGCGCAAGATTCGAGGGCAAAGTGGTGGTGGTCACGGGTGGAACGAGCGGCATCGGCCTGGCCACCGCACGCGAGTTCGCGAGCGAGGGCGCGTCCGTCTTTATCACCGGCCGACGCCAGGACGCGCTGGACGCCGCCGTCAAGGACATCGGCGGCAAGGTGACCGGCGTGCGCGCCGATGCTTCCAGCCTGGAAGACCTGGACCGCCTGTACGACGCGATCCAGAAGCGCCACAGTCACATCGACGTGGTCTTTGCAAACGCCGGCGGCGGCGAGTTCGCGCCCCTGGGCGCCATCACCGAAGCGCACTTCGACACGACCTTTGCCACCAACGTCAAAGGCGTTCTGTTTACCGTTCAAAAGGCGTTGCCTCTCCTGCGCGACGGCGGCTCCATCGTGCTGACGTCGTCCACCACCAGCGTCAGCGGCACGCCGGCCTTCAGCGTCTACAGCGCCACCAAGGCCGCCGTTCGAAACTTCGCGCGCAACTGGATGCTCGATCTGAAGGAGCGCCGCATTCGCGTGAACGCCATCAGCCCCGGGCTCACCGACACCGACGGTCTCAACGCCCTGTTCGGCGGCGGCGACCAGGCGGAAAGCGTCAAGAAGAACCTGACGGACCTGATCCCCGCCGGCCGGGTGGGCCAACCGGTGGAAATCGCCCGGGCGGTGTTGTTTCTCGCGTCCGACGACGCCAGCTTCATCAACGGCATCGAGCTCTTCGTCGACGGCGGACAGACCCAGATCTGATTCACCGCAGCCGCCCACCTCGCCAACCCGCAAGGAGAACGACTTTGCCTCTCACCGCCGGACTCGACGCGCTGCTCACCCCCGAAGAATCGGTGCTGCTGCTGATCGACCACCAGCCCTTTCAATTCAGCAACCTGCACAGCCACGAGCCGACGATGGTGATCAACAACGTCGTCGGGCTGGCAAAAACCGCCAAGGTGTTCGGGGTGCCGACCATCTTGACGACGGTTCTTGCAGCGCGTGGTGGTCTTCTGATTCCAGCCCTTCAGGCCGTCTTTCCGGAGCAGCCGCCGATAGACCGCACGTTCATCAACACCTGGGAAGACCAACGGGTGGTCGAGGCCGTGAAGAAAACGGGGCGCAAGAAGTTGATCGTCGCGGCGCTCTGGACAGAGGTTTGCCTCGCCATGCCGACGATCCACGCGCTCGGCGAGGGCTGGGACGTGACCATCGTCACCGACGCTTCTGGCGGCGTCAGCCGCGAGGCGCACGAGATGGCGGTCCACAGGATGATCCGCGCGGGCGCCAACCCCATGACCTGGCTGGCCATCGTCTCCGAATGGCAGCGCGACTGGGCCCGTACGCAGCACCTCGAACCACTGTCGACGGTGCTGGCCGAGCACGCCGGGGGAACGGGCGTGGCGCTGGCGTGGGAGGCCCAGTTGCTGTCGGCGCCGCGCGAGACCCCGGCCTGAAAAAGACACCACACGACGCCATACGACGCCATACGACGCAACCCGCTGTCATCAACAGTCCGGACCATGGAGCGACCGATCATGCAACCCACCCCGAACGCCCCCGAAGCCGTCGACTTCGACGACCTGATGCGCGCCAACATCGCGCAAGTCTTCAACGAGCGAAACCCGCAGAAGCGCCTGGCTGCGCTGGACGCCTTGTGGTCGGCCCAGCCCGTGCTCTACGAACACGACGCAGCAATTGCCGGCGCCGAGGAAATCTCGGCGAATCTGACGGCCTTGCAGGCGCGCCTGCCCGCTGGAACAACGTTCACGCCGGTCGGCAAAGCCATCGGCCACCACGCGAGCGCCATCCTGAAGTGGCAGGCAAGCGTTCCCGGACAGCAGGCGCACACCACGGGAACGGACGTCGCGTTTTTCGAGAACGGTCGGGTTCACCGTCTCTACGTCTTCCTGGACCCCCGCTCCTGAGCGCTCGCGTTCGGACCGAACCCCAATGAAACTTCAAACCATTGCCAGTTTCGTGGTCGTGCTACTTGTTGCCGCAAGCTCCGCGCTGGCGGCTCCTGCAACGGCGCAGGCCGCCCCCGCCATGGCGGGCGTGGCGCGCACGGCGATTTCCGATGCCGCCCTGGTCCGGTCGTTGCCCGGCTTCAGGCAGGGTGTCGCGAATGTCAACGGCATCGCCATCCACTACGTCATCGGCGGCAACGGAGACCCGCTGGTATTGCTCCCCGGCTGGCCTCAGACCTGGTGGGAGTACCACAAGGTCATGCCGGAACTCGCGAAGACACACCGCGTGATTTCGGTGGACCTGCGCGGAATGGGTGCGTCGAGCAAGCCGACGGACGGCTACGACAAGAAGACGATGGCCTCGGACGTCGCGGCGCTCGTTCGTCACCTCGAATTTGCCCAGGTCGACATCGTCGGCCACGACATCGGCTCGATGGTCGCCTACGCGTTCGCGGCGAACCATCCCGAGCTGACCCGGCGCATGGTGATGATGGACGTTCCACACCCCGACCCGCAGCTGGCGACATGGCCCTTGTTGCCGGCGGTCGGCCAGTTCTCGGACAAGGTGGGCGACGGCAGCAACGCCTATCCGTGGTGGTTTGCGTACCACCAGGTCAAGGGGCTGCCGGAGAAGCTCGCGGCCGACGGTCGCATCCGCCTCGAGCAGGACTGGTTCTTTCACTACCTGACGAAAGACGAGCGGCAGATCGACGAGCGCTCGCGCCGGGTGTACGCCCGCGCCTATCGCAGCGCGGATTCGCTGCGCGCCGGCAACGCCTGGTACCAGGCGTTTGCCCAGGACATCGCCGACTACGGGACATACGGAAACCTCGAGATGCCCGTGCTCGCGCTGGGCGGGCCGGGATTCAACTGGCTGAAGGCCACGCTGACCCCCAAGGTGCCGAACCTGACCCTCGTTCGGGTCGATTCCGGGCACTTCATTCCTGAAGAAGCTCCGAAGGTTCTGCTTCAACACCTTGGCACATTCCTGAAATGAGCATCGGGCACGTCATGAATTTTCCCGCTCTCGAAGAAAACCTGGTCTCGCGCCGAAACCTGCTGGGCCTGGCACTCGCGACAAGCGCCCTGTCCGCCGGACCGACCGCCATGGCGGCGGAGCAATCGCCGGCATCCCTCGAGTTACCGGCCGCGGACAGGTCGGTCACGCCGTTCAAGGTCCGGATACCCCAAGCCGCGCTGGACGATCTTCGCCAGCGGCTGCGATCCACGCGGTTCCCCGACAAGGAAACGGTCGGCGACTGGACCCAGGGCGTGCCGCTCGAAAAGGCGCAGGCACTCGTGGCCTATTGGAGGGACCGCTACGACTGGCGTCGGTTCGAACGCCAGGTCAATGCGTATCCACAGTTCCGAACCGAAATAGATGGCCTCGGCGTCCATTTCATTCACGTGAAGTCGCGCGAACGCAATGCCATGCCCATCATCCTGACCCACGGCTGGCCGGGATCGATCGTGGAGTTCATGAAGGTGATCGAGCCTTTGACGAACCCGACAGCCCACGGTGGAACGGCCGCCGATGCTTTCGACGTGGTCATTCCGTCGCAGCCCGGCTTCGGGTTCTCCGACAAGCCGTCGGCCACCGGCTGGACCGTGCTGAAGACGGCGCAGGCATGGGGAACGCTGATGACGCGGCTCGGCTACACCCGCTGGGTTGCGCAGGGAGGCGACTGGGGTTCAGGCGTGACGCACGCGCTGGGCCATGTCCGGCCTCCGGGGCTCATCGCGGCGCACGTCAACTGGCCGCTGGTGTTTCCCGAGAAGTTTCCCGACAACCCTTCGCCAGAAGAAAAGCGTGCAATGGAAGCGGCGCAGCGCTTCGGCGACGACCAGAGCGGCTACTTCAAGCAGCAGGCCACCCGGCCTCAGACCATCGGCTACGCCCTGGCGGACTCCCCCGTCGGCCAGGCGATGTGGATCTACGAGAAATTCCAGGCATGGACAGACAACAAGGGCCGCGCTGAAGACGCGCTCACCATCGATGAAATGCTCGACAACATCACCCTGTACTGGTTGACGGACACGGCAGCCTCGTCCGCGCGCATCTACTGGGAGAACGCACGCAACGGCGGCGGGTTCAACGCGGGACGCATCGAGTTGCCGATGGCCGCGACTGTCTTTCCGAACGAGATCTATCGCGCGCCGAAGCGTTGGGCCGAAGCGCACTGGCCCAACCTCTTCTACTGGAACGAGGTGGACCGTGGCGGCCACTTCGCGGCGTTCGAACAGCCGCAGCTTTTTGCCGACGAACTCCGCAAGGCGTTCCGTTCGTTGCGCCAGGCCTGAAACAGGCGTCCGACATCACGCCAGGGCCGGGCGTCTGCAATCGGCTCCGAAAGAATGCGGCCGCACATCCTCACTGAAACTCGACAGCAGACTGCTGCGCGGCCCCCCGGACACCGTCGCCGCCATCCATTCCCTGAATGGCCCAATACACCTGCGCCTCGATCTCGATCAACGCCTTCTGCCCCCGCACCCTCGCCCGCGGCACCGCCACGTCGAAGATGCGGTGAATGCGCCCCGGCCGCGGCGACATCAGCACCACGCGGTCAGCAAGGAACACCGCCTCCCCGACGTCGTGGGTGACGAAGACGATGGTGCGCCGCTCGCGCTCCCACAGGCGCAGCAGGTCTTCCTGCAGCGCGATGCGCGTGAGGTGGTCGACCGCGCCGAAGGGCTCGTCCATCAGCAGCACCTCGGGGTCGTTGGCCAGCGCGCGCGCAATGCCCGCGCGCTGGCGCATGCCGCCCGAGAGCTGGTGCGGGTAGGCGTCTTCGAAGCCGGCCAACCCCACGCGCGCCAGGCTGGCGGCAGCACGCTCCCGGCGCTCGCGCCGGCCCAGGCCCCGCAGCTCGGGGCCGAAGCCCACGTTCTGCGCAATGGTGCGCCACGGGAACAACGCCGGGTCCTGGAACACCAGGCCGCGGCGCGGGTCGGGCCCAGTGATGGGCTGGCCGTCGAACAGCGCGGTGCCGGTGCTCGCGCGCTCCAGCCCCGCGAGGATGTCGAGCAACGTGCTCTTGCCACAACCGCTCGCGCCCAGCAGGCAGACGAACTCGCCGGCGCGCACCCGCAGGCTCACTCCCTGCAGCGCGGTGATCGGCACCGCACCCGCGAAGGTCTTGCCCAGCGATTCGAGAACGAACTCCGTCATGGCATACCGCGCGCTCAGGGCGCCGTGCCCTTCGGAATGAACGCGAGGTTGACGAACCTGGAGGCGTCGTAGATTTCCTTCTGGAAGCCGAGCGCGAGCTGCACCTGCTGCGTTTGCTGCAACTCGTCGAGCGACACCTTGGGGTCGTTCGCCCAGATCGGCAGCTCGCGCTGCACGGCGGCGTCGACCACCTTGGGGTCCACGCTCAAGCGCTTGGCGTAGAAGGCCTTGTACTCGTCGAGGTGCGCCTTGGCGTATTCGTTCGACTTGAAGTACGCGCGCAAGAACTTCTCGACCAGCTGCGGCGAGCTCGCGATGAACTGGTTGTTGGCGACGATCACGCCGGTGTGAAAGCGCGGCAGGTAGTCGTAGCCCGCGGCCAGCACCTTGCCCTTGCCGTTCGCCTCGGCCAACGACGCGAAGGGCTCATGGATGATGGTGGCGCTGACTGAGCCGTTCTCCACCGTGGCCAACGCCGCGGCGTTGACGCCGTTGGCCACGAACGAAACGCTGTCCAGCGGCACGCCCTCCTTCGACAGGATGGTGCGCGCGTACACGTCCAGCCCGGTGCCGAAAGCGGCGGCGCCCACGGTCTTGCCCCTGAGCGCCGCGACCGACGCGATGTCGGGCGCGCCGACCAGGTAGAACGGCCCCACGTGGCGAAACATCGACGACACGATGGTCAGCGGCACGCCCTTGCCGGCCGCGACGATGGCGCCGGTGGTGTTCCAGTCGGCAATGTCGATGTCGCCGCTCGCCAGGCCCGAGACCGCGTCCTGCGTGTTGATGAACTCCAGCGCGAGGCCCTCGTCCTTGAAGAAGCCCTTGTCGATGCCCAGCTGCACGCCCAGGCCGGTAACGCCCGGGTAGCCGGCGTAGCGCACCTTCTGCGCAGCGGCTTGCGCCACGGGCGCCGCGGAGGGCGCAGGCGCCTTCGCCTCGGGTTCGGTGCGCGAGCAGGCGGCGACGATGGCAACGGCCGCGCCGAAGGCGGCAAGGCGCATCAGCCGGAAGGAAGCGATGGAAAGCGTGAAGGTCATGACTCTGGAGAACAGGAAGAAAAAAATGAATGCGCGCCCGCCTCAGGCAGGCCGCCAGCGCAGGAAGAGAACACGCTCCAGCAAGTCGAGCGCGGCGATCATCGCCACCGCGAGCACGGTGACCAGCACGATCAGCGCAAAGGTCTCGGCCGTGTCCAACGAGGCGGTCGAACGCGTAATGAGGTTGCCCAGCCCCTCTTTCGAAGAAAGCATTTCGGCGAACAACGCCCCCACCAGCCCCACCGAGGCCGACACGCGCAGCGCCGCGAAGATGGTGGGCACAGCCGAAGGCAGGATCACCTTCCACACCGTCTGCAGGGTCGAGGCACGGAACGCGCGGGCCACCTTCAGGTGCTCGCTGCGCGTCTGCTTGATGCCGGCGATGGTGCTGTAGAGCACTTGGAACACCGAGAAAAGAAAGACGATGGCCACCTTGTGGCCGAAGCCGATGCCCAGCCACAGCGCCAGCAGCGGCACGATGGCCACCTTGGGCACCGACATGAGCGCCGCGACGAAGGGTTGCGCGAAGCGCTCCGCGGATGGCGTGAGCACCAGCGCCACGCCAAAGCCGATGCCCGCGACCACCGCCGCGGCATAGCCCACCGCGAACTCCGCCAGCGTGACGCACGTGTGGTGCAGCAACTGGCCGCGCGACAGCATCGGCCCGAAGCTCTCGAAGATGGCCGTGGGTGCCGGCAGGTACAGCGCACTCACTGCGCCGGCACGCACCGCGCCCTCCCAGGCCAGCAGCAGCACCAGCGCCGCGGCCACCTGCGCGGCGACGATGCCCCAGCCACGGGCACCCGGTCGAGTCGCCTTGCCCGCCTTCTCTGCGTTCACCGACTTCCGCGCCGTGCCGGCCCTCGCTTCAAACGACACGGTGATGCGTTTCGGTGATGCGGCCGAACTCGGCCTGCGCGGTGCGCACGCGCTCGAAGCGGTTGGCCGGCCTCTGTGCGCCACCGAAGTGCGCAGCGAAAGTGCAGCCGGTGTATTCCTCGCGGAACAGGCCGCGCGCACGCAAGATCGGCAGCACCAGTTCGACGAAATCGTCCAGCCCCGCAGGCAGGTGCGGCGGGCACACGTTGAAGCCGTCGGCCGCGCCGTTCTCGAACCAGTGCTGGATCGTGTCGGCCACCTCTTCTGCGCTGCCGATGGCCAGGAAGTGGCCGCGGCCGCGCGCAATCGCGTACTCGAACACATGGCGCACGGTGGGCATATCGGTGCGGTTGAGCTTGCGCGCCTGCGTGATGAAGTGCCTGGCCTGCGCGAACGCCGGGTCGCTCTCGTCAAAGGCCGGGAACGTATCGTCCGCGCCCAGGCCGGCCAGCGGCACGCGCAGGTCACGCTCCAGCGCGGCGGTGTCCAGCCTGGCGGCGATCAGCGCACTCAGCTTTTGATACAGCGCATAGGCTTCCTCGCTGGTGCGGCCGACGTAGGGCACCAGGCCGGGCAGCACCGACACGTCTTCCGCGCGCCGGCCGTTGGCCACCGCGCCGGCCTTGATCTCGCTGTAGAAGCCCTGCGCGGCCTCGAAGGTCGGCACGCCCGCGAACACCACGGTGGAGCGCGCGGCGCCGAAGGCACGCGAGCGCGGCGAGGTGCCCGCGTTGACCAGCGGGATCTGGCCCTGCGGCGGGCGCGCCACGTTCAGCGGCCCCTTCACGCGAAAGAAGCTGCCTTCGTGCTCGATGGCGTGCAGCTTGGCCGGGTCGACCAGCAGCCCGGCCTGCTGGTCGCCGACCAGCGCGCCGTCTTCCCACGAGTCCCACAGCTGCGAGACCACGTCGACCAGTTCCTCGGCGTAGTCGTAGCGGCGGGCGTTGTCCCAGTGGTGGTCGCGGCTGAAGTTCTTCGCGGCGCGCTCGTCGGCGCCGGTGACCACGTTCCACGCAAGGCGCCCGCCGCTCAGGTGGTCGAGCGAGGCCGTCTGGCGCGCGATGTGGTAAGGGTCGGCGTAGGTGGTGTTAGCCGTGGCAATTAGGCCGATGCGCTGCGTGTGCGCGGCCACGTAGCCGACCATGGTGAAGGGCTCCAGCCGAACGGTCTGGGAAGGGAACACGTACTGCTGCTCGGCACTGGTCGCAAGTGCGTCGCCGAGAAAGAAGAAGTCGAACTTGGCGTCTTCCGCCTTGCGCGCGATCGACGCGATGAAGGCCGGGTCGTGCGAGGCCTTCGGGTCCACGCCGGGCAGCCGCCACGCGCCCGGGTGGTAGCCGATGGAGAACAGGAAGATGCCGAAGTGAAGCTGGCGAACCGAAGCCGAGGTGGAAGCAGGGGCGGAGGAAACCGCGAGGGTGGCGGCGGTGGAGGTAGGGGGAGTGCGCGGCATCCGGAACGGTCGGTGGTGAAGAAAAACCCACGAGTGTTCACCCCGACCGGGCGCGCGAGGAAATCAGATTTGCGCCTTTGCATATGCGGTTTCCTCACTTGATCGGCACGCGCCTGCCGTGCACCGGCGTTCGTATGCGCAAGCCGCCTAAGCAAACGCGAAAGCCTTCTTTCGCTCCGGCGCGCGCCGCCCCTAACCTGCGGGCCCGGCTGCATTCCCCCCACCTCAACGGACTGTCCTCATGGCCTCATCGACCCGCCAATTCAAGCTCGGCGCCTTCCTCATGCAAACGGGCCACCACATCGCGGCCTGGCGCCACCCTGGCGCGCAGGCCGATGCGGGCAGCAACTTCCGGCATTACGTCGCGCTGGCGCAAAAGGCCGAGGCCGCCAAGTTCGATGCGGTGTTCCTGGCCGACTCGGTCGGCGTGCGCAGCAGCAACCTGCCCTCGCTGTCGCGCACCGCGCGCAGCGACCATTTCGAGCCGCTCACGCTGCTGTCGGCCATTGCGGCGCTGACCGAGCGCATCGGGCTCATCGCCACCGTGTCGACCAGCTTCAACGAGCCCTTCAACGTCGCGCGCAAGTTTGCCTCGCTCGACCAGATCAGCGGCGGGCGCTCGGGCTGGAACCTGGTCACGTCGAGCGGCACCGGCGAGGCGCAGAACTTCAACCGCGACGAGCACTTCGAGCACGCGCTGCGTTACGAGCGCGCGGCCGAGTTCCACGACGTGGTCACGGGCCTGTGGGACAGCTGGGAAGACGACAGCTTCGTGCGCGACAAGGAAAGCGGCCAGTACTTCGACGAACACAAGCTGCACGTGCTCAACCACAAGGGCAAGCACTTCTCGGTGCGCGGGCCGCTCAACGTGTCGCGCTCGCCGCAGGGCCGGCCGGTGGTGGTGCAGGCCGGCGCGTCGGAGGCCGGCCGCGACCTGGCCGCGCGCACGGCCGAGGTGATCTTCGTGGCGCACCAGACCTTCGACGAGGCCAAGGCGTTCTACAGCGACATCAAGCGCCGCGCGGCCGCCTACGGCCGCGACCCCGACAGCGTGAAGATCATGCCGGGCATCTTTCCGGTGGTGGGCCGCACGCAAGCGGAGGCCGAGGAAAAGTTTGCGCAGCTGCAAGACCTGGTGCACCCGGTGGTGGGCGTGTCGCTGCTGTCGGGCGTGATCGGCGGCTTCGACTTTTCTCACCTG
Source organism: Variovorax sp. J22G73 (assembly GCF_030317035.1). Lineage (GTDB taxonomy): Bacteria > Pseudomonadota > Gammaproteobacteria > Burkholderiales > Burkholderiaceae_C > Variovorax. The sequence continues at coordinate 39,102 of NZ_JASZYK010000008.1, forward strand.
CCGGTGGACGGCCCGCTGCCCGAGCTGCCTGAGACCAACGGCCCCAAGAGCCGGCAACGCCTGCTGGTCGACCTGGCGCGGCGCGAGAACCTGAGCATTCGCGACCTGTACCTGCGCATTGCCGGCGCGCGCGGCCACCAGCAGGTGGTCGGCACGCCGCAGAGCATTGCCGACCAGCTGCAGCAGTGGTTCGAGGAAGGCGGCGCGGACGGCTTCAACATCATGTCGCCGTGGTTCCCGGGCGGGCTGGACGACTTCATCGAGCTGGTGCTGCCCGAGTTGCGCAAGCGCGGGTTGTTTCGCACGGAGTACGAAGGGCGCACGCTGCGCGAGCACCTGGGGTTGCAGCGGCCGGTGCATGGGTCGGCGGCGAAGGCGGCCGGTGCGCCCGCGCCGGTGTCGGCGTCGGCGGAGCTGGTCGGCGCGGGCTGAGGCGACTAGACCGACTGGGCCGGTGCGCATCGCCACCTTCCGTTGCGTAAAGTCACGCCGGCTTTACCGTGCGTTCATCAAGGCACGGGCACGGCGGTTTCACCATCGGGGTTCCCGGTGGCCGACATGCAGTCCATTTCGTGTCGATCTTTTTTGAATCAGCGCCGCCGGGCCGCATGACGCGAAGGAATAACACGCATGGCATCCAATGCATCGCAAGCCGAAGGCCGCAGGACCTCCGCTGCCAAGACCTCGATCCCGTCGTCTCCCTCCCCCGCGGATCTCGCGTCCGAGATGACCATTCCCACCCTGGTGGCGCAGGTCTACGAAGCCGCCCCGAGCGCCGAGCGCCGCCGCCTCGTGGAAACGCTGTTGCGTCCATTGGGCGTGCTGTCTTTGGTGGCCATTGCCAACGGCATCTTCGCGAAGATGCGCTTTCGCAACGCGGGCCAGGAGCTCAGCGTGCGCATGGACGACCTGCAGGGCATTCATTCGGCCGACGTGGTGGCGCTGGTGCACCACGCGCAGCAGGTCAGCGTGGAAACGGTCGACAGCCTGGCGCAGTTGCTCGCCAGCTCCGGTGGGCTGGCGAGTTCAGCGGCGGCGGCCTTGCTGATCGGGCTGCTGGTGCAGCGCGCTCGTGCGCGGCAAGGCACCCGGCCAGCGGACGAAGACAGTGGCATCGACGCACCGTGACACCACGAACACAGCCGCCTCAGGCGTAGGACCGCAGCCGCGCTGAAAAATCCGCCAGCGCGGCGATGCCGCTGTCTTCCGCCCGCTCGCACCAGTCCTGCAGGCGGTGCACCAGCTGCTCGCCGGTGGCGCCCGAGCGGGCCCACAGCACGGTGAGTTCACGGCGCATGGCGTACATGGTGGCCAGCGCATGCGAGGCGCTCAGCGCCGCCAGCAGCTGCGCCTGGCCCGGCTCGCCGAGCCCGCGCTCGTCCTTGCCCAGCCAGCGCTTCACGCCGCGCAGTGCGCGCGCCTGCTGCGGCGACTGGTCGCGCAGCCGGCCGAACTCGCGCGCGTAGGTCGTCTTCAGCGAGCGCGTGTAGCTGGAGAGCACGTCGTAGTGATGGCGGATGACGGCCTGCACCGTGTCCAGGTCGATGGTGTCGCGCGGCGCCACCATGCGCGGCCGCGGCGCCAGGTGCTTCACCCGGGCCAGGCCCAGCGCCTGCAGCGTGCGGATGTAGAGCCAGCCGATGTCGAACTCGTACCACTTGCTCGACAGCTTGGCCGACGTGGGAAAGGCGTGGTGGTTGTTGTGCAGCTCTTCACCGCCGATGACGATGCCAATGGGAAACAGGTTGGTACTGGCGTCCGCCCCGGGCCAGTTGCGGTACCCCCAGTAGTGGCCGATGCCGTTGACCACGCCCGCCGCCCAGAACGGAATCCACGCGATCTGCGTGAGCAGCATGAGCGCGCCCGGCAGCACGCCGAACAGCGCCATGTCGATCACGCCCATCAGCACGATGCCCAGCACCTGGTGGCGCGTGTACAGCCGGCGCTCGATCCAGTCGTCGGGCGTGCCGTGGCCGTAGCGCGCCAGCGTTTCCTGGTTGGACGCCTCGCGTGCATACAGCGCCACGCCGCCCCAGAGCACGCGCCGCAGGCCGTACACCTGCGGGCTGTGCGGGTCGTCGGGCGTCTCGCACTTGGCGTGGTGCTTGCGGTGCACCGCCGCCCACTGCTTGGTGACCATGCCGGTGGTGAGCCAGAGCCAGAACCGAAAGAAGTGGCTCACGGCCGGGTGCAGCTCGAGCGCGCGGTGCGCCTGGTGTCGATGCAGGAAGATGGTGACCGACGCGATGGTGACGTGCGTGAGCGCCAGCGCGACGAGCACGCAGCCCCACCAGGGAAGGTCCAGGACTCCGGAAAAAAGCAGTGAATGCATGCGTGCCTCTGCGGCTTCTGAATGACGAAAACGGTCATTTTCGGAAGCGCACCGGGTCGCGCCCTTGCGCCACATCAAGCGAGGCAAACGCAACACGGCTGCGGTGGGGCGAGCAGCTTTCGGGGCACCGCGCCCGGCCTGTTTCCGGGGGCACGCGTGCTACGCTCCCCCGGATTCCGGATTGCTCCCCCTGCTCGCATGAAACCCGCACCCCACATCGCGGTGCTCGACGATGAAGTCGACATCACGCAACTCCTGGCCACCTACCTGCAGAGCCACGGCTTTCGCGTGACCCAGCTGCACAGCGGCCGCGCGCTGATGGCGCTCATGGCCGGCGACCCGGCCGACCTGGTGCTGCTCGACCTGGGCCTGCCCGGCGAAGACGGCTTTTCCATCGCGCGGCGCATGCGCGAAAGCTGGCGCTGCGGGCTGGTCATCGTCACCGGCCGGGGCGACCCGGTCGACAAGGTGGTCGGCCTCGAGGTGGGTGCCGACGACTACGTGACCAAGCCCTTCGACCTGCGCGAACTGGTGGCGCGCGTGAAGGCGGTGCTGCGGCGCATGGCGCCCGAGCCGTCGATGGCCGCGGCTTCCCCCGCAATGCACGCCACGCCTGGGACCGCCGCCGAGAAACTTCGCTTCGCCGACTGGCTGCTCGACACGGCCGCTCGCCGCCTCACCGACCCGCAGGGCCACGAAGTGCCGCTGACCGGCGGCGAATTCGACCTGCTGCGCGCCTTCGCGCGGCACCCGGGGCGCGTGCTGTCGCGCGACTTCCTGCTCGAGCAGACGCGCGGTCGCGAGGCCGCGCCCTTCGACCGCACCATCGACGTCCAGGTCGGCCGGCTGCGCAAGAAGATCGAGGCCGATGCGGACGCGCCGCAGCTCATCAAGTCGGTACGGGGCGCGGGCTACATCCTGGTGCCGCCGGTGTCCCATGGCTGACGCGGCGCGCCACCTGGCGGCGCTTTCGCTGCCCTCGGGCATCGAGGAAGGCAGCGTGTTCCGCTCGCTGTTCATCGCCTACCCCGACGCGCTGCTGCTGGTCGACCGGGCCGGCGCCATCGTGCTGGCCAACCCGTCGGCCGCGGCGCTGCTGGGCTACGACGCGGGCGAGCTCGCGGGCCTGAACGTCGACGTGCTGGTGCCCGACAGCATCCGCCCGCGCCATGCCGCCTACCGCGAGGCCTACGGCCGCGCGCCGCGCCCGCGCCCCATGGGCACCGACATGGAGTTGGTGGCCAAGCGCAAGGACGGCAGCGAGGTGATGGTCGAGATTGCCCTCAGCCCGCTGCAGGACCAGGGCCTGCCTTTCGTGGTGGCCGCCATTCGCGACATCGGCGCCTACCCGCGCGTGAAGCAGGCGCTGCAGCGCGCGCGCTACAGCGACCACCTGGCGCAACTGGGCCGGCTGGCCGTGGACACGCGCGACCTGAACGTAGTGCTCGAGCAGGTGCCACGCATCGCCGCCGCGGGCCTGCAGGTCGAGGTGGCGATGGTGCTGCTGCTGGAAGACAACGGCCTGGCGTTTCGGGTGGCCAGCGGCGTGGGCAACGTGGCGGGCGAGGAGATTGGCGCGCACATCGCCAACCGCCCCGACACGCCGCCCGGCTACGTGCTGTCGCAAGGCCGGCCGGTGGTGATTGCCGACTACCGCGAGGAACGCCGCTTCGCCGTGCCGCCGCACTACTTGGACGCGGGGCTGGTCAGCGCGCTGGCGGTGCCGCTGTCGGACCGGGGCCGCGTGATCGGCATGCTGTCGGTGCGCTCGCGCGAGGCGCGGCGCTTCGGCGACGAGGAGCTGCGTTTTCTGGAATCGCTGTCGAACCTGCTGGCCACCAGCCTGCAGCGCGTGCAGACCGAAGAGGCGCTGGCCCACGCACAGCGGCTGGAAAGCGTCGGCCAGCTCACCGGCGGCATCGCGCACGACTTCAACAACCTGCTCACCGTGATCCAGGGCAACCTGCAGGTGCTCGAAGAACTGCCCGCGCTGGCGCAGGACGCGCACGCGCAGCAGCTGGTGGCCGCGGCCCTGCGCGCGAGCCGGCGCGGCGCGGAGCTCACGGGCAAGCTGCTGGCGTTCTCGCGCCGGCAGATGCTGCAGCCCGACGTGGTCGACACCCGCGCCCTGCTCCATTCGCTGGCCGACATGCTGCGCCGCACGCTCGACCAGCGCATTCACATCGCCATCGACACCGGGGCGGACTGCCCGCCGGTGCTGGCCGACCCGGTGCAGCTGGAGTCGGCGCTGCTGAACATTGCCATCAACGCGCGCGACGCCATGCCTGAGGGCGGCACGCTGCACTTTCGCGCGGAAGACTGCGGCGCCTTGCCGGCCGCGGTGCAGGCCCAGACGCAGGGCAGCTTCGTCGCCCTGTCGATCACCGACACCGGCAGCGGCATGGCCGACGACGTGAAGGAGCGCGCCTTCGAGCCCTTCTTCACCACCAAGGAAGCCGGCCGCGGCACGGGGCTGGGGCTGAGCACGGTGTACGGCTTCGTGAAGCAGTCGAAGGGGGCCATCGCCATCGAGAGCCAGCCGGGCGCGGGCACGACGGTGACGCTCTATCTCCCACGGTTCGAGGACAGCGGCCACGCCGCGTCACCCGCAGCGGAAGACGAACGCGCCGACGCGCCCCTTCCCCGCGGGTTGCGCGTAATGCTGGTCGAAGACGACGCCGAGGTGCGCAAGGTGGGGCACACCTTCCTGGTCACGCTCGGGTGCACGGTGGAGGCCGCCGCCAACGGCGAGCAGGCACTGGCAAGCATGCGGGCCGAGGCCCAGGCCCAAGACCATGGAGCCTCCGCGCCCTTCGACCTGCTGCTGAGCGACATCGCGCTGGGTGCCGGCATGCGCGGCACGCAGCTGGCGACCGAGGCGCAGCAGCTCTTTCCGCGCCTGGCGATCCTGCTGATGTCGGGCTTCTCGTCGGAGCTGCTGGACGCCGACCGCGACATGCCCGCGAGCTGGGAGCTGCTGCCCAAGCCCTACACGCGCGCCGAGCTGGCGCGCGCCATCGCTCGGCTGCTGGGCTGAACGCCCGCGGGCTTTACTGCAGCATCGCTGGGGCCGGCACGGCGACTGGCACCGGTGCCAGGCAGCGCTGCACGAAGGCCGACAGCGCCCCCACATCCGGAATCTGCACATCGCGCCGGCCCTTCTCGGCAAAGCCGATGACCTTGTCGCGCGCCAGCCGCGACAGCGCGCGGCTCACGCTCTCCAGCGTCATGCCCAGGTAGTTGCCGATTTCGGCGCGTGTCATGCGCAGCGTGATCTGGTCGGTGCGCATGCCGCGCTCGGCCAGCGACTCGGCCCAGTAGCGCAGAAAGTCGGCCACGCGCGCATCGGCCGGCAGCGTGCACACCGACATCAGAGAGTCGCGGTCGTTGGCAATCTCGCGGCTCATGGCGGCGTGCAGCACCTGCATCAACCCCGGGTGCACGCAGCACGCGGCCATGAGCGCGTCGTACGGCACCACCCAGACCTCGCCCGTGTCCATGGCCACCGCGTCGCAGCCGTAGCAGCCGCCGGCAATGCCCTCGAAGCCGAGCCAGTCGCCGCGAAACTTCAGGCCCACCACCTGCTCGCGGCCGTCGGCCGTGAGGTTCACGATCTTGTAGAAGCCCGAGTTCAGGATGTACAGGTTGTCGAAGCGCTCGCCGGCCTGGTAGACCACGTCGCCGGTACGCACCAGGCGCCGCTGCGGCTGCAGCTGCCCGGCCAGCCGCTTGAGCGTGTCGGTGGTGCTTTCGGTGGCACTTTCAGTGGTGGCGACATCGCGCATCTGGAACTCCTGGGGAAAACCGTTGTAGCTGGGGCGGGACGGGTGGGCGGCTGGTGCCGCGTCCGTCAATGAACCGATGCTAGGAGGCGCGAGGCAACGCAGTGACAACGCTCGGCATCGGCCGGTAACGTTCGGTGAATGCTTTGTGTCCGGCGTGTATCAACGCGGGCGCCGCGACCGGGCCTTGATGCGCATCAAGCCGCGCACGGACCGGCGCACTAGCCTTGCCGGCGTCACACCACCGCCGCGCCATGCTCCCGCCTTCCGATCACGCTCCCTTGCAAACGCCGCCTCATCAGCCCCAGTGGTTGCCCCAGCCGGGTGAAGCCGAACTGGTAGCGCTGGCACTGCGCCTGCGGCAGCTTGCACGCGCGGGCGCGCTGCCGCGGCTGCTGCGCGGCAAGAACATCGGCCTGCTGTGCGGCGCCGCGAGCGCGCAAGACCCGGCGCCGCTGCTGCGCGCCGCGGGCGAGCTGGGCGCGCAGGTGGCGACGGTGCGCTGGAGCCCTTCCACCGCTTCGGCCGACTCAGGTGCTTCGAACGACCACAGGCCGCACGAGGTGCAGCACACCGGCCGCATGCTCGGCCGGCTCTACGACGCGGTGGTCTGCCAGGGCATGCCGGCCGCGCTGGTGCGGCAGCTTGCGCAGGCCGCGGGTGTGCCCGTGTACGACGACGTCGCGGCCGACGCCCATCCGTCGGCGCGCATGGCGCAGGCGCTGGGCGACGAGGCGGCGCCGGGGGACAACCGGCGTTTCGTGCTGCAAGCGTTGCTGGTGGACGGCCTGGCCTGACGCGGCGAAAGCCGGCTTGGAGCGCAGCCGTTACCGCGCACCGCCGTTCCATAATCCGCGCATGAGCGAAGCCACGCCCGACCAGGACCCCGAACTGCTGCGTCGCCTGCTGCGCGCCAAGGACCGCATGGACGCCGCGTCGCACGAAGAGTGGCCCGTGCAGCGGCTGGCGCAGGTCAGCGGCGTGTCGCAGGCGCATTTCGCGCGCTCGTTCAAGCAGGCCTTCGGCACGCCGCCGCACCGCTACCTGCTCACCCGGCGCATCGAGCGCGCGATGACGCTGCTGCGCGAAACCGACATGCCCATCACCGACATCGCCTTCGATACTGGCTGGGCCAGCCTGGGCACCTTCGGGCGCACCTTTCGCGACATCACCGGCGACAGCCCGAGCGCCGTTCGCGCGCGCGGGCGGGCGACCGCGCACCAACTCGGCCGCGTGCCCGTGTGCGTGGTCAACGCCGCGCGTCGCCCGCAACTGGCCACCGCAGTTTCGGAGAAGCGGCGCCAGGCCGCCGACGGTACAAACGAGCCCGAACCACAGGAGATTCCATGACACAGGGCATTGAAACCGTCGGCTTGTACGTCCGCGACCAGGACGAAGCACTCGCCTTCTACGTAGACAAACTCGGCTTCCGCGTGCACACCGACGTGGGCAACGGCGACTACCGCTGGCTCACGGTGCAGCACCCGGAGCAGCCGGGCTTCCAGCTCGGGCTGTTCAAGCCCGGCCCGCCCGTGCTCGACGAGGCCACCGCGCAGGCCGTGCGCGCCATCGTCGCCAAGGGCGCCATGCCGCCGCTGGTGCTGAGCGTGAGCGACTGCCGCGCGGCGCATGCGCGCCTGCAGGCGCTGGGCGTGGAGTTCACGCAGGAGCCGGTGGAGCGCTACGGGACGGTGGACGCGGGGTTTCGCGATCCTTCGGGCAACGGGTGGAAGATGATTCAGGCGCGTGGCTGAAGGGTGTGGCTGAGAGGTGCGGTGCAGGCGATCACGCCGCGGGGTGGGATGCCTTGCGCAGGAACACGGTCGACGAGTCAGGGCGGCCGCGTCCCTGCCGCCCCCGACTGTGGCGCACCCGCCACTTGACGTCGAGTGCACTCTAGCTCGCCCAATCGCGACTCCAATCACTTTTCAGTTCTGGAGCCGAACGATGCAAGCAAACAAAGCACTCATGCAAGCGATCTTTTCCGAACTGGCGACAGGCAACGGCCGGCCGCTGGTAGACGCGATGGCCGACGACTTCTGCTGGCGCTTCAAGAGCACCGGCCCCTGGCGCGGCAGCTACCGCGGCAAGCAGGCCGTGCTCGACGATCTGCTCGGGCCGCTCATGGCGCAGTTCGCCGACCGCTACACCAACACCGCGCAGCGCTTCATCGCCGAGGGCGACCATGTGGTGGTCGAGTGCCAGGGCCGCGTCACCACCAAGGCGGGGCGGCCGTACCACAACCAGTATTGCTATGTCTGCCGCCTCGAAGACGGCAAGCTCAAGGAGCTGACCGAGTACATGGACACCGCACTTGCCGAGGCGGTGCTGACGCCGCCTGCGAGGTCGGGCACATGAGCAACGGCGGCCTGCGCATCGGCGAGCTGGCGGCACGCAGCGCGCGCAGCGTGCATACCATCCGCTGGTACGAATCTCAGGGGCTGATGCCCGGCGTGTCGCGCGACGCCGCCGGGCGGCGCGTGTACCACCCGATGCACCTGGGCTGGCTGGAGCTGATGGACCGGCTGCGCCGCACCGGCATGTCGATCGCCGAGATGCGCGAATACACCGCGCTGGTGCGCCAAGGCCGCAGCAGCCTGCGCCAGAGGAAGGAGCTGCTGGAGGCCCACCGCGCGCGGACCGAGGCGACCATCGCGCAGTGGCGGCAGGCGCTGGAACTCATCGACGGCAAGATCGCCTTCTACGACGGGTGGCTGGCCACCGGCGAGCCGCCGCCGCTGCCGTCGCCCTCGCCCTCGCCCTCGCCCTCGCCGTCGCCGTCGCCGTCGCCGCTGCCATCCCCACATGACGGCGCTTCCGCGGCAGCGCCGGCGGTCACTGCGAAGCGCCCCCGCACACCGCGGCCCTGATTTGTCGGCGTCGCGGTCGGGCGGCAGAACGTTTCGGGATTGCCGGCTCGCTCATCGATAGATGCCCAGGCGTTCGAAGCGCTGCATCGTGGTGGTCAACGTCAGCGTATCGGTGGCCGAATCGCACGTCACGTCCGCTACATGGGCCCCTTGGCTGTTGGCGACATCGATATGGGTCGCCCCTGCCAGCGGCTCATAGATGGCGTATTCATAGCCGGCATTCGAGAAACTGAACATGACGCCCTTCGCTTGCAGCACAAGGCGAAAGTTTCCCTTCGGGTGCTCTCGTCGCTCGGGAAACACGAACTCCGCCTTCGAGCCTCTGCCGGCGCGGTACTGCATGTAGCCCGTCTCGGCGCCAAGGTCCTTGGACGCGCACAGCGCGTAGGTTTTTCTCTTCGCGGTGCAGGACCACTCGGTGGTTTCACCCGGCGTGCACAGGCTCGGTTCGGCGATGGCGCTCAGATGAAGAAGCGAAAGTGCGGCGAACAGGAAGGTGGATGAATTTCGCATTGCTTCGGGCCGTTGAGTGCTTGATGGAGAACCGACCGGGCACCGTTGTGCGCGTGCTGCAAAACAGTTGGCCGGCATGAGTTGGCTTCAAGGCTGAACCTGGCCTTCTACAACAGTTCTCGTCGCATGAAACCGCTTGCGCGCTTGGTTGAAAAGCCATGTCGACACGTTCATTCGAAGCTGCAACCTACCGCGACCTTTTCCAAGCCCCCGGCGTCGTCCCCACCTCCTGGCGAAAGCGCCGGGTCAGGTGGCTCTGGTCGTTGAACCCCACCTCGACCGCAATGTCCGCCAGCGTCATCGCGGTGCCCTGCATCAGCTGCTTCGCGCGTTCGATCCGTTGCAGAAGAACCCACTGGTGCGGCGGCAGCCCCATGCTGGCCTTGAACGCCCGGATGAAGTGGCTGCGCGACAGCCTGCACTCGCGCGCCACGTCCTCGATGGACACATCTTTCGCCAGCTTGGCGCCCAGGAAGTCGATGGCGCGGCGCTTCTGCCAGGGCGCGAGCTGCTGCACGTTCGCCACGCGCCTTTGCGACGCGCCCGTGGCGTAGCGGCCGACGAGGTGCGCGTGGATGGCCAGCGTCAGGTGGTCGGTGAAGAGCCGCGGAAACTCGCCGGGCCGCTCCAGCGCAGGCGCCATCGCGAGGCCGAGGCGCTGCACGACCGGATCGACGACGCTGTGCTCCGGCGGGCAGTGCAGGCGCTGCCCCGCGCGCCGTCCGGTTTCGTCCGCGACCCAGTCGACGCTGTCTTGCGACACGTGGAGCTGCAGGCAGTCGAACGGCGCATCCATGTTCGCGACCCACAAGCGGTCGAGGTCGTAGATGGACAAGGTGCCCGCGCTCACGGCGTCGTGGGGCACCCGCCGGTTGTCGGCCCACAGGTCCGCCACACGGTAGGGCTGCAGCCGGAGCACGACCAAAAATGCCTCGTGCACCGGGTAGGGCTCGGTCACGCCGCTGCCACCGGTCGCGCTGCGCACGCGGGCGATGCCCGGCGCGAGCGGTGACGCACCGGGCTCGCGACCTTGCAGGGTCTCCGCGCCCATGTGCGCCTCAAAATTCCAAGCACTACCCACCCACCACCTCAAATCTTCCGGTCAAGCTGTGCGCGCACCCCGATGCAGGCGCAGCGCCCGCCGACTGTATCTGCCAATGCCTACGGTACGCTGACGTATCGGCCCCATCGAAAGCCGTTCGCGTAAGAACGTGTATCGGCTTTCACTCGGCAGGCATGTCGGCAGGCATCTCGGCAGGCACCGCGCCAGCCACCCCATGCGCCGGCACCGCATAGCCGAGCGGCGCGAGCGCTGCCTGGATGCGCCCCATCTGCGCCTCGCTGACCAGCTTGCCCAGCAGCTTCTGGAAGCGCGGCTCCAGCGTGCCGGAGACGATGTACTGCCAGCGGTAGGCCTTCAACAACGTGGCGCTCACCTGCTCCGCGTGCGTGCCGTCCTGGGCCATGCCGCTGGCTTGCAAAAAGTAGGCCGCGTCCGCCTTGGCCTGCCCTTGCAGGATGCCGTCGACGCCGCCGACAAGCGCGATCAGGTCGTCCACCGCAGCGTCGCGCTGAGCCAGCAACGCGAGTTTGGCGTCCTCGCGCTCCCATTCGAGCTCGTCGATGATGGCGTGCTGCGACTCTTCGCGCCAATGGAACAGGAACACGTCCTTGAACAGCGGCGACAGGCCCTCGGCCGCCTCGATGCTGGCGCGGTAGTGCGCCTGCGAGAACAGTTCGATGTGGCACGTGAGCGCCAGTACGGCCCAGGTGCACTTGCCCAGCACGAACGCGGCCACGTCGTTGGGCGACACGCCGAACGTGTAGCCCGCCGGCATGTCGCGCGCCACCAGATGCTCGATGCGCCGGAAGAGCGCCTGGTGCTTGAGCTCCTCGTCGGTGAAGCGCACGATGGCCTCGAGCGCGGTCTGGTCGCCCAGCCAGTGGTCGCGGCTCACCTCCAGCATCTTGGCGCCGATGAAGCGCTCGACCAGCCCGAACATGTTGGCGTAGGTGCGGCCCTGCACCTGGCTCATGAAGCGGTGCTGCGCCGGGCTCAGAAAGGGCAGTTCGTCGGCCAGCGACAGTCCGTCGGGCAGGAAGGTGTGCGACAGGTCGAAGGTGCGGCCCCGGATCACGTCGCGGTCGATGTCCCAGCGGATGCGCTTGGAAACTTCGATGGTCTTGGCGTAGCGGGACACGTCGAGGGCGGCAGGATGGTTTTGCATGGCTGTTCCTTTGGCATGGGTCCGTCGGATCGACGTGCATGAAGAATCCACCCACGCGGGCGGCGGCGCATGGGGCGCTTGTCCCATGTCTTCGGCTGTGACAAATCCCCCGCGCCGCGGGCTGGGACTCGTGGCCCAGCCGCAGGACAATCGGGCATGCCCGGTGCATCCGGTTCACCTTCGCTCCCCCGCCAGAGCCTGCGCTTCTGCACGGCAGCCGACGGCACCCGCATCGCGATCGCCTCCATCGGCGCGGGCGCGCCGCTGGTGCGCTGCGCGCATTGGCTGAGCCACGTCGAGCATGACCTGCACAGCCCGGTCTGGCGGCCGTGGCTGTCCGAGCTCTCACGCGACCACCGGTACATCCGCTACGACCAGCGCGGCTGCGGCCTGTCGGACAGCACGGTGATCGACTTCTCGCTGGACGCCTGGGTCGGCGACCTCGAAGCCGTGGTCGACAGCCTGGGGCTGCGCCGCTTTCCGCTGATCGGCATGTCGCAGGGCGGTGCGGTCGCTATTGCGTTCACGGTGCGCCATCCCGAGAAGGTGTCGCACCTGGTGCTGCCCGGCGCCTACGCGCGCGGCGCGCTACGGCGCGGCACCGGCAGCACCGGCACCACCGGCAGTGCTGGCGATGCCGAGCGCCTGGAGGCCGAAACCCTGGTCAACCTGATCCGGTTGGGCTGGGGGCGCGACAACGCCGCCTTCCGACAGGTGTTCACCAACCAGTTCATCCCGGGCGGAACGCCCACGCAGCACCAGTGGTGGAACGAGCTCGAGCGGCTCACGGCGAGCCCCGAGAACGCCGCGCGCACGCTCGAGGCCTTCCACCGCATCGACGTGACCGCGCTGGCGCGCCAGGTGCGGGTGCCCACGCTGGTGCTGCATGCGCGCGGCGATGCGCGCGTGCCCTTCGACGAGGGGCTGCGTCTGGCGGCGCTGGTGCCGGGAGCGCGCTTCGTGCCGCTGGACAGCGACAACCATGTGCTGCTGGACACCGAACGGGCGTGGGCCACCTTCCTCGCCGAACTGCGTGCCTTCCTGGGCACCGACCCGGCCGATGCGGGCGACGGCGCCGGCACTGGTGATGAAGCGCTGACGCCGGCCGAGCGCGAGGTGCTGCGCCTGGTGGCCGTGGGCCTGGACAACCATGCCATCGCCCGGCAGCTGCACAAGAGCGAGAAAACGGTGCGCAACCAGCTCTCGAGCATCTTCGACAAGCTGGGCGTGCACACGCGGGCCGAAGCCATCGTGTACGTGCGCGACCGGGCGCCTTGACCTGCGAGCGTGCGCGGCACTGCGGTGCTATCGCTGCGCGGTGCTGGCAAATGGAGGCAGTGACGACGGCGCTGGCATCGCCGAGGCCAGCGGCTGCGGTATCGCGACGATCACGACCGCGCCCGCCACCGCCGCCATGGCAGCGGCGAAGGTGATCCACAACCCTCCGGAACGCCGCTTGCCGGGCGGGCGCGTGCCGGCGGGCGCGATGAAGTGCATGCGTGCCATGGCCCAACGTCGCCACGCCTCACCACACATCGCGCGGCCGCGGCCACTCGGCCGCCGCGCGGTGCGACAGCCCGATGTCCTGCAGCGTGCGCTCGTCGATGGCACGCAGCTCGCGGCGCGCCACGGCGCGGCGGTGACGCTCCCGCAGCGCATCGGCAAGGCGGCGCCATGCCAGCGCGGGCCAGCGCGGCGTGCAGGCGTGGTGAACGGCGTCGTAGAGACAGCTCAGCAAGTGGTACATGTCAACCTCCGGAAGCGGATGCAGATGCGGACACAGGCGCGGACGCGGGCGCAGCTGCGTGCAATGGAGAACCTGCGAAACGGCTGCCGGGCGACGGCACCGTGTGGATGCGCTCCACCGCCCGGCGCACCGGCCGGCGAACGCGCTCCACGGCCTGCAGCAGCGTCAGGTGCAGCACGTCGCGCTGCGCATGGCTGCCGCCCAGCCGATGCGCCAGCGCCGGCAGGCCGGCCAGCAGGCCGATGGCGCGCGCATGGTCGCCGTGGCCAAACGCCACCAGCGCGCGGCAGGCCGGCAGGCCGAGCTGTCGCGTGGTCTTGCCGTGGCGCGTGGGCTGCGTTTCGCTGACGGCCAGCGCGCGCTCCAGGCTCCGCGCGCGGGCCCAGTCGCGCGCGCCCACGAAGGCCAGCATCGCGTGCACGTCGGTGAAGCTGCAGAAGCCGTCGGCAATGTGCGCCTCCCACGCGTCGCAGAGCTCTTCCCAGCGCGCGCCGGCATCGTGGCCGCACAGTTGCAGCCGCCACAGCAAGGCCGAGGCATCGATGAGGTCGGCGATGGCGCCCGAGCGGTCCGCGCGCACGCGCTGGTCGTACACGTCGAGCGCCGCCGCGGCCTGGCCGCGTTCGATGAGGAACAGCGCCAGATGCCACCAGCAGTGCGTGGCCACCGCGCTGTGGTCGGCCCAGCAGGCGCGGTGCTCGTGCAGCCAGCGCAGGCCTTCGTCGGCGCGCCCGGTCATCTCGAAGACGTGGGCCATCACGTGGTGCGCCCGCGCATCTTGCGGGTTCAGCGCCAGCGCCGCGCGAGCGTCGCGCTCGGCGCCCTCGCTGTCGCCGCACTCGACCAGGCCGAAGGCGTGCATCGACAGCACCGCGTGGTAGCCAGACACGGTGGGCGACCAGGCCGGCAGCAGGCTGGCCACCCGGGTGTTCATGCGCTCGGCGTCGCCGGTGAGGTAGTCGAGCGCATGGGCCGCGTGCACGGCGAGCGCGTCGCGCGGGTCTTGCTGCAGCAGCTCGCCGAGCGTCTCGCGCGCGAAGTCGTAGTTGTCCGCCAGCACGCTCGCGATGGCCGCGAGGTGCGCGGCCTCCCGCTCGTTGGCGGCGAGGCCCGCCGCGCGATGCAGCACGGGCCGCGCTGCCTGCACGCGCCGCCGGTCGCGGCTGCACAGCAGCGTGTAGGCCTGCAGCACATGCGCCATGACGAAGCCGGGCGCCTGCGCGAGCGCCTGCTCCAGCAGGGCCCCGGCGCCGCTGCGCCAGGCGAGCACGGCGGCGAGCGCGCTGTCGTAGGCGGCCAGCGCCGCGGGCGTGGCGCCGGTGAGGTGCAGGGCGGAGGTCGGGATGGGGGTCGGGGTAGGGGTCGGGGTGGCCTCACCCACCTGGAACGATGCCTGCAAGGATGCCGATGTGGATGCCGCACTCATGACGCGCCCTCCCCCCGCGCACCGCCCTCGGCCTCGACCGCCGGCACGATGTTCAGGTTCATGCGAAACAGGTTGCCCGCGTCGTAGCGCCGCTTCAGCGCCTGCAGTCGCGGGTAGTTGGCGCCGTAGCTCGCGGCCACGCGCTCGCCTTCGTCCTCCGTCAGGAAGTTGACGTAGCCGCTGCCGGTGGCGTGGGGCGCGGCGTCTTCGAAGGCCTGGCGCGCCCAGGCACGCACGCGCTGGTCGTCCTTCGCATCGGACCAGCGGCCATGCACGTTCATGATGAAGCGCGCGTCGCGCCCCACGAAGGCGGTGGCCGTGGGCGCGACGCGCGACATCGCGCCACCCAGCTGCGCCAGGAACACCTCGCACTCCGGGCCCGGCAAGCGTGAGGCCGAAGCGATGACCGCGTCGAGCGCCGCGTCGCTCAGCGCGGCGAAGTTGTTCGACTTCCAGTAGTTGCGCCCGCCCGGTGCCAGCAGCGGAACGAACGCGGTCTGAAAGGCCGCGTACGGCGTGGGCCCCAGCGCCACGGCCAGCGGGGTGCCGAAGCGCGTCACCGGTGCCGCCACCTGCTCGCCCTTCGCGACATCGCCGCAGTACACCAGCGGCAAGATCACCACCTCGGTGCCGTGCACCGACTCCGCGAGAAACGGCAGCGGCGGCGCCTCGCGCATCACCGCCCACACGCTCAGTTCGTCGGGCGCGCCCTCGCTGAAGTCGCGCCACGCGCGCAGCACCTGGCGCGCCTGCGCGAACGGGTACACCACCAGCCCCGCGTATACCTCGGGCCCGACCGGGTGCAGCCGCAGCGTAAACGAGGTCACCACGCCGAAGTTGCCGCCGCCGCCGCGCAGGGCCCAGAACAGCTCGGGCTCCGAGGCGGCCGACACCTCGTGCACGGCGCCGTCGGCCGTGACCACGGTGGCGCCGATCAGGTTGTCGATGGTCATGCCGTGGCGGCGGGTGAGCCAGCCGAAGCCGCCGCCGAGCGTGAGCCCCGCCACGCCGGTGGTCGAGTTGATGCCCAGCGGCACGGCCAGCCCATGGGCCTGCGCCGCGCGGTCGAGGTCGCCCAGCAGCGCGCCCGGACCGACCTGCGCGGTGCGCGCGGCGGCGTCGATGCGCACGCCCGACATGCCCGACAGATCGAGCATCAGCCCCTCGTTCGCCACCGCGTTGCCGGCGATGTGGTGGCCGCCGCCGCGCACGCTCAGCAGCATGCGGTGCGCGGCGCCGAAGCGCACGGCAGCCTGCACGTCGGCCACCGTGAGGCAGCGCGCAATGAGCGCGGGGTGCCGGTCGACCGTGGCGTTCCAGACCTTGCGGGCGTCGTCGTAGCCCGCGTCGCCGCGGCGCAGCACGCCGCCGCCGACCTGCGCCGCGAAGGCATCGGCCGCGGCCTGCGGCAGGGGCTGGCGTTGGTTGTCCAGCGAGAGGTAAGACAGCGATTGCATGGTGTGCTCCTTCAATGAATGTGACGATGTGAAACCCGGCGCAACGTGTTCCGCAGGGCATTGGCGAGCAGCGCGAACGGCCCCCATGGCGCCTCGCCCGACCGCCATGCCGACTTGACCCACGGCCATACGCAGATGGCCAAAGCAAAGAGTTGCGAACTCACGATGTGTGGACTCCGGTGCGTACCAGCGCAACGCGGCTGGGATGCAATGGATTCTGAAAAGCACGTGCGTTCGTTTTGCTTCAGCGGCGCGCCCTTCTTGTTTCGTTTGTTTCACGTGCGGCCGGGCCGCGGCGGGCCTGCCGGTCTACGCTTCGCGGTGGCCAGGGAGCGCGAGCGAGCAAGAGGAGGGTTCATGACCCCGAAGGCGAACATCCTGGTCGTCGACGACGAGCAGGAGATCCGCGAAGTCATCGAGGAGTACTTCGTCTCCCACGGCTACCGCGCCCTCGGCGCCGCCAACGCTGACGCCGCGCGGGCGCTGGCGGCCGAGCACCTGGTCGACCTGGCGCTGGTCGACATCCACATGCCCGGCGAAGACGGGTTGAGCCTGGCGCGCCACCTGCGCGAGCGCTATGCGCACGTGGCCATCGTGATGCTCACCTCGGCCGACACCGTGACCGACCGCGTCGTCGGGCTGGAGATGGGCGCCGACGACTACGTGCCCAAGCCCTTCGACCCGCGCGAGTTGCTGGCGCGCGTGAAGAGCGTGCTGCGCCGCACCGCACCCGCGCGGCGCGCGGAGCTGGGCGCGCAGCGCGTGCGCATCGGGCGCTGCGTGCTCGACCTGGCGGCCCACCGCCTGAGCGACGACACGGGCACCGAGGTGCCGATGTCGCCGCTGGAGTTCGACCTGCTCAAGGCGCTGGCCGAGCACCCGAACCGGCCACTGTCGCGCGAACGCATCCTGAGCTCGCACGGCCAGCGCGACCTGGCGCCCTTCGACCGCAGCGTGGACCTGCGCATCATGCGGCTGCGCAAAAAGGTCGAGCCCGACCCGGAGCATCCGAAGTACATCCGCACGCTGCGCAATGCGGGCTATGTCTTCATTCCCGACGGACGATGACACCCGAACGAGGCTTGCATGACCCCCCGTTTGAAAACCCTTGCCGACAAGCTGCTCACGCTGCTGCTGGCCATCGCGATGGCCGTGCTGCTGGTGCTACCCGGCTGCTCGCGCGAGCCCGAATCGCCGCTGCGCATCGGCACCAACGTGTGGATCGGCAGCGAGCCGCTGTACCTCGCGCGCGACCTCGGGCACTTGCCGGCCAAGTCGGTGCAGCTGCTGGAGTACCCCTCGGCCAGCGAGGTGCTGCGCGCCTTCCGCAACCAGGCCATCGACGGCATGGTCATCAGCCTGGACGAGCTCTTCGGGCTCGCGGCCGAAGGCATGGCGCCGCGCGCCATCCTGGTGGTAGATGTGTCGCACGGCGCCGACGCCATCGTGGGGCGGCCCGGCACGGCCTCGATGACCGACCTGCGCGGCAAGCGCGTGGCGGTGGAAAGCGGCGCGCTGGGCGCCTTCGTGCTCAGCCGCGCGCTCGCGCTGAACGGCATGCAGGCGAGCGACGTCACGGTGGTGCAGATGGAGTCGAACGAGCAGCCCGGCGCTTTCGAAAAGGGCCAGGTGGACGCGGCAGTCACCTTCGACCCGTACCGCGCGCAGATGCTCGCGCACGGCGCCGCCACGCTGTTCGACAGCACGCGCATTCCGGGCGAGATCGTCGACCTGATCGCGGTGCGCCAGAGCGTGCTCGACAAGCACCCGAAGACCACGCAGACGCTGCTCGCGGGCTGGTTCAAGGCCATCGACTACCTGCAGCGCGACCCCGCCGACGCGGCCCGGCGCATGGGCATTCGCCAGCAGACCACGGGCGAGCCGTACCTGGCCGCGCTGCGCGGGCTGCACATTCCGTCGCGCGACGAAAACCTGAGGATGCTCGGCGGCAGCGCGCCCGAGCTGGTGCCCACCGGGCGCCGCCTGATGGACCTGATGCTGCAGGCCAGGCTGCTGCCCACCCCCTTGAAGATCGAGGACGTGCTGGCGCCCGCGCCGC
Organism: Variovorax sp. J22G73; assembly: GCF_030317035.1. GTDB lineage: Bacteria > Pseudomonadota > Gammaproteobacteria > Burkholderiales > Burkholderiaceae_C > Variovorax. The sequence goes on from NZ_JASZYK010000008.1 coordinate 57,516, forward strand.
TGCAGAGCCTGCCGCCGTGAAGTTGCGCCTGTCGACGTCGCTCAAGGTGACGGTGCCGCTGATCCTGCTGGGGTTCGCGGCCATGCTGAGCACCTTCATCCTCCTGTACCACGTGCCGCAGGCCGAGCGCGCCACCGAAGACCGCAGCCGCGAACGCATCGCGCAGGAAATGTCGCGCCTGCAGAGCACGCTCGAATACCTGTCGCTGCGCGGCGACCTGGTCGCGGCGCAGCACGAGATCGCGGTGCTCGCGCACAACCACGACATCGTGCTCGCGGCCATGACCGACGAGCGCAACGTGGTCGTCGCCGCCACGCGGCGCGCCTGGCTGGGCCGGCCGGTGGCCGAGGTGCTGCCGGAGTTCGACTTCGTGCAGGCCGCGGGCGCCATGCGCGAGCACCGCGCCCGCGTGACGACCGACGCCACCGGCAAGGAGCTGCTGGCCTACGCCGGCATCCTGATGGGCAGCCGCGAACGCGAAGAGCTGCGCCCCTCGCAGCGCGGCAGCCTGTTCCTGGCCTACGACCTCGCAGGCCCCAAGGCCGAGGCGCGCGCGCAGGTGGTGCAGCAGTCGCTGTACTGGGCCGGCTGCGTGACCGCGCTGGCGCTGGCCATGTGGCTGGTGTTTCATTTCCTGCTGACGCGGCGCACCGCGCGCCTGGTGCATGCGGCGGAGCAGCTGGCCGCGGGCAACCTGGCGGCGCGCAGCCGCTTGCGCGGCAACGACGAGCTGGGCCGGCTGAGCCGCGCCTTCGACGCCATGGCCGAAAAAGTCGCGAGCACGCAGAACCGGCTGCGCCACGACATCGCGGAGCGCGCGCGCGTGCAGCAGGCCCTGCAGAACAGCGAGGCGCGGCTGCAGCAGATCTTGAACAACACCACCTCGGTGGTGTCAGTGAAGGACACCAGCGGCCGCTTCCTGTTCGTCAACCGGCAGTGGGAGCACCTGTTCCACCTGCCGCAGGCCGAGGTGCTCGGGCGCACCGAGGCCGAACTGCTGCCGCAGGCCAGCGCCGGCGATTCGCGCAGCAACGACCTCGCGGTGCTGGAGCGCAACGCGCTCGTCGAGTTCGAGGAAACCGCGCCGCTGGACGACGGGCTGCACACCTACATTTCCATCAAGTTCCCGCTGCACGACGCCAACGGCAAGGCGTATGCGGTGTGCGGCATCTCGACGGACATCACCGAGAAGAAGCGTTCGGCCGAAGAGCTGGCGCGCCAGCGCGAGGCCCTGCACCAGCGCGAGAAGCTGGCCGCGCTGGGCTCGCTGCTGGCCGGCGTGGCGCACGAGCTCAACAACCCGCTGGCCGTGGTGGTGGCGCGCGCTGTGCTGCTGGAGGAACAGGGCGACGCCAACACCCGGGCCATGGCGGCCAAGATCCGCGTGGCGGCCGAGCGCTGCGCGCGCATCGTGCGCAGCTTTCTCGGCATGGCGCGCCAGCAGCCGCCCGAACGCGGGCCGGTGGCGCTGCACGAGGTGGTGGCCGCGGCGCTCGACATGACGGCCTACGCCATGCGCACCAGCGGTGTCGAGGTGGTGCTCGACGAGGCGGGCGACCTGCCGCCGATCCTCGCGGACGCCGACCAGATCCACCAGGTGCTGCTGAACCTGCTCATCAACGCGCAGCAGGCGCTGCAAGACCAGCCGCCGCCGCGCCGCATCCGGCTGCGCACACGCCACGACGCCGCGGCGAACAGGGTGTGCGTGACGGTGTCGGACAACGGCCCCGGCATTCCGCCCGCGCTGCGCACCCGCGTGTTCGAGCCCTACTTCACCACCAAGCCCACGGGCATCGGCACCGGCGTGGGCCTGGCGGTGAGCCTGGGCATCGTGGAGGCGCACGGCGGCGAGCTCACCGTCGACAGCCCGGCGGGCGGCGGCGCGGTGTTCGACATGGCGCTGCCCGTGGGCGACCCGCACGAGACGGCGGGCGGGGCCGGAGCCGTGGCCCCGGCGCCTGTGAAGGCCAAGGCGAGCATGCGCCGCCACAAGATCCTGATCGTCGACGACGAGACGGAGGTGCGCGAGACGCTGGCGCAGATCCTCGCAGGCACCCGGCACCGCGTGGTGGCGGTGCGCTCGGCGCGGGACGCGCTGCGCCACATGGCGCAGGAGCCCTACGACGCGATCCTCACCGACATGCGCATGCCCGACCTCGACGGCCGGGCGCTGTACAGGGAGATCGAGCGGCGCTGGCCAGACCAGGCCGGGCGCGTGGTGTTCGTCACTGGCGACACGCTGTCGGCGGTGCTGAACGAGTTCGTGTCGGCCAGCGGGCGCCCGGTGATCGAGAAGCCCTTTCTGCCGAGCGAGGTGCGCCGGGTGGTGGCGCAGGTGGTGGCGGTGGCGGCGGCAAGCAACGGCTGAGCGGCTTGCCGCCGCGGCCCGCGATCAGGCCAGTGCCGTGCCGAACGTGGCCAGCAGCCGCGCCCATGCGCGTTCGGATTGGGCGGCGTCGTAGACCTGCGTGTCCGGCGGGCACCAGCCGTGCGCGGCCGGGTACACCTCCACCTCGGCCTGCAGCTTGGCGCTGTCGAACGCGGCGCGCAGCGTGGCCTTGGCCTGCGGGTCCTTGGTGTCGTCGTTCTCGGCCACGGCGATCAGGTAGCGCGCCTGCGTCTGCGCGACCAGGCGGTGCGGGCTGTCGGGCGCCGCGGTGACCATGGCGGCGCCGTGGAAGGTGCCGACCGCGCCCACGCGGCCGGGGGCCACGGTGGCGGTGCGCACCGCGATCGGGCCGCCCATGCAATAGCCGGTGGTGCCCAGCTTGCGCGCCTTGTCCACCTCTTTTTGCGCATCGAGCCAGGCCACGAAGGTCTTGCCGTCGCTCAGGTGCATGGCGGGCGTCAGCGCCTGCATCAGCGGCATCACCTCGGCGATGGGCGTCTGGCCGCCTTGCGCCGCGGTGGGCGCCTTCTTTTGCCGGTAGAAGGGGTTCACCACCAGCACGCTGTAGCCCGATTCGGCCAGCCGCCGGCCCATTTGACGGAAGGCGGGGCGCAGGCCGAACACGTCGGGCCACACCAGCACGCCGGGGGCCGCGCCCGCGGTGGGCGCGACGAAGTAGGCGTCGCAGGTGCCGTCCGGCGTGGTGATGCTCACCTCGCGCTCGGCCACGGCCACGGCATTGGCCACGCCGGGCAGCGCGGTCAGCAGGCCGGCGGATGCGGCCCACGTGCCGAAGTCGCGGCGGGTGTACTTCTTGAGTTCTTCCTGGTCGTTCAGATCACACACGGTTGTTTACCTCTTTAGGAATAGGAACACATAGGACGTCAGCTTGTGCCACGAATCGTGGCGGCTCGCAAGGCGAGCCAGAGAAGTCAGGTCAACGCCAGCCCAGCGCAGGCGCCACCTGGGTCAGGATGGTCTCGATGACGTGCGCGTTGTACGCCACGCCGAGCTGGTTGGGCACGGTGAGCAGCAGCGTGTCCGCCTCGGCGATGGCCTCGTCCTGCGCCAGCTGCTTCACCAGCAGCTCGGGCGCGGCCGCATAGCTGCGCCCGAAGATCGCCTGCGTCTGCTCGTCGATGAAGCCGACCGTGTCGCCCTCCTGGCCGCTGCGCCCGAAGTACATGCGGTCCTGGTCGTTCACCAGGGCGAAGATGCTGCGGCTGACCGACACGCGCGGCGTGCGCGCATGGCCGGCCTCTTTCCAGGCCGCGCGGTAGGCGCGGATCTGGCGCGCCTGCTGCACATGAAAGGGCTCGCCGGTTTCGTCTGTCTTGAGCGTCGAGCTTTGCAGGTTCAGGCCCAGCTTCGCGGCCCACACCGCCGTCGCGTCCGAGCTGGAACCCCACCAGATGCGCTCGCGCAGGCCTTCGGCATGCGGCTCCACGCGCAGCAGGCCGGGCGGGTTGGCGAACATCGGCCGCGGGTTGGGCTCGGCGAACCCTTCGCCGCGCAACACGTCCAGGAAGGCCAGCGTGTGCTCGCGCGCCATGTCGGCGTGCGTGCGGCCTTCGTCGGGCGCGTAGCCGAAGTACCGCCAGCCCTCGATCACCTGCTCCGGCGAGCCCCGGCTCAGGCCGAGCTGCAGGCGGCCGCCGGCAATCAGGTCGGCGGCGCCCGCGTCCTCGGCCATGTACAGCGGGTTCTCGTAGCGCATGTCGATCACGCCCGTGCCGATCTCTATGCGGCGGGTTTTGGCGCCGATGGCGGCCAGCAAGGGGAACGGCGCGGCGAGCTGGCGGGCGAAGTGGTGCACGCGAAAGTAGGCGCCGTCCGCGCCCAGCTCCTCGGCCGCCACGGCCAGTTCGATGGACTGAAGCAGCGCGTCGGCGGCCGAGCGTGTCTGTAACTGGGGCGACGGCGTCCAGTGGCCGAACGACAGGAATCCGATCTTCTTCATGGAGGTGCTTTGCGGGAGGGGGCTTGGATCTTGGGTCCGCGCCCGGATACCTTGAGTAAAAGCGTCCGGCGGGGGCGGGGTGGAGGCACTTTGCCCTTCCGTCAAAGACCGGGTGCGCGGGCGGTTTATGGCTTTTTGCGCAGGCCCCCGCACGGACCTGACTTCGTCACCGCTTTGTCATGGATACGAAACGTTAAAAACATAACATAAGTACACATTTATTCTGCAGTTGCTGCTTCCATGCCCGAAACCTCCGAGTATTTGAGCGATTTTCGGCCCCGTTTCCGTCAACCCTGCGCCGCCGACCTGTGCACGGCCGTGCCGTGCATGACGACCGAGGAAACGAACGAGAAGGTCATGGACGTCTTCAACCGGCACCGCGAACTGGTGAGCCTGCCGGTGGTCGAGGCGGGCCAGCCCATCGGGCTGATCAACCGCAACATCTTCCTGTCGCAGATGAGCAAGCCGTTTCGCGTGGAGCTGTACGGCCGCAAGAGCTGCATCGCCTTCATGGACAAGGACCCGCTGGTGGTCGACGCCGCGCTCGACCTGGAGGCCCTGACCTTCAAGACCGTGGCGTACGGCGAGAAGGCGCTGTCCGACGGCTTCATCATCACGCGCGACGGCGAGTTCGCGGGCGTGGGCAACGGCCTGCAGCTCATGCGCGCGGTGGCCGACCTGCAGGCCTCGCGCAACCGCCAGGTGATGCACAGCATCGAGTACGCCAGCGTGATCCAGCGCTCGACCCTGCGCAGCTCGCTCGACGCGCTCGCCCGCGCCTGCCCCGAAGCCCACCTGGTGTGGGAACCGCGCGACGTGGTGGGCGGCGACTTCTACCAGTTCAGCACCGCCGAAGACGGCTGGTTCGCCACCGTGGCCGACTGCACGGGTCACGGCGTGCCGGGCGCGTTCATGACGCTGATCGCGTCGTCGAGCCTGACCCAGGCCATCGAGCAGCACGGCGCGCGCGACCCCGCGCGGCTGCTGGGCAGCGTGAACCGCAGCATCAAGCAGATGCTCGGGCAGATGGACGGGCACGACGAAACGCCCGGCTCCGACGACGGCATGGACGCCGCCTGCTTCTGGTTCGAGCCCGCGCAGGGCCGGCTGGTGTTCGCGGGCGCGCGGCTGTCGCTGTTCGTGCTGCGCCCCGGCGCCGAGGCGGTGGAACTGGTCGAAGGCCAGCGCAAGGGCGTGGGCTACATGGACAGCGAGTTCGACTTCAGCTGGCACAACCAGGAGCTGCTGCTGCCCGCGGGCACGCTGGTGTTCGTCAGCACCGACGGGCTCATCGACCAGGTCGGCGGCCCGCGTGCCATCGCCATGGGCAAGCGCCGCGTGCGCGAGCTGCTGCTGGAGCAGCGCGAGCGCAGCCCCGCGCAGGTCAACCAGGCCGTGCTCGACGCGCTGCAGGCCTGGCAGGGCGAGCACCACCGCCGCGATGACCTGACCTTCTTCTGCTTTCGTACCTGAACCGCCCGGACCGACCCGAACCCACCCGAACTCAACTGAAGCCCGACCGCCACGACACGGGAACCCGCCCATGCCCTGCCCCCCTCTCGCCGACAAGTACGGCTCCTTCTTCAACCTGGCGCGCCAGCACCAGGTCATCTTCTACTACGTGGGCTACTTCTCGCAGCACATCGTGGCCGCCATGTCCGACGCCGTGAAGCTGCAGCTGGAGGTGGCCGGCGTGGCCGGCCCCACGCGGCGCAAGCTGTTCTCGTCGTTCGTGGAAATGGCGCAGAACATCATTCATTACTCGGCCGACACGCTCACCGCGGCCAGCCTTGAAAGCGGCGAGCTGCGCCACGGCTCGGTGTGCATCCGCCGCGAGAGCGACGGCGGCTTTCTGCTGTTGTGTGCCAACCCGGTGGCGCCCGACATCGCGGACGCGCTGCGCATGAAGCTGGAGACGCTGCGCAGCATGACGCTGGAAGAAATCAAGCAGGCCTACCGCCAGACGCTGCGCGAGGAAACGCCCGAAGGCAGCAAAGGCGCGGGCATGGGACTCCTCACGGTCGCTCGCGACGCCCGCGAGCCGCTGGAGTTCGACTTCGACGCTGCCGACAGCGCCGGCGGCGCTTCGGTGTTCTACCTGAAGGCGGCGATCTGACCCCGCGCAGGCCCGGCAACGAATCGAGATCACAGATGGAAAACCTCTACATCGCCCCGACGCCCAGTTCCCCCCAGGTGGACTTCAGGTTCGACACCCGCACGCTCAGCCTGCGAGGCGAGTCCTACCCCGAGAACGCCGCCGCCTTCTACGGCGAAGTGATCGCCAAGCTGAAGGACTACCTGGCGCAGCAAAGCGGCAGCCAGATCGACGTGCACATCGCGCTGGCCTACTTCAACAGCTCCAGCACCAAGATGCTGTTCAACCTGATCGCGGCGCTGAACGACGCCGTGGAAGCGGGCAACAAGGTGGCGCTGAACTGGTACCACGACGAAGAGGACGACACCATCCTCGAGTTCGGCCAGGAGCTGAGCGAGGACTTTCCCGCGATCGACTTCGCCAGCCACCCCGTGAAGGCGAGCTGACATGGACACCGCCCCGCTGCCCGACCTGTTCGATGCCGAGCACCAGGCGCTGCAAGCCGCGCGCGCGGCGTACGACGCGCATGAAGTCGCATATGGTGTCGATGGCGCTCACGGCATGTGCGCCACCGCGCCGGCGGTGCCCTGCCGCCAGGCGCTGGGCGACCTGCTGGCCGTGTACGAGCGGCTGTTGCGCGAAACGCGCCGGCTGGTGCGGCGCAGCGACCGGGCCGAGCTGGAAATGAACCAGCTCAACCTGCGCCTGCAGGACCTGGCCGCCCAACTGGAGTACCGCGCCACGCACGACTCGCTGACCGACGTGCTCAACCGGGCCGCCATCATCGAACTGGTGAACCGCCACTTCGTGCGCAACGACCTCGCGCTGATCGTGCTGGACATCGACCACTTCAAGCGCATCAACGACAGCTTCGGGCACCCCATGGGCGACCGCGTGATCCAGGGCGTGGTGAACTGCCTGAAGGCCGAGGTGCCGCACGCCGCGCAGATCGGCCGCGTCGGCGGCGAGGAGTTCACCGTGGTGCTGCCGGGGCAGGACGGCAGCGCCAGCGGCCAGGTGGCGCACGCGCTGCGCCGCGCCATCGAGGCCTATGCCTTCGACCTGCCCGACCGCAGCAGCGTGACCGCCAGCTTCGGCGTGAGCTGGATGCCGTGCGGCGGCAACTTCGACGACGCCTACGGCCTGGCCGACGAGGCGCTGTACGTGGCCAAGCGCGGCGGTCGCAACCAGGTGGCGATCGCTGCAACCCAGGCCCCAGGTCATGGGGCGCACGGCGCACCCGCCACCGCGCACGCCCAAGCCGCATGAGACCCGAGGCAGAGACGGGCCGGCGCTTGCACGGCCCCGCGCCCGACTGGCGCGTGCTGGTGGTGGACGAGGACGAGCGCGTGCACGCCGAAGCGCGCGGCGCGTTGCAGGGGCTTGCGTTGCTCGGGCGGCCCGTGGTGCTCGCGCATGCGCGCTCGAACGAGGAGGCACGCGCGCTGGCGCTCGATGCGCCCGACCTGGCGGTCGTCATCCTCGGCGTGGTGACAACCGGTGCCGGCATCGATGCCGCGATGGCGCCGACACTCGCGCTCGCCGATTTCATCCGCCACACCGCCGGCCTGCGCAACACGCGCATCGTCCTAAGAACCAGTGGAACCAGTGGAACCAGTGACAGCAACAACGCGCCATCACCAGACGCGCTGCTGCGCCACGCCATCGACGACTGCCGCACGCCGGCCGAACTTTCGCCAGGCCGCCTGCCGGCCCTGGTGGCCATGGCCGTGCGGTCCTGCATGCAGCTCTGCGCCCACGAGGCCCAGAGCCGAGGACTGGAACACATCGTGCGCTCCAGTGCGTCGCTGCTCGAAGAGGCGGGCCTGCGCGCCTTCGCCCACGGCGTGATCGCGCAGCTCACCGCGCTGCTGGGCGCGCCCGGCGACGTGCTGGTCTGCGCGCCGGGCGTGCCGCCGGTGGGACCCTACCGGGTGCTGGCGGCGGCCGGCCGTTTCGCGCACCTGGCCGACGTGGCGCTGGACGCCGTGCCCGACGCGCCCGCCGTGGCGCTGCTGCGCCGCGCGCTGGCCTCCGGCGGCAATGTCTACGGCAACGACAGCGAAGGCAGCGAAAGCCGCGAACTGGCCCTGCACATCGGCAGCAAGAACGCGCAGGAGATGGCCGTCTTCATCGACACCGGAGCCTCGCACGGCGCGCCCGACCGGCGGCTGCTCGACGTGTTCTGCGTCAACCTCGGCACGCTGCTGCACAGCCGCGGCCTGCTGGAGCGCATGCATGACTCGGCCTACTACGACCCGCTCGTGCGCCTGCCCAACCGCACCCGCTTCGTCGAGAAGGTCGACGACTGCGCGCGCCAGGGCATGCGCGACCACATCCTGGCGCTGGTCGACATCGACGACTTCAGCGCCACCAACGACGTGATGGGCCACCGCTTCGGCGACCGCCTGCTGGAAACCGTGGCGCGGCGCCTGGCCGACGCCGTGCCCACCGGCGTGCTGCTGGCCCGCCTGGGCGCCGACACCTTCGGCGTGCTCGGGCCCGTGCGGCAGGTGTCGCCGCAGCAGCTGCTGGACTGCATGCGCCAGCCGCTGGCCGTCGACGGCGTGCCGCACAAGGTCTCGCTGACCTGCGGCTACGTGCTGCTGCCCGAAGACGCGCAGGCCGGCGTCGACCTGGTGAAGGACGCCACCATTGCCCTGAAGCGCGCCAAGCGCGACCACCGCGGCCAGCACCTGCAGTACTCGGCCCACATGGGCACCGAGGCGCGCGCCCGCGCGCTGCTGCTGTCCGACCTGCGCGCGGCCATCGACAACGCGCAGCTGTTCCTGGTGTACCAGCCGCAGCTCAACCTGAACACCCGCGCGCTGGTGGGCCTGGAGGCGCTGGTGCGCTGGCGCGCGGACGACGGCAGCCTGATACCGCCGGACCGCTTCATTCCCGTGGCCGAGCATTCGGGCCTGATCGTCGCGCTGGGCCAATGGGTGCTGTACACGGCCTGCCTGACCATGCGCGAGCTGCTGGACGCCGACCGCGCGCCGCTGCGCATGGCCGTGAACGTGTCGACCGTGCAGCTGCAGGACCCCGGCTTCTTCGACACCGTGCGCACCACGCTGTCGAACACCGGGCTGCAGGGCCATCACCTGGAGCTGGAGATCACCGAGTCGGTCGCCGCGCTGCCCACGCAGCTGCTGGAGTCCACGCTGGCGGCCTTGCGCGCCGAGGGCATTTCCATTGCCATCGACGACTTCGGAACCGGCTATTCGTCGCTGAGCTACCTGGAGCGGCTGCCGCTGGACCGCATCAAGATCGACGGCACCTTCGTGCGCCGCCTCGGCGAGGCCCAAGGCGCGCGCATCGCCGAGATGGTGGCGCAACTGGGCCGCAAGCTCGGGCTGCATGTGCTGGCCGAAGGCATCGAGGACGCGACCGCCTGGCAGGCGCTGCTGGCCATGGACTGCGACGAAGGCCAGGGCTACTTCATCGCGCCGCCGATGGACAGGAGCAGCCTTTTTCAATGGCTGCGCGAGCGGGCGGAAACGCAGCGGCGGGAGCGGCCCTTGCCCGGCGTTTCGAGCCTGCCGGGCTTTCCCGCCCTGCCCGGACTGTCGAGCCTGCCGGGCCACGCGTAGCCGCGGCCCCCGGGCAGCGTTCGCCGCTACACCACCCGCGAGAAGCGCCCCGCGCTTTCGCGGCAGTACCGGTCGAACACCATCGCCACGGCCCGCACCAGGAACCAGCCCCGCGGCGTCACCTCCACATCGTGGTCCGACAGCCGCACCAGCCCCTGCGCCACCAGCGGCCCGAGCGCGGCGAACTCCGGCGCGAAGCGATGGCGAAAGTCCACCGCGTGGGCCTGGCCCATCGCGTCGAAGTCCACGCGTCCGCGGCACATCAGCGCCATGATCACGTCGCGCCGCAGCAGGTCGTCGCGCGACAGCGCCAGCCCGCGCACCACCGGCAGGCGCTGCTGGTCGAGCAGGTCGTAGTACGCGTCCAGCGTCTTGGCGTTCTGGCTGTAGGTGGCGCCCACCCGGCCGATGGCCGACACGCCCAGCGCCACCAGGTCGCCCTCGGGCTGCGTGCTGTAGCCCTGGAAGTCGCGGTGCAGCCGGCCCTGCCGCTTGGCCACCGCCAGCGGATCGGCGGGCAGCGCGAAGTGGTCCATGCCGATGTACACATAGCCCGCGTCCGCCAGCACCTCGATGGCGCGCGCCAGCATGCGCACCCGCGCGGGCGCGTCGGGCAGCTCGTCGGCCAGGATGCGCCGCTGCGGCTTGAAGCGCTCGGGCAGGTGCGCGTAGGCGTACAGCGCGATGCGGTCGGGCCGCAGCGCGCACAGCTGCGACAGCGTGCGCTCGAAGGACGCATCGTTCTGCCGCGGCAGCCCGTAGATCAGGTCGACGTTGACCGACCTGAAGCCCAGCGCGCGCGCCGACGCCATCAGCGCGAACACCTGCCCGGCGGGCTGCACGCGGTGCACGGCGCGTTGCACCTCGGGGTCGAAGTCCTGCACGCCGAAGCTCAGGCGGTTGAAGCCCAGCTCGGCCAGGTGCGCGAGGCGCGCGGCATCGACGGTGCGCGGATCGATCTCGATGGAGCGCTCACCGCCGGGCGCAAAGCCGAAGGTGTCGCGCAGCATCGCCATCAGCTCGCCAAGCTCGCCGTCGTCGAGAAACGTAGGCGAGCCGCCGCCCAGGTGAACCTGCCCCAGCGCCCGTGCGGGGCCGAGCAGCGCGGCCTGCATCGCCGCCTCGCGCGCCAGGTAGCCGAGGTACTGGCGCGCCTTGTCACGGCGCCGCGTGACGACCTTGTTGCAGGCGCAGTAGTAGCACACCGATTCGCAGAACGGAACGTGCACGTACAGCGAAAGCGGTGCGGCCTGCGTGCCCTGCGCGCGCCGCAGGCGCAGCGCCTGCGCATGCTCGTCGGCGCCGAAGGCCTCGACGAAGCGGTCGGCCGTGGGGTACGAGGTGTAGCGCGGGCCGGGCACGTCGAAGGCGCGCAGCAGGTCGATGGGGAGCGGGGGCTGCGAAAGGGTGTGGGGGTGGGGGTGGGGGCGGAGGTGAGACTGGCGCTGGGCGTGGTCGGAGATCGATGCGACGGGCATGGCACGAGGCTAAGGGGGCACGGCGCCGCGCGGCTTGATATGGGTCAAGGCTTCGCGCGCACCGCCTGCCTAAGCTGGCGCATCGCATTCCAAAAGGAGTCTTCATTCATGTTCAAGCACATCCTCGTCGCCACCGACGGTTCCACGCTTTCGAAGAAGGCGGTCGAGGCCGCGGTGGCGCTGGCTGCAGGCCATCGCGCCGAACTGGTGGCGCTGACCGTGGTGCCGCGCTACCCGCAGAGCTACCTTGAGGGCGGCATGGCGTTCGAGGCCGACGAAGTCGCGCGCATCGAGCAGCAGTGGGCCGACAAGGCACAGGCCCTGCTCGACACCGTGCGAGAAGACGCGCAGGCCCGCGGCGTGCAGGTGCAGACCGCGCGCATCAGCTCCGATCTGGTGGCCGAATCGATCATCGCGGCCGCGCGCAAGCACGGCAGCGACCTGATCGTGATGGCCTCGCACGGGCGCAAGGGGCTCGAGCGGTTGCTGCTGGGCAGCGAAACGCAGCATGTGCTGACGCACTCGGCGTTGCCGGTGCTGGTGTTGCGCTGAAGGCGCTGCTACGGCAACGGCGCGAACCACCCACCGGCCGAGCGCCCCTGGTCGGGCCCCAGCATCGAGTAGCCGCCATCGACCGGAATGTCGGCCCCGGTCACGAAGCGCGCGGCGTCCGAGCACAGGAAGAGCACCACCTGCGCCACGTCGTCGCCGTCGCCCACGCGGCCCAGCGGATGCATCGGCGTGCCGACGCGGTCGGCCAGCGCGCGGTCGCCGCCGGCCATGCGCGAGAGCGCGTCCGACCAGGTCCAGCCCGGCGACACCGAGTTCACCCGCACGCCGCGCGGCGCCAGGGTGGCGGCCTGGTTGCGCGTGAGCTGCAGGATGGCGGCCTTGGCCGCCGGGTACAGCGCCCTGCCCGCCGCGCCGAACTTGCCGCCCACGCTGCCCATGTTCACGATGCCGCCGCGCTGCGCCGCGATTGCTTCGGCGGCTTTCTGCACCAGCATTGCGCCGGAGATGAGGTTGACGTTCAGCGCGGCCAGCCATTCGCCGCGCGCGGCGCCCAGCCCGCCGTCGCCGTAGACCACGGCGTTGTTGACGAGGAAGTCGATGCGGCCCTCCGTGCGCAACGCCTCGGCCACCAGCGCGTCGAGCGCCTCGTCGGAGGCGATGTCGCAGGCCGCGAAGCGGCAGCGCGCGCCCAGCTCGGCCGCCAGCGCCTGGCCGCGCGGCAGGTCGATGTCCACCGCGATCACCCGGGCGCCCGCCTGCACGAAGGCGCGGACGATGGCGCTGCCCAGCATGGCGGCCGCGCCGGTGACGATGGCGACCTTGTCTTGCATGTTCATTGCGTACCCCTCATTTGCGCAACGGCGTCTTCGACCTGAATCACGTCCGCGAGCATCGCCAGATTCTCCAGGCTGGCCGCATGAAGGTGCGCCTGCGCGGTGTTGCAGGCGTCGGCCACCACGGCCACGCTGTAGCCCAGGTCGCTCGCGTGGCGCGCGCCGTGCTCGACCACGTGGTTGGTCGCAATGCCCGCCACGTACAGCCGGCGCGCGCCGGTGGCGCGCACCGCCTCGTCGAGCCCGCTCTGCCAGAAGGGGTTGTTGCGCTTGTGGGTGACCACGGCCTCGCCCGGCAGCGGCGCCAGTTCGCTGAAGAATTCCGCGCCCCAGCTGCCCTCCTGCACCGCGCCGGTCTCGGCCACGCGGCGGAACAGCGTGCAGTTGCGCAGGCAGTCCGCGTAGTCCGGTGCGAAGGCGATGCGCACGAAGATCACCGGCACGCCGTTGGCGCGCGCCGCCGCGATCAACCGCGCCGCCGAGGCGATGAGGCGCGGGCGTGCCGGGTCGTCGGCGGCCACGCCCACGCGCACCTTGCCGTCGGCGTGCAGCACGTCGTTCTGGTAGTGCATGGCCAGCAGCGCGGCCTTCACATGAACACCTGCAGGGCTTCGTGCGGCGCGTCGCAGTTGACGAGGTCGATGCGCTTGGTCTGCATGAGAAAGCCCTCTTCGTGCTTTCGCAGCGTGTGCAGCACGCTGCCGCCGAAGACGCGCTGCTCGGTCTTGCGCCACTCCAGCAGCATGAAGGTGGAGCGCACGACGCAGCCCGCCTCGTCGCGCGATTCGAGGCCGATGTTGCCCAGCACATGCACGGTGCGCGTCACCGGCTGCTGCGAGTAGGCCCGCGCCTGGTCGAGCCGCCGCGCGCGCATCGAGCGCAGCAGCGCGTCTTCGCAGAACAGCGAGGCATGGTTGAGGTGGTCGGCCTGCCCGTGTACCAGCGGCACCCAGTACAGGCCGTCGGGCGTGAAGAGCTTCTGCCACTCGTCCCAGCGGTGCTCGTCGAGCAGGCGCGCCTCGTGGTGCAGGAACTGCGTGATGTGCTGCTGCTCTTGCCAGTCGGTGAAGTTCATGCCTTGTCTCCCGCATCTGCGCTCATGTAAGACGCCCACGCCGCGAACATGTTGCGCGACGGCATCTCACTGTTGCCGTTGGAGGCGCGGCCGCCCGGCAGCGGCTGGTCGCGGCCGGCCGCGCGGTGCATGCTCACCCAGTCGCCGCCGTCGGAGCCCAGGCCTTCCTGCACGCGGTTGTACGCCTCCAGGTCGTCGGGCATCACGTTGGACGAGGGCGAGTTGACGATGTTGGTGTACTTCAGCGTGCGCTGGAAGGTGGCCTCCGGCGCGCCCTTCAGCCGGAAGCTGAAGATCTCGACCAGCGTGCGGTCCACCGACAGCGGCCGTATCACGCGAATCTGCTGGAACGAGGTGTGCGGCGAGCAGCTCGGGTACACGATGGTGTTGTGCCGGTTCACGCGCAGGATGGCGTCGGCGCGCTCGACGCCCTGCGCGGCCTCCAGCGATGCCACGTAGGCCAGGCTCACCGGGTCGGTCGGCGGCACGAAGATGCCTTCCATGAAGCCGTGGCCGTTGTCGTAGCCCTTCAACTCCAGCTTCTCCCAGAAATCGAGCGGCTCGCCGTTGCCGTCGACGATCACCACCTCGAAGGGCTTGGGCGTGCCGGCGGGCATGGCCGCGTACTCTTCCTTGGCGGCGCGCCACGACGACTCGTGCGTGGCCACGGCGTGGATGGTGTCGTGCAGGTTCTCGAAGAAGATCTTCCAGTTGTTGCGCTGGATCACGCGCTGCACGCCGCCCGCCACTTCCACTTCGCCGTCGGGCGCGCGGTCGCAGAAGTTGTCGAGCGAGGTGGCCACGCCGCCCAGGAAGTCTTTCAGCGCCGGCCCTTCCGTCGACAGGCTCGCGAACACGAAGCCGCGGTGCGTGGCCACGCGCGCCACCTTACGCACGCCGTACTGCGGGTCTTTCAGGTCGAGCGCGGTGTCTTCGTAGCCGCTGCGCAGCGGCACCGACAGCAGGCTGCCGTCGCACTTGAAGGTCCAGCCGTGGTACAGGCAGCGCAGGAACTTGCCGGCGCTGCCGCTGCCGTCGGGCACGATCTTCGCGCCCTTGTGCGGGCAGCGGTTGAACAGCACGTGCACCTCCCCATCGGTGTGCCGCAGCATCACCACGGGTTCGCGGCCCAGGCGGGTGGTGAAGTAGTCGCCGGGGTTGGGCACCTGGCTCTCGTGGCCGACGTAGAGCCAGGCCTGGCCGAAGACGCGGTCCATCTCCAGCTCGAAGATGGCGGGGTCGGTGTAGACGCGCTTGTGCACGCGGTCGGGCTGCACCAGCGCCTGGACGTCGATCGGGGCCGCGGAGGCGACCGGAACGATAGGGATCACATGGGTTGTCGGATTCACGGGATTCATGGGGGTAGGTCTCCTGAAGCGTCGTCAGATGTCGAGCACCAGCTGCGGCGTCTTCGCGCGCGACACGCAGGTGCAGATGGTCTTGCCGTCCGCCTTCTCGCGCGGACTCAGGTTGTGGTCGCGGTGGTCGGGCACGCCCTCGACCACGTCGACGGCGCACACGCCGCAGTCGCCCTGTCGGCAGTCGTACAGCGGATCGAGCCCGGCGGCGATGAGCACGTCGAGCAGGCTTTGTTCGGGCGCCACCGTCAGCGTCTTGCCCGAGCGCAGCGTGCGCACCTCGAAGGGCGCGTCGCCGGCCTGCTCGAGCGCACCCGCGAAGAGCTCGAAATGCACGTGGTCGTCGGGCCAGCGCAGCGTTCGGGCGGTGTCGACCACCGCCTGCACCATGCCGCGCGGGCCGCACACATGCAGGTGGCGCCCCGGCACGGGCGAAGCGAGCACCGCGCGCAGGTCGAGCCCGCGCGACGGGTCGCCACCGTCGTGCACCAGCGTGCCGCCGAGCGCGCGCACCTCGTCGATGTAGGCCGTGGCCTGTTCGCTGCGCGTGGCGTAGAAGAAGTCGAAGGCCCGGCCTTCGGCGGCCAGTGCGCGCGCCATGCAGAGCAGCGGCGTGATGCCGATGCCGCCCGCGACCAACAAGGGCGCGGCGCTGCCCGTGTGCAGCGCGAAGTCGTTGCGCGGCGCGTGCGCGCGCAGCTCGGCGCCCTGCACCAGCTGGTGCATCCAGGCCGAACCGCCCGCGCCCTGCGGCTCGTGCAGCACCGCGATCTCGCAGCGGTCCGATCCGTCGTGCGGCTTCGCGAGCGAGTACGCGCGCTGCCCGCCGCGCCCGTTCGGCTGCGTCACCTGCACGCTCAAATGCGCGCCGGGCGCGAACGGCGGCAAGGGCGCGCCGTTGGCGCTGCGCAGCACGAAGGCCTTGATGGCCGGCGTGAGCGCGGTCACCGCGTGCACGACCAACGCCAGCTGCAGATCCAGATTCAGTTCCGGCATGTCGCCCGCGCCGTTCATCCGAGCGGCAGCGCGGGGTCGGCGATGGTCAGCGCGGTCGACTTCGCCCAGCGCGGCATCAGCGTGTTGGACGCCAGCGTTTCGTCCACCAGCTTGCGCGCGGTTTCAGCGCCAGCCACGGGCAGGCCCTTGGGGTCGAGCAGGCCGATCTGCACCAGCACGCTGGCCTGGTCCCAGTAGATGTGCTCGTGGTACAGCTTGTCGCCGCGAAACTTGACGATGGCCACCAGCGGAATTTCCACCGCCTTGCCGGTGGGCGCGATGCCCGGCAGCATCCAGTCGATTTCCACCGTGTGGGTGAAGCAGAACAGCATCTCGTCGACGATCTGCGTGGCGCCCACGGTGCGCGAGATGGGCGTGAGCCGCGTGTCGGGCGGCGTGGTCGGAATGAAGTGGTGCTTGTAGAAGCGCGACAGCTCCTTCGCGCCCACGCCGCCGGTCATGGTCGGGATGTGGTTGACGTAGGGCTCGCTCACCATCGTGCCCATGGTGGCGACCACGTCGCGCGTGGCGAACTCGTACTCGCAGTGCTTGTCCCACAGCGCCGACAGGTCGTACACCGGACCGATCGCTTCCTTGAAAAGGGCCATGGAGCGCTGGTGCGCCATGAGCGTGGAGGGCTTGTCGAAGTGCTCGCCGCCGGTGCGCGCGAAGGCATGGTCGACGCCGGGGTACACGTACATCTGCGCGCCCGGCTTGCCTGGGGTGTTGGCAAAGGCTTCCAGCACCTGCGCGCGTGCTTCGGGCGGGCAGAACGGGTCGAGCTCGGCGAAGTGCAAGGCGATGGGGCACTCGATGCGCGGCACCAGGTCGAGCGCGCCCTCGATGCCCACGCCGTAGTAGCCCACGGCCGCGTCCACGCCCGAGTGCGCGGCCGCCATGTAGGCCAGCTTGCCGCCCAGGCAGAAGCCCAGCGCGCCCACCTTGCCGGTGCAGGCCGGGTGCGCGCGCAGCGCCTTCACGCTGGCCGTGACGTCGGCGATGCCGGCGGCCAGGTCGAACTTCTGGAAGAAACCGAAGGCACGCTGCCACTCCTCGGGCGAATAGCCCAGGTCGACGTTCGGCTCCTGGCGCCAGAACAGGTCGGGCGCGAGCACCACGTAGCCCTCTTCGGCGTAGAGGTCCGCCACCTCGCGCACGTAGTCGTTGATGCCGAAGATCTCCTGGCACAGCACGATGCCGGGGCCGCGACCCGAGGCCGGCAGGGCCAGGTAGCCGCGGAAGGTGCCGGTGCCATCGCCGGCGGGAATGTCGATGGAATTCTTGCTGTGGTCGCTCATCGGGTGTCTCTGGAGTGGTGGGGTTCGGCGGCGATTCTGTGGACCGGCCCGCGCCGCTGTCTGTCCATTTCGTGCAGCCGGCGGCGCTGCACGAAATGGATAGCCGCGCGCCGGCGCGGCCCACAGACTGCGGCCTGTTTCGCCCGACCGGCCCATTCCTTTCCACCTTCAACAACGTCCCCTTTCGAGGAGCTTCTTCCGATGTCCATGCCGCAGGAATTCCCCAGAACCGCCCTTGGCGCGCTCGCCCTCATGGCGTGCGCGCTGGCCTTGCCCACGCATGCACAGGCACAGGCGCAGACCGTGAAGGTCGGCCTTGCCATGGACCTGTCGGGCCCCTTCGCCGTCGGCGGCGCCGAGGCCAAGGCCGGCTTCGCCGTGGCGATGAAGCAGCTGGGCGGCAAGCTCGGCGGCGTGCCGGTCGAGTACGTGGAGGCCGACACCGCCGGCAACCCCGAGACCGCCCGCCAGGCCGTGGACCGCATGCTGCTGCGCGACAAGATCGACCTGTTCAGCGGCCCGGTCGGCTCATCGGTCGCGCTGGCCGTGGGCCCGCCGCTGTTCGCGGCCAAGGTGCCCTACCTGTCGAGCAACACCGGGCCCAGCGACTACTCGGGCGCGCGCTGCAACCCGTACTTCTTCGGCGCCTCGTACCCCAACGACGCGTACCACGAGGCCGCCGGCAAGTTCGCCACCGACAAGGCCTTCAAGAAGGTGGCGCTCATCGCGCCCAGCTACCCCGGCGGCAAGGACGCCATCAACGGCTTCAAGCGCACCTTCAAGGGCACCGTGGGCGACGAGCTGTACACCAAGCTCGGCCAGCTCGACTACTCCGCGGAGCTGGCGCAGATTCGCGCGTCGAAGCCCGACGCGCTCTACTTCTTCCTTCCGGGCGCCATGGGCGTGAGCTTCATCAAGCAGTTCGTGGGCGCGGGGCTGTCCAAGGATGTGGCGCTGATCTCCACCGCCTTCTCGGCCGACGAGGACATGATCCCGGCCGTCGGCGAGCCCATGCTGGGCCTGTTCAACACCGCGCACTGGTCCTTCGACCTCGACAACCCGGCCAACAAGCGCTTCGTGGCGGACTTTCGGGCGCAGAACAACGGCCGCAACCCGTCGTTCTACGCCGGCCAGGCCTACGACGTGCTCATGGCCATGGACGCGGCCGTGCGCGACGTGGGCGGCAAGGTGGCCGACCGGCCCGCGCTGCTGAAAGCGATCAAGGCGGCGAACTACAAGTCGGTGCGCGGCGACTTCCGCTACGGCGCCAACAACTTCCCGATCCAGAACTACTACCTGCGCGTGATCGGCAAGGACGCGAACGGGCGCATCGCGAACAAGGTGATCGGCACGGTGCTGCAGAACTACCAGGACACGTCCGCGGCCTTGTGTGCAATGAAGTCCTGAGCAAGGCGCAGCGTCGGCCGCACCTTGCGCCGGCGCTGTGCCCTCAGTGCCTTGCGGCTGGCGCGCTCAAGGTGTCCCGCGACGTATCCCTCGGCAACTGCCCGAAGCGCTCGCGATAGCACGCGGCAAAGCGGCTCAGGTGCGAGAAGCCGCAGTTCAGTGCCACCTCGGTCACGCTGGCGCCGTCGTTGCGCGCCAGTTGCGCATGCGCGGCGTCCAGGCGCATGTTGCGCAGCACCTCGCCGGGCGACAGGTCGCGGTAGCGCTTGAAGAGCAATGCCAGGCCGCGGCGCGTCACGTCCGCGGCCTGGGCCACGTCTTCGAGCGACAGCGGCATGTCGAGCCGCTCGCGCATGAACTCCTCGGCCCGGCGCAGCTGGCGCAGGCTGCTTTCCTCGGACCCGCGCCGCGCATCGGCGTGCCGCTGCAGCACCGAGTTGGGCCGGTGGCACAGCAGGTAGAGCATGAGGTTGTCCTCGCAGTGCGCGAGCCAGCGCGGGTCGAAGTTTGCGGAATGTGCTGAGTTGGCGGAATGGGCAAAGTCGCTCGCCGGCAGCAGCGACGCCAGGCTCGCGACCATGCGGCACCACTGCGTGCCGGCGGCGTCGTCGAGGCGAAAAGGCATCTCGAAATCGATCTCGCCCACGCTGTCGGTGCCGCGCAGCGCGAAGGCGTGGCGCGCCACCTCTTGCAGCCGGCTGAGCTCGATCTTTAGCATGAGCTGCTCGCAGTCCGCGTGCCAGCGCAGGCGCACCGGCTTGTGCGCCGAAATGACGGCGCCCTGCCCCGGGTGGATCTGCAGCGTCTGCCCGCCGGTGTGAACGTCGGCATGGCCGCGCAGCGGCATCTGCACCAGCACGAAGTTGCCGAGCGCGTCGGGCTCGATGTCGACATCGCAGCCGTAGCGCAGGATGCACAACGACAGTGCGCTCATCTCGGCGCGGCAGAACACGGCGTCGACGCTGCCGCGGCCCCACACGCTGCGGTGCGGCTTGAGTTCGCGGGACACGCGCGCGTGCGTGTCGTCCGCCTCGCGCGAGCGGAAGACCTCGCGCCCGTACAAGGGGGACAGCTGCTGGCTCGACCATGCGTCCATGGACACTCCTGCGGATCAAGGTGGGGAAACTGACTCTCGGGCGACTCTGCGGGTCGATGCCGGAATCTACGTCCGTGCGCCGCCCGCCGCCATGGGATTTGCCCGGGCGGCACGACCCCCGCCGCAAGAAGCTTGCCCGCACGCCGCCGCCGCACCCGCCAGTCGCGCAACCCCCGCTCAGCTGTTGGCCGCGGCGTCCAGGATCAGCTCGGTGATCTCGTTCGGGTGCGAGATCAGCGCCAGGTGGCTGGCGGGCAGCTCGATGGTGGTCGCCTTCATGCGCCTGGCCAGGAAGCGCTCCAGCTCGGGGTCGATGGTGCGGTCGTGCGTGGACACCTGGTACCAGCTCGGCTTGCTGCGCCAGGCGGCCACGGTGGTGCGCCCGCTGAACAGGTTGGTCGAAATGCGCCCCTGCACCGCATACAGCACCCGGGCCTGTGCGGGATCGATGTCGCCGGCAAAGTCGCGCAGGAAGGCTTCTTCGCTCAGTTGCGCGAAGCCGCCCGAGGTGACGAGGCCGCTGCTGGCCGGTGGCTTGGGAAACTTCGCGGCCAGCGCCGCGAAGTCTTCGCCCGCGTCGGGGGCGCGCGCCGAGACGTACACCAGCGCCGACACCTCCGGTGCCAGACCCGCCTCGCTGATGACCATGCCGGCCCACGAGTGGCCGACCAGCACGGTGGGCCCGTCCTGCAGGGCCAGGATGCGGCGCGTGGCCTCGACGTCGTCGGCCAGCGAGGTCAGCGGGTTCTGCACCGCGGTGGCCTTCAGGCCGGCCGCCTGCAGCCGGCCGATGACCTCGCTCCAGCAGGAGCCGTCGGCGTAGGCGCCGTGCACCAGCACCACGTTGCGCACGCGCGTGCCGGTGTTGCGGCGGGGGCGGGCTTCGGCCCGCGTGCCCTGCCAAGCCTGCGAGGCCTGCGGCGCTTGGGCCATGGCCGATGCGGCCAGCAGCGCGGCCGTGCCGCCTGCCAGGGTCGCCGAGAAAGCGCGTCTGTTGATCATGGGGCGCTCCGGGGCTCAGCGGGTGGCGAGCACGGGCGTGCGCGACGAGGCGGCCTGGCGCGCGGCCAGCTCGAAGGAACCGCTGTCTTCGCCGTACAGCGCGTCGAGCGTGCCGTTCTTCTCGGCGGTGGCGAGCTGCGCCTTCACCTCCGAGCGCGGCTCCGTCAGCTTGAGATGGCTCGACAGGTAGGCCGAGCCGCTGTCGGAGCCGTCGAGCGCGCCCAGGCTGCCGTCGGCGCGCGCGGCCTTCACTTCAGCCTTCACCTCGCTGCGCGGTTCGCTGGAGCGGAACTGCGAAGACAGGTAGGCGGAGCCGCTGTCCTGGCCGTACAGGGCCGTCATCTGGCCGCTGGCTTCGGCCGCGGCGAGCTGCGCCTTCACCTGGGCCCGGGTCAGGCCCTGGGCCGAAGCCGCGGAAGCCAGCAGCGCCAGCACGGCGGAACCGAGGAACATCGTTGCATTGAGCTTTTTCATGAGTAACTCCTTCGTGCACCTGAAACAGTGAGGAGCTGGCACCGGCAGATGCATCCGGCGCTGTCCCGAGGTCATGGACCGTTTGGCAGCCCATGTCGCTACTGTCGGGTCGGCGCGTGCCGGCTGCATTGCGTGGGCGCGCGGCGCGGATGCGGTTGAAACAGGCCGGGTTACAGCTGAAACAACAGGAATGAAGGCCTCCACGCTCAGGCTGGTGAAAGAACGCAGGCATAGACTGCCGCCGATGCATTCGCGCCGCCGGCACCGAATGCGCTCGTGCACTCCTTTGCGGAAAAACAGCCCATGCCCATTCGCCCAGCCTTCGCCCTCACCCGCACCCGCACCCGCACCCTCGCTCTCGCTCTCGCTCTCGCTCTCGCGTGCGTTGCCCTGGCGCTCGCCGCCTGCTCGACGCCGGGGCCTCAGGCGCCCGCGCTGTCGCAGGCCCGCATCGACGCGATCGTCGCCAGCCCCGACCGCAGCGAGGCCGACCGCCGCAACGACGCGCGGCGCAAGCCGCAAGCGATGCTGGCCTTCATCGGCGTGCGCCCCGGCATGGTCGCGTTGGACCTGAGCGCGGCCGGCGGCTACACCACCGAGCTGATCGCACGCGCCACCGGACCCACGGGCCGCGTCTACGGCCAGAGCCCGCCGCGCCCACCGGCCAGCCGGCCGGCGCAGCCGGAGGGCGCGGCCAGCCCGCTGCCGATGGGCGCTCCTGCCGCGGCCTCGCCTGCCCCGAGGCCTTCGCCCGTCGCGCTGGCCGAGCGCGCGAAGAACCCCAACGCAAGCAACATCGTCGCCGTGGTGCGCCCCTTCGAAGACCCGGTGCCGCCGGAGCTCGCATCGAACGGCCTCGACCTGGTCACGCTGATGTTCAACTACCACGACTTCGGCCACATGGGCGTGGACCGCGCCGCAGTCAACCGCGCGGTGTTCGCCGCGCTGAAGCCGGGCGGGCTCTACGTGATTGCCGACCATTCGGGGCGGCCGGGCACGGGCATTTCCGAATCAGGCACGCTGCACCGCATCGAGCAGTCCTTCCTGCGCGCGGAGGTGGAACGCGCGGGCTTCAGGCTGGTGGACGAGGGCAACTTCCTGCGCAACCCCGCCGACCCACGCGACCGCAACACGCCGGAGCCGCCGCAACCCAAGGACGAGTTCGTGCTGAAGTTCGTCAAGCCCTGAGCCGGCCGCCGCGGGCCTTTCAGAGCCGCGCGGCTTGCACTTTCGTCACCACATCGCGCACCGCCTCCATCAGCGCCGTGGCCGCCGGCGACGGCAGCGCGTTGGCCCGCTGCGTGAGGCCGATGCGCCGCCGCGTGCTCTCCAGCGGATACGGCAGCACCACCAGCGCACCGGTCTCTATCTCGTAGTGCAGCTGGTGCGCCGAAATGGCGGTGACCATGTCGCTGCGCAACAGCAGGCCGCGCAGCAGCGCCAAGTCGCCGGTTTCCACCGCCGGCACGGGCGCGGGCACGCCGGCCTCGCGAAACGCGCGCTCCAGCAGCTCGCGCGAGGGCGAGCCGGGGCGCGACAGCACCCACTGCGCGCTTTGCAAGGCCGCTCGCCCGACGCGCGAGCACTTCGCCAGCGGATGGCCCGCGCGCACGATGAGCGAGATGCGGTCTTCGAACAGCGCGGTCTGCACCAGGTCCCTGGCGTCTTCAGGCGGGCGCAGCGCGCCGATGATGAAGTCGATGTCGCCGCTGCGCAGCGCCGCGGCCAAGGCCTCGTACGGGCTCTCGACCGTGCTCACGCGCAGCCTGGGGTGCTGCGCCACCAGCGCCGCGATGGCCGAGGGCAGCACCAGCGTGCGCGACAGCGGCAAGGCGCCCACCGCCACGCGGCCTTCGACCGCGCCGCGCAGCGCGGCCAGGTCCGAGCCGATGCTGCGCAGCTCGGCCAGCGCGCGCTTGCACCGGAAGGCCAGCTGGCCGCCCGCGCGCGTGGGCGTGACGCCGCGCGCGGTGCGCGTGAACAGCACCCGGCCCGTGCGCGCCTCCAGCTCGCGCACCAGCGCGCTGAGCGCGGGCTGCGTCACGCCGAAGGCAGCCGCCACAGCGGGCATGTTGTGCAGTTCAGCAAGGCTGGCGAACAGCGCGAGCCGCCGTCCGCTGAACATCGAGGCGAGCAGGCCGCGCGCATCGATGGGCGGGTGCGACGCCGCGTTGTCGCCGCTGGCCAGCTCCTGGCACGCGGCGGCAAACTCCTGCTCCACGCGCAGCGCACGCACGCGCACGGCCTCGCCATAGGCGTTCACCAGCATGCCGCGCGCCTTGCGCTCGAACAGCGACACGCCCAGGCCGGCCTCCAGCTCGGCCACGGCCCGCGTCACCGCCGAGGCCACGCGAAACAGCGTGTCGGCCGCCCGCGTGACGCTGCCCGTGGCCGCCACGGCGGAAAAGGCCTGCAGATGCCGCAGGTTGATCTGCAACGCGCCGCCGTCACCTTGGTTCGCATCAAGTTCGATAAGTTTCTTGGGCGCCATGCGCGCATTCTGCCAAGCGCCGTGTGCTGCGGCATCGGGTGCCATGGCGCGTTCCACGCCCAAGGGTTAACCCCTTGTCGATAAACAGATGAGAACGCAGCGCTGGCCGAACTCAACCCGCTCCCCGCACCCCGCGGCCACACTGGCCGCATGCCTGCCGAAGCCCTCGAACCCAATTCTGATCTGCTGTCGCTGCCCTGCACGTGGATGCGCGGGGGCACCTCCAAGGCCGCGTTCTTCCACGCCAAAGACCTGCCCGCCGATCCCGCCGCGAGGGACGCGCTGGTCCTCGCGGTCATGGGCCATGCCGAGCCCCGGCAGATCGACGGCATCGGCGGCGGCCATCCGCTGACCACCAAGGTCGCGATCGTCTCGCCCAGCGCCGATCCGCGCGCGGACGTCGACTACCTCTTCGGCCAGGTGGTGGCCACCGAGTCGCGCATCGACTACGCGCCGACCTGCGGCAACATCCTCTCGGCCGTGGGCCCCTTCGCGCTCGACGAAGGGCTGGTGCAGGTGCAGCAGGGCCAGTCGGTGGTGCGCATCCGCATGGTCAACACCGACTCGCACTGCGACGCGGTGGTGCAGACGCCTGGCGCGCGCGTGCGCTACGGCGGCGACACCGCCATCAGCGGCGTGCCCGGCCGCGCCGCGCCGGTCGAGCTGCGCTTCTCCGGCATCCTGGGGTCCAGCTGCGGCGCGCTGCTGCCCACGGGCGAGGCGCGCGAACGCATCGACGGCATCGAGGTGACCTGCATCGACAACGGCATGCCCGTGGTGCTGATGCGCGCGGCCGACCTGGGCGTCTCGGGCGACGAGACGCCCGCAGCGCTCGATGCCGACGCAGCGCTGAAGGCGCGCATCGAATCGGTCCGCCTGCAGGCCGGCCCGCGCATGGGCCTGGGCGACGTGAGCGCCAAGGTCGTGCCCAAGATGACGCTGGTGTCCGCCCCGCGGCAGGGCGGCACCTTCAACACGCGCACCTTCATTCCGCGCAAGTGCCACGACGCCATCGGCGTGCTGGGCGCGGTGTCGGCGGCTTCCGCGTGCGTGGTGCCGGGCACGGTGATGCAGGGGCTGTGCGACATCGCGACCGGCCCGGCCGAACCACTGCACGACCTGTCGGTGGAGCACCCCACCGGCGAATTCACCGTGCGCCTGCTGATGGACGCGACCGGCCACGCCATCGCCGGCGCCGGCGCCGCGCTGCTGCGCACAGCGCGGCCGCTTTTTCGCGGGCACGTGCTCGTGCCCCAGTTTCAGAACCGACAGGAGACCCCGTGATCATCGATTGCCACGGCCACTACACGACCGCGCCCGCCGCGCTGGAAACCTGGCGCAAGCGCCAGGTCGCCAGCCTGGGCAACCCGGCGGAAACACCCTCCGCCGCCTCGTTGCGCATCAGCGACGACGATCTGCGCGAATCCATCGAGCAGAACCAGCTGCGCAAGATGCGCGAGCGCGGCAGCGACCTGACCATCTTCTCGCCGCGCGCCAGCTTCATGGCGCACCACATCGGCGACTTCGAGACCAGCGCCACCTGGGCCGGCATCTGCAACGAGCTGTGCCACCGCGTGGCACAGCTGTTTCCCGCGCACTTCGTGGGCGCGGCCATGCTGCCGCAGTCGCCGGGCGTGGACCCGCGCAGCTGCATTCCCGAGCTGGAGCGTTGCGTGAAGGACTACGGCTTCGTCGGCATCAACCTGAACCCCGACCCCTCGGGCGGCCACTGGACCTCGCCGCCGCTGTCGGACCGCCACTGGTATCCGCTGTACGAAAAGATGGTCGAGCACGACATTCCGGCCATGGTGCACGTGAGTACCAGCTGCAACGACTGCTTCCACACCACCGGCGCGCACTACCTGAACGCCGACACCACCGCCTTCATGCAATGCCTCGCGTCGGACCTGTTCAGCGACTTTCCCACGCTACGCTTCGTCATTCCGCACGGCGGCGGCGCGGTGCCCTACCACTGGGGGCGCTTTCGCGGGCTGGCGCAGGAGATGAAGAAGCCGCTGCTGAAGGACCACCTGCTGAACAACATCTTCTTCGACACCTGCGTGTACCACCAGCCGGGCATCGACCTGCTCACGCGCGTGATTCCGGTGGACAACATTTTGTTCGCCAGCGAAATGATCGGCGCGGTGCGCGGCATCGACCCCGAGACCGGCTTTCCCTACGACGACACGCGCCGCTACATCGACGCGGCCACCACGCTGGACGCCAGGGCGCGCCACCAGATCTACGAAGGCAACGCGCGCCGCGTGTACCCGCGGCTGGACCGCGCACTGAAAGCCAAGGGGCTCTGACCATGACCATGATTTCCAACTTCCAGCAGCTCGGCGTCGTGCACCGCACCATCGAGCGCGCCGACCCCGCCGCCGTCGACAAGCTCTCCCGCTTCGGCGTGTCCACCGTGCACGAGGCGCTGGGCCGGCTCGGCCTGATGCAGCCGCGCATTCGCCCCATTCACCCCGACGCACGCTTCTGCGGCCCGGCCGTCACCGTGCTGCTGCAGCCCGGCGACAACTGGATGCTGCACGTGGCGGCCGAGCAGATTCGCCCCGGCGACGTGGTGGTGGCCGCCTGCACCAGCGACAGCACCGACGGCTTCTTCGGCGACCTGCTGGCCACCTCCTTCAAGGCGCGCGGCTGCAAGGGCCTGGTGATCGACGGCGGGGTGCGCGACGTGCGCGACCTGAACGCGATGGGCTTCCCCGTGTTCAGCCGCGCCGTGCATGCCAAGGGCACCATCAAGGCCACGCTCGGCTCGGTGAACGTGCCGGTGGTGTGCGCCGGCGCGCTGGTGCACCCGGGCGACGTGGTCGTGGCCGACATCGACGGCGTGGTGGTGGTGCCCGCCGCGCGCGCGCGGCAGGTGGCCGACGCGGCCGAGGCGCGCGAGTCGAACGAAGTCGCCAAGCGCGCGCGCTTTGCCGCGGGCGAGCTGGGGCTGGACATGTACGGCATGCGCGAGCCGCTGGCCACCGCCGGCCTGCGCTACATCGACTGAAGCGGGAGCACACACCATGGCTCGCATCATCGGCGCCGTCGCGTGCTCGCACACGCCCACCATCGGCTTCGCGTACGACAGGAACAAGCAGCAGGACCCGGTGTGGGCGCCCATCTTCGAGGCCTTCGCGCCCGCGCGCCGCTGGCTGGAAGACAACAGGCCCGACGCGCTGTTCTTCATCTACAACGACCACGTCAGCTCCTTCTTCTTCGACCACTACGCGGCCTTTTCGCTGGGCGTGGGCGGGGAGCATGCGGTGGCCGACGAAGGCGGCGGCGCGCGCGACCTGCCCGCGCTGGCCGGCCACCCGGCGCTGGCGCAGCACATCGGGCGCTCGCTGGTGGCGGACGAGTTCGACATGTCGTTCTTCCAGGACCGCGCGCTGGACCACGGCGTGTTCTCGCCGCTGTCGCTGCTGTGCGCGCACGAGCCGGCGTGGCCGGTGCCGGTGATTCCGCTGCAGGTGGGCGTGCTGCAGTCGCCGGTGCCGTCGGCGCGGCGCTGCTGGCGGCTAGGGCAGGCGCTGCGCCGCGCGATCGAGAGCTACCCCGAAGACCTGAAGGTGGCCATCGTCGCCACCGGCGGGCTGTCGCACCAGGTGCATGGCGAGCGCGCGGGCTTCAACAACACCGCATGGGACGCGCAGTTTCTGGAGCTGATCGAGAACGACCCGGTGCGCCTCACCGAGATGACGCAGGCCGAGCTCGCCACGCTGGGCGGCATGGAAGGCGCGGAAGTGATCATGTGGCTGGTGATGCGCGGCGCGCTGTCGTCGAACGTGCGCAAGACGCACCAGAGCTACTACCTGCCGTCGATGACCGGCATTGCCACGGCCATCTACGAGAACCTGGCGAGCCCGCCCGTTGCGGGCGAGGTGCAGCGGCACCGCCGCCAAATGGACACGCAGCTCGCGGGCGTCGAGGCGCTGCAGGGCAGCTACCCCTTCACGCTGGAGACCAGCGTGCGCGCCTACCGGCTGAACAAGTTCCTGCACGGCATGACCCGGCCCGCGCACCGCGCGGCTTTTCTCGCGGACGAGGAAGCGGCCTTCGAGGCCGCCGCGCTCACGCAGCAGGAGCGCGCGCTGGTGCGCGGGCGCGACTGGCGCGGGCTGATTCACTACGGCGTGATCTTCTTCATGCTGGAGAAGCTGGGCGCGGTGGTCGGCGTGTCGAACCTGCACATCTACGCCGCCATGCGCGGCCAGTCGCTCGAAGACTTCCAGCAGACGCGCAACGCGCCCGGCGCGCTGTATTCGGTGGCCGGCAAGAACGCCGCGCCACAGGCCTGGGATACCACCGGCGCGGCGGGCGAACCGCCCGCCCGCTGAACTGAAGACACACAAGACCCACAAGACACACAAGGACAAGACCATGAGACAACTCGCTCGCACCCTCGCGTGCACGCTCGCCG
Organism: Variovorax sp. J22G73; assembly: GCF_030317035.1. Taxonomy (GTDB): domain Bacteria; phylum Pseudomonadota; class Gammaproteobacteria; order Burkholderiales; family Burkholderiaceae_C; genus Variovorax. The sequence continues at coordinate 86,000 of NZ_JASZYK010000008.1, forward strand.
GCCTGCTGGCGCTGTGCAGCTTCAACACCGCAAGCGCGGCGGACGCGTACCCGTCGAAGCCGGTGAAGATCCTCGTCGGCTACAGCGCGGGCGGTGCAGTCGACGCCATCGCGCGCTCGGTCGGCCAGCGCATGGCGGTCACGCTGGGCCAGCCGGTGGTGGTGGAGAACAAGCCTGGCGCGGGCACCAACATCGCGGTGAAGGCGCTGACCGCCGCCGCGCCCGACGGCTACACGCTGCTGCTGGCGGCCAACGCGCTGGCAGTGAACCCATCGCTGTTCGAGCCCGCGCCCTACGACCTCGCGCGCGAGGTGGCGCCCGTGGCGCTGGTCGGCCGCGTGCCGGTGGTGTTCACGGTGCGCGAGGACTCGGCCCTCAAAACGCTGCCCGCGCTGGTGGCCGCCGCGAAGGCCAGGCCCGGCGGCCTGACCATTGCCACGCCGGGCAACGGCTCCACGCCGCACCTGGCGATGGAGCTGTTCCAGCACACCGCCGGCCTGCAGCTGCGCCACGTGCCCTACAAGGGCGGCGCGCAGGCCATCACCGACGTGCTCGGCGGGCATGTGGACGTGGTGGCGATGAACGCGCTGGAGGTGCTGCCGCTGGTCAAGGCCGGCAAGCTGCGCGTGCTGGCGGTGATGAGCGCCGAGCGCTCGGCCGTGCTGCCGGGCGTGCCGACGGTGGCCGAGTCGGGCTACCCGGGTTTCGAGGCCAGCGTGTGGTACGGCTTCGTGGCGCCGGCCGGCACGCCTGCGCCTGTGATGGCGGCGGTGCATGCGGCCGTGCAGAAGGCGCTCGCGTCGAGCGAAGTGCGCCAGCAACTCGCGGCGGCGGGCGGCATCGCCTTGCCGGGGCCGACGGCGCAGTTCGCGACGCTGTTGAAGGGCGATGCCGAGCGCTATGGGAAGCTGATTCGCGAGGCGGGGATCAAGCCGGATTGACGGCCCGGCTGACCAGGGGCACACGCATATCAGGAAAGAGAAGCAGGACTGCAGGACTGCGTGGTGCAGCAGGGCGCGCCGGGGAGTTTTCGAAAGACTGGACGGGGGAGCATGTGGAAACACCATGCGGATCGGTCGATCGAGCGGTTCCGCGACGGTTGAATTCCGGGAGAGGTCAGCAGCTCCTGGGCGCGCTCGACCGACAGATTGCTGTATCTGGTACAGCGGCTGCTGTATCAAGTACAGCAGCGGCAAGGCGCTTCAGGAGAAAAACCGCAGCAACCGCGCGTTGACCTCGTCCGCGCGCTCGTACTGCGCCCAATGCCCCGCCCCGTCGACCACCGTGCCCTCCCGCCCCGGCCCTTCGGCCACCAGCTGCGCCACCAGCGGCCGCGGGTCGGCGGTGACGTCGAACTCGCCCCACAGCAGCAGCGTTGCCACACCGCGCGCGCCCAGCACATCGAGCGCCTGCCGCAGGCCGCCCGACTGCGACACCTCCTTGCTGCGAAAGCGCGTGCCGTGGCACGAGATGTCATGGATCTCGAAAGCCAATGCGTCGATGGCCGCCTTGTCGTGCAGCATCAGCGCGGCCAGGTTGTTCAGCAGCGCGGCGCGCTCGGCCTCGCGGTCGGGGGCGGCGCGCCAGTTGATCATTTGCGCCGTCATGCGCCGCATGGTGCCGTGGCCGCCGCTGCCCACCAGCGCGAAGCGGCGAACGGCGCCGCGCTGCACCGCGAAGCGCGCGGCCGTGAGCCCGCCGAAAGAAAAGCCGCCCAGGTCGATGGGCGTGCCCGCGCCCACGAGCTGGTCGAGCGTGCCGCCCAGCGCGGCCAGCAACGGCGGCAGCGTGTCTTCGCCCGGCGCCACGCGCGGCGGCGCGTCGGACTCGTTGAAGCCCGGCATGTCGGGCAGCCACAGCGTGCGGCCGGCCGATAGCGCCTCGGCGTTGCGCAGCCAGTGCATCCAGCTGCCGTGGCCGCCGTGCAGCAGCACCAGCGGGGGTTGCGCGGTGCCGGTGCCGAAGCGGCGCCAGCGCACGCGCACGCCTTCGTGCACCGGGTCGTGGTGGGTCGAGAGCGCGTCGATGCGCGCTATCTGCGCGGTGGCCGCTCGGGCCTCGGTTTCTCCCTGTGTCATGGCCACATCCGCTGCAGCTCGCGCTCGCCGTCGAAGAACTGGTGCTTCAGCGCGCCCAGCACATGCAGCGCGAAGATCACGTAGAGCACATAGCCGGCCCAGGTGTGCACGCCGCCCAGCACGGTGTGCCAGGTTTCCTTCACCGCGGGCTCGATGGCCATGATCCAGCCGATGCGCGGCCATTCGAACAGGCCGAAGAGGTACATCGGGTGGGTGCCGGCGTCTTTCCAGGCCGAGTCGTGCATCCAGCCCGACAGCGGCAGCAGCACCATCAGCACATACAGCGCGCCGTGGGCCGCATGGGCGCCGAAGCGCTCCAGCGCGCCGAACGAGCCCGGCATGGCCGGCGGCTTGTGGGTGGCGCGCCACAAGATGCGCAGCAGCACCAGCCCCAGCACCGTGATGCCTATCGACTTGTGGGTGTCGACGGCCGGGCGCACCCAGTCGTCGGGGTAGTGGTCGACCAGCAGGATCAACGCGATGTTGGTCGCCATGAGCAGGGCAATGAGCCAGTGCAGCGCGATGGCGGTTCGGGTGTAGCGGGTTTGTGCGAGCATGCGGGGAATTTTCAGGCGTGGGGCGACTCAGTCGTCGGTGGCGCGTGCGATTGTCCCGGGTTTGGCTTGGGCCTTTCGAAACCGCGGGCCGAGTTCTTGCGTACCAACGATCAGCTGACGACCAGTTCGCCCGGGCACCTTCTCTTGAACGATCCTCTCCAAAGCGCCTTCCTGGCCGCGTCACCGCGCCTGTCCCCTCCCCGCACCCCCCTGCGCAGCTGGCTCATCCATGGCGGCGTGCTGGTGCTGTGGGTGCTGCTGTTCGCCATGGCCTTCAAGGTGGGCAACGTGCGGGCCTGGTCGGTGGGGGTGGCCTATGTGCTCTACGACACGGTGCTGCTGCTGTTCGTCGGCTGGATGACGCTGCCCATCCTGCGGCGGCGCACCACCGCCGCCCCGCCGGAGGGGCTGCGGCGCAACACGCTGGGCGTGATCGTCGCCTCGCACAACGAGGCCGCCGTGCTGCCCGTGACATTGGCCGCCCTGCTCGGGCAGACCGACGTGCCCGACCGCATCGTGATTGCCGACGACGGCTCCAGCGACGGCACGGCCGAACTGCTGGCCACGCGCTACGGCCTGGTCGCCCCCGCGCTGGGCGGGCTGAGCGCCGCGAGCACCACGCACCCCTCCCTGTACTGGCTGCGCCTGCCGCACGGCGGCAAGGCGGTGGCGCTGAATGCGGCCATCCTGTGCATCGACACCGACACCGTGCTCACGGTCGACGGCGACACCCTGCTCGACAGCAAGGCCATCGGCGCGGTGCGCCGGGCCTTCTCGCAGGAGCCGAACCTGGTGGCCGCCACCGGCGTGATCACCCCGGTGTGCAGCCGCACGCTGGCCGGGCGCTGCTTTCAGTGGTTCCAGACGTACGAGTACATCCGCAACTTTCTCTCGCGCTATGCGTGGATGCAGGTCAACGGGCTGCTGCTGATCTCGGGCGCCTTCGCGGGCTTCAGGACCGACGCGGTGCGCGCCGTGGGCGGCTTCGACACCGACTGCCTGGTGGAAGACTACGAGCTCATCCACCGCCTGCACCGCCACGCCCAGGCCCACGGCCTGCCCTGGACGGTGCGCGTGCTCGGCGACGCGCAGGCCCACACCGACGCGCCCAGCAGCACTGGCGCCTTCCTGCGCCAGCGCCGCCGCTGGTTCGGCGGCTTCCTGCAGACGCAGTACTGGTACCGCGCGATGGTCGGCGACCGGCGCTACGGCTGGCTCGGCATCGCCATGTTGCCGGTGAAGGCCATCGACACGCTACAGCCGCTCTACGGCCTGGCCGCCTTCGGGCTGCTACTGGTGTACCTGGTGCGCGGCAACCTCGGCGTACTGGCGCCGGTGGCGGGCGTGATCGGCGCGAAGATCGTGCTCGACCTGGCCTTTCACCTGTGGTCGGTGTTCCTGTACCGCCGCTGGATCGGCCAGGCGAGCGAGGCCAACATGGCGCAGGCCTTTCTGGCCGCGCTGGTGGAGCCCTTCACCTTCCAGATCCTGCGGCACACGGGCGCGGCCTGGGGGTGGTGGACGTTCCTGACCGGGCGCGGCACCTGGGGGCGGCAGACGCGCGTCGGGCTGGTGGATGCCGACGGGGTGCGGCGCAGCTGAAGCCTGAGGCGCCGTGAATTGCAGGCGCCGTGAAGTCTCAGCCGCCGAACCGGAAGCTGGACACCACCAGCCCGCCCATGAACGCGTCCTCGTGATAAACGCGCTCCCCCGCTTCGCCCTCGGCCGCGCCGACCGCCACCATCAGCGGAATCAGGTGCTCTTCACGCGGATGCGCCATGCGCGCCGACGGGGCCGCGGCCCAGTCGAGCAGCTGCGCGCTGCGCTCGCCGGCCGAACCCTTGACCACCGCCGCATCGAGCCAGTCGTCGAAGGCCTTCGACACGCCGTGCGCCTGCGGGCCGAAGTTGCGCAGGTTGTGATAGCTCAGCCCGCTGCCGACGATGAGTACGTTCTCGTCGCGCAAGGGCGCGATGGCGCGGCCCAGCGCCAGGTGTTCGGCCGGGTCGAGGCCGCGGCGCAACGACAGCTGCACCACCGGCACGTCGGCCTTCGGGTAGATGGCGGCCATGGGCGAGAACATGCCGTGGTCGTAGCCGCGCTCGGGGTCGATCTGCACCGGCAGGCCCGCCTCGGCGATCAGCGACTGCACGCGCCGCGCCAGTTCGGGCGAGCCGGGTGAGTCGTAGCGCACCTCGTAGGTGTGGGCCGGAAAGCCGCCGTAGTCGTAGATCATGGGCGGGCGGGGGTTGCCCTGCACCGCGAACACCGGCGCCTCCCAGTGCGCCGACACCATCAGGATGGCGCTGGGCGTGCGGCCGATCTGGCGCGGCATGTCGGCCAGCGAGGCGGCGAGCTGGTCGTAGGTGGGGCCCATTTCCTTCTTCATCCAGGGCCAGGGGCCGCCGCCGTGCGAGATGAAGTACGTGGGCAGGCGCGGGGTTGTGGTGTCGTGGGTCAAGTCGATGCTCCTTGAAAGCGTTGTGTCGACTGTAGATATTTCCTGCAGGGAAATCGACAGGCTGCGATGCATCGGTTTCTTTCCTCTCAGGAAACCATGGCATCGCCTTGCAGGCGAGAGTGCAGCGGCTGTCAGGCCTTGGCGAGGTCCTGCGGAATGTCGGCCAGGTGCTCGAGCGCCGCTTCGAGCGTTGCCCAGTTCGCGAAGAAGTACACCCGCTCGTTGCGGTCCCAGCGCCCGCCGAGCGCCTTGAGCGTGAGTGCCACCGCCGACAGGCTCCCCAGGAGCGCCGGCTTGGGCAGGCCATAGGGTTCGATCAGGTCGCCAACGGTGCAGCCGAGCTGTGCTGCCAGGCGCTGGGCGCGGTCTGTGACGCGGGGTGAAGGCACGAACATGCAACGATTTTCAGCGAACCGTGGCGGCGGTTGCGGATGCCCTCCTCCCATAAAAGCTGGATTGCGCCGCAGCTTTTGCGGTTGCGTCAGGGCTTCTGGCGTGGCTCCTGTCGCGGCTTCAAGCGCTCGCTCCGGCCGGCGGCGCCAGGCTGCGCATCGGCAGCCGCGTCCACCAGCCGCTCGCTCAGGAAATCGATGAAGGTCCGCAGCTTCGGCGACATGTACTGCCGGCTCGTGTAGACGGCAAACAACGTGACCGGCCCGGAATCGAACGCCGGCAGCAGCCGCAGCAGGCGCCCGCTGGCGATGTCGTCGTCGACCAGCCACGAAGGCATGTAGGCGACGCCCATGTCCGCGCGCACCGCGTGCAGCGTGAGCGTGGTGTCGTCCGAGCGCATGGCCGGCGCCAGCCGCAGCGGGTACATGCGCCCGCCCGGCCCCTTGAGCGCGAGGTTCTCCAGGTTCACGTAGCTGGGCACGATGGCGCCCAGCTTCGCCAGGTCGGCCGGCAGCGCGGGCGCGCCGCCCCTGCGCGCGATGTAGCCCGGCGTGGCCGTCAGGTAGAAGGGCACGCGGCACAGCGGCCGGGCGATGAGCGCGGGCGAAGGCTCCTGCGTGGCGCGCAGGGCCAGGTCGTAGCCGTCGGCGGCAAGGTCGACCTTGCGGTTTTCCAGGTGCATGTCGACCAGCACCTCGGGGTACTTCTTGCGGTAGTCGGCCAGCACGCGCGCGAAACGCGGCGTGGCGCACCACACGGGCGCGCTCACCTTGAGCTGGCCGCGCGGCGTGTCGTGCGTCTGGCCGATGGCGGCTTCGGCCGCGTCGAGCAGGTCGAGCGCGCGCCGGCTCTGCTCGTACCAGGCGGTGCCGGCTTCGGTCAGGCTCAGGTGGCGGCTGGAGCGGTGTAGCAGCCGCGCGCCGAGCGATTTCTCCAGTTGCGCGACGTGCTTGCTCGCCATGGGCGGCGACAGGCCCAGGCGCTCGGCCGCGGCCACGAAGCTGCCGGCTTCCACGACTTCGCGGAACACCCGCAGGCTGGTCATACGGTCCAAAGTCGGGTTCCTTCAAGTCTCGGGCGCGAAAGTGTAGGCACCCCCGACGAGCATGCAGCAGCTCACGGTGGAATGAAGTCCGAGAACAGGTGCCCCGCCTGGTAGAGCAGTTCGAACTCGGCGTCGTCGATGGACCGCTCGATCAGGTCGAAGTGAGACAGCGTTCCAACCAGCGCCCGGTCAGGGTCCACGAGCGGAACCGCGTGGTAGCTCACGACCACGCCCTGGTACGGATGCCCGTCGAGGCGCGCGTCGGTGGCCGAGTTGTTGGTCCTGAAGAGCCCGTCGCGCACGACGAACTGGCAAAAGCTCGCGTCCATCGGAACGGTTTCCAGGAAGGCCGGGCGCATTTCGCCGTCCTTGTCGACCAGCAGCACGTTGCGCAGGTTGCCCGCGTCGATCCGGTAGACCCCGGAGAACCTGTGGGGCACGCCTGCGTTCAGGTAAGCCAGAGCAGCGGCGGCGCCCCGGGCCTTGAGGACCGACGAGAAGGTTGCGAAATCACGAGCGTGCTGCATATCGACCGAGCCCTTCCGCGTGATCATTTGCTGGAACAGGCAATCTAGCACGGTGCCATGCCACCCGACGAGGCAAAAGATGACGTTGGCGTTGCGGGCAGGCCGGCAAGAAGGCGCACGCCGGGTCGATACAACTTGCGATGTGTCGGCTCTGTCGGAGCCGTCGAACATGGGAGTTCTGGATGTCCGACAACCACAAGGCGATTCTGGAGAAGGCCAACGCGGCCATCACCCAAGGCGACCACGAGGGATTTCTCGCGTTCTGCACCGAAGACACGGCGTGGACCTTCGTCGGCGACATCACGCTCAGCGGCAAGCAGGCCGTTCGCGAATGGATGGCGGTCGCCTACAAGGAGCCGCCGCGCTTCGAGGTGCACCGGCTGATCGCCGAGGGCGACTTTCTCTCGGCGATCGGCGAGATCACGCTGAAGGACGACACCGGCAAGGCCACCCGCTCCGCGTACTGCGATGTGTGGCGCTTCAGCGATGGCAAGCTGGCCGAGCTGCAGGCCTTTGTCGTCGAGGCCGGCAAAGCCCCCTGAGCCCAGCGCGCGGCAAGTCGCGCACAGCTCGCCCTGCCGTTGAAAAAAGCGGGGGATTTCCCTATTGCGGAATCCGCACCGTGAACACCACCTGTCCATCGACATGGCTGTACGCGATGCTTCCGTTGTGCGACTTCACGATGGCCTGCGCGATGTGCAGGCCCAGCCCCAGCCCGCTCTTGTTGCGTTCGTTCGGCCCGATGCGGCGCTTGAACGCGCTGAACAGCTCGGGCACCAGGGCAGCGTCGATGGCCGGCGCCGTGTTGGCGACCCGCAGCACCACCACATTGCCTTCCTGTTCCAGCGCCACGCGCACCGGTTCGCCCGGCAGGCCGTGGTGCCGCGCATTGCTCACGAGGTTGCCGATGAGCTGGGCCATGCGGTCCGGGTCGCCGACCATGGCGAGCGACTTCGGCGCCTGCAGCTTGATCTGCGAACCGGGGTAGGCCGTCAACGCCTCGTCCATCGCGTCTTCCAGCAAACGGGCGACGTCCATCTGGACCGGCTGGAGCTGCAGACCTAGGCCGCTCTGCAGGCGCGAAGCGTCCAGCACCTGGCCGATCAGGCGCCCCATGCGGCTGCTCGACGACTGGATGCGCTGCCCCAGGCGCTCGCCCACCGTGTTGCCCTCGGGCAGGCTGCGCTCCAGCAGCTTGGCGGCCATGGAAATCGACTGCAGCGGGTCGCGCAGGTCGTGGCCCAGTACGGCGATAAGCTCGTTTCGTGATTTGTAGAGTTCGGCGTTGCGCGCCGCGCTGGCGCGAATCAGCTCGTCGCGCAGCTGCCCCGCGAATTCGACTTCAGGCGCACCCCACGGCACGCTGGTGTCGCTCACGGTCTGCTTCCAGATGTCGAACGAACCGCGCGGCGTCAGGCGCGGGCCCAGCGGGCCCGACACGTAGTGCTTCTCGGGCTTGCCGCCCCAGTTGATGGTTTCGATCTGCTCCTTGCGCGCGAGCAGCAGCCAGCCGTTGTCGATGGCGTCGAAGCGCAGCGCCAGAAAACCGCACCACACGCCGCACAGCGGCTGCAGGTGCTCGGGCAGGCTGGCCCGCTCGTGCAGCGTGACGATCTCGTCGCTGGCCTTGGACACGGCCAGCCATTGCACGACGGCGGCCGCCGTCTCGTGCGGAATCTCGCCCTCCACATGCAGGCGCGACTGCTCGGCGATCACCGCGGCCTGGGCCTCGAACGCCGCGGCCAGCGGCCCGGCCAGGCTCGCCAGGGCGCCGAAGGTGTCTTCGGCATGCAGCACCGACTCGATCATCCGCGCGCGCAGGCTGGCGGCTTCGGACGCGCGCGCGGCCTGCTCGCGCGAGAGCAGGCTCTGCACGTTGGAGGCCAGCACCTGCGCCAGCACGTCACACGCCATGCGCAGCGCATGCGGCACCTGCAGCGCTGTGCGGTGGTGGCAGGCCAGCATGCCCCACAGCCGGCCGTTGATGACGATCGAGATGCTCATCGACGCGCCCACGCCCATGTTGCGCAGGTACTCGATGTGAATGGGCGACACGCTGCGCAGGGTGCAATAGCTCATGTCCAGCGGCGGCAACCCCGGGTCGCCCACCACCAGCGCCACCGGCACCGAATGCACGTCGGCGATGAGCCGCAGCGTGTTGATCACGTAGAGCCGGCGCGCCTGGGCCGGAATGTCGCTGGCCGGGTAGCGGCGCCCCAGGAAGGGCTCGAGCGACTCGTGGCGCCGCTCGGCCACCACGTCGCCGCTGTCGTCGTGCCGGAAGCGGTAGGCCATCACGCGGTCGAAGCCGGTGAGCTGGTGCACTGTGTCCACCACCAGGCTGAGCAAGGCATCGATCGAGCCCTGCCGCTTGAGCCGGTCCATGGCACGGTGCGCCTTCAGCGCGAAGTCGGAAACCGCGTCCGCCGAGGCCGAACGCTCCTCGAACTCGGCGATCAACTCGTAGCCCATGCGGTGCACGATCAGGTCGAAAAGCCGCCCCGCCACCTCGACCTCGACGTTCACCGGCGAATGCTCCGTGCCGGCGATGGCCGTGTCGTTGACCTCGTGGAGCGTCTCGTGCACCAGCGCGTCGCCCATGAAGTGCGTGGGCACCAGCCGCTCCCCCAGCGCCGGGGCCGTGCCGCCCAGCAGCGCGGCGGCGTTCGCGCTCATGCGCGTCACGCTCAGCGTGGAGGCGTCGAACGCGATGAGCGCTCCGTGCGGCTGCACCAGGCCCGGGATGTGGATGGGCTCGCTCTCGCAGTTTTCTAGGGTGACGGTCTGGGTCATAAAGGGTGTCGGTGCACCTGGGGTGTCGGGTCGGACGGGCTGGCTGGCTCTTGCGATTTGCGCCGCCGTGCCAATTTGGGGGCAATGCTGGATTTTGCAGCAGCAGGCCTGTGTGCAGGTTGGCTAAAAGCGTCCTTCCGATCAGCGCAAAGACGGAGGACCGCAACGTGTGACTACTCAAGTGACATGCTGACCCGCATGCCGACGCTGACCGATAGCCTCATCGAGGGATGCTGCCGCACAACCGATATCGGCCGACCATTTTTGCCTTCACGAGAAGGCCAAGTCCAAACCGAGCATCTTGCTGAGGCCTAAGGTGAGAAGCGAGAGGCCCAGGAGCGCCAGCACGAAGATTGCGGCCACCTTGCCGCCCGCGCGCAGCACCGCGCTCTGCTTCTCCTTCTCTTTCTTCCCTCGCTCGTAGTGCCACTTGATGGCGAAGAACATGCCCGTGCCGAACACGAGCACCTTGAACGCAATGAAGACAACAGGGACCCAATCCATCATTTCGAGTATTTCCAGGCTATTACTTGACACCATTTATCGTGAGAGGCAGTGGTCTGCAACCAGTCTCAGTCTCAAAGCGGACCGTCGATTCGGAACTGCGAATGTCCGTTCCCGACGGACTATGGAACCGCCATTTTTTCAGAGAACGGCTCTCGCCATTTCAACCCGATTGCGCCCCGCGGCTTTGCCTTGATAGAGCGCCGCATCGGCTTCCTTCACGGCATTTTCCAAAGCATCCAAGCCCGTGAATGCATGCGAAATCCCGATCGTGATCGTGCAATTCAGCGGGTGGCCAACCCCATCGACAACGGTCTCGGAGCTTTCAATGGCCGTTCGCAAGCGCTCCGCCAGAAGCGTGACGCCCTGCACATCGGTGTTCATGCAGACGACAACGAATTCTTCTCCCCCGTTGCGAACAGTCAGATCGCTTCCGCGCACATGGGTACGCAATACTTCGGCCACATGGCACAGCATCTGGTCCCCGGCCTGATGCCCATGCCGGTCATTGATGTGCTTGAAGTGGTCCACATCGGCCATCAGCAAATAGGCCGAAACCTCCGTGCGAGATTTGAAACACCGTTGCAGCGCTTCAGCGAGCCCGCGGCGATTGAGCAGCTTCGTCAGGGGGTCGCGCTCGGCCAGGTCGCGCAATTCATCGGTCAACCGCCGCAGCACCAGCCAGACGATGGAAGGCGGCAGCACGGTGGCCAGGAATGACATGTAGACATAGAACAGTAGCTGAAAATTTCCGCTCATGCGCAGTGCGTCCAGGCCGGTGCCCATCAGATTCACGAACTTGATGGCATTGAGGACGCAGATGCCGCTGATCAGCAGCGCAAAAAACACCATCTCCCCGTACAGGTCCCTGGCAAATGTGCGCACGCCTGAAATCACCGTGATGGTCATGACCAGGAACAACAGCGCCGACATGCCCGAGAGCATGGCGTAGCGGGCAACCAGGCCGAATTTCCATTGCACCAGCATCTGGGCGACGACATAGGCTCCGCCAACCGCAAGCAGCGGGCGCCACAACGGCACGGACCGGCCGAAGAATCGCATGGCCCCGAGCCAATACGCCACCGGCGCGGCAAGCGTCAGCGTGTGATTGACGACGCTCATCAAACTCCAGGCGGGAGCGCCTTCGGCAAATTGAAGTGCATACGCCAGGCCCAGCAGCAGGTTGCCCAGCGCGAAGAAATCCATCCCCATCTTGTTGCCTTGCAGGCGCCTGCTGATGAGAAAGAACATCACCGAGAAGCACAACAGGTGTGCGCACAGCATGCCAACGAGAATGGTTGTGACCATTTTTATGCCGGGAGAATGAGGCGAAAGAAGGGGTTGGGCACCAGATCGCCGCAACTACAGATGACGCCGAAATTTAGCCGCTAAATTTCGAAGTCAAGAAGACAGGACCCAAAGAATTCCGTCTCCGGTGGAACAGCGATTCCATTTCCCGATGACCTAACGGCTCGCACGCGGCTGACTCCCAACGAGAAACCGCCCGACGGAAACCCAAGATTCGTGCCATTGCGGGGACGTGCGTGGTCCTGCTGGCGCTGCACCTCGACGATGCCGACCGTGAGGGCCTCAAGGGCTTTGCCTTCCGGCGCCGCGTGGCGGGCGGCAGATGGCGACCGACAACAAGATCCCTCGGTTCGCGACCAACGAGCACCCCTTGCAGCGCTTCCTGTGGAGCGACTACAACGCGCGGCCGGACGCCGCCTATGAGTTCCTCTTGATTCGCGGCGACACGCGGGTGGCCGACAACTGCCTGACGGAGCCCGACCGCATCTTTCGGGACTTCTGTTCGCGCGACGTCATCAACGAAATGGCGGAGGCGGCCAAGGTGCCGAAGACAGGAAAGCTCGCTGCATGCGCGTGAGAGCGCGCAGGCCCGCGCGCACCACCGCCCAGCTCACCGAGTTCACCCCGGCTCACCCAGCGTTACGCGTCACCTGGAAATGCCCGCCGCTCTCCCGCCCGACGATGCGCGCCGCCAGGTCGGAATAGCCGGGCTCGATGTAGATCAACTCCTGCGCCGGCCCCAGCTTCGCGACTTCCCGCCAGTCCATCTGCTCCTTCAGGCGCATGTCGGAAGGCCGCTGGTTGTGGCCCATGGGATACGGCATGGCGTAGACGCGGCAGTCGGGTTCGCCGTGCGCGATGTAGATGGTTTCGACCCAGGGCTGAGATGACATTGGTTGCTTGTTGCGAGTGCCTTTTCAACAATGTAGCGGCGTGGGGTTTCATATTTATGGCGTTGTGCCCGCCAAGACAGCGGTGCGGGCCTGTGCACATGCGAGCGCCGGGCTGACAAGGCCCGGCGCTCGCCCCATAGGGGAATTTTTCAGGAACACCAGGCCATCGACAGTCGCGGCTAAAGTCTTGGGCTCTCTGGGAGACAGTTTCCTTGTTCCGCTTCTTCGAAAAACTACTTCACCCCTACCCCGCCGCCGAACCCACGCTGCCCCCGCAGGGCTTCTTCGCCTTCCTGTGGGCCTGCACGCACGGCGTGCGCGGCAAGATCGCGGCCATGGCGGTGCTCACCGCCGTCATGTCGATCTTCGAGGCGGCGCTGTTCGCCATCCTCGGGCGCATCGTCGACTGGCTCGGCGGGCAGGTGCCCTCGCGGCTGTGGGCCGAGCGCGGCGACACGCTGCTGTGGCTGGCCGGGTTCCTGGTGGTGAGCATCGGCGTGGTGGCGCTGCAGACCATCGTCAAGCACCAGACGCTGGCGGTGAACCTGCCGATGCGCCTGCGCTGGAACTTTCACCGGCTGATGCTGGGCCAGAGCATGGCCTTCTACCAGGACGAGTTCGCCGGCCGCATCACCGCCAAGGTGATGCAGACCGCGCTCGCGGTGCGCGAGACGGTGTTCGTGCTGGCCGACGTGCTGGTGGCCATGGGCGTGTACGTGGCCACGATGATCATCCTGGTGGGCGTGCTCGACGCGCAGCTGGTGTGGCCCTTCCTGATCTGGCTGGTGCTGTACATCGGCGCGCTGGTGTACTTCGTGCCGCGCCTGGGCAAGGTGGGCAAGGCGCAGGCCGACGCGCGCTCGCTGATGACCGGCCGCGTGACCGACGCCTATACCAACATCGCCACCGTCAAGCTGTTCTCGCACACGCAGCGCGAGGCCGGCTTCGCGCGCGACGCCATGCGCGAGTTCATGCACACGGGCTACGGCCAGATGCGGCTGGTGAGCGCGTTCGAAATCGTCAACCACACGCTGAGCATGGGCCTTACCGCGGGCATGGCGGGCATGGCGCTGTGGCTGTGGTCGAACGGCGCGGTCGGCGTGGGCGCGGTGGCCGCGGCCACCGCGATGGCGCTGCGGCTGCAGGGCATGTCGCACTGGATCATGTGGGAGATGACCAGCCTGTTCGAGAACATCGGCACGGTGCAGGACGGCATGAAGACGCTGTCGCGCCCGCGCACCGTGCTCGACGCGCCCGACGCCACGGTGCTCAAGGTGCCGCGCGGCGAAGTGCGCTTCGAGCACGCGAGCTTCAAGTACGGCGACGCGACGCGCCGCGTGATCGACGACCTGAACCTCACGGTGAAGCCCGGCGAAAAGATCGGCCTGGTCGGGCGCTCGGGCGCGGGCAAGTCGACGCTGGTGAACCTGCTGCTGCGCTTTCATGACCTGGAGAGCGGCCGCATCCTCATCGACGGCAAGGACATCGCGCACGCCACGCAGGACTCGCTGCGCAGCCACATCGGCATGGTCACGCAGGACACCTCGCTCATGCACCGCTCGGTGGCCGACAACGTGGCCTACGGCCGGCCCGACGCCACGCCCGCGCAGATCGAAGCGGCCGCCCGGCGTGCCGAGGCGCACGACTTCATCCAGACGCTGGGCGACGCGAGCGGGCGGCGCGGCTACGAGGCGCACGTGGGCGAGCGCGGCGTGAAGCTCTCGGGCGGCCAGCGCCAGCGCGTGGCCATCGCGCGCGTGATGCTGAAGGACGCCCCCATCCTGCTGCTCGACGAGGCCACAAGCGCGCTCGACTCCGAGGTGGAGGCCGCCATCCAGCAGAGCCTGTACGCGCTGATGGAAGGCAAGACCGTGATCGCGATTGCGCACCGGCTGTCGACCATCGCGGCGATGGACCGGCTCATCGTGCTCGACGAAGGCCGCGTGGTGGAAGAAGGCGACCACCGCACGCTGATGGCGCAGGGCGGGCTCTACGCGCGGCTTTGGGCGCACCAGAGCGGCGGTTTTCTGGGTGAAGACCTCGACGAAGGCGAGGCGATCAAGGCCTGAAGCCCCGGGTCGGGGGAGTGGGGGCCTGGGGCCGCGGCAGTGCCCCGACGCGAGGCACCGCGGCTCTCAGCCCGGCTGCCCGAACAACCGCGCAATGCCCCCGCGCAGATGCGCCTCCATCGCCTGGCGCGCCGCATCGGCGTCCTGCCGCTCGATGGCCTCTTCCACCGCCGTGTGCTCCTGGTACACCACGGCGCGCCGCTCGCCTTGCGGGCGCCCTGACAGGCTGCGTGACAGCCCGATGCTGAAGCGCGTCTGCGGCGCCAGGGCCGTCATCGTCATGCTGAAGAAGCGGTTGCCGCAAGCTTGGGCCACCGCGTCGTGGAAGGCCACGTCTTCTTCCACGGCGTCGCTGCCGTCCACCAGCGCCTGCTCGAAGCGCTCGCGGCATCGGCGTATGTGGTGCATGTCGTCGGTTGTGCGCATGCGCGCGGCGCGGGCGGCGGCCTCGCCTTCCATGAAGCAGCGAAATTCGAGGAACGCGCGGATGTCCGCGATGTTCTCCAGCGTGCTCAGCGAAATGGGCTTGGCCTGCGGCAGCGCATCGGTCACGAAATTGCCCGAGCCCTTGCGCGCGTAGAGGCGCCCTTCTTCGCGCAACCGCGCCAACGCCTGGCGCAGCACCGGGCGCGACACCCCCAGGCGCTGCGACAGCGCCGTTTCCCCCGGAAGCCGCGCGCGCGGCTCGAAACCCGGCGTGCCCAGCAGCTGCAGCAAATCTTCATAGACCTTGTCGCCCAGAAGGCGCTCGGCTTTCGGCGCATGCAAGGCGGCGTCCGACGGGGCTGAAACAGGTGTTTTCATATAACAGGTATTTACAGGGTATTCGGTGATTGGCGGGCCAATTCCGAAGAAGACAATTCATTTCAGCACCAGAACCACTCACCCGAGGGAACTATCTTGGCAAAGATATAAAAAGCTGTAAATCATGTCTTTCATTCGCTGCCTGCGCACCTACCGCCTGCCGGAGCGGCCCAGCCTGATCTGGCTGGAGCTGGAAACGGCCGACGGCCTCGTCGGCCTCGGCGAGACCTTTCGCGGCGCGGCCTCGGTGGAAACCTGCCTGCACGAAGAGCTCGCGCCCTGGCTGCTGGGGCGCGACGCGCGGCACATCGAAGGCATTTCGCGCCACCTGCTCACACCCTACGTGGGCTACAACAGCTCGGGGGTGGAAGTGCGCTCGGCCAGCGCGGTCGACATCGCCCTTTGGGACCTGGCCGGCCAGCGCCAGGGCGTGCCCGTGCACGAGGCGCTGGGCGGCCTGGCGCGCCCCAGCGTGCCGGTCTACAACACCTGCGCGGGCTACGCCTTCAACACCAACGGCCAGCGCCGCGACATCGGCGCGCACGACGAGCCCCAGGGCCCCTATGACGACCAGGTGGCGTTCATGCGCGACGCCGGCGCGCTCGCCCGCAGCCTGCTCGACGAGGGCTACAAGGCCATGGGAAGATCTGGCCCTTCGACATCTACGCGCCTGCCAGCGGCGGCCAGCTCATCGGCCTGGCCGACCTCGACCGTGGCCTGGAGCCCTTTCGCAATATCCGCGAGGCCGTGGGCAACCGCATCGAGGTGATGTGCGAGCTGCACAGCCTGTTCGGCGGCCATTCGGCGCTGCGCATCTGCCAGGCGCTGGAGGAATTCGACGTGTTCTGGGTGGAAGACCCGCTGTGCAAGATGGACGACAGCGCCGGCCTTGCCGACCTGCGCCGCCGCACGCGGGTGCCGGTGTGCGGCAGCGAGACCCTGGGCGGCCTGCGCCCGTTTCGCGACCTGCTGGCCAACGACGCGCTCGACGTGGTCATGCTCGACCTGGCCTGGTGCGGCGGCTTCACCGAGGGCCGCAAGATCGCCGCGCTGGCGCAGGCCTACAACCGCCCGCTGGCGCCGCACGACTGCACCGGCCCGGTCACGCTGATGGCCGGGCTGCAGATGGCGCTGCACGCGCCCACGGCCATCTACCAGGAAGTGGTGCGCGCCACGCTGGCGACCTGGTACCGCGACATCGTCACCGAGCTGCCGGTGATCCGCGAGGGCATGGCCCAGCCGCCCGCGACACCCGGACTGGGCACGCGGCTGCAGGACGCCTTCAAGCAGCGGCCCGACCTTGTGGTGCGCGAGAGCCGATAGCCGATCACCGATCGCGCACTGCCCGCAAGCCGATACCGCGCGCCGCCGCCTCCTCCTTTTCAGAACACAAGGCTTTTTCCCATGCACATCCAGATCGTCGGGCTCCATGCGCCCCACGCGCCCCGCCTGCGCGCCCTGCTCGGCCCCGGGCACGAGGTCGAAGCGCTGCAGGCTTTCCCCGAGGCCGGCGCCATCGCCGCGGACGTGGTCATCGCCAACAGCGTGAGCGACAGCGAGGCCGCGCGCCTGCGCTGCCGACTGCTGCAGGTGCCCGGCGCGGGGTCGGAGGAGATCGCGATGCAGTCGCTGCCCGCGGGCACCACGGTGTGCAACGTGCACGGCCACGAGGTGCCGATTGCCGAGTTCGTGCTGCACGCCATCCTGGAGCATTCGCTGCGGCTGTGGCAGTACCCGCAGACACTGGACGCCGACGCCTGGGCACAGGCCTACGCGCAGCGCGCACCGCACGACGAGGCGCACGGCAAGACGGTTGCGATTTTGGGCTTCGGCCACATCGGGCAGGAAATCGCGCGCCGCGCGCGGGCCTGCGGCATGCACGTGATCGCGGTGACGCGCAGCGGCCGGCAAGCACCCGCGCTGGCCGAGCCCCTGGCCCACGAGTTCGTCGCGGTGTCGGCGCTCGACGAGGTGCTGCCGCGCGCGCAGGTGCTGGTGGTGTGCTGCCCGCTGGACGACAGCACGCGCGGGCTCATCGGCGCGCGCCAGCTGGCGCTGCTGCCCACGCAGGCGCTGCTGGTGAACGTGGCGCGCGCGGAGGTGGTCGACGAGCCCGCGCTGTACGAGGCGCTGCGCGACGGCCGCCTGGGGCGCGCGGTGCTCGACGTCTGGTACCGGTACCCGAAGAAGGGCCAGCCGCCGGTCGCCCCTTCGCGCTGGCCGCTGCACGCGCTGCCCAACGTGCGCGCCACGCCGCACATCTCGGCCATCACGCCCGCGCTGCTCGAGCGGCGCTACCGCTTCATGGCGGACAACATCGCGCGGCTTCGGCAGGGCGAGCCGCTGCGCAACGTGATCCACACGGCGCGCTGAGCGGCCGCCGCAGATTTCGCTCCTCGGCCATTCACGGCCCCGCGTTCCGGTCCACACACATCCAACGGAGACACCCATGAAAGCCGAGACATCGATTCCCCTGTTCGCTCCTGGCGCCCACCGCACCAAGGCCCGGCGCGCCCTGCTGGGCATGGCCGCGGCCTCTCTGCTGGCCGGCGCCTGCCTGCCGGCCCGCGCGCAGGACGCGGCGGCCAGCTACCCCACCAAGATGATCCGCATCGTGGTGCCGAACCCGCCCGGCGGCACCTCCGACGTGCTGGGCCGCCTGCTGGCCAAGGAACTGGGCGAGATGTTCAAGCAGCCCGTCATCGTGGAGAACAAGGCCGGCGGCAACGGGCACATCGGCGCGGCCTTCGTGGCCAAGTCGGCGCCCGACGGCTACAACCTGCTGCTGCTCGACATGAGCGTGCTCACCATCGGCCCGAGCGTAGTGCCGCAGCTGAGCTACAACCCCGAGAAAGACCTGGTGCCCATCGCGATTCCGGCCTATTCGCCGCACCTGCTGGTCGTTCGCAAGGACCTGCCCGTGAAGACCATCGACGAACTCGCCGCCTACGCCAAGAAGAGCGGCAAGCCCGTGAGCTTCGGCACGCCGCTCGCGTCCATCAGCCAGCTCGCGGGCATCCTGCTGGCGCAGGACCGCGGCTTGGCGTTCAACGTGATCGGCTACAAGGGCGGCTCGCAGGCGCTGGCCGACCTGGCGGGCGGGCAGATCGACAGCGCCATGGCGAGCGTGGTCGCCACCAACGCGCTGGTGCAGGGCGGCAAGGTCAACGCCATCGCGGTCACCAGCGCCAAGCCCTTCGCGGCCACGCCGGGCGTGCCGACCGTCGCCTCGCAGATTCCCGACTTCGTCACCGGTTCATGGCAGGGCCTGCTGGCGCCCGGCAACACGCCGCCCGCCGTGCTCGACAAGCTGCAGGCGGCCGTGCAGCACGTCGTGGCGCAACCCGGCTTCGCCAAGCGCCTGCAGGAGCTGGGCTCCGAGCCTTCGCCCATGACGCGCCAGCAGATCTCGCAGTGGATGCACACCGAGACGCAGCGCTGGGGCAAGGTGGTGAAGGACAACAACATCAAGGCCGAATAGCGGCCGGCAAACAGCCTGCACCCCCGAACTGCGCCGCCCATGAAGCTGCTCGACCCGACACGCCCGCGCAGCCTGAGCGCCGGCATCGCCGACGCGCTGAACCAGCGCATCCGGGTCGGCCCGCTGCGCGCGGGCGACCAGCTGCCGACCGAGGCGGCGATCATGCGCGAGTTCGGCGTGAGCCGAACCGTGGTGCGCGAGGCGCTGTCGAAGCTGCAGGCGGCGGGCGTGGTCCGGGCGCAGCGCGGCGTCGGCAGCTTCGTCACCGGCGCGTCGCGGGCCCGGGCGTTTCGTGTCGACAGCGGCCCGGACGACAGCCTGCCGCAGGCCGTGGCGCTGATCGAACTGCGCATCGGGCTGGAAACCGAAGCCGCCGCGCTGGCGGCGCAACGGCGCAGCGCGAGCGGCCTGGCGTCGCTGAAGCGCGCGCTCGATGCCATCGACACCGCGAAGGCACAGCACGTGGACACCGCCTTCGCCGACTTTCAGTTCCACCTCGAGATTGCGCGCGCCTCGCAGAGCCCGCACTTCGCGGCGGTGCTCGAGGCGCTGGGCCCGCGCTGCGTTCCCACGGCCTTGCTGGTTGCGGCAGGTCGTGCCACGCAGGGCGCGCTGTGGACGAAGCAGGTGGCCGACGAGCACCGGGACATCTTCGAGGCCATCTCGCGGCAAGACGCGGACGCCGCGCGGGCCGCCATGCGGCTGCACCTGACGAACGGGCGGGAGCGCCGGCGGGCCTGCGAGTTGCCGCGGCGCGCAGCGGAACGCTGAGCGGCACCGCGGCCTTTGAATCAACGCGGGCCGCGCCGCGTCACGTCACGTGGGCAGCGCGCCGGCCTCGTACTGCGCGGCGAACTCCGCGCTCGGCGCGATCGGCTTGACGATGTCGATCAGCACGCCGTTCGGGTCGCGCGTGATGAAGTGGCGCTGGCCGAAAGCCTCGTCGCGCAATGAAAGAAGAATGGGCAGGCCGGCCGCCGCGAGCCGGTCGTGCACCGCATCGACGTCTTCCACCTCGAAGTTCAGCAGCAGGCCGGCCACGGTCTGGCCGCGTGCCGGCTCGGGAATGGTCTCGTGGCTGCCTTGGAGCACGGCGAGGTTCACCGAGGGCTCGCCGGCCAGCTGCAGGTGCACATACCAGTCGCTCGTGAACAGCGGCACGAAGCCGAAATGAGAGCGGTAGAAATCGGCGGTGGCCGCGACGGCGGCGGTCATGACGACGGGGTAGTAGCTCGTGACTTTCATGGTGCGTCCTTTCAAACAAACAAGACAACGTACGAAGCCGAAACACAACACGCAAACATACAGGCTGTACGTACGTTAAATACTAACCTACAGACAGCCTGCATGTAAATTACGCCGCATGGCCACCAACCGCGAACGCACCGAAACCACCCAGCTGGCCTTGCTCGAAGCCGCCCGCGCGCTCTTCGTCGGCAAAGGCTATGGCGACACCTCCACTCCCGAGATTGCCGTGGCCGCGGGCATCACCCGCGGCGCGCTGTACCACCACTTCGCGGACAAGCGCGACCTGTTCCGCCAGGTGCTGCTGCGCGAGGCGGTTGCCGTGGCCGCCGACATCGAGGCCGCCACGCCCGAGCGACTGGGCCCGCGCGAGGCCCTGCTGCAAGGTGCCGATGCCTACCTGGACGCCATGACCGTGCCGGGCCGCACGCGGCTGCTGCTGGTCGACGGACCGGCCGTGCTGGGCATGGCCGAGGTCATGGCCATGGACGACGCCAACGCCGCGCATTCACTGCGCCAGGGCCTGCAGCGCGCCGGCATGGGGCGCGGCGAAGTGGCTGTCGATGCGCTGTCGCAGTTGCTATCGGCTGCCTTCGACCGCGCCGCGCTGGAGATCGATGCGGGCGCCGACGCGAAGGAGGTGCGCGCGGCGATGCGCTGGCTGATCGAGCAGGCGCTGGGGCCCGTCAAAAAGCGCTGAAGCGCTGGAGGACTGAGGGCTGTAGCAAGGGGGGCTTCGCCTCAGACGATGCCCCGCCAGCCCATGCGCACCGGCCACTTCGCCACCGTGCCGCGCTGCATCGATTCGATCACCGTCTGCGTGAACACGTTGATGCTCACGTGCCGCGCCAGGTAGTGCTCCAGCACCAGCCCCAACAGGTAGGGGCGGGTGCCCGAAAAGCCCTCTTCGTCGACCCGCAGCGTGCACTGCACGCCGCGCCCGTAGATGAGCGGCCCCGCGCCCGGCAGCCGGCGCGTGACGGGTTCGATGCGCGAGCCGACCAGGCTGTCGATCTGGCGGGCCAGCACGTCGTTGTCGGCGGTGACGAACAGGCGCAGCATGTCGCGCAGCGCCTGCGCGCCCTCGCGGTGCGGCATGTCGGCCAGCGGCGGGTGGTTGAAACCGAGCTGGCGTATCAGCCGCCACGCGATCTCGCGCTGCGCGAACGGCGACTTGGGCGTGCTCGGCGGGCGAATGAGCCCCACCGCCGACACCGGCACCGAGTCGGACACGGCCAGGTCCGAATGCCCGTTGCGCGGCACCAGGCAAGGCAGGTCGCGGTTGGTGAGCAGCGCCTTCACCGACAGGTAGCGCAGGCTCTCGGGGTACGGCGCCTCGTGCTGGTCGACCAGCGACAGGAACACCTCGGTGCCGATGTACGGCGTGCGCGTGCCGTACTTGCGCGCGTTGGCCGACGCCAGGCGCGGCTCGCGGCGTACCGAGAAGTAGCGGCCGTGGTTGCCCTCGTCTTCGTTCAGCGTCTGGTACAGCGGACGAAACTCCAGCTCGGCCGTGGTCTGCGCCTGCTGGCCCGCGATGCGCTTGACCGAATACACCTCGAAATCGAGCGGCCGCGAGCGGTCGGGCACCAGGTGGAATTCGGGCTGGGCTTCGTCGAGCTCGATGCGGTCGGTGCGCCGCTCGAACAGGTTGACCACCGGCGTGCTGAACAGCGCGAACTGCCCCGCGTCGACCAGCGCACCCAGCGCCCCCGGCGGCTTGCCCAGCAGCACGACGATTTCCACCTCCTTGCCCTGCACCCGCGCCAGGCCCGGCGCCAGCTGCGTGAGCGCGAAGAAGTAGAAGCGCTCGGGGCACGCGAAGTACTCGTGCAGCAGGTTGTGGCCGTGAAAGGTGTTCCATTCGAGCGGCAACAGCCCTTCACCAGGCGCCAGGCCTTCGTGCACCAGCGCACCCTCGGTCACCACGTGCGGCCGGTCGGCCAGCTTGCCGGGCTCGCCGACGAAGGTGGCCACGGCCGAGGTGTGCAGCAGCTCGAACAGGTGCGAAGCCACCTGCTCGTTGCCGCGCAGGTAGATGGGCAGGCGGTCGAGCCCCGCCAGCGCCGCGAAGTTCATCTCGCCGACGATGCGCAACCGCAGCCGCAGCGCGCCCGTCACCTGCACATGCGGCGGCAGGTAGCGCTCCAGCGCGGGAATGTCGGGCAGCGCGCCGGTCAGGCGGGCGTCGGCAATTTCAAAGGGCCACAGCGTCACGTCCTGGCTGGAGCGGAACTCGCACGGCGTTTCCTCGCCGGCCGGCACGCGCGCATGAAAGGCGGTGCCGCGCGGCACCACGAAGCCGCGGGTGAAGTCGCCTTCCTTCACGCTGGGGTGCAGCTGCGCCACGGCCATCGAGGGCGTGGGGCGCAGGTAGTTGGGGTAGAGCACCTCGAGCAGCCGCTGCGCGAAGCGCGGAAACTCCGCGTCCAGCTTGATCTGCATGCGCGCCGACAGAAAGCTGAACGACTCGATGAGCCGCTCCACATACGGGTCGGCCACCTCGATGCCGTGCATGCCCAGGCGGCGCGCGATCTTCGGGTGCGCGCTGGCGAACTCGCTCGCCGCCTCGCGCATGTAGACCAGCTCTTTGTTGTAGTAGTCGAGGAGTAGCGGGTCCATGGGGGTGAGGCGTCCTGAAACGGGTGAAAGGAAATTGAAAGCAAGCGAGCGAGGAAAGAAGGGTGGTGTCGACGGAGCCCGGCACGGCCGGGGAGGGTTCAGCGCGCCGCGTGCAGCACGCTCATGCGGTTCGTTTCCAGGTCGACCGCGCTCTGCACCGTGAACTCCAGCGGATAGGGCCGCAGGTCGATCAGCGCGCGAATCTCGAACAGCAGCACGTTGCAGCCCTGCGCCGCGCCCTCTTCCTTCGTGAGCGGCACCACCGAGAGCGTCTGCGGCATCAGGCGCGGCTCGTAGTCGAGCACGGCGCGGCGAATGATGCGTTCGATGTCGGCCCACTTGCGCTCCGACAGGTAGCTGCCCGCCAGCGGCGGCACGCCGAAGTTGACGGTCGACGAAGCCGCCTGCGCGTGGCGCTTGCGGTCGATCAGGTCTTCGGCATTGGTGGTGTTCAGCAACAAGGCCAGGTCGCGCTGCAGGATGTCGCGCATCTGCGCAGGTGTCACGGTGTAGTCCGAAGGCTGCTCCAAGGTGCGGCTGGAGGCCTCGTCGCGCAGCCGGTCGGACAGCGTGGGCAGCAGGTGCGCATTGACGCGCAGGGGCTGGGCGTTGGGCATGCGCGGCAGGCGGGCGCCGGGGTGGGCAGGGTGAACAGAGTAAACAGGGTGGACGGAAGGCGCGTGGGGTGGCATGGGAAGACCCTGGCAGGCATGGCGAAGGAGGGCCAGAGTCTTGCGTCGTGCGTGGTTGCCCATTGCAAACAATGGTCACATCCGCGGCGCCTCGAAAGGGAAAGGCAGGCACGGCGCAGAAATGCCGTGGTCACCCTGACGCGTTCGCTTCGCGAGTCCTACACCACACGCCGCTGCTTGCCGACAGTCAAGAAGCCCCCATGCGGCGAAGCTGAATACATATTCAACACACAGGAGCCTTCGCGTGAATTCCATCATCTACATCGTCGGTCTGGTCGTGGTCGTTGTCGCGGTGCTTTCGTTCTTCGGCCTTCGCTGAGACTGGGCACGCGCCGCCTCCATTTGTTCCCCTTGCGAACGGGGCCGCTTGCGGCCCCGTTTCTCATGGGCGCGCCGGGTGGAGAGCCCCGAGGGCCGCAAGGCGTCGCCGGCATGAATAGCGGGCGTACGTGCCGGGCATAATTTGCGCGCCCCGCCGCCGCGCGGACACTCACCAGCAAAGGGACCCTGTTGACCAACACCGCGACCGCGCTGCAAGAACCCAAGACACCCGAGACACCCGAGACGCCAGCTGCATTCGCCGCGACCGCCGCACCCGCCTTCCACGATGCGGTCATCAGCGAGGCGATCCGCTGGACCGAACAGAGCGGCCCGCTCGACGACGCCCAGGCGATGCGCACCGCCGCCTCGCGCACCCCCTACATCCACGCCCAGGTCACGGAACGCGCTTTGCAGCTCGGCGAACGCATCGGTCTCCAGCCTGAACTGCAACGTGCCCGGCAATGGGCGCCGTGGGTGCTGCTGGCGATGGTCGCGCTCATCGTGCTGACGGGCCTCGGCCTCGCAGGCAACGTGGTCGGCGGCGGCGAGCGCCATATCAACGTGATCGTCGCGCTGGTCAGCCTGCTGGGGCTGCATGCGCTCACGCTGCTGCTGTGGCTCGTCGGCCTGTGGCTGCCGCTGGGCTTTTTCGGCAGCGCGTCGCTCGGCTGGATCTGGCTGTCGCTCACCGCGCGCGTCGCGGGTGGCAAGCGGGGCCAGGCGCCGGTGCTGCTGCGCGCGGCCACCGGCCTGCTTTCGCGCGCGCGGCTGCTGCCCTGGGCTTTCGGGCTGGTGAGCCATGGCATCTGGTCGCTGTCGTTCGCGGTTGTTCTGGCGGCCATGCTGTTCGCGCTCGCGTTCCGCAGCTACACGCTGAGCTGGGAAACGACGATCCTCGATCCGGCCTTCTTCGTGCAGGCCGTGCACACGCTGGGCTGGGCGCCCGCGAAGCTCGGCTTCCCCGTGCCCGACGCGGCCACCGTGCTGGCCACCGCGCCCGGCGCCGCCAGCGCGGGCGGGCAGCGCACCTGGGCGCTGTGGCTCACCGGATGCATCGTGGTGTACGGCCTGATGCCGCGCGTGGCGCTGGCGCTGTGGAGCGCGGCCGTGTGGCGCAGCCGGCGCCGCGCGCTGCAGCCCGACTGGAGCGCGCCCTACTACCGCAAGCTGCTCGCCCGCTTCGCCGCGATGGCACCGGCAGCCATCGTCGATGCCGACCCCGGCCGCGCGCACGACGCCACGCCCACCGGCCTGCCGGATGCGCAGCTGCAGGACGTGGTGTTCGTCGTCGGTTTCGAACTGCCGCCCAGCACCCCGGACACGCCCTGGCCGCCCGCCGAATTGGCCGCCCTCCCCACAATCCAGGTCCAGCGCATCGACGGCAGCGCGCCGTCACGCCGCGCGTTGCTCGACCAGCTGGCACACATCCACCCGCGCACCGTGCTGCTGGTGTGCCATGCCGCATCGAGCCCCGACCGCGGCACGGAGCGCTTCCTGCGCGAAGTGCTGGCGCATTGCGGCGAATGCCGCCTCTGGCTGACCGGCGCGCCCCAGGCTGCGGCCACGCAGCGCTGGCGCGACTGGCTGCACGGCACCGGCCTGCAACGCGTGACAGCTAGCGAGCACCTGGCCACCGCCCTGCGCGACACCGCGCCCGTGCCATGAGCGCGCAGCCCATCCGCATCGCCGTCGTCGGCCACACCAACGCGGGCAAGACATCGCTGCTGCGCACGCTCACGCGGCGCGTGCATTTCGGCGAAGTGTCCGACCGGCCCGGCACCACGCGCCATGTCGAGTCGGCCGACCTCGAGGTGAACGGCGCGGTCGCGGTGCGCTTCTTCGACACGCCGGGGCTGGAAGACGCCGTCGCGCTGCGCGAGCACCTCGCCGCCTTCGACACGCAGGCTGCGCATCCCACACAGGCCACGCCGCCCGAGCGCATCCGCCGCTTCCTGCAGGGCCCCGAGGCCCACGGCGTGTTCGAGCAGGAGGCCAAGGTGCTGCGCACCATGCTCGACATCGACGCCGCCTTCCTCGTGATCGACGTGCGCGAACCGGTGCTGCCCAAGTTCCGCGACGAGATCGAGCTGCTCAACTCCTGCGCGCGCCCGGTGCTGCCGGTGCTCAACTTCGTGCGCGACACCACCAGCCGCGAGCCCGCGTGGAGGGAGCTGCTGTCGGCCTACGGCCTGCACGTGCAGGTGCGTTTCGACGCGGCCGCTCCCTTCGTCGGCGCCGAACAAGACCTGTACAACGACCTGGCCACGCTGCTGCGCGAGCGCCGCGAGCTGCTGCGCGGCGTGGTCGACGCGCTGGCCGCCGAGGCGGCACTGCGCCGCCAGTCGGCCTGCGCGCGCATCGCCGAGCTGCTGGTCGATGCCGCCGCGGTGCGCCGCACCGTGTCGGCCACCGAGTTCGCCGACACCGCGCGGCGCAACGCGCTGGTCGCGGCCTTGCAGAAGGCCGTGTTCGACAAGGCCCAGCGCTGTACCGACGACCTGCTCGCGCTCTACGGCTTTCGCCAGGGCGACGCCGACGAGGCCCCGCTGCAGGCCATCGCAGGCCGCTGGACGCTGGACTTCTTCAGCCCCGAGGCCATGAAGGACGCGGGCCTGCGCCTGGGCAAGGGCGCGGTCATCGGCGCGGCCGTGGGCGTGGTGGCCGACCTGGCGGTGGCCGGCATCTCGCTCGGTGCGGGCGCGGCGCTGGGCGGCGCCATCGGCGGTGCGGTGTCGCAAGGCTGGGGCCCGCTGGGCCGCAAGATTGCGAACAAGCTGCGCGACATGCACGAGCTCACCGTGGAAGACGCGGTGCTGTTCGCGATGACCACATGGCAGCTGCAGCTCGCGCAGGCGCTGGAGCGTCGCGGCCATGCGGCCACGCAGCGCATCAACGCGGAGGCAACCGCGAACGCATCCGCCAACGGCGATGCGCAGGCCCGAGCCGATGCGACGACCAGCGCCGCGGCCGCCGCCGTGCGCGGCGCGCAGCCGTCGCGCAACCATCCCGACTGGGAGGCCGCCGCCGGCAGCGTCGCGGGGCGCATGTTCTGGCGGCCGTCGCCGCAGCGCGAGGCGCTCGTGGCCGACCTGTCGCACGCGCTGCTGCGCGCTTTCGAGCCCGCCTGAAAGCCCTTTCAGGGCGGTTTGCGAGCGGATTTCAAGCGGCTTTAGAGCGGTTTTAGAGCGGCGCGGCACAAGGCTTCGCTTGCACCCGAAGTTGGTTCGCTCCTACGTCGACGGCGTTCGTCGCGCGCCAACGTGCGCCCGATGTGCACAGGCGAACCCATCGAAAGGAGCACCCATGGCCGTCGAATGCAAACTGCTGTCCACCCCGCTGATCGGTCGCATCTGGGAAGGCCGAACACCCATCGCGCGCGCCGACGAGTACCTGCGCTACAGCGTCGAGCACGGCATCACCGAGATCGCGAAGAAGCCCGACTGCCTCGGCGTGCAGTACTTTCGCAAGCTCAAGGGCGACACCGCCGAGTTCCGCACCGTGTCGTTCTGGCGCTCCATGGAAGAGATGCAGGCCATGCACGCCACGCGCGGCGATCCACGGCGCGTGGCGCCGCTGGCGCGGGACGCTGAGTTTCTGATCGAGCTGCCCGAGTTCGTCGACATCGTCGAAGTGCACGTCAACAGCTTCGGGCGCTAACGCTTGCGGCGTCGGCGCCACGCGCGGGCCAGCAATGCCACGGCCAGCAGCAGGCAGCCGAAGGCGGGCAATGCCCAAGCGAAGCCGCTTGTGGTGTAGACCGTCTGCGTGTCTGCGTCGTAGTAGCGGCCCAGTTCGTTGAAGTCCCAGCGAAGGTAGCGCTCATACCAGGCCCAGAAGAAGAAGGCTGATGCCGCGAGGGACGCGATGAAGGCGATGGCTGGAATGTGCTTGAACATGGTGCGTGGCGCGTATTGTCGGCCGCTGCCCTCGGGCGCCGACCGGTACCATGCCAGGCCACTCGCACACTCGCCTCATGACTGACTTCTACGACGACCTCGCGCCGCTCTATCACCTGATCTACCCCGACTGGAACCAGAGCGTCGCCGCGCAGGGTGAGAAGCTCGCGCGCCTCATCGACAGCGAATGGCCCGCCGCCGACGGCCAAGACCAACGCCACGGCGTGCCGCGCAAGGTGCTCGACGTGTCCTGCGGCATCGGCACGCAGGCGCTGGGCCTCGCGGCGCTCGGCCATGCGGTCACGGCGTCGGACCTGTCCGCCCGCGAGGTCGAGCGCGCGCGCCACGAGGCGCGCGAGCGCGGCCTCGACATCGCCTTCTCGGTGGCCGACATGCGCGAGGCGCACACGCACCACGGCGGCGGCTTCGACATCGTGATGTCATGCGACAACTCGATGCCGCACCTGCAGACCGACGACGACCTGCTCACGGCCCTGCGCCAGATGGCCGCCTGCCTGCGCCCCGGCGGCGGTTGCGTGGTGAGCGTGCGCGACTACGCGCAGGAGCCGCGTGGCACCAACCTCGTGAAGCACTACGGCGCGCGCGTAGAAGACAGGCAGCGGCACGTGCTGTTCCAGGTGTGGGACTTCGACGACGAAGGCCGCGGCGCGCACTATGACCTGGGCTTCTTCTTCGTCACCGAAGACCTCGCGACGCAAGCCGTGCGCACGCGCGTGATGCGCTCGCGGTACTACGCCATCTCGACCACACGGCTGTGCGAGCTGATGCGCGAGGCCGGGCTGGTGGACGTGCGGCGCATCGACGATGCGTTCTTTCAGCCGGTGCTGGTGGGAACGCGCCCGGTATCGCCGGCGGCCTGACCGCTACAACGTCAGCGTACCGTCGACGCAGGTGACGCGCGCTGGCCCAGCGCGCGCAGCTGTAGCGCCGGAGCACCACACAGGCCTCAGTGCGTGTGCGCGTGGTGCGCGTCCGGCACGTGCGCATGCGCATGGCGCAACGGCAGGTGCCGGTGCGCATGGCTGTGCTCGCCGGCGGGCATCGGGTCGTGACTGTGATCGTGGTGGCCGTCGTCGTGGCGGTGCGCGTGTTCGTGCTCCATCAGTTCGTGGTCGTGCGCGTGGCCGTGCGACTCGGCCAGGTGCAGCACCACGCCAGCCAGCATCAGCACGCCCCCCACGGCCATGCCCACGCTCAAGGCACGCTCCCCCAGCCCGATGGCCACCAGCGCGCCGATGAAGGGCGCGAAGGCGAACACCGAACCCGTGCGCGCCGCACCGAAGGCCCGTTGCGCAAGCAGGTAGAGCCGCAGGCTCAGGCCGTATCCGCAGGCACCGATCACCCACAGCGCCAGCGCCGCCGGCACATGCGGCAGCGGCTCGCCGGCCAGCAGCGCCAGCACCAGTGTGGCGCCCGCGCCCAGCGCGGACTTGCCGAGCACCACCTGGCCCGGATCGCGCTCGGCCAGCGCGCGCGACAAGGTGTTGTCGATGCCCCAGGCGGCGGTGGCCGCCAGCACGGCGAGCAGCCCCACCAGTTGCACGCCGCCGCTCAGTCCGCGGTCGACCACCAGCACCAGGCCGCCCGCGAGCAGCAACAGCATCGCGGCCGCCACGCGCCGGTCCATCACCTCGCGGTACAGCGTGCGCGCCAGCACGGCGGTGAAGAGGGCTTCCAGCGCGAGCATCAGCGAGGCGCTGGTGCCGCTGGTGTGCTGCAGGCCCCATGCAAGCGCGACCGGCCCGACGACGGCCCCGAACAGAGCCATGCACCACAACCGCTTCAGGTCGGCGCGGCGCACGGCGGCTTCGCGCTCCACGGGCCTGCGCAGCCAGGCGCCCATGCAGGCGGCACCGGCATAGAGCAGCGCCGCCGTGGTGAAGGCGCCCAGGCCTTCGCCGGCGCGCTGCACCAGCGGCGTGCTAATGCCGAAGAGGGCCGCGGCGAGCAGGGCCAGCAGGCCGCCCCTCAATGCGGGCAAGGCATGCAATGCACGCAATGCATGCGAGGTGGGCAAGCGAGGAAGCGGCATGGCATCGATCTCGAAAAGTCGGCGGGCCCGGCGAAGGGTCGGCAAAAGGGCGGCAAGGAGCGGCAAAGGGGCGGGTTCGTGATTCTGCGACGCCGCTGCGGTCACCGTCCCGTCATGGGCCAAACCTAGCATCCGGCGGCTTTCGATCTCCTTCCGATCTTTGTCTTTACAACCACTCCAAGAACGCACATGACCAAGAAGAGCACCCCGGCACCCGCCCCCCGCCCCGTTCGCGCTGCCTTCGCCGCGCTCGGTGGCTGCCTCGTGATCGCCGCCTGTGGCGGCGGTAACGGCAATGGCAACGGCATCGTATTCCCTGTGCTGCCGCCCGCACCGGCCCCCGCGCCCGCGCCGGCCCCCATGCCTTCGCCGCTGGGAACGCTCGACGGCTCGGTGCCCCTGGTCATCGGCCACCGTGGCCTGCCGGGCCTGTATCCGGAAGAAACAAAAGCATCGTACGAAGCCGCGGCCGACGCCGGCGCCGATTCGCTGGAGACCGACCTGCACCTCACGAAGGACTGCGTGCTCGTCGCCCGCCACAACCCCTGGCTCAGCGACAACACCAACGTGGTCGACGTCGCCAAGACCAACGCCACCGTCGCCGGCCGCAAGCGCACCGTGCCGCCGGTGCTGGTCGACGTGAAGTACCCGCCCATCGCCGCCAACGGCCCGGCCAAGTACAACAGCGACCTGACCGACCCGGCCGATCCGAAATCGGTGCTGAAGTCGCTCGTGGTCGACGGCGAGGACCACACCAACGACTGGTCCATCACCGACTTCACCATGGACGAGCTGCGCCAGTGGATCCGCGGCACCACCTACGACGCCAAGGACCAGCGCCCCACCGACCTGAACGGCAAGCTGCCGATCCTGAGCTTCCAGGAGGTCATCGACATCGCCAAGGCCAAGAGCGCCTCCACCGGCCGCGCGCTCACGGTGTACCCGGAGACGAAGAACCCGATCTGGAACAACGCGCAGGCCATTGCCAACGGTTGCGGCCCGGTGGGCAGCCACCCGCTGGAAGACGCGCTGCTCAAGATCATGAATTTCAACGACCTCAACCGCAAGGACGCGCCGATCTTCGTGCAGAGCTTCGAGCCCGAGAGCCTGAAGTACCTGCGCTCGGCCGGCCTGAAGGCGCGCGCGGTGCAGCTGGTGGACGGCAACGACGTCAACTACCAGACCGGCGAGATGATCTACGTGACCAACGACGTCTATACCTTCGTCGACGGCCGCCCCTACAGCTGGACGCTGGCCGGCAACCCGAAGTTCTTCGGCGAGATGCTCACGCCGGCCGGCCTGGCCGAGGTGAAGACCTATGCCGACGGCATCGGCCCGTGGAAGCCGCAGGTCATGCTGCACACCATCGTGCCCTTCGCCACGCCCAACAAGGGCCTGGCCGACGTGAACACCATCAAGCCCACCGCGCTGATCGCCGACGCGCACAAGGCCGGCCTGTTCGTGCACAGCTACACCTTCCGCAACGAGGCAAAGTACCTGGCCGGCGTGTACAAGGGCGACCCGACGCCCGAGTACCTGGCTTACTTCCGCGCCGGCATCGACGGCGTGTTCTCCGACTTTGCGAACACCGCCTTCGCCGCGCGCCAGGCCTACCTGAAGGAAACCGGCCGCTGACAGGCGGGCGGGCGGCACGCGCATGTACCCGGGCGAGCGGCTCAACGGCTACAGCCACCTGCTGGGGCTGTTGCTCGCGCTGCCGGGCGCGGTGCTGCTGCTGGCCAAGACGGTGCCCAGCGGCGACCCCGCGCGCATCGCGGGCGCGGTGGTGTTCTCGCTGTCGGCCGTGGCGCTGTACGCGGCCTCCACGCTGTACCACAGCACGCGCGGGCAGCGAAAGCGCATGTGGGAGCGGGCCGACCACTGCGCCATCTACCTGCTCATCGCCGGCACCTACACGCCGTTCGCGCTGGTCACGCTGCAGGGCGTGTGGGGCGCGCTGCTGCTTGCGGTGATCTGGGGCGCCGCGCTGTATGGCATCTGGCGCGAGCTGGCGCCGCCGAACACCGCGCGGCCCGGGCCGCAGAAGCCGCCGCTCATGCTCTACATCGGCATGGGCTGGGTCGGCGTGCTGGCCGCCGTGCCGCTCGCCGCGCGGC
The DNA here is from genome assembly GCF_030317035.1 of Variovorax sp. J22G73. Taxonomy (GTDB): domain Bacteria; phylum Pseudomonadota; class Gammaproteobacteria; order Burkholderiales; family Burkholderiaceae_C; genus Variovorax. The sequence continues at coordinate 117,859 of NZ_JASZYK010000008.1, forward strand.
TCGACGGCGGCGGGCTTGCGTGGCTGCTCGTCGGTGGCGTGCTCTACACGACGGGCACGCTCTTCTATCGCAACAGCTGGGGCTACCGGCACGCGCACGGGGCGTGGCACCTGTTCGTGCTGGCGGGCACGGTGAGCCACTACGTGGCGGTGGGCTGGTTCGTGCTATAGCGGGGGAGCCCCGGTGGTGGCCGCGGGCAGCGCGCCACGGGGATAATCGCCACCCCATGATCGTCCGACCCCGCCCCCACTGGCTGCGCATGCTCTTCGTATGGCGCGGCTCGGTCCTGAGGGACATCGCGCCGCAGTTGCTGTGGACCACGGCCTTCGCGGTGCTGGTCACCGTGCTGCATGGGCGGCTCTTCCAGTGGAAGGTGCCGTTGAACTTCGTGCCCTTCTCGCTCATCGGCCTGACGCTGGCTATCTTCCTGGGCTTTCGCAACGGCACGAGCTACGCGCGCTTCTGGGAGGCGCGCACGCTGTGGGGCGCGCTGCTGAACGAAACGCGCTCGCTGGTGCGGCAGGTGCTCACGCTGGCCGATGCGGGCACCCACGCGCAGGCCCATGCCGCCGTGCCCACGCATCGCCTCATCGCCTTCGTGCATGCGCTGCGCCACCAGCTGCGCGGCACCGACCCGGCCGCCGACCTGGCGCGGCTGCTGTCGCCCGAAGACTGCGCGCGCCTGCAACCTGCGCGCTTCAAGCCCGCCGTGTTGCTGCTGATGGTGGGCGAATGGCTGCGCGACAGGCGCCTGCGAGGCCAGCTCGACCCGATGCTGGCGCAGGCCATGGAAGTGCCGCTGGGCCGCCTCACCGAGGCGCTGGGCGGCTGCGAACGCATAGCGGGCACGCCGATTCCGTTCACCTACTCGGTCATCATTCACCGCACCATCTACCTGTACTGCGTGCTGCTGCCCTTCGGGCTGGTGGACGCCATCGGCGCGATGACGCCGGTGGTGGTGGCCTTCATCGCGTACACCTTCTTCGCGCTCGAAGCGCTGGGCGCGGAGATCGAGGAGCCCTTCGGCACGCAGCCCAACGACCTGGCACTGGACGCGATGTCGAGCACCATCGAGGCCACGCTGCGCGAGATGATCGGCGAGCCGCAACCGGCGCAGCCCGCGGCGAGCGGAACAGCAGACTACATCCAGACCTGAACGCCCAGCCGCTCTCTGTGCGCGCTCAGCCTTCCCCGGGCGGAAAGTCCGCGCCCAGCGTGGTCGACTCCCACGCATCGAAGTCACCGCGCATGAACTCCAGCTTCTTGCGCGCCAGGTCGAGCGCGGCCTTGCCCAGCACCAGGCGCAGCGGCGGCTTGTCGGACAGCGCGGCGTCGATGATGGCCTGCGCCGCGCGCACCGGGTCGCCGGCCTGGTTGCCGCTGCGCGCGGCGGTCTGCCGGCGGCGCTCGCCCGCGGTGGCGTCGTAGGCCTCGATGCGCGTGGCCGACTGCTGGATCGAAGGGCCCGCCCAGTTCGTGCGAAACGGCCCCGGCTCCACGATGAGCACGCCGATGCCCAGCGGCTTGAGCTCGATGGCCAGCGACTCCGAAATGCCCTCCACCGCGTACTTGGTGCCGTGGTAGTACCCCGTGGCCGCGAAGCTGGAGAGCCCGCCGATGGACGACACGTTCACCACCAGCCCGTTGCCCTGCGCGCGCATCAGCGGCAGCACGGCCTTGGTCATGTCGACCAGCCCGAACACGTTGGTCTCGAACATGTCGCGCACTGCCTTGTCGTCGCCCTCCTCGATGGCGGCAAGGTAGCCGTAGCCCGCGTTGTTGACCAGCACGTCGACGCGGCCGAAATGCTGCCTGGCCTGCGCCACCACGTGCGCGACCTGCTCATGCACGGTCACGTCCAGCGGCAGGACCAGCGCGCGGTCGCCATGGCCTTCGGCAATGTCGGCCACCTGCACCGGGTTGCGCGCGGTGACCACGGCGCGCCAGCCGCGCGCGAGCACCAGCTTGGCGAGCTCGCGGCCGAAGCCGGTGGAGCAGCCCGTGATCAGCCAGACGGGGTCGGTTCTGTTCATCATGTTTGAAACTCCATGCAACAACGAGGGAAAGGACGGGGCAAACGGGTCGAGTGGACAAAACGGCGCAACGGCCGCAGAGGCTACGCCGGATCGATGACCCTGTCCTGCACGCGCCCACAACCCCAAAGACAGCGTTCGGCCCGTCGATGGCTTCAAGCAGTCGGGCAATGGCCGCGAATGGGGCGACCATGCATTCGGCGAGTTCCTGGAAGTGAAGGCGGTGCTGGGCTACGCGCCGAAGCAAGCGGCCTGAAAGCGGTCGCCGCCGATTCGACGGGCTCTGGCAGGCCCTGAAAGACCTGTCAGAGCATCTTCACCGTCACCTGCGACAGGCCGCGCAGGTGGCGCGGCCCCAGCCGGGCATCGTTGGCGGAAATGAGGCAGATGCGCCCCAGGTGCGCCTCCAGCGGCGCGCCGTTCTTCTCGTACAGCACCAGCGCCTTCTCGCCGATGGTGCTGTTGTAGAGCTCGTTCCAGCTGAAGATGGCCTGGTAGCCGTCGTTGCCCTGCGCGACGACCACGCAGCGCTTGAGCTCGGAGCGCGGCCGCTCCGACAGCCCGCAGGCATCGAGCACCTCGACCAGCCGCGCGCCCACGTAGCTGTCGACCTGCGCCACCGGCCGGCCCGAATAGCACAGCACCTGCGTGGCCCCAGGTCGTGCCGGGGCAGGTCCTGCAGCGCCGTGAGCGCGAGCACGCCCGGCCTCGGCACCAGGCCCAACACTTCGAGCGCGGGGGCCAGCTCGGGCATGGGCGTCAGTCGGTGCCGACCATCACGCTCGAGGCCTTGATCACCGCGTAGGCCGGGCTCCCCTCGGACAGGCTCAGCGATTGCGCCGAGCTGCTGGTGATGGTCGAGACGATCTGCACACCGGGCGCGATTTCCAGCGTCACCTCGGTGGTGACCGGGCCGCGAACGATGGAAACGACCTTGCCTGACAGGACATTGCGTGCGCTGATCTTCATGAGAACTCCTGGGGTGTGATTGAGCGCCCGAGTTTATCTACGACGTTTCTCAGCCGTTGCGCCGGCAGATGGGCGGGTCTGAAGCCTGCCCGTGTGTCCCCTGAACCGCCGCGCCCTCCGCCGGCGGGCTGGAGAAAGCCGCCGCGAAGCAGCCGATGCCCGCGCTGCGCAAGGGCATGTAGCGCACCTGCTGGCGCACGCACACGCGCTTGATGTTGTCCACCGATTCGTGGTCGATGCAGTCCACCGGAAACACCACCACCTCGGCCCACGACACGGCCGATGCCAGCAGGCCCGAGCGGTCTTCGAGCCGGCCGCCATGGCGCTGGAACTCGCCGCCGTGCCGGTGCACGAGGTCGCGAATGGCCGGCATCGAACTGGGCCGCCCGCCTACGTAGAGCACGCGCCGGCCCTGCAGCTGGCTGTCGAGGTAGGCGCTGGGCGCCGCCTCGCCGGCATGCAGCTTCAACTGGGCTTCGGCCGCGGCAAGCTCGCGGCCCAGCGAGATGGCGTGCTGGCGCAGGTGCTCCAGCTCTTCGCTCAGGCGGTTGGCGTCGGCCACCGCAGCCACCGCTGCCTGCTCGGCACGCTCGCGACGGCCGGTCTGCACCGCGATGAGCGAGGCGGCGCGCTCGCTTTCTTCCTGGCGGATGCGCGCCGCGAGTTCCAGGTCTGCCTCGTCCTGCGGGGAGGCGGGCTTGGGGCTGGTCGATTGAACCTGCACCAGCGCCTGGTTCAGCCGCGACAGGGTCTTGTCCTTCTCTTCGGCCAGCTCCTGCGAGCGAAGCTGCTGGCGGTCGAGCCGCTCGCGCAGCTCGGCGTTCTCGCGCTCCAGCGCCACCAGGCGGCAGATGTCCGCGCGGTTGGCCGCGCCGACCAGGTGCGACAGCATGTGCACGTCGCCGAACACGCGCTGGCGCAGCTCGGCCGTGGCCTTGCGGTGCATCAGCACGGCCCAGTAGGCACCTGGAACCTCGCCCTGGCGCAGCGCCTCTTCCCAGAACGCGACCAGCGCCGCCGCGTCGTGCAGCTTCGACGCCCGCTGGATGACCGTGGCATGCCGGTGGTCGAGCGCCTTCTGCAGGGCCTTGGCCACGCCCGCGTTCTGCGTGGCGAGCCGCACGGCGTCGTGGTGGATGTCGAGGTCGCTCGCGCCCTGCAGGTCGGCCTGCACGGTGTCGATGCGCGTCATCAGCTTGCGCAGCTCGGCCGTGCTGAGGCAGGTGCCGATGACGGAGCAGAAGAAGTGCGTGTCCAGGTCGAAGAGCCGGGTGCGGGCGTGCGGCGCGGCGCCGTCGGTCGTCGGGCGGTCGGCGTCCTCGGCCGGATCGCAGCAGTCGCCGACCCTGCGCAGGGTCGCGTTTCCCGTTTCGGGGCCGGCAGGCTGGGCCGACACAAGGCGTTTGAAGGGCGGGTTGAGCATCAGGCAAGGAACCGGGTTCGTCGTATCTCTAAGAATACAGCGAACGCGCTACCCTGCGTAGCCCGACGGACGATGGCCTTGCCGCCGGTTCTCGCCCTCTTATCGTTCTTTTCAGCCGAAGGTGAACGCGTAGGCTTGCGCGCCCGGATCCAGAAACTCGATCTCGAAGCGCCGATCGGCCACCGTGCCGCGCTGGCGCACCAGCTGGTACAGGCGCTGCCCGCTCACGGTGCCCAGCCCCTGCGCGTCGATGTCCATGCCGTGGTCTTCGCCGGGCGGCTTGCCGTCGATGGTCACCTTGATGCGCACCGGGCGGCCATCGCCCGAGCCCAGCACCAGGTGCAGGTCGCGCGCATGAAAGCGGTAGGCGATGCGGCCCCGCGCCTTGCCCAGCACCGCGTCCTGGCCGGCCACGGTCCAGTCGCCGCCGAGCGCCCACTGGTTGGTCTTCAGTTCGGCCGGCACCGCGTACGCATGCGGCTTGCCCTGCACGAAGCCGCCGGCCGAGGCGAAGTTCTCGGCGCGCTCGTAGCCGATGTACGTCTCGGGCGACTTCACGTTCTGGCTGTCGGCCGCGGCCTGCGCGCCCTGCGCCTCGACCTTCACCAGGTCGCCGGGCATCGCGCCCTGCCCGGCCTCGGCCAGAAGTTGCTGGATGACCTGCTCCGACTTGTCGTACTCGCCTTCACCGAAGTGGTGATGGCGAATGCGGCCCTGCGCGTCGATGAAGTAGTGCGCCGGCCAGTACTCGTTCTTGAACGCACGCCAGATGGCGTAGTCGTTGTCGACGGCCACCGGGTAGCCGAGCTTCAGGTCCTTCACGGCCTTGCGCACGTTGCCTATGTCTTTCTCGAACGCGAACTCCGGCGCGTGCACGCCGATGACCACCAGCCCCTTGTCCTTGTACTTCTCGGCCCAGGCCTGCACGTACGGCAGCGCGCGCAGGCAGTTGATGCACGAGTAGGTCCAGAAGTCGACCAGCACCACCTTGCCGCTAAGGCCTTCCATGGTGAGCGGCGGCGAGTTGAGCCATTGCACGGCGCCGTCCAGCGACGGGCCGTTGCCTTCGACGGGCAAGGCGGAGGGCGAGGCTGTACCGGCGCCCTTGTCGGCGGACATCATCATCGAGTTGCTGGCCGCCATCATGGCGTTGCCCGGGGCCATCATGGCGTTGGAGCCGGCCATCATCACGGTCGAGTCAGGGCCGGTCGTGACCACGGCGGGCTCTTCGGTGGGCTGGCCGAGCGGCTTCTTCGGCCGCACCTTGTCGATCAGCGCCTGCTCCACCGACGAAGTGCCCGCGAGCGACAGCTGTGCCAGAACGCCGGTGTCCAGCCCCAGCGCGATGGCCGCCACGCCGCACAGCAGCGCCACGCCGATGCCGCGGCGAATCCACTCGCCCGCGCCCAACGATTTCTTCATGACCTTGAACACGCGCCCGCCGATCAGCAGCGCCCCCGCCAGCGACGTTGCCGCGCCCGCCGCATAGGCCAGCAACAGCAGCGAGGTCTGCGCGCTCGCGCCACCCAGCGCCGCGCCGGTCAGCACCAGCCCGAGGATCGGGCCCGCGCAGGGCGCCCACAGCAAGCCCGTGGCCACGCCCAGCAGCAGCGAAGTGACGAAGGCCGAACGCCGCCTCTGCGAGCCGTCGCCTTCGGCCGATGCCGACAGCCGCTCACCCCAGCCCACCAGCGGCCGCGTGAGCCGCTCGGCCAGCTGCGGAAACAGCAGCGTGATGCCGAACAGCGCCATCATCACGATCGCCGCCAGGCGCCCGTACTGGTTGGCCTGCACGGCCCAGCCGCCGCCCACCGCGGCCAGCGAGGCCACGCCGGCGAAGGTCAGCGCCATGCCGAGCAACAGCGGCAGCCCGCTTTTCAGAAAGGGCTGGTCCCCGCGCGCGAACACGAACGGCAGGACCGGAAGAATGCAGGGGCTGAGGATGGTCAGCACCCCGCCCAGGTAGGCGACGACGAAAAGAAGCATGGGGAGAGCGGGAGCAGGTCCGTGGAAATCAGGCGGCGCCGGGGGTGAACTTCATGGCCAGGCCGTTCATGCAGTAGCGCAGGCCGGTGGGCTTGGGGCCGTCGTCGAACACATGGCCCAGGTGGCCGCCGCAACGGCGGCAGTGCACCTCGTTGCGCGTCATGCCGGCGGAGCTGTCGACCTTCTGGGCCACCGCGTTCGGCAGCGGCTGCCAGAAGCTGGGCCAGCCGGTCTTGCTGTCGAACTTGGTCTTGGAAGAAAACGCGTCGAGCGAACACCCCGCGCAGCTGAACCTGCCTTCGCGGTGCTCGTCGTTCAGCGGGCTGGTGTAGGGCCGCTCCGTGCCTTCCTGGCGCAGCACCGCGTACTGGTTGGGCGAAAGCAGCTTGCGCCATTCGGCGTCGGTGCGGGTCACTTCGAACTTCTCGGCGTCGGCGGCATGCGCCAGGCCGGCGCTCCAGCCGAAGGCATCGACCACGGCCAGGCCGACCGCCGACGCGGCGGCCTTCAGGACGAAACGGCGTCCGGGGTGGTGGTGAGCGTGATGAGGGTGGTTCATGGCGAGTGCATCCTTGGAGGTGAGGGCTGTGCAGGCATGTACGCGGCTTCGATATGTATGGATGTGCATAGCGCAGGGCATACTTTTCATCGCGTTTCGAATTCGCGCTCCGTGCAGCGTAGTTCGGGTGCGGCGCGGCGAAGGTTACGGCCGGTGGGCGCCCGCCAAAGAAAACGGCCCGAACGAAACGCAGCGCTTCGACAAGGTCAGCGCGCATCGCCCGTTCAGGGGATGGGCAGCCGGTACAGGCTTGCTAGGCTGCGCACCGCAGCCCCGTTGCCAGAACAAGGCCACGCGAAGGCCTGACAAGAGTGCATTCCCATGACAAGGAGCAGACGATGACCGGATTCGAAGGCATTTCCCCTGCCGGCAACGAGACCGGCATGCGCCAGTTGATCGTTTGCTGCGACGGCACCAACAACACCCTGACCGGCGGTGTCGCGGACACCAACGTGCTGCAGTTCCACCAGCACCTGGTCAGGCACCCTGCGCCCCCAGGGGTCGAGCGAATACTGTTCTACGACCCCGGTGTCGGTTCTCCCGATGCGGTGCCTCCCACGGACCCCATGGACTGGGTCAAGCGCAGCTGGGAGCGCACGTCGGGGCTGGCCTCGGGCCGGGGCATCTACGACAACATCGCCGAGGCCTATCGCTTCCTCATGCGGCACTGGCGCGGCGAGCAGGACCAGATCTACTGCTTCGGGTTCTCGCGTGGCGCATTCACCGCGCGTTGCGTCGTGGGCATGGTCCACCTGTTCGGCATCCTCGAGCCGCAACACGAGGCCATGGTCCCCACGCTGATCCGCATCTATTTCTCGCTGCCGTCCGGACAAGGGCGCTGGTGGCAGCGCGCCACGCGCTGGCTTCACCAGTCGACAGCCAGGAAAGGAGTCGCAGGCCGCGCCGTACCGGAGCAGGGCCGCGAGTTGCTGGCCAAACAGGTGCGCGACTACTTCGCCACGCCGCAAGGCCGCGAGGCCTGGGTGCATTGGGTCGGCGTGTGGGACACGGTGGAATCCGTGGGACTGCCGGGCCCCCTCTCGCGCAGTAATCCGAGCACCGCCACCTTTCTCGACAAGCGGGTTTGCAATGTGAGGCACGCCCTGGCCTTCGACGAGCACCGATGGACGTTCCTGCCCAGGCTGTACGAAGTTCCCGGCGATGTGGCGACATTTGAATTCAACCGGGCCCGCACCCTCAAGCAAAGATGGTTCCCGGGCGTGCATTGCGACGTGGGCGGCAGCTACGCCCCCGAGGCGTCCGGCCTTTCACTGATCGCGTTTCACTGGATGGTGAACGAGGTGGCCGCGGAGCTGCTCATTCCACCGTTGCCCGCCATCGAGGAAGACGCGCCAGTGCCCCTGCTCCACGATGCGCTGTACGAAACACCGTGGTGGGCCCTTGCGGGAATGTGCCTGCGCGACATGAGGCCTCGCACGTTCATGCACTCAAAGGCCGCATCGGCAGAGGCCGGGGGCCATCACAAGCCGATCGAGATCATTCCGTTTCAGCGGCCGCCCGGGCTTGCCAGTGTCTGGGACCGCAGGCGTGCGTTGTGGCCTTTGGGGCTCGCAGGGGTGTCGGGCCTGCTCTTCCTGTTCGCCTCCGGCATTTGCCTGCTTGCGGAAGCACAGCGCACCGGCGGCTGGGCACACACGTTCTGGAATGCGCTGTGCGAGCCCTCGCGCTTTGCATGGGCGCAACTGGGCGTCTTGTTCGCTGGTGGATTGCCGGCGCAAGGCCAGCTGCCGTGGCAGGCACACGGCCAACCCGCGTGGGCCCTGTTCTGGGACTTCGCGTTCATCGGCGCGTACGGCTATCTGATCGCGCGATGCGCCTCGCGCGCATTCACCTGGATGGCGGGTCTGCGTGCTCCGGGACAAGCCAGGCCCTTCTGGCACGTTCTCGGCATGGCGCCCCTGCTGGCCGTCGGCGCCGATGCCGCGGAAAACATCGCCACGCTGTCGGCGATGGCGGTGCATGGCCTCGGCGTGGATTGGCTGGCCTTCGCCCTTCTCTACGTGGCGGCCATCTGCGCGCTGGCAAAGTTCGCGGGGCTCGTTGCGTGCACTCCGTTTCTCGTCGTTCGTCTGGTCATGGTCGTCGCGGGCCGCAGTCGCATCGGTGCGGTGAACCGCGCCTGACATGCGCCGCGTGCGCCGCGCCGGCTAGCTTGCGGCCCGCGCACGTGATGCGCGCTTCGCTCCCGCCACGGCACCCACCCTCGGCGGCTCCGGCGGCGCGCCTGAGGCGCCAGCGCGCAGCCACAAGATCTTCGCGTCGATGAAGCGCACCATCGCCGCGAGCTCCTTCGCCTGCCGGCTGAGCTTGTCGCGCTGCGCGACCATGGTCTGCAGCATCACCTTGCGGCCGCCGGCGCGGCGCTCGTTCATCAGCAGCTTGATGTCGGCCAGCGACATGCCCATGGCCTGCCCCGCGCGAATGGCGGCCACGATGCGCAGGTCCCGCGGCGAAAACTCCAGGTAAGGGCGCGCGCCGCCCGCCAGGCCCGCAGTGGGCGTCAGCAGCCCCTGGCGGACATAGAAGCGCACCGTGGCCACATTGAGGCCGGCCGCTTGCGAAAACTCTGCGATCCACATGAAGGTGCTCCGATGTGCCGAATGGCTTGACTGTGAACTGAACTTCATACTTATAACCAGCGCGTGACGTCGATCTACCGCAACCCCCATGGAAGAAATTGAAATGACCCACCCGACACCGCTGCTGCTCCTGCCCGGCCTGATGAACGACGAACGGGTGTGGGACCCGGTGCGCAAGGCGCTTCCGGCCGAACGCGAAGTCGTCGTGTCCCCCACCCACACCGCGGACAGCATCACGACGCTGGCCGCCGCCGCGCTCGCCGCGATGCCGCCCGGCAAGTTCGCCGTCGCTGGCTTTTCCCTCGGCGGTTACGTGGCGGTCGAGGTGTGCCGGCAGGCGCCCGAGCGCATCGCGGGTATCGCGCTGCTCGACACCGGCGCGCGCGCCGATTCGGAAGAAGCCACGCAGAACCGCCGCCGCATGGTGGCAGCGCTGGGCTCGGGCAGCGCGAGCTTCGCGCAGGTGGCGGGTGGCTTCGCGCCCATCACGCTGCACCCCGCGCACGCGCAGGACGCGCAGCTGCTGCAACTGCTCGGCGACATGGCGCGCAGCGTGGGAACCGAAGGCTTCACGCGCCAGCAGACGGCCGCCATGAACCGGCAGGATGGCCGCGACGTGCTGCGCACGCTGCACTGCCCCGCCCTGGTGCTGTGCGGCCGCGAAGACCAGATCACCCCGCCGGCGCTGAGCGAGGAAATGGCGAGCCTGCTGCCCGGCAATGTCGAGTTGGTGCTGGTGCCGCAGTCGGGCCACATGTCGACGCTGGAGCAGCCCACCGCCGTGGTCGAGGCGTTCACTCGTTGGGTCGCGCGCGTCGACGCGTTTGTGTCTTCAGCCGATACGCGATGAAGTGACTGCCACCAGCCCTCGCGTCAACTGTTCAACGAAACGCCGTGGTGCGGTAAGGGCTGCGCGCCTCCTTCAGCAGCATCCGGTTGGTGCGCAACAGGTGCTCCTCGCGCTCGTGTGAATACCGCCAGATCAGCCCGCCCGCGATGTAGGCCGCGCTCACCTGCGGCCAGTCTGCATAGGCCTGCTGCACCTGCTGCTTGAGCCCCCCCGCGAAGCCCGCGAACTCCGCGCGGTCGATGAAGCCCAGCTGCACCGCCCAGCGCGACAGGCTCACGAGGCGCACCGCGTCCCATGCGACCAGGCTGGTAATTTGCGCCGGCGCCACCTTGAAGTGCTTGCGCAGCTCGTCCACCCACGAGCGGCTTTGCGTGACCACCTGCGACACGTCGGTGAACGAGAGCCCGCTCTGCGCCGACAGCGCCTTGTAGTCGAGGCTCTTGCGCGCCTTGATCTGGAAGAACGCGGGGAAGGTGCCTTCCACCAGCATGCGCACCAGTGGGTTGGTGGTCTGCACGGCGTCGTCGACGGCCGCGATGGCGCGCCACACCGAGGCATAGGTGTCGCGCTGCCCCTCTTCCACCAGCCAGCGCGCCTTTTCCTCGAAGCTGGCGCGGTCGCCCACGCCCCACACCTGCTCGATGCCCTCGCGCAGGCCCTCGTCGTCCTTGCCCGTGGCCACCGCGTCGACATGGTCGCCGTTGAAGGCGGAGAGCGGTGCGCTCAGCGTGACCAGCCAGGCCTCTTCCTGTGTGATGCGTGGCGTGGTGTCGGGTGCGTTGCCGAAGTGCAGCTTGTCGTTGTCCAGCAGTGCGTGGCCGACGAAATCCCTGAATCCCATGTGCTTCTCCCTGTGTCGAAAAAGGTATGCAGAAGCAGATTGCATCCGCATTGCTTGCATCGAATTTCTTATAGAAATCGGCCGCGCGCGGCTGTGACGCCGCACGGACCGGGGCGCATGTTAAGGGAGTTTCCAGATTGTTAAACGACGGCGATGCGAGCGCCTGCGACCACCACCAACGCCGCGGCTTTCGCTACGCCTGCGCCCGCGCGAACTCCACCGGTAGTTCCTTGAACTGCTTCTTCACCGCCGCCGTGGGCGCGCCGCCCACCACGATGCGCGCGAACGACTCCAGCGGGCTGAAGAAGGCGGGCCGCAGCGTGCCCAGCTTGCTTTCGTCGACGACCAGGAAGCTCTGCGACGCGCTGCGTATCGCCGCCTGCTTCACCGGCACCTCGTGAAAGTTGGAGCAGCTCGCGCCGCGCTGCAGGTCGAGGCCGCCCGCCGAGATGAAGGCCTTGTTCACGCCCAGCTTGTTCAGGTACTGCAGGCCTTCGTCGGAGAAGAAGGTGGCCGACGAGGGGTGGTACAGCCCGCCCAGCAGCATCAGTTGCGTGTGGGGCCGGCGGCTCAGCACCGCGGCAATGTTGGTGGAGTAACACACCACGCTCAACGGCATGTCCGGCGGCAGCGCCTCGGCGAAGTGGACCATGGTGGTGCCGCAGTCGATGAACAGGCTGTCGTGCGGCTGCACCCATTGCGCCGCGTGCTCGCAGGCCAGGCGCTTGTTGGCGGCGTGCTGGTCGCTGGCCTCGTCGAGCGAGTAGCGCTCGGCACCGGGCAGCGTGGTCGCCAGCACGTAGCCACCGAGGGCGGACAGCGGCGAATCGGCCGACGACAGGTCGCGCCGGATGGTCATCTCGGTCACGTCCAGCCGCTGTGCGGCCAGCTTGATCGGCAACGGCCCGCCGGCCTCCACGAGCTCCTGCATCCTGGCCAGGCGCACGGCCCGGGCTTCGGCCCCAGCGGTTTTTCTCATGTTCGGCTTTCTTGCATCGATGGCTTCGAGTATCGGTCATCGGTTGATGCTGAATGTTATTGAAAAAACATCTTGCAGATTTAAATGTTATTGCAATAACATTCAGGCCAACACGCCGTCGGCCCTGCACGACGGCACGCAACACACACCACCGCCGCAGTGCCTTGCAAGGCACTGCGGCCACGGAGACAAGAGACATGCCCCTTGCCAGCCTGACACACGTGCCGCACCCGCGGCGCCTGCGCACCACCGCGCTCCCCACGCCATGACATCCACCTCACTCGTTCGCGCCAGCGGCACGGTGCGCTCGCGCCCGGCCGCGCCGGCCACGGCACTGGCCGCGGCAGCCGCCGCCGCAAAGGCCCCCACCGCCGAAGCAGCAGCGCCCACGGCGCAGCCAGACGCCACCGCGCAGCGCAACCCGGCCGCGCAGCCCCACACCGCCGCGCGCAACACCGCGCAGCCCTTCGACAGCGGCTGGTTCGACAACATCCGCATCAACCTCTCGGCCGCAGAGCGCCGCGTGGCCACGCTGCCCGGGCGCCGCTCCGTCAAGAAAGACGCGCAGGCCGGCTGGCTGCTGAAGGCCATCACCTGCATCGACCTGACGACGCTCAACGGCGACGACACGGCCGAACGCGTGCGCCGGCTCTGCGCCAAGGCGGTGGCGCCGGTGCGCCCCGACCTGCTGGCCGCATTGGGCTTCGCGGACCGCACGCTGCACACGGGCGCGGTGTGCGTGTACCACCGCTTCGTGGCCACCGCGGTCGACGCGCTCGCAGGCACGGGCATTCCGGTGGCGGCGGTGTCCACCGGGTTTCCGGCGGGGCTGATTCCGCACGAGCTCAAGCTCAAGGAAATAGAGGCTTCGGTGCGCGACGGCGCGTCCGAGATCGACATCGTCATCACCCGCGAGCACGTGCTCACCGGCCAGTGGCAAAAGCTCTACGACGAGATGCGCGACTTTCGCCAGGCGGCGGGCAACGCGCACGTGAAAGCCATTCTGGCGACCGGCGAGCTGAAGACGCTGCGCAACGTCGCCAAGGCGTCGATGGTCTGCATGATGGCCGGGGCCGACTTCATCAAGACCTCCACCGGCAAGGAAGGCGTGAACGCCACGCCGCTGGTCACGCTGGTGATGCTGCGAATGATCCGCCAGTACGAGGCGCGCACCGGCCTGCGCGTGGGCTACAAGCCGGCCGGCGGCGTGTCCACCGCCAAGACCGCGCTCGACTACCAGGTGCTCATGAAAGAAGAACTGGGCCGCGCGTGGCTGGAGCCCGACCTGTTCCGCATCGGCGCGTCCACGCTGCTGGCCGACATCGAGCGCCAGCTGGAGCACCACGTCACTGGCCGCTACTCGGCCTTCAACCGCCACCCGATCGGATGACCCGATGAGCAGCCAGAACAACAACAGCGTCGCACGCTACTTCGACACCATGGACTACGGCCCCGCGCCCGAAAGCGACACCGACGCACGCCAGTGGCTCGCGGGCCATGCGCAGGGCTTCGGCCACTTCATCGACGGACAGTTCACGCAGGCCGACACCGGCGCGCGCTTCGAAACGGCCGAGCCCGCCGCCGGCCAGCGCCTGGCAAGCGTCGCGCAAGGCACCGCGCAAGACATCGACGCGGCCGTGGCCGCCGCGCGCGCCGCGCAGGCCGGATGGCTGGCGCTCGGCGGCCATGGCCGCGCGCGCCATCTGTACGCACTGGCGCGCATGGTGCAGCGCCATGCGCGGCTGTTCGCGGTGGTCGAGGCGCTGGACAACGGCAAGCCCATTCGCGAGACCCGCGACCTCGACGTGCCGCTGGTGGCGCGCCACTTCTATCACCACGCCGGCTGGGCGCAGCTGCAGGAGCGCGAGTTCGCCGACCAGGTGCCGCTGGGCGTCATCGGCCAGATCGTGCCGTGGAACTTTCCGCTGCTGATGCTGGCGTGGAAGATCGCGCCCGCGCTGGCGCTCGGCAACACCGTGGTGCTGAAGCCCGCCGAGCTCACGCCGCTGAGCGCGCTGCTGTTCGCCGAACTGGCCGCGCAGGCCGGCCTGCCGCCGGGCGTGCTGAACGTGGTGACCGGCGACGGCGCCACCGGCGCGGCGCTGGTGGCGCACGAAGGCGTCGACAAGATCGCCTTCACCGGCTCGACCGAGGTGGGCCGCCTCATTCGCGAGGCGACGGCGGGCTCGGGCAAGTCGCTGACGCTGGAGCTGGGCGGCAAGTCGCCCTTCATCGTGTTCGACGACGCGGACATCGACGCCGCCGTCGAAGGCGTGGTCGACGCCATCTGGTTCAACCAGGGCCAGGTGTGCTGCGCCGGCTCGCGGCTGCTGCTGCAAGAAGGCATTGCGGGCGACTTCATCGAGCGCCTGAAGCGCCGCATGCAGAGCCTGCGCGTGGGCCCGCCGCTGGACAAGGCCATCGACATGGGCAGCCTGATCGATGCGACGCAGCTGGAGCGCGTGCGCGCGCTGGTCGCCACGGGCGTGCGAGAAGGCGCGAGCTGCTACCAGGCACCGGGCGCGTTGCCCCCGGGCGGCAGCTTTTTTCCGCCCACGCTGTTGACCAACGTGCACCCCGCATCGACCGTGGCCACCGAGGAAATCTTCGGCCCGGTGCTGGTGACGATGACTTTCCGCACGCCCGACGAAGCCGTGGCGCTGGCCAACAACACGCGCTACGGCCTGGCCGCCAGCGTGTGGAGCGAAACCATCGGCCTGGCGCTGGGCATCGCGCCGCAGTTGCAGGCGGGCGTGGTGTGGGTGAATGCCACCAACCTGTTCGACGCGGGCGTGGGCTTCGGTGGCTACCGCGAATCGGGCTATGGCCGCGAAGGCGGACGCGAGGGCTGCTACGAATACCTGAAGCCGCGCGCATGGGCCGCGCGCAAGCCGCGCACTGCGATCGAGGTGGCACACGCCGCGAATGAAGCAAAAGAAACGAACAAGGCGCAGCCCAAGCCGTCGTCCGCCTTGCCGGGCATCGACCGCACGGCCAAGCTGTTCATCGGCGGCAAGCAGGTGCGGCCCGACGGCGAACTCTCGCACCCGGTGCTGGCCGCCAACGGCCAACGCGCCGGCGAGGTGGGCACGGGCAACCGCAAGGACATCCGCAACGCGGTAGCCGCTGCGCGCGGGGCCGCGGGCTGGTCGAGCGCCACGCCGCACCGCCGCGCGCAGGCGCTGTACTACCTCGCGGAAAACCTCTGGTCGCGTGCCGACGAATTTGCAGCACGCATCGCCAGCCTCACCGGCGTGGCCGCCTCCGCGGCGCAGGCCGAGGTCGAGGCCTCGGTGAGCCGCCTGTTCGCCTACGGCGCATGGGCCGACAAGTACGAAGGCACGGTGCACGTGCCGCCGTTGCGCGGCGTGGCGCTGGCCACGGTCGAGCCCATGGGCGTGGTCGGCCTGGTGTGCCCCGACGAGGCGCCGCTGCTGTCCTTCGTGAGCCTGCTGGCGCCGCTGCTGGCCATGGGCAACCGCACCGTGGTCGTGCCGAGCGAGAAGCACCCGCTGGTCGCCACCGACTTCTACCAGGTGCTCGAAACCTCCGACCTGCCGGCCGGCGTGGTCAACCTCGTGACCGGCCCCGCCGCCAGCCTGGCGCACACGCTGGCCGAGCACGACGACGTCGATGCGCTGTGGGTGTTCGGTGCGAAGGAACTCTCGCGCAACGCCGAGCGGCTGTCGGTGGGCAACCTGAAGCGCACGCTGGTCGACCACGGGCTGGCCACCGACTGGCACGACGCGGCGGCGGCCGAAGGCCCGGTCTTTCTGCGCCACGCCACGCAGGTGAAGAACATCTGGATTCCCTATGGCGAATGACCTGCGCGCGCCCTTGGCGACGAACACGAAAACCAAGGGAAAGCACCTAATAGCAAACGTTTGCGCAAACGTTTGCTCTCTCTAAGATCGCCGCCACGCGCCACCACAAGAACAACTTCAATCCGAAGGAGACCGCATGCTCAAGTCCATCCATCCGCTGCTCAACGCCGATGTCCTATATGCCCTGCGCGCCATGGGCCATGGCGACGAACTGGTGCTGTGCGACGCCAACTTTCCGGCCGATTCGGTCGCACGCCAGACCACGCTGGGCCGGCTGCTGCGCATCGACGGCGTGGGCACCACCGAGGCGGCGCGCGCCATCCTGTCGGTGCTGCCGCTGGACAACGCGGTGGACGATCCGGCGCGGCGCATGGAGGTCATGGGCGCGCCCGACGAGATCCCGCCGGTGCAGCAGGAGATGCAGCGCGAAATCGATGCGGCCGAAGGGCGAGCGCGCCCGCTGGGCGCCATCGAGCGCTTTGCCTTCTACGAGGCCGCGCGCCGCGCCTACTGCGTGATCGCCACCGGCGAGCGGCGCTTCTACGGTTGCTTCGTGTTCAAGAAGGGCGTGCTCGCCCCCGAGGCCTGACGCCATGGCCGCGGTTTCTTCACACCAGCACGGCGCGCAGCACGGCGTGGCCGTGCTCGGCATCTTCGTCGCCGACCTCGCCTTCCGCGCGGCCAACCTGCCCGGCGTGGGCCAGACCATCGCCGGCTCGGGCTTTGCCATGGGCCCCGGCGGCAAGGGCTCCAACCAGGCGGTGGCGGCAGCGCGCGCGGGTGCGGGCGTCACCTTCATCTCCAAGCTCGGGCAGGACGCCTTCGGCGCCAACGCGCTGGCGTTGTGGGCGCACGAAGGCATCACGCCGCGCGCACCGCAGGTGAGCACGCAGCCCACCGGCGCGGCCTTCATCTACGTGCACGATGTCACGGGCGCCAACGCGATCATCGTGGTGCCCGGCGCCGCCGCGCTCATCGACGCGAACGACGTGGACGAGGCCGCCGACGCCATCCGCGGCGCGCGCGTGTTCGTCACCCAGCTGGAACAACCCGCGCTCGCAGCGCAGCGCGGCCTCGAGCTGGCGCGCGCGGCAGGCACGGTGACGGTGTTCAACCCCGCGCCCGCCCTGCCCTTCGACGACGCGCTGTACCCGCTGTGCGACTACATCACGCCCAACGAGCACGAGGCCGCGGCGCTCAGCGGCATCGCCGTGGACAGCATCGACGACGCACGGCGCGCCGGCGACTTCTTCCTGGCCAAGGGCGTGGGCTGCGCGCTCATCACGCTGGGCGACAAGGGCGCGCTGCTGCACAGCGCGAGCGGCTCGGTGCACATCCCCGTGTTCAATGCCGGCGCGGTGAAGGAAACGGCCGGCGCGGGCGATGCCTTCAACGGCGGCTTCGCCGCGGCGCTGGCCGAAGGCGCGTCGCCGCTGGAAGCCGCGCGCTTCGGCTCGGCGGTGGCGGCCATCTCGGTCACGCGCGCGGGCACCGCGCCCTCGATGCCCACGCGCGCGGAAGTCGATGCGCTCATGAACCGCGCGAGCTGAAAGACACCGCCATGACCTCCAGGTTTTCAGACCGCGAACTCAACTTCCTGGTCGCCATCAACGTGGTGATCCTCGTGGCGGCGACGGTGCTGTCGAAGGGCGACTTTCTCGACGTCTACAACTTCCAGTCCATGGGCGGGCAGCTGCCCGAGCTCGGCCTGCTGGCCATGGGCGTGGCGCTGTCGATGATCTCGGGCAACGGCGGCATCGACCTGTCGGGCGTGGCGCTGGCCAACCTGGCGGGCGTGGTGGCGGCCACGCTGGCGCCGATGCTCGCCTCGCCCGATGCCTCGCCCTGGCTCTACACCGGCTGGTTCGCCGTGGTTGCGCTGGGGGTCGGGCTGGTGGGTGGACTGCTGAACGGCCTGCTCATCGCGCGCGCGGGGCTCACGCCCATCCTGTGCACGCTGGGCACGCAGTTGCTCTACACCGGCCTGGCCGTGGTGCTCACCGGCGGCTCCAGCCTGCGCGTGGGCGCCGCGGAGCCGCTGTCGGCCATCGGCAACGAGATGGTGCTGGGCGTGCCCATTCCGTTCCTGATCTTCGTGGCGATGCTGCTGGGCATCGGCTGGCTGCTGAAGCAGAGCCCCTTCGGCATCCGCCTGTTCCTGCTGGGCACCAACGCCAAGGCGGCGCGCTACGCGGGCATTTCGCAAAGCCGCATGCTGATTGCCACCTACGCGCTGTGCGGTGTGCTGGCGGCCGTGGCGGGCGTGATCATCGCGAGCCGCACGGCCAGCGTGAAGTCGGACTACGGCAACTCCTACCTGCTGATCGCCATCCTCATCACCGTGATGGCCGGCGTGCGGCCCCAGGGCGGCTACGGGCGCATGGTGTGCCTGTTCTTCTCGGCCGTGGCGCTGCAGCTGCTGTCGAGCACCTTCAACCTGCTGGGCATTTCCAACTTCTTCCGCGACTGCGCCTGGGGCCTGCTGCTGCTGTTCTTCCTGGCATCGGCGCGCTTCGGCCTGGGCGACCTGCGCGCCTTTCTTACCGCTTCGCGCACCAGCGCAACGCCGCACCAGCCCCCTCCTGGCGCGGCGCAACAAAGAACCACCGAGGGCTAGGAGACAAACATGCTGAAGAAAACAAAAATCGCCTGCACCGTACTGGCCCTGGGCACCGTGGCCTTCGCCTCGGCGCTGCACGCGCAAGGCAAGCCGCAGGACATCGTCACCGTGGTGAAGATCACCGGCATCAGCTGGTTCAACCGCATGGAAGTGGGCGTGAAAGAGTTCGGCGCCACCACCCCCGGCGTGGCCACGCGCCAGATCGGCCCCGCCCAGTCGGACGCCGCGCAGCAGCAGCGCCTGGTCGAAGACCTGGTGGCCAAGAAGGTCGACGCCATCGCCGTGGTGTCGATGGACCCGCCCACGCTGGAGCCCGTGCTCAAGCGCGCCATGGAGCGCGGCATCAAGGTGGTAACGCACGAGGCCGACAACCAGAAGAACGCCATGGTCGACATCGAGGCCTTCGACAACACCGCCTACGGCGCGCGCATCAACGAGCGCCTGGCCGCGTGCATGGGCCAGCAGGGCAAGTGGACCTCGCTGGTGGGCTCGCTGGGCAGCCAGTCGCAGGTGCAGTGGGCCGACGGCGGCGCCAACAACGCCAAGAAGTACCCCAAGATGCAGCTGGTCGACGCCAAGAACGAGTCGCTCAACGACGCCGAGAAGGCCTACGGCAAGGCCAAGGAAATGCTGCGCAAGCACCCCGACCTGAAGGGCTTCCAGGGCTCGTCGTCGCTCGACGTGCTGGGCATCGGCCGCGCGGTGGAAGAAGCCGGCCTGCAGGGCAAGATCTGCGTCTACGGCACCGGCCTGCCGAGCGAGGCGGCCAAGTTCCTGGAGTCGGGCGCGGTCGGCGGCATCGCCTTCTGGGACCCGAAGGACGCAGGCATCGTCATGAACCGCGCGGCCAAGATGCTGCTCGACGGCAAGACCATCACCGAAGGCACCGACATGGGCGTGCAGGGCTACAACAAGGTGTCGGTCAAGAAGGGCCCGGGCGTGGGCATCGTCGTTACCGGCCAAGCGTGGGTCGAGGTCGACAAGCAGAACTACAAGAAGTACGCCTTCTGAATTTTCGGGAAGCCCGAGCGCATGACCTCTACCGCACCCGCACCAGCACCAGCACCCGCACCCGCAGGTGCCCGCCGCGTGTTCCTCGAAGTGCAGGACGTGCACAAGCGCTTCGCGGGCGTGCACGCGCTGCGCGGCATCGACCTGACCATCGAGGCCGGCGAGATCTACCACCTGCTCGGCGAGAACGGCTGCGGCAAGAGCACGCTCATCAAGATCATCTCGGGCGCGCAACCCCCGAGCCAGGGGCGCATCGTGATCGACGGGCGCCCGCATGAATCGCTGTCACCGCTGGAGGCGCTCACGCTCGGCATCGAGACGGTCTACCAGGACCTGTCCTTGCTGCCGAACATGAGCGTGGCCGAGAACGTCGCGCTCAGCGAGCAGCTGGTTGCCACCGGCGGCAAGCTGGCGCGGCGTTTCGACCGCAAGGCGGTGGCCGCCACGGCCGTGCGCGCATTGCAGACGGTGAAGCTCCCTGCCGACGCGGCCTTTCTGGCGCAGCGCGTGGACGAGCTGCCCATCGCCACGCGGCAGCTGGTGGCCATTGCGCGCGCCGTGGCCACGCGCGCGCGCATGGTCATCATGGACGAGCCCACCACCTCGCTCACGCAGAAAGAGGTCGACAACCTCGTGCACGTGGTGGAGGCGCTGCGCGCGCAGGGCGTGGCCGTGCTGTTCGTGAGCCACAAGCTCGACGAGTGCATTGCCATGGGCGGCCAGGCCATCGTGTTCCGCGACGGCACCAAGGTGGCCCAGGGCCCGATACGCGACTTCACCAAGGCGCAGCTCGCGCACTGGATGACCGGCAAGCAGCTCGACGGCGCACGCTACCGCCACCAGACGCACGGCGGCGATGCGCTGTTGCAGGTCGAGGCGCTGGGGCGTGGCGCGCTGTTCAGCGACGTGAGCTTCACGCTGCACAAGGGCGAGATCCTGGGCATTACCGGGCTGCTCGACTCGGGCCGCAACGAGCTCGCGCTGGCGCTGGCCGGCGTGCAGGGCGCGGACCGTGGGCGCGTTGAACTCGACGGTCAGCACATCGTGCTGAAGACCCCGTCGGACGGCATTCGCCAGGGCATCGGCTACGTGCCCGAAGACCGGCTGAGCGAAGGCCTGTTCCTCGACAAGCCGATTCGCGACAACATCGTGACGGCCGTGCTCAACCGGCTGCGCGGGCGCTTCGGCGCGCTCGACGGCAAGCAGTGCCAGGCGCTGGCCGAACGCACCGTGCGCGAGCTGCAGATCGCCACGCCCGACGTGGACCGCCCGGTGCAGTCGCTGTCGGGCGGCAACCAGCAGCGCGTGCTCATCGGGCGCTGGCTGGCCATCGACCCGCGCGTGCTGATACTGCACGGCCCCACCGTGGGCGTGGACGTGGGCTCCAAGGACACCATCTACCGCATCGTGCAGCGGCTGGCCGAACAAGGGCTGGGCGTGATCCTGGTGAGCGACGACCTGCAGGAGCTGCTGCAGAACTGCGACCGCATCGTGCTGATGCGCAAGGGCCGCATCGCCAACGACTTCGACGCGCAGGGCCTGGCCGAGAGCGAGCTCTACCACGCGCTGGTTTCCGACACCCCCTCTCCTGCATTTTCATGACGGCCTCCACCATGCAAGCGCATTCCACGCCAGCGCCTTCTTCCGTGGCGCCGCCCCCCGTCACTGCCAGCGCGCCGTCTTCGTGGCGCGGCTGGCTCGCGCAGCGGCCCTCGGTGTTCACGCTGGCGCTCATCGTGCTGGTGTGCCTGGGGGTGGGCGCCATCAACCCCAGCTTCTTCCAACTGCCGGTGCTGTTCGACATCGTGCGTGCGTGCACGGTGCTGGGCCTGTTCGCGCTGGGCGTGCTCATCGTGCTGGCCGCGGGCGGCATCGACGTGTCGTTCGCGGCCATTGCCGCGCTCACCATGTACAGCATCACCAAGCTCGTGCTGAACTACTTTCCGGACACGCACATCGCCGTGCTGCTGGTGGCGGGCGCGGCCAGCGGCGCGGTGCTGGGCGTGTTCAACGGGCTGCTGGTGCACTGGCTGAAGGCGCCCTCGCTCATCGTGACCATCGGCACGCAGTACCTGTACCGCGGCATCCTGCTGACCTTCGTGGGCACCGTGTTCTTCATGAACGTGCCCGCGCCCATGGACGCCTTCGGCAAGCTCGCGCTGTGGCGCTTCGACACGCCGCAGGGCCTGCACGTGGTGCTGCCCGCCACCGTGCTGGTGCTGGCCGGCGCGGCCGTGCTCACGTGGTGGCTGCTGAACCGCACCCTCATCGGGCGGGCCGTGTACGCCATCGGCGGCAGCCTGGCCATCGCGGAGCGGCTGGGCTACAACCTGCGCACGGTGCACGTCTTCGTGTTCGCATACGCGGGCTTCCTGTCGGGGCTGGCGGGCATCGTGCATGTCTCGAGCACGCGGCTGGCCAACCCCTTCGACCTGGTGGGCAACGAACTCGACGTGATCGCCGCGGTGATCCTCGGCGGCGCGCGCATCACCGGCGGCAGCGGCACCGTGGGCGGCACGCTGCTGGGCGTGGTGCTGGTCACGCTGATCAACAACGTGCTCATCCTGGCGGGCGTGCCGAGCACCTGGCAGAAGGTGATCATCGGCGCGTTCATCCTGGTGGCGGGCGCGTGCTTCGCGATGCGCAAGCAGGGCTGAAGCCACGCGCCGACGTTTCCGCAGGCTCAGCCCTCCAGCAGCTTCAGCCTGACCAGGCTCTCGGCCGTCGCGACGATGGCCTCCTCGGCCGGGCGCGGGTCCCAGCCGAGCAGGCGCCGGGCCTTCGCGCTCGTGGCGTTCATGTTCACGCCGAGCATCGGCACGATGTCCTTCATGCGCCGGTCTTTCTTCGCGCCCAGGCGAACCAGCCAGTTCGGCAGGCTGCGCGTCGCGACCTTGCTGGCGGCGGCTCCCATGCGCGCGTGAAGCACCTCGGCAACCTCGGTGAACCACATGCTCTGCCCCGCGATCGCCAGGAAGCGCTCGCCGGCGGCGGCCGGATCGCGCATCGCGCGCAGGTGCAGGTCCGCCACGTCGCGCACGTCGACAAAGCCCGAGTTGATGCGCGGCAGCCCCGGCTGGCCGTCCATCATGGTCTTGATGATGCGGATGGAGTGCGAGTAGTCCGCGCCCAGCGCGGGGCCCAGCACCGCCGTCGGGTTCACCGCGGCCAGCTCGAGCCCCCCGCCTTCCTTCGCGATGAAGTCCCACGCGGCGCGCTCCGACAGCGTCTTCGACTTCTGGTACGGCGCGACATCGCCCGTCAGGTCGCTCCAGTCGTTCTCGTCGAAGGGCCTGTTCATCGGCTTGTGGCCGACGCCCACGGCACCGAAGTCGGACGTGAGCACCACCCGCCTGGCCCCCGCATCGCGGGCCGCCCGCAGCACGCGCAGGTTGCCTTCGACCGCGGGGTTGATCCAGTCGTCGTCCGACGCGTAGGTGCCCGAGGGCGTCGGCGAGGCGCCGTGGATCACATAGGCGCAGCCGCTCGCGGCCTCGGCCCAGCCCGCGTCCGCGCCCAGGTCCGCGACCGCGAACGACAACAAGGCGCCGGGCTGCGCGCCGCCTGTCTTCAGGTTCTCGCGAACCTCCGCTTCCCTTGCCAGCGAGCGCACCGTCGTGCGAACCCTGAAGCCCTCGCGCAACAGCGCCAGGATGCAATGCTGCGCAATGAACCCGGTGCCTCCGGTGACCAGCACCAACTCTTGACTCATGTGTGTTCCTCGTAAACATGTATCGACCCGGGGAACGATAGAGGCGGGTCGCCGTACTGTGAATGCTTGAAAGTCCGCTTTGCCTGCGCGATAGTCCGGGCATGAGCGCAGACCCTTTCTCCGACATCCTCCGGCTGACCCGGGCGCAAAGCCTGGTCACGGGCGGTTTCACCGCCGGCGGCGAGTGGGCCATCCGCTTTCCGGCGCCCGAGAAGATCAAGTTCTTCGCCGTCGTGCGCGGCCACTGCTGGGTTCGGCTCGAAGGGCAAGCGGAGGCGGTGCGCTTCGAAACCGGCGACGTGGGCCTGCTGTCGGCGCCCCGGTGGTCGGTGCTGGCCAGCGGGCCCGACGTGGCGCCCGTCGATGCGATGGCGCTCTTCTCGGGCGCCGGCCGCGCGTCCACGCAGCTGGGCGACGGCAGCGAATTCGCGCACATCGGCGGCCACGTGCTGCTCGACCCCGTCAGCGGACCGCTGCTGCTGAACGCGCTGCCGCCGTGGATCCACATCCAGGCCTCGGCGCCGCAGGCCTCGGTGTTTCGCTGGCTGCTCGACCAGCTGGTGCAGGAAAGGGCCGCGGCGGAACCGGGCGCGCAGGTGGCGTCGGCGCAGCTGGCGCAACTGCTGTTCGTGCAGATCCTGCGCGCCCACCTGAAGAACGCGGGGCTGCTGGCCGCGGGATGGTTGCAGGCGCTGAGCGACCCGCGCATCGCCCCTGCGCTTCGCCTGATGCACGACGACCCGGCGCGCACCTGGCACCTCGAAGATTTGGCCAAGGCGTGCGCCATGTCGCGCACCACCTTCGCGTTCCACTTCAAGGCCGTTGCCGGCGTGGCCCCGCTGACGTACCTGACCGAGTGGCGCATGCGCCTGGCCGAGCGTGCGCTGGCCGAAGAGGCCACGCACGTGGCCGTCGTGGCGCAGACGCTGGGGTACGCGTCGGAGAGCGCGTTCAGCAACGCGTTCAAGCGCGTGACGGGGCGTTCGCCGACGGCGTACCGCCATGCGTTGCGGGCGCCCGGTGCACGCACGGTGCCGCCAGCCCGGACGGACACCGCGGCTTGATCGCGGTACCTGTTGGCGGGGACGGAGGCCGCCCCCGCGCGCGTCCCTACCAGCGGTACGTGGCTGCGGCGCTGACGTTGCGCGCCTTGCCGTAATAGCAACCAAAGGCGTAGTTGCAGCTGGAGATATAGGTCTTGTCGAACAGGTTCTGGATGTTGACCGAGCCTTCGAGCCCCCGCATGCGGCTGTCGATCTTTCCGAAGTCGTAGCGCAGCGCGGCATCGACGACGGCATAGGCCGGCGTGCGGAAGGTGTTGGCCGAGTCGCCCCACGCGCGCCCGGTCCAGCGCACGCCGCTGCCCACGCTCAGGCCCGCGAACACCTCGTAGTTCAACCAGAGCGTGGCACTCCACGCGAGTTGCGCAGCCGTTCGGTGGCCGATGTCCGACGCGGTGTTCGAGCGCGTGGTGTACGCATCGTTGTAGGCGATGCCGCCCGCCAGGTCGAGCACCTTGTTCAGCCGTGTCTTCACCTCGAACTCGGCGCCTTGCGACTTGACCTCGCCTGTCTGCACCGAGTATCCGGGGTTGGCGGTGTCGGTCGTGGTCACGTTCTGCTGGCGAATGTCGAACACCGAGAAGGTGAACAATGTGTCCGACCCCTCAGGCTGGTGCTTCACGCCCAGCTCGACCTGCCTGCCTGTGGTGGGCTTGAAGGGCGTGCCGTGGAAATCGGTGCCCAGCGTGGGCACGAAGGATTCCGAATAGCTCACATAGGGCGCCCAGCCGTTGCCCGCGAGCCATGTGAGCCCGGCGCGGCCCGTGAAGGCCTTGTCGTCCTGCCGGGTGCGAGTGTTGGCGAGCAAGTCCCTGTTGTCGATGCCGGCCCAGTCCTGGCGACCGCCTACGGTGAACACGAAGTCCTTCCAGCGCATCTGGTCCTGCACGTAGAGCCCGACCTGGTCTACGGTGTTGTTCCAGCGCGTGGTGAGCGCGGGCGCGGCCGTTACCGTGCGGTAGTCGGGCGCGTAGAGGTTGATGGCCGCGGCCGCATAGTCGTTGTAGCCGTCGTACTTGCGCGAGAAGCCGCGGTAGTCGACACCGGCAAGCAGGGTGTGGCGAACGTCGCCGGTCGTGGCCTGTATCTCGACGTTGTTGTCCAGGCTCACCACGCTGTTGTGCTGGCCCCAGTCGAGCTTGGTTCGCGTGGCGCGGCTGTAGTCGGTGACACCGGCTGTGCTCGGAAAAGCACGCAGGTAGAAGCCCTTGTACTGGTCTTCCACATCGATGAGGAGCAGCTTGTGCTGCGTTTTCACCGCGTCGCTGAAGCGGTGTGAAAAGTCGGCCCCCACCACCACCTGCTTGCGCCAGAAGTCGTTGTAGTTGGGGTCGCCGCTGAAGAAGTTGCGGCTGATGCGCTGCCCGAGCGGGCCGGGAAGCAGCGAGCCCACCGACGGCACGGCCTGGTAGTCGCCCACGCCCTTGTCTTCCTGCACCTGGGCGTACAACGTGAGGGACGTGGCTGCGCTGGGCTGCCAGGTCACGCTGGGGGCCAGGAACAGGCGCTTGCTCTTCGTGTAGTCGGCCTGCTGATCGCCGGCGTTCGCCACGGCGAGAAGCCGGTACATCAGTTCGGGCCTGCCTTCGATGGCACCGCCGATGTCGAGCGCGGCGTTCGTGCGGCCGTAGCTGCCAAAGCCCAGTTGCACTTCCTTCACGGCGTCCGCCCTGGGCTTCTTGGTCACCATGTTGACGATGCCGCCTGGCTGGTTCTGGCCGTACAGCACCGACGCGGGCCCCTTGAAGACTTCGACACGCTCCAGGCTGTAGGGCTCGATCTGCGGGGCGCCGCCAAGGCTGCCGGCGTAGGGCAGGTAAGCGCCGTCGAGGTACAACGGCGCGGGAGCGAAGCTGCGCGAGGCCATCTCGTCGGCCAGCATGTAGTTCTCGGTGTAGCCCGAGACCTTCACGCCCGGCGTGTACTTCAACGCCTGCGACACGCTGATGGCACCGCGCGCGCTGATTTCGTCCGCCGTCACCACGTTGATGGTCTGCGGAATCTCCAGGATCGGCGTGTCTGTCTTCGTTCCCGCGGCGCTGCGCTTGGCCACGTAGCCGACAGTGGCACCCGCGTCGAGCGCGGATGCTGCGGTCACGGTGATCGGGTTCAGGGCGTGGACCTCGGGCGTGGGCGGTGCAGCGGGCGCCGCCGCGCCGCCGGCCCTCAACGTGTAGCTCCCGCCGGCTTGCTGCACCGCTTCCAGGCCGGTGCCCGAGAGCAGGCGCGCAAGCGCTTCGCGCGGCGCAAAGCTGCCTTGCAGGCCGGGGCTGCTCTTGCCGGCAGTCAGCCTGGAATCGACCACGATGAACACGCCGGACGCAGCGACGAAGCCTGTCAGGGATGTGCCCAGCGGGCCGGACGGAATGGCGTAGGTGGTCACAGCGGCGTTGCCCGTGCCTTGGGCGAAGACGGACGCGGCGGGAAGCGCCATGCAGGCCAGGTGCACGGCCAGTACGAGAGGACGCAGGGTAGGCGTCAGGAATGAAGGTTGCACGGTCGACTTTTCCTCGATGAGTTGTTTCATCAAGGAGTCCGGTCGAAACGCGAGAAGGGGAACCGAAACGCGAAAAATTTTTTGAATCAACAAGTTGGCGCGGCGGGGAAACACAACACCGCTAGCGCGGCTCCACGCTCACCCACCAAGGCAGCGCGGCGCTGATACGCACAGGCAGCGCACCGGCCAGCATCTGCAGCGCGCGGTCGGTGTCCAGCAAAGGAAAGCCGCCCGTCACGCGCAACGCACCCACGTCTGCCGAGCAGGCGAGCCGGCCGCGGCGGTACCGTGCAAGCTCGGCGACCACCGCGTCGAGCCGCATGCCGTCTGCCAGCAGCACGCCACGCGTCCAGGCTTCGCGCGCCGGGTCGACCGGCACGGGGACGCCGCTTGCGTCGCTGGTCAATGCAACCTGCATGCCCGCAGGCACGACCTGGTCTGCGCCGCCGGCCGACCGTGCAAGCCTTGCACTGACGCGACCTTCGAAAACGCAGAGCAAGGTCTGCGCACCGTCGTCCTGCAGTCGCACCGAAAAACGGGTGCCCAGCGGCTGCAAGCGAGCATGCGGCGTCTGCACGGCAAGGGGCCTGGCGCCGACGCCGTGGCCTGTTTCGACGAGCACCTCGCCATGCAGCAGTCGCAGCAGCTTCGCGCCCGGCAGCGCGGCGTCATCGACGAGATCGACGGCGGTGGCGCTGGCCAGCCACAGCGCGCCGCCACCGGCCAGATCGATGCGGCGCGTTTCCCCGGTTGCGGTGCGGTGGTCGGCGCCCAGCGCGCTGAGCCACCGACGTGTGGCCTGCTGCTGCACGGCGGTGGTGGCCAATGCACCGCCGGCGCCTGCCAGCACGAGCATGCGCAGCACCTGGCGACGCCGGCGCACCTGCTCGGCGGCAACCTTCAGCGCCGCGCCGGCGAGCGCGCGTTGCCCGTCGGGCAGCTCGCGGGGCGCGGCGAAATCCGCGTCCACGGCCTCCACACGCGCCCAGGCACGTTGGTGGTCGCGCGAGGCCGCGAGCCAGTCGCGCCAACGGTGTTGGTCGGAAACTGATACAGGCGGCATGCTGAGCGCGGCGAACCATTCGGCGGCCTCGCGCAATGCGCGGTGGTCGATGGGTGCGTCTTCACCGGTCATCGCGCCGTTCATGGATGCTGCCTTCGCGGCTTCATTCGGAGATGCAATGCAGCATCGCCTGTGCGACGTACTTCTTGACCATGCGCTCCGACACGCCCAGCTGGGCACCGATCTGCGCACAGCTCAGGCCGTCGACCCGCGCCATCAGGAAAGCCTGGCGTGGACGCGCCGCCAATTGGTCGAGACGCGCGCTGATGCGGAACAGCGCATCCATGATCAGCGCGCAATCTTCCGGTGACGGCGCGAGCGGTTCGGGCTGGGCCGCCAGTGTTTCGAGCCAGGCGCGCTCGATGGCCTGCCTGCGCCAATGGTCGACCACCAAGCCTCTGGCGATGGTGCTCAGGTAGGCGCGCGGCGAGCGTGCGGCGTCGATCAGCCTGGGCCGCGCGAGCAGGCGCACGAACGTGTCGTGCGCCAGGTCGGCGGAATGCGCAGCTGCATCGCCAAGCTGCCGCCGCAGCCAGCCTTGGAGCCATGCGTGATGGCTGACGTAGAGCGTCTCCACGGCGGAACGGGTCGAAGAGAGCGACGTCAGGACGGACACAAGAGCTCGCAAACGAGAATGATTCTCCATTGTATGCGGCGCATGTTCATCCGCCTGCCGCGCTCTGCCTCCAGGTAGTGCAGCAGTCCGGGCGCCGGCATCGCATAAGATGAGAACTCTTCTCATTTGCGCCAGATCCAGTTCATGCCCTCGCCGTTTGCCGATCCCGTGCACGTTCTTTATGTAGACCACCATGCATGGCTCCAAGGCTGGCTGCGGCGCAAGCTGGGCGACACGCACCAAGCGGCCGACCTGGCGCACGACACCTTCGAGCGGGTGATCACGGGGCGGCAGGCTTCGGCGCTGCAGGAGCCTCGGGCGTACCTCACCACGCTGGCGCAACGCGTGCTCTACAACTTCTGGCGCCGGCGTGAACTGGAGAAGGCCTGGATCGACGCCCTCGCCACGCTGCCCGAAGGCTTGGCCCCTTCGCCCGAGGACTACTGCTTGGTGCGCGAGGCCATAGAAGCCATCGACCTTCGGCTCAACGGCATGCCGCCGAAGGCGCGGCAGGCCTTTCTCCTGCGCCGGGTCGACGGCATGAAGCATGCGGAAATCGCCGCGGCCATGGGCGTGTCGGAGCCGACCGCCGAGCGCTACTTCAAGCAGGCGCTGGTGCACCTGTGCAGCCGCCCCCTCCCCGACGAGGCCTGAGCACCATGGACGGTGCAATGGAGCAAGCCATCGACTGGATGGTGAAGCTGGATTCCGACAGGGCGACCGACAAGGACCGCCAGCTCTTTTCCTCGTGGCTGGCGCAGGAGCCAGCACACGAGCGCGCCTGGGCGGTGGTGCAGGGCCATGTCAACGGCCTGAACCCCGCGATCGACCGGCTGCGCGACGCCGGCATGGCGGCGAAGGCCGGGGTGCAGGCGCTGGCGGCGCCCGTGCCCTCGGCATCGCGCCGCAGGGCGCTTCAAGGCGGCGTCGCGGCCTTGCTGGTGAGCGCCACCGCCGGCTGGCTCGTATCCCGGCAGGTGCCTTTGCGCAGCCTTGTTGCCGACCTGCGCACCGGTACAGGCGAGCGTCGTCGCGAACGCCTGGCCGACGGCAGCGAGATCACGCTGGACGCCCGTTCGGCCGCCGACATTCTTTACGGTGACAGTCACCGGCTGGTATGGCTGCGCCAAGGCGCGCTGATTGCGGACGTTGCCGCATCGGCCGACCGAAGCGGGGCGCCCCGGCCCTTCGTGGTCCGCTGCGCCGAGGGCATGGTCGAAGCATTGGGAACCCGCTTCATGGTGCGCCAGGAGAGCGGGCGCACGCTGGTGCATGTCATGGCGCACAGCGTTCGGCTCACCACCCTTTCAGGCACCCAGCGCATCTTGCAGGAAGGCGATACAGCGTATGTCGGCAACACCGACATCACGCCCGCCGACGCGTCCCTCATGGCGCCCGCCGCCTGGGGCGAAGGGCTGGTCCAGGTGCGCGATCAACCATTGGGCGCCGTCGTCGACGCGCTGCGCCCTTACACGGCCGGGCTGATCCGCGTGAGCCCGGGGGCTGCGCGACTCAGGGTCTTCGGCGTGTTCCCCCTGGACCGCCCCGAGCAGGTCCTGCAGGACCTGGTCGACACCCAGCCGGTCTCCGTGACGCACTGGAGCCCGTGGCTCACACTGGTCGATCTGCGCGCACCCGCGTCCTAGCCAGCGCGTCATGTGATCCGCGTGCCCGCACCGAAGAAGCATCCGTTTTTCTTCGACGAACCTGATGCTTTTTTCGGCCTCGTTGCTCAAGTGGAGTGAAGCACCCGCTTTTTCCATTGCAACCAGGACCTTGTACCGACCATGGCTCTCGCACGCCGGCGCGCCTTCGCGCCCCTTTCGACTTTCTCGCTCAAAGCTCCCCCCGCCGCGCTCGTGCCCGTCGCCGCGGCGCTGGCCCTTCTGCTGACCGGCGCACCGGCCTCGCACGCGCAGGCTGTTCCTACCGCGGCCGGCACCGCGCTCATCACCTGGGACCTGCCCGGCGGCGACCTGGGCGATACCCTGTCGCGCATCGCGAGACAGGGGCAGCGCTCTCTTGTCGCGGACCCCGCGCTGCTGCAGGGCAAGCGCGCGCCCGCCGTGCGCGGCGCCTTGAGCGTCGAAGACGCCGCCCAGGGCGCGCTGCAAGGCAGCGGCCTGAGCCTGGCGCGAACGGCCGCCGGATCGCTCACCGTGGTGAAGAGCGTGGCATCGCCTGCCGCCGACAACCACTCCACCAGCGAAGGCGAATACTCCCTGCGCGAAGTGCGCGTTACCGGCAAGCGCGACGGCGAGACCGAGGGCACCGGCTCCTACACCAGCGACGCCATCACCATCGGCAAGACCGCCCAGGCCTTGCGCGAGCATCCGCAGTCGGTGTCGGTGTTCACCAGGCAGCGCCTGGAAGACCAGAACATCACCGACCTGAGCAAGGCCGCCGAGCAGATCGTCGGCATCACCGTGCAAGACACCAACTCGCGCTCGCAAGAAATCTTTTCGCGCGGCTTCGCCATCGACAGCATCCAGCTCGACGGCGGCGCGCCCATGTCTTCCTCGTACGACAACTACGCAGAGATGGTGTTCGACATGAGCGAGTTCGACCGCGTCGAAGTGCTGCGCGGCGCCGCAGGCCTGCTGAACGGCACCGGAAACCCTGGTGGTGCCGTGAACCTGGTGCGCAAGATGCCCACGGCGACGCCGCAATTCAACTTCACGGCCAGCGCCGGGCGCTGGAACAACCACCGCTCCGAGGTCGACGTGTCGGGTCCGCTCGCCTTCGACGGAAAGCTGCGCGGTCGCGCCGTGCTCGCCTACGAGAACCGCAACTACTTCACCGACTACCGCGCCACCGAGAAGCCCACCTTCTACGGCGTGCTCGAAGCCGACCTCGGCCCCTCCGCCGTGCTGGCGCTGGGCGCGCGCGAACAACACGCCAAGGAAAACGGCAGAAGCATCGGCCTGCCGCGCTACAGCAACGGTGCCGACCTGAACCTGCCGCGCAACTCGGGCTTCACCACGCCCTGGGCCTACTCGGACCACACCTCGAAGGAGCTGTTCGCCAAGCTCACCTGGCGCCTCGCCGACCGCTGGACGCTGCGGGCCAACGCCACGCACACCCAGGACGACGGCGACATCGTGGGCGGCTTCGTCTCCGGGGCGGTCAACCCGCAGACGTTGCAAGGGCCGCGCTGGCGTGGCTCGGACGTTTCCATCGCCAACAAGCAGACGCTGGTCGACGTGAACCTGAGCGGCGCCTTCGATCTGTTCGGCCGCACGCACGAAGTGCTCGTGGGCGCGGACATGCAGGACATCAAGAGCACCTGGAACAGCTACAACACCGACATGGGCAGCGGCGTGCAGCTCGCCAATGTGTTCGACATCGCGAGCACGCCGTGGGTGCCCAACCGCCTGCGGCGCGGCGAACTCTTTCGCAGCTACAGCCCCAACGACACCCGGCAGTACGGCGCCTACGGAACGCTGCGGCTCGAAGTGGCCGACCACACGAGGCTCATCGTTGGCGCGCGGGCGAACAAATACAAATACAACCAGGTCTACGGCACGCTGCTGGACGCCAACTGGAGCATGACCGACACCTGGCACATCGCCGCCGCCACACAGTACAGCGAGCCCACCAAGGTGGTGCCGTTCGGCGGCATCGTGTACGACATCAACAACGCATGGACGGCCTACGCGAGCTACGCGGAAATCTTCAAGCCCCAGGCCAACTACAAGACCGGCCCGGCACCCGGCACCGGGCTCGCCCCGATGCACGGCAGCACCGCAGAGCTGGGCGTGAAGGGCGAGCTGCTCGGCGGCAGGCTCAACACCTCCTTGGCGCTCTACCGCACCGAGCAGAACGACCGCGCCGTGCTCGACACCCGCTACCCGACCGAAGACATCCTGTACGCCGGCACCTGCTGCTACCTGTCGGCCGGCAAGGTGGTGAGCCAGGGCGTCGACATGGAGGTCAACGGTGAAATTGCGCGCGGAGTGAACGTGTACGCCGGCTACACCTACAACCAGAACCGCAACAAGACCGAGAACGCCGTGTTCAGCACCATCACGCCGAAGCACTCGCTGAAGTTCTTCGGCACCTGGCAACTGCCGGGTGCGGCCTCGGCCTGGAAGCTGGGCGGCGGCGCCACCGTCAACAGCAAGCAGTACGTGTCCGGCACGGCGGCCAGCTGGAACGCTGCGCGGCAGAACTGGAGCGGTGCCTCGGTGCCGTTCGCATACACCCAGGGCGGCTACGCCGTGTGGAATCTCATAAGCGAGTACCGCATCGACCCGCACTGGACGCTCACGTTCAATCTGAACAACGTGCTCGACAAAAAATACTATCGCACCGTGGGCAGCTCGGTCTCGGGCAACTACTACGGCGAGCCACGCAACTGGATGGTGACGCTGCGCGGCAAGTTCTGACGCGACGGCGTTCGACGTCGTTTCCACGCTGGCGGGACGACAGAGAATCGACGCCATGGATCAGAAAATTGAGAAGCCCACCACCGACGACCTGCGCGACATCGCCGTGCAACTGCTGCACGCCTCCGAGCTCGTGGCCGAGGCCACCGGCGAGCCGCTGCGCAGCGACGAGTCGGACCTGCCCCGACTGCAGCGCATCGTCGACTCCAGGCTGGTCGAGCCGGAGGCCACCTACTCGCTGCAGGCGCTCGGGCTGGCCTTCGGCAAGGTGTTCATGCGCATTCGCCCTGATTTCGACTGGTGGATGGTCGAAGACGAGTTCGGCCGCGACCCGGCCATCCGCTATAAGGAAACGACGCTGCTGATGTTTCCGAAAACCATGCTCTCCAAGCGCATCGAGGACGGCGAGCAGGTCGACGTCGCGGAGATCTACGAGGGGCTGGTGGAGATGGTGCGTGAGGTCGTTGCGGAGCACTACCGCAACGCGTAAGCCCCAAGACCCGCGACCCGAACCCCGGCACCCTACCCCGCCAACGCCCCCACCGCGATGCGCGTGGCCGCGGCCACCACGTCGTTGCGCGTCTTCGCATCCTTCTGCGCAAACGTCAGGTACACCGACAGCACCAGCGGCTCCCCCGCCTGCGGCCACAGCACGCCCACGTCGTTGTTGCTGCCGTAGGAGCCCGCGCCGGTCTTGTCGGCCACCTTCCAGCCCGCGGGCACGCCGGCCACGAAGCGGTCCGCGCTGGTGGTGTTGCCCAGCAGCCAGGTCTTGAGCTGCTCGCGCTGGCCCGCGCCCAGCGCGTCGCCCAGCACCAGCCGCTGCACGCTGTCGGACATGGCTGCGGGCGTGGTGGTGTCGCGCAGGTCACCGGGAATGCTCGTGTTCAGCTCGGGCTCGGTGCGGTCGAGGCGAAAGGCCTGGTCGCCGATGCGGCGCGCGAACGCCGTCACCTCGGCCGGGCCGCCCACCAGCTTCAACAGCACGTTCGCGGCGGCGTTGTCGCTGTACTGGATGGTGGCCGCGCACAGCTCGGCCACGCTCATGCCCGTGGCCACGTGCTTCTCGGTGACGGGTGAATTCGCGATCAAGTCGGCCTTGCCGTAGCGCATGGGGCGCTGCAGCAGGCTGGCGTCTTGCGCGCTGCGCTCGAGCACGCTCGCGGCCAGCATCAGCTTGAAGGTGCTGCACAGCGGAAAGCGCTCGTGCGCGCGGTGCTGAACGCGCACGCCGCTCCGGGTGTGGAAACCCACCACGCCGAGCCGGCCACCGCAGGAACGTTCGAGCTCGGCGAGTTGCGCTTCGGCGGAAGACTGCGCGCCGCTGCGCGACCACGCGGTGCACGCGCTGGCAAGCGGCAACGCGGATGCGGCAAGCAACAGGGTGCGGCGCTGGACGATGGAGTTGGTCATGGCTTCGTTCTTTCTTTCTGCAAGTGGATGTTCAGGGATGCGATGAAAGGCATCGTAGGAGCGCGCGCCGCGCTCATCCAGCAACCCGCGCGTGCTCGGCGTCCCGGCTGTATCCGCTGTAACGGCGCCTGGGCACCGAACGCGGCAACCCCTCTTTTCGCAGAAGCCGGCATTCGCCGTTCTTGTCAAACCGCTGTCACCTGAAGAACGCAACATCTGCGGCATTCGGAGCATTTGTGTGTTTTGTTGCAAATACATTTCCTTGCACAAACACATGCCGATGCCACGTTCCGCACGGCGCCGCCGCGCGGGGCGCCCTTGGTTTCTTCAGGAAAAAAACATGATCAGAGGAATGACCGCGCGCAGCGGCCTGGCGGGGGGAAGCTTGTGCATGGCGCTGCTGCTTGCAGCGTGTGGTGGCGGCGGTGGCGGCAACGGCATCGGCCTGCTGCCCATCACCCCGCCCACCTCGGGCGGAGGCGACAACGGCGGCAACCCGCCCGCACCCACCGTCAACCAGGGCAAGAGCGGCCCGAAGGCATTGATCGTCGAAGTCGACGGCCTCACCCATGCCGCGCTTCGCGATGCCATCGCGCAGAAGAAGGCACCGGCGCTGCAGTCGCTGCAGCTCGCTCCCGCCTGGACCGGCGGCGCCAACGGCACGCTCACCGAGCAGCGCCTCGCCGACGGCCCCGGCTGGGCCACGCTGGTGACCGGCACCTGGGCGCAGCGACACGGCGTGCGCTCCGACGCTGCCGGCCAGCGCATCGACGTCAAGCTCGCACCGTCCATCTTCGCAATGGCCAAGCAGAAGACGGCGGCGGGCTACACGACCGGTGTCATTACCGCCAACCCGGTGTACGCCCCGCTGCTGGCCAACGAGCCGGGCAGCGTGGACACCGCTTTCGATTGCGCAGGCGCCGACAGCTGCGTGACCGAGCACGCCGCGCAGCGCATCGACGCAGGCGACGACCTGCTCGTGGCGCAATACGGCGCGCCGGCCGCAGCAGCAGGCGCCGGTCTTGCCAGCGACGCCTACCGCCGCGCGGTGGCAGACACCGCCACCGCCATCGGCCAGTTGCTTGCGCACGTCGCGCAGCGCACCGCCAACGACGCCAAGGAAGACTGGCTGGTGATCCTCACCACGGGCCATGGCCTCGACGGCTTCGGCACCGCCACCGGGCTGCAGTCGATCGACAACAAGACCGTGTTCATCGCGAGCAACAAGACGCTCGCCAGCCTGCCCGGCACGGGCGCTGCCGCCCCCACCGACACCACGCTGCTGCAGCTCGCCGCCGCGACCGACATCGCACCGACCGTGCTGCGCCACCTGGGCGTGACGCCCGCGGCGGCCGACTACACCTGGAGCGGCATCGCCCTGCAAGGCGCCACGAGCATCCGCGAATTCACCGCGAAGGCCGGCGCCGACAAGGACAACGTCGAACTCGCCTGGAAGCTCGCCGGCAACGCCAGCGTGCCCGTGCAGGTGCTGCGCGACGGCAAGCTGGTGGCCACGCTGGCGGCGGGCAGCACCTCGTATGCCGACTACATCGACGCAGCCACCGACGGCAGCTACAGCTACCGCTACACGCTGACGGCCGGCGACACCATCGTCGCGCTGGACATGCAGATCGCCTACGTGAAGCCGGTGCCGCTGGCGCCCACGCTGGTCAACGGCCTGGTGAGCTACTACCCTCTCGACGCACTGCCGGGCGTGGACAGCAAGGCCGGCGCCTCCACCCTCGCGCCCTGGGCCGCCGATGCGGATGGCGGCTCGCTGGTGACCGACGACGGCATGCGGATGCGCGATCGCGCCAAGGCACTGCGAGTGAACAGCAAGGTGATCAACGCGAGCGGCATGGCCGGCTACCGCCTGAAGCAGGCCACCGACGTGACCACCGACGCAGGCACCACCGCCTTCACCATCGGCTTCTGGATGCGCACCGACGCTTCGTGCAGCCAGGGCGTGAGCAACGGCGGCTCCGTCATCGCCAACAAGAACTACGACACCGGCGTCAACGAAGGCATTGCCATCGGCCTGTTCGGCAGCTGCGAGCTGCGCTTCAACACCGGCACCGGAAGTGTCCGCGGCGAAATCGCAGGCGCGCACTACCTGAGCGCCGGCCAGTGGGCCTACGTGGCCATGGTGATCGACAAGGCGGCGCTCACCATGAACGGCTACGCCGTCGACCCGGTGCGCGGCGTGCAGACCGGGAGCAAGGCGCTCACGCCCGAGCTCATCGCCAAGCTCGGCGGCCTGAAGAACGGCATCGGGCTGAACGAAGACGGCACCGGCCTCTACTACAAGCGCCAGGCCTCCTCGCCGCGCGGCGCCATGGACTTCAACGAGTTCGCCATCTGGAACCGCGCGCTCACCAAGGACGAGATCTCCAGCATCTACAAGGCGGCCCGCCCGCTGTCGACGCTGCTCGTCCCCTGAACGCTTCCCCGTCTTGCCCCCCTGCTCCACAAACACTGCACAACAAAGGATAGACCCATGAAATCTGCATCCCTGAGCGCGCGCCTGCTGGCCGCGCTGATCGTGGCCAGCGCGCTTTCCGCCTGCGGCGGCGGCAGCGGTGGCGGTGGTGGCGTCGTCGGTGGCCTGCCCACCACGCCGACGACACCCACCACCCCGCAACAGCCCGACACCGGCACCGCGCCCGTGAAGAGCTGCGCGCCCTGAAGCCCCACGGAATCAATGACATGAACGACAAGACCAAGCCAATGAATTCGCGCCGCAAGTTCCTCACCGGCACCGCAACCACCGGCGCCGCCGCCCTCGCGCTCTCGGCCTTTCCGCCCAGCATCCGCCGCGCGCTGGCCCTGCCGGCCAACAACGAGACCGGCACCATCATGGACGTCAAGCACGTCGTGATCCTGATGCAGGAGAACCGCTCGTTCGACCACTACTTCGGCGCGATGATGGGCGTGCGCGGCTTCGGCGACCGCTTCACCATTCCGCTGCCCGGCGGCCTCAACGTGTGGCAGCAAAGCGATGCCAACGGCAAGCCCGTGCTGCCCTACCACCTTGACCAGAGCAAGGGCAACGCCCAGCGCGCGAGCGGCACGCCGCACAGCTGGGGCGACGCGCAAAACGCCTGGGACGGCGGGCGCATGTACCAATGGCCGCGCTACAAGACCAACGCGGCCATGGGCTACTTCCAGGAGGCCGAGCTGCCCTTCCAGTACGCGCTGGCCAACGCCTTCACGGTGTGCGACAGCTACCACTGCGGCATGCACACCGGCACCAACTCCAACCGCCTGTTCCACTGGAGCGGCACCAACGGCCCCTCGGGCCAGACGGCCACCGGCCTGGCCGGCGTCGCCTCCATCGACAACACCTGGGAGAACCTGCGCGAACCGTGGGACCCGACCGACAACCCCAACGTCGACTCCACCCAGTACGGCTGCAACTGGAAGACCTACCCCGAACGCCTGGAAGACGCCAAGGTCAGCTGGATCGTCTACCAGAACCTGCCCGACAACTACACCGACAACCCGCTGCACGGCTTCAAGCAGTTCCGCGTGGCGAACAAGCTCTCGGGCAAGAACGATGGGCGCTACGACGGCGATGCCAGCCCGCCCGCCGGCGTGAGCGTGCCGGCCTACGACCCCGCCACCGACGACGCGGGCAACCCGCTGTACAAGGGCGTGGCCAACACCATGCCCGACGGCGGCTTCCTGGGCACCTTCAAGCAGGACGTGCTCAACGGCAAGCTGCGCAATGTGTCGTGGATCGTCGCGCCCGCCGCGTTTTCCGAACACCCCGGGCCGTCGAGCCCCGTGCAGGGCGGCTGGTACATCCAGGAAGTGCTCAATGCGCTGACCGCCTCGCCCGAGGTGTGGAGCAAGACCGTGCTCATCGTCAACTTCGACGAGAACGACGGCTTCTTCGATCACATGCCTTCGCCGTCGGCCCCCTCGCTCATCAACCCCACCGACCCGAAGAGCGCCGCGGCAGGCAAGACCACGCTGTCGGACGCCGACGTGGCCTTCGAGCGCCACAACTACCCGCTGGTCGGCAGCACCACGCCGCCTGCGGACGGCCGCGTGTACGGCCCCGGCCCGCGCGTGCCGATGTACGTCATCTCGCCGTGGAGCCGTGGCGGCTGGGTCAACTCGCAGGTGTTCGACCACACCTCGGTGCTGCGCTTCCTGGAAGCACGCTTCGGAGTCAAAGAGCTGAACATCTCGCCGTTCCGCCGTGCGGTGGCCGGTGACCTGACGAGCGCTTTCAACTTCGCCACCCCCAACAACGAAGTGCTGCCCACGCTCGCGGGCACCCGCACCAAGGACGAGGCGACGAACCTGCGTGTCGCCCAGCAGGCGCTCCCCGCCATCGTGCCGCCCACCAACGCCACGCTGCCCAAGCAGGCCACCGGCACGCGCCCCTCGCGCGCCCTGCCCTACGAGCTGCACGTGAGCGGGCGCGCCGACGCCGCCAACGGCGCCATGCGCCTCATCTTCTCCAACACCGGCAAGGTCGGCGCCGTGTTCCACGTGTACGACAAGCTGCACCTCGACCAGCTGCCGCGCCGCTACATGGTCGAGCCCGGCAAGATGCTCGACGACGTGTGGAGCGGCACGGCCGACGCCGCCGGCAACTCGTACGACCTGTGGGTGCTCGGCCCCAACGGCTTCCACCGCCACTTCAAGGGCAACCTCGACACCCTGCGTGCCGGCGGCGCGGCCAACGCCGAAGTGCGCGTGTGCTACGACGTGGCCAACGGCAACGTGTACCTGGAGATGCTCAACGGCGGCACCGGCGCCAGCACCTGCAACTTCACCGTGCGCGCCAAGGCCTACCGCAACGACGGCCCGTGGGGTGCCACCGTGGCCGGCGGCGCCAAGGCCGAGCAGCTGTGGACGCTGGAAGGCAGCGGCCACTGGTACGACTTTGCCGTCACCTGCGACGCCGACCCGACCTTCTACCGCCGCTTTGCCGGCCGCGTGGAAAACGGCAAGCACTCGGTGAGCGACCCGGCCATGGGGCGCGCGGACCTCTGAGCACAAAACCGGTGGGGACGGGCGGCTACAGGCGACCGAGCCGCCGCGCCCACCGGCACAATGGCACCGCTCGCGTGCCAGCTTGCATCTGCAAACCGGGGCGGCCGTCGCACAGACGCCGCCTTTCTTTCTTTGTCAAACGCCGGTATTTCATGCTCCAAGAAGAACGATTCCTGCGCATCCGCAGCCTGCTCGCCACCTTCTCGCGCCTGAGCGTCGAGCGCATCGTGCAAGACCTCGAGGTGTCGCGCGAGACCGTGCGGCGCGACCTGCTCGAGCTCGAGGGCCTGGGCGAGCTGCGCCGCGTGCACGGCGGCGCCATTGCCACCAGCGCCGAGCCCGAGCCGCCGCTGGCCGTGCGGCTGGTGGCCCGCCAGCGCGAGAAGCGCGCCATCGCCAAGGCCGCCGTCGCGCTGCTGCGCCCGGGGCAGACCGTGTTCATGGACGCGGGCAGCACCATGTCGATCTGCGCGGAAGAGCTGGCCACGCTCAGCGGCATGACCGTCATCACCAATTCACTGAACATCGCGCTCAAGCTCGCGGGCGCGGGTGAAGGCCGGCTCACCGGCAACAAGACCATCCTGCTGGGCGGCGAGATCGATGTGCAGGGCCAGGCCACCTGCGGCGACACCACCGTGGAGGCCATTCGCCGCTACCGCGCCGACGTGGCGCTGCTGTCGCCCGTGGGGCTGCACGCCAAGCACGGCGCCATGAGCTTCGAGCACCACGAGGCCACCATTGCGCGCGCCATGGCCGAGCAGGCGCAGCAACTCATCCTGCTGGCCGACCACGCCAAGATCGGCCAGGCCAGCCGCGTGACCTATGCGCGCGCAGCGGACATCGGCGTGGTGGTCACCGATGCGAAGGCCCGCGACCTGCCGGGCATGGCGGCGCTGCGCAGGGCGTGCGAGCAGGTGGTGCTGGCCTGACGTTGCCAGCAAGCAGGCCGAGGTCTCCCCCTCAGGCCTGCGCCGCGGAAGCGTCCTCGCGCTGCGCGGCCCACGCCATCACCTTGTCCAGCGGCGCCGGCCGCATGAAGTAGTAGCCCTGCAGCAGCGGCGAGCCCAGCGCGTTCAGCGCCTCCAGCTCCTCGCGGTTTTCCACGCCCTCGGCCACCACCTCGATGAACAGCGACTGGCCCAGCCGTATCACCGCCTCCACCATCAGCCGGCTGCCGGGCGACGACGCCAGGTTGAGCACGAAGCTGCGATCGATCTTCACCTGCCGCACATGCTCGCCGCGCAGCGACGCGAGCGACGAATAGCCCACGCCGAAGTCGTCGATGACGATGGCGATGCCCGCCTCGGCCAGCGCGCGCAGCCGCGTCTTCGCGGCCGACGTGTCCAGCGCCACCTCTTCGGTGATCTCGATCTGCAGCCGGTGCGGCGGCAGGCCATGCCTGGCGAGCGCCTCGAGCACGATGGCGTCCACCGGCAGTTGCGACATCTCGCGCGGCGACACGTTCATGGCCACCGGCACGTCGGCGAAGCGCACGCCGGCCGAAGTCAGCTGGCGCAGGCCCAGGCAGATTTCATCGAGGATGTGCCGCAGCAGCCGCTCGGCCAGCCCCGTGTTCGCGGCCGCGTAGATGACGTCGGCCGGCGCCACCCAGCCATGCCGGGGGTGCTGCCATCGCAGCAGCGCCTCCAGGCTGTGCAGCCGCCGCCCGCCCTCGGCCAGGATGGGCTGGTACCACACGCAGATGGCGCGCGAGGCGATGGCCTCGGCCAGGTCGCGCTCGATGTCTCGCCGGCTCAGCAGGCGGCTGTGCAGCGCCTCGTCGAAGCGGTGGCAGCGGTTGCGGCCGCGGCGCTTGGCCTCGTACAGTGCCTCGTCGGAAAAGCTCAGCATCTCGGCCACCGAGCAGTCGTGCTCCGTGCAGATGCCCACGCTCACGCCCAGCTGGCCGCCGTAGTGCGAGGTCGCTTGCCCGATGGAAGCGATGAGCTCGCCCGCCACCCGCTCGGGTGCGTCGTGCGCGCCGTGGGGCTGGTAGAACACCGCGAACTCGTCCCCGCCCCAGCGGCCCACCACCGCGTCGTGCGGGGCGAGCCGCTGCTGCAGCCACTGGCCCACATCCTGCAGTACCTGGTCGCCCGTCTTGTGGCCGAAGGCGTCGTTCACTGCCTTGAAGCCGTCGAGGTCGAGCATCAGCGCGGCGGCGGCCGCTGCAGCGGGCTCGCGCCGCGCGCCTCTCGCGCGGCAGAATCGCGACGCGGCCTCGAAGAAGCCTTCGCGGTTGAGCAGGCCCGTGAGCGAATCGTGGTTGGCCCGAAAGTCCAGCTCGCGCGCGGCGCGGGTCGACTGCGCGTGCGTTCGCCGCAGCTCCGAGGCCATGAACAGCGCCTCGTTCTTCAGGCGGCTGCTGGCGCGGAACGCGCGGTCGCCGCGCACCGATGCGTGAACCAGCGTGGCCAGGTACACCGCCACCATCAACGCCAGCACGCTGTGATGAAAGCCGCCCGCCCACAGCAGCCACCCCGTGACCGACGCGAGCGCGGGTGACACGAAGGCCACCGGCACCGGCGCGTACGCCGCGCTGTAGATG
Source organism: Variovorax sp. J22G73 (assembly GCF_030317035.1). GTDB lineage: Bacteria > Pseudomonadota > Gammaproteobacteria > Burkholderiales > Burkholderiaceae_C > Variovorax. Next base: position 159,862 of record NZ_JASZYK010000008.1, read on the forward strand.
ACCGATCCGGCGCACACGCCGCACATCACCGTGAGGAAGAACAGCGTTTCCTCCGGCACCGCCTTGCTGCAGAACACCGGCAGCAGCGCCCACACGCAGCCCGAGAAAAACGACGACAGCGTGACCCGGCGCAGTTGCCGCGCGATAGCGCTTTCATCAAGCGTGCCGGCGTCGTCGTCTTTGACTGCGGCGTGCACCGGGCGCGAGACGAAGGCACGCAACGCATTGGAAAGCACCACGAGCAGCAGCCACGCGAGCGGCAACGCCCACGTGCCCGGTGACCGCGATGCGTGCGACGAATACAGCGCCACCACCGCCGCGGCAGTGCCCACCGCCATGCCCGAGGGCACCACCGCGCGAACGCTGCGCCGCACCGAAAGCAGTTGGTCGGCCCGCACCATCCTGTCGAGCGCGGCGTGGGCGGTCGGGTGAGGTGGAGCGTGGCTGGTTGCGTCGAAATCGACCATGTGTTGACTGAAGGCGCCGCGCCGTAGCCCCAAGGATGGGGCCGACAACTGACAACGCCTCGCCTCCCGTTGTCATTCGGTGGCAAAAGTTACGCGCTGAGACTCGGCGATTGCCACCGTGTCGCGTGGTCGTTGTCCGACATGAGGAGTGCCAACGGCTAACAAAGGCCTCTGCCTTCGGCGCGCACGCGGTGCGGCCAAAGCTGCATTTGTTGGCGCGAATGGAAGTTGCGTGGTGTGCAAGGTGCGGCGCCGATGGCCGCTCTTGCCTAAAGTGGACGCCCTTGTCACTCAATTTCCCGCCGAGGAAACCCGGAAAGGCGCCACACACAACCACATCGATTCTTGAAGGGCTGCTTGCCTCGCGGCAGGTTGTCGATGCGAAAGCACCGATGCAGAAAGCGAGGTATCAAAGGCGACGGCCAAGGTGCTAGGAACACCCCAGCCGTCTAACCAAAAACGTGCAACCAACTCTAAGGAAGCGCACATCAATGGCTACGAAGACTATAGCCCGGCCTCGCACGCCGGTATCCCCCGAAGAGAACGCCCAGGAACCGGCGGATCTCCTCGAAAACATCCTCTCGCAACTCGAAGCACTCCTGTGGGTGTGCCACGGAGAAGGCATCGACTGGTCCACTGGGGAAGGGCCACGCCAACTGGACAACCTGCTCTGGCTTGCAGCCGACATGGCGCGCAAAGCCGGGGAGCTGTTTCAGTTGAGCGAGAAGGCGCGCATGGCGGCGCCTGAGACTGGCGGTTAACGGCTGGTCTGGCGGGCTGTGAGGTTCATGGCCCGCCTTTTGGGATTGGATTGCTTGGGTTCGGGACGCGTGAACAGGCCGACGGGTACTTCCCTCCGCGAATGTCCCCCGCCTTCGGCTCCTCCTTTATTTCGCTGCGGGAAGCACCCGACGCCCTGTTCACCTGGGCACGCTGCTGGTGAACCTGCCGCGACGACTGCACTGCATCACTTGAGCTCGTCTCAATAGTCGGACGAGTTTGGGGAATCGGTCGGCTTGGCTATCACCTTTGCCAGCGCTTCGCTCATCGGGAAGTGCAGGTTCACGCCACGCGGCGGGATGGGCGACTGGAACCACTTGTCGTACAGCGCTTTTATTTCTCCGCTGACAGACAATTTGGCAATGGCTTTGTCGGCGATGGCTTTGAATTCAGGCTCGCCACGGGGCAACAACACTGCATAAGGGTCTCGGCTCAATGCGTCGGAACTCAGAGAAAAATCGGCAGGGTTTTGCGAGAAAGAAATTTGCCCGACGAGATTGATGTCGTCTTCGAAAAACACATCGGCTCGACCTGACGTGAAAGTCAACATGCTGTCTGAAAAATCTTTGGCCTGAATGAGGTTGAGGCCGAGGCCATCTTTTTTGTCTAGCGCTCGGAGTTTCAGAACCGTGTTCGAGCCGGTGGTCGCGACGACCGTTTTTCCTTTCAGGTCCTTGATTGCGTTGAGCTTGTCTGACTTGCGCGATACGAATTTGGTGCCGACCACAAAATACGTATTGCTGAAACTCACCAGCGCTTGGCGTTCCGGGTTATTTACCGTCGTGCCGCATTCGAGGTCGATGGTTCCATTCTGAATCAGCGGAATTCTGTTCTGCGATGTGACTGCCTGCCTTTTGACTGGCAGATTGGGGCTGCCGATGGCGGTCTTGACGTCTTCTACAATTTTCTGGCAAATATCTTGCGCATAGCCGATGGGCTGGCCGTTTCCGCCGAGGTAAGAAAACGGAATCGAAGATTCGCGGTACGCGACCGTGATGAAGTTTCTTTCCTTGATCTCTTTCAATCGTCCGGTCAATTCGGCTGCGTTCGATTGAATAAAGGCGAGCGAGCAGGCGGCTGCGGCAATGCAAACAATGAGGGGCTTCATTTTTTACTGGGGTATGGAGTTCAAGAAGAAAAATCGGGGTCGGTTTTCTGGAGCCTTCGCTTCACGCTCTCCAGATGCTGTACGGCGCTCTCGTCTCCCCCGGCACGCATCTGGGCGTAGGTGGCCGCGGCCACCTTCGGGTGAACGGGAACGAGTTTTCTGCCCGTCGATTCGGCCAGCACCTGCACTTCGCATGCCCGTTCGAGGTAGTACAGGTCGTTCCAGGCCTGCGCAATGGTTTTGCCGACCACCATCACACCGTGATTTCGCATGAACACGACATCGGCATCGCCAATTGCAGCCGCAATTCGGTCGCCCTCCTGCGCATCGAGCGCCAGGCCGTTGAATTCATCGACGGCGGTGCGTCCGTAGAATTTCAGCGAGGTCTGGCCGGCCCATTGAAGCGGCTGGCCCTCGACCATTGCAAGGCTTGTGGCATACGGCATGTGGGTGTGAAATGCCACCCGGGCACGCGGCAGGTTCTTGTGCACCCTGGCATGAATGTAGTAGGCGGTAATTTCAGGTGCCCTGTCGCCTTGAACGACATTGCCCTCGAAATCGCAAATGATCAGGTCGGACGCGCGAACTTCTTCGAATGCCAGGCCGAACGGGTTGACCAGAAAATAATCGTCTGTGCCGGGCACCACGGCTGAAAAATGGTTGCAAATTCCCTCTTCCATGCCAAGATTCGATGCCATGCGAAAACAGGCCGCCAAATCGATACGGGCTTGCTGCACCTCGAAATTCTCGAACATGCGGGGGTCAACTTTTTTCGGTGCGGTGTCGCCTGCCGCCAAGGAGTGGGCCATTTTTTAATTCAGGATTTAATTCGAGAGTCCGGCTGAAATTTCATTCTTTGCGTCGTGGATCGCTCAAGAAAAATGAAAGTTTCTTGACGCAATGAAGTCTGCAGCCGCGCCGTTTGACCGTCAAATTAGAAGATGACGGAGCGCGATAAGCTTTTCTTATGGGTTCGCTATGAGGCTCAAACACATCGAAGTTTTCAACGCCATCATGCTGTCGGGCAGTGTGAGCGCCGCGGCGCGCATCCTCAACGTCACGCAACCTGCGGTCACGCAAACGCTCAAGCACGCGGAGCAGCAACTCGGCTACGCGCTTTTCCTGCGAGAAAAAGGAGGGCTGAAGCCGACGCCGGAAGCGCGGCATCTGTATCTCCGCTCGAAGGAAATATTCGAGCAGGTGGACGAACTGAGGCGTTTGGCGCAGTCTTTGAAGACAAGCAACCTGTCGCAATTTCGGATCGCCATCGTGCCGTCGCTGTCCACCAAATGCCTGTCCACCGCCTTGAGCCTTTTCAAGACCCGGCATCCGCACAGCGCGGTGTCCATCAAGATTCTTCATTCCGACGAAATTGCCAGGGCGGTGGCGTTGCAGGAATTCGACCTGGGCATTGCCTACGGCGAAATTGATTTGCCTTCGGTCGATTCCGAAGTGCTGGGGGTCGGCCATCTGGTCTGGGTTGAGGCCACGCCTGCCGCGCCTGCGGGGCCGGCCGGACACGTCGAGACCACCGACATATCGATTGCCGAGATGGCCAGCCGCGAGTTCATCGGCATCGACAAGGACGACCCGGTCGGCAAGGTGCTGCTCGGGCACCTGTCCGAGAGCGCGGTGTTCTCGCAGATTCGCCTTTCGGCGCAGACCTACCAGTCGGCCTTGCTGCTGACGCTCGACGGCTTCGGCCCGTGTGTGATCGACTCTTTCACCGCCGGCTTTTCGCGCGACCCGACGCTGTCATGCCGAAGCATCTCGCCGCGCATTCCGGTGGCGGTGTCGGCGGTGTCCGTTGCCCAAGGGCGGCAACGCGGAGATTTCGTCGACTTCTTGCAGGCCTTCAAGACGGCGTTGAGTCAGGGTGGGCACAACGCGCCCTAGCGGCGGCAACCGCACGCTACAACGCGCACGGGTCGACCGATCGCGGTGCGGCGTGGGCGCGGTAAGCCCACGGCTATGCTCGCGCCCATGCCGCCCTACGACACGACTTTCAGCGCGCGACGCTGTTTCGCCGCTCTCGCCTGCACACTCGTTCTCGCCGCTGCTTTTCCCGTCCTCGCGTCACCCTCCTCGTCTTCCTGCATCGACACCGCCACCCAGCTCCCCTCCCCCGCCCGCGCCCTCGCGATGGCCACGTACGCCACGCAAGAGCACCAGGCCTTCGGCGGCCAGACCATGGACGCCGAGGGCCGCGTGACCGAGGCGGGCGACTCCGAAGCCGAAGACACGCGCCACACCATTCCCAGCCTCGCCCCCTGGCAGCGCGTGCTCGCCTACTGGCAGGCGGTCGACCCGCGCCTGCCCACGCAGGTGCGCTACGGCGGCCTGCGCCCGGCCAACCGGCACCTGCTGCTGCAGGCGCTGAACGAGGCGACGGCCGGGCGGCTGCAAGGCCTGGGCGTGGGGCCCGACGAGGGGCTGGCGTCCGACGAGCTGCGCGCGGTGCAGGTGGCGCTGGCGCGCGTCTCCATCGTCGACACGCCGTGGTCGGCCGCCTTCATCAGCTGGCTGGCGCGGCAGGCCGGGCTGGCGGACGACGAGTTCGTGTTCTCCGAGGCGCATGAGGACTACGCGGGCGCGGCCTGGCAAGCCGGCACCGACGAGACCGCCGGCAGGCCGACGCGCTACGCGATGCGCGCCTGCGACCTGTTGCGCACGCCACCGCGCGTGGGTGACCTGGTGTGCCAGGCGCGCGGCGCGGGCGCCGAGCTGAACACCTTCGACAAGATCGGCGAGGTGCTGGCGACGCGCGACACCGGCGGCGACGCGCTGCCCATGCATTGCGATGTGGTGGTGAGCGTGGAGGCCGCGGGCTTCGACACGGTGGGAGGCAACGTGCTGCAGTCGGTCACGCGGCGCCGGCTCGACTTCGCGCCGGGCACGCGGCTGCTGGACCCGAGCTACCTGCCGGAGGGGTGCTCGCCGGCGTCTGGTGCACCTGGTGCACCTGGTGCATCCGGTACATCAAGCGCCTCTGGTGCATCTGGCGCGGCCGGCTGCATCGATCGCCACATGAGCCGGCAGCCCTGGTCGCTGCTGCTGCAGTGGCGCTGATCTCAAAAAGAAAGATTACTTGTAGAACGCCTCGACGGTGCCCTTGAGCTTGAGCAGCAGGGGCTTGCCCTTGCGGTCGAGGGTCTTGCCGGCGGGCACCTTGATCCAGCCTTCGCTGATGCAGTATTCCTCGACGTCGAGGCGTTCCTTGCCGTTGAAGCGAATGCCGATGTCGTGCTCGAAGGCGGCAGCCAGGTGATGCGGGCTGCGCGAATCGCTGGAGAGGTGGTCGGGGAGTGGGGGGCGGGGAGTGGCTTCTGTCATGGCGCGTGATGATAGGGGCTCCGCACGGCCCTGGGGCTGACTCCGGGCCTGGCCCCGGGTTGCGGTGGGCCCGGCGCGGCTTTCTAACGCCGCTGCTCTAGCGCCGCTTCTTCTTTGCGGGGCGCGCGGGCGGCTTGGGCGCGAAGCCCAGGGCGGCGCGCGCGAGCGCGTCGGCCTCGCCGTTGCGGTGCCGCGGAATCCACTGCACGCGTGCGTCGTCGAAGCTGCCGAGCAACGCCCGCGCATCGTCGAACAGGCCGGCCAGCCGCGCGATGGGCTTGGCCCGCGCGGGGCCCAGCTGCTCGACCAGGATGCTGTTGTCGCTGTACGCCCGCACGGCGCTCACGCCGCGTTCGCGCAGGTCTTGCAGCGCCAGGGTGAGCGCCAGCAGCTCGGCCTCGTTGTTGCAGCCGGTGGTGTGCGTGGCCTGCGACAGGGTGTGGCGCGTGCCGTCGGGCGCGGTGATGACGGCGCCGATGCCCATGCGGCCAGGGTTGGGCATGGCGCTGCCGTCGCAGTGCACGGTCCAGGGCGCGGGGCCCGTTGGCAGGTCGATTGGCAGGCCCACCGGTGCGCCGATGCCCACGCTGTCGTTCAAACTCATCGCGCGCTCAGCAGTTGTTGCGCTTGATGCCTGCCAGGTTGCAGGGCCGCTGGCCGGGCGGGGGGCCGGGGTCGCGCACCTGGTGCGGCGGGCGGCGAATGGGGCGGACGCCGTCGTAGTACGGGTCGTCGGGGCCCAAGATGTAGACCGGCGGGTCGCTCGCCGGCCGCTGCTGCGTGTCGGCGGGGTAGCGCGGAATGATGGCCGGGCCCGAGGGCGGATTGGCGGCCTGCTGGGTCGCCGCAGGTGGTGCGGACTGGGTGGACTGGGTGGATTGCGCAGGTGCCGCGCCGGCCGGCGGGGTGTACGCGCGCCGCGTTTCATCGACCGGCGGCGACTCCAGGATCTGCACCTGCGCTGCGCGCTTGCTGCCCGGCGGGCAGGCGACGTTGGTGTACGAGATGGCCCCGCTGGCGTCGGTGCAGCGCACGACTTCCGCGTGCGCGCCCAGGGCGACGGTGAAGATCGACAGGAACAGGGCCAGGGAGCGCATCGGATGAGGTCTGGTGAAGATCCGGGAGGAAGAGCCGTGGGAAAGAATGTGGCCCCACTGTAGCCGCAGCGCCCGCGCCCGGCGAGCCCCACGCGCACGCCCCCACTCACCGCGTCGTCATTCGGGCTCGATGCCCGCCGCGCGAATCACCCGCCCCCACTTCTGCGACTCGGCCGCCTGGAACTGCGCCAGCCCCTCGGGCGTGCTGGTGACGGCCTCGCCGCTGGTGGTGGCCTGGTAGGCCACGACCGAGGGCGCGGCCGACACCTTGATCATCATGTCGTTCAGCTTCTGCGTGATGGCCGCGGGCGCGCCGGGCGGCAGGTACACGGCCGTCCAGTAGGACATGTCGTAGCCCTTCACGCCGGCCTCTTCCACGGTGGGCAGCGCGGGCACGGCGGCCAGGCGCTTGTTGCCGCTGACGGCCAGCGCGCGCAGCTTGCCGCTCTTCACCTGCGGCAGCGCGGTGGGCGCGTCGGCGAACATGAAGTCGACCTGCGCGCCCAGCAGGTCGGTGATGGCCAGCGGGTTGCTCTTGTAGGGCACGTTGACCACGTCGATGCCCGCCATCTGCTTGAGCAGCTCGCTGGCCACGCGGCTCGACGAACTGCCGCTGCCGAAGTTGAGCTTGCCCGGCGCCCTCTTGGCGGCGGCCACCAGGTCGGCCACCGACTTGATGGGCGATTCGGCATTCACCAGCAGCAGCATGTGGCCCTTGGACAGCAGCGCGACCGGGGTGAAGTCTTTCACCGGGTCGTAGGGCAGCTTCTTGAACAGGTGCTCGTTGGCCGCGTGCGTGGTGTTGGTGGTCATGAGCATCGTGTAGCCGTCGGGCGCGGCCTTGGCCACGTACTGCGCGGCAATGAAGCCGCTGGCGCCGGCCCGGTTGTCCACGATGACGGGCACCTTGTATTCCGCACCCAGCGCCTGCGCCATGCTGCGCGCCTGCTGGTCGGTGCCGCTGCCCGCGCCGAAGGGCACGACGATGGTGATGGGCTTGCTCGGGTAGGTCTGCGCGTGCGCAGGAACGGCCGCGGCCGCAACGGCGAGCAGGGCCGCGCACAGCGTGGCTGATAAAGCCAGCGGCGCGCGAAGTCGGTGGAAGAAGGGGGGCACGGTGTTGTCTCCTGTGGAATGTTCTTTGTGTGTGCGTCGTGGGCCGCTCGGCGGGCCTCAGTGCCGGAACCTGGCCAGCGTGCCGGCCCGCACGAGCTTGCCCGGCAGCGGGTGGCCGACGATGCCCTCGGCCATCTGCGCGCAGTCGATGAGCGCATCGAGGTCCACGCCGGTTTCGATGCCCATCTCTTCGCACATGAAGGCCAGGTCTTCGGTGCAGATGTTGCCGGCCGCGCCGGTGTGGCCCGCGAAGGGGCAGCCCCCCAGGCCGGCGCAGGCGCTGTCGAAGGTGTCGATGCCCATCTGCAGGCCCATGAGCGCGTTGGCCATGGCGGTGCCACGCGTGTCGTGCAGGTGCAGGCCCAGGCGCAGCGCGGGCCAGCGCTCGCGCACGGCGCCCACCACCGCGGCAATGGCGTTGGGCTGGGCCCAGCCCACGGTGTCGGCCAGCCGCAGGATGGGCAGGCGCAGGCCGAAATCGGCCATCACCTCGAACATCTGCGCCACCCGCTCGACCACGGTGGCCGGGGCAATGGCGCCTTCGAGGTTGCAGCCGAAGGCGGTGGTGACGATGCCGCGCGTGACCGCGATGCCGTGGTCGACGCAGAAGGCCAGCGTTTCCCGCTGGGCCTCGCGCAGCGCGGCCAGGCTCTTGCCGCTGTTGCGCACCGAGAAGGCCTCGGACGCGTTGGTGCCGATGGTGCCTTCGATGTCCAGCTGGGTGCGCATGGCGCGCTGCATGCCGCGCAGGTTGAGCCACAGGCCGGTGTAGCGCACGCCGTCGCGCTTGCGTATCGACTGCGCGACCAGCTCGGCGTCGGCCATGCCGGGCACGCGCTCGGGGTTGACGAAGGACACGCACTGCACCTCCTGCAGCCCGGTGCCGGCCAGCGCCTCGATCAGGCGCACCTTCTCGGTCGATGCGATGTGGCGCGTCTCGATCTGGAAGCCCTCGCGCGGGCCCTCCTCGTGCAGGTGAACGCGGCGGGGCAGGTCAGACATCGGCATCTCCTTGGGACTGTGCTTGGGGCTGTGCTTGGGGCTGTTGCGGTGCTTCCGTAGCGTGTTCGGTGGCTTGAACAGGCGCCCCGAACTCCGCGTTGTGCTGGCCCAGCCGCGGCGCGACCGAGCGGTGCGCGGGCCGCTGGCCGTCGATTGACAGCGGCAGCGCGGTCAGCCTGAAGTCTTCGCCCGGCACGGCCTGCAACATGCCCAGCGCCTCGACCTGCGGGTGCGCGATGGCCTCGGGCACGGTGTGCACGGGCGCGCAGGGCACGCCGGCGGCGGCGAAGCGCGCGCTCCAGTGCGCGCGGCCGTGCGCGCGCAGCAGCGGCACGATCTGCTCGAACAGCGCGGCCTTGTGCTGCAGCCGCAGCCGGTTGGTGGCAAAGCGCGCGTCGGTGGTCCAATCGTCGCGGCCGAGTTCGTGCGCGAACTTGGCGAACAGGCGGTCGTTGCCGCAGCACACCAGCAAGGGCGCGTCGGCGGTGTCGAAAGACTCGTAGGGCACGAAGCCCGGGTGGCCCGAGCGGTGGCGCTCCGGCAGGCGGCCTTCGTTGGCGTAGGCGTCGGCCTTCTGGCCGGTCCACACCAGCGCGGTTTCGAGCAACGACGCGCTCACCACCCCGCCCTTGCCCGTGGCATGGCGCCGCTGCAGCAGCGCGAGCGCGCCGATCACCGCCCACATGCCCGTGCCCTGGTCGCACACCGAGGCGCCGGTGCGCATCGGCGGATCGTCGGGCCCGCCGTTGATGCTCGACAGGCCGCTGAACGCCTGTATCAGCGGCTCGTAGCCCGGCTGCATGCCCAGCGGACCGGTGTGGCCGAAGGCGGAAATCTCGCAGTAGATGAGGCGCGGGTGGCGCGCGCACAGCGCGGGCCCGTCGATGCCCATGGCGCGCGTGACGCCGGGGCGCAGGTTGTGGATGAGGATGTCCGACTCGCCCGCCAGCCGCTCGAACACGGCCATGCCTTCTGCGCTCTTCAGGTCGAGCGCGACCGACTTCTTGCCGCGGTTGAACACATGAAAGTTGAGCGCGTCGCCGTGCCTGAAGGCCGGGCCCATGTGGCGCGCGTCGTCGCCGCCTTCGGTGCGCTCCAGCTTGACGACGTCGGCGCCCAGGTCCGCCAGGATGGCGCCGGCAAAGGGCCCGGCCAGCACCTGTCCGAGTTCGAGCACCCGGATGCCTTCCAGTGTTTTTTGCATGTCCGCGGCCCGGGGGAACCGGGCTTGTCTCTGTGTGGTGTGGGCGAGTCTGGCCCTCGGCCATTGATCTGGGAAGACGAATATTTCTATATCTGTGATAACTTGGCCGGATCAATCCCGACCGGGTCACGCCCGCGCCGTTCCCGTGCGAATCGACATCACCCTGCAGCAGCTGCAAGCCTTCGTGGAGGTCGCGAAAACCTCCAACTTTCGCGCGGCGGCGCATGCGCTGCATGTGTCGCAGCCGGCGCTGAGCCGCACCATCCGCATCGTCGAGGAACTGGCCGGCGCGCGGCTGTTCGACCGCGACACGCGGCATGTGGAGCTGACGCCCGCGGGCCGCGAGCTGCTGCCGATTGCGCTGCGCATCCTGGAGAACTTTCACAGCTCGTTCAGCGAGCTGTCGCAGTTCCTGGAAGGGCGCAGCGGGCACCTCACCATTGCCGCGCTGCCCTCCACGGGCTCGGCGATGCTGCCCAACGCCATCGCGGAATTTCGCGCGAGCCATCCGCAGGTGGCGTTCTCGTTCATCGAAGGGCCGGCGGAGCTGGTGCGCTCGGCGGTGGACGAAGGCCGGGCCGATTTCGGCATCAGCGTGCGCCCCGGCCCGCAGGAGCCGATGCAGTACCGCCACCTGATCGACGACCCCTTCGTGCTGCTGTGCCGGCGCGACGACGCGCTGGCGGGGCGGGCCTCGGTGGCGTGGTCGGTGTTTGCCACGCGGCCCTTCATTGCCAGCGGCTTTCGCAGCAGCATCCGCCCGATCACCGACGCGGCCTTTCTGCAGCGCGGGCTGCAGGTGGTGCCGGCGCTGGAGTACCCGAGCGTGGCCGCGGCCGGCGCGCTGGTGGCGGCGGGGCTGGGCATCACGGCGCTGCCTCGGCTGGCGCTGCAGCTCACGCGCAACGACGACCTGGTGACGGTGCCGCTGCAGCGCCCGGCCATGTCGCGCCCCATCGGGCTGGTGACGCGCGCGGGGCGCTCGCCCTCGCCGGTGGGGCGGGCCTTCATGGACCTGCTGCACCGCAGGGAGGCCGCGCGCTGAGCTGGCTCTTTCGCGCTGCGGCATGATCGCGGCCATGCAAGAAAACGCCCCGGAAAAGGCTTCGAATGAAGCCTCGAGTAACACGCTGAAAGAAGCCCCGCACCCACTCGTCATCGTCAAGGTCGGCAGCACCTTCGAAGCCCTTCGCGCCCGCCGTGGCGACTTCGAACACTGGATTGCCGACGGGCTGGCCACGCAGTCGTTGCCGATCCTGGTGGTCGACCCGCGCCGGGGCGACACGCTGCCCGCAGTGGACGCGGTCTCCGGCGTGGTCGTGACGGGATCGCACGCGATGGTGTCGCACCGCGAACCCTGGAGCGAAACCACCGCCGCCTGGCTCGCGCAGCTGGTGGCGCGCCGCACGCCGGTGCTGGGCATCTGCTACGGCCACCAGCTGCTCGCGTATGCGCTGGGCGGCGAGGCGGGCGACCACCCGCAAGGCGCGGAGGTGGGCACCGTGAGCGTCACGCTCGACGCCGCCGCCGCCACCGACCCGCTGCTGCAGGGCCTGCCCGCGCAGTTTCCGGCGAACGTAGTGCACTGGCAAAGCGCGCTGCGGCTGCCCGAAGGGGCGGTGCGCCTGGCCGGCAACGACCACGAGCCGGTGCAGGCCTTTCGCGTGGGCGAGAGCGCCTGGGGCGTGCAGTTTCACCCCGAGTTCGACGACGAGGTGATGCGCGGCTACATCGACATGCTGGCCGACGGCCTGCGCAAGGAAGGCGCCGACCCGGCGGCGCTGCGCGAGCACGTGGCCACCACGGGCGCGGCGGCCGGGTTGCTCGGGCGCTTCGCGCGCATCGTGGAAGCGCACGAAGGCGTTTGAGGGCGTTTAAGGACGTTTGAGGGCAGCCCGGCGCCGGCCTTTCGTCGGAGCGCGACTACAAAAAGCGCCCCGCGCTTGGGTTAAGGTGCGGGCCATTCGTCGCTCGATCGTCGCCTTCAGAGACCGCCCCGTCTCCCCCCTCTTCATGACCACGCCTTCACCCGCCCGCAAGCATTTCTCGATGATCCGGGAGTTCCACCTGGCCGACGTGTTCACGCTCGGCAACGCGGCATGCGGGGTGGGCGGGGTGTTCCTGGCCATGGCGTTCATGGCGAGCCAGTCGCTCACGCAGTTTTTGTGGGCGGCGGCGCTGGCACCGGCGGCCTTCATCTTCGACGTGTTCGACGGGCGCATCGCGCGCTGGCGCCAGACGCAGTCGGCGCTGGGCCGCGAGCTCGACTCGCTGGCCGACGTGATTTCCTTCGGCGTGGCGCCCGCCGCGCTCGGATTCGCGGCCGGCCTGAACGGCGGGTGGGACTGCGCCATCCTCATCTACTTCGTGTGCTGCGGCGTGAGCCGGCTCGCGCGCTACAACGTGACGGCCGAATCGCTGTCCGAAGGCGCCAACAAGGTGAAGTACTTCGAAGGCACGCCCATTCCCACCAGCGTGGTGCTGGTGGGCGTGCTGGCGTACGCGGCCTGGCATGGCCGCATCGGCGATGCGCTGTGGGGCGGCGCCTGGGTGGTCGGGCCGTGGCAGTTGCACCCGCTCACGCTGATGTTCGCGCTGTCGGGCACGCTCATGATCAGCAAGACGCTGCGCATCCCCAAGTTCTGAGTTGCTTCCCCACTGGTTTTTCCCACTGGTTTTCCCCGGGGTTTTTTGAGTTTTTTCTGAGTTTTCAACGACGAAGGAGACTGGCTCATGAAGCTGTATTTCGACCCGCACAGCCGCTCGCAGGTGGCCAAGTGGATGCTCGACGAGGCGGGCGTCGACTACGAGATCGTCACCACCCTCATCAAGGACAAGGCGCACAAGAAGCCCGAGTACCTGAAGATCAACCCCGCGGGCAAGCTGCCCGCGCTGGTCGACGGGCGCACGCGCGTCTTCGAGAACGCGGCCATCTGCATGTACGTGGCCGAGAAGTTTCCCGGCAAGCAGCTCGCCCCGCCCGTGGGGTCGCCCGAGCGCGGGCGCTACCTGTCGCTGATGGTCTATTCGACCTCGCAGCTGGAGCCCGCGATGGGCGACAGCCTCATGAAGATTCGCAGCAACAACAGCGCGCGCGGCTGGACCGACTTCGAGCACGCCAAGGACGCGGTGGAGCGCGAACTGGGCGAAGGCCCTTACCTTTTCGGCGCGCGCTTCACCGCGGCGGACGTGATGATCGGCTCGATGTTCATCTGGCACCGCGCCTTCGGCGGGCACTCGAACCGACCCAAGATCGATGCCTACATCAACCGGCTGCAGGCCCGGCCCAAGGGCATGAAGTTCGGCTGAGCAGCGCGCGGGCGTGCCGCGCCGGTGACAGACGCGGCAGCGGGCACGCCCTTTAATCGGCTTGCCGATTCACTCCAAGAACAACACGCCCGCACCATGACACCCAAGAAGACAGCTTCGTTCTCCCGGTTGCCCCTGACGGCCCGTTCCGCCCTTTTGGGCCTTCCGCCTCTTGCGCCCCTCGCGCTGGCCGCCGCCGCCCTGCTCACCGCCTGCGCCAGCGCGCCGCCCCCCACCGGGCGCAGCGTGACCATCGAGCGCACCGCCTTCGGCATCGCGCACATCACCGCCCCCGACTACGAAGGCCTGGCCTATGGCAGCGCCTACGCGCACGCGCAGGACAACGTGTGCCAGACGGCCGAGCACCTGCTCACGCTGCGCGGCGAGCGCTCGCAGTTCCTGGGCGCGCAGAACATGGGCGAGCTGGGCCTGGGCCGCGTGCCGAACGCGCAGATCGACCTGTTCATCCGCTATCACATGGACGACGCCGCGCTCGCGCGCGCCGGCGCCACCACCAGCCCCGACGTGCAGGCCGCGCTGCGCGGCTACGTGGCCGGCTACAACCGCTACCTGCAGGACGCCGGCCCCAACGGCCTGCCCGCCGCTTGCCGCGGCAAGCCCTGGGTGCGCCCGATGACCATGGCCGACCTGTCGCGCGCCACCGAGCAATCGATGATCCAGGGCGGCCTGGGCGCGCTGGCGGGCGCGGTGCTGGCCGCCGTGCCGCCCTCGCCCAACGCCGCAGCTGCAGCAGGCGCCAAGACCAGCGCCGCGCCGGTCGACCTGAAGGACGCCGTCGCCGAAATCGGCCGCCACAGCTTCAACGCCAACCCCGAGGGCGGCGAGCTGGGCTCCAACGGCTGGGCCTTCGGGCGCAACGCCACGCCAGACGGCCGCGGCCTGCTGCTGGGCAACCCGCACTTTCCATGGACCGGCACCAACCGCTTCTGGGAAATGCACCTGACCATTCCCGGCCAGGTCGACGTGATGGGCGCCACCGGCGGCCTGAGCCCGGTGGTGTCCATCGGCTTCAACAAGGATGTGGCGTGGACGCACACGGTGTCCACCGGCAAGCGCTTCACGCTGTACGAGCTGAAGCTCGACCCCAACGACCCGACCGTGTACTGGGTCGACGGGCAGCCCAAGAAGATGGTGGCGCGCACGGTGGTGCTGCCGGCTGCCGCAACCGGCGGCAACGGCCCGGCGGTGCAGCACACCTTCTACGCCACCGACTGGGGCCCCGTCATCTCGCTGCCGCGCGCCGGCCTGGGCTGGACCGCGCAGAAGGCCTACGCCATCCGCGACGCCAACACGCTGAACGTGCGCTCCGCCGAAAGCTGGATGAAGATGGCCCGCGCCCGCAACGTGGCCGAGCTGCGCAAAGCCATGGGCAACCAGGGCATGCCGTGGATCAACACCATCGCGGCCGACCGCGACGGCAACGCCATGTACGCCGACCTGTCGGTGGTGCCCGACGTGTCGGCCGACATGCTGCGCACCTGCGCGCCCTCGCCCGCCGCCGCGGCGCTGCTGAACGCGGCCGGCCTGCCGGTGCTCGACGGCTCGCGCAGCGCCTGCGCCTGGAACCGCGACGCCACGGCCGCGGCGCCCGGCATCATCGCGCCGGCGCGCATGCCGGTGCTGGTGACGCCCGACTACGTGCAGAACAGCAACGACAGCTTCTGGCTCGCCAACCCGCGCGTGGCGCCCATGGCGGGCGTGTCGCCGCTGGTAGGCCCCATCGGCGTCGCGCAGCGGCTGCGCACGCGCAGCGCCATCATGGAAATCGAAGGCCGGCTCGCCGGCAGCGACGGCCTGCCGGGCAACCGCATGGGCGCGGCCGAGCTGCGCAGCGTGATCTTCCGCGACAAGAACCTGGCCGGCATGCTGGTGATGGACGACCTGAAGGCGGCCTGCGCGAACGCGGGTTCGACGCTCACCGTCGAGCAGGCGCACGGCTGCCGCGTGCTGGCCGCGTGGGACCGCACCAGCAACGCCGACTCGAAGGGCGCGCCGCTGTTCCGCGAGTTCTGGCGCAAGGCCAAGGACATTCCGAAGGTGTGGCGCCAGCCCTTCGACCCGGCGCAGCCCGTGACCACGCCGGCCGGCCTGGACATGGCCACGCCCGCTACGCGCGACGCCGTCTTCAAGGCCGTGGGCGACGCGGTGACCACGCTGCGCACGGCAGGCTACGCGGCCGACGTGCCGCTGGGCGTGCCGCAGTCGCGCATGGTGCGCGGCCAGCAGATCGCGCTGCACGGCGGCGACGAGTTCGAGGGCGTGCTGAACAAGCTGGAGTCGCAGGGCCAGTCGCTCATCGACCCGAAAGGCTACAACGTCAACTACGGCAGCAGCTACATGCAGGTCGTGACCTTCGACGAGCGCGGCCCGGTCGCGCAGGGCCTGCTCACCTACGGGCAGAGCAGCGACCTGGCCTCGCCGCGCGCCTACGACCAGCTGCCGCTGTTCGCGGCCAAGCAGTGGCATCCGCTGCCCTTCCACCCGGCGGACGTGCAGGCGCAGCGCGAAGGCAAGCCGCTGCAGCTGGCGTACTGATCGATCATCGAAACCATGTCATCTCCCACCCCATCCACCCACACCGCCGCCGGCGGGCTCGAGCAACTGGTGCAGCTGGCGCAGGCCCAGCCGCTCGCGCCGGCCTGCGACCACTTCTACTTTCTTCGCCACGGCCAGACCGGGCGCAACGCGCTGCGCGTGTTCCAGGCGCCCGACGAGCCGCTGAGCGAGCTGGGCCTGCAGCAGGCGGCGCGCGCGGCCGAGCTGCTGGCGGGCGAGCCGATTCGCACCCTGGTGTGCAGCGACGCGCGGCGCGCCTTCGACACGGCCCACACCGTGGGCGCCGCGCTGCGCCTCGTGCCCACGGCGCACGAGACGCTGCGCGAGCGCAACTTCGGCGCGCTGATCGGCACCTCGTCCGCCAACATCGACTGGGCCTGCGAGCCCGAGGGCGGCGAGACGCTGTCGCAGTTCGTGGCCCGCAAGCGCGCCGCGCTCGACGCGGCGCTGCGCCAGCCCGCGCCGGTGCTGGTGGTGGCGCACGGCGGCACGCTGTACGTGCTGGCGGCGCTGCTGGGCGTGCCGGTCGACGTGGGCATCATGGGCAACGCGCAGCCATTGCGTTTCGAGCGCAGCGGCCCCACATGGGCCGTGAAGCCGCTGCTGCGGCCAGCAGACAACGACGGCGGGGCCGCACTGGCGTAGCGCAGCCACACGAAGCGCCCGGAGCCGCCCCCGCCGTCCACCCCAAGGAAACGCCACACACCATGGAATTCAAGGACTACTACAGCGCCCTGGGCATCGAGCGCACCGCGTCGGACGACGAGGTGCGCAAGGCCTACCGCAAGCTCGCACGCAAGTACCACCCCGACGTCAGCAAGGAGCCCGACGCCGAGGTGCGCATGCGCGACATCAACGAGGCCAAGGACGTGCTGGGCGACAAGGAAAAGCGCGCCGCCTACGACGCCCTGGCCGACCGCGTGGCCCGCGGCGGCCACCCCGAAGGGGGCTTCCAGCCGCCGCCGGGCTGGGACGAGGGTTACGAGTTCCACCGCGGCCCGCGCCAGGGGCCGGCCGACCACGCCGACTTCAGCGAGTTCTTCTCGTCGCTGTTCGGCGAGGCCGAGCGCCGCGGCGCCGCGCGGCAGAACTTCCGCGCGCGCGGCGAAGACCACCATGCGGCCATCGAGATCACGCTGGAAGACGCGCTGAACGGCGCCGAACGCGAGATCACGCTGCGCGCGCAGACCGTCGACGCGCAGGGCCAGCCGCAGTGGGAGAACCGCACGCTCAGCGTGAAGATCCCGCCGGGCGTGCACCCGGGCCAGTTCATCCGGCTGGCCGGCCAGGGCATGCCGGGCCACGGCGGCGAGGCCGCGGGCGACCTGTACCTCGAAGTGCGCATCGCCCCCCACAAGCTGTACCGCGTGGAGGCGCGCGACCTGTACATGACGCTGCCCGTCACGCCCGCCGAGGCCGCGCTGGGCGCGCAGGTGGAAGTGCCCACGCCCACCGGCGGCGTGGTCGAGGTGACCGTGCCGCGCAACGCGCGCAGCGGCCTGAAGCTGCGGCTGAAGGGCCGCGGGCTCGCGGGCAAGACGCCGGGCGACCTGTACCTGCTGATCGACATCGCGCTGGCGCCCGCCGACACCGACGACGCACGCCAGGCCTACGAGCAGCTGGCGAAAGCCACGGCATCGTTCAACCCACGCCAGCATCTGGGAGTCTGAGCATGGTGAATTTCACCCTCACAACCGCCACCGCCATCAGCGCCTCGCAGCCGCTGGCGGCCAACGAGCTCGCGCACGCCGTGGGCGCCGACACCGCCTGGGTGGTGCAACTGGTCGAGGTCGGCATCCTGCACATCGAGCCCGCCGAGACGCTGCCCGAGCGCTGGCAGTTCACCAGCGCCGACCTGCAGCATGCGTTGGAAGCGCGCCGGCTGGAGCGCGACTTCGGCGTGGGGCTGGACGCCGCCGCGCTCATCCTCGACCTGCAGCACGAGGTGCGGCGGCTGAAGGCGACGCTGCAGGCGCACGGGCTGCGCTGAGCCCTTCACGCCGCGGCGGTGGCGGCAGCGGCCGTTACTGCATCTGCCGCAGGTTGCCGATGCGCACCAGCATCTCGGTGAACATCTGCATGTCGGCGTCGAGGTCGGGCACCTCCTTGTATTCCTTGGCGTTGTGCGCGGTGTACTTCTTGCCGGGCATCGCGGGGCCGAAGTTGATGGCGTTGGGCATCAGCTTGGCCGTGGTGCTGCCGGCGGTGGGCACGGGCTTGGCCTCCAGGCCGGTGGTGTCGCCGTAGATGTTCAGCAGCGTGGAAAGCCACGCGCCCTTGGGGTCGCGCGCCATCCAGTTGCCCTGGTCGTAGGCCACTTCCAGCTTCACGCCGCTGGCGCCGGCCCAGGCGTCGATCTTCTCCTTGACCTGCGCCTTCAGCTCGTCGGGCGTGCGCCCGCGCGGCATGCGCACGTTGACCGTGACCTCGAGCCTGCCGTCCTTGTCCATGCGCACGAGGTTGGGCGAGAAGGTCAACGGGCCCATGAAGTCGTCGGCATAGCCCAGGCCCATCTTCTCGCCGAGGTAGCCGGTGCCGTAGAGCGCGTCGATGTACCTCACGGCCTTCAGGTAGTGGTTGGGCGCCAGCTGGACGCCCGACTCCTGCAGGAACAGCGCCAGCCGCGGCAGCGGGTTCACGCCCTCTTCGGGCCGCGAGCCGTGGGCGGAAACACCCGTCACCTTGAGCTCGACGCCGTCGGCGCCGCGCGCGATGTCGATTGCGAACTTGCCGCCCTGGCCTTCGTACTTCTGCAGGAAGGCGGGCCTGGCGCCTTCGAGCCTTGCCACGGTTGCGGCGACATCGCCCCCCTTGAGCGTGGCGGTGGCCGTCTGCGAAATGGCGTTGGCCGACGCCGAGCCCGACATGGCCGTGATGGCGGTGGCGGCGCCATCGGCCTGCTCCGCCGGGAACAGCACCTTCAGCGCGCCCGAGCCTTTCTCGGCCACCACCGCGGGGTACTTGCTGTCGAGCACGATGTTGTAGGCCGGCAGCTCGGTCTTGGTGCGGTAGTACTGCATGGCGTCGCCGCCGGTTTCCTCGGTGGTCTCGATCATCAGGCGGATGCTGCGCGCCATGGGCAGGCCGCTCTCCTTCACGGCCTTCATGGCGTAGAGCACGGCGGCGATGGAGCCCTTGTCGTCGATGGTGCCGCGGCCGTAGAGGAAGTCGCCCACTCGGGGCATCTGGAAGGGGTCGAGCCGCGTGCCGTCGTCGAGCACCCATTCGGAGAGCACGGCGGGCACCACATCGGCGTGCGTGAGGATGCCGAACTCCTCGCTGCCGGTGCTGCTGCTGCCGCTGCCGCTGCCGTTACTTTTGAGGCTCACTTCGAAGATGCGGTTGTCGACGTTGCGGTAGGCCAGGCCGAAGTCGCCCGCCATCTTCTCGACAAGCTTGCCGAACTCGACGATCTGCGGGCTTTCGTGCGGCGGCACCTGCACGTTGCGCACCGTCGGAATGGCCACCATGGCGCCGATGCTCGCGATCACCGCCTGCTGGTTGTGCAGGCGGTTGTACAGGCCGAGCAGGCGCGCGATGTCGACGAGCTCGTCGCCAGTCAGCGGTTTTTTCTTTGCACGGTACGCGGCCACGGCGGGACGCAGCGTGGGCTCGGCCTTGGCGGCCTGGGTGAGAAAGGCGTTGAAATTCGCGGGCGGCTTGCCAGCCTGCCACGCGGCGGCGAGCCGCTCGAGCTGGGGCTTCTTGAGCGTGTCGGCGTGCGCGGGCGTGCTGAAGCCCGCGCCAAGGCCAAGGCCGAGCGTGGCCGCGACAACCATCGACAAGGCCGACAATGGAAATTGAAAATGCTGCGTCACAGTGACTCCCTTGTTCTGAAAAGCAGCCCGACGATAGCCCAGCCCTCCACCCGACGAACCGAAAAAATGAGCAACAGCCACGACAAGATCCGCTGCGCCTGGGCCCAGACCGACCCGCTGCTGGCGGCCTACCACGACGCCGAATGGGGCGTGCCCGAATACGACAGCCGCGCGCTGTGGGAGAAGCTGATGCTCGACGGCTTCCAGGCCGGCCTGTCGTGGCTCACCATCCTGCGCAAGCGCGACGCCTTCCGCAAGGCGTTCAAGGGCTTCGTGCCCGAGAAGATCGTCAAGTTCACCGAGGCCGACATCGAACGGCTCCTGCAGGACGCGGGCATCGTGCGCTCGCGCGCGAAGATCGAGGCCACCATCGGCAACGCGCGCGCCTACCTCGCGATGCAGGCCGCGGGCGAAGACTTTTCGAAGTTCGTCTGGGGCATGGCGGGCGGCAAGCCCATCGTCAACCGCACGGGCAGCGTGCCGACGAAGACGCCGCTGTCCGAGGAGATGTCGGCCGCGCTGAAGAAGCGCGGCTTCAAGTTCGTCGGGCCGGTGATCGTGTACGCGTGGATGCAGGCCACCGGCATCGTGGACGACCACGCGCAGGATTGCCATCGGCACGGGGCCGCGAAGCGGCGGTGATCACAGGCCCTTGTCGATGAGTCAGTGCGTCAGTTCGTCAGCCCTCTGCACGCCCTGATGAAGCTGTTCAGCTCCGCGTCCCGGTCGTGCTCCGCCGCGCTCGCGTAGCGCGGCTCGGGGTACACGGCAAGGTTGACCACCACCAGGCGCTCTTCGCGGTGCACGTAGATGCGCTGGCCCGAATGGCCCAGCGCGAGCATCGCGCCGTCGTCGGTCAGCCACCAGCCGTAGCCGTAGCCCGTCACCCCCAGCGAAAGCCGCGACGGATGAAACTCCGCGGGAATGTCGAATGCCCGCCGCGAGGCCGACTGCACCCAGCCCGCGGGCAGCACCTGCGCGCCGTCGAGCACGCCGTCGGCGGCCACCAGCATCGCGAAGCGCGCCAGGTCGCGCAGCGACATGCCGGCGCGGCTGCCCGCTATTTCCTGCCCGCCTTCGGACTCCAGCGTGTAGAAGGCCTCGTCTTCCATGCCGCAGGGCTTCCACACGGTGCGGGCCATGAAGTCGGCCAGCGTCTGGCCGGTGGCCGCGCACAGCACGCAGCCGAGCAGGAAGGTGTCGCCGGTGTTGTAGTGCCAGTGCGTGCCGGGTTCGTGCAGCGCGGGCACGTCGCGCAGCATCTGCAGCACGCCGCCGGGCACCTTGTCGGCCAGCGACTTGCTGTAGCGGTTCACGTCGGAGTTCTTGTCGGTGTAGACCTCGGACCAGCCCACGCCCGACGACATGGTCATCAGGTGGCGCACCGTGGCGCGCGCATAGCCGGAGCCTTCGAGCTGCGGCAGGTAGCGCACCACCGGATCGTCGATGGAGCCGATGGCCCCGTCGCGCACCGCCGCGCCTACCAGCATGCCGGTCATCGACTTGACGGTCGACATGGTGCTCCAGCGCTCGCCGGGCTGCAGGCCCAGCCCGTAGCGCTCGAGCAGCACCTGGCCGTCGCGCGCCACCAGCAGGCCGGCCACGCTGTTGCGGTCCATGAAGTCTTCGACGGTGCGCGCCTCGCCCGCGTGGCGGTAGCCGAGCTGCAGCTCGTGGCCGCGCCGCAACGGCCGCGCGACGCCGCGCTCGATGGTGCGGGTGGCGAACAGCTTGTCGACGATACGGTAGCCGTACGACTGCAGGCACGGCGACCACAGCAGAAAGTCTTCGCTGCGCGGCAGGTGGGTGCGGGGCAGCGCCAGGGCGGGTTCGGTCATGGCTTCTTTCAATCGTTCTGGATGCCCAGGCGCGTGATCACCGGGCCCCACACGGCGGCCTCCTTCTTCATGGTCTGCGCCAGGGGCTCGGGGCCGAGGGCGCTGGGCGGGTCCATGTAGAGCGCGTCCATGCGCTGCTTCACGCCCGGGTCGGCCCAGAACTTGGCGGTCTCGCTGTTCAGGCGCGCGACCACGTCCTTGGGCGTTCCCTTCGGCACCATCAGGCCGTACCAGCCGCCGGCGGGATAGTCGGTGAGCCCGGCCTCGAACACGGTGGGCACATCGGGGAAGGCCTTGGAACGCTCGCTGCCGAACACCAGCAGGGGCACCACGCGCCCGCCCTTCACCTGCGGCACCACGCTGACGACGGCGTCGGCAACCAGTTGCGTTTCGCCGCCGATCAGGCCGACCATGGCGGGCGCGGCGCCTTTGTAGGGCACGTGCGTCATCTTCAGGCCGTAGTGCTGCGCCAGGAACTCGACGTTGAGGTGCGTCGAGTTGCCCTTGCCGGCCGAGCCGAAGTCCAGCCCGCCGGGCTTGGTCTTCGCGGCCTTCACCAGGTCGTCGAGCGACCGGATGCCGGTGGCGGCGTTGGTCACCAGCACCTGCGAGGTGCCCGCCAGCATCAGCACAGGGTCGAAGTCTTTCACCGGGTCGTACGACAGCGACTTGTACGAGAACGGGTTGAGCGACATGTTCGACGTGCTCGCGAACAGGACCGTGTAGCCGTTGGGCGGCTGCTTGGCCACGTAGCTCGCGGCGACGCTGCCGTTGGCCCCGGGCCGGTTGTCGACCACCACCGGCTGCCCCATCGCGGTGCCGACCCGCTCGGCCCAGGCGCGCGCCAGCGCGTCGGCCGCGCCGCCCGCGGCCACCGGCACCACGAGCGTGATCGCGCGGGACGGGTACGCCGGCTGGGCCAGCGCAACCGCGCCGTGGGAGGCGAGCACGCACGCCACGATGGCGGTGAAACAGGAGGGTCTGCAGGTCATGGGCCGCTTTCGATGGATGAAAACGGTGGCGATGCTAGGCTTCGGCCCACGCAACGTCCAATGCATATTCAGCCGCATCGGCATTACCTGGACTCATGAAAATAGAGGGCGCGTGCCATGAACCTTCAGCATTTCGAACACCTGCTGGCCGTGGTCGACACGGGCTCCTTCAGCCGCGCCGCCGAGCGCCTGCACCTCACGCAGCCGGCGCTGAGCCGCAGCATCCAGGCGATGGAAGAAGAGCTGGGCGGTGCGCTGGTCGATCGCACGGGCAAGCGAAAGGGGCTGACGCCGCTGGGCGCGCTGGTCGCTTCGCGCGCGCGCCGCGTGACCATCGAAGTGTCTGAAATGAAGCGCAGCGCCGCGTTGCTCGCCGACCTGGCGGTGGGCACGGTGCGGCTCGCGCTCGGCCCGGCGCCCACCGCGGTGCTGGCGTTGCCGCTGTTGCGCCACATCGCAGAAACCTATCCGCGCCTGAAGGTGCAGCTGATCGGCGGGCCGGCCGAGCACCAGTTGCTGGCGCTGCGCGACCGTGCGGTCGATGCGCTGGTGGTCCACAAGCGCTTGCTGCCGCTGGACGACAACCTCGACGTGCAGCTGCTGCCTGAAATGCGCATCGGCTTCGTCTGCCGCCGTGACCATCCGCTGTGCGGCACGGAGGCGGTGTCGCTGGCCAGGCTGCGCGACTACCCGCTGGCGGCGAGCGGCATCGGGCTGGGCCGCGACGTGGTGCAGAGCCTGGACGCATATTTCGGCAACGCCATGCATTTCAACGACGCGGTGCGTTTCCAGTCCGACGAGGCCTCGTGCCTGCTCGAGCTGGTGCGCACCAGCGACACGGTGTTTCTGGGCGCGGTCGAAACCGCGCGCACGCTGATCGACGCGCGCGAACTCGTCGAGCTGCGCATGCCCAAGCCGCTGCGCCTGACCTCGCAGTTCGCGTTCATCACGCTGGACGGGGTGACGAAGGCGCCGGCGCTGAAGATCGTGCATGCCTTCTGTGCGGAGCACATGCGCGACCGTTGAACCGGAGAAGCTGAAAGTCTCGGGAGAAAAGCGAAGCCCCATGAAAAAACCGGACGCTGCTTTCGCAGGGTCCGGTTTTCGGCTTGGCGGTGTCACCGAGACGGCTTGCGCCGCCTTCGGATCACAGGCCGGCTTGACGCGTGAAGGTCAGGCCCTTGGCTTGCGCGGGCACCACGCTGCCGGCGAACGATTCGCGGCGCAGGTTCTGGCCAGGAGCGTGGGCGGCGGCCACGGCTTCGCTGCGGATGGTGGCGCGGTCGGCCGATGCGGTCAGGGCGGGAGCCACGGTCGACGACACGCCGTCGCCGTACACGTTGCCAGCGCGGGCGGCGGCAACAGCTTGGGGGGCCACGTCGGCACGGCTGTAGCCGGAGGTCACGGCTTGCACGCCTTCGTAGGTTTCTGCGTGGGCGCCAGCGGCGGCGAGCAGGGAGAGAGCGGCGGCGGCGAGGATCTTCGAGGTCTTCATTTCAATTCCTTCTTTACTGGGCTTTTTGAGTGCCGCGAGTTTGCACCACGATTCCTAGGGAAAACCCTATTCAATCGAATCGCAGTGTTCATGAAATTGAAACAATGACGAGGAACTTTCTGACGCCGCTAAGTCAACTGCCCTTTCTGGTGCGCAAACGCACGCGGTGTGCGTGCATCTTGTTGACAAGCACGTTGCATGCCACTCGGCACGCCAGCTGCCGAGGTCTACCTTCGTGGCGGCTCAGTCGCTGCCAACAGGAAGCGGCTATTCCGCCTTGATGCCCGCCTCGCGAATCACCTTGCCGTAGCGCACCAGCTCCGCGCGAATGAGCGCGCCGAACTCCTCGGGCGTGCCACCCGCCGCGCCGACGCCGGTGGGTTCCAGGCGGTCTTCGACGTCCTTGGCGCGCAGCATGGCGTTGAGCTCCGCGCTCAACTTGGCGAGCACGGCCGGCGGCAGGCCCTTGGGCGCAACCAGCCCGTGCCAGGCCACGACGTCGTACTCGCTCAGGCCGCTCTCGGCGACCGACGGAATGTCGGGGTAGGCCGAGAGCCGTTTCGCCGTGCTCACCGCCAGCGCGCGCAGCTTGCCCGCCTTCACGTGCTGCATCAGCGCCTCGGTGCCGGCGAAGAGCATGTCGACGTTGCCGGCCAGCAGGTCGTTCACCGCCGGGCCGGTGCCCTTGTAGGGCACGTGCGTGGCCTTTGCCTTGGCCATCTCGAACATGTATTCGGTCACCACGTGCAGGTGGCCGCCGGCGCCGCTGGACGCGAAGGTGAGCTTGCCCGGCTCCTTGCGCGCGAGCGCCAGCAGCTCCTGCAGGTTGCGTGCTTCCACGCGCGGGTTCACGCACAGCACGTACGCGCCGCGCGACAGCTGCACCACCGGCGTGATGTCGGCCACCGGATCGAAGCTCAGCTTGTAGAGCGCCGGGTTCACCGTGTAGCTGCCCGCCACCAGCAGCAGCGTGTAGCCGTCGGGCGCGGCCTTGACGCCGATCTCGGTGCCCAGCACGCCGCCCGCGCCGGGCTTGTTGTCGACCAGCACTGTCTGCCCGACGCGCTCGCCGAGCTTGGCCGCGGCCAGCCGCGCGATGAAGTCCGAGCCCCCGCCCGGCGCGAACGGGCAGACGATGCGGATGGGCTTGGACGGAAAGGCTCCCGCCTGCGCCCGTGCCAACGAAGGCACGAGCGAGCCCAGCGCGAACGCGGGGCCCAGGGCCGAGAAGCTTCGACGGTCGATGTTCATGTTGTTTTTCCCGTGGATGAAAGGCGGTGCCACGCGCGTGCGGGGCACGGCGCATTGCACGCCCGTGCGCGTGTTCGCGCCCTCGGGATTTGTCCTAGCAGCGCGGCGGTGCGCGCGTTGCCCCTGCCCGGCTGCTGTGTGCCAGCTCAGGAGCGCGGCCAGGCCCTTATCAGCGTGCGCAGCGCGACCCCGCCACTGCCCTTCACCTCGGCGCGGTAGGTGCCCACCAGTGCCTCGCGCTCGGCCGCCGCCTGCGGGTCGTTGCGCCAGGCCAGCAGCGCGGCCACGTCGGCGTCGGGCAGCGCCGCGAGGAGCGCTTGCGTGACCTGCCTTTCGAACTCGCGCGCCACGAGCATCAGGTTGCGCGGGCGCGTGGATGTCACGCCGCGCGACCACAGCGTGTCCAGCGCCATGGCCAGCGTGCTGTCGGGCAGGCCGCTGAGCTGGCCGCCGTTGCCACGCGCCAGTTGCTTGACCACCGCGCTCATCAGCAACTGGCTCGAGAAATCGATGTCGCGCACGTCGCCCACGGCCATGCGCTCGAGCAGCTCGGTGCGCGCGGGGTCGGCGGGGCGCGCGCGTTCGCGGTTGAAGAACTCGGCCTTGCCGGCCTCGTTCATCGCGGCGTAGTCGGTGCGCAGCTTCACGAAGCGGCCCACCGCGGCCAGCACCTCAGGGCTGGGCGCGGCGCCGCCGGTGCCCGCCGATGCCACTTCCTGCTGGATGGCCGCGACCGAGGCCTTGGTGTTGAAGGCGCGGCCGGCGGCCGTGTCCAGCGCCTTGAGCGCCTTGTCGGCGATGGCCGCGTCGTCGGGGTCCAGCAGCTCTTTCGCGCCGCGCGCCACGGCCCCCGGCGCGTATGAGGCCTGGTAGCGCGGCTGCACGCCTTCGAACTGAAGCAGCGCCTCGGCACGGCCCTGCGCCCAGCCCACCACGGGCGCCAGCAGCAACGCGGGCAACAACAGCAACAGGGAACAACGTGAAGCGGCGGACGGGGAAAGGCGGTTCAGGACAAGCATGGCGCCATTATTGGCGCCGCTCCTTTGCGCGCCGGATTAGCCCTGAGCCCGCCGTGGCGTCAGTCCACGCATCGCCCGGGCCCGCCCCCAGCAGGGGAAAAAACTAGAACCGCGTCCCGACCGACAACCGCACCATGTCCTGCTCCGTGAAGTTCACCTTCGGGTCATACGCCACCCGAACGAACCAGCGCGGCCAGTCGTAGGTCACCGTGAGCCCCGCGCGGCGGATGAACTGACCGTCCACCGTGCCCTGCTTGGCCAGCAGGTCGACGGTCAGGCGCTGCCGCTCGGGCAGCGGCAGCCGGTAGACGAGGTGCACGTCCTGCTGGTCGGGGTTGAGCCGGTTGTCGCGAATCAGCGAGAGCGACAGCGCCGTGCCGTCGCTCCACTTGTAGCCGCCGTACACCGTGTACGAATCGTTCGGGTCGAAGTTCAGGTTGGCGTAGCTGCGCAGGTTGGTGCGCCCCAGCCCCGTGCCCACGAACCAGCTGTCGCCCGTTTCCACCGCGAGGCTGCCGCCGACGAAGCCGCCGGAGGCCACCTGAAGCGACGGCAGCACGCGCACCGGCCCCAGCGTGAAGGTGTGGTCCCAGCCGGCGCGCGGCTGCGCGAAGTCGAGCACCGGCGAGCGGAACCAGCCGATCCACACGTTGCCGTCGCCGTAGGTGTAGCGCAGGTTCAGGTCCAGCCCCGGTCCAGCGGGCAGGCCGCCGCCCGACACGCGGTAGGCGCCCACGGTGAGCTTGAAAGGCAGCTCGGCCGCGTCGTCGTCCGCGCGGGCGGCAGGCGCGAAGGCCAGCAGCGCGAGCCCGAGCAGCCCAGGAGCGGCGAACAGAGGTTGCATGCGTGCCATGGCGCTCAGAACAGGCTCGCGCCGATGTTGATGAGCAAGGCCAGCACCGTCGTGTTGAACAGGTACGCCAGGATGCAATGCACAGAGCCGATGCGCCGCATGGGCTTGGACACGAAGGACACGTCCGCCGTCTGGCCCGAGGTGCCGATCACCGCCGAGAAATAGAAGAAGTCGCCGTAGGTGGGCGGCTCCTCGTCCGGAAACTGGATGCCCGCCTTGAGCCCCTTGCTGGTCGAGGCGTAGTAGTCGTGCGCGTAGTGCAGTGTGAACATCACCTGCGTGAAGGCCCACGACGACACCACCGTGAGCCCGGCCAGCGCGACATGCGCGATCTTCTCGAGCCCGTGCATGTCCTTCACCACCGCCAGTTCGCCGCCGATGGCCGCCAGGCTCGCGATGGCCGAGACCACCACCAGCACCAGGATCACGCCCTGCCCCTCGTCCTGCACCTTGGCGCGCACGCGCATGAGCTGCTGCGACGAGCGCGTCATCATCACCGCGGCCAGCAGCACGTACAGGCAGGCGCCGGTGTTCCAGGCGATGAGCAGACGCGTGACCAAGTGCGCTTCCACGGCCGAAGGCAGCAGCACGCCCACCGCGATGGCGATGGCCGCGGCAATGAACAGGCGCGGGCGCACGACCATCTGGCGCAGGAGTCGGTGTCTGGGGAGTTTCATCGGGGCTTGGGCGCGGACTTGGAGGCGGACTTGGAGGCGGGACTGCGCATGGGCTCGCGCTTTGTGTTCTGGCCTGCGACTGTCGGCGAAGCTCTCTTGCGGCTACCTGACGAAGACGGCCTGGCGCGGCTTTCTTGCGCCGTTTCGAGCAGCCAGTCACGAAATGCCGACACCTTGGGCCGGTCGCGCCCAGCCTCGGGGCACACGAGGTAGTACGCGAAGTCTTCGAGCCAGCTCGCGCGGCTGAGCGCCACCAGCCGGCCCTCGGCGATGTCCGGCGCCATCATCGCGGCCGGCAGCAGCGCGGCGCCCTGTCCCGCGAGCACGGCCTTCAGCAGCAGGCCCGCGTCGTCGAACGAAGGGCCGCGCGCGGGGCCCGCGTCCTGCACGCCCTGGGCCTCGAACCACGCGCGCCAGCCCTTGCGCTCGGCATCGTTCACGCGCGGCCAGTGCAGCAGGTCGGCCGGCTGCTTCGGCTTGCCGCGTTCGGCCACCAAGGCGGGCGCCGCGACCGCCACCATCTCGACCGTGAGCACGCGCTGGCTCGCGAGGCCGGGGTACTGGCCCATGCCATGGCGAATGGCCACGTCCACGCCGTCGCGCGAGAAGTCGGCCAGCGCGTGGCCGGTCTGCAGCTGCAGGTCGATGTCGGGGTGCGCGTCCTGGAAGGACTTCAGCCGCGGCACCAGCCACGCCGACGCGAAGAACGGCGTGGCGCTGACGGTGAGAAGACCGGTCTCCTCGGGCACCGCCACCCTTTGCGTGGCATCGCTGATCTGGCGGAACGCATTGCGCACCGGCGGCAGGTAGGCCTGGCCCGCATCGGTCAGGAAGATGCCGCGGTTGACGCGACGAAACAGCGGCACGCCCAGGTGCTGCTCCAGCGTCTTGAGCAACTGGCTCACGGCACCGGGCGTGACGCACAGTTCGTCGGCCGCGTTCTTCACCGAGAGATGGCGTGCGGCGGCCTCGAAGGCGCGCAATGCGTTGAGCGGTGGGAGCTGGTGTTCCATGCGTTAGCAAATCTGATCTGGATCGACAAGTTTTTCTGGCTTGCACATCGATGCCGCCAGGAAGACCATTTAGGCATTCTGAACCCAGGCTCCACCCGATGTCGAACAGGAACACCTCGCACACGCAACTGCCCGGGCACTCCGCCGCCCAGCGCACAGGCCTCTTCCGCGGCTGGCTGGTGGTCGCAGGCGCGTTCACCGTCACCTTCGTCGGCTTCGGCAGCGCCTACACCTTCAGCGCATTTCTCGAATCGCTGCAGAAGGACTTCGGCGCTTCACGTGGCTCGGTGTCGCTGGTGTTCTCGCTGGCCGGCTTCCTGTATTTCGGTCTCGGCGTGCTCAGCGGCCCCTTGGCCGACCGCTGGGGTGCGCGGCGCCTGGCGGTGGCGGGCATGGTGCTGGTGGGGCTGGGCCTGGCGTTGGCGGGCCAGGCGCGCAGCCTCACGCAGGTGTACCTGGCGTACGGGCTGGGCGTGGGCCTGGGCGTCGGCGCGTCCTACGTGCCGGTGCTGGGCGCGGTGCAGCGCTGGTTCGTGCGGCGGCGCGGCTTCGCGTCGGGGCTGGCCGTGAGCGGCATCGGCGTGGGCACGCTGGCGATGCCGCCGCTGGCGGCGTACCTCATCACGACGCTGGGCTGGCGGCACGCCTACCTGGCGCTGGGCATCGTCGCGGTGGTGCTGGGCGTGGGCATGGCGCTGCTGATTGCGAACGACCCGCGCGACCACGGCCTGGCGCCCGACGGCGATGCGCCGCAGCCATCGATTGCAGCCAATGCGCCCACAGGCTTCACGCTGCGCGAAGCCGTGCGCTCGCGGCGCTTCGCGGGCCTGTACGCGGCCTGCCTGGTGTGCTCGTTCGGACTGTTCGTGCCTTTCGTGCACCTGGTGCCGTACGCGCTCGACCACGGCGTGCGCGCACCCTCTGCCGTGATGCTGCTGGGCGCCATCGGCGTCGGCAGCACGGCGGGCCGCTTCTTTCTCGGCGGGCTGGCCGACCGCATGGGGCGCGCGCCGGCCATGGTGCTGATGGTCGTGGGCATGGCGCTGTCACAGCTTGTGTGGGCAGCGTCCAGCGGGTTCTGGGGGTTGGCCGTGTTCGCGTTTTTCTACGGCGCGTTCTACGGCGGCTTCGTGGCGCTGCTGCCGGCGCTGGTGATGGACTTTTTCGGCGGGCGCAGCATCGGCGCGATCCTGGGCGTGCTCTATACCAGCGTGGCCTTCGGTACGCTGGTCGGGCCGGCCGCGGCGGGGTTCGCGTTCGACGCCAGCGGCAGCTACCTGTGGCCGATCCTGTTCGGCGCGGGTGCGAATGGGGTGTCGGCCGGCATCCTGTGGCCGATGGCGCGTCGGGGCCAATGACCCGATGCACCGACAGCCCGCCACGCAGACCGGGGAGTACAGTCGGGAATGACCCAACCAACGCCCTCCGTTTCCAGCCCGCCCCCCGTGGCTGCCGCCCCAGAGATCACGGAGACCCAGGCGTTCACGCGTGCCTGGGTTCTCTTCTTCGTGCTGTTCGTCGTGGTGATCGGGCTGCTGTGGGGCCTGAAGGCTCACTTCGGCTGATCACCCTCCCCCCGCAACGCAAGACGCTCAAGAAGCCTTCTGCACCAGCTTCAGCACGCTCGAGAAATCGAGCGCGCCATGGCCCGCGAGGCTGTGCGCCGCATACAGGCTGCGTGCCAGCCCGCCCAAGGGCGTGGCTGCGCGCACGGCGGTGGCGTTTTCTTGCGCCAGGCCCAGGTCCTTCAGCATCAGGTCGGTGCCGAAGCCGCCCGCATAGTTCTTCGAGGCGGGCGACGTTTCCATCACGCCCGGCATCGGGTTGTACTTTTCCAGCGCCCAGTTGCCGCCCGAGCTGCGGCGCATGATTTCGCTGAGCACCTTCGGGTCGAGCCCGTTGGCCACGCCCAGCGCCAGCGCCTCCGAGGTGCCGATCATCAAGATGCCGAGCAGCATGTTGTTGCAGATCTTCGCGGTCTGGCCCGCACCGGCGGCGCCGGCGTGGAAGATGTTGGCGCCCATCTTCTCGAGCACGGGGCGCGCGCGCTCCAGGTCCTTGGTGTCGCCGCCGATCATGAAGGTCAGCGTGCCGGCAATCGCGCCGCCGGTGCCGCCCGACACGGGCGCGTCGATCATCGCCACGCCCTTGGCCGCGGCCGCCTCGGCCACCTTGCGCGACGTGGCCGCGGCGATGGTGCTGCTGTCGATCACCAGCGTGCCGGCCTTGATGTTCTCCAGCAGGCCGGGCTTGCCCGCGCCGCCGAGGAACAGGCCCTCGACGTGCGCGCTGGCCGGCAGCATGCTGACGACCACCTCGGCGTCGGCCACCGTCTCGGCGGCCGAGCCGGCAATGGGCAGCCCTTCGGCGGCGAACTTCCTGCAGGCGTCGGCCGACAGGTCGAAGGCGCTGAGCGTGTGGCCGGCCTTGAGCAGGTTCAGGGCCATGGGGCCGCCCATGTTGCCCAGGCCGATGAATGCGATCTTCATGTGTCTTGTCTCCGTGGTGCTGTGCAGGAAATTCTTTTCAGGGAATGAAGCCGTCGCTCAGGCCAGCGACGCCAGCTCGGCCGGCATCTCGCCGCGCGGGCGCAGGTGGTCTTCGATGAAGGCGGGCGTGATCTCTTCGAGCGTGGCCGGGCTCCAGCGCGGGTTGCGGTCCTTGTCGACCAGCACCGCGCGAATGCCTTCGGCGAAGTCCTTGTGCGCGCAGAAACCCAGCGAGGCCCAGTACTCCAGGCGGAACACCTCGGCCAGCGACATGCGGTACACGCGCTGCCACAGCTCGAAGCTCAGCGCGGCCGAACTCGGGGCGCCCTTGATGAAGGTGTTGGCCGCGGTCTGCAGCCAGGCGTCTTCGCTCTGCAATTCGCGCAGGCGTTTCGCGATGTCGAGCAGATCGTCGCCCGCCATCAGCGCGTTGATGGTGTCGTAGTGCTCGCGCACCTTCGACGGCGGCAGCTCCGCGCCCTCGCCGGCCTTGGCCAGGATGCGCGACAGCGTGGCGCGGTCGGCCTTGTTGTCGCCGGCCCAGGTGGTCGATGCAATGGCGTCCAGCACGTCGGCCTTGCGCTCCTGCGGCACCAGCACGTCGGCCAGGCCGCAGAAGATGGTGTCGTGCGCGTTGATGTTGGCGGCCGTCAATGCCAGGAACAGGCCGGTGCGCCCCGGCGTGCGGCGCAGGAACCAGCTGCCGCCCACGTCGGGGTACAGGCCGATGTTGATCTCGGGCATGGCGATGCGGCTTTGCAGCGTCATCACGCGGTGCGAGGCGCCGGCCAGCAGGCCCACGCCGCCGCCCATCACGATGCCGTGGCCCCAGCACAGGAAGGGCTTGGGAAAGGTGTGGATCAGGTGGTCGAGCTCGTACTCTTCGCGGAAGAAATCTTCGGCGTAGGTGTTGCGCTCGGGGCCGCAGTCGAGCAGCGTCTGGTAGAGCTGGCGCAGGTCGCCGCCGGCGCAGAAGGCCTTCTCGCCCGCGGCCTGCAGCAGCACGCCGACGATGCCCGCGTCTTGCGCCCATTCGCGCAGCTTGGGCGTCAGCAGCCGCACCATCGCCACGGAAAGCGAGTTGAGCGAGGCCGGCGAATTGAGCGTGGCCACGCCGAAGCGCTGGCCACCGGTGGTCTTGATTTCGTCGAAGAGAACTACGTTGTCGGTCATTGTTTTTTCAGGTCCTGGATGGCGGGTTGACGGCCGTTCAGCGGATGTCGCTGTCGCCTTCCAGCAATTTTCGCGCAACGATGACGCGCATGATTTCGTTGGTGCCTTCAAGAATCTGGTGCACGCGCGCGTCGCGCACCAGGCGCTCCAGCGGAAACTCGCTGAGGTAGCCGTAGCCGCCGTGCAGCTGCAGTGCGTCGTTGCACACGTTGAAGCCCGCATCGGTCGCGAAGCGCTTGGCCATCGCGCAATAGGTGCTCGCGTCGGCATGGCCCGCGTCCAGCTTGCTGGCCGCCAGCCGCACCATCTGCCGCGCCGCGACCAGCTCGGTCGCCATGTCGGCCAGCTTGAACTGCAGCGCCTGGAAGCTCGCGAGCGGCTTGCCGAACTGCTGGCGCTCGTGCAGGTAGCGGCGCGCCGCGTCGAGCGCGCCCTGCGCCGCGCCCACGGAGCAGGTCGCGATGTTGATGCGCCCGCCGTCGAGCCCCTTCATGGCAATGCGAAAGCCTTCGCCTTCCTTGCCCAGCAGGTTCTGCGCGGGCACGCGCACGTTGTCGAAGTTGATGGTGCGCGTGGGCTGGCTGTTCCAGCCCATCTTGTGCTCCTTCTTGCCGTAGCTGATGCCCGGCGCATCGGCCGGCACGGCAAAGGCCGAGATGCCGCTGGCGCCCGCGCCGCCCGTGCGCGCCATCAGCACCAGCACGTCGGTGGCGCCCGCGCCCGAGATGAACGCTTTGCCGCCGTTGATGACGTATTCGGTGCCCTGCAACTCGGCGCGCGTCTTCAGCGAGCCCGCGTCCGAGCCGGCACCCGGTTCCGTGAGGCAATACGACGCCAGCTTGCGCCCGCTCGTCAGGTCTTCGCCCCACTGCTGCGCCACCGCGTCGGTCGCCCAGGTGCCGAGCATCCACGTGGCCATGTTGTGGATCGTGATGAAGGCCGTGGTCGAGGGGTCCACCGCGGCCATCTCCTCGAACACCAGCGCCGCGTCGAGCCGCGGCAGGCCGAGGCCGCCGACGCGCTCGGGCGCATACAGGCCGCAGAAGCCCAGCTCGCCGGCCTTGGCGATGGCTTCTTTCGGAAAGATGGCCTCCGCGTCCCACTGGGCCGCGTGCGGCGCGAACTCGGCCTGGGCGAAGTCGCGCGCGGTCTGGGCGAAAGCGTTCTGTTCTTCTGACAGTTCGAAGTTCATTGTTGGCGACCCTTCCAGCGGTCCAGTTCGGCGGTCCGCTTGCGGGTCGATTTCTCCAGGCAAGAGTTGAACACCAGCGGCCAGATGGAGCCGCCTTCGTTCGCTTTGGAAGCACGCTTGCAGGCGGGGTCGCGGCCCTTGAGCCAGGCCCGCTGCTCGTTGCGCAGCGCCACGCGCATCTGCGGCGACAGCGTGTTCATCACCTCGCCGTAGCGGATGTTGAGCACGGCATCGGCCGCGCGAAAGTCGCGCACCGCGCAGTCGTTCATCTGCAGCTGGTTGCCGTTCGGGTTGCAGTCGACCGGCTCGTCGGCGCCGGCCGCTTGCGCCGCGCCGGCGAACAACGCAAGCGCCGCCACCGCGCCCCAGGCCGCGGCAAGAAGCCCCTGCCTGCGAAGCCCGCGCCTCATTTCAGGCTGATGGTGGTGTTGACACCGTGCGAAACGGTGCTGTCGTCGAACCAGCGTGCGGTCACGGTCTTGGTCTGCGTGTAGAACATGATGACCTGCTTGCCGTACGGGCCCAGGTCGCCGAGCTTGGACGCGCGCGAGCCGGTGAACGAGAACATGGGCACGGGCACCGGAATCGGCACGTTGATGCCGACCTGGCCCACGTCGATGTCTTCCTGGAAGCGCCGCGCCGCGGCACCCGACTGCGTGAAGATGGCCGTGCCGTTGCCGTTCGGGTTGCTGTTGATCAGCTCGATGGCCTCGTCGATGGTTTCGGCATCGGCAATGCACAGCACGGGGCCGAACACTTCCTGGTCATAGATGGTCATGCCGGGCTTCACGCCGGTGAAGATGGTCGGGCCGACGAAGTTGCCCTTCTCGTAGCCGGGCACGGTGGGCTTGCGGCCGTCGAGCACCAGCTTGGCGCCGTCGGCTTCGCCGCGTTCGATCAGGCCGTTCACGCGGTCGAAGGCGGCGCACGACACGAGCGGGCCCACGTCCACGCCCTTTTCGGTGCCGGCACCGATCTTCAGCGTCTTGGCCTTCTCGATGAGCTCGGGCACCCAGTTGCGCGCGTCGCCCACCAGCACCGCCACCGACACCGCCATGCAGCGCTGGCCCGCGGCACCGAAGCTGGCGCCGGCCAGTGCGTTGAGCGTCTGCTCCTTGTTGGCGTCGGGCATCACGATGGCGTGGTTCTTCGCGCCCATCATGCATTGCGCGCGCTTGCCGGCCAGCGTGGCACGGTTGTAGACGTGCGTGCCGACCTTGGTCGAGCCCACGAAGCTGATCGCCTTGATGTCCTTGTGGTCGCAGATGCCGTTGACGATGGCTTCGCCGCCGTGCACCACGTTCAGCACGCCGGGCGGAATGCCGGCTTCGAGCGCCAGTTCGCACAGGCGCATGGTGACCATCGGGTCTTGCTCGGAAGGCTTCAGCACGAAGGTGTTGCCGGTGACGATGGCCATCGGGAACATCCACAGCGGGATCATCGCGGGGAAGTTGAACGGCGTGATGCCGGCGCACACGCCCAGCGGCTGCAGCAGGGTGTACGTGTCGACGCCGTTGGCCACGTTGTTGGCCAGCTCGCCGAGCTGCAGGTTGCCGATGTTGGATGCGTGCTCGACCACTTCGAGGCCGCGGAACACGTCGCCTTCGGCATCCGGCAGGGTCTTGCCCTGTTCGGCCGTGAGGATGGCGGCCAGCTCGCCCATGTTCTCGCGAATGAGCTGCTGCAGCTTCAGGAAGATGCGTGCGCGCGTGCCGATGGGGGTCTTGCGCCAGGTCTTGAAGGCTTCCTTGGCCGAGGCGACGGCGGCATCGAGCTCGGCCGGCGTGGCGAAGGGCACGCGGGCCAGCACCTGCTGCGTGGCCGGGTTGACGACGTCGCGCCATTCGGTGGTCTTGGATTCGACCAGCTTGCCGCCGATCAAGAGCTTGACGGTGGCGACCTGGGTCGAGGGGGTGGTGGTGGCGTCCATGGGGGTTTGTCTCCTGTGAATCTGGGGGGGCCCTGCGGCGGGCAGGTACCTTGGGTCTACCGGTCTGGCCGGTTCAGCCCTGCATCCTAGCTTTGCGAATTTGCCATGACAATAGACAAATATGCGCGGCGGCTTTGCAAAAATGCAGACTGCTCGCGGGCAGCGAACACAGCAGACACGGGCACACATGGACTGGGACAACCTGCGCTACTTTCTGGAGCTGGCCCGCTCGGGCACGCTGATGAGCGCGGCAC
This sequence comes from Variovorax sp. J22G73, assembly GCF_030317035.1. Classification (GTDB taxonomy): domain Bacteria; phylum Pseudomonadota; class Gammaproteobacteria; order Burkholderiales; family Burkholderiaceae_C; genus Variovorax. The sequence continues at coordinate 195,849 of NZ_JASZYK010000008.1, forward strand.
GCCGGCTCGAGGTCGACCACACCACGGTGGCGCGGCGCATCCAGGCGCTCGAAAAGGAAGTGGGTGCGCCGCTGTTCTCGCGCGAATCGGGCGGCCACCGGCTCACCGAGGCGGGCCGCCGGCTGCAGCCGCAGGTCGAGGCGATGGAAAGCGCCTTCCAGGCCGTGGAGAGCACTGCGCCGGCTTCGCAGGAAGGCTTGTCGGGCCTGGTGCGCATCGGCGCGACGGAGGGTTTCGGCACCGTGGTGCTGGCACCGCAGCTGGCGCTGTTCGCGGTGCAGCACCCCAAGCTCACCATCGACCTGCTGGCCATGCCGCGGCTGGTGCACCTGTCGCGGCGCGAGGCCGACATCGTCATCTCGCTGGAGCGCCCCGCGCGAGGGCCGGTGGTCGTCACCAAGCTCACCGACTACACGCTGCGGCTCTACGCGTCGAAAAAATACCTGGCCGCGCACAAACCCATCAAGACGCGCGAAGACCTGCGCGGCCACACCTTCATCAGCTACGTGGACGACCTGCTGTTCAGCAAGGAGCTGCAGTACCTGGACGAACTGCATCGCCCCGACAGCTTCGCGCTGCGCAGCACCAGCGTGCTGGCGCAGCACAGCGCGGTGGCGGCGGGCGCGGGCATTGCGGTGCTGCCGGCCTTCATTGCGGACAAGGACAGCGCGCTGAAGCCGGTGCTGCCCGGCCAGGCGAACTTCACGCGCACGTTCTGGATGTCGATGCCCGCGGAAACCAAGCACCTGCTGCGCATGCAGGCGGTGTGGGAGTTTCTGCGCGAGACGGCGCAGGCGCAGCGGGCGCTGCTGCTGCAGGAGACTTGAAGACCGGCCCCGCCGGTTTCAGCGCCGCGGCGGCGCGATGTCGGGAAAGTTCTGCGCCACGAAGTCGACCACGAAGGCCTGCGCGTCGACACGCTCGTTGTGCTTTTCCGCATGGTCGAGGTAGCGCCGCCAGAAGTGGCGGATCTTGTCGGGCACGTCGTCGGCAAAGCCCATCTGGGCGCTGATCATTTCCTGCCAGGTGCCGCTGGCCATGAACGTCTGCGCGAGCCGGGGCTCCAGCGCTTCGAGCGTCTCGCGCTTCGTGTCGTCGAGCTGCTCGATGGCGTCGAGCACCAGGCAATCCACCAGCCGCAGCAACGGCCTTCCTTCGTATCTGCTCATCGTCGTGTCGCCGCCTTTGCGTCGGCTCTGTGTCGTTGTCGTCGGTTGGTTCAGCCGGCAAGTGCCGGGGCATGGAGTGTCGCAGGCGCGGGCACTTGCGAGCGCATTTCCTTGACGGCCACGCCGGCGGGTATCGGAGGGCTGGCCTGCGCGAGATCGCCCAGGTAGCGCCACAGCCGCTCGGCCTGCGTGGCCAACGCATCGGGGCGCCGCAGCAGCGTGAAGCGCAAGGCAACGTCGAACGCCGCCTCGCCGGCCCGCACCAGCCGCCCGGCATGCATGTCTTCGCGGACCAGCGCGTGCGGCAGCCATGCCACGCCCAGGCCCGACAACGCCATGAACCGCAGCCCGTCGGCCAGGCTCGCGCCGTGGTCTTGCCGCAGCCGCAGCGCGCCGTGGCGCTGCAGCAAGGGCTGCAGCGACCAGCCGAGGTGGCACTCGTCGGCGTAGCCCAGGAAAGAAATCGGCTCACCCGTGCGGTCGTGCAGGTCGAACCGCGGCCGGCCGGCCGCGTTGGGCGCGCTCACGGGCACCAGGCGTTCGTGCCCGAGTTCGAGCATGCGGAAATCGCCCGCCTCGAAGGCGGGGCCCAGCCGGGCCGCCACGGCGCCGGCCTCGTCGAACAGCGCCACCGCATAGTCCGCGGAGCCGTCGCGCAGCATCTCCACGCATTCGGGCAGGTTGTCGGAGTCGACGCTGAACCGGGCGCTCTTGAAGTCGTTGTGCAGGCGCGGCACCCAGTCGGGGAAGAACACCGCCGACATGATGTGCGGCGCCGCGAAGCGGATGCGCGATTGCCGGTCTTCCCCGTCGGCCTGGATGGATTTGCGCAGCCCTTCGAGCGCATAGACCACCTCGGACGACACCGCCAGCAGCCGCTGCCCGGGCTCGGTGAGCTCCAGCGCCGTCTTGCGCCTGTCGAACACCGGCGCGCCCAGCCACTGCTCCAGGCCCTGGATGCGCCGGCTCAGCCCCGACACCGACACATGGCATCGCTCGGCGGCGCGGCTGAAGCTGCGCACCTGGCACAGGACAAGGAAGTCCTTGAAGGTGCCCAAGTCGATCATGTTGTGGATTACTCAAATGTTGAAGCCGCGAAAAGTCTACATCTCACCGATCAAATGACGATGAGACAAAAGACCACGCCGTTTGCGGATTTCGCAAACCGTTCGCCGAACAAATCATCACGCGCAGGTCAGCAAAAACCCACACTTGCAGCACCGTCCAACCTCGAGTCGCCCATGCCGCTGCCCCCGCAACAACCTTTTCGCGGCGTTGCCGCCCCCTTCACCGAAGCCGAACTGGCGCGCCTGCGCCGCGACACGCCGGCCTGGGGCCGGCACGCGCACTTCGCCCACGGCTCGGCCAGCCAGCCGCCCGACGCGGTGTATGCCGCATCGCAGGCGTGGCTGGACACCGAGCGGCAGATGGGCGCGCAGCGCGCCGCCGAACACCATGTCGGCGCGTTGCAGGGCGCGCGCGCCAGCGTCGCGCGGCTCGTGAACGCGCAACCCCGCCAGGTCGCCTTTCTCGGTTCCGCCAGCCACGCCTGGTCCGCCGCGATGAGCGCCACGCTGACGGCCGCGCAGCCGGTGCACGTCATCACCACGCACGACGAGTACGGCGCCAACGCGCTGGCACTGATCAACGCGGCGCAGCTCGGGCGGCTGGCGTTCTCTGTCATGTCGTCGCGGCCCGCGCAGCGGACGTTGCTCGAACGGCTGGACGACGAGTTGCAGCGCGTGCCCGATGGGCACATGCCTGTGGTGTCGCTGTGCGTGGTGCCGACCGCGTGGGGCGTCGCCACGCCGCTGCAAGGCGTGGCGCAGCGCGTGCATGCGCGCGGCGGCCTGCTGATGCTGGACGCCAGCCACGCGGTGGGGCAGCTGCCCGTCGACGTTCACGCGCTGGGCTGCGACATGCTCGTGTTCCCGTCGCGCAAATGGCTGCGCGGGCCCAAGGGCCTGGGCGTGCTGTGCATCTCAGACCGCGCGCTGGCGCGGCTCGGCGTGCCGGACACGCTCGACGTGGCCGGCGCCACGTGGCTGGCCGACGGGCGCATGCAGCCGCATGCAGACGCTCGCCGCTTCGAAGGCAACGAATTCAACCCGGGCCTGCGGCTGGCACTCGGCGCGGCCAGCGACTGCGCGATGGCGATCGGCATCGAGCGCATCGCCAGCCGGAACGCGCAGGTTCGCGCCCAGGTCGCGCGCACGCTGGAGGCCCGCTTCGGCTGGCAAGCGATGGAGGCGGGCCATGCCGATGCCACAGCGCTCATGACCTACGCCCTGCCCGCTGCGGCCGGCGACGCGGATGCTTTCGTGCGCCGCCTGTGGGACGCGGGCGTGAACGCCTCGGTCGTCGGCACCCAGCATGCGCGCTGGGCGATGGAGGCGACCGGCGCGAGCGCGTTGCTGCGGCTGACGCCGCACTACCTCACCGATGACGACGAGATCGAGCGTCTTGCGCTTGCCATGGCGGCGGCGATGCCTCGTGCTCGCCCGTGACCGCTTGCCAACCCATGCGACCTCTGACAGCAACGCTCAGGAAAACAGCCGCTTCAAAAGCCCAGGCTTCGCAACCGGCGCCGACGCTTTCTCCAGCAGCTCGACCAGCCCCTCGACGCGCGGCTTCCTGAGCCGCCGCGCATACACGAGGTAGCTCTCTTCGTCGTCCCCCGTGTAGAGCTGCGGCGGCATCGGCAGGCCCGACACGCCGCCCAGCAGCGCGCGCAGCGCGTCGAGCCGGTTGATGCGAATGGCGCTCATCAGCGCGGTTTCGCCGAGCGACGGAACGATCTCGTTCGCGCCGGCAACGCCGGCCGCCAGCAGCGGGCCGATGGCGGCCGCGTCGCCGCTCACCGCCGCCGCACCCAGCGCCTCGAGCGCCGCGAGCTTCTCCGGCGACAGGCTGGCCTTGTAGGCATCGCCGCGCTTGTCGTTCTCGTCGCGCGCGTCGCCGCCGGTGATGGTCATGAAGTCGGTCACCAGCGCCACGGGCTCGCCCGCTGCGTCGAGGGCCCAGAAGCTGGGGTAGCTACCGTCGCCCCAGCCGGAGCGGAAGATCACGGTGTTGTTCGCGGAGCCCGGGCCCAGCGGCCAGTGGTCGGCGGTGTCGGCATCGCCCATCTCGCCGGCGATCACATCGTCGTAGTAGCTGACGTAGTCGGGGTTCTCGGCTTCGCGCCTGTCGCGCTCGGCCATGGCGGCCGCGCCGTCGACGTCCATGAAGCAACCGACACCCGCGTCCACCGGGTAGCCGTAGAACTCGTCGTCGCCCAGCGTGTCAGGCAACTCGCCTTCGATCAGCGCCATCTCCCAGCGCAGGTCGGCGGCGCGCACGGCCGCGCGCTCGCGCAGCCACAGCACGGCCAGCGCGATGCGGCCGCTGTCGTGCAGCGTTTCGACCCCGAAGGCGCCGCGCGCCTGCAGCTCACGCGCGAAGGGTTGGCGCTCGGGCTGCACCAGCGGGTCGCAGGCCACGATGCGGCCACTGGTGATGCTCAGCGTGCCGCAGGGCTGGCGTTGCAGGTGATGGGCGCGCAGCGCCTCGTCGTCCTGGAAGATGGCGTGCAGGTTGTCGGTGTCTAGATAGGGCATGCGCCCAGTTTCTCATTCCGTCGGATGGCCTGGCCACACCGGCGCGTGGCTGCCCGGCGGCATCGACGGTCGCGTCCAGGCGGCGGGCGTGCGCGACAGCTGCGCGGCGTGGCGCAACGCCGCCAGTTCGCCGAAGCCCGAGGGCCCGGTTTCGACGTACGGCTGCAGGTCGGGCCTGGCGAGGGACAACCCGCCGGGCACGCGCCCCAGCCCGCGCAGCCACTGCCCCGTTTGCGCCAGCGACACCTGCACATGCCAGCTGCCGCCTTCGCGCTGCTGGCGCCACAGCGCGGCTGCGGCGCCGAAGGCGATGAGGTAGCCCGTGGCCTCGTCGAGGATCTGCATCGGCAGCGGCCTGGGCTTGCCGTCGCCGGCCGCTTCGCCTTCCGCCTGGTTGAAGCCCATGGCCGTCTGCACCAGCGAATCGAAGCCGCGCCGGTTCGCCCACGGCCCCTGCGTGCCATAGGCGGTGAGCGACACGCACACGATGCCGGGTCGCAGCCGCGCCAGTTCGGCCGCACCGAAACCCAGCGACGCCACGCCGCCCGGCCGGTAGCCCTGCACGAAGACATGCGCGTCGGCCGCGAGCCGGCGCAGCGCGGCGCGGCCTTCTTCCGTGCGCAGGTCCGCGTGCGCCGACAGCTTGCCGCGGCTGGTGTCGGCGATGGACTCGATGTTCGGCAGGTGCGGCGAATTGACGAGCATCACGTCGGCGCCATAGGCGGCGAGCGCGCGACCGCCGACGGGCCCGGCGAGGATGCGCGTGAGGTCGAGCACGCGCACGCCGGTCAGGGGGCGCTGGTCTTCGCGCAGCGGCGGCAGCGCGAGTGGAGCGCCGTCGCCGATGCGCTCGATGGTGAAGAGCGGTTGCGCGGCAATGGCCTGCGCCTGCGGCGTGGCGTCCCACGCGTCGAAGCTGCGCAGCGCGGTGGCCACCAGGCCTTGCGCGGCGGCGGCGTCTTCGAAGTCGTGCGCGCGCCAGAGGGCCATCGCGGCATCGGCATCGGCGCGGGTGGCCGTGGCGGGGTCCAGCTTCATCAGCCGCAACGCGCCGTCGCGGTGGTGCGCGAAGTTGGCATGAACGCGCACCCAGCCGTCGGCGCAGCAGTACAGGCCCGAGAAGGCCTCCCACTGCGCCGGCACGCGCCCGTCGAGGCTGAACCAGCCGCAGCAGTCGAGCGCCGCGTGCCGCATGTCGACGCCGACCTGCTGGCGCGCCGTGCCGCGCAAATGCCCCAGCTCGCAGGCCGCGAGCGCGGCCGCCGCGATGGTGCTCTGCGCCGCGGTGCCGACCGCGAAGGACGACGGCAGCACCGGGTCGGCGCCCGTGAGATGGGCGCGGGCCAGCGCGTCGTTCGGCAACCCCGCCTGCCGCCAGATACCGGCCAAGACTTCGCTTGGGTTCATGTCGTTTCTCCAGACAGTGAAAACGGTGCAGAAAGTGCAGAGAGAGCGCAAACAAAAAAGCAGGGCCCGCTCTCGCGGCCCTGCCCTTGGTGGTGTGCGCGTTCGCTGCCTTACTGGATCAGCTTGGCGCCGGTCTTGGCCTGCAGCGCGTCGAAGCTCACGCCCGGTGCCAGCTCGACGACCTTCAGGCCCTCGGGCACCACGTCCATCACGGCCAGGTCGGTGATGATGCGGTCGACCACGCCCACGCCGGTCAACGGCAGGGTGCAGGCCTCGAGGATCTTCAGGTCCTCGGTGCCGTCCTTCTTCTTGGCCACGTGTTCCATCAGCACGATCACGCGCTTCACGCCGGCCACCAGGTCCATGGCGCCGCCCATGCCCTTGACCATCTTGCCGGGGATCATCCAGTTGGCCAGGTCGCCCTTCGCGCTGACTTGCATCGCGCCCAGGATCGACAGGTTGATCTTGCCGCCGCGAATCATCGCGAAGCTGTCATGGCTGCCGAAGATGGCCGAGCCGGGCAGCGTGGTGACGGTCTGCTTGCCGGCGTTGATCAGGTCAGCGTCGACGTTGTCTTCGGTAGGGAAGGGGCCGATGCCGAGCATGCCGTTCTCGCTCTGCAGCCACACTTCCTTCGTGCCGGTGTGGTTGGCCACCAGCGTCGGAATGCCGATGCCCAGGTTGACGTAGAAACCGTCTTCGAGTTCTTGCGCGGCACGGGCCGCCATCTGGTCTTGGGTCCAGGGCATCTCAGGCTCCTTCTTTCTTGTTGGCGGGCACCGTCGGCACGGGCACGTCGGAGGTGGCGGCGGCCTGCGCGATCACGGCCTGGGCCTCGACCTTGGCGGCAGCGGCGTCCACCGGCGCGGCGGCGCTCACGGTGCGCTTCTCGATGCGCTTCTCGGGGTTGGCGTTGAGCACGATGCGGTGCACGTAGATGCCCGGCAGGTGGATGTCGTCGGGGGCCAGTTCGCCCACTTCGACGATCTTCTCGACCTCGACGATGCAGACCTTGCCGGCCATGGCGGCGGCCGGGTTGAAGTTGCGCGCCGTGAGGCGGAAGCGCAGGTTGCCCGACTTGTCGGCCACGTCGGCCTTCACCAGCGCCACGTCGGGCACCAGCGAATGCTCCATCACGTAGGTCTCGCCGTTGAACTCGCGCAGCTCCTTGCCTTCGGCCACTTGCGTGCCCACGCCGGTCTTGGTGAAGAAGGCCGGAATGCCCGCGCCGCCGGCGCGCAGCTTCTCGGCCAGCGTGCCCTGGGGCGTGAATTCGAGCGCGAGTTCTCCGGCCAGGTACTGGCGCTCGAACTCCTTGTTCTCGCCCACGTAGGAGGCGACCATCTTCTTGATCTGGCGCGTTTCGAGCAGCTTGCCGAGGCCGAAGCCGTCGACGCCGGCGTTGTTCGACACCACGGTGAGGTTCTGCACGCCGCTGTCCTTCAGCGCGTCGATCAGCGCCTCGGGAATGCCGCAAAGGCCGAAGCCGCCGACCGCGAGCATCTGCCCGTCGGCCACGACTCCCTTGAGTGCCGCGTCTGCGGAGGGATAGATCTTGTTCACTCGGGCTCCTTGATGGATGAATGGAGAGTGGGTGGGAAAGCCCTGAACGATACTACGTACCCGCATACGTAGTATTTCGTAATGGTGACCCCCGATGCCCGAGATCGATTACCGGTTGGCTTTTGAACACGCGCCGGTCGGCATGGTCGTCTCGAGCAACCGCACCATCGTCGCCTGCAACCTGCGGGTGTGCGAAATCTTCGGTGCAACGCCCCCGGCGCTGGTGGGGCATTCGTTCAGCATCCTGTACCCCAGCGTGGCTGAGTTCGAGCGCATCGGCAAGCGCATGGAGCCCTTTCTGAACGCCAGCGGGCACTACGCCGACAACCGCATGATGAAGCGGCTGGGCGGGCTGCACGGCGCCATCGCGGGCGAGACCTTCTGGTGCCACGTGACCGGCCACGCCATGAACCGCGCGGCGCCGCACGAGGCCGGCATCTGGACCTTCGAAGACCTGGGCTCGCGCCGCGCCGTGAAGGCCGAACTCACGCCGCGCGAGCGCGAAGTGGCCGCGCAGGTGATGCGCGGGCTCACGTCGAAGGAAATCGGCAAGGCGCTGGGCATCAGCCACCGCACGGTGGAGCTGCACCGGGCGCGGCTGATGCGCAAGTACGCGGCGGCGACCACGGCGGAGCTGGTGCAGAAGCTGATCGCGGGATGATCGCGGATTGATTGCGGAATGAGCACTGGCACGCCCCAGCCGCTGTCAGTGCGAGCTGACGAATGCCGACGACGGCCCGGGGTACGGCAGCGCAAAGGCCCTCTTCATGCGCGCCACCTCCTCCACCGGGCTCAGGCCGAACAGCCGCTTGAACTCCCGGCTGAACTGCGAGGGGCTCTCGTAGCCGACCCGGTCGCAGGCGGCCGCCGCCGTCATGCCGTCGCGCAGCATCAGCAGCCGGGCCTGGTGCAGCCGGGTCGACTTCAGGTACTGCATGGGCGAGGTGCCCGTCACGGTCTTGAAATGTGCGTGCAGCGACGGCGCGCTCATGCCGGCCTCGCGCGCCAGCTGGTCGATGTCCAGCGCGTCGTGGAACGCCGCGTGGATGCGGCGGATCGCCTTGCCCACCTTGCCGAAGTGGCCCTGCCGCGCGAGCGCCGTGCGCAGCACCGCGCCCTGCTCGCCGCCCAGCACGCGAAAGTAGAGCTCGCGCACCAGCGAGGGCCCGAGCACGCTCGCCTCCAGCGGTGACGCGAGCGCCTCCAGCAGGCGCAGCACCGAGAGGGCGAGCCGCGCGTCCATGGGCGTGGACACCATGGCCTTCGCCTTCGCGCTTGACTTTGCCCGCACGGCGTTCGCATCGCCGTCGTCGAACTCGTCCAGCCGCAGCATCAGCTCCGCGGCCACGCTGAAATCGAGCCGCAGGTAGATGGCCAGCAGCGGCTCCTTCTCGCTGGCGTCCGTCTCCATGGTGAAGGGCACGGGCACCGCCACCGCCAGGTAGTGCTGCGCGTCGTACAGGTACACCTCGCCGCCGAAGAAGCCGCGCTTGCGCCCCTGGCAGACGATGACGATGCCCGGCTCGTACAGCACCGGCGCGCGCGCCAGCGGCCGGTTGGCGCGCAGCAGGCGCACGTCGGGCAGCGGCGTCGGGTTGTAGCCGTCGAGCGGGGCCAGTCGGGCCAGCAGCGCGAGCGTGCGCTGCTGCACGCTCGGCTCAGGTGCGGGGCGGGTGGTCACGTATTCTGGTCAGATGAAGTTGGGCAATGGCAATGTGCCATGGGCTGGCCGGAATGTCTGCTCGCTCATAGTTTCAGGCAAGCACCGCAGAGGGCCGGATATTCACGTTCCGGCGACCCGAACCTAGCATCCATGGCACTCACTCACAGGACTTCGCCATGACCGCATTCGCACCCAAGACCCTTCTCATCACCGGCGTCAGCTCGGGCTTCGGCCGCGCCTTCGCAAGCGCCGCGCTCGCGGCGGGCCACACCGTCGTCGGCACGCTGCGCGACGCAGGCGCGTGCGCCGAGTTCGAGGCGCTGGCGCCCGGCCGCGCCCATGCCGTGGTGCTCGACGTGACCGACAGCGCCGCCATCGAACCCGCCCTGGCAGGCGTTCTTCGCAAGGTCGGCCGCATCGACGTGCTGGTCAACAACGCGGGCTACGGGCACGAAGGCACGCTCGAGGAATCGAGCCTGGCCGACATGCGCCACCAGTTCGACGTCAACGTGTTCGGCGCGGTCGCCATGACCAAGGCCGTGCTGCCCGCCATGCGCGAGCGGCGCAGCGGGCACATCGTCAACATCACCTCGATGGGCGGCTTCATCACCATGCCGGGCATTGCGTACTACTGCGGCAGCAAGTTCGCGCTCGAAGGCATCTCCGAAGTGCTGGCCAAGGAGGTCGCGGCCTTCGGCGTGCATGTGACGGCGATCGCGCCGGGGTCGTTCCGCACCGACTGGGCGGGCCGCTCGATGGTGCGCGCCGAGCGGCGCGTGAGCGACTACGACACCGTGTTCGACCCCATTCGCGAAGCACGCCAGGCCAAGGATGGGCGGCAGGCCGGCGACCCGGCCAAGGCCGCGCAGGCCCTGCTGGAAGTGATCGAGGCCGAGAAGCCGCCGGTGCACCTGCTGCTGGGCAAGGACGCGCTCGCGCTGGTGCGCGCCAAGCTCGCGTCGATGAGCGAAGAAATCGATGCGTGGGAAGCCGTGTCGGCCTCCACCGACCACGACTGAAAGGCGGCTGAAAGCTCGGCACGCGAGCGGGCGATGCCGCGCCGCATCGTTGCAAAAACGGAAACGCCGCGTCCGCGAAACCTGCGCTTCATCGGGCGCATTGAGGCCTATCTTTGAAGGCATGCGGGCAAGCCGCCCGCACATCGTCCAAGGAGCCTGCCATGTCCACATCCCTTCATTCCGAAAAGAGCCTGCTGCTGCAAACGCAAGTGACGGTCGCACGTGCCCACGCGCTGGCCGCGCAGAAGCTGCCGGTCGCGCTCACGCTGTCGGCCATCATTCTTTCGATCATCAACGTCAAGCTGTAGGCCGCTCGGGCGCACGTGCCGCTGCGCTCTTGAAGTGCATCGGCGCGGCGCCCATCACGCGCTTGAACGCGTGGCTGAAGGCGCTCTCCGATTCGTAGCCCAGCGACAGCGCCACCGCGGAAACGGTCTTGCGCCCGCCGCGCAGTTCGCGCGCCGCGAGCCGCATGCGCCAGCGCAGCAGGTAGTCGAGCGGCGCCACGCCCACGGCGGACTTGAAGCGCCCGGCGAAGGTCGAGCGCGACATGCCGGCCGCGCTCGCGAGTGCGTCCACCGTCCATCGCTGCGCGGGCGCGCCGTGCATCAGCCCCAGCGCCTTGGCGAGCCGCGGCTCCGACAGCGCACCGAGCCAGCCCACCGCCTGCGCGCCACCCGCCGCCGCGTGCGCGCGCAAGGCCTGCACGAACAGGATGTGCGCCAGGTGGTCGGCCATCAGCGTGGCGCCCATGGCCGGCTGCGACACCTCGTCGGCCAGCCGCGCGAGCACCCACTGGATGACCCCTGCGTGCGCCGATGCAGCAGGCACGTGCACCACCGGCGGCAGCGCGTCGAGCAGCATCGCGGCATGGGCCTTGTCGAACGCGAAGCGCCCGCCCATGAGCATCACGTCGGCGGTGTCGCCCACCTGCGCGACGCCGCCGGTGGCGCGTGCGAAATACGGCGCCGCTTCTTCCGTGGGCAGCGCCAGGTCGCTCGCCAGTCGGTAGCGCCGGCCGTCGGTCAGCAGGTAGCAGTCGCCGGCCTGCAGCGCGACGGGATGTTCCACACCCTCCACCGCCAACCAGCAACGGCCCTGCAGCACGGCGTTGAACTTCACGCCTTCGTAGCCGTTGAAGCGCAGCGCCCAGTCGCCGCCGGCAGCCAGCAGCGCGGAGAGAAACCCCTTCGGGTTCAGCAGCGCGAGCACATCGGAAAACGGGTCCATGGGGGGCGTCAACTCCAGAGCATCGCGCATGAAATGCAGCGGATCTTGCATGGATTGATGGCGCCGCACAAGCCACCATCGCTAGCATGACTTTCTCACCGCATCAAAAACCCCTGCCCTCCGGCTTCGGCCCGACCACCACCGCGCAAGAGGCCCTGGGCGGGCGCGACCTGCGCGGCAAGACCGCCATCGTCACCGGCGGCTACTCCGGCCTCGGGCTCGAAACAGCGCGCGTGCTGGCCGGCGCGGGCGCCCATGTGTTCGTGCCCGCGCGCAGTGCGGACAAGGCACGCGCCGCGCTCGCGGGCATCGACGGCGCCACGCTCGGCGCCATTGACCTGATGGACCCGGCCTCCATCGACGCTTTTGCCGAAGGCTTCCTGGCCAGCGGCCGCGCGCTCGACATCCTGGTGAACAGCGCCGGCGTGATGGCCGCGCCGCTGTCACGCGATGCGCAAGGCCACGAGTCGCAGTTCTCGTCGAACCACCTGGGGCACTTTCGGCTCACAGCGCGGCTGTGGCCGGCGCTGCGGCAAGCCCATGGGGCGCGGGTGGTGTCGGTGTCGTCGCGCGGGCACCGCATCACGGGCGTCGATTTCGAAGACCCCGATTTCGAGCGCCGGCCCTACGACCCGTGGCTGGCCTACGGGCAGTCGAAGACGGCCAACGCGCTGTTCGCCGTGGGCCTCGACGCGCGCGGCAAGGCGCATGGCGTGCGGGCGTTTTCGGTGCACCCCGGCTCCATCCTCACCGACCTCGCGCGCCACATTCCCGACGACGACCTGGCCAAGCGCTTCAACATGACCCGCGCGGACCCCGACCGCCTGCCGCCGGGCCAGTCCGCGGCCGAAGGCGGCGACTTCAAGACCGTGGCGCAGGGCGCGGCCACCTCCGTGTGGTGCGCGGCGAGCACGCAGCTCGACGGCATCGGCGGCGTGTACTGCGAGAACGTCGACGTGGCGCCCATCGTGCCCGCCGACCATCCGGCAACGACCGGCGTGCGTGCCTGGGCCATCGACCCCGCGCTGGCCGAGCGGCTGTGGCAGCTCAGCGAACGATTGACGGGCGTGCGCCTCGAAGCCTGAGGCGGCCGCTCAACAGGGGTCGGTGCCCTGCGTCCACCATGCAGGCTGCCGGTCGATGAACAGCGTGCAATCGGGCACCACCATCTTGCCGCCCGACCACGCCGGGCGCACCCGGCGCTGGAAGTGCGCCGACAGCGACACCGGCTCGCCCGCGTGCGGCCGCACCCAGAGCCTGGAGCGCCGGTCGTAGCCGCCGGCGCTGAGGTCGCGCCCGGCCTTGCGCCACGTCTGCTGAGGCACATGCAGGCTCACGGGCGCGTAGTGCACGGGCCGAAGCCACTGGCCCTGCGCCCAGTAATACACCCGGCCGAAGCATGCCGCGTGGCACCAGCGCTCCCAAGCGCTGGGGCTGTACCTGCTGAAGCCGAGCTCGCCGTCCGGCAGCGCCACCCAGACCACCGCGATGCCCAGCCGGTGGTAGTTGGCCGTGCGCGCCGCAACCTCGGCAATGCCCAGCACGCTGCGCTGCACCTCGATGGCCACGGGCACGCCCGAGATGACCGCGAACACATCGGCCACCGCGCCGGGCAGGCGCTTTTCGAGCTCCAGGTTGGCCACGTTGGCTTCTTCGCGCAAGGCATCGTGGATGGCAAGCTTGACGAGGAAGTGGTCCTCCGTTTCACCGACCGACAGGCGACACGCGGTCGGGGCCTTGTGGGCGAAATGGTGGACGCGGATCGGGCCTTTTCTGAGCGTCATTTCCGCTGCGCAACCCGCGCAGGAGAAAGGTGCGTCGACCCGCTGGGCGTCGCGGGCGACCATCTTGAAACCGTCGGATTGGCGCAGGGCTGTGAGCACGGCGGCGATCGTAGTGCGGGCTCGAAGAACGAATCGAGCCTTGCGAACGCTGAAGCTACGGAAAGAGCCTCTTCGCAGTGAATTTTTCGCGCCTGCCGGCGATTTCTTCAAGCGCCCGGTGCTTCCAACCGGTCAGCCCCTTCAGGCCGCCAGCTCCGAGATCTCGATCAGGTTCTGGTCCGGGTCGCGCACGTACACCGAGCGAATGCGCGACGTCGCGCCCGTGCGCATCACCGGCCCTTCGAGCACGGGCACCCCGTGTTCCTTCAAGCGAGCGACCACCGCCTCGAGCGGCACGCTGGCAATGAAGCACAGGTCCAGCGAGCCCGGCGTCGGCAGCTGCGCCTTGGGCTCGAACTCGTGGCCCTTCACGTGCAGGTTGATCTTCTGGTTGCCGAAGCGAAAGGCCTTGCGGCCGGCGCCGAAGCTCTCCAGCGCCATGCCGAGCACGTCGGTGTAGAAGCGGATGCACGCGTCTTCGTGCGCGGTGGTGAGCACGAGATGGTCCAGGTGATCGATCATGGGTGAGGTCCTTGTGGTCGCGCACGCGTGCCGTTGCGCGATGTCGTCGAGATCCGATCGGGCGGCGCTTGCCACGGCCTGGTGGCATGCGACCCCGTCATTCGGGCGCAGGCCCGACTCTAGGACCAGATCGTTCGACACGGAATTTCTTTGAGGGCAGCAGCCCCTTCGCAGAACGCGATGGCCGCATGCAGGGCGCATGCGGCCGCGCCCGACTTGAAAGTGACGCGGCTGCGCGGCACCCGGCCGCGCAGCCTCTTCAGCAACTGCTGTTCGAGCAGCCGCTACTTCGCTTCTTCAGCCTCCAGCACCGCCCACTCCTCGTCCGTGAACAGCCGCGAGCGCGTCAGGAACCGCACGCCCTCCGGCCCTTCCAGCGAGAACATGCCGCCGCGCCCCGGCACCACGTCGATGATCAGCTGCGTGTGCTGCCAGTACTCGAACTGCGGCCCGCTGATGTAGAACGGCATGCCACCGATGTGCCCCAGCAGCCTGTCGTAGTCGCCGACGATGAACTCGTCGCGGCCGTAGCACATGGGCGCGCTCCCGTCGCAGCAGCCGCCCGACTGATGGAACATCAGCGGGCCATGCTTGGCGGCGAGCCTGTCGATCAACGCGAGCGCGGCTTCGGTCGCGGTGACGCGCAGGACCTCGCCGGCCATCAGAAGAAGCCCAGCTTGTTCTCGCTGTAGCTCACGAGCAGGTTCTTGGTCTGCTGGTAGTGGTCGAGCATCATCTTGTGGTTCTCGCGCCCGATGCCCGACTGCTTGTAGCCACCGAAGGCCGCGTGCGCCGGGTAGTGGTGGTAGCAGTTGGTCCACACGCGTCCCGCCTGGATGCCCTTGCCCATGCGGAAGGCGCGGTTCATGTCGCGACTCCACACACCGGCGCCCAGGCCGTAGAGCGTGTCGTTGGCAATGGAGAGAGCCTCTTCCTCGTCCTTGAAGGTGGTGACCGACACCACGGGGCCGAAGATTTCTTCCTGGAAGATGCGCATCTTGTTGTGGCCCTTGAACACGGTGGGCTGCACGTAGTAGCCGTCGGCCAGGTCGCCCTCGAGCTTCTGGCGCTCGCCGCCGATGAGCACCTTGGCGCCTTCCTGCTTGCCGATGTCGAGGTACGACAGGATCTTCTCGAGCTGCTCGCTCGATGCCTGCGCGCCGATCATGGTGGCCATGTCCAGCGGGCTGCCCTGCTTGATGGCGGCCACGCGCTTGAGCGCGCGCTCCATGAAGCGGTCGTAGATCGACTCCTGGATGAGCGCGCGCGACGGGCAGGTGCACACCTCGCCCTGGTTCAGCGCGAACATCGCGAAGCCTTCGAGTGCCTTGTCGAAGAAGGCGTCGTCGCGGTCCATCACGTCTTCGAAGAAGATGTTGGGCGACTTGCCGCCCAGCTCCAGCGTGACCGGAATCAGGTTCTGGCTCGCGTACTGCGAAATGAGCCGGCCCGTGGTGGTCTCGCCGGTGAAGGCGATCTTGCCGATGCGGTTGCTCGACGCCAGCGGCTTGCCGGCCTCCACGCCGAAGCCGTTCACCACGTTCAGCACGCCCGGCGGCAGCAGGTCGCCGATGATTTCCATCAGCACCAGGATCGACACCGGCGTTTGCTCCGCGGGCTTCAGCACCACGCAGTTGCCCGCAGCCAGCGCGGGCGCCAGCTTCCACACGGCCATCAGGATGGGAAAGTTCCACGGAATGATCTGGCCGACCACGCCGAGCGGTTCATGGAAGTGGTACGCGAAGGTCTCGTGGTCGATCTCGCTGATGCCGCCTTCCTGCGAGCGAATGCACGAGGCGAAATAGCGGAAGTGGTCCACGGCCAGCGGCAGGTCGGCCGCCGTGGTCTCGCGGATGGGCTTGCCGTTGTCCCAGGTTTCGGCGGCCGCCAGCAGCGGCAGGTTTTCCTGCATGCGGTCGGCGATCTTGTTCAGGATGTTGGCGCGTTCGGTGGTCGACGTGCGCCCCCAGGCGGCCTTGGCCTTGTGGGCGGCGTCCAGCGCGCGGTCGATGTCGGCGGCGGTCGAGCGCGGCACCTCGCAAAAGACCTTGCCGGTGACGGGCGTGATGTTCTCAAAGTACTGTTTGTCCACCGGCGCGACCCATTCGCCGCCGATGTAGTTGCCGTAGCGCTTCTTGAACGGCACCGCGGTACCGAATTTGCCCGGTTCGAGCATGTCCATGTCTTTGTCTCCATTTGCAGGCTGGTGGCACCGCGACATGCGGCGTCCCGCATGGGCATTTGCAAGCCACGTACCCGCGCGGATCAGGACATTCCCTGAGTACTTCCGCGCAGCAACGGGCCGTGGCGGCGGGTTTCGCAGGGTTTCCATTCGCAATCTGCGACATGCATGCGCGAACACAGCGACTACGATGTCGCACAAGGCGAAAACCCGTCGGAGACACCCATGAGCGAAGCGCAGTTGCCATCGGTCGGAGTGGAGCAGGCCCGCGAGCTGTTCTTCAGGCAGGGCCGCGACCCGGCCCCCTGGATCGCGCCGCACATCTCCCGCTCGTGGCAGCGCAGCCGCCCGGTCGACCACCGCGCCATCGACCCCGAACCTATGGCGCTCGCCCTGCTGCGCGAACGGCGCGAGCAGGCCATGCGCCTGCTCACCTGCGCGCAGCCCGAGCTCGACGGGCTGGCCGAGCACGCCGTGGGCAACGGCTGCGTGGTGGTGCTGTCGGACGCCAGCGGGCTCATTCTTGAAGAGGTCGGCAGCCCCGATTTCCTGCCCAAGGCCCAGCGCATCGCGCTGCAGCCCGGCGTGGAATGGTCGGAAGACCACCGCGGCACCAACGCCATCGGCACCGCGCTGGCCGAGCGCGAGGCGCTGATGGTGCTCGGCGGCGAACACTACCTGTCGCAGAACGGCGCGCTGGGCTGCGCGGCGGCGCCCATCTTCACCGGGCGCGGCGAAGTGGCCGGCGCGCTCGACATCTCGGGCGAAACCCAGCGCGTGAACCCGCATGCGCTGGGGCTGGTGCGCATGGCGGCGCAGCAGGTGGAGCACCGCATGCTGCTGGCCGAGGCCAATGGGCACGTGCTGCGCTTTCATGCGCGCCCGGCGTTGATCGGCACCGCGCGCGAAGGCCTGATGGTGATCGAGGGCGGGCGCATCGTGGCGGCCAACCGGGTGGCGCTGGAGCTCTTCGGCCGCTCGTGGAACGGGCTGCTCGACCTGGACGCCGAAGTCTTCCTCGGCGAGAACTGGCCGCGCATGGCCCACCGGCGCAGCCTGCTCACGCTGCCGGGCGGACGGCAAATTGCCACGGTGATGGAGCGCTCGACCGCGCCGGGCAGCGCACGCCAGCCGGCAATGCAGACGGCCGAAGCGCGCACTTCCGGTTCGCATCCAGGCCCCGAGGCCGACGACGTGCAGCCGCTGCTGGCCAAGGCCGTGCGCGTGCTGAACGAAGGCGTGTCGGTGCTGGTGAACGGCGAGACCGGCAGTGGCAAGGAAGTGTTCTCGCGCCGGTTGCATGCCGCGAGCCGGCGCAGCACGGGGCCCTTCGTGGCGGTCGATTGCGCTTCGCTACCCGAGACGCTGATCGAGTCGGAGCTGTTCGGCTACGACGAGGGCGCCTTCACCGGCGCCCGGCGCAAGGGCATGGCGGGCCGCATTCGCGAGGCGCACGGGGGCGTGCTGTTCCTCGACGAGATCGCGGAGATTCCGCTCGCCCTGCAGACACGGTTGCTGCGCGTGCTCGAAGAGCGCGTGGTCACGCCGCTGGGCGGCGGCCAGGGCGTGGCGGTGGACTTCGACCTGGTCTGCGCCACGCACGGCCACCTGCCCGCGCTGGTGCAAGCGGGGCGGTTTCGGGCCGACCTGATGTACCGCGTAGCGGGCTTTACCGTGGCGCTGCCATCGTTGAGCCAGCGCAGCGACAGGCATGCGCTGATCGAGCGGCTGTTCATGGAATCGGGCGGCGCGGCCAAGCACCTGCGGCTGGAGCGCGATGCGCTGGCCGTGCTGGCGGCCTACCGGTGGCCCGGCAATGTGCGGGAGCTGCGCAGCACGCTGCGCGCCGTGGTGGCGCTGGCCGATGTCGGCGACGCGGTGACGGCCTCGGCGCTGCCGGCGCACCTGCATGGGACTCACGCGGCACATGCAGCACACACAGCGCACGCCGACCACGCCAGCCATGCCGACCGCGCGAACGACGTTTCCGCTGCCTTCACACATCCGCCGCAGTCCGAGCCCCTGCTAGCCATCACGCGCCACGCCATCGACGAGGCGCTCAAGGCCTGCGACCACGACGTGGCCAAGGCCGCGCGCAGGCTGGGGGTTCACCGCAGCACGGTCTACCGCCACATCGCGCGGGAACGCGGCAAGCCCGGCGGGCGCTGAAGCAAGACCCGGCGAAACAAGCGGGCCCCAACGCGCTTCGCAGCCCGGAGTGCAACGCTTCGCTATGCTTCGTAAAATATAGCGAAGCATCGCCACCGCGCCCCCGCATTTCACCACCCGCATCCATGGTCACCAGTCAACTTCGCTGCCTCGTCGCGCTCGGCGAGACGCGGCACGTCGGGCGGGCCGCCCAGGCCGTCCAGGTTTCGCAGCTAGAGCTGATGGAGGCCATTCGCGCGCTCGAAGCCGAATACGGCCGGCCGCTGATCTCGCCCCTCACGACCGGCTCGCGCTTCGAGGGCCTCACGCCCCAGGGCGAACAGGTGCTGGCCTGGGCGCGCAGCTTTCTGCAAGGCAGCGCCGACCTGCACCGCGAGCTGCAGTCCGCCCGGCAGGAGAACGCCATCGCCCCGCTGCTGGAGCGCCGCTCGGTCTCGCCCAAGCGCCTGCGGGCGCCGGGGCCCAGCCCCGAGCAGATCGACCTGATCCTGCAGGCCGCGCTGCGCGCGCCCGACCACGGCGGGCTGCACCCTTGGCGCGTGCTGGAGTTTCGCGATGGCCAGCGCGCCGCCCTGGCCGACCGCTTCGAGGAAGAAAAGCGCCGCCGCGACCCGCTCGCGTCGAGCACCGACCTGCGCCGCGCACGCGAGCACGCCACGCGCCCGCCGGTGCTGCTGGCCTTCGTGGTGGTGCCGCGCGCCCGCAGCAAGGTGCCGGGGCGCGAGCAATGGCTGGCGGCCGGCGCGGCGCTGGGCAACCTGCTGAACGCGGCGCACCAGCTCGGCTTCGGCGCGATCATGCTCAGCGGCGAGCGCTGCTTCGACCCGGTGCTGGGTGCCGAGCTGGGCATCAAGCCCGAAGAGTTCCTCGCAGGCTTCGTGAGCCTGGGCAGCGTGGCCGAGGCGCCGCCGGCACGCAGCCACGCGCTGCCGGGCCAGGTGTGGTCCGCATGGATACCGCCGGCCTCTTCCACCACCCCCGCCACCCCCGCCGCCGCCGCCCCCGCCCCGCTCGAATTCCCGCAGACCCCCTGAACCTGGACATTGCCAATGACAACAGCTGAAGCCGGTCGCACCGAGGCCACCGGCGCCAAGTTTTCCCTGTGCTCGATGCAGACCGCGCGGGCCTTCTCCCAGCTCGCGGTGCGCCGCATCGCCTCGGGCATGCGCCCGGGCATGACGCACGCGCAGGCGCACGAGCTGGCGATGGCCACGCTGCAGAAGCTGGAGATGGAGCGCAACTGGCACCCCATCGTCATCCGCTTTGGCGAAGACACGCTGAAGACCTTCCGCGAAATCTCCGACCCCGAGCGCGTCTTGGGCGCGCAGGACATCTTCTTCGTCGACATCGGCCCCGTGTGGGAAGGCCACGAGGGCGATGCCGGCGACACCTTCGTGACCGGCGACGACCCGCAGATGCATGCCTGCGCCGAAGCCGCGCGCGCGCTCTGGCACGACGTGGCCGCGCGCTGGCGCGCGGACAAGCTCAGCGGCCAGGCGCTGTACGCCTACGCCGCCGAACGCGCCGAGGCCATGGGCTGGCGGCTCAACCTCGACATCAAGGGCCACCGGGTGTGCGACTTTCCGCATGCCATCTACCAGGCCGGCAAGCTGGGCGACTTCGGCCTGTGCCCGACCACGGGCATCTGGATCCTGGAGATCCAGATCGCGCATCCCACGCGGCCCTTCGGCGCCTTCTACGAAGACCTGCTGATGGAAGACGACGTGCGCCCCGAAGACGGCGTGGCGGACGCGGCGGCTTCCGGCGCGGCCACGGAGCAGCTCTTTTCGTACGGCACGCTGCAGCTCCCTTCGGTGCAGCTCGCCACTTTCGGGCGCAGGCTGGCCGGCCACGCCGACCGCCTGCCCGGCTACCGGCTCGCGCAGCTCGCCATCCAGGACGCCGAGGTGGTCGCGACCAGCGGCAAGACGCACCACCCGATCGTCGCGCCGGCTGCGGACGCCAGTGAAGGCGTCGACGGCGCGGTCTTTGCCCTTACCCCTGCCGAGCTGGCGCATGCCGATGCCTACGAGGTGGCCGACTACCGCCGCGAGCGGGTCACGCTGGCCTCGGGGCTGCAAGCCTGGGCCTACGGCGATGCGCGCCCCGCGCCGTCGGGCACAACCAAAGATTGACTTGCCCCGGGGTGCCGCAGGCGCGAGACTTTGAGCCTGGCTTCAGCCAGGTTTCGCACCCCTTAAATGACCCTTCCCAAACCTGCGCAGGGCCTGTCGGCCGTACCTTCCACCTTGCGGATCCCGCTGGCCGCGCGCGCATCGGGCGACCGCATGTTTCCCCAGGTCGCGGTGCGCGATGCCTACGCGGCGGGCATCCTGGAGCAGATTCGCGACGACGGCCAGGCGCTGCCCGAAGACCGGTCGACCATCTACAGCATCCTCTCGCGCACGCGCCGGCTGCGCAGCCTGGCGCAGGAGTTTCTAGAGCGCCACCCGGGTGGCCGCGTGGTCAACATGGGTTGCGGCCTGAGCCATTACTTCCAGTGGCTGGACGACGACAGGTGCCGCATGACCGACGCCGACCTGCCCGAGGTGCTCGAACTGCGCCGCCAGCTCATCCCCGAGATCAACCCACGCCACGACCTGCGCGAACTCGACCTGACCGCGCCCGACTGGTGGGAGCAGCTGAAGCTGCCGGCCACCCGCGACGACGCGCCCGTGTTCCTCTTCACCGAAGGCGTGCTGATGTACCTCACGCCCGAGCAGGTGCGCGCCGTGTTCGCCACCTTCGGCGAGCGCGCGCCCGCGGGCTCGGTGCTGGCCTTCGATGCCATGTGCTGGCTGGGCGTCGGCCGCGCGAAGCAGCACCCGTCCGTGCGCACCACGGGCGCTGAATTCCAGTGGGGCATCCGGCGCGCCGCCGAACTGACGCAGCCGCACCCGCGCCTGCGGCTGGACAGCAGCTACCGCGTGCTGCAGGGCATCGGGCCGGCCTACACGCTGTTCGCGCCGCTGGTCCTGCTGGTGCTGGGGGTGTCGCTGTATGCGGTGTACGCGCTGCGGGCGGCGGATGAAGGCGATGCATAGCTGATCGACAGGCGATACATAAACGCACAATTTCCCGCCAAGTCGGCACATTGGCGGCTTTGTCCGGCCCGGGGTGCGCGGAATGGCTGACGCCGCCGGGGCGCGGCGCAGGCGAAGCTGCTCGCTGTTCCCGATGGTGGAAAGTCCCTGCGGCCTTGGGCTGCATTAGGATCGTTCCGGACCGTTTTGAAGCCTGCACGGCAGGCGGACCGCATCGTTCCCGCCCTCTTTCCGCCTCTTTCCTTTTTCCCCAGACTCGCAAGATTCGCAACCCTCAAGAACCACATGCTTGATCGCCGATCCTTCCTTGCCGCCGGTGGCGCCGCCGCCGCCCTCGCCGCCCTCGGCCTGCCCGCGGAGGCGCTGGCCGCCAACGGCCTGCAGCTGAGCCAGCCCACGCCCTTCTCCTTCGACGCGCTGCTCGCGCAGGCCAAGGCGCTGGCCGCCAAGCCCTACGTCGCGGCCGTGCCGCTGGCCCCCGAAGTGCTCGAACGCATCGACTACGACGCGCACGGCAAGATCAAGTTCGACCCCGCCAACGCGCTCTTCCGCGACGGCCCCGGTGCGTTCCCCGTCACCTTCTTTCACCTGGGCCGCTTCTTCCAGACGCCCGTGCGCATGCACGTGCTGGAAAACGCCGACGGCGATGCCTTCTCGCGCGAGGTGCTCTACAACGCCTCGTACTTCTCGATGCCGCCCGACAGCCCCGCGCGCGCGCTGCCGCCCGGCGCCGGCTTCGCGGGTTTCCGCCTGCAAGAGAGCCGCCTGGGCGACCAGGGCAAGCTCGACTGGCAGAAGAACGACTGGGTCGCCTTCCTGGGGGCCTCGTACTTCCGCGCCATCGGCGAGCTCTACCAGTACGGCCTGTCGGCGCGCGGCGTCGCGCTCGACGTGGCGGTGCCCGACAAGGCCGAGGAATTCCCGACCTTCACCCGCTTCTACTTCGAGACGCCGGCGGCCAACAACACCACCTCGATGACCGTCTACGCCCTGCTCGAAGGGCCGAGCGTGACGGGCGTGTTCAAGTTCGTCATGCAGCGCAACAAGGCCGTCATCATGGACATCGACGCGCGCATGTTCCTGCGGCGCGACGTGTCGCGCCTGGGCCTGGTGCCGCTCACGTCGATGTACTGGTACTCGGAAACCATCAAGCCCACCGCCATCGACTGGCGTCCCGAGGTGCACGACTCCGACGGGCTCGCCATCTGGAACGGCGCGGGCGAGCGCATCTGGCGCCCGCTGAACAACCCGACGCAAACGCGCGCCTCGGCCTTCGCCGACACCAGGCCGCGCGGCTTCGGCCTGCTGCAGCGCGACCGCGCATTCGACCACTACCAGGACGGCGTCAACTACGAGAAGCGTCCCAGCCTGTGGATCGAACCGCTGGGCGACTGGGGCGAGGGCTCGGTGCAGCTCATCGAGATTCCGACCGACGACGAGATCCACGACAACATCGTCGCCTTCTGGGTGCCGAAGGCGGACGCCAAGGCGGGCTCGAGCTACAGCCTGCAGTACCGCCTGCACTGGACCGACCAGGAGCCCTTTCCGTCACCGCTCGCGCGCTGCGTGGCCACGCGCATCGGCCGCGGTGGCCAGCCGGGGCAGCCACGGCCGCAGGGCGTGCGCAAGTTCATGGTCGAGTTCATCGGCCAGCCGCTGCAGTCCGTGCCTTTCGGCGTGAAGCCCGAGGTGGTGCTGACGGCGGCGCGCGGAAAGTTCTCGTACGTCTTCGCGGAGGCCGTGCCGAACGGCGTGCCGGGCCACTGGCGCGCGCAGTTCGACTTCACGCCCGAGGGCAATGAGCCGATCGACATGCGGCTGTATCTGAAGAACGGGGACCAGACGTTGACGGAGACGTGGCTGTACCAATACCAGCCAGGCTGAAAGCGCTTCAGCGCCTGCCCGTCTTGTTGTAAGGCGCAAAAAGCGCCACCGCCCAATCGACGAACACACGCAGCTTCGCGCTCAGGTGCCGGTTCGTCGGGTACACCACATGCAGCGGGTACGGCTCGGGCGCCCAGCTCTGCAGCACCTCGACCAATGCGCCGCTGGCGAGGTAGGGCGCGGCCATCACATCGAAGGTCTGCGCCACGCCCATGCCGGTGAGCATCGCGCTCAGGTGCGCGGTGCTCTCGTTCACGCTCATCACCGTGTGGCCGTGGATTTCAACGCGCTCCTCGCCCCGCCCGTAGCGCAACGGGATCGGCCGGTTGCTCAACGACGAGAAGTAGCCCAGCACCCGGTGCGTGCCGTTGCCCAGTTCGGCAGGCGTCTTCGGCACGCCATGGCGCTTCAGGTACTCGGGCGTGGCGCAGGTCACGAAGGGCAAGGTCGCGATGCGGCGCGCCACCAGCGACTGGTCGTTCAGCTCGCCGGCGCGAATCACGCAATCGACCGCGTCGCCGATCAGGTTCACCGGCCGGTCGCTCACGCCGATCTCGAGTTCGATCTCGGGGTAGCGCGCATGAAAGGCCGGCAGCTGCGGAATCAGGATCATGTTGGCCAGCGACGAGCCGACGTCCACCCGCAGCCGCCCGCGCGGGTTGGCTTGCGCGTTGCTCAGGTTCGACTCGATGTCTTCCAGCTCGGCCAGCACGCGCGCGGTGCGTTCGTAGTAGGCCGCGCCTTCGGGCGTGACGGTCACGCGCCGCGTGGTGCGCTGCAGCAGCTTCACGCGCAGGCGTGTCTCCAGCTGCTGCACCAGCTTCGTCACGGTGGGCTTGGGCATTTGCAGCGAGTCGGCGGCGCGGGTGAAGGTGCCGGCCTCGACCACGCGGGCAAACACGCGCATGGCGGTGATCTGGTCCATGGCCGGATTATTGGTGAATCGTGAATAAACAAGTTCCGCCCGGCCTCTTGGTGCGGCAGGGGGTCGCGCCCAAACTCCCCTCCATCGACAACGCTGCATCGCAGCATCCACCAAGGAAGAAATCATGACCCTCAAGCTCGACGACAAGATCGCCCTCGTCACCGGCGGCACCAGCGGCATCGGCCTGGCCACCGCGCAACGCTTCGTGGACGAAGGCGCGCACGTGTTCATCACCGGGCGCCGCCAAGCCGAGCTCGACGCGGCCGTGAAGGCCATCGGCCGCAACGTGACGGGCGTGCTGGGCGACGTGTCGAAGCTCGAAGACCTCGACCGGCTCTACGCCACCATCCAGCAACAAAAGGGGCGCCTCGACGTGCTGTTCGCCAACGCGGGCGGCGGCAGCCTGCTGCCACTGGGGCAGATCACCGAGGAGCACTTCGACAAGATCTTCAACACCAACGTGCGCGGCCTGCTCTTCACCGTGCAGAAGGCGTTGCCGCTGATGCCCAAGGGCGCATCGATCGTGCTCAACGCGTCCATCACCAGCATCAAGGGCAACCCGGCCTTCAGCGTCTACAGCGCCACCAAGGCGGCGGTGCGCAGCTTTGCGCGCAGCTGGACGGTCGACCTGAAAGATGCCGGCATCCGCGTCAACGCGGTCAGCCCCGGCGTGGTGCCGACGCCTGCCTACGAGCTGCTGGGCCTGACGCCGGAACAGGTGAAGGGCTTCATCGACGGGCAGGCGCAGAACATTCCGCTGGGCCGTGTCGGCACGCCCGATGAAATCGCCAAGGCCGTGGTGTTCCTGGCCTCGGACGACAGCAGCTTCGTCAACGGAGTGGAGCTCTTCGTCGACGGCGGCATGGCCCAGATCTGACGCTCAGCGCTTGGCGACCGAGACCAGTTCCACTTCGAAGTTCAGCGTGGCGTTCGGCGGAATCACGCCGCCCGCGCCCCGCGCGCCGTAGGCGATCGATGGCGGGCAGGTCAGCTTGGCCTTGCCGCCGGGCTTCATCTTCTGCACGCCTTCGGTCCAGCACGGGATCACGCCGTTGAGCGGGAACTCGGTCGGTTCGCCGCGCTTGTAGGAGCTGTCGAATTCCTTGCCGGTGTCGGGGAAGGTGCCGCGGTAGTGCACCTTGACCACGTCGGTGGCCAGCGGCGAAGTGCCGGTGCCTTCCTTCAGCGACTGGTAGATCAGGCCGCTGGGCGTGGTCACCGGGGCAGACTGCGCGAAGGCAGCGGGAACAGCAAGAACGGACACGAGCGCGGCACAGAAAAAAGACTTCACGAAACACCTCGAAGGTTGAGAGGTCCCGATTATGGCCAGCGCCCGTGAAGGGCCTGTAAGGGGATATGCGGGGCGCACGCGGGGCTTTGGACACGCGTTTTTCTCGGTGGAACAGCCCTTGCTTTGCTGAATGTGCACTGTCACCATTCACGAAGAGAGGAAAGCCCCATGCATTCCACAGAAGCCACGCAGGCCGCCACGTCGACGGGGGCCGCGCATGCGGGCACGGGCCACCTGAAGAAGGTGCTCGGCCCGTTCCAGCTCTGGGGCATCGCCGTGGGCCTTGTCATCTCGGGTGAGTACTTTGGTTGGAGCTACGGCTGGAACACCGCCGGCACGCTCGGCTTCCTGGTCGCCACGGTGCTGGTGGCCACCATGTACACCACCTTCATCTTCAGCTTCACCGAACTGTCGACCGCCATCCCGCACGCGGGCGGCCCCTTCGCGTATGCGCGGCGCGCCTTCGGGCCCCACGGCGGTTTCGTCGCGGGCTTTGCCACGCTGGTCGAATTCGTGTTCGCGCCGCCGGCCATCGCGCTGGCCATCGGCGCCTACCTCAACGTGCAGTTCCCGGGCATCAACCCGAAGTGGTTCGCGCTCGGCGCGTACGTGATCTTCATCGGTTTGAACTGGATCGGCGTGGGCATTGCCGCGGCCTTCGAGCTGTTCGTCACGGTGCTGGCCATCGTGGAGCTGCTAGTGTTCATGGGCGTGGTCACGCCGGGCTGGACGCTGGCCAACTTCACCGCCAACGGCTGGGCCGGCGGCAGCGTGCTGAACGGCGCGGCCGTCTCGGGCATCTTCGCGTCGATACCGTTCGCCATCTGGTTCTTCCTGGCCATCGAGGGCGCGGCCATGGCCGCCGAAGAGGCGCGCGAGCCGCACCGCACCATACCCATCGCGTACACCACGGGCATCGTCACGCTGGTGGTGCTGGCCTTCGGCGTGATGATCTTCGCGGGCGGCGTGGGCGACTGGCGCAAGCTCGCCAACATCAACGACCCGCTTCCCCAGGCCATGAAAGCGGTGGTGGGCGAAAACAGCGGCTGGCTGCACATGCTGGTGTGGATCGGCCTGTTCGGGCTGATTGCGTCGTTCCACGGAATCATCATGGGCTACTCGCGCCAGATCTTCGCGCTGGCGCGCGCGGGCTACCTGCCGCGCTGGTTCGCGGGGCTGAGCCCGCGCTTCGACACGCCGCACCGCGCGCTGCTGGCCGGCGGCGTGGTGGGCGTCGTCGCCATCTTCAGCGACGAGTGGGTGCAGTTCGGCGGGCAGACGCTCACGGCCAACATCGTGACCATGGCGGTGCTGGGCGCCATCGTCATGTACCTCGTCTCGATGGCCGCGCTGTTCAAGCTGCGCCGCAGCGAGCCGAACCTGCTGCGCACCTACCGCGCGCCCTTCTACCCCGTGTTCCCGGCCATTGCACTCGGCCTGGGCGTGGTGTGCCTGGGCGCGATGGTGTGGTTCAACTTCATGCTCACCGTGCTGTTCGCGGTGCTGATGGCCGCGGCCTACGGCTACTTCCTGATGACCTCGGCGCAGCGCAAGGCCGCCGCGCCCGACGACATGCTGTCGTCGTCGCCCACCAACGCGTGACCACCCCCGAAGAAAGATGCTCTACCGCACCACCATCGACCACCAGGTGTTCGCCTTCGACGACCTGCGCCAGGTCATGGCCTTCGCGAGCCCCGCGCGCTCGGGCGACTACCTGGCGGGCATCGGCGCGGCCACCGCGCAGCAGCGCATGGCCGCGCGCCATGTGCTGGCGGACACGCCGCTCAAGCAGTTCCTGACCGAAGCGCTGGTTCCCTACGAGCGCGACAACATCACGCGGCTCATCATCGACAGCCACGACGCGCAGGCCTTCGCGCCCGTCTCGCACCTCACGGTCGGCGACTTTCGCAACTGGCTGCTGTCCGACGCGGCCACCACCGCCACGCTCACCGCGTTGGCGCCGGGCCTCACGCCCGAGATGGTGGCGGCCGTGTCCAAGCTCATGCGCAACCAGGACCTGGTGTCGGTCGCGAAAAAGTGCTGCGTGGTCACGCGCTTTCGCGACACCATCGGCCTGCCCGGCCACCTGGCGGTGCGGCTGCAGCCCAACCACCCGACCGACGACCTGCGCGGCGTGGCCGCCTCCACGCTCGACGGGCTGCTCTACGGCGCGGGCGACGCGGTGATCGGCCTCAACCCCGCTTCTGACAGCATGCCCGTGCTCGGCCAGTTGCTGCGCATGCTCGACGAGGTCATCCAGCGCTTCGAGATTCCCACGCAAAGCTGCGTGCTCACCCACGTGACCAACACGCTCAAGCTGGCAGAGGCCGGCGCGCCGGTCGACCTGGTGTTCCAGTCCATCGCGGGCACTGAGAAGGCCAACCTGTCTTTCGGCGTAACGCCCGAGCTGCTCGACGAGGCCTACGCCGCGGCGCTGTCGCTCAAGCGCGGCACCGTCGGCGACAACGTCATGTATTTCGAGACCGGCCAGGGCAGCGCGCTGTCGGCCAACGCCAACTTCGGCGTCGACCAGCAGACCTGCGAGGTGCGCGCGTATGCGCTGGCGCGGCGCTACAAGCCCTTCCTGATCAACACCGTGGTCGGCTTCATCGGGCCGGAGTACCTGTACGACGGCAAGCAGATCATTCGCGCCGGGCTGGAAGACCATTTCAGCGGCAAGCTGCTGGGCCTGCCCATTGGTTGCGACATCTGCTACACCAACCACGCCGAGGCCGACCAGGACGACATGGACACGCTGCTCGTGCTGCTGGGCACCGCGGGCATCAACTTCATCATGGGCATTCCGGGCGCGGATGACGTGATGCTCAACTACCAGAGCACCTCTTTCCACGACGCGCTCTTTTTGCGCGACACGCTGGGCCTCCAGCGCGCGCCCGAGTTCGAGGCCTGGCTGCAGCGCATGCACATCACCGACGCGGCGGGCCGGCTCGCGCCGCCTTCGTCGAACCGGCTGCTGGCCGACATGGGCGGGCTGGCCGCGCTGGCGCCATGAGCGACGACTCGGTCACCCCCAACCCCTGGGCGCAATGGCGCGCCGCCACCCCGGCGCGGCTCGCGCTGGGCCGCGCGGGCGCCGGCATGCCGACCGACGAGACGCTGCGCTTCGGCTGGGCGCACGCCATGGCGCGCGACGCGATCCACGCGGCGCTGGACGTCGACGCGCTCGAAGCCGCGTTGACCGCGCAGCACTGGCAAGTGGCCCGCGCGCGCAGCCAGGCCGCGGACCGCACCGAGTACCTGCGCCGCCCCGACCTGGGCCGGCAGCTCGACGAAGGCGCCGCCACGCGCCTGCTCGCCGACCGGCGCTACGGCTGCGATGTGTGCATCGTCGTCGGCGACGGCCTCTCGTCGCTCGCCGTCGCGCGCCATGCCGCACCGCTGCTCGCGGCGCTGCGCGCGCAGCTGCCGGCCGACACCAGCTTCGCGCCGGTGGTCATCGCCACGCAGGCACGCGTGGCGCTGGCCGACGAGGTGGGCGAGCTCTTCGGCGCGGCGCTGTCGGTGATCCTCATCGGCGAGCGGCCCGGCCTGAGCTCGCCGGACAGCCTGGGCATCTACCTGACGCATTCGCCGAAACGCGGGCGGCACGACGCCGAGCGCAACTGCATTTCGAACGTGCGGCCCGAAGGACTGCCCTACGAAACTGCGGCGTTCAAGCTGGCCTGGCTGATGCGCGAATCGCTGCGGCGAGGGCTGACCGGCGTGGGGCTGAAGGACGAGAGCGATGTCGCGGTGCTGCAAGCGCGAGGCACGCCAGCCATCGGGCGGGCGAGCAGGCATCCTTGAAGCGCGAATACGCAATAAATTGACTCTTAAGCCGCTTAAGAGTCAATTTATTGCGCACGGAACGTGGCTACGCCGTTCCACGCTGCACACACGATGTCACTCGGCCGCCTCCTGCGGCCTGCCCACCCCGTCGCTCCCTTACAGCCCTTGCTTCGCGCGCCAAGCCACCGAAGTCGCAAGCATTTCATCGCGCGTGCAGGGGCGCTCCCTGCCCGACAGCTTCACGGCGATGAGCGCCAGCGCGTCCTGCGTCGGGGCGGGCCGGCCGTGCGACACCAGCGCCATCAGCACGACGGCTGCCGCAAGCGGCCAACGCCGTCCCCGCACGGGCGCCGGCGTTGGCCCCTGCAACCACAGGAAGCCGGCGCTCACCAGGGTGCCGAGCATGGCGCCGGCGACCACTTCCGAGACCGAGTGCGCCTCCAGCGCCAGCCGCGAGATGCCGATGCCGACGGCCAGGCACCACCCCAGCACCGCGGCGGCGAGCCGCCAACGGCGCGAGGCGCGCGACGTCGCCACCCACAGCAGCACGGGCCACACGCTGGTCGCCAGCGCGGTGTGGCCGCTGAAGCCGGTGAAGTTGAGCGCCGCGCTGCCGATGCCCCAGCCCATGAAGGCGATCTTCGACACCATGACCACGAAGCCGCAGGCGCCGAACATCAACGCCCATTGCCAAGCGGCCGTGCGTGTGTGCCGGTGAAGGAACAGCCACAGCCCGACGAGCAACGCGGCGGGCAGCAGAAAGCCGCTGTCGCCCAGTGACGTGAAGGAGTGCCAGAAACGGTGCATGTGAATGACTGAGGTGCGGCTTGGGGTTTCGGTTCCGCCGAATCGGTCAAGGCTCCGCAGCAATGCCTGTGCCGGGCTGATGGTCGCGAGCTGCACGCGTGTCGAAAAAGGCGGCCGCGCAGCCGCCGGTCAACCCGGAAGCTGAGGCGAGCGACCGACTGGCTTTGGTGGGTGGGAGGCGTCTTGAAGCGTGAAATAAGTCTCAAATTTCAAAAATCGCCTCGCCAAATGTAATCCATTGGTATTGGTATTGCGTAATCTGGGTTCGGCTTCGGTTTCGAAGCACATGCGCTTCACAAGGGCGCCAAACCAGGAAAGCACCGTCACAAGACGGTCCAAAGACCAATGACACACGAAGACCATCTATTGGCAGCGGAGGCTGCGGGGCGCCTCGGCGACATCGACGTACTGGGCACGCAGATTTCCGGCATCTGCTCGATGCTCCATGCCCTCTACATGGCGCATCCGGCACCTGAACAGGTGCGCCGCCAGTTCGATCGGCTTCTGAAGAACCTGCTCGACTCGGCCTACGTGATGGACGAGCCCGACCGCGCAATCGTCCTGCAGGCAACGGCTTCGGCCCTGCTCACGAACCGCTGAAAGCGGAAAGTCCCGGGCTGGCGACGGCTGCCGACCGCGGCCGAGAGCCGCAATGTCCCGCGCCCTAGCTTCGGTTTTCCAACGGCCCGGCCACCCTGAACGCATTCAGCACGATGCCCGACGGCATCGCCTTCGTGCTGACGATTTCGAGAGAACGCGCCGGCGTGCCTTGCGCGAAGAAGCGCTTGCCGGTGCCCACCAGCACGGGGTAGACGATGAGCAATAGCTCGTCCACGAGCCCGTGTTCGAGCAGCGTCGACGCCAGCGTGGAGCTGCCCCAGAGCACCAGGTTCGGCCCCGCCTGCGACTTGATGCGGCGAACGCCTTCGACGATGTCCGGCCCGACGCCCTCGAAGGGGCCCCATTGCAAGGTTTCGGGGTGGTGCGTGGCGACGTACTTGGTCGCCGCGTTCAGGCTGTCCGCCATCGGGCCGCCCGGTGCCTTGGGCCAGTAGGCCGACCACATGTCGTAGGTGCGGCGGCCCAGAAGCAGGTCGAAGTGCGCGCCCTGCGCGGCGAGCACCTCGCCCAGGCCGGCGGGGGTGCGGTAGGGGGCGGTCCAGTCGGCGTAGGGGAAGCCGTCTTCGGCGGAACTCTGCATCACGCCGTCCAGCGAGATGTGCGCCATGATCTTGAGCGTTTTCATGCGGGTCTCCGTGCTTGGGCTTCGGGAATGGTAGTGGCGCGCGCTGCCCGCGTCGACCCACCGACCCACCGACCCGCAGACCTGGCTACCCGTCGCTCCGCCGACGGCGAAGCGCGCCTACAGCGCAAGGCATCCGCCGCGTACGCCGGCCTGTGCGCAAGCGCCCTACCGTGAATGGCATAAAACCATCAACAACACGAAGGACGTTTCATGAAGCTCTCTCGCACTTTGCTCGCGCTCGCTGCGGCCGGCGCATTTCTCACCATGGCCGGCGCTGCGGAAGCCAAGGGCTGCATCAAGGGCGCGGTGGTCGGCGGTGTCGGCGGCCACGTCGCGGGGCATCACGGCCTGATCGGCGCGGCGGGCGGCTGCGTGGTCGGGCGGCACATGGCGAACAAGAAGGACAAGGAGGCCGAAGCTGCCGCCGCCGCGCAGCGGGCGCCGGCAGACGGCGCGGCGCACGCTCCGGTCAAGCAGTAAAAGAGCAAAGGCCGACGCTGGGAAGCGCACCAAGCGCAGTAGACGCAGTGCGCGCTTTTGGCGAATTAGGCGCGAAACCAGATCCTGGCCGTCACGTACAGCCCGTACCCCAGGGCCAGCACGATCCACAGCAGGAAGAACATGTTGGCCCAGTACTCTCCCGCGTTCGCGGCCAGGGTATAGATCTGCGACCTGCAGGCTTTGCCCACGCAGGGCACTTCGCCGCGAACCAGCGCGCGCAAGAAGGCGAACAGCAGGTAGACCGAGATGCCAGCCGTCATCACGAATCCGATGGGCCCGACAAACCCTTCGGTGCGTTGGTCGTTCTCGTCGCGGTAGCCCTTGTTCAAACGGTTCTGCCCGAAGCGGTACCAGGCGAATCCGAGCAGCAGCATCGATGAGTAGTAAATGATTTCGCGCATGCCGGCGATTTTCCATGGCGCGCAAATCACGGGCGATGGATCACGGGCGGTATGAACCAGGCACGAGCAGCTCAATGACAGGCCACGAAAAATTCGCAGCCTGTCAGGCCGGCCGCTGCTAGGCGACGGTGCCGGCCTCAGGCGCATGGCGTCGCGCCTTCTCGTTCAACTGAAACAGCTCACCCGCCTTGCGCGCCATGTCGGCCGCGAGCCAGAGCAGGTTGTCCAGTTGACGTGGCCCCTCACCGCTGCATCAGTCGACGTCTTCGCCGTGGCAAACCCACAGCAATGCCTCGAGTTGGGAGAGGGTGTTTTCAAGCAAGTCCGCCGGATGCTGGGTGTCCTGGGCGTTTGCTTCGGGGGATACCGGCGTGCGAGGCGGGGCTATAGTCTTGGTAGCCATTTTTGTGCGGTCCTTTGAAGGTTGTTGCACTTCTTTGGTTAGACGGTCGGGGTGCTTCTTACACCCCGGCCGTCGCCTTTTGATACCTCGCTTTTGCATCGGTGCTTTCACACCGACAACCTGCCGCGAGGCAAGCAGCCCTTCAAGAACCGATGAGGTTGTGCGTGACGCCTTTCTGTGTTCCCTTGATGGGAAATTGAGTGACTGGGGCGTTCACTTTAGGCAAGAGCAGGTGCCGTGTGGCAAGGCACGCAGCACGAATTCTTGATTCGCGCCAACAAATACAACTTCCGTCGAAGGACTTGCGCAGGACACGCGAACGCGCGCCGTGCCGCAGCGGCGCGACGACAACACGGGCGCCTGGCCGCCTCTTCTTTCAGGTGCGCACAGCACTGGCCGCGTCGGCAGGCAAGGCGCTGAAGTAGCGGCCCGTGCCGCCGGGGCTGGGCTGCACTTCGAGCACGAGCCCGGCCAGGTCGAAGCCTTCGCGCTCCGCCGCGGCGAGCAGGCGCGCGCCCAGGTCGGCGTCGTCCAGCACCACGCGGCGGCCGGTGCGCTGGCACACCAGCTGCAGGCCCAGCGCACCGCGCTCGGTGCGCCGCAGCCAGTACAGCGCCTTGCGGTCGCTGCCCCAGCCGCGCAGCAGCACCTGCCGCGTTTCCAGCTCGTGGATCAGGCGGTAGACGGTGCCCAGGCTCACGCGCGTGCCGCGCACGCTCATGCGGCGGAACACCTCTTCGGCGGGCAAGGGCGTCTCTCCCGCCGCATCGATGACCTGCAGCACGCCGATGCGCGCGCTGGTGGGCCGCAGCCCCGCGGCGCGCAGGCGCTGCATCACGTTGGTACCGCTCATGGCGATGTCTCCCTGTTGTGTGTGGTTGCCACCTGCTGTTGCTGCGCCCATCCGCCGCCCAGCGCGCGGTACAGCGCCACGCTGGCCTGCAGGCGCTGTGTCTTCAGTTGCACCGCGGCGTCTTGCGCGGCATAGAGCGTGCGCTGCGCGTCGAGCAGCACCAGCAGCGTTTCGGCGCCGGCCTTGTAGCGGGACTGCGCGAGCGTGAACGCGCGCTGGGCCTGGCGGAGTTCTTCCGCCTGCGCATCGCGTTGCCGGTCGATGCCCGCCACCGCGTCGAGCGCGGTGGCCACGTCACCGAAGGCCGCGACCACGGCGGCGCGGTAGCCCGCCAGCAGCTCTTCGCGCCGCGCCACGGCCAGATCGCGCCCCGCGGCCAGCCGGCCGGCGTCGAAGATGGGCGCCGCCAGCCCGGCGGCCAGCGAGTACACGGGGCTGTCGAACAGCGCGCGCAACCGGCCGGCGCTCCAGCCCACGCCGGCGCCCAGCGTCACGCGCGGCAGCAGGGCGGCGCGCGCCACGGCGATGTCGGCATCGGCCGCGTCGAGCAAGGCTTCGGCACGCGCGATGTCGGGCCGCCGCGCGAGCAGGTCCGACGGCAGGCCCGCACCGATGCCGGGCTCGCGCAGGCCGTCGAGGCTCGCGGCGGCAAGGTCGAAGCCGAAG
The DNA here is from genome assembly GCF_030317035.1 of Variovorax sp. J22G73. Classification (GTDB taxonomy): domain Bacteria; phylum Pseudomonadota; class Gammaproteobacteria; order Burkholderiales; family Burkholderiaceae_C; genus Variovorax. Next base: position 230,065 of record NZ_JASZYK010000008.1, read on the forward strand.
GCCGATTGGCCCGACAGCACGGCCAGCGCGGTGCGCGCGTCGTTGGCCTGCTGGTGCAGCGCGGCCAGCGTGCGTTGCTGGCTTGCGACCAGGCCGCGCTGTTGCGCGAGCTCCAGCGGCGTGGCCGCGCCCGCGCGGGCGCGTGAGTCGACCAGCGCCAGCACGCGCTGCGCGTTGTCGAGGTTGCGCGTGCCGATGGCCGCGCGCTCGCGCAGCGACACGGCCTGCAGCCATGCGTTGGCAACGCCCGCCGTGGTGGTCAGCCGCACGGTGTCTTGCGCGAAGGCGCTGGCGCGCAGGCCGGCCAGCGCGCTGTGCTGGGCGGCCCGGTTGCCGCCCCAGAAGTCGAGCTCGTAGCTAGCGCCGAGGCTGGCCGCGAAGCTGTCGCCCGCGACCTGCGCCTCGCCACCCATGCGGCCTTGCCGCGTGGCATCGAGCCCCGCCGTCACGCCCGGCCACAGGGCCGCGCCGGCCATGCGCGCGGACGCCTCGGCCTGCCGCACGCGCGCGGCGGCGGCGGCCACGTCGAGGCTCTGCGTGGCGGCCTGCTCGACCAGCGCGTCGAGCTCGGTGCTGCCGAAGCTGCGCCACCACGGGGCGTCGCGCTGTGCCGCCGCGTCGGGCACGGCCGCGACGGGCGTGGTGGTCGGCGGCGACGCGGTCGCGCAACCCGACAGCAGCCAAGCCGCGGCCACCGCTGCCGCCGTGGCCGCCAGCGGTTTCAAGAACCTGCGCATCGTCATCCTCACTCCCCTGCCAGCGCCACGACCGGCGCCAGCCGCGCGGCGGTCGTCGCGGGCATGTAGCCGAAGATCAATCCGGTCGCGACGGCGCAGCCGAAGGCTCCCGCCATCGCCGTCACTGAAAACACCATGGGCACGCCGCTGAAGATCAGCACGGCACCCACGGCCAGCCCCGCGAGCACGCCCACCACGCCGCCGGTGAGCGTGAGCAGCGTGGCCTCGGTCAGAAACTGCCGCAAGATGTCGCGCTGCCGCGCCCCCGTGGCCATGCGAATGCCGATTTCGCGCGTGCGCTCGCGCACGGTCATCAGCATCACGTTCATCACGCCGATGCCGCCGACCACCAGGGACACGGCGGCGATCAGGCCCAGCATCAGCGTCATGCTGCGCCGCGTCTGCGCCTCGGCCTGCAGCTTGGCGGCGGCGTTGCCGATGGCGAAGTCTTCCCTGCCATGACGCGCCAGCAGCAGCTTGCGAATGCCCGCCTCCGCCGCCAGCACCTGGGCCGACGAGGCGGCGGAAACGACGGTGTAGTCAGGCTGGGTCTGCACCTGGTACACGCGCGCCCTGCCCGCCTGGTAGGGGATGAACACCATGTCGTCGTAGCTCTGCGCGCCCGATTCGGCGCCACGCTCGGCCATGACGCCGATGACCTCGAAGGGCGAATTGCCGATGAGCAACTGCCGCCCGCGCGGGTCTTCGATGTCGGGAAAGAAGTGCGCGCGCGCCTTGTGGCCCAGCACCACCAGCGGCGCCAGGCCACGGTCTTCCTCGTCGCTGAAGTAGCGGCCCAGCGCCACGGGCCACTGGTGCACCACGGGCATGGCGTTGCTGCTGGCGAACACGTACACCTCGCGGTCGGCATTGCCGTGGCGCACGGTGATCGGGTCGCCGATGACGGGCATCACATGGCCCACCTCGGGCAGCGCGGCCACGGCGTCCAGGTCGTCCTGCGTGAGCGGGCGGGCCGGGCCGCCGCTGGTGGGGGCGCGGCTGCCCAGGTACATGATGGTGGTGCCCAGCGTGCCCATCTGCTGCACCACGCGCTGGCGTGCGCCTTCACCCACCGCGAGCATCACGATGACCGAGGCTACGCCGATGACGATGCCCAGCAGCGTGAGGCCGGTGCGCGAGCGGTTCAGCCGCATGCCGCGCCAGGCGGTGCGCGCGGCCTCGCGCAGGTCGGCGGCAAAAGAGGCGCCGCTGTCGCCGGCGGCGCGCGACATGTCGAAGGCGGGCAGCACGGCGACAGCGTGTTGCTTTTCGTGTTCCTTTTCGTTTTCGTTTTTCTTTTTTTCGTGCCCCGGCTCGCTGCCGCTGTCGGCCACGATGGCGCCGTCGCGAATCTCGATGACGCGCCGCGCCTGCGCGGCCACGCCGCGGTCGTGCGTGATCAGCACGATGGTGTGGCCCGCGTCGGCCAGCTCGTTCAGCAGCGCCATCACCTCGGCGCCGCTCTTGCTGTCGAGCGCGCCGGTGGGCTCGTCGGCCAGGATGATGCGGCCGCCGTTCATCAGCGCGCGCGCGATCGACACGCGCTGCTGCTGCCCGCCGGAGAGCTGTGCAGGCCGGTTGTCGAGCTTGTCGGCCATGCCCAGGCGCGCCAGCAGCGCGGTGGCGCGCGCGGCCCGCTCGCTTTCGGAGGCACCGGCGTAGATGGCCGGCACCTCGACGTTCTCGCGCGCCGATTCGGTGGCGATCAGGTGGTAGCCCTGGAACACGAAGCCGAAGGCCTCGCGGCGCAGCCAGGCCAGCTCGTCGGCGCCCAGCGCCGACACGTCCTTGCCGGCGAAGCGGTAGCTGCCCTCGCTGGGCCGGTCGAGGCAGCCGAGCAGGTTCATGAGCGTGGACTTGCCCGAGCCCGAGGCACCGACGATGGCGACGAACTCTCCCGCGCGAATGTCCAGGTCGATGCCGCGCAGCACCTCGACCGCGGGCTGCGCACCGCCGCCGTAGCGCTTGCGGATGCCGCGTAACTCGATGAGCGCGGGAACGGTCGCGGTGCTCACCATTGCAGCCATCCGAGGCCGGTGGCCGGCTTCGCCTCGCCGAGCACCAGGCGCTCGCCCTCTTTCAGGCCCTCCAGCACTTCGGCGTGGTGGCGGCTGCGCGCGCCCACGCGCAGCGTGCGCAGTTCGGGGCGGCCGTTGCTGGCGAGCACGCGCGCGGTGTGGGAGCCGCGTGCGCCGGTGGCACCGCCCGCGGCGGTGACGCTCGTGATGGCCGCCAGCGGCACCGCGATCGCGTTGCTGGCGCTCGCGGTCACGAAGGCGACCTGCGCCGTCATCTGCGGCATGAGCTCGCCGTCGGCGTTGTCCACGTCGAACAGCACGGTGTACGCCACGGCCTTGGTGGCGGCGGCCGGCGTGGCGGTGGTGGCGCCCTTGTTCTCGGCGACGGGCGGCGCGGGCAGCACCTGGCGCACGGCGCCCTGCCAGCGCCGCGGCACCTCATCGCCACGGCCGTCGCCGTGCCCGCCCAACGTGGTGAAGTACACGGGCATGGCCGGCTTCACGCGGCGCACGTCGGCCTCGCTCACCTCGGTCCACACCGTCATGGCGCCCAGGTCGGCAATGCGCAGGATGTTGGGCGTCTGGTAGGTGGCGTTCAGCGTCTGGCCCTCGCGCGCCTCCACCGACACTACGGTGCCCGCCATCGAGGCGTAGATGCGGGTGTAGCCCAGCCGGGCCTCGTCGGCCTTGAGGGTGGCCTGGGTCTGGTCGATCTGGGCGCGGAGGTTGTCGCTCTTCGCGCCGGCCGAGGCGAAGGCGGCTTCGGCGGCCTGCAGGTCTTCGAGCCGCGTGGCCTCGTCTTGCGCCATTTGCCTTTGCCGCGCCAGCTGCTGGCCCGCGAGGCGGTGCTGGGCCTGCTGGTCGGCCAGCTGCGCGCGCAGGCCGGCGAGCGATGCGCGTCCCGCGTCGACCGTGGCCTGCTGCACGCTGGGGTCGATCTCGACCAGCAGCTGCCCCTTCTTCACCGTGTCGCCGGCCTGCACGTGCAGCCGGTTGACCTGGCCCGACACCTGCGCGCCCACGTCCACGTACTTGCGCGGCTGCAGCGTGCCGATGGCGGTGACGGTGGCTTCGATGTCGGCGCGGGCCACGGGCACGGTGTCGTACGCGGGCGCGCCGCGGCCCGGCCACCAGAAGGCGATGCCCGCGACCACCACCACGGCAACGAGCAGCACGGCGGTGCCCGCGCGCACAGGCGCATTCATCAGGGCTTGACCTCGAAGCTCAGCGTGGCGGTGTGGCGCACGTCGTCGTACTTCTTGCCGTCGAGCGTGACGGCGCCGTTGTCTACCCGCGCGGTCACCTCCAGCACATACAGGCCCGGGAACGGCGTGCCCAGCGTGACGCTGCCGTCGGCCGCCGGCGCGAGCTGGCGGCGCCAGCCTTCGGCGGTGTCGACGTTGACCTGGCTGGCCGACACCACGCGGCCCTTGAACATGAGCTTGAAGGTGTTGCCGCCAGGCTCGGTCGGCACCAGCTCCAGGTCGTTCACGGCCTGCGTGCCGGCGCGGCCGAAGCGTGACTGGTAGTAGGTGAGCACGCCCTTGTCGCCGGTGCGGGTGGCGGTGAAGCGAAGGTCGCCATTCGCCGCCTCCGCGGGCAGCGCCACATCGAAACAGTCGGCGCGGGACTCGACGGGCAGGGGCTTGCCGTCGGGCAGCACGGCCTTGGGTTGCTGCAGCGCGGGCAGCGCGGCGAGAGGCTTGCGCAGCTCGCCGGCGCGGATGCTGAAGTACGCGATGGTGTTTGTGGTGTCACCGCCGGTGGCGGGCTCTTTTTGCAGCCACAGGTAGTCGGCATGGGCGGTGCCTGCCAGCAGCAAGGCGGCGGCTGCGAGCGCGGCGTGGAATCGGGTGTTCATGAAAATTTCTGGCTCTCTCTTCTTGTCTCTGTTCACGCTGCGGGGCACGACGCGCGTGCCCCTCAGCGCCCTCCCCTCGGCACTCTGGCCATGGGGCGAATGGCGTGCTTGCGGCGCTTACCTGGCCACGAAGCTCAGCGTGGCCGTGTAGCCCAGCTTCTGCACCTTCTGGCCCGCGATTTCGAGCTCGCCCACCGGGTCGGCGTCGTGCGCGCTCACGAGGATGTAGCGGCCCTTTTCCTTCACCGGCACGTCGATGCGACCGGCCTTGTCGGTCTTGAAGTGCTTGCTCCACTTCTCGGGGTTGATGACGGTCACGGCCTTGTCCGCCACGGGCTGGCCGCGGAAGAACAGCATGAAGGTGTCGCCACCGGCCTTCACGGGCACCAGCTCGTAGTCGAGCACGACGTGGGTGTCGGTGCGGCCCGCACGTGCGTTGAACACGGCGGCCTTGGTGTGGCCTTCCTTGGTCTTCCAGGGCTTCCACACCTGGTCGTTGACCAAGCGCACATCGCCAGTTCCGCCCGTTGCACCCGTTTCGGCCACGGCCGCTTCGAGGTGGTCCGGCTTCACCACGAGCTTCGCGGGCTGCGCGCGGTCGGTGGTGAACACCTGCGTGGTGGCGGCGAGCCTGGCGACTTCTTCGCCGCTGTCGTGCGCGCTGTCGGCATCGCCGACGTACACGCGCACGGGGCCGCTGGCGTCGCGCTCCAGCCAGAGCTGGTGCGCCTGGGCGCCGATGGCGGCCGCCGACAAGGCGAGCGCGAGCAGGGATTGCTTGAACATGAGAGTGCTCCTTGGATACACGGTTGAAAAAACGAAGGTCTGTGGCGGCGCAGCCCGGCGAAGCTGGCGAATAACAAAGACTCTCATTCATATAGACGCACGAGGCCGCCCGGCCCTGACGTGCCGTCACCACTTTTTTTCAACTTTTTTTTCGGCGGCAAGAACCCCGAGCAACGAGGGCGTGCAATGCGTCCGCGCAATGGGGCCGCAGGCCGAGGGGCCAACAGGCCCGATGCCATAATCCGCGCCCTACGCCCTCGGCCCGTTTCGCCTGTACAGATCAGCCGCCGCCACATCTGCCGCATGCCCGAGGGAGGCTTCCCCTGCTGGACGTCTTGCCTTGTCTTCCGTGGTCGCGCGCTATTACCGGGAACTGCATTCCCTCCTCACCCGCACGTTGAAGGACCGCCATGCGGCCGACGACGTCGTGCAGGAGGCGTTCACGCGCGTGCTGGCCTTGCGCCATGCCGGGCGCCCCGTGGAAAAGCTGCGCTCGGTGCTGCACCGCACCGCCTACAACCTGGTGATCGACGCGAGCCGGCGCAACAAGCTGCGCGACCACGACGACCTGGACGCGCTGCCCGAACACACGCTGCCCGCCGCCGCGCGCTCCTCGCAGCCCGAGGAGCAGCTGTGCGCGGCGCAGCGCGCGCAGGCCATGCTGGCCACCATCGAGGCGCTGCCACCGCGCTGCCGCGAAGCCTTCGTGCTCTACAAGATCGACGGCGTCGACCAGGCCGAGATCGCACGGCGCATGGGCATTTCCGTGAACATGGTGGAGCGCCACGTGATGCGCGGCATGGACGCCTGCCGCGCCTGCCGCGACCGGCTGGACGGTGAAGGCAGCGAAGGCCGCGCGCCATGACACGGCTTTTTTACGCAGCGGCATCAGGATGGCGGCGCCTCGTGCGTCCATACATGCAGACAGCCTTCATTCCATGAACCGCCTTCTGCCACCTTCCCCGGACCGCCCCGACCTCGCGCCTGCGCGCGGGGACGAGCTGCGCGACGAACGCGAGCTAGCGGAGTACGAGCCCACCGGCGATGCGGTCGATCAACAGGCCGCCGCGTGGTTGCTGCGCCGCCAGCGCGGGCTGGGCGCGCAGGCGGAGGCCCAGTTCCAGGCGTGGCTGTCCGAAAGCCCGGCGCACCATGCCGCGTTCATGCGGCACCAGGCGACATGGGCCGAGCTCGACACGCTGCCGGCGCACGCAGTCGAGCGGCTGCGCGACGGCTTGCCGCGCGCGCTGCCGCCGAACCCTGCGCCAACACTGACAACACCGACAACAACCAAAAGGCCGACGCAACCACAACGCTCCCGCGCCACCGCATGGCTTTCCCCGCACGCCCTGCGCGGCCTGGTGCCCCAGGCCGCGGGCGCCGCGTTCGCCGTGGTGGTGGCCGCCGGCACGTGGCTGGGCTACGACCAGTGGCAGAACCGCGCGCTGTTCAGCCAGACCTTCGTGACCGCGCGCGGCCAGCTGCTCGACGTGACGCTGCCCGACGGCAGCAACCTGCAGCTGGACACGGCCACGCGCGCCGAGGTCAGCCTCTACCGCCAGCGCCGCGAGGTGCGCCTGCCGCAAGGCCAGAGCGCCTTCCAGGTGCAGGCCGACCCGGGCAGGCCGTTCGACGTGCTGGCCGGGCCGCTGCGCATCACGGTGCTGGGCACGCGCTTCTCGGTGCGCTATACGGCTGATGCCGACGTGCCCGGGGGTGTAAGGGTGGCGGTGGAAGAAGGCCGCGTGAAGGTGGCGCCGGCCAGCGCGCCGGTCGATGCCGACGACCCGCTGGCGGGCGGCGCCGGCGTGCTGCTCACGGCCGGCCAGGCCGTGAATGCCGACAGCAGCGGCCACATCGATGCGGTCTCGCAGGTGAGCACGGCGGCCTTCGCGCCGTGGCGCGACGGCCGCATCGCGTTCGACAACACGCCGTTGTCAGACGTGCTCGCCGAGTTCGAGCGCTATGGCGACACGCACCTGCGCATCGCCGACCCGGCCATCGCTCGCATGCGCATCAGCGGCAGCGTCGATGCGCGCAAGGTCGAGAACTTTGCGCTGGCCCTGCCGCGCGCGCTGCCGGTGGTGCTGCGCGACGCGGGCAACGGCGAGCGCGAGATCGTGCCCGTGCCCGTGCTGCCTTGATCTGCAAGCGGCCGCGGGCTGCCCGAGAACGCGCTACGGGTTCTTCGCCACCGGCTTGAGCGTGTCGCGCACCTTGGCCACCTGCGCGGGCGTGACCGCGTCGCCCTGGTTGCCCCAGCTGCTGCGCGCAAAGCTCAGCACGCTCGCCACGTCGGCGTCGGTCAGGCGCCAGCCGAAGTCGGGCATGGCGATGGGCGACGGCGCCTTGGCGGTGCTGGGCATGGCGGAGCCCGCGAGCACCAGGCGAATCAGCGAGGTCGGGTCTTTCGCGTTCACCACGCTGTTGCCGGCCAGCGCGGGAAAGGTCTTGTCCGCGCCCGTGCCGTCGGAGCGGTGGCAGGCGTTGCAGTTGTTCAGGTACACCATGGCGCCGCTGTTGCCTTCGACAGTGCCATTGCGCAGTGCCAGCGCGCTCGGGTGCTGAGGGGCCGCCGCAAGCAACGACGCTTGGGTGGCTTGAGGCGTTGACGTTGACGACGCCTGTGCCCCGTCTTTCGCGCCCAGCGACTGCAGGTACACCGCCACCGCCTGCAGGTCTTGCGTGGACAGGTGCTGAGTGCTGTTCTGCACCACGTCGACCATGGCGCCGAAGGCGGCCGTGTGGCTGGTGCGGCCGCTCTGCAGGTACTGCACGATGTCTTCGGACGACCACTGCGCCATCGTCGGGCGGTCGGTGTGGCGCAGCGGCTGGGCGTACCAGCCGTCGATCACCGCGCCCGACAAGTACACCTCGCCCTTGCGCTCGCTGGCGGCCTTCACGCCGCCGAGCATGCTGCGCGGGGTGTGGCAGTCGCCGCAATGGCCCAGGCCCTGCACCAGGTAGGCGCCGCGGTTCCATTCGGCGCTGCGCGCGGCGTCGCCCTGGTACACGCCCTTGTCGAGGTAGATCCAGTTCCAGCCGATCATCAGGCTGCGCATGCTGAAGGGCCATGGCAGGTCGGTGGCCGGCGGCTTCTGCGCCACGGGCTGCACGCCGTTGCGAAAGAAGGTGAACAGCGCATGCATGTCCTCGTCGTTCACGCGGGCGAACGAGGGGTACGGCATGGCGGGGTACAGGCGGTGGCCGTCGCGGGCGATGCCTTCGCGCAGCGCGCGGGCGAACTCGGCCTCGGTGTAGGCGCCGATGCCGGCCTGCGGGTCGGGCGAGATGTTGGTGGAGACGATGGTGCCGAACGGCGTCTTCATCGGCAGCCCGCCGCCGAAGGCCGGCTTGCCCGGCGCGGTGTGGCAGCTGACGCAGTCCCCCGCGCGGGCGAGGTAGCGGCCGTGCTCAAGCACGGGGTCCGCGGAGGCGGCGGGGGCCGGCGCAGCGGCTGCCATGGCAACGGGTGCAGATGCCGGTGCGGCCATCGATGCAGACGCGGCTGCCGCAGGCGCCTCGCTCTGCTCACCACTCTTCTGCGCCACGGCCCATGCCCCCGCGCCCAGCAACACCACGGCCACGGCAACGCCGCCGTACACACGACGCGCGCTCATGCCAGCGCTCCCGGGTTCTTCAGATACTGCTCGCGAATGGCCTTGGCCGACCAGTACGCCAGCGCGCCCACCATGCCGGTCGGGTTGTAGCCGAAGTTCTGCGGGAAGGCGCTCGCGCCCATCACGAACACATTGGGGACGTCCCACACCTGCAGGAAGCGGTTCACCGCGCTGGTGCTCGGGTCGGTGCCCATGGGCGCGCCGCCCGTGTTGTGGGTCGACTGGTAGAAGCGCACGTCGTAGTGGGCGTCGGGCTTCTGGAAGTTCATCTTCATCTGCTTCGGCCCCATGGCCTTGGCGATCTGCTCGACCTTGGTACCGATGAACTGCGTCATCGCGAGGTCGTTGGCCTTCCAGTCGAAGGTCATGCGCAGCAGCGGCTGGCCGTGCACGTCCTTGTAGGTGGGGTCCAGGTCGAGGTAGTTGTCGCGGTAGGCCATCACCGAGCCCTGGCTGCCCACGCTGGCCATGTACAGGTAGTTGTCCTTCACGGCCTTCTTCCAGCCCGCGCCCCATGCGGGCGCGCCGGGCGGCAGGCTCATCTGCTGGATGGGGCGCCCGCCGGTGTTGATGCTGTTGATGGTGGCCCCGCCGATGAAGCCCAGCGGCCCGTGGTCGAAGTTGTCGCCGTCGAAGTCGTCGATCACGGTGCCGCTGGCGCCCGCGCCCACGAAGGGGTTCATCGGCTGTTCCTTGTCGAAGAACAGGCTCGCGCCGCCGTTGAGCTGGTAGGCGTAGTTGCGGCCCACCACGCCTTCGCCGGTGGCGGGGTCGTAGCGCTTGCCGATGTTCGACAGCATGAGCAGGCGCACGTTGTGGAACTGGTAGGCGCACAGCACCACCAGGTCGGCGGGCTGCTCGACCTCGTTGCCTTCGGCGTCCACATAGGTCACGCCGGTGGCGCGCTTGCCGTCGGGCGACATGTTCACGCGCAGCACGTGCGAGCGGGTGCGCAGCTCGAAGTTGGGGCGCTTCATCAGCACCGGCAGCAGCGTGGTCTGCGGCGAGGCCTTGGAGTACATGTAGCAGCCGTAGCGCTCGCAGAAGCCGCAGAAGTTGCACGGCCCCAGCTGCGCGCCGTGCGGGTTGGTGTAAGCGCGAGAGGCGTTGGCCGCGGCCTGCGGGAACGGGTGGTAGCCGAGCTCGCGCGCGGCTTTCTCGAACAGTTTGGCGCTGTTGACCGAGGCCAGCGGCGGCAGCGGAAACTCGTTGGCACGCGCGCCTTCGAACGGGTTGCCGCCCGCCTGGATCTTGCCGCCGATGTTGCCGGCCTTGCCCGAGGTGCCGCAGATTTTCTCGAACTGGTCGAAGTGCGGTTCCAGCTCTTCGTAGCTCACGCCGAAGTCCTGGATGGTCATGCCATCGGGAATGAACTTCTTGCCGTAGCGCTCTTCGTAGGTGCTGCGAATGCGCAGGTCGCTGGGCAGCGGGCGCCAGTGGTGGCCGTTCCAGTGCACGCCCGCGCCGCCCACGCCGTCGCCGGGCAGGAAGGAGGCGAGCTGCCGGTAGGGAACGGCAATCTCGGCCGGCGTGTGGCGGATGGTGACGGTCTCGCGCGAGAGGTTCTGGAAGAGTTTGCCGCGGATGCCGTAGCTCAGCTCGTCGGTGATGCGCGGGTAGGCGAAGTCGGGCTGGGTGTCGCGGTTTTCGCCGCGCTCCAGCGCCAGAACTTTCAGGCCGGCGGCGGTGAGCTCCATGCCCATGATGGCGCCGGTCCAGCCGAAGCCGACCAGCACGGCGTCGACGCCGGGTTTCTTGATGTTTGCCATGGTGGTGCGCCCCTTCAGCCCTGCGGGCCGGCGATGCTCACCGGCGGCAGGTTGTACTTGACGCCCGGGCGGTCGACCCAGTCGGCGTAGTCGGCGCGCGCGCCGGGAAAGCCGATCATCTTCCAGGCCGCGGCGTTCTTGTTGCCGCCGTGGATGGGGTCGCTGAAGTAGCCCTCTTTGGTGTTCTGCAGCAGGAAGCCGAAGAAGTCCGTCGCGCCCACGCCGTCGAGCTTGACGCTGCCGGCCTCCAGGCCCTTGAGAACCTCGTCTTGCTGCGCCGCGCTGAGCTGCGCGAAAGGCTTGTCCGCGAACTGCTTGAGGCAGTAGGCGTCGGTGGCGGCGATGCCGGCGCGGTACACCTCGCGCGGCGGCATCTTCTTCTGGTAGCCGAACAGCGGCGACACCTCGACGAAGGGCCCCTGAATGTACCAGGTGGCCGCATGGCCGAAGGCGCCTTCCATCTGCCGGTCGATGAACTCGGGCACGCCCGCCTCGATGGCGCCGGGGCCGGCGTCGTCGGAGGGAATGAGCCGGGCGACGGCGGCCTGCACGAACTTCCATTCGTCGGCGTTGAAGTAGACCGGGGTGTAAGGGGTGGGGGGAGCGCTTGATGCGGCGGCCGGCACAGGAGCGGCAGCGGGTGTGGTGGCCTGGGCCAGCGCGGCCCCGGTGACGCCACCGGCGCCGAAAGCCGTGGCGGCCGGCACGATGGCGATGGACCGGCGCAGGAAACCCCGCCGGTCGGAATGCGACACGTCTTTCATCGCGTTATGTGCGGCTTTGCGCCGCGTGTTGTTGTGCGAACCTTCATCATCGCGATACCGTGCGCAACATCTTGTAGGAAAGTGTCCTGCCTATCATGGAAGCCGCAATGCGCCTTTCAAGTGGCTTTCAAGCGGCTTGTAAAACGCTTTCGAACACACAACAGAAGGAGACGACATGACCGCCACCCGCTACCCGCTCGCCGAACTGAAAGACCTGCCCGAGGACATTCGCACCGCCATCCTCGCGGTGCAGGAAAAAGCCGGCTTCGTGCCCAACGTGTTCCTGGGCCTGGCACGCCGCCCGGCCGAGTGGCGCGCCTTCTTCGCGTACCACGACGCGCTGATGCTCAAGGAAGAAGGCTCGCTCACCAAGGGCGACCGCGAGATGATCGTCACCACCACCAGCGCGGCCAACCAGTGCCTGTACTGCGTGGTGGCGCACGGTGCGCTGCTGCGCATCTACGAGAAGAAGCCGCTGGTGGCCGACCAGGTGGCGGTGAACTACCGCAAGGCCGACATCACGCCGCGACAGCGCGCGATGCTCGACTTTGCGATGAAGGTCTGCGACCGCTCGCACGAGATCGACGACAGCGACTTTCCACCGCTGCACGCGCACGGCTTCGACGACGAAGACATCTGGGACATCGCGGCCATCACCGCGTTCTTCGGGCTGAGCAACCGGCTGGCCAGCTTCAGCGGCATGCAGCCGAACAACGAGTTCTTCCTGATGGGGCGGGTGCCGCGCGAGAAGAAGTGAACGAGCCTTGCAGGGCCGCGCAGTTCGTTGCGCGGCACGCTGCCGGTTCGCGTCAGATCAACCACCGCCGCTGATCGCACCCTGAACAAACGCGCGACGCTCAGCCCCGATGCTCAACCCTTGGCGCGGCAGGAAGCCAACGCATCGAGCGCCGGCTTGTAGGTGGGCGTGGTGACGTCCATCACGCCCAGCACCGTGTGGTACAGGTTGTCGTGCGTCAGCGGCGCGTCGAGCCCCGCTTCCATGCACGAACGCGACAGCTTGCGCCGCTCGGTCATGCCTTCGCTGAACCACGTGACCATGGGCACGTGCTTCTGCGCCTCGGGCGCGAAGCTGTAGGGCACGCCGTGCAGGAACAGGCCGTACTCGCCGAGCGACTCGCCGTGGTCGCTCACGTAGAGCATCGCCGGGTCGTAGGTTTTCGACTGGGCCTTGAGCCAGTCGATGGTCTCGCCCAGGAAGCGGTCGGTCTGCGCGATGGAGTTGTCGTACACGTTCATCAACTCGTTGTGGCCGCACTCGGCCAGCGCGTTGGTCTTGCACTCGGGCTGGAAGCGCTTCACGTCGGGGGCGGAACGCTTGTAGTAGGCCGGGCCGTGGCTGCCCATCTGGTGCATGACCAGCACGATGCCCTTGGCGCGGCGCTCGGCCGGCAGCGCGGCGATGCGTTCGTCCAGGTTCTTCAGCATCACGTCGTCCAGGCACTCGTCGCCGTCGCACAGCGCCTTCTTGGTGGCGGCGTCGAGGCCGTCGAAGGCCGAGGCATTGGGCACGCGCACGCACACGCCCTTGCAACCGGCCTGGTTGTCGAGCCAGAACACGGCCAGCCCGGAGGCCTGCAGCACGTCCATGAGCGACTCGTAGTCGTCCTTGCGGGATTCGTAGCCCTGCTTGCCCAGCGGCGAGAACATGCACGGCACCGAGGCCAGCGTGTTGGTGCCGCAGGAGTGCACGTCGCGGTAGCTCAGCACGCCGCGCTTGGCGAGCTCGGGCGTGGTGTCGCGGGCATAGCCGTTCAGCGCGAAGTGGTCGGCGCGCGCCGTCTCGCCCACCACCACCACGAACAGCGGCGGCTTGGTCTGCGACGCGTAGCTCGCGCCCAGCGCGGTGCCGGCGGTGATGGGAATGAGCTTGCCGCTGCGCTTGAACATCGGCTTGATCAACAGCGACCCCGTGGAGTACAGCGTGGCGATCGGGTTCATCATGTAGCGCAGGTGCACGTTGTTGCGCATCAGCGGCGCCAGCTCGCGGTTCATGGACACGGCCGCGGCCAGCGCCACCACCACGGCCAGCACCAGCAGCGCGACGTTGCGCCACAGCTTCGACAGGAAGCGCATCGGCACGATGCGCACGCGCCACAGCGCCCAGCCTGCGGGCAGCGCGACGACCAGCACGTTGAAGGCCATGCGCCAGCTGAGCAGGTCGCGCGCTTCGTTCGGGTCGGTCTGCATCGCGTTGGCGATCATGGTCGGGTCCATGACGACGCGGTACTCGAGCATGTAGTGCTGCACCACGGCCGCGAGCACCACCACGGCGAACCACAGCGGCTTCATCCATCGCGACCAGGCGGTGAACGACAGCATGGCCACGGTGCCGCAGAGCGTGAGCAGGCTCATGACGGCGACGGTCGGCAGGTAGGTGCTGGGGGCGCCGCCGATGCGGGCCAGGTCGTTCCACAGCGGCCAGTTGGTGGTCAGCACCAGGTACAGGCCGAGCCACAGCACGACCGACGCGGCGGAGCGCGGTTGCGCCAGCCACAGGTTGAAACGGGTCCAGGGGTTGGCGCCGACCGACGGGAGCTGGCTCAGGGGCTCAGGGACACCTGTACGCTGCAAGGGCGTGGAGGCGGTTCGCGAAACAGACATGTAAAGAATGTAGGGCGCCCGCCTGAAGGGAGCCTGAACTGATCCGTTCAGTCTCGGTTCAGTGTCCGGTCAGGCAAGGCCCGGAGATTCAGGCTCCGCGGCTCAGGCCTTGCGCAGCCGTGCCCGGCGGCGCGCCGCCACGGACGCCCCGGTGGCGGCCCGGCCCACCGGCCGGCTCAAGCCCCGCTCCACCAGGATCGACACCAGCGCGCCCAGCATGACGGCGGCCGCGATGTCGGAGGGGAAATGCAGCCCCAGGTACACGCGGCTCCAGGCCACCACGGCGGCCACCACCAGCGCCGCGTACATCGGCATGCGAGAGGGCAGGCTCCACAGCGAGAAGGCCACGGCGAAGGTGCCGGCCGCATGCATGCTCGGAAAGCCCGGCCGCGCGCCCTGCGGCACCCACTGGATGCCCAGGCCGTAGAACGCCGGCCGCGGAATGGGCGCGACTGTGCGAATCAGGTTCACGAGCAGCCACGCCGCCAGCAGGCTCACCAGCGCGGTGAACAGGGCGTAGCGCCAGCGCCGGCTGGCCAGTGCGCACGCCCCTATGGCGAGCAGCAGCAGCGCAGGCAGCAGGTTCGAGGCGAATTCGGCGAACTGCAAGGTCCTCGGCGGCACCGAGGCGCTCGCGTTGACCAGCCCGAACAGCGCGACATCAAGACCCTGCATGGGCGGGCACGGCCTGTTCCGGCGCCGGCGCGAGAACGCGCGGGCTGCGGCGCGTGAGCGCCAGCTCGATGGCGAAGCCGACCGTCCAGCAGACCCAGGCCGTCCACAGCGTGTGGCTCATGTAGTGCGCGCCGCGCAGTTGCTGCGCCACGCCCAGCACCAACCCGGCCACCACCGCCACGCCCAGCCAGACGGCCGCGACGCGGGGCGACACCCGGCGCAGCACGAAGTACCCGCCCACGTAGGCGAAGGCCGCCGAGGCATGGCCTGCCGGGAAGCAGCCGCCGGGGCCGCCGTCGTTGACGCCCCACGACCAGTGCGACACATAGCGCGCCACGCCGCCGAACTCCTGCAGGTCCCAGGGGCAGCTGGTCTGGCTCAGGTTCTTGAGAATGCTGACGGCGATGACCGAGGCCAGCACCGTTACGGCCAGCTGGGCGCGCTCAGCGGTGGCCAGGCGGCGCAGGAAGGCGAAGGGCCAGCGGATGGCGGCGAACAGGCCGATCACCAGCACCCAGCTCAGGTCGCGCGCGCCTTCATGCATGACGTGCACCATGAAGGGGTTCGAACGCAAGGGAAAACCCATGGCCGAGCCCGCCATGCGTGCCAGCAACAGGTCTCCGCCGGTCGCGTCCCATGCCATTACCGCGGCAAGCGCAACGAGGGTCAGCACCCCCAGGCGAAAATTCGGGAAACGTGTCATGAACGAAGGCAGGACGGGAAAACAGCCGCGAGCCTACGTTCGCGGCATGAACCCAGCCTGAAGCCACATGAACCGAAGCTGACTGGCGTCGGTGCCCGATGGGCTGGCGGCGCCACTGCAATCGCGTGGCGCTAGACTCGTTTTTTTGCGTAAAGGACATGGCGTGCGCATATTGCTCGTCGAAGATGACATTGCTCTTGCGGATGCCGTCTGCAGCTACCTGCTGGCCAAGGCCTTCGTGGTCGATGTCGCGCCCAGCCTCGCCGACGCGCGCGGGGCCCTGCTGTCGGTGCAGTACGCGGCCGTGCTGCTCGACCTGCACCTGGGCGACGGCGACGGCCTGTCGCTGCTGCCGCAGGTGCGCGCCCTGCCCGAGCGCCCCATCGTCATCGTGCTTACCGCGCGCGACCAGGTCACCGACCGCATCCGCGGGCTGGACGCTGGCGCGGACGACTACCTGACCAAGCCCTACGACCCGGCCGAGCTGCTCGCGCGCCTGCGCGCCGTGGAGCGCCGGCGCAGCGCCCACAGCTCGCCGGTGCTGAAGCTGGGCACGCTCGAGATCGACCTGGCCCACGACATGGTGCGCAAGGACGGCGCGCCCATCACGCTCACCCAGAAGGAATGGGCGCTGCTGCGCGTGATGGCCACGCGGCCCGAGCGCATCCACACACGCGAGAACCTGGCCGACGCGCTCTACGGCTTCGGCGACGAGGCCGACAGCAACACGCTGGAGGTGTTCATCAGCCGCCTGCGGCGCAAGCTCGGGCGCAGCCACATCCAGACGCTGCGCGGCCTGGGCTACCGGCTGTCGACCTCCGCGGACGACGACGAATGAGCATCCGCTTGCCCGCGGGCGGGCGCGACTCGCTCGCCGGCCGCCTGACCCGCACGCTGATCCTGTGGGTCGGCGGCGTGTGGCTGCTGTGCGTGTTCGCGGTGGTGTGGTACGTCGACCGAGAGATCAACCACAACTTTGACAACGAGCTGGTCGAGGTGTCGCACCGCATGTTCGACATGGCCGTGCAGGAGCTCGACAAGCTGCAGCATGTAAGCGGCACGGGAAATGGTTCAGGCAATGGCTCGAGCAACGGCTCCGCCCCAGCCGCGCCCACCGAACCGCTGGTCGCGCCCAAGCAGCTGTTCTCCGAAGACGCGGTGATCTACCAGATCGTCGACCTGCACGAGCACGTGCTGCTGCGCTCGGCCGAGACACCGGCCGACACCTTCGACGTGCCGCTGGCCGCCGGCTTCGCCAACAACCCGACCTGGCGCATCTACACCGTGCGCCATCCCACGCTGGGCCTGTACTTCCAGGTGGCCGACCCGCTCGACGAGCGGCGCCGTGCGCTGAACCGCACGCTGTTCGGCCTGATCATTCCGCTGGGCGCCGTGCTGCCGCTGCTGGCGCTGGTGCTGCGCAACGTGGCGCGCACCGAGCTGCGCGTGCTGCAGCAGATGTCCGGCGAGATCGAGAAGCGCAGCGGCGCCGACCTGAGCCCCATTGCCCTGCCCGGCCTGCCGCGCGAGCTGCGCACCGTGGGCGACCACGTCAACCGGCTGCTGGAGCGGCTGTCGCAGTCGCTCGACGTGGAGCGCGCGCTGGCCGCCAACGCCGCGCACGAGCTGCGCACCCCGCTGGCCGCGGCACGCCTGCGGCTGCAGACCGCGCTGGAGCACGACCTGCGCCGCAACGACGTGCAGGCCGCGCTCGACGCCCTGCAGATGCTGAGCCACCGCGCCGAAAAGCTGCTGCAGCTGTCGCGCGCGGAGTCGGGCGCGTCGCTGGCACGCGCGCGCATCGACCTGGTGCAGCTCGTGGGCACCGTGGCGCAGGAGTTCTGGCAGGACCCGCTCGTCAGCGAACGCCTGGCGCTCAAGGTGCCCGACAGCGCCGCGCCCATGGCGCGCGGCGACGTCGACGCGCTGGCCATCGCCCTGCGCAACCTGGTGGAGAACGCCTTGCGCTACGGCGGCGGCGGTCGCGTGGTGATGGAGGTGATGGCGCCCTGCACCCTGGCCGTGCGCGACTTCGGCGCGGGCGTGAACGAAGCGCAGCTGCGCACGCTGCAACAGCGCCACGTGCGCCACAGCTCGGACCGCGCGGGCTACGGGCTGGGCCTGTCGATCGTGGGGACCATCGTGGAGAAGCACGACGCGAAGCTGGTGCTGTCGTCGCCGCCGGTGGGGGCGGCGCATGGGTTCGAGGCGCGGATCGTGTTGCAGCCGGCCTGAGCTTCAGGCTGGGATCGGCCGGGATCGGCCGGGATCAGGCTCAGAGGCGCCCCCTCAGCGCCTCGCGCGCTCCTTCCGCGGCTCGTACCCGTACGAGTTGTCGAACCCGAACTGCCCGGCCGCGTCCATCGCCGTCATCTTCTTCACCAGGTGCTGCTGCACCGGCTTCGGCAACGCGAAGTAGGTGCTGTTGGCCGTGGTTTTGCGCTCGCCGTCGAAGTGGCCGGTGACCGCGTGGATGGTGGCCTTGCTGCCCTTGTGAAAGGTCACCAGCTTGATGCGGCCCACGAAGTCGTCGTCGTCGATGTGCTCGGCGTCCTTCTGGTTGAAGAAGCGGTACACGAGCACCGGGTCGACCAGGCCGTCGCCATCGATGTCCGCCAGCTCGATGAGCTTCGAGCGAAAGTTGACGCCCGCCTCGTCCTTGCCCGCGAAGTCGCGGATCGACCACTCCTGCGTAAGCGTGTTGTCGGGCTCGACCTTGTACAGCGAGGCCCTGATCGTGGAGGACAGCAGCTCTTCCGCGAACGGCAGGTCCTGCTTTTCGCCGAGCAGCAGGGCGTGGCTGCCGGCCGCGTCGGTGTAGCAGTAGCGCTTGAACGCGCGGAGGTCGAAGCCGGCTTTCTTCAGCGCGTCTGCGCTCAGGAAGGGCGCGTTCGCGGGGCATTCACGGGCGGCGATGGCCGTGCCGGGCCGGCCCTGCGCATGGCTGCAGGTCGCTGACAAGGCAAGGGTTGCCAGTGCCGCAAGCGCCGCGAGTGTCGAAAGTGTCGCGAGCGAGAGGATCTTGCGTTGCATCGCCCCCCGCCCTACTCGCCCACCAGCGTGCGCAGCCAGTCGGGCAGCGCCAGCGCCTTCTGCTTCGGAAAGTCGACCCAGATGGTGGTCGCGCCACCCGCCGCGCTGATGACCTCGGGCGACTCCTCGCGCGCCATGGTTCCCCAGGTCTCGAAGGTGGTGCGGCCCGGGTCGCTCACGTACATCTTCAGCAGCACGTTGCCCGGGTACTCGATCTGCCGGTAGAAGTTGCAGAAGGCGTTGACGATGACCATGCCCTCGCCGCCGGGCTCGGGCTCGAAGCCGATGGAGCGCATCCAGTCGATGCGCGCGGTTTCCAGGTAGCGAAAGTAGGTGCCGTTGTTCAGGTGGCCCATGGCGTCCATGTCGCCCCAGCGGATGGGAATGGACGTTTCGTACACGAGCTTCTTCTTTTCGGGAATTTCGATTCTCATCGGTGCGCCTTGATGGATGCGAGGATGCCCAGCACGAACAGCAGCGCCGCCACCCACTCGGTGGCCTGCGGCCAGCGGCCGTCCCAGACGAAGGAATAGACGAGCGCGAACAGCGTCTCGCTGACGATCAGTTGCCCGCACAGGCTGGCCGACAGCCGCTGGCTCGCGACGTTCCAGAGAATGGTGGCCAGCCACGACGAGCCGAAGCCGCTGGCCAGCGCGATCCACACGAACAGCATGCCGTCGGGCCGGGCGCGCAGCGTGGCCAGGTCGCTGCCCGCCACCAGCCACAGCAGCAACGCGCCCAGGCCGGTCGCCACGCCGAGCCAGTTGGCCCAGTCGGTCGCGTTGAGTTCGGCGTGGCGCTGCAGCCAGGAGGCGTTGAGCAGGCCGTACACCGTCCAGCTGGCCATGGCGGCCAGCGCCAGCGCAATGCCCCAGCCGAAGCGAGCCCCGCCCTGCCCCGTGCCGTGCTGCGCGGACCACGCGCCCCAGATCATCAGCGCGATGCCCGCGCCCGTAAGCAGCAGCCCCGGCAGCAGCGTGCGCAGCCGCAGGCCCGCGGGGCGGCCCAGCAGCATCATCCAGACGGGAATGGTGCCGATGATGAGGCTGGGCACCTCGGTGCCCGCGGCTTGGATGCCGAAGGCCAGCAACAGGTAGTAGCCGCTGAAGCCCAGCACGCTGAGGCCCAGCGCCGCCAAAGCCTGCCGCCCCGTGGGCCAGCGCACGGCGGCCGGCCGCGCGAACACGGCGATGCCCGAGATGGCGCCGAACACCAGGAAGCGCGCGGCGGTGATGTCGACCATGCCGAAGTGGCCGACCATGCGCGGCACCACGAACACCAGCCCCCACAGCGCGCCCGCGGCCAGCCCGGCCGCGACGCCGATCCACGCCCTCGGGCTCAGAGCGCGAATCCGTCGTCGGCCGCGATGACGGCGCCGTTCACGAAATGGCTCTGGCCGCTGGCCAGCAGCACGATGAGGCCGTCGAGGTCTTCGGGCTTGCCCACGCGCTTGCGCGGCAGCATGCTCACCAGCTTGGCGCCGCCCTCGGTGCCCCAGTGCTCCTCGTTGAGCTCGGTGGTGATGTAGCCCGGGCACAGCGCGTTCACGTTGATGCCGAAGCGGCCCCACTCGAGCGCCATGGCCTTGGTCATCTGCACCACCGCGGCCTTGCTCATGCAGTAGGTGCCGATCTGCGGCATGACCTTCAGCGCCGCCGCCGAGGCGATGTTGATGATGCGCCCGCCGATGTAGGTGCCCGGCGCCCTGCCCTTGGCGCGCGCCAGCATGCGCTTGCCCACCTCTTGCGCGACGAAGAACGAGCCCTTGACGTTGGTGTCGAAGATGTAGTCGTAGTCGTCGGGCGTCACATCTTCCAGGCGCTGCGTGGTGCTCACGCCCGAGTTGTTGACCAGCACGTCGATGGGGCCGACCTCGGTCTCGGCGCGCGCCACGGCCGCCTTGATGCTGCCGAAGTCGGTCACGTCGAGCTCGACCACGTGGGCGTCGTGGCCCTCGCCCTCGATGCGCGCGCGCAGCTCCTTGAGCTTGTCGACGCGGCGGCTGGCCAGCACCACGGCGGCACCGGCGCGTGCCAGCGTTTTCGCGAACTGGGCCCCGAGCCCGCTGGAGGCGCCGGTGACGAGGGCCACGCGGCCGGAAAGATCGATGCTGTAGGCCATGAACTTGAATCCTGTGGAGTCGCGCAGGTGACGCTGAAGGCGCGCCCATGGACGACAGGGGCCGCCCACGGACGCCGCATAAAATGCCCCGCAATCCGCGATGCATGACCCCGCGCCTCGAAAAATCATTATCGACCCAACCCACATGACGCACGACGAAATCCTTGCCCAGTTCGGCCCTCGGGAAGCCATGGAATACGACGTGGTCGTGGTCGGCGGTGGCCCGGCCGGCCTCTCGACCGCGATCAGGCTGAAGCAGCTCGCCGCACAGCAGGACAAAGAAATCTCGGTGGTCGTGCTCGAGAAGGGCTCGGAACCCGGCGCGCACATCCTGTCCGGCGCCATCATGGACCCGCGCGCGCTCAACGAGCTGTTGCCCGACTGGAAGGAACTGGGCGCGCCGCTGAACCAGCCGGTGACCGACGACGCCATGGTGTTCCTGGGCGAGAAGGGCAGCCTGCGCACGCCCAACGCCTTTTTGCCGGCGTGCTTCCAGAACCACGGCAACTACATCATCAGCCTGGGTGCGTTCACCAAGTGGCTGGCACAGCAGGCCGAGAACCTGGGCGTGGAAATCTTCCCGGGCTTTCCGGCGGCCGAGGTGCTCTACAACGAGAACGGTTCGGTGCGCGGCGTGGCCACGGGCAACATGGGCGTGGGCAAGGACGGCGAGCCGACCGAGAACTTCCAGCTCGGCATGGAGCTGCTGGGCAAGTACACGGTGTTCGCCGAAGGCGCGCGCGGCCACCTCGGCCGCCAGCTCATCGCGAAGTACAAGCTCGACGAAGGCAGAGACCCGCAGACCTACGGCCTGGGCGTGAAGGAAGTGTGGGAAATCGACCCCAAGCGCCATGTGCCCGGCTTCGTGCTGCACACGGCCGGCTGGCCGATGAAGAGCGACACCTACGGCGGCGCGTTCCTCTATCACATGGAGGACAACAAGGTCACCATGGGCTTCATCACGGGGCTGGACTACAGCAACCCGTACCTGAGCCCCTTCGAGGAAATGCAGCGCTGGAAGCTGCACCCCAACATCCGCTGGTACCTGGAAGGCGACGAGGCCAAGGGCATCAAGCCGGCCAAGCGCATCGGCTACGGCGCGCGCGCCATCACGGCGGGCGGCCTGCAGTCGCTGCCCAAGACGGTGTTCCCGGGCGGTGCGCTGGTGGGCTGCGAGGCCGGCTACCTGAACGTGAGCCGCATCAAGGGCAGCCACGCGGCCATCAAGACGGGCATGCTGTGCGCCGAGGCCGCGTTCGACGCGGTGCAGGCCGGCCGCCAGCACGACGAGCTCACCGCCTACCCCGAAGCCTTCGAGAAGAGCTGGCTGCATGCCGAGCTGAAGAAGGCGCGCAACTTCAAGGCATGGTTCAAGAAGGGCCTGGGCATCGCGACGCTGATGAACGGCATCGAGCAATGGCTGCTGAAGGGCAATATTCCCTGGACGCTGCGCCGCACCAAGGCCGACCACCTGTACCTCAAGCCCGCGTCGGAGTGCAAGCCCATCGTCTACCCGAAGCCGGACGGCAAGCTCACCT
Source organism: Variovorax sp. J22G73 (assembly GCF_030317035.1). GTDB lineage: Bacteria > Pseudomonadota > Gammaproteobacteria > Burkholderiales > Burkholderiaceae_C > Variovorax. Next base: position 252,312 of record NZ_JASZYK010000008.1, read on the forward strand.
TCGACCGGCTCTCCAGCGTGTTCATCAGCAACACCAACCACGAAGAGCAGCAGCCGGCCCACCTGACGTTGAAGGACCCGACGGTGCCGGTCAACGTCAACCTGGCCAAGTTCGCGGGGCCCGAGAGCCGCTACTGCCCGGCGGGCGTCTACGAATTCGTGGGCACCGAAGACGGCAAGCAGCGCCTGCAGATCAACGCGCAGAACTGCGTGCACTGCAAGACCTGCGACATCAAGGACCCGACGCAGAACATCGTGTGGGTAACGCCTGAAGGTGGCGGCGGACCCAACTACGTGGGGATGTAAGTCCCCCTGGTTTCTTGAAGCCCTCTTCGGAGGGCTTTTTCGTTTTTGGCTCTGTTGTTGTGTTCGGTGTCTTTGTTCCGGCGCGGGCGATGGCACCCCGAATGGCGCCAGAACCCAGCCCCGAAGCTATTCTTGGGCGACAAAAGGAGACAAGACCCATGCACATCGTCATCACCGGCGGCGCCGGCTTCCTGGGCGCGCGCCTTGCCCGCACCCTGCTCGCGCAAGGCCGGCTCTCGCTCGCGGGCGCCCCGGCGCAAACCATCCGGCGCATCACGCTGGTGGACCGCGCGCCGCCGCCCGCCGACCTCGCGGCCGACCCGCGCGTCGACGCCATCACCGGCGACCTGAACGCACAGCTCGCCGGTGATGGCGCTGATGGCGCTAATGGAGGTGTTGCGGACGACACCGTCTGGCGCGAGGCCCACGCCATCTTCCACCTGGCCGCCGCGGTCAGCGGCGAATGCGAGGCCGATTTCGACCTCGGCATGCGCAGCAACTTCGCGGCCACGCATGCCTTGCTCGAGAAGGTTCGCGCGCTCGGCACCAGGCCCGTGCTGGTGTTCTCCAGCTCGCTGGCGGTGTTCGGCGACTCGCCCGAGCAACCGCTGCCCCAGGTCATCGAAGACCACACGCTGCCCACGCCGCAGACCAGCTACGGCATCCAGAAATTCATCGGCGAACAGCTGGTGGCCGACTTCACGCGCAAGGGGTTCGTGCGCGGGCGCAGCGTGCGCCTCATGACGGTGAGCGTGCGCCCGGGCAAGCCGAACGGCGCTGCGTCGGGATTTTTCAGCGGGATGATTCGCGAGCCCCTGGCCGGCTTGCCCGCCGCGTGCCCGGTGCCCGACGCCACGCCTGTCGCCATTGCGTCACCCGCGCGAACCGTCGAGGGCCTTGTGCGCGCGGCCTCGGCGAGCGACGCCGAATGGGGCCCGCGCACGGCGCTGAACCTGCCGTCGCTGGCGACCACGGTCGGTGACATGGCCGCGGCGCTGGAGCGCGTGGCCGGCAAGGCGGCCACGGCACTGCTCGACCGCACGCCCGACGCGGCCATCCAGCGCATCGTGAAAACCTGGCCCGGCCACTTCGAAACCGCGCGGGCGCGGGCGCTGGGGCTGGCGGCCGACGAGAGTTTCGAGGCGGTCATTCGTGAGTACGTCCGTGAAAATCCCGACGCTGTAAAGCTTCCGGGTGTTGCATAGTCCGGTGCGCCTGACGCGCACCTGACCAAAACCCGGAGACACCATGAAACTCGGCCACACCGCCGCCGCCTGCCTTTCGCTCGCCCTGGGCGCCACGCTCGGCGCTTCCGCCTTCGCCCAGGCCCCGACCGTCCTGAAGATCGGCTACGCGACCTCCAAGGAGTCGCACTACGGCGTGGGCTCCACGGTGTTCTGCGACGAGATCGAAAAGGGCACGCAAGGCCGCTTCAAGTGCCAGCACTTCGCCAACTCGGCGCTGGGCGGCGAGCGCGAGCAGATCGAGGCCATCCAGCTGGGCACGCAGGACCTGGTGAACACCTCGACCGGCCCGGTGGGCAACTTCGTGCCCGAGGTCAAGATCGTGGACATTCCGTTCCTGTTCCGCGACTACGACCATGCGCGCAAGGTGATGGACGGCCCGATCGGGCAGGACATCCTGACCAAGTTCCCGAGCAAGGGGATCATCGCGCTGGCCTGGACCGAAAACGGCTTTCGCCACATGACGAACAGCAAGCGCGACATCGTCAAGCCGACCGACGCGGCCGGCCTGAAGATGCGCACCATGGAGAACAGGGTGCACATGGACGGCTACCGCACCTTCGGCATCCTGCCCACGCCCATGGCCTTCCCCGAGCTGTTCGGCGCGCTGCAGCAAGGCACGGTCGACGGCCAGGAGAACCCGATTCCGGTGATCCTGGCGTCGAAGTTCTCGCAGGTGCAAAAGCACCTCTCGCTCACCGGCCACGTGTACTCGCCGGCGCTGCTGCTGCTGTCGCCCAAGGTGTGGAACAAGCTCTCGGACGCCGACAAGAAGGTGTTCACCGAAGCCGCGAAGAAGGCCGCCATCGCCCAGCGCAAGAAGGTGAACGACGACGAGAACAACGGCATCGCGCAGCTCGAGAAAGACGGCATGAAGGTCACGCGCACGGTCGACGGCGCCGCCTTCCGCGACGCGCTGAAGCCCGCCTACGTGAGCTACGCGAAGGAGTTCGGCGCGGACAACATCAAGAAGATCACGGACGTCAAGTAAGCCGAGTTCACGGCATCACGGCCATACGGCTACACGCACCGCTTGACCCCGCGCCCGGCACGCCTCAGTGCGCCGGGCGCTTCGCTTTTTCGCCCGCCTCCCCCGACCGAACCCCGAGACTCTTACCGTGCAAGCCTTCGAGCGCTACTTTCTCGCCGCCAACCGCTGGGCGCTGATTCTTTTGCTGGCCGCCATGTCGGTCATCATCTTCACCAACGTCGTGCTGCGCTACACCACGAGCCAGTCGCTCGAATGGGCCGAAGAGGTGTCGCGCCACATGATGATCTGGCTCACCTTCCTGGGCGCCGGGCCGGTGCTGCGCTACGGCGGCCACATCGCCGTGGAGAACCTGCAGGACGCCCTGCCGCACGCGGGCGCCGTCGCGGTGCGCGCCTTTGTCGCCGCGCTGCTGTTCGCCTTCTTCGGCTTCATGGTGTGGTACGGGTGGCTGTACATGCAGCGCACCATGTTCCAGCTGACGGCCGTCACGCAGATTCCGTTCGCCTACATCTACAGCGCCATGCTCATCGGCGGCGTGCTGCTGATCGTGCACTGGGCGCTGGTGGTGCGCGGCTACGTGCTGCGGCGCGAGTTCGCCTCCGACGACCACTTCGACGCCAACGCGTCGGCGTCGCTGTAAGGAGCCGACCATGGACGCCAGCATTGTTCTGATCGTTTCCGCCTGCGTGTTCCTGGCCATCGGCGTGCCCGTGGCCTTCGCGCTGGGCCTGTCGACCGCCGCCACGCTGATCCTCGCGGAGAACTACCCGCTGATGGTGCTGCTGAAGGAAACCTTCACCGGCATCGACAGCTTTCCGCTGATGGCGGTGCCCTTCTTCATCCTGGCCGCCGAGCTGATGAGCGGCGGCTCGCTCACCGAGGTGCTGCTGCGCTTCGCGGGCCAGTTCGTGGGCCACCGGCGCGGCGGGCTGGGCTACACCAACGTGGTTTCGCTGACCTTCTTCTCGGGCATCTCGGGCTCGGCGCTGGCCGACGCGGCGGGGCCGGGGTCGATGCTCATCAAGATGATGGACAAGGCCGGCTACGACCGCTCGTACGCGGCGGCGCTCACCGCGTCGACGGCCATCGTGGGGCCGATCATTCCGCCGTCGATCATCATGATCATCTACGCGCTGCAGGACGAGACGGTGTCGGTCGGCCAGCTGTTCGTGGCCGGCATCCTGCCGGGCATCCTGATTGCGGTGGCGATGTGCATCGTGAACTTCTACGTGTCGAAGAAGCGCAACTACAAGGGCGAAGGCCGCACGCCGCCGCTGCGCGACATCCTCATTACCACGTGGAAGGCGATTCCCGCGATATTGCTGCCGGTGGTCATCCTGGGCGGCATGCGCGCGGGCTGGTTCACACCGACCGAGGCGTCGGTGGTGGCTGTGTTCTATGCGCTGGTGTGCGGCAAGTTCGTGTACCGCACGCTGGAGTGGAAGGCGCTGCCCGACATTCTTTCGCGCTCGGCGCTGCTGTCGGCCTCGGTGCTGATCATCATCGGCCTGTCGGCGTCGTTCGCGTGGGTGCTCACCATCGAGGGCATTCCGCAGCAGATGGCCGAGTGGCTGGTGAGCATGAACCTGTCGCCGTGGATGTTCCTGATCATCGTCAACGTGTTCCTGCTGCTGTTCGGCATCTTCATCGAGCCGCTGCCGGGCGTGATGGTGCTCGCGCCCATCCTCGCACCGGTGGCCATGAAGCTGGGCGTGGACCCGGTGCACTTCGCGATGATCGTCATCTTCAACCTCACGCTGGGCATGATCACGCCGCCCGTGGGCGGGCTGCTGTTCGTGACCTGCAACGTGTCGAAGGTGCCGATGTCGGCGCTGGTGAAGGAGCTGGTGCCGTTCCTGTGGGCGCACGGCGCGGTGCTGCTGATACTGACCTTCGTGCCGGCGCTGAGCACCTGGATGCCGCGCGCGCTCGGGTTCAAGTAGCGCAAGAGCCGCGGGCGCCGGGCCTTCAAAGGCTGGCGCCGGCCCCTTGCGCCCATTGCGCCCCTTTCACCACGGCCCTTCGCGCCGGGTCAGAGAATCGCCGTGAGCAGCGCCCGCAGTTCTTCGTGCAGCTTGCTGGCGGACACGTAGGCGAACACGCCCTCGCCCTGCGCCGCCTCCACGGGCTGCGTTTCTTCCTTGGACTTGCGGGTCAGCACCGCCTGGCGGCGGCCGAGGTCGGCCTCGACCTGGATGTAGCCGTCGTAGGTGTACGCATGGCCTTCCGAGCCGATGCAGAAGCGGCACCGCGGGTTGGCCTGCACGACCTGGGTGCCCTGGGTGCCCTGAATGTCCTGGCCCGCCGGGAGCGCGTCGCCGCTGTCGCGCGTATGCTCGCGCTCGATGAAGCTCGCCATGCCCTTGCCCGCGAGAAAGCCCTTGAACTCCAGGAAGGTGGGGAGCACGACCGCATCGACGTGCTCCTCGAACCGCTGGCGAAATTCGGCGAGCTCCTGGCGCGCCCGGTCGGCCTCGGATTGCTGCTGCCGCCTGCGCCGCTGCGCGTGCGCGAACAGCGCCTCGAGCGCCTGCTTGTCCTGATCTCTCATGTCGTCCTCTGATTCATCTTTGCGACGCGTCGACGCCCCCTGCATCCGGCCTTTGTCGCGCTGCCGAATTGTCGCGCCTTGCGGGCGCTCACGCAGATCGCGTGCTCAATCGTGCCGGTGCAGGTACTGGCTGGGCGGCACACCCAGCGCGCGGCGGAACATCGCGGTGAAGGCGCTCGGGCTCTCGTAGCCGTGGGCCAGCGCCACTTCCAGAATCGACGCGCCCGCGGCCAGCCTGGGCAAGCTCAGCAACAGCCGCGCCTGCCGGCACCAGGCGCCGAAGTTCATGCCCGTCTCGCGCTGGAACAGCCGCGCCAGCGTGCGCGTGTTCATGTGCAGGCGCAGCGCCCAGTCGTCCAGCGAAGCAGGCAGCGACGGGTCGCGCACCAGCTGCTCGCACAGCGCGGCCAGGCGCGCGTGGCGCGGCATGGGCACGTGCAGCGACAACGCCGGCGCCAGCTCGATCTCGTCGAGGATCAACTCCATCACCCGCTCGTCGCGCCCGCCCGGCGCGTAGTCCAGCGGCAGCGACGCGGCGGTGACGATCAACGCGCGCAGCAGCTCGCCCACATGGATCACGCGGCATTCGCCACCCAGGTCCGCGCGCGTGCCGGGCTCCACGAACACGGTGCGCATCTGCACCTCGCCGGCCATGCGGATCTGATGCGCCATGCCGGCCGGCACCCACACGCCGCGCCCCGGCGGCACCACCCAGCTGCCGGCCACGGCGCTCACGAGCATCACACCCGCAATGGCATGAATGAGCTGCCCGCGCCGGTGCGTGTGCAAAGGAATGAAGGCATCGCCCGCCGGGTCGGTCGCGAGCACGGCGACGGTGCGCGGTGTTTGCTCGCCTTCTTCCGGGCGCAGATTCAATTTGTCCATTTCTCGACGATAGATGCTGATTCGTAGCGAGAACATCTTCGCCGCGCTTTTTACGATGGCTTTTTTCAATGGACACACAGAAAGCGATTCGCATGAACAAGCGCCGACTCGGGCTGCTCACCGGCACCCATGCCGTCAACGACCTCTACCAGGGCCTGGTGCCGGCCCTGTTGCCTTTCATGGTGCTGGAGCGCGGCTACAGCTACACGGCCGTGAGCGGGCTGATGCTGGCGGCCACCGGTCTGTCGAGCGTGGTGCAGCCGCTGTTCGGCCTGTACGCCGATCGCCACCCGCGCAGCTGGCTGGTGCCCACCGGCTTCCTGGTGGCGGCGCTGGGCGTGGTGCTGGCGGGGCTGAGCCACAGCTACCTGCTGACCTGGGTCGCCATTGCCCTGTGCGGGCTGGGCATCGCGGCGTACCACCCGCCGGCCACTGTGGCGGCGCGCGCGGCCGGCGGCGCCTCGCAGAAGGCGATGAGCGTGTTCTCGGTGGGCGGCACCATCGGCGCTTCGTTTGCGCCGGTGCTGGCGGCCACGGTGGTGGGCGGCGGCGGCCTCGCGCGCAGCTATTTGCTGGGCCTGCCGGCGCTGGCGATGGGCGTGGTGTGGGTGCTGGTGAACGCGGGGCGCGGCAGCGCATCCGCCGCCACGGCGGCCGCGGCGCGCAAGGCCGGAGGCGAGGTGCTGAAGCCGCACAACGACTGGCGCGCCTTCGGCTGGCTGGTGGCGACCATCGTGGGCTGGTCGATTCCGTACGTGACGGTGCTGTCGATGCTGTCGCTGCGCATCACGCGCGACCTGCACGGCACCAGCTTCCAGGGCGCCGCGGCGCTCACCGGCTTCACCGCCGCGGGCGCGGTGGGCGTGCTGCTGGGCGGCTGGCTCGGCGACCGCATCGGGCGCATGGGCACCATCCGCGCGGGCTACCTGCTCGCCCTGCCCGCGCTCGCGGGCCTGGTGCTCGCACCATCTGCCGGCTGGGCGCTGGTTTGCACCGCGTTGCTGGGCATGAGCATGTTCCTGCCCTTCGCGGCGCAGGTGACGCTGGCGCAGGACTACCTGCCGCGCAACCCGGCCACGGCCAGCGGCATCACGCTGGGGCTGGCGCTGTCGGTGGGCGGGCTGGTGTCGCCGCTGTTCGGCATGCTGTCGGATGCGCGTGGACTGGGCGTGACCTTCACGGCGGTGCTGTGCGTGCTGGGGGTGGCGACGGGGCTGGCGCTGAGGCTGCGCAATCGGGCGGTGCAGGTGGTGGTGGGTGCGCAGGGGGCGGCGGCCTGACGGGCATGGCAGCGGCCATGTGAAGTGCGTCCAGTCCCGGCTCAGTTCCGGTTCAGTCTCGTATAAGCCCCAGGAAATCCTTCGCACGCTGGCTCGCTGCCGGCCCGAAGAAGTGATCGGGCGACGCATCTTCCACGATCACGCCGCCTTCCATGAACACGATGCGGTCGGCGACGTCTTTCGCAAAGCGCGTCTCGTGCGTCACGACCAGCATCGTCATGCCCTTGTCGGCCAGGTCGCGCATCACCTTGAGCACTTCGCCGCGCAGTTCGGGGTCCAGCGCGGAGGTGGGCTCGTCGAAAAGAATGACCTCGGGGTTCATGGCGAGCGCGCGCGCGATGGCCACGCGCTGCTTCTGGCCACCCGAGAGCCGGCCCGGGTATTCGTCGGCCTTCTCCAGCAGGCCCACCTGCGCCAGCAGCTCTCGCCCGCGCGGCAACGCGGCGGACTTGCGAATGCCCTGCACCGACACCATGCCCTCGATCACGTTCTGCACGGCCGTCATGTGCGCGAACAGGTTGAACGACTGGAACACCATGGCGGTCTTCTTGCGGATCTCGCGCATCCTGCGGCGCGTGTCGCTCGAAGGCTTCGGCCCCGCATCGGCGATCTCAATGCCGCACATGCGGATGGTGCCGCGGTCGGGCATCTCCAGGAAATTGAGCGAACGGATCAGCGTGGTCTTGCCCGAGCCCGACGGGCCCATGATGACCACGACCTCGCCTCGCGCGACCGTGAGGTCGATCTGCCGCAGCACGTGGTTCTCGCCGAAGCTCTTGGCCAAGCCCTGCACCTGCACGGGAGGAATATGGGATTCGGTCATGCGTAGCGCTTCGAGAGGTGGCTTTCGAGCCAGGTCTGCAGGATGGTGAGCACCTGGTTGATGAACCAGTAGATGGCACCGACGATAAGAAACATCTCCATGTAGCGGAACGTAGTGGCACCTATCTGTTCGGCCACGCGGGTGAGCTCCACCACCGTGACAGTCGATGCGAGCGACGTGTCCTTCATCAGCCCGATGAGCCGGCTTCCCACCGGCGGCAGGGCGATGCGAAAGGCCTGCGGCAGCACGACGCGCAGCAGCGTCTTCCAATACCCCATGCCCATGGCCCAGGCAGCCTCCCACTGGCCCTTGTCGACGGCCATGATCCCGGAGCGAAAGTTCTCGCTCAGGTAGGCCGCGGCGAACAGGCTCAGCGCGAGCAGCGCGGACGGAATGGGCGCGATGACGATGCCGTAGCTCGGCAGTCCGAAGTAGATCAGCAGGATCTGTATCAGGAGCGGCGTGCCGCGAAAGACCGACACGTACGAAAAGGCGAACCAGCGCAGAGGTCGAAACGGCGAGATTCGCGCCAGCGCCACCAACAGCCCCAGCACGCTGCCGAAGAAGAACGCCGAGAACCCCAGGCCGAGCGTGACCAGCACCGCCTTCTCGAGCAAGGGCAGCGCCCTCAGGAACAGATCGAGCATCGTGGTCTCCTCAGCGCGCCGCCAGCAACGCGCTGTAGCCCGCCAGCCCGGCCTTCAGGTCGGCGATGAGGTCGTCGGCAGCTTCCAGCCCGATCGACAGGCGGATCACCGGCTGGTCGGTGGCGGGGAACACGCGCTCGGCCTGCAATGCGGCGGGGTAGTAGGCCGCCAGGCTGTGCACGCCGCCCCAGCTCGCGCCGATGACGAACTGCTTGAGCGAATCGAAGAAGCCGTGAAAGGCGCGCTCAGGCCCCGGCTTGAGCACCAGGGAAAAGAGGCAACCGTTGGTGTGGAAGTCGCGCTTCCACAGCCCGTGGCCGGGGTCCGATTCGAGCGGCGGGTACAGCAGGCGCTCAACCTCGGGTTGATCGGCCAGCCACCGCGCCACGCGCAGCGTGGAAGCGCTTTGCGCTTCGAGTCGCAGCTTGAAGGTCTCCAGGCCGCGCAGCACCAGGAAGCAGTCGTCGGGGCTCACCTGCTGGCCGAGGATGCTCTGCGTTTCGCGCAGCACTTCGTAGTGCGCATGGTCGTTCATGCTGATGCTGCCCATCAGCAGGTCTGAATGGCCGCCGAAGAACTTGGTGGCGGCCTCGATGCTGAAGTCCACGCCATGCGCCAGCGGCCTGAAGCCGAGCGGGCTGGCCCAGGTGTTGTCCATCATCGTGAGCACGCCGCGGCGGCGCGCCACCGCCGCGATAGCGGGCGTGTCCTGCATCTCCATGGTCACGGTGCCGGGCGACTCCATGCAGATCATGCGGGTGTTCGGCCGGATCAGCGATTCGATCTCCGCACCGATGGCCGGCGGATAGAACTCCACCTCGACGTTCATCCCCGCGAGCCACTTCTGCGCGAAGGTCTTGAGCGCGCCGTAGCACGCCGCAGACACCAGCAGGTGGTCGCCGCCGCGCACGAAGCCCATCACGGTGGTCATCAGCGCGGACTGCCCCGACGGGGTGACAACGCAGTGCCGCCCGCCCTCGAGCGCGGCAATCTTCTTCTCGAGCCCCCGCGCGGTCGGCGTGCCGGTAATGCCGTAGCTGAAGCCGTCGGGCTGGCGGCTCTTGCGCTGGACGAAGTCGTCGAAGGTCTTGAAGACGACCGTCGACGCGCGCATCACGGGCGGCGACAGGCTCTCGAACGGGTCATTAGTTGCGGCAATTGATTGCATTTATGCTATTCGTCCAGGTTAGATGGTCGTGGCGATGCGATGAAGTATTTGTCAACCGTCCTATCAACTCAACAGCCCGGATTACTCGCTCGATAAGCGGAGGTTATGGATGGAAAAACGCGACATCGAGGTCTTTCGCGCCGTGATGCGTGCCGGCACCACCAGCCAGGCGGCCAACCTGCTGGGCGTTTCGCAGCCGGCGGTCAGCCAGTCGCTGCGCAAGTTCGAACTGGCCTGCGAGTTGCGCCTGTTCGAGCGGGTGCGCGGGCGCCTGGTGCCGACGCAGGAGGCGGTGGCGCTGATGGTCGAGGTCGACCGCTATTTCACGGGTCTCGAAATGATCGAGCACCGCATTCGCAGCCTCAAGTCTTTCGGCCTCGGGCGCCTGGCCATCGGCTCGCTGCCTGCGCTGGGCACCGGCTTCATGCCGCGGGCCATTGCCGCGTTCGGGCTCGGGCAGCGACAGATCCAGCTGTCGTTCCAGGTGATGAGCTCGCGCGAGGTGTACCAGCAGGTGTCCGCCGGCCAGCTCGATTTCGGCCTGATGGCCGAGGAGCTGTCGGTCACCGGGCTCGAGCACTCCCCCTTCGCGGCCGTGTACGGCGTGATCGTCATGAACGCGCAGCACCCGCTGGCGCGTAAGAAGATCCTCGACGCGAACGACCTGGCAAGCCACCCGTTCATCGCGCTCAATCCGGAAGACGTCGGACGACGAGCGCTCGACGAAGCGCTGGCCGCCGAGGGCAGGAGCTTGCGGCCGGTGATCGAGACGCCGTACTCCAACTCGGTGTGCGAGTTCGCGCTGCAAGGCGTCGGCATGGGCATGGCCCACCCGGTGATGGCGCTCGACTATGTCGCGCGCGGACTGCTGCTCAAGCCCATGACCTTCGACATTCCTTCGACGTCGCTGCTCGTCTTCAGGCCGGGCGTGCCGCTGTCCGACAACGCGAAGGATCTGCTGCGCGTCATGCGCATCCAGCTCGACGCCGACCTCAAGCGCGTGCGGGAGGCCGTGGGTGGCGCGGTCGTCTCGATTCCGAGGAAGGCACCCAAACGGGGATAGTGGCTTCCCTGATTGGTGCATAAGCTGCGCTTATTGAGTAACTACCGGCGCCGGATTGTGGCAAGGCCATGACGCGCGACAAGATCGCGCTCATTCATCGACCTCCAACCAGCCCAAGCGCCATGAACCGAGTTTCTTCCAGACGCCACCTGATCTGCAGCCTGTTCGCCGTGTCGGCCTTCGGCGCACTGCTTGCGCCCACGGCCTCCGCGCAGCAGGCCGACCTTCTTGCGAACGCGCGCGCCAGCGGCGTGATTCGCGTGGCCAACACGCAGGCCAGCCCGCCGTGGAGCATGCTCGACGACAAGAACCAGCCGGCAGGCTACGACGTCGAGGTGGCCAGGGAAGTGGCCAAGCGCATCGGCGTCGCCAGGGTGGAGTTCGTTGCCGATCTCTTCAAGAACTTCGTCGAGGGATTGAAGGCCGGCAAGTACGAACTCGTGATGAACGACCTGACGCCCACGCCCGAGCGAGAGAAGCAGGTCGACTTCAGCGTCGCCTACGGCCTGGAAGACTTTCGCATCTTTGTGCGCACGTCCAACAACGACATCAAGGACCGCCCCGACCTCAAGGGCAAGCGCGTTGGCGTCACCGCGGGCACCAGCAACGAATCCTGGTCGCGTGCCAATCTGCCAGGCTCGGAGATCGTGACCTACGACAACGGCGGGCTGGTGTTCAACGACATCGCCATCGGCCGCATCGACGCACTCATCAGCTCCCACTTCGGCGGCATGCGCTACGCGAGCGTGAACAAGCTGCCGATCAAGGAGGTCGGCCCGATCCTGACGTACCAGCTCTCGGCCGCGGCGATGCCGAAGAACCAGCCCGCGCTTCGCGAAGCGGTGAGCAAGGCGATCCGGGAGATGCGTGCAGACGGCACGATCGACAGGCTCTCGAACCGGCTGCTCGGCGTGAGCTACCAGATGTCGGCGCAGATCGCGAAAGAGGAAAAGCAATGAGCCCGGCCCGACGCATCTTCGGCCTCGCTCCGCTTGTGCTGCTTGCACTGGCAGCGGGCGGCAGCACCCTCGCCTCGGCCCAGGCCGATGACTCGCTGGCACGGCTGCAGAAGAAGGGCGTGGTGCTCGTCGCGAACACGCAGGAGAGCCCGCCGTGGAGCTACGTGGGCGCCGACAACCAGCCCGCCGGTTACGACGTGGCCGTGGCGCGCGAGATTTTCCGGCGGCTGGGCGTGGCCAAGGTCGAGTTCGTCGCGGACAAGTTCAAGCACTTCATCGACGGCGTGAACACGAAGAAGTACGACGCGGTCGTCAACAGCCTGGCGCGCACCGAGGAGCGCGCGAAGGTGGTCGACTTCACCGTGCCCTACACGGTGCAGGACTTTCGCATCTGGGTGCACGCGAAGAACACCGACATCGCGGACCCCGCAACCCTGAAGGACAAGAAGGTCGGCGTGAGCGCTGGCACCACGAACGAGATGTGGGCGCGACGCAGCCTGCCGGCCTCGGACATCAAGGCGTACGACGGCGGCGGCTTCGTGTTCAACGACCTCGTCAACGGGCGCATCGACGCCATCGTCGATTCCTACTTCAACGGCTACAAGATGAAGACGGTGAACAACCTGCCGATCAAGTCGGTCGGCGAACCGGTCGTGTATTCGCTGGGCGCCGCGGTTGTTCCCAAGAATTCGCCCGCGCTGCTCGAAGCGATGAACAAGGCCATCAACGACATGGTGGCCGACGGCACGCTGCAGAAGCTCGCGAACGAGCATGTCGCGCCGGGCTACGACATGGTCGGCAACATGAAGAAAGGCACGGCCTGGAAATGAGCGCTCCCAACCCCATTCGCTGCGACATCGATCTCGATGCCGAGGGCAAGCACATCGGCTTCTTGCGGCTGCCGCATTCGGTGCACCGCTCGGCCTACGGCTGGCTGCCGATTCCCATCGCCTCGATCCGCCGCGGCGAGGGCCCCGTGGTGGTCGTGAGCGCGGGCACGCACGGCGACGAGTACGAAGGGCAGATCATCGTGTCGCGGCTCATCCGCGAGATCGACGCGCACATGGTGCAGGGCCAGCTGATCCTGCTGCCGATGGCGAACGCGCCGGCGGCCGAGGCGGGGCTTCGCACCTCGCCGCTCGACGATGGCAACCTCAACCGGCTGTACCCCGGCGACCCGCAGGGAACACCCTCGCAGGTCATCGCGCACTACATCGAGCACACGCTGCTCGCGCGGGCGCAGTACATGATCGACCTGCACTCGGGCGGCTCGTCGCTGCTGTACCACGGCGCCAACATGATGGGCCTGGAGCCGCGCGATGCCGAAGAAGAAACGCGCGTCACCGGCCTGCTCAATGCCTTCGGCTTGCCACGGGCCTTCCTGTACCAGCCGAACCCGGTCAACGTGACGGCGGCAGCGAGGCGCCAGGGCGCGATCTGCCTCCTGACCGAACTCGGTGGCGGCGGCGCGGTGGACGCATCGCTGGTCGCGCAAGGCAGGCAGGGCCTGCTCCACCTGCTGGGCTTCATTGGCGTGCTGCAGGGCGCCATCGTGCCGCCGAGCCCGCCGGCCGTGCCGCGGCTCATGCACATCGACCGCGCGCTGCACTATGTCTATGCCATGGACGAGGGCGTCCATGAGCCGCTCGTCGAGCTGGGTGCGGTCGTGAGAAAGGGCCAGGCTGCCGCCCTGGTGCATTTCCCGGCGAGCCCGAAGCGCGAGCCGGAGACGGTGTACTTTCCCGGCGACGGGGAGGTCATCTGCAAGCGCGCGATCGCAATGGTGCGGCGGGGAGATTGCATCTTCCAGCTTGCGAGCGAACGTCGCGCGCGAGTCTGAACCGGCGGGCGGAGCCAGGGGCGCCGGTCGCGGCGGTTACTCGAACGAAGTCACGCCCTCGCTTGCTCGTTCAGCGGCCGGCAAACCTCCAGCACCAGCCCCCGCAGCCACCGGTGCGCGGGATCCCGGTCCAGCCGCGGATGCCACATCTGCGACACGGTGATCTGCTCCGTGGCCACGGGCAGCGCAAACGCGCGCAGCGTGCCCTGCGAGCGCAGGTGTTCGAAGTAGGAGGACGGTATCAACGCGACCAGGTCGGTCGCCGCCGCGATCGACAAGGCGGTGCCGAAGCTGGGCACCACGGCCGCGGTGTTGCGCACCAGGCCCATCGCCGCGAGCGCATCGTCCACCGGTCCCCCGTTGCGGCCACTGCGTGAGGTGACCACGTGGTCGCAGGCGGCGTAGCGCTCGGCACTCACGCCAGGCTCTTCGAGCAGGGGATGGCCCTGGCGCACGACGCCGACGAAGCGGTCGCGAAAGAGCATCTGCACGCGCACCTCCGGCCCCGACTCGCCGAGCACGCCGATGTCCAGGTCGAGCAGCCCTTCGCGCAGCGGGCGAACGTCCTTGTCGGGCTTGGGCGCGAAGCGCAGGCGTACACCGGGCGCTTCGCTCGCGGCGCGCGCCACCAGGCGGTGCGCGAAGGCTTCGATGAAGCCGTCGTTGGCCCGTACCGTGAACAACTGCTGGAGCGCGCGCGGGTCAATGCGCGCGTCGCCGGGCTGGAGCACCGCGCGCGACGCCTGCAGCAGGTCTCCCACGCGCTCGCGCAGCGCGAGCGCGTGCGGCGTCAGCACCATGGCCCGGCCCGCGCGCACGAGCAGCTCGTCGCCGGTGGCGTCCCGCAACCGCGCGAGCGACCGGCTCATCGCCGATTCGCTCAGGCCCAGGCGCTCGGCGGCTTTCGCGACGCTGCCCTCGGCAAGAAGCGCGTTCAACGCAAACAGCAGGTTCAGGTCGGCTTCCGTCGGCATGCCCGAACCTAGCACGGCCGCGCAGGTTTCGACAGGCGCCGCATGCAGGAACACGTTGCGCGCCACGCGCTGTGCAAGCCCGGGGCCCAGTCCTAAGCTGGACTCGCGCCATAGAGCGTGCTCCTTCCAGCCTTCCAGGACTCCCATCATGCTGACATCCACGCTTCAACCTGACCCTTCTCCCCCCATCACCCGGACCACCCCGAACGGCACGAACGCGGTGCACGACGCCGACGGCCTGCCGTTGCCGCGACGCTTCGCGGCCGTCGCCGCGATCCTGGGCGCGGGCGTGCTGGTGGTGCTCGACGGCGCCATCGCCAACATCGCGCTGCCCAGCATCGCCCGGCAGTTGCAAGCAGCGCCCGCCGATGCGGTCTGGATCGTCACCGCTTACCAGCTGGCGGTGGTCATGTTCCTGTTGCCTGCTTCCGCGGTCGGCGAGCGGTTCGGGTATCGGCGCGTGTTCGCGGGCGGCGTCACGCTGTTCACCGCGGCGTCGGTGTTGTGCGCGTTGTCGCCTTCGCTGCCGTGGCTCGTGGCCGCGCGATGCCTGCAGGGCCTGGGCAGCGCGGCGGTGATGCCGCTCGGGCTGGCGTTGTTGCGCTTCACCTACCCGCGCCGGCTGCTCGCACGCTCCATCGCCTGGAACGCGCTCGCCGTCGCGGCCGCTTCGGCGGCGGGGCCCACGCTGGGCGCCTTCATCCTCTCCGCGACAAGCTGGCCGTGGCTCTTCGCGGTGAACCTGCCCATCGGCCTGCTCGTGCTCGCGGCCTGCGCGGGCTTGCCCGGCCCGACGCTCGCGCCGCGCACGGCGCGCCCCATCGATGCATGGAGCATCGCGCTCAACGCGGGCATGTTCGCAGCCTTCGTGCTCGGAGCCGACCGGGTCGTGGCGCACCCGTTGCAGGGCGGCGCGTTGCTCGCGGGGTCGGTGGCCAGCCTGGTGTTGCTGGTCCGGCGAGAGCTGCCGAAGGCGGCGCCGTTGATCCCGCTCGACCTGCTGCGCGTGCATTCGTTCCGCATCTCGATCATTGCCTCGGTGTGCTGCTTCACCGGCCAGATGGCCGCCCTTGTGGCGCTGCCGTTCTACATCCAGCACGAGCTCGGGCAAAGCGCCGTGATGGCCGGCCTCCTGATGACGCCCTGGCCCCTGGCGGTGATGCTGGCCGCGCCGCTGTCGGCGCGCCTGGCCCAGCGCCTGCCGAGCGCCTGGCTTTGCGCGGCCGGCGGCGCCTGCTTCGCCGCCGGCCTGGCCCTGTGCGCGCTGTGGCCGCTGCACGGCGACTCCGCCCTGCCGACCGCCTTGTTCACCAGCCTCGCCGGCCTGGGCTTCGGCTTCTTCCAGACGCCGAACAACCAGAACATGCTGCTCTCCGCGCCCAGGGAGCGCAGCGGCGCGGCCGGTGGCGCGCAAGGCACCGCGCGGCTCACCGGGTTGACGCTGGGCAGCCTGCTGATGAGCCTGATGTTCGGGCTGCTGCCTTCGCACAGCGCGGTGCACTGGGGGCTGGCGACAGCGGCGGTGGCAGCGTTGGCGGGGAGCGTGGCGAGCCTGCTCAGGCGTGCTGTTTTGGAATAAGGTGCGTCACACTCAAAGTCAACGTAAGACATTGATTTTATTGGACCTTTTCTCTTCCAAGGCTAGCGAAGCAAGGTGCGTCGGAGGTTGCTTTGGGCTGCAAACGTAGATTTTCGCTAGTGGCGACTACCTTCGCGTCTTCTTTCCGGGCCATGGCATTGCCCCATCGAGCTCCTTCAACAGTTCGCC
The DNA here is from genome assembly GCF_030317035.1 of Variovorax sp. J22G73. Lineage (GTDB taxonomy): Bacteria > Pseudomonadota > Gammaproteobacteria > Burkholderiales > Burkholderiaceae_C > Variovorax. Next base: position 268,810 of record NZ_JASZYK010000008.1, read on the forward strand.
GTCAGTTTGCGAATCTCGGCGGAAGGTGTTGGGACGCTACGACATCTTCGCCACCTCGCGGGCAAACAACGCGCCCATGCACCGCACGCTCGCTAAGCTCGCGTTCGAAAGCCGCGGAGGCGAGTGGCCGTCGGGCTTCACCCCGGCGAAGTTGTGGCTGTTCGTAAGAGCAGCCGACAAGATCGGCGCCTGACTTGGAGAACGAGTGGCTATTCGAAACATCACCCTTGCCGACGAGCAGTTCAAGACGGCCTTTGTCGACGGCAAATTTGTCATCGACTGCATCGAGATCAAGCTCACGCAGAACGGCGCGGATGCACCGGCGACATATTCCTCGCCGGGTTACCTCCTGACAGGCCCTGAGATCGGCGCCGAGTGCCGCTTGGTTTGCCTGCGAAAGGAAGGCGAGACGTTGGACATCTTCGGGAGCCTGAAGCGCGTCGCAGATCTGCGCTCGGGCAGGATCATCCCGGACACCTACTATTACATGCTCGAGGCCTGCGACGTGGCGGGCAACACGTGGACGCACCCGGCCGCGTCCATCGTGTTTCAGGAGCACGCGGATTCCATCACCCTAAACGTCTCGTGCGACTACCTGCGCTGCTCGCTGCCTGGTCCGAGCGGCCAGACGTGGACGGACATGGTCGTCTTGGAAGAGCTCGAGTTCCCCATGAACGTCGTGAACGAGAAGCGGCTGTTCGTGCGCGGCAAGGAATCGTCCATGATGTTCGAAACTGCGTCGGCAGGAACTGCCGACACGCTTTCCATCATCTACGACGCGCGGAAAGGCTCGCCTGCCGAGCCGAGGTTTTCAGAGCTCTACGCGGCCGGAGACGCGACCGCTCCGAAAGCCTTTGAAGAGCGATTGCTCGAGGCAGTGCGCTTCGCCACCGCGACGATGTTCTGGCCGGTAATAACCGAGACCGTGCAAGACGGCGCGCGGACCTTGGAGCTTTCGAAGGCTCGCCCCGCCCCGGGCGGAAAAATGATCAACCCCCCCCTCAACCCGCGAGGGAGCGACCGCGACTTCTATGCCCTCGTGAGTTCCTACTACAAGCACGCGTGCGCGACCGCCACGGGCAACGACGTCTCGCCGATCTCAGCCAAACTGGGCGGCCTCTACACGCTCAAAAGCGTTTGGATCGACACGGTGGCTCTGGTCGTCTCCGTGGCCATCGAGTCTCTGGTGAAGGGCGAGAAGTTCAAGGATCTCGGCTCCGTCGATCCTGAGCTCAAGAGGCAAATGGAGATCATGAAGGCAGCCATCGATGAATCGACGGCTGACAAGAGCTTCCGGGGCCGCGGGCTGGGATTGATCGGCCGCATGGGCGAGGTCGGCATCAAAGAGAAACTGACGGCTCTCGCGAACTGCGGCGCCCTCGCGTCGACCGATCCGGAGACGTGGAGGAAGCTGCGAAACTCAGCCGCCCACGGCAGCCTGCGCATCGACCCTGCGAAGATGCAGGAGATGCTGGACAACGTGTTCAAGTCCGTGACGATGGTCTACAAGCTGGTCTTCATGGAAATCGGCTATGCCGGGAAGTACACAGACTTCTCGCAGCACGGCTGGCCACGCGAGAGCTTCAACGCCGAAGCTTGCTGGAACGCCACCAAACCAACGCCAGCGGCAGCTTCTCAGGAGACCCCTTCGCCAAGCCCCGACGGGCAAGGCTAGGGAGAAGTCGAAGATCGCGACTAGGACGCTGCATGCGCGTCACCAGTGAGCGTCCCGCCGGTCCACGTTGCGCTGGGCGAATCGATTTCAGGTTGGCAGCCAGCGATGCCGGCGCGCACACAGCCAGATCCCGATGCCATCGTGCACCAGCACCTTCATGCGGTTGGCGCGTCGATTGGCGAAGAGGTAGGCGTGGTGCGGCTTGGTCGACCCGAAGGCCTGGACAACGCGCTGTTGATTGCCACTGAAAATTGAACCTTTAAGGCAATAAGGGGATGCGGACAAAAACTTGGACTACCAAGAGGTAGTTCATGTATTCATAGCCGACGGGCAACATCGACATCAAGAAGATCGGCGCTTCTGCCAAGCAGGTTATCGCATTACGGGTGACACCACGGAGCGGGCCCGCAAATCGGTTGGGTCTTCGTCTTTGTGGCCCCGGACCACCACCCCCACGAATGACAAAAGGACTGACTGCTCGCTCGAAATCAGGGCGACTTCTTAGCAGGTGTGTCCTCGCTCTTCGCTGCCATTTTTCGTGCCGAGGTGTTCCTCGCCCGCGTCTTGGGCTCCTTCAGGAAGTACTCGCAGCTCAGGATCAGTTGGCGCCCGTAGGCTCTTGAGGCATCCCAGACGGCCGACCGACGCACCGCCAGTAGCATGTAGATCGCATGCGCCGCTGCCACAACTAACACCACAAGTGTCTTGTTCCTCATGGGGGCTTCAATGTTCCAGCCCATGCGCCAAAGAATGAAGGCACTGAGTGCAACGATGATCAAGTTGAGGCTCAGTGCCAGCCATTTGACACCATACAAATTGCGGCGAAAACCATATGTGACGTTCTCACCAAATAAGATCGGAAACGCTTTCGCATCTCGAGTACTTTCTCTCAGCCAGTTGCCGCACTGCCAATAGAAGGCATCCGAGGCCGCTGGATCGACGAGCTCGTCTCCAGGGCTTGGCGGGGCCATGTTCAGCTTGGTAGCGAGGAACGTGCGATATCGATCTTTCGAACCCGCATCGATGGTGTCATCAATGCGACGAAACATCGTGATCGATGGCTTTCCACCGTGCTCCGAAAACAGTCTTTCCTCGATGGCACGACCACGCGCGCGCGCGAAGTCCGCGATAGCATAAAGCAGGACTAGAACCCCGAGCGACGCAACGATGTTTGAAAGTCCGAAGGACTTCCAGGAAATCAGAAGAGCTAACGCTGCGAGCGCTGGCGCTGCTGCCACGATCGCAGGAAACAGCCTAGCGCGAATTGAATAGGCATCGAAAAACTTGAGAATTTCCATCACAGACCCTCAACCTAATTTTTGAACATCTCTGGGGAAATCGGCTTCGTATTTGAATGGCCGCCAACTTGGGGGTGTGAGATCCATCCCGCGCAATCCGCAGAGCCCTCGCCTCCCGCAAGGAAATCAATCTCTTACTTCATTGCAGTTCCTCTCGACTGTCAGATGATGGCCGATAACAGGGCGCTACCAGCGGTCGACCGCGCAGATAAATCCCTGGGGCGTCCACACCAATGAGACTGCAGGGAAGCCACGGGCGTCTGTTGCGATCTTCTTGAGCGTGTCCTTGTCTATTCCTGAATGAGATCCGCCCATGGGATGGCTGTGCCAAGTGCCCACGAACATGAGGTGCCCCAAGCTAGTAGCATGCGCTTCGACCAGGGTTTGATTGAGCCCTTCCGTGCCAAGCAGAAAGGTGGCTTCAGAACGAACGCTGTCTATAGGTGCGGGCACCAAGCCGGCAATGGTGATAGTGCGCGCCTCGAAAGACACGTGTCCGAGCAAAGCGCCTCCCGTCTCGCAGTTCCCCCAATAACGTGCGTCCTCGTCGATGGCCTGCTCCACATGCGCCAGCACGCGAACCTGCCAACCGCCGTCCTCTTGCACATCAATGACAAGCGTCTTGCCGACGTCGATCACTTGCCAGGCACTGCCGATGTTCGAAGTGTCACCCAAACCGACGCAGAGCTGACCATTCGTTGGCTTGCCGTCGGAGATCCACTTCTGCACCTGCATGGCGACCATAGCCGCTGACCGTGAGATAAGTGCATCGGACATCGACGTTGTCAGCGATCTACAGTTGTCGCCAACGAAGATCCTCTGAAGTTCTGACGAGTTGCCAATCATCGCCCCGCGCAAACCTGGGTTCCAGCGACACATCTCGAAGACGAGGACGGTGATGTCGTCCACCCGAGACTCTCGGCCTTGGGCTTCCAGCACCAGTACGGCACAACGCCCTTGTCCGAAGAGCGCTGCGCGAGCGAGCCGAACTGGACTTTCGCTCATCGCGCCGGAGCACGCTGACGCGACAAGCACCTGCAGCGACGCCGTGGTGTCTATAACCAGAATCGCGTCGGGAGGCACGACCTCAGCAAATGTTTCGCTTGACGTGAGGAGCTGAATGGCGTCAAGGTTAAACGCCTTCGCATCTAGATGAGAAAGGCCGTTGAGCGCGTTCTTCACCTTCTCGGCCTTGTGCAGAGCCAGAGAAGATGTCTCCATCATGGCGTGCCGCGCAAGGTTGTGCGGTGACATCACTTCATTGTCGACAAGAATCTGTTGCCCGATGCCGGCTCGCGCCAAGTGCATGCTTACCTTGGAGCCAAGGCTTCCGCAGCCGATGAGAACCACTTTGGCCTGAGTAGTCGACTGGGGCAGACCTGATGTCCGCGCGAGTAAAGCGGGCGAGACAACGTGCGAATGAAATGCCGGATGAACGTTGCAATGATGCTCTAGCGGCGCGTTTGGGTCGATGTCGTACCTGAGAACATAAGGGAGGACCTCCACGTCGCGTCCATCCGACCCGACTAGCGGTGCCGGGCGCTTAACAACAAGGACTACCAACGCGTACAAGCCCTTCGTCCACTGTGTGTAGTCCTGAAGCCCCAAGACTTGAGCACGGTAAAAGTCGGCCAGCGTTGTCTGAAAGGTGCCCGCGTCTATACCTAGCGCGCTTGCAAGCTCGAGCAAAGAGGGCAGGTCAACAACCGTGTCCGGTTGGTACTTACCAAGAACCGGGAACTGACCACCCACTGCGGCCGCCCGAGCAACGAAAGCGGGGAGAATGCCGCCGCTGAATGGATTCTCCGGCGTGCCTCTCCGATCTTGTGTAAAGGTCGCGTCCGCCTGCGGAGTCAGGGCGGGCAACAGGCGGCAGTACACGCCGTCACCGACCGCCAAATAGCGTGCGCTGATCGTCATCACCTTGCCGTCAGCAGGCGTGACAGCAATCAGGCGCTCGGCGCTAAACTCTGCAGTCGACGGGCACCTGTCGCGCCGCGTGGGCTCCCAACCTTGACTCAGGTCGATGAGCGTGCCGCTAGCAGCCTTGCCCAGCCAGTCAATGAGTTGATCAACAACTGCGTCTAGCCCACGATCATGGAGCAACTCGTCTAGTGACCCCTCATAGATGCAGGGCGGAACCATTCCGCCTGCGCTATGCGGATTGATGTGGGGCAGGTCCCTTGGAAAATCGCGCCGCAAGAGCGGCCTTGGTGCCCGGAGAGGCCAGTTCCTGAACACAAGCGCGCAAGTCTCCATAGCCTTGACGCCCGTAGCGGAGATTCCTGCAGTCTGTGCCCGGCTGGGCAACTCGACAGGGATATCGATCTCAACCCGCCAGCGGCCGCTCCCGTCGTTGTCGAACTCAGGCGTGCCGACTCGTGTGATTCCACGATGCCGGCAGAGCTGTTCAATGGCGCAGGCAGCGGTGGTCATGCCGAGCCGTGAGGACGAGGAGTGAACGTGGCAGAGGTGAACGCCGCCACCTTAGAGCCGGCTTCGCGGAGTTGGTCCAGAGCTATGCCTTGCGCTGTAACGGTGAACACCATGGGCTCTACTTCACCCTCCTTTGGGTACTCGCCAGTACAGTAGAAATTGCCTTTGACATCGTTCACGATCGATATGTATTCACGCTTGGCACGGATGCACGGCGGGTCACTGTCGTCGTCTTTGATGGGCTTGCAGCTGGCCACTACGACGGCACCGCTTCGGGTCTGGGACAGGGCTTCGCGCGCGTCAACGTCGAGCTTCGCGTCATCGCCTTTGTCCGACCAACTGTCATAGGAAAGCGAGTGCCAGGAGCAGTGGTGCGGCGCCTGCATCAGGTCGTACTCGAGGACAGAGGGGTCACTCTTATGGCGATCCCACTGGCGATTCCAGATGAAGACCTCCGCATCTCCACCGGTGAGGAACTTTGCGCCGTCGGGCGTGTTGTCGTCGGCCGCCAGGGTGAAATTGATGATCACACTGGACTGATTCTTCACCAAGCATTCTTCTATCTCTTCGTCGTCGCTAGCATCAATGGGCGCCAGCAAGTAGGCCCTGAACATTTTTGATGTGCGACCGGCGATCGTGTTGAATGCTTGGTCCACCGGACGAACGATGGGCATCAAGTCGTCGGTCTTTCCATTGATGTCCTTGCCCATGATCTGGATGCGGTCACCGTCTGATACCGCGAAATAGTGGTCCTTGTTGAGCTTGACGCGTCGGCGCGCCTCCTTGCTGAAGGCCTTGGCGTCATCGCACAGCGTGTGGTTCTTGTCGGCGCGGCGAAAGACGATCGGCGAAGACCAAAGCTCGCGGATAACGATCTTCTTGTCTTTGTCCGCCTTGTCGTCGTCCGGATAGTTCGCCAACGGTCCCAGGTGGAAGTGTCGAGTCAAGCCGAGGCAATGGTCTCGGTCCGGGTGGCTCAGCAGAAATGCGTCAACGTACGGACGTCCGCTTGTGTCCCTCTTCAGTTGAGCGCGCAGGTCTTTGGCCACATCGCGAACCTTGCTATTCGGGTCGTCGGCATCAAGACGGATGTTCACGTCGATAAGGATGGTGCTGGCGTCGGCATCGCCGAGACGGATCAGCGTCATGTCGCCATTGTCAACAGGGAAAAACGTAACAGTGGTGCTCGGCATACGTACTCCTATAAACGCCGCGAAGTGGCATCAGTATAGAAATCATACGACTACTTTTCATTCCCGTCTACAAACTAGACGCTTGCAAAGTTGAAACTAAGTGTTTCATAACGCTGCGGTGTTAGATGCTTACTGTTCTAAATCTCAATATTCCGGTCGTTGTGCATATGTAAAGTCAACTACGCGTCGAAAAAGTATGCCCATAAAATTACTATACTGCCTTCATGACCAGTGCATCACCCCTTCCACTTGAAACTGAGGACTTAGGCCGCGCACCTCGATGGAGCCAGGATCGCCGCCTTCGATTCATAGATTTCAGGTTGCAATGGCAAGGGCGCCTCAACCGCACAGATCTCACCAGTTTTTTTGGGATCTCAGTACCGCAGGCATCGGCTGACATTTCTAAGTACGCCGAGCAAGCGCCCAAGAACATCCACTACGACCGCAGCTCACGTACGTACGTGAGAGGACCGTCTTTTCAAATGTTGTTCGACAGCTCCGGCTCCGAGCAGTATTTGGCACAGTTGCTGGCCATTGACCGGGGTATCTTGGACCCCGCGCAAGCATTGATTGGCAGCCGCCCACCGACCGAGTCGGTCCTTGTTCCAAACCGGACTGTCGATCGCAGCATCCTCTCTTCGCTCCTTCACGCCATTGAAGCCTCGCAAACAGTACGCGTGTGCTATCAGTCGATTGCCCGCGATGAGCCGCGCTGGCGAGACATCAGTCCTCACGCGATGTGTACGGATGGTCTGCGCTGGCACACCAGGGCCTACTGCCACCTGCGCGATGGATTCCGTGACTTGGTGCTGGGACGGATCCTGGCTCTGGAAGATCCTCGGCCATCCAACATCGATGTCGCCCTAGACCACGAGTGGCACAACCTCGTACAGATCATCCTTGCGCCCAACCCAGATCTCTCCCAGGCGCAGCGTGAGGGAGTAGAGATTGACTACGGGATGAGGGATGGAGCCGTGACCGTGGAGTGTCGAGAGGCCATGCTTTTCTACACGCTTCGTACGCTCAACTTTGACCACCGCGGTGTACCACGAGAAGGCGAGCGGCAGTTGGTCATACGAAATCTAGATCAGCTATTGCCAGTTCTACCGCGGCCAGGTCAAGGATAGGCAGGCGGTCGTCGGCTGCGCCGGAACGCAAACGCCCTTGTTCGAGTACTTCGGCGTCCGAATGCGGCAGAGGTCAAAGATCACTCTTGGCCCAGCGACCGATTCATATGCGCGGGATGCGACCAATTGCGGCAACCTGGATGTTTTCGTTCAACAGTGCGCGGGACAACCACCTATGCGCACAAACGCGGCGCGGGTGTACGAAGTTGCCGGGCTGGCGCCACGTGGATGAGCAGCGTTGCACGAGCCAGGAGAATATGGGTCTGGAATTGCGGAGGTGCACTTACTGGTCCGTGCAGACGAAACAAGAATGCTTTTAGCGAGCACCTGTGGTCGCCATGCTATTCAGCGCGACTATGCGGCGTGCTCGCTTGTATGATCTTTGCACAACGGACGGAGGAGCAGGTGGTTGCAGAAGTTCATACGGGCCCGCAGGATATGCGCCCCGCAACAATCAATAGCGCATGGGCCTTACTAGATGCGGAGGAGCGAGCGAACTATTGGGAGTTCGCGGCCTCAGACGCACAGAACTACAAAGCGCCCAAGGGGCCCAGACGGTATGACGAGATCTTTGATGGACTCTCTGCCGCAATCCACAACCTCAGTAGCCGCGCTCCGCTCAGGAAGAGCTTCATCGTTGGCCTCCCACGGGCCACAAAGCGACTATCAGCAGATGAACTGCAACGTGGTTTGCTGAGACTAAGAGAGAGGCTATTGATCGAACCGAACGCGCATCACTTTCTGACGAACGCGTTTTGCCGCTGGGTCCAGCTCTCTCGTCGTGATGTCCTGGTCTCCAGCTTGGAAGCCCTTGAATGCGGGCACGACGAAGTGGGTAACTTGGTAGGCGCAATACCAGAGCATGATGATGAAAGCGCCCAACAGGCCATCATGCCGCTTGCGCATAATTTGGATGCTAGTGACCTGGCACTAGTTTGCTATGCCTTGGTCATGAATGCCCCGGCATGGCGTCCTCTTCTGAGCTGCGTGGCACCGCTGCAGGAAATCATCGCTTGCCAGCTCGAGAAGTCCGAGCCACCCATCCTGCAGGAAGACCGCGGTGCAGTCACGCGCACGCCTCCTGACGAAGATCCGTCAAGGGATCTTTCGCAGCCGTTGAATGAAGTAACTGACGAAGCAGCCGTTGGAGGGCCGAACGAAAACCAGCCCTCGCTGAGCTTCGGTCCCGAGAATTTCCAGGCACTGGAAAAAGAATTTCGAGACTTGCAGCGGGGTTTGGAGGAGGCGGTCTTTGCGATGACCCAAGAGCGCTTGCCTGAGTTCGATCCACTTTCGCGGCGGTGGGTTAGCCTTCATGCAAGGTTCAGCACTTTCCGCGTTTGCCTCGAGGCAGACACCGACAGCTTGCATGAACTGCGTGACCTCTTCCTGAAGAAGCAGGAGACGTTGTCGCTTAATCCGATACTCGAGCGACTGCTAAGAGTCGCCCACAAGTCCGATCCCGGCTACATAGCGCACCACCCGGTAATCGCGGATGCCGAGCGCGCTCTTGCGCTGCTGAAAAGCGGGCAGACCGAGCAGCTGCAGCACTTGATGCCGGGCTTAATGTCCGTTGATGCTTTGGTACGTTGTGGCGGAGAACTTGAGGAAGCCGAGGCCGCAGCTCATGACGATTTGGTTCGCGCAGCTTATGGGAGTCTGCTTGCCATCGCACTGCAGCGTGGCCGGATCATATTTGCGGTCCTGCCGCCCCCCCCTCCGGCACCCGTACAGGATGCCCGCTCAGCCACCGACGTCGCCGCGGACGATCCACTCCATTCGGTCACGAACGCGCCAGCGCTGCCGGTGGAAGCGCAACCGAGCCCGGAAGAGACGGTGGTCGATCCAGTGGGACCGTTGACGTCATTGTTCTCCGCGCCAGACGGCGCGACAGCCTTACAGGGGGGGCATCCTGCAGAGCCGGACTGTAGTAGTTCGGTGTCCATTCCAGACTCGCAGGAACCATCCCGTGGATATAAGACGGCCATGGAGAAAACTGGCGCTGTCGAAAGCGCGAGGCCACCTTCCCCGACGGCCGAAACACCTCGGCTAACGCCCTCCGAAGGCACAGCCGCCGAGATCGAGGATGCTTTGCCCTATGCGGCCACGTTCTCGGACTTCAAGAAGGCAGCCTGGGTCGACCCTCACGGTCGCGTGAGAACCGCGCCATGGGTAGAGCCGCAGTTCTACAACCGTATTGCTGAAACTGCCTTGCAAGCCTGGCGAGGCGGCGAACTGGCGAAAGCCTATCTCTGCGCGAAGGTCAGCGGTCCGGCGTCGCAATTGAACGTCGAAGATCTCGCGGCCGCCGATCGCTTGCTCGATCGGCCCGTCGAAATAGCCAGCTTGCGGGATCCACTGCGCGCTGCTCGCCTGCGCATGGCGCTTCAGGGGCAGGCGCAGTCGATACCGACCCTGGCTGTGGCGGTGACCCTGGAGGCGCTCGCGCCGACGGGGCCTGTGACATGGAGCTCAGAAGAGGCTCAGCAATTGTGCGAAAGGGCCGGCTTTCGGTCGCCTGCCCTTGTCAGCGTCCTCGCCTTCTCTCTCACCGCATGGTCGTCCGCCGGGGATCCACTTTCACTGGTGCGGGCTTTTGCAGAAGCGACACCTATAAATCCCACGCAGTTGGCGCAGCAATGCCGCGATGCACAGGTCGATCTCCAGCGAGTTGTGGCGACGCAATGGAATGCAGCCGGTGGGCGCATCACGCAGAACAGCAGCAAAAAGGTCTGGACGCACTTCGTTCGGGACCATGTTGCACCGTTACGCGATACCCTGGCGCCGATCAAATCGGAAAGGGACTCTTCACCGCTCGCAGCAGACAACGCCAGATCGAAGGTCGAAGCGCTGGGCAAAGCCTTTGCGGCGATGATGAAAGACGGCGGGGTGCGAAAGCGCGACCTAAGCGCGGCGCAGTCCGGCGCCTACCAGATCGTTGCGGCGATCGAGCGGGTGGTCGATGCAAAGTCGCGGCTGCGATCGGTTACCGCCAAGAAGATTTCGCGGACGAACCTGCCGCATGTTGAAATCGAGCAACTACTGGCCGATCTGCCGTCCGATCCCATAGAGGGTTTGTGCGCGCTTATGCTCCGCACCGCCTGGACACAAAAGACGGCGACCAACCCCTTGCGCTTGCCGATGGCGCAGCTGAACTCTGATCCGGAAATAATCCGCGCCATCTCTGCAGCCAATCTCGCTAGCGCCGCGAAAACGGCAGGCATCTCGGTATCGGACATGGAACATCCTGGGCTCGCGGCTGCGCTGATTTCAGCTCAGGCCGACCCAGACCCGCACGAGATCGATGTCGCGACGGTATTCGACCAGGTCAGGGAGTACGGAATTGAGCAGGATCGCTCAGACATCCTCGCCGCTCTCGTGCCTTCTGGCAGTCTCTTGCCCGGGGAAGTCGAACTGCTCGCCAAACGGGCACTTGCGCTTGGTGATAAGGCCTTCGAGAGCACGCGACAGCTAGAGAGCATCTGGGCCGCCTGTGACGTCCTTAGTGCGCCCAGGGCACAGGAATACCGGCATTTTGTGGACAGCGCCTATGAAGCGTGCTCGTTTGCGGCTGGCGACGCGCCAATCGCCGAAACGCTACTGCTGCAGGCGTGGCTGGACAGAGGGCTTCGAGAGGCAAGCCAAGTGCTGGATCAGATTGTCCGGGTTCGAACGGAAGAGGCGCAGCGCAACTCACTTGGTATCGGCGCGCAATTCGAGAAGCTGATTTCTGTGCACGACTATCGTGGAGCCATGGAGCTTGCCTATCCGAATGAGACTGCGGGCGATGGCGAACAATCCCCTGTACGACGCACAATGTGGCGCCCGGAAGCTGTGCGCAAATTCCCGAATCCGCGCGCCGCACTGGTTAAAGAACGCAAGGGTTCTACTACGTTCCTTAGTTCCTTGGTGTCATGGTGGGTCTCGCCAGGCGAGAACGACTTGCTCTATCGCGATACCCTGCGTCGCAGCCTGTACAACGTCATTAGCGGCGAAGGCGGCCATGCCCAGGAAGTCAACAAGCGCAGGTTCGGGGGCAGGCTTGCTGAGCTCCGGCAGCACAAAGAGCGCAAGACCATCATCAACTGCGCGGTGTTGCGCGAGTGGTTTCAGCTGACCAAGCTAAATCCGACGTTTCTCCCGCAGCTAGCCGATTTCGACGAGATCGTGCTTGCCTCAATGCCAAGTTCGGCGCAGGCCGGAAATGCGGTAGATCTCTACGTCCGAGCCGCACATGCGGAAGGGTCGCGGGTCTTGAGTGTTTTTCTGGAGCCCAGCATATCGCCAGGCCGGCGCGACGAGATCGCCTCGGGTCTCCGCAAACGGCAGGTGCCTGCGGTGATCTTAGATGACCTCGATATCTGTCGACTGTGTCTCACCGACGGTCATGCGAATACGCACGACTTCGTTCCATTTCTCGAGGTCGTATTCGAACAGCTCGACCTTACGTTGATTTCCCCATTCTCCAGCTTGGATGGGCAGCATGTGCGACTTGAGAGCTTTGTGGGCCGCCAGCAAGACGCCGAGGATATAGCTCATCGCTGGGAATACTCACGGCTGTTTTCTGGTCGGAAGCTAGGCAAGAGCGCGCTCTTGCGCTTCGTGGCAAGACACTACGAAGGGGTGCGCCTGCCGTCCAACAAGAGCCTGCACGTACTGTTTATCAGCATTGCCGGAGGCGCTTCGCCCGAATGGGTAGTCGACACCATCATCGACGCGATGACCAAGCGTTTTGAGCTGTGGCCCGAGGCGGAGGCCAACTCTCTCAAGGACGCGGTCGATCGCTTTGCCGCTTACATGAAGCGCTTCGCCGCGGAGCGAAAAGATAAGAATGTCCTCATCATTCTTGATGAAGCAGATGCGTTCGTGGAGGAACAACTGCGTAGATACGAGCGCGAACGTGACCGGTCACTGAGCTTCAACATGATGAAGCGCATGCCAGAGTCTGAAGATGAGGGCATGCCACGCGTACGCTTCCTGTTTGCCGGCTACAGGATAACCAACACCCGCGGCGGTGTTTGGGCCAATGCGGGGGACGTGCTGGTGCTCAAACCCCTAGCAGAAGCTGACGCCACCCTGTTTTTGCAGGGCATGCTGGCCAGGATCGGTGTCGACATCGGCAACCATGCGACCTTCGCCGCAAGGCGATGTGGCTATCAACCAGCGGTGCTGATCCGTTTCGGCGACGCGCTGCTAAAACGGATACAGCGAAATTCCAGATCGCCTTCGCGGGAACGCCTGCTTGTCTCGCATGAGGACGTTCTCGCCACGATGTCCGATCCGGCCGTCATGGAGGAGATCAGGACTGTAGTCAACAACAACTTCCAGGGCAACCGTGTCGCCGCAGCCGTCTTCGCGGCCACGCTCCTGGCGCTCAAGGACCTGGAGCCGGGCATGGCGCTCGACGACGGCCCCAAGCACGTGCTGTCGAAATTGCGCTCGATCGATCCGGATAGCGAATGGTTGACCAGTCGCGGATCCGACCCCCTCGCCCAAGTCGAGCGGCAATTGCAAGAGTTCGTGGATCGCGAGCTGTTGACTGTCTCCGATGGTCCTAGATTCGGCATCCGCGAATATAGGCTGAAGTTCCAGAACTTTGCGCCGGTTCTAGGGCAGCAGGATTTGGTGCAAGAAATCCGGCAGCATGTGCAGTTTCTACGCAGCGAGGAAGCACCCACCCGGCTCATCGAAAGCGTTCTCTCCGACACCTCTTTGGATGCGATCAGGTATGTCTTCCGAGCCGACAGCACGGAGGAGTGTGCCTTGGCCATCGCGGCAGGGCACTGGATGGACGCACTTGTGGACGACAAAGCCGGTATCGCCGATCGACTGGGCTACAGCACCAAGGCTGTCGCCTATGCGCGTGATCCCAACGCCTTACATGAAAAACTGCCACGCTACCGCATCTACCGCGGCGTTAGCGCGGCCATGCTACCGACATTCATCGAAGCACGGTGTGAAAAACCCTTGCTGCTGATTGGGGGCGTGGACCTGTTACGCGATGCGCTGATGCGCCAGCTCGAAGGCTCCGACACGGCACTTGACGTACGTGCTTTCGCGCCCTTGTCGCGCGCCACATTGTCCTGGTGGTTTGAGAATGTCCAGGCCTATGTCTTCAAGCGACCTGAATTTGTTGACCAGATTTTTGACGCGACGTTGGGCATCCCGCTGTTGGTGGGAGAGTTTGCGCATTGCCTCCCGAAGCTGCCGGCTGAAGATGTGACCGCGCATGATCTCGAGGTCGCGCTAAGCGCATTCCGGGGAAAGATGCAACACATAGCGCAGTTGCTCACAACTGGGCCCGAGGCCGTGCGCCTTACTGGCCGGGAATTGGAACTACTGCGCATGATTCGCACAGTAGTCATGGAAGTGCAACCGAGCTTTGACCTGCAGGACGAACTGCGCGTGGCATGGGAGCTTTGTCCGGCTACCGGCTTGCAGGCTCCCTTCACCGATGAGCGCGATCGCATCAGCCTTCAATTGCTGATGAGCATCGGGCTGCTGCCCGCGCAGGAAGGTTCGTCCGTCGGGAACGTCACGGAGCTCGGCAGGGTATCCATTGACAGGAACTCAGCCCTGTTCGATCTGCTGGCAGCACTGGGGCCTATCGGTGCGGTGTGAGGTTTCGACTGCTGGGCACACGGCCAATTGGGAGTTCCGTGGATCGGCAGGCCTCGAAGCTTGGGCCAGGGCGAGGCCTTGGCTGAACGGCGGAGGTTTGTGCGTACTGCGCTTGAGGAGCATGGGCGCGGGCGATATGTTGCACGGCCCGATCAGCGGCTTAGTCAGAGCGGCCCACGGCGACGAACGCAGACTATCGATTCAGCGGGTCGATTGTGGCGATGACCATGGCTCGCCGATGCAGGCCTTGCTCGCGTCGATAGAGCTGAGTCCTGACCTGAATCCATTCGAAGCGAAAGATCTGCTGAGCGTTCGCTTCCTGGACCGGCCCACGGTGTTTGTTTTGTCGGAAAGCTCGGCAGTCGCTACCCGCGCATGGACCGAATTGGCCATGCTGGTCGACCACTTCAGCAAACGCATACCTGGGGTTCCCCTGTGTGTGATCGCGCTGGATGGTCGCAATGCGCTACAGCACGATCCATCGTTTGATTTCACTGCTGGACGCTGCACAGAACTACTGCTTGCCGGCGCCTTGGGTCGCGATGAAGCGTCGGTGTGGCGCGCCTATCTGCACCATCGCTGCTGCTGGGAGACCGGCGGCGATCCCCTACTGGCTCAGGAATGGGGCGACGCTCTAGGCCGATGCGCGCTCGGCGACGACGCGGCAGTCGAAAACGCCCTGAATCATTGTGTGCAGGAAGTGGCGCACGCGGTGGGCCTGCGAGAGCAGCTTGCAACGATCCGACAGGCGTTGGACAGGCATTCGCGAGACCGTGAGCGGGCACGACAGGAGCTCAACGAGCAAGGAGTCTTATGGCGTCCTCCTGGCATTCAACGGCAGGAGCTGACGCCATGGGCTTCACGCGCAACGTTGGCTCAGCCTGACCTTCCCCGAGAACTCGTGGCTCGCCTGCGGCACAATCTGGTCTGCATGCCGCTGGCCTCGGAAATCCTGGCTCACTGCATGAATGCAGAAGCGAGAATTCGCATGCAGCTGGAGGGCACGCAGGTACACAAGGCCGACGACAAGGCCGTCAAAGCGTTCGACCGATTTCGCCGAGGCGAGAGCCCTTCTATCGTCTATCCAACAGGTCATCCCTGTCCGCCTACGCAGGCCGAGGATGTGTGGCACTTTGCAGGCTTGGGCGAAACCATGCTTGCCTGCCATCGAAACAGCATCAGCGAATCGTTATGGGAAACGGTTCAACTACGCAATGCAATGGCCCACGGACACTATGTCGCGTGGGCTCACATCAAGAGCGCACTGCGACAAGCGCGCCGCTTCGACGTATAGGCCTTCAGCCGCCCCCCACCGAGCCAAGTGGGTTACTTCGGGATGGAAATAAACATTGGCGCTGTTCTTAAAGCCACGCCAGACCTTGCGGCTTCCCGGGAACTGCCGCAAGACATCGCACCGGAACAAGAGCGCGATTTTAACGATGACGGATTTCCGTAAGCGGCTGGCCATCCCATCTTGATCGAAAGCAAACGCACGCGGCTAGACTTCCGCTATCGGCCAGAACCGGCCCTTCGCCGTGCCGTCACAATGCGGCCGGGACCGGCCATAAGCGTTGGACAACAAACTGCGGCATCAATGCCAGATTGGATTTACTTTGAGTGAGCCCCTTCCCATCTACAACGCTGCGGTCTACGGAGACTTCGCTCTGGTGACACGTCTGCTTGACGAGGACCAGGCTCTCGTGAACGCAGCCGACGAGTGGGGCTTCACGCCACTGCACGGCGTAGCCGGCGAAGATCAACCCGAAATGGCGAAGTACCTGCTCGCCAAGGGCGCAAACGTCAACGCACGGAACGATGCCGGGATAACTCCACTTCACCTTGCAGCCTATCCATCAGTAGCAAAACTCTTAGTTGAGGCGGGGGCGTCGCTCGAAGCCAGAGAGGGCGGCCAGGGAACGCCGTTGCACGTTCTCAGTGAGAGCGACGACAGGCTCGACGTGATAGAGGCGTTGCTTGAGCTGGGCGCAGATGTGAATGCGAGAGACGGTAGCGGCCGAACTGCGCTCGATACTGCAGAGGACAGAGAAGATCCTGAAATGATTGCCCTTCTAACTCGTTACGGCGGTTTGCGCGGCGTCCAACCTTGAAGCTGCGATTCCGTATTTGAACGGCCATTTTGAGCAGCCTGAAAGACCGCGTCGGGCCCGTTCACGACGGCGGCTTGACCGGCTAAAGTCGGCCAGAACCAGCCGTTCGGGGCCGACGCAGAATTCGCCCGCAACCGGACGCTCAATAGACAAGGATGTTGATGGAGACCAGGAAATCGGTGCTTGACGTGAGCGGCGCCACATCACCGCTATATGTGCGACAGGCTGTGGCGCGCTTTCTCGGCCTGTCTCTTGACCGCGAGCTTACGTGGGAGTTCCTGCGTGAGAGCTTGTTGGCTGGTCCAGAACCTTCGCTTCCGTTGACGGTCACGGTCATCGGCCTTCCTCGTTTGGCCACGCTCTATAGCGATGAGGGCTCCGAACTTTCGGCGTGGCTACGTGGACTCGAAGAGCGGCATCCCGGCATCAGCATCCAGGTCAGCCTTCACGACTGAAGGCGCGGCCGGCAGAATCCGGCCAAAAGCCGACGTTTGCGTGTGAAGACCAATTCGCCCGACAGCAGACATTTGCGGCGTCAACACAACACGCCCCAGTTCGCTTGACGTTGCGAGCACGAAGCGCGTGCACACCAACCGCTACTGCATGAACAATCGGCTATCAACAGAAATCCTAGATTCGAAGGGTTCAGTCATGCCAACCATCCGCTTTTCAGCAACAGCGTCAGTATTCGATTTTCGCCAGTCTGACGAGGGCGACCTTGTTGAGGACCGAGGCATCCTGCAGACGCTGCATGGGCTCACCTATTCGGAAGAGTCCTTTTCCGACTACCTTCTCGATGGCATCGAGACCCAAGAACTTGCAGACCTCGGCGTCTCTGGTGGAGAGCTGAAGTTTGAGTTCGACCCGCAGGCTGGTGGCCTGGTGGCCCACACCGAATACTCAATTCCGCGTTTCCTGACTCACTCGGAGGTTGAAGCCTTGCAGAGGTACACCGCCGGCCAGTGGAGCGATGGCATCGGTTCAAATTTCTTCCAGGAGCGGATGGCAGATGGTCTCGCACCACAGGTTTTGATTGCCAACGAGCAAGCGATTCGCAGCGAGCAATTTGGATAGCAGACAGTCGATTACCAAGTCGACAATCGGCCAGAACCGGCCATGCGCCGTGCCGGCACGATGCGAAAGCGGACATCCATGAACTACCCAAGACGACGCCCCAAAACGGAAAGAGAACTCAGGCAAGAAGAGTTGCTTACACGGCTTAAGCAGCAGGGAGGACCGCTGCCAGGCGTCTGCCTTACGCAGGACGCTCCCCTTGACGAGCAGGTTGCCATTAGAGAACTGACGCTTGACGCCGAGGGCAGGGTCGTGGCGTCTCAGAGTTCGCCCTCTCTCCAAAGACTGGGCTGAGTAGAACCAGTACTTCCGACGCGCTCAAGCAAGAGCTTGAACGCCTGTTAGCGGCGACGAGCGACGAAGGTATTGCGTGCGGCGAGAACGGTCGGCGAGCCAGCCGAGAGGAACTCGAAGAATGGCTGTTGCTCATCGGTCTGCCCGTGTTCAGCCACCGTCGAAAGCGGTGACCCAAGGCAATGCGATCTAAGTTGGACGGCACCGGTCAGCTTGAGGCCGAGGCGAACCGTATTCCGGCCCCGCGCATTCCGGCAGAATTCGGCCAGAACCAGTCATTCGAGCCCTGCATGATGTCGAACTACAGCCACTTATGGGACGGCGCCGAGCCAGGCTGGGTACTTTTGCTGGTCCATCGCCAGACATCGACCATCGCGGTGCTATTTGATGAGCCCGGAGCGACTCCTCTAGAAATTCAGGCACTACGCCGCGTGGTGCCCGAATTCACTGCACTGCCTGCACAGCAAGCTGTCGTGCAGCTCCGCGGGCGCCAGCGCATCGACCTCGGGGAAATGGAGTCGCGGGAAGCCCGAAAGCTGATTGAGAGGCTTCGGGACTGCGGCCTACGTGTGGAAGAGCAGGCTCTGGACCGCAGTGGTTACCTGCCGTTCAACGAAGTTTCGAAGATGGCGCTGCTCATTGAAGATGAGGTTGAAGGTAGAGCAGTGGCAGCCGAGGCGTTGAGGCAAGGAATCCCGGTTCGACAGGTCGAGAGCTAACTCACTTCAGCAGGTTGGGCTACTCAAACGACCGGGACGAATGACTGCTCTGGAGCAAGCCCGATTTCCGCTTTGGGCCCATTGCGGAAGTACGCGGTTCTCGAAAGCGGACGTCCGATCAACCTCCGTCTCGACCCCCCTTCAGCTACTGGCCCGCCCACCGTCATACTCGGTCTGCGCCTTTTCCATCTCGACGGCATGCGTTAGCGCCCAGTCGTAGAGTGCTACAAAAGGTCGTTGAAGCGACTTGCCGAGCGGCGTGATCGTGTATTCGACGCCCACCGGCGAGGTGGGCAAGACCTCCCTACGCACCAAGCCATTGCGCTCCAGTCGCTTCAGTGCATCTGCGAGCGCCTTGTGCGTGATGCCATCGAGTCTCCGCATGATTTCATTGAATCGCAGCGGTCCCGAGCAAAGGGCGGTCAGGATGAGGACCGTCCATTTGTTGGCGATCTGCTCCAGGATCGGCCGCGTCTTCTGCGTGTCGATCAGTGTCCTGCTGTCCTGGGCCCTTCTGGACTGGCTCGACGTTCGGACTTCGACGGTCAACACTTCGACCGGGCGCGATTTACTCATGGTTATCTAGGCTAGTGAAAGTGCGTTATTGACCATAGATATACAGCATATATCATGAAGATCTGACCAGCCACGACGGCGCAAAGCCGCCGAAATATCACCATGAACAGCGCAAAAAATCAAAGGCCCGCGAGCAAGGGGACCGCCGTTGTCACCGGCGCATCTGCGGGAATCGGCAAGGTCTACGCCGACCGCCTCGCCCAGCAGGGATATGACCTTCACCTTGTCGCCCGACGTCGGGATAGGCTCAACGCACTTGCAGAGACACTTTCCGCACAGTACGGTGTTGTGGTGCGGACCACCACGGCGGACCTGACCGACCCGGAGCACGTTCTTGCTCTCGCACAGGTGCTTGCTTCGGACGTGACGCTGACAATGCTCGTCAACAATGCCGGCGCGTCCGTCTGGGGGCCCATCGCCGAGGCCGACCCGAGGAAGGCCAGCGCCATCATTGCTTTGAATGTGACGGCTCTTACCCAACTCACAATTGCGGCCCTCTCCGCCTTCAAATCGAGCAACCGCGGGACGATCGTCAACATCGGCTCGATTGCTGCCTTCGGTATCTATCCGGGTGTCGGGATCTACAGCGGCACCAAGGCCTACGTCCTCAACTTCACAAGGACGTTACAGGCAGAGCTAAGAGGCACCAACGTCGTTGTCCAATTTGTTGCACCCGGTCAGACGATGTCCGAAGCCAGGGAACTTGCGGGTGGCTCACAGGGCGATGCAGCGATGGTTATGACGACTGAAGACTGCGTAGACGCGTCACTGCAGGGTCTGCGTGATGGAGAGGCGATCACCGCACCCTCTGTGGAGGGCGGTGTGCTCGTCGCGAACTTCAACGATGCCGGACAGGCTCTTTTCGTCTCTGCGTTGACGGGCAAGCCCGCTTCACGCTACGCAGTCGCGTACTAGAACCGTTCTTCCGTAGTCGAAAACTGGCGAATTCTAGGAACAGATGGATGTCGGCTCATGGCCGACTGAAGCCGCTCGGCAGTGCAGCACTTCCTAAGCTGGCACCACGGCAGAGATGCCGTCAGTAGCAGCTCGCTCTAGGAACTCAAAGAATCCCGACGAAACGCACACCTCATCAGCCCCGAGCGTTCATTTCGTTGCCATGTTCGACGGTCTGCATCTGGCTATCAGACGTCGGCGGAGCCGAGAAGGTAAACCTTCGAGCCTACGGGAAGACTGTCCTTCGCGACTGCACGAGGCAGGCCCCTCCGACCGGCGGGAGTGCAAATGGAACGGCGCGCCGCTAATATCTCCCCCGCCCATTTGTTGCTGGAGGTAAGAAAAATGCCCACGATGCCGTTCGTTGCCCATCTTCGCCTTGCTGTGTTCGCCCTCGTGCCGCTCGCGCTCGCTTCGTGCGGCGGCGGTGGAGGTGGCGGTGGCTTCTCCCTCTTGCCCTTGCCTCCCGGCGGTAACAATCCGCCCCCCGCGGCCGACGCGAAGTACACGGTAGGCGGTAGCGTCAGCGGCCTGCTCGGCAGCGGGCTCGTGCTGACACTGGCCGGCTCGACCGACGTGGCCGTGGCCGCCGACGGCGCCTTCGTCTTCAGCGAGAAACTCGCCAAGGGCACGAGCTACGCGGTCAGCGTCAAGCAGCAGCCTTCGACGCCTTTGCAGACCTGCACGGTGAACAACCCGTCCAGCACCATCGGCGATGCCGACATCTCCAACGTGGCAGTGGTTTGCGCCACCACGACCCAGAAAGTGAGCGTTGCCGTCACGGGCCTCGATGCAGCCGGCGGGCTGGTGCTGCAGAACAACGCGGGCGACGATCTCGCCGTGAGCGCCGACGGCACCTTCGACTTCGCTACGCCGGTGGCCATCGGTGCCGACTACGGCGTGACGGTGAAGACGCAACCCACCGCGTTGCAGGTGTGCATTGCGAAGCAGGCCTTCGGCACGGTGACCACGGCGCCCGTTGCCGCGGTGACTATCGCCTGCACGACGCCCGGTGCCGATCGATTCGCCTTCACCGCCGACGAGGGGACGGGAACTGTGTCGATGTACACCGTTGGCTCCGACGGTAGTCTCTCGAGTGTCGGCCGCTTCTCCGTGGGCGGGACGCCGCAGCATGTGACCACGCACCCTTCGAAGCCGTATATCTACGCCAGCAACATTTCGGGCGCCACCAGGGGCGTCATCCAGTACACCATCGACACCACCACCGTTCCCACGGGCACGCTGACACAGCAGCGCGCCATCACCACCGGTGTCGGAACCAACCCGTACTTCGTCGGTATCGCGCCCAACGGCCAGCATGCCTACGTGATCGGGGACGGGATGCTGCACAGCTTGGACGTCGATGCCAACACCGGCGACCTCACCGGCGGCACGGCCGTCGCCGGTGGCACCAGCCGCAAGATCGGCTTGGATCCCCAAGGCCGCTTCGCGTTCGTGGTGGTCAACGGCACGTCGTTGGCTACGTTCCGCCTGGACCCGGCCACAGGCGAGCCGATCTCTCCGCCCGCGTCTGTCGTGCTGCCCTCCAACAGCGGACTCACCGACATTGCCATCGAGCCCACGGGCCGCTTCGCTTATGCCAACGTCGGCAACAACCCCGGCACGTTGCTCGCCTACTCGATCGACGCGACCTCTGGCGCGCTAACCCAGATCGGCTCGGTCCCCGCTGGTAACACGCCCTTTGGCATGGCGATCGATCCGAGCGGCCGCTTCCTGTACGCGGCGAACAGAAACTCCAACGATGTCTCGGCGTACAGCATCGACCCACGAACCGGCGCGCTCACGCCGGTGCCAGGCCAGCCTTTCGCGGCGGGCAACGTGCCCAACTCCGTGACCTTGGACCGCACGGGCCGCTTTGCCTATACGGCCAACCAGGCCAGTAACACGATTACCCTCTTCACGATCGACAGGACGACCGGCTCGCTTGGGACGGGAGTCAGCCTCCCGTCCACGGGCGGCGGGCCGCAGTTCCTCGCGCTCACCAAATAGAGGGCGCCCGCAGCCTGTACCGGGAAAGGATCGCGCTTGACGGTTAGACCCCTCCAGGCGACTTCCCCTCGCCGTGCTCTCTCGTCCAAGGCTGGTCAGTTCCGGACTTAAATGCTGATGCTGTCGAGATTCACGGGGCGCGGAACCCTCATCCCTTTGGAGTCAACGACTTACGGGCGGATCAATCATTGAGGATGGAACCGCTGTTTCACTAAGGATGGAATTCCTGTGGTTTTGACTCACTAACTTTGGAATTTAGCGGCTAAATTGCGGCGTCAGCTGGCGTCAGCTGGCGTCAGCTGGCGTCCGTCGCTGCGGCGGGGCGGAATGGCCGCCATCGGCGGCGGATTCAACCGGTCAACGCAACACACTAACCACCGCGTAGGCGGCAGGAGTGTTGCAAATGAAGCGACGGCCACGAATCTACTATTCCGAGAGCCAGAAGGCGCTGATGTGGGAGCGCTGGAAGCAAGGCTGGACGTTGAACGAGATCGGTAGGCTCTTTGATCGACCTCACACGTCGATCCAACAAATCTTTGTCCGGACTGGTGGCATTCAACCGAAGGCGCGATCACGCGCTTCGATGGCGCTGAGCCTGGCTGAACGCGAGTAGATCTCGCGAGCGCTCGTGGCAGGCGAATCGATTCGATCCACGGCAGCTCGGCTGGGACGAGCTCCATCCACGATCAGTCGGGAGATCAAGCGCAACGGCGGCGTCGAAGCGCATCGCGCAAGCCAAGCCGAAGATGCCGCGTGGGATCGAGGTCGGCGGCCGAAGCGCTGCAAGCTTCAAGAGAACCGCTCATTGGCCCGCCTCGCAGCAGGTTGGGAACTGTTTGGCCAACCTTGTAAGAGCACTGAAAGCAGAAGGCCACCACCGTGGCCACATCGCTGGAAAGCGTAACGTCGGCGTCCCCGCTATCTGAAAGCCAGTTGATGCTCGAAATAGTGAGGTGACTCATCGAAGTTGCGATTCTTGGCTTAATCGACAGCCTGTCTTGGACGACCGCTGTTGGCCGAAACCCAAATCAAAGCCAGCTTCTTGACGCTGTGTCAGCCTCTGCAACGTTGGGCGTGAGTGAACCCAGCAGGACTGCGGAGAAGTAGAAGCCAACCGCCGCAACCAGCAGTTGAAGAATTTCACCAACGGCCGGAATGAGGCGCCAAGGCAAGTTGAAGAGCACCACCGTCGCAAGGAACGAAAACAATGCCAACCGACTGCCTTGTCGGTATAGCGTTAGCGTTCGACCGAACGTGGGAAACCTGAGCATCGAATCCCCTCGAAGCTTTTGCAGCGTTGACATGGTCATCCTCCTTGAATCGAATTTGAGGGCGCTTCTGAAGGACCGCTCTTGGCCGCATCCTGCCCGATGGCGAGTGGGTGTTCACGCGCTTCACGCGGCGACATGCAGAAGTCTCCAGAAGGCGGGCGCTCGTCTCATCCCGACGCGCCAGCGTCGGCGATCAATTCGAGTACCTGAACGGCCTGTTTCAGTGCGCTCCACTCTGGCGGCAGTTCGTCCTTCCATGAGAGGTCGCAGGAAAAGGCCGGCGATGAAACCTTCAACCGAAACGTAATTGGGTGGATGTAGCCGAACTGCCCCTCTGTGAAAGGGCTGATCCTCGCCTTGGAAATCGCGTTCCAAAGCGACAGGGCGAACTCTTGTCGCAGCGGCTCCGGCGTTCCAAAGCGGACAGCCGGAGGAGCTGCGTGCTCCATCCACTCCATTGCATGAGTTGATCGCCTCCAATAGCAGCCGTCACGGCAGCCAGCCTTGTCATACGAGAGTTCGACGCGCAGCGCGATCCCTTGATGATTCAAATGCTCATCCGCCGGCGTGGTGGTCAGTTCAACAACACAGAGATTCATAGGTTGCTTGGAGGTCCGCTTCTGGCCGGCTGTATCCTGTCGCCTGATGGGCGCAAAGTGCCCAAAGCGGACTAGGACATGCGACTCGTGCCTGAAGTCAATGAGATTGCACTCGGCTACGCACTTGTAGACCAGCGGTAGCGAATAAATATCGTCGGCCCGCAAATGACAAGATGCGTCTCGCTCCACGAATCCGTAGATAGCAAATAAGTGGGCCAGTCACAATGAGGCGGTACGTCGACCTTGGCAAAGCGCTTGAGGTAGTCGCTAACGCCCGCCCTGTCCGTCAATCGATAAAAAGGCATTGGCTCGTCAAGCGCCGACGCCTGCGCGACATCGACGGTTGATCCAACGAATGCCTTCACGTCTGGATGTGGAAATCTCGATTGACTAGATACATCGATCTCAAGCGACTCTTCGCTGCCGGGATCGTCGAACTCGAACTGATCGATACGAAGTGAAAGCATTGTGCTGAGCAACGTCTGGTTATGACCGAATTTTGCCCCACGACGCGACTGACCGCTCTTGGCCGCGTTCAGCCGGAGGCAAGCGGCTCAACTTACATCAATCCTTAGCGCCTGTAGCCCGCGGCCTTGAGCACTTCGATCTTCTTTGCGAATTCCATCGCCTTTGGCCGGAGAACGCTCGCCAATGCCACGCGCGATTCCCTCTGCAGCTCCGCACTTCGCTCTTGGTGCATCTGGAACACCGAATTGTTGGCGAGGGCCAATATGCCATCCAGCTCGTCTTCGGTGAAGACCCGGGCATACGCCGAAGCCTTGGCCGCTCTGTACTCTGGAGATTTCGCAACGTCCGAAAGGAATTCTTCGTATTGCGCACGGAACTGATAGTCCCCGTTTTGACGTATCAGGTCTTCGGCCACGAACTTAACGATCTGCCGGGCATCCATCGCCTGGAAAGCATCGACTATCGCTTCGGCCTTGGCAATCCGCGCCTCCTGACTGATGGCGGAGGTGCAGATCAGCAGTGCGGCAATCGAGACCGATATGCGGTGAATCAAGGTCATTTTTCTGATGGGCTTCTACGTTTGGCGGATTTTGCCGGCCCTGCGAGCGGCCGGTTCTGGCCGACTGTAGCCGCTCGGCAGTACAGCGCTTCCTAAGCTGGCACCACGGCAGAGATGCCGTCCGCAGCAGCTCGCTCTAGGAACTCAAAGAATCCCGACGAAACGCACACCTCATCAGCCCCGGGGCCATGGACGAGTACGGTTCCGAATGTCGGTCCGTCGGCACAGGACAAGTAAAAGCGGAGGTCGGAACCATCGTCGGAAATAGGCACCAAGCGCGCACAAAGTCGGTCACGTCGCGTCGTCAGTTGAGAGCGTAAGTCAGTCCAAACAGGCGGCTCGCTTTCGACGTAGGCTGGCACCAGTCCGTAGACCTCAACGCCAGGCAGAAGCGCAGCGCCGTACCTCAAGAGAAACGTACGGTACTCCGACGGAAAGGTCAGTTCGTGCTGATGCTCGACCTCCGAGATGAATTCTTCGGTGACCGGGCCCGAGCAGTCACCCTTTTCGAGAAGCGCCGCGACAGGTGCGGGGAAGTTCGTTGTTGTCATGCCAGGCGTTGAGAACGAATTGACGGGCGGTTGGGAATGTCTGGTCTTGGCCGAACTGTGCCACACGCCTCAGCCTCTCGAACTGCCCGGCAACTCGGCGGCCTCGTCGGGCGGCGGTGCCAGAGCCATCACAAAGGCCTCCATGGCAGCAATCTCGAAGCTCCCTTCGTTGGAGTCGGTAACGTGCGATGAGCCGCCAACCACGCGAATCAAAATGCCATCGGGTTCGTACTGAGCAAACTTTGCGCCAGGCTCGAAGGTGCGGCTCACACCCCTGCGGACGGCATCCCTGAACATCTCAGGTATCTGCTCCGGCGAAACTTCCCAGCGGAACGAGAGGCCGCTGTCGGATGAGGGCTCTACGGAAAGCACCACATGACCAAACCGAGGGAAGCCTGTTTGGCGAATGAATCGCCCCTCACCTATCGTTGCACGTTGAATGAGCAGTTTCATCGCCTCGTAGTCCGTTGGGGGCCGCACGTGGATGGTTTCTCGATTGAATTCGGGGGGCGGAATCGAAGGTCGGCTTCTGGCCGACTGTAGCCGGTCGCGCAGGCGTCGCAAACGGGCACGAACGGAAATTCATGATTCCCGCAAAGCAGTCGTTCAACGATCGACATGAGCGGCTTCTGGCACGTTTGCTCGATGGAGGGGTTAAGCCTTACTGTGCCGATACTCGCCGTCCGGACTCCCGGGCGGAAGATTCCCTTCGATGACGTACTTGTAGCCTAGGCCCACCGAGTGCAGCGGGAGTCCCATCGCTAGCGCCAACGCGTGATGCCGCTTCGTGGCGACGACATACTCTGTGTCACGAAGAATTACGTCCAATTTGCTCGGGTCTGCAACTCCGAAGACTGTTGACAGCCTGATGGTGTCACCGCCCGACGGCTCGTCGGACTCGGCGTTTTCAGCAAAGTAGGCAGGATTGGAGTTGTACTCGTCCGTTTTCTCCCCACTCTCATAAAGCTCGAAGTACAGAACGCCGTCGTCGTGATTCAACACGGCTAGCACTGCGCAATCAAATTGGCGGGAAATCTGAGCAGCCAACCCGGCTAGTTTGTCGCCGTCCTGGTCTTCGCACGCAGCGTCCAGGACCACGGTCGTACCGGCTTGGGTCTTCGACACCAGCGCGGGGCGTGAGCCGAGCCAATCCAGGAGTTCCTTCTGTGATGCTCCATGCACTGTGTGACTTGTGTAGAACGATCCCAAGCGCGTCTCCTGTGATGGTCATTAAGTTTTTAACGTCAAGCGGCCGCTCTCGGCCGAAATCCGAAATCAAAGCCAGCTTCTTGGCGCTGTGTCAGCATCTGCATCGTTGGGCGTGAGCGAACCCAGCAGGACTGCGGAGAAGTAGAAGCCAACCGCCGCAACCAGCATTTGAAGAATTTCACCAACTGCCGGAATGAGGCGCCAAGGCAAGTTGAAGAGCACCACCGTCGCAAGGAACGAAAACAATGCCAACCGACCGCCTTGTCGGTATAGCGTTAGCGTTCGACCGAACGTGGGAAATCTGAGCATCGAATCCCCTCGAAGCTTTTGCAGCGTTGACATGGTCATCCTCCTTGAATCGAATTTGAGGGCGCTTCCGAGGGACCGCTCCTGGCCGACTGTAGCCGGTTGCGCCTGCGTTACGAATAGGTCCGTTGAGAACGCCAGCATCAGACAAGCGCCATGGAAAATCGTAGCCTGAGGCCTGCGAAGCGCTCCCATGTGCCGGCGCTCTCTAGCAAATCTCGGTGATAAGCCCCGAGCGCCGCGCGAGCGCACTCGCCAACGCATTCTTGACTGCAGCGAGAGCTCTGGGGTCGACTTCGGTCGCAAACGACTTGGCTGCGAAAGCTTCATCTAGCAGGCTCACCTCATCACAAGACCAATATGAGAGGTGGTAAACACCGTCTTCAGAAGCATAGGGGAAGACATTTGAATCGCGGGCGACGGCTCGACCCGAGAACATGAAGCTCCAAAGTTCGAGGGCGGCACTGTGGGCGGCGACCCCGTTGCTGGAGTCGAGCATTTTCGCGTAGTGAGACGCGCGCAGCAGCGACTGATCGGCCGCTTGCTTGATGTCACGGCGCTTCATGTCGCAAAACATACCGAAATACGTGTCCATCAACCGGTCAACCGCGGTTGCCTCGGCGGCATTGAGCGCGTTCAACGCAGCACGACCGTTGCTCCGAACGACGCGCAAGAGCGGTTGGACAGACGCGTCAATATCGCCTGGAAATTCCGCGTTGGTTTCAAGCAACCAGGCATCGAATTCGTCTAGAGGTCCAGAGAGAAACTCATCGACCAAGCCAGCCGGATGGCAGTGCCAAAATGTGCATAGATTCCCATTGATAACTAGCTAAGAGTTGTGTGGGTGCCGCGAATGACCGCTATCACCGAGTTTCTGAGACCGCACCGACCGACCGCTCCTGGCCGATGGCGGCTTGTTGGAGTGCTACCTTCGCTGAAGCCAGCGGCCTTCAAATTCTTCCTTCGAAATATTCTGTATCTCAAACTCAGGCTCAAGACCCAGGGTCTCCAAATTCGGCCAAGGCTCGATGCCGAGCATTGAACCTCCAAATTCTTCGTCCTTGTCCGCATAGCCGAGTTTTCCATCGCGAAAGACCTCGATTTTTCGCTGCTCCCACAACTGTCCATCCAGCTCGGAAAATATTGTCACGGGGTCACCCGCAAAGTCGTGCTTCCAATCAACTCTGATGTATCGCATGGCGCTCCCTCTTCTGAGCTACGTTTCGACCGCTGAGAACCCTGTTGGTGTCGGATTTCGGTAGCAGTTCTGACTACGATGGCGACCGTCTGCTCTTGGCCGTTCTACGACTTAGTGGGCAAAGTTCTTACCTGCCCGTGGCGGACGAGAAAGCCCTTTGTGGACAGAGCGAGGGAATCGTCCTCAATGACGTGTGCCATGAGTTGGTCGGCCTCGTTCTCGTAGCACGGTAGCAGTCCGTTCAGCACGAAGTACCGTCTCCACGCTATGCCGCCACGCTGCAAACCGGCTATGACTACCTCGTCGGTGTGTTCCATTGCTGTATTGAATGCGGGTGGATCGAACTAACCGCTTCTTGCCGACTATAGCTATGGCAAGGGCTCGCGGAACGCCTCAGCAGCACGAAATCGAGAGCGCGTGGCAAACGTCCGCTCCTGGCCGCATCCTGCCACATTCCTGCCTGCGCTTGCGGACCCAAAGCGGAACTTGGATCCGTGCCAAAAGGCACCATTCATACGGCCAATTCGATCGGCAAGTCTTGGGCTCGAACCTAGATGTTGTGTTTCAACACCATGATCCGTTCGCCTCTTGCGAGTTGCGTGCACACAGGGCGTAAATCTCGACGCGTGCGTTTTTGGCGTTAGGTGGCTTTAACACTGGGCTCCTTGCGCCAAAGGATTTTTTGCATATCCGGTTCTTTGCGACCCCGAGACCGACTAGCAAGCCTTGAACGTATTCAGCGCGGTCTTGTGCCAGATTCTCAAGTGCGCTTGGTCGTAATTCACCTCTGTCAACATGAGCTTCCAGGGTCCAAAGTACATCAGGGCAGCAAGGGTGCAATTTGAGACTCTCTGCGCGGCTTACCATCTCGGGAAGCCGCTCTCGTGCGCTTGCAGTCGCACGGTTGGCTGTTGGCTCAAAAAAAACATCCAGAAAATACTTGCCATCGAAAGTCATGCACATAACTGGGGCTTGGGCCCAAGCGGCACTGACGCAGAAAGCAAAGAGCGCGACGAAAGTGACTGGAATCCGCATCTGGGGCCTTAGGGTGAAGTAAGACAACACAGTGGATGGTCCCATCGAGTGTCTGCTCACGGCCGTCATGAGTCGGGAAGCACGAGGTCACCGAAGTCGTCGGCGGCGCGGAGCAACTCACCCGTCTCATGCTTCCAGATGAAGACCTCTGGCCTGAGGCACCCGCCGCCCATGATAAAGACGAGCTTGTCGCCTCCACCATTGCCGCCCAGTGCAATGGCAGTTGACGGAAACCCACGCCAGGTTCTTGCACGCTCCGTCTCCGGGACAATGCCATTGAGAGTACGAGCGAGCCGCTTTCTATCGGAGTCATCTGCGATTGGGTACAAGTCCCACTCGTCGCTCTCAGTTGCAATGAAACCCCCATTGCGTCTAGTCATGGCTAGTCGATATGACGCCGGAAGGCTGATGCCCAGCGCTTCCTCTGCAGCCTGCACATAGCGTTCAGCAACATCAAACGGCATCGAATCCTTTCGTTGAAAGCTTGGTCCGAGAGACCGCTGTTGGCCGACTGTAGCCTTCCGCGTTCTATCGCAATGTGCCCAAGGCGTCGCGCCTACGGTACAACGCCGCGTGCTCGCGCGTGTGTTCCCGCACCGGGGCGTGTCGGACGTAGACATGGTGAACTGCTCTCGAGGTTTGACGTAGGCGTGCACGCGGCGGCACGTCGCGCCGCCATCTTGCAGCGCCTCGACCTCACCATGCTCAAAGTGCTGCTATTTCATCCGCCAATCCAACCGGCATAGCAATATCGTGCTTGTCAATGTAGTGCACGGCCAAAGAATTTACTACCCATTCATTAATGCGATAGTAATGCAGTGCCATAGAAATCGGCATTCCCTCGATCGGGCAACCTACCGTCAAGCTGCCCGTAGGCAAAGGAAGCGGCGGTATTGCACGGAGTCTAGCCTTTTGCTCATTTGACAAAGTCGACTGTCCCACTAAGGTTTTTACGTCAGAAAGTTCGAGCCAATGACAGTTGGCTAACAGTTTTGGAGCGCCCTGCGAAACAAGGTACTTCTCAGCTCTTGCGATAAACGCCATCGATTCAGCGGTGGTCATTTTCTGGACTCCTTAGTGATGGCCAGGCGTGAAATCAATAGACTAGCCAGAATTCACCGGCACCCCATTCGTTAGCCCGGCGTGATCCACTCCAGGCCGTCTCCCGCAAGATAAAAGCCTCTCGCAGCTCCCGAAGCGCCGCGCAACTCTTTGACTTCAACGCCGAGGCGATGCATCTGGATTTTCCTGATTTTGAGTGCATCGCTTTCAACTTTCAGGCGGGAAGGATTGCGGGTGAACTGGGCCTCGCGATCAAACGGCAGCTTCTGGCCGAATTCTGCCCGATGGTCCAGATCCAAGGCCGAGGTCACCTCTGCGGGCGCCCCGCCGGGGCGCCGAGAACCTCATGCGTCGGTCTGTTCAGCCATTTCCAGAGCATCCTCTACCTCGATACCGAGATAGCGTACGGTGCTTTCCAGTTTGGTATGGCCTAACAACAACTGAACAGCACGCAAGTTCTTGGTGCGGCGATAGACCAGCGAGGCTTTTGTCCGTCGCATCGAGTGTGTCCCGTAGGCAGCTGCATCCAATCCGATTTCCTCGACCCAGCCGTCGACAATGCGCGCGTACTGGCGGGTTCCAAGATGCGGCGAAGTACTCACCCGGCTCGGGAACAAAAAGTCCTCGGCGCGCAGGTGGGCGATCTTCATCCAGTTTGACACTGCTTCTCTGGTCGGTTCTGTGAGTTCGAATTGAACAGGGCGTCCGGTTTTCTGCTGAATTACGCTGGCCCGGGCGGATGCACGCTCCCCGTTGGCGACGTCCCGTACGCGAAGCTTCACCAAGTCGCATGCTCGAAGTTTGCTGTCGATGCCTAAGTTGAACAGAGCCAACTCGCGGGCACGGCATGAGAGCTGCAGTCGTACGCGAATCGCCCAGATTTCCTTGAGTTTGAACGGCCGCTTTTGCCCGACGAGCTTGTCCTTGTTCCACGGAGGGCGCGATGCCGAGACGATCAGGGATTCCATTTCGGTCTCCTTCAGTTGAGGGACCGAAACTTTGCTCTGTCGCCAAGGCTTCCATGGGCCCACTGCGGTCGTCGAGCTTTCCATGAAGCGGACACTGGAACCGAAGTTCAGGAGTGGGGCCGCAAGGGTCACCGGGCCTTCTCAAGAGCGGCCTTTCGTGGACGTTCACTCTTGGCTCAAACATCCTGCTGAACCCCGTCGAGGAATTCTTGCCGGCAATACTCGACAATCGCATTGTCGAAATCATTGCCCGCTCTATTCCAGCCGCACCGACGATGGACGGGCTGCGCGTGCAAACAGGAGGAAGAATTGTGTTTCTTGGCTTTCGTCGCTGGCACGCTCTGGTCCTTTCCATCGCTCTTACGCCTACTTATGCGTTAGCTCTCTCGTGCCCAGAATACATATCGGACTATTTAATCAAGGATGGAGTCGTGTCATTCTGGGCTAACCCGCCGCTGATCGAACGGCGGGTTAGGGAGCTTGACGTAAGATCCTTTCAACCGATTCATCCACCGGATTATGGGATGGCGCCTTGTTCGACTTTGGTCAACGACTACGCCAGCGACGGCACTCGAATTTTTTATCGCGGTGAGCTCATTAAGGGTGCCAAGCTCGCGGGCTTTCGGCTTCTCGGAGATGGCTACTCCGCCGATGAAAATTCCGTCTTCGGCAAAACTGCGCGAATTACGGGTCGCGTATCTGATTTTAAAAAGGTGGGCCCGTTCGGTACGGATGGCGTCAGGGTGTTTTACCAAAATCGGAAGCTCAAGGGCACGAATCTGGAAAGCCTGCCGAGTCTCTACGGGATCTATCGAACTAGCACCGCGGTCTATAACAATCGAGGGGAGATTGTTAAAGCAGATCCGGCCTCGATGCGTGTCTTGATCCCTAGCAACAATTTGTGGCGAGACAGATCGAAGGTTTTTCTTGGATCGAAGAGCATTCTGGGCGCGGACCCAGACACCTTCGAAAGCATCGGCAACTATTTTTACAGAGACAAACGGGCAGTCTATCTCGATGGACGCGAAATCCACGGAATGGACCCGAGAACTGCGCGTCAGTTCCGATTTCAAGGACTCTACTCGACAGACGGAAAAGCGGTGTTTAAAAGGCATGTTCCCATTGATAGAGACCCGGCGACATTTACGGCAGAGATGCAATCTTGGTACACGAAAGACAAGAATGGCGTCTACTACGACGACGTCCTGATAAAGGACGCAGATACTGACACGTTTGAAACCACGGCGCTCAACTATGCGCGAGATAAGAACTACTCCTACGAAGGTAAGAACCCCTACTGCGCGTGGCGCGAAGGACTGAGGCCCGAGATAAAGCTGTGTAACCCATGACTACCTTGGTCAAGACTTTCAATGGCAGCTTATGGCCGAGTGGCGCCGGTCGCTTCAGTGTTGCGAAGGTGCCAATTCAATAGCCTGAGAATCGACAAGTCGGCGCCGGACCAACCGGCCACCCGCAATTTTCAGCGAACAGCGCTTTCGGCGGAATCTCCGATGAGTCGCCGAATTTTTTCTTCATCTGCTATTGGCACGGGTAGCCGAGTAGTGCCAAAAATCCGTCTACGCTCTTCTCCGTATCTGATGATGACGCCTTGGTTCGCGAATACTACCCATTCTTTGTGGAGATACGCGGAGTAATCATCGCTAGGCACCGGTCCCTGCAACCTGATGACGCTTGAAAACTTGATCTGCTCCGGCATCGCGTTCTTGAGTATTCGCCTAATTCTCAAAAATCCATTGAGAGAGCGATTCCCCTTCCCATTATCCGTATCAAAGTCCACATTAAATTCGTTCATCGGCACAAGCTTATCGCTGTGGCCTCGGAAGACGAATTGATCAAACGTGCCTACCAAGATTAACGCGGCGCCTCTGACGTCATCCTCTAGGGTGGGAGGCGATGGCGCTGGTTGTGTAAGAGCGTGGGCCAGAGAATCCACGCCAATCAATCCAAAGGCGACGCTGGACAAGGTAAAAAAATCTCTGCGTTTGATTGATGGCTTCATGAAAACTACCCCTTAAGCCCCTGAGGCAGCATCTGTTCCGCGCCAGATCGTTGCGGCTAAATTCGTCGCTGCCCGCAACGCGTCCGTCAAACCGCAGGAAATTACAAGGAATACCACGCTTTCTCCTGGTGTGATTTGGGCGGGAAGGGTGGACTGCCCGGTTGTGGCCTACTGTAGTCGAAAGGGCGCTGTCTCTACTGGGCCCACAAGAGACATTGCAGCACCTCTGACGACGTCATTCAATTTGCATAGACCGCCGCTTGACACTGGCAGCCCGCCTGAAGAAGACGGCGATGGCCAGTAGTCCCGCAAAGGCACCTCCTTCGAGCCAGGTCCCGGCCAGACGGCCATCGATCGCCACCTTCGCAGGGCTTGCCTGCCCTGACCTGTAGGTTACCCAGACATCGTCGGCCAAGAAGCCCACACAGAAGTCCGCGACCCCTTTCGCGCATTCTGTGTGCAGGAAGTACCCGAGCCCATCGAGATGCGTCCCTTGCCGTTTGTCAGTACCGACCACCCAATTTCGGTACTCGTCGTGGTCCGGGAGCCTTTTGTTTTGATCGATGAAATTCCGTGCGTAACGGGACACGATTTCGATGTGATCTTGCTCGGAGGGGCTGATGCGATGCGTTAGGTGTGTGGCATCAAACACGCGATCAAAAAAATCGGTGCCGCGAGGATCAGAGCGAGCCAAGAGGTCGCCACGCAAAGGGACTCCAGCAGGCGTGCCAAGATCGTATTAGTCCGCTCAAGGCCGTCGTTGACGGCCGGGTGCTTTATGGCGTGATGTCGGCTACGTGCTGGAGCAGGCCGAAGCCCACGCGCCAAGCCCGGCCGTCGCAGTGAACGGTGGCTGTGCGCTGGTTGAGGCGCTTGATCTCTCCGACCTGACGTTTGAGGCTTTGGTCGACGAAGCTGACGCGCTGGCCGACACGGAAGTCCTCCTTCCTGTTGATCTCCGGCGGCGGCCTCAGCGGCGCCGCAGGCGCCGCTGACGCTGATCTGGCATCCGAAGCATTCGGCTGCTCCTCGGCCGGCACGATGGCCGCATACAGCACGTTCAGGCGCTCTTTGCTCTGCTCGTCGACCAGCGTGGCTTGGCGGTCTTTCATGGCCACGATGCGGGCCTTGCGCAGTTTGCCAGTGCCCCAGTCCCAGTACTGCACCAGTTGGCCCATGTGCAGCTGCGAGCGCGCCTGCACGATGCGTCGGGGGTCGGCCATGAGTTGCTCGATGACCCAGCTGAGCTGGTACAGCTCGGCGCTGGTGGCCATGGGAAGGTCTTTGATCTGCTCGACACGCATGTCGGCAATTTTGCCAGCGGCAACGCTCAGGCCGCGAGCTTGTCTGCCGTCGCTGATGTCGTGGGCGTAGCCTTGACGAGCTCACCGGCGACGGCCCACGGCAGTAGCTCGTCGATGCGGTTGCTCGGGTGGTCAGCAATGCGTTCGAGCACGTGTCGCAGGTAGGCCTGTGGGTCAATTCCGTTGAGCTTGGCGGAGCCGATCAGCGTGTAGATCACTGCAGCGCTGCTGCCGCCGGCGTCGGAGCCGAAGTGCAGGTAGTTCTTGCGTCCGATGGCGACGCCGCGCAGCGCGCGCTCGGCAGCGTTGTTGTGCGCCTCGATGCGGCCGTCGTCAACGAAGCGCGTCAGCGCCGTCCAGTTGCTCAGCGAGTACCCGATCGCCAGCGCCATCGGCGACTTCGCCGAGACCTGCGCTAGCGTTGTGTTGAACCACTCCCTCAATTCATCCAGCATGGGACCAGTGTGTTCCTGGCGAACCCGCATTCGCTCATCCGGCGTCTTGCCGCGGATGTCGGCCTCGACGCCGAACACCTTGCCGATGCGCTGTAACGCCTGGTGCGCCAGCGTGCCGGCCAGCTTGTGCTGACGCTCGTGGATGTCCCACACCTTGCGGCGTGCATGGCTCCAGCAAGCCGCCTCGACCACACGGCCGTCTTCGTACAGCGGGTGGTAGCCAGTGAAGGCATCCGCTTGCAGGATTCCCTTGAAGTGCCTCAGGTGACGAACGGGGTGTTCGCCCTTGCGGTTCACCGAGTATTGGAACCACACCGCCGGCGGCGCTGTGTCGCCGCTGGGGCGGTCATCCCTCACGTACACCCACAGGCGCCCGGTGCGGGCCTTGGCGCCCGCACCGCCGAGCACGCGGATCGGCGTGTCGTCGCCGTGGACCTTATCGGCCGCCACCACGTAGCGGCCGATCGCTTCGGCCAGCGGGCTCAGCAGGCGTGCCGCCTGCGCTACCCAGTCCGCCAGGGTCGAGCGCTGCAGTTCGACGCCTTCACGGCTGTAGATCTCGCACAACCTGTACAGGGGCGTGTGGTCGCAGTACTTGCTCACCAGCACATGCGTGAGCAGGCCGGTGCCGGCCATGCAGCGGTCGATGGGGCGGCGTGGCGCTGGTGCCTGTGCGATCGTGCTGCAGGTCGCACAGGCGAGCTTGGGGCGGACGTGGCGCAGGACATGGAAGCTGCCCGGCTCGTAGTCGAGTACCTCCGAGACGTCCTGTCCGATCTCGCGAAGGCCGCGGCCACAGGCTTCGCAGTTGCAACCGCTTTGCGGAGTGTGCACCACAGTGCGCCGTGGCAGGTGATCCGGCAAGTCCCGTACACCGGTGCGCTGTCGCTTCTGCCGCTTCTTGCGAGCCTGCTCGATGGACGTGACGTTGGAGGGGTGATCGGCGCCTTCAGCGGGCACCGCCGGCTGCGCGAGTTGACCGCCCACGAGCTCAAGCTGCGCGTGCTCGAGCTGTTCGCTGGAGCGACCGTACTTCATGCGCCGCAGGTAAGCCACCTCGACCTTGAGCTTCTCGACGGTCAGCAGTGCAATCTTCAATGCCTCTTGCGAGCGCTGCACCTCGCCGCTAAGAGCGGCGTTGGCAACCAGCAGTTCCTCGGAGGTCATGGGGTGCGACTGTGCCTGTCGTCACCCATTTCCACAGCGGGAGTTGTCCTGTCAACTGCAGAACGCCGCCTATGCTGCCGCGCGCGGCTGCCAGGTACGCTCGGGCCGTCGCCAGTCGATGCCTTCGAGCAGCATCGACAGCTGTGCAGCGCTCAGCGAGATCGAGCCCGTCTCTGCCTGCGGCCAGATGAAGCGGCCACGCTCCAACCGCTTGGCCAGCAGGCACATGCCATCGCCGTCACTCCACAGCAGCTTGACAAGATCGCCTCGGCGACCGCGGAAGACGAAGACATGACCGCCGTACGGGTCCTCGGTGAGCGCGGTCTGTACCTTCGCCGCCAGCGTGTCCATGCCGCAGCGCATGTCCGTCACACCGGCTGCCAGCCAGACCCGAGTGCCAGCGCGCGGGCCGATCATTCGCTCTGACGCAGCGCGCGCAGGACACTGCGCAGGCTGCTTTCGTCGACCGGCCCGCGCAAGCGCAACTGGGCGCCGGCGAACTCCAACTCAATAACGCCGCTGCGCAGAGCCGACCTCGGTGGCGCCACAGCACGCTCGCCTGACGAGGGAACTGTCATGACCTCGGCCGCCGGCGCGACAGTCACCGGCAACAGTACAGCCGCCGACTCGCCGCCAGCAGCCCGAAGATGCTCCCTGCGCCACTTGAACAGCATGTTGGCGTTGACGCCGCCGTGCAGCGCGATTGCCGACACGGACGCGCCCGGCTCCAAGCTTTGTTGTACGAGCTCATGTTTGAACGCTCGGTCGTGATGTCGCCGGCTCGCCTTCCCTGCGTCTTGCTCACTCTTCATGGTGTGCACCATCTCCTTTAGCGCACACCTACAAGCGGGTCTGCGATTCGGGTCAGATGCTTCCCGCAGCCAGCGCGTCAGGCAAGGACGGCCTTCGTCGGACTATTACCCAAGATCGGCGTTCGGTTGCCCTCATCTTGTCGAGCTTGTGCCATCCAGTTTGTGCCTACTTGCAGTGCGAGATTGCCGCCCAAAGCTATTGCGGGTGCGTTCGATCTTGATGAAGTCCAAATGAAGTCCTGCGGCGCATCCGACCCGTCTGTGTGGCTTTGTGACCCAAACGGATTCACACACTCGGATGTCCGCTCCTGAGGGACCCACACTTTGCTCCGTCGGATCGGCTTTGGTTAGCCCGAAGCGGCCACTTAGAAAGTGCGAGCCCAGTCAGCTTCGCGTGCAGTCTGCGAGCTCAGGAATGACCTCGATACCGCCGGTCGCGGCGTACTTTATCGGTGGCCTAAGCCTAAACATGAATACCGCAGTGTCCAACTCAGAGGCTCGTGCGGTGAAGCTCACATAGGTTGGCGCAACTGCGGCGCTTTGCAGACCAGACTTTTCGAGGACGCGCTTAAAAATTTCTCCACGCGCCAGCGCGAGTGCGCGCTGGCCGTCGTCGGATGTGCCCACGCGTTGAGAGTGCGCAGTGACTTGGACGAACATATCGAGAACGCAGTTAGGTTTGGCGGACGGCTGCTTAAGCTCTTTCGATTCCTTTTCGATTTGCGCTTCATGACCTGCCTGAAGATGAAGCGTTCCAGGAATGAACTTCGCCTTGATGAAATAACTTGCGGGCGATATGCACCAAGCTGGTGTCGCGCATAGCAGGACAAGAGCGAGGACGGTCGGACAGGATGGCAGGTATCTGTTGGTGCTCAGCATGGTCGATTTGTCTTGGCTGCGAGATGTCTGCTTTTGGCCGGCTGTAGCCTGTCGCCTGATGGGCGCAAAGTGCCCAAAGCGGACTAGGACATGCGACTCGTGCCTGAAGTCAATGAGATTGCACTCGGCTACGCACTTGTAGACCAGCGGTAGCGAATAAATATCGTCGGCCCGCAAATGACAAGATGCGTCTCGCTCCACGAATCCGTAGATAGCAAATAAGTGGGCCAGTCACAATGCGGCGGTACGTCGACCTTGGCAAAGCGCTTGAGGTAGTCGCTAACGCCCGCCCTGTCCGTCAATCGATAAAAGGGCATTGGCTCGTCAAGCGCCGACGCCTGCGCGACATCGACGGTTGATCCAACGAATGCCTTCACGTCTGGATGTGGAAATCTCGATTGACTAGATACATCGATCTCAAGCGACTCTTCGCTGCCGGGATCGTCGAACTCGAACTGATCGATACGAAGTGAAAGCATTGTGCTGAGCAACGTCTGGTTATGACCGAATTTTGCCCCACGACGCGACTGACCGCTCTTGGCCGCATTCTGCCCGTTGCCGCCTCATAGCCGTTTGAACTTTTGGGGCAACTCGAACGACGCGCCGTCGGGACGCACCGATGCGGCATAGGCCACTCGCAGCATTTCCACAAGCTGCTCCCGTCCACGCGGAGATTTCAGCGATGCAGGGAGCCGACTGAGCCAATGGCCGTTCGGACCCGCAGTAGTGCCACGCTTCAGCGACAGCTGCCGTGAGGTCGGCAACGGTCTCGTGGACAGCACTTCAATGCAGTGGGCAAGCTGCGCTGGCGACGTAAACACGAGTTCATGCTCGCCGGCCTCGATACGAAGTGCTGGGAAGCCCCTGTGCGGAATGGCGACGGGTGCAGCAGGCACCCATGCTCCTGAAGTCGTCGTATCGGGGACATGGACCCAGTACGCCATCGGCGCTGAGCGCCAGTCGCGCTCAAAGGTGAAGCGAAACGTCGATGTCGTCACGATGGCTCAATTGGAGGGCGTTAAGGAAGGTCCAGTCCTGGCCGTCACTTGCCGCCGGGCGCCAAGCTCGCTCACATGGTCCCGCTAACACCGCTGCACTGCGGCCAGTTTTTTCGGGCGCTCTTTTCCAAGACTGGATCTGTTGAGCTTCCGCTCTCGGTGCGCATCACGCGTATGTAGCACTGAGTTCCAACGCTGTCATATTCAGCAACGTAGTGAGCGCCTTCTTTAGGGTCGAAAACCACCGAGATGGCGCAAACTGAATTGTCATGCCCTGAAGCCATACGCACTGTGAAAGGTCTGTCCGCCGCGATAGCTACGGGCTTACTTTCTGGACCATCGCGCTCCAGCCTTGCGTTGTACAAGTCCATGGTCTTTTCACACTTTGGATTGTTGTACGCGCGCACACCCACAAGTCCCGAAATTGGATGTACGAAGCGGACTTGGAAAGTGGCGGTGGGTCCGGAAGGCGGCGGCTTGTACGCAGCAACACAACCGCCCAACATGCTGGCCAAAGCAAGAACTACGAATATTTGTCCGACTCTCACGACTTCTCCTTCGTCAACCAGGCCCGCGCCATTGCGCCGCCCATTGCGTCGCAGTGCAGCTCATATCGACCGCCGGGTTCAAGCTCGTCGATCAGGATGATTTGGGCTTCGGCGCCTCCCGAAGCCACCCCACTTATTGGTGCTTGCCCATTTACTTGAGGGGCAAAGGGACGAGGACGTCCCTCCGTCGCGGACGCACTTGGCAACTTACAGATCACTTGGAGTTTGGTCTTTCCCGGCTTAGTGTTCACTCGCGTGGCATAGCCGAGTTCGGCACTCCCAACGATGGTGTCATCCACCTTCGAGATCAATGGCGCGGCTCCTCGATTTCTATACGTTCGATCTATTCGGAACCCGGTGTCACCGACGGAGTTGATGACAACTCCTGTCGCATCTTGAGGGGCATTTGGCATCGTCACACTGCCACAAGCACTGAGGGCGACAGTTGCAAGTGCAGCCACCAACATCGATACATGCTGCATGGCCCTTGCAAACCGAGCAGGCGGATACGTCTTGGCCGGCCGGCTGAAGAATCTCGTCATTGTTGGAACGCGTGCTCTTGGCCCTACGCGGGATGAGCTGATGCTTATGTTACAAGCAAGATGCTAACCGAATGTCTGGTGTTGGCCGACTGTAGCCGGTCGCGCAGCCGTCGCAGTGGATCGCGAAGCGGCGATTGGGCCGAGACCTGTCAGGCTGTCGGATCACGCCAGAGCAGTTCAAGATCTTCAGGCATGCCTGAATACGGCGTCGCCATATCCAGGTCGTTGAGCGCCGACGGCGGCTCGCCAGTCACGATGCTGCTATGCATTCGCAACAAATGCAGGAGGCTTTCCGCCGCCCACGCGTTACTTGGCACCGCGTCGCAACCGTATTTCGCTCGGATGATCACGCCAGCACGAGCGGCGGCAGTCCAAAACGTCTGTCGATGCTCGTCCGACAGGCCGCGTATGTCGAACTCACAGAAGGGTGCAGTTCGGTCGGAGAGGTCCTCCAACCATGTGCGTAGCCTCTTGTGATGTTCGGGTATTTCGCGAGCGATTAGGACCAACATGCCGCAGTAGCCTAGATTGGAACGGTTCAGTGCCCGCCCATCTTCGAGATACATCAAGGATGACAAATTGCCCCTCCAAACTTCTGCTCTTGGCCGCGTGCTGCCATCAGCCGTGGTGCACCGATGCGACGCAGC
Organism: Variovorax sp. J22G73; assembly: GCF_030317035.1. Classification (GTDB taxonomy): domain Bacteria; phylum Pseudomonadota; class Gammaproteobacteria; order Burkholderiales; family Burkholderiaceae_C; genus Variovorax. The sequence continues at coordinate 309,493 of NZ_JASZYK010000008.1, forward strand.
GGCACTGAAAGGGTACAGCCTCTGTGAAGTCGCCGGACCAGAATACGTCGCAAAGGCCATCCCACGCGAGTTCGATGTGTTCGGCGGCCATGCGACTGAACGCCAACGTCGTGTCGTACACATCATGATGGCCGAACACGTACATGAACCCCAACTCCGGATGGGGGTATGCGGCGTCCGACTTGTCACTCCACGAAGTGCTCGCGCCTTCCAGATTGTCATCCGCATGCGTTTGGAGCCGCAGGCCCTGGTGATACAGCCTGGGTGACCACATTTCGCCATCGAACTCCCTCGGCTCCGTCTCAATCTCCACGCTCCACAGGCCGTCAATCTGCCGAACCACCGCTGACGTGACGGCAAACCTTCGGTCTCTGAGGCTGATGTAGCTGGTCATCGAGCTGGATTCTGGGAACGAACTGGCGACGCTGTTCGGATGTCTGGTCTTGGCCGACTGCCGACCAAAGGGCGTTCAACTATCGGGACTGGCATTAAAGATACCGTTCAACGGATGCTCGCTCGGCCATGTTCCGTCAAGCTTCAGCCAGGCCCGTGAAATCGGCTTTGGATGGCCTCGGAACTCATCCTCAATCGCGATGCGCAGCGACTTGGAGCTAAGAGTCTTCTCGTCGGTCGGAAACGCGAACAGGCACTGTTGGTTCACGGCTACCGCGGCGAACTCCTCGCCGCCCAGGTTCTCCTTCAGCATCTCGTAGAAGTTGCCAAGCATCAGCGCGCCGGCGGGCGCCATCCAGTTTCCACGAGCCATCCCGATGTTCGTTCCATCGATGAGGGTTGCCCCGCCGAGCTGAAATTCCCCTGCTTGAAAGGCTTTTCCCAGGTTGTTCGCGGCCACCTCGAAGGCGTCTTCCACTGAGAGGCCCGCCTCCGACAGGTCTTGCGACTTCGCATTGCGTACGGTTCCAAGTCCGTCAATGACCAGAACCATGCGGACGTCTTCTGAAAAATCCCAAGTCAGAAGGGAATCGGCGCCAACGTAGTCCACCCAGCTCCGTGGAACGACGTACGGATAGAGAAGATGAAGGTTGCCGGCAAGCGGGTGTAATTCGGCGGGAGGCGTGATGCTCATGGTTCGACGCGGAAGTTGGCCTAATTGTTCATGGGCGCGCCGTTGGTGTGCACGCGCTCGGAGTGTGTTCTGCTGAATCTGCGCAATATTGTGGTGCGGACGCCTCGAACGTCCGCTATCAGGCGAATTGAAGCCGCCCTCCGAATGACCGGTCCTGGCCGAAGGCGGCGCTACGACGTCCTGCCGCCATCACGCACATGCGTCATGAACTTCGCGTCCGAGGGCCAGGCTCATTCTTGCGCACAGCACCGTGAGCCAGCCAATCCAGACGGGCGGCTCTGCTTCGCCGCAGAACTGGATACCGCTGGGTTCGACTGATGCCCATATGTACCGGGCGTCGCCCTCCTGCCCGTACCAAGCCGGCCCGTTCTTATCGCCTAACCAACCATCCATCGACTCGTAGACGGTCAAAACCTTTGCCCACTCTTGCTCGGAAAGGTCGTACGGGATATTCAAGGTGATGTCTTGTCGCAAGCGCCGTTCTCCAACCTGTTGGCGTGAGCATTTTGCCCCTTGCCGCGTCTTTGAAATTCGAAACTTGGGGCCGCTGGCGAAGGTCCGGTTTTGGCCGACTCACGTCGGCTACCGCTATTTTCCGTGCTCGAATGGCCCGTGCGAGAAGCCGCAACACGGACAGGCCTCAACGCGCAGAAGCCAAGCGAGCCACTGGGATACAGGTTGTCGTCGCATACCCTGCCAAACCAGAGCGAGGCCGCAAGCAGGGCACCGAATTGAGATGCATGCTAGGACGGAGAGCAGGCAGGCTCCAACAAGCGCCAATAGCCTTATGGTCGCCACGTCAGCGCCGAACCAGTCGGCCACCCACGCCGGTGCGAACTGGCAAGCACCCACCACTGCGCCTGCAAATGCAAAAAGCCAGAGCTTCCATCGCTGCGAGGCAACGAAGGCAGTGTTCACAATTTAAGGAGGCATCGGGTATGTACGGTCCTGACCGACTGTAGCCGAATGAGGGTCGACCCCACAGCGCATTAAGCAGATCTTGGACCTACTCAGTTAACGTGAACCGCACGCGCGTATTTGCCAAAGGTCCATCGGGATCACTCGGATCTACTGCCGCGACAGCGTTGACGTTCACCGTGGCCGTGGCCGTGGCCGTGGCCGTGGATCCATGACTATTGATCGCGTACCTGATCACGGAGTGCCAATCAGTGCCCGTGAAGCTTTCACCAGAGAACATCACGCCGCCAGATCCCGTCGACCAAGTGACCGATACATCCGAGTGAAGATCAACTGTATCCCCGTCCTTCAATGCTACGGGCTGTGTGCCGCCTGCCACGGGTGCCCCGTTTACAGCGATCGATATGGTTGGCGCAGGAAGCACCGTGATCTCATAGGGAAAGCTGCCGCCGTTCGCACCGTACTCAACCGAGCAATCCACATCCGCGCACATTTGAAGCTGAAGTGTTCCCTTTTAATCCCAGCGGGTAGATCACGATTGAAGTAGATAGGAAAGCCGCTGACGTATGACCCATTGCCATCATCGTTCAGCAGTTGGCGAGCAGGAAAGAGTACGTCCGCGGCGGTGGTAAACACGTACAAGCCAGCAACCTTCGCACCAGTGAGCGTTGCGGTCAGCTTCTGAATGCCTGGCGTTGCCGAGGGGCTGTCCCCCTTGGCCAGGGTGACCCGAGCGACTGCAGGAGAAAACACCACACTCACTGGCGCTCCCAAAACGCCGGAGTTCGTCCCACCAGGGCCCCCAGTAGACCCTCGGTCACTACCAGCGGTCGAGCCCGTTCCGTTAACTTGCCCTGCGCCCTCGTTGCTGCCTGCGTTCGTCGCCGTTGGTAGCGCGACCGCGATGCCGCCGCCACCACCACCTCCTCCGCCTCCACATCCGGTCAACATCACCCCAGCCAACAACCCAACGGCGCAGAACGTGCGCACCCTTGCCCACTTCACCATGTTTCTCTACCTTCTTCAAATCGTCGGAGAACGTCCCCCAACCTATTGCATTGCTTGATCACCATTCGCGCTCGAGGCAGCAGCGCATCAAGAGATCCACGTCGCCTCGCACTTGGCAACATATCCAAGGCAATACCCATCTGTTTAGCTCTTGCGCAGATGCCCCACGGGAGTACGAGGGTGCTCGCTTTCACGCGGCTTCCAAGACAGCGACAATGTGCACTCTGCTCCACATCGCTCACAGAGCCACGCGCCTGAAAGCAACCATGCCAACCTCCGATTTCGATTCGTTTGATGCGCTCATGGCTGCTGCCATGGCCGCCAGCCAGGCCAACGAGGCAAACCGCGCAATCGAGGGCTTTCAGCGAGCGAGTGCAGTCCAGCCCAGCGCTGCACTGCCTCAGTTCATGCTCGGCGCCGACTTCGCCGCGCTGGGCGACATGAACCAAGCCGAGACTGCGTTTGCGAACGCCACGCGCCTGGCACCTGATTTCCCGATGGCACGCTACCAACTGGGACTGCTGCAGTTCAGCTCGGGGCGAGCAGCTGTCGCCATGTTGACTTGGCAACCGCTTCTGGCACTTCCTCAGACCGATCCCCTGCCCCACTTCATCCATGGGTTCGCGGCGCTGGCACAGGATCAATTCGACGAGGCATTGGCCCACTACGAACACGGCCTCACGCTCAATACGACGAACGCCGCACTGTCGAGCGACATCCAAAAAGTGATCGACGGCATTCGCTCATTGAGGCACTCCACAGTGCAATCCGAGAGTGCCGAGGACGTGCCTGACGAGTCTTCAGCACACATCCTGTTGGCAAACTATCAGCAGCAGGGTCATGTGCACTGAACCAAAGCTCGAACTCGCCTGATAGCCAGATACCGCCGCCTTCATGATCGATCCGACCACGCAGCTCGCCGCCATGATTCGCGCGCGGTTCAGCGCACAATTTCAGGCGCAGGCTAAAGCCCGCGGCCTGGCAGCGCGTGAAACACCGAGCGATGGCCGACTCGCCAAAGCAAAGGGCGAGCCTGACGCGTATGTCGCCGGCGACACGGATGCTCAAATCCAGCAGATGGTCGCACTGCGAGTGCGGGCGCTATCGCCCGATGATCCGCAGCGCCAACGAAAGGCTTTCCGCCTGTTCCTCGAGTCGGTGCTCATGCAGACCTTCGGCCGCGAACGCATCGACGGCATCGCTTTTGATCAGATGGTCGACGCCGTGATGCAACGCATGGAGGGAGACGAGGAACTCCACGCAGCGCTGCGCGAAGCCGGCGACCTCCTGCTGGCCGACTCAAAGCCGACCATTGCCGCCAGGCGCTGACACGCTTCATTCGTTGGCTTACGCGCCTGGCGTAGCAACCAGATCAGCAAGATCGCCCCCGAGCGGCGCGGCGATGCCCCCTAGAATTCGGCGCGCGAAACGTTGCACGTCGCTAGCATCCTTCACATCCCCCGTCAGCAGCGCCTGCGCATAGCGACCGGACAAGTTGGTCCGGTCGAGCCTCAAAGCGAGTTCCGCTTGCTCGCCAGCTTCGCCCGGACGTCCCTGCATTGCCAAAACCACAGCCAGTCCGCCATGGCTCTCGGCGAAATTCCGATCCAACGCGAGCGCCGTTTCAAAGCTTTCATGCGCACCCGCGAGGTCGCCTTGAAGGATCTGCGTCCATCCAAGACCATGCCAAGTGCCAATGTGCTGCCCCATGACCGAGAGGGCCTGTCGAAACGCTTTGAATGCGTTCCCCAGATCACCCGCCAGCAAAGACGCAAAGCCACGTGTCGACCAGGCTCGGCCATCTCCAGGGTGACGTTGAAGCGCTGCATCCGCAAACTGACTTGCCGCTGCCGCGTCGCGTTGCGCCAGAGCCAAGGTCGCGCGCGTCGCAAAGGCCTCAACCGGTTGCTCCGGCGGTGTGCCGTTACTCAGGCTCAGCATGCACCAGCGCTGCGCCGCTTCGAAATTCGACGCGTCGATCGCGATCAGGCTCGCCACACCAGCAGCTTGGGGGTCAAGCGTCCGCTGCTGCTCCGCAACAAGCGTCCAGCCCATTGCACGGTCGATCTGTCTATCGTGATGCAGCGCGCGCAGCCAGAGCTGCTGCAACGCACGCGCAGCGACAGGAGGCTGACCCGTCGCCGTCTGGGACGCGGATGCTGCACTACCGGCTTCGAGCACTGACGCCAGCCGTGCCACGCATTCTGCATGGCGGCCGCGCCGCAGTTCAATGAAGGCGATGTTGTGCATCAAGACATCAAGAAAGCCGGGAGGAGGATCCTGCGTGTCAGTGAGCGCATCGAGTACCGACAGCGCTTCGTCGTAGCGCTGTTGCGCCAGCCAAAAATCTCCCTCGCGCAATCGCCAGCCCAGCACATCCTCGGACAGTGACTGGGCTCGGCGCAGATGCACCTCCGCTCGCTCCCACTCACCACACGACAGCGCCGCCTCGAAGGCAGTGATGAGCAGCGAGTTGTTCGAGGGATCCTCACGAAGAAATCCCTCCATGCGGTCGAGGCGCTGCAATGAAGCGACCACGCGCGGATCGTCGCGATGCGAAAGTTCGCCCTTGGTAGTGGCCTGGGTTTCAGAGGTATTGGTCATGGCAACAATGCGATGTCAGAAAGTGGATGGAGTGACCCGCGTGTCATAGCGACACATCGAGCCTGGAGTCCTTGTCCAGGAGTTCGCGCAGACGCAGGAGTCCCTGGCGATGCAACTGAGAAATGCGCCCGCGCGTGACGTTCATTCGCGAGGCGATCTCGTCAAACGGAATCTCTTGCAGATAATGGTGACGGATGACCGTCTTTTGCTGGTCAGTCAGCTGATCGACCAGACCCCGCAAGACGGTACCTAACTGGCGAATCTCGGTCTTTCGGAAGTAGCTCACCTCAGGCGAGACTGCATGCGAGCCAGCTTCGCTGTCGAACGCTTCCGCATCGACCATGCCAGTGTCTTCCAGCAACACGCCCAGCGCGATGCCGATGCCGACCTCGGCGAGGTACTTGAACAATTTGTCGGCGCTAAGCGCATCAGGTGCGGCTGAGCGTCCTTCTCCCTCGGATCCGTGGATGTGGTCTTGAGCTGCGGCTTCCTTGATGGCCGCGATCCGCTCTTGCTGCAGCCGAGTGCGCACGCTGATCTGCTGATTTTTCTCAGTCAAGCGAACGAGCCCATTCAAGATCGAGCCTTGTACGCGTTTGGATGCAAAGGTCTTGAATTGGGCTCCTTGGCACGGATCGAAACGATCCACGGCCTCTACCAGTCCGATCCTCGCAAGCTGCAGGTAGTCCTCGAACTCGACGTCGTCGTGCGTGCGGCGGCCATAGACGGTGGCTGCCATCATCCGCGCATAGGGCAGATAGTGCCGGATCAGCAGGTCGCGCGCTGCCTCATCGCTGTCGCCGCGCCAACGAGTCCAGAGTGGCGCAACAAGGTCCAGGCCTTCCGATGAAGATTCCGGGACATCACGCGGCGCAGCAACATCCACCGCAGCGCCGGAAAACCGAACGGGCGTGGAAGACAATGCAGAGCTCAAGCGTGCCATGAGTGTCTCAATGCGAAATGAGGGCCATGACTCAGTGGAAGCTGCCTACCAACGCCTTGAGCACGAGGCTCCAGCCGTCGACGAGGATGAACATCAGGATCTTCAGCGGCAAGGCAATCGTCGTCGGTGGCATCATCATCATGCCCAGAGCCATGAGAATGCTCGAGACGATCAGGTCGATCAGCAAGAACGGCAAGAAGATGACGAAACCGATCTGAAACGCGGCGCGCAGCTCCGAGAGCATGAACGACGGAATGAGCTGCACATTGCTGATGTCAGCCATCGACTTCGGCGTCGGTGCCTTCGACAACTCGACCATCAGTGCCAGGTCCGCCTCTCGCGTTTGCCGCACCATGAATTCCCGGAACGGCGCCACGCCCTTGCCGTAGCCACAAGTCACCGCATTCCCAGCGCTTCATCTGCTACTAGGCCTCCGACAGCAGCGGGCGGGGCCGACCGCTGCCTAGTCGTACACATCTCTCTGCCCCTCAGTGAGCACTCCAGGCTGTTGCTGGTCGCCATCAGTGTGGACCTCGACGACAACCCACCGTCTAGGCGTTTTCGGCCTCGCAGCCGGTGTGACGAAGAGGTCGTTGCCTCGACGCACCTTATTTTTCCGACGCACCTTATTCAAGAGCAGCAGGCGCCCGGCAATCAGGGAATCTACGGATATATGATTCCCCGAATGGTCTTGATTGCGTGCAGTTTTTGTATACAAATAACGCACTCGAAAGACGGCGCCGAATTCGCGTCGAAACGGGTCCCGATCCCTACCTACTCGCACGAGGAAAGACCATGAGCATAGTCGTCAGCCAGGCCCCCGCGGGGGCAAGCGAAGCCGGCATTGCGCCGCACGCGGAATCGAACGCCCTCATCAAGCCCGGCTACCACCCGCGCCTGACCAACGAGGACCTCGCGCCGCTGAAGAAGCAGACCTGGGGTCAATACAACATCTTTGCGTTCTGGATGTCCGACGTGCACAGCGTGGGCGGCTACATCACCGCCGGCAGCCTGTTCGCGCTGGGGCTGTCGAGCTGGCAGGTGCTGGTGTCGCTGCTGGTGGGCATCGTGATCGTGCAGTTCTTCTGCAACCTGGTGGCCAAGCCCAGCCAGGTGACGGGCGTGCCCTACCCGGTGGTGTGCCGCGCGCCCTTCGGCGTGCTGGGCGCGAACATTCCGGCCATCATCCGCGGGCTGATCGCGGTGGCCTGGTACGGCGTGCAGACATATCTCGCCTCCGCCGCCTTCATGGTGCTGGCGCTGCACATGTTCCCGGGCCTGGCACCGTACGCCGACGTGGCGCAGCACGGCTTCGTGGGCCTGTCGACGCTGGGCTGGGTGGCGTTCATGGTCATGTGGGTGCTGCAGGCCTTCGTGTTCTGGCACGGCATGGAAGCCATCCGCAAGTTCATCGACTGGGCCGGCCCGGCCGTGTACGTGGTCATGGCGGTGCTGTGCGGCTGGCTGGTGTGGAAGGCGGGCTGGAGCAAGATCGACCTGAACCTGGGCGGCATCAAGTTCCAGGGCTGGGACGCGCTGCCGGTCATGCTCTCGGCCATTGCGCTGGTGGTGAGCTACTTCAGCGGCCCGATGCTCAACTTCGGCGACTTCTCGCGCTACGGCAAGAGCTTCGACGCGGTGAAGAAGGGCAACTTCTGGGGCCTGCCCGTCAACTTCGTCTTCTTCTCGCTGCTGACGGTCATCACCACGGCGGCCACGCTGCCTGTTTTCGGTGAACTCATCACCGACCCGGTGCACACCGTGGGCAAGATCGACAGCACCACCGCCGTGGTGCTGGGCGCGCTGACCTTCATGATCGCCACCATCGGCATCAACATCGTGGCCAACTTCGTGTCGCCAGCCTTCGATTTCTCCAACGTGGCGCCGCAGCACATCAGCTGGCGCACGGGCGGCATGATTGCTGCTGTGGGTTCGGTGTTTCTCACGCCATGGAACCTCTACAACAGCCCCGAAGTCATCCACTACACGCTGGACGTGCTGGGTTCGTTCATCGGCCCGCTGTTCGGCATCTTGATTGCCGACTACTACATCGTGCGCAAGCAGCGCATCGACGTGGACGCGCTGTACACCATGAGCCCGAAGGGCGAGTACTGGTACAGCGGCGGCTACAACCCGAAGGCGATCATGGCGCTGGTGCCGGCCGCGCTGGTGCCCATCCTCTGCGTGATGGTGCCGACGCTGCGCGGCGCCGCCAACTACGCATGGTTCATCGGCATGGGCCTGGGCTTCGTCCTGTACGTGCTGCTGAACCGCAACAACAAGCTTTGAACTGAAACAGAAAGGGCCGCCCCGTGCGCATCAAGCTCATCAACCCCAACACCACCTGGAGCATGACCGAGAAGATCGGTGCCTGCGCCCGCGCGGTGGCGCACGCCGGCACGGAAATCGTCGCGGTCAGCCCGGCCATGGGGCCGGTGTCCATCGAGAGCCACTACGACGAGGCGCTGGCCGTGCCGGGCCTGCTGCAGGAAATTGCGGCGGGCGAGCGCGACGGCGTCGACGGCTACGTGATCGCCTGCTTCGGCGACCCGGGCCTGAAGGCGGCACGCGAGCTGGCGCGCGGCCCGGTGGTGGGCATCGCCGAGGCGGCCATGCACCTGGCCAGCATGATCGGCAGCCGCTTCAGCGTGGTGACCACGCTGGGCCGCACCATCGGGCAGGCCTGGCACCTGGCCGAGATCTACGGCATGGAGCGCTTCTGCGCCAACGTGCGCGCCTGCGAGCTGCCGGTGCTCGAGCTGGAAGAACCGGGCTCCAACGCCCGCGAGCGCATCGTCGAGGAATGCCGGCGCGCGCTCGAAGAAGACGGCTCCGACTGCATCGTGCTCGGCTGCGCCGGCATGACCGACCTGTGCGCGCACATCGAAAGCGTGCTCGGCGTGCCGGTGATCGACGGCGTGGCGGCGGGCACCAAGCTGATCGAGTCGCTGGTCACGCTGCGGCTGCGCACCAGCAAGCGCGGCGAGCTCGCCCGGCCGCTGCCCAAGCGGATGATCGGTTCGCTGGAGGGCTTCACGCTCGCGCCGCCCCAGGGCTAGGCCACAATCCGCGCATGCCCCGCGCAAGTTCCAAATCTCCACTCCCTTCCGGTTCCGTCGGCCCTGGCGGCCCTACAGATGCCGCCCCGGCCGAGACCGGGGCGCCGGCCGACAGGAACACGTCCATCGAAAGCATCGCCAACGACATTGCCACGGCAATCGTCGAGAAGCGCCTGCCCCCCGGCACCTGGCTGCGCGAAGAGGCGCTGGGCCGGGTGTATTCGGTGAGCCGCACCAAGGTGCGCGCCGCGCTGCTGATGCTGTCGAAGGACAAGCTCATCGAGATGATTCCCGACAAGGGCGCCTTCGTGTGCCAACCCTCGGTGGAAGAAGCGCGCGAGGTGTTCGCGGTGCGCCGCATTCTCGAGAGCGAGGTGGTGCGCCTGTTCATCGCCGCGGCGCGGCCGCGCGACTACCAGGCGCTGGAGCAGCACATCAAGTTCGAGCGCACCGCGCTGCGCCAGTCCACCACCATGGGCACCGTGCGCGAGAAGCTGCTGGGCGACTTCCACGTGGCGCTGGCCGAGGCCACCGGCAACCACACGCTGGCCGAGCTGGTGCGCGAGCTGGTGGCGCGCAGCTCGCTGATCGCCATGCTGTACCACTCGTCGAACGACCCGCACTGCTCGTCGGACGAGCACGCCGAGTTCTTGCGCCTGTGCCGCAAGGGCGAGGTGGAAGGCGCCGTGGCCCACATGAACGAGCACCTGCTGCGCATCGAGGCCAGCCTGGCGCTGGAAACCGGCAAGCCCGACCGGCAGCTCGACCTGGTGAAGGCGCTGCTGGCCTGAGCGGCGAGCGATCCGCCCCGCGCCCAGCCGCCCTGCCCCCCAGGCCGCCACTGTCATATAACCCCGTCATGCTGCACCCCGGATGGGCCACGAGTCTTGCGCGGAACCGCCACCGTTGAACCCACTCCCCAGCATGCCCCGGCAACCTCGGCCCAGCGACGCGAACGCATCGCACCCCGCCATCCTCCCCTTCTTCCAGCCCATCGTGGACCTGCGGCAGGGCACGATCTTCGGCCACGAGGCACTCATTCGCGGCCCCGCCAGCACTGCGCTGCACCACCCCGAGGCGCTGCTGGCGCTCGCGGCCAGCGAGTCGAGGCTGACCGAGTTCGAGCTGCAGTGCGTGGAAATCGTGCTGGCCGAGTGGGGCCGCCTGAAAGCCCCTGGCCGCCTGTTCGTCAACCTGAGCCCCGACGCGCTCACCGCGGCCATGGGCGGCGTGGGCTCGGCCTGCTGGCTCGCGCGCCTGCTGGCGCAGCACGACATTCCGGCGCGCGACGTCACGGTCGAGCTCACCGAGCACCCGGCCAACGGCAACCCCGAAGCCTTGCCGCGCGCGGTGCAGGCGCTGCACGCCATGGGCGCGCGGCTGGCGCTCGACGACTTCGGCGAGGGGCATTCCAACCTGCGGCGCTGGCGCGAGCTGAAGCCCGACTTCGTGAAGCTCGACAAGCAGCTCACGCGCGGCATCGCGAGCTGCCCGCAAAGCGTGGAACTGGTACGCGCGGTGGTCGCCTTCGGCCACGCCATGGGCACCGAGCTGGTGGCCGAAGGCGTGGAAGACGCCAAGGACCTGCGCGTGCTGCGCGACCTGGGCATTGCCCACGGCCAGGGCTTCCTGCTGGGCCAGCCGGCGCCCACGCTGCAGCCGGCCCTGCCCGCGAGCGTGGCCCAGGTCATCCGCGACACGCGCATCGCGGTGATGCCGCATGCCACCCAGCCTTCGCAGCCCCACGTGCTGCGCAGCCTGTCGGTCATCCAGGCGCCCGCGCTGGCGCCGCACACGCCCATCGACGAGGTATCGGCCATCTTCCAGAAGCACCCCGAGCTGCATGCGCTCGCGGTGGTCGACCAGGGCCGGCCGGTGGCGCTCATCAACCGCCAGGCGTTCATGAACGACTACGCGCGCATGTACTTCCGCGAGGTGCACGGCAGGCGCCCCTGCCTGTCGTACGGCAACCAGTCGCCGCGCGTGGTGGAGCGGGAAGACAACGTGGAGAACCTGCTGGGCATCCTGATGTCGGAAGACCAGCGCTACCTGAGCGAAGGCTTCGTGGTCACCGAGAAGAAGCACTACGTCGGCCTGGGCACCGGCGACCAGCTGGTGCGCGCCGTGACCGAGGCGCGCATCGAGGCCGCGCGGCATGCCAACCCGCTGACCTTCCTGCCGGGGAACATTCCCGTCAACATCCACATCGGGCGGCTGCTCGACGGCGGGGCCGACTTTGTCGCCTGCTACGCCGACCTGAACAACTTCAAGGTGTTCAACGACCACTACGGCTACTGGCGCGGCGACGAAATGATCCTGCTGCTGGCGCGCACGGCCACCCGGCACGCCGACGCCCACCGCGACTTCGTGGGCCACATCGGCGGGGACGACTTCCTAATGCTGTTCCAGAGCCCCGACTGGCAGCTGCGCTGCGCCGCCGTCATCGACGACTTCAACCGCCAGGCGCGCGACCTGTATGACGACGCCGCCCGCCAGGCCGGCGGCATCGAGGGCGAAGACCGCCACGGCGTGGTGCGCTTCACCCCGTTCACCACGCTGGCCATCGGCGCGGTACGCATCCCGCCGGGCATGTTCCGCCATGCGGAAGACGTGGCCGGCCAGGCCGCCATTGCCAAGCACGAGGCCAAGCAGGCGCCTTCGGGCCTGACGGTGCGCGAGCCGCAAGCGGGGCGCCCGGGGCCGGCCTGATCCTTGCATCTCCGCGGCCGATACCGGTCGCAACGCTTCCTCGGGTTTTCCTGAAGCGATTGTGGCCATAAACTGTATACAGTTTCGCGTACACGACGTGTGGACGCGGCACCGAGCGCGCCGTCCACGCCTTCTCTCTGACTGGAGATACACGATGACGGCCGACACTTCTTCCCCTGTCCCCACGGTGCATCCGGTGGACCAGCGGCTCCCCACCGGCAAGCTCGCGGCCCTGGGCCTGCAGCACGTGCTGGTCATGTACGCGGGCGCGGTCGCGGTGCCGCTCATCGTGGGGCGCGCGCTCAAGCTCTCGCCCGACGAGGTCGCGCTGCTGATCTCGGCCGACCTGTTCTGCTGCGGCATCGCCACGCTGATCCAGGCGCTGGGCGCCACGCAGTTCTTCGGCATCAAGCTGCCCGTGATGATGGGCGTCACCTTTGCCTCCGTCGCGCCCATGGTCGCCATGGCCAACGCCAACCCCGGGCAGAACGGCGCGCAGCTGCTGTTCGGCGCCATCATCGGCGCGGGCGTGGTGTCGATGCTCATCGCGCCGCTGGTGAGCCGCATGCTGCGCTTTTTTCCGCCGGTGGTCACCGGCACCATCATCGCGGTCATCGGCATCAGCCTGATGCGCGTGGGCATCAACTGGATCTTCGGCAACCCGGTGGGCCCGACGGCGCCCGCGCTGGTCGACCCGGTGTACGCCAAGTGGCTGGCCGAAGTGACGTCGCCCGGCAGCTCCATTCCCGCGGTGCCCAAGGGCTTCGCCATCATGCCGACCGTGCCCAACCCCAAGTACGCCGACCTGTCGGGCTTCGGCGTGGCCGCGCTGGTGCTGGTGTCGATCCTGCTGATCGTCAAGTACGCCAAGGGCTTCGTCGCCAACATCTCGGTGCTGCTGGGCATCGTCATCGGCGCGGTGGTGGCTTCGGTCACGGGCCTCATGACCTACGAGAAGGTGGGCAAGGCCGCGTGGGTCGACATCGTGCTGCCCTTTCACTTCGGCATGCCGCAGTTCGACCCCATCCTCATCCTGACGATGACGCTCATCATGATCGTGGTGATGATCGAGTCGACCGGCATGTTCCTCGCGCTGGGCGAGATGACCGAGCGCAAGATCAGCCAGCAGGACCTGGCCCGCGGCCTTCGCACCGACGGCCTGGGCACGCTCATCGGCGGCATCTTCAACACCTTTCCGTACACCAGCTTTTCGCAGAACGTGGGCCTGGTGGCGGTTACCGGCATCAAGAGCCGCTACGTGTGCGTGGCCGGCGGCGTGATCCTCATCGTGCTGGGGCTGCTGCCGAAGATGGCGGCGCTGGTCGAGTCGCTGCCCACCGTGGTGCTCGGGGGCGCGGGCCTCGTCATGTTCGGCATGGTGGCCGCCACGGGCATCCGCATCTTGTCGGGCGTGGACTTCAAGACCAACCGCCACAACGCGATGATCGTCGCGGTGTCGATCGGCGTGGGCATGATCCCGCTGATCGCGCCCAACTTCAAGCAATGGATGCCGCACGCGATCCACTCGCTGATCGAGTCGGGCATTCTGCTGGCGTCGATTGCGGCGGTGCTGCTGAACCTGTTCTTGAACGGGGCGAAGCACGACGAGCAGGCTGTGATCGCGGCGGCGAAGCAGGCCGAGGCGCATTGACGAGCGACTGGGCGCCCGTCGCGGGCACCCGTCGCTCGCTCGAGACCTTGGGCGCTTGAGCGCTCGCTAGATCATCGCCAGCGGCCTCTTGCGCCGCGGCGGTGGGTGCAGGCGGTCCAGCGCTTCCAGCGTTGCCGCGTCGAGCTTCAATTCGGCTGCGGCCAGGTTCTCCTTCAGGTGCGCGCTGCGCACCGCCTTCGGGATCGCCGCCACCCCGGGCCGCGCGATCACCGCCGCCAGCGCCAGCTGCGCCGCCGTCACGCCCAGGCGCGCGGCCAGTTCCGCCAGCCCGTCGTCGTCGGCCAGCGCACCCTGGTCGATCGGGCTGTAGGCCATCAACGGCATGTCGCGCTCGCGCTGCCAGGGCAGCAGATCGAACTCGGGCCCTCGCTCCCCCAAAGACAGGTAGACCTGGTTGGCCGCGCAGCCCGGGCCGTCGCCCACGGTGCGCGCCAGCTCCTGCATGTCGTCGGTGTCGAAGTTGCTCACGCCCCAGTGCGCGATGCGTCCTTCGGCCACCAGCGACTGCATGGCCGCGACGGTGTCGCGCAGCGGGTGGTTGCCGCGCCAGTGCAGCAGGTAAAGGTCGATGGCGTCCAGCCCCAGGCGCTGCAGGCTGCGCTCGCAGGCCGCGCGCGTGCCGTTGCGGCTGGCGTTGTGCGGGTAGACCTTGCTGACGACGAAGAGCGCTTCGCGCCGCACGTCGCCCGCGCGCAGGGCCTCGCCGATGGCCTGGCCCAGCACGCTTTCCGCGCCGCCTTCGCCGTACATCTCGGCGGTGTCGATAAGCCGGTAGCCCAGCACGATGGCCTCGCGCACGGCCTTGACCTCGGCCGCGCGGCGGCCCGCGTCTTCGCCCATGCGCCAGGTGCCGAGGCCCAGGACCGGCATCTCGCCGCCGGTGGGGAGTGAGAGTGTTCGCATCGGGCCATGGTACGCACGCGCGGGGGGAGCGCAAGGCGGCACGAGCAAGGCCGCATCAACCGACAGACAACGGCAGCCGCACGGTCACGCACAAACCTCTTCCCTCACCGTTCCCCTCCCCATCCTCCAACACCACCTCGCCCCCGTGCTCCCGCAGCACCGCCCGCACGATCGCCAGCCCCAGCCCGCTGCCCGACTGCGTCTGGTCCGGGTTGCGAAAGAAGCGGTCGAACACGCGTTCGCGCAAGGCCGGCGGAATGCCCGGGCCCTGGTCCGTCACGCGCAGCACCGCCTGACCCGCTTCGCGAAAGACATGCACCGTCACCCGGCCTCCATCGGGGCTGTACTTGACGGCGTTTTCCACCACGTTGCTCACCATCGAGATCAGGCTCTCGCGCTCGCCGAACACAGGCACATCTGCCTCGCCGCCTGGATGCACGAAATCGATCGCGATGCCGCGCGCGTGCGCCAGGCTGTCGATCAGCGCGATGCGTTCGCGCACCAGCACGTCGAACGCCAGCACGACGGGTGTGGCGTCCTGCGGCATCTCGTCGCTGCGCATCAGCTGCTGCAGTTGTCCCACCAGGCGCGACGCCCGGTCGTTGCTGCGCAGCAGGTTGGCCATCAGCTCGCGCTGGCCGCGGTCGGCGGTCTGCGCCTTCAGCGCCTCGACGTTCACGCGCATGGCGTCCAGCGGGGTGCGCAGTTCGTTGGCGGCGTCGGCAATCAGCCCGCGCTCGCGCGCGTTGCGCTCGCGCAGGCTGCGCAGCAGGCCGTTGATGCCGCGCACCAGCGGCTGCAGCTCCTTGTGCGGCGGCTCGAACGACAGCGGCGACAGGTCGGCCGGGCCGCGCGCGGCGGTCTCCTGCGTCACCTGCCGCCACGGGCGCAGCGCCAGCAGCACCGACAGCCACGCCGGAAACACCAGGATCGGCAGGCTGATGCCCAGCGGCAGCAGGTAGTAGCTGCGCGTCTCGATGGTGAAGTTCAGCCGCAGAAAATCGGGCTCCGCCAGCAGCACGCGCGTGTCCAGCAGCGGCGAGCTCATGGTGCGCGCGCGCCATAGCCGGTGGCCGATGCGGATGTTCTCGATGCGCCCCGGCGCCGAGGTCTGCATCGCCGGCATGGCCTCGGTGGAGTTGTAGATCAGCCGCCCCCGCTGCCACACCTGCATCACGGGCGCCTTGTCGGTCTCGGAGTTGAAGTCGCCCGAGGTCTCGAGCAGCGCCAGGTCGAAGGCCTTGAGCGTCGCCTGCTGGCGCGCGGGGTCGTGCGCCAGGTGCTGCGCTGCCTCGATGACGCACGCAAAGACCTTGTCGTAGCGCACCAGCTCCGTCAGCTTGTTGGAGTCGTACAGGAACAGCGCCACCGTCGCGCCCCACAGCAGCGCGACCACGCCAATCTGCGCGAGCAGCAGCCGCCGCAGCAGCGAAGGCTGCAGCCAGCCTTTGGCGCGCCGGGCGATGGCCTGGGTGGCGACGGTCAGGGGGGTCATGGATCTCCGGGCGGCGAACTGGGCGCCGAACTTTGCGAGCGCGGCGGAGTATCCGCCGGGCCGCGGCGGGCAAGTTCAGCAAGCCTTCATGAACCCCGCGCTGAACCCTGCGCTCAGGCCGCCGAGCCCACGGTACGCCGGGGTTCCAAGCCTTCTAATTTGTAGAAGTCAAAGTCAGTTTCGTGACAGCCAAATTCAATGCCATCAAGCGAAAGCGGCCTTGCGAACCTTCTGATTTTGTCAATGCACCTTGGGTGCCAACCCCATCGGCCTGCTGTCGACCACATCCTAGAATTTTTGCCTGGTCCTGTCTCACGAGCGCAGGCGCCCCCACCGCAACGAATTTGGAACAGGTTGAGTCAATGCAGAAAAAGCACAGGATTGCCGTCATTCCCGGAGACGGCATCGGCGTCGAGGTCATGCCCGAAGGTTTGCGCGTGCTCGACGCGGTCGGCCGGCGCTTCGGCATCGACTTTTCGTACGACCACTTCGACTGGGGCAGCGACCACTACGTGCGCACCGGCCTGATGATGCCGGCGGACTGGGCCGACAAGATCCAGGGCCACGACGCCATCTACTTCGGTGCCGTGGGCGACCCGGCCAAGGTGCCCGACCACATCGCGGTGTGGGGCCTGCTCATCAAGATCCGCCGCGACTTCGACCAGTACGTCAACCTGCGCCCCGTGCGCCTGATGCCCGGCGTGCCCGGCCCGCTGGCGCACCGCAAGCCCGGCGACATCGACTTCCTGGTGGTGCGCGAGAACACCGAAGGCGAATACACCTCGGTGGGCGGACGCCTGTTCGAAGGCACGCCGCGCGAAATGGCCATTCAGGAAGCCGTGTTCACCCGCGTGGGCGTGGACCGCATCATCGAATACGCGTTCGAGCTCGCCAGCCGCCGCCCGCGCAAGAACCTGGTGGCCGCCACCAAGTCGAACGGCATCTCGATCACCATGCCCTACTGGGACGAGCGCCTCGCGGAAATCGCCAAGCGCCACCCGGACATCGCCACGAGCAAGTACCACATCGACATCCTGTGCGCGCACTTCGTGCAGCACCCCGACTGGTTCGACGTGGTGGTGGCCTCCAACCTGTTCGGCGACATCCTGTCGGACCTGGGCCCGGCCTGTACCGGGACCATCGGCATCGCGCCGTCGGCCAACCTGAACCCCGAGCGCAAGTTCCCCTCGCTGTTCGAGCCGGTGCACGGCTCGGCGCCCGACATCGCGGGCAAGGGCATCGCCAACCCCATCGGCCAGATCTGGTCGGCCGCGCTGATGCTCGACCACCTGGGCAACAACGACCCGGTGTACGCGCAAGCCTCGGCCGCCGTCATCTCGGCCATCGAGACCGTGCTGAGCGAAGGTCCGCGCACGCGGGACATGGGCGGTACGGCCAACACCGTGGACGTGGGGCGTGCCATTGCCGAATGCATTTCGGCATGAAGCCTTTTTTGGCGTGTGCTGTTTGTCGTGAGCCGCGTCGTTCGGGGCGCGGTCGTTGGTCGTGGCGGTCGCCGATCGCGGTCCACTCGCAGCGTGCCCGGGTGAACAGGGCGCCGGGTGCTTCCCGCAGCGAAATCAAGGAGGAGGCGAAGCCGGGGGACATTCGCGGAGGGAAGTACCCGGCGGCCTGTTCACACGCCCTGAACATCAACGTCAAAAACGCCTGCCCCTCGAATCCCAACGCACAGCGGAGTCACTGACCATGGGCCTGTTCCTGCTGAAGCGCACGCTGACATTGCTCGGCACGCTGGTCGGCGCATCGATCATCGTTTTCCTCGTCCTCGAGATCCTGCCCGGCAATGCCGCGCAGATGCTCATGGGACCCGACGCCTCCCCCGAAGCCGTGGCCGCCCTGGCCACGAAGCTCGGCCTCGACCTGCCGGCATGGACACGCTACTGGCACTGGATCGGCGGCCTGCTCACCGGCAACCTGGGTGACAGCTATGCCTACAGCTCGCCGGTGCTCGACCTGATCCTGGAACGCCTGGCGCTGACG
Source organism: Variovorax sp. J22G73 (assembly GCF_030317035.1). Taxonomy (GTDB): domain Bacteria; phylum Pseudomonadota; class Gammaproteobacteria; order Burkholderiales; family Burkholderiaceae_C; genus Variovorax. The sequence continues at coordinate 327,892 of NZ_JASZYK010000008.1, forward strand.
GTGCCACTCGCCATGCTCGCCATGGCCTTCACGGTGGTCATCGCGCTGCTCGTCGGCGTGACAGCCGCTGCGCGCCACAACAAGCTGGGCGACGTCGGCCTCATGGGTGCGGCGCAGATCGGCATCGCCATTCCGAATTTCTGGTTCGCGATCCTGCTGATCCTCGTGTTCTCAGTGAAGCTGCAATGGTTCTCCGCTGGAGGCTTCGAGGGCTGGGGCGAAGGCTTCTTCGCGGGCGTCAAGTCGCTGCTGCTGCCGGCCTTGTCGCTGGCCGTGGTGCAAGCGGCCATCCTGGCCCGCATCACGCGCTCGGCGGTGCTCGAGGTGATGCGCGAGGACTTCGTGCGCACCGCGCGCGCCAAGGGCGTGTCGCAGCGCATGGTGCTGTGGACCCACGTGCTGCGCAACGCGATGATTCCGGTCATCACCGTCATGGGCATGCAGTTTTCCGAACTGCTGGCCGGCACCATCGTGGTGGAGAACGTGTTCTACCTGCCAGGGCTGGGCCGCCTCATCTTCCAGGCCATCAGCAACCGCGACCTGATCGTGGTGCGCAACTGCGTGATGCTGCTCGCGGCCATGGTGGTCATCGTGAATTTCGTGGTCGACGTGCTCTACGCCGTGATCGACCCGCGCATCAAGGCCAGCGACATATGAACGCCATCACCGCACCGAGCGCCGCCGCGCTCAAGGTCCCGGGCTTCTGGCGCCGGGCGCTGCACCACCGCAGCTTCGTCATCGGCGCCGTGCTCGCCGCCCTGCTGCTGCTCGCGGCCCTCGTCTCCTTCGTGTGGACGCCGTGGTCGCCCTACGCGATGGACATGGCCAACAAGATGCAGGCGCCGTCGGCCTCGCACTGGCTGGGCACCGACGCCTTCGGGCGCGACGTGGCTTCGCTGCTGCTGGTGGGTGCGCGCGCGTCCATCCTGGTCGGCGTGATCGCGGTGGGCATCGGCCTGGTCGTCGGCACCGCGCTGGGCCTGCTCGCGGCCGCCAAGCGCGGCTGGGTCGAGGAAGCGGTGATGCGCCTGTCGGACTTCACGCTCGCCTTCCCGGCCATTCTCTCGGCCATCATGATGACGGCGGTGTTCGGCGCGGGCATCGTCAACGCCATCGTGGCCATCGGCATCTACAACATTCCGACCTTCGCGCGCATCACGCGCGCCTCGGCCAACGCCATCTGGTCGCGCGAGTACGTGGCCGCCGCGCGCGCCTGCGGCAAGGGCGGCTTCGCCATCACCATGCAGCACGTGCTGCCGAACATCTCGGCCGTGCTGATCGTGCAGATCACCATCCGCTTCGCCATCGCGATCCTGGCCGAGGCCGCGCTGTCTTACCTGGGCCTGGGCACGCAGCCGCCACAACCTTCGTGGGGCCGCATGCTCAGCGAAGCGCAGACGCTCATGTTCCAGCAGCCGCTGCTGGCCGTGTTCCCCGGCATGGCGATCGCGCTGGCCGTGCTCGGCCTGAACATGCTGGGCGACGGCCTGCGCGACCTGCTCGACCCCCGCCTTGCCCGCGCGCGCTAAGACCACGAGAACAAGATGCCCCTCCTCGAAGTCAACAACCTCCAGATCGGCCTGCAAACGCAGCGCGGTCCGGCGCAGGCCGTACGCGGCATCTCGTTCTCGCTGGAGCGCGGCGAAACGCTGGGCATCGTCGGCGAATCGGGCTGCGGCAAGTCGATCACCGTGATGTCGCTCATGGGCCTCTTGCCCTCCAGCGCGAAGGTCACCGGCAGCATCAAGCTCGACGGGCAAGAGCTGGTCGGCCTGCCCGAGAAGCAGATGTGCCAGGTGCGCGGCAACCGCATCGGCATGATCTTCCAGGAGCCGATGACGGCGCTGAACCCGGTGCACACCATCGCGCGCCAGGTCGGCGAGCCGCTGCAGCTGCACCGCGGGCTCAGCAAGGCGCAGGCGCGCAAGGAGGCGCTGGACCTGCTCGACCGCGTGGGCATTCCCGACGCGGCCTCGCGGCTCGATGCGTATCCGCACCAGTTCTCCGGCGGCCAGCGCCAGCGCATCGGCATCGCCATGGCGCTGGCCTGCGGCCCCGACCTGCTGATTGCCGACGAGCCGACCACGGCCCTCGACGTGACCATCCAGAAGCAGGTGCTCGACCTGATCCAGGGGCTGGTCAAGGAGATGGGCATGGCGCTGATCCTGATCTCGCACGACCTGGGCGTGATCGCCAACAGCGTGCAGCGCATGCTCGTGATGTACGGCGGCAGCGCCGTGGAGAGCGGGCCGACCGGCACGGTCTTCGCGGGCCGCGCCCACCCCTACACGCGCGGCCTGTTCGCGGCGCGGCCCGCGCTGGGTGCCGTTCGCGCCGGGCGGCTGCCCACCATTCGCGGCAGCGTGCCCGAGCTGGTCGACATGCCGCGCGGCTGCGCCTTCGCGGGGCGCTGCGCCCACACCATCGAGCTGTGCCACGGCACGCGGCCGCAAGCCACGCTGCTGCCGAACGACCACACGGTGCGCTGCCTGCGGCTGGGTGAAATCGCCGCGCTGGAGGCCCATGCCGCCAAGGCCACCACCACGGTTCTCTCCGCATGAGCCAGCCTTCCATCAACGCTCTCGCTCCCGGCCAGCCCCTGCTGTCCGTGAACAACCTTTACCGCCACTACGCGCTGCCGCGCGAAAAGCTCTTCGGCCCGCCACCGACCGTCAAGGCGCTCAACGGCGTCAGCTTCGACGTGCAAGCGGGCCAGAGCGTGGGCATCGTCGGTGAATCGGGCTCGGGCAAGTCGACCATCGCACGCCTCGTGATGGCGCTGGACACGCCCACCTCGGGCAGCGTCTCGCTCGAAGGCCGCGACCTGCACACGCTGTCGAAGAGCGAGCTGCGCACCGCGCGGCGCGACTTCCAGATGGTGTTCCAGGACCCGTACGGCTCGCTCGATCCGCGCCAGACCGTGGCGCGCATCGTGGCCGAGCCGCTCGAGGCGCTGGCCGAAACCAGCCGCGCCGAACAACGCGAGCGTGCTTCGGAAGCGCTGGCCGCCGTCGGCCTGCGCACCACCGACATGGACAAGTACCCGCACGAGTTCTCGGGCGGGCAACGCCAGCGCATCGCGATTGCGCGCGCGCTCATCACGCGGCCCAAGCTCATCGTCGCCGACGAGCCGGTCAGCGCGCTCGACGTGTCGGTGCAGGCGCAGGTGCTCAACCTCATGCAGGACCTGCAGCAGCAGTTCGGCATCAGCTACCTGCTCATCAGCCACGACCTCGCGGTGGTCAACCACCTGTGCGACGAGGTGTGCGTGGTGTTCAAGGGCCGCATCGTGGAGCGCGGCCGGCCCGCCGACCTGTTCGCCCATGCGCAGCACGAGTACACGCGCACGCTGCTGTCGGCCGTGCTGCACACGCCGTCGCGCTAGGCGGGCGTTTTCTTCGTTCTTCCTTTTCCACCTCACTTCCAGGACCTATCGAATGTTGAAGCGACGCACACTCATGACCTCGGCCATGGCCGCGGCAATTCCGGGTGTCTTCCTGCCCGAGGCGCGCGCGCAAGCGGGCAAGCACACGCTGACCATCGGCATGCCGCTGGAGCCGCCGGGCCTGGACCCGACCACGGGCGCGGCGTCGGCCATTGCCGAGATCACGCAATACAACATCTTCGAGACGCTCACCAAGGTCAACGCCGACGGCTCGGTCACGCCGATGCTGGCCGAGAGCTGGTCGTCGTCGCCCGACATGAAGACCTTCGTCTTCAAGCTGCGCAAGAACGTGCGCTTTGAAAACGGCCAGCCCTTCAACGCGTCGGTGGTGAAGTTCTCTTTCGACCGCGCGGGCGGCACCAAGAGCACCAACAAGGACAAGCGCTTCTTCAGCGAAGTCGGCACCGTGGTGCTCGACGAGTTCACGGTGGGCGTGAACAGCACGCTGCCCAACCCCGACCTGCCCTTCATGCTGGGCCAGTCGACCGCCTGCCTGGTCGAGCCCAAGAGCGCCGACACCAACGCCACCGCGCCGGTGGGCACCGGCCCGTACAAGCTCTCGGCCTGGCAGCGCGGCGCCTCGTGCACCCTGGTGAAGTCGCCGACCTTTCGCGACCCGGGGCTGGCGAAGACCGAGCGCTTCGTGTTCCGCTTCATGTCGGACACCGCGGCGCAGACCGCGGCGCTGATGGCCGGCGACATCGACATCTTTCCGCGCGCGGGCACGCGCTCGGTGGCGCAGTTCAAGGGCAACGCGCGCTTCCAGGTCATCGAGGTGGGCACGCGCGGCAAGGTGATTTTGACGATCAACAACCGCAAGAAGCCGCTGGACGACGTGCGCGTGCGCCGCGCCATCCTGGCGGCCATCGACCGCAACGCGATCATCCAGGGCGCGGCCGACGGCTTCGGCAAGCCCATTGGCAGCCACTACGCGATGGGCGCGCCGGGCTTCGTCGACACCACGGCCATGAACCCCTTCGACATCGAGAAGGCCAAGAAGCTGCTGGCCGAGGCCGGCGTGAAAACGCCGCTGGAACTGCGCCTGCAGCTGCCCCCACCCTCGTACGCACGCCAGGGCGGCGAGATGATCGCGGCGCAGCTCGCGCAGATCGGCATCGTCGTGAAGATCCAGAACGTGGAATGGGCCCAGTGGCTCAACAGCACCTTCGGCGGCGCGCACGACTTCGACCTGACCATGGTCGCGCACGTGGAGCCCTTCGACCTGGTGAAGTACACCGAGGCCGACTACTACTGGGGCTACGACTCGAAGAAGTTCCGCGACCTGTTCGTCTCCATCCAGAACGAAGAGAACAAGAAGCGCCGCGCCGACCTGCTGGCCGACGCGCAGCGCCTGCTGGCCACCGACGCGGTCAACGGCTTCCTGTACCAGGCCGTGTTCCCGACCATCGCCCGCAAGGAAGTGAAGGGCCTGTGGCCGAGCATGCCGATCGTGGTGAACGACCTGGCCGCCATCTCCTGGAGCTGAAGCAATGACACAAGCCACGTCTTCGAAGCCGTTGTATTCCCTGAGCGTGCAGGAACTGCACGCCGCCTACGCCGCCAAGGAACTGTCGCCCGTGGAAGTGGCGCGCTCGGTCAACGAGCGCATTGCCGCCTACGAGCCCGAGCTGCGCGCCACCTGGCTGTTTCGCCCCGAGCTCGCGCTGGAGCAGGCGCGCGCCTCCGAAGCGCGCTGGCTGGCCGGCACGCCGCGCGGCACGCTCGACGGCGTGCCCGTGACCATCAAGGACAACCTTGCGACCGAGGGCGACCCCATGCCGCTGGGCACCGCCGCCTACGACCTGGTGCCGATGGCGCAAGACTCGCCCCCCGCCGCGCGCCTGAAGCAAGACGGCACGGTGCTGGTCGCCAAGACCACCATGCCCGACCTGGGCATGCTGTCGTCGGGCCTGTCGAGCTTTCATGAACTCTCGCGCAACCCGTGGGACCTGTCGCGCACACCCGGCGGCTCCAGCGCCGGCGCCGGCGCCGCGGCCGCCGCGGGCTATGGCCCGCTGCACGTGGGCACCGACATCGGCGGCTCGCTGCGCCTGCCGGCGAGCTGGTGCGGCATCTACACGCTCAAGCCCAGCTTCGGGCGCATTCCGCTGAGCACGCCCTACATGGGCCGCTGCGCCGGCCCGATGACGCGCACCGTGGCCGACTCGGCACTGATGATGGCCTCGGTCGCGCAGCCCGACGACCGCGACTATTCGGAACTGCCCGCGCCCGCCATCGACTGGAGCGCCTTCGAGGTCGACCCGTCGTTCATCAAGGGCAAGCGCGTGGCGCTGCACATGGACGCGGGCTGCGGCCTGCCGCTGGACCCGCAGATTGCCGCGGCCGTTCGCCTGGCCGCGAAACGCATCGAGGCGGCGGGCGCGCACATCGAAGAAATCCCGGCCTTCATGACGCCCAAGATGCTGCAGGGCATGGACCACTTCTGGCGCATGCGCTCGTGCCTCGACATGCAGGCCATGACGCCGGAGCAGCGCGCGAAGATCCTGCCCTACATCCGCGAGTGGGCCGAGAGCGCGGCCGGCTTCTCGGGCGCGCACATCTTCGACGCCTACAGCCAGTTCATCGCCACGCGCGCCACCACCGTGGCCGCCACCAAGGCCTACGACTTCGTGCTGTCGCCGGTGTCGCCGAACCTGCCCGCGCCCGCCGACCACGCCTCGCCCACCAACGACCCGATGCGCCCGCTGGAGCACATCGGCTTCACGGTGCCGTACAACATGTCGGAGCAGCCGGCCGCGTCCATCAACTGCGGCTACTCGGCCGAGGGCCTGCCCATTGGCCTGCAGATTGCCGGGCGCCGCTTCGACGACCTGGGCGTGCTGCAGTTCAGCCGCGCGTTCGAGCAGATCCGCGACGCGCAAAGACCCTGGCCGGAACCGAAATGACAGGACGGCGTCCAATGACGCCGACCCCAAGGAGACACCTCACATGACCGCAACCCACTACATCGACGGCCGCCGCGTGGCGTCCGAAGGCAACGCCACCATCGACGTGATCGACCCGAGCGACGGCCAGAAGTTCGGCGAGATCGCGCGCGGCACGGCCGCCGACATCGACACCGCCGTGCGCGCCGCGCGCCAGGCCATCGGCGACAACTTCGACGGCCCCTGGGGCGCCACCACCGCGCTGGAGCGCGGCCGGCTGCTGGCCAAGCTAGGCGCCGCCGTGATGGCGAACCACGAAGAACTGGCCCAGCTCGAAGCACGCGACACCGGCAAGGCCCTGCGCGTGGCGCGCAACGACGCCACCGCGCTGGCCCGCTACATGGAGTACTACGCCGGTGCCTGCGACAAGCTGCACGGCGACACCCTGCCCTACGAGCGCGGCTACACCGTGCTGACCGTGCGCAACCCGCACGGCGTGACGGGCCACATCGTGCCCTGGAACTACCCGATGCAGATCGCGGGCCGCAGCGTGGGCGCCGCCCTGGCCGCGGGCAACGCCTGCGTGGTGAAGCCGGCCGAAGACGCCAGCCTGTCGCTGCTGCGGCTGGCCGAGATTGCGACCGAGGTGGGCTTTCCGGCCGGTGCGCTGAACGTGGTGACGGGCTACGGCAAGGAAGCCGGCGCGGCGCTGTGCGCGCACAAGGGCATCGACCACATCTCGTTCACGGGCTCGACCATGACGGGCCGCAGCGTGGGCCTGGCCGCGGCCGAGCGCCACTGCCCGGTGACGCTGGAGCTGGGCGGCAAGTCGCCGCAGATCGTGTTCGCCGACGCCGACCTGGACGCGGCCGAGCCGGTGCTGGTGAACGCCATCATCCAGAACGCCGGGCAGACCTGCTCGGCGGGCAGCCGCGTGCTGGTGGAGCAGTCGATCTACGAAGAAGTGGTGCAGCGCCTGGCCAAGCGTTTTGCGAACGTGAAGGCGGGCACGCCGGCGGAAGACCTGGACATGGGCCCGCTCATCAACGAAAAGCAGTTCCGCCAGGTGCGCGACATGGTCGCCACCGCCGAGGCCAGCGGCCTGAAGGTGGCGGCGCGCGGCACGGTGTCGCCCAACGCGTCGGCCACCGGCTTCTACCAGGAGGCCGTGCTGTTCCGCGACGTGCCGCACGACAGCGAGCTGGCGCAGCGCGAGGTCTTCGGCCCGGTGCTGGCGGTGATGCCGTTCAGGGACGAGGCCGAGGCCGTGCGCCTGGCCAACGGCACGGACTTCGGCCTGGTGGCCGGCGTGTGGACGCGCGACGGCGGCCGCCAGCTGCGCATGGCGCACAAGCTGCATTGCGGCCAGGTCTTCGTGAACAATTACGGTGCGGCGGGCGGCGTGGAGCTGCCCTTCGGCGGCGTCAAATCGAGCGGCTTCGGCCGCGAGAAGGGCTTTGAGGCCCTGCTCGGTTTCACGACCCTCAAGACCATTGCAATCAAGCACGGATGACAGACACCATGACCACCACTGAACAACAAACCCCGCGCAAGGTCGGCCTTGTCGGCGTCGGCCTGATGGGCCACGGCATTGCCAGCAACATCGTCAAGCACGGCCACCACCTCACGGTGCTGGAGCACGCGGGCAACCAGCCCATCGACGGGCTGCTGAAGGCCGGCGCCACGTCGATGGCCGACGTGGCCGCGCTGGCGGCGCAGGTCGACGTGCTGATCCTGTGCGTGACGGGCACGCCGCAAGTGGAAGCGGTGATGCTGGGCGACAAGGGCGCGCTGAGCACGTTGCGCGCGGGGACGGTGGTGATCGATTGCTCGACGGCGGTGCCCGCCTCCACCGCCAAGGTGGCCGAAGCGGTGAGCGCCAAGGGCGGAAAATTTCTCGATGCGCCGATGACGCGCACCGCGAAGGAAGCCGCCGAGGGCCGGTTGAACCTGCTGGTGGGTGGCGACGCGGACGTGCTCGACTCGTGCCTGCCGCTGCTGCGCTGCTTTGCCGAGAACATCACGCACGTGGGCGGCACGGGCGCGGGCCATGCGATGAAACTGCTGCACAATTTCGTGTCGCTGGGCACTGTCGCGCTGCTGTGCGAAGCGGCTGCGTGCGCCGAGCGCGCGGGGGTGAAGCCCGACGTGTTCGTCGAAGTGCTGGCCAAGGGCGGCGGCAACGGCGTGGCGCTGGAACGCGTGAAGCCCAAGCTGCTGACGGGTGGCACCGATTCGCTGAAGTTCTCGATGGCGAATGCGAAGAAGGACCTGGGGTACTACAACGACATGGCGGAGCAGTCTGCTTCGAGCCATGGCATTGCGCAGGCTGTGGATGCGCTGCTGACGCAAGGGGTCGAGAAGTTTGGTGGGGACCGGATGGTTCTCGACTTGGTCGAAGCGCTGCGCTGATTTTCCCCCCCTGTGCATCGCCGCTCTGTTCAGGGCGCGTGCAGAGGACGCCGCGTACTTCTCTCCGCGAATGTCCCCCGGCCTGCGGCCTCCTCCTTGTAAGCGCGCAATAAACCACGCCCTTGCGCGTGGTGGCAGAACCGAGATACGCGGGGCGATCTACAGTGCGCCCAACTCGATGTTCCAGGGCGTCAGCGCCTCGTAGTCATCGACCGTCTGCGCCAGCGGCAGCTTCTTGAACAGCGCGACGAGGTAGCGGGTAGCGCGAACGCAGTCGCAGCGGCGTGCAGGCGTCCAGCCTTTGGCCAAGGCCTCTGCGCGGTACAGCTTGCCGATGAGCCGTACGAACCGGCTCGCGAGCTGGTTGGGCGAGCGGGCTGCCTTCGGTATAGATTCCTCAGCCTTGATGAACGGCCGGCGGGCGTGGACCCATCACCCGAGATGCGTGAGACCACCGACCTTTGCGATGCCGTTGTAGACCTCGTAGCCGTCAGTGACGAGCGTCGTGCCGGGACGGATGCCGGCATACAGCTTCTCGGCGTGCACGGCGCCGCGTCCCGGCGCATAGGCGAACAGCCGCACCGGTGGACCCGTGCCATTCATCTGCGCCCACATGAAGCTCTTCGTCTGTGCCTTGCGCCCAGGCTCCTTCAGTACCTGGACCGTGGTCTCGTCGGACACGCACCTGCTCGGGGATGACGTCCATCTGCTCGCTGACCTCGGCACCGATCTCCACCAGCGCGTGCCCATCGTGTGCGCATACGCGCTCGTCCTCGGGCAACTCGTGGCGAACGATCTCGCGCGGCAGCGCAGGGTCCAGCGGCTTGCGTCCACGCTGTTTGCGCTGATGGCCGGCAACCGGCGTCGACTCCTCTTCGTCTATGTCTTCGACTTCGGCCTGCAGTGTCTTGCCGCTGGGGGCGAGTGCCTCTGCCTCGTTGAGGAACAGGTCCTTCTGATCGGTGCCGCGGGCTTCGCTCTTGGCCGCGAACAGCTGGCGCTGCAGCGACCTCAGTCGCTCCAGTGCGAGGTCACGCTCGGTGGTCGCCACCCGCAGCGCTCCGGCCAGCGCATCGCGCTCGGCAATGAGCGCGGCGAGTTCTTCAGCGGTGATGGTGGCGGGCGGCGACACGCCAGCTTAGATCGGCATACGCCATCATTTTTCCTTCATGCCACGCTGGAATAGCGTAGACGAGAGTGGCGTTGCACCACCGCGATGTCGATGCCCTCGAGCAACCAGTGCAGCTGTTCGGCCGTCAGCGTGGGAAGCACATCGGCCGAGGGCCAGATGAACCTGTCCTTCTCCAAGCGCTTGAGCAACAGCCAGAAGCCGTTGCGCTCCCAACCCAGGATCTTCACCCGGTCGCGCCGGCGGTTGCTGAACACGTACGCGCACGAGGCGAACGGGTCTAGGCCCAGGGCCTGCTCCACCAGCACGGCCAGGCCATTGATGCTCAGGCGGAAGTCCACGGGCTCGCGGTGCAGGTAGACCTTCAGCCCTTCGTCGAAGCGGAACATGGAAGTCGGCTCAACATCTGCACCAGCGTCGGCAATTGCTGCAAGCTCGTCTCGCCGAGATCGAGCTGCACGCCGTTGGGCAGGCGCACCTGCAACCCGACCATCGGGGTCGGTGCCGTCAAGGAGTTCTCATTCGGGATCACCGCCACTGCCGTAGCGGGTGCGTGGGCCATCGCGGGCGACGCCACTGCACACTCGCGCTGAGGCAGATCTTGGTCACCCTCTACGTGTACAGCAACGAATGCCGCATCGTGCGTTCGCGCGATGTCACCAGTCGGCACCTGCGCACTTCGCCGCTGGTAAGCCGTGATCCACGTCCTCAGAAGGTTTGTGTTGACACCGTGCTCCATCGCCATGCGTGCCACCCACACTCCCTGCTTGAGGCAGGCAACGATCAATTCCTTCTTGGCAGCTTCGTCGTAGACGCCGCGACCGTCACGCTTGCGCCCCACAATCAATCGGCTTCTCAACTCTGCGTACTGCTCTGTCATCTCTACATGTCCATGTTGCTCTACATGGGCACGTAGCCTCACAGCTCATCGTTCACTCAACAAGGGCGTGGTTAACTGACCGCGTACCAACAAGGCGCACCTCCAGTTCTGCCACATCCGCTAGATTGCCCCGACGACCAGCAGGGCGTCACTCCCGAAGCGTGAACACGACCGAAAGGTACGACACCGGTCGCGCGTGGATGACCTCGATCCCGTGCAAGGCCGTCGCATCGAAGATGAGCGAATCCCCTGCTCTCGCCACGACGGTCTTGGCGCCGTAACGGTACGTGACCTCGCCCGACAGAAAGTGGAGGAACTTGAGCCCCGGATGCTGGAATGTCACATACGGCTGCGCCTCGGGCAGCAAAGTCACCAGGTAAGGCTCGACAAACAGGTTGCCCGACAGCGAATGGCCTAACAGCTCATATCGGTAGTCCGCCACTGCACCGATGCGGTCGACCACGAGCCCACGACCCGCAGGCACATGGCAGAAGTCGGTCCGGCGCGCTTGGTCGCCGAAGAAGCGAGACACCGGCACGTGCAGCCCACTTGCGAGGCGGTCCAGCGTCTCCACCGAAGGCGACACCAGACCGCGCTCGATGCGCGAGAGCATCGAGCGGGACACCCCGGCGACCGATGCCAAGTCACCCCCCGAGGTGCCAGCAGCCATGCGCAGCGCCCTCACCTGCGCACCGATGCGAGACGCAGATTCGCTACGAGCAACCGCCGAAGGCCGGCGAGGCACCACGCGCGCTACTGAGACCGGCACCTTCAGAGGGCGGGCGACCGGCAGCGGTGAAGCAAACTGTCTATAAACCATGGATCGATCCAGGATGCAGAACGGTCGACTGGCACCTGAGGAACTCGCCAGACGGCTCCCAGCGAGGTGCATTAATTCGTCATATACTTTGTAGCTCTATGCCATTCTATATGTGGCAATCGACCGGTGCCAAGCCGCCGTGTCCCTGCAGTTCTACCGCCCGATTTTCCGCGTGCCTTTCGGACCGCGCGGGTCGCTGTCGGGATTCCGCAAGAGGCGTTTGACACGGTTTCGTCGCGCACTTATGTGAGCATTCTCGAGAGGGGCGTAAACGTGCCCACTCTCACAAAAATCGATGCGCTGGTTCGGGTTTTGGGTCTCCACCCACTGACAGTTCTGACGCTCGCGTACGCAAATTCGCCTTGCGCGGAAGAAATACAAGCGCTTCAGGCTCATGTCGCCGCAGAGATTGAAAGTCTTGGCCTTTCGAACTTCTCTCCTGCCTCATTGCCAAGAGGCAAGCCTCGTCGCCGCGAATGAACAGTGGAGCAGGGCTGGCACAGGCCATCAGCCAGTCGCTTGCTTGAGAACAATGTGTCGTGGACGGATGCAAGAGACCTCTGCAGATACGAGCAGGGTGTTAGATTTCGCCGATCGCTGCCCCCAAGCGGCGCAACTTCGGGCGATAGGCAACGACGTAAAAGTGCGGTTCGTTGCGGCGCAGAAGCGAAACCTAGCTCGAAAGTAGCGTCGCTAGCCCAGTTTCACCGTGGGACGTTGCTGATGGCACGGGCCAGGCGCAATACATCGACCTGCAGACGGCCAATGGGCCGACGTCGATCGCAGCGGTGATTGACGGTGCGACGTTCGAAGTGCACATCGATCACCTGGACGCGCCGCGCAAGCTCACGATGGCGAAATGCAACAGGCAAACGTTCCTTCATCCACCTTGCCGATCCCGTCTATGGGAGGCCGAGCTCTCTGCCACCTTATCTGCAACTGGCGAAGGCGACTTTGGTCAATCACCCGATGGCCACAGCGAACGGACGCCAACGGAGCGCAGCATTCGTCGGGCTGAACTACGTCATGCGACCAACTGTGCTCGCCGCGTGAGCCTTCGATTTGCCCGGCGCGCGAGGCGCGATAAACGCGATGTTCGAGCAAGACATAGCGGCGGATTCCGCCTACAGGTTCCATTTCGAGGCTCTCGAAAAAAGATCCCAAATGAGATCGAGAATGAAAAAACTATTTCGCAAAGCCCTGTTCGATTCCGTCGCGGCCAAGCTGGTCAAGTCAGAAGACAACATCCGCTGTCCGTCACAGGTCCGTGGGTGCTTCGTTAAGGGCACACGAGTCCACACGAAGGACGGGCTCAAGTCTATCGAGCAGGTTCAGGTTGACGACTATGTGCTCTCCAGCCCCGACGCTCTTTGCAGCGCTGCACACTGCGGATTCCATGGACGAACTGAAGGAGCGTTTCGCGGCGTCGGGAACTCTGTGTGCTTGGCGGCAGCCGAGCGAGTCGCTGATGGGAGCCAAGCTGCTCGGCGGCGCGATGATGCTCCGCGGCCTGCGGGAGATTGCGCGCGAATAGACGGGCTACTTTGCGCATTGTGAGGCGACACGGCAATCTGCCCGCTGACGACATGAGCAATTGACCCCCTCATGGCAGGAGGCCAAGATCGAAGGCAACGTTTTCGACCAAGCTCCACGATCCGAACGGATCGATTGGAGGCAGGCCATGCAGAAACCGGAGGACATGGATGCGAGGCTCAAGCTGCCATCGCGCTGTGAACCGTCAATGCCCGGGCGAGCCAAGACGCGTTCGCCACCACGTGCTTCTGGCGCCGAAGGGCATCAAGAGCGTGGAGCAGCAAAGCATGCTGTGCATTCACCGCCTGCGCAAGGGCTTCAAGGAGGAACGCGTGGCCTGCATCAATCGCATCCGAGGGCTGCTTGCGGAGTTCGGACTGGTGTTCCCCCAAAAACCTGAGGTGTTGCGCCAGGCCCTGCCCGACGCCATGGAAGACGCCAGCAACGAGCTCGGCAGCCTCGCCCGGTTGGCGCTGCAACGGGCCTACGCGCAGTGGCAGGAACTCGACGAGCACATGCGTTGGTGCGACCAGCGTATCGCCGCACACGGCAAGGCCAGCGAGCAGGTGCGCCAGGCCGAGCAGCTCATGGGCGTAGGGCCGGTCACGGCCTCTGCCGTGGTGGCCACCGTGGGTGACTTCAAGCAATTCAAGAACGGTGCGCAATTCGGCGCCTGGCTGGGCCTGACCCCGCGGCAGAACTCCAGCGGGGGCAAGAACAACCTGGGCCACATCACCAAGCGAGGCGACATGT
>NZ_JASZYK010000009.1 GCF_030317035.1 Variovorax sp. J22G73
CAACCGCTTTTCGCAATCAGCCGCCGAAGTCATTTCAGCGAAGCCTTCGATTATGCACTGCTTTTTCAAACCGCGTCAACTTCGAAGGAAGTTTTTTTACCCGACTCACTCGCAGTCAATTCCGAAGAACTCACCGCGACTCACTTTGCAGTGGCTGTCAGTCGAGCCCTCGATTATGCACAGTTTTCGAGGGAATGGTCAACGAAGGCGAAGATTTTCACCAAAGAGTCACTTGCAGCCCGCCAGGCTGGCCACTGGGTCCGGCAGCTCACGACTCACACTACTAATAGAGACGGAGACCCCCCAGGCAAGCGGACAACAAAAAAGCCGCCCGAAGGCGGCTCTTGCATCCAGCGGTTCGCTGCTTAGTAATAGCGCGAGCTGTTCATGCGGCGCATCGCTTCATACAGCGTAGGCATGCGCGCTTCTTGCGAACGCACCGTCATGCGGGCGACAGCGTCGATCTTGGCGACGTCGGCTGCAGCCACCGTGCCTTGCGACTGTTGGCGCCACATGGCGGCTTGCAGTTCCTGCATCACGCGCGGATCGCTCTTGGCGGTTTCCAGGAAGCGGGCATCGGCACGGGCCGCGGCGCGGCGTTGTGCTGCGGCGCGCCAGGCGCCGGCGACGCTGCTCTGGCGAACCGAGCCGGCGAACAGTGCGAACAAGCCGATGGCTGCAAGGCAAAACACGGTCCAGACAGCCAACACGCTGCCTTCGTTCCAGTTCGACACGAGCGAGTCGGTCACCACCAGCACGGCCGCCGCGATGGCGACGATCAGCAGGGCGATGAGCGGGCGGGCGCCGTTGGCACCGGCGCGGGCGGCCTGGATCTGGCCGAACAGGACTTCGGCGCGACGCACGCCGGGGTGGACAGTAGGTTGGTCAACGTGGACGAAGCTGGTCATGATGCATCCCTCCTTGGGGACAGTGGAAATCAGTGGTGGCGAACAAGGCCGATGCAGTGATATTAGGGCTTACCCTAGTGCGTTTCCACTTTATCTTTCTGATGTTTATCATTCACATCACTGATGGACGTCAACTTTCGCACACTCGATCTCAACCTGCTCCGCGTCTTCGACGAGGTGATGGCAGAGCGCAACCTCACGCGCGCGGCCCGCAACCTCTCGATCACACAGCCTGCGGTGAGCAACGCGCTGCGACGCCTGCGCGAGGTGCTGGGCGACGAGTTGGTGCGCCGCTCGGGCGCGGGCGTGGAGCCCACGCCCCGTGCGCTGGCCCTGTGGCCGACGGTGCGCGACGCCTTGCGCCAGCTGCAGCACACGCTGGCGCCCGGCGAGTTCGATGCCGGCACCGCCGACACGACCTTCCTGTTGGCAATGGCCGACGCCACCGCGGCCGAACTCATTCCAGGCCTGGTGCAGATCGCTGAAAAAGAAGCGCCCGCCATCTCGCTGCGCGTGCTGCCGCTGACCACGCGCGACCCGCGCCGCATGCTGGAGCAGGAAGAGGTCGACATGGCCGTCGGCTATTTCCCGGCGGTGATCGCCAGCCTCGCGGCGCGCGGGCAGTCGGGCGTGGGGGTGGCGTTCGAGACCCAGCGGCTCTACCTGGGCCAATATGTGTGCGTGATGCGGCGCGGCCATCCGCTGGCGAATGCGCCGCTGACGCTGGACGACTATTGCGCCGCGCGCCACCTGCTGGTGAGCTTTTCGGGGCGGCCGTACGGCTTCATCGACCAGACGCTGGGCGCCATGGGGCGCGAACGGCGCATCGTGGTCACGGTCAACCAGTTCTTCACGGCGGGCCGGGTGGTCGCCAATTCAGACCTGCTGACGGTGCTGCCCCGTCACTTCGTGACCGTGACGGGCATCGACGACCAGCTGGTGCTGCGCGACCTGCCCTTCGACCAGCCGCCGGTGCATGTGGATGCCGTGTGGCACCGGCGCGCCCAGCACGGGCATGCGCACGAGTGGCTGCGCACCGCGCTGTTGCGCGCCGCAGCCGCGGCCTTCGCCGGATCGGTCCTCGGACAGAAGGTGCCCGGCTGACCGGTGTGGCTCAGCGGACGACGCTGAGCCAGGCGCTGGCGGCAGCGCGCAGTTCCTGCGCGTCGTGAGCGCCGCGGCCGGCTCGCATGTCGGCGCTTTCCATCAGGTTGGCGGCGTGGCTGGCCGGCGCGTTGACGGTGGAGGAACGGAAGAAACGTGCCACTTGGGCGATGAGGCTGAACATGGTGTTGCGCGGCTTCTGGCCGTGCTCTGAGTTGCTGATGCTCCAAGATTAAGGGTTATCCCTAGTAAAACAAGCTCGACCTTATGCACTTCACGCATGGGGCAATTCACCTAGACTGCCCCGACGATGAAGCTGCAACTGCTCTCCGACCTGCACCTGGAGTCCCATCCCCGCTTCCAGGCCGAGCCCGTGCCGGGCGCCGACTTGCTGATATTGGCGGGCGACATCGGCTCCTACCAGCAGGGTTCCCGCCTGACGGACACCGACTTCGGCCTGGGCCGCTTCTCGCCGCGCAACGGCTGGCCGACGCCCGTCGTCTATGTGCCGGGCAACCACGAGTACGACAACCTCGACTTCGACGACACCCACGCTAGGCTGCGCGCGCTCTGCGAAGAGCTCGACATCCTCTGGCTGGAGCGCGAGACCCGCGTGATCGGCGGCATCCGCTTCGTCGGCACCACGCTCTGGGCCGACTTCGACGCACTCGCCTTGCCCACCGACAGCCTGGGCGAGGCGCTGAAAAAGCGCGGCAAGGCAATGCGCGCCGCGGACTTCTACCTCGAAAAAGCGGCCACCATCCGCAACGGCGCGCTGTTCCTCGCCGAGCAGTTGCGGGAACAGGCGCTGGCCTGCCAGACCTGGCTGGCGCAAGCGCTGGACGAGCCGTTCGACGGCACCACCGTGGCCATCACCCACTTCGCGCCAAGTCTCGAGAGCGGCGATCCGCGCTACGGCCTCACGCCCGGCACGGCGGGTTTCTGCAACGGGCTGGACGAACTGCTTCCGCACGCCAGGCTGTGGCTGCACGGCCATCTGCACTGCCCCTCCGACTACGTGAAGAACGGCTGCCGCGTGGTGGCCAACCCGCTGGGCTATGCGCGCAACGGCGAACAGGAAGGCTTCAAGCCCCACCTGCTGATCGAGGTGCGCTGAAACCCGGCGCGGCGGCATGCACGCCCGGTAACGCACCTACAGCGCCCGCTGTGTAGACTGGCCCGAGACCATCTCACCGGTGGAGAGGAGAGCGCCATGACGCAGCAAGAACAAGGACGACGAGGCTTCCTGAAACAGGCCGCCGGCACCGCCGCGGTCCTCGGGCTGCCGGGCATAGGGCGCCAAGCCTTCGCCCAACGACCCGACAGCGTGGGCAGCGGCAGCAGCACCGCCAAGGCCATGGGCCAGCTGTCCATCGCCGAGCTGTCGCGGCGCCTGGCCGCCGGCACCCTCAGCAGCAGCCAGCTGGTGGAAGAAGCGCTCGCCGCCATCCAGAACCCTGCCGGTGAAGGCGCGCGCAGCTTCATCCGCGTGCACGCCGAGTCGGCCCGCGCCACCGCCGCGCGGCTGGACACCGAGCGCAAGGCCGGCCGGGCGGCCGCTTCGCCGCTTTCCGGCATCCCGATTTCGCTGAAAGACCTGTTCGACGAAGCCGGCGTCACCACGCTCGGCGGCTCGACCGTGCTTGCCGGGCAGCCGCCGGCCGCGCGCGACGCACTCGTGGTCGAGCGCTTGCGGCGCGCGGGCGCGATCATCGTCGGGCGCACCAACACGGTCGAGTTCGCCTACACGGGCCTGGGCATCAACCCGCACTACGGCACGCCGAAGAACGTCTACGACCGCGCGACCGGCCGCATCCCCGGCGGCTCCACCTCGGGCGGCGCCATCTCGGTGGCCGACGGCATGGCGGCGGGCGCCATCGGCACCGACACCGGCGGCTCGCTGCGCATTCCAGCCGCGCTCAACGGCCTGGTGGGCTTCAAGCCAACGCAGCGGCGCATTCCGCTGGACGGCGTGCTGCCGCTGTCGACCTCTTTCGACTCGGCCGGCCCGATGGGCTGGACGGTCGAAGACTGCGCCCTGCTCGACGCCGTGCTGGCCGCCGAGCTGTCGCGCCCCTTGCGCGTGCTGCCCCTGCGCGGACTGCGTTTCGCGGTGCCCAAGACCTTCTTCCAGGACGAGCTGTCGCCGCCCGTGGCGGCGGCGTTCGCGTCGGCGCTGGCCAAGCTGTCGGCGGCGGGTGCCACGGTCACCGAACTGCCGATGACCGAGTTCGCCAAGGCCCCGACCATCAACCCGCGCGGCATGATCACCGCCGCCGAGGCCTTCACCTGGCACCGCGAGTTCATCAAGACCGGCGCCGCCAGGTACGACCCGCGCGTGCTGGCGCGCATCAGGACCGGCGAGGCCATCACCGCGCCCGACTACCTGCAGCTGCAGGCGCTGCGCCGCCAGTTCATCCGTTCGGTGAACACCGCCGCCGCCGGCTACGACGCCATGCTGATGCCCACCACGCCCGACATCGCGCCGCCCATCGCCGAGGTGCTGAAGGACGACGAGACCTACTACCGCATCAACGCCCGCATGCTGCGCAACCCGTCGGTGGTGAACCTGTTCGACGGCTGCGCGCTCTCGGTGCCCTGCCACGACGCGGGCACCGCGCCGGTCGGCCTGATGGTGGCGGGCATCGGCAACACCGACCACCGGCTGCTGGCCGTGGGCGCAGCGGTGGAGGCCGTGGTCACGCCGCGGCGCGCGCTCAGCAGCTGAGGCGCCGACGGTGGTGGTGGCGGTGGCGCCGCCGGTTCAGCGCGCGGCGATGCCTTCGAAGCAGGTCGCGAGCACCAGCTCGACGATCTGCTCGTCGGTCTGCAACCCGCCCGCCTTCAGGAAGCCGAGCACCGGATCGCAGGCGCGCGCATACAAGGTGTACAGCACGGCAATCGCGGGCAGCTTCGGGTTGAGCGAGCCGTCGGCCTGCGCAGCCTGGATCCAGCCGCCGAGCGTGTCGCTCAGGGTCACCAGGCGGTTGAGGTAGCCGCGGTTGTTCATCAGCGCGGCGCGCAGCGTGGAGTTCTGGTGCGGCAGCGAGGGCATTTCGCCGGCCAGCTGCACCTGCATCGACCAGCGCACCACGGCGCGCAGCCTGTCGACGGGCTTGTCGCCGGCCGGCACCGCCGCCACGAAGTCGAGCGTGCGCTGCATGATGCGCACCATGGCCGCGGCGGCCAGGTCTTCCTTGCTGGGAAAGTGCTTGTACAGGCTGGCCTTGGCGATGCCGACGGTGGCGGCCACCTCGTCGACCGTCATCGACTCGAAGCCCTTTTCGGCCAGCAGGCGGTTGGCGGTCTGCACGATGGCCTCCTCGCGGGCCTGCAGCATCTGTTCCTTGAACGAGGTCTTGGCGGGGACGGTGGCACTCATGCCCGAAATTCTAGTCTTGCGCGTCGCCGACCAGACGACATGCCCGCCGAAATACCGTCCAGTCTTTTACAGACTGGGCAGTTGCACACGCCTTTTCAGCTGCTGCGGCCCTTGGACACCAGCCGAATGCCCGGCATCAGCTCGGCCGCCAGCTCGGGGCGTTCCAGCGCGTAGTCGAGGTTCATGCGCGCGATTTCGACGTGCTCCTCGCCCAGCGCCTGCGCCCGCGAGCCTTGGCCGCGCTCGATGGCCTGCACCATCGCGTGGTGCGTGCGGTGCGCCTGGCGCATCCACTGCTGGCCCTCTTCCATCGACGACTGCATCGGCAGCATCGCGCTCGGTGCGGCGAAGGGCTGGCCGCCCAGCATGTCCATCACGCGCTTGAGCGCGAGGTTGCCGCAGCCTTCGAGGATCAGCTTGTGGAAGCGGTCGTTCATCTCGACGTACGCCGCGTAGTCGTCGATTTCCATGCTCGGCTTGTTCACGGCGCGGTCGCCGTCGTCCAGGCATTCCTTCAGGTCGCGCAGCAGCTGCCGCGAGGCGCCGTCCTCGGCCAGCAGCCGAGCGGCAAAGCCTTCGATCACGCCGCGCACGCGAATGGCGTCGGCCACCTCCTGCGAGGTGAAGCGGCGCATCTGATAGCCGCCGCTGGGCGACTGCTCGATGAGACCTTCGTGCTCCAGGCTGGCCAGCGCCAGCCGCACGGGGGTGCGCGAGGCCTCGAGCTTCTCGGCGAGCGGGATCTCGGCCAGCCGCTCTCCGGGCACGAATTCGCCCTTGAGGATCAGGTCGCGCAGTTGCACGAGCACGCGGGATTGTTGGGAGTCCATCGGCGGATTCTAGGAGACGCCGCCGCCATTGCACGCAGCAGATTTACCCTGGCTCGGTTGTTGCATGCACTGTTAGATATCAAGTGTCAAAAACTAACGGAAGCCTGAGTATTTACCCTGATTTTGGGCGTTCAACGCCCCGATTCAGGGCAAAAACAGCCCCGCAAGTTTGACCGGAGCCGACGATCACCAAGACAATGCATACAGTTGCATGCAATGGCGATTCAAACTTCTTTTGACCGCACCCACGATGGAGCCCGCACGATGATCAGCGCAGAGCAGAACGATTTCATCACCCGCGTCGGACCCGGCGCCCCCGCCGGCAAGCTGCTGCGCCGCTACTGGCAGCCGGTCGCCCTGGCCGACGAGCTGGCCGGCCCGCGCCCGGTCAAGCCGGTGAAGCTCATGGGGCAGGACTTTGTCCTGTTCCGCGACGAGAGCGGCCAGCTCGGCATGCTCGACCGCGACTGCCCGCACCGCGGCGCCGACCTGGCCTTCGGCCGGCTGGAAAACGGCGGCATCCGCTGCGCCTTCCACGGCTGGCTGTTCGACGCCAAGGGCAACTGCCTCGAAACCCCGGCCGAACCCGCCACCAGCAAGCTGTGCAGCCGCATCAAGCAGTCGGCGTATCCGGTGGTCGAGAAGGCCGGCATGGTGTTCGCGTACATCGGCGAGGGCGAGCCCCCCGCCTTTCCTGATTTCGACTGCTTCGTTGCCCCCGACAGCCACACCTTCGCGTTCAAGGGCCTGTTCGAGTGCAACTGGCTGCAGGCGCTCGAAGTGGGCATCGACCCCGCGCACGCCTCGTACCTGCACCGCTTCTTCGAGGACGAGGACACGTCCGAAAGCTACGGCAAGCAGTTCCGCGGCGCCTCGGCCGACTCCGACATGCCCATCACCAAGGTGCTGCGCGAATACGACCGCCCCGACATCAGCGTGGAGCCCACCGACTACGGCTTTCGCCTGAAGGCGCTGCGCAAGCTCGGCGAAGACACCACCCACGTGCGCGTGACCAACGTGGTGTTCCCGCAAGCCTTCGTGATCCCCATGAGCGCGGAGATGACCATCTCGCAATGGCACGTGCCCGTGGACGACACGCACTGCTACTGGTACGCCGTGTTCACCAGCTTCACCGGCCCGGTGGACAAGCAGCAGATGCGCGACCAGCGCCTGAAGCTCTACGAGCTGCCCGACTACACCTCGCGCAAGAACAAGCGCAACAACTACGGCTACAGCATCGACGAGCAGCTGACCGAAACCTACACCGGCATGGGCGACGACATCAACGTGCACGACCAGTGGGCGGTGGAGTCGCAGGGCGCCATTCAGGACCGCACGCGCGAGCACCTGGGCAGCACCGACAAGGGCATCATTGCCTACCGCCGCGTGCTGGTGAAGGCCATCGAGGCCACGCTGGCCGGCGAGACCGCGCCGATGCTCATCGACGCCGCGCAGGCCAGCGCCATGACCGGGCCGCCCTCCATCGACGGCATCGGCCGCAACGTGAGCGACGAGGCGTCCACCGAGGCCTACTGGCAGGACGCCGACCGCGCGCGGCGCGAGAAGTCCGACTGGGCCTCTGCACGCCTTTCACGGCTTGTTGCCTGAAGCACCATGAGCAGCAAGAGCCACACATTCGTCGACCGCTTCGGTCTCTGGTCCGACGACCAGCATGCGCAGGCGCGCGAACTCGTGCGCCGCATCGACAGCGGCGAGGTCGACCTCGTGCGCTTCGCCTGGCCCGACCAGCACGGCATCCTGCGCGGCAAGACGCTGGTGGCCACCGAGGCCCGCTCGGCCCTGTGGGAGGGCGTGAACCTCACCTCCACCCTGCTGGCCAAGGACACCTCGCACAAGACCGTGTTCCCGGTGTTCAGTGCCAACGGCGGTTTCGCCATCGAGGGCCTGCAGGGCGGCGCCGACTTCACCGTGGTGGCCGACCCCGCCACCTTCAAGGTGCTGCCATGGTCGCCGCGCACCGGCTGGGTGCTGTGCGACGCCTACATGGCCGACGGCGCGCCCTGCCCCTTCGCCACGCGGCAAATACTGCAGCGCGCGGTGCGCCAGCTCGACGAACTGGGGCTGGACTTCATCGCCGGGCTGGAGGTGGAGTTCCACGTCTTCAAGCTCGACGACGCGCGCATGGGCCTGGGCGATTCGGGCCAGCCCGGCGAACCGCCGCGCGTGTCGCTGCTGTCGCACGGCCACCAGTACCTGACCGAGCTGCGCTACGACCGCGTCGACACGCTGATGGAGCTGCTGCGCTCGCAGCTCGTCGCGCTGGGCCTGCCGCTGCGCTCGCTCGAAATCGAGTTCGGCCCCAGCCAGTTCGAGCTGACCTTCGGCCCCACCGCCGGCGTGATGCCCGCGGACACCATGGTGCTGCTGCGCAGCGCCATCAAGCAGATCTGCCAGCGCGCCGGGCTGCACGCCACCTTCATGTGCCGCCCGAAGATCCCGAACGTGATGTCCAGCGGCTGGCACCTGCACCAGTCGCTGCGGCGCAAGAGCGACGGCGTGAACGCGTTCATGCCCGAGGCCGAGGGCCGGCACCTGAGCGACATCGGCATGCACTACCTCGGCGGGCTGAAGGCGCACGCCTGCGGCGCGGCCGCGCTGGCGAGCCCCACCATCAACGGCTACCGGCGCTACCGCCCGTTCTCGCTCGCGCCCGACCGCGCGATCTGGGCCAAGGACAACCGCGGCGCCATGCTGCGCGTGCTGGGAGGCGTGGGGCAGAACGCCTCGCGCATCGAGAACCGCGTGGGCGAGCCGACGGCCAACCCGTACCTGTACCTGGCCTCGCAGCTGTTCTCGGGCCTGGACGGCATCAGGAACCGCATCGACCCCGGCCCTTCGGCCGACGCGCCGTACGAAACGCCGGCCGAGCAACTGCCGCGCTCGCTGGGCGACGCCCTCGCCTGCCTGCGCAAGGACGAGATGCTCAACGCGCAGATGGGCAAGACCTTCGTCGACTACCTGTGCCACATCAAGGAAGCGGAAATCGCCCGCTTCAACCTCGAAGTCAGCGAGTGGGAACACCGCGAGTACTTCGACATGTTCTGAACGAGCCCCCACAAGAATGCCCACGATTCACTACATCCTCAAGGACGGCACCACGCGCGACGTCGACGCCAAGCTCGGCGCGAGCGTGATGGAGACCGCCATCCGCGGCAACGTGCGCGGCATCGACGCCGAGTGCGGCGGCTGCTGCTCCTGCGCCACCTGCCACGTCTACGTGGAAGACGCCTTCCTCGCGCTGCTGCCGCCGCCCGACGACATGGAAAGCGCCTTGCTCGACGCGGTGGCCTCCGAGCGCCGGCCCGGCTCGCGCCTGAGCTGCCAGCTCACCGTGACCGCGGCCTTCGAAGGCCTCACGGTGCGCGTGCCCGAAACGCAGATCTGACGCGTGGCTCGGGCATCATCGCCCGCTGCCCACATCCGGTTACACGACAGCGGCGCCCGAGCGGGCGCATTGATTCATTCCACCTGAAAGGCCTTTCCAAATGACGCCGATGAAGCCAATGAAGATGACCAAGAGAACCCTGCTCTCGACCTTGATGCTGGCCGGCTTCGGCCTGCTGGGCGCCACGGCGCACGCCGCCGACGAGCCGCTGCGCATCGGCCTCATCGCCACCTACTCGGGCCCCTACGCCGACTACGGCCGCCAGTTCGACGCCGGCATCGCCCTGTACCTGAAGGAGCACGGCGGCAAGGTGGGCGGGCGCGCCGTCGAGATCATCAAGAAGGACACCGCCGGCCCCGCGCCCGACGCCGCCAAGCGCATTGCGCAGGAACTCATCGTGCGCGACAAGGTGAGCATCCTCACCGGGCTGGACTTCAGCCCCAACGCCTACGCCGTGGGCGCCATCGCCACGCAGGCCAAGATCCCGACCATCGTGATGAACGCGGCCTCCTCGGCCATCACCACCAGCTCGCCGTACGTGGCGCGCCTGTCGTTCACCGTGCAGCAGGTCACCGACCCGATGGCGCGCTACATGCTCAAGGAAGGCGTGAAGGACGCGTACACCGTGGTGGCCGACTACGCCTCGGGCGTCGACGCCGAAACCGCCTTCAAGAAGACCTTCACCGCCGGCGGCGGCAAGGTGTCGGGCGAAGTGCGCACGCCCATGAACAACCCCGACTTCTCGGCCTACGTGCAACGCATCAAGGACGCCAAGCCCCAGGCCGTGTTCTTCTTCTTCCCCTCGGGCGTGATGCCGCCGGCCTTCCTGAAGGTGTGGAAGGAGCGCGGCATGGAGCAGGCCGGCATCAAGCTGTACGCCACCGGCGAAGCCACCGACGACAGCTACCTCGACGCCACCGGCGACGTGGCGCTGGGCCTGGTCACCAGCCACCACTATTCGTTCGCGCACCCCTCGCCCAAGAACCAGAAGTTCGTGAAAGACTTCGCCGCCGACAACGGCGCCAAGCTGCGCCCGAGCTACTTCGCCGTGACGGCGTACGACGCCATGGCCGCCATCGACCTGGCGCTGGCCAAGACCAAGGGCGACGCCGGCGGCGACAAGTTCATGGACGCGCTGAAGGGCCTGAGCTTCGAGAGCCCGCGCGGCCCCATCGAGATCGACCCGGTCACGCGCGACATCGTGCAGACCGTGTACATCCGCAAGACCGAGCGCGTGAACGGCCAGCTGGTGAACGTGGAGTTCGACAAGTTCGACCGCGTGAAGGACCCGGCCAAGGAAGGCGCAGCCGCAGCCAAGTAAAGGGACCGACGACCGGCAACCCCGGTCGTCCCCCCACCCGCCAGCCAGCACGCAGCAAGCAGGAAATTCATGGGCATCGTGATCTTCGATGGAGTGGCCTACGGCATGCTCCTGTTCCTCATCGGCGTGGGCCTGTCCATCACGATGGGGCTCATGAATTTCGTCAACCTCGCGCACGGCAGTTTCGCGATGGTGGGCGGCTACGCCGCAAGCGTGCTCATGAACCACTTCGGCCTGGGCTTCGGCCTGTCGCTCGCGGCGGCGTTCGTGGCTGCCGCCGTGGTGGGCGCGGCGCTGGAGCTGGTGTTCTACCGGCGGCTGTACCGCGCGCACCCGCTGGACCAGGTGCTGCTGTCGATCGGCGTGGTGTTCGTGTCGATTGCCGCGTTCACCTACTTCTTCGGCCCGACCATGCAGCCCTTCACGCTGCCGCCTGCGCTCGACGGCCAGGTGTCGCTGCTGGGGCTGGAGGTGGGCCGCTACCGGCTGTTCCTCATCGTGTGCGGCGTGGCGGTGCTGGTCGCGCTGCTGCTGGGCCTGGGCAAGACGCGCTACGGCGCGATGGTGCGCGCGGCGGTGGACAACCAGCGCGTGGCGGGCGGCACCGGCATCCATGTGCAGCGCCTGTTCTTCCTGACCTTCTCGCTGGGCTGCGGCCTGGCGGGCCTGGGCGGCGCGCTGAGCCTGGGCATGCTCGGGCTGGAGCCCTCGTTCCCGCTGAAGTACCTCGTGTACTTCCTGATGGTGGTGTGCGTGGGCGGCGCCGGCACCGTAACCGGGCCCTTCATCGCGGCGCTGCTGGTCGGCATCGTCGACGTGGCGGGCAAGTACTACTGGCCTGAAGCGGGCGCCTTTCTCATCTATGTCTTCATGATCGTCATGTTGCTCGCGCGGCCCCACGGCATCGTCGCCAAGAAGGGGGTCGCATGAAGGCCTTGAGCGTTTCCCCCGCGCAGCTGCGCATCGCCGAAATCGCCTTCTGGCTCGCGCTCGCATCCAGCTTCTTCCTGCTGCCCGACAAGCTCACGCTCATGAGCCAGATCATGATCTTCGGCCTGTTCGCCGTGTCGCTCGACATGGCGCTGGGCTACGCCGGCATCCTCACCGTGGGCCATGCCGCCTTCTTCGGCGCCGGTGCGTACGCCGCCGGCCTGCTCGCCAAGTACGGCTGGAGCGAGCCCTTCACCGGCCTGGTGTTCGCGCTGGTGGTGAGCGGGCTGCTGGGCTATGCGCTGAGCTACCTCGTGGTGCGCGGTGCCGACCTCACGCGGCTGATGATCACCATCGGCGTGTGCGTGCTGCTGTTCGAGGTGGCCAACCGGCTCTCGGGCATCACCGGCGGCACCGACGGCCTGCAGGGCGTGGTCATCGCGCCGGTGCTCGGCTTCTTCGACTTCGACCTCTACGGCAAGACCGCGTTCTGCTATGCCTTCGGCGTGGTGCTGGCCATGTTCCTGCTCGTGCGGCTGGTGCTGCGCTCGCCCTTCGGCCTGGCGCTGCGCGGCATCCACGACAGCCGCAAGCGCATGCTGGCCATCGGCTCGCCGGTGGAAGCCCGCCTGCGCATGGCCTATGCGTTCTCGGCCGCGGTGGCCGGCGTGGCCGGCGCGCTGCTGGCGCAAACCACGCAGTTCGTGGGCATCGAATCGATCGGCTTCAACCGCTCGGCCGAGGTGCTCATCATCCTCGTGCTCGGCGGCACCGGGCGGCTGTACGGCGGCATGATCGGCGCCATCGTCTACATGCTGATGCACGACATGTTCGCCGACATGAACCCGCAGTACTGGATGTTCTGGCTCGGCATCTTCCTGATCGCGGCCGTCATGCTCGGGCGCGGCGGCATCATGGGGGCGCTGTCGCGCTTCGTTCGCACGGGAAAGGCGCGATGAACAGTTCGACCACCCACACCCTGCGCACGCAGAACCTGGGCATCCGCTTCGGCGCCTTCCAGGCGGTGAGCGAAGTCAACCTCTCGCTGGAGCCCGGCGCGCGGCAAGCGCTCATCGGCCCGAACGGCGCGGGCAAGACCACGCTCATCAACCTGCTCACCGGCGTGTTCAAGCCCACGAGCGGAAGCATCCACATGGGCGATCGCGACATCACGCGCCTGCCCTGCGACAAGCGCGCCCGCATGGGCCTGGCGCGCACCTTCCAGATCAACACGCTGTTTCCCAGCCTCACGCCGCTGCTGTCGGTGGTGCTGGCCATCAGCGAGCGCGAAGGGCTGGGCGCCACCTGGTGGCGGCCGCTGAAAGGCTGCACGGCCGTGTTCGACGAGGCGCATGCGCTGCTCGGCACGCTCAAGCTCGACAGCCTGGCCGACGTGCCCGTGGCCGAGCTGCCCTACGGCAAGCAGCGCCTGCTCGAGATTGCGCTGGCGCTGGCCGCCAGGCCCCGCATCCTGCTGCTCGACGAGCCGGCCGCGGGCGTGCCGGAAGACGAGAGCGGCGAGCTGTTCGAAGCCATTGCGGCGCTGCCCGACGACATCAGCGTGCTGTTCATCGAGCACGACATGAAGCTGGTGTTCCGCTTCTCGCGCCGCATCTCGGTGCTGGTGGGCGGTCGCATCCTCACCGAAGGCACGCCGGGCGAAATCGGCGCCGACCCGCGCGTGCGCGAGGTCTACCTGGGAAGTTCTCATCACCATGCCTGAAGCACCCGCACCCGCACCCGCACTCTCGTTCGAGCGGCTCACGGCCGGCTACGGCAACGCCGTGGTCCTCGACCGCCTCGACTTCTCATTGCAGCAGGGCGAAAGCCTCGCCATCCTCGGGCGCAACGGCGTGGGCAAGACCACGCTGCTGGAAACGCTCATGGGCAACACCCGCGTGATGCAGGGCACCATCCGCTGGCAGGGCGAGGACATCACGCGCTGGCCCTCGCACCAGCGCGTGCGCGCGGGGCTGGGCTGGGTGCCGCAGGAGCGCGAGGTGTTCCCCTCGCTCACCGTGGAAGAAAACCTCACCGTCATCGCGCGCTTCGGCGCCTGGAACCTGAAGCGCGTGTACGACTTCTTCCCGCGCCTGCGCGAGCGCCGCGGCAACTACGGCAACCAGCTCTCGGGCGGCGAGCAGCAGATGCTGGCCATCGGCCGCGCGCTCATGACCAACCCGAAGCTGCTGCTGCTCGACGAGCCCATGGAAGGGCTGGCGCCGATCATCGTGGAGGAACTGGCCGCGGCGATCCGGCGGCTGTGCGAGTCGGAAGGGCTGGCGTCCATCGTGGTCGAGCAGCACCCGGTGCTGGCCCTGGAGATGACGCACAAGGCCATCGTGCTGGAGCGCGGCACCGTGGTGCACGCGGGAACCAGCGCGGCGCTGGCGGCGGACCGCGGCCTGCTCGAAGGCCTGCTCGGCGTGGGCATCGCCGAGGACGTGGCCGCCTGAGGTGCAAGCCGATGCGGCCGCTTGGAGCGCCGCCCCGGTTTCAGCCCACCGCCTGTTCGCGGCAGCGCCGGGCGCACACGCTGAAGCGCCACGCGGCGAGGCACGCGAGCGCGAAGGCCACGGCCCACGAGATCCACAGGCACGCGAACACGATGAAGGTCACGCCGATGTCCGCCAGGTGCGTCCAGAACGAGGGAGCGCCGTCGCGCAGGCCCGCAAGGCCCTGCAGGTAGGTGCCCACGCACCACCACACGGCCGGCGGCACCACGGCCACGCACAGCGCGTAGCCAAGGCCGGCCTCCAATGCGCCGATGCGCCCTTGCGCAACCGGCCGCCGCCATGCGAAGAAAGCGGCCAGCGCGAGCGCCGCGCAGGTCACGAAGCCGAGCAGCAAAAGGCCGTTCAGCAGCAGGAAGTCATCGTCCATGGGCGCCAGGCTCCGGCAGTGCAGGTGGCTTGCACTGTAGCGGCGCCATTTCCGAACCACGCGCTGGCGGAGTGGAAGTAGCCGCAGGCGCTACCCGCGGGAGCGCGGGTTCGGCTCAGCTCAACATCTGCCCGCGGCTGCCGATCACCGCCACGTCCACGAACTGGCCGCCTTCGCGGTTGGTGCGCCCGTAGTTGATCTTCACGCCGCCCATGTCGAAGTTCTCGATGCTGGCCAGCCCCGACATCACCGAGGCGCGCGTGAGCGAGCCGCCGGCGCGGCGCATGCCCTCGGCCAGCACGGCGGCGTTGATGTAGCCCTCCAGGCTCGTCAGCGAGAAGTCCTTCACGCCGCTGGCCACCATGTCGGCCTGGTAGCGGCGCACGATCTCGAAGCGGGTCGAGTACGGCGAAGGCACCACGATCACGAAGCCCAGGCCCTTGGCCAGGTCGCCCATGGCCGCGAGCGCGCTGGCCGTGATCGACAGGCCGTACGCCGAGCTGCTGTTGCCCGCCTCGCGCAGCGCCTTCAGGAACACCGGCGCCGTGCCGGCCAGGCCCACCACGATCACCTGCGGCTTGGCCTTGGCGATGGCGGCGGCCGCGGGGCCCACTTCCATGCTGGTGGTGTTGGGCGTGGTCGCGATGACCGCGGGTTCCAGCTTGGCCTTGGCCAGCGCGTTCTTGAAAGCCGCCAGCACCGACTGGCCCAGCGGGTCTTCGGAGTGCACGAGCCCGATGCGGCTCTGGCCCAGCACGGCGGCCGTGCTCACGAGCTTGTCGACTTCCTGGTCGTAGTTGGCGCGCACCCAGAAGGTGTTGGGCGAGGTCTTCTTGCGCAGCGAGATGGTGCCGGTGATGGGGCCGACCACGGCCATGCCGGGCACCGCGTCCATCACCTCGGCGGTCTGGCGCGTGCCCAGCGGGTGCAGCAGCGCGAGCACCGAGCTGTCTTTTTCGAAGGCCAGCGCGTTGGCCTTGGCCACGTCGGGCTTGAAGGTGTCGTCGGCCATCACCAGCTCGACCTTGGTGCCGTTGATGCCGCCGGCCTTGTTCAGCGCCGCGAAGAAGGCGCTCGACCCCTGGAACAGCCCCTGCCCGTTGGCCTTCTCGACGCTGCTGTTGTCGAAGGTGGTGCCGATGCGCACCGCGCGGCCCTGCGCGAACGCCGGGAACCCCAGGCCTGCGGCAGCGCTGGCCGCGGTGGCGGCCAGGCCCGTCAGCGCTCGGCGACGGCTGGTGGAAAGCGGCGCAATCGACTCGCGCGGCAAGGGATCGGTCATGGTCGAAGTCTCCGGAATGCGGTCACAAAAGTTCACATTTCTACTAGAAATGTAACGCAACCGACCGTTTTGGAGATGACAAATCGGCGCGCGCCGACCCGTACTTACAACAGTTCTTCGCCCACGATGGGCAGCAGGAGCCAGTTCTTGAAGCGCAACCACAGGAACTCGCCCGGCTCGTCCTCGTGCACGATGTCGCCGCCCGCATCGTCGTATTCGAGCCACTGCACGCGCCGCCCGTCGGGCCCCAGGCGCAGCCGGTAGCCGAGGTTGACGCGCTCGCCGCTGATGAGCTTGTCGTAGTCCTTCACCAGCTCGGGGCTGTCGATGAGCAGCCCCATCTCGGTGTTGACGGCGGCCGAGCGGTGGTCGAGGTTCATCGAGCCGACGAAGAAGCGGTCGTCGTCGATCACCGCGAGCTTGGCGTGCAGCCGGCTGATCGACTTGCCGAAGTCGCCGAACCGGCCCGAGCGCCCGGTGAGCGTGGGCGCGATCTCGTAGATGGTGACGCCGATCTTCAGCATGTCGGCGCGGTAGCGCTCGTAGCCCGCATAGGCCAGCGGCTCGTCGGTGGCGCCCAGCGAATTGGTGACCACGGTGACGCGCCCGCCGTTCTCGATGGCCTTCTTCATCATCGCCATGCCGTGCGCGCCCGGAATGAAGTACGGCGAGCCGATCTTCACCTCGCGCTTCGCCGAATTGATGGCGCCCAGCGCCCCCTCGGTCACGCTGCCTTCGTAGGCCGCGTCGGCCTTGCGCGTGATCTTCTCGGGCGAGTCGACGAACAGCGTCGACGGCGCCCAGTAGCGCTCCACGTTGCCGGTGATCAGCTCCTGCCCCACCGGCGGCTTGTTGAGCACGTCGCGCTGGTGCATGGCCACGTCGGGCACGGCCGTGCGCGCGATGGCGTCGAAGCGCTTCTGCGCCTCTTCCACCGGCATGCGCAGCGGCGCGATCTGCTCGATGGGGCGCACGTGCTCGCTGTTCCAGTAGCGGTCGAAGCCCTCGGACATCTGGCGCACCACGGGGCCGCTGGACAGCACGTCCATGTCGATGAAGTTCGCCGCCGTGCTGCGCATGAAGTACTCGTTGGCGATGTTGCGCCCGCCCGAGACCGCGAAGCTGTTGTCGGCCACCAGCAGCTTGTTGTGCATGCGGTGGTTGATGCGCCCGAAGTCGGTGAGCGACAGCAGCAGCCGCGCCGACAGCGAACCCGCGCGCGACGGCAGCGGGTTGAACAGGCGCACCTCCACGTTGGGGAACGCCGACAGCGTGCCGAACACCTCGTCTTCGCCGGCCGTGTACAGGTCGTCCACCAGCAGGCGCACGCGCACGCCGCGCGCGGCGGCCTCGCGCAGTTCCTTCAGGAACAGCAGGCCGACGTCGTCCTTCTGGATCAGGTAGTACTGCACGTCGAGCGACTTCTCGGCGTGTCGCGCCAGCGAAATGCGCGCGTCGAAGGCAAAGGCCGCCTCCGGCAGCAGCCTGAAGCCCGACAGCGTGGTGGAGCCGCCCGGCGTGCCCTTGGCCGCGAGCTGCGCCAGCTCGGTCTGTGACACTTCCGTGTCGGAGTAGGCCTTGACCAGCGGCATCGGCTTGCCGGGCGGCAGGCTCACGCAGCCGGCGAGCCAGAGCGTGGCCGCGCCCAGTGCCAGGCTGGCAAGTCGACGGAGGGTGGCGGCGCGCATGGCCCGAACTGTAGCTCGCGGCGCGGGGGAATGCGTGAAGGATTGCGCAGGCGAATGCGCAGGGGATTGCGCAGGCGAATGCCATGGGTGGCCAGCCTATGATCGCGCACCAAAAAGGGAAAAGAAGCGTGCTCAACGGCTTGTGGCTGGGTTTCTTCGCGATGGCGGCGCTGGCCGCGCTGGGGCGGTGGCTCGTCGGGGGCGACCCGACGGTGTTCGCGGCCATCGTCGAGAGCCTGTTCACCATGGCGCGGCTGGCGGTCGAGGTGATGGTGCTGCTGTTCGGCACGCTCACGCTGTGGCTGGGCTTCCTGCGCATCGCCGAGGCGGCGGGGCTGGTCGGCTGGCTGGCGCGGCTGCTGGGGCCGCTGTTCAGCCGCCTGATGCCGGGCGTGCCGGCGGGGCACCCGGCGCTGGGGCTCATCACCATGAACTTCGCGGCCAACGCGCTGGGCCTGGACAACGCCGCCACGCCCATCGGCCTGAAGGCCATGCGCGAGCTGCAGCGGCTCAACCCCGATCCGGTCACGGCCACCAACGCGCAGATCCTGTTCCTGGTGCTGAACGCTTCGTCGCTGACGTTGCTGCCCGTCACCATCTTCATGTACCGCGCGCAACAGGGCGCGGCCGACCCGACCATGGTGTTCCTGCCGATCCTGCTGGCCACCAGTGCCTCGACGCTGGTCGGGCTGCTGTCGGTGGCGCTGGTGCAGCGCCTGCGGCTGTGGGACCCGGTGGTGCTGGCCTACCTGGTGCCGGGCGCGCTGCTGCTGGGTGGCTTCATGGCGCTGCTGGGCACGCTGTCGGCGGTGGCCATCGCCTCGCTGTCGTCGCTGCTGGGCAACCTGGCGCTGTTCGGCGTGATCCTGGTGTTCCTGCTGGCGGGTGCCGTGCGGCGCATCAAGGTCTACGAATGCTTCATCGAGGGCGCGAAGGAAGGCTTCGACATCGCGAAGAACCTGCTGCCCTACCTGGTGGCGATGCTGTGCGCGGTCGGCGTGCTGCGCGCCTCGGGTGCGCTCGACTTCGTGCTGGGCGGCCTGCGCTGGCTGGTGACCGCGGGCGGCTTCGACGCGCGCTTCGTCGACGCCATGCCCACCGCGCTGGTCAAGCCCTTCTCGGGCAGCGCGGCCCGCGCGATGCTGATCGAGACCATGAAGACACAGGGCGTCGACAGCTTCCCCGCGCTGGTGGCCGCCACCATCCAGGGCAGCACCGAGACGACGTTCTATGTGCTGGCGGTGTACTTCGGCGCGGTTGGCATCCAGCGGGCGCGGCACTCGGTGGCGTGTGCGTTGCTGGCCGAGGTAGCCGGGGTGGTGGCCGCTGTCGCGGTCTGCTACTGGTTCTTCGGGTAAGCGCTTGCCCTGGGCAAGGCAACGCTACTTGCGCGGCTCGACCACGGGAAACATCAGCTCGAAGTTGTCCATCATCGACATCAGCTCCGCCAGCTTTCCGCGGTCGCCGTCGATCTTCACCTTGCCTGTGAGCACCGCGGCCGGAAAGCTCGTTTCCTTGAGCGTCACCGCATCGAGCGTGGCGCGCGCCAGCGTGATCGTGGCATCGGCGCCGGGTTGCTGGCCGGCAATGTGCGTGAGCGCGGAGTTTTCCAGCGTCAACACGAACTGCTGGTTCGAGTCCGTGAAGTTCCAGTTGATGACCATCTTCTTGCCCTCGGCCTTCGCCGCGTCGAGCCGCACGCCGAGGAAGTCGAAGAACAGGTCGTTGCTCACCGCCTTGAGCGTGTCCGCGTTGGCGCTGCTGCCGCCGGCGATCTTCGGCACGCCGTTGCGCAGCTCCATCGCGCCCACCAGGTAGGCGCTGCGCCAGGTGCCGGCTTCGGACTGGTAGCCCAGCTGCTCCAGCGCATCGGCGCCCAGTTCGCGCGCCGCGCGGTTCGACGGGTC
Organism: Variovorax sp. J22G73; assembly: GCF_030317035.1. Classification (GTDB taxonomy): domain Bacteria; phylum Pseudomonadota; class Gammaproteobacteria; order Burkholderiales; family Burkholderiaceae_C; genus Variovorax. The sequence goes on from NZ_JASZYK010000009.1 coordinate 19,642, forward strand.
GGCATACACCACCTGGCTCATCGCGCTGGCCACCCAGCGGAACTCGCCCTTGCCGAAGTCTTCGCGCGCACGGGCCAGCACCGCGTCGGCGCCTCCCATGTATTCGACCGTTTTCTTCGCGTAGGCCACCGGCGGCAACGGGTTCAGGTTGGCGGGGTTCGCGTCGTACCAGCCCAGGTACTTCTGGTACACCGCCTTGGCGTTGTGGCTCAGCGTGCCGTAGTAGCCGCGCGCCGACCATTCCTGCGCCAGGCTCGCGGGCATGCGTAGCGTCTCGGCGATGTCGGCCGCGGTGTAGCCCTGGTTGAGCAGGCGCAGCGTCTGGTCGTTGATGAACTTGTACATGTCGCGCTGCTTCTTCAGCAGGTCGACGATGCGCTCGCGCCCGGTGGTGGGCCAGTGGTGCTGGGCGATGAGCACGTCGGCCCTGTCGCCGAAGGCCACGCGCGCCTCGTCGATGTACTTCGACCACAGGTTGCCGTCGCGCACCTCGGCACCGCGAATGGTGTACAGGTTGTGCATGGTGTGCGTCACGTCTTCCGCCATGTTCAGCACGCGAAACTGCGGCAGGTACAGCAGCATTTCCGACGGCGCCTCCGAGCCCGGCACCAGCCGGAACACGAACTGCACGCCGTCGATGGTGCGCTCCTCGGTGGGCTTGTCGATGGTGGAGGTCGGCGCCACCAGCGTGATGCTGCCGCGCGCCAGCGCCTTGCCCAGGCCCGTGTCGACCTGGCCGCGCACGCCCGGCGGCAGCAGCGAGCCGAACTGGTACTGCGAGCGCCGGTTCATCGCGTTGCCCGCGAGGATGTTCTCGGCCACCGCCGTTTCCATGAAGGCCGCGGGCGCGATCACCTGCACCTTGCCCGCGGCCACGTCGGCCTCGCTCAGCACACCCTTCACGCCGCCGAAGTGGTCGGCGTGGCCGTGCGTGTAGATCACCGTGCCCACCGGCTTGCGCGGGCGGTGCTGGTAGTACAGCTCGAGCGAGGCGCGCGCGGTCTCGGCGGTGAGCAGCGGGTCGATGACGATCAGCGTGCCGTCGCCTTCCACGATGGTCATGTTCGCCAGGTCGAAGCCGCGCACCTGGTACACGCGCTCGGTCACCTGGAACAGGCCGTGGATGGCGTTCAGCTGCGCCTGGCGCCACAGGCTGGGGTTGACGGTGTCGGCCGGCGTGTCGGTCTTCAGGAAGTCGTAGGGCTTCATGCTCCACACCGGGCGCGGGCCGGTGCCCGGCACCAGCGCGTCGGGCACGGTGGCGATGAAGCCGCGCATCGCGTCCTCGAAGTCGCGCCGGTCGGCGAAGGGCAGCGTCTTCGCCATGTCGGCGTTGGCCTTCAGCGTGGAGGGCTCGGGCGGCTTGGGCACGGTCTGCGCGAGGGCCGAGCCGGTGGCGAGCGCGCAGGCGAACGTGCAGGCCGTTGCAATGCGCGCGCGGGAGAAACGGGGGAGCGTCATGGGGTGTCTCGTTCTTCTGCGGTCTTGGGAAAGGGGCCGGCACCGATTCTCGGAAGCCGCAGATGCATTGGCAAATGCAAAATACGCGCTTGCTTTTCAAGTAAAACGCAAAATGCAGCTGCGCCAGCTCCAGCATCTCGTCGCCCTCGCGGACCAGGGCAGCTTCGGCCGCGCGGCCCAGGCCGTGCACCTGTCGCAGCCCGCGCTCTCGCGCAGCATCGACAACCTCGAAGAAGGCCTGCAGGCCCGGCTGATCGACCGCGCCTACGGCACCGTGCGCTTCACCCAGGCCGGCGAGCTGGTGCTGGCACGCGCCCGCGAGCTGCTGGCCGACGCGCAGCAGATCGCGCGCGACGTGCTGGAGCTCGAAGGCCTGGCCATCGGCAGCCTCGCGGTCGGCCTCGGGCCGTTCGCCGCCGGCACGCTGGGCCGGCTGGCCCTGTCGCTCATGACGCAGCGCCACCCGCAGCTGCAGATGCGCATGGAAGTGGCCGACACCGCCAGCCTGTGCGAGCGCCTGCACCGCCGCCAGCTCGACCTGTTCATCGCCGACACGCGCGACCTGGAGAAGCAGCCCGGGCTGAAGCTCTCGCGGCTGCCCAACGTGCCGGTGTCCTTCTTCGTGCGGCCGCGGCATCCGCTGCTCAAGCTGAAGCAGGCCACGCTGGAAGACCTCATGGCCTATCCCGTGGCCGGCCCGCGGCTGCCGGCCGAGGTGGCGGCGCAGTTCGAGCGGCAACCGCGGCGCAGCGAACGCAGCGTGTTCAACGTCACCTGCGACGACGCGGGCACGCTGCGCCACCTGGCGCTCACGGCGCACGCGGTCATCCTGGCGCCGCTGGCCCCGGCGCCGGGGCACGAGACCGGCGCGCTGGTGCCGTTGCCGGTGGCGGGCTTCGCGCGCATGCAGACGCATTACAGCCTCGTGACCCTCGCAGGGCGTACCCTCTCGGCTGCGGCCACCGCCTATTCCCGGTTGGTGACCGAGTTGATGAGCCCCGCCAAGCAGCCCCCCGGGCGCTGAGCCAAAATGGCCTTCTGCCCTTCAAGCCCTTGCCGCCCTTGCCGCCCTTGCAGCCTCCCCCAGTGACCACTCCCCGACGGGCCCAGCCGCCCTCCTTTTCGCCCGACGAGTTCCGTGACGCGCTCGGCATGTTCGCCACCGGCGTCACCATCGTCACCGCGCGCGCGGCCGACGGCACGCTGGTCGGCCTCACGGCCAACTCGTTCAACTCGGTGTCGCTGGCGCCGCCGCTGGTGCTGTGGAGCCTGGCGCGCGCGGCCGGCTCCATGCCCGCGCTGAGCACCGGCTCGCACTACACCGTGAACATCCTGGCGGCCAACCAGAAGGCACTGGCCGAACGCTTCGCCGCCAAGAACATCGACCGCTGGGCCGACGTGGTCTACACCGAAGGCCTGGGCGGCGCGCCGGTGCTGGCCGGCGCGGCGGCGAGCTTCGAGTGCTTCAACCGCAGCCGCTACGACGAAGGCGACCACGTGATCTTCGTGGGCGAGGTGGAGCGCTGCTCGCACGACGGCGGCGCCTCGCCGCTGCTGTTCCACGGCGGGCGCTTCTACACGGAACACCCCTTGTAGTGAAACACCCTGCGCTCATGCCCGTGCTGCTGCTGCTTGCGCAGACCGTCATGGCGCAGGAGGCCGCGGGGCCGCCGAAGCAGAACTGGTTCGACGACCCGTTCTTCCAGGTGTCGTCGGGCCTGCCGGCCTGCGCGGTGCCCGAGGGGCCGTTCTACACGGCCGAGGAGCGCCGCGTGCAGACCCACTCGCGGCTGGAGCGCGGCACCAGCTGCTGGCTGGCCGGCAAGTGCGCCGACAGCAACGCCTACCGCTACGACAAGCCCCTGGCGCCCAAGGTGCGTGCCGCGTTGCGCGCGGTGCCGGGCGTGCGCAAGGCCAGCGTGTGGGTCATGGTGCAGCGCCGCTGGGTGTACCTGCAGGGCTGCGTGCCGAACGCGGCGCTGGCGAAGCGGCTGGAGCGCGCGGCGCGCGCGCTGCCCGACGTGGAAGCCGTGGTGCCCGACCTGATGACCGGCACGCGGGGCAAGCCGCCCTACCCCGTGGCCGCGAAAAAATAGAGCGCCGGCGCTTTCAGCTTTCCAGCGCCGACTCGTGCCAGTGCCGCAGCAGCAGCCGGCCGATCGCGCTCACCGCCAGGAAGAACACGAAGCCCAGCAGCGTCGCGGCGATCACCTCGGCGAACAGCAGCGCGGTGTACATGCGCCCCTGCGCGAACACGATCTGCACGCCCAGCCCACCTTCGGCATTGCCCGAGCCGATGATGAATTCGCCCACGATGGCGCCGATGACCGACAGCCCCGCCGAAATGCGCAGCCCCGCGAAGATGTGCGGCAGCGCGCCCGGCAGCCGCAGCTTCCAGAACGACACCAGCCCGCTCGCGCGGTGCAGCGCGAACAGCTCGGCCAGGTTGCGCGAGGTGGAGCGCAGGCCCAGCATGGTGTTGTTGATGATGGGGAACAGCGACATGATGAAACTCACGATCACCACCGACAGCTCGTTGTAGCCGAACCAGAGCACGATGAGCGGCGCGATCGCCACCACCGGCACGGTCTGGAGCAGCACCGCGTACGGGTACAGGCTGCGCTCCAGCAGCCGCGACTGCGCCAGCACCGCCGCACCCGCGATGCCGAGCACGATGGCCAGCGCGTAGCCCAGCAGCGCCTCCTTCAGCGTGGACAGCGTCGCGCCCGCGAGCACGCCGGCGTTCTCCACGGTGGCCGCGGCCACTTCCTGCGGCGAGGGCAGCAGGTAGCCCTTGCCCTGGTAGACGGTGGCGCTCAGCAGCCACCAGAGGCCGATGGCGAGCAACGCGACCACCAGCACGGGGCCGGCGTTGCGCACCACGCCGGCGGCGGAAAAAGAAATGGAGCGGGTCATTGCCATGGCCTCCTCATGCCACCGCCTGGGCATGTCGCGCCGCTTGTGGCGTCGTGTGTTGCGCCCGCAGCACCGCCGTCACCCGGCCCGTGAGCGCCGCGAAGCCGGCGCTGGCGCGCAGCTCGGGCGCGCGCGGGAAATCGAAGGGCACGTCGATCACGTCCAGGATGCGCCCCGGCCGCGGCGACATCACCACCACCCGGTTCGACAGGTACACCGCCTCGTGCACGTTGTGCGTCACCAGCACGCCGGTGAAGCCGGCCTGGCGCCACAGCGAGGACAGCTCCTCCTGCAGCACGTCGCGCGTGAGCTCGTCGACCGCCGCCAGCGGCTCGTCGAGCAGCAGCAGCCCGGGCCGCAGCGCCAGCGCGCGCGCCAGCGACAGCCGCATGCGCATGCCGCCGGAGAGCTGGTGCGGGTACGACTTCTCGAAGCCCGCGAGCCCCACCAGCTTCAGCGCCTCGGCGGCGCGCGCCTTGCAGCTGGCGGGCGCATGGCCTTCGAGCTCCATCAGCAACTGCGCGTTGCGCTCCACGGTACGCCAGGGCAGCAGCGCCGCCTCCTGGAACACGAAGGCCGTCGCGACGCCCTCGGGCCGCGTGCAGCGCCCGGTGCTCGGCGCGACCAGCCCCGCCATGATGCGCAGCAGCGTCGACTTGCCGCAGCCCGAGGGCCCGACGATGGAGACGAACTCGCCCGGGCGCAGCGCGAAGTCGACGGTGTCCAGCGCCAGCAGGCCCCCGGCCTTGCCGCTGCCGAAGCGCTTCGACACGCCCGCCAGCCCGACGGCCGCGCCCGAAACTGCACCAGAGCCTGCACCCGCATCGAGCTGCCTCGCGCTCATGGGTTGCAGCCCGGCACCAGCGTGCGGTCGTAGCCCTGCTTCGCGTCGAAACCGGCCGGCAGGAAGTTGACGCTGCGCAGCTGGCCCGCCAGCTCGCTCCAGCGCGCGTCCGTCATGCAGCCGATGCGCCCGAGGTCGTGCGAGATCAGCGTCTCGATCATTTCCTTGTTCGCCGCGTCGTAGATCTCGGGCGTCATCTGCTTGTTCATGCCGGTGATCAGCGGCTTGAGCCCCTGTGGGTTGCGCACGTAGCTGGCCCAGCCCTTCTGCACCGCGGCCAGGGTGGCCTTCACCAGCGCCGGGTTCTTGCGGATCATGTCGTCGGTGGTGAAGAGCACGTCGTACGGCCGGTAGCCCAGCGACGCCAGCGTGACCTGCTGCACCTGCACGCCGGCCGCGGCCATGCGCGCGGGCAGGAACAGCGAATAGCCCTGCTGCACCATCTTCGGGTCGTTGCGGAACAGGCTCAGGTCGCCGCTCACCGGGATCTCGCGCGTGCCCGCGAGCTTGTACTGCTTCTTCGTCCACTCCCAATAGGCGTTGCCGATGTTCACCGCGAAGGTGCGGCCCTGCAGGTCGGCGATGGACTTCACGGCCGGGTCGGCGTGGTAGACCAGCGTGTAGGGCACGTAGTCGAGGTGCGCGAACACCGCGCGCACCGGCGCGCCGCGCAGGCGGGCCAGCAGCACGTCGTCGGCGTTGCCGATGCCGAACTCGGCCTGGCCCGAGGCCACCTGCGGAATGGTCTGGATCTTCGGGCCGCCCTGCAGCACGCTGATCTCGATGCCGGCCTCCTTGCCGAGCTTGTCCTGCTGGGCCTGCCAGTAGCCGGCCTGGTCGGGCTGGGCGAACCAGTTGCTCAGGATGCGCACGGGCTGCAAGGGCTTGGGCGCGTCGGCCGCCTGCGCCGCAAAGGGCAACGCCGCGGCCAGGGGCAACGCCGCGGCCAAGGGCAGTGCAAGACGGCGAAGGGTGGAAGAAACCATGCGAAAAGTCATGCGGACACCTTGAGCCAGGGAAGTTGCGCCGCCGTGTAGCGGAAGGTCTGGAACACGCTGTTCTGCCGGCCAGGCACGTACTTGCGCGCGGCCTCGTCGGGATATTCGGCGAACCAGGGAATCACGTACTCCCACACCACCTCGCCGGCCGGCGTGACCTCGAAGAGCCGCCCCGTGGCCGACTCGGTGACGTGCGTGTTGCCGTTGGGCAGGCGCTGCGCGCTGCCCATGTAGGCCGTGTAGAAGGCGTTGACCAGTTCGTCGGCGTACTGCCACACCACCTCGTGGGAGGTCGGGTCGATTTCGAGAACGCGCGAGAACGCCACATGCTTGCCGGTGCGGAAGTTGCCGTTGTCGAAAGCAAGAATGTTGCCGTTGTCCAGCGCCACGGGCGCGTGCTGGTGCGACAGCACGCCGGGCGGAATGTGCAGCTTCACGTCGCCGGTGGCCCGGTCGACGCCGACGATGCCCGAGGTGGTGCGCAGGCTCATCAGCACCAGGCCCTCGCGCGTCACGTCCAGCCCGTTCACCAGCGGCCAGTGGGTGCGGCCGAAGCCGGGGTGGATGGGAAAGTCTTCCGGCGCCAGGTGCTCCCAGGCCTTCCACTCCCACACCAGCTTGCCGTCGCGGTCGACCTCGCGGATCACGTCGGCGTACATCGTCTCGTCGGGCCCGTGGGCGGTGCCGCCCGGCACGCGCTCGGCAAAGCCGGCCGGCACCGGCGCGCAGCCGGCGTACAGCAGGTGGCCGTTGGCCAGCCAGCGGGCGTCGTGGTGGTGCGTCGGGTCCTGAAAGCGCCAGACGATGTCCCCGGCGGGCGTGGCCTCGTAGAAATCGCCGCCGTGCCACAGCGACCAGGCCGCGTAGATCTCGGGCGTGCCGGCGTGGTTGCCGTTGTAGCCCAGGTTGCCGTTGGGCAGGATCACGGCGGCGCGGCCCGGGCGCACCGGCATCTTCCACTGGTGCGCGACGCGGCCCTCGATGTCGACCAGGTAGACGTTGCCGTCGTCGGTCTGCGGCGCGATCAGGGTGTAGCCGCCGGCGCTGAGCGCCGGATCATGGGCGATCAGGCCGGTGCCGCGGCGGCGCTGGGTGATCTGGTCGACGGTGGTAGTCACAGGGGCGAACCTCGGGGAAATTGAAGGAATGCCGCGAATCTAGGCCGCATCGCCCGTCAGGAAAATCTGTTTGTTTCGTACGGTGCGTATAGAAAATCCATACACTCGCCGGCACCATGCGCGCCATTTCCCAGACCTTCCGGTGTTTCGACGAAGTGGCCCGCCGCGGCTCGGTGCGCAAGGCCGCCGAGGCGCTGCACCTCACGGCGGCGGCGGTGCACCAGCAGGTGCTCAATCTCGAGGAGCAGGTCGGCACGCCGCTGTTCGACCGGCTGCCGCGCGGCATGCAGCTGACCACCGCGGGCGAGATCATGGTGGCCGCCGTGCGGCGCGGGCAACGCGACTTCGACAACGCCATGGCCCAGGTGGAAGACCTGCGCTCGCTGCGGCGCGGGCACATCAACCTGGCGGTGTCGCATTCGTCGGCCGAGCAGCTGGTGCCCGAGGTGATCGAGGCCGCCATGAAGCACTACCCCGGCGTGACCTACAGCGTGCGCTCGGGCAGCGGCGAGAACATATTGAAGTGGGTGGCCAACGGCGAATCGGACATCGGCTTCTGCCTGCGCCGCAAGCCGCCGCCCGGCGTCGAGGAAATCCGCGCGTTCCCGCAGCACCTGGGGCTGGTCACGCCGCCGGGGCATCCGCTGGCGGCGCTGGGCAAGCTGCCGCGGCTGCGCGACTGCCTGGAGCACCCGCTGATCCTCATGACGCCCGACACCGAGCTGCGCGCCATGGTCGACCAGATCGACCACCGCGAGCACCGCAAGGTGCGCCCGCTGGTCGAGACCAGCTCGGTGGCCATGGTGCGCCGGCTGGTGGCCGGCGGCACGGGCATCGGCTTTCTCATTCCGGAGAACGTCGCCGAAGACGTGGACCGCGGCACGCTGGTGTGGACCGGCCTGGCCGACGCGGGCGCGCGATCGTTCAGCTGCCTGTACCAGCGCGCGGGCCAGACCACGGCGGTGGCCATGGGCATGTTCCTGCAGTTCCTGGAGGCCGCGCTGCTGGCCATCGAGCGGCGCTTCGAGCGGCAGGCGGCGCTGCCCGCGCTGGACGCGTTCGCGCAGTAGCGCAATAACGCAATAGCGCAACAAGGCAGTAACGCGGGCAAGGCCCCCGCGAAACGCGCTCGCGCGATACGATCATCGGATGAATTCGGCGCCCATCCGCGCGCCGAGCCACCGTCAGCGAGCCTTCATGATCCAGCGCAAGACCCACCTCGACAGCCTCGCCATCGGCCTGCTCATTGCCTGCTGCGCCTTCTGGGGGCTGCAGCAGATCATCATCAAGACCACCGTGGCCGAGGTGCCGCCGATGTGGCAGGCCTCCATTCGCATGGTCGGCGCCACCGCGTTGCTGTGGCTGTGGTGCGCCTCGCGCGGGGTGCGGCTCTTCGAGCGCGACGGCACGCTGTGGCCGGGGCTGCTGGCCGGCCTGCTGTTCTCGGGCGAGTTCGCGGGCATCTACCTGGGGCTGCAGCACACCAGCGCCTCGCGGCTCACGGTGTTTCTCTACACGGCGCCCTTCTGGGTGTCGCTGCTGCTGCCGCGCTGGGTGCCGGCCGAGCGGCTGCGCGGCTTCCAGTGGCTGGGGCTGTTCATTGCGTTCTCGGGCGTGGTGCTGGCCTTCAGCGAGGGTTTCGGCCACATGAGCTCGTCGCAGCTCATCGGCGACGCGCTGGGCCTGGCGGCCGGCATGCTGTGGGGCCTGACCACGCTCACGCTGCGCACCACCCGGCTGGCCACGGCCAGCGCGGAAAAAACGCTGTTCTACCAGGTGGCGGTCACGGCCGCGGTGTGCCCGGTGCTGTCGCTGGTGCTGGGCGAGCACTGGGGCTTTGCCTACTCGGCGGCGGCGTGGGGCTCCATCGGGCTGCAGACGGTGGTGGGCGCCTTCGCCAGCTACCTGGCGTGGATGTGGCTGCTGCGGCATTACCCGGCCACGCAGATGTCGTCCTTCACCTTTCTCACGCCGCTGTTCGCGCTGGTGTTCGGCGTGGTGCTGCTCAAAGAGCCGCTCACGGCGCAGCTGATCGTGGCGCTCGTCGGGGTGGCGCTGGGCATCGTGCTGGTCAACCGCCGGCCCGCGGTACAACGCACGGCATGAACCCCATGAAATTCCAGCCCGTGCTCGACGAGATCGTCGCCACGCTGCGCCCGCAGATCGCGCAGTGCGGCCAGGGCGAACACCACGGCAAGGTCGCCAGCTACATCCCCGCGCTGGCGCGTGTCGATGCCCGCCAGTTCGGCATTGCGCTGCGCACCTGCGAGGGCGAGGAAGCCGGCGCGGGCGACTTCGAAACGCCCTTCTCCATCCAGAGCGTGTCCAAGCTCTTCACGCTCACGCTCGCCATGCAGCGCATGGGCGACGCGCTGTGGGAGCGCATTGGCCGCGAGCCCTCGGGCAACCCGTTCAACTCGCTGGTGCAGCTGGAGAACGAACAGGGCAAGCCGCGCAACCCGTTCATCAATGCCGGCGCCATCGCGGTGGCCGACCGGCTGGTGAGCCAGGCGAAGGCCAGCGGCCCCGGCGCGGATGGTGGGAACGGCGGGAACGGCGCAAAGGACGATATCCTCGCGCTCATGGCCAGCCTGTGCGGCGAGCCCATCGCCTTCGACGACGAGGTGGCGCAGTCGGAGGCCGACACGGGTTTTCGCAACGTGGCGCTGGCCAACTTCATGAAGAGCTTCGGCAAGATCGACAACGACGTCGCGACCGTGCTCGACACCTACTTCCACCAGTGCGCGCTGCGCATGAGCTGCCGCCAGCTGGCGCGGGCCGCGGCCTTCCTGTGCCGCGACGGCGCGCACCCCATCGATGGCCAGCCCGATGTCACCGGCGAGCGGCAAACGCGGCGCATCAACGCGCTGATGCTCACCTGCGGCACCTACGACGCGGCGGGCGACGTGGCCTTTTCCATCGGCCTGCCCTGCAAGAGCGGCGTGGGCGGCGGCATCGTGGCGGTGGTGCCCGACACGCTCACGCTGTGCGTGTGGTCGCCCGCGCTGGACGCGACCGGCAATTCGCTGCTGGGCATGAAGGCGCTGGAGCTGTTCGTGGCGCGCACGGGGCTGTCGGTGTTCTGATCAGGCCGCGGCGCCCACCGGGGCGGCCGGCAGGTTGCCCATGCCGTCGAGCGTGGCCTCCACCGCTTCTTCCAGCGGCGTGTGCGGCTCGCGGCCCAGCACGGCGACCAGCCTGGTGTTGTCCATGCCCAGCGGGGTTTGCCACAGGTAGCGCATCTCGCGCATTTCCCGGAAGGTGACGACGAAGGGCGAGGCCAGCGCCAGCAGCCACCACGGAAAGGCCGAAACGCGCACCTCGGCGCCGGTGCGGCGGGCCGCCACCTTGCGGATGGCGCCGGTCATGCGCGTGCCGTCCGCGTCCCAATGGCCGGCCATGTGAAAGCGCGCGAAAGGTTCGAGCCGCTCGCGCCGCGCCAGCAGCTCGACCATGGTGTGCGCCACGTCGGGCAGGTACGACCACTGGTGGCCGATGCCGGCGCGGCCGGGGTAGCTCACGGTCTTCACGGCCTGCCCCGCCTTCACCAGCCCTTGCGAGAACCAGGTGTTGCCCGACCTGGGGCCGAAGAAATCGCCAGCGCGCACGATCAGCACGCGCGCGCCCTCGCGGCTCGCGGCTTCCAGGCGCTTTTCCATCTCCACGCGGATCGCGCCCTTGCGGGTGAGCGGGTGCTGCGGCGAGTCTTCCTTCAGCAGCGGAAAGGCGTCGGGCCCGAAGTTGTAGACCGTGCCCGGCAGCACGATGGTCGCGCCTTCGGCCTTGGCGGCGGCGATGGTGTTGTCGAGCATCGGCAGCACCACCTGCGCCCATCCGCGGTAACCCGGCGGGTTGACCGCGTGCACGATCACCGCGCAGCCCCTGGCCGCCTGCCGCACGGCCTGCGCGTCCATCGCGTCGCCGGCCAGCCAGGTGATGCCGTCGCGTTGCCCTGGCGCATCGGCCGGCAGCGCACCGCGCTTGAGCGCGCGCACCTCCCAGCCTGCATCGCGCAGCTGGCGGGCCACCTCGCCGCCGATGCCGCCCGTTGCGCCCAGAACCAGAACCGTGTCGTTGCGTGCCATGAAGAGCTCCAAAAGAAGGGTCGATGGAAGAATTCTGGGCCGACCCCGGTTCAATTGAAATTGCCGAACATGAGCCAGCAGCTATACATTTATGCATGACTCCAGACATCGGCTGGGAGCTGTACCGCTCCTTCCTCGGCGTGTTGCGCGAGGGTTCTCTTTCAGGCGCGGCGCGTGCGCTGGGCATCACGCAGCCCACGGCCGGGCGCCATGTGGCCGCGCTGGAAGCGGCGCTGGGCGTGGTGCTGTTCACGCGCTCGCAGGTCGGGCTGCTGCCGACCGACATCGCGCTGGCGCTGCGCACGCATGCGGAGGCCATGGAGAGCACCGCCGCGTCGCTGCGGCGCGTGGCCAGCAGCCAGGGGGACGGCAGCGGCAGCGGTACAGGCCAGGGCGTTCGGGGCGTGGTGCGCATCTCAGCCAGCGAGGTGGTCAGCGTCGAGGTGCTGCCGCCCATCGTGGCGCGCCTGCGCGAGGCGCACCCGCTGCTGAAGGTGGAGCTGGTGGCCACCAACCGCGTGCAGGACCTGCTGCGGCGCGAGGCCGACATCGCCGTGCGCATGGTGCGGCCCCAGCAGGAGCAGCTGGTGGCGCGGCGCATCGGCCACATCGCGCTCGGCTTCCACGCGCACCGCGACTACCTGGCGCGCCACGGCACGCCGCGCCGCATCGAGGACCTGGCCGGCCACGCCGTCATCGGCCATGACCAGCCCACGGCCTTCGTGCGCAGCGCGGGCAAGTCGTTCAAGTCGATCGAGGGCTACAGCCGCGAGGCCTTCTCGCTGCGCAGCGACAGCGACCTGACCCAGCTCGCGCTGATCCGCGCGGGCGCGGGCATCGGCGTGTGCCAGCTGGGGCTGGCGCGGCGCAGCGAGGCGCTGGTGCACCTGCTGCCGCGCGCCTTCTCGCTGAAGCTGGACACCTGGGTCACCATGCACGAAGACCTGCGCCACAGCCCGCACTGCCGCGCCGCCTTCGACGCGCTGGCCGACGGACTGCAACAGTACGTTGGCGGCGCCGAAGCACCCGCCGCGCAGGGGAAAATGACCCGCGCAAGAACACGAGCATCCCAATGACAGAACCGACCGACCCGACCCACGCCACCGACACCGCCGACGCCGACACCCTCCCCACGCAGGAACCCCGCCTCTGGCGCGACGGCGTCTGGACCGCCCGCGTGATCAAGAACGAGGAAGACGACGGCTGGGCCGTCGAAATGACCCGCCAGGGCGACCCCGAGCCCGCCCTCGTCGGCCCCTGGACCATGGGCCGCGACAAGAAGAACCCCAAGCCGCTGGACGGCCCCGCCTTCTCCACGCTGGTGAAGACCGCCGCCGAAGTCATCCGCCGCCACGAGCAGCAGCTGCACGCCACGCTCAACAAGAGCGTGACCGTCACCGCGCGCAACGACCAGCGCATTCGCGTGGCGCTGGCCATCGTGCCCGACGAGGACAACCCCTCGGCCACGCTCACCGCCTACGACGACACCGACGACGCCGAGCTCGCCAGCGTGAACGTGTCGCCCGCGTTCAAGCTCAGCGCGTCGAGCGCCACCGCGTGGATCGAATCCGACTACGCGCGACCACGCTGAAGCGCGCCGCCCGCACGGCCCCGCAATCAGCGAAATGACGTATGTGCAGCCTTCGGTGAGTTGAGAAAAATCGGCAGCGACGACACCAGGCCGTTGCACCGCATACCCCCCACAGAGGCCCGAACCGGTTGAACACCGGCCCGGGCCTTTTGTTTTTTCTCAACCCCCTCAGGAGCAGCGTCATGAGACATGGTGATATTTCGAGCAGCAACGATTGCGTGGGCGTCGCGGTCGTCAACTACAAGATGCCCCGCCTCCACACCAAGGCCGAGGTCCTGAACAACGCCCGCAAGATCGCGGAGACGCTGGTCGGCATGAAGCGCGGCCTGCCGGGCATGGACCTGGTGGTGTTCCCCGAATACTCCACGCACGGGATCATGTACGACGCCAAGGAGATGTACGACACCGCCGCCACCGTGCCCGGCGAGGAGACCGCCATCTTCGCCGACGCCTGCCGCCGCGCCAACGTGTGGGGCGTGTTCTCGCTGACCGGCGAGCGCCACGAGCAGCACCCGCGCAAGGCGCCGTACAACACGCTGATCCTCATGAACAACCAGGGCGAGATCGTGCAGAAGTACCGCAAGATCATGCCGTGGGTGCCCATCGAGGGCTGGTACCCGGGCGACCGCACCTACGTGAGCGACGGGCCCAAGGGCATGAAGATCAGCCTCATCGTCTGCGACGACGGCAACTACCCCGAGATCTGGCGCGACTGCGCCATGCGCGGGGCCGAGCTCATCGTGCGCTGCCAGGGCTACATGTACCCGGCCAAGGAGCAGCAGATCCTGGTGTCCAAGGCCATGGCCTTCATGAACAACACCTACGTGGCGGTGGCCAACGCGGCGGGCTTCGACGGCGTGTACTCGTACTTCGGCCACTCGGCGCTCATCGGCTTCGACGGGCGCACGCTGGGCGAATGCGGCGAGGAAGAAATGGGCATCAACTACGCGGAGCTGTCGATGGGCCTGATTCGCGACGCGCGCAGGAACGGCCAGTCGCAGAACCACCTGTTCAAGCTGATGCACCGCGGCTACACCGGCATCGTCAATTCGGGCGACGGCGACAAGGGCGTGGCGGCCTGCCCGTTCGACTTCTACAGCCGGTGGATCCACGACCCCGAGGGCGCGCGCGAACAGGTCGAGTCGTTCACGCGCAGCACGGTGGGCACGCCCGAATGCCCGATCGAAGGGCTGCCGAACGGCTCGTCGGCGCAACGCTGATCCACGCTGCTGAAAGCCCCCGGCTCAGGCCTGGCGAAACGTGTTCAGCACCTTCAGCACGCTCAGCGTGGCGCCGTCGAGCAGCGCATGCTGGCGGTGCGCGATGCCCACGCGGCGCGTGAGCTTCGGCGTGACCGGCAGGATCTTCATGCGCTCGTCGTCCTGCATGTCGGTGGACTTCTGCAGCGGCAGCAGCGCCGCGCCGTAGCCGGCCGCCACCAGGCTGCGCATGGCCGCGTCGTAGTTCAGCTCGATGCGCGCGCGCGGCGCGTGGCCGGCCGCGGCGAACCATTCCATGGTGAGCCGGTACATGTGCGTGGTCGCCTCGTTGAAGATCAGCGGCTGCGCCGCCAGCCATGCCGGCGTGACGCGCCGGGGCGCCTTCCAGCGCCGGGGCACGAAGGCCATCATGGGTTGCTCGCACCAGGGCGTGACCACGATGCCGCGCACCGGCGGTTGCGGCACCGCGACCAGGCCGATGTCGAGCGTGCCCGCCGCCAGCCGCTCCATGGCCTCGAAGGAGCCACGGATGCTCACCTCGACGTCGATGCCCGCGTGCGCCTCGCCCAGTGCCTCCAGCACCTGCGGCAGCAGGTCGACCAGCACGCCGGTCGAGGTGCCCAGCCGCACGCGGCCCACGCGGCCTTCGGTCTGGCGCTTGACGGCCTCCAGCGCGTCGTCGGTGTCGCGCAGCAGCTTGCGGCCGCGCTCCACCAGCGCCGCGCCGGCCGCCGTGGGCGTGACATGTCGGTTGCCGCGCACCACCAGCGGCGTGCCCAGGCGCGACTCCAGCTCGCTGATGTGCAGGCTCACCGTGGGCTGCGCCAGGTGCAGCGCCTTCGCCGCGGCCGAGAAGGTGCCCAGGTCGGCAATGGAGATGAGGGTGCGCAGCTGGTCGAGGTTGAGTTGGCGCATGGCGTGGTCTGGTGGGGAGCGGTGGGGAACGGCAAGGAGCGGTTTGGCGGAGGCCTGTGTATCAGGGAAGCTGATCGGCAGTGTCAGCATTCTCAACTTCCACAATAGCACCGGCGGCAAGAAGATGGGCGCACCCACCCCAAGGAGCCCACCGTGACCGCGCCGAAGCCAACGTCTTTTCATCAACGCCTGATGCATGCCCTGCGCGGCTGGCGCCGCCGCGTGGTGAACGGCCGACGCGCGCGCGCCGACCGGCGCCACCTGTGCGGCATGAACGACCACGAGCTGCGCGACCTGGGCATCGGGCGCAGCGAGGTGCCCGAGCTGCTGGACCGCCACCGGCACTGAGCGCAACCGCGCGCGGGCGCAACCGGCAAGCAGCGCTTCAGTTTTTCGCGCCCGTTTTGAGGTTCAATTCGGGGCGTGTCCAAGCCCGCCCCCAGCCCCGCCCCGCTCTCCATCGAACTCACCTCGCCGCAGACGGTCGACGGCCGGCGCGCGGCCTTCCAGTCGCTGTGGCTGCTGGTGCGCATGCGGCACGCGCACGATAGCGGTGGCGGCATGGTGCGGCTGGCCGACCTGCGCGGCGAGGTGTCCGACGCGAGCACGCTGCGCATGGTGGTGAGCCGCGCGTTCCGCGACTTCAAGGCCTGGGACATCGAGGTCGGATGGGGCGAGGACACGCAGCGCGAGCCGCGCTTCCTGAACGCCGAGCGGCGCAGCCAGGGCCCGTTCTGGCTGCCGGCCGCGCAGGCGAAGCGCGTGCGCGTGCTGGTAAACGGCCGGGCGGCCACGGCCACCGAGGTGGCGTCGTTTCTCGGCCTGCGCGCGCGCAAGGCACCGGCCGCCAACGCGCCGCCGCCCGACGCGGTGCACCTGCAGGACGCGGCCTTCTGGAAGCAGCTGGTCGCCTCGCAGCAGGCCGCGCGGCAGGGCCGGCTGATGGCGCCAGTGGCGGGTGTAGCGGGAGTGCTCGGCAGTGCGGGTGTGGCCGGCGGTGCGGGTGCGAGCACCAGCGGCAGCGCCCTCGAATCGATCCGCCTCGCCGGCACGCTGGCCGCCACCGACTTCCAGCGCGCGCTGGTCACGCTGAACGAAGCCATGCTGTGGCGCCGCCTGGGCGACAACGAGCAGGCGCGGCGCCGGCTTCAGGCATTGAAGAAGCAGCGGCTCGCGCACCACGTGGCGGGCAACGACTACCTGGGCGCGATGGAATGCATCGTCTCGGCCTGGTGCGCCTACACCGCGCGCGACCTGCCGCTGGCGCAGTCGCTGCTGGCCGGCATGGCCGAGGACGCGGCGCGCGGCCTGGTGCTGCGCCACCACCCCGACGTGCGCTTCGAGTGGTGCAACCTGTGGGCGCTGGCCTGCCGCTCGCGCGCGCTGGGGCTCGCGGCCGACGACAAGCCGGCCGCCGCCGCGCTCGCCGAAGAGTCGCTGCGCCGTTTCGGCGAGGCGCTGGCGGCGGCCTTCGAGTCGCACTCCTTCGACGCGGCCCAGCACGTGGCCGCCAACATGGGCATGGCCGCGTGGCTGTTCGACCGCGTGGGACTCTCAGACCTTCCCACGCTGGCGCACGACGGCAACGCCGACACCACGCGCCGCGCGGTGCAATGGATCGCCTTCAGCGAATGGTTGTGCGGCCACACCGACGGGCAGGGGCGCTCGGCGTGGAACGCGATCTACCTGATGCGCATCGCGCGCGGGCATTGTCATGGCAGGTCCGATGAATCCGCCGGGCACCCCACCCTCGCGCAGTTCCGCGCGCAGAAGCCGCTGGACCCGGCCGCCGTCTCCAGGCTGGCCGGTCCGCTGGCCGATGCCTTCGACGCCACGCACTGGCCTGCGCGCTGGGTCGACGTGGCGCAGGCGCGGCTGGCCGACCACCAGGCGGGACGCCGCCGCTACCCCGGCCTGCAGCATTGCAGCCTGCTGTTCGAGCACGCCTGGTACGCCGCGCACGCGGGCGAGTTGAAGGCCGCCGAGGCATCGCTCGGGCTGCTGCGCGAAGCGCTGCCGCAGCTGGTGCCCAGCGACCGCGCCTACTTCACCGAATCGTGGAACGACACGCTGCCGGCCGAGCTGGTGCTCGAAGCCAAGCCGCCGCGGCGGCCGGCCGCACGAAAAAAGGCCGCGCCGCGTGCGCGCTAGAACTGGTTCATTCCCATGCCCGAAAACGACGACCACAAAGACCACGCTGGCCCCGATGACCGCCCCCCGAAGCCCAACGCGCCCATCGACCTGGCCGCGCACCGCGAGCGCCGCGCCCGGCTGAAGAAGCTGCAGCAGCAGCGCGCCGTGGCGCAGGCACAGCGAAACGCCGATGCCAATGCCGATGCCCGCGCCGACGATGCCGCGCAGCCCGGCCCCGGCATGGGCCCGGGCGAGGTGCCCTGCGTGCGCTGCAAGCAGCCCGTGTTCGGCTACGCGCTGCGCTGCCCGCATTGCGGCGTGCATTTCAGCGGCCGCGCGGAGGCTTTCGCGCCCAAGGAAGGGCTGTCGCGGCGCACCAAGCTCATCGTGGCGCTGGTCGCCGTGGCGCTTCTGCTCGCGGGGCTGAGCGACGACATCGCCGCGTGGTGGTGACGCGCTGAGCTGAGCTGAACGGGCGACAAAGCAAGCGGGAGCCCCGCCGCCGCTCAGCGCCCACCGCCCGGCGTGCCCGTCGACTTGCGCACCACCAGCTCGGGCCGCAGCACCACGGTGGAGGCCGACATCGAGCGGCCGTCGATTTCGTCGAACAGCATTTCCGCCGCGCGCCAGCCCAGCTCGCGGTGCGGCAGGCGGATGGTGGTGAGCGGCGGGTCGACCATGTCGACCAGCGGCATGTCGTTGTGGCCGGTCACGGAAATGTCCGTGGGTACGCGCAGCCCCGCCTCGCGCAGCGCGTCGTAGGCGCCCAGCGCCACCAGGTCGTTGCAGCACACCACGGCCTGCGGCGGCGCGCCGGCTTCCAGCATCTGGCGCATCGCGACCGCGCCGGCCTCGCGGCTGTAGCTGGCGCACTCGACCACGCGAAACGGCTTCATGCGGTGGTCGCGCAGCGCCTGCTCCACGCCCAGCCGGCGGCCCACGCCGGTCGGGATGGTCTGCGGGCCGGCCAGGTGCGCGATGCGCTTGTGGCCCAGCCCCACGAGGTGGTCGACCGCCAGCTTCATCGCCAGCCGGTCGTCGCTCACCACGGCGGGCAGGCGCCCGGTTTCGTCGGCGCGGTTGACCAGCACGGCCGTCATGCCGGCCTTGGTGACGAAGTCGACCAGGGGGTCGTCGCGCGTGGCGGTGGCCATGACCACGCCGTCTACCCGCTGCGCCAGCATGCGCTCCAGCACCGGCCGCGCGAGCGCCGGGTCGACCACGTTGGTGACGAACACGAAGTAGCCGCGCGCCGCGGCGCTGGCCTCGATGCCCTGAAGGATGGGCGGGAACACCGCGTTGGTGATGTCGGGCACCAGCACGCCGATGGTGTGCGTGCGCCCGGTGCGCAGCGCCGAGGCCGCGCGGTTGGGCCGGTAGCCCAGGCGCTGGGCCGCCTCCTCCACCACGCGCAGCACCTCGTCGCTGATCAGCGAGCGCTTCTCGGGGCTGAGCGCGCGCGACACGGTGGACACATGCACGCCGGCGGCGCGGGCAACGTCGCGGATGGTGACGGGAGAGGAAGAAGAAGGCGGTTGGGTGCTCATTGGTGCAAACGATTGTCGCGCGGCCTGCGTGCCATTCAAGGCTTTCTTGCATTCGCGACCTGTGGAATGCCGCCATTTTACTTTTCGGAGATTTGGACTACTATCGTGCAAACGATTGCAAGACTTTCCACGAGACCTGCCATGAACATCGCCACCTCGCCCGGCTCCGTGCTGGGCTTCACCCTCGACGCCATGAACCGCACGCCCGACCCGCGGCTGCGCAGCGTGATGGCCTCGCTCACCCGCCACCTGCATGCCTTCGTGCAGGAGGTGAAACTCACCGAAGAAGAGTTCGAGCAGGCGCTCGAATTCATCGTCGCCATCGGCCACGCCACGGGCGAGACCAAGAACGAGGTGGTGCTGGCGGCCGACATCCTGGGCGTGTCGACCGTGGTGGCGCTGCAGAACAACCAGGACCCGCACGGCGAGTCCCCGGCCGCGCTGCTCGGGCCTTTCTGGCGCGCCAACGCGCCGGCCTGCGCGCTGGGCGACAACATCGCGCGCTCGGGCACGCCGGGCATTCCGCTCGAAGTGACGGGCACGGTGCGCGACCACCGCGGCCAGCCGGTGGCCGACGCCATGGTCGACGTGTGGCAGGCCTCGCCCGTGGGCCTGTACGAGAACCAGGACCCGGCCCAGGAAGACATGAACCTGCGCGGTCGCTTCCGCACCGACGCCGAGGGGCGCTTTCACTTCCGCAGCGTGCGCCCCGCCGGCTACCCGGTGCCCACCGACGGGCCCTGCGGCGTGCTGCTGCGCGCGCAGCAGCGCCACCCGAACCGACCCGCGCACCTGCACTTCATGGTGAGCAAGCCGGGGCACAAGGTGCTGATCACGCAGGTGTTCGCCGACGACGACGAGAACCTGGAAAGCGACCCGACCTTCGGCGTGACGCGGCGGCTGATCGGCCGCTTCGCGCTGGCGCCCGACGGCCGCAGCGCCTCGATGCACCACGACTTCGAGCTCGAGCCGGGCGAGATGAAGTTCCCCCGCCCTCCCATTCCGTGATTCACCCTGATTCAACACGAGACACCCACATGAGCTTCGACCCTGTATCCCGACTCGACGGCAAGCTGGCTGTCATCACCGGCGGCCTTGGCGCCATCGGCTACGCCACGGCCACGCGCCTTGCCGCGCTGGGCGCCACCTGCGTGCTGCTGCACCGCAAGGGCGACGATGCCGCGGCGCGCGCAGCCGCCCTGCCCGCGGCGCAGAACCAGCGCCACGCGGCGCTGCGCGCCGACATCGTGGACACGCCCAGCCTGGTTGCGGCCGCGGCCGAGGTGCAGGCCGCGTTCGGGCGCTGCGACATCCTGGTCAACAGCGCCGGCCACACGCAGCCGGTGCCGGCGGCGGACCTCGACGCGCTGACCGACGAACTCATCGACGACATCGTGCGCGCCAACTTCCGCGGCGTGTTCGCCACCATTCGCGCCTTCGCGCCGATGCTCAAGGCGAGCGGCGACGGGCTGGTGGTCAACATCTCGTCCATCGCGGGCTTCACGGGCGTGGGCAGCAACCTGGCGTACGTGGCGGCCAAGGCCGGGCTCGACGTGGTGGGCGACGCGCTGGCCAAGGCGCTGGCGCCGGCGGTGCGCGTGGTGTCGGTGTCGCCGGGCGCGGTGGAGTCGGGCTTCGTGCCCGGCCGCGGCGCGGAGTTCGCGAGCAAGATGGCCAGCACCACGCCGCTGGGGCGCATCGGCAAGCCCGACGACGTGGCCGCCACGGTCGAGGCGCTGGCCACCACGCTGCGCTTCGTGACGGGCACGCGCATCGTGGTCGACGGAGGGCGCCACCTGTGAGCACCAAGACACTCATCACCTGCGCGGTCACGGGCAACCTCGTGAAGCCCGAGCAGACGCCGCACCTGCCGATCACGCCGGTGCAGATCGCCGACGAATGCCTGGCCGCGGCCGAGGCCGGCGCGAGCCAGGTGCACATCCACGTGCGCGACCCCCTGACCGGCAAGCCGTCGATGGAGGTCGAGCTGTACCGCGAGGTGGTGGAGCGCATTCGCCGCGGCAACCGCGAGCTGATCGTCAATCTCACGACGGGCCCCGGCGGCCGCTTCATTCCGAGCGAGGACGACCCCAAGGTGGCGGCGCCCGGCACCACGCTGCTGCCGCCGGAGAAGCGGGTGGAACACATCGCGCTCATCCGGCCCGACGTGTGCTCGCTCGACCTGAACACCATGAACTCCGGCCCCGACGTGGTCATCAACACGCCGAAGAACGTGCGGCGCATGGCGAAGGTGATGCGCGAGGCGGGCGTGAAGCCCGAGCTCGAAATCTTCGACTCGGGCGACATCAACCTGGCGCTCGACCTGATTGCCGACGGCACGCTCGACGGCCCTGCCATGTGGACCTTCGTGCTCGGCGTGAAGTACGGCTTCGCGCCCACGCCCGAGACGCTGCTGTACGCACGCAACATGCTGCCGCGCGGCGCCTTCTGGAGCGCCTTCGGCATCGGCCGCATGGAGTTCCCGATCGTCGCGCAGGCATGGCTGCTGGGCGGCCATGTGCGCGTGGGAATGGAAGACAACATCTACCTCGAAAAGGGCGTGCTCGCGCAGAGCAATGCGCAGCTGGTTTCGAAGGCGCGCGACATCCTCCTGAGCCTTGGCGGTGAAGTGGCCAATCCGCGCGAGGCCCGGGCGATGTTGGGGTTGCCGGATGCGCGGGGGTAACGCTGTGACAGCAAGCAGGACCGAAGAGATGAACGCAGCAGCCATGCACACGACCCACACTTCCGACACTTCCCACCCTTCTCGCGCATTGCGTGTGAAAGAAAAGGCCGCCAACCTCGACGCACTGCACCTGGACGCGGTGGCGCAATCCGAACCCACGCCACCCCCCGGCCACGCCGTGGTGCGCATCGCGGCCGCCGCGGTGAACCCCAGCGATGCGAAGGCGACGCTGGGCATCATGCCGCAGGCCGTGTGGCCGCGCACGCCGGGGCGCGACTTCGCGGGCACCGTCGTGAGCGGGCCGACGGAATGGATCGGGCGCGAGGTGTACGGCTCCGGGGGCGACATCGGCATCACGCGCGACGGCTCGCATGCGCGCTTTCTGGTGCTGCCCGAACAGGCGCTGCGCGCCAAGCCCCAGGGCATCTCGATGGACGAAGCCGGCGCGGTGGGCGTGCCCTTCGTCACCGCGTACGAAGGCTTTCGCCGCAGCGGCATGCCGCAGGCGGGGCAGACGGTGTTGGTGCTCGGCGCCAACGGCAAGGTCGGGCAGGCGGCGGTGCAGCTGGCGTCGCAGGCCGGCGCGCGGGTGATCGCGGTGCAGCGGCACGCGGGGCCGTTCGAGGGCTTCGCGAGCGGGCCGGTGGACGTGATCGACGCGCGTCACCACACCGACGTGGCCGCGCGCGTGCGCGAGCTCACCGACGGGCGCGGCGCGCACATCGTCTACAACACCGTGGGCAGCGCCTACTTCGAGGCGGCCCACAAGGCGATGGCCAAGGGCGCGACGCAGATCTTCATCGCCACGCACGACCGGGCGGTGCCCTTCGACATCTTCGCGTTCTACCGCGGCATGCACACCTTCGTGGGCATCGACTCGCTCGCGATGGACTGCATTGCCAGCACCGCGCAGCTCGACGCCATGCGCGAAGGCTTCGAGCGCGGCACGCTGAAGCCCTTTCCGGTGGCGCGCAGCTTCACGCTCGACGAGGCGCTGGACGCCTACCGGCTGGTGCTGTCGGGCAGCACGGACCGCGTCGTGCTGCGGCCCTGACGCGGGGCTCTTCTTCTGCTCCGCTCTTCCTTTCTCCTGTCCTCTCCTTTCGGAACCCACGCCATGCACGTCACCCGCTTCGACGCGGCGCCGCACTACGAGGCGCCCAACCACTTCGACATGCGCTGCCTGCGCCTGCAGGGCAAGGAGGCCGGCCCGTCCACGCAGATGTGGATGGGCATGAGCCAGATCCTGCCGGGCGGCCACACCGGGCTGGACGGCTCGCCGATGGAAAAGCTCTACCTCGTGCTCGAAGGCCAGCTGCACGTGGTGGGCGAGCTCGAGGGTGCGCGCTGGGAAGAAGTGCTCGGCCCCTACGACAGCTGCCGCTTCGCGCCCGGTGAAAAGCGCCAGCTCGAAAACCGCGGCAACCGCCCGGTGCTGGTCGCGCTGGTGATGCCCCACGCGCCGCCGCCCTAGCCGCAGCCTCTTTTTTCAGTCATTCATCGCTCATCGAATAAATCAACGGAGACAAGACGCATGAAGAAGACATTCCAACCGGGCCGCAGGCAAGCGCTGGCGGCGGCTGCCGCATTCACGATGGCCGCGGCCTGCACGCTGGGCGGCGCGCACGCGCAGGGCAGCTGGCCGGGCACGCAGCCCATCAAGCTGGTGGTGCCCTTCACCGCGGGCAGCGGCACCGACATCGTCGCGCGGCTGGTGGCCGAGAAGCTGGGGCCCGCGCTGGGCACCAGCGTGATCGTCGACAACAAGCCCGGCGCGGGCGGCACGCTGGGCGCGGGGCTCACGGCCAAGGCGCCGGCCGACGGCTACACGCTGCTGGTGCACTCGGCCGGCCACCTGGTGAACCCGTGGATCTACAAGGGCCTGTCGTACGACACCATCAAGGACTTCGCGGGCGTCACGCCCATGGCCAGCCTGCCCAACGTGCTGGTCACGGCGCCCTCGCACTTCGCCGACGTGAAAGACCTGGTCGCCAAGGTCAAGGCCAAGCCGGGCAGCTTCAACTACGGCTCGGCGGGCAACGGCTCGGCCACGCACATGAACGCCGAGGTGTTCCGCCTCGCGGCCGGGCTGGACGCGCAGCACGTGCCCTTTCGCGGCACGCCCGAGGCCATGACCGAGGTGATGGCCGGGCGCGTGGACTGGTTCTTCGCGCCCATGGTGTCGGCGCTGCCGCTGATCCAGAGCGGCAAGCTGCAGGCGCTGGCGGTGGGCACGGGCAAGCGCTCGTCGGCGCTGCCCAATGCGCCGACCACGGTGGAGGCCGGCGTGCCGGGCTCGGAGTACCTGTTCTGGGTCGGGCTGTTCGCGCCCGCGAAGACGCCGCAGCCCGTGGTCGACCGGCTGCAGGCCGAGGTCGCGAAGATCATGGTGTCGCCGGAGCTGAAGGAGCGGCTGGAAAAGCTGGGCGCCGAGCCCTTCACCATGCCGTCCGCGCAGTTCAACAAGTTCATCGTCGACGAGACGGCCAAGGCCCAGCAGGTCGTGAAGGCCGCCAGTATCAAGGTGGACTGACATGGCACGCTCCACCGCCCTCAACTTCGTCACCGCGGCGGCGCTGGCCGCCGGCTTGCTGCTGCCAGTGGCCGGGCAGGCACAGGCGCAGGCGGCCGACCTCGTCGTCACCAACGCCAGGATCGCCACGCTCGACGCGGCCGGCAGCACCGCGCAGGCCATGGCCGTGCGCGACGGGCGCATCGTGGCCGTGGGCAGCGCCGCGCAGATGGGCGCGCTCTCGGGCCCGCTCACGCGCACCGTCGACGCGGGCGGCCGCACGGTGATTCCCGGGCTCATCGACTCGCACATGCACGCGGTGCGCGCCGCGCTGAGCTACTCCACCGAAGTCAACTGGATCGGCGCGGGCACCATCGCCGAGGCCATGGCGCGCATTCGCACCGCCGCTGCGCAGGCACGCCCCGGCGGCTGGCTGATCGTGGCGGGCGGGTGGACCGAGCAGCAGTTCGCCGAGCGCCGCCGGCCCACGCTGGCCGAGCTGCAGGAGGCCGCGCCGAACCACCCGGTGTACGTGCAGCTCTTCTACGAAGCGGTGGTGATGACGCCCAAGGCGCTCGAGGTGCTCGGCGTGCCGCCCGGCACGCTGCCCGCCAACATGAAGCCTTCGCCCGACGGCGCGCCGGGCTGGATGACCGGCGACATCGTCGGCATCTCGGCCCTGTTCGACAAGCTGCCCAAGCCCACCTACGACGACAACGTGGCGGGCACGCGCGCCTTCTTCACCGAGCTGAACCGCCTGGCCATCACCGGCCTGGTGGACCCGGGCGGCTTCAGCATCGCGCCTTCGCAGTACGCGGCGCTGTTCGAGCTGTGGCGCGAGAAGGCGCTGACGCTGCGCGTGGCCTACAGCGTGTTCGCGCAGAAGCCCGGCGCCGAGCTGCAGGAGTTTCGCGATCTCACGCAGATGCTGCCCATGGGCTTCGGCGACGACATGCTCAAGTTCAACGGCCTGGGCGAACGCGTGACGCTCGCGATGTACAACAACAACTTCCCCGACGAGGCGGTGAAGGCCAAGTTCTACGAGCTCGTCAAATGGGCCGCGCAGCGCAAGCTCGCCGTGACCATCCACTGGCAGGAGAACGGCTCGGTGGAACACCTGCTCGGGCTGTACGAGAAGCTGAACGCCGAGGTGCCGATCAACGGTCTGCGCTGGTCCATTGCCCACCTGGACGACGCCTCGCCCGAGACGCTCGCGCGCATGAAGGCGCTGGGCATCGGCTGGACCATGCAAGACGCCATGTACTTCCAGGGCGACCGCGCGCTCGCCGTGCGCGGCGAGGCGGCGCGGCGCATGCCGCCCATCGGCACCGCGCTGCGCGCCGGCGTGAACGTGGGCGCGGGCACCGACGCGCACCGCGTGGCCTCGTACAACCCCTTCGTGGCCCTGCAGTGGATGCTCGACGGCAAGACCGTGAGCGGCAAGGCGATGCGCGGGCCCGACGAAACGCCCACGCGCGAACAGGCGCTGCGGCTGTACACGGCGGGCAGCGCATGGTTCAGCTCCGACGAGGGCAAACGCGGCACGCTGGAAGTGGGAAAGCTCGCGGACTTCGCGGTGCTCGACCAGGATTTCTTCAGCGTGCCGGTGGAGCGCATCGGCAAGACGACCTCGCTGATGACGGTGGTGGGCGGGCGCGTGGTGTACGCGGCGCGGCCCTTCGCGGCGGCGACCGCCTCGGTGGCCTCCGCCCCTTAGTGGCAGGCGGCGATGCAGTCGATCTCGATGTCGAAGCGCCCCGGCCACGCGGGCACGCACACGAAGATGCGCGCGGGCGGGTCCTTCGGAAAGTAGCGCGCATAGATCGCGTTGACCGCCGCGAACTTCTCCACCGAGGTGCAGTACACGTTGCACTTGAGCACCTGCGCGAGCGAGGAGCCGGCGGCTTCCAGGCACTGCTGGAGCTGCGCGAGCACCAGCTCGGCCTGCCGCTCCAGCGTCGCATTCAGCACCACCTCACCGGTGGCCGGGTCGAACGGCGGCAGGCCCGACACGTAGACCGTGCCGGCATGCCGGGTGACGACCGACACCGGCGCCTTCCAGTTGTCCAGCCAGCTCGACAGGGGTTCGACGCGGATGACTTCTCGCTTCATGGGGAACGCAGCTTTCTTCAGGGAATGGCGTTCGATGGTGCCGGCGATGTGGCGGGCTCGCTTCGGCCTGCGACGAAACGTGGCGCCAGTGCCTGCCGCACCCGCTCGCGCAGCACCGGCAGCACCTCGCTCTCGAACCACGGGTGGTGCTTGAACCAGCCCGTGTTGCGCGGCGACGGATGCGGCAACGGAATGAAGCGCGGCGCGTAGTCCGCGAAAGCCTCGACCGTTTCCGTGACGCCGCCGCGCGCCCTGCTGCCCAGCAGGTGGCGCTGCGCGTACTGGCCGACCAGCAGCGTCAGCTCCACGTGCGGCATCTGCGCCAGCAGGCGCTGCTGCCACAGCGGGGCGCACTCCTTGCGCGGCGGCAGGTCGCCGCTGGTGCCGCGGCCGGGGTAGCAGTAACCCATGGGCACGAGCGCGATGCGCGTGGCGTCGTAGAAGGTGTCGCGCTCCACGCCGAGCCAGCGGCGCAGCTGGTCGCCGCTCTTGTCGTCCCAGGGCACGCCCGTCTGGTGCACGGTGAGGCTGGGCGCCTGGCCGACGATGAGCAGCCGCGCGCCCGCGCTGGCCTGCACCACGGGCCGCGGGCCCAGCGGCAGGTGCGCCGCGCAGGCGGTGCAGGCGCGGATTTCGGTGAGGAGCAGGTCCATCGAGCCCGTCGAACCCATCGAACCCATCAACCCGATGACGTCCGCCGGCCCCGCGGCCGGGCGCTTCGACGCCACGGCTATCCGGCGAACGGGCGGAAGAAGGCGTTCAGCTCGGCGCCCGGCGCCGCGTCCGCGAAGCCGTCGAAGCGGCCCTGGTCGGCCAGCGTGCGCGCCGCCTGCAGGAAGCCGCCCCATGCGGCGCGCGCCATGCCGCCGCCCACGCTCACGCGGCGCACGCCCAGCTCGGCGATGTCCACCATCGTCAGCTCGCTGGTGCCGCTCACCAGCAGGTTGACGGGCTTGCCGCCGGCCACGGCGACCACGGCGGCGATCTGCTCGCGTGTCTTGATGCCGGGCGCGTAGAGGCAGTCGGCGCCCGCGTCGGCATAGGCCTTCAGCCGCGCGAGGGTGTCGTCCAGGTCGGGCCGGCCGGCGAAGAAGTTCTCGGCGCGGCCGATGAGCATCACGTCGGCACCGCTCGCGTCGATGGCCTGGCGCGCGGCGCGCAGGCGCTCGACCGCCACGTCGATGGCAAAGAGCGGCTGCGCCGCGTTCCCGGTCGAGTCCTCGATGGACAGGCCCGCCACGCCGGTGTCGACGGCCAGCCGCACGCTCTCGGCGACGCCTTTGGCATCGGCGGCGAAACCGTTCTCGAAGTCGGCGTTCACCGGCAGGTTCGTGGCCTCAACCAGTTCGCGCAGGTGCGCGAGGATGAGCTCGCGCGACATCGCGCCGTCGGCCTGCCCGTGCGACCACGCGAAGCCCGAGCTGGTGGTGGCCAGCGCCTTGAAGCCAAGGCCCTCGAGGTAGCGCGCGCTGCCGGTGTCCCAGGGGTTCGGAATGACGAAGCAGCCTTGCTGGTGGAGCGCGCGGAAGTCGGCGCGCTTCTGGGCCACGGTGCGGGTCGCCTGGATCGGGCGGGGGGTGCTGGTGATGGGGCTGGTCGTGGGGCTGGTCATGGGGCTCTCGTCCTTCTGTGCGTTCTGTGCGGAAACGACAAGCCCCGCATTCTGGACCCACGCCCTGCGCCGGGGCCGCCTCGTCAGCACTCCACCACGTTCACCGCAAGGCCACCGAGCGAGGTTTCCTTGTACGTGGACTTCATGTCCTCGCCGGTCTGCTTCATGGTGCGGATCACGGCGTCGAGCGACACGTAGTGGCTGCCGTTGCCGCGCAGCGCCATGCGCGCCGCGTTGATGGCCTTCACTGCGCCCATGGCGTTGCGCTCCACGCAAGGGATCTGCACCATGCCGCCGACCGGGTCGCAGGTGAGGCCCAGGTTGTGCTCCATGCCGATCTCGGCCGCGTTCTCGACCTGCGCCGGCGTGGCGCCCAGCACCGCGGCCAGCGCGCCGGCGGCCATGGAGCAGGCCACGCCCACCTCGCCCTGGCAGCCGACCTCGGCGCCCGAGATGGAGGCGTTGGTCTTGTAGAGCATGCCGATGGCCGCGGCGGTGAGCAGGAAGTCGACGATGCCCCGGTCGCTCGCGCCCGGCACGAAGCGCTGGTAGTAGTGCATCACCGCGGGCACCACGCCCGCCGCGCCGTTGGTGGGCGCCGTCACCACGCGCCCGCCGGCGGCGTTCTCCTCGTTCACCGCCATGGCGAAGGCGTTGACCCAGTCCATGGCCGCGAGCGGGTCGGCCGCGCCGGCCTGCGCCAGCAGCTCGCGGTGCAGCTCGCTCGCGCGCCGCCGCATGCGCAGCGGGCCGGGCAGTGCGTGCGCGGCCAGCGGGTTGTCGATGCCGAAGCCGCGCTGCACGCACTGCTGCATCACGCCCCAGATGCGCAGCAGGCCGGCGCGCACCTCGGCCTCGGGCCGCCACGCGCATTCGTTTCGCATGACCAGCGCGGCCACCGACAGGCCGGTGGCCTCGCACTGCGCCATGAGTTCGTCGCCGGTGCCGAAGGGGTGCGGCACGGCGGCGGCCGCGGCCACCGTCTCGGCCACGGCCTGGCCGCCCTCGACGACAAAGCCGCCGCCGACCGAAAAGTACGTGCCCTCGGCCAGCGTGCTTCCGTCGGCCGCGAAGGCGGTGAAGCGCATCGCGTT
The DNA here is from genome assembly GCF_030317035.1 of Variovorax sp. J22G73. GTDB lineage: Bacteria > Pseudomonadota > Gammaproteobacteria > Burkholderiales > Burkholderiaceae_C > Variovorax. The sequence goes on from NZ_JASZYK010000009.1 coordinate 48,486, forward strand.
GGGATGCTCGGGCAGCGATTCTTCACCGCGAAACGCGATGTCGCGCACGCGGTCGAAGGCGATGGGCGCGGTGCCCAGCAAGCTCAGCCGGCCGGTGCGGCGCAGCGCGTCGAGCCGCGGCTGCACGGTCTCGGGCCGCACGGTGTCGGGCGCGTCGCCGAGCAGGCCGAGGATCACGCCCTGGTCGGTCGCATGCCCGTGCCCCGTGGCGCCGAGCGAGCCGAACAGGTCCACGTGCACGCGCGCTGCCTGCGCCAGCACGCCGCGCCGTTCGAGCCCCTGCGCGAACAGCAGCGCGGCGCGCATCGGGCCCACGGTGTGCGAGCTCGACGGGCCGATGCCGATCTTGAAGATGTCGAAGGCGGAGAGCATCAGCGCGTCACGCTGGCTGCTGTACGGCCGACTGCTGCACAGGCAGTTGCTGCTTCACCAGCGCCACCCAGTACGCCGCCCCCAGCGGCAGGATGTTGTCGTTGAAGTCGTAGTACGGGTTGTGCACGTTCGGGTCGTTCGGGCCCTCGCCCGCGCCGATGCCGATGTAGGCGCCCGGGCGCTTCTGCAGCATGAAGGCGAAGTCTTCCGAGCCCATGGCCGGCGGAATGTCGGTGTGCACCTGCTCGCGCTCGACCAGGCTGGCCGCGGCGGCGATGGCGGCGTCGGTCTCGGCCGGCGTGTTGACCACGCCGGGGTAGCCGCGGCGGTAGTCCAGCGCCACCTTGGCGCCGTGCGTGGCGGCCACGCCGTCGCAGATCTGCTGCATGGCGGCCTGGGTCTTGTCCTGGATGGCCGCCTCCAGCGTGCGCACGGTGCCGCGCAGCACCACGGTCTCGGGAATCACGTTCCAGGTGTCGCCGCCATGGATCTGCGTGACGCTCACCACGGCCGAGTCGGTGGCGCCGGTGCGCCGGCTCACGATGGTCTGCAGCGCGTTGACGAGCTGGGCCGACACCACCACCGAGTCGATGCCGGTCTCGGGCATGGCGCCGTGGCTGCCCTTGCCGGTGACCACGATCTCGAAGGTGTCGAGAAAGGCCGTCATCGTGCCCTTGCGAATGGCGAACCTGCCGCGCGGCAGGCTCGGAAAGTTGTGCATGCCGTACACGGCGTCGGCCGGGAACTGGTCGAACAGCCCCTCCTCCACCATCACGCGGCCGCCGCCTTCGTTCTCCTCGGCCGGCTGGAACACGAAGTGCACCGTGCCCTTGAAGGGCTTGTGGCGCGACAGGTGCTCGGCCGCGCCCAGCAGCATGGCGGTGTGGCCGTCGTGGCCGCAGGCGTGCATCTTGCCCACGCACTTGGACGCATGCGCCTGCGTGCCCAGCTCCTGCATGTTGAGCGCGTCGAGGTCGGCGCGCAGCGCGATGCTCGGGCCCTCGCCGTTCTTCAGCGTGCCGACCACGCCGGTGCCGGCCAGGCCGCGGTGCACCGGCAGGCCCATGAGCATCAGCGCGTTGGCGACGACGTTGGCGGTGCGGTGTTCCTCGAAGGCGGTCTCGGGGTTGGCGTGGATGTCGCGGCGCCAGCTGAGCATGCGGGCGCGGGTGTCTTCGGCGATTTCGGGGTCGCGGTACATGGCGTGGGTCTCTCGTGGGTGGTTGTCAGTGGAAGAATTCGGCGATCAAGGTCGCGCCCAGGAAGGTGCCGGCGGTGGCGGTCAGCGACACCACCACGATGCGCCAGCCCAGCTGGCGGAACACCGGCAGGTCCTTCGCGACCGAGAAACCGGCCAGCGCCAGCACCGGCGTGGTGAAGGCCAGGAAGTTGAGCTTGGAGGTGATGCCGATCAGCGCGTCGGAGAACGGGAACAGGCCCGGAATGCCCACCACGGTGGCCACCACCGACAGCACCAGCACCATGGGCAGGCGCGGCGCGAGCCGCTTGATGCCCTCGACCACCAGCGCGATGAGCACCACCGCGGCCATGCCTTCGAGCGACACCAGCACCGGCACCTTGTAGGTCAGCGAGTTGCCGATGAGCACGCCGCAGCCCACCACCGCCCAGGCGATGAGCGTGTCGCGCAAGGGCAGCGCGCCGCCGTGCGCCACGCTCACCTGCGACATGGCGGCGGTGTCCGCGGCGTCCTGCGCGCCGCGCTTCGAAATGCGCCCCAGCACCGGCTCCAGCTTGCCGTACAGCCACGAGCACAGCGGCAGCGACAGGAACAGCGTGAAGTAGAAGCCGGCCACGGTGGTCAGCAGGTTCGAGGCGGCGGCAATGGCCGTGAGCTGCGGCAGCATGTCGGCCGGCTGCTGCGCGGCGATGGCGCCCAGCGCGGCGGCCATGAGGCTGCCCGAGCCCACGCCGGCGCCCATGGCCAGCGAGCGCGGATCGAAGATGTGCAGGCTGGCGATGAAGCCCGCCAGCACCGCGATGAACAGCGCCCCCAGCACCGTGCCGGTGATGTACTCGGCCAGCACGCCGCGGCCCTCGGGCGAGGCCATGCCGTACTTCTCGCCGATGATCACGAGGTTGCCCTCGCGGCCCACCGAGAAGGTGGCGCCCACCGCTTCCCGCTTGATGCCCAGCAGCAGCGCCAGCGGCAGGCCCAGCGCCAGGGTGCCCAGCGCATGGCCGAACTCCTGGAACAGCAGCGCCCAGCCGGCCTGCTTGATCTGCGGCAGCGCGGCGCCCACGGTCAGGCCCAGCTTCACGATGAACAGCAGCAGGCCCGCGTTGAGCAGGCCGCCCGCGAACGACTGCTCGGCCGTCGCCACGCGCACCACGCCGGGCACGCGCCGGTGCGCGATGCCCCACACCGCCGCGATCAGCAGCGCCCACAGCATGGGCAGCAGCGCCACCTTGCCGGGGCCCACGCTGAACTGCACCGGCCCGATGAGCTCGGCCGCGGCCACGATGGCCAGCGTGACGAGCGCGAGCTTGAGTTTTCCGGAGGCGCGGGCGGCGGGCGCGGCATCGGCAAGCGCCGAGTGGGCCGGTTGGACCGGGTGGGGAGGGTTGGCGGAGGCGGCAGAGGTCATGGGGTGTGGGCTTCTTCTGGCGGAATGCGGGCGAGTTTCTGTCGCCCGGGCTCTTGCATCAATGACCGTAAATCGGGATATTCGATGCATCAAATGCAACACTCGACGCGAACACCAGGAGACCGCGCCATGGACGACAAGCTCGACACGCGCCGCGTGCGCTACTTCATGCAGGTGCTGGACAGCGGCTCGGTGCGCGGCGCCGCCGACGTGCTCGACATGGACCCCTCGGCCGTGAGCCGCGCCATCGGCCTGCTCGAGCAGGAGTGCGGCGTGCCCCTGCTGGAGCGCCACGGGCGCGGCGTGGTGCCCACCGACGCCGGGCAGATGCTGGCCGGCTACGTGCGCCGCCAGAACAGCCAGAAGCAGCACCTGATGGCGCAGATGGACAGCATCCGCAAGATCGAGCGCGGCCACATCGACGTGGTGGCCGGCGAGGGTTATGTGGACTGGCTGATGCGCCACAGCCTGCGCGACTTCATGACCACGCACCCGAAGATCACCATCGACCTGGACGTGGCCAGCACCGACGAGATCGTGCAGCGCGTGGTCGAGGAGCGCGCCCACATCGGCATGCTGTTCCAGCCGCCGAAGGACGAGCGGCTCACCTCGCACCAGAGCCACCCGCAGCCCATCCAGGCGCTGGTGCTGGCCAGCCACCCGCTGGCGCGGCTGGGCCGCCCGCTGAAGCTCGCCGACCTGCTGCCCTACCCCGGCGCCACGCTGCACCGCAACTTCGGCGTGCGCCAGCACATCGAGGCGGCCGAGGTGAGCGAGGGCGTGCGGCTGCCCTCGCTGCTGACCACCACCTCGTTCAGCGCGCTGGGGCACTTCGTGTCGGCGGGGCTGGGGTATTCGCTGGGCACGCGCATTTCGCTCACGCCGAGCGCCACGCACCCGGAGCTGGTCGAGCTGCCCATGAAGAACCCGCTGCTGTCGCAGGGCCGCTCGCACATCGTGTCGCGCCACGGGCGCATGCTGTCGCCGGCCGCGGCGGAGCTGCTGCGCTGCGTGGTGGCCGACATGCGGCGCTACGCGGAGCTGACGACGCCGGGCCTGGAGAAGCGGCCGGCCCCGCGCCGGCGCAGCGTGGCCGCATGACGGGCGCGGGCGCTTCACGCGGAACCTTCATGCCGGCCCTTCATGCCGGCACGTTGCGCGCGCCGGCCCTTCGGTGTTCTGATCGGGCCCCATGTCCTACCTGATCCCGCTTTTCATCCACCTGCTGTGCGCCGCCTTCTGGGTCGGCGGCATGGCCACCATGCACTTCGCGGTGCGCCCCGCCGCCGTCGCCACGCTGGAGCCGCCGCTGCGCCTGCGCATGATGGCGGCCACGCTGCGGCGCTTCTTCGTGGGGGTGGACGCGTCGGTCACGCTGCTGTTCGTGACGGGCGTGACGATGATCCTGGCGACCGGCGGTTTTCGCGGCGTGCACTGGCGCGTGGAGGCCATGATGAGCATCGCCATCGTGATGGCGGCCATCTACGTGTACATCCGCGCCTCGGTGTTCAGGGCGCTGCGGCGCGCGGTGGAAGAAAGCGCGTGGCCCAAGGCGGCCTCGCTGCTGAACACGGTGCGCCAGCTGGTGGGCATGAACCTGGTGCTGGGCGTGGTGGTGTTCGGCGTGGCGATCATCGGGCGCGCGGGCTGACGCGCTTGCGCGCCCGACGCCGCTGAGCGCGGGCCCGGCCGTTGACCAGCGGGGCCCACGACAGGCCAAAGCCTCAGACCAGGTTCAACTCGACCTCGATGTTCCCGCGCGTGAGCTTGGAGTACGGGCAGGTCTGGTGCGCGGTGGCTACCACCTGGCGCGCGACCTCGCGATCGAGCCCCGGCAGGCTCACGTTCAGGCGGGCCTGCAGGAAGTACTGGCCGTCCTGGTTGGCGAGGTCGACCTCGGCATCCACCGCCAGGTCGGCCGGCAGCTTCACCTTCAGCTTGCCGGCGGCCAGGCCCATCGCGCCGATGAAGCAGGCCGACCAGCCCGCGGCGAACAGCTGCTCGGGGTTGGTGCCCGTGCCGTTGCCGCCGGGCGGCGAGAGCTGGATGTCGAGGTGGCCGTCGCTGCTGCGCGAGGCGCCCTGGCGGCCGCCGGTGGTGCGGGTCTTGCCGGTGTAGAGGACTTGCTTGTCGGACATGAGGGTTCCTTGGGTGAGATGAATGCGGGGGAATGAAGCGGCTCAGAGCGCGAGCCGGTCCACGCCGTGAGCGGCGGCGACGGCGTGGGCGCGCACGGTGGCGCGGTCCAGCGTGCTGGCGAAGCGCTCGTCGGGGCCTGCGCCCGCGCCGTCGGCGTAGATGTTTCCGGCGCGGGCGGCGGCAATGGCGTCGGCACGTGCCTGGGCACGGTCGCCCAGGCCGGCCACCACGGTGGGCGCGCCTGCGGATGCGCCTTCGGCATAGGCATCGGCGCTGTGGGCGGCGACGACAGCGCCGGCCTGCACGGCGGAGCGGCTGGCGTTCGACTGGAATTGCAGGACGCCCTGGTAGGTCTCTGCGCTGGCGCCCATGGCGAAGGCGCTGAGAGCGGCGGCGGCGATCAGGAGCTTGGTGGTTGGCATGGCAGTGTCTTTCGAAGATGAATGAGGTGACGATGAACGGGGCAAGTGCTGCTTGAGCACCATCGCCGCCTCTGTGGGGTGTCCGTCGGTGGCGATGAATGAATTACATCGACCGGCTGTATCTCCGATGTGTCGAGACCCCCGCCCCTTTGCATGCGCGTGTGTACGCCGCGCCACCCGGACACAGTGGCGTACAAATCTCTGGAGGGGGTTGCCGCGGCAAGGCGGCTGAGCGTGCCGGGTGTGCCGGGTGTGCAGGGCGTCAGGCGCCGCAGGCGGCGATGCGCCTCGCCGCGAGGGCGAGGCGCATCGAATTCGTGCTGGCCGCGCGGCCAGCGGCCGGGTCAGACGACGCCGGCTGAACGCAGGGAGTCGAAACGGGCTGCGTCGATGCCCATTTCAGCCAGCACTTCGCGCGTGTGCTGGCCCAGCGCCGGTGGCGCATGCCGCAGCACCGGCGGCGTGGCCGACAGGCGCAGCGGGCTCGCCACGCCGGTGATGCTGGCGATGCCGTCGCCCGCGTCGCGCGGCAGCGTCACCTTCAGGCCGCGCGCCTGCACCTGCGCGTCGTCGAAGGCCTGGGCGATGTCGTTGATCGGGCCGCAGGGCACGGCCTTGTCCTCGAGCAGCGTGACCCATGCAGCCGTCGTGCGGGTGCGCGTGAGCTCTTCCATCATGGGGATCAGCACCAGCCGGTGCTTCACGCGCAGCGTGTTGGTCGCAAAGCGCGCGTCGCTCGCCCATTCGGGGTGGCCGGCCGCTTCGCAGAAGCGCGCGAACTGGCCGTTGTTGCCGACGGCCAGCAGCATGGCGCCGTCCTGCGTCGGAAAGTCCTGGTACGGCGCCAGGCTGGGGTGCGTGTTGCCCTGGCGCCCGGGCGCCTTGCCGGTGTTGAGGAAGGCGCTGGCCTGGTTCGCGAGGATGGCCATGCCCACGTCGAGCAGCGCCATGTCGATGTGCTGGCCTTCGCCGGTGCGGTCGCGCACCTGCAGCGCCGCCAGGATGGCGGTGCTGGCGTACACGCCGGTGAACAGGTCGGTCAGCGCCACGCCCACGCGCAGAGGGCCGCCGCCGGGCACTTCGTCGGGGCGGCCGGTGATGCTCATCATGCCGGTCATGGCCTGGATCATCAGGTCGTAGCCCGCGCGCTCGGCATAGGGGCCGTCGTGGCCGAAGCCGGTCACGCTGCAGTAGATGAGGCGCGGGTTGGCCGCGCGCAGGCTTTCCTGGTCGAGGCCGTATTGCTTCAGGCCGCCGGTCTTGAAGTTCTCCACCACGATGTCGGCCTGCGCCGCCATCTGCCTGAGCAGCGCCTGCCCCTCGGGCGTGGCCATGTCGATGGTGACCGAGCGCTTGTTGCGGTTGCAGGCGGTGAAGTAGCTGGCCTGGTCCGTGTCGTTGCCGTCCGCGTCCTTGATGAAGGGCGGGCCCCAGGTGCGCGTGTCGTCGCCGACGCCGGGGCGCTCGATCTTGACGACGTCGGCGCCCAGGTCCGCCAGTATCTGCGTGCACCACGGGCCCGCGAGCACGCGGGACAGATCGAGGACCTTGATGCCGTCGAGTGCTGCGGGCTTGTTGCTCATGCCTTCGATCAGTTCGCGAACGCTGCGATGCCGGTGATGGCGCGGCCCAGGATGAGCGCATGGATGTCGTGCGTGCCTTCGTAGGTGTTCACCACTTCCAGGTTCACCAGGTGGCGCGCCACGCCGAACTCGTCGCTGATGCCGTTGCCGCCCATCATGTCGCGCGCCATGCGGGCGATGTCCAGCGACTTGCCGCAGTTGTTGCGCTTCATGATCGAGGTGATTTCCACCGCGGCAATGCCCTCGTCCTTCATGCGGCCCAGGCGCAGGCTGCCTTGCAGGCCCAGCGTGATCTCGGTCTGCATGTCGGCCAGCTTCTTCTGGATGAGCTGGTTGGCGGCCAGCGGGCGGCCGAACTGCTTGCGGTCCAGCGTGTACTGGCGGGCGCGGTGCCAGCAGTCTTCGGCGGCCCCCAGGGCGCCCCACGAGATGCCGTAGCGGGCGCTGTTCAGGCAGGTGAAGGGGCCCTTCAGGCCTTGCACTTCGGGGAAGGCGTTTTCTTCGGGGCAGAACACGCCGTCCATCACGATTTCGCCGGTGATGCTGGCGCGCAGGCCCACCTTGCCGTGGATGGCCGGGGCGCTCAGGCCCTTCATGCCCTTTTCGAGCACGAAGCCGCGAATGGGACCGACCGTGCCGCTTTCGCTGACTTCCTTGGCCCACACCACGAACACGTCGGCGATGGGGGAGTTGCTGATCCACATCTTCGAGCCGCTGAGCGAGTAGCCGCCCGGCACCTTCTTGGCGCGCGTGGCCATGCTGCCGGGGTCGGAGCCGTGGTCGGGCTCGGTCAGGCCGAAGCAGCCGATCCATTCGCCGGTGGCGAGCTTGGGCAGGTACTTCTGCTTCTGGCCTTCGGTGCCGAATTCGAAGATGGGCACCATCACCAGCGAGCTCTGCACGCTGGCCATCGAGCGGTAGCCCGAGTCAACGCGCTCGACTTCGCGGGCGATCAGGCCGTAGGCCACGTAGTTGAGGCCGGGGCCGCCGTATTGCTCGGGAATCGTCGGGCCCAGCAGGCCGAGCGCGCCCATTTCACGAAAGATGGCCGGGTCGGTCTCGCCGGTGCGGAAACCCTCGATGACGCGGGGCGCCAGGCGCTCCTGGCAGTAGGCATTGGCCGCGTCGCGGATCATGCGTTCTTCGTCGGTCAGTTGCTGGTCGAGAAGAAGGGGGTCGTCCCAGTGGAATTGCGCTTTGGCGGCCATGTGGCTGTCTCCGGAAGAGAAAAAATTGAAGGAAAAATTGAAGGGAATGGCCCGATCCTAGCCACCCGGGGGCCCCGAGGCAAACGAGGATTCCGCACCCAGATATGCGTTCGTAGAATGTCTTGCAAGATGTTGGAGCCGCATCTCCATTGGCAAGGCCCCGTTCCCATTCATACATTCCAGGCATACATGCGCCGCAAGATCCCACCCCTGCAGACCCTGGTGTGCTTCGACGCCGCCGCGCGCCACGAGAGCTACACGCGCGCCGCGCAGGAGCTTGCGCTCACGCAGAGCGCGGTGTCGCGCCAGATCGGCACGCTCGAGGCCTTCCTGGGCGTGGCGCTGTTCCGCCGCACGCGCCACGGCGTGGCGCTCACGGCCAGCGGCGCGGCCTACGCGCGGCAGACCGCCATGCGGCTGCAGGCCATGGAGCGCGACGCGCTCGACGCCATGGCGCACCAGGGCGAAGGCGGCTCGCTGTCGCTGGCGGCCGTGCCCACCTTCGCCACGCGCTGGCTGATGCCGCGGCTGAAAAGCTTCGCGGCGCTGCAGCCCGACGTGGTGGTGCACATCGAGACGCGCACGCGGCCCTTTCTGTTCGCCGACGCGGAGTTCGACGCCGCGCTGTATGCCGGCACGCCCGCGCAGGTCGAGAACTGGGCGGGCACGCATGCGCTGCTGCTGATGCACGAGGACGTGGTGCCGGTGTGCAGCCCGTCGCTCCTGCAGGCTCACCGGCACAAGGCGAAGGCCGTGACGCCCGCGGCCATCGCGAAGATGCCGCTGCTGCAGCAGAGCACCCGGCCCGACGGCTGGCGCCAGTGGTTCGATGCGCAGCAGATCGACGCGCCCAACGCGCGGGGCGGGCCGCGCTACGAGCTGTTCTCCATCCTCGCGGCGGCGGCCTCGCAAGGCCTGGGCGTGGCGCTGATGCCGACGATGCTGGTGGCCGACGAGCTGGCGCGCGGCGAACTGGTGGTGGCGTGCGCGCGGCCGCTGTCGGGGGAGCGGAACTACTACCTGGTCACGCCGGAGCGCGCGGACCAGCGGCCGTTGCTGAAGTTTTTCAGTGACTGGCTCATCGCGCAGGCGCGGGAGGGCTGACCGGCCTGAAAGGTCTGTCAGGCCGAGCTCCCTCCTTCGCATACGCCTCGATCAACCCCGCGAACGCCTCCATCGCAGGCAGCGCGCCGAAGCTGTGCTTAGCCGGCGTCGTCGCCCAGGGCAGCTTCTCGTCGGTCCAGGTCTCCACGTAGGGCGCCACCCATTCGTGGTGGTCGAGCATGCTGGGGCGCAGGTTGACGAACTGGTCCATGCCTTCTGTGCGCGTGAACATCCAGCTCTTGCAGTGCGGGCAGAAGTAGTGGTGCGAGTCGCCATGCAGCCCGCCGATGACGGGCTCGCCCGACACCACCTCGAAGCCCGGCGTCGGAATGGCGAGCGACAGCGAGAACGCGCTGGCGCTCATGCGCTGGCAGCCGGTGCAATGGCAGGCCATGGCCAGCAGCGGCGGCGCGGTGATGCGCAGGCGCACCTGGCCGCAGCGGCAGCCGCCGCTCCAGGGGAGTTGCCAGTCGGCGCCGGCCTTGTCGGGGGAAGGGTTCGATGGGGTCATGCGCGGAATTCTGCCTCGCGAGTGCTCTGCATTGCTCTTGTGTTTCGTTGCGTTGCGAGCGGCTGAAAGACGTGTCCGGAAACGGCGAGCCGCGCGCCCGCTGAAACGACACACTGCATGCCATGACATCTCCCGCCTCCCAGGTCGCGGCGTTCGACTGGCCCCGCATCGAAACCGACCTTGCCGCACGCGGCTGCGCCATCGCCGGCCCCGTGTTCACGCCCGACGAATGCGCCGCGCTCATCGCGATGTACGACGAGAGCGAGCGCTTTCGCAGCCGCGTCGTGATGCATCGCCACGGCTTCGGCCAGGGCGAGTACCAGTACTTCGCGTACCCGCTGCCCAAGAAGCTCGCGGCCTGGCGCAGCGCGCTGTACGAACGCCTGGCGCCCCTGGCCAACGCCTGGGCCGCGGCCATGGGCCAGCCGGCCGACTACCCGCCAGAGCACGCCGCCTACCTCGCGCGCTGCCACGCCGCGGGCCAGTTGCGCCCCACCCCGCTGCTGCTGCGCTATGAGGCGGGCGACTACAACTGCCTGCACCAGGACCTGTACGGCGAGCTGCAGTTTCCGCTGCAGCTCACGGTGCTGCTGAGCGTGCCGGGGCAAGACTTCATGGGCGGCGAGTTCGTGCTGACCGAGCAGCGCCCGCGCATGCAGTCGCGCGCCGAGGTGGTGTCGCTGGCGCAGGGCGAGGCGGTGATCTTCGCGGTCAACCAGCGTCCCGTGACGGGCACGCGCGGCAGCTACCGCGTGACGATGCGCCACGGCGTGAGCCGGCTGCGCTCGGGCCGGCGCCACACGCTGGGGCTGATCTTTCACGACGCGGGCTGAGCGGCGCCGCCGCGGCGCCCTTGCCGAGCATCACTTGGCGCTACCGGGCCTTGCCGGGCATCCGGTCTAGACAGGCCTGAGACACCCCGCCCGCGAACACAAGCGAAAATCTCGCCCGCCTGCGGCACTCACCAGGATCCCTGACGCACACGATCGGGGCCGTGGGCTCTCCGCAGGCCGACCCGCGGCCTTGGCGCCGCGGGTGTGTCCGATGGATGCCAGGGAGCTGCATGAACAAGAACTCGTCCGGGAACTCGACCGGAAACTCGGCCGCGGCCGCAAAGCCGCCGATGGAACCTGTCGCCGCCACGGCGGCTGCGCCGCCCGGGCGCTCACGCCGCTTCAGGGTCGACGTGGGCACCATCGTCAGCGCGGTGGCGCTGGCGCAGTCACTGCTGCTCGTGTCGCTGGGCTACTGGGGCTCGCAGCGGCTGGTGTCGCGCATCGGCGTGTCGGCCCACAAGTCGAACCACGACCGCACCGAGGACAAGGTGCTGGCCTTTCTGCAGAAGGCCGAGTCGGTCGTCAACGCGGTGGGCACGGCGCCCAGCCTGCGGCCCGCGGGCGAGCAGTCGGAGCACACGGCCGAGCTGCTGTGGACGCTGCTGCAGCAGTCGCCCGAGCTCGACAGCATCTACGTGAGCAACGAGCGGGGCCAGATGCTGATGGCCCTGCGCTACCCGGTGCCGGCCATGCGCCACATCGAACTCGGCGCGGGCTTCACCACCGAGACCTGGCAGTACAAGCTGCCGCTGGACGCCGAGGCCGACGTGCAGCAGCGCTACGCCACGCAGCGCATCGCCTCGTACCGCAGCGACTACAACCCGACGCAGCGCAGCTGGTACCTGCAAGCCAGCCGCACGCAGGGCCCGATCTGGACCCGGCCCTACGTGTTCGCGGCCGCGCAGGAGCTGGGTGTGACCTACGCGCTGCCCAGCAAGCGCCGTTACGCGGACAGCAGCCCGCAGGCGCTGGTGGTGGCGGGCGACGTGTCGCTGGGGCGGCTGTCGGAGTTCGTGCGGCAGTTCAGCAGCGGCGGCTACGGCGACAGCGCCCTGCTGAGCGCCGACGCCCGCGTGCTCGCGCGCAGCGACCAGCCGGGCGTGATGCACAAGCTCGACGCGCCCAGCGGCGTGCTGGGCGCGCTGCACCAGCACATGCTGGCCGACGGCACGGCCGGCAGCGGCGACGACACGGAGTTCTCGTTCACCCACGAAGGGCGGCGCTACCTGGCGCAGACATCGCGCATTCCCGCCACCGGCTGGCAGCTGGTGAGCTGGGTCCCCGAGGACATGCTGCTGGGCGACCTGCGCCGCGCGGTGCTGTGGGGGCTGCTGATGGCGCTGGCCTTTTTGGCGATCTCGCTGTTCATGTCGCTGAGGCTGTCGAAGCTGGTGACCTCGCCGGTGGAAAACCTCTCGCACATCGCGCGGCGCATCGGCCTGCTGGAGCTGGACAACCTGCCGCGCGAGACCAGCCGGGTGCTGGAGATCCAGCACCTGGACCAGGCGCTGGACGACTCCGCGCGCAGCCTGCGGGCCTTCAGCAAGTTCGTGCCGGTGGACGTGATCAACCAGCTCATCGACGAAGGCAACGCGCTCGCGCCCAACGGCTCGCCGCGCCGCATCACGGTGATGTTCACCGACGTGGAGGGCTTCACCTCGATCTCGGAGTCGCTGGACACCGACGTGCTGGTGGGCATGCTGACCGAGTACTTCAACCTGGCCACCGGCGTGTTCGCGCGGCACGGCGGCGTGGTCGACAAGTTCATCGGCGACGGCATCATGGTGCTGTGGGGCGCGCCGGCCGACCTGCCCGACGCGGAGCACAAGGCCTGCCTGGCCGCGCTGGAACTGCATGTGGAAATGAGCGAGCTCAACCAGAAGTGGCAGGACCAGGGCCTGCCCGAGTTCCGCACGCGCATCGGCATCCACACGGGCACGGTGATCGCGGGCGTGCTGGGCTCGAACGACCGGCTGTCCTACACGGCCTTCGGCGACGTCATCAACGTGGCGAGCCGCATCGAGGGCATCAACAAGCAGCTGGGCACGCAGATGCTGATGTCGGAGGTGACCTTTGCCGGGCTGGCCGGCCGGCTGCACACGCGGCGCATCGAGGAGCTGGTGGAGCTGCGCGGCCGGCAGACGCGCATGGTGCTGTACGAGCTCCTGACGAGTTGATGTCGAGTTGATGCCGAGTGGGTTGCCGCCGGGTCAGCGCGGGGCCTGCGCGACGCGCACCAGCACCAGGTCCACGCTGGCACCGGCGCCCTGCGTGAGCACCGGATGCTGCGTGTCGTTGATGAACAGCAGCTGCTCGCCGCGCAAGATGCGCGCCGACACCGCATAGCGCATGCGCGGGTCGATGCGCGCGACGTCCACCTTCAGCTCGTAGGCGAAGGGCGGCTGCCTGCCGTTGGCTTCGATGCGCTGCTCGGCCAGCACGGTGGAAGGCGCGTCCATGCGCGACACGTCGAGCAGCTGCACCACGACCACGGCCTTGGGGTCGAGGGCCATGCGCTCGCGGTAGGCGACGGTGCCGCTCACGCGCAGCGCGGCGGTGGAGGCACCGGAGGCCGCAGGCGTGGAAGGCGTGGAAGGCATCGCGCAGGCGCTCAACAAAGAAGCGCTCGCCCATGCGAAAAAGCCCAGCAGGTTGGTGCGCCTGTTCATTGCTGCCTCATGCTGAAGTCGTGGCCGAAGTCGTGGCCGCGCCCGCGCGCTCCGCGGCAAAGGCCACGTACCAGTCGAGGCTCGCGGGGTTCGCCATGGCCTCGCGGTTGACCACCTTCTCGATGGGCTGGCCCAGCAGCAGCTTCTTGATCGGCAGCTCCTGCTTCTTGCCCGACAGCGTGCGCGGAATCTCGGCCACCTGGAAGATGTCGTTGGGCACGAAGCGCGGCGACAGCGAGGTCTTGATGGCGTTGTTCAGCCGCGCGCGCATCGCGTCGTCCAGCGCCACGCCGGGGCGCAGCACCACGAACAGCGGCATGTAGCTGTCGCGGCCCAAGTACTCCAGGTCGACCACCATCGAGTCGAGCACCTCGGGCAGGCCTTCGACCGCGCTGTAGATCTCGCTGGTGCCCATGCGCAGGCCCTGGCGGTTGATGGTGGCGTCGCTGCGCCCGTAGATGACGCAGCCGCCGTCGGTGCCGATCTTGATCCAGTCGCCGTGGCGCCATACGCCGGGGTAGGTGTCGAAGTAGCTCGACAAGTACCGCGCGTTGCCCTCGTCGCCCCACAGGTACAGCGGCATCGACGGAATGGGCTGGGTGCACACCAGCTCGCCCACCTCGCCGATGACAGGCTGGCCGCTCTCGTTCCAGGCCTCCACGGCGTGGCCGAGTTCGCGGCATTGCATCTGCCCCGGCACTTCGGGCAGCTCGCGGTTGCCGCCGACGAAGGCGCCGCAGAAGTCGGTGCCGCCCGAGATGTTGCACCACCACACGTCCTTCGAGCCCGCGTCGAGGATCTGCCGCGAGCCCCAGCGCTGCACCTCTTCGGGCAGCGGCGAGCCGGTGCTGCCGAGCGCGCGCACGCGCGAGAGGTCGCCGCAGTCCTTCGCGACCAGGCCGGCCTTCATGCAGTTGGTGAAGTAGGCCGCGCCCGCGCCGAAGAAGGTGACCTTGTGGCGCGCCACGAAGCGCCACAGCACGCCCCAGTCGGGCTTGTCCTTGCTGCCGGCCGGGTTGCCGTCGTAGATGCAGATGGTCGCGCCGAAGGCCATGCCCGAGAGCTGCGAGTTCCACATGACCCAGCCGGTGGAGCTGTACCAGTGGTAGCGCTCGCCGAAGTTGTTGGCGCCGTAGCTGGGCCCCACGTCGTTGTGCAGGCCGCAGGCATGCATGGTGAGGATGATGCCGCCCTGCCCGTGCACGATGGGCTTGGGCAGGCCGGTGGTGCCGCTGGAATACACGATCCAGATCGGATGGTCGAAGGGCAGCCACTCGGGCTCGAAGGCCGCCACCTTGTCGTCGTAGCGGTCGGTGGCGTGCACCCATTCGACGTCGTGCGGCACGGCCTGCGTGGCGTACGGCGACTTCACCAGCAGCAGCTTGCGCACGCTGGGCAGCTGGCCGCGCAGCTCCTGCAGCACGCCGCTGCGGTCGAGCGGCTTGCCGCCGTAGTGCACGCCGTCCACCGCGATCAGCACCTTGGGCTCGATCTGGCGAAAGCGGTCGGCCACGGCGGCGGTGCCCATGTCGGGCGCGCACACGCTCCACACGGCGCCGATGCTGGAGCACGCCAGGAACGCGACCATGGTCTCGGGCACGTTGGGCATGTAGGCGGCCACGCGGTCGCCGCGCTGCACGCCCAGCGACTTGAGCGTGAGCGCCACGGAGGCGACCTGTCGGCGCATTTCGGGCCACGACATTTCGCGCACCTCGCCGCGCTCGTTGTCGCTCACCATGGCCGGCATGCCGGCCGCGTGCGCGGCGTCGACATGGCGCAGCACCTCGCGCGCGTAGTTGACCTGGGCGCCCGGGAACCAGCGCGCGCCGGGCATGCGCCGCTCGGCCAGCACCGCGGTGTGCGGCGTGGGCGACTCGATGCGGGCGTAGTCCCAGATGCTCTGCCAGAAGGCGTCCAGGTCGGTCACGGACCAGCGCCACAGCGCGTCGTAGCTGTCGAACGAGAGGCCGCGCTGCGTGCGCAGCCAGTCCTGGTAAAGGCGGATCTGGGGAACGTTGCGGGCAACGCCGGGAACCGTGCTCGAAGCGGTGTCGGTAGAGGGAGACGAGGACTGCGATGAAGGCTGAGATGAAGGAGGCATGTCACGAGCGTAGCGCTGCGAACCACCATGCTCAATGAGGGTTGACCTCAGGGTTTGTACGCGTGTTCAATGTTTTTGTACAAGCGTTCAATACGCCCCGATGAGCACCCGCACACCTGCCACAAGGCGCAGCGCCTCGCGCGCCCCCACGCCAGCCGCCGCCGCAGTCACGCCCGAGACTGCGCGGCCCGACCGCAAGCAGGCGATCCTGCTGGCGGCCGAGAAGCTTTTTGCGCGCCACGGCTACCACGTGGTCACGATCCGCCAGATTGCCGAGGAGGCCGGCGTGCCGCTGGCGCTCGTGGGCTACTACTACGGCCAGAAGCACGAGCTGTTCCACGCCATCTTCGAGCACTGGGGCCACTCCATCGAGGCACGGCTCGCCGGCCTGGCCACGGTGGACATCGCCCCCGACGACGCGCGTACGCTGCCGCGCATCATCGACGCCTTCACCGCGCCCGTGCTGGCGCTGCGCGCGAGCGCCGAGGGCGAGTACTACGCGCTGCTGGTGGCGCGCGAGCTGTACCACGCCACCGAGGAAGCCGACCGCGTGCTGCGCAGCTACTTCGACCCGCTGGCCGAGGCCTACATCGACGCGCTGCACGCCGCGCTGCCGCACGCCACGCGCAGCCAGGCCGCCTGGGGCTACCAGTTCGCGCTGGGCTCGCTGCTGCACCACCTGAACGACAGCCGCATCGAGCGCCTGTCGCGCGGCGAGAACAAGCGCGCCGACCCCGCCGTGGCGCCGATGCTGGTGAACTTCATCGTCGGTGGCCTGCGCGCGGCGCTGCCGAAGCCGAAGGCCAGCACAGCCGCCACAGCAGCCGCAGCAGCCGCAGTCGCCAAGACCCCACGCACAAGAACCACCCCCAGGAGACAGACCCCATGACGAGCACTCCCACGATGAAACGGCGCACCCTGCTCTCGGCCCTGGTGGCCGCGTCGGCGGCGTCGGCCACGCTGCCCGCCTTCGCGCAGGCCAACCCGAAGATCGTGTTCGGCTACACCGCCGTGACCGATTTCGCCTCGGTGTTCGTGGCCGCCGAAGAGGGCTACTTCAAGAAGCGCAGCCTCGAGGTCGAGCTCAAGTTCATTCCGCTGAACTCGACCATTCCGGCGGCGCTGCAGTCCGACTCGCTGCAGATCGGCGGGCCCACGCCCTCGGTGTTCCTGCAGGCGGTGGACGGCGGGCTCGACCTGGTGCTGGTGGCCGGCGGCGGCCTCACGTCGAAGACCATCACCGGCTTCGGCCTGGTGGCGCGCGCGGGCTCGGGCATCAAGGGCCCGCAGGACTGCGTGGGCAAGAAGATCGGCGTGCCCGGCCTGGGCGCCTTCCTGCACGTCACCTTCCGCGCATGGCTGAAGGACAGCGGCGTGGACTACCGCAAGGTCAATTTCGTGGAGGCCGCGTTCCCGCAGCATGCCGACCTGCTGCGCGGCGGCTCGGTCGACGCGGTGGTGTCGGCCGACCCGTTCATGAGCCGCATCACAGAGAGCGGCGCAGGCTACGTGGCCTCGTACTACTCGACCTTCCTGCCCGAGAACAACCAGACCATCGTGCATGCGGCCAAGCGCGACTGGGTGGCGAAGAACCCGGGCGCGGCGCGCGCGTTTCGCGAGGCGCTGGTGGAAGCCGGCGCGTTCATGCAGCAGCCGAAGAACGATGCCAAGGTGCGCGCAGCCATCGGCAAGTACATCAAGCTGCCGCCCGAGGTGCTGGCCAAGGTGCAGGTCTCTCCGCCCGGCCCCGTGGTGACCGAGAAGCAGCTCGCCTACTGGACCGGGCTGATGAAGGAGCAGGACATGCTCAAGACGAACATCGACGTGGCGAAGCTGGTGGCCAAGTGATCGCGGCACCCGCTCCTGTGGTGGCGCGTGCCGCGTTGGCCGCCAGCGCCTTTCCTTCGACCAACGGCGAGGCGGGCCCGGCGGGCCCGGAGATAGAGACCACCCCGTTCCTGCGCTTCGACGGCGTGGCCATCCGCCTGGGCGGGCGCGAGATTCTCTCGCCCACCTCGTTCGACGTGGCGCGCGGCGAGTTCGTCTGCATCGTGGGCCCGAGCGGCTGCGGCAAGACCACGCTGCTGCGCGCGGCCAGCGGCCTGGTCACCGCCAGCGCGGGCGAGGTGCGGCGCAACGGCGTGAAGATGAGCGAGCCTTCGCGCGAAGTAGCTTTCGTGTTCCAGGACTACGGCCGCGCGCTGCTGCCCTGGCGCACGGTCGAAGGCAACGTGAGCCTGGCGCTCGAAGCGGCCGGCGTGCCCGCGGCCGAGCGCGCGCCGCGCATCGCCGACGTGCTGGGCAAGGTCGGGCTCGCCAGGCATGCGCAGAAGTTTCCGGTGCAGCTGTCGGGCGGCATGCAGCAGCGCGCGCAGATTGCGCGCTGCCTGGCGCAGAAGCCCGAGCTGATGATGATGGACGAGCCCTTCGGCGCGCTGGACGCGCTCACGCGCCAGAGCCTGCAGGACGAGCTCGCGCGGCTGGTGCGCGACGACGGGCTCACGGTGCTGTTCGTCACGCACGACCTGGAAGAGGCCATCTACCTCGGCGACCGCGTGATCGCGCTGCAGGCCAACCCGGGCCCGGGCCGGCCCAGCCTCGCGCGAATGATCGACGTGAAGATCCCGCGCCCGCGCGACCAGCTGACGACCAAGGAGCATCCCGAATACCTGCAGTTGCGGCGTGAGCTGTTCGCCTTCATCGAGCAGGGCCATGACTGAGCGCGGCGTCGTCCGGTGGGTGCGGCCGTGGGTGCTTCCGGTGGTGCTCGTCGGCCTCTTCGAGTGGTACGCGCGGCGCGCCGCCGCGCTGGGCAGCGACTCGCTCGCGCCGCCCAGTGCCGCGGCCAAGGCCTTCGCGGGCGCGGCGATGGACGGCTCGCTCTGGCAGGCCACGGGCTTCACGCTGGGCACGGCGGCGCTCGGGCTGCTGCTGGGCGCGGTGCTGGGCATTGCGCTGGGGCTGGTGCTCGGGCTGTCGCGCCGCGCGGCGCAGCTCGGGTCGATGTCCATCGAGGTGCTGCGCCCCGTGCCTTCGGTCGCGCTGATTCCGCTCGCGATGCTGGGCTTTGGCTTCGGCGTGCGCATGGAGCTGGCCATCGTCGCCTTCGCCACCTTCTGGCCGCTGCTGGTGCTGGTGCAGGCGGCGGTGCAGCAGGTGGAGCCGCGCCTGCTCGAGGTGAGCCGCGTGCTGGGGCTGTCGGCGCGCGAGCGGGCCTTCAAGATCGTGCTGCCAGCCATCGTGCCGCGGCTGTTCGTGGCGCTGCGGCTCGGCGTGGCGGTGGCGCTGGTCGTGGCCGTGACGGTCGAGATTGCCGCCAACCCCAACGGCATGGGCTACGCGATGATGATCGCGCAGCAGAGCTTCGACCCCGCGCTGATGCTCGCGTGGCTGGGGTGGATCGGCGTGGTGGGCTTTGCGGTGAACGCGGGCATGCTGCTGCTGCAACGCACCGTGGCGCGGCGCATGGGAGTGCAGCCATGAACGGCAGCAGGGAACGCGCGGGCTGGAGTTGGCTCGGCTCGTTGGGCGTGCTGCTCGCGCTCGTGACGTTGTGGTGGGTCGCGAGCAACGCGGGCTGGGTCAGCCGCGTGTTCCTGCCGACGCCGCAGGCCACCTTCGCGAGCCTGCTCGAAGGGCTCAACCTCTCCGGCGATTCGGGCAACGGCGAGCTGCTCGCGTTCACGCGGGCCACGGTCGGGCGCATGGTCGAAGGCTGGTTGCTGGCGTCGCTGTTCGGCGTGGTGCTGGGCGCGGCCATCGGCGTGTCGCCCGCGGTGCGCGCCTGGGTGCAGCCAACGCTCGAATTCATTCGCCCGCTGCCCGCCTCGGCGCTGTTGCCGCTGGCCATTTCGATCTTCGGGCTCAACCCCGGCATGGTGCTCTTCGTGGTCGCCTTCGGCGCGATGTGGCCGGTGCTGCTGGCCACGGTGCACGGCTTCGCGGCGGTGGAGCCGCGCCTGTCGGAAGTGGCGCGCTGCCTGCAGATGTCGCGCGCCGCGTACATCTGGAAGATGGGCCTGCCCAACGCCATGCCCGACATCCTGGCCGGCATGCGGCTGGCGCTGACCATCGCGCTCATCGTGGCGGTGGTGGGCGAAATGATCGCCTCGCAGACCGGCCTGGGCCAGGCCATCCTGCTGGCCGCGCGCGCCTTCCGCGCCAGCGAGCTGTTCGCCGGCATCGTGCTGCTGGGGCTCATCGGCTTCGCGAGCAACGCGCTGCTCGCCTTCGCCGAACGGCGCCTGCTGCGCTGGCAGCAGCCCTGACCCTCTTTGCTTCGTCGTCCTCTTCATTCCCACGAAAACACAAGGAGCCTCCCCATGCCACGCCAATTCGTCGACCTGTCGATCTTCCTGGAGAACGACGTGATGTCCGACCCGCCGGCCTTCGCGCCGAAGATCCAGTACTTCACGCACGAGCAGACCTACGAGCAGATCGAGCCCTTCTTTCCGGGCCTGAAGAAAGAAGACCTGCCCGACGGCGAAGGCTGGGCCGTGGAGCTGGTGCAGCTGTCCACGCACAACGGCACGCACCTCGATGCGCCGTACCACTTCCACTCGACCATGGACAAGGCGCTGGGCAAGAAGAAACCCGCCATCGCCATCCACGACGTGCCGCTGGAGTGGTGCTTCCAGCCGGGCGTGAAGCTCGACTTTCGCCATTTCGCAGACGGCTACGTGGTCACGGCCGACGACGTGGAGGCCGAGCTGAAACGCATCGGCCACACGCTGAGCCCGCTGGAAATCGTGGTCGTCAACACGCGCGCCGGCTCGCGCTACGGCCACAACGACTACGTGTCGGCCGGCGCCGGCATGGGCTACGAAGCCACCATGTACCTGCTGGAGCGCGGCGTGCGCCTTACCGGCACCGACGCCTGGAGCTGGGACGCGCCCTTCGTGCACACCGCCAGGAAGTACGGCGAGACGCAGGACGCCTCGCTCATCTGGGAAGGCCACAAGGCCGGGCGCGACATCGGCTACTGCCACATCGAGAAGCTGCACAACCTCGAGGTGCTGCCGCCCACCGGCTTCTTCATCAGCTGCTTTCCGCACAAGATCCGCGGCGCGTCGGCGGGCTGGACGCGCGCGGTCGCGATCTTCGACGACGCGCTGATGGCGTCGGTGTGAAGGGTGTGCAGATGAGCGCGCTCAACCACACACACGACGCCGATGCACGCAGCTGGGTCGACTCGGCGAACGCCGCGGGCTGCGACTTTCCCATTCAGAACCTGCCGCACGCGGTGTTCCGCCGAGCGGGCAGCGCCGAGGCGTTTCGCGGCGGCGTGGCCATCGGCGACCAGGTGCTCGACCTGGCGGCGCTGGCATCGAAGCAGCAACTCGACGGCCCCGCGCACGGTGCGGCGCGCGATGCGGCACGCGCGGCCGCGTTGCCTGCGCTGAACGATTTCTTCGCGCTCGGCAAGGGCGCGTGGAAGGCGCTGCGCCACGCGCTGTTCGAGCTGCTGAAGCACGACGCACCGAGCGCCACCGTGCAGGCGCTGCGCGACTGCCTGGTGCCGCAGGCCGAGGTCGAATACACCGTGCCCGCGCGCATCGGCGACTACACCGACTTCTACACATCCATCGACCACGCGCTGAACATCAGCCGCCTGATGAACCCCGACGGCGACGTGACGCCCAACTTTCGCTGGATTCCGACGGCGTACCACGGGCGCGTGTCGACCATCGGCGTGAGCGGCCAGCGCTTTCACCGCCCGATGGGGCAAGCCATGGCACCGGGCGCGAAGGCGCCGACCTATCAAGCCTGCGCGCGCCTCGACTACGAGCTGGAGCTGGGCGTGTGGATCGGCACGGGCAATGCGCAGGGCGAGCCGATTGCGCTGGAACACGCGGGCGAGCACATCTTCGGCATCTGCCTGCTCAACGACTGGTCGGCGCGCGACATCCAGTTCTGGGAGATGGCGCCGCTCGGGCCCTTCCTGGCGAAGAACTTCGCCACCACGATCTCGCCGTGGATCGTGACGATGGAGGCGCTGGCGCCCTATCGCCAGGCGTGGACGCGGGCCGCGGGCGATCCGCAACCGCTGCCCTACCTAGAAAACGCAGCCAATCGCGAGAGCGGCGCGCTCGATATCCGGCTCGAGGTGTGGCTCGAAAGCGAGAAGGCGCGCAACGAGAAGACGGGGCCGTCGCGCCTGTCGGCCACCAGCTTCAGGCACCAGTACTGGAGCGTGGCGCAGATGGTGACGCACCACACCATGGGCGGCTGCAGCCTGAACCCGGGCGACCTGTTCGGCAGCGGCACGATCTCGGGGCCCGGCGAGGGCGAAGCGGGCGCAATCATCGAGTTGGCGCGCGCGGGGCAAAGCCCGGTCACGCTGGCCAACGGCGAACAGCGCAGCTTTCTGGAAGACGGCGACGCGGTGCTTTTGCGCGGCTGGTGCGAAAAGCCCGGGCATGCGCGCATCGGGTTCGGGGAGAGCCGGGGGACGGTGCTGCCGGCCAGGAACTGAAGTGACGGCTGACGCAGCAACTGAACCGCGAGAACCGAATCGCCAATGAAAAAGGCCACCCTTGTGAGGTGGCCTTTTTGCGCGATTTGGAGCGGGAAAAGAGTCTCGAACTCTCGACCTCAACCTTGGCAAGGTTGCGCTCTACCAACTGAGCTATTCCCGCGACAGCCTCAGATTATAGGGTGCTTTTTTGGCACTTTCACCGATTTGTCGAAAAAATTTGAAATCAGCCGCCGAACACCAGCGACCGGTGCAATGAAACACCCGCCGTCAGCCCGTCCGCCGAAGCCAGCGTGGCATTGGTGAACGCCATGGCCGCATCGCCCGCCGCGTACACGCCGGGCACGGTCGTCATCTTCATGGCGTCCACGCGCAGCACCGGGCCGAGCGGGCCCTCGTCGAAGGCGCAGCCGAGCTGCTCGCCCAGCGGGCTGGCCGGACGCGTGCGCGGCACGACGTACAGCGCGTCGATCGGCACGCGCCGTCCGTCGTCCAGCCGCACGGCAGCCAGGTCGGTGCCCGGGCCTTCGAGGCCGGCGACGCGCCCCGGCTCGATGGTCACGCCGCGCGCCAGCAGCTTCGCGCGCACCTCGGCGTCGAGTGTGTCGCTGCCGTTCAAGAAGAACGTGACCGGGCCCCACTCGGCGATCAGCAACGCGTGGTCCGGCGGCAGCGCGCCGGCGAACAGCAGGCCCAGTCGCCGGCCACCGAATTCGTAGCCGTGGCAGTAGGGGCAGTGCAGCACGCTGGTGCCCCAGCGTTCGCGCACGCCGGGAATGTCGGGCAAGCCGTCTTGCACGCCGAAGGCCAGCAGCAGCTTGTGGGCGGAGAGCTGCTCGCCGTTGTCGAGCGTGGCGGCGAACCCGCCCGCGTCGTCGACGCTCGCAGCGGCAACGCTGGCCTGCACGAACCGCACCGTCGGGTACGCGAGCAGCTTGTCGCGCGCGTCGGCAATCATCTTCAGCGGCGGCACGCCGTCTTGTCCGAAGAAGCCGTGCGACTGCGCGGCGAAGCGGTTGCGCGGCGCGCCCGCGTCGACCACGCACACGTTACGGCGCGCACGGGCGAGCTGCATGGCAGCGGAAAGGCCGGCAAAGCTGCCGCCCACGATCAAGGCGTCATGGCGCATGTTCGATGTCCTTCAAGGTAAAGCCGCCGCCCGTCATGCGGCGATGAAAGTCTTTGGAGAGGTCGGCCAGCGTGATGCTGTTGAAACGCCGAAGCAGCAGCGCCTCCGCCTCCTGGCAGGCGCCGTCGAGCGCGGCGTTCACGGCCTGCTCGACGATGCAGCCCGGGCTCTCGGTGCGGTTGCCCATGGCCAGCAACGCGGGCGCCCCGACGGCGTTGTGGATGTCGCCCAGCGTGACCGCGCCCAGCGAGCACGACAGCACCCAGCCGCCGCCATGCCCCTTGGCCGAGCTCACGAAGCCGGCCTGCCGCAAGCCCGCCATCACGCGCCGCACGACAACGGGGTTGGTGTGCATCGCGACCGCGAGCGACTCGGAGGTGACGGGGCCGTCCATCTCGGCCATGTGCAGCAGCACGTGGAGAACGCCTGAAAGCTTGCTGTCTCGTTTCATGCAACATTATTAGTTGCGTGTGTTGGAGCGTGCGCGCCCAGTGGCGGTTTGCACCTGCGCGCCGTCGGGTCTTTCCTTGTCCGACGTGTCGATGCGAACGCGCGAGCCCCCGCCGCCGCTGACAGCCAGTTCCCACACGCAAGGGCGACTGTCGCGCACACGGCGACACGTGTACCAACGCTGAAGGTGCAACCCGAACCAGCCGAAAGCCGGTTCGTGACCATTCAACGAAAGGAACAGTCACACATGAAGCAACAACAACACAAGCAAATCTTCGTCGGCGCCCTGCTCGCCGGCCTTCTGGCCGTGAGCGGCATGGCGCAGGCGCAAGGCGTGGGTGTAGGCGTGGGCGTGAATGCCGACGTGAACACCTCGGCGGGCGCGAAGGCAGCACCTGCACAAGGTAGCGCTGCCAGTGCCAACACCGGCGCGGCCGCAGGCGCCAGCACGTCTGCCAACGCGGGTGGTGCCGGCAACGCCGCAGGCGGCCTGGGCCAATCGGCAGGCGGCTTGCTCGGCGGCGCGACCGGCGCGGTCGGCGGCACGGTGGGCGGTGCGACAGGCGCCGTCGGCAACACCACCGGCGGCCTGACCAACACCGTCGGCGGCACGCTCAACGGCGCGACCGGCGCCGCAGGTTCCGCCGGCAGCGGGCTGAAGGCCCCCGGCGCGGGCGTGAAGGCCAACGGCAAGGCCAAGGGCTCCGGCGCGGTCGACCTGACCAAGTAACAACCAGGCTGTCACACACACAAAAACCCGCAGCGCTCGCGCGTTGCGGGTTTTTTCTTGGGGCAGCGCTCAAGCCGCGGGCTTGAGCTTGAACAGGCTGGTCACGTCCACCTCGAGCACCATCTGCTCGCGCTGGTTGAACAGCCGCCAGCGCCAACGCAGGATGCCCAGCGTGGGCCGCTTCTCTGAACGCCGCACCTCGCTCACATCGGCCACCAGGCGCAACGCGTCGCCGGGCCGCACCGGGTTCGGCCAGCGCACCTGCTCGAGGCCAGGCGACGCGAAAGACTCCGACCCCGCCAGCACCGCATCGACCACCAGCCGCATCGCGATCGCGCAGGTGTGCCAGCCGCTGGCGATGAGCCCGCCGAAGGGGCTGTCGGCGGCGGCGTGCGCGTCGGTGTGGAACCACTGCGGGTCGTACGCCCGCGCGAATTGCACGAGCTCGGCTTCGGTGAGCACGTAGGGGCCGGCCTCGATGACCTGGCCCGCATGGAAGTCGGCGAACTGCATCCGCCGCAGCTTAGTACGTTTCGAGGTGCAGCCGGCCTTCGCGCTTCAGTGCGGCGCCCACGTTGTCCCAGTCGAGCCCCGCGTCCTTCGCCACGTCGCGCAGCGCGAGCACCACGCCCTCTTCCATGCTCTTCAGGCCGCACACGTAGAAGTGGCTGCTGCCGTCCTTCAGCAGCGCGGCGAGGTCGGCGGCGCGCTCGCGCATCATGTCCTGCACGTAGCGCTTGGGTTGCCCCGGCGTGCGCGAGAACGCGAGGTTGATGTCGATGAAGTCCTTCGGCAGCGACTGCAGCGGCCCGAAGTACGGCAGCTCCTGCTGCGTGCGCGCGCCGAAGAACAGCATCAGCTTGCCGCCTTCGAACTTGCCGCTCTTGCGCAGCCGGCGGCGCCACTCGGTCATGGCGCGCATGGGTGCGCTGCCGGTGCCGGTGCAGATCATCACGATGTTCGACTTGGGGTGGTTCGGCATCAGGAACGAAGAGCCGAAGGGGCCCACCACCTGCACCGTGTCGCCCACCTTCAGGTCGCACACGAAGTTGGAGCACACGCCGCGCACCGGGTCGCCCTCGTGGTCTTCGGTGACGCGCTTCACGGTGAGCGAAACGTTGTTGTAGCCGGGCCGCTCGCCGTTGCGCGGGCTGGCCACCGAGTACTGGCGCGCATGGTGGCGCTTTCCGATGGCGTCCACGCCGGGCGGCACGATGCCGATCGACTGGCCCTCGAGCACCGGGAACGGCACTACGCCGAAGTCGAGCACGATGTGGTGGGTCTCGCTGTCGAAGCCCGCCTCGGTGCAGTTGAAGTTGCCGACCACGGTGGCGGTCGTCGGGGTCTTCGGCGGAAAGAGGTTGGTGTACGCATGCGCGGCCGACCAGGGCGGCACGCTGGCGCCGTACTGCGCCGAATTGAAGACGGGCTCGACGGAGTCGACCGCCGCCTGGGCCTGCGCCTGCGCCTGTGTTTCGGCGGGCACGTCTGCAGCGTCGGCCGCGGCGCCGGACACGCCGGCCGCCTCGAGCTCTTCGGGCGAAAGCTCCTCGGGCAGCGACTCCCAGGTCAGCTGCTCTTCGATGGTGTACGCGCGCACCAGCGGCATCGTGCGCCAGTTGTCGATCGAGCCCGTGGGGCACGGCGAGATGCACGCCATGCAGCCGTTGCAGGTGTCCGCGCGCACGACGTAGTTGTTGTCGTCGTGCGTGATCGCGTTCACGGGGCAGATGGCCTCGCAGGTGTTGCAGCGGATGCAGATCTCGGGGTCGATCAGGTGCTGCTTGATGACTCCGGCTTCAACGGCCATGTCCATGTCTTTTTCTCCTTTCCCTCGCCCCTTGGGGAGAGGGTCAGGGTGAGGGGGCGGCAGCTTGTCGTGGGGACGCCGCCTACCCTCACCCCTGCCCTCTCCCCCCAAGGGGAGAGGGAGTGATACCCCAATCAGCCGAAACGAACGTACTCGAAGTCCACCGGCTGGCGATTGATGCCCATCACCGGTGGCGAAATCCAGCCGGCGAACTTGCCCGGCTCCACCACGCGGCCCATCAACGATGCCACGAAAGCGAAGTCTTCGGAACTCGGCAGCCATTCGTCGCGCTTGGCGGCCCACTCGATGTCGTTCACCACGCGGCCGTCCGGCGACATCTTGATGCCCGCGAGCGCGCCGATCTGGCGGTTGAAGGCCTTGTGCGGCACGGTCAGGCGCGTCGGGATGCCGGCCTTTTCCAGCACCTTGTTCCAGCGGCCCACGCCGGCCACCGAGTCCTTGATGAAGTCGTCGCGCAGCACTTCGTTCAGCGCGTTGAGCATCGGCACGTCCTTCTCCACGAGCTGGCCGTCGCGCACTTCGAGCACCTTGTAGGTCTGGCCCTTGAGCACGTGGTCGTCGTCGCGCTTGCCTTCCTCGTAGCGGCCCTTCAGGCCCGAGCTGTAGAAGATGGCGGCGTTGCTCGACTGGTCGGCGCCGAACAGGTCGATGGTCACGCTGTAGTGGAAGTTCAGGTAGCGCTGGATGGTGGCCAGGTCGATGCAGCCGGCCGCGCGGATCTTCTGCGCGTCGTCGGTCTTCAGCTCGTTCATCACCTGCGCGGTGCGCGCGATGACGCGCGACACGCCGCTCTCGCCCACGAACATGTGGTGGGCCTCTTCGGTCAGCATGAACTTGGTGGTGCGCGCCAGCGGGTCGAACGCGCTCTCGGCCAGCGCGGCCAGCTGGAACTTGCCGTCGCGGTCGGTGAAGTACGTGAACATGAAGAACGCCAGCCAGTCGGGCGTCTTCTCGTTGAACGCACCCAGGATGCGCGGGTTGTTCGCATCGCCCGAGGTGCGCTGCAGCAGCGCGTCGGCCTCTTCGCGGCCATCGCGGCCGAAGTGCTTCTGCAGCAGGTACACCATGGCCCACAGGTGGCGGCCTTCTTCCACGTTGATCTGGAACAGGTTGCGCAGGTCGTACATGCTGGGCGCGGTCAGGCCCAGGTGGCGCTGCTGCTCGACCGAGGCGGGCTCGGTGTCGCCCTGCGTCACGATGATGCGGCGCAGGTTGGCGCGGTGCTCGCCGGGCACGTCCTGCCAGGCCTTCTCGCCCTTGTGGTCGCCGAAGTGGATCTCGCGGTTGGCATCGCCCGGGTTCAGGAAGATGCCCCAGCGGTAGTCGCGCATCTTCACGTGGCCGAACTGGGCCCAGCCTTGCGGGTCGACGCTCACGGCCGTGCGCAGGTACACGTCGTGGTTGGTGGAGCCTTCGGGGCCCACGTCGTCCCACCAGTTGATGAAGTTGGGCTGCCAGCCTTCGAGCGCGCGCTGCAGCGTGCGGTCTTCGCCGAGGTTGACGTTGTTGGGGATCTTCTCGCCGTAGTTGATCGTGCTCATCGTTGTTCCTTGGGTTGTTCGGACGGTCGGGTGCTCAAACGCGGTTCAGGTCGAAGCCGGCCTTCTCGCCGGTGCCGTAGACCTTCAGCGCGCCCTTGTCGCCCACGGCGTTGGGGCGGTTGAAGATCCAGTTCTGCCAGGCGGTGAGCCGCCCGAAGATGCGGGTGTTCATGTTTTCCTTGCTTGCGAAGCGCAGGTTGGCTTCCAGGCCGGTGAGCGCGTCGGGCGACATGGCCGCACGCTCCTCGATGGCGATGCGGATCTCGTCGCTCCAGTCGATGTCGTCGGGCGCGGCCGTCACCAGGCCCAGCTTCACGGCCTCGTCGGCGTCCAGCGCCTTGCCGACGGCGGCGCGCGCGGCTTCCAGCGGCGCGGCTTCTTCGTAGAAGCGGCGTTGCAGGCGGCTCTGGTCGTTCACCATCGGGAAGTAGCCGAAGTTGGCCTCGCCCAGCGTGAGCTTGGGTGCGCGGTCGGCGTCGTCGGGCAACGCGAGCATGTAGGTGCGGTCGGCGGCGAAGGCCAGCTCGGCCAGCGTGCCGGCGAAGCAGGAGCCGGCCTCCACCAGCGCGAACAGGCTGCGCGACGACACGTCGAGGCGCGCCAGCGTGCGGCGCAGCGCGCCGATGGTCTCGCGCACCAGCCAGTGGTCTTTGTTTGCGAACATCACGGCGTCCGATGCGAGCACGGCGGCGGCGTCGCCCTCGGTCTTCAGCAGCCAGGTGCCGGTGTCGAGCTCGTTGGTGCGCAGGTTGAGGATGGCGTCGTCGAGCTCGCGGCACATCGCCAGCGGCCACCAGGCGGCGCCTGCCGCTTCGATGGCGGCAATGTCGGCCGGCTGCGCGCCGGTGGGCGCCTTGATGGTGATGGTGGCCGTGCGCTTGCTGCGGTCGATCTGCACGTTCACGTTCGAGTAGGCGATGCCGTCGGCGCTGTCGGTGCGCTCGATGCGGGTCAGCGCCACGCCCTTGCCGTCGGCGGGGCGGTCGCTGCCGGCGGCGAGCTGCGAGGCACGCTCCTGCACCGCGGCCGGGAACTGCGCGGGCTTGGCCACGGCGTCGACCAGGCGCCAGTCGACCGCGCGCTGGCCGCGCACGCCTTCCACGCTGGTGCAGAAAATGTCGGCCAGGTCATGGCGCACGCGGCGCTTGTCGGTCACGCGCGTCAGGCCGCCGGTGCCGGGCAGCACGCCGAGCAGCGGCACTTCGGGCAGCGACACGGCCGAGGAGCGGTCGTCCACCAGCAGGATCTCGTCGCAGGCCAGCGCCAGCTCGTAGCCGCCGCCGGCGCAGGCGCCGTTCACGGCCGCGAGGAACTTCAGGCCCGAGTGCTTCGAGGTGTCTTCGATGCCGTTGCGCGTTTCGTTCGTGAACTTGCAGAAGTTCACCTTCCAGGCGTGGCTGGAAACGCCCAGCATGAAGATGTTGGCGCCCGAGCAGAAGATGCGGTCCTTGCCGCTGGTGACGATCAAGCTGCGCACTTCGGGGTGCTCGAAGCGCACGCGGTTCAGCGCGTCGTTCAGTTCGATGTCCACGCCCAGGTCGTAGCTGTTGAGCTTGAGCTTGTAGCCGGGGCGGATGCCGCCGTCTTCCGCAATGTCGAGCACGAGGCGCGCGATGGCGCCGTCGAAGCTCAGCGACCAGTGGCGGTACTTGCCGGGTTCGGTGCGGTAGTCGACGCGCGCTGGCGCCTGGAGCGTGGTGGTGTCGGTCATGCAGAAGTCTCCTGTGGGGCTGTGTTCGGAAACCGTGAACAGGAAAGATAGTGCACTTTCTTGCTCCGATGACATGCATCATGCTGCATGCGCACAGGCAAGTCAATGCCTGTTGTTCTTTTTTTCAGATTCGCGGCAGGCTAGACCAGGCCGATGGACTGGCGGGCCACGGCGCGCAAGGCCTGGAAGCTCTGCGACAGGCTCTTGCCGCTGGTGTCCACCGACAGGTCGGCCTTCGAATAGAAGGCGGCGCGGCCGTTCAGGATGCGGCGCAGGTCTTCCATCGCTTCCTTGCTCGCGGCCATCGGGCGGGTGTCGCCCTGCGCGGCCACGCGGCCCATGTGTTCCTCGGGCGCGGCCTGCAGCCACACGGTGGTGCAGTGCGACAGCAGCTCGTTGAAGGTGGCCGGGTCGGAGACGATGCCGCCGGGCGTGGCAATGACCACCTCGCTGTAGATCTGCACCGCTTCTTCCAGCGCGCGGCGCTCGTAGCGGCGGTAGGCGTTGGTGCCGTACAGGTCGTGAATCTCGCGCACGCTGCAGCCCGCGAGCTTCTCGATCTCGCGGCTGAGCTCGATGAACGGAATTTCCAGGTCTTCGGCCAGCATCTGCCCCAGCGTCGACTTGCCCGCGCCGCGCAGCCCCACCAGCGCGATGCGGCGGTGGCGCGCCGGGTCGACCGAGGCCGTGCCCAGCAGTTCGCCGAGCGCCACGCGCACGCGGCGCAGGTCGGCTTCGCTGCGGTTTTCGAGCAGTTCGCGAATCAGCAGCCACTCGGGCGAGCTGGTCGTCACGTCGCCCACCAGCTCGGCCAGCGAGCAGTGCAGCGCGCCCGCCACCTGCTGCAGCACCAGGATCGACGCGTTGCCGATGCCGTATTCGAGGTTGGCCAGGTGGCGCTCCGACACGTCGGCCGACAGGGCCACCGCCTTGCGCGTGAGGCCGCGCTGCGCGCGCAGGTTGCGCACGCGGTCGCCCAGCGCCGCCAGCAAGGGGTTCTTGGCCTCCCCGGCCTGGGTGGCGGCGGCGCCGTTGGCGCCTTCCGGCGCGGTGGCCAGCACCGCGTCTACATGCTCGTTCATGCAATTCCTCGTTCTTCGGCGGGATTGTGCGCGCTCAGGGTAAACACCACATATGCACTATATTGCTTGACACTCATTGTCTCGATGCTTATTGTTCGGCCACAAGCAAGATACTGCACACGCAGCAATCGCGCAAGGTCGTTTCCAACGTTCGAGGCCCCCCGATGTCCGACAGCAACCCAGCCACCCCCGGCAAGGCAGCATTCCACCAGTTGATTGCCGGCCTGACCGCAGAAATCGCCGGCAAGCCGCTCGACGGCACGCTCGACCAGTGGCTCAACGCCACCCACGGCGCCGGCAGCGCCCGCTTCGAGGCGCTGCGCCAGGCCTGCATCGGCGGCGTCGCCGAAGGCTGGCTGTGCGAGCGCGAAGGCGGCGGCATCAGGTACGGCCGCGTCTTCAAGGCCGAAGACGCGCTGCACCGCTTCTCGGTCGACGTGGTCGACATGCAGGACATCGCCGGCCCGCACCACACCCACCCCCATGGCGAGATCGACCTGATCATGCCGCTGGACGACCACCCCGCCACCTTCGAC
The DNA here is from genome assembly GCF_030317035.1 of Variovorax sp. J22G73. Taxonomy (GTDB): domain Bacteria; phylum Pseudomonadota; class Gammaproteobacteria; order Burkholderiales; family Burkholderiaceae_C; genus Variovorax. The sequence continues at coordinate 79,522 of NZ_JASZYK010000009.1, forward strand.
GGACGGCCCGCGGGCTGGTGCGTCTACGGGCCGGGCACCGCACACCGCCCGACCGTGGCCCAGGGCCGCGCACTCGTTCTCTATCTCCTGCCCGAAGGGCAGATCAAGTTCACCCCATGACCGAACTCCTTTCCAACTACGTCGCCGGCCGCTGGCAAAACGGATCGGGCGCCGGCACGCCCCTGTTCGACCCGGTGCTGGGCACCGAGCTCGCGCGGGTCGACGCCACCGGGCTCGACCTGCCCGCGGCCTTCGCCTTCGCCCGCGAGCAAGGCGGCCAGGCGCTGCGCGCCCTCACCTACCGCCAGCGCGCCGGGCTGCTGGGCGCCATCGTGAAGGTGCTGCAGGCCAACCGCGACGCTTACTACGAGATCGCCACCGCCAACGCCGGCACCGTGAAGAACGACTCGGCCGTGGACATCGACGGCGCCATCTTCACCGTGGGCCAGTACGCCAAGTGGGGCGACACGCTGGGCGACTTGCATGCGCTGCGCGACGGCGACGCGGTCAAGCTCGGCAAGGAGCCGGTGTTCCAGTCGCAGCACCTGCAGCTGCCCACGCGGGGCGTGGCGCTGTTCATCAACGCCTTCAACTTTCCGTCGTGGGGCCTGTGGGAAAAGGCCGCGCCGGCGCTGCTGTCGGGCGTGCCCGTGGTCGTCAAGCCCGCCACCGCCACCGCCTGGCTCACGCAGCGCATGGTGAAGGACGTGGTCGACGCGGGCGTGTTGCCCGCCGGCGCGCTCTCCGTCGTGTGCGGCAGCTCCGCCGGCCTGATGGATGCGCTGCAGCCCTTCGACGTGGCCTCGTTCACCGGCTCGGCTGAAACGGCGGCCATCATCCGCTCGCACCCCGCGGTGGCCGAGCGATCGGTGCGCGTGAACATCGAGGCCGACAGCCTCAACAGCGCCCTGCTGCTGCCCGGCGCCGCGCCCGGCAGCGACGCCTTCAACCTGCTCGTGCGCGAAGTGGTGCGCGAGATGACCGTCAAATCGGGCCAGAAATGCACCGCCATCCGCCGGATCCTGGTGCCGGCCGAGGTGTACGACGCCGCGGCCGAAGCCATCGGCGCCAAGCTCGCGGGCATCAGCGTCGGCAACCCGCGCAACGAAGGCGTGCGCATGGGCTCGCTGGTGAGCCGCGCGCAGCTGAACGCGGTGCGCGAAGGCCTCGACGCGCTGGCCGCGCAGACCACCGTGCTGCACGACGGCCGCGACAAGCCCCTGGTCGACGCCGACCCCGAGGTAGCCGCCTGCATCGGCCCCGTGCTGCTGGGCGCGCGCGATGCCGACGCGGCGCAGCGCGTGCACGACGTCGAGGTGTTCGGCCCCGTGGCCACGCTGCTTCCATACCGCGACCTGGCGCACGGCATCGCGTTGGCGCACCGCGGCCACGGCTCGCTGGTGACCTCGCTGTACGGCAGCGACGACGCCGCGCTGGCGCAGGCCGCGCTCGCGGTAGCACCCAGCCACGGCCGCGTGCACGTCATCACGCCCGAGGTGGCGCAGGCGCAGACCGGCCACGGCAACGTGATGCCGATGTCGCTGCACGGCGGCCCCGGCCGCGCGGGTGGCGGCGCCGAGCTGGGCGGCCTGCGCGCGCTCGACTTCTACCACCGCCGCACGGCCGTGCAAGCCAGCCCCGGCGTGCTCGCCGCGCTGGGCCTCTAGAAGAACAAACGGGCCCCAAGGAGACAACACGATGAGCCTGCCCCCCCGCTTCAACTTCGCCGAACACCTGTTCGGCCTCAACCGCGGCCGCGCCGAACGCATCGCCTACATCGACGACCGCGGCACGCTGAGCTACGGCCAGCTCGAGGACCGCGCGCGCCGGCTGGCATCCGCATTGAAGGCCGCCGGCATTCGCCGCGAAGAGCGCGTGCTGCTGCTGATGCTCGACAGCAACGACTGGCCGGTGAGCTTCCTCGGCTGCCTGTACGCGGGCATCGTGCCCGTGGCCGTCAACACGCTGCTCACGCCCGACGACTACGCCTACATGCTCGACCACAGCCGCGCGCAGGCGGTGCTGGTGTCGGGCGCGCTGCTGCCGCCGCTGCAGGAGGCGATGGCGCGAGGCGGCCATGAAGTGCAGACGCTGTTCGTGTCGCAGCCCGTGGGCGCATTGCCCGAAGGTGCGCTGGAATTCGACGCCGCCATCGCCGCCGCCCAACCGCTGGCCGCGCCGGTGACCACCGCGTCGGACGACCCCGGCTTCTGGCTGTATTCCTCCGGCTCCACCGGCAAGCCCAAGGGCACCGTGCACACGCACGCCAACCTGTGGTGGACGGCCGAGCTCTTCGGCAAGCCGGTGCTCGGGCTGACCGAGAACGACGTGTGCTTCTCGGCCGCCAAGATGTACTTCGCGTACGGCCTGGGCAACGCGCTGACCTTTCCGCTGTCGGTGGGCGCCACCGTGGTGCTGATGGCCGAGCGGCCCACGCCCGACGCCACCTTCCGCCGCTGGACCGAGCACAAGCCGACCGTGTTCTTCGGCGCGCCCACCGGCTTCGCGGGCATGCTCGCATCGCCCAGGCTGCCGGCACGTGAAGCCGTGTCGCTGCGCATGTGCTCGTCGGCCGGCGAGGCCTTGCCGGGCGAGATCGCGCAGCGCTTCAAGGCGCACTACGGCTGCGAGATCATCGACGGCATCGGCTCCACCGAGATGCTGCACGTGTTCATTTCCAACCGCCCCGGCGACGTGCGCTACGGCACCACCGGCAAGCCGGTGGAGGGTTACGACATCGAGCTGCGCGGCGAAGACGGCCGCCCCGTGCCCGACGGCGAGGTGGGCGACCTCTACATCCGCGGCCCGAGTTCGGCGCTGATGTACTGGACCAACCGCGAGAAGTCGCGCGACACCTTCCAGGGCGGCTGGACCAAGAGCGGCGACAAGTACACGCGCGACGCCGACGGCTACTACACCTACGCGGGGCGCAGCGACGACATGCTGAAGGTCAGCGGCATCTACGTGTCGCCCTTCGAAGTCGAGGCCACGCTGATGCAGCACCCCTCGGTGCTCGAGGCCGCGGTGATCGGCAAGGAAGACGCCGAAGGGCTGACGAAGACCAAGGCCTTCGTGGTGCTGAAGGACGGCAGCGCGGCCACCGAGGAAGAGCTGAAGGCCTTCGTGAAGGAACGGCTCGCGCCGTACAAGTACCCGCGGTATCTGGAGTTCGTGAGCGAGCTGCCGAAGACGGCGACGGGAAAGATCCAGAGGTTCAGGTTGCGCGAGAAGGAAAAGCAGGCATGAGCCGCGCGTCTTCCTCGTCTTCCTCCCGCCCCCTCTTGGCGAAGGAGCAACAGCCGGGAGCAGCGCCATGACCCCCGACTTCGCCACCATCACCTGGCGCGACCGCACCGTTCGCATCGAATGCCAGTGGATCGCACCTGAGAAAACCGACGCGCCCCTCATCGTCTTCCTGCACGAAGGCCTGGGCTCCGTCGCCATGTGGAAGGACTTTCCCGCGCAGGTGTGCGAAGCCGCCCAGGCGCGTGGCCTCGTGTTCTCGCGCCCCGGCTACGGCCGCTCCACCCCGCGTGCCGACGACGAGATATGGGACGTCGACTTCATGCACCGCCAGGCGCACGAGGTGCTGCCCGCGCTCTTCACCGCGCTGGGCCTCGGTGACCAGAAGCCCTGGCTCTTCGGCCACAGCGACGGCGGCTCCATCTCGCTGCTGTACGCCTCGCGCTTTCCGGAAAAAGTGGCGGGCCTCGTGGTGCTCGCGCCGCACATCTTCGTGGAAGACAAGACCGTCGCGAACATCGAAGTCGCGCGCACCGCCTACCTCGGCACCGACCTGCCGAAGAAGCTGGGCCGCTACCACGACAACCCCGACTCCGCCTTCTGGGGCTGGAACCGCATCTGGCTGCACCCGCCGTTTCGCGACTGGAACATCGAGGCCGAGCTCGACGCCATCCGCTGCCCTGTGCTCGCCGTGCAGGGCATCGACGACGAGTACGGCACGCTCGCGCAGATCCGCGACATCGCCACGCGCGTGCCCACCACCGAGCTGCTCGAAATCCCTGAATGCGGGCATTCCCCGCATCGCGATCAGCCGGATCGTGTCATCGTCGCGACCGCTTCTTTCATCACCAAAAACAGGAGACAGACACCGTGATCCCCTTCACCGCTTTCACCACTTTCACCCCGGTTCGCACCGCGCGCCTCGCCCTCACGGCCATCGCCTTCGCCGCGCTGGCCTCCGCCGCCGGCGCCCAGGGCACCGGCAAGCTCAAGGTCGGCCTGATGCTGCCGTACAGCGGCACCTACACCGCGCTGGGCGTGGCCATCGAGAACGGCTTCAAGCTCTACGTCGATGAACAAGGCGGCAAGCTCGCCGGCCGCGAGATCGAATACTTCAAGGTCGACGACGAGTCCGACCCCGCCAAGGCCACCGACAACGTCAACAAGCTCATCAAGCGCGACAACGTCGACGTGATCGTGGGCACCGTGCACTCCGGCGTGGCCATGGCCATGGCCAAGGCCGCGAAGGAAAGCGGCACCGTGCTCATCGTGCCCAACGCCGGCGCCGACGCCGTCACCGGCCCCATGTGCGCGCCGAACATCTTCCGCAGCTCGTTCAGCAACTGGCAGCCGGCCTACGCCATGGGCGAAGTGGCCGCCAAGCAGCAGGGCAAGAAGAAGGCCATGACCATCACCTGGAAGTACGCGGCCGGCGACGAGTCGGTCAACGGCTTCAAGGAAGGCTTCGAGAAGAACGGCGGCAAGGTCGACAAGCAGCTCACGCTGGCTTTCCCCAACGTGGAGTTCCAGGCGCTGCTCACCGAGATCGCCGCGGCCAAGCCCGATGCGGTGTACGCCTTCTTCGCCGGCGGCGGCGCGGTGAAGTTCGTCAAGGACTACCAGGCCGCCGGCCTGAACAAGACCATTCCGCTGTACGGCCCCGGCTTCCTCACCGACGGCACGCTGGACGCGCAGGGCGAGTCGGCCCAGGGCATGCTCACCACGCTGCACTACGCCGACGGCCTGAACACGCCGCGCGACACGGCGTTTCGCACCGCGTACGCCAAGTCGTTCAAGCTGCAGCCCGACGTGTATGCGGTGCAGGGCTACGACGCCGCGCAGATGCTGGGCGTGGGCCTGAACGCGACCAAGGGCGACATCTCGAAGAAGGCCGAGTTCGCCAGCGCCGTCGAGAAGGCGAAGATCGACAGCCCGCGCGGCACCTTCACGGTGAGCAAGTCGCACAACCCGGTGCAGGACATCTACCTGCGCAAGGTGGACGGCAAGGAAAACAAGCTGGTGAGCACGGCCATCAAGGGCCTGGCCGACCCGGCCCGCGGCTGCAGGATGTAAGCACACCCCCGGGCCTCGCGCACTTCGTGTCGCTGCGCCACCCCCCTCGCCGGGGGCGACACCTGCGGTCCGGCAATGCCGGTTCCGCGGCGTCTGGCGAACTGTACCCCTCCCCTTAACGATCCCGCCCAGAGAGAACCTCCAACGTGGATTTCGGAACCTTTCTCGTGCAGTGCCTGAACTCCGTTCAGTACGGCTTGCTGCTCTTTCTCGTGGCCTCGGGGCTGACGCTGATCTTCGGGATCATGGGCGTCATCAACCTCGCGCACGGCAGCTTCTACATGATCGGCGCGTACATGGCGTTCGCGCTCGCGCCGCTGTTCGGCGACCAGTTCCTGCTGATGCTGGTGGCCGGCGTGGTGCTGGCGGCCATCTTCGGCTACCTGCTCGAATGGGCCTTCTTCAGCTACCTGTACCAGCGCGACCACCTGCAGCAGGTGCTGATGACCTACGGGCTCATCCTGGTGTTCGAGGAGCTGCGCTCCATCCTCGTGGGCAACGACGTGCACGGCGTGAAGGTGCCCGCGTGGCTCGACGGCAGCTTCGCGCTGGGCAACGTCATGAGCTACCCGTGGTACCGGCTGTTCGCGTCGGCCGCCTGCATCGTGCTGGCCGTGGCGCTGTACTGGGTGGTGAACCGCACACGCCTGGGCATGATGATTCGCGCCGGCGCGAGCAACCGCGACATGGTGCGCGGGCTGGGCATCGACGTGAAGCGGCTGTACCGCATCGTGTTCGCGGCCGGCGTGGCGCTCGCGGCGCTGGCCGGCATGATCGCCGCGCCCATGTCCTCCGTGTACCCCAACATGGGCGCGAGCGTGCTCATCATCTGCTTCGTGCTGGTGGTGATCGGCGGCATCGGCTCCATCACCGGGGCGCTGGTGGCCTCGCTGCTGGTGGGCTTCGTCGACACCTTCGGCAAGGTGTTCTTCGCCGACCTGAGCGGCATCGGCATCTACCTGCTGATGGCCATCGTGCTGATCTGGAAGCCCGAAGGGCTGATGGGGAGGCGGTCATGAAGAAGGCGTCGTTCCTGCTGCCCGTGGCCTGCGCGGTGGCTGTCGGCATCGCCGGGCCGCTGATGGGCAACTACGCGTCGGACTTCATCGTGAAGATCATGATCCTGTCGATCTTCGCGCTGAGCCTGGAGCTGCTGGTGGGCATGACCGGGCTCGTGAGCCTGGGGCATGCGGCGTTCTACGGCATCGGTGCCTACGTGACGGTGCTGGCCTCGGGCAGCGAGGGCGGCAACTTCGCGCTGCTGCTGCCGCTGGCCATGGCCGCGGCGGCGCTGTACGCGCTGTTCGTGGGCGCGCTGAGCCTGCGCACGCGGGGCGTGTACTTCATCATGGTGACGCTGGCCTTCGCGCAGATGGCTTTCTTCGTGTTCCACGACACCAAGGTCGGCGGCGGCAGCGACGGCATCTACATGTACGTGCGCCCTGCGCTCGGCGCGCTCGACCTGGAGAACCGCACGGTGCTGTTCTACGTGGTGCTGGCGTCGCTGGTGTTCACCTACGGGCTGCTGGCGCTCATCCGGCGTTCGCGCTTCGGCGCGGCGCTGGCGGGCATTCGCGTGAACGAGCAGCGCATGCGCGCGGCGGGGTTCTCGGTGTACGGCTACAAGCTCGCCGCCTTCGTGCTGGCCGGTGCGCTGGCCGGGCTGGCGGGCTTCCTGCTGGCGTCGCGCGACGGCGTGGTCAACCCCGAGCTGATGGCGTGGCACAACTCGGGCGAGGTGCTGCTGATGGTGATCCTGGGCGGGCTGGGGCACCTGCGCGGCGCGGTCATCGGCGCCATCGCGTTCACGCTGCTGAAGGAAGTGTTTTCGACGCACGCCGTGATGGGCCCGCTGGCCGACCACTGGCAGCTGACGCTGGGGCTGACGATCATCGTGTTCGTGGCGCTGCTGCCGAAGGGGTTGATCGGGTTGGTGAAGCGGCTGTCGCCGAAGGAGGCTGCATGAGCGCGCTCCTGACTTTCTCCCTCCCCCGCTGGGGGAGGGCCGGGGTGGGGGCACGCGGCCTTCGCGAAGACAGTGCTTCAACCAGCGCCGCGTGCCCCCATCCCAACCTTCCCCCGGAAGGGAAAGGAGCAAGACCATGAACGCACTGCTCTCCGTCGAAAAACTGACCCGCCGCTTCGGCGGCCTCACCGCCGTCAACGCCGTCACGCTCGACCTGCACATCGGCGAAGTCCATGCCGTCATCGGCACCAACGGCGCCGGCAAGTCCACCCTCATCAACATGCTCTCGGGCGAGATCGAGGCCTCCGAAGGCCGCATCGCACTCGACGGCGTGGACATCACCGGCCGCGCGCAATCGCGGCGCGCGCGCGACGGCGTGGGCCGCAGCTACCAGCGCACGACCATCTTCCCGGAGTTCACGGTGCACGAGAACTGCCGCCTCGCCGCGCAGGCCGCCACCGCGAAGCCGTGGGCCATCTGGCAGTCGTCGCAGCGCTGCGCCACCAGCAACGCATCGGCCGACGCGGCGCTCGAAGCGGCCGGCCTCGCGCACGAAGCGCAACGCATCGCCGGCACCATGAGCCACGGCGCGCAGCGCCAGCTCGAGGTGGCAATGTGCCTGGCCACGCACCCGCGCGTGCTGCTGCTGGACGAACCCCTGGCCGGCATGGGCGCCGAGGAAACCGACCGCATGCTCACGCTGCTCGCGCGGCTGAAGGCCACGCACGCCATCTTGCTGGTGGAGCATGACATGGACGCCGTGTTCCGCATTGCCGACCGCATCACGGTGATGGTGAACGGCACCGTCATCGCCACGGGCAACCCGCAGGAAATCCGCGAAAACCCCGAGGTCCGCACAGCCTACCTGGGCGAGGAAAAACACTGATGCTGCTCGTACGCGACCTCAACACCTACTACGGCAACAGCCACATCCTGCGCGGCGTGCACGCCGCCATTCCGGCGGCCACCTCGGTGGGCCTGCTCGGGCGCAACGGGATGGGCAAGACCACGCTGATCCGCACCGTGATGGGCTACGTGCGCCCGGCCTCCGGCGAGGTGCAGGTCGACGGCCGCACCGTCACCGGCCTGCCGCCGGAGAAGATGGCCCGCCTGGGCATCGGCTACGTGCCCGAAGGCCGCGGCATCTTCCCGAACCTGTCGGTGCGCGAGAACCTCGTGATGAGCGAGCGCGCCGGCATCGACGGCCAGCGCGCCTGGACCTTCGATCGCGTGATGGCGACCTTTCCGCGCCTGTCGGAGCGGCTGTCCAACGGCGGCCAGCAGCTCTCGGGCGGCGAGCAGCAGATGCTGTCCATCGGCCGCGCGCTCATGACCAACCCGCGCCTGCTCATCCTCGACGAAGCGACCGAGGGCCTGGCCCCGCTGATCGTGGCGGAAATCTGGCGCGTGATCAGCGAGATCCGCGCGACCGGCATCGCCACGCTCATCGTCGACCGCGACTACCGCAAGGTGCTGGCCCACACCGACCTCGCGGTGGTGATGGAGAAGGGCCAGATCGTGCGGCACGGCGCGTCGGCCGACCTGCTGGCGCAACCGCAGGCGCTGGAAGAGCTGCTGGGCGTTTAGGCACGCCGCATCCCACGAAGGCGCAAGCGCCGTGACCCGCGAGATCAGCCTCATCGACGCCGCGGGCAAGCCCCTGCGCAACGAGGCCCGGATGCTGGTCGACGCGCAGGCCACGCCGTGGCAGGGCTTTGCGCTCGAGGTGCGCGCGATGACCGGCGACGGCGAGAACCCGCCCTGCTACAACCCGCACCCGCTGATCGGCCTGTGCGTGCGCGGCCATGTGAAGGGCGCGATGACGCGCGGCCGGCGCGTGCTGCCCTTCGAGGCGCATGCGGGCGGCATGTTCATCTTCGAGCAGGGCTACGAGGTCGATCGCGCCTGCTGGAGCGGCCATGTCGAGGAAATGATCGCGGTGGAAATCCGCCCCGAGGCGCTGCGCAGCCTCATGCCCGAGAGCGACGGCGCGCTGCACCTGCAGACCCACCTGTCGACCACCGACGCCACGCTGTCGGCGTTGGCCATCGCCATGCGCGACGAGGTGGAGCGCGGCTGCAGTTCCGGGCGCATGCATGCGCAGGGCCTGTCGATGGCGCTCGCGAGCTACCTGCAGAGCCGCTACGGCGGCGCGGGCCACGACGCCGCCAGCGCCCGGCGCCCGCGCGGCCGGCTCTCGCAGGCGGACCTGCACAAGGTCTACGACTGGGTGATGCAGCACCTGGCGGAAGACTTCGGCATCGACGAGCTCGCGGCCGAGTTGCGCATGAGCGCGGTGCACTTCACGCGCCTGTTCCGCGCGAGCACGGGCGCCACGCCCTATCGCTACGTGACGGAGCAGCGCGTGCGCCATGCGCTGTCGCTGCTCGAGGGCAGCCTGCCGCTCGCGGAGATCGCGCATGCGGTGGGCTTCTCGAGCCAGGCGCATTTCACGCAGGTGTTCCGCCAGCTGGTGGGCACCACGCCGGCACGCGCGCGGCAGGGCGCAGGCACGCGGCACACGCCACGCGGGTAAGTCCTTGTGCGGGGTGAAGGGATCCCGCTAGCGTTGATCGCATGTCGATAGACCGCGCGGGGACGCGGCGGCAAATTCAGTCTCCACACACAACAGGAGACAAGAAGATGCCCACCCCCTTCACCCCCTTCACCCGCTTCACCCGCTTCCATCGACCACACCTCGCGGCCCGCGCCCTCGGCGCCTGCTGCCTGGGCCTCGTCGCCGCCGCCGCGCTCACGGCCTGCGGCGGCAGCGATTCGTCGGGCGGCATCGTGCTGCCCGTGACCTCGGCGCCGCCACCGCCTCCCCCCGCAAGCGCCGGCCCGGTGCCACTGGCCTGCGACGAGAGCCTGAAGACCGCGTTCAAGCCCGACGCCGACACCACGGTCACGCTCGTCAGGCAGTTCAGGAAGGGCGACGACCTGAACCTCGACGGCAAGCCCACCGGCACGAAGGCGCTGGCCGACCTGTGCATGGTGAAGCTCAACGTCGGCCCCGGCCATGCCGGCCCCGCGGGCGCGCCTTCGACCTCGCCGGGCATCGGCATCGAGGTGTGGCTGCCCGCCGCGTCGGCATGGAACCAGCGCGTGCGCGTGCTTGGTGGCGGCGGCTTCGCGGGCGAGCCGACGATCAGCGCGCTCGAAAGCATCGGCAACGCCGGCGGTGTCGATTCGCCTGCGCGCGTCGCGGGTGCCGAAGGTTCGGTCAGCGCCATCACCGACACGGGCCACGCCTCGCACGCGCCCATGGCGGGCGTCGACGGCTCCTTCGCGATGAACCCCGACGGCACCGTCAACACCGCCGGCTGGGCCGACTTCGCGAGCCGCGGCATCCACGAGATGGCGGTCAAGGCCAAGGCGCTGGCCGCCGGCTTCTATGGCGAGGCACCCAAGTACTCGTACTGGGACGGCTGCTCCACCGGCGGGCGCCAGGGCCACATGCAGGCCCAGGTGAACCCCGACGACTTCGACGGCATCCTGGCCGGCAACAGCGCCATCAACTGGACCACCTTCATCACCGGCGAGCTGTACCCGCAGGTGGTGATGCAGCGCGACCTCGGCGGCACGCCGCTCACGCCGGACCAGATGACGCTGGTGTCGTCGGCCGCGGTGAGCGCCTGCGACAGCACGCTCACCGGCCAGCACGAAGGCTTCGTCAGCGACCCGGCCGCCTGCAAGTACGACCCCACGCAAGACGCCGCCGTGCTGTGCACCGGCAGCGGCGGCAGCAACGCCACGGCGGCCTGCCTGAGCACCGTGCAGGCGCAGGCCGTCAACAAGATCTGGTACGGGCAGACGCGCGACGGCAGCGCGCCCGCGCCCGCGAGCGACATCGGCTACGGCGCCACGCTGGCGTCGAACCAGCTCTGGTACGGGCTCACGCGCGGCACCGTCTTCAACAACCCCGCCGCGCCGGGCCTCGCGCTGGCCGACTCGACCGCCGGCGTGCCCAACCCCTTCCCCATCGCCGCGCACCAGGTGGCGCTGAACCTGCAGGACCCGACCCTGGCCACGCCCGACTTCGTCAACGCGACGGGCAACGGCGCGAACCGGTGGAAGGGCCTGTCTTATGCGCAGCTGGCCAATGCCAGCGACCGTGGCAAGGCGCTGCAGGCGGCGTTCTCGAACATCAACGCCGACAACCCCGACCTCGCGCGCTTTCGCGACCGCGGCGCCAAGCTGCTGACGTACCACGGCCTGGCCGACCCGCTGATTCCGAACTCCGGCACCGCCCACTACTACGAGCGCGCCGCCAAGGCCATGGGCGGCATCGACGCGCTGCAGAAGTTCTACCGCTACGTCGAGGTGCCCGCGATGGGCCACTGCGCGGGCGTGGGCTCGGTCAACGGGCTGGCGGGCACCAGCCCCGCGGCCAACCCGCCGCTGCCGGCACCGAACCAGCTGTTCGCGGCGCTGACCGACTGGGTCGAGAAGGGCGTGGTGCCGGACAGCGTGGTGCTGCAGAACGCCGACAAGTCGCTCGCGCGCCCGCTGTGCACTTATCCGAAGAAGATCGCCTACGTGGGCGGCGACGTGACAAAGGCCGCGAGCTTCGCCTGCCGGTGATGGGACGCTGGGGGGGGCTTGCATGCTGTTGCAAAGCGGGAAGGCGGCCGTCGGTATTCACCGGGTTTTACCTCTGTCCTGCGACAGCGCGACAGCCGAATGATGGGCGGCCGCGCGGCTTCGGCAAGGCCGCGCGCCCCTCCCTCGTCACCGCGATCACTCCCGCGAGGCTGCGCATGATCTCCCTGCAATCGCGTCACATCGACAACGTCTACGCCATCGCCACCGGCGCGGCGCTGGCCGATCCGCTGAAGGCCCATCCGCTCGATGCCGGCCTGCTCCAGGCCGACCCGGCGCAGAGCCTGGTCCACCGGTCGTGGGCGCGTTGCGTGCGCGACCACGGGCTCGACCCGTCCAAGCCCAGCCCCGCGCGCATCCTGCCCGCGCAGGAGGTGCGGGCGCACCAGCAGCAGCTGGAGCATTTCCTGCGCGCCGCGCGCGCGGGCATGGAAGACATCTACCGCCGCGTGGCCGACCTGGGCTACATGGTGCTGCTCACCGATGCCGAAGGCATCACCGTGGACTACATCGGCAACCCCGCCTGGGACGACCAGCTGCGCCAGGCCGGCCTGTACCTGGGCGCCGACTGGAACGAAGCGCACGCCGGCACCTGCGGCGTGGGCACCTGCCTGGTCGAACGCCAGCCCATGACCTGCCACCAGACCGAGCACTTCGACGCCACGCACATCGCGCTCACCTGCACCACCGCGCCGCTGTTCGACCACAGCGGCAAGCTGACGGCCATCCTCGACGTGTCCGCGCTGCGCTCGCCCGAGGCCAAGGAGAGCCAGCACCTGGTGCGCCACCTGGTGGCCATGTACGCGCGGCTCATCGAGGACGCCGACTTCCTGCGCAACTTTCGCGGCCACTGGATCTTGCGGCTGGGCAGCGCCTACGGGCTGGTCGACGTGGCGGGCGAGGTGATGCTGGCCTTCGACGAGGGCGGCACGCTGGCGGGCGCCAACGGCGGCGCGCGCCAGGTGTTCGCGGGCAGCGCGCTGCAAGGCCCCGTGTCTGAACTGCTGCACATGCCCATGGACGCCGTCTGGCGCATCGGCAGCGGCGGCGCGTCGGCCATGCCCTTCGCGCACACCGTGCTGCTGCCCGGTGGCGGCGAGTACCACGCGTCGCTGCTGGCGCCGCGCGTGCGGCGCGCCTCGGCGCCTTCACCCACATCCACACCCTCATCCACATCCACGCCTGCACCCACCCCCGTCACGGCATCGACCGCGCGCCCCTCCGACCGCCTGCCCCCGCTGGAGCGCATCGCCGGCGACGACCCCGCGATGCAGAAGCTGCTCGCCCAGGCGCGCCGGCTGGTCGACCGCGGCATCCACGTGCTGGTCGAGGGCGAGACCGGCAGCGGCAAGGAGGTGCTGGCGCGCGCGCTGCACGGCGCGAGCAGCCGCGCCGCCCTGCCCTTCGTGGCGGTGAACTGCGCGGCCATTCCCGATTCGCTGATCGAGAGCGAGCTGTTCGGCTACACGCCCGGCAGCTTCACCGGCGGCCGCGCGAAAGGCATGAAGGGCCTGATCGCGCAGGCCGACCGCGGCACGCTGTTTCTCGACGAGATCGGCGACATGCCGATGGCGCTGCAGACGCGGCTGCTGCGCGTGCTGTCCGAAGGCGAGGTGCTGCCGCTGGGGGCGGAGTCGCCGCAGCGGGTGGATGTTGCGGTGGTGGCGGCCACGCACCGCAACCTGCGCGCGCTGGTGGCCGAAGGGCGCTTTCGCGAAGACCTGTACTACCGGCTGTGCGGCGCGGTGCTGAAGCTGCCGCCGCTGCGGGCGCGCAGCGACCGGCGCTACCTGGTCGAGGGCATGTTCAACGAAGAGGCCGCCGCGATGGAAGCGGTGGGGACGATGGGGCCGGCGGCGCGGCTGTCGGGCGAGGCGATGCAGGCGCTGCTGGCGCACGACTGGCCGGGGAATCTGCGGGAGCTGCGCAATGTGCTGCGGCTGGCGCTGGCGTTGTGCACGGAGGGCGTGGTCGGCGTGGACGACCTGCAGTTGCCCGCCGGCAGAACTCTCATCGACACGCCGCATGCCGATGCCCCGCAGGCGGACGACATGGGCAGTGCGGCGCAGTTGATTGAGCTGCTCAAGCGGCATCGCTGGCATGTCGCACGCGCGGCGACCGAACTCGGCGTCAGCCGCGCGACCGTGTATCGCCACATGAAGCGGCACGGCATCGGCGCACCGCCCCGCCACCCATGAAAAAGCCCGCGACGCCGTGCACGGCGCGCGGGCTGCCAGGGTCAATGCACGGTCAGAAGGTCACGCCGATGTGCAGGAAGCCATGCTGCGGCGAGGGGCTGCGCGCGCCGATGAGCAACTCGATCCTGCTGGAACGCATCGCGAAGTAGGAGTCCGCGCCCGAAACGCCGAGCCGGATGCCGGTCGGGCTGCTGCCGGTGAGTGCGCTCAGCGCCAGCGTCGTCGTTGGAACGGGTCCCGTCGACAACAGCGTGTACTGCGTCGGCGTCACGTTCGAGAAGTCGGTCGTGCCGGCCGTCGTCCAGCCACCGCTGTCGAAAGCTGCATACGAGGCCGCGGCCGGAACACCGACCGACAGGATCTGGCTGGACGTGATGGGCGCGACACCCGCGCTCAGGTAGACCTTGTCGCCTTCCACATTGGCGATGCTGAACCTGCCGAGCAGCGTGCCGGTCGTGGCGTCCTTCAAGGTCCACATGCCGGGTTCCGCATCGGCCGCGACCACCGAGGTGGTCACGCTGCCGCTCGGGCAGTTCTCGATGCGGTAGATCTGCAGGTCGTTGCACTGCTTCATCACCGTGCCGCCGCCGGAAATCTGGATCTGCGCGATGGCCGATTCCGCGCCCGTGCCCGAGAACTCGATGCGCGCGCGGTCGTAGGTGCCGTCCAGCTTGTCCGGCGAGACAACGAATGCGCGCGTTGCCACGAAGGGAACCGTCTTGTAGCTGACCGGCGTGGTGAACGCGGCGGCAAACGGGAACGCACCGACGAAGGTGTCTTTCAGCGCGGTGAAACCCGTGTTGTTCGTGCCGACGACGCGGCTGCTGGTGAACATCCATCCGTGGATGCCCATGCTGAAGGTGCCGGAGGTCTTGTCGCCCGCGGCATCCGTCACGCTGTAGGTCTTGGCGTCGAAATCGACGTGCAGCTTCTGGCGCGAGCCGTTGGCGGCAAACACCATGTAGTCGCCGTTGCCGTAGTCGCCCGTGCCCACCGTGAAGTTCAGTTCGACGGAGCGGTTGTCCGACGCGTTGGCCACGAGCTTGTAGCCGCCTGCGCCGGTCGCGCCGGGGTTGGCGAAGCGCGAGATCCACTGCGCGGTGCCCGTGTCGACGTCGGTGCGGGTCACGCCGCTGCCGCCCGCGCTGCCGAGCCATGCGGCGCTGTCGCTGGCCTTGACCGCCACCAGCTGGCCCGGCGCCACGGCGTACTTGCCCGAGCTGTCGGGCGTGGCCGCGCTGCCGTCGATTTCAACCGTGAGCTTCAGCTCCGCCACCGCGGGCGGTGCCGGCGCCGGCGGCGGCGGCGGCGCGTTGACGATGGGCAGCAAGGGCACGCCGCTTCCACCTCCTCCGCCCCCACCTCCGCCGCAGCCGGCCAGTCCCAGAACCAAGGCCGCCGCGAGCGCGGTTCCCGTGCTTTTCTTCATCTCTGTCCCTCTACATGTTGTATTGATCTATCGCGCCCTCGGCGACGCCGAAGGTCGGGTAGGAATGTAGTGAAAACTTTACTTTTCTTAGACAAAAATATACAAATAAGTCGTTCCAGCGCGACATTGTTCAGTGTTTCGCGAACAGTTCCGAATGAAATTAATTAGAAAGTTTTCGGATTGATTCCGAACGAGCTGGCGCTCGTCGCATCCGCGTCTCACCCCTGTCGCACCGCGCACGCGACGCGCGACAGGCATGAGACAAAAGCCGCTCCAAGTCATTGATTCCACGTCGTCCGCGGCGCGGCACGAAAGCTGCGCAATGCATGCCGCGCCTCGACGCGCATTCATCAACGACGCGAATCAACGACGTTTGGAGACAAGCAATGACAGACCCGACCCCCAGCGCGAGCGGCCCCACCCGGGCCGCCGCCCAATGGCTCGCCGACTTTTCCGCCGCGCTCGCGCGCGGCGACATCGACGCGGCCGTCTCGCTGTTCGAGCCCGACAGCTACTGGCGCGACCTTGTCGCCTTCACCTGGAACATCCGCACGCAGGAGGGCCCCGACGCCATCCGCGCGATGCTGCAGGCCCGGCTGGCCGACACGCAGCCCACCGCCTTCGCGGTGGAAGGCGAGGCCACCGAGGCCGACGGCGTGGTCGATGCGTGGTTCACCTTCGAGACGCGCGTGGCCCGCGGACGCGGCCACCTGCGCCTGCGCGACCACGACGGAAAGCGCAAGGCCTGGACGCTGCTCACCACCATGACCGAGCTGAAAGGCTTCGAGGAGAAGACGGGCGACAACCGCGTGAAGGGCGCGGAGCACGGCGTGCACAAGGGCCGCAAGAACTGGCTGGAGAAGCGCCGCGACGAGGAAGCCGCGCTGGGCTACACCGAGCAGCCCGAGGTGGTGGTGATCGGCGGGGGCCAGGGCGGCATCGCGCTCGGCGCGCGGCTGCGGCGGCTGGGCGTGCCGACCATCATCGTGGAGCGCAACGCGAAGGCCGGCGACTCCTGGCGCAAGCGCTACAAGTCGCTGTGCCTGCACGACCCGGTCTGGTACGACCACCTGCCCTACATGCCGTTCCCCGACGACTGGCCGGTGTTCGCGCCCAAGGACAAGATCGGCGACTGGCTGGAGATGTACACGAAGATCATGGAGCTCAACTACTGGAGCGCCACCAACGCGAAGAACGCCCGCTTCGACGAGGCCACGCAGCGCTGGGAAGTGACCGTGGAGCGCGAGGGCAAGACGGTGGTGCTGCGGCCTAAGCAGCTGGTGTTCGCGATGGGTGTCTCGGGCTACCCGAACGTGCCGAAGGTGGCGGGCGCGGAGAACTTCAAGGGCGACCAGCACCACTCCAGCCAGCACCCCGGGCCCGAGGCCTACGCAGGCAAGAAGTGCGTGGTGCTGGGCTCGAACAACTCGGCGCACGACATCTGCGCGGCGCTGTGGGAACACGGCGCTGACGTGACGATGGTGCAGCGCTCGTCCACGCACATCGCGCCTTCGCAATCGCTGATGGAGCTGGCGCTGGGCGGGCTGTATTCCGAGCAGGCGGTGAAGAACGGCATCGACCACCACAAGGGCGATCTGATCTTCGCGTCGGTGCCCTACAAGATCATGCACACCTTCCACATTCCGGTGTATGACGAGATGAAGAAGCGCGACGCCGACCTGTATGCGCGGCTGGAGAAGGCGGGCTTCCTGCTGGACTTCGGGGTCGACGGCTCGGGCCTGTTCATGAAGTACCTGCGGCGCGGCTCGGGCTACTACATCGATGTGGGCGCCTCCGAGCTGGTGGCCAACGGCAGCATCCACCTGAAGAGCGGCGTGAACATCGAGCGGGTGAACGAACGCTCGGTGACGCTGACCGACGGCACCGAGCTGCCGGCCGACCTGCTGGTGTACGCCACGGGCTATGGCTCGATGAACGGCTGGCTCGCCGACCTGATCTCGCCGGAGATCGCCGACAAGGTCGGCAAGTGCTGGGGCCTGGGCTCGAACACGCCGAAGGACCCGGGGCCGTGGGAGGGCGAGCTGCGCAACATGTGGAAGCCCACGCAGGTGGAGAACCTGTGGTTCCACGGCGGCAACCTGCACCAGTCGCGGCATTACTCGCAGTTTTTGGCGCTGCAGTTGAAGGCGCGGATGGAAGGGATCGATACGCCGGTGTACGAGCGGGCGCCGTCGCACCATACGCGCTGACTCGCGTTGTCCCCTCTGCGGCAAGCGCGACGGGCGCGTTTGCCTTGTCCCCTCTCCCGCTTGCGGGAGAGGGCTAGGGTGAGGGCTGGTGCTTGAGATGAGGCGAGGCGCTTGGTTGAAGGCCGCCACCCTCACCCCCGCCCTCTCCCCAAGGGGAGAGGGAGTAACTCCCGAAGCCCGCCGACCCGTCTTGTCCCCTCTCCCGCTTGCGGGAGAGGGCTAGGGTGAGGGCAGGTGCTTCGGATGAGGCGCGGCGCTTGGTTGAAGGCCGACGCCCTCACCCCCGCCCTCTCCCCAAGGGGATAGGGAGTAACTCCCAAACCCTCACTCGCTGATGAACCGCCGCAGCCCTTCCAGGTCGATCACCGTGATCCCTCCGTACTCGATGCGCAGGAACCCCGCTTCCTTCAACCGGTTCAGCGCCGCATTGCACCTTTGCCGCGACACGCCCGACAGGTTCGCTATTTCTTCCTGCGACGTCTGCAGGTGCGGCTCGCTGCCCGGATGCAGCCAGGGGTGGAACAACCCCGCCAGCGCGCGCGCCACCTGGCTGTCGGCATCGAGCAGCCGGTGCGCCGCATAGCTGCCCATGAACCAGTGCAGCCGCTCGTTGATCTGCTGCAGCAGGAAGTGATCGAAGCCGCGCTGCGTGCGGTGCAGCCACTCGAAGGTGTCCAGCGGCAGTTGCGCCACGCGGCTGGGGCGCAGCGCGATGATGTCGGCCGAGCGCGGCAGCGCGCGCAGCAACGTGCCCTCGCCGAACCAGCTGCCCACCGACAGCCCGCCCAAGGTCACCGAGCGCCCGTCGCTCGAGGTGATCGACCACTTGAGCAAGCCCTCGAGCGTGCCGTACCAGTGCGCGGGCGTGTCGCCGCGCCGGCACAGCGCGGCGCCGGCGGCCACCTCGACCTCGCGCATCTCGTCGAGCACGCGCTCGCCCGCGCTCACGTCGAGCAGCGGAAACCAGGCCGAGCCTTGCAGCAGCTGCGCGATGGTGAGGGACGCCGCCTGCGCGACGGGCTTGGCCGTGGGCATAGATGCGGCGTAGTGCTTACCGCGCGCCCTTGAGCTGCTGCAGCTCGGCCTGCGCGTCGCGCAGCTTGCCTTCGCGATCGGCGATCTTGTCGGCGCGGCCCTTGCGTTGGGCTTCGCGCAGGTCGCGCTCGCGCTCGGCCACCTTGCGCTCCTGCGCCTTGACGCGGCGCTGGTGCTCGGCCGCCAGCCTGGCGTCGCTGCAGGTGCGGCGCACTTCGCCCAACGCTTTTTCCAGCCCGCGCACGCGTTGCTTCTGGCCCTTGGCCTTGGCCTCCTCGATGTCGTGGCCGATGGCCTCGCGCTTGGCTTCGCAGGTGGCGCCGCCTGCGCCGGCTGCGATGGCGGCAGGTTGCGCGACGGTCCAGGTCGAGGCGAATGCAGCCGCGGCGGCCAGCACGATGGGCAGTAGTTTCATGAAAGCTCCTTGTGTTGCGCAACGGCGCACGGGCGACTTTAGCTTCTGCCGCAGCGTAAACCCTGCCCCCAAATGTCGTCGCGATGACTGAGTGCAAACGCGCCCCCAAAAATAATGGCGCGCCCCCATGAAAGACACCAGGAGTCCCCGAGCATGTCGAAGCGCAAAGTGATCGTGACCATCGCCCCCACCGGCGGCATGGCGCACAAGTCGCAGAACCCCCACCTCCCCACCCAGCCCGCCGAGATCGCCGCCGACGTGCTGCGCTGCTGGAACGCCGGCGCCAGCGTGGTGGCCATCCACGCGCGTCGCCCCGACGACGGCGCCACCTGCAACGCCGAGGTGTACCGCGACATCAACAGCCGCATTCGCGCGCTGGGCAGCGACATCGTGCTGAACAACTCCACCGGCGGCGGCGTGCACGGCGACATGGTCAAGCCGCTGGCCGGCGACCGCTGGGAAATTGCCTGGGAAGAGCGCATCAAGGGCATGGACGCCGGCGCCGAGATGTGCACGCTGGACGCCACCACGCTCAACCTGAGCTTCGAGGGCAAGCAGATCCTGATGGACACGCCCATCACCCGCGGGCGCGAGCTGGCCGCGGGCATGAAGGCGCGCGGCATCAAGCCCGAGTGGGAGGTGTTCAGCCCCACCCACATCCTGCAGGACACGACCACGCTGATCGAGGAGGGCCACGACGACGAGCCCTACTTCATCAACCTGGTGATGAACGTGCACCGCAACTTCCAGAACGCGATGCCGTACTCGCCGCGCAACCTGCAGATGATGGTCGACACGCTGCCCAAGGGCGCCATCTTCGGCGTGAGCGGCATCGGCATGTCGCAGCTGGAGGCCAACGTGGCGGCGCTGCTGCTGGGCGGCCATGCGCGCGTGGGGCTGGAAGACAACCTGTACTTCCGCCACGGCGAGCTGGCCACCAACGTGCAGCTCACCGAGCGCATCGTGCGCGTGATTCGCGAGCTGGACATGGAAGTGGCCACGCCGGCCGAGGCGCGCCAGATCATGGGCCTGCCGCGCACCAGCGGCCCGCGGCCCGAGTTCGCGCTGGGCTGAAGAAGCGCGAGCACGGCGCAAAAAAAGAAAACGACGAAGACAACGCACACAACGAACAGAGACAAGCCACATGAACATTTCCCGCACCGCACTGGCCCTGGCGCTGGGCGCCGCTTTCACGGCCAGCGCGCCGGGCGCCTTCGCCCAGGTGTCCGACGACACGATCCGCATCGGCTTCATCAGCGACATGTCGGGCCTGTACCGCGACTACGACGGCCCGGCCGGCGCCGAGGCCATCCGCATGGCCATCGCGGACATGGGCGGCGCCATCGACGGCAAGAAGATCGAGCTGGTCACGACCGACCACCAGAACAAGCCCGACATCGCCGCGGCCAAGGCGCGCGAGTGGTTCGACGTGCAGAAGGTCGACATGCTGATCGGCGGCGTGAACTCGGGCGCGGCCATTGCCATGGCGGGCGTGGCGGCGGACAAGAAAAAGCCGTACTTCGTGGTGGGCTCGGGCGCATCGAGCCTCACCAACGAATACTGCTCGCCCTACACGGTGCACTACGCCTACGACACGGTGGCCATGGCGCGCGGCACGGCCAGCGCGGTGGTCAAGGCCGGCGGCAAGAGCTGGTACTTCGTGGCGGCCGACTACGCCTTTGGCGCGGCGCTGCAGAACGACGCCACCAAGACCGTGCAGGCCAGCGGCGGCACGGTGGCCGGCTCGGTGAAGCACCCGCTGGGCGCGAGCGATTTCTCGTCGTTCATGCTGCAGGCGCAAAGCTCGAAGGCGCAGGTGCTGGCGCTGGCCAACGCGGGCGGCGACACGGTGAACGCCATCAAGTCGGCGGCGGAGTTCGGCATCAGCAAGAACATGAAGCTGGCCGGCATGATCATCACCATCAACGACGTGCACGCGCTGGGCCTGAAGAGCGCGCAGGGCATGTACCTGACCGACAGCTGGTACTGGAACCAGAGCCCCGAGTCGCGCGAGTGGGCGCGACGCTTCTTCGACAAGCACAAGCGCATGCCCTCCTCCTTCCACGCCGGCGACTACTCAGCCGCGCTGCAGTACCTGCAGGCCGTGAAGGCCGCGGGCAGCGACGACGCCGACAAGGTGATGGCGCAACTGCGCAAGACCAGGTTCAATGACATGTTCGTCAAGGGCGGCTGGCTGCGCGACGACGGACTGATGGTGCACGACATGCACCTGATGCAGGTGAAGACCCCGGCCGAGTCGAAGGAGCCGTGGGACTACTACAAGGTGGTCGAGCCGATCCGCGGCGAGGCCGCATGGACGACGAAGGCGGAGAGCCGCTGCGCGCGGTGGAAATCATGAACAGCAATGGCACGAGCAGCAATGGCATGAGCAGCAATGGAGGCAACGCGGTGAGGCGCGTGGCGGTGGTCGGCACCGGCGTGATCGGCGCGAGCTGGGCCGCGTACTTCCTGGCGCACGGCCTGGACGTGAACGCGACCGACCCCTCGCCCGGCGCCGAAGAACGCCTGCGCGCGGCGGTGGCGCAGCACTGGCCGACGCTGCAGCGCTTCGGCCTGGCCGAAGGCGCGTCGGTCGACCGCCTGCGCTTTCACGACAGCCTGGAAGACGCGGTGTCGGTGGCCGACTTCGTGCAAGAGAACGGCCCCGAGCGCATGGACTTCAAGGTCGACCTGTTCCGCCGCATGGACGCGGCGGCGCCGCCCGACACCCTCCTCGCGTCGAGCTCGTCGGGCCTGGCCATCAGCGGCGTGCAGTCGGGCTGCGCGCACCCGCAGCGCGTGGTGCTGGGGCATCCGTTCAATCCGCCGCACCTCATTCCGCTGGTGGAAGTGATCGGCGGCGCGCAGACCTCGGCCGACGCCATCGAACGCACCATGGCGTTCTACGCGGCCATCGGCAAGCGCCCGATCCACGTGAAGCGCGAAGTCAAGGGCCACATTGCGAACCGGCTGCAGGCGGCGCTGTGGCGCGAGGCCTTCCACCTGGTGAACGAAGGCGTGGCGAGCGTGGCCGACATCGACTCCGCCATCGCGCACGGCCCCGGCCTGCGCTGGGCGGTGATGGGACCGTTCATGAACCTGCACCTGTCGGGTGGCGCGGGCGGCATCGAGCACGTGCTCGCGCACCTGGGCGGGCCGATCGAGGACTGGTGGAAGGACCTGGGCGCGCCGTCGATGACGGCCGAACTCAAGCAGAAGGTGGTGGAAGGCGTGTCGGAAGAACTCGGCCAGCGCCGGACCGCGGACCTGGAATCCGCGCGCGACACCCTGCTGTTAAACCTGATTCGCGCGAAGGCAGACAGCGGCAAGCTCGACTAGATGCGTGTTGTCGCGCGCCGGGTGCCGTGTTCAGGGCGCGATCGCGGCGTCGGGTGATCGCGGTTCACCAGCAGCATGCCCAGGTGAACGGCGCCAAGAGCACCAGCGCCAAAAAAGGCAAAACCCGGAACACCGAAATGACCGACTTCCTCCACGACGAAACCCTGGTCGCCCCGCCCCGCACGGTGCGCATCGACTTCGACGACGGCTCCTTCGCATTGCGCTCGACGCAAACGCTGAAGCCCTACGCGCGCTGCATCGGCGAATGGATCGAACGCTGGGCGCGGGAAACACCCGACGCACTGGCCTTCGCGGAGCGCGACGAAACCGGCGAAGGCTGGCGCAAGCTCGACTACCGCGCGCTGCGCCAGGCGGTGGGCGCGGTCGCGCAGGCACTGCTCGACATGGCGCTGCCGGCGGGCCGCCCGATCGTCATCCTCTCGGACAACGCCATAGACCACGCCGTGCTGATGCTCGCGGCCATGCACATCGGGCGCACCGCGTGCTCGCTGTCCAGCGCCTATTCGCGCATGGCCAAGGACCCGTCGCGGCTGCACGGCATGCTGCAGGCGCTGAAGCCGGGGCTCGTCTACGCGTCCGATGCCAAGGTGTACGGCGGCTCGCTCGCGGGCTGCGGCGTGGAGGCCGTCACGGTGTTCAGCCGCAACGCCGATGCGCATCCGGGGGCATTGGCTTTCGGGCAGCTGCTCGCGGCCGAGGAAACGCCGGCGGTGATGCAAGCCTTTGCGCAGGTGCTGCCCGACACGCACGCCAAGTACCTGCTGACCTCCGGCTCCACCGGCAAGCCCAAGGTGGTCATCAACACGCACCGCATGCTGTGCGCCAACCAGCAGATGATGGCGCAGACCTGGCGCTTCCTGTCGCAGGAAAAACCGGTGCTGGTCGACTGGCTCCCGTGGAGCCACACCTTCGGCGCCAACCACAACCTGCACATGGTGCTGTGCCACGGCGGCGCGCTCTACATCGACGAGGGCCGGCCCGCGCCGGGCCTGATCGAGAAGACGGTGCGCAACCTGCGCGAGGTGAAGCCCACGCTGCTGTTCAACGTGCCGCGCGGCTTCGACATGCTGCTGCCCTTCCTGGAGGCCGACGACGCGCTGGCCACCGAGGTGTTCTCGCGGCTGCGGCTGGCCTTCTACGCGGCGGCGGCGCTGGCGCCCTCCACGTGGCAGCGGCTGGAGGCGGTGGCGCGGCGCGTGCGCCCCATGCGACCGCTGTGGCTCACCACCTCGTGGGGCGCCACCGAGACATCGCCTGCCATCACCTCCGCGCACTGGAAGCTCGACGGCGCCGGCTGCATCGGCGCGCCGCTGCCCGGGCTGGAGCTGAAGTTCGTGCCCAACGGCGAGAAGCTGGAAATGCGGGTGAAGGGCGTCTCGGTGTTCCCGGGCTACCGGGACGCCCCGCGCGAAACCGCCGAGGCCTTCGACGAAGAGGGCTACTACCGCATCGGCGACGCCGGCTTCCTGGCGAACCCGGGCGAGCCCGCGCACGGCGTGATCTTCAACGGCCGCGTGGCGGAAGACTTCAAGCTCTCCACCGGCACCTGGGTGTCGGTGGGCACGCTGCGCGTGAAGCTGGTGTCGCTGCTCGCCCCGCACGTGCAGGACGTGGTGCTCACCGGCCACGACCGCGACGAGATCGGCATGCTGGTGTTCGCCAGCCCGCAGGCGGCGGCGCTGTCGCCCGAGGCGCTGGGCGAGCGCATCGCCGGCGTGCTGCGCGCGCTGCGCGACGAGGGCGCGGGCTCTTCGCAGTGCCCGGCCTGCGCGCTGGTGCTGGCCGAGCCGCCGAACCTCGACGCGGGCGAGATCACCGACAAGGGCTACATCAACCAGCGCGCGGTGCTCACGCGGCGCGCGGCCGAGGTGGCGCGGCTGCACGCGCGCACGCCGGGCGATGCGCAGGTGGTGCGCCTGAACTGATCCAGCGACCTGGAAACCAGCAACCCGGAGCCATGACCATGCCGCACGTGAACTACGACACCGAAGACACCGTCTGCACGATCACGCTGAACCGGCCGGACAAGCGCAACGCCGTGCATGGCCCGATGGCGACCGAACTGCGCGAGGCCTTCGAGCGCTTCGAGGCCGACGACGCCCTGCGCGTGGCGGTGCTGACCGGCGCGGGCGGCCACTTCTGCGCCGGCGCCGACCTGGCCGCGGTGAGCGACCCCGCGCTGCGCAACGCGCTCGACCCCGCGGGCGGCGGCAACGCGCCGATGGGGCCGACGCGCATGGTCCTGTCGAAGCCGCTGGTCGCGGCCATCGCCGGTCATGCGGTGGCCGGCGGGCTCGAGCTGGCCCTGCTGGCCGACCTGCGCGTGGCCGACGAAGACGCGGTGCTGGGCGTGTTCTGCCGCCGCTGGGGCGTGCCGCTGATCGACGGCGGCACGGTGCGCCTGCCGCGCATCGTGGGCATGGCGCGCGCGCTCGACATGATCCTCACCGGCCGCGCAGTGGGTGCCGCGGAGGCGTTGGCGATGGGGCTGGTCAATCGCACCACGCCGCCCGGCGGGGCGCTCGCCGCCGCGCAGCAGCTGGCGCGCGAGATTGCTTCGTTTCCGCAGCAGTGCATGCTGGCCGACCGCGCATCGGCCTATGCGCAGTGGGCGCTGCCGCTGGCCGATGCGCTGCGCGAAGAAGGCGTGCGCGGCGTGCCGATCGTGTTTGCCGAAGGCGAAGGCGGCGCCGCGCGCTTTGCCGCGGGCGCGGGGCGCCACGGCAGCTTCGTCAGTCGCTGACGCGGCGGCGCAGCGCGGCCCGCAGCGCCTTCGCGAAGCGCGGGTCGGCCATGGCGCCCACGTTGAAACGCGACCAGCGCGACACCTGCGTCGAGTCGACGCTGAAGATGCGCCCCGGCGCCATCACGATCTTGCGCGGCAGCAGCTCCTTGGCGAACGCCAGCGAGTCGGCCACGCCGGGCAGCGCGGCCCACACGTAGAGCGACTGCGGGGTGCGCGCGAACACCTCGGCGTCCACCGACTCGAAGAGCCTGGTCGCGTTGCGCGTGGCCTCGCCCAGCCGCGTCTGCAGCCGGTTCAGGTGGCGCTGGTAGTGGCCCTCGCTCAAGATCACGTCGACCGTGCGCTCGCAGTACTCCGAGCTGCTCACGTGGATCAGCGCCTTCAGGTCCGCCAGGTCGCTCGCCAGGTCGGCCCCGCAGGCGATGAAGCCCACGCGCAAGGCGGCCGAGAACGACTTCGAGAAACTGCCGATGTAGATGGTGCGCTCCAGCTGGTCGAGCGCCGAGAGTCGCGGCAGCGCGGTGGGCTTGAAGTCGGCCAGCGGATCGTCCTCGACGATGAGCAGGTCGTACTTCTACGCCAGCTGCAGCACGCGGAACGCCTTGGCCGGCGAAATGTCGGAGCCGGTGGGGTTGTGCGCGATCGACTGCGTGAAGAACAGGCGCGGGCGCTCGGCCACGAGCAGGCGCTCCAGCGCTTCGAGATCGGGCCCGTCGGCCAGGCGCGGCACGGCCAGCATCTGCGCGCCCGCAAGCTTGAGCTTGCCGAACAGCGGGTAGTAGCCGGGGTCGTCCACCAGCACCTTGCCGCCGGGCGGCACGAAGTAGCGGATGACGATGTCCATCGCCTCGTTGGCGCCGTGCGTGAGCACGATCTGCCGCGGCTCGGCGCCGATGCCGAAGTCGGCCAGCTTGCGCACCAGGTGGTCGCGCAGCGGCGCGTAGCCGAAGCGGCTTCCATAGCGAAACAGCGCGCCGAGCCCCGTGCGGACCACCTTGGGGTGGTACTTGTCCAGCCGCACGTCGGCCAGCCATTCGACCGGCGGAAAGCCGTCGCCCACGGCCACGGCGTCGGGCTGCGTCTTGAGCTGCTCGCGCATGAGCCACACGATGTCCATGGCGCGGCCCAGGCTACCGGCGTCTTCTTCCACCGGCTTGGCGGTCTGCTGCGCGAGCACGAAATAGCCGGAGCCGCGCCGCGGCTCGACCAGCCCGCGCGACACCAGCAGCTCGAAGGCCGCCACCACGGTGTTCTTGGCGTAGCCGTGCAGCTGGGCCAGTTCGCGCAGCGAAGGCAGCTTGTCGCCGGCCTTGTAGGCGCCGCTGGCAATCTGGCGTTCGAGGGTGCTGGCGAGCGAGTCTGCAATGGTCGTCATGGGGCGCGACTGTGACACAGCGCGGGCGTTGGGCACGTCACTGTCCGCACTGTCCCGCCAAACTGTGCCTTCCGCCGGCGGTACAGCCGACCTAAATTGCCTGCTCCCGAATTCACCTCCTGAAGAGACACGCAACGATGGTCGCCGACGCCCGCATTCCCAACTTTCGCGCACTCACTCCCGCACAGCGCTTCGAACACATCGCGCGCGCCGCCGCGCTCACCCCCGACGAGGTGGCGCTGCTGGTCGCGCCCGGCGCGCTAAGTGTGGAGCGCGCCAACGGCATGGTCGAGAACGTGATCGGCACCTTCGAGCTGCCGCTGGGCGTGGCCGGCAACTTTCTCGTCAACGGCCGCGAGTACCTGGTGCCGATGGTGGTCGAGGAGCCCTCGGTGGTCGCCGCCGCTTCGTTCATGGCCAAGCTGGCGCGCGAAGGCGGCGGCTTCGAGGCCTCGAGCACCGGGCCGATCATGCGGGCCCAGGTTCAGGTGCTCGGCGTGGGCGACCCCTACGGTGCGCGGCAGGCGCTGCTGCGCGCACGCGACCAGATCCTGGAAGTGGCGAACAGCCGCGACAAGGTGCTGATCGGCCTGGGCGGCGGCTGCCGCGACATCGAGGTGCACGTGTTTCCCGATACGCCGCGCGGCGCGATGGTGGTGATGCACCTGATCGTCGACGTGCGCGACGCCATGGGGGCCAACACCGTCAACACCATGGCCGAGGCCGTGTCGCCGCTGGTCGAGAAACTCACCGGTGGCACGGTGCGCCTGCGCATCCTGTCGAACCTGGCCGACCTGCGCCTGGCGCGCGCCCGCGTGCGGCTGACGCCCGAGGTGCTGAAGACCAAGGAGCGCAGCGGCGAAGAAATCGTTGAGGGCGTGCTCGATGCGTACACCTTCGCAGCCGTCGACCCCTACCGCGCGGCGACCCACAACAAGGGAATCATGAACGGCATCGACCCGGTGATCGTCGCGACCGGCAACGACTGGCGCGCTGTCGAAGCCGGCGCGCATGCGTATGCCTGCCGCAGCGGGCGCTATACGTCGCTCACCACGTGGGAGAAAGACAAGACCGGCGCACTCGTCGGCACCATCGAGATGCCGATGCCCGTGGGCCTGGTGGGTGGCGCGACCAAGACGCACCCGCTCGCGCAGCTGTCGCTGAAGATCCTCGGCGTGAAGTCCGCGCAGGAGCTGGGCGAAGTCGCCGTGGCCGTCGGGCTGGCGCAGAACCTGGGCGCGCTGCGTGCGCTGGCGACCGAAGGCATCCAGCGCGGCCACATGGCGCTGCACGCCCGCAACATCGCCTTGGTGGCGGGCGCCACGGGCGACGAGATCGACACGGTGGCGAAGCAGATGGCCGCGGAGCACGACGTGCGCACCGACCGCGCGGTGGCGCTGCTCGAGGCGCTGCGCAAGAAATAAGCAGGCAGGCATCGCGGGCGAGCCCCGCGTCCACGACGAGAACGACGACGGCAATGACGACAACCACGACAAAGACGGAGACAACAACATGAAGACAAACAGTGCGCCCCCCGCGGGCCACGGCCCCTGGCGGCTGGTCGAGATATGGGGCGACACGGCCGACCTGGGCCACCTGGCGTGGTCGATCGCCATCGGGCTGGTGGTGAGCCTGGCCGGCTTCCTGGTGGCCAACCGCGTGCTCGCGAGCGCGGTGGCCACGCCCGAGCTGGCGCGCGCCTACGCCATGCTCGCCGGGCTCGGCGGCTGCGTGGTGTCGGGCGTGATCTGCGCCCTGCTGTTCGCGCCCAAGCGCGAGGTGGTGGAAGGCGCCGCGGCCGATCCGCGCTGGCGCGAGGAGGTGCTGGCCGAACTGGCCGGCGAGCACGGCAGCCTGGGCTCGGTCGACGACCTGCCGCCCTCGGTGGTGCGCGAGATGAAGGAGCTTGAAATCTACGAGCTGTTCGCGTCGTACAAGCCGCGCGATGCGGCCAGGGAAGGGGTCGCGCCATGATCGACGCCGCACTCTTCCACCAGATCCTCGTCGCCACGGGCATGGGCCTTGTCGGCGCGGTGGTGTTCGCCGCCATTGGGCTCGTCTCGGGCACCGACGAGACCACCACGCTGGCACCACTCACGCTGCTGGTGGTGCTGCTGGGCGTGCCGCCCGAGGGCGTGTTCACCTTCTTCCTGGCGGCCGCCGTGGCCAAGCACATGACGCACGCGGTGCCCACCGCGCTGCTGGGCATTCCGGGCGACACCATGGCCACGCCGCTGCTGCAGGACGCCAACGTGCTGCGCAACCTGGGCGTGCCGCACATCGCGCTGCGCAAGATGGTGTCGGGCGCGATCATCGCGGCCTTCGTCGCGGTGCCGCTGGCCGTGCTGTTCGCGGTGCTGCTGGCGCCCTACGGCGCGGCCATCACCAAGGCGGCGCCGTGGATCTTCGTGGTGGCGGCCGTGGCCATCGCCTGGTTCTCCAGCGGGCGCTGGGCCTCGGTGGCCACGCTGGTGCCGTTCGTGGTGGTGATCGTGGCGCTGCAGGCGCTCACCGGCAAGTACGGCGTCAAGCTCAGCATCAGCTACTTCCTGGGCATTGCCATCGGGCCGCTGGTGGCCGACCTGTTCTCGGTGATTTCGCCGGCGGCGCGCTCCCGCATGAAGCGCGACACGGTGCGCACCTTTTCGCTGGCGCCCGACGTGAAGGGCTGGTCGGGCTACTTTCCCAACCCGTTCAAGGTGCTCGACCGCTCGCAGGTGAAGTGGACGCTGGCGACGGCGGCCGTTTCCAGCGCCACCTTCGTGTTCAGCCCGGTCGCGATGACGGTGGTGCTGGGCGAGCTGGTGGGCTCGCGCATCAAGCATGCGTACCACCGGCTCACCACCACGCTGGCCGCGCGCAACGGCGTGACCGAGGCGACCTACATCGCCGAGGCGCTGATTCCGCTGATTGCCATAGGCCTCCCGCTGAGCCCGGTGGCGGCCGGCCCGGCGGCGCCGCTGTTCAACGCGCCGCCGGTCTACACCATCGACGCGGCCACGGGCCAGACCCACAACCTGCACAACCTGCTGAGCCACTGGGAGTTCCTGGGCTACGGCATGCTGGCGGTGGTGCTGGCGGCGCTGGTGGCCTACCCGTTCACCATGAACTTCGCGCGCCGTGCGGCGCTGTTCGTCTCGCGCAAGGTGAGCCACGAGGCGATCATCGCGACCTTCGTCGGGCTGATCGTGGTCATCAGCGTGTGGGAAGGCCAGCTGCTCGGGCTGCTGGTGATCCTGACGATGGGGCTGCTGGGCGGGCTGCTGTCGCGGGCCATCGGCTTCAACACCGGCGTGCAGTTCATGGGCTACTACACGGCAGTGCTGACGGTGCCGGCGGTGGTCAAGGCGTTTTCCTAGGACCGGAGGCCTTGGGCGCAGCGGGCGCTGGCTTGGAGTCGGGCTTGGCCTGCGCCGGCTTCTTGTCTCCGCCGAACAGCTTTTCCACCTGCTGCCCCACGCGCGCGCCGATGGCGGTGCCCACGCCCGGCAGCACCGCGCTGCCGATGGCCGCGCCGGTGAGCGCGCCGCCGGTCAGCGACAGCTCGGGGTCGCTCATGGTGCCGCCGATCTTCAGCGGCACGCCGACCACGCCGTCGACCAGGTCGACCGCGATCTCGCCGTCGAGCTTGCGGTTGAACATCTTCAGGTTGCCGCTGGCGGTGAGCACGCCCGAGCGCGCCTTCAGGTTGGTGTAGCGCATCACCACGCCGTCTTCGGTGCCCTGGGTGTCGAGCGTGCCGGTGAGCTGGTCGAGCGGCGTGCGCCCGCCGCGGCTGATGCCGGCGGTGGTCACGGCCTTGAGCACGTCCAGCTTGGTGAGCGTGGCGGGCTGCACGGTGAAGGCGGTGCGGGTGTGCAGGCTGCGCATGAGCGCGCCCAGGTCTTCGGCGGTGTCGGCCTCGGCCGTGAGCGTGGTCTGGCCCGACACCTTGCCCGCCACCGACGTGCGGCGGTCGAAGGCCTGCACCAGGCTTTCGATGTCGATCTGCCGCGGCTCCAGCTCGGCCGACACGCGCAGCTTGCCGGTGGGCAGCGTCTCGAGCCGGGTCACGCCGTTCCACGTGCCGCCGCCCGCGTCGATGCGGGTGCGCCAGCGGTCCAGGCCCGACTCGCGGTCCAGCCGCAGGCGCACCGGCGACGCCAGCCCGGCGCGCTCGAGGCGCAGCTGGCGCGGGCGCCATTGGGGGTCGAAGCTGAGCTCGCCGTCGTAGGCCAGGGCAATGTCGCGCCGGTCGATCCAGACCACGTCGCGCCAGCGCACCTTTTCCACGGGCACGGGGGCCAGCGTCCAGGGCGCGGGCAGCGCGACCACGTTGGCGCCCTCCTTCGGCTTGGGCCCCTTGCCGCGAAACTCGCGCACCGAGGCGCGCGGCAGCACCAGGCTCTCGACCTCGATCTGGTCCAGCGCAATGACGCGGTGCAGCAGCGGCGCGAGCTGCAGCTGCAGGCGCACCCGCTTCAGGGTGATGGGGCGGCCCTGGTCGGTGGCGACGTCTTCGAGCACCAGCATGGGCGTGGGCAGCAACGCCCAGTGCGCGTTGCCGACCTTCAGCGCCACGCCGAAGCGCTGCTCGAAGCCCTCGGCGATGCGCGCGGCCACCTGCTCGTCGGTCGGGAGCTTGGCGCGCACCACCAGCACCAGCACGCCGATGCCCAGCAGCAAGACGGCGGCAATGCCGATGAGCCAACGGCGGACGGGGTGCTTCATCGATCCAAGTTAACACGCAAAGGCGACTGCCCTTGTCAGCCGCCGTCGCTATAGTTTTGCCACCTTTGCAGGCAAGAACACCTGAAGCACACCGTAAGCACACCGAAAGAACCGCATGCGTATCTGGAAAAAAGAAATCTCCGTCGAGCAACTCACCCTCAACCACGTCGGCACGGCCGTGTCCACGCTGGGCATGGAGTTCCTGGAGGTGGGCGACGACTTCATCCGCGCCCGTTGCCCGGTCGACGAGCGCACCCGCCAGCCCTACGGCATCCTGCACGGCGGCGTGTCGGTGGTGCTGGCCGAGACCCTGGGCTCCTGCGGCGCCCACTACTCGGCCCCCGAAGGCGACCGCGCCGTGGGCCTGGACATCAACGCCAACCACATCCGCTCGGTGACCAGCGGCTGGGTCATCGGCACCGCCCGGCCGGTGCACCGCGGGCGCACCACGCAGGTGTGGCAGATCGACATGACGAACGAGGCGGGCGAACTGACCTGCGTGTCGCGGATCACGATGGCGGTGCTGCAGCCGCGCTGAGCGGGCGCGTCCGGTGCCGGGCGCCTTCGCGGCCGGCCTTGTTTTCTCCAATGTGCAGGGTGCGAGCCGGTGTTCAGCCCCCCTTTCCTCACCCACAATCACGCCCCGGGAAAGCCAGGGCGTCCTGGCCACCGAGCACACACATCCAACAAGAGGAGAACAAGCAATGTTCAACTGGACAGAACGACCCGCGTCCGCGCTGGCCAACGGCGCGGTCATTGCGCCGGACGAGCGGCTGCCCTGGCTGCAGACCGGCGCCATGGGCGTGCAGCACGTGATCGCCATGTTCGGCGCCACGGTGCTGGCGCCGATCCTGATGGGCTTCAGCCCCAACATCGCCATCCTGATGAGCGGCATCGGCACGCTCATCTTCTATTTCGTCACCGGCGGCAAGGTGCCCAGCTACCTGGGCTCCAGCTTCGCCTTCATCGGCGTGGTGATCGCGGCCAGCGGCTACGCGGGCAAGGGGCCCAACGCCAACATCGCGGTGGCGCTGGGCGGCATCATCGCCTGCGGGGTGGTCTACATACTGATAGGGGCGCTGGTGCAGGCCATCGGCACCGGCTGGATCGAGCGCTTCATGCCGCCCGTGGTCACAGGCGCGGTGGTGGCCGTCATCGGCCTGAACCTGGCGAGCGTGCCCATCAAGAACATGGCCGCCAGCAACTTCGACTCGTGGATGCAGGCGGTGACCTTCCTGTGCGTGGGCCTGGTGGCGGTGTTCGCGCGCGGCATGCTGCAGCGCCTGCTCATCCTGGTCGGGCTGATCCTGGCCACGGTGGTCTACGCGGTGCTGACCAACCTGCTGGGCATGGGCAAGCCGGTGGACCTGAGCGGCATCGCCAACGCGGCCTGGTTCGGCCTTCCAACCTTCACCACGCCGGTGTTCACGGCCAACGCGATGCTGCTGATTGCGCCGGTGGCGATCATCCTGGTGGCTGAAAACCTGGGCCACCTGAAGGCGGTGACGGCCATGACGGGGCGCAACCTCGACCCGTACATGGGCCGCGCGTTCATCGGCGACGGCATCGCCACGGTGGTGAGCGGCGCCGCGGGCGGCACGGGCGTGACCACCTACGCCGAGAACATCGGCGTGATGGCGGCCACGCGCATCTACTCCACCGCGGTGTTCGTGGTGGCGGCGGTGATTGCGCTGGTGCTGGGCTTCAGCCCCAAGTTCGGCGCGCTGATCCAGGCGATTCCGCTGCCGGTGATGGGCGGCGTGAGCATCGTGGTGTTCGGGCTGATCGCCATCGCGGGCGCGAAGATCTGGGTCGACAACAAGGTCGACTTCTCGCAGAACAAGAACCTGATCGTGGCGGCCATCACGCTGATCATCGGCACGGGCGACTTCACGCTGAAGTTCGGCGACTTCGCGCTGGGCGGCATCGGTACCGCCACCTTCGGGGCGATCATTCTTTACGCCCTGCTGGGCCGCTCGAAGAACTGAGCCGGCGCGCCCCCTGAAAAGTGCAACCTCATGAAAGAAGTGTTGTCCAGGGGGCTACAGCCGGGGCCGGGTCTGCGGGGTTCGGCCCGCGCCCGTTAGACTCCAACGCTTTTCGCACCGACGTTTTCCGACGCTTTCCAATGGCCGATGTCTCCGCCGCGCGCACCAAGGCGGTTTTCGAATTCAAGAGCGCCACGCTGCCGCTGATCGCAGTGATCCTGAAGACGTCCGACCTGGACGTGCTGGCCGAGGCGCTCGACGCCCAGCTGGCGGATTCGCCCGATTTCTTCGAGCAGGAGCCGGTGGTCATCGATCTCTCCCTGCTGCAAGAGGCGCAGGGCGAGGGCCAGGCCGCCGACGCGGCCGCCGCCCCCGACATCGACTTCGCCGCCCTGCGCAGCCTGCTGGCGCGCCACCAGACGCAGCCCATCGCGGTGCGCGGCGGCAACGCCGCCCAGAACGCCGCGGCGCGCGAGGCCGGCCTGTCGGTGGCGGCCATGCCGGCAGCCCCCGCACCCCGCGCCCCGGCGCCCCCGGCCGAGGCCCCCGCCTCGGAAGCCCCGCAGATCGTGCGCGAGGTGCCGGTGCCGGCCAACGGCACGCTGCTGATCGACAAGCCGCTGCGCTCGGGCCAGCAAATCTACGCCCGTGGCGGCGACGTGGTGGTCACCGCGGTGGTGAGCTTCGGCGCTGAGGTCATCGCCGACGGCAACGTGCACGTGTACGCCCCGTTGCGCGGCAAGGCCATTGCCGGCGCGCGCGGCAACACCGAGGCGCGCATCTTCTCGACCTGCATGGAAGCGCAGCTGGTGGCCATTGCCGGCATCTATCGCACCAACGAAGTGCCGCTGCCGGACACGGTGCTGGGAAAATCGGCGCAGGTTCGCCTCGACGGCAAGAAACTAGCGATCGACCCGATCCCCTGAGCCCCCGCTCGGATCGCGGCGACCCTGACAACCAACAACTGAATCGAAACAAGAAGGAATGGCCATGGCCAAAATTGTGGTGGTGACTTCGGGCAAGGGCGGCGTCGGCAAGACGACCACGAGCGCCAGCTTCGCCTCGGGCCTCGCGCTCGCGGGCAAGAAGACGGCCGTGATCGACTTCGACGTGGGCCTGCGCAACCTGGACCTGATCATGGGCTGCGAACGCCGCGTGGTGTACGACCTGATCAACGTCATCCAGGGTGAAGCCAACCTGAGCCAGGCCCTCATCAAGGACAAGCAGTGCGACAACCTGTTCGTGCTGGCCGCCTCGCAGACGCGCGACAAGGAAGCGCTGACGCAGGAGGGCGTGGAGAAAATCCTGGCCGACCTGGCCGCGATGGACTTCGAATACATCGTCTGCGACTCGCCCGCGGGCATCGAGACCGGCGCCATGATGGCCATGTACTTCGCCGACGAGGCGCTGGTGGTGACCAACCCCGAGGTCTCCTCGGTGCGCGACTCGGACCGCATCCTGGGCATGCTCAGCAGCAAGACCAAGCGCGCCAAGGACGGCGGCGACCCCATCAAGGAACACCTGCTCATCACCCGCTACAACCCGAACCGCGTGGCGGGCGGGCAGATGCTGTCGCTGGAAGACATCCAGGACATCCTGCGCATCAAGCTGATCGGCGTGATCCCCGAGTCGGAAAGCGTGCTGCATGCCTCCAACCAGGGCGTGCCGGCCATCCACGACAAGGACACCGACGTGGCGCAGGCCTACAGCGACGTGGTCGCGCGCTTCCTGGGCGAAGACCGGCCGATGCGCTTCGTCGACGCCGAGAAGCCGGGCTTCTTCAAGCGGATTTTCGGAGGCAAGTAGGCCATGTCCTTTCTCTCGTTCCTGCTGGGCGAAAAGAAGAAGACTGCCAGCGTCGCGAAGGAGCGGCTGCAGATCATCCTCGCGCACGAGCGTTCCAGCCTCAGCGGCAAGAAGCGGCCCGACTACCTGCCCGAACTCCAGCGCGAGCTGGTGGCGGTGATTTCAAAGTACGTGTCGATCAACCCCGACGACATCAAGGTGCACCTGGAAACCCAGGACAACCTCGAAGTGCTCGACATCAAGATCGAGCTGCCCGACCCTGCGCCTGCGCCGGCCGGCGCGCGCTGAGGGCGAAGAAGCGAAAGCGCACGGACGGGTCCTGCAGGACCCGTTCGGACAGCGCGCGTTCCCACGCGAGGTAGTCGGCCCAGGCCGCATCGCGGCGCGGACCGAAGACGCGCATCACCGAGCCCCAGTCGTCGTCGAAGGGGGTCAGCAGCTGGTCCGGCGCGAAGGCGGTGGCCAGCGGCCGGCCCGATGCCTTCCAGCCCTGCGTTCCGCCCTGGAGCCAGGTAAATACCGCCCCTGAATCCTGTGCACCCTGCCAGCGCCGTCGCGCATCGCGCGCCACGCGGGCCGCGAGCGTGCCGTCGGGCGACGTGAAGACGAAGGTGCGGCCGGCCGTGGCCTGGGCCGCGAGCGGGGCCAGGGCGTCCAGCGAGGCCGGCAGCAAGTACAGCGCGCCCTCCAGGTGGCCGCGCTCGTAGTCGAGGCTGGGGCCCACGTCGATGACCGCGGCCGCACCGCGCGCCTGCAGTTCGGCCAAGGCATCGGGCGCCACGGGCGGCGGCGCGTCGTCGACGGCCGCCGACGGCGCCGCCGGGGCCTGCGCCGGCAGGAACTCGCCGTCGTACACATGCACCTCGGCCTGGCCCAGCTGCGTGAGCCAGAAAGCGGTGATGGCCGCGCGCAGCCGGTGGGCCGGATCGTCGACCAGCACGATGCGCGCGCCCCGCGTGCCCACGAGGTTCTCGAAATGCATCAGCAGCTGGCCGCCGGGCACGTGGCGCAGGCCGGTGCCGGCCAGCGCGGGGTCGGCCTCGGGCCGCACGTCGAACACGTAGAGGGTGCGGGCGCCGTCGTTGCGCCAGCGGGCCAGCTGCGCCGCGTCCGCCAGGGGCAAGGCGAAGCTGCGCAGCAGGTCGTCGGCGATGCCACGCAGCAGCGCCGGGGATTCGGGCGGCAGCTCGTCCTGCGGCGCGGCGTTCTGCACGGTGGGCGCGCCGTGCAGGCCCCAGTCCATCACGCCGTCTTCCACGAACACGGCGTCGCTCGCGCGGCCCAGCAGCCGCAGCGTGGTCGCGCCGACGATGCCGCGCGTGCGGCTGAAGCAGTTGATGGCCCACAGGTGATCGTCGGCTCCGACATTCCGGCCGTCCGGCTCGAAGCGCCGCAGCGCCAGCTCGGTGCCCGGGTGGTTGCGCGCGCCGGGCAGCGACAGGAATTCGAACTCCGCGCGCGGCCGCGCATCGACCAGCGTGGTCGGCCGGCCTTCGCGCAGGCGCTCGCGCAGCGCCTCCACCGGCAGGCCCGGCGTGCCGTAGTGCAGCCGCACGCGGTCGCCGAAGGCCTTCACCAGCGTGCCGTAGCCGTCGATGGCGGGCAGCCCCTCGGCCAGCCAGCGCTGCAGGCCGCCCGCGAGCGTGCGCACGTCGGTGTAGCCCAGCCGGGCGAGCACGGCGGCGGCCTGCCGCGCCACGCCCTCGGGCGCGCCCAGCTCGTCGATCAGCACCACCGGCGTGGACCGGCGCGGCACCAGCGCGCCGACCTGCGGCTCGAGCCCGCTGAAGGGCGCGTTGCGCGCCAGGTTGAGGTGGCGCTGCACGAACCAGCGCGTCTCGCGCACGTCGAGCACGGCAAGCTCCACCACGGGCTCAGTCAAAGGCTCGGCCAAGGGCTCTGCAAGCAGCAGCGCGAACAGTTCGTCGGGCGAGATGTGTGTCGCGGTCGGGCTCATGCGGGCATTCTCGGATGTCAGTTGGGCTGGATGCCGGCCTGCTTGACCACCGCCGTCCACTTGACGGTCTCGCTGCGGATGAAGCGGCCGAACTCCTCGGGCGAGCTGCCCACCGTGAAGGCGCCGATGTCGTCGTAGCGCTTGCGGAAGTCCGCGCCCTGCACGATGTCGCGCAGCTCGCGCGACAGGCGTTGCACCAGCGGCGCGGGCGTGCCGCTGCGCACCACCACGCCGTACCACGAGGTCACCTCGAAGTCGGGCAGGCCCGCTTCGGCGGTGGTGGGCACGTCGGGCAACCACGGCGCGCGCGTCTTGTAGGCCACGGCCAGGGGCTTGAGCGTGCCGGCCTTCACGAAGGGAATGGCGGTGACCACCTCGTTGAAGATGAACTGCGTCTGGCCCGCGAGCAGGTCGTTGAGGGCCGGCGCGCTGCCCTGGTAGGGAATGGCGGTGAAGTCGGCGCCGGTCTGCGTCTTCAGCAGTTCTCCCGCCAGGTGCGAGTACGCGCCCACGCTGATGCCGTAGTTGACCTTGCCGGGGTTCTTCTTCGAGTAGTCGATCAGCTCGCGCGGCGTGTTCACCGGCAGCCTGGGGTTCACCAGCAGCACCTGCGGCGTCTGCACCAGCAGCGACACGGGCGTGAAGTCGCGCGCGAGGTCGTAGCTCAGCTGCTTGAAGAGCGCGGGCTGCACCGTGAGGTTGGACGCCGGCGCCAGCAGCAGCGTGTAGCCGTCAGCCGGCTGGCGCGCCACGAAGTCGAAGCCGATGTTGCCGGCCGCGCCGCTGCGGTTCTCGACCACCACCGGCTGCTTCAGCCGCTGCTGGAGCTGCTCGGCGACCTCGCGGGCGATCTTGTCGGCGATGCCGCCGGCGGGGTAAGGCACCACCACGCGGATGGTCTTCGCGGGGTAGTCGTCCACGGTGGCGGCATGCAGTTGCACATCGACGGCAAGTGCGGCGAGCAGCGCGAGGGCCACGCGGATCAGTAGTTTTTTCATTGGAGGCAGGAACACGGGAACACCGGAGCACGACAGAGCCGGCGAGCGTAGGCCGCACCCCGCGCCGGGGCGAACGAAGTTTCACGTTCATGCTTATGCGAAAAGCGCGCATGCAAGCGCCCGCTTGCTACCTAGCATGCGGTCATCACCATGACATCGACTGCCACGCCCCCCACGGACAAGCCCCTCGCGCGCCGCCACTGGTGGTGGCACTACGAGGTGCCCACGCTGCTGCTGGCCGGCGCGCTCTATGCCGCATGGGCCGCGCTGCTGTGGTGGCATGCGGCGCTGCCGG
This sequence comes from Variovorax sp. J22G73, assembly GCF_030317035.1. Classification (GTDB taxonomy): domain Bacteria; phylum Pseudomonadota; class Gammaproteobacteria; order Burkholderiales; family Burkholderiaceae_C; genus Variovorax. The sequence continues at coordinate 117,928 of NZ_JASZYK010000009.1, forward strand.
GGTGGGCGCTGTTCGTGCTCGGCGGCTTTCTCGCGCAGCTGCATTTCTCGCTGCAGCACGAGAGCATCCACGCGATGCGCCACCTGCCGAAATGGCTGCGCCACGCGGTGGTGTGGCCGCCGCTGAACCTGTGGCTCCCCTACCCGTTCTACAACCGCGGCCACAGCTCGCACCACGTCAACTTCCACCTGACGCACCCCGAGCGCGACAACGAAAGCGCCTACCATTCCGCGCCCGCCTGGGCCGGCTACGGGCCGGTGTGGCGCTGGATCTACATGGCCAACCAGACCATCGCGTTCCGCGTGGTGCTGGGGCCGTTCCTGCGGCTGTGGAAGCTGCTGCGCTTCGAAACCGCCCAGGTGTTCTCAGGCAACTTTTCTCGCCTGCCGACCTGGGGCTGGCACGCGCTGAGCGTGGCGCCGGTGCTGTACTTCGTCGTGGCCGTGTGCGGCATGGGGCTGGGCGAGTACCTGCTGTACTTCGTGTACCCGGGAATGATGCTGGGCTCGCTGCGCACCTTCACAGAGCACCGCTGGGCCGACACGCCGCACGAGCGCGTGGCCATCGTCGAATCGAACGTGGTGTTCGGGCTGCTGTACCTGTTCAACAACCTGCACCACGTGCACCACCGCGCGCCGACCATGCCCTGGTACGAGATACCGGTGTACTTCCGCAGGCACCGCGCGGCGGTGCTGGCTGCGAACGGCAACTTCTACTACCGCGGCTACGGCGAGATCGTGCGGCGGCACCTGTTCAAGCCGGTGTTCACTCCGGTGCACCCGACGTGGTAGCGCCACTCAGCGCCTGCAGGCGCTGCGTCCACGCGCGGGCCTTGGCCTCGTCGAAGAGCGGGCTGCCGGGGTCGCCGTAGAGTTCTTCGGCCAGCGCCTCGACGCAGGGGCCCTGGCTCTCGCGGTTGTCGTCGCAGTCGTCCAGCGCGGCGCCGGTAAGCAGCCAGCGCTCGGCGGCGGCGGCGTCGCGCGGCGCGCCCTGGCCCCGGAAGCGCATCAGGCCCAGCTCGTAGCAGGCCCAGCCCTGCAGGCGCTTGTCGTCGTCCTCGGCCAGCTTCTGCAGCGCGTAGAGGGCTTCGGCGTGCAGGGCGTTGACCTCCGGTTGTGCGCGGCCTTGTTCGGCCAGCGCCAGCGCGTGGGCGCGCAGCGTGCCGCCGAGCTGCAGCGTGGCGTCGGCATCGCCGGCCGCTTCGGCGCGGCGAAAGTAGTCGATGGCCAATGGCAGGTCGGGCTCGCCCGATTCGTCGTGTTCGCCGACCTTGTGCGCGATGCCGAGGTTGAACAGCGCCATGGCGCTGTTGCGCTCGGCCGCCAGCGCGTAGTGCCGCATGCCGGCTGCCCGGTCGCGCTCGCCGCCCACGCCTTCGCACAGCGCGAAGCCGAGCTGGGCCTGCGTGGCCGCATCGTCGGCGCCGCCGTTCGCGACGGCGTGCAGCAGCCACGCGCGCGCCATGACGGCGTCGGCGCCCATGTCTGCGGTGCCTTCGCCGTCCGCGCCGTCTGCGGCATCCCTGCGCAGCATCGTCGCCAGCTCGCGCATGGCTTCGGGCAGGCCTTCGGGCGAGGCGGCCGTGGGCGCGTCGCCGGGTTCCCGCACGCCGGCGGCGCGCGCCATCCAGCGCAGGGCCTCGCGCGGATCGGCATCGACGCCCTCGCCGTCGCGCAGGTGGCAGGCCAGCTCGTACGCGGCCTTCATGTCGCCGGCGGCATGGCGCGCGGCCATGTGCTCGGTGTGCGGCTGCTCGCGGCCGTCGGCATGCAGCCACACGTACACGTCGCGGTCGTTGCGCGCGGCCTTCACCGGCTCGCCGGCGCTCCAGCGCTTGCGCAGCTCGGAGCGCACCACCACCGAGTACCAACCATCGGAGACCGACACCGGCGTCGCGATCCACGGGTAGGCCTGCGGGTGCAGCGTGGTGCCATCGGCGCGCAGGATGCCCACGGCCAGCTGGCCCTTGGCTGCTTTCGCTGAGCGCGCCAGCGGCTGCGCCACCAGCCAGCCGATGTCCTGCGTGCCCCACGTCAGCGGCAGCAGCGTGCGGTGCTCGCAAGGCACCAGCTCGCGGCCCGCGGCAACGTCGTAGATGCCGCGCAGCCACGGCGCGTTCTTCGCCTTGCGGCCGCCCTTGGACGCCACGCGCACCAGGTCGCGCGTGACCATGGCGTGCACGCGTTCCTCGCCGGTCAGCGGCTCCAGCGTCTCGAACAGGCCGTAGTCGAAAGGCACCAGCACGCGGCCCAGCGCGTCGACCAGGCCGCACTCGCCTTCCGCGCGTTCCACGGCAAAGCGCTTGGGCCGCGGCGCCTCGGGTTCGCGGTCTTTCCCCGCATCGCGTTCGTCGTCGGACTGCAGCAGCTCGACGGGGTACTCGCCCAGCAGTTCGATCTGCGTGTACACCGGCTCGATGGCCACGCGGCCTTGCGCGTCGAGCAGGCCGGTCTTGCCGCCGCGCGTGGCCTCGAACGCCTCCCAGTCGTGGCGCCATTGCAAAAGATCGAAGCTCGGCGGCACGGCCCATTCGCCGTCTGCGCGCACCAGCCCCCAGTCGCCCTCTTCCTCCAGCCGCGCGGGCGCGAGGCCGCAGGGAGCGAAGTCTTCGGCCTCGGCAAACCGCGGCGCGATGGCCCACCTGCCCTGCAGGTTGACATAGCCGATGCGCTCGCCCACGCGGGCGCGCACCATGCCTTCGGCAAAGCTCCACACCTCGTCGACCGAAGGCGCCAGCAGCCAGCTGCCGTCGGTGCGCAGCAGGCCGATGTGGTCGCCGACCAAGGCCGTGGCGATGTCGTCCTCGAAGTTCCAGTCTTCGTCGAGCTGCGGTTCGAGCAGCACGCGCGGCGCATCGGCGTCGGCCAGCAGCAGGCCCGAGCGCCCGTGCAGCGAGATCCAGAGCAGGCGCGGGTCGTTCGCGCCGGCATGCCGGATGTCGTCCCACGCGGGCTCGACCAGGGTGATGCGCCGGCTGCGGTCGCCGTTGTCGTCGTTGCCGTTGTCGTCCTGTGGGACGCGCATCACGCCCCATCGGCCATCGACCTCGAAGCGCCAGAGATCGCCGGCCAGGTGGTCGTCGTAGTCGAGGCCGTCGCCGCTCTCTTCGGTCTCTTCGTCTTCGAAGTCGGCGAAGCGCTCGTCGCGCGGTGGCTCGTAGCCGTCGAAGTACGCATGGGAGATGCCACCGAAGCCGACATGCCAGGCCCAGGTTTCCCAGTCCGCGAAGCGCTGGACGCCGAGCGCCGCATCCACGCCCGGGTGGTTGCCGCTGTCGATGCAGCGCCGCACCTCGGCCCAGCGCTCGTTGCACGCGTGGCGTTGGCGTTCGATGAAGCTCTCGGCCTCGGACTCGCCGCCGAGCCAGGAAAGCTCGTCGAGGTTGGCCGAGATGCGAGGCGAGCTGTCTTGTGGGGCCTGGTCGATCAGCTGGGCCAGGTGCAGCGCCAGCGCCTCGAACTGCAGCACGACTTGCGGCAGCGTGTGCAGCATCGGATGCCGCTCGACGAAGGCATGCAGTCGCCGGATGCGCGCTAGGGCGGCGTGCGCGTCGCTGGCAAGGTTGTCGGTGCCGGCATCGCCGAAGACGCGCTGCCGGTCGATGGCATCGCCAGCCGCACCATCGGCCAGCAGGATCTGCCAGAGAACGGGAAAGTTGTTGTTGGCGTCGGCGATTTCGTCGGCCGATGCCTGTTCGTCGTCATTGCCGTGTTCGAAATAGAGCCAGGAACGATTGCCCATGTGTGGTCGGTGCGAGTGCGGTTCATGGCGAAGGCCACGGTTGGCGCGCAGTGTAGGGGCGCCCCTTCTCGCCCACGCTCTCCGCGACCTCTAGGGCTGCGCCAGGAACCGCGCGACCTGCGCGAGCACCTCTTGCCCCTTCAGGATGCGTCGATGCCCCAGGCCCTGCGTGGCCACGAGCCGCGCGCCGGCGATGGCATCGCGGTAGGCCTCGGCATCGGCGAAGCGGTTCACGCGGTCTTCGCGGTCGTGCACGATCAATGTCGGCTGCGCGATGCGCGGGCCCACGGCGGCCGGCTCCAGCTGCGGCATGAGCACGCCTTCGCGCGCTTCGAACAGCCGCTGCATCGCCAGGCGCGTGGCCTCGCTCAGGCCGAAGGTGTGGGCGAAGTAGCGCGTGTACTCGCGTGGCGACGCGGGTGGCGCCAGCAGCACGAGCCGCTCGGCCGGCAGCCCGCGCGCCGCGGCCAGCGCCAGCCCGTTGGCGCCCAGCGAGTGCGCGACGGCGGCGCGCAGCGCATGGCCGTCCGCCGCGAGCCGGGCCGCGACGTAGGCGATGGCCCGCGCGAACTGCGCCGAGTTGCTCAGCGTGCCGGCGCTGCGGCCGTGCGCCGGCAGCTCGAGCAGCACCGGCCGCAGGCCCACGGCGGCCAGGGTCTGCGCCAGCGGCAGCATCTGCCCTGCGTGGCCGCCCCAGCCGTGCACCAGCAGCACCACGGGTGGCGACTCGGCCCCCGAGTCTTGCGCGGCCAGGTGGTAGATGCCCACGCTGGCGTGCTCGAAGGCCCAGCCTTCGCGTCGCCATTCGACGCCCGGCCCCTGGCCACGGTAGATCCACTTGAGCGGCAACGGCGTGCCGAACAGGCGGTAGGCCGCGCGCACGCCCAGCGCGGGCCACAGGCGCTGCGAGGTGGTCAGGCCGAAGCGCAAGGCGCGCATCGGGCGGCCGGGCCGGTAGTAGTTCGACTGCGCGGCGTGGCCCGCGGCGGAAGTCGAAGCGGCAGGCGAGGTTGAAGGGGCCGTCATGGCGTTCAGTACCAGACCCAGTCGCGGTTGCTGCGCGGCAGGCTGCGCAGGGTGTCGCACGCGCCCCGCACACCGAGGACCACCGCGTAGGCGGCAAGCAAGAGGGCAATGATCAGCATGGTGCTTCTCCTTTTATCGCACGTGTGTGCGAAATATCGGCAAATGAACGGGGTGGTGCGTTGTCCGCTTCGTTCAGCGGCTCAGGCGAGGTAGCTGGAAAGAAGGCGCCGCCACGTCGACGTGGCACGCTCCGTGGCCTGCGGGTCGCGCAGAAAGCGTGCGTCGTGCAGCTGGGTCATCATCACGCCGTTGAGCTCGCTCACGAGTTGCGCGGGGTCGGTGTCGGCCTTGAGCTCGCCGGTTTCCATGGCCTGCAGCACGGTGCGGCGCAGCGCGGCGCGCCAGCGCGTGACCTCGTCGAACAGCACGTTGCGCAGCTCGCCTTCGCGGTCGTCGAACTCGAAGGCACCGGCCATGTAGAGGCATCCGGTGTGCATCTCGACGTCGCGGGTGCGGGCGATCCAGCGCGACACGATCTCGTTGAGCCGAGGCAGGCCCTTGGCCTTCTGCATGGCGGGCACGAACACCTCGGCCAGGAAGCCGCGGCCGTACTCCTCGATGACCGCCTTCTGCAACGCTTCGCGCGAACCCACGCGCGAGAACACGCCGCTCTTGGACAAGCCCAGCCGGCTGGCCACGGCCTGCAGCGTGATGGCTTCCAGCCCTTCGGCCAGCGCAAGGGTCATCGCCGCGCCGACGATGGCGGCACGGGTGAGTTCGCTTTTCTGGGTCTTGGCGTCCATGCGGCGAACTTTAGCACAGTCGTGCGAAAACACAAGCAACGGCTCCAGCAGCCGAAGGAAAGGGTTCGCACCCGTCGATAGATGTTTTGCTCATGTGAAACCAACAAACGCATCGTTCCCCGAATAAGCACTTCTGCCGAGAATCGCGCCTCAGCCTCATCCGGGGCCCTGACTCTCCTGACTCACCTCCGCGGCAGATGAACTTCCAACAACTGCGCTCGGTACGCGAGGCCGTTCGTTGCGGCTTCAACCTGACCGAAGTCGCCCACACCCTTCACACTTCGCAGCCCGGCGTGAGCCGGCAGATCCGCGAGCTCGAGGAAGAGCTCGGCATCGAGCTCTTCGTGCGCGCCGGCAAGCGGCTCACCGGGCTCACCGAGCCCGGCGGCCACGTGCTGCCCATCATCGAGCGCATGCTCATGGAGAGCAGCAACCTCAAGCACGCGGGCCAGGAGTTCGTCGCGCAGCAAAGCGGCCTGCTCTCGGTGGCGGCCACGCACTCGCAGGCGCGCTATGCGATGCCGGTGGCGGTGCAGGAATTTCGCAGCCAGTTCCCCAACGTGAAACTGCACCTGCACCAGGGCTCGCCCAAGCAGATCGCGCAGATGCTGCTCGACGGCGAGGCCGACGTGGGCATCGCCACCGAGGCGCTGGGCGACTACCCGCAGCTGGTCGCCCTGCCCTGCTACCGCTGGACGCATTCGGTGATCGTGCCGCCCGGGCATCCGCTGCTGGACGCGCCGCTCACGCTCGACGCGCTCACGCGGTACCCGCTCATCACCTACGACACCGGCTTCACGGGCCGTTCGCGCATCGACGAGGCCTTCGAGCAGCGCGGGCTGCAGCCCAACATCGTGCTGGCCGCGATGGACGCCGACGTGATCAAGACCTACGTGCAGCTGGGCCTGGGCGTGGGCATCGTCGCCGGCGTGGCGTACGAAGCCGAGCGCGACACGCAGCTGCGCGCGCTCGACGCGGGGCGGCTCTTCGGCATCAACCTCACCAAGCTGGCGGTGCGACGGGGTACCTACCTGCGCAAGTACGTGTATGCGTTCATCGAATCGTTCGCCCCCACGCTCACGCGCGCGGTGGTGGAAAAGGCGCTGGGCGACGAGGCCAAGGCCTCGCACTACGAAATCTAGAGCCTGTCCAGTGGCACATCGCGGTCGGGGCCGAGGTGTGTACTGCGGACGACAGAAAGGTTAAAAAAGAAGAATGCAGGTTCACACAGGCGGCGTACATTCGGGTTAATTCCCTGGCTTCCTGGAACGGATCAGCAATGGCATCGACCCCGCAGCAGCAGCAACAGCAAACAAGGGCCGCCCTCAAGGCGGCAGATGCCGCAGAGCGCCGAGAGCGGCTCAAACGGGCCCTCCCCGCCACGGTGGAACTGCTGCAGAGCCGCCAAGCCGACCGCATCGACGACGCCGACATCGACGCCTACGTGGCCCTCAACTGGCTCGAATGGCACGGTGGCGGGCTTCGCCTGACCATCACCGGGCGCAATGTGTGCGCCCAGTCGGCGCCCACCGCGCTGGTCTGACCCCAACGAAAAAAACGCCGCAAGCCTTCAGGCCTGCGGCGTTCGTTCTTTGCGTGAGAGGGCCGGAACAGCGTCTGTTTACTGGCCTGCGATGATGTTCGCGATCACGCCGGTGGCAATGGCCGCGAGCACGAAGTCGCCGCCCACGCCCACCCACTGGTAGCCACGCGGTGGCTGCTGCAGGCGGTACGAGCGCCAGTCCTGCACCACGTAGTTGCGGCCACGGTACTCGGGCGGAATGCGTCCGCCGCGGCGCCATTCGGCGTGCGGTTGCGGGAAGCCACGGCGATCGAACTGGCGGCCGTCGCGGAAGTCCTGGTTGCCGCGATAGCCCGGAGGGCCGCCGCGGTGATCGAAATTGGGGCCACGCTGCTCGAAGCGGCCGTCACGGCCATCGCCCGGCCGGCCGTCGAAGCGACGGTCTTGCGCAAAGGCGCTCCCCGCGGCCATGCACATCGCAAGCGCCGCGGCTGCAACGGCCATGCTCTTTGAATTGCGGATCATCTGAACTCCTTGATGCGTTGATGACGAAGTCCATTGTGTGCCCCGCTTGTGTCCGCTTCGGGCACTTCAGGTCGCGGTCAGGTGAAATCAGGTAAGCGCTGGTATCCGCGCGGGGCCTTGTCCTTCAAGGCGCTCGGCACAAGGCCCCGGCACCGCCCTTCAGTACACGCCGCTCGCCAGCACGGCAATCGCCAGGCCGTGCGCCAGCGTGGCCGCGAGCAGGCCCGCGCGGTTGAACACACAGGCCGCCACCAGCCCTTCGATCAGCGTGAACACCAACACCGGCACGCCCGCGCGCGTGACCAAGAACGCCAGCCATGCATGGCACAGGCTGACAACACGCCGGACGCGATCGCCGCGCGCACCGCCGGCATGTGCTGCGCAAGGCGCTGCTGCAGCATGCCGCGGAACAGCAGCTCTTCATACGCATTGCCGAGCAGCGCGAAGACAAGCATCGGCGCGAGCATCGCCGCGCTCGGTGCGGGCAACGAAGGCAGGCCCGCAGCCGTCTTCAAGCCGGCCGCCAGCGCGGTGATGACCGCGGCCCCCAGCACGCCCCACGACAAGGAAGGCCCCAGCCGCACACCGCGCCACCACGTCACGCGCTCCAGCCACGCCACGCCCACGAACAACGCGGCGGACATGCCGGCCAATGCCAGCAGCACGGGCGCGGGCGCGCTCAGCCGCATCGAGCCCGCGTCCAACTGCCAGAAGCCCGCCGGGCTCATGGCATCGCGCGCGAAGATGAAGAACCCCATGTGCACCGCCACGCGCGCACCCATCAGAGCCCGCGGAATGGCCAGCAGCAACGCCAGCGCGAGCAGGCCCGCTGGCAAAATCGAAACGAGGTAGCCGAACAACAATGAAGAAGCCATCAGGAGAATGCACATGCCCGAACAAGCCGCCGCCGTGATCTATGCCAAGGACGTGGCGCGCGTGAGCGCGTTCTACGCGAGCGTCGCGGGGCTCGCGCTCACGCACGCGGAGCCCGGCCATGCGAGCCTCGAGTCGTCGGCGCTGCAGCTCTTCATTGTCGCGATGAACGCGGGCATCGCGGCCAGCGTGCAGATCGCGAATCCGCCGGTGCCCCGCGAGAACACCGCGCTGAAGTTCATCTTTCCGGTGGCCAGCCTTCAGGCGGCGCGCGCGCTGGCCGCGCAAGGCGGTGGTGCATTGAAGCCGCCGCAGGCCGAGTGGGCCTTCAACGGCTGGCGCCATTGCGACGGGCACGACCCCGAGGGCAACGTGTTCCAGCTGCGCGAGCGCGCCGCCTGAGGCTCAGCAAGCGCTCAGTTCACGCACCCATCAGGCGTTTGTCACGCTGGCGTTCTTCGCCTTGCGGCCGACCGGCGGCAGGTCGAGTTCGATCAACGCCCCATGCGTGCGTGCCAGGTCGAAGGCGCCGGTCGACTGCGGCTTGTCGGTGTGCAGCACCAGCGCGTAGGGGCCTTCGCCGCGCGCCGCGATGCGCTGCGCCAGCGCGTCGCCGCCCTCCCCTGCGCGCGATGCATTCGACGGGTTCTCGCGCGGCGACGACAGCACCAGCACGCTGCCGCCCAGCACGATGACCGCCACGCGCACGTTGCTGCCCGGCAGCGCCACGGGCTCGCCGATGTGCGTGCCGGCGTCTTCAGCATCAGTGCCGATCGCAGTGCCCAGCAAGGCGCGATAGCGCGCCAGCGTCGCATCGAGGTCACGCACGGCAATGGCCAAGCTGGCCACGCCGAGCGCGCCGTTCGCATGCACGCGCACCTCGCCTTCGGGCACGCGCAATGCGCGTGGCGTGAGGTCACCGCACAGGAAGGGCAAGTCCGCAGACGGCGAGCGTGCCGTCTGCCAGCGCAGGCGTTCACCATCGGGCCGCACCCGTCCGCCGTCGAGCGGGCCTTCGAGCAGCAGGCCGCGTGCCTTCGCATCGGCCACGGTGGTGGCGGTGCTGGGCGGCAGCAGCGCGAAGTCGACGATGCCTTCGCCGTGGCGTTGCAGCAGCTGCCACCAACGCTCGGTGGGCGACGGCTCGCGCCACGCGATCAGCTCGAAGTAGCTGCCGTCGGCGAACACCACCAGCGCGTTGTGCGTGGCGCGGCCCGGGTGGTCGCCGCCGCGCACCACGTGGAAGCCGAGCGCGCCGTAGTCGGCAATGGTGCGTTCGAGGTCGTGCACCGCGATGACGATGTGGTCGAGCTTCAGGGACATGGGTGTGTTTCTCTGTGGGTTGTCTGAATCGGAAAATTTGAGTCAGGAGGCCGTGCGCGCGGCGCCCTCGCCGCCCAGGTACGCATCGCGGATGCGCGCGTCGGCCAGCAGCTCTTTCGCCGGGCCCGAGAGCACGATGCGCCCGGTCTGCAGCACATAGCCGTGGTGCGCGATCTGCAGCGCCAGGCTCGCGTTCTGCTCGACCATGAACACCGACACGCCTTGCGCGTTGATGCGCGCGATGAGCTCCAGCACCTTGTCGACGTACAGCGGCGACAGGCCCATGGTCGGCTCGTCCATGCAGATGAGCCTGGGGCGGCCCATGAGCGCGCGCGCCATGGCCACCATCTGCTGCTCGCCACCCGACAGCGTGCCGGCCTGGAACTCGATGCGCTCGGCCACGCGCGGGAACAGCGCCAGCATGCGCTCCAGGTCTTCGGCCACGGCCTTCCGGTCGTTGCGCGCATAGGCGCCCATCAGCAGGTTCTCGCGCACCGTCATCGCGGGGAACAGCCTGCGCGCCTCGGGCACCGAGCCGATGCCCTTGCGGATGATCTGCGGCGTGCTCAGCCCGAGCGTGGAAGCGCCGTTGAAGTTCACCTCGCCCGAGCGCGGCTTGAGCAGCCCGAGCACGATCTTCATGGTGGTCGACTTGCCGCTGGCGTTGCCGCCGAGCAGGCTCACGATCTGGCCCTGGCGCACCTCGATGTCGAGGTCGAAGTGGGCCTGCACGGGGCCGTAGAAGCTGTTGATCTTCTTCAGTTGCAGCACCGGGTGTGCCGCACCGCCGGAAGCGGGCACGGCCGTGCGTTCGGGCAGGTCCTCGCCCCACCCCTCCCAACCCTCCCACCCCTCCCAACCCTCTCCCCGCTGGGGAGGGGGCGCCAGGCCGGAGCGGGCGACGGTGGCGATCATGCGGGCACCGCCTCTTGGGTATCCCGGATGTTTTGCGCCTTCGGCGCGCCGGCCGTGCCCACATGGCGATGGCCCAGGTAGGCCTCGATCACCGCGGGGTCGTTGCGCACGTCGTCGGGCAGGCCTTCGGCAATCTTGCGGCCGTCGTCGAGCACGGCCACGCGGTCCGACAGCTGCATCACCAGGTCGAGCTTGTGCTCGATCAGCAGGATGGTCTGGCCGCGCGCCTTCAGGCCGCGAATGATCTCCAGCATCTCGGCCGTCTCGCTTTCGTTCATGCCCGCGGTGGGCTCGTCGAGCAGCAGCAGGCGCGGCTTGAGCGCCAGTGCCCGCGCGATCTCCACGCGGCGGCGGTTGGCGTAGGAGAGGCTGTAGGCCGGATGGTCCACGCGCGGCGCCAGGCGCTCGCCGAAGAGCGCGATGATCTCGCGCGCCTCTTCGCGCAAGGCCTCTTCCTCGCGGCGCACGGCAGCGGGCTGCACCAGCGCCAGCGCGAGTTCGGCCAGCGCGCCCAGGCCGGGCACGCTGCCCATGCGCGGCTTGACGGCGCGCAGCCGCGTGTGCGCGCCGACCAGCACGTTGTCGAGCACCGAGAGGTTCGCGAACACGCGCCCGTGCTGGAAGGTGCGCGCCAGCCCGCGCTGCGCGAGCTGTTGCGCCGGCAGGCCGGTGATGTCCTGCCCGTCGAACAGCACCTGCCCTTCGTCGGGCCGGTCGAGGCCGGTCACCAGGTTGAACAGCGTGGTCTTGCCCGCGCCGTTCGGGCCGATCACGCTGAGCAGTTCGCCCTCGCCCACGTGCAGGTCCACGGCGTTGACGGCCGTGAGCCCGCCGAAGCGGCGCGTGATGCCGCGGATGTCAAGCAGCGAGGGAGTTGGCGACATGGGCGGCCTTCGCCTTCGAGTTCACGAGCTTCACCTCGGCGCGGATGGTCTGCGGGTTGCGCAGCAGGTTCAGGATGGGGCAGTTGCGCTCCACCGCCTCGAACAGCGCGTCGATGTCTTCGCGGCTTGCGGGCGAGTCGATGTGCACCGTGTAGCCGATCTCGTGCGGCCAGATGGGCGTCTGCTCGTGGCCCGGCTTGCCGCCGCGCGGGTCGATGACGCCGGTGACCTCCACCTCGAGGCTTTCGAGCGGCACCTGGCGCTCGGCCGCGTGGATCAGGAAGATGTGCGTCACGCAGGTGCCCAGCACGCCCAGCTGCAGCTCGGGCGAACTCGGGCCCAGGTTGTAGCCCGCGAAATCGGGCGGGCTGTCGCTGATGACCTGGTGCTCGCGAATGCGCAGGCGGCGCACGCCGCTGCGGCCTTCGGCCTTCACGCTGGCCTTCAGTTGCGCGGGCTGGGCGGTGCCCGCCTCGACGGCGGCATTGCGTGCCAGCACGGCGGCGCGTTTCTCGGCGAGGTAGTCGTTCAGGTGGCTCATGGTTGTGGTTCTTTCAGACAGTGCCCAGCAGACCTTGCGGGCGAAAACGAATCAGCAGGAGCAGCGCCACGCCGTAGATCAGCATGCGGTACTCGGCCGTCACGCGGAACAGCTCCGGCAGGCTCACGAGCGCGACCGCGCCCAGCAGCGCGCCGCTGATGTTCCCGAGCCCGCCCAGGATCACCATCGTCAGCGCGAGGATCGAGATCTGCGAGCCGAAGGTCTCGTGGTTGATGTACGAGTACATGTGCGCGGTGAAGGCGCCGCTCACGCCGGCCGCGAAGCCGCCGAAGCCGAAGGCCAGCGCCTTGTAGCGGTCGGGGCTCACGCCGTAGGCGCGCGCGGCCACCTCGTCCTCGCGCACCGCGCGGAAGGTGCGGCCCAGGTGCGAACGCAGCAGACGCCACTGCAGCAGGGCCAGCAGCACCATCGCACCCAAAGAAGCCCAGTAGATGGCCTCGTTCGACGAGGCATCGCGCCCGAACAGCGACAGCGGCGGAATGCCCGACACGCCGATGGGCCCGTGCGTGAGGCTTTCCCAGTTGAGGATGGTGAGCGCCACGATCTCGCCGATGCCCAGCGTGGCGATCGACACGTAGTGCCCGCGCAGCCTGAAGGCCGGAAAGATCAGCGCCGTGCCGATCAGCGACGTGAGAATGCCCGCCGCCACGATGCCCGTGCCCACCGGCAGGTGCAGGTCGAGCACCAGCAGCGACGAGGCATACGCACCAATGGCCAGCAGCCCCGCGTGCCCCAGCGAGATCTGCCCGATGGTGCCGGCCACCAGCGTGAGGCTGAGCGCGAGCGCGCCGTAGAGCCACGCATTCGTCAGCGTCTGCAGCAGGTAGGGCGACGGATCGAACAGCGGCAAGGCCACCGCCGCGGCGAACAGCGCGAGCAGCACGCGCGGCGGCACGCGCCACGGCTTGCTGGGCGCGATGAAGGTGCCCGTGAGCGGCTCGGGCGGCAGCGCGCGCTTGCGCCCGAACAGGCCGTTGGGCTTCCACACCAGGATGACCAGCAGCAGCGCGAAGGCGAACAGGTTGCGGTACGGCGTGCCCAGGATGGCCACGCCGTAGCTTTCGATGAGCCCCAGCAGCAGGCTGCCCACGATGGCGCCCGGCACGTTGCCCACGCCGCCCACCACCGTGGCCACCACGCCCTTGAGCGTGGCCTGGAAGCTCATGGCCGGGCTGATGTTGTTGTAGTACATGCCCACCAGCAGGCCCGAGAGCCCACCCAGCGCGGCCGCGATGGCGAACACGGCCTGGTTCACGCGGTCGACGTCCACGCCCATCTGCTGCGCCGCATCGCGGTCTTGCGCGGTGGCGCGCACGGCCCAGCCCAGCTTGGTGAAGCGCAGGAAGCCGAACAGCACCGTGGCGCTGGCGATGCCGATGCCCGCGATGAGCAGGTCGAGCGCGCCGATGGTGCCGGTGCCGATCTGCAGGCGCCAGTCGGGCAGCTGCGTGGGCAGCGAGCGCGGGTCGGGGCTGAACACCAGCTGCACCAGGATGTCGAGCACGAAGCTGATGCCGATGGTCGCCAGCAGCGGCGCGATGCGCGCCGCGCCCTGCAGCGGGCGCAGGCCCACGCGTTCGATCAGCATGCCCAACGCGCCCGAGCCGAGCACCACCAGCAGGATGGTCACGGGCAGCGGCGTGTGCAGGTAGGTGATCGACGCCCAGCCGATGTACGCGCCCACGGTGTACACCGAGCCGTGCGCGAAGTTGATGAGGTGCGAGACACCGAAGATCAACGCGAGGCCCACCGCCAGCAACGCGTAGATGTTGCCGATGATGAGACCGTTGACGGTGTAGTCGAAGAAGGAGGTGAAGCTCATGGCGTGGCCTCGAAAGGCACCACCACCTCTCTCCCTGCCTTGCTCCCTCTCCCGCTTGCGGGAGAGGGTTGGGGTGAGGGCACGCGGCATTCAAACCCGCGCGATGTTGCAAGGCCGTCGGCCCTCACCCTGACCCTCTCCCAAAGGGAGAGGGGATAAAACCGAAACGCGCTCATTTCGCAGTCGAAGCCACGGCCGCCTTCTCGTCCAGCTGCGCCCACTTGCCGTCCTTCACCACCAGGTTCACGCTCTTCACCCCGATGACCCGCCGCGTCTGCGCATCGAAGCTGGCCTTGCCGAAGATCACGCTCGGCACGTCCTTGATCTTGTAGAACGCGTCGCGCACCGCCTTGCGGTCGGCCGTGGGGCCGGCCTGGCGCAGCGCCGCGGCCGCGTACACCACCGCGTCGTATGCATACGCGTTGAACGCGTCGGGCTCCTTGGCGTACTTCGCGCGGAAGCTCTTCACGAAGTCCTGCACCTCGGGGCGCGGCTCTTCGGGGTAGAAGGCGGTGTTGGTGTGGATGCCGTTCACGGCCGCGCCGCCGAGCTCGATGAACTTCGGCGAATACACCGAGCCCACCGCCGCGATCGGCTGCTTCAGGCCCACGCTGCGCACCTGGCCCGCGATGAGCGCGCCGTCGGGGTAGTAGGAGATGAGCACCAGCCCGTCGGGGTTGGCGTCGCGCACGCGCACCAGCGTCGAGCGAAAGTCTTTCTCGTCGGGCTGGTAGCCCTCGGCGATGGCCAGCTGCGCGCCGCGCTCCTGCGCGGCCTTCACCAGCACGTCCTTGCTGGTGCGGCCCCAGTCGGTGTTCAGGTACAGCACGGCGATGCGCTTGAAGCCCAGCGTCTTCACCGCGAGCTCGGCCAGCAGCGGTTGCGCGTCGGCCTGGCTGATCGACGGGCTCCAGATGTAGTCGCCGCCCTTGGTGAAGTCGGGGTGCGAGTTGGTGAAGCCCAGCTGCACCAGCCCCGCGCGCTGGTAGATGGGCGAGGCCGCCATCGACGCCGGGCTCGAGAAGTCGCCCAGCTCGATGAGCACGCGCTTGTCGTTCACCAGCTTCTGCGCGATGGCCACCGACTGCCGCGGATCGCTCTGGCTGTCCTCGAAGTTGTAGGCCAGCGGCCGGCCATGGATGCCGCCCTGCGCGTTGATGTGCTCCAGCGCGAGGTCGAAGCCCGCCTTCCACTGCGCGCCGTACTGCGCGTTCTGCCCGGTGAGCGGCCCGCTCACGCCGAACCATACCGGCTCGCCGGTGGCGGGCGCGGCCCAGGCCACCAGCGGTGCCGCCAGCAAGGCGGCGGAGAGCGCGGCGGAGAGCGCAGCCACATGGCGCAGGAAGCGGTGGCGATTGAGCAGCAACATGGTGTCGAACCCCGTGATGAAAGAAGGTGCAGGGCCGCGATTCTTCGCCTGCGCCCCACGCCCGGGAACGAACAAAAACGGGGAGGCTTATGCGCTTTTCGCGCAAAGGGGCAAGCGCGCGCGGGCCGCGTGGCTGCGTTTATGCTGCGCGCCACATGAAGCGACGACACCTTCTCCACCTGGGCGCAGCGGCGTCTGCCCTGGCCCTTCTTTCAGCCTGCGGCAAGCGCAAGCCGGCAGCCGCCGCGCTGAAGTCCGACGCCCGCGTGCTGGCCATCGGCGACAGCCTCACGCACGGCTACGGCGCGCCGCCCGATGCGGCGTGGCCCGTGAAACTGGGCGAGCTCACGGGCTGGCAGATCGACAACGAAGGCGTCAACGGCGACACCTCCGAAGGCGCGCTGCAGCGCCTGCCCGCGCTGCTGGGTGCGACGAGCTACGACGCGGTGTTGATCGGCATCGGCGGCAACGACATGCTGCGCGGCGTGTCGGCCACGGCCACGCGCGACAACCTCGCGGCGCTGATCACGCAGGCGCGCGCCCACACCCCTTACGTGGCCGTGCTGGCCACGCCGGCACCGGACGCGATGCGCGCGGCCGTGGGCTCGCTCAGCGATGCGCCGTTCTACGAAGAGGTCGCGAAGTCGCAGCAGGCGCTGCTGGTGCCCAACGTGTATTCGAGCGTGCTGTCGGATGCGTCGCTGCGCTCCGACCGCATCCATGCCAATGCACGAGGCTATGAAAAGGTCGCGCAGCTGTTGGCCGACCAGCTGAAGGCCGCGGGCTGGCGCTAATCGGCCGCGGCCGATCGCGCGTTCAACAGGTCGACGTACGCGCCCTGCACCAGCTGCTCGGTACCGATGCCCAGCCGCGCCATGAGCGCGTGCGCTTCGGCGGTGCCGGCCTGCGCGGACTCGCCCTCTTCCAGCACCACCTCGAGCTCGAGGAATTCACCGAGCCCTTCGACCCGGTCGAGGTGCACGCGCGTGCGGCCCACGATGAACAGGCGGCGTTGCTTGCGCACCCGACCGGCCTGGCCCCACGCGAGCGTGAGCGATTCACGCAGCGCGTCGGGTGTGCTGCAAGGTGTGATCAGGTAGAACGATTCCTTCGGCCCGCTGCTGTTCGCGCGGCGGTAGAAGATGAGCTCGGCGCGGTCTGGTGCGAAGGTGCGCAGCTTGAGGCGGTCCGCGCTGTCGTTGCAGCGGAAGAAGGTGTCGTCCTGCGCGATCTCGATGGGGCCCTGGTCGGCGAGCGTTGCAGCGACGGTTGCGATGCGATCGATGCTGTCGATCCTGTCGATGTGGGCTTTGATCTCGACGTTTCTTGCCATGTGTCTCTGCGTTGGATTCGTTGGCGTGTTCACCGGGCCACGCGGTCGGGTCGTGGCCGATCGCCAACTGCACTGAAGGCGCACGCCGATGCGGTGCCCCCAGCAATCAATCAATCAAGGCGCGTTGCCTTGAGGCCCCACAGCCGGTGGACGCGCGCGCCCACTGGACCCCGGCGACAGCTTGCGACCGAAGGCCTCGCCCACGTTGCGCACCGGCCGGCTGGCCTTCTCCGACACGTTGTTCACACCGCGCCGCGTGGCGGCGTCCGCGCGGTTCACGCCACGGCCCGCCGCGTTGGTGCCGCGCTGCACGCTGCCCACGACGGTGCCGTTGCGGGCGGGGGCCTTCAGGGTGTGGGCGCGTTGCGCCTTGGGCGGGTTGTCGGCACTCTGGGCTTGCGCGCCGATGGGCAGCCACAGCGCGAGAACTGCGGACAGGGCGAGCGATGCGCGAAAGGTGTTCGTGAATTTCATGGGGCCTCCTTGGTATCTGCTTCAGCGGCTTCAGCCTCTGCCGCCGCGCGCGCCATGCGCTCGCTCTTCCAGTACACGTCGTCGCCGCCGTCCATGCGGTTGAGCACGCGCGCGAGCACGAACAGCAGGTCGCTGAGCCGGTTGAGGTACTGCCGCAGCGCGTCGTTGAGCTGCTCGTTCGCGCCCAGCGCCACCACCGCGCGCTCCGCCCGGCGCGCCACCGTGCGGCACACATGCGCGAGCGATGCCGCGCGCGTGCCGGCCGGCAGGATGAACTCGGCCAGGCGCGGCAGGACGGCGTTGTGCTCGGCCAGGGCGTTGTCCAGCTGCAGCAGCGCATCGGCCTTCAGCAACGTGAAACCCGGCATCGACAGCTCGCCGCCCAGGTTGAAGAGCTGGTGCTGCACATCGACCAGCAGCTCGCGAACAGGCTCTGGCAGCGGCTCGCACAGCAACACGCCGATGTTCGAGTTGAGCTCGTCCACGTCGCCCATCGCGTGCACGCGCAAATGGTCCTTGGGCACGCGCGTGTTGTCGCCCAGGCCGGTGGTGCCGTCGTCGCCCGTGCGGGTGGCGATCTGTGAAAGTCGGTTGCCCATGAATGAAGGCTCCTGGAAGGGTTAGGTGCCCACGGTCGACGCGTCGATCTTGCCGGCCAGCCACTGCAGCCCCGCAAGATGCTGCTGGTCGTGGCTGCACAGGTAGTGAATGAGGCTGCGCATCGTGAGCGGGCCGTAGCCCTCGAACACGGCCGTGCGCTGCAGTTGTGCGTCGCTCAGGCTGGAGACGATTTCCATCGTCTGGATGCGCGCCATGCGGAACTCGGCCAGCACCTTCTGCGCATCGGCCGCGCCGTAGCCGCGCTCGACGGCCAGCGGCTCGCTGTCGATGGAGGCGAGCGTCGGGTGGGCTTCGGCCAGCGTGCGGCGAAAGCGCACGTGGTAGCCCTCGATCTCGATGTCGCGCACGTGGCACAGCTGCTCGATGGCGGTGAAGGCCTCGCTGGGCACGCCCTCCCACGAGGGCGGCGTCCAGTGCCTGTAGGCCGTGGGAATGGCCGCGTAGTGGGCCTCCAGTTGCGAGGGGAAGGCCGCGAGTGCGCTGAGGGTCGTAGGGTTCATGTTTTTTCCGAAGCGCATTATGGTGCGCCCTCCGTAAAATGACCGATCCCCCTCGATCACACCCTGCCAGGAGACGCCCGATGAACGCACCGACCCAAACCTCGCACCTGATGCCGGAGCTTCATCTGCGCGACGTGCCCGCCGCACTCATCGACGGCCTGAAGGCGCGCTTCGGCGACAACTGTTCCACGGCCATGGCCGTGCGCACGCAGCACGGGCGCGACGAGTCGTCGTTCGACGCGCCGCCGCCCTCGGCCGTGGTGTTCGCCGAAAGCACGCAGGACGTGGCCGATGCCGTCAAGCTCGCCAGCGAGCACAGCGTGCCGGTCATTCCCTTCGGCGTGGGCTCCTCGCTCGAAGGCCACCTGCTGGCGGTGCAAGGCGGCATCAGCATCGACGTGTCGCGCATGAACCGCGTGCTGTCGGTCAACGCCGACGACCTCACGGTGACGGTGCAACCCGGCGTCACGCGCAAGCAGCTCAACGAAGAGATCAAGAGCACGGGCCTGTTCTTCCCCATCGACCCGGGCGCGGACGCCTCCATCGGCGGCATGACGGCCACGCGCGCCAGCGGCACGAACGCGGTGCGCTACGGCACCATGCGCGAGAACGTGCTGGCGCTCGAAGTGGTCACGGCCGCGGGCGAGGTCATTCGCACGGGCACGCGCGCGAAGAAGTCGTCGGCCGGCTACGACCTCACGCGCCTCATGGTGGGCAGCGAAGGCACGCTGGGCGTGGTCACCGAGATCACGCTGCGCATCTACCCGCTGCCCGAGGCGGTGTCGGCGGCCATCTGCTCGTTCCCGAGCATCGAGGCCGCGGTGCGCACCACCATCGAGACCATCCAGCTGGGCGTGCCGATTGCGCGCGTGGAACTCATCGACGTGAACACGGTGCGCATGGTGAACGCCTACGCCAAGCTCAACCTGCGCGAAGAGCCGATGCTGCTGATGGAATTCCACGGTTCGCCCGCCGGCGTGAAGGAGCAGGCCGAGACCGTGCAGGAGCTTGCGAGCGGCCACGGCGGCAACGCCTTCGAATGGGCCAGCACGCCCGAAGAACGCACGCGCCTGTGGACCGCGCGGCACAACAGCTACTTTGCGGCCGTGCAGTCGCGCCCGGGCTGCCGCGTGATCTCCACCGACACCTGCGTGCCCATCTCGCGCCTGGCCGACTGCCTGCTCGACTCGGTGGCCGAGGCCGACGCCAGCGGCATTCCGTACTTCCTGGTCGGCCACGTGGGCGACGGCAACTTCCACTTCGGCTACCTGCTCGACCCGAACATTCCCGAAGAGCGCGTGAAGGCCGAGGCGCTGAACCACCAGCTCGTGAGCCGCGCGCTGGCGCTGGAAGGCACCTGCACCGGCGAGCACGGCGTGGGCCTGCACAAGATGGACTTCCTGGTGACCGAGGCGGGCGCCGGCGCCATCGACATGATGCGCACCATCAAGCGCGCGCTGGACCCGAAGAACATCATGAACCCCGGAAAGATTTTCGCGCTTTGATGGCGTCGTGACGTCCCTCTGACGTCGCCCTGATCCCGCTCGGGCGCCCATAAAAAAAGCCCGGCAGCTCGTGAGAGCCGCCGGGCTTTCTGCTTTGCAGTTGCCGTGCTTTGCTGGTCGCTTCTTGTTTGTCAGTTGCTGTTGCTGCTGCGGCGGCGCGTGGGCGCTGGCTTTTCCGCGGGCACATAGGTTTGCGACGGTGCGGCGCCGCCGTCGACACCGAGCCGGCCGCCGCCGCCGAGGCCCTGGCCGCGAACGGTCTGCGCCTTGTAGTTGCGCAGCGAGCGGACCATCTGGTTGAAGGCGTCCATGAACGCGGCGGCAATCACCTTGCCCTGCGCCGTGTTGGTGTAGCCGCCCAGGCCGCCGCCGCCGCTGCGGCCGGCCAGCGCACCGAAGGCGCCGAAGTCGGTCTTGGAAGCGCTGCCTTCGGCGGCCGCCACCTGCACGCCCGAGCGGTTGTCGATGAGGGTCAGCAGCGCGCTGGCTTCCTTGGTCTGCATGCTGCCGCCGACCGCTGCGAGCGCACGGCCACGGCCGCCACCCACCAGCCCGCCGAGCGCGCCGCCGATGCCGCCGGCATCGCTGTTGCTGAAGACGATTTCAGGCGACAGGCCGTAGTCGGACGCCACCATCTGGCCGCGGCCGAAGTTGCTGCCACCGCGCATTTCGCCCGACTGCTGCAGCGCGCGTTCGCGCGTCATGGCGTTCATGCCGGCCGCGCCGCGTTCCACGACCACGAAGCAGTTCGATTGCTGCACCAGCAGGCGCAGCAGGTTGGCCGTGGGCGGCAGGCGGTATTCGCCGGTGAGGATGGTGTACCAACCCGCGCTCTGGTTCTCGATGAGCGAGACCGTGCCGAGCGGCGATTCGCAGCGCTCGAGCTGGCTGCTTTCGCCGGAGGTGGCACCGCCGGCTGCGCTGCCGGTGGCCATGGTCTTGG
Source organism: Variovorax sp. J22G73 (assembly GCF_030317035.1). Lineage (GTDB taxonomy): Bacteria > Pseudomonadota > Gammaproteobacteria > Burkholderiales > Burkholderiaceae_C > Variovorax. Next base: position 138,669 of record NZ_JASZYK010000009.1, read on the forward strand.
CCGACTGGCTGCCCATCTGCATGTCGGTGGCGGCGCAACCGGTGAGAAAAAACGCGCCCGCGGCAATGGCCGCAAGCGGAAACTTGGTGAGCTGCATGGGTGGACTCCCTCTGTGTTCAGAGATATTAGTTAACAAATCCAGCCGCGAAGGATACGCGCAAAGGATTGCAACAATCAATCAAACGAATGCCCGACGCAGCGTTCACACACTAGGCCGTTCGGCGGATGGTCTCCATGCCGCCGTTCTCGGTGGACGTGCTTACGTCGCCGTGCGACGGATGCGCTCTATCAGCCCGTTCAGCGCATCGATGGAGCCGAAGTGAATGACGAGCTCGCCGCTTTCGCCGCGCTTGGTCCGCTTCTTGATGCGCACCTCGACCTCGGCCGTAAGCAGGTCGGCCAGCTCTTCTTCCACGCGCTGCAGGTCGCGCGACTTCTCGCCGTCGTTGCTGCGGCGCGAGGGCGTGAGCGTGAACTCGGCCGCGAGCTTCTTCACCAGCGCCTCGGCCTCGCGCACCGACATCTTCTTGGCGGCGATCTGGTTGGCCGCGGTGATCTGCGTGCCGCGGTCCAGCGACAGCAGCGCGCGCGCGTGGCCCATGTCGATGTCGCCGGCCATCAGCATCTGCTGTGCGGGCTCGGCCAGGTTCAGCAGGCGCAGCAGGTTGCTGGCCGCGCTGCGCGAACGGCCCACGGCCTGCGCGGCCTGTTCGTGCGTGAGGCCGAACTCGTTCACCAGGCGCTGCAGGCCCTGCGCTTCTTCCAGCGGGTTGAGGTCTTCTCGCTGGATGTTCTCGATGAGCGACATCGCGGCCGCGGCCTCGTTGGGCACGTCTCGCACCAGCACCGGCACGCTGTCCAGGCCCGCGAGCTTCGCGGCACGAAAGCGCCGCTCGCCCGCGATGATTTCGTATTCGGCGTTCTTGGCGGCGGCCGATTCGGCGTCGAGCCGGCGCACCAGGATCGGCTGCATGATGCCCTGCACCTTGATGCTCTCGGCCAGCTCGTAGAGCGCGCCCTCGTCCATGCGCGTGCGCGGCTGGTACACGCCGGCCACCATCTGGTCGAGCATCAGCGTGCTGGGGTTCCGGGGCGCCCCGCCCTCCTGCGCGTCGGCGCCGCCACCGTAGGTGCCATCGGGGCCGTGATCGGCGGCAGGCGCGGCCGTCGGGCCGAGCAACGCTTCCAGGCCGCGGCCCAGGCCCTTGGGTTTCTTGGTCGCCATCAGTTCTTGTCTTTCGAGATTTCGTTCAATAGGTCGCGGCCTTCGGGCCAGTCGCCCAGGCCGGATTCGGCATTCAGGTGGCCGCGCGCGCCGGCGTCCACGAAGCGCGCGCCCCAGTCGCTGGCGAGCTGCCGCGAGCGCGCGGCCTCGCAGTAGGGGTCGTCGTTGGCGGCGACCAGCACCGCCGCGAACGGCAGCGGCTGCCGCACGATAGGCGCCCAGCCGGGAATGGCCTGGCGCAGGTCGTCGCGCTCCAGGTCGCCGGGCGCCACCAGCAAGGCGCCGCGCACCTTGTGCGTGTTGCGCGAATGCGCGGCCCAGGCGGCCACCAGGATGCAACCCAGGCTGTGCGCCGCGAAGACCACCGGGCCCGGCGCGGCCAGCACGGCCTCCTCGAGCTGGATCGACCAGTCGCCGCGCAGCGGGCGCATCCATTCATGCTGCTCGACGCGCTGGTCGCCGTACACCGCCTCCCAGCGGGTTTGCCAATGTCCGGGGCCGCTGTTTTGCCAACCGGGCAGGAGCAGGATGCGGGGTGCTGTCATTTGCTATTAATTTGATAGCGTAAAATCAAGTAACGACAGGCTTCAGGCGTTGTTGTCGCTGGTGGTCGAGTCGGGCGCAGGCACTGGCGCGAGCACGTCCGCGGGAATCGCAAGATCGGGCGCAGTGCGTTCGACCGGCGCAATCGGCGGCGCCACCGCACCGGAAGCGAAGGCGCTGGCGGGCGGCATCTTCTCGATCAGCTCCTGCGCGAAGGCGACGAAGGCCTGGCTGCCGCGCGCCGCCGGGTCGAACACCACGCCCGGCAGGCCGTAGCTCGGCGCCTCGGCCAGCCGCACATTGCGCGGGATGACGGTGTCGAACACCTTGTCGCCGAAGTGGGACTTGAGCTGCTCGCTCACCTGCTGCTGCAGCGTGATGCGCGGATCGAACATCACGCGCAGCAGGCCGATGATCTGCAGGTTCTTGTTCAGGTTGGCGTGCACCTGCTTGATGGTGTTGACCAGGTCGGTCAGCCCCTCGAGCGCGAAGTACTCGCACTGCATCGGCACGATCACGCCATGGGCGGCGCACAGGCCGTTCAGTGTCAGCAGGCTCAGCGACGGCGGGCAGTCGATGAGCACGAAGTCGTACTCGGCACCCACCGCCGCCAGCGCGGTGCGCAGGCGCTTCTCGCGGCGGTCGATGGCCACCATTTCGACTTCGGCGCCGGCCAGCTCACGGTTGGCGCCCAGCACGTCGTAGCCGCAACCGCCCTCCACCAGCTTGTCGGCCTTGACGCGGGCCTCGGCCACCGAAGCCGATTCGAGCAGCACGTCGTACACCGTCAGCTCGAGCTGGCGCTTGTCGATGCCCGAACCCATGGTGGCGTTGCCCTGGGGATCGAGGTCGATCATCAGCACGCGCTGGCCGGCCTTGGCCAGGCCAGCGGCGAGGTTGACGGTGGTGGTGGTCTTGCCGACGCCGCCCTTTTGGTTGGCAATGCAGAAAATCTTGGCCATGTCAGTACGGGGGGTCGATCAGCGGGAAATTGCGAGCTTGATGCCGAAGGCAATCAGGAAGGTGCCGGCCAGCTTCTCGAGCGTGCTGGAAATGCGTGGGTTGGCGCGAATTCGCTCGGCCAGGAAGTGCGTAAGCAGCGTGGAGGTCAGCCCGTACAGGAAGGTCAGCGCGGCAATGGTGACGGCCATGGCGCCGAAAGTGACCAGGCCCTGGTGGCGGGCCGGGTCCACGAACAGCGGAAAAAAGGCCATGTAGAACACGATGGCCTTCGGGTTCAACAAGGTGATGGTGAAGGCCTGGCGCAGGAAGTGGCTGGGCTTGATGTTCAGGATGGGCGCCGAGCCCGGCTTGGCCAGCAGCATCTTGAGGCCCAGCCACGCCAGGTAGCCCGCGCCCAGCCACTGCACCGCCTTGAAAGCGGCAGGGTAAGCAGCCAGCACGGCCGACACACCCGCAACGGCCGCCCACATCAGGCATTGGTCCCCCAGGATGACGCCCGACGTGGCCGCCAGGCCGCCGCGAATGCCGCCTTTGCTGGTCGAGGTGATCAGCGCGAGGTTGCCCGGGCCCGGGATCAGGAGGAACAAGACGATGGCGGCGACGAATGCGCCGTAGTCAGCGATGCCGAACATGGGATTGCCTCAGAAAAGAGCGCCGGACAGACGGGGGCGAGGGAAGAGCGACGAAAGGCGGGAGGCATCGAGTCTAAGCGAGCACGCCGCGGCAGGGGCGGTTCGGGCACCGGCATTTGCCGGTGCCCCCCGTTCTTTTACTGAATCGAACGCAAATCCGGGCGTCGGTGGCCCGAGCGGCCAGCGTGGCCCAAGCTCAGGCAGCTTCTTTGCGCGCCCAGACGATGCAGCGTTCGGCATCGAGGCCCGGAACCGTCAGTTGTTCCACGTGAAACACTGCGACGCCTTTCGGCAAGACAGCGAGTTCATCGCTGGGAACCTTGCCCTTCATTGCCAGCCAGACGCCGCCCGGCGCGAGCAGGTTCATCGAGCCATTGAAGAAGTCGGGCAGCGAGGCGAACGCCCGCGAGCTGATGACTTCATAGCTGCCCGCCAGCGATTCGACCCGTGCATGCAGGCCGCGCAGATTGGGTAGCTCCAACTCCGCCGAAACCTGCTGCACGAAGGCCGCCTTCTTTGCCACCGCATCGAGGCAGCTCACTTCCAGGTCCGGCCGCATGATCGCGATCACCACGCCCGGCAACCCACCGCCGGAGCCCACGTCGAGCAGCTTGCCCTTCCCTGCCCACTCGCGCTGCAGCGGCGCAACCGCCGCCAGGCTGTCGAGCAGATGGTGCGTGAGCACGATGGCCGGGTCGCGCAGGGCTGTGAGGTTGTAGACCTTGTTCCACTTGAGCATCAACGTGCCGTAGGCCAGCAGCTGCTCGCCCTGGCGGTCAGACAGGGCCACGCCCATGGCGGCTGCGCCTGCGCGCAGCGTGTCGATCGGCGCCGTCATTCGGCAGACTGCGGCTCGGTGGCTGCTTCCGTGGCGGTAGATGATGCGTTCGATGTACCTTCAGCGTCCCGGGCAAAGGCCTTGTGGCCGCCCTTTCGCAGGTGAATCATCAGCAAGGAGATGGCTGCGGGCGTGACGCCAGAGATGCGCGAGGCCAGGCCCAGCGTCTCGGGGCGATGCTTGTCCAGCTTCTGGCGCACCTCGAAGCTCAATGCCTTGACCTGTCCGTAGTCGAAATCGGCCGGCAGCTTCAGGTTCTCGAAGTGCGATGCGCGCTCCACTTCGTCGTGCTGGCGCTCGATGTAGCCGGAATACTTGGCCGAAATCTCGATCTGCTCGACTTCGGTTTCGCTCAGCGCTGCCGGTGCGTCGTACTTGCCGCCGTCCAGGGACATCAGCGTCTTGTAGTTCACATCGGGCCGGCGCAGCAGGTCAGCCAGGTTGTATTCGTGGTCGATGGCCTTGCCCAGAACCCGCTCCGACTCGGACGCCGGCAGATTGCGCGGGTTCACCCAGATCGACCTGAGCCGCTCTGTTTCACGTGAAACAGCGTCGCGCTTTCGGCTGAAAGCGTCCCAGCGCGCGTCGTCTACCAGGCCCAGCTTGCGCCCTGCTTCGGTCAAACGCATGTCGGCGTTGTCTTCGCGCAGCTGCAGCCGGAACTCGGCGCGGCTGGTGAACATGCGGTACGGCTCGGTCACGCCCTTGGTGATCAGGTCGTCGACCAGCACGCCCAGGTAGGCCTCGTCGCGGCGCGGCAGCCAGGCGTCTTCGCCACGGCATTGCAGCGCGGCATTGATGCCGGCGAACAAGCCCTGGGCCGCGGCTTCTTCATAGCCCGTGGTGCCGTTGATTTGCCCGGCAAAGAACAAACCCTGCACCGAGCGCGTTTCAAAGCTGCTCTTCAGTTCGCGCGGATCGAAGTAGTCGTACTCGATCGCGTAGCCCGGGCGCAGGATGTGCGCGTTCTCCAGCCCCGGCATCGAGCGCACCAGTTGGTACTGGATGTCGAACGGCAGGCTGGTCGAGATCCCGTTCGGGTAGTACTCGTTGGTCGTCAGGCCTTCAGGTTCCAGGAAGATCTGGTGGCTGTCCTTGTCGGCGAAGCGGTTGATCTTGTCTTCCACGCTCGGGCAATAGCGCGGGCCCACGCCGTCGATCTTGCCGGTGAACATGGGGCTGCGGTCGAAGCCCGAGCGAATGATGTCGTGGGTGCGCGCGTTGGTGTGCGTCACCCAGCAGGCCATCTGCTTCGGGTGCATGTCCGCACGGCCCATGAAGCTGAACACCGGCATCGGCCCTGCCCCGCCCGGCATGCCGTCGCCGGGCTGCTCGGTGCACTTCGAAAAATCGATGCTGCGCCCGTCCAGGCGCGGCGGCGTGCCCGTCTTCAACCGGCCTTGCGGCAGCTTCAGTTCCTTCAGGCGCGCCGACAGGCTGATGGCCGGCGGATCGCCCGCGCGGCCGGCCTGGTAGTTGTCGAGCCCGACATGGATGCGACCGTCGAGGAAGGTGCCCGCGGTCAGCACCACCGTGCGCGCGCGGAAGGCGATGCCCACCTGCGTGACGGCGCCGACCACGCGGTCACCCTCCACCATCAGGTCGTCGACGGCTTGCTGGAACAGGCTCAGGTTCGGCTGGTTTTCCAGGCGATGGCGAATGGCCGCCTTGTACAGCACACGGTCGGCCTGCGCGCGTGTGGCGCGCACGGCCGGGCCCTTGCTCGAATTGAGAATGCGGAACTGGATGCCGGCTTCGTCCGTGGCAATGGCCATGGCGCCGCCGAGCGCGTCGACCTCCTTCACCAGGTGGCCCTTGCCGATGCCGCCGATGGAGGGGTTGCAGCTCATCTGCCCCAGCGTCTCGATGTTGTGGGAGAGCAGCAGCGTCTTGGCGCCGATGCGCGCGGCGGCGAGCGCGGCTTCGGTGCCGGCATGGCCACCGCCGACGACGATCACGTCGAATTCTTCGGGGTACAGCATTTGAAATGGGGGCGCACAACGGAACGCGTGCGCGGCGCAAAAGGGGGCGCCAATTTTAATCGCCGGGGCCCCGTCGCGCCCGTTGTGTGGACAAGCTAGAGGGGCATGCCAAATCCAGCCCTAAAGCGCATCGAACATGGATAGTTTGCTATCTATTTGATAGCATTCAACCCACATCAACCGGTGACTTCAGCCACCTGCACCACCGGCACCGGCTTTTCGATGCCCACCAGCTCCCCGGTCGGCGCCGGCGCCTTTGAGGGTTGCAGGCTCTCGTCCTGCAGTTCGCGGATGACCAGGCGCTTGTCGGTCATGCGCACGTTGCCGAAGATCGTGCAGAAGGCCACGTCCTTGGCATCGCGCCCGGTGCCCACGCGCACGAGCCGGTCGACCGGCGCCATGCGCGTCGCATCGAACAGCACCCACTGCCCGCCCAGCCAGGCCTCGAACACCGCATGGAAGTCCTGCGGCGGTTCGTCGAACCACACGTAGCCCACCACCAGCCGCGCGGGGATGTTCAACGCACGGCAAAAGGTGATGCCCAGGTGCGCGAAGTCGCGGCACACGCCGGCGCGTTCCACGAACACCTCGCGCGCGGTCGTGGTCGACACGCTGCTGCCGGGCTCGTAGGCGATGCTCTCGTGGATCCAGTCGACGATGGCCTGCACCCGGCCGATGCCCGGCGGCAGGTCGCCGAACAGCTGCTGCGCGCAACGCGACATCAGGTCCGACTCGCAATAGCGCGTCGGCATCATGTAGTGCAGCACCTCGTCGGGCACCTCGTTGACCGGCACTTCGCGCAGGTCGGGCGGCACGATGACGTGGGTGCGCTGCACGCTGGCCCGGTAGCTGATCTTCAGCGGGCCGGGCACCGCGTCGAAGCGGATGAACCGGTTGCCGCTGCCCTCGTCGCAGAACACCTGCATCTCGGTCGGCGGCTCGATGCTGAGCACCTCGCTCACCACGGCCTGCGCACCGGAGCGCGCCGCCTCGATGTTCAGCAGCAGGTGGGCCGGCGCGACGACCTCGTAGTCGAGTTGCGCGTCGATGTGGGAGAGGTGCATGGGATTCTTTTCAACGGTGTTCCTGCAACTGCCAGTGCGCCTGCGTCACCAGCAGCACCCGCAGCACGCGGTGCGCGGGGCTTTGCAACAGCAGGCCGAGTGGCCGCGCCTGCGGCCACCTCAGCTTGGCACGTCGCATCAGTCGATGGCTTTTTTCACCGCGCCCACGCCCAGGGCGGCGAGCACGACGAACAGCACGGCCAGCACCAGGAACAGGCCGAACAGCAGCTTGGCGATGCCGGCGGCACCGGCGGCCACGCCACCGAAGCCCAGCAGGGCGGCAACCAGAGAGATGACCGCAAAGATGATCGCGTACTTCAACATGGAGAACTCCTTCAATCAATCGGCGGGTCGTTCCCACCGTGCGACGGAGCTTAGAAAAAGGGCCGCATCCGCCCGATAGTCGCCGCGCGCATGCCACCGTAGGACAAAAACGCGACGCCACCGGATGCGGCCGCTTCCGCTAGCATCCGCTGCGGTTTCTCACAACAATCACCTCGTCATCCACTGGAGTCATTCGAATGAAGCTGTATTACTCGCCGGGCGCCTGCTCGCTGTCGCCCCACATCGCGCTGCACGAGGCAGGCATTGCCATCGAACCCGTGCTGGCCAGCACCAAGAGCCACAAGCTGCAGGACGGCACCGACTACTACGGCATCAACCCGCTGGGCTACGTGCCGATGCTCGAGCTCGACGACGGCACGCGCCTGCGCGAAGGCCCGGCCATCCTGCAATACATCGCCGACCTGGCGCCCACCAAGAACCTGGCACCCGCCAACGGCACGCTGCAGCGCTACCGCCTGCAGGAGTGGCTCACGTTCATCGGCACCGAAGTGCACAAGACCTTCAGCCCGCTGTTCAACCCCAACATGCCCGAAGAGGCCAAGACCATCTTCAAGGACAAGCTGGCCTCGCGCTTCAAGTGGATCGACAGCGAACTCGCCGGCAAGGACTACCTGATGGGCGAGCACTTCAGCGTGGCCGACGGCTACCTGTTCACCGTCACCAACTGGACCAAGCCCACGAACGTGGACATCTCCGCCTTCCCCAACCTGCAAGCCTGGCACGCGCGCGTGGGCGCCCGCCCTGCGGTGCAGGAAGCGCTGAAGGCCGAAGGCCTGCTGAAGTAAGCACGCCACGCGCAAGCGGCCGGAGCGTTCCCTCTTCAGGGAAAACCCGGCCCGCTTCAGCCACAAGCCGCATGAAGCGGCTTTTTTTTCGGGCGACGCTTGCTGCATGCCCGATACGTCTTCATCCCCTCCCCCTTCGCCTCCACCTTCACCGTCGCTTGCTCCCACCGCCACCTCGGCCGGGCTGCACGTGGACATGCGCGGCCCCGTCATGTGGCTCACCATCGCGCGCGAAGAGCGGCGCAACGCCATCGACGCCGCGGTGCTCGCGGGCCTCGCCGATGCGCTTGCGCGCGCCAACGCCGACACCGCCGTGCGCGCCGTGGTCATCACCGGCGCCGGCACGCGCGCCTTCTGCGCGGGCGCCGACCTGCAGAGCGGCACCTCGTTCAAGTTCGACTACGCCGCGCCCTACCAGGGCATGGCCAACCTGTTTCGCCAGGCCCGGCAATCGACCGTGCCGCTGGTCGCGCGCGTCAACGGCGCGTGCATGGCGGGCGGCATGGGCCTCATGGCGATGTGCGACATGGCGGTGGCCAGCAGCCAGGCCGTGTTCGGCCTGCCCGAGGTGAAGGTCGGCGTGTTTCCCGCGCAGGTGCTCAGCGTGCTCGGCGGCTTGTTGCCGCGCCGCGTGCTGGCAGAGATGTGCATCACCGGCGAGCCCATCACGGCCGCGCAGGCGCTCGCGCTGAACCTCGTCAACCGCGTGAGCGACGACGTCGACGAGAGCGTCGACTGGCTGCTCGCGCGCATGCTCGACAAGTCGCCCGCTGCCATCCGCCGCGGCCTGTACACCATGAAGAAGATCGAAGCGATGGCCTTCGAGGAATCGATGGCCTTCACCGAAAGCCAGATCGGCCTCTTCGCGCTGACCGAAGACGCCGCCGAAGGACAGCTCGCGTTCCGCGAGAAGCGCAAGCCGCAATGGAGTGGGCGATGAACGGCAACAGCAGCGGCAACAACAACAACAACGACGGCAAGGACCCGTCCCGCGTCGTCCGCATCGGCGGCGCCTCGGGCTTCTGGGGCGACAGCAGCGTCGGCGCGCCGCAGCTCGTGGCAAGCGGCCACATCGACTACCTGGTGTTCGACTACCTGGCCGAGCTGACGATGTCGATCCTGGCCGGCGCGCGGCTGAAGAAGCCCGAGCTGGGCTACGCGACCGACTTCGTTTCCGTCGCGATGAAAGCCGTGCTGAAAGACGTCGTGGCGCAAGGCATTCGCGTGGTGAGCAACGCGGGCGGCGTCAACCCGCAGGGCTGCGCCGACGCGCTCGCCGCGCTGGCCGCCGAGCAAGGCGTGGTGTTGAAGATCGCGGTGGTGAGCGGCGACGACGTGTCCGCGCTGCTGCCGCAACTGCGCCAGCAGCAGCCACCCGTGCGCGAGCCGCAGAGCGGCGCCGCGCTGCCCGAGCGCGTGCTCACGGCCAACGCGTATCTTGGCGCGCGGCCCATCCAGGCGGCGCTCGATGCAGGCGCGCAGGTGGTCATCACCGGCCGCTGCGTCGATTCGGCCGTCACGCTGGGCGTGCTCATGCACGAGTTCGGCTGGCAGCCGGGCGACTTCGACCTGCTTGCCGCGGGCAGCCTCGCGGGCCACATCATCGAGTGCGGCTGCCAGGCCACCGGCGGACTGCACACCGACTGGGACACCGTGCCCGACTGGCCGAACATCGGCTACCCCATCGTCGAATGCGGGGCGGACGGCAGCTTCGTGGTCACCAAGCCCGCGAACACCGGCGGCAAGCTCACGCCCGCCGTGGTGGCCGAGCAGATGCTCTACGAAATCGGCGACCCCGCGGCCTACCTGCTGCCCGACGTGGTGGCCGACTTCACGCAGGTGCGCATCGAACAGGCCGGCGTGCACCGCGTGCGCGTGCACGGCGCGCGCGGCCGCGCGCCCACCGCCAGCTACAAGGTGAGCGCCACCTACGTCGAGGGCTTCAAGACCGCGGCGCAACTCACCATCGTCGGCTTCGACGCCGTGGCCAAGGCCCGGCGCACCGGCGAGGCCATCCTGGCGCGCACCGGCACGCTGTTCGCGCAGCAGGGCTTCGGCCCCTACAGCGGCACGCAACTCGAGGTGCTGGGCGCGGAGTCTTGCTACGGCCCGCATGCGCAGACGCAGGTGCAGCACACGCGCGAGGCCGTGCTGCGGCTCGCGGTGACGCACCCGCGCAAGGAGGCGCTGGCGCTGTTCGCGCGCGAGGTGGCGCCGGCCGGCACCTCGTGGGCGCCGGGCACCACGGGGGCGGGCGGCGGGCGCGCGTCGGTGTCGCCGTCGATCCGGCAATACGCGTTCCTGCTCGACAAGTCGCGGGTGCAGGCCAGTGTGCACCTGGGCGCGGAGCTCATCGAGGTGCCGGACACCGAAGCGCCGTCGACCGTAGCAGCGCCTTGCATTGCCGCAGCGCCTTCCATCACCGCAACGCCCGCCGAGGCCCCGCAGGGCGATGCCGCACCCCAGGCCACGGACGCCGTCGAAGTGCCCCTCCTGCGCCTCGCCTGGGCACGCAGCGGGGACAAGGGCGACACGTCGAACATCGGCGTCATCGCGCGCCACCCCGCCCTGCTGCCGCTGCTGCGCGCGCAGCTCACCGAGGCGCGCGTGGCCGGCTGGCTCGCCCACCTCGTGCAGGGCCCGGTCACGCGCCACGAGGTGCCGGGCATCGACGCCTTCAACTTCGTCTGCGAGCAGGCGCTGGGCGGCGGCGGCATGGCCTCGCTGCGCAACGACCCGCTGGGCAAGGGCATGGGGCAGATCCTGCTGGCCATGCCGGTGCGGGTGAGCCCCGCGCTGCTGGGGTTGATCGCACCGCACGGGCCGAGCGCGTTACACGGGCCGTTGTCCTAGCACCATTCGGGACAACCGTGCGACAGCAGGGTTGAGACCGCGCGCTTAGCCTTGCGCCTGTTTCAACTCTGTCCACCCCTTTCAACGATGTCCACCCTCTTCGACCCCGTCCAGGCCGGCGACCTGCAGCTCGCCAACCGCATCGTGATGGCGCCGCTGACGCGCAATCGCTCGCCCAACGCGATCCCGCCCGACATCGCCGGCACCTACTATGCCCAGCGCGCCTCGGCCGGCCTGCTCATCACCGAGGCCACCGCCATCAGCCACCAGGGCCAGGGCTACTCCGACGTGCCCGGCCTGTACGGCACCGAGCAGCTCGACGCCTGGAAGCGCGTGACCGACGCCGTGCACGCCGAGGGCGGCAAGATCGTGGTGCAGCTGTGGCACGTGGGCCGCGTCTCGCACACCGAGCTGCAACCCGATGGCGGCAAGCCCGTGGCGCCCTCGGCCATCACGGCCAAGACCAAGACCGTGCTCATCAAGGACGGCGTGCCCAGCTTCGTGGAAACCTCCGAGCCGCGCGCGCTCGACGCGGCCGAGCTCCCCGGCATCGTCCACGCCTTCGCGGTGGCCGCACGCAGCGCGGTGGAAACCGCCGGCTTCGACGGCGTGGAACTGCACGGCGCCAACGGCTACCTGCTCGACCAGTTCCTGAAGGACGGCAGCAACAAGCGCACCGACGACTACGGCGGCAGCATCGAGAACCGCGCGCGCCTGCTGCTCGAGGCCACGCGCGGCGTGGTCGACGCGGTGGGCGGCGGCAAGACCGGCATTCGCCTGTCGCCCGTGACCCCGGCCAACGACGCGCACGACAGCAACCCGCAGCCGCTGTTCACCTACGTGGTGAAGCAGCTCGCGCAGCTGAACCTGGCGTACATCCACATCATCGAAGGCGCCACCGGCGGCCCGCGCGAAATCGACGACCGCCCCTTCGACTACGAAGCGCTGAAGGCCGCCTACCGCGAAGCCGGCGGCAAGGGCGCGTGGATGGTGAACAACGGCTACGACCGCCCGCTGGCCGAAGAAGCCGTGAAGGAAGGCGACGACCTCGTGGCCTTCGGCAAGCCCTTCATCTCCAACCCCGACCTGGTGCGCCGCCTGCGCGAGAACGCACCGCTGAACGAGCTCGACAAGGCCACCATGTACGGTGGCGGCGCCAAGGGCTACACGGACTACCCGACGCTGGCCTGAGCCGCCCGGGCCGCCTGACCCTGCCACGCAAGGGGGTCGGGGGCAGGAGGGCCATGGCAAGATGCGGCGGACCCATCGTCCGCCGACAGGAGACCCCACCGCCATGGCCCGCATAGCGCAACGACTGGCCGATTCAGGCCTCGTGCTGCCCCCTCCCGTGACGCCGCCGCCCGGCGTCGTGCTCCCCTTCCAGTTCGTGCGCGTCGTCGGCCGGCGCGCGTTGATCTCGGGCCACGGCCCGCTCGCCGCCGACGGCACCATCGCCGCGCCGCTGGGCAAGCTGGGGCGCGAAGTGAGCGTCGAACAGGGCTACATGGCCGCGCGCCTCACCGCCCTTGCCATGCTCGGCAGCCTGCAGCGCGCGCTCGGCGACCTCGACCGCATCACCGCATGGACGCGCGTGTTCGGCATGGTCGCGTGCGCACCCGGCTTCGACAAGCAGCCGGCCGTGATCAACGGCTTCTCGGACCTCATCCTCGAACTCTTCGGCCCCGACATCGGCGCGCATTCGCGCAGCGCCGTGGGCATGGCGGAGCTGCCGTTCAACATCCCGGTGGAGATCGAGGGCGAGGTGGAGTTCGAGTGACGAGCAGCACCATGCCCACCAGCCAGCCCACGCCCTGGACCTTGCGGCGCGCCACCGCCGAAGACGAAGCCGCCGTGGCGGCCTGCGCGCACGACGCCTTTCGCATCTACGTTCCGCGGCTCGGCGTCGAGCCCCGGCCGATGCAGCGCGACTACGGCGAAGCCATTGCCAGCCTGCAGGTGTGGGTTGCCACGCTGGCACAGCACACCGTGGCCGCGCTGCTGCTCGACGTGACCGACGAAGGCTTCCTGATCGACGTGATCGCGGTGCTACCGGCGCACCAGGGCACCGGCGTGGGCCGCGCCCTGCTCGAGCTTGCCGAGCTCGAGGCCGTGCGCCAAGGCCATGCGTCGATCTACCTCTACACCAATGAGAAGATGACCGAGAACCGTGCGCTCTACCAGCGCATCGGCTACGTCGAATACAAGCGTGAAACGCTCGACGGGCGCACGCGTGTCTACCTGCGCAAGCCCTTGCACGCACCATCGAAATGAAGGCCGCGATGCAGCTCGATCGCATCCACCACGTCGCCATCATCTGCGCCGACTACGCGGTGTCGAAGCGCTTCTACACCGAGGTGCTCGGCCTGCGCGTCGTCGCGGAAAACCACCGCGCCGCACGCGACTCATACAAGCTCGACCTGGCCTTGCCGGACGGCTCGCAGATCGAGCTCTTCTCCTTTCCCGGTGCGCCGGCAAGGCCCACGCGGCCCGAGGCACAGGGGCTTCGTCACCTCTGCTTCGAGGTGCCCGATGTGCAGGCCGCGGCCGACAGGCTCGCGGCGCAAGGCGTTGCGGTGGAGCCGTTGCGCGTCGATGAATTCACCGGACGGCGCTTCACGTTCTTCGCCGATCCCGACGGGCTTCCGCTCGAGCTCTGCGAGGCCGCGCCGGCCGAAGACCTCGATGCGCTGCTGCTGAAACTCGAAAGCGCGCTTCACCTGCGCGAGGTGCGTGCGACCGCCGCGCAGCTCGAGGAATTGCTCGACGACGAGTTCCATGAACTCGGCGTGTCGGGCGCCGTGTGGACACGCGCAGCCATCGTCGAGGCGTTGCGCGACGAAGCGTTCTCGGAACGCACGATGACGGACTTTCGCGTGCTGCGCATGGCGAGCGACGTGGCGCTGGTGACGTACCGCGTGCACCGCGAAGCCAATGCACAAAGGCCTGCGGCGGATTCGTTGCGCAGCTCGTTGTGGAAGTGCAGGCAGGGGCGGTGGCGGATGGTGTTTCACCAGGGCACGCCGCTGTAGCGGGAGGTGGCTTTTCTCCTTCCCCCACTGGGGGAAGGCAGGGATGGGGGCAGGCCTTCGAACAGGCGCCGCGCTTGAACCCGCGCCGCCGTGCCCCCACCCCGACCCTCCCCCAGCGGGGGAGGGAGCAAGACACAAGGCCGCGCTGAGCGGCCCTAAGCCTCGCCGAACTAAGCCTCGCCGAACGCCACGCTCACACGCAGCCCCGTCGGCTCCGCCGCTTCCAGCCGCAGTTCCGCCCCCAGCAGCTCCGCGTAACGCGACACGATCGACAGCCCCAGCCCCGAGCCCTGCCCCAGCTTCTGCCCCTCGGGCCCCTGCGCCCAACGCTGCATCAGGTCGCGCTGCGCCTCCAGCGGAATGCCCGGCCCGTCGTCGATCACGCTCAGCGTGCGGCCCGCCAGCTCGACCGTGATGGTCTGCCCGCCATAGCGCAGCGCGTTGTCGATCAGGTTGTCGAGAATGCCCTCCACCAGCGCTTCGTTGGCCAGCACCACCACGCCGTCGTCCAGGCCGCGCGCGCCCAGGTCGACGCCGCGCGCATCGGCCTTCGCAAGGTGGCGCAGCACCGTCTGCTCGGCCAGCACGTCGAGGCGCACCGGCGCGCGCTCCAGGCTCGCGCGCGCTTCCTCGGCCAACGCCAGCGCCAGCAGCTGGTCGATCAGGTGGCTCGCGCGGCCCTGGCGTTCGGACACGCGCTCCAGCTGCTCGCGCCACACCGCGGTGTCGTGCTGCGCCAGGCCGTATTCGGCCAGCGCGCGAATGCCCGCGAGCGGCGTGCGCAGTTCGTGCGCCACGTTGCCCACGAACTCGCGCTGCGCCTGCACGCTCTGGCCGAGCCGCTCGAACAGCGAGTTCACCGCGTTGCCCAGGCGCTGCAGCTCGCGCGATGTTTCGGCCACGGCCACCGGAGACAGGTCGTGCACGTCGCGCCGGTCGAGCGCGCGCTGCAGGTCGCCCAGCGGGCGCAGGTCGCTGCGAATGCCGTACCACAGCCAGATGGCCAGCAGCACCAGCAGCAATATCTGCGGTGCCAGCGCATAGCCCAGCAGCTGGCGCACCAGCGCGGTCCGGCTCAGCGTGGTCTGCGCGATGATCACGCGGTAGGGCATGCTGATGTCGGGCTCGGCGTCGTGCTCGAGCACCACCGCGCGCAGCACGCTGCCTTCGTAGTTGATGTCCGAGAAGCGGTAGCGCGCGCCGTCGATCGGCAGCGGCGCCTCCAGCCCCGACTGCCCCGAAATGAGCGTGCCGTCGAGCCGCTGCACCGCGAAGTACACCTTGTCGACCTGGTCGAACAGCACCGTGGCCACCTCGCGCGGCGTGAGCAGCAGCTCGATGCCGCGCTCGCCCGCCTGCACATTGGCCGACAGCGCGTACGCGTCGTCGAGCATGCCGCGGTCGAAAGCCTGTTCCGAAAAGTAGTTGGCGATGACCAGCGCGATGACCGCGCCGACCATCCACGTGAGCGCCAGCGGCACCAGCACGTTGCGCAGCACGCGCCGCGTGAGCGACGGTGCGGGTCGCGGTTTCTTCGGCTCCTGCAGCCGTTCTTTCGCGGGTACGGTCACGCGCGGATCAGAGCTCGGCCTCGAGCAGGTAGCCGATGCCGCGCAGCGTGCGAATGCCCGCGCCCGTGCCCTGCAGCTTCTTGCGCAGGCGCGAGATGAAGGCCTCCAGCGCGTTGTCGCCCAGCGACTCGTCGAAGCTGGAGAGCTTGTCGGACAGCGCCCGCTTGCTCACCGTGCGCCCCGGCGGGCTCATGAGCTCCCACAGCACCTCGAACTCGCGCGCCGGCAGGTCGAGCGGGCCGCTCGCGGTGGAAAAGCGCCGCGCCTTGCGGTCGAGCTTCAGCTGCCCCAGCAGCACGATGTCCTCGGTGCCCTTGGCGCGGCGCACCAGCGCGCGCAGGCGCGCTTCGACCTCGGCCAGGTCGAAGGGCTTGCCCAGGTAGTCGTCGGCACCGGCATCGAGGCCGGCAATGCGCTCCTCGGTGCGCCCGCGCGCGGTGAGCACCAGCACCGGCGTGCGGTCGCCGCGCGCACGCGCCTGGCGCAACGCGGTGAGGCCGCTGGCCAGGCCGCTGGTGGGGCTGGCGGTGGCCGGCAGGTTGAGGTCGAGCAGCACGGCATCGAAGGGTTGCACGCGCCACAGGTGGTCGGCGTCCTCGACGTTGGTGGACACATCGACGCGGTGGCCCGCGTCGGCCAGGCTGCGAACCATCACGTCACGCAGGACGGCGTCGTCTTCGACAAGCAGAATTCGCATCGTATTTAAGGAATGGTTAAGGGTGGGCTGCCCTGCGAGCGATGGGTCAGCGGCCCGTCAGTCGCTCCAAGCGATAAACGCTGCATGAGCATACGACAGCCACACGAAATACGCGCCACTTTCATGGCCGGCGCCAAGCGATGAGTGCACGCGAACCCTCCGATCAGTTGAGCATGGTGCCACCCGAGGTGCAACGCACCGCGGTGGTCCTGCTGCACGGTTTATGCAGCACGCCTGACGAGTTGCTGACCGTGCAGTCCGCGCTGCGCAGCCGCGGCTACTCGGTGCATCCGCTGGTCATCGAGGGCTACTCGTTCGATGCCGGCGCGCCCCTGCAGCACGCGGCGCCGTACGAGCGCTGGATCGACGCGATCCAGGCGCAGGTGAAGGCGCTGCGCGCGCAGCACGACCGCGTGATGCTGGTCGGCATTTCGGCTGGCTCGTCGCTCGCGCTCGGCGCGGCCATCCGCTGCGGCGACGACGTCGATGCGCTGGTGCTCATGTCGACCACGCTGCGCTTCGACGGCTGGGCCATTCCGCGCACGCAGTTCCTGCTGCCGCTGGCCTTCTACACGCCGCTGGGCCGGTGGTGGCAGTACCGCGAGCGCCCGCCCTACGGCGTGAAGAACGAACGCGTGCGCGCCTGGATCGAGCGCGAGCTGCGCCACCGCAAGGTCTCGCGCGCCGGCAGCTCCGTCATCGGCGTGGGCCACCTGCGCGAGCACGACCGGCTCATTCGCCACGTGCGGCGCAACCTCAACAACGTGCAATGCGCCAACGTGCTCGCATTGCATGCCCAGCAGGACGAGGTGGCCAGCGTGGCCAACCTCGACATCCTGGCGCGCGGCCTGCGCTGCCGCGCGTTCCGCACCGTGGTGGTCGCGAACAGCTACCACATGATCACGATCGACAACGACCGCCAGCAGGTCGTGCGCGAAACCGTGTCGTTCGCCGATGCGGTAGCGCATGGCACGATGCCCGAGCATCCGCTGTACGCCTGAGCCCCACAGACCCCGCCTGAAAGGAAAGCATCTCCATGTCGTCTTCCGCTTCTTCCGCCTCCGCTTCGCCCACCTTCAACAGCATCGCCACCATCCTGGCGACCGACTTCCGCCTCGAGCGCTCGGCCATCTCGCCGAGCACCGCGCTGTCGGACCTGGGCCTGGACTCGCTCGCGCTGATGGAGTTCGTCTTCGCCGTCGAAGACGCCTTCCACCTGCGCATTCCCGAAGACCGCCTCGACCCGCGCGAAGCCGGCATCACGCTGCAGCGCCTGTGCGAAGTGATCGACGCCGAGAGCAGCGACGCCGCCGTGTCGGGCCAGACCGCCGAAGCGACCGCATGAGCAGCGGCGCCGCCCACGCCGTACTTGCCGCCTCGGCCGCGCGCGCTGCTTCGGCGCCGGTGCGCGTGAGCGGCATCGGTTTTGTCACCCCCATCGGCCGCACCGTGGAAGCCTTCGACGACGCGCTGTTCGCCGGCCGCTCGGCCGTGCGTTCGCACACGCTCGAAATCAAGGGCATGGACACCGTGCAGCTGGCCGTGGCCGCCTGCGAGTTCGACTCCAACGGCGTGCGCAGCACCTCGCGCCTGCCGCTGGACCGCGGCACCGCCATGGCGCTGGCCGCCGCGCAGGACGCGGCGGGCGAAGCCGGGCTCGACCTCGGCACGCTCGACCGCGAACGCCTGGGCATCTTCTGGGGCAGCGGCCTCGCGGGTGCCGGCACCTTCGACAACACCACCAGCGCGCTGTACGGCGAGCAGCGCCGCATGCGCCCGACCACCGTGCTCACCGTGATGCCCAACGCGGCCGTGGCCGAGCTGGCGCTGCACTTCGGCGCGCGCGGCGCCGCCATTGCGTACGCCTGCGCCTGTGCCTCCTCGGCCGTGGCCATCGGCGAGGCGATGCGCGCCATTCGCGGCGGCTGGATCGATGTGGCCATCGTCGGCGGGCACGACGCCATGCTCACCCCCGGCGTGCTGGCCAGCTGGAACGCCATGCGCGTGATGGCGCCGCCGCCGGCCGACGCGCCCGCTTCGGCCTGCCGCCCCTTCTCGGGCGACCGCGCGGGCTTCGCCATCGGCGAAGGTGCCGCGGCGCTGGTGCTCGAATCGGAAGCGCACGCAGCCGCGCGCGGCGCGCAAGCCGCGCCCTTCGTGCTCGCGGGCTACGCCACCAACTGCGACGGCACCCACATCACCAACCCCGACAGCGCGGGCCAGGTGCGCGCCATGCGCGCCGCGCTGCGCGACGCGGGCATCGAGCCTTCGGACGTGGGCCACATCAACGCGCACGGCACCGCCACCTCCGCCGGCGACGCCGCGGAAGCCGCGTCGATCCGCGAGGTGTTCGGCCAGGCCACGCCGGTCAGCGCGACCAAGGCCATCCACGGCCACGTGCTCGGCGGCGGCGGCGCCATCGAGCTCATCGCCGCATTGCGCGCGCTGGCACGTGAAAGCTTGCCGCCCATCGCCAACCTGCAGGCACCCGACGCCGCGTTCGAGCTGGACTTTGTCCAGGGCGAGGCGCGCGAGGCCAAGGGCTTGCGCTACGCGCTGTCCAACTCCTTCGCTTTCGGCGGCACCAATGCCGTGATCGTGGCCGGCCGCGCGTCGCAGTGACCCGCCGACGCTGAAGATTCACTGAACGCTTGCTGAAAAAAAGAACACGGTGCATCGGCTGGTCGTTTTCGTGGTGCCCGTGTTCGCGCTGCTCATGGCGTGCGAGTTCGCCTGGGGCTGGCTCAAGCGGCGCAACACCTACCGCTTCAGCGACACGCTCGGCAGCCTGAGCCAGGGGCTGCTGAGCCAGGCGCTGGCGGTGTGCACCCAGCTGTTCCAGATCGGGCTGTACGCCATGGTCTATCCGCTGGTCGCGGTGTGGACCCGGCCCGACTTCTGGGACAGCGCCCTCGGCTGGGTGCTGGCCGTGCTGCTGTTCGACTTCTTCGACTACTGGCTGCACCGCGCGGGCCACGAGTCGGCCGTGTTCTGGGCCGCGCACTCGGTGCACCACCAGAGCCAGCACTTCAACTTCTCCACCGCGCTGCGGCAGGAAAGCACCGTGGCGTTCCTGGGCTGGGCGTTCTATTTGCCGATGGCGGTGGTGGGCGTGCCGCCCGAGCAGTTCGGGCTGGCGGGGCTGATCGTGCTGGTCTACCAGTTCTGGATCCACACCGAGCACATTGGAAAGCTGGGCTGGTTCGACCGCGTGTTCTCCTCGCCGTCGAACCACCGCGTGCACCACGCGGTGAACGATGGCTATGTGGACCGCAACTACGGCGGCATGCTGGTGGTGTGGGACCGCCTGTTCGGCACCTTCGCCGAAGAAACCGAACCCTGCGTGTACGGCACGCGCAAGGCGCTGGCGAGCTTCGACCCGATGCGCGCCATCCTCGGGCCGTATGTGCCGCTGCTGCGCGACGCGTGGCACACGCGGCGCTGGCAGGACAAGGTCGCCGTGTGGTTCAAGCCGCCCGGGTGGCGGCCGGCGGATGTGGCGGCGCGGTTCCCTGAAGCGCCTTTTTCGCTGGAAGAAGCCAGGCACATCCACGACCCGGTGTTGACACGTGCGCAGGCCGCCTCGGCGTTGCTGCACTTCGCGGCGTGGGTCGGGGTGACGCTGGCTTTTCTGTGGCGCGCCGACGACCTGTCGTTCCACACCGGGCTGGCGCTGCTCGCCCTGGCGGTGGGCGGGTTCTGGGCCATTGGCGCGGTGCTCGACGGGCGGCTGCGGCTGCGATGGGCCTGGTGCGCGCAGCTGGTGCTGCTGGTGTTTTCGGCGTTGCTGCTCACCTGACCCTCGCTATGCTCGGCGCCTTCATCGCTCCGAGGCTCTCACCATGCGCAGGCTGGCCACACCGGAAGACATCGACACCGTCTTCGCCGTCTACATGCACGAAAAGGTCGTTCCCTTCCTGGGCTACGACCCGATGCCGCTCGAAGACTTTCGCCCCATCTACCAGGGCCTGCTCGACAGCGGCTCCTTCTTCATCTACGAACGCGAAGCCCGGGTCGCCGGCTTCTACCGCGCCACGCGCTACCCGGGCCGCGTGCAACACGTCGCCTGCCTCGGCACGCTGGCCGTCGACCCCGCGTTCCACGGCCAGGGCATCGCGCTGGCGATGGTGAGCGAGGCCATCGACACGCTCAAGGCCGCGGGCGTGAAGCGCATCGAGCTCTTCGCCGAAAGCGACAACGCGCCCGCGCTGCGCTTCTACGAAAAGCTGGGCTTCGAGCGCGAAGGCACGCTACGCAAGTTCTACAAGCGCGCCGGCGAGGCCGACTACATCGACGAGTACGTGATGGCGCTGCTGGTCGACTGACCCGCCGCGCGCGACACCCTCAGGGCTTCCAGCGCCGCAGCAGCAGCGCGTTGGCCATCACGCTCACGCTCGACAGCGCCATGGCCGCGCCGGCGACCACCGGGCTGAGCAGCCCGAAGGCCGCGAGCGGAATGCCGGCCACGTTGTAGGCAAAGGCCCAGAACAGGTTCTGCCGGATCTTGGCCACGGTGCGCGCCGACAGCTCGAAAGCCTGCGCCACCAGCGCGAGGTCGCCTCGCATGAGCGTGATGCCGGCGGCTTCCATCGCCACGTCGGTGCCGCCGCCCGAAGGCGCCATGGCGATGCCGACATCGGCCGCGGCCAGCGCGGGCGCGTCGTTGGCGCCGTCGCCCACCATCGCGACGACATGGCCGTTCTTTCGCAACGCGCTCACCTGCGCCGCCTTGTCGGCGGGCAGCACGTCGGCGCGCACATCGCCGGCATCGATGCCCAGGCGCTGCGCCATCGCCTGCGCCGCGCGCAGGTTGTCGCCCGAGATCATCACCACGCGCAGGCCACGCGCACGCAGCGCGCGCACCGCTTCCGCCGCCTGCGGCTTGGGTTCGTCGGCAAAGGCCAGCAAGGCCTGCGCATGCGCGGTGCCCGCTTCGTCGAAGCGCAGCAGCGCCGACACGGTGGCGCCTTGCGCTTGCAGGCCGTCGATGTCGGCGGCTTCGGGCATGGCGTCGAGCTCGCGGCACCAGCGCAGGCTGGCGATGGCCCAGTTGACGCCGCCCACGCCGCCGACACCGCCCACGTCCCCGCGCACGCCGCGGCCGGGCCACGCCTGCATCGCGCCCAGCGGCGGCGCCTGCAGGTTGCGTTGCGCCGCGGCCGCCAGCACCGCCTTGGCCAAGGGGTGTTCGCTGCCGCCCTGCAGGCTCGCAGCCGTGGCCAGCAGCTGGTCTTCGCCAGCCTGGGCGCCGGCCAGCGGCACCAGCGCGGTGAGCACCGGCCGGCCGATGGTCAGCGTGCCGGTCTTGTCGAAGGCGACGGTGTCGACGCGGTGGGCAATTTCGAGCGCGCGCGCGTCCTTCACGAGGATGCCGTGACGCGCCGCCACGCCCGTGCCCGCCATCACCGCGACCGGCGTGGCCAGGCCCAGCGCGCACGGGCAGGCGATGACGAGCACGGCCACCGCATGGATCAACGCGGTCTCGATGCCCGCGCCCGCCACCAGCCAGCCGGCGAGCGTGACGAGCGCAATCACCAGCACCACCGGCACGAACACGGCCGC
This sequence comes from Variovorax sp. J22G73, assembly GCF_030317035.1. Classification (GTDB taxonomy): domain Bacteria; phylum Pseudomonadota; class Gammaproteobacteria; order Burkholderiales; family Burkholderiaceae_C; genus Variovorax. The sequence continues at coordinate 160,758 of NZ_JASZYK010000009.1, forward strand.
CACCTTGTCGACCAGCCGCTGGATCGGCGCCTTGGCGGCCTGCGCGTCCTCCACCAGCCGGATGATGCGCGCCAGCACGCTCTCGGCACCGACCGCGCGCACCTCGATCACCATGCGGCCGTCGCCGTTGACGGCGCCGCCGGTCAGCGCATCGCCCGGGCCCTTGGCCACGGGCAGCGGCTCGCCGGTGAGCATCGATTCGTCGACCTCCGACTGCCCTTCGATCACCCGCGCATCCGCCGGCACGCGCTCGCCGGGGCGCACCGCCAGGCGGTCACCCACCATCACCTCGGCCAGCGGCACGTCGCTTTCCTTGCCGCGCGCGCCGACCAGGTGGGCCAGCTCGGGCCGCAGCTGCTGCAGGGCGCGAATGGCCGAGGTGGCCTGGCGCTTGGCGCGGGCCTCCAGCCACTTGCCGAGCAGCACCAGCGTGATGACCACGGCCGAAGCCTCGAAGTACAGGTGCGGCATGGCGCCGTGGCCCGCGTGCTCGCCGGTGGCCGAGCGCCACCACAGCCACAGCGACAGGCCGAAGGCGGCGCTGGTGCCGAGCGCGACCAGCAGGTCCATGTTGCCGGTGCGCGCCTTCGCCGCATGCCAGCCGGCGCGGTAGAAGCGCGCGCCCAGCCAGAACTGCACCGGCGTGGCCAGCAGCAGCTGCACCCAGGGCGGCAGCATCCAATCGTGTCCGAAGGGTTCGCCGAGCATGGGCGCGAGCAAGGGAATAGACAGCGCCAGCCCGACGGCGACCGGCGCGAAGCCGTGCCACGGCGACAGCGCCGCGGCCTCGTCCGCCGCGGTGCTCGCCGCGCGCGGCTCGTAGCCGGCGGCGCGCACGGCGCGGCGCAGCAGAACGCCGATGTCGCCACCCTCGCCGGGCGCGGTGACCACGCGCGCCGACTCGGTCGCCAGGTTCACGCTCACGTCCTGCACGCCGGGCACGTTCTTCAGGGCGCGCTCCACGCGCATGACGCAGGAGGCGCAGGTCATGCCACCGACCGAGAGGTCGAGCGTGGCGGCGGCAGATGTCGGCAGGGGCTGCAGGTTTTCCATGGGTTCGAGGCTAAGGCTTCACACGATGGCAAGGTCAAGCGGAAACTTTCGTTGTCCCTGCGCTGGACATTGACATCGTGAGAGGGTTCAGACTGCGGTCTTCTTTCCGGTCGTACCCTTTCATTCAGTTCCATTCATCTATCCAAGGAGTCGCAACGATGAGCCAGAAATTCCAGGTCACAGGCATGAGCTGCGGTCACTGCGTGAGCGCGGTGCAAAACGCGGTGCAGACGGTGGACCCCGAGGCCCAGGTCACGGTCGACCTCGAGACCGGCCATGTCGATGTGCTGAGCGAGCAGCCGCGCCAGGACATCGTGGTGGCGATCGAGAACGCGGGCTACGCCGTTCAATGACGGGCCTTGTCGCCATCGGCGAGGCGGCGCAGCGCTCCGGCGTGTCGGCCCGCATGGTCCGGCACTACGAAGGGCTGGGCCTGCTGCCGGCGGTGGCGCGCACCGACAGCGGCTACCGCCAGTACGGCGATGCCGACATCCACACGTTGCGCTTCATCAAGCGCTCGCGCGACCTGGGCTTTTCGATGGAAGAAATCGCGGAGCTGGTCGGGCTGTGGAACAACCGCCGCCGCGCCAGCGCGAGCGTGAAGCGCATCGCCCAGAAGCACCTGGGCGAACTGGAGCAGCGCATTGCGGACATGCAGTCGATGCGCAACACGCTGTCCCACCTGGTGCACTGCTGCCACGGCGACGCGCGGCCGGAGTGCCCGATCCTGGACGACCTGAGTCAGGCTTGATCCAGACTTGAACCAAGCCTGATCCGGGCTTGAGCCCGGCCGGCTTCAGGCCCCGCGCACCAGCGAAAGAACCTTGCCCGCGTCCAGCGTGCGGGCTTTTTCCTGGATGGCCGGCAGGTACTGCGTCTGCAGGCTCTGCCCTTCCTTCACCACGCCCGAGAACGCCTCTTTCAGCATCTGCGTGGAGAGCGTGCGGCCGCCCGCGTAGTAGCGCTTGGCCACATGGCCCAGCGCGTAGGTCGAGGCAAAACTCATCCCCGAGCTCACCGCCTGGTTGCCCAGCCCGCGCAGCAGGCTACCGCCCACCTTGCCGAGCAGTCCGCCCAGCAGCTTGCGCCCGGCTTGCTCCAGGTACTGCGAGGTCAGCCCGACGCCGACCGTGGCCAGGAAGTCTTTCACGTGGCCGCTGTCGAGCTGGTAGCCGTAGGACTGGCCGATGCGGTAGACCAGCTTCATCTGCAGCGGAATGATCGCCATGGTCGACAGCGTCTCGGGCAGCAGCTCGAGCGCGCCGTTGAGGATGGCGGCGTTGAGGATCGACTTGTCGAGCTCGGCGGTGTCGGGCGTGGCGGTCGGGGTCGACCCCGTGGCTGTGGCCACCGCCGTGCCGGACGCAGAAGTGGCACCGGCCGCACCGGCCGCACCGGCTGCACCGGCGGAAGCCACCCCAGGCACCGCCGCCGCGATGTCCTCCGCCTGCTGAGAAAACCCGGCCGCCGACGCGTCCAGCCCCAGCGAGGTCCGCACGTCGGTCAGGAACAGCCGTTCCGCCTCCGACTGCGTGCCGTCCGCATCGCACACGCACACCGCCATTTCATAGGCCAGCTGCCGCGACTCGGGGCTTTTGAGCTCGCCGGCCACCGACGCCAGCGACACGCGCTTCATCAGCACGTCCTGGTAGAGCGTCGGCAGGTTCACGCCGTCGGCCTGCGAGAGGCCTTCGGCGATCCGCTTGATCTCGGCGCGCTCGCGCTCGTGCTTCTCGCCGTCGACAAACGCAGCCAGCAGGCTCAGGGTCACGATCGATTTTGTTTCTGAAGGTGTCATTGATGACATTTCGCAATATGGAGCGCCAATTGAGGTCGCCGCGAGGGCCCGGCGGTTTCGCGGCGCGTTCTCCCCACAAAACTTGAGCAAGTCTGTGGATAACGTTGGCACTTCTGTGTAGGGGCGTTGCAAGTGTTTGATTTGCAAGGGGAATCTACATATTGCCCAAAAATTAAGCAATTAATTTCCCTGCCCGAAAAACGTCTTTGGCAGATTTTTCAGGGGCCGTCAAAGGACAACTCTGGGGACAGTTTTTGCACAAGCCATGGCTTATCCACAGGCCGGTCGGGTTACCCAATGTTGTTCATTTGTGCGGTACACCACCGAAGCGCAGCTGCGCACAGTGACGCAGGCATGACAACTCGTTGTCGCGTAACGGAAAAACAGGCATGTCCACAGAAGTGTGCCGCCCTTATCTACTACTACTAATTTGAATAAGAAGAATAAGAAGATAGGGAACAGGGAAAGCTGCGCGCAAAAAAAAGCCGCGAACGGCCGCGCCGGTCCACGGCGCCTTGGGCGGAAACGGCTCCTCCCCGTCCTCTCGGTTCTCTCTCCTCGCCCTCCCCTGGGTAACAATCCGGGGAATGAGCTTCAAACCCCGGATCCTGATTGCCGAAGACGAGTCGGGCATCGCCGACACGCTGCAATACGTCCTGAAAAGCGACGGATTCATCCCGGTGTGGTGCGCCACGGCCGAAGAAGCCATCGCCCAGTTCGCGCAGGAGCCGCCGGCGCTGGCGATCCTGGACATCGGTTTGCCCGACCTGAACGGGTTCGAGCTCTTCAAACGCCTCCAGGCGCTGAACCAGGCGATGGGCGGCCCGGAGGTACCGATGGTCTTCCTGACGGCCCGCAGCGACGAGATAGACCGCGTGGTGGGCCTCGAACTGGGGGCGGACGACTACATCGCCAAGCCGTTCTCGCCGCGCGAGCTGGTCGCCCGGGTGCGAACGATCCTGCGGCGGAGCGCCAGAAGCAGCACAAATGGCTCAAACGGCTCGCCTGCGGCCTCGCCACCGAACCATGGGGTACCCCATCAAACCGGAGCCCAGGCGCCTCCAGCGACCTCCCAGGTGCCTGCAATGCCGTTTTTGCTCGACAACGAGCGAATGCAAATCCGGTACTACGGCCGGCTGCTCGAGCTCTCGCGCTACGAGTACGGTCTGCTGAGGCTGCTGGTGCAGCGCCCGGGGCGCGTGTTCACGCGCGACGAATTGCTGCAGCTCGTGTGGGACGACGCCAGCGACAGCTTCGACCGCACGGTCGACGCGCACATCAAGACCTTGCGCGCCAAGCTCAAGGCGATCGCGCCGGAGGTGGAGCCGATCCGCACGCTGCGCGGCACCGGCTATGCGCTGAACGAAGAGTTGCCCGCCAAGGCGTCGTGACCCGGCGCACGCGGATCTTCATCGGCATCCTGCTGATCTACACGGCGGGCATCGCCTTCCTGCTGTACCGCGTCGTCTCGGACATCGATCCGCGCTACCGCGAGTCGGCGGAGGAATCGCTGGTCGAGACCTCGCAGCTGGTGGCCAGCCTGGTCGAGCAGGACGTGATCGCCGGCGCCATCAACACCGCGCGGCTGGAGCCGCTGTTCCGCACGGTGTACGCGCGCGAGTTTTCCGCGCAGATCTACAACCTGCACAAGAGCCGCGTGGAGCTGCGCGTGTACGTCACCGACCGCGGCGGCCGCGTGATGTTCGACTCGCTCGGCAGGCACCTGGGCGCCGACTATTCGCAGTGGAGCGACGTGAGCCGCACGCTCGCCGGCCTGTACGGCGCGCGCACTTCGCGCGACGTCGACGGCGACCCGCGCACCTCGGTGATGTACGTGGGCGCGCCCATTCGCTGGAACAACGAGATCGTCGGCATGGTCAGCGTGGGCAAGCCGGTGCAGAGCTTCGGCCAGTTCGTGGAAGACGCGCGCGCCCGCACCATCTGGGTCGGCGTGGGTTCGGGCCTGGCGCTGCTGCTGCTCGCGCTCATCGTCTCGGTGTGGCTGGTGCGGCCCTTCGGGCTGATCCGCGACTACTGGACCTGGGTGCGCGCGCAGCACCGCGTGGGCACCCTGAGCATCGGGCGCATGGCGCGGCGCGCGGTCGACGGCGTGCGCGCAGGCTTCGGCGAGATGCGCGACGCGCTCACCGGGCGCAACTACGTGGCCGACTACGTGCAGACCTTCACGCACGAGGTGAAGAGCCCGCTGTCCGCCATCCGCGGCGCGGCCGAACTGCTGCAGGAACCGTCGATGCCGCACGCCGAGCGCGAGCGCTTCCTGACGAACATCGAGCGCGAGACGCAGCGCATCCAGGAAATCGTCGACCGCATGATGGAGCTCACCGCGCTGGAAACGCGGCGCCGCCTCGACCGCACCGAGCCGGTGGCGCTGGGCGCGCTGATCGAAGACATCGCGCTCAGCGCGCAGCCCGCGGCGGCGAAGCGCAACATCCGCCTGCTGGTCAACGTCCGCGGCGAGGCGCGCACCGAGGGCGACCCCTTCCTGCTGCGCAGGGCCATCAGCAACCTGCTGGACAACGCCATCGATTTTTCACCGCGCGACAGCGAGGTGCTGCTCACGCTGGAGACCACGTCGAAGCTCGCGCGCGTGAGCGTGCGCGACCACGGCCCGGGCATTCCGGAGTACGCGCAGGAAAAGGTCTTCCAGAAGTTCTATTCGCTCGCGCGGCCGCACACCCAGAAGAAGAGCACGGGGCTCGGGCTGGCGTTCGTGAAGGAGATCGCGGCATTGCACCGCGGTCGCATCGAACTGGGCAACGCGTCGCGCGGCGGTGCGGTGGCGACGCTGACCTTGCCGCTGCTGCCCTCCGCCCACCGCGGGCACTGAAAGCGCTGAGGGCGCTGCAGGCTTGCTGGCCGGTTAGCTACCCGTCAGCGTCCGGTACGCATTGCGCGTTTCCGGGCTCACCGCGGCCAGCAGCTGGTCGTACGACGTCTGGTGGCGCGCCAGCATGCGCGCCGACGCCACGGTCTTCGACTTGCAATACCAGTGGCAGGTGTGCTGCAGCAGGAACAGCTCGGCCGACATCGTGAAGGCCTTCGACTTGGGCGTGCGCCCCGCGTCGTTGCGCATCACGCCGGCCACGCCGCGCGCGTGGATGAGCAATGCCTGGCGCACATCGAAGGTGGCGGCCGGCAGGAGCTGGGTGGCCAGCGGCAGCGCCACCGGCAGCTTGCTCACGCGTGACACGGGTTCGGGCACGCGCGACATCTCGGCGGCGAAGCTCTCGAGCTGGCCGGCGATTTTTTCTTCGGTGGCGTCCAGCAGGTGCCAGATCTGCTGGCGGCGCTCGGCGTCGTCTTCGCCCAGGCAGCGCAGGTAGCCGGAAGTCAGGCTCTCCATGAGCCGTTCGATCTGGTAGCGCCCGAGGTGGCTGCCCAGCACGGCGATGCGCTGGCGCTGCTCCCGGGATTTGAGAATGTAGAAGCCAGCGGCAATCAATGCCACCAGGGTAAGAATTTCCATGGAGTCGTGGGGAAGAAAAAGAGAAGGCGGGACGCAGCACCGAGTGTAGGCACCGCGACCCGCCCTGTCGGCACGCTCTGTGGGTACGCCGTTCTTTTTGCGGCGTCCGCGGCTACCGGAAGAAGTCCAGGATCTTGTTGCGCTCCTCGGGCTGCGGCGGCGCCCCCAGCGGCGCGCCGGTGATCTCTTCCACCGGCGGCGGCGCCGCCTCGGTGTCCAGCCCCAGGCTGGCCACGTTGTGGCCCGGCGTGAAGTCGTCGAAGTACAGCTCGCCGTCGACGTTCACGATGCCCGGCGGCTCGGCCGGCAGCGTCACGGGCACGCCCTGCAGCGCGGTCTGCATGTAGCCGACCCAGATCGGCAGGCTCAGGCTGCCACCCGTTTCGCCGCGCACGCCGAGTTGGCGCGGCGTGTCGTAGCCGATCCACGCGATGCCGACCATGGTCGGCTGGAAGCCCGCGAACCAGGTGTCGAACGAGTCGTTGGTGGTGCCGGTCTTGCCGTAGAGGTCGTCGCGCTTCAGTGCCTGGTGCGCCTTGAAGCCGGTGCCGTTCTTCACCACGCTCTGCAGCAGCGACTCCATGACGAAGGCGTTGCGCTGCGGAATCGCGCGGCGCGTTTCGTCGAGCACCGGCGCCTCGGTTTCCATGATGACCTTGTCGCGCAGGTCGGTCACGCGCGTCACCAGGTACGGGTTCACGCGGTAGCCGCCGTTGGCGAACACCGAATAGCCCACGGCCATCTGCATCGGCGTGACCGAGCCGGCGCCCAGGCCCATCGGGAGGTTGGCGGGTTGCTTGTCCTTGTCGAAGCCGAACCGGGTGACCCAGTCTTGCGCGTAGGGCGCGCCGATGGACTGCAGCACGCGCAGCGTGACCAGGTTCTTCGACTTCATGAGCGCGGTGCGCAGCGGCATCGGGCCTTCGTAGGTGCCTTCGAAGTTCTTCGGCTCCCAGGGCTGGCCGCCGTTCTCGGCGGCGTCGAAGTGCAGCGGCGCGTCGTTCACCACGGTGGAGGGCGAGAAGCCTTTTTCCAGTGCGGCCGAATAGATGAAGGGCTTGAAGCTGGAGCCCGGCTGGCGCCAGGCCTGCGTGACGTGGTTGAACTTGTTCTTGCCGAAATCGAAGCCGCCCACCAGCGCCTTGATGGCGCCGCTGCGCGGGTCCATGCCGATGAAGGCGCCTTCCACTTCGGGCAGCTGCGTGATCTCCCAGGTGTTCTTCGGCGTGCGTGCCACGCGAATGACCGCGCCGCGTCGGATCTTGATGTTGGGCGGCGCCTTCGCGGCCAGGCCCGACTGCGCGGGCTTCAGGCCGTCGCCGGTGATCTGCACGGTTTCGCCGTTGGCGCGCACCGCGCTGATTTCCTTCGCGTTCGCATCGAGCACCACGGCCGCGACCACGTCGCCGTTGTCGGGGTGTTCGGCCAGCGCGTCGTCCACGGCTTCGTCGACTTCCTTCTGCTCGCTCGGCAGGTCGACGAACTTCTCGGGGCCGCGGTAGGGCTGGCGGCGCTCGTAGTCCATGATGCCCTTGCGCAGCGACTTGTACGCCGCGGCCTGGTCCGCCGCCACCAGCGAGGTGTAGACCTTCAGGCCGCTGGTGTAGATGCTGTCGCCGTACTGCGCGTACATCATCTGGCGCACCGTCTCGGCCACGTACTCGGCATGCAGGCGGCTCGGGTCGGCCGAATCGCGCAGGTGCAGTTCTTCCTTCTTGGCCTCGGCCGCCTGCTGCGCGGTGATGAAGCCGGTTTCCTGCATGCGGTCGATCACGTACAGCTGGCGCGCGCGTGCGCGGCGCGGGTTGGCCACCGGGTTGTTGGCGCCCGGCGCCTTCGGCAGGCCGGCCAGCATGGCGGCCTCGGCGATGGTCACGTTCTGCAGCGGCTTGCCGAAGTAGGTTTCCGAGGCGGCGGCGAAACCGTAGGCGCGGTTGCCCAGGTAGATCTGGTTCAGGTAGATCTCCAGGATCTGGTCCTTGGTGAGCTGCTGCTCGAGCCGCAGCGCCAGCAGGATCTCGTACGACTTGCGGCTCAGCGTGCGCTCCGAGCTCAGGTACACGTTGCGCGCCACCTGCATGGTGATGGTCGAGGCGCCCTGCTTGCGCCCGCCCTTCAGGCTGGCCACGGCGGCACGCAGGAAGCCCTTGTAGTCGACGCCGCCGTGGTCGTAGAAGCGCGCGTCTTCCACGGCCAGCACCGCGTCCTTCATCACCTTGGGAATGTTCGCGAAGGGCGTGAGGTTGCGGCGCTCTTCGCCGAACTCGCCGATCATCTGCCCCTCGCTCGAGTACACGCGCAGCGGCAACTTGGGGCGGTAGTCGGCCAGCTCCGATACATCGGGCAGCTTCGGGTAGATGGCCACCACGGCCACGATGGCCGCGACGATGGCCACCAGCGCGCCGGAGCCCACCACGATGGCGCCCCACCCCGCGATGCGTTTCCAGCGGCGGTTCGGATCGACCGGGCCGTCGCCGTCGATGCCTTCGTCGGAACCGTCGGGAGGGTTGGAGCTTGAACGTTTGAACATAGGAAGAGCTAGCTAGCGAAAGGATTGGAGCCGCTGCGCGCCGCGGCGTTCCGGCATCGGGAGATCGAGCGCACCGCGCCGCGTGGCGAGCCGGGCGGTCAGGCCGGCGGCCTGGTGCGCGCAGTGCATGGCATCGAAGTACTTGTCGTGGTCGAAGGCGATCAGCAGGAGGTCCACGCCCGCGTCGAGCGCTCGGACAGTGGCTTCGCACAGACCACGGTTGTAGGCCGCGCCCATCGTGAGGTCGTCGGTGACGAGCAGGCCCTGGTAGCCCCACTCGCCCCGAATCACCCGCTGCACGATTCTGCGCGAGAAAGAGACCGGGTATTCGGCGTCGAGTTCCGCAAGGATGACATGGCCCAGCATGATCGCTGCGTCAGATTGTTTCGACACTTCTTGAAATGGTTTCCAGTCTTTCGCGGCCAGCTGGGCGACCGGCGTTCGCAGTTCGGCGGCGAAATGGTGTGTGTCCGCAGTGACGCCCGCCAGCCCCGGAAAGTGCTTCAGCGTGCCGCGAACGCCAGCGGCTTCAAGGCCTTGCGCGTAAGCGAGCGCCACCTGCGTGGTGAGCGCGGGGTCGGCGGAGATGGCGCGTTCCTCGATGCGCGTGTGCAGGTCCCAGCGGCCCGGCGCGCGGCCCGGCCGCAGGTCGACCACCGGGCTGAAGTTGAGCGTGACGCCCAGGTCGGCCAGCGCCTTGCCTTGCTGTTCGCCGTACGCCCGGGCGCGTTCGGCGAGCTGGTCTTCGGGCACCTCCGCGTCGAGCAGGCTCGACAGCGCGGGCTGGCGCTCGACCAGTGGAGACAGCCGCGACACGCCGCCGCCCTCCTGGTCGGTCGCCACGATGAGCGGCGGCAGGCCGGCCTGCCGCCGCACGGCCTGCAACCCCTGGATTTCTTCGCGCAGGGCGTCGGCCGTGCGGCCCTTCACATTGCGCCCCGTCACGAAGATGCCGCCGATGAGGCCGCGGCGCGCGAGCTCGCGCACGTCGTTCGCATCGTCGTAGCCGACGATGAAGTGCGCGCCCAGCGCTTGCGCCGCAGGGCCCGACATCGCGCGCACTTCGGCGCGGTGCTGGCGCGAGGCGGCCTCGTTGCACAGCGCCATGAGCAAGGCCGCGCAGGCCAGGCCCAGCGCCAACGGGCGCAGCATGCCGCGCGCGAAGCGCCACGCGACGACGATGGCGGCGGCCAGTGCCGCGAGCAGCAGCGGCAGCTCCCAGCGGCGCATGAAGAGCAGGTGCGGGTCCTTCAGGTGCCAGGCCCAGAACCACAGCGTGGCCAGGGCCAGCCAGCCCGCGGCAGCGGCGATGGCCCGCAGCAGTTTCATGCGGGCTGCGCTTCGGCGGTGGTGTTGGTGGTGCCTGTGCTGGCTGTGCTGGCGGTGGCCGGCACCGCGTCGTTGCGCCGCGAGAGCGCATACCAGTCGACCTTGCGCGTCACCACCATCAGCACCGCCAGCATGCCGAAGATCAGCAGTGCGCCCAGCAGCAGTGCGTTGCTTTCCGAAGCCAGCAGCCCGTACAGCGCGCCATACAGCAGCGCCACGAACGCACCGAAGGACATGCCGCGACGCCAGCCGTCGAGCACCGCGCTGAAGTACACCGCCAGCAACGCGACGCTGGCCGTGGCCGCGCCCGCATAGGCCATCCAGAACGCGAACTTTTCCGACAGCGCCAGCAGCAGCAGGAAGAACAGCGCAATCGACAGCCCCACCAGCCCGTATTGCACCGGGTGCAGGCGCAGCTTGCGGAACAGCTCGAACATGAAGGCCGCCATCAGCACCAGGCCGATGAACAGCATGCCGTACTTGCCCGCGCGCGTGCTCATCGAGTAGACGTTGATGGGCTGCGCGAGCGACACGTCGAAGGTCTGCAGCGGGCCGAGGTTGCGGCGCGCCACGCGGTTGGCGCTGGCGCTGTCGCTGCTCATGGCAGCGCCCGCGGCCATCGCCACGTCGTTGCCCGAGCCGCTGCCGGAGCCCGAAAGACCGGCACGCACCTGTTCGCGCGCGGACGTCACCAGCGACGACACGCGCCAGTGCGCGTCGAAGCCCTGCGGTGTCACGCTGCGTTCGGCGGCAAGAAAGCGGCCGCCGAAGCTCGGGTGCGCCCAGGGCGAAATCAGGTGGGCGGTGGTTTCTTCCGCAATGGGCGCGATGGCCAGCGTGTCCTGCCCGACCAGGCCGATCTTCATGTCGAAGGGAATCGGCGTGCCGGCCTGCCAGGCCGCGAGCGCGGCGCCGGTCAGCGGCGCATGGATGCCGTCGGCAAACCAGGCGTCGTCGGCAATGCCCGGCACGCGCTGGCGAAAGCGCAGTGCCTCGCCGTTCATGGTGATCGCGGGCGAACCGTCGAGGCCGCGCAGGTCGCTCACGTTGAAGGCGATGAACGGTGCCTTGAACTCGATCTTGGAATCGGCCTCGCTGTGCGACACGGCCTTCGGGTCGAAGGCCGTGAAGCCGCCGCTGAGCGTGGCGTTCAGCGTGTAGAACGGAATCTTGAAGATGCCGCGGTAGCGCTCCTGCGGCGCCATGCTGCCTTCGATGTGCAGCTTGTCGGGGAACACCACGTGGGCCATTTCCTTGGCGCGCGCCTCCTGGCCGATGACCTTGCCTTGCGCGTCGCGTTGCGTTTCCATCCAGCGCTCCACGTACGGCACCAGCATCAGCGGGCCGACCACGGTCTGGCGGCCCGCGTAGGTGGCGGCGAGTTCCTGGGCGGCTTCGCGCTGGCTCTCGCCGCGCTCGCGGTTGATGGCGTCGATTTCCGCCAGCGGAATGCACAGCAGCAACACCAGCACGAACAGGCCGGCCACCTTCACCAGCATCGAGCTCTGCAGGGCCCTGAACAGCTGAAGCATTTTTCTTCTCCTTGGTTGTCGTCGATGGCGCGATGCTCGCGGCGCCACCCGAAGGCCGTGTGAAGCGCCGGCGCCGGGCGGCTTCACACAGACTTCACACAGCGGCGCGCGGGCGTTGCGCACTTCAAGAAGGCTTCCCACTGCCTTCTCGGGCGATGGCGAAAGTTGCGGCCGTGCAAGTTCGCACGGACAAGGACCCCCGCCATGGATGCCCACACCACCCCACGCCCCGGCCGCTGGCTCTGGCTCGCCACCGTGAGCCTGGCGGCCGCGGGTTTCATCGCCATGGGCGTTCGCCCGGTGCACGCGCAGGAGTCGTCCGCCGCGCCCCGCCTGAAGACCGAGAGCCCGTACTTCTTCGTGAAGAGCGACGACCCCTCGGTCGACCGCCTGCCGCTGAAGGGCACCGAGGTGTCGGTGAAGATCTCGGGCGTGATCGCCGACGTGACGGTCACGCAGACCTACCGCAACGAAGGCCGGCGCGCCATCGAGGCGAAGTACGTGTTTCCCGGCTCGACCAAGGCCGCGGTGAGCGGCATGAACGTGCGCCTGGCCGACCGCCTCATCACCGCGCAGATCCGAGAGAAGCAGCAGGCGCAGATCGAGTACGACACCGCCAAGAAAGAGGGCAAGACCGCCGCGCTGCTCGAGCAGCACCTGCCCAACGTGTTCCAGATGAACGTCGCCAACATCCTGCCCGGCGACGACGTGAAGGTGGAGCTGCGCTACACCGAGCTGCTGGTGCCGCAGTCGGGCAACTACCAGTTCGTGTTCCCGACCGTGGCGGGCCCGCGCTACAACTCGCCGCAGTCGGAGAACGCGCAGGCGAAATGGGTGGCACAACCCGTGTTGCCCGCTGGAGCCGCGTCGAGCACCAGCTTCAGGCTGAAGGCCAGCATCGACACGCCGATCGGCATCAAGGAGATTCGCTCGGCCACGCACACCATCGAGGTGAAGAAGAGCGACGAAGACCAGCACGCCGACATCGCCCTCGCCGCCGACGGCCGCCCCGCGGAAAACCGCGACTTCGTGCTCGACTACCGCCTGGCGGGCGAGAAGATCGAGTCGGGCCTGATGCTCTACAAGGGCCAGGGCGAGCATGCGGAAAACTTCTTCCTCGCGATGGTGGAGCCGCCCAAGGCCGTGGCGGCCAGCGCCATTTCGCCGCGCGACTACATCTTCGTGGTCGACATCTCGGGCTCGATGCACGGCTTTCCGCTGGACACCGCCAAGACGGTGCTCGAGCGGCTGATCGGCGGGCTGCGCCCGAGCGACACCTTCAACGTGCTGCTGTTCTCGGGCAGCAACAAGATGCTGTCGCCCAGGTCGGTGCCGGCCACGCGCGCCAACATCCAGCAGGCGCTGGCCACCATCCAGAACTACAGCGGCAGCGGCAGCACCGAGCTGATTCCCGCGCTCAAGCGCGTGTACGCCGAGCCGAAGGAAGAGAACGTGTCGCGCACCGTGGTGGTGGTGACCGACGGCTACGTGACGGTGGAGCGCGAGGCCTTCGAGCTGGTGCGCAACAACCTGTCGAAGGCCAACGTGTTCGCCTTCGGCATCGGCTCGACGGTGAACCGCAGCCTGATGGAAGGCATTGCGCGCGCCGGCATGGGCGAGCCCTTCATCATCACCGACCCGGTGCAGGCGCCCGAGCAGGCCGCACGCTTTCGCCGCATGGTCGAGTCGCCGGTGCTCACCAACGTGAAGGCCACCTTCGGCGGGCTCGACGTGTACGACGTGGAACCGCAGGTGCTGCCCGACGTGCTGGGCGAGCGCCCCGTCATCGTGTTCGGCAAGTGGCGCGGGGATGCGAACGGGCAGGCCAAGGGCCGCGTGATCGTCGAAGGCCAGAGTGCCAGCGGCCCGTACCGCGAAGAAGTGCGCATCGACGACCGCACCCGCCAGGACACGGCCGCGCTGCGCACGCTGTGGGCGCGCCACCGCATCCAGGGCCTGAGCGACCAGGAAACGCTGGAAGGCAACGGCGCGTTCAAGGAACGCATCACCGAGCTGGGCCTGAAGTACAGCCTGCTCACGCAGTACACGAGCTTCATCGCCGTCGACAAGGTGGTGCGCAACCTGGCGCCGCAAGACGCCGCGCAGGTGAACCAGCCTCTGCCCCTGCCGCAAGGCGTGAGCGAGCTGGCCGTGCCGAGCCTGGGCGCCGAAGTGCCGAGCACGCCGGAACCCGAATCGCTGGGCGCCATCGCGGTGGTGCTGTCGATGCTGGCCATGCTGCGCCGCCGCGCGCGCCGCAACGACACGCGGCGCTTCACGTCCTGAACAGAAAAAGAGAAAGAAAGAGAAGTCACATGTCGTTGGCAACACTTGCCCACCGCCACCCGCGCATCGTGGACTGGGGCATCCACATCGACCGCACGCCGGCCGCCGGCTGGCTCGCGCTGCAGTTCGCCGCGCTGACGCCGACTTGGGCCTGGATGGTGCAGCGCATGCGCGACGGCTCGGACGACCCGATGGGGCTGCTGGCGCTGGTCGCGCTCGCCGCGCTGGCCTGGAGCCGCCGGCGCGAGCTGCGCGCCTCGCCGCGCCTGGGCTGGCTCGCGTTGGCCGGCGCGGGCACCGTGCTGGCGACGCTGCTGCGCACGGGGCTCGGCGTGGTGCCCGCGCTGCCGCCGCTGGCGGCGGGGTTGCTGGCCGTGCTGGCGCTGGCGTGCGGCCTGCTCGCCTTTCTGCCGCGGCGCATGGCAGCGCTGCCGGTGGCGGGGCTGTCGGTGCTGGCGCTGCCGCTGCTGTCGTCGCTGCAGTTCTATGCGGGCTACCCGCTGCGCGTGGTCACGGCCGAGGTCAGCCGCTGGCTGCTGGCGCCGGGCTTCGAGGTGGCGCGCGAAGGCGCCACGCTGGTGATCGACGGCCGCCTGGTCATCGTGGACGCGCCCTGCTCCGGCGTGCAGATGGTGTGGCTCGGTTACTTCACGGCCTGCGCGGTCGCGCTGTGGGCCGGGCGCTCCGACCGCGGCTTCGCGCGCCGGCTGCCGCTGGCCGGGCTGTTGGTGCTGGCCGGGAACATCGTGCGCAACAGCGTGCTGATTGCCTTCGAAGGCGCCGGCCACCCGCTGGCGCCCTGGGCACACAACGCGCTGGGGCTGCTGGTGCTGGCGGTGGTGTGCGCGGCCATCGCGCGGCTGATGGTGCCGTCGAATCCATCTCGCTCACTTACATCGCGCTCACGTACATCGCGCGCACGTACGTCCCGTCAATCTGCCGAAGCGCCCGTCTCGATTCCGGGCCTCATCACCACCCAGGGAGGCCGCCGTGTCGACACCGTTCTTTGAGCGTTGGTTCGCGAACCATTTCATCAACCGCATCGGCCACAAGTCGGCCTTTGCGCTGGCGATGGTGCTGTGCATGGTGTGGTCGATCACGGCGGCGGTGCGCGCGCCGGCCGAACCGGCCGCGGCGCTGGCCTCGCATGAATGGCAAGCGGAGTGGCCTGCGCAATGGGACGGCGCCTCGCTGCGCCCGCTGGCGCTCAGCGAGGTCGAGCAGCGCTTTGCCGACCACTTTCCCGGCGCCATCGGCCGCATGACCGACGGCACGCAGACCCTGGTGATGCGCCAGGTGACGCAGCCCACGCGCATGCTGCACCCGGCGGTGGACTGCTACCGCGCGCTGGGCTACCGCATCGAGCAGGCGCGGCTGGAACGCGATGCGCAGGAACGCATGTGGCGCTGTTTTGTTGCGCAACGGCACGGGGCGCAAAAATTACGCGTCTGCGAGCGCATCGAGGATGCCCGCGGCACGGCTTTCACAGACACTTCAGCCTGGTACTGGGCAGCGGCCAGCGGCCAGTCGCATGGGCCGTGGCAAGCTGTCACCGTGGCAAGACCGATCTGAAGAAACGAGCCTGTGAAGAAGACCCTGAGATTTGTGCTTTTCGGGCTGCTGGCCCTCATCGTGACGGCGTTTGTGGCTATCTTTTTGATAGTCAAGCTGGCGCTCGCACCCGCCGCGGGCGAATGGAGCACCACGGTGAAGGCGGGCCCGCTGAATTTTGAAATCGGCGTGCCCACGGCATTGCGCGTGGCCACCTCGTCATGGTTCGCGCCCTACCTGGACGGCCGCACGCTGGACACCCGCTTCGGCACCGTGCGCTTTGCCTGGAAGCCGGCCGGCGAACTGCTCGAGATGCAGTGCGTGCCCTGCAGCGCCGAGGTGTCGGCGCTGGGCACCCAGCCGATCAAGGTGGAGCGCCTGGTCGCCACCGTGCGGCGCGACGGCAACACGCTCGCCGGCAGCTTCGAGGCCATGCCGCTGAGCACCGACACCACGCCGCTGCAGGGCCACTGGGACGGCAAGCTCACGCCGAAGAACCTGCAGCTCAACGCCAACGTGCAGGACGCCCCCATCGCCCGCTGGTACGCGGTGCTGGTGCCCACGCTGCCCGAGCTGCAGCGCGCGCGCATCGGCGGCACGCTGGCGTTGCGCGGCCAGCTGGTGCTGCCGGAGGCGACCTTCGCGGTGCAGCCGACCATCGGCCAGTTCACGGTCGAGGGGCTGGGCACCGAGGCCATGCTGAACGCGCGCACCAGCTGCGGGCCGTCGGCCAGGCTCACGAACGACAGCTGGCTGGCGCGCGCGGTCATCGCGGCGGAAGACCAGCGCTTTTTCACCCACACCGGCTACGACCTGACCGAGATCCTGGCGTCCATCGACAACAACCAGAAGCCCGGGCAGATCCGCCGCGGCGGCAGCACGCTCACGCAGCAGCTGGCCAAGCTGCTGGTCACGGGCAGCGACCGCACGGCCGAGCGCAAGCTGCGCGAGCTGCTGTACGCGGTCGAAATGGAGCAGACGCTGGGCAAGGCCCGCATCCTGCAGCTGTACCTGGACAACGCGCCCTGGGGCGGCAACCTGTGCGGCGCCGAGGCCGCGGCGCGGCGCTACTTCAAGCGCAGCGCGCGCACGCTGGAGCCGGCGCAGGCCGTGTGGCTGGCGGCCATGCTGCACAAGCCGCAGGCGGTGCTCGAACAATGGCGGCGCGACGGCCACATCGACGCCGACCGCATCAAGTGGGTGGCCGAGGGCATCCGCGGCATCAGCCGGGCCCAGCGCGAGGCGCTGCTGAAAGGCGTGGCCGCGGCGAAGTTCACGGCGCCTGAAGCGACGCCCTGAACACCATGCAATGACCGTCACGCCATGACAGCCGTGACAGCAATGACAGCCATGACATTGAGCATTCCCGACATCGAAGCCATCGAGCGCGCCACCGTCGCGGCCGTCTCGCCCGACCTCAGCGAAGAAATCGACGGCTGGCTGCTGCCCTTCGCCGAAGGCACCGTGAAGCGCGCCAAGTCGGCCGTGCCGCTGCACCGCAGCGCGGTCGAGCCCGCCACGCTCGACCGCATCGAGGACCGCTGCCTCAGCCGCCAGTCCGCGCCACTCTTGCGCCTGGCCGACGCCGCCTGCTTCGAGGGGTTGCGCGCCGAGCTGGAGCGCCGTCGCTACAGGCCCGAAACGCCGACCTGCGTGCAGGTCGGCTCGGCGCAGCGCATGCGCCAGGTGGCCGCGCCCGACGCCGCATTGGCGGACATCGACAGCGCCCCCGACGACGCCTGGGCCGCGCTTTTTCTCGGCGAGGGTTTCGACCCGGTCGATGGCGCGCACCGCGTGCGCACGCTGTCGCGCGCCAAGGGCACGCTCTACGCCAGCGTGCGCGAAGGCGGCCGCACGGTGGCGGCCGGCGCCATCGCGTTCAGCCACGGCTTGGCCAGCGTGCACGGCATGCGCACCGACCAGGCGCAGCGCGGGCGCGGCCTGGCCGGGCGGGTGCTGGCCGGCATGGCGCAGGCGGCGCTGGCGTGTGGGTTCGAGCGCGTGTTCCTGCAGGTGGACGCCACCAACCCGCCGGCGCTGGCGCTGTACCGCCGCGCCGGTTTCGAAACGCAGTGGAAGTACAGCTACTGGCAGCGCTGAGCTAGGCCTCGAAGCCGAAGCGCACGTCGTCCAGCGCCTTGTCGACCAGGGCGATCGGGTCGTCGAAATCGGGCGTCACCTTGATGATGCCGGGCAGGCGCTGGTCGATGAGCAGGATCGCCAGCCCGTGCACATAGCCCCAGGCGGCGGTGATGCGCATGGCCTCGGTGCCGCTGAGCGAAACGGGGGTGCCGTCGGGCGGCGCGTTCTTCGCGCCGATGATCGCGGCCATCACCCGCATCGCCTCGCGGGCCGCGTCGTTCAGCACGGGTCGCTGCATGTCGATCATCTCGTTGCGGAACATCAGGCCGAACATGGCGGGGTTGTCGTAGGCGAAGTGCACGTAGGCGTGCGCGATGGCGTTGCGGCGCGCGCGCAGCTCGTCGTGCGCGGCCGCGGCGTTGCGCATGGCGTCGCTCAGGCGGCCGTAGCCGACGGCGGCCAGCTCGCTCACCAGGCCCGTCATGTCGCCGAAGTGGTGCTTGGGCGCCGTGTGCGACACGCCCGCCTCCCGCGCGATGGCGCGCAGGCCCAGGCCGGGAATGCCGTCGCGCAGCAGCACGGTTTCTGCCGCGGCCAGCAGGGCTTCGGGCAGGGAACCGTGGTGGTAGCGCTTGGGCGAGGTGTCGGTGGTCATCGAGGGAAAAACGCGAAAAGGGGCAGCCAATAGGCCGCCGAAGCGAAGAAGCCGAAAAATCTTACCACTGGAAAAATTTCTTGACTTCGCCCGTCGAGTCGAAGATATTTCCACTGGAAAGATATTCGAAAGCACCTTCCCACCGACCCAAGGAGCCCCCGATGAACGACGCCATTCCCCGCAGCGCACCCCCGCCGAACATGGACCCCATCGACTTCGAGACCGAGGTGGCCGCGCTGCCGCTCAAGGGCACGCTGCCCGCCGGGCTGCGCGGCACGCTGGTGCGCAACGGCCCGAACCCGGTGGCGCCGGACCCCAAGGCGCACTGGTTCTCGGGCGACGGCATGCTGCACGCGTTCCGCATCGGTGACGGCCAGGTGCGATACCGCAACCGCTGGGTGCGCACGCAGCGCTGGCAGGCGGCGGCCGAGGGCAAGGACCTGTCGGGCGGCTTCCAGGAAGCACCGGTGAGCGAACAGCCCAAGCAGCAGCACGACGACGGTTCCGCCAACACCAACGTCATCGGCCACGCCGGGCGCATGCTCGCGCTCGAAGAAGCGCACCTGCCGGTCGAGATGGCCCTGCCCGCGCTCGACACGCTGGGCGCCACCGACTTCGGCGGCGGCCTGCACGGCAGCTTCACCGCGCACCCCAAGACCGACCCGAAGACCGGCGAGCTGCTGTTCTTCGGCTACGGCACGCCGGCACCGCTGTCCGCGGGCATGAGCTTCGGCGTGATGTCGCGCGAAGGCCGCGTCACGCGCTTCGAGCGCTTCGAGGCGCCCTACCCCAGCATGGTCCACGACTTCATGGTGACCGAGCGGCACGTGATGTTTCCCATCATGCCGCTCACCGCCAGCATGGAGCGCGCGCAAAGCGGTCGCCCGCCTTACGCGTGGGAGCCCGAGCACGGCACGCGCGTCGGCCTGATGCCGCGCGACGGCGGCACGCGCGACATCGTCTGGTGGAAGGGCCCCGCCTGCTACGTGTTCCACGTCATGAACGCGTGGGAGGCCGAGGGCAGCCTGTTCGCCGACGTGGTGCAGTTCCCCACGCCTCCGCTGTTCCCCAGGCCCGACGGCTCGCCCGTGAGCGACAAGCCGCCGATCAGCCGGCTGGTGCGCTGGCAGTTCGATCTGTCGAGCACCACGCACGAGTTCACCCAGACGCAGCTCGAGGAGATTCCGGGCGAGTTCCCGCGCATCGACGAGCGCGTGGCCGGCCTGCCCTACCGCCACGGCTGGTACGTGTGCCGCGGTGTGTCGCAGCCGGGCGAACCGCCGCGGCTGTACGCGGGGCTGGTGCACATCGACCACAGCACGCCGCACCGCGACATCTATCAGTTTCCGGCGCCCGACGTGGTGTCCGAAGGCGTGTTCGTGCCGCGCTCGGCCGATGCCGAGGAAGGCGACGGCTGGCTGCTGGCCACGGTGTGGCGCGGCGCCACCGACACCAGCGACCTGGTGGTGTTCGATGCGCGCGCGCTGGCGTCGGGCCCGCTGTGCGTGGCCTCGCTGCCGCACCGGGTGCCGGTGGGCTTCCACGGGAACTGGTTCCCGTCGAAAGAGGAACATGAGGAGCAGCGGCCATGAGCATGCTGCTGGCCTTCGCGCCCTTCATCGTCTTCGCGCTGTGCGACCGCCTGCTCGGCGTGGTGCCCGCGCTGTCGGCCGCGGCGCTGGTGTCGGCCGTGTTCCTGGTGCGCGACTGGCTCACGCCGGGCCGCTCGGTCAAGGTGCTGGAAATCGGCACGCTGGCGCTGTTCGGCGGCCTGGCGGTGTACGCCGTGGCCACGCACACCGAATGGTCGCTGCTGGGCGTGCGGCTGCGCGTGGATGCGGGCTTGCTCATCGTGGTGCTCGCGAGCATGGCCATTCGCCAGCCCTTCACGCTGCAGTACGCCAAGGAGCGCACGCCGCCCGAGGTGTGGACGCAGCCGGGCTTCAGGCTGGTGAACAACGTCATCACCGCGGCCTGGGCCGTGGCCTTCGGGTTGATGGTGCTGGCGGACGTGGCCATGGTCTACATGCCCGCGCTGCCGCTGTGGGTGGGCATTGCGGTGACGGTGGCGGCCATCGTGGGCGCGATCCGCTTCACGCAGTGGTACCCGGAACACATGCGCGCCAAGTTCCAGGCGGCCAGCTGATCACACCGACCTAGCGCCCGGCCGGCCGTCCGACACGGCCGCAGGGCTGACCGCGTCCCGGTGGCGCCGCCCGCGCGTTGGTGACACCATGGCCGCATGACGAACGCCAATCACCACGCCAACCACCCCACCGATCCCGTCGCCGCACCGCGCGGCATCGACCACATCGTGGCCGGTGTGTCCACCAGCGACGGCGACGGCGTCAAGCTCACCCGCGTGCTGCAGCAGCCGCTGCAGAAGCGGCTCGACCCGTACCTGATGCTCGACGCCTTCGGCAGCGACAACCCGGGCGACTACATCGGCGGCTTTCCCAACCATCCGCACCGCGGCTTCGAAACCGTCACCTACATGATCGCGGGCCGCATGCGCCACCGCGACAGCGCCGGCCACGAAGGCCTGCTGCAGAACGGCGGCGTGCAATGGATGACCGCCGGCCGCGGCCTGGTGCACAGCGAGTTGCCCGAGCAGGAAGAAGGCCTGATGGAAGGCTTTCAGCTGTGGCTCAACCTGCCCGCCAAGGACAAGATGCGCGAGCCCTGGTACCGCGACATCCAGAGCGAGGAGATTCCTGAATTCACCACCCCCGACGGCGTGCACGTGCGCGTGATCGCCGGCGCGAGCCACGGCATCGAAGGCGCGGTGCGGCGCGAGCACACCGAGCCGCTGTACCTGGACATCACGCTGCCGCCGGGCACCGACTTCGCTCAGCCGCTGCCGCACGATCACAACGCGCTGGTGTATGTGTTTCGCGAGTCGCTGTGGATCGCGGGCAGCGAGATTCCCACGCGGCGCATGGCCATCCTGGCGAACGACGCGGGCAGCGACGGCGTGCTGCTGCGCGCGGGCGCGACCAACCACAGCCCGGCGCGTGCGCTGCTCATCGCGGGCAAGCCGCTGCACGAGCCCATCGCGCAGTACGGGCCTTTCGTGATGAACACGCAGGAGCAGGTGAAGCAGGCGGTGCACGACTTCCAGAACGGCAAGCTGGGCTGAGCGGAAACCGGCCGCGGCGCCAAGAGGTGTAGTCGGCCACCTACCGCAAGACGGCATGCGGCACGCATGCGCCGCCGCGCACGCGCTGCCTAGATTGCAGCCATGCCCCCCACGATCCGAAAAGGACAGGCGCCAGACACGCTGCAGCGCGCCGAGTTCCATGAACGCTTCATGCAGCCTTTTCAAGACCCCGCCTTCAAGGCGGAGGCCGAGGCGCTCCAGCGCATCGAGGTCGTGGCCTGGGAGGCGTACCAGGACGGGCGCAAGGCACCGGTGACGCGCAAGGCCGGCCCCGGCTACGCAGACCCCGACTACGACCTGTCCGTCGACTGGCTCGAGGCCAAGGCGCGCATCGACGCGGCGCAGGCCGCCTGGGGCCAGCCGCAGACGCGCTCGCGCGTGCTGCTGGTCAACGGCTCGCCGCGCAACGACGGCACCTGCCCCGGCGAAATCTCCAAGACCTGGCGCATGGCCGAACTGGCGCGCGAGGTGCTCGAAGGCGGCGGCATCGAGGTCGACCTGCTCGACCTGAGCCTGGTCACCTCGGAGTACGGGCGGCAGATTCACCCGTGCAAGGGGTGCGTGTCTACCGCCATGCCGCTGTGCCACTGGCCATGCAGCTGCTACCCCAACCATTCGCTGCGCCAGACCGGCGACTGGATGAACGAGATCTACGAGCGCTGGGTGGCCGCGCACGGCGTCATCTTGCTCACGCCCACGCACTGGTACCAGGCCACGAGCCCGCTGAAGCTGATGATCGACCGGCTGGTGTGCGCCGACGGCGGCAACCCCGACCCGAGCAGCACGCACGGCAAGAAGCCCGAGGAGGCCAAGGCGCTGGAGCTCGAAGGCGGCGGCTGGGGCTACCCCAAGCACCTCGACGGGCGCGCCTACGGCGTGGTGGTGCACGGCGACGTGGCCGGCATCGAGAGCCTGCGGCGCAACCTGTGCGACTGGCTCGACTGGATGGGGCTCGTCGATGCCGGCACGCAGGCGCGGCTGGACCGCTACATCGGCTACTACGAGCCCTACGCCACCAGCCACGACGAACTCGACGCCGACGCCGACATGCAGGAAGAAGTGCGCAACGTGGCGCGCGCGGTGGCCCGCGCCGTGGGCGAGCTGCGCGCCGGCACGCTGCAGAAGCCCGACCGCGGGCTCAAGCGGCCGCGTCCGAAGTAAGAACCCGAGAGCCCAGAAGCCCCAGAAAGACCGATCGACGCTGCGCCCCGGCGCGCGTTCATTCTTCTTTACGCAAGCTCACGCTGGGCTAACGGGCGCGATACAGAGGTCTTCCACACTTCATCTCACCTGCTGCCCATCGGCGGCAGTCTTCGAAAGGAAGTATTTCTCATGATCTCTCTTCGCCAACGCATCGTCTGGGCCAGCCTGCTCGGTTCGGCCGCCCTCGCCTCTTCGGGCGCCTTCGCTCAAGCGCCGGCCGCTCCCACCGCAGCCGCACCCACGGCCGCGGTGGCCCAGGCCGACAACGCCGCCGCGCCCAAGGCGCAGCACAAGCGCATGGACCCGGCCAAGCGCATGGAGCGCATGCAGGAGCACCGCGCCAAGCGCCTGGCCGCGCTGAAGGAAAAGCTCAAGCTCAACGCCGGCCAGGAAGGCGCATGGAGCACCTTCACCGCCGCCAGCCAGCCGCCGGCCGGTGCCCGCCCGCCGCGCATGGACCGCGCCGAGTTCGCCAAGCTGACCACGCCGGAGCGCCTGGAACGCATGCAGGCCCGCCAGGCCGAGCGCAGCGCCATGTTCGCCAAGCGCGCCGACGCCACGAAGACCTTCTACGCCACGCTCACGCCTGAGCAGCAGAAGACCTTCGACGCCGAGACCGCCCACTTCGGCGGCCCGCGCGGTCACCACGGCCGCGGTGGCCCTGATGGCGGCCCGCGCGGTGCGGCACCTGCCAAGGGCTAAAGGCCAAGGCCAGGGCTGAGCCCGGCTGCCGATGCGCTCGCGAGCGCGCATCGGAAAAACAAAAACCCGCAACGCGCGAGCGCTGCGGGTTTTTTCCATTGAGGTGACCGATGGCGAAATTACTTCGGCGTGCCGGTCTTGTCCGTCGGGTTCGTCACCACTTCCGGGCGCTCGCCCTTCTGGCCGAACTGCGGCTTCACCTTGCGGCCGGTCTGGCTCACTTCGGCGCGCGACATCTCGCCCGTGGGCTGCGGCATCGCGTTGGGCTGGTGGTTCACCGTGGTGGTGGCCTCGCCCTTGGGCACGTTGTTGGTGGCGTTGCTGCGGTTGTGCGCGCGGGCTTCGGCCTTCACGGCTTCACGCGATGCGGGCATCGAGTTGTCGGGGCGTTGCGGCGGGTTGGGCACGCCGGCGGGCGTCATGGTGCTGGCCTGGCCGCCGACCGATGGGTCGGGCGAGGCGGGCACGGAGGTGGCCTGCGCCATCGCGAGGCCGGCGGTGCCGAGCAATGCGGCGAGAACCGTGGCGTGGAAAGTTGCGTGCTTCATGGTGTGTGCTCCTTATGGCTTGTCTCGAAGTCGATGAATGAGTCGATGGATAACAGCGTGGGCTCCCTCTGTCGTATCTCTCGAGCCCTGAAATCACCGTAGGAGCCGTGCAAATTCCGCCATGTGGGGGCGAGGCAGGCCTGCCTGTAGGAGCGGGCCGCCCGTGGCTGAAGGGTGCTGAGCGGGCGCTGAACGCGCGCGGACGGGATGCTTGAAAGGAGCGCTCGAATGGGGCGTGAGAAGGTGGCCCGTTCCTACAGTCAGGCTGCGTTCAGGCACGTACAACCCGCTCAACGATGTCTTCTTCGCCCAACTCCAACACCCTGACGCAAGCTGAAGTGCAGGCCGCAGCGCAGGCCGAACCCGCGCATGCGACGCTTGCCGCAGGCGCGCCCGCCACCACCTCGCTGAAGGTCATGACGGTGAACACCCACAAGGGCTTCACCGCGCTGAACCGCAGGTTCATCCTGCCGGAGCTGCGCGACGCCGTGCGCACGGTGGGCGCCGACGTGGTGTTCCTGCAGGAGGTGCTGGGCACGCATTCGCGCCACGAGCGCAAGGTGAGCAACTGGCCCGAGGCACCGCACTACGAATTCCTGGCCGACACCATGTGGCCGCAGTTCGCCTACGGGCGAAACGCCGTGTACCCCAAGGGCCACCACGGCAACGCAGTGCTGTCGAAATTTCCGATCGTGCATTTCCGCAACCACGACGTGTCGGTGAGCGGCCCCGAGAAGCGCGGCCTGCTGCATTGCGTGCTGCGGCTGCCGGGCCGCCCGGTCGACGTGCACGCCATCTGTGCGCACCTGGGCCTGGCCGAGGCGCACCGCCAGCAGCAGCTGGAGCTGCTGTGCCACATCGTGCGCGACGAGGTGCCGGCCGACGCGCCGCTCATCGTGGCGGGCGACTTCAACGACTGGCGCGGCCGCGCGCACGAGGTGCTCGAAAAAGGCGCCTCGTTGCGCGAGGTGTTCGTGCATGCCAACGGCCACGCGGCCAAGACCTTTCCCGCGCGCTTCCCGGTGCTGTCGCTGGACCGCATCTACGTGCGCAACGCGGGCGTGCATGCGCCGGTGGTGCTGCCGCGCAAGCCCTGGTCGCACCTGTCGGACCATGCGCCGCTGGTGGCGAACATCGATCTCTGAGAGCGCCATGAACAACAACCATTGGACCGCGGGCAACCGCGTCGAGCTGCTGGAGAACGGCGAGCAGTTCTTCCCGCGCGTGTTCGATGCCATTCGAAGCGCGCGGCGCGAAGTCATCGTCGAGACCTTCATCCTGTTCGAGGACAAGGTCGGCCTGCAGCTGCATGCGGCCATGCGCGAGGCCGCGCAGCGCGGCGTGAAGGTCGACCTGATGATCGACGGCTTCGGCTCGCCCGACCTCTCGCGCGAGTTCATCGAAGGGCTCACCTCGGTGGGCGTGAAGGTGCGGGTGTTCGACCCCGGTGCGCGCTTCATGGGCCAGCGGCTCAACGTGTTTCGCCGCATGCACCGCAAGATCGTGGTGATCGACGGCGAGCGCGCATTCGTGGGCGGCATCAACTACTCGGCCGACCACCTGCTCGACTTCGGGCCCAAGGCCAAGCAGGACTACGCGGTGGAGCTGGCAGGCCCCATCGTGGCGGAGATTCATCAGTTCGTGCTGCGCGCCATTGCGCTCGGCGGCAAGGGCGCGGGCTGGTTCCGCCGCCGCCTGAAGCAGGCGCCGCCGGTGGGGCAAAGCCATGCCGGCGACGCCGACGCGATGTTCGTCACGCGCGACAACCGGCGCCACACCAACGACATCGAGCGGCACTACCGCGCGGCCATTCGCTCGGCCAAGCACCGCATCGTGATCGCCAACGCGTACTTCTTTCCAGGCTACCGGCTCATCAAGGAGCTGCGGCGCGCCGCGCGCCG
This sequence comes from Variovorax sp. J22G73, assembly GCF_030317035.1. Taxonomy (GTDB): domain Bacteria; phylum Pseudomonadota; class Gammaproteobacteria; order Burkholderiales; family Burkholderiaceae_C; genus Variovorax. Next base: position 186,575 of record NZ_JASZYK010000009.1, read on the forward strand.
TGGGGTGGACGTGCGGCTCATCCTGCAGGGCGAGCCCGACATGCCCATCGTGAAGACGGCCGCGAGCATGCTGTACCACCACCTGATGCACGCGGGCGTGCGCATCTACGAATACTGCGAACGCCCGCTGCACGGCAAGGTCGCGCTCATGGACGACAAGTGGAGCACGGTGGGTTCGAGCAACCTCGACCCGCTGAGCCTGTCGCTCAACCTGGAGTCGAACGTAATCGTGCGCGACACCGCCTTCAACGGCGTGCTGTGGGAGCGCATGGACCACCTGATGCGCCACAGCTGCAAGCAGATAGAAGCCGCCGACCTCGCCAGCGAATGGAGCGGCTGGCGGCTGGTGCGCAGCTTCTTCGTGTTCCACATCCTGCGCTGGTATCCGGCGCTGCTGGGCCGCCTGCCGCGCCACGTGCCGCGCCTGACGCTGGCCGAAGCCACCGACCTTGCCAGCCGCCGCGACACCGGCCTGAGCAACCCGACCGGCGGCGCCACGCAGACGGAAGCCGCCTGAACGGCGGCGCACGCTGCCCGCGCTGCGACGACCGAATACGGAACAAAGGCTGCACATGAGCGCGATGGCCCTCTCCCGCACCGCCTGGTGGCCCTGGGCCCGCCGCGCGGTGGTTTGGGGCTTCTTCGCGCTGATCGCCTGGCTGCTGGTGACGCAGGCGCGCACCATCGACTGGGCCGAGGTGCTGGACGCCATTCGCGCATTGCCCGCGGCCACGCTGCTGTCGGCGGGCGCGCTGGTGGTCTGCAGCTTCGCGCTGTACAGCACCTACGACCTGCTGGGCCGGCACCTGACCGGGCACCGGCTGGGCACGGGCACGGTGATGGGCGTCACTTTCATCAGCTACGCCTTCAACCTCAACCTGGGCTCGCTGGTGGGGGGCGTGGCGTTTCGCTACCGGCTGTATTCGCGCCTGGGTCTGGGCAACGACACCATCACGCGCGTGCTGGGCTTCAGCATGCTGACCAACTGGTTCGGCTACCTGGTGGTGGCGGGCGCGGCCTTCTGCTTCTGGCCGCTGGCGCTGCCGCCGAGCTGGAAGATCGGCAACGAGGGCCTGCGCGTGCTGGGCGCGGTGCTGCTGATGGTGGCGCTCGCGTACCTGGTGCTGTGCGCCACGGCCAAGGGGCGCGTGTGGCGCGTGCGCGGCCATGCGTTCAAGACGCCGAGCCTGCCGATGGCGCTGCTGCAGCTGGCGATGTCGTGCGCCAACTGGTCGCTGATCGGCGGGGTGATCTGGTTCCTGCTGCAGGGCCAGGTCGACTACGTGCACGTGCTCGCGGTGTTGCTGGTGGCGGCTGTGGCCGGCGTGGTCACGCACGTGCCCGCGGGGCTCGGCGTGCTGGAGGCCGTGTTCGTCGCCCTGCTCGCGCATGCGGTGGCCGAGGCGCAGTTGCTGGGTGCGCTGCTGGCGTACCGGGGGTTGTATTACCTGCTGCCGCTGGTGGTGGCCACGGTGGGCTACCTGGTGACCGAGGCGCGCGCGAGGCGGCTGCGTGCCGCGTCAGTGCGCTGACTGTTGCCGATTTGCGCTGACTTGGGTTGATTTCAGAAGTGATACGTGTAGCGCACCCGCAGGAAGGTTTCGCCCGGGTTCGGCTTCTTGATGCCGGCGTTCGAAAAGTGCTGCACGCGCAGCGACAGCTCGTGCGCGCCGTTCTCGCCGAAGCTGCGCCCCACGCCCAGCACCTCGGTGAACTGGAAGGCGGTGCTGAAGCTGCGGTCGGGCGTCTTGTAGACGTGGTCCATCACGCTGCCGCCGATGCCGCCTTCGGCGAACCAGGGCGAGCTGCCCGCGCCGAAGCGGTAGCGCCAGGTGTAGAGGGCGCCGATCTGCGCGTAGTTGCGCGGGCCGTTGTCCAGCGCCGGGGCGTGCCAGTTGCTCACGAACACGTCCCAGTAGCCGGTGAGCGCGCCCGTGCGCGGGGCGCCGCCCGGCCACCAGGGAAAGGTCATGCCCGCCGTCACCGAGTTGGTGCTGCCCAGTTCGCCGTGCGCGGCGTGGCCGCCGTCGAAGTAGATGCCGGTGGCGTTGTCCTGGTAGGCGTTGGCTGCCGTGCCCGCCAGCCCGAGCAGGCCAGCCAGCACGGCGGTGCGAAGCGGAACGAGGTGGGGAATTCTCATGATGCGGCTCGTGAATGCATGAAGCGGAATGAAAGCGACATGATTAATTTCTGGCGCGTTCAGCATTCGCTCGGCACGTAATTTCCACATCCAAAGGTAGGACTATTGCCTCAACAATGCAGGAATGAAATTGTTGCGCTGCAGCAATTCCGACGTGAGAAGCCTATAGTGGTCCGACCTCCTTTCAAGCGCCAGCGCACCGCCCCATGTCATCGCTCACCTCCACCGCCAACGCCCTGGCCAACCCGCTCACGCAATGGTTCGACCTGGCGCTCAAGACCCACGAGATGCTGCTGTCGTCCGGCTCGGTGATCCGCATGCGGACCGAGCGCATCGCCAAGGCCGGGCTCGCGCCCAGCGCGGTCGACCTGGCCGAGTTCCAGCTCATGGGCCACGAAAAGCTCGCCGCCGCGAGCGAGTCGGGCATGGCGATGGCCCGGCAATGGCACCACAGCCATGTGTCCCTGGCCAGCCGCGCGTTGCAGCAGTGGGTGCAGGGCACGACCGCTTTCCTGCTGCTGGCCGGCAGCGTCACGCCGGCGCAGGCCGCGGCGAACGGCGACGCCTTCGTGCAATCGGCCGCGGGCACGGTCAGCGCGGCGAGCCAGCTGACGGACATGGCGGCGCGCATCGCCAGCGACGGGCTGAAGCCGATTCACGCGGCCGCGACGTCGAACGCGCGCAGGTTGGCCGAGCTCGAGGCCTGAAGAAGGCGAAAGGAAAGCGAGAGAAGGCGAACCGCGGCGAGAAGGCGCTCAGCCCTTCGCGGGCACCAGCGTCAGCAACGTGATTTCAGAAGGCGCGCCAAAGCGCTTGGGCGGACCCCAGTAGCCGGTGCCCCGGCTCACATACACCCACATGTCGTGCAAGCGGTGCAGCCCCGCCGTGAAGGGCTGCTGCATGGGCACGAACAGGTTCCACGGAAAGAACTGGCCGCCGTGCGTGTGGCCCGACAGCTGCAGCTGGTAGCCCGCGGCCGCCGCCAGCGTGGCGCTGCGCGGCTGGTGCGCCAGCAGCACGCGCGTGTGCACCAGCGGCGGTGCGTCGTGCAGCGCCAGGTGCGGGTCGCTGGCGTGCGCGGCATCGAAGTGGCCGGCGGTGAAGTCGGTCACGCCGGCCAGCACCAGGGCGCTCTCGAACAGCTCTTCGTCGGTCTGCGCGCCGCGCACGTTGCGCGTCTGCAGCACCACATGCTCGTTCAGCAGCACCTTCAGGCCGAGGCGGCGCAGCTCGTCGATCCAGGCGTGCGCGCCCGCGTAGTACTCGTGGTTGCCCGTGACCACGAAGGTGCCGTGGCGTGCGCGCAGGCCGGCCAGCGGCGCGATGTGCTCGCGCAGTTCGGGCACGCTGCCGTCGACCAGGTCGCCGGTGATCGCGATGGTGTCGGCGCCCAGCCGGTTGACCGCGTCGACGATGCGCTGGATGTACGCGCTCTTGATGGTCGGCCCGACATGGATGTCGCTGAGCTGCGCGATCGTGAAGCCCTCGAGCGCCTGCGGCAGGCCGGCGATGGGCACTTCGACCCGCTTCACGCTGGCCGTGCGGCGCGCGTTGAGAAAACCGATGGCCGAGGTGGCCGTGGCCACCGCCAGCACCGCCAGCGCGCTCCATGGTTTCAGCGTGGCCCACGGCACCTGCACGTTGCCCACGGTGCTGGCCAGCCAGGTGAGCGCCAGGCCCGCGTCGCGCGCCAGCGTCAGCACGAACATCGACGAGAACCAGCCCATGCTGATCAGGCCGACCCACTTGAGCACGGTGGACAGCGAGGCGTCGCGCGCGATGCTGCGCGAGAGAAAAGGCAGCGGAATGGTGAACGCCGACACCGCCAGCGCAAGCAGCGCCAGCGGCCACGCGGGCGTGAGCACGGCCAGCGCGGGTAGCAGGCGCAGCGCGAGGTAGACGTGCAACAGCGCGGTCAAGGCGCTCAGGGGACGGATCGGCATCGGGGCAATGGGATCGGGCACTGCCCGGGATACACCATCTGCAAGGCGCATGCCGCGCATTCAAGCGCCGCAACCGCTATTTTTTCTATAGCGCGGGGCGCCCGGATAGCGGGTGCCGGCGCGCCGCACAGCAGCTCGAACGGATGCCGGCCTTCTGCGATGCCGGCGCCCACTTGCGCGCGTTCCTGCCCGGCGATGCGCGCCAAGGCCGCTTACTGCACCGTGCGTGTGCCCATCGAGGCCATGTCGGTGCCCGCCGGCCACACGAAGTTCGCCTTGGCCGACGCGCCCTCGGGCACGCGCACCTGCTGCTTGAGCACCTGGCCGCCCAGCGTCGCTTCCACGTCGTAGTTGCCCGGCTCCAGCCGCGCCACCATGAACGGGCCGCCGGAGGTCACGTTGTCGATCAACGCCACGCCATGGGCGTCGCGCACCGTCACGTGCACGTTGGCCGCGAAGTCGGCGCTCTTGCCGTCCTTGACGGCGAACTCGAAGGTGGCGGGCCAGCGCGGCGACACCGTTTCCATCAACTGGGCTTCGTCGCTGCCGATGCCGCCGCTCATGTACTCGACGCCGTGGGACATGTAGATCGGCGGGTTCACCGCCGCCTGGGCCGAGGACAGCGCGCCCAGCAAGACGGCGCCGCAGAACAGCGCGGCCGCCACGGGCCGCATGCGCGAGGGAAAACGGGAGGTCATGGTCTGGATCCTTTCCTGGTCGACATGGCGAGAAGCCACCGTGCCACTGTGCGGGGCGCGACTTAGGAAAGGCTGACCTCGAAAGAAAACAGGCCGCGCCGGGTGGCGGGCCTGTAGCGGGCCTGTGGGGAGCCCAGGGCTCAGCGAACGGCGGCGGTGCTTTGCGCCAGCGTTTGCGGCATCTGCGGCGCCACCGAGGCCATGTCGAAGTTCGACGGCCAGACGAAGGCGGCGCGGGCCGGCACGCCGGCAATCACCACCAGCGACTGCGTCAGCGTGAGGCCGCCGAGCGTCACGTTCACGTCATAGGCGCCCGGGTTCAGGCGCGCGAGCATGTAGGGGGACTGCGTTTGCACGTCCATCACCACCTGGCCGGTGTATTTCTGGCGGATCTGCACATCGGCCTTGGCGGGAAAGCCGCTTTGCTGCGCGCCCTTGCCGTCGCTCACGCCGAGCGCGATGGTGGCGGCCCAGCGGGGCGACACCATTTCCATGAACGCGGCCTCGTCACGCGCGGCGCCGCCGCACATGTATTCGATGCCCTGCGCCACTTGGATGGGCGGGTTGGAGAACGCATGGGCCGGCGTGACCGAAGCCACGGCCCCGAGGAATGCTGCTGTGCCGCTCATTACCAGCGCGGCCAGGGGCCGGCGGAGACGCGAAGGGTTCATTGCTGTGTGGTCCTCGATCTTGCGTGACGTGAAATCCGACGAGGATTTTGCTTAGCAAGAGTCGGGCTAGATATAGCGTTTACGAGGAACGATCTGCGGTTGCGATTTGAATGCTATTGTTTTCATAGCTGATGACGCCCGTATGACGCCACGTTCGGCTACTTTTGTTAACAGGCTCCACGGAAACCCTGATCCGGTGGTTTTCGCGTTGTTTTGGCCCGTTTCTGCGCTGCTTTTGCGCCGAAATCTGCAAACGGGCATGGCGCAGGCCTACACCGGTGCATGGGGGCGCGCGATATGAACGGCTGAACAGACACAAACAGCCTCAAGGAGCTTCAGCCATGACCCTCGAATCGACGATCAACGAGTTCAAGAAAGTTGACGCCCAGCGCGCCGACTACCCGGGCGAGCACCTCGTGGTGCTGGGCGCGGGCGTGTTGCTGCTGTTGGCGGCGGGGCGCAGCCGCTCGTTCCTGACGCGGCTGGTAGCCGGCGCCGCCGGTGGCGCGTTGATCGGGCGGGCAGCCAGCGGAACCGGCGGCATCGCCAAGCTGGCGGGTGTGCTGCAAAGCGGGAGCTCGGCATGGCCGCGGCGCTGAGCGGCGCCCCGCACGCGGCCCCGGGGCCGCAGCGCTACTGGGCGCCCTGCCTGGCAGTGGCGCTGGTGGCGATGTTTTTCTTCTATGTGGCGCTGACGGACCTGGTGAAGGAAAGCGCGGCGCGCGCGCCCGCCCAGGCTGTCGCCATGCCGGCGGTCGTGCAGGCGCCTTTGTTGGCGGCTGCCAATGCGGCCGAGTTCACGCCGCCGCCTGCGCGGGTGGTGGCAGCGGTGCCGGCTCGCGTGGCACGGCCGGCGGCGGTGGTGTCCGAGCCCATCGTGGCGACGCCTGTCAGGTTCGAGGTGACCAAGTGCGTGACGCCGTCCGGCGAGGCGGAGTACTCCGACGGCGCCTGCTCCGAAGGTGCGCGCGCGACGACCTTGCGGCTGCAATGAGAAACGCCCGGCAATGCCGGGCGCGTCCAACGAAAACGCCCGGCTCTGCCGGGCATGTCCAAAGAAAAAACGCCCGGCTTTACCGGGCGTTGTGTCTTGGCATCCCGACCGCACGAAGCCGCCGGGCGAACCAATCAATCAATCAAACGTCGATGTTCGCCGCGCGCAGCGCGTTCTGCTCGATGAACTCGCGACGCGGTTCCACCTCGTCGCCCATCAGCATCGTGAACACGCGGTCGGCCTCGATGGCATCGTCGATCTGCACGCGCAGCAGGCGGCGCACGGTCGGGTCCATGGTGGTTTCCCACAGCTGCTCGGGGTTCATCTCGCCCAGGCCCTTGTAGCGCTGGCGCGAGGTGGCGCGTTCGGCCTCGCCGATCAGCCACTTCATGGCCTGGCGGAAGTCGTCTACCTTCTCTTCCTTGCCGCGCTCGCCTTCCCCGCGGCGCACCAGCGCGCCTTCGGGGCTCAGCAGGCCGCGGAAGGTGTCGGCCGCGCCGGCCAGGGCCGCGTAGTCGGCGCCGTGCACGAAGTCCTGCGTGATCACGCTGCTCTTGATGTTGCCGTGGTGGCGGCGGCTGATGCGCAGCAGCGGTTTGTCGGTGCGCGCGTCGAACTCGTTGCTCACCTCGGCGGGAATGCCGGTGGTGTTCAGTTCGCGCAGCTTGGCCTGCAGCGCCACGGCCGAGGCCTCGGCCGCGGGCGTGGTGTCCAGGTCGAGCGACACGCCGTCTGCAACGGCGCGCAGGGCCTCGGCGTCCATGAAGTTGCGCAGGCGCGCAATGACGGCCTCGGCCACCTGGTGCTTGCGCGCCAGCTCGGCCAGGGTGTCGCCGGTGAGCGTGGTGGAGTTGGCGCCGCCGGTCTGCAGGCTCGCGTCCTTCAGGGCCACCTTGAGCAGGAAGGCGTCCAGCGCGGGGCCGTCCTTCAGGTACTGCTCTTCCTTGCCGACCTTCACCTTATACAGCGGCGGCTGCGCGATGTAGATGTGGCCGCGCTCCACCAGCTCGGGCATCTGGCGGTAGAAGAACGTCAGCAGCAGCGTGCGGATGTGGGCGCCGTCGACGTCGGCGTCGGTCATGATGATGATGCGGTGGTAGCGCAGCTTGGCGACGTTGAAGTCGTCCGCGCCGCCGCCCGCGGTGGTCGCGCCGGCGCGGCCGATGCCGGTGCCCAGGGCGGTGATCATCGTCAGGATTTCGTTGCTGGTCAGCAGCTTCTCGTAGCGCGCCTTCTCCACGTTCAGGATCTTGCCGCGCAGCGGCAGGATGGCCTGGAACTTCCGGTCGCGGCCCTGCTTGGCGGAGCCGCCGGCGGAGTCGCCCTCCACCAGGTAGACCTCGCACAGCGCGGGGTCCTTTTCCTGGCAGTCGGCCAGCTTGCCGGGCAGGCCCATGCCGTCGAGCACGCCCTTGCGGCGCGTCATTTCGCGGGCCTTGCGGGCCGCTTCGCGGGCGCGGGCGGCCTCGACGATCTTGCCGCAGATGATCTTGGCGTCCGCCGGGCGCTCCTGCAGGTAGTCGGTCAGCAGCCGGCCGACGATGTCTTCCACCGGCGCGCGCACTTCGCTGGACACCAGCTTGTCCTTGGTCTGGCTGGAGAACTTGGGCTCGGGCACCTTCACGCTCAGCACGCAGCACAGGCCTTCGCGCATGTCGTCGCCGGTGACCTCGACCTTCGCCTTCTTGGCGAACTCGTGCTCTTCGATGTACTTGTTGATGACGCGGGTCATCGCGGCGCGCAGGCCGGTCAGGTGGGTGCCGCCGTCACGCTGGGGAATGTTGTTGGTGAAGCACAGCACCTGCTCGTTGTAGCCGCTGTTCCACTGCATCGCCACTTCCACGCCGATGTGCGTGCCGGGAATGCCGCCGTAGGTGTCGGCCGGCTTCTCGCCTTCCGCGTAGAACGAGTTCGGGTGCAGGACGGTCTTGCCCTTGTTGATGAACTCCACGAAGCCGCGCACGCCGCCGGCGCCCGAGAAATCGTCTTCCTTGCCGGTGCGCTCGTCCTTCAGGCGGATGCGCACGCCGTTGTTCAGGAAGCTCAGTTCGCGCAGGCGCTTGCTGAGGATTTCGTAGTGGAAGTCCGAGTTCTCCTTGAAGATCTCGGTGTCCGGCAGAAAGTGCACCTCGGTGCCGCGCTTGTCGGTGTCTCCGATGATCTTCATCGGTGACACCTCGATGCCGTTCACCGTGTCGAGCAGGCGGTTCTGCACGAAGCCGCGGCTGAACTCCAGCTCGTGGATCTTGCCTTCGCGGCGCACCACCAGTCGCAGCATGACGCTCAGCGCGTTCACGCAGCTCACGCCCACGCCGTGCAGGCCGCCGGAGACCTTGTAGCTGTTCTGGTTGAACTTGCCGCCCGCGTGCAGTTCGGTGAGAGCGATTTCAGCGGCCGAGCGCTTGGGCTCGTGCTTGTCGTCCATCTTCACGCCGGTGGGAATGCCGCGGCCGTTGTCGGTGACGGAGATCGAGTTGTCGCTGTGGATGGTCACGACGATGTCGTCGCAATGGCCGGCCAGCGCCTCGTCGATGGAGTTGTCCACCACTTCGAACACCAGGTGGTGCAGGCCGGTGCCGTCGGAGGTGTCGCCGATGTACATGCCGGGGCGCTTGCGCACGGCCTCAAGCCCTTCGAGGATCGTGATCGAACCTTCGCCGTAGCTGGTGTCGGCGGCCACGGTCTCGATCTCGGGGATGTAGACCGGCTCGGTGTGCGGCACTTCGGGCTTGTTTTCTTCTGCACTCATTCGGATATTCCTCTATCTCTCACGGCATTCACGTGATTTTTCGGGCTCTCAAAAGCTCAATTCGCCGCCTCTTGAAAGCGCAAACCCGCGGAGGGCCGCGGGCTGTGTGCGCAAGGCGCTTCGGGGTCTGTCTGCTAGATACGCATCGGCATCACGACGTACTTGAAGGATGCGTTCTCGGGGATGGTCAGTAACGCGGAACTGTTGGAGTCCGCCAAGTCGAGCTTGACCATGTCCTGGTCCATGTTCGACAGCGCGTCGATCAGGTAGGTCACGTTGAAGCCGATCTCGATGGCGTCGCCGCCGTAGTCGATGTCGAGCTCGTCCTGCGCTTCTTCCTGCTCGGCGTTGTTCGAGGCGATGCGCAGCGTGCCCGGCTCGATGTTCAGCCGCACGCCCTTGAACTTCTCGCTGGTCAGGATGGCGGTGCGCTGCAGGCTGGCCAGCAGCGGCGCGCGGCCGAGCGTGACGGTGTTCTTGTGGTTCTTCGGAATGACGCGGTTGTAGTCGGGGAACTTGCCCTCGACCAGCTTGGTGACGAATTCCATGCCGCCGAAGCTGAACTTGGCCTGGTTGTTGGCGAACTGCATCTCGATGGCGCCTTCGGCGTCGGACAGCAGGCGCTGCATTTCGAGCACGGTCTTGCGCGGAAGAATGACTTCTTGCCGTGGCACTTCGACGTCGAGCGTGGCCGACGAGAACGCCAGGCGGTGGCCGTCGGTGGCCACCAGGCTCAGCTGCTTGCCTTCGGCCACGAACAGGATGCCGTTCAGGTAGTAGCGAATGTCGTGCACGGCCATGGCGAACGACACTTGCGAGAGCAAGTCCTTCAGCGTCTTCTGCGGCACGCTGAACACGGGGCCGAAGTTGGCGGCCTCCTGCACCAGCGGAAAGTCTTCGGCCGGCAGCGATTGCAGCGTGAAGCGGCTCTTGCCGCCCTTGAGCACGAGCTTGCTGGCGCTCGACTCGAGGCTCACGGTCTGGTCGGCCGGCATGGTGCGCAGGATGTCGATGAGCTTGCGCGCGCCGATGGTGGTGGTGAAGTTGCCTTCGTCGCCGCCGAGCTCGGCGGTGGTGCGGATCTGGATCTCGAGGTCGCTGGTGGTCAGCTGAAGCTGGCCGCCGGTCTTGCGAATCAGCACGTTCGCCAGGATAGGCAGGGTGTGACGCCGCTCGACGATGCCCGCTACCGACTGCAGCGCGGCGAGGACTTTGTCTTGGTTTGCCTTCAAAACGATCATGTCTTCTTCCTCTTCTCTATCTCTTTGAATCAGCTTGTAAGAACGCCATTCTCCGCTGTCGCGAGGGGCGTTCCTGATGACATCCGGCTTCTTCAGCCCTTGAGCGTCTGTTCGAGCACGTGGAGCTGCTGGTTGAGCTCGGTGAGCTGCTGGCGCTCGCCCGAGATCTTGCGCACCGCGTGCAGCACCGTCGTATGGTCGCGCCCGCCGAACAGCTCGCCGATTTCGGGCAGGCTCTTCTGCGTGAGTTCCTTGGCCAGGTACATCGCGATCTGCCGCGGCCGCGCAATGCTGGCCGGGCGCTTCTTGCTGTACATGTCGGCGACCTTGATCTTGTAGTAGTCGGCCACCGTCTTCTGGATATTCTCGACCGAGATCTGCCGGTTCTGGATCGACAGCAGGTCGCGCAGCGCCTCGCGCGCCAGGGCGATCGAGATCTCCTTCTGGTTGAAGCGCGAGTACGCCAGGATCTTGCGCAGCGCCCCTTCGAGCTCGCGCACGTTGGAGCGCACGTTCTTGGCGACGAAAAAGGCCACTTCTTCCGGCATTTCAGCCGATTCGGCGCGCGCCTTGTTGATCAGGATGGCCACGCGCATTTCGAGCTCGGGCGGCTCGATGGCCACCGTGAGGCCCGAATCGAAGCGCGAGACCAGCCGCTCGTGGATGTCCGCCAGGCCCTTGGGGTAGGTGTCGCTGGTCATCACGATGTGCGACTTCTTGGCGAGCAGGGCCTCGAACGCGTTGAAGAATTCTTCCTGCGTGCGGTCCTTGTTGGCGAAGAACTGCACATCGTCGATCAGCAACAGATCGAGCGAGTGATAGCGCTCCTTGAACTCGTCGAAAGTCTTGCGCTGATACGCCTTGACCACATCCGACACGAACTGCTCGGCGTGGATGTAGAGAACTTTGGAATCCGGCTTGTCGGCGAGCAGCCGGTTGCCCACGGCGTGCATCAGGTGGGTCTTGCCCAGACCGACGCCGCCGTAGATGAAAAGCGGGTTGTACAGATGGCCCGGCATGCCGGCCACGTGCATGGCCGCGGCGCGCGCCATGCGGTTGGCCGTGCCCTCGACCAGGGTGTCGAAAGTGAGGCCGGAATTCAGCCGGTTCTTGAAGCCGGCGGCGGCGGGCTCCTCGCCCGGGCCGGCCACGTCGCGCGGCACATCGGTCTCAGCCATGACCGTGACGGGTGCAGAACGCACGGGGGTTTCGCGAGGAGCAAGCGCTAACTCGACAGCCACCGGCTGGCCGTACATCTTCTCGGCCATGGCTGCGATCTTGCCGGCGTACTGGGCCCGGATCCAGTCGAGCTTGAACCGGTTGGCGACGAACACGGTCATGCGCGACAGGTCGTCGGCGACCTGTGCGGTCAGGGGCTTGATCCAGGTATTGAACTGTTGCTCGGACAGCTCCTGCGCGAGCTGGTCGACGCAGGCCTGCCAGAGGCTTTCGCCGATGCCGTCAGTGGACATGGGCGCTTGGAAAAGTGGTGTGACCCTCGGGCATTTTTTGGTATAGGTATTGTGGATATTCTCTGCTGGAAGGCGCCCGGCATTCTAACTTGTCAAAACCTTATCCACACGCTGGCAAGGTCGCCGAAAGGCCCGCAAATCTGCTCGAAGATTGTCCCGGCGGCCAATGTTTGCGATAATTGCGGGTTTCCCTGAAAACCTTCTTGCGTTCGTCACTAGGAGCTCAGGGGTCATCCCAATACGCTCCCCCGGCGCCCCGCAGGTTCTTCATGCCTTCCGTACGAAGAGCCCGCGCGAACAGGGAATTAGGAAATCACCATGAAACGCACTTATCAAGCATCCAAAGTCCGCCGCGCCCGTACCCACGGCTTCCTGGTCCGCATGAAGACCCGCGGCGGCCGTGCCGTCATCAACGCACGCCGCGCCAAGGGCCGCAAGCGCCTGGCCGTCTGACGGCAGCCCACCTGCCGTTGCCAGCAGCCGACACGTCAGCGCCAGCTCCCGCAGCCAGTGCGCCCGGTTCCGCCGGGCATGACGTGCGCGGCCCGGCTTCCATGCAGCGGCTGCAGACCCGCGCGCAATTCCAGGCCGTCCTCGCAGGTGCCACCGTGGCGCGCACTGCTCATTTCGCATTGCACCGCTGTGCGCTCGATCTCGCATCGAGCGCACAGCCGTTGTTCGCGTCCGACGATGTCTGGCTGGGTGCCATGGTGCCCAAGCGCTGGGCGCGTCGCGCGGTCACGCGCAACGCCATCAAGCGCCAGATCTACGCCGTGAGCGCTGCTCCCGGCGTCGTCTTGCCACGTGCCGCGCACGTGGTGCGGTTGCGCTCGGGCTTCGATCGCAAGGAATTCGTGAGCGCCTCCTCGGACAAGCTCAAGGCCGCCGTGCGCGCCGAACTCCAGCAGCTGCTGGAGCGTGCCGCACGCCCCGCGCCCTCGCCGCGCGAGCGCTCCGAACGCGAACGCTCGCCGAGGCCTGCGATTTCTCCTGGGTCGCCTGGTTCTCCCGGCTCCTCGGCCCCGTCCGCTCCATCGGCCCCCTCCTCATCTTCCTCATGAAACGCCTGCTGATCGGCCTCGTGAAAGGCTACCGCCTGCTGCTGAGCCCCTGGCTCGGCCAGTCGTGCCGCTTCACGCCGACCTGCTCGGTGTATTCGATCGAGGCGCTCGAGGTGCATGGCGCGCTCAAGGGCAGCTACCTGACCCTGCACCGCATCGCGCGCTGCCAGCCCTGGTGCCAGGGCGGCCACGATCCGGTTCCACCGAAATCAAAGCGTCGCACTGACAAGTCAGGATCGCTGTTTTCGTCTCTTCTCTCCTCCGACAAGAAGTCTTCGTCATGAACGATATCCGCCGCACGATCCTGTGGGTGATTTTTGGTTTCTCGCTGGTGTTGCTGTGGGACCAATGGCAGGTCTTCAACGGCAACAAGCCGACCTTCCTGCCGTCGAGCAAGCCGGCCGCCACGGCCGCTGCCCCCGCCAACGCACCTTCGGCCAACGGCGTGCCGACCGCGTCCGGCACCGGCGGCAACGCGGCTGCCGTGCCCACGCAGGCCGCCGCGGCCGCGCCGCGCGAACAGGTCAACGTGACCACCGACCTGTTCAAGGCCACGATCGACAGCGAAGGCGCCACGGTCAACCGCCTCGAGCTGCGCAAGTACGACGAAGCCGACCGCACCACCCACGTGGTGCTGTTCGAAAACGGCTCGCCGGCCACGCGCTACGTTGCACAGACCGGCCTGCTGAACACGGTCGACACCGGTGAACGCTTCCCCAACCACCTGACGCCGATGACGCCGAAGGCCGGCCCGCGCGAACTGGCCGACGGCCAGAACACGCTGGAAGTGAGCTTCGAGAGCGCCCCCGTCGGCGGCCTGAAGTACATCAAGACCTACGTGTTCCACCGCGGCGACTACGCCATCGGCGTGCGCCACGAAGTGGTCAACGTGAGCGACCAGCCGCGCGACGCGCAGCTGTACATGCAGCTGCTGCGCCACGGCACCGTGGCCGCCGGCACCATGTTCGGCACCAACACCTTCACTGGCCCTGCCGCGTACACCAACGAGAAGAAGTTCCACAAGCTCGCCTTCGCGGACATCGCCAAGAACAAGGTCGAGCCGCCGCCCGCGGCCAACGACGGCTGGGTGGCCATGGTGCAGCATTACTTCGTGTCAGCCTGGCTGCTCAAGGGCGACCCGGTCAGCGAGCAGCTGCGCCGCGAGTTCCGCGTGAAAGACCTGGGCGACAACCTGTTCACCGTGGCCATGGTCGCCACGCTGCCCAAGCTGGCCCCGGGCGCCACGCAGGTCGTGAACAGCACGCTGTTCGCCGGCCCCGAGGAAGAAAAGAAGCTCGAAGCCATCGCCCCCGGCCTGGACCTGGTGAAGGACTACGGCATCTTCGCGATCATTTCCAAGCCGCTGTACTGGCTGCTCAACCAGCTGCACGGCCTGCTGGGCAACTGGGGCTGGTCGATCGTGGCGCTGGTGGTGCTGCTGAAGGCGGCCTTCTACTGGCTCAACGCCAAGGCCTACGCCAGCATGGCCAAGATGAAGGCCATCAACCCGAAGATCATGGAAATGCGCGAGCGGCTGAAGGACAAGCCGCAAGAAATGCAGCAGGAAATGATGCGGATCTACAAGACCGAGAAGGTCAATCCGATGGGCGGCTGCTTCCCCATCGTGATCCAGATCCCGGTGTTCATCGCGCTGTACTGGGTGCTGCTGTCGTCCGTCGAGATGCGCCACGCACCGTGGATCGGCTGGATCACCGACCTCTCGGCACCGGACCCCTGGTACATCCTGCCGGTCGTGATGACGGCCACCTCGCTGTTCCAGACCTGGCTCAACCCGACGCCGCCGGACCCGATGCAGGCCAAGCTGATGTGGATCATGCCGCTGGCTTTCAGCGTGATGTTCATCTTCTTCCCGGCCGGCCTGGTGCTGTACTGGATCACGAACAACACGCTGTCCATCGCGCAGCAGTGGTTCATCAACAAGCGCCTGGGCGTGCTCGGCAAGAAGTAGCCGCGGCCGAACCCCGTCATCCCTCGAAGGGCCGCGTCAGCGGCCCTTTTTTGCTGAAAGAATCCGCCATGCTCGCCCGCACCTCCGATCCCATCGTTGCCATCGCCACCGCCTCGGGCCGCGGCGCGGTCGGCATCGTGCGGGTGTCGGGCGCCAGATTGGCACCGCTGATCGAGGCGCTCTGCGGCCGCGCGCTCAAGCCGCGCGAGGCAACCTACCTTCCTTTCAAGGACGCGCACGGCGAGCCGGTCGACCACGGCCTGGCCATTCACTTTCCCTCGCCGCACTCGTTCACCGGCGAAGACGTGCTCGAACTGCAGGCCCACGGCGGCGCGGTCGTGCTGCAGCTGCTGCTGGCGCGCTGCCTCGAGGCGGCGGCCGAGCCCGATGCCGTCACCGGCCGACCTCGTCTGAACGGCCTGCGCGTGGCCGAGCCCGGCGAGTTCAGCCAGCGCGCCTTTCTCAACGGCAAGATCGACCTGGCGCAGGCCGAGGCCATCGCCGACCTGATCGACGCCAGCACCGAGGCCGCCGCGCGCAGCGCCGGGCGCTCTCTGTCGGGTGCCTTCTCGCGCGAGATCCACACGCTGCGCGACGCGCTGATCCATCTGCGCATGCTGGTGGAGGCCACGCTCGACTTTCCCGAAGAAGAAATCGACTTCCTGCAGAAGGCCGACGCCAGCGGGCAGCTGGAGCGGCTCCAGTCGCAACTGGCCGCCGTGCAGCAGCGCGCGCGCCAGGGCGCCCTGCTGCGCGAGGGCATCAAGGTGGTGATCGCGGGCCAGCCCAACGCGGGCAAGAGCTCGTTGCTCAACGCACTGGCCGGCGCCGAGCTGGCCATCGTGAGCGCGGTGGCGGGCACCACGCGCGACGTGGTCTCGCAGACCATCCAGATCCACGGCGTGCCGCTGCATGTGGCCGACACCGCCGGCCTGCGCGAGAGCACCGACGAGGTCGAGCAGATCGGCGTGGCGCGCGCGTGGGGTCAGATCGAAAGCGCCGACGCCGTGCTGTTCCTGCACGACCTCACGCGTGCCCACCTGCCGGACTACGCCTCGGCCGACGCCGACATCCTGGCCGGCCTGCGCCGCAAACTGCCCGCGAGCGTGCCGGTGCTCGACGTGTGGAACAAGCAGGACGCCGCACCCGATGCCGCCCCGCCTGCGGAAGGCATCGCCCTGTCGGCCAAGACCGGCTTGGGCATCGAGGCCCTGCGCGAGCAGCTGCTGGCCATGGCCGGCTGGCAAGCCGTGCCCGAGGGCGTGTACCTGGCGCGGGCGCGCCATGTGCAGGCGCTGGCGCAGGTCGAGACGCACCTCGGGCTGGCCGCCGCGCACCTCGCGGCGCAGGCGCAACTGCTCGACCTGCTGGCCGAGGAACTGCGCCTGGCGCAGAACGCGCTGAATGAGATCACGGGCGAGTTCGGCGCGGACGACCTGCTGGGCGTCATCTTTTCGCGCTTCTGCATTGGCAAATAGCGACAGGCACCGGGTAAATCCGTAAACAGTTGTAGCCGAATCTTGTGGCGTTCGCGGATACTTCGGCTCACTTGCGGGGTTGAGAAAAACATGTCCATCCAGAACCTGAGCCGAGTCATCGCCCAGAACACGAGCAACGACGCCTTTGCGCTGACCTTCACCGTCCAGCAGTGGGACACGTTCGCGGGTTACCTGCAGCCCATCGAGACCAGCGTGGGCGACGTGCTGATCGAGCAGGGCACGCCGGACCGCTCGGTTTTCTTCATCGAAAGCGGCGCCATCAGCGTGCACAAGGTGAGCAGCAAGGAGCAGATGAAGCTGGCCGTGCTGACACCGGGCTCGGTGGTCGGCGAAGGCTCGTTCTTCTCGCGCCTGCCGCATTCGGCCAATGTGGTGGTCACCGGCGCGGGCCGCGTGTGGCGGCTCAACGCGATCCGCTTCTCGGAGCTGTCGAACCGCCAGCCCAACATGGCGCTGGAAGTCGCGATGGCGCTGGGCGCCGTGATCGCCAAGCGCATGGCGCACCGCTCCAAGCGCGTCGCCGTCACCTGAGGCCGCTTGCCTTCCACCGCCAGACCGTTTTCCAGAAGGGGCCTGGTGCCCCGTTTTTGTTTTTGATCGCAAGAGTAGTCAGTCGCAAGCCATGGCCTTGATCTGTCCGGTCTGCAGCACGGAAAACCGTGACGGCGCCCATTTCTGCCGGAGTTGCGGCGTTGCCCTTTCCACATCGGCCGCCTCGGTGGCCACGGCCGAGCGGATTCCCCCGCCGCCGAGCCCGGAGCGCGAATGGGCCACCACCGCGCCCGCCCAGCTGCGCGCGCCGACCATTCCGGCGCTGTTGTTCGATCCGGGCGAACAGCCGCCCGCTCCCGCGCGGTCGTTCTTCGGCCGCACGGCCGCCGCGCCGCGCGACGACGAGCAGACCGTGCTGATGGTTCACGACGACGGCCTGCCGCACGCCCCGGCGCCACGCGCGATTTCGCCGACCTTCGAGTCGGAGCAGGCCGCGAAGGCCGACCTCAGGAAGCCGCGTGGCAGGGGTGCGCGGCCGGTGCCGGCGGACAGGCCGCCGCGCAAGCGCGTGGGCCTGCTGTGGCTGGGCCTGCTGGTCGTGGCGGTCGCGATGGTCGTCGCGGGCTGGTACGGCTACGGCACGCGCAAGGCGCCCGCGGCGGTCGAGCAGGCTGTGTCGCCGGTCGCTGCGCCGGTCGCCTCACCGGTTATCGCCGCGCCGGTGCTAGCGGCCGAGCCGTCGCCCGCGCCCGCGCCGGCTCCGGTCCCTGCTCCGCAGGCTTCCGAATCGGTCGAGGCGCCCCCGGCGGCAGACACCACGGCCGCATCGGCTGTCGCCGCACCGAAGCCGGTCGCCAAGCCGCGCAAGCAGGCGACCGCCGCCGCGCCGGCACCGACCGCACCCGAGCCCGCGCCAGCCGTCGCCGCACCCGCCGCGCCGACGCCCGCCCCCGCCCCACCGGCCGAACCCCAGGCCCAGTGCGGCGACCGCAACTTCATCGCCAAGGCGCAGTGCATGGCCGCGCAGTGCCTGAAACCCGAATTCAAGGCCCACGCGCAATGCGAAGCCGTGCGCCGCCAGCAGCGGCTCGAAGAAGAAAAGCGCAACCCGACATTGGTCAACTGACCCACCCCGGGGGCCGCGACCGGTGGCTGCGCGCCGGCCGCTTCAGCCCTTCTGAAGCCGCTCGATGGCCATGGCCAGCGCCGCCGGCTTGCCCGACAGCACCAGCGTGTCGCCGTCCGACAGCACCGTGTCCCCGGCCGGCGTGCGCGGCTGGCCGTCGAGGCGGCGCAGGCTGGCCACCCGCACGCCCAGCGTGGGCAGCGCGATGCCTTCCAGCGTCTGACCGATGGCGCGCGCGCCGGCGCTCAGCGTGAAGCTGTTGAGCCGCTCGTGGTTGATCTCGTCGGCGTTGTCGTCGTCGGCGCCGTGGAAGTAGCCGCGCAGCAGGTTGTAGCGCGCGTCGCGCTGGTCTTGCACCACGCGGATCACGCGGCGCATCGGCACGCCGACCAGCGCCAGCGCATGGCTGGCGAGCATCAGCGAGCCTTCGATGGCCTCGGGCACCACCTCGGTGGCGCCGGCGGCCTGCAGCTTCTCGAGGTCGTGGTCGTCCTGGGTGCGCACGATGACCGGCACATGCGCCGCGTGGGCGCGCGTGTTGGCCAGCACCTTCATCGCGCCCGGCACGTCCAGGTAGGTGACCACCACCGCGCTGGCGCGCGCCAGGCCCGCGGCCATCAGCGCCTGCAGCCGGGCCGCGTCGCCGAACACCACCGAGTCGCCGGCGGCGGCGGCCTGGCGCACGCGGTCGGGGTCGAGGTCCAGCGCCATGTAGGGAATGCCTTCGCGCTCCAGGATGCGCGCCAGGTTCTGCCCGCAGCGCCCGTAGCCGCAGATGATCACGTGCCGGGCGGTGTTGATGGTCTTGCGCGCGATGCTCGTCATCTGCAGCGACTGCTGCATCCAGTCGCTGGCCACCAGCTTTCGCACGATGGTGTTGCTGTACATGATGATGAACGGCGTGGCCAGCATCGACAGCACCATCGACGCCAGCACCGGGTTGGCCAGCCAGGGCGGCAGCAGGCTGCGCTCCTGCGCCAGCGTGAGCAGCACGAAGCCGAACTCGCCGGCCTGCGCCAGGTACAGGCCGGTGCGCAGCGACACGCCCGAGGTCGCGCCCAGCACCCTGGCCAGCACCGTCACCAGGCCCAGCTTGAAGGCCAGCGGCACCAGCAGCAGCACGCCCACCAGCAGCCAGCGCTCGACCACGATGTGCCAGTCGAGCGACATGCCCACGGTGATGAAGAACAGGCCCAGCAGCACGTCGTGGAAGGGGCGGATGTCGGTCTCGACCTGGTGCTTGTATTCGGTTTCCGACACCAGCATGCCCGCGATGAACGCGCCCAGCGCCAGGCTCAGGCCGGCCAGCTCGGTCAGCCAGGCCAGGCCCAGCGTGACCAGCAGCACGTTGAGGATGAAGAGCTCCTCGCTGCGCCGCCGCGCCACCAGCGTGAGCCACCAGCGCATCACGCGCGGGCCGCCGTACAGCAGCACGCCGATGAGAAAGCTGGCCTTCAGCAGCGCGAAGCCCAGCGCCTTGGCCAGCGCCTCGGGTGGTGCGCCCAGCGCCGGAATCAGCACCAGCAGCGGCACCACGGCCAGGTCTTGAAAGAGCAGCACGCCCATCACGCGCTTGCCGTGCTCGCTTTCGAGTTCGAGGCGCTCGGCCATCAGCTTGACCACGATGGCGGTGCTGCTCATGGTGAGCGCGCCCGACAGCGCCAGCGCTGTTTGCCAGCCCAGCCGCCAGGCCGGCGGCAACTGCGTGGCGATCAGCAGCGCGCCGACCGTGGCGACGGTCATGGTCAGCAGCACCTGCAGCAGACCGAGCCCGAACACGTGCTTGCGCATGGCGCGCAGCTTGGGCAGGCTGAACTCCAGCCCGATCACGAACATGAGGAACACCACGCCGAACTCGCCCAGGTGCTGGATGCCTTCGGTGTTCTGCGCCAGCGCGAAGGCGTGCGGCCCGATGAGCACGCCGGCCGACAGGTAGCCGAGCATCGGCGGCAGCTTCAGCGACCGGCATGCGACAACGCCGATCACCGCGGCCAACAGATACAACAGCGTGAGATCGAACGAAGACATAGGCGTTGATGCTAGAGCAATGTCCGTGCCCCGGGCTTCGCCCGGGCATGGGATGTCCCTGAGTTGGCCGGCCCGTAAAATCAGAAAATGAGCTCCCGCCCCGCCCCGGCCCCCGTGGTCGACCCCGACGCGATCCTCGCGCGGGCACGCCTGACTTTCGACATCGAAGCCGAAGCCGTTCTCGGCTTGAAGAGCCGCGTCGGCCCGAGCTTCGTCGAAGCCGTGCGCAAGATCCTCGAGGTGCGCGGCCGCGTGGTCGTGATGGGCATGGGCAAGAGCGGCCACGTGGGCCGCAAGATTGCCGCCACCCTCGCCTCCACCGGCACGCCGGCGATGTTCGTGCACCCGGCCGAGGCCAGCCACGGCGACCTCGGCATGATCAAGGCGGTCGACCTGGTGCTCGCCATTTCGAACAGCGGCGAGGTCGACGAACTCACCGTCATCCTGCCGGTCGTCAAGCGCCAGGGCGTGCCCCTGATCGCCATGACCGGTCGCCCCGAATCCACCCTGGCGCGCCACGCCGACATCGTGATCGACGCAGGCGTGGCCAAGGAAGCCTGCCCGCTCAACCTCGCCCCCACCGCGAGCACCACCGCCCAGATGGCGATGGGCGACGCGCTGGCCGTGGCACTGCTCGACGCGCGCGGCTTCGGCTCCGAAGACTTCGCGCGCTCGCACCCGGGCGGCGCGCTCGGGCGCAAGCTGCTCACGCACGTGAGCGACGTGATGCGCTCTGGCGACGAGGTGCCGCGCGTGCCGCCCACGGCGACCATCAGCGAGCTGATGCGCGCCATGAGCATCAAGGGCTTCGGTGCCGCCGCGGTGGTCGAGCCCGACGGCCGCGCCGCGGGCATCTTCACCGACGGCGACCTGCGCCGCCTGATCGAAGCCGGTGCCGACCTGCGGAGCCCCAAGGCCGCGGAGGTGATGCACCACAACCCGCGCACCATCCGCGTGGACGCGCTGGCGGTGGAAGCCGCCGAGCTGATGGAGCAATGCGGCATCACCCGCCTGTTCGTGATCGACGGCGCGGGCGTGATCGTGGGCGCGATCAACACCAACGACCTGATGCGCGCGAAGGTCATCTGATGGCGCTCGACTTCCAGGCCGAGACCCTCATCGCCGCGCAGGACGTGCGCATCGTTTTCTTCGACATCGACGGCGTGCTGACCGACGGCGGCGTGTACTTCACCGAGCACGGCGAGACGCTCAAGCGCTTCAGCATCCTCGACGGCTACGGCCTGAAGCTGCTGCGCAAGGCGGGCATCGTGCCGGCGGTGATCACCGGGCGCGACTCCAAGCCGCTGCGCGTGCGCCTGGAGGCGCTGGGCATCGAGCACGTGCGCTACGGCACCGAAGACAAGCTGCCCGCCGCGCAGGCCATGCTCGACCAGCTGGGCTTCACCTGGGCGCAGGCCGCCGCCATCGGCGACGACTGGCCCGACCTGCCCGTGCTCGCGCGCGTCGGCTTCGCGGCGGCGCCGGCCAACGCGCACGCCGAAGTGCGCGGCATCGCACGCTACGTGACCCAGGCGCGCGGCGGCGAAGGCGCGGCGCGCGAGCTGTGCGACCTGCTGCTCACGGCCTGCGGCCAGTACCGCGCCATGCTCGACGCGGCACTGGGCCGCAGCGATCACCGGGACCCGAACACATGAACAACGTGAAACGCGCATGGGGCATGGTGCGCGACGTGCTCGATCGCACCACGATCTACCTGCCGATCATCCTGACGGCGGCCGTCGCGCTCGGCACCTACTGGCTGGTGCGCAACGCCCCCAAGCTGCTGGAGCCCACGGCCAAGGCCGCGCCCACGCACGAGCCCGACTACTTCATGCGCGATTTCGTCATCAAGAACTTCCTGCCCAACGGCGACCTGAAGAGCGAGCTGCACGGCACCGAAGGCCGCCACTACCCCGACACCGACACCATGGAAGTCGACCAGGTGCGCGTGCGCTCGGTGTCGCCCGAGGGCCTGGTGACCCGCGCGACGGCCAACCGGGGCCTGTCGAATTCCGACGGCAGCGAGATCCAGCTCTTCGGCAACGCCATCGTCATCCGCGACCCGGCCGTGGCGCCCAACGGCACGCCGCTGCCGCGCCTGGAGTTCCGTGGCGAGTTCCTGCATGCCTACGTGGACACCGAGCGCGTGACCTCCAACAAGCCCGTGACGCTCATTCGCGGCACCGACAAGTTCACCGGCGACACGCTCGACTACGACAACCTGAGCGGCGTGGCCAACCTGAACGGGCGTGTGCGCGGGGTTCTGATTCCGTCGGCCGCCGCCGGCCCGGCACCGGCGAAGAAGCGCTGAAGATGGCTGCATCTCCCCTTGTTTTCATCACCGGCGCATCGAGCGGCATCGGCCAGGCCATGGCCGCGAGCTTTCATGACGCGGGCTACCGGCTGGCGCTGGTCGCACGCCGCACGGCGGAAATCGAAGCGTGGGCGCAGGCACGCCACATCGGCGCGGACCGCTACCGCATCTACAGCGCCGACGTGGCGCAGATCGACAGCATCGTGGCCGCCGGCAACGCCTGCATCGCGCAGCAGGGGCTGCCGGACGTGGTGATCGCCAATGCCGGTATCAGCGTGGGCATCGACACCGCCGAGCGCTCCGACCTCGACGTGCTGACGCAGACCTTCGCCACCAACAACGTGGGGCTGGCGGCAACCTTCCATCCCTTCGTGAAGGCGATGGTGCAGCGCGGCAGCGGGCGGCTGGTGGGCATCGGCAGCGTGGCGTCCATTCGCGGGCTGCCGGGGCATGGCGCGTACTGCGCGAGCAAGGCCGGCGTGGTGGCTTATTGCGAAAGCCTGCGTGGCGAGCTGCACGGCAGCGGAGTCAAGGTGGTCACGCTGTGCCCGGGCTACATCGACACGCCGCTCACGCAGGGCAACCGCTACGGCATGCCCTTTCTCATGCAGCCGCAGGACTTTGCCGCCCAGGCGCTGCGGGCCATCGAATCGGGCACCAGCTACCGCGTGATTCCGTGGCAGATGGGCGTGATCGCCAAGATCATGCGCATGCTGCCCAATGCCGTGCTCGACCGGGCGGTGCAGGGGCGCGGGCGCAAGAAGCGCAGCGGGGAAGCCTGAAGCCAGGCTGCGCGCTGCATCGGGCCGAACGAAGCGGCCCGCCCATGAAAAAAGGCTCCCGAGGAGCCTTTTGTCTTTTTGTGCGTTGGAGTTGCAGGGCTCAGTAGCCGCTGTTGCCGCCGCCGCCGTAGCCACCGCCACCACCGCCGCTGCGACCACCGCCGCCACCGCCACGGGGGCCGGCGCCGTAGGGGCTGCGGAAACCGCCATCGCCACCACCGCCGCCGCCACCACTGCGGCCACCGCCGCCGCCGTAGCCGCCACCACCGGAACGGCCACCGCCGCCACCGCTGCGATCGCCGCCACCACCACCGTAGCCACCACCGCCGCCGCCGTAGCCACCGCCACCACCGCCGCCATAACCGCCGCCGCCACCACCATAGCCGCCGCCACCGCTGCGCGGGGGACGTGCCTCCATGGGACGTGCTTCGTTGACGACGACGCTGCGGCCGCCCAGGGGCTGGCCGTTCATGCCGTTGATGGCTGCCTGTGCTTCCGCGTCACTGCCCATCTCGACGAAGCCGAAGCCCTTCGAGCGGCCGGTATCACGTTCCATCATGACCTTGGCGCTGGTCACCGCGCCGAACTGCCCGAAAGCCTGTTCGAGATCTCCATCGCGCACCGAGTAAGGCAGGTTGCCCACGTACAGTTTGTTGCCCATCAAGGGACTCCTATAAACACACACCAAGAAAAGCGATGGAGTCCCGAAAGCATCACTCAAACGAGAGCCGTCGAGTCGCGCGAAACTGACCGATCACCGAACTGTCTCCCCACCAAAATGAAGAGGGAGGCTCGTGCATTATGGGTGAAATATTTGAAAAGCAAGCGGGAATTTGCGTCTTGAGGTAGCACCTGTGAAAACGCCTGGAAAGCTAGCGTTCGCTTACAAAAACTAAGAATGCGCGGGCACTGCCTGTAGAATTCCGCCCGTCATTGGGGAGTAGCCGCCTTCCGATCTGCGAGAAGGGCCCGCGTCAACAGACTTGTCCTGCCCCACACGGGACATGGCGCGTGCAGTGAACACACCTGGCGAGACCTTTGACCATGCAATTTCGGAAATATGGCCGAAGGGTTGCATGGTCAATTGCGTCCTTCGGCCCAAGGAACCCCACGTCATCATGGAAGCTTTTCTCGTTGCAACCGGCGTAGTTGCGCTCGCCGAAATGGGCGACAAGACCCAACTCCTGGCCCTCTTGCTCGCAGCCCGTTTCAGGAAACCCTGGCCCATCGTGCTCGGCATCTTTGCCGCCACCATCATCAACCACGCGCTCGCGGGCGCGGTCGGCAACTACATCACGCGCTGGCTCGGGCCCGAGGTGCTGCGCTGGATTCTTGGCGGCTCGTTCATCGCCATGGCGGTGTGGATGCTCATTCCCGACAAGCTCGACGACGACGACGCCCCGGGCGTGTCGAAGTTCGGCGTGTTCGGCACCACCGTCATCGCCTTCTTCCTGGCCGAGATGGGCGACAAGACGCAGATTGCCACCGTCATGCTGGCCGCGCGCTTCACGCACGACTACTTCTGGGTGGTGGCCGGCACCACGCTGGGCATGATGCTGGCCAACGCGCCGGTGGTATGGCTGGGCGAGAAGATCGTGCGGCGCGTGCCGATCAAGCTGGTGCACGCCATCTCGGCGGCCATCTTCCTGGTGCTGGGCGTGATCATGATCGTCGGCTGGTAGTGGCTGCCCATTGAAGGACGGGGCGATATACTGCCCCTCGCGCCGATTTGCTACAGCTTGCGGGCGCTTTATAAATCCAGCTAAAGACAGGCGCGGCAGACCCGGCTCGTTTTTGGCGAGGCCGGGTTTTTTCATTCATGTCGTCCTTGTCTTCCGTGTCGTCATCTCCACCCTTGGTCGTCACCCCGCAGTCGATGCAGTTCGCGGGCCCCCTGGCCTTGCGCAGCGGCGCATCGATCAGCGACTACACGCTCGCCTACGAAACCTACGGCACCCTGAACGCCGACCGCAGCAACGCGGTGCTGGTGTGCCATGCGCTCAACGCCTCGCACCACGTGGCCGGCGTGTACCAGGGCCAGGCCCGCTCCGAGGGCTGGTGGGACAACATGGTGGGCCCGGGCAAGCCGGTGGACACCGAGCGCTTCTTCGTCATCGGCGTGAACAACCTCGGCTCCTGCTTCGGCTCGACCGGTCCGATGCACGTCAACCCCGCCACCGGCCGCGTCTACGGCGCCGACTTTCCGGTGGTCACGGTCGAAGACTGGGTCGACGCCCAGGCCGTGCTGCTCGACGCGCTCGGCATCCAGACCCTGGCCGCGGTGATGGGCGGCAGCCTGGGCGGCATGCAGGCGCTGTCGTGGACGTTGCAGTACCCGCAGCGCGTGCGCCACGCCGTGGTGGTGGCCAGCGCGCCCAACCTCACGGCCGAGAACATCGCCTTCAACGAGGTGGCGCGCCGCGCCATCGTGACCGACCCCGACTTCCACGGCGGCCACTTCTACGAGCACGGCGTCGTGCCCAAGCGCGGCCTGCGCATCGCACGAATGATCGGCCACATCACCTACCTGAGCGACGACGTGATGAACGCCAAGTTCGGCCGCATCCTGCGCAGCGCCGTCGAGGGAGAAGCGGCGGCGCTCGACTACCGCTACTCCACGCAGGACGTGGAGTTCCAGATCGAGAGCTACCTGCGCTACCAGGGCGACAAGTTCAGCGAGTACTTCGACGCCAACACCTACCTGCTGATCACCCGTGCGCTCGACTACTTCGACCCCGCGCGCAGCCACGGCGGCCTGCTGAGCACCGCGTTCGCGCGGGCCACGGCCAAGTTCCTGCTCGTGAGCTTCAAGACCGACTGGCGCTTCTCGCCCGCGCGCAGCCGCGAGCTCGTGAAGGCGCTGCTGGACAACCGCCGCAACGTGAGCTACGCCGAAATCGACGCGCCGCACGGCCACGACGCCTTCCTGCTCGACGACGTGCGCTACATGGGCGTGGTGCGCTCCTACTTCGAGCGCGTGGCCAAGGAGTTTCAATGAGCGATCTCGACCACCAGCGGCTCATCGCCGAACTCGTTCCCCAGGGCTCGCGCGTGCTCGACCTCGGCTGCGGCGACGGCGCCCTGCTCGACCTGCTGCAGCGCGAGCGCGGCTGCACCGGCTACGGCGTGGAAATTGCCGACGGCAACGTGCTGCAGTGCATTCGCCGCGGCGTCGACGTGATCCAGCTCAACCTCGACGAAGGCCTCGCGATGTTCGACGACGCCTCGTTCGACGTGGTGCTGCAGATCGACACGCTGCAGCACTTGCGCAATGCCGAGGTGATGCTGCGCGAGACCGCGCGCGTGGGCCGCACCGGCATCGTGGCCTTCCCCAACTTCGCGCACTGGCCCAACCGGCTGAGCATCGCGCGCGGCCGCATGCCCGTGACGCGTCGGCTGCCCTACCAGTGGTACGACACGCCCAACATCCGCGTGGGCACCTTCAAGGACTTCGAGGTGCTGGCCGGCAAGAACAACCTGCGCGTGCTCGATGCCTTCGGCCTGCAGAACGGGCGCGACGTGCGCTGGCTGCCCAACGCGCGCGCCAGCACGGCGGTGTTCAGGTTCGAGCGCGGCGGCAGCTGAGCCCGCTTCGCCGCCCGCGATGAGCTTCACGCTGGCAGGGCCGGTCCACAGCGACCTGCTCATCAAGAAGAGCCGCTTCATCGGCTGCGTGCAGCCGGTGGCCGACCGCGCGGCCGCGCTGGCCGTGGTTGCTTCGCTGCGCGCCGAACACCCGGCGGCCGCGCATGTCTGCTGGGCCCTGATGGCCGGCGGCCAGTCGGCCGCGAACGACGACGGCGAGCCCGGCGGCACCGCCGGCCGGCCGATGCTCGAGGTGCTGCGCCACCAGCAGGTCGAAGGCGCGCTCGCGACGGTGGTGCGGTATTTCGGTGGCGTGAAGCTGGGCGCGGGCGGCCTCGTGCGGGCCTACACCGATGCGGTCGCGCAGGCGCTGCTCGGCACCACGCTCGTGCCGCTGGTGCGCCTGCGCAGCGTGCGCTGCACGGTGGCCTATGCGCTCGAGGGGCTGGTGCGCAGGGAGCTCGCCGCGGCGGGCGCGGTGCTCGAGAGCGTGGCGCACGGCGACGACGTGGCCTTCGCCTTTTCGCTGCCCGAGCCCGATGCGGATGCGTTCATCGCTCGCCTCGGCGACGCTGCGCAAGGGCGCGCCGCCTGGCCGCGGGAGTGATGCGCTTGGCCGGCACGGCAGGCACCGCAGGTGGGGGCGGCGTCATCGACAGGATGCCGCGCGAGGCAATCGGCACGGACACCGATCCAGACCCGGGCAGCGCTTCGTCGTCGGGCCCACGCCGCGCCATCTCGGCCGTCACGATGCCGGTCGGCACCGCCAGCACGCCCCAGCCCAGCAGCATCATCACCGAGGCGATCGCGCGGCCCAGGTCGGTCTTGGGCACCAGGTCGCCGAAGCCCACGGTGGCCATGGTCGAGATGGCCCAGTAGATGGCCACCGGAATGCTGGTGAAGCCGTGCTGCGGCCCTTCGACCACGTACATCAGCGTGCCCATCACCAGCACCACCAGCATCACGAAACCGACGAACACCGTGATCTTGCGGCGGCTCGCATGCACCGCCGACACCAGCGCGCGGTACTCTTCCGAGTAGCGCGACAGCTTGAAGATGCGGAACACCCGCAGCAGCCGCAGGATGCGCACGTCGATCAGGTACGCGAGCCCCGGCGTGAGCACCGCCAGGAAGGTCGGCAGCAGCGCGAGCAGGTCGATCACGCCGTAGAAGCTGCCCGCATAGCGCGCGGGCCGTTTCACGCACAGCAGCCGACCGATGTACTCGAGCGTGAAGAGCGCGGTGAACACCCATTCGAGCACGCCGAACACATGGCCGAAGCGCAGATGGATGGCCTGCACGCTGTCGAGGATGACCACGCCCACGCTGGTGACGATCACCGCGATCAGCATCAGGTCGAAGAGCCGCCCCAGGCGCGATTCCGATTCGAAGATCACCGAGAACAGGCTGCGGCGCCAGCCGTGCTCGGGCTTGCCGAAACGCGCGTCGCCAAGGGCCGCGTCGGGCGCGATGGCCGCGGGGATGTTGGCGGAGATCGATGCTGTATTGCGCGAGGGGGTCGTCATCTGCCTTGGTTTCGGGTCTACTGGAAAGCCATTGTCGGCGGCGTATATCGTCTTACTCGGTTACGCCTCTTGCGCAATGAAGTACGGCAGGCCGCAAGTGCGTTCTTACGATAGTCCCTTTCCTTGAGGAGCTCCCCATTGGCTACACAGTCCCCCTTCTTCGGCAAGCGTGACCGAGACACCGATTCTTTGAACTCCCGCCCCGCTCCGCTGGTCGGCGCAGGCACCAATCTCTCGGGTACCCCCGTCAATCCCTCGTCGCTCACTGCGCAGCAAGGCGGCCTGAACGCGGCAGCCGCCGCACCCGTCGCCAAGGAAGGCGGCAGCAAGCTCACCGTCGGCCCGAACATCAAGCTCAAGGGCGTGGAAATCACCGATTGCGACACGCTCGTGGTCGAAGGCCTGGTCGAAGCCACCATGGATTCGCGCCTGATGCAGATCGCCGAACAGGGCGAGTTCAAGGGCTCGGCCGAAATAGACATCGCCGAGATCCGCGGCGTGTTCGACGGCAGCCTCACCGTGCGCGAGAAGCTCGTCATTCATTCGACCGGTAAGGTCACCGGCAAGATCCGCTACGGCAAGATCGTCATCGAAGAAGGCGGCCAGCTGTCGGGCGAAATCAGCTTCGGCACCAAGCCGTCGCTGCAGGCCGCGGCCTGACCCGACCCGGCTCCCGCAGCTCCGGGCTTCAGGGCTCGGGCGGGGTCCACCCCAGGCGCTCCAGCAAGGCACCGGCCGCGGCCGGTGCTTTTTCTTTGGCGCCATTGATGAAGTACACGAACACGTCGCGCTTCTTCGGCGACGCGGCCCAGCCCTTCGCGCGCTCGGCCCAGGTGTCGAGCGCCTTCGGCGCGTAGCCGGCCTTGAGCTTGGCGTCGGCCATCATCAGCCGCGCATAGGCCACGTCCCCTTCGGGCTCCTCGAACGACGGAAACTTGTCGGCGTCGGTGAACACCGTCGACACCTTGTGCTTCTTCGCGAGCGCCTTGTATTCGGGGGTGATGAAGCTCTCGTGGCGCACGTCCATCACGTGGCGCAACACCCGGCTGCCCTCCTTCTTCGGCAGCAGCTGCAAAAAGGCCTCGAAGTCTTCCGCGTCGAACTGCTTGGTCGGCATGAACTGCCACACGATGGGCCCCAGCTTGTCGCCGAGCTCGGCCACGCCGCTGTCGATGAAGCGCGTGATCGATTCGCCCGCGCCCGAGAGCAGCTTGCGGTTGGTGGCGAAGCGCGAGGCCTTCAGCGAGAACACGAAGTCGGCCGGCGTGTCGTCGTGCCACTTCTTGAAGGTCTCGGGCTTGAAGGTGCTGTAGTAGGTGCCGTTGACCTCGATGGCGCTGACCTTGCGGCTCGCGTAGTTCAGCTCCTTCGCGTGCGCCAGGCCCTTGGGGTAGAAGTTGTCGCGCCAGGGCTCGTAGGTCCAGCCGCCGATGCCCGCCTTGATGTTTGCCTTGCTCACATGGCCCTCCCGGTTTGAGATCGCCCGCACTCTACGGCTACACGCGCGCGCGTCAAGGCGCAAAATGCGTTTTTTTCGTCACCCCGCGGAGAACCCCCCGATGAACGCCCCCCTGCACCGCGAAATGCCCGCCGGCACGCTCGACGCCGCACGCGCCCTCTCCGATGTCACCGCCCAATGGGACGGCGACATCGTCAAGCAGCTCACCGACTACATCGCCATTCCGTCCAAGTCGCCCGGCTTCGACAAGGACTGGCTGGCCAACGGCTACCTGGAGACCGTGCTGCGCAACGCCGCGGCCTGGGTCGAGGCGCAGAAGGTCGAAGGCCTGAAGCTGGAAATCGTGCGCCTCGAAGGCCGCACGCCGGTGCTGTTCTTCGAAGTGCCGGCCTCCGGCACCGCCATGGACGAGACCGTGCTGATGTACGGCCACCTCGACAAGCAACCCGAATTCACCGGCTGGCGCAACGACCTCGGCCCGTGGACGCCCAAGTACGAAAACGGCCTGCTCTATGGCCGCGGCGGCGCCGACGACGGCTACGCGGTGTATGCCAGCGTGGCCGCGCTGCAGGCGCTCAAGGCGCAGGGCGTGGCGCACCCGCGCATCGTCGGCATCATCGAGACCTGCGAGGAAAGCGGCTCCTACGACCTGCTGCCCTATGTGGACGCGCTGCGCCCGCGCCTGGGCAATGTCGAGCTGGTCATCTGCCTGGACTCCGGTGCCGGCAACTACGACCAGCTGTGGCTCACCACCTCGCTGCGCGGCATGGCCAGCGGCACGCTGAAGGTCGAGGTGCTCACCGAAGGCATCCACTCAGGCGACGCCTCGGGCCTGGTGCCTTCGAGCTTTCGCATCATGCGGCAGGTGCTCGACCGGCTCGAGGACAGCGCCACCGGCCGCCTCCTGCCCGCCAGCTTCCACTGCGAAGTGCCCGCCGACCGCCTGGCGCAGGCCAAGGCCACCGCGGCCATCCTCGGCGACGAGGTGTACAAGCGCTTTCCGTGGGCGCACTACGACTGCGGCGGCTCGACCATGTTCGCCCTGCCCACCACCACCGACCCGGTGGAAGCGCTGCTCAACCGCACCTGGAAGCCCACGCTGTCGGTGACCGGCGCCGAAGGCTTTCCGGCACTGAAGGACGCGGGCAACGTGCTGCGCCCCTACACCGCCTTCAAGCTGTCGCTGCGCCTGCCCCCGCTGGTCGACGCGGCCGAGACGGTGCAAAAGCTCAAGGCGCTGCTGGAAGACAACGCGCCCTACCAGGCCCGCGTGACCTTCGAGAGCGGCGGCGGCGCCACCGGCTGGAACGCTCCGACCATCACCCCGTGGTTCGAGGACGCGCTGAACAAGGCCTCGCGCGCGCACTTCGGCGCCTCGTGCGGCTACATCGGCCAGGGCGGCACCATTCCGCTGATGAACATGCTCAGTGCCGGCTTCCCCAAGGCGCAGATGATGGTCTGCGGCGTGCTCGGCCCGAAGAGCAACGCGCACGGCCCCAACGAGTTCCTGCACGTGCCCTACGCCAAGAAGCTGACGGCCGCCGTGGCCGAGGTGATTGCCGCGCTGCCGGTGGCGCACAGCGCCGCCGCGGCCGAACCCGCTGCCGCTTGAGCGACCCCCTGCCCCTGCCGCAACGCGTGTCGCTGTCCACCCCGGACGGCGAGACGCTGGTGCTGCGCCGCCTGCCAGCATCGAGTGCATCGAGTGCATCGAGTGCATCGGGTGCATCGGGTGCACACAGCTCGGCCCGGGCCGTCATCGTGGTGGTCCACGGGCTCGGCGAGCACGCGGGCCGCTACCACGCGGTGGCCGAATGCCTGCACGAATGGGGCTTTGCCGTGTGGGCGCACGACCACCACGGCCATGGCGAATCCAGCGGCGCGCGCGGCGGCCTGCCCAGCGAGCTGCGGCTGGTCGACGACCTGGCGCTGGTGATCGACGATGCGCGCCGGCTGAACCCCGGCGTGCCGCTGGTGGTGCTGGGGCACAGCCTGGGCGGACTGGTCGCGGCAAGCCTGGTCGCGCGCCACGTGCGGCCGGTCGATGGGCTGGTGCTGTCGTCGCCGGGGCTCGACCCGGGCCTGAGCGGCGTGCAGAAGGCGCTGCTCGCGGTGCTGCCGCGCATTGCGCCCAACCTGCGCGTGGGCAACGGGCTGGACGACAACTACCTCTCGCACGACCCGGCCGTGGTGCAGGCCTACCGGGACGATCCGCTCACGCACGACCGCATCGGCAGCCGGCTGGCGCGCTTCCTGGCGAGCGAAGGCGCCACGGTGCAGCAGCGCGCCGCCCACTGGCCCGTGCCGACGCTATTGCTCTACGCGGGCGACGACCACCTCGTGCGGCCCGTGGCGAGCCGGGCATTTGCCGCGGCCGCCGCGCCCAGCGGCATGGTCGAGGCGCACGGCTTCGACACGCTGTACCACGA
Organism: Variovorax sp. J22G73; assembly: GCF_030317035.1. GTDB lineage: Bacteria > Pseudomonadota > Gammaproteobacteria > Burkholderiales > Burkholderiaceae_C > Variovorax. The sequence goes on from NZ_JASZYK010000009.1 coordinate 218,753, forward strand.
GATCTTCAACGAGCTCGACAGCGAGCCGGTCTTCGCGGCCCTGCAGCGCTGGCTCGACGCGCGCTTTCCACCCGCCTGAACGCAGGGCCGCGCCGGCGGGTCAGGCTGCTTCGCGGATCACGCGCTGCAGGTCGCGCTCGATCTCGCTGAAGGCGATCGGCGGCAGGTCGCCCAGCGTGCCCCTGTTTGCTTGAATGGTGTCGGTGGCCTGTGTGGCCCGGGCGGAATCCGTGCCGTCCAGCGCCACCGCGCGCACCGTCTGCAGCGCCTTGCCGTCGGGCACGTCCTGCACGAACCAGCCCTCTTCCAGCTGCACGCACAGCCGCCGCCCGCCGGGCAGCGCCTTGTTGAAGCTGTCGACCATGCCGCCCTCGCCCACCTCGCGCAGCCAGCCGCGCGACTCCAGCCCCATGAGAGCGGCGTTCGACACCTGCCGGCCCGCCCACTGCGGGAGCTCGCGGCGCATGCGCAGCGAGGGGTCGAGCGCGAAGGTCTGGCGCGTCAGCTGCTCGAAGGGCTGCATGATTTCGTAGTCGGCCAGCACCGCGCTCCAGGCGGCGGCCAGCGCTGGGTCTTTCGCGGCCAGCTCCAGCGGATGCGGCAAGCCGATGCGCGCGCCCTCGGGCAGCTTCACCGGGTCGTCCTGCAGGTCGCTCAGCTCGCCCTCGGCGCTCACGCGGAACGTGCCTTCGAGCCGGTTCGACGCGTCGAACAGCCCCCACACCAGCGGCCGGCTGAACACGCGCAGCACCGGGTGGTTCGCGAAGAAGGGCATGAACTCGTCTGCGCTCCAGCGGCGCTGCGCGCACATCGCCGCCTCGAGCCGAAGCAGCTGCGTGGTGGCGACGGTCTTGGCCAGCTTGCGCAGCTCCTTCAGCTGCGTGGTCGCGGCGGCGGCCTTGCCGGGCTCGTCGTTCGCGCCGGGCTTGGGCAGGGTCTTCAGCGCCTTGCCGCGGGCGTCGTGCACCACGGGCTGGAAGTGGTCGTCCATGCGCACTTCGAAAGTGCGCGGGCCGAAGTCGAGCGTGAGCCGCGCGCGCGCGTCCAGGCCCAGGTCGGGCACGGTGCGGTCGGCCAGCTGGTCGAGGCTCAGGCCGCGCTGCTCGGCCACCTCGCCCAGCATGCGGTCGGCGCGGGTGCGCAGGTCGTCGTAGCGAGTCTGGCGCGCCAGCTCGGCCAGGTGCATGAGCGCGGCGTCGCTGCCGATGTCGCCCAGCATCGCCATGGCGTCGTAGGCGCGCACGCGGTCGAGCGCGGCGCGCCACTGGCGCAGCAGGCCGTAGAGCTGGCGGGCCGTTTCGTCGTCGCCCAGGCGGCCCTGCAGCGCGAACATCCAGCGCTCCTTGCTCGGGCGGCCGTTGCCGATCCACCAGGCCAGCAGGGCGCGGCCGAAGCGCGCGAGCGAATCGGGCGCCAGCGCGTCCAGCAGCGCGGGCAGCCCCGGGTAGGGGGCGTCGGGCTTGCCGAGCATCATCGCCATCAGCACGTCGGGCACGCAGGCCTGCGGCAGCGCGTGGCCGCTGTTCTTCAGCAGCAGGCGGGGCAGCGCCGCGAGCGGCAGGGTCTTGGGCAGCGCCGGCAGCTCGTCGGGCAGCAGCTCTTCGGGGGCGATGGCCAGCAGCGTGGCAACCGCGGCCGCGGCCTCGCTGCCGTAGGCTTCGGCCTGGCGGTGCACGGCATCGGTGTTGCCTTCGGCGTGCAGCCAGCGCAGCGCGGCTTGCGCCGCCTCGTGCGCCGGGCCGGGCTCGCCCAGCGCCGCGGGAATGAGCCCGCGCGCCGCGGTGTCGGGGTAGCGGGCCAGCCATGCGGCGGCCTCGCGCCGCACCCAGCGGTTGGTGTGGAAGCCCCTGGCGATCCAGCCGGCCAGCGGGTCCCATTCGATGGCCGAGGCCAGCTCGAACATGGCGCGCGCGCCGTGCTTGAGGTAGTGCGGCAAGGCCGGCAGCGCGGCGGTGCCGAAGTGATGCAGCACCGGGCGGATGCGCGACGCGTCGCTCAGCGCGTGCAGCAGCGCCGGCCCCTGCGTGAACACCGCCATGGCCAGCTGCGCCGGCAGCTGCCAGATGTAGTCGGCGGTCGACCAGGCCGTGCCGGGCGGGTCGCCGAAGTCGTCCGGCTGCATGTCGGCACCATTGGCGCCGTCGGCGATGTCGTCGATGCGCTCGGGCCGCACGCCGAGCATCCACAGGGCCTTGCGCACGCGGGCGCCATCGCCCTGTGCATCGCGGACAGCCTCTGGCGCCTTCGGCTCATTGCGCGCGAAATTCTTCACCTGCTCGTCGGAGCGCGCGCGCAGCGCCCGCACTTCCTGCGCCAGCCAGTCGTCCGACGCGTCGCCGGTGGCCTGCTGGTACTGCGGCGGCGGCAGGCCGGCCCAGTGCAGCGCGGCGGTCGCGGGCAGCGGCTGCAGGGCCAGCGTGGGAACCACCGGCAACGCCTGCCGGTTCTTCCACGGCGGGCGGCGCAGCAGCGCGGGCCAGGCTTCGGGGGCGGCGTCGGTCACGCCGTCGGCGCTGTCTTCCTGCAGGCGCGCGAGCGTCTTGCGCTGGCTGTCGTCGCAGGCTGCTTCCAACGGCGCTTGCCAGTCGGGATTGGCGGCCAGCAGCTCCAGCACGAGCGCGGCACCGGCCTGGTGGCGCGCCGGGTTGGCCGAGAGCAGTTCGCGCAGCACGAACAGCGGCCAGCGCGCGGCCTGCTTGGCCAGCGCGGTCTTGCAGTCGATCTGCTTGACCTGCGTCACGAAGAAGCGCACGACCGCCGCGTCGTGGATGGCCAGCAGGTCGGTCACGGCCTCCTTGTGCGGCGAGGGCTCGAAGAACAGCTCGGCCGCTGCGGCGCCATGCATCTCGAGCATGCGCAGCCGCGCGGCGCGGGGCGGGTAGAAGCTGGCGCGGTGGCGGCGGTAGAAGTCGAGGCTGTCGGCCAGGCTGCGCTCGGTGGACAGCAGCCCGCCGCAATGGCCGCAGGCCCGGTCGTTGAAGCGCGCGAGCGACTCGCGCATGCCCTTGGTCCAGCGCACGCTGCCATCGGGCTGTGCATGCAGGCCGCTCTTGCCTTCACTGCCTGCCTTGCCTTCGGTGCTTTCAGTGCCTTCAGTGCCTGTCCCTGCCTTCGATTTGCGACCCACCGCCATGCCATCCTCCCTCGAACTGATGCGAGCGGCATTGTCGGCCAAGGCCGCGCGGGCAAAAAAAAGCGCCCTCGCGGGCGCTCGAATCCTGGAGAGAGGCGTCAGCCTTCAGGGTTGCTTGCCCTGGAGCAGCCCGCTGAGCGAACCCAGCAGGTCTTCATGGTTGCCCAGGCCCTGCTCCGGCACCTTGCCGTGCGGTGTGAGCTGGTCGATGAGCGCGGGCAGCATGGTCGCGAGCATCGGCAGCAGCGTTTGCGCATTGATGCCCAGCTTGGACGCGATGGCGGCAATGGTGTCGCCGCCCAGCGCGTTCTGCAGCTGGTCGCCCGAGACCGGCTGGTTCTCGCCCTTGCCGATCCACGAGTTGATGACGCTGCCCAGGCCGGCCTGCTCGAACTTCGAGACCAGCCCGCCCAGGCCACCCTGCGCGCCATTGTTCGCAAGCAGGCCGCCCAGCGCCCCTGCGATGCCGCCGAGATCGCCCAACCCACCGAGGCCGCCGAGGCCTCCGCCTTGGGGCTGCTGCTGTGCAGCGCCTCCCAGCACTTGACCGAGTACCGAATCGAGCAATCCCATGGCCGTTTCCTTGGTGTGTGACAGAACCGCCAACATTGTTAAATGCGGCGGCGCTTAAGTGGAAAGTTGCACAGGCACTTTCGAACCGGCAACGTGACAAATTACTTGGTACGCGCCACGCGTTTGGGCAGCAGTGCGGGGCTGATGCCCTGCACGCCCACCAACCCGAGCACTGTCACCAGCGAATTCTGCGCGCCTTTCCAGGCGTCTGTCACGTCGATGGACTCGGCCAGCGAATGGAATCCCGAGCCCTTGCCGCCGCCGCCGACGATGATGGCCGGAATGCCCAGCGAGATCGGCACGTTGGCGTCGGTGCTGCCGCCGCGCAGCATCGTCTTGTGGCCGAAGGCCGCGTTCGATCGCGTGGCGGCCTCGACGATCACCGAGTCGGGCGGCGTGCGGCCGCCGGGCCGGTCGCCGATGAGGCGGGTGCTGGCGCTCAGCGAATTCACGTTCCAGCGCCTGTTTTCCTCGGCCACCGCCTCGTCGATGGCGGCCAGGATCTTCTTTTCGGTGTCCAGCAGCGCGCCCATGTCGTCCGAGCGGATGTCGATGGCCATGCGCGCGTCCGGCGCGATGGTGTTGACCGAGGTGCCGCCGCCCACGGTGCCGACGGTGAACGTCGTCTTGGGGAAGCTCGGCGTGCGCACGTCGGCGATCTTGGCGATGGCGCGGCCCATGCCGTGGATGGCGCTGGGCACCAGGCCGAAAGCGCCGAAGCTGTGGCCGCCCGGGCCCTGGAATGTGACCTCGTAGCGGTGGCTCGCGGTGCCCAGCACCAGCACCGCGCCCGGCGGCGAGGGCTCCAGCCCGACCATGCCGTCGATGTCGAGGTGGTCCCTGAAGATCGCCTTCATGCCGCGCAGGTTGCCCAGCTCTTCCTCGCCCACGTTGGCCACGAACAGCAGGTCGCCCACGGTCTGCACCTTGTTGTCGTTCAAGACCTTGAGCCACGACAGCAGCACCGACAGACCGCGCGTGTCGTCGCCGATGCCGGGGGCGTACAGGCGGCCGTCGCGCTCCTTCACCTTCACGTCGGTGCCGGCGGGGAACACGGTGTCGAGGTGGGCCGACACGAGCAGCCGGGGCCCGTTGCCCGTGCCCTTGCGCAGGCCGACCACGTTGCCTTCGGCATCGATCTTCGCGTGGCCCAGGCCGAGCGCCTTCATGCGGGCGAGAAAGGCCTCGGCGCGCTTGTGCTCCTTGAAGGGGGGCGCCTCGATCTCGGTGAGCATCTTCAGGTCTTCCACCGAGCGCTCGTGGTCGGCCTTGACCGCTTCGAGCAGCTTCTGGATGGCTGGCGAGGCCATCAGCTGCGTGTAGGCCTTGTCGACTTCAGGGCTGACTTGCGTGGGCGTGGGGGCGACAGCGGGACTTTGCGCCAGCGCGGCAGGGGCCGCGCACAGCATCGACAGAACGAAAGGGGCGAGGCAGGGGGCAAGGCGCAAAGCGCCCGGCAGGCGGGACATGGGGCAAAAGTCCTTCTTTTGTTTTAAAGAGGTAACGATTGTTTCCCAAGCCTTCGGCGCGCGCGTTGCGGAAAACACTCGTTTTTCGCCCTCTGTTCGGCGCTTGGGCTGCGCCTGGGCCGCTGGCCCCGCAAGTCGCAAGCGGCTCAGAGCCCTGCGAGCGACACCAGCGCGGCCAGCGCCGCCGTTTCGGCGCGCAGCACGCGGGCGCCCAGGGTGACCGGCGCGAAGCCGCGGCCGATGGCCTGCTGCTCCTCGGTGCCGCTCAGGCCGCCTTCAGGGCCGCTGAGCACGAGCGCGCCGTGGCTCTCGGGGACCTGCACCGCCGGCATGGCGCGCGTGCCTTCGGCCAGGCTCAGCACCAGGCGCACGGCGTTCGAGCTGCCCTGGGCGTCGATCCAGCCTGAAAACGACTGCACCGGGTGGATCACCGGCACGCGGTTGCGGCCGCACTGCTCGCAGGCCGCGACCGCAATGGCTTCCCAATGCGCCCGCTTCTTGTCGGCGCGCTCGCCCGACAGGCGCAGCACGCCGTGCGCGGTGGCCAGCGGCTGGATGCTCGCAACGCCCAGTTCGGTGGCTTTCTCGACCAGCCAGTCCATGCGCTCGTTGGCCGGCATGCCGACCACGAGGTGCACCGCACGCGGTGCCTCGCGCTCGACCGCCAGGTGGGCACCGACCACGACCGCGACGTCGCTGCGGCCCATGCGCTCGACCGTGGCGGCGTACTCGCCACCCGCGCCGTCGAACAGGGTGAGCGCGTCGCCGGGCTGCATGCGCAGCACCTGCACGTGGCGCGCGGCGCCGGAAGGCAGCGCCAGGCTGGCGCCGGCGGTCAGCGGCACGGAACAGTGAAAACGCGGCATGCTATTGAATATGTAGCGAAAGGCGCCCGCTGGGGACGCGTTCGGCGGGCATGGCGGGCATTGTGGGCATCACACCCGGCCGTAGGCAAAGCCGGTGAGCGCCGAAGTGCCCTCGACCTCGTCGATCACGCGCACCAGCGGCGTCAGCTCCATGTAGCGCCCGGCGGTGGCGCGGATGTAGGCGATGAAGCGCGGCGTGTCGGCCAGGTACTTGGGCTTGCCGTCGCGCAGCGTGAGCCGCGCGAAGATGCCAGCCACCTTCAGGTGGCGCTGCAGGCCCATCCACTCGACCGCGCGGTAGAAGGCGCCGAAGTCCTCGTCGACCGGCAGGCCGGCCTTGCGCGCCGCGGTCCAGTAGCGGATGGTGATGTCGAGCACGAACTCCTCGTCCCAGCTCAGGAAGGCGTCGCGCATCAGGCTGGCGATGTCGTACGTGATGGGGCCGTACACGGCGTCCTGGAAGTCGAGCACGCCCAGCGCGGGGGCCCCACTCACCATCAGGTTGCGCGGCATGAAGTCGCGGTGCACGTACACGCTGGGCGAGGCCAGGTTGCTGTCGACGATGAGCTTGAAGCTGCGCTCCAGCCGTTCCTTCAGCTTGCCCTCGATGGCAACGCCGCGGTGCCGGCCGATGTACCACTCGGGGAACAGCGCCAGCTCGCGCTCGAGCAGCGCGCGGTCGTAGGGCGGCAGCACGCCGGGCCTGGACGACAGCTGCCACTTGATGAGCGCGTCGATGGCCTGGTCGTAGAGCGGGCGGCTGGCGTCGGGGCGGGCTGGGTCGAGCACGTCCAGCATGGTCTGGCGGCCCAGGTCGTCGAGCAGCAGGAAGCCGTTCATGCGGTCCCAGTCGAGCACCTGGGGGGCCAGCACGCCGGCCTCGGCCATCAGCTGGGCGACCTGCACGAACGGATCGCTGTTTTCCTTGTCCGGCGGGGCGTCCATCACGATGCGGGTGGGGGCGGCCGGGTCGGTGGTGTCGACGCGAAAGTAGCGCCTGAAGCTCGCGTCGGCCGAGGCGAGCCGCACCGTGTCGGGCAGCAGCCGCTGGGCCGGCGCGATGCCCGCCAGCCAGGTCCGGAACACGTCGGCGCGCTGCGGATCGGTCCAGGCGATCGGCTCGGCAGACAGTTCGGCAAACGGCTCGGCGGGGTGCGGGGCGGGGCTCGGGGCCGAGTTAGGGGCCAATGAGGCCGGGGGCGAGGGTGCTGTCATGGATAATCGATTCTACAAATCCGCCTGGCGCGGCAACCCCTCGCGGCCGGCTTCCGGCCGAGCCGGGTCGCCGCCGGCCCCTGCAACCCGCCGGCTTGCCGCGCCGTCCCCCGACGAATCTTTCGTTCCGAACCGATGCCTACGACCCAACGCCTTCACGCTTGGCACCTTGTGCGCTCGCTGCTTACCCCCGGGGAGTCGCCTGCTTTCCTCGGAACGGCCGGGCGGGAGGCTTGATGAGCCGACGCGTTCGAGGTGCCGCCGTGCGGCGTTCCAGCCCGCCACTGCCGTTGGCGCTGCTGTCGCTGGCCCTGATGCACGCGCACGGCGCGTCCGCGCAGACCGTGCCTGGCGTGTCCGCGCAGCCCGCCGCCGGCGCGTCCTCGCAAACCGCCGTCGGCGTCGATGCGCCGCTCACCCTCAAGCGCACGCCGCTGCTCACCGAGGTGGTCCCACCCGCCGAGCGCGGCCAGCTGCCCAGCCTGGTCACCGGCGACCGCATCTCCGGTCGCCCCGACCTCGACACCGTGGTCGAGGGCAACGCCACGCTGCGCCGCGGGCCGGTGTCCATCACCGCCGACCGGCTCGAGTACTACCAGCCCGATGACCTCGCCAAGGCCACCGGCAATGTGCGCGTGAACCAGGCCGGCAACGTGTACGAAGGCCCCGAGCTGCAGCTCAAGCTCGAGACCTTCGAGGGCTTCTTCAACAACGTGCGCTATCAGTTCCTGGCGAATGAGGCGCACGGCGAGGCGCAGCGCATCGACTTCGTCGACGCCAATGTTTCGGTGGCCCGCCAGGCCACCTACACCACCTGCCGCCGCGAAGACTTTCCCGGCTGGATGCCCGCCTGGCTGCTGACCGCGACCACGCTCACCACCGACACCGAAGAAAACGAAGGCGTGGCCAAGAACGCGCGCCTGAGCTTCATGGGCATCACCACGCCGCCCATTCCGAGCGTGAGCTTCCCGCTGTCGAACGACCGCAAGAGCGGCCTGCTGCCGCCCACCGTCGGCATCGACAACACCAACGGCATCGAGATCGCGCAGCCGTACTACTGGAACATCGCGCCCAACCGCGACGCCACCATCACGCCCACGCTCATGAGCAAGCGCGGGCTCAACCTGAGCAACGAGTTCCGTTACCTCGAAAAGGAATACAACGGCACCGTTCGCCTCGACCTGATGGGCAGCGACCGCCTCGTGGGCCAGCGCTACAACGAGCTGCGCACCAGCCAGCTGCAGCAGCTGGCGAACGGAGAAATCCAGGCCAAGGACCTGACGAGCGCGCCCAGCAGCAGCAAGCGCTGGGGCCTGTGGCTGACGCACCACCAGGACTTCGACGCCAAGGCGTTCGGCCTGGACTCGCTGTCGGCCAACATCGCGATCAACCGCGTGAGCGACAACGACTACTGGCGCGACTTCACCCGCACGCCTTCGCTCGCGCAGCGCCAGCTGCCGAACGACGCGTCGCTCAACTGGAGCAAGGGCGACTGGAACGGCATGGTCCGCACGCTCAAGTACCAGAACCTGCAGTACAACCTGTCGCCGATCGTGCCTGCGTACGACCGGATGCCGCAGATCACGGCGAACTACAACAAGTACGACTGGCACGGCTTCGATGTGTCGCTCAACCTGGACTACACGCGCTTTCGCGTGAACACCATCCTGAGCGGGCAGCCCGGCTTCGACTTCAACCAGCAGTCGCAGCCCGATGGCGACCGGGCCTCGGCCATCGCGTCGATCAGCCGGCCGTTCATCACGCCCAGCTCGTTCGTCATTCCGAAGCTGATGCTGAACACGGCTTCGTACAACTACTACGTGCCGCAGGCGAACCTGCCGGTTCTCAACGTCAACGGCACGCAGTACATCGGCGGCATTCCCTACAACCCGGCCTCGCTGTATTTCCTGCCGACCTCCAGCAACCGGACGGTGCCCACCTTCAGCCTGGACAGCGGCCTGATCTTCGAGCGCGACGCCAACTACTTCGGCCGCGCCTTCCGCCAGACCCTGGAGCCGCGCGCGTACTACGTGTACACGCCGTACCGCAACCAGAGCATGCTGCCGAACTACGACTCGGCGGCCAACGACTTCAGCTTCGCGACCATCTACACCGAGAACGCGTTCTCCGGCGGCGACCGCGTTTCCGACACCAACGCCCTCACGCTCGGCGTGACCTCGCGCCTGATCGACCCGGCCACCGGCGTCGAGGCGGCGCGCTTCGGCATTGCGCAGCGCCTGCGCTTCGCCGACCAGAAGGTCACGCTGCCCGGCGGCACCCCGGTGACCGACCGCGCGAGCGACCTGCTGCTGGGCGCCCAGATCAACTGGACGCCGAAGTGGAGCCTGGACACGGTGGTGCAGTACAACCCCGACACGCGCAAGTCGGAGCGCTCGGCCGTCAGCGCGCGCTACAACCCCGAGCCGTACCACAACCTGAGCGCGGCGTTCCGCTACCAGGCACCCTCCACCCCCACCGCGACCGACGGCAACAAGTCGTTCGACGTGGGCTGGCAATGGCCCATCAACGACCTGTGGGGCGACAAGGGCAAGAACCTCGGCCCCGGCAAGGGCCAGGGCGGCGGACGCTGGTACGCGGTGGGCCGCCTCAACTACAGCCTGCAGGACAAGAAGCTGACCGATGGCGTGCTCGGCTTCGAGTACGACGGCTGCTGCTGGATCGGGCGCGTGGTGCTGCAGCGCATCACCACGGGCCTGGTGACGGCCAACACCCGCATCATGTTCCAGCTCGAATTCGTCGGCTTCTCCAGCATCGGCTCCAGCCCGATGCAGGCGCTGCGGCAGAACATCCAGCGCTACGAGCCCCTGCGCCAACCGGGCGAGGCACCGAGCCGCTTCACCAATTACGACTGAGTCGACTGACTGAGCTAGCCATGAAAAACATCCGTTCCATCATCACCCTCGGCTGCCTCGCGGCCATGGCTGCAACGTCGGGCGCCCAGGGCTTCCGCTCGGGCGGCGGCATCACGGACATCATGCGCGCAGGCCCGCGCCTCGGCCCGCCCGCGGCACGTCCGGCACCGAGCGCGCCCAGCGCGGCGCCGGTGCAGCGCTCGGCCGAATTCATCGTCGCGCTGGTCAACTCCGAGCCCATCACCAACACCGAGGTGGTCACCCGCGTGGAGCGCCTGCTGAAGGAAAACCCCGACGCCCAGCGCGTGCCGCGCAACGAACTCACGCGCCTCGTGCTCGAGCGCCTGGTTTCCGAGCGTGCGCAGCTGCAGCTCGCCAAGGAAGGCGGCATCAAGGTCGACGACGTGGCGATCGACCAGGCCGAGCAGACCGTGGCGCGCCAGAACGACATCAGCCTGGCCGAGCTGCGTCGCCGCGTGGCCGCCGAAGGCATCGCGCAGCAGGACTTCCGCAACGACCTGCGCGACCAGCTGCTGCTCACGCGGCTGCGCGACCGCGAGGTGGAGTCGAAGGTGAAGGTCAGCGACGTCGAGGCCGACGAATACCTGCGCGACCAGCGCAACGTGTCGGTGAAGAACGCCGCGCTCGAAAACCTGAACCTCGCGCAAATCTTGGTCGCGGTGCCCGAGAACGCCACCGACGCGCAGATTGCCACCGCGCAGCAGAAGGCCCAGGGCCTGGCCCAGCGCGCGCGCGCCGGCGAAGACTTCGCCAAGCTGGTGCAGGACAACTCCGATTCGCCCGACCGCGCCAATGGCGGCGCCATCGGCATGCGCAGCGCCGACCGCTATCCGTCGCTGTTCGTCGAGGCCACGCAGTCGACACCGGTGAACGGCATTGCCGGCCCGGTGCGCTCCAGCGCCGGCTTCCACGTGCTCAAGGTCGTGGCCAAGGCCACCGTGGGTTCGGGCGACGCCACCGTCACGCAGACGCAGGTGCGTCACATCCTGCTGCTGAACGACCCGAAGCGCACCACGGCGCAGGCCGTTGCGCAGCTGGCCGAGTTCAAGCGCCGCGTGCAGGCCGGCTCGGCCGACTTCGCGGGCCTGGCCCGCGACAACTCGCAAGACGCCAGCGCCAAGGCCGGCGGCGACCTCGGCTGGTCGCGCCCCGGCCAGTTCGTGCCCGAGTTCGAGGAAGCCATGGACCGGCTTGCCCCGGGCCAGATCAGCGACCCCGTGGTGTCGCGCTTCGGCGTGCACCTGATCCAGGTGATCGGGCGCCGCGAGGCCAAGCTGAGCCAGGGCGAGCAGCGCGAAGCCGCACGCGCCGCGCTGCGCGAACAGCGCATCGAGGAAGCGCTGAGCACCTGGATGCAAGAGGTGCGCGCGCGCGCCTACGTCGAATTCCGCGAACCGCCGCAGTCCTGATTCGATGGCACATATCGCCAGGAAGCGGTTCGGGCAGCACTTTCTGTCCGACGGCGGAATCATCGATGCGATCGTGCGGGAGATCGCCCCGCAGCCCGGCGATGCCATGGTCGAGATCGGCCCGGGGCTCGCCGCGCTCACCCAGCCGCTGGTGGAGCGGCTCGGCCGGCTCACCGTGATCGAGCTCGACCGCGACCTGGCCAAGCGGCTGCGCGACCATGCGCAGCTCGACGTGATCGAGTCCGACGTGCTCAAGGTCGACTTCGCCGCGCTCGCGGACCGATTCCCTGGCAAGCCGCTGCGCGTGGTGGGCAACCTGCCCTACAACATTTCCACGCCCATCCTCTTTCACCTGCTGGGCTCGGCCCACCTGGTGGCCGACCAGCACTTCATGCTGCAGAAAGAGGTGATCGACCGCATGGTGGCCAGGCCCGCCACCTCCGACTACAGCCGCCTGAGCGTGATGCTGCAGTGGCGCTACGACATGCAGAACGTGCTATTCGTGCCGCCCGAGAGCTTCGACCCGCCCCCGCGCGTGGACAGCGCCGTGGTGCGCATGGTGCCGCTGGCAACGCCGCCCGCGGTGGACGCGGCGCGGCTTGGCGAGATCGTGCAGGTCGCCTTCAGCCAGCGGCGCAAGCTGCTGCGCCACACGCTGGGCAAATGGCTGCAGGAACATGGGTTCGCCGGCGAGTTCGACACCCAGCGCCGGGCCGAGGAGGTGCCGGTCGCGGAATATGTGGCTTTGGCGCAAACCGTGGCCCCATGAAAAAAGCCCGTCACAGACGGGCTTTTTAATGTGCGCTGGGATCGTCCCTCGCGCACTTCCTGAATCGACGACGTTTAAGCCGCTGCGAGCCAGTAACCCGCGTTGAACGGGCTGCTCATGCGCAGTGCCAGCGGCGACACGTCGACGAGCTTGTCGGTCGGCATTTTTTCGCCGGCCGGCTCGGTGCTGGCGGTGGTTGCTGCTGCTGCGGTATCGGTCACTTCGATGCTGCCATCGAGGTTTTCAGCTTTGGGCTGAGCCTCGTTCGCCCGTTCTGCTTGGCTGGTAGATGCAGAACGGGCTACAGAAAAGAATAGAAGCACCGGAACGGGACCTTGCGGTCGCCCCAGTAGTCCGAGGCGTCGCGGAAGATGTCGAGCAGTTGCTCGCGCGCTTCCTTGTCGAACTTGGCGTTGGCCGGAATCTGCTCCAGCACGATGACGAAACCTGGCTGCGGGCCCGATTTATGCAACGGGTCGGTCATGCAGTCGTACAGCGCGTCGAAGTTCTTCCCGAAGTGGGCCGGGAACGTGAACTGCTGCGCGATCAGGTCGAGCACGTCCTGCTTGGTCTGGGCGTTGCCCAGGTTGGCGTACAGGAAGTGCTGGCCGGCTGCGTTGGCAGCGTCCTGCAGGTCGTTCACGCGGAACGCGCGGATCGATTGCACGATGTTCGGGCGTACGGCACGAAGGGATAAGGTCATCTCCGCTGGTCTTTCCATAGTCATCATCATTTCTTCGGGGCGCTTCGGAGCGCCACCCAGGTCGTTGTCATCGCTCATGGCGCAATCCGTCTGAAACTCGCATAGTGGTCCGCCGTGTACCAGCAGGCCTCGGGTGTGGTGCGTTGTTCGCCACCGCAAACGATCCGTTGTGCACCACGATTGCGCGAGCCGGGTGTCGTCACCGTGTACTCGCGGTAGTGGCCCCGCCGTGCCGGCGGCAAAAGACGTTCGCGATTGCCGAAGACCGTGCCGTCCTTGTCGTACTTGAAAGGGCCGCCGTCGAGGATGGCCCTGTAGGTACGCTGGCCCTGCGCCGGCAGGTCGGACAGTGCAATCGTTCCTTCAGTGGACGTTTTTCCTGCGCCGAACCAGCCGCGGGCCTCGGCCCCCGTCGTCAGCGCCGCCAGCATCAGGCCGGTGAGCGCGAACTTAGTGACAGAAGACGTGATCGAGGCGTAAGCCGCCATGGGGCACCACAAGAAAAGAGCGGGGGGGTGAATTGGCGATCAACCTCGGGGTTAACCCGCAAATTCAAGCCCGCGAGTGTGCACCACGCTGGAGAAAATAGCAAGCGACTGCTCAAAGTTTGAGCAGTCGCAAGGGCTTCGAATGGTGTTTTAAGTTGGCGACCACTCTCGCCAAAGTGCTTATCTCTCGGCGTTTGCGTCGGCCACTGTCAAGGCTGTCATGTTGACGATGCGTCGAACAGTCGCGCTGGCCGTGAGAATGTGCACAGGTTTGGCCGCGCCGAGCAGAACCGGGCCGATCGCGATGTTGCCGCCCGCTGCCGTCTTGAGCAGGTTGTACGAAATATTGGCCGCGTCGATGTTCGGAAAAACCAACAGATTGGCATCGCCCGCCAGCGCGCTGTGCGGCATGACGACCGCGCGCTGCTTGCTGTCGAGCGCCACGTCGCCGTGCATTTCGCCGTCCACTTCGAGCCAGGGAGCCTGCACGCGCAGCAGGTCGAGCGTCTTGCGCATCTTGATGGCGCTGGGCTCGTTGCTGGTGCCGAAGTTGGAGTGCGACAGCAGCGCGGCCTTCGGCTTCAGGCCGAAGCGCATCATTTCCTCGGCCGCCATGGTCGTGATCTCGGCCAGCTCCTCGGGAGACGGGTCGTAGTTGACGTGCGTGTCCACCAGGAACACCTGGCGGTCGGGCAGCAGCAGGCCGTTCATGCAGGCGTACACCGGCACGTCCTGCGGGGTGCTGGCGCAGCCGCCGGGGCGCTTGCCGATGACCTGGTCGATGTAGTGCAGGTGGATCAGCGTGGTGCCCCAGGTGCCGCAGATCATGCCGTCGACCTCGTCCTTGTGCAGCAGCATCGCGCCGATCAGCGTGAGGCGGCGGCGCATCTCGATCTTCGCGACCTGGGTGGTGATGCCCTTGCGCTCGGTCATGCGGTGGTAGGTCTGCCAGAAGTCGCGGTAGCGGTGGTCCTGCTCGACGTTGACCACGTCGTAGTCGAGCTCTTCCTTCAGGCGCAGGCCGAACTTCTCGATGCGCTGGGCAATGATGGCCGGGCGGCCGATCAGCGTCGGGCGGGCCAGGCCCTCGTCGACCACGATCTGCGCGGCGCGCAGCACACGCTCTTCCTCGCCCTCGCTGTACGCCACGCGCTTCTTCGGCGAGCGCTTGGCCGCGTCGAAGATGGGCTTCATCGTGGTGCCCGATGCGTAGACGAAGCTCTGCAGCTTGTCGCGGTAGGCGTCCATGTCCTTGATCGGGCGCATCGCCACGCCGCTTTCCTCCGCGGCCTTGGCCACGGCCGGCGCGATCTTCATCATCAGGCGCGGATCGAAGGGCTTCGGAATCAGGTATTCGGGGCCGAACGACAGCTTTTCACCGACGTAGGCGGCGGCCACGCGCTCGCTCTGCTCGGCCTGTGCCAGGTCGGCAATGGCGTGCACCGCGGCAATTTCCATCTCGTCGGTGATCGTGGTCGCGCCTGAGTCGAGCGCGCCGCGGAAGATGTACGGGAAGCACAGGACGTTGTTGACCTGGTTCGGGTAGTCGGTGCGGCCCGTGGCCATGATCACGTCGGGGCGCACAGCGTGCGCGTCTTCGGGGGCGATCTCGGGGTTGGGGTTGGCCAGCGCGAAGATCACCGGCTTGGGCGCCATCTTGGCAACCATGTCGGCCTTCAGCACGCCGCCGGCGGACAGGCCCAGGAACACGTCGGCGCCCACGATGACTTCGGACAGCTTGCGCATGTCGGTCTTCTGCATGTACTGGCGCTTGTCGTCGTCCATCAGCTCTTCGCGGCCTTCGTAGACCACGCCGGCCAGGTCGGTGACGAACACGTTCTCGCGCTTCAGGCCCACCTTCAGCAGCAGGTTCAGGCAGGCCAGCGCCGCGGCGCCCGCGCCCGAGGTCACCAGCTTGACCTCGCCGATGTTCTTGCCGGCCACCTTCAGGCCGTTGACCATGGCGGCGGCCACGGTGATGGCGGTGCCGTGCTGGTCGTCGTGGAACACCGGGATCTTCATGCGCTTGCGCAGCTCGCGCTCCACGTAGAAGCAGTCGGGTGCCTTGATGTCTTCCAGGTTGATGGCGCCGAAGGTCGGCTCCAGCGACGCGATGATCTCGACCAGCTTGACCGGGTCTTTTTCGTCGATCTCGATGTCGAACACGTCGACGCCGGCGAACTTCTTGAAGAGAACGCCCTTGCCTTCCATCACCGGCTTGGACGCCAGCGCGCCGATGTCGCCCAGCCCGAGCACCGCGGTGCCGTTGCTGATGACGCCCACCAGGTTGCCGCGCGAGGTGTACTTGAAGGCGTTCAGCGGGTCCTTGACGATCTCTTCGCAGGGCGCGGCCACGCCGGGCGAGTAGGCCAGCGACAGGTCGCGCTGGTTGACCATCTGCTTGGTCGCCGCGATGGCGATCTTGCCGGGGACGGGAAACTCGTGGTACTCGAGGGCGGCACGGCGCAGCTCGGCGCGTTTGTCTTCGGGCGTGGGAGTCGAGGTCGAGGGGGTCGAAGGGGTCGAATCGGACATGTGCCTGTAGCTCCTGGTGGCGCTTCTTCTGGGGGCGCCGATTGTAGACCTCGCTCCGCGGGGCCCGGGCAGAGGCCATACGCCGCATGGCCAGGGGGTGTACATGACCAAATGCACGGGTTACGCCGTCAAGTCGCTGTGGCAATATGCACAGTTCGGGCAAAAACCTGAAAACACCCTGATAACACCGAGAGGAGCGACCATGGCGCTGATGGATTTCATCAAGAAACAGTTCATCGACATCATCCAGTGGACGGAGACCGGCGATGGCACGCTGGCCTGGCGCTTCCCGATGGCGGAGATGGAAATCCAGAACGGCGCCTCGCTCACCGTTCGCGAATCGCAGGTGGCGGTCTTCGTCAACGAAGGCAAGGTGGCCGACGTGTTCGGCCCCGGCATGTACAAGCTCACGACGCAGACGCTGCCCGTGCTCACGTACCTGAAGAACTGGGACAAGCTCTTCGAGTCCCCCTTCAAGAGCGACGTCTACTTCTTCAGCACCCGCCAGCAGGTCGACCAGAAGTGGGGCACGCCCCAGCCGATCACCATCCGCGACAAGGACTTCGGCGCCGTGCGCCTGCGGGCCTTCGGCAACTACAGCTTCCGCATCGGCGACGCCAAGCTGTTCCACACCGAAATCTCCGGCACCCGCGACATCTACAGCGTGGCCGACCTCGACGGCCAGCTGCGCGGGCTGGTGCTGCAGAACATCAGCAACGCCATCGCGTCCAGCGGCGTGCCCTTCCTCGACCTGGCGGCCAACCAGATCCAGTTCGCGCAGGCGCTCGCCGCGCAGCTGGTGCCCGAGTTCGAGAAGATCGGCATCAAGCTCGAGAACATCACGGTGCAGAACGTGTCCCTGCCCGAGGAGCTGCAGAAGATCCTCGACCAGAAGATCGGCATGGGCATGGTCGGCAACGACATGGGCAAGTTCATGCAGTACCAGACGGCGCAGGCCATTCCGAAGTTCGCCGAAGGCGCGGCCAACGGCGGCGGCATTGCCGGCGACGCGATGGGCCTGGGCGCCGGCGTGGCGCTCGGCCAGGTGCTGGCGCAGAACCTCGCGCAGGGCCTGAGCCCCAACGCGGCGGCCGCCGCCGCGGCCACACAGCAGCAACCCGCCGTGGCCGTGGTGAGCCCCACCGACGTGATGACCACGCTCGAGAAGCTCGGCGAGCTGAAGACCAAGGGCATCCTCACGCAGGAAGAGTTCGACGCCAAGAAGGTCGAGTTGCTCAAGAAGCTGGTCTAACCCCCAGGCTTCGCGCACTTCGTGTCGCTTCCACTCCCCCCTTGCAGGGGGCGATGCCCGCGGCCCGGCGTAGCCGGACCCGTGGCGTTCCCCGCCCCGTTCGCCGTATCTCCGTCAGCGCGCCATGGCTGAGGAAACCGGCAACCAACGCTACTACCGCGCGCCCTGCCCCGGCTGCGGCGCGCCGGTCGAATTCCGCTCGGCGCAATCGACGCACGCGGTCTGCCCCTACTGCCAGAGCACCGTCGTGCGCCAGGGCGACACGCTCGCGCGCACCGGCAAGATGGCCGAGCTGTTCGACGACTTCAGCCCGCTGCAGCTGTTCGCCGCCGGCCGCATCCAGGACAAGCCGTTCACGCTGATCGGCCGGCTGCAGTACACCTACCCCGGCGGCCGCTGGACCGAGTGGATCGCCGCGCTCGACGGCGACCGCACCGGCGTGCTCAGCGAGGACAACGGCGCCTACGTGTTCGCGCTGCCGTTCGACATCCAGCGCGCCGCGCCGCCCTTCGGCGAGCTGCGCGTGGGCGCCACCACCGCCTTCGCGGGCCAGAGCTACACCGTCACCTCCAACGAACAGGTGGCGCTGACCTCCGCGCAGGGCGAGCTGCCGCACCTGCCAGAGCTCGGCAAGCCGTTCGCGATGGTCGAGCTGCGCAACGACAAGGGGCTGGTGCTCAGCCTCGACTACGGCACCGCGCCGCCCGCCGCCTACCTCGGGCGCTCGGTGCAGCTCGAAGACCTGCAGCTCACCGGCCTGCGCGAGGACTCCGCCAAGAACGAGACCGGCCGCAGCTTCAACTGCCCGAACTGCGGCTCGCCCGTCACCGTCAACCTGGCCGACAGCAAGAGCATCACCTGCCGCTCGTGCAACAGCATCATCGACCTGTCGCAGGGCATCGGCGGCGAGCTGAAGCACGCCGCGCAGAACGAGCCCGTGCGCCCGCTCATCGCGCTGGGCACCATGGGCCAGCTGCAGGGCGCGCAGTGGCAGGTGGTGGGCTTCCAGCACCGCATGGGCACCGAGCCCGGCGACGACGAGATGTTCGGCTGGGACGAGTACCTGCTCTACAACAAGAAGCGCGGCTTCAGCTTCCTGGTGGACGCCGAAGACGGCTGGAGCCTGGTCAAGCCGACCACCGGCGCGCCGGTGATGGCCGAGAACGGCAGCACCGCCACCTACCTGAGCAAGCGCTACCAGCAGCAGTACGCCTACAACGCCGAGACCACCTACGTGGCGGGCGAGTTCTACTGGCAGGTGGAGCGCGGCCAGAAGACCTTCAACCGCGACTTCGCCAACGGCCCCGCGCTGCTGTCGATGGAGCGCTCGGCCAACGAGCTCACGTGGTCCTCGGGCATCAAGCTCGACAGCGGCGTGGTGGCCACCGCCTTCAAGCTCGACGCCAAGAAGGACATGTTCAAGCGCGCCGACGCGCTGCCCGTGAGCGCCGCCTCGGGCATGGGCTGCGGCACGATCATCCTGATCATCGTGGTGATCATCATCGTGCTGATCATCCTGAGCACCTGCAGCAGCGGGTCGTCGGGCGGCTCGCGCAGCTCGGGCGGCTCCTACGGCGGTTATTCGAGTGGCGGCGGCCACAAATGACGGCGAAGATGCGCACGCGGTGTGCGATGACCCTTACTACTACGACTGGAGGTCCCCATGGGATTTGAATGGCTGAAACCGGGCGTGGTCCTCGGATCGCTCGTGTACGCGCTGATCGGCGTGATCATCTTCTGGCTCTGCTTCCTGATCATCGACAAGATCACGCCCTACGACCTGTGGGGCGAGATCGTCGAGAAGCAGAACGTGGCGCTGGGGCTGGTGGTTGCCGCGATGAGCCTGGGCATCAGCATCATCGTGGCCGCAGCAATCCATTGAGCGACGCGGCCCTGCCCGCGCGCACCCCGGATGCGCGGGGGCCGCAACCCGTGGAGGTCGCGCTGCTCGCCAGCGTGTTCGTCGTCGCGGCCTGCGGCCTCGTCTACGAACTGAGCGCGGCCGCGCTGAGCAGCTACCTGCTCGGCGACTCGGTGCTGCAGTTCAGCACCATCATCGGCACCTACCTGTTCGCCATGGGCGTGGGCTCGTGGCTCTCGCGCTACTTCGACCGCCAGCTGCCCGCGCACTTCCTGCGCATCGAGCTGATGGTGGCGCTCATTGGCGGCGCGCTGCCGGCCATCCTGTTCCTGGCCAACGCCTACGTGCCCAGCGCCTTCCGCCTGCTGCTGTACGGCCTGGTGATGGTCGTGGGCACGCTGGTGGGGCTCGAAATTCCGCTGGTCATGCGCATCCTGAAGCGCAACATCGTGCTGAAGAACCTGGTGTCGCAGGTGCTCACCTTCGACTACCTCGGCGCGCTCGCGGTGTCGGTGGCGTTCCCGCTCATCCTGGTGCCGCAGCTCGGCATGATCCGCACCGGCCTGCTGTTCGGCTTCATGAACGCGGCCGTGGCCGTGTGGGCGCTGTGGCTGTTCCGGCACGAGCTGCGCCGCATTGGGGCGCACGCGGTGGCCTGCTTTCTCGCGCTGGCCGCGCTGCTGGCGGCCTTCGTGTGGGCCGACCACATCACCACGCTGGCGGAAGATAAGTTCTACCAGGACCACATCGTCTTCAGCGCCACCTCGCCCTACCAGCGCATCGTGGTCACGCGCGGGCTGCTCGGGCACCGCCTGTTCCTGAACGGCAACCTGCAGTTCGCCGAGCGCGACGAGTACCGCTACCACGAGGCGCTGGTGCACCCCGTGATGGCCGCGCAGGGCGCGCCGAAGAAGGTCGCCGTGCTCGGCGGCGGCGACGGCATGGCGGTGCGCGAGATATTGAAGTACCCCTCGGTCGAATCGGTCACGCTGGTGGAGCTCGACCCGAACATGACCCAGCTCTTCACCACGCACGAGACGCTGGCCGCGCTCAACGGCCATTCGCTGTCGTCGCCGAAGGTGAAGATCGTGAACACCGACGCCTTCCAGTGGCTGCAGCAGCCGGGTGATACCTACGACGTGATCGTGGTCGACTTTCCGGACCCGACCAACTTCGCCATCGGCAAGCTCTACACCAACAGCTTCTACGCGCTGCTCGAAAAGCGCCTGTCGGCCAGCGGCTACGCGGTGATCCAGACCACCTCGCCGCTGGTGGCGCGCAAGAGCTACTGGACCGTGGCGAGCACCATCGAGTCGGTCGGGCTCACCGCCACGCCGTACCACGCGCACGTGCCCAGCTTCGGCGAGTGGGGCTACATCATCGCGAGCCGCCGGCCGTACCGCATGCCCGATGCGCTGCCCGCGGGCCTGCGCTTCCTGTCGCCTTCCACGCTGCCGCTGATGTTCGACTTTCCGCTCGACATGGCGCGCGTGCCGACGGAAGTGAACCGCCTGTCGAACCAGATCCTCGTCACCACTTACGAACAGGAGTGGGGCAAGGTGATGGCGCATTGATATGACTCGCCCCCAGGCTGCGCGCACTTCGTGTCGCTTCGCCAACCCCCTACCGGGGGCAACACCTGCGGCCCGGCAAAGCCGGTTCCGCGGTGTTCCTCGACGAAAGCAGGTGCCATGAGGCGTCGTGGTTTCCTGGGAGCCGCAGCGGGCGCCTTGGCGCTCGCGGGCTGCGAGGCGCCGCCCGCGCCCATCGAGGGCGGCTTCACCGGCATCGACGTCGCGCGCGGCCACGCCATGCGCGACGGCGCGCTCAAGCGCCAGGCGCCCGCCGTCGTGAAGCGCACGCGCGTCGTCATCGCCGGCGGCGGTGTCGCCGGCCTCGCCGCCGCGCGCGCGCTGCGGCTGGCGGGCATCGACGACTTCGCGCTGCTCGAGCTCGAAGACTCGGCCGGCGGCAACGCGCGCGGCGGCATGGTCAACGGCATCGCCTGCCCGCTGGGCGCGCACTACCTGCCGGTGCCCGGCGACGACGCGCGCGAGGTGCAGGACCTGCTCGAAGAACTCGGCCTGCGCCGCCGCGTGGCCGGCCGCTGGGAATACGACGAGGTCACGCTCTGCCACAGCCCGCAGGAGCGCCTGTTCTTCCACGGCGAATGGCAGGACGGCCTGCTGCCCGTGCACGGCGTGACCGACAGCACGCTGGCGCAGTACCGCAAGTTCTCGCAGCGCATCGACGCGCTGCAGCACGCGGCGCACTTCGCCATTCCCACGCTCAAGGTCGCGCTCACGCCCGAGCTGCTGGCGCTCGACGCCATCAGCTTCGCCAGCTGGCTCGACAGCGAAGGCTTCAGCGACGCGCAGCTGCGCTGGTACCTCGACTACTGCTGCCGCGACGACTACGGCGCGGGCATCGCGCAGGTGTCGGCGTGGGCCGGCATTCATTACTTCGCGAGCCGGCACGGCTTTCATGCGCCCGGCGACCCGACCGGCAGCGCCAACGACGCCAACCCCGAGCGCGACGGCATCCTCACCTGGCCCGAAGGCAACGGCTGGCTCACCAAGCAGCTGGCCCGCCCGCTCGGCGAGCGGCTGCGCACCGGCCAGGTCGTCACGCGCATCGCCGACGTGCGCGGCGGCGTCGAGGTCGACGCGTGGGACGCGACCAGCCAGTCGATGGTGCGCTGGCAGGCCGAGCGCTGCATCGTCGCGCTGCCCGTGTTCATCGCCGCGCGCGTGGTCGAGAACCCGCCCGAGGTGCTGAAGAACGCCGCCGCCCATGTGCGCTACGCGCCCTGGCTGGTCGCCAACATCCACCTGCGCGGGCCGCTGTCCGACCGCCACGGCGCGGCGCCCAGCTGGGACAACGTGATCTACGGCACCAAGGGCCTGGGCTATGTCGACGCCCGCCACCAGGCGCTGGACCCTACGCCGCGCGGCACCGTGCTGAGCTGGTACCGCCCGCTGGGCGCCAGCGGCTACGACACGGGAGACGGCCGCAAGCTGCTGCTGGAGCGCCCCTGGACCGGCTGGCGCGACGACCTGCTGGCCGAGCTGTCGGTGCCGCACCCCGACCTGCCTTCGCTGGCCACGCGCATCGACATCACGCGCTACGGCCACGCCATGTCCATTCCGCACCCCGGCCTGCTCGCGCGGATCGGCCCGCAGCGCAGCGCGCCCGACGACGCGCACCGCGGCAGCGTGGTCGCGGGCCGGCTGTCGTTCGCGCACGCCGACTGGTCGGGTTACTCGATCTTCGAAGAGGCGTTCACGCGCGGGCACGTGGCGGGCGCAGCGCTCGCATGAAGACGCTGGTGCTCGGCGGCTACGGCAACTTCGGTGCCCGCATCTGCCGCGCGCTGGCCGCGGACCCGCACATCGAACTGCTGGTGGCGGGCCGCGATGCGCAACGCGCGGCGGCCTTCGCGGAGACGCTGGGCGGTAACGCTCGCAACCCTCGCAACCCTCGCAATGCGCGCGGCGTGCGTGTCGACGTGCAGGCGCCCGGCTTCGCCGACATGCTGCGCGAACTCGGCGCCGAGCTCGTGATCCACACCGCCGGCCCGTTCCAGGGCCAGGACTACCGCGTGCCGCAGGCCGTGGCCGAGGCGGGCGCGCACTGCATCGACCTGGCCGATGGCCGGCGCTTCGTCTGCGACTTTCCGGCGGCGCTCGACGGCATCTTTCGCGCCGCGGGCCGCACGGCCGTGAGCGGTGCGAGCACCGTGCCCGCGTTGTCGTCGGCCGTGGTCGACCACCTCACCGCGGGCTGGCAGGCGGTTCGCAGCATCGACATCTGCATCGCCCCCGCGCAGGGCGCGCCGCGCGGCGAGGCCACGCTGGCCGGCGTGCTCGCCTATTGCGGCGAGCCGGTGCGCGTGTGGCAAGGCGGGCGGTGGGTCGAGCAGCCCGGCTGGGCGAACCCCACCAAGGTCGAGTTCGCGCGCATGAAGCCGCGCCGCGGCGCGCTGTGCGACATCCCCGACCTGGAGCTTTTTCCCGCGCGCTATGCCGGCGTGCAGTCGGTCATGTTCCGCGCCGCGCTCGAAGTCGGGCTGGCGCAGCACGCCTTCGCGTTCATGGCCTTCCTGCGCCGCGCGGGCTGGCTGCCCGCGCCGCACAAGCTGGCGCCGCTGCTGCATTCGGCCGGCCGCGTGTTCGATGCCATGGGCAGCGCGCTCGGCGGCATGGTCGTACGCGTCGAGGGCACGGATGCGCAGGGCAAGCCGGCGCGCCGCGCCTGGCACATCGCGGCCGACGACAACCACGGCCCCGAGATTCCCTGCATGGCCGCCATCCTGCTGGCGCGCCGCCTCGCGCGCGGCGACGCGTTGCCCCATGGCGCGCATGCCTGCGCCGGCCTGGTGACGCTGCAAGAGTTCGAGCCCGAGTTCGCGCGCTGGGGCATGGTGACCGACGTCGTCGACGAAGCCGCATCCGATGTACGGGGCCATGGCGCACCGGCGTTTTGAGTTCGACATGCCGGCCCCGGCCGACGTGGTGTTCGACGCCTTCCACTATCACGTGTGGCGCGCGCGCTGGGACTCGCTGGTCGGCAACGCCCGCGTGGTGGGCGGCGCGCCCTGCCCCTTCGTCGGCGCCGAGACCGAGAACACCGGCGGCGGCTTGCTGCGCGGCCTCTCGATGCGCACCCGCTTCGTCACCTTCGACCGGCCGCACGTGGCGGCGGCGTCGATGGTCGGCCAGTCCTTTCCCTTCAGCCGCTGGGCTGCGTCGATGCGGCACCGCGACACGCAGCCCGGCCAATCGGTGCTGATCTACGTCTACACCATCGAGGCCGGCCCGAAGGCGCTGCGCGGGCTGCTGGAGCCGGTGGTCGCATGGGTGTTCGCGCGGCAGACGCAGCGGCGCTTCATGCGCATGCGCGCGTTCCTGGCCGCGCACGCGCAGGAGGTCGTCGCGTGGCAGCGCACGCAGAGCACGCAACAAGGCCATGACGCCGCATGACGAACCCCGGTGACGACACCCGCCCGCTGCGCTTCAGTCTCGTGGCGGTGTGGTTGTTCACCGCCGTGGCCAGCCTGGTCGAGCTCCACGGCCAGAGCCGCGACGTGCTGGCCGCCGCCGGCATCGCCTCACCAGAATGGTGGGTGCAGGGCCTGATCGTCGGCGGCGCGGCGGCGGACCTGGCCGTCGGCATCGCGCTGTGGCGCTGGCCCGGCCGCGCAAGCTATGCCGCGGCCTTCGCCCTGATGCTCGGCATGACCGCCGTGGCAACGGTGCTGCAGCCCGGCCTGTGGCTGCACCCTCTGGGCCCGTTGCTCAAGAACATTCCCATCGCCGCCCTGCTCTGGCACCTGTACCGCCGCGCGACTCCATGAACACCTACCTTGTCTTGAAGTGGCTGCACATCGTTTCCAGCGTGTTGATGGTCGGCACGGGGCTGGGGTCGGCGTTCTACATGTTCTTCACCAACCGCAGCGGCAGCGTGCCGGCGCAGGCGGTGGTCAGCCGGCTGGTGGTGCGCGCCGACTGGTGGTTCACAACGCCCACCGTCATCCTTCAACCGGCCACGGGTTTCGCGCTGGCGCACATGGCGGGCTGGCCGATGTCCACGCCGTGGCTTGCGTTGTCGTTGCTGTTGTTCGTGTTCGCGGGCATCTGCTGGCTGCCGGTGGTGTGGCTCCAGGTTCGCATGGCCGCCCTCGCGGCGCAGGCGCACCGTGACGCCACGCCGCTGCCGCCGCTCTACGCGCGCTACCAGCGCTATTGGGAGTTGCTCGGCTACCCGGCGTTCGTGGCGATGGTCGTCGTGTTCTATCTGATGGTGAACAAGCCGCAGCTGTCGTTTTGAAATGGGGCGGACGCCGCGTTCAGGGCGCGATCAAGCCGAACCACGTGCGGTTTTCACGAAGACTTCACACACGGCGCCATCGCTTCACAAGCCCTGAGCACACTCCCCAACGCCAACAAAAACAGCGGAGGCTTTCATGCTTCAAGTCGCCAACAGAAAACTAGCGTCGCTCAGCGACGTGCTCTTTACCGGACTGGGCCGCGTGCTCGGCTTTCTGCATCCGGTGGCCCGCGGGCTCATCGGGTCATGGCGACCGCCGGGGTGGCTGCGCATCGCGGGTGCGTTCGTGCTGCTCGGGCTGCAGTGGCTCCAGCAACGCCTGGCCTGGCTCGTGTTGCTGCTGTTGCTGGTGCTCGCCGGCTGGATGGCCAGCCCCCACGTGCTGAAGTGGTGGCACGGGCTGACGCCTGACCGCGTCGAGCCCGTGGTCGCCACCGCGAAGACCGAGCCGCCGCAGCGCACGCAGATCGAATTCGACAAGGGCCCCAACCCCTTCGTCGTCAACTTCTCCGCCTCCGTGGCGCCCATTGCGCGCATCGGCCAGGAAGCGACCGGCGTCGCCATCGAGCCCGCCATTGCCGGCCGCTGGACCTGGGCCAAGCAGAACCGCCTCGAGTTCCTGCCCGCGCAGGACTGGCCCGTCGGCCAGCCCTACAAGGTGCAGCTGGCCGGCAATGTGCTCGCGCCGCACATCGAATTGGCGCAGCGCAAATACGAGTTCACGTCGCCCGAGTTCAACGCGCAGATCGCCGCCGCCGAGTTCTACCAAGACCCGGTGCAGGCCAACGTGCGGCGCGCCCTTTTCCAGGTGCGCTTCTCGCACCCCGTGAACACCGCCGAGTTCGAGAAGCGCCTGGTGCTCACCTACGACCAGGCGTGCGGCACCTCGTTCTTCAGCGTGGGCAAGTGCGCGAGCGAGAAGTTCACCGTCAGCTACGACAAGCTGCGCCTGAACGCCACCGTGCAGTCCGAGCCGCTGCCCGTTCCCGAGAAAACGCGCCCCGTGGTGCTGAGCCTCACGGCCGGCACCGTCGCGCAGAAGGGCGGCCCCGCCCAGCGCGGCGACGCTTCGCGCGCCGTCGACATTCCCGGCCTCTACAGCCTGAGCATCGCCAGCATCGACCCCACCATCGTCACCGGCGAAAACGGCGAGCCCGAACACGTGATGCACGTCACCGCCTCCATGCCCGTGCACGAGCGCGAAATGGCGCGCGTGGTGCAGGCCTGGCTGCTGCCCGCCACCGAAGAAGCCAAGGGCAACAAGGACGACAGCGACGAAAAGTTCGACTGGTCGGCCGACCCCGCCAAGGTGACCGACGCCGTGCTGCGCCGCGCGAAGAAGATCAACCTGCAGCCCATTGCCAGCGAGCGCGAAGTGACCGACCTGGTCAGCTTTCGCATGCCCCAGGCCGAGGGCGGACGCTACCTGCTGGTGCGCATCGCCAAGGGCCTGAAGACGCCCGGCGGCTACCAGCTGGGGGCGGCGCGCCAGGACGTGCGTCTGCTCAAGACCTTCGCGCCCGAGCTCAGCATCATGAGCCAGGGCTCGCTGCTCGCGCTCTCGGGCGAGCGCAAGCTGCCGATCCTGGTGCGCGACCTGCCGGGCATTCGCCTCGAAATCGGCCGCCTGCTGCCGCAGCAGCTGCAGCACCTGGTCACGCAGACCAACGGCGACTTCTCGCACCCGCAGTTCTACGGCGGCCTCACGTCGGACAACCTGGTCGACCGCTTCCAGAAGGACATTCCGCTGAGCATTCCCGCCGGCAAGGCGCACTACGAGACCGTCGATTTCGCGGAGTACCTGCGCAACGACGTGGCCGACCGGCGCGGCGTGTTCCTGCTGAAGGTGCAGGGCTACGACCCCGCCGCCAGGAAGAAGAAGCCCGAAGCCGACGGCGAAGCCCAGGCCGAAGACGCGCAGCAGGAAGAACAGTCTTCCGAGTCTTCCGAGAGCGAAGACGGCAGCGACAGCAACAGCGAAGCCGGCAACCCCGAGCAGCAGCTCGACCAGCGCCTGGTGCTCGTCACCGACCTGGGCATCGTCGCCAAGAAGTCGCTCGACGGCACGCGCGACGTGTTCGTGCAGAGCATTGCCAGCGGCCAGCCGGTGGCCGGTGCGCTGGTGGAGGTGTGGGGCCGCAACGGCATGATCGTCGCGTCGCAGAGCACCGACGCCACCGGCGCCGCCAGGCTGCCCAACCTGGCCGGCTACCAGCGCGAGAAGACGCCCGTGGTGCTGGTGGTGCGCAAGGAAGGCGACCTGAGCTTCCTGCCCTTCAACCGCAGCGACCGCACGCTGGACATCTCGCGCTTCGACGTGGGCGGCCTGCGCGCGGCGGGCGTGCCCAACCAGATGACGGCCTACGTGTT
Organism: Variovorax sp. J22G73; assembly: GCF_030317035.1. GTDB lineage: Bacteria > Pseudomonadota > Gammaproteobacteria > Burkholderiales > Burkholderiaceae_C > Variovorax. The sequence goes on from NZ_JASZYK010000009.1 coordinate 246,119, forward strand.
CAGCGACCGCGGCATCTACCGCCCCGGCGACACCATGCACATCGCGATGATGGTCAAGGCCGGCAACTGGGGCACGTCGCTGCGCGACCTGCCGCTGGAAGCCGAGATCATCGATGCGCGCGGCCTCGGCGTGCGCCGCGAAAAGCTCAAGCTCGGCCCCGGCGGCGCCGCGGAAATCGCGCACACCACGCAAGACAGCTCGCCCACCGGCAACTACACCGTCAACCTCTACCTGCCGCGCGAGTCCTCGCCCGGCACGCCCGAGGTGGAAGGGCTGCTCATCGGCAGCACCACCGTGAAGGTGCAGGAGTTCCTGCCCGACCGCACCAAGGTGACCGCCAGGCTCAGCAGCGAGGCCGCCGAAGGCTGGGTCAAGCCGAAGGACCTGAAGGCCTTCGTCGATGTGCAGAACCTCTTCGGAACGCCCGCGCCCGACCGCAAGGTGGAAGGCACGCTCACGGTGAGCCCGGGCTTCCCGGTGTTCCGCGCGTTCACCGACTACGCCTTCTTCGACCCGCAGCGCGCCGCCGACAAGCAGGTCGACGACCTGGGCAGCGTGCAGACCAGCGCCGAGGGCAAGGCCGAGTTCGACCTGCGCCTGTCGCGCTTCGACGCCGCCACCTACCAGGTGCACGTGCTGGCCAAGGCCTTCGAGCCCGAGGGCGGGCGCAGCGTGTCGGCCGAGGCGCAGACACTGGTGAGCGACATGCCCTACCTGGTGGGCGTGAAGACCGACGGCGACACCAGCTACGTGAGCAAGGGCGCCGCGCGCAACGCCACCGTGATCGCCATCGACCCGCAGGCGAAGAAGACGGCCGTGGCCGAGCTGAAGCTCGAGCGCGTGGAACGCAAGGTGCTGTCGGTGCTCGTGAAGCAGGACAACGGGCTGTACCGCTACGAGTCGCGCAAGAAGGAAGTGGTGCTCGACGAGAAGCCCTTCGCCATTGCCGCGGCCGGCAACACGGTGGCGCTGGACACCGGCGCGCCCGGCAACTTCGCGTACGTGGTGCGCAACGCGCAGGGCCAGGAGCTCAACCGCGTGGAGTACAGCGTGGCGGGCAACGCCAACGTGTCGCGCTCGCTCGACCGCAACGCCGAGCTGCAGCTCACGCTCGACCGCAAGGACTACGAGCCGGGCCAGGAGATCGCGGTGAGCATCCGTGCCCCTTACGTGGGCGCGGGCCTCATCACCATCGAGCGCGACAAGGTCTACGCGCACGCATGGTTCAAGACCGACAAGACCGCCTCGGTGCAGAAGATCGTCTTGCCCAAGGACTTCGAGGGCACCGGCTACATCAACGTGCACTTCGTGCGCGACCCGTCGTCCGACGAGGTGTACATGAGCCCGCTGTCGTACGGCATCGTGCCCTTCGCCACCGCGTTGACCAGGCGCACCGCCAACCTGCAGCTCACGAGCAGCGAGCTGGTGAAGCCGGGGCAGACCGTGAAGATGAAGCTCACCAGCGACAAGCCCACGCGCGCCGTGGTGTTCGCGGTGGACGAGGGCATCCTGCAGGTGGCGCGCTACAAGACGCCCGACCCGCTGAAGCACTTCTTCCAGAAGCGCGCGCTCGAGGTGGGCACGCTGCAGACGCTCGACCTGATCCTGCCGGAGTTCAAGAAGCTCATGCAGGGCGCGGCACCCGGCGGCGACGGCGAGGGCGAACTCGGCAAGCACCTGAACCCGTTCAAGCGCAAGCGCGACAAGCCGGTGGCCTACTGGTCGGGCCTGGTGGACGTGAACGGCAGCCGCGAGTTCAGCTACACCGTGCCCGAGAGCTTCAACGGCAGCCTGCGCGTGATGGCCGTGGCCATCAACGACGAGACCACCGCCGCCAAGAGCACGCGCACCGTGGTGCGCGGCGACATGGTGATCCTGCCGAACGCACCGCTGGCCATGGCGCCGGGCGACACGGTGGAGGTGGGCGTGGGGCTGGCGAACAACATCGCGGGCTCGGGCAAGGAAGCGCCCATCGCGCTGACGCTCACCGCCTCGGGCGGGCTCGAGGTGGTGGGCGACGCCACGCAGACGCTGAAGGTCAACGAGCGCGGCGAGGCCAGCACCAGGTTCAACGTGCGCGCCAAGCCGGGCGCGCAGGCGGTGCTGGGTTCCTCGGCGCTGGTGTTCACATCGACGCACAAGACCTTCAGCGCGCGCCTGTCGACCGAGGTCAGCGTGCGGCCCGCGTCGCCCTTCGTCACGCTGGTGCAGGCGGGCAGCTTCCAGCGCGCCGGCGAGCTGAGCAGCAAGGCCGACCTGTACCCGAACTTCCGCCAGAGCGACGTGGCCGTGTCGGCCGCGCCCTGGGCCTTCGCGACCGGGCTCATGCAGTACCTGGAGGCCTACCCGCACGGCTGCACCGAGCAGATCACGAGCCAGACCTTTCCGGCGGTGCTGCTGTCGGGCCGGCCCGAGCTGGTGAAGGAAATGGCGCGCGGCCGCACGGCCGAGCAGGGCCCGATGCCCGAGGCGCGCAAGACCTTCGAGCGCTACCTGGTGCAGCTGCGCGCGCGGCAGACGGCCGACGGCGGCTTCTCGCTGTGGCCCGGCGCGGGCACCGACGCCTTCGCCACGCTGTACGCGGTGCACCTGCTGGTCGAGGCCAAGGACCACAAGCTGCCCGTGCCGCAAGACCTGCTGCAGAAGGCCAACACCTACCTGCAGGGCTGGCTCGGCAGCGGCGACACCACGCTCGACGGCTGGCGCCAGCGCACGCAGGCGGCCTACCTGCTGACGCGCCAGGGCATCATCGCGCCGGCCGCGCTGGCCAACCTGCGCGAAGCCTGGCGCGGCAAGAAGACGCAGGGCTGGAACGACGACCTGGGCGCCGTGTACCTCGCCGCGAGCTACCAGCTCGTGAAGCAGGAGCAGGTGGCCGGCGAGTTGCTCGACCCGGTGTGGAACGACCTGCTCGCGCGCACCGAGAAAAAGCAGCGCCACAACATGTGGGGCGCGTACTACGACCCGCTGGTGCACGACAGCATGACGCTGCACCTGGTGGGCCGGCACTTTCCGGTGCGGCTGAAGACGCTGAAGCCCGCCGTGTGGGAAGGCATGGCCGCGATGGTGCGCGACGGTTGGTACAACAGCCTGTCGTCGGCCTCGATGCTGCTGGCGGTGGACTCGTACTTCGAGGCCGTGGGGCAGAACGCCGACGGCAAGCTCACCGCGAGCGCCATCGATGCGCAGGGCCAGGCCGCGGCGCTGGCGCTGGGTGCGGTGAACCCCATCACGCGCGCCGCGGTGCCCGCCGGCACGGCGAAGCTGAAGCTGTCGAATGACAGCGACTTCAACCTCTACTACAGCTGGGCCGAGCAGGGCTTCGAGCGCAACGTGCCCGCCACGCCGGTGAACCAGGGCATGGAGATCTTCCACGAGGTGCTCGACGCCAAGGGCAACCCGGTCACCAAGGTGAAGCTGGGCGACGAGGTCACGGTGCGGGTGCGCGTGCGCAGCCTGGAGCGCGCGCAGGTCAACGACGTGGCGCTGGTCGACGTGCTGCCCGGCGGCCTGGAGCCGGTGCTGCAGGCCGTGGGCGACGACGACGACACCCATGCCGATGCGCCGATCTGGAAGAAGCGCCTGGGCGGCGGCGGCTCGTGGCAGGTGCAGTACGCCGACATCCGCGAGGACCGCGTGGTGTTCTACGGCGGCGTCGGCAAGGAGCTGCTGGAGGTGACGTACAAGGCGCGCGCCACCAACGTGGGCGACTACGTGGTGCCGGCGGCGTACGGCGAGGCGATGTACGACCGCCGCGTGTTCTCGCGCTCGGCGGGTGGGCGCTTCCAGGTGGTGGCGAATTGACCGCGACAACGGCGCGCGTCGTCCCCTCTCCCGCATGCGGGAGAGGGCTAGGGTGAGGGTGCGGCCTTCGTATGAACACGCTGCCCGATCCATCGCCGTCGCCCTCACCCCAGCCCTCTCCCGCAAGCGGGAGAGGGAGCAAGGCAGCGCGTCGTGACCTGACCCTCGGCCTCTTCTTTCTTGTCCCCTCTCCCGCATGCGGGAGAGGGCTAGGGTGAGGGTGCGGCCTTCGTATGAACACGCTGCCCGATCCATCGCCGCTGCCCTCACCCCAGCCCTCTCCCGCGAGCGGGAGAGGGAGAGGGAAAGGGAGTAAATCCCGGGCGCGCAAGGCGCTCATCGTCTTCGCGATCGCCGCGCTGCTGCTCGCCCTGCTCCGCCTCTGGCCCCACGCTGCCCTGAGCGAAACCGTCGGCAGCTCCCGCGCCGTCTACGCCCAGGGCGGCGAGTTGATGCGCCTCACGCTCGCGGGCGACGAGCAGTACCGCCTCTGGGTGCCGCTCGAGCGCATCTCCCCCACGCTGGTCGATGCCGTGCTGCTGTACGAAGACCGCCGCTTCCACGCGCACCCCGGCGTCAACCCCGCCGCGCTCGCGCGCAGCGCATGGCGCATTGCCAGCGGCGAGCGCCGCCAGGGCGGCTCCACGCTCACCATGCAACTGGCGCGTCGCGTGTACGGCATCGACAGCCGCACGCCCACCGGCAAGATCGCGCAGATTTTTGCCGCGCTGTGGCTCGAGGCGCGCTTCAGCAAGCACGACATCCTCGAGGCCTACCTCAACACCGCGCCCTACGGCGGCAACATCGAAGGCGTGCAGGCCGCGAGCCTCATCTACTTCCGCAAGGACGCCGCCAAGCTCAGCCTGCCCGAGGCGCTGACGCTGGCCGTCATTCCGCAGAACCCCATCAAGCGCATTGCCGAGCGCGGCCGCAACACCGAGCTGCAGTCCGCGCGCGAACGCCTGTGGGCGCTGTGGGCCGAGCGCGACCCCACCGCCAGGCAGCACGCGCCCGACGCGCAGCTCGCGCTGTCGGCGCAGTCGCGCGGCAGCCTGCCCTTCCTGGCGCCGCACGCCACCGACATGCTGCTCGCGCAGGAGCGCGGCGTGCAAGAGGTGCGCACCACCATCGACCTGCGCATGCAGTCCACGCTCGAACGCGTGATGGCGCAGTACCTGCGCACGCACGCCGACGTGGGCATGAGCAACGCCAGCGCGCTGCTGCTCGACGCCTCGACCATGCAGGTGCGCGCCATGATCGGCTCGGCCGACTTCCGCAACGACGCCATCGCGGGCCAGGTCAACGGCGTGCTGGCCAAGCGCTCGCCGGGCTCCACGCTCAAGCCCTTCATCTATGCGCTGGCGCTCGACCAGGGCCTGCTGCACCCGCGCACGATGCTGAAGGACTCGCCCACCTCCTTCGGCCCCTACACGCCGGAGAACTTCGACCACCGCTACGCCGGCCCGCTGTCGGCGCAGGAGGCGCTGATTCGCAGCCGCAACATTCCCGCGGTGGCGGTGGCCGCGAAGCTCTCGAAGCCGGGGCTGTACGACTTCATGCGCCTGGCCGGCGTGCAGAAGCTGCAGGGCGAATCGCACTACGGCCTGGCGCTGGTGCTCGGCGGCGGCGAGGTCACGCCCGAGGAGCTCGCGGGCATGTACGCCACGCTGGCCAACGGCGGCATCTCGCAGCCGCTTCGCTACACCCGGCCCGCGCCCGGCGAGCGCCCCGCGCAGCCGCTGCGCCTGCTGAGCGAAGAGGCCTCGTTCATCACGCTCGACATGCTGCGCCACACGCCGCGCCCCGACACCACGCTGCCCGCGCGCCCCGCCATCGCGTGGAAGACGGGCACGTCGTGGGGCTTTCGCGATGCGTGGACCGCGGGCGTGTTCGGCCGCCACGTGCTGGTGGTGTGGGTGGGCAACTTCGACGGCAGCAGCAACCCCGCGCTGGTGGGCGTCGATGCGGCGGCGCCGCTGTTCCTGCGCATGGTCGATGCGCTGCGCGCGGAACGGCTCGACCCGGGCGAGGTCGCGTCGCGCCAGCCGCCGGACCTGCGCCAGGTCGAGGTGTGCGCCGCCACCGGCGGCCTGCCCGACGCCCTGTGCCCCGTGCGCGCGACGACGTGGTTCATCGCGGGCAAGTCGCCGATCCAGGTCAGCAACCTGCACCGCGCGGTGTGGGTCGACGAGACCACCGGCAAGGTGGTGTGCGGCCCGCAGCCGAATGCGCGCCAGCAGGTGGTGGAGCAGTGGGGCAGCGACATGCGCCGCCTGTTCCGCCAGGCCGGCCTGCCGCGCGCGAGCGCCCCGGCCGACGGCTGCGAGAAGGACGGTGAAGCATCGGATGGCGCGCCGCTCATCACCTCGCCGCTGCGCGGCGTGCGTCACACGCTGCGCGTGAACAAGCCCGAGCCGCTGGTGCTGCGCGCCGAGGCCGCCGCCGGCACGCAGGCCGTGTACTGGTTCGCCGACGACGCGCTCATCGGCCGCGCCGCGCCGGGCGAAGGCATCACGTGGATGCCGAGCCTGTCGGAGTCGGGCCGGCGCTATGTGCTGCGCGCGGTCGACGACCAGGGCCGCGCCGAGTCGCGCGAGGTCACGGTGGACATCGCGCCCTGACCTTCCGGGGCCCAAGGGATGTCATGGCGTCGTCATGCCCGGTCGGCATGGTCACGCGTTTTCGACTCGGAACTTTCCCGACCATGACGCGTCCCGTTTTCCTTTCCTTCATCGCCACGGTCACCGCACTGGCCGCCGCATTCGCATGCGGCAGCGTCGCCGCGCAGACCGCCTTCCCCTCGACGTTGGCCGGCCACGCCGTGCTGCCCGCGCAAAGCTTCGTGGCCGCGCCCAAGGACGCGCCGGCCGACCTGCAGGTCAGCGGCAAGTTCACCACGCCCAAGCGCGTCGAGGCCATCGGCACGGTCGAAGGCCTGTCGGGCGGCCGCAGCACGGGCGTGTCGGTGCCCTTCAAGGGCCAGCCGCTGCAGGGCCACTCGGGCATCAAGAAGATGGACGACGGCACGTTCTGGATCCTCACGGACAACGGCGCGGGCGCCAAGGCCAACTCGCCCGACTTCATGCTCTACCTGAACCACTACAAGGTCGACTTCAAGAGCGGCAAGTTCAACCACCTGCAGACCGTGTTCCTGCACGACCCCGACAAGAAGGTGCCGTTTCGCATCGTCCACGAAGGCACCAAGCAGCGCTACCTGACGGGCTCCGACTTCGACCCAGAGAGCTTCCAGTTCGCCGGCGGCGCGCTGTGGATCGGCGAGGAGTTCGGGCCCTTCCTGATCAAGGCCGACCTGAAGGGCAAGGTGCTCGCGGTGTACGACACGCTGGTCGACGGCAAGGTTGTGCGCTCGCCCGACCACCCGGCCGTGACCACGCCCGGCGTGCCCGGCGGCGCGGTCGATTTCCAGGTCAAGCGTTCCAAGGGCTTCGAGGGCATGGCCGCATCGAAGGACGGCAGCAAGCTGTACGCGCTGCTCGAAGGCCCGGTGTGGAACGCCGAGGCCAAGGACTACGAGCGCGTGGAAGGCAAGGAAGCGCTGCGCGTGCTGGAGTTCGACGTGGCCACCGAGAAGTGGACGGGTCGGCACTGGAAGTACGTGCTCGAAGCCAACGGCAACGCCATCGGCGACTTCAACATGATCGACGGCACTACCGGCCTGATCATCGAGCGCGACAACGGCGAAGGCACGAGCGACAAGGCCTGCCCCGAAGGCCAGAAGCGCACCGACTGCTTCCACGACATCGCGAAGTTCAAGCGCGTCTACAAGGTCGAGCTGAGCGACGCGAACGTGGGCGGCCCGGTGCGCAAGATCGGCTACATCGACCTGCTGAACATTGCCGACCCCGGCAAGCTCGCGCGCAAGCCGCTGAACGATGGCGTGCTGAAGTTCCCGTTCTTCACCATCGAGAACGTCGACGTGGTCGACGCGACGCACATCGTGGTCGGCAACGACAACAACCTGCCCTTCTCGAGCAGCCGCGAGCCGAACAAGGCGGACGACAACGAGCTGGTGCTGCTGGAGGCCGGCGCGCTGCTGCAGGCGAAGTAAGCCGCGGCGGCAATGCCCCGGCGGGGAGGCAGGGCGGAGGGCGAAGCGGGTTGGGAAAATCGCGCCAGATGCGTATGATTCTCATCTTCACGCGTTTTCGCTCTTTTTCCTTTCCCTTTCCCATGAATTTCCGAACGACCTCGCTCGCCGTCCGGCGCGCGTCGTGAGCGCCGGCGTTCGCTACCGCCTCGGCGTGGCGTCTCGCGCGGTGGCCGCCATTGCCGGCGGGTACGGCGTGGCGGCACTCTGCGCCGCCGTGCTCGCGCTGTGCCTGCCCGCCGCCTTCGGCATGGCGCGCAGCGAAGCCACGCTGACCGGCACGCTGTCTTCCTTTCTCGTCTTCGTCGTCGCCGTGATGTGGGTCTTTGCCGCGCGCACGGCGGTGCGCGCATGGACCGGCCTGGCCGTTGCCGCCGCGCCGCTCGGCGTGCTGCTGCTGGTGCTCCTGCGCATCACCGGAGCGCCGGCATGAAGGAAGGTTTTCGCCAGTCGATGGCGTGGCTGCACACCTGGTCGGGCCTGCTGGTCGGCTGGGTGCTGTTCATGGTGTTCGCGGCCGGCACGGCCTCGTATTTCAAGGACGAGATCACGTTCTGGATGACGCCCGAGCTGCACGCCGTCGCGCAGAACGTGGTGCCGCAAGCGCAGACGGCCGAGGGGGCCGTGGCCTACCTGCAGAAGCACGGCGCGCAGAGCCCGCGCTGGTTCATCAACCTGCCGACCGAGCGCCGGCCGTCGACCGACGTGCTGTACCTGGCGCCGCCCGCACCCACTGCCGCGGGTGCCACGGGTGCGGCCCCCGCCGAGCGCCCGCGCCGCCGCTTCGACCGCGCCTCGCTGGACCCGGCCACCGGCGACGCCATTTCCGCGCCGCGCGTGACGCGCGGCGGCGAGTTCTTCTACCGCCTGCACTTCGACCTGCACTACATGCCCGCGCTGTGGGCGCGCTGGATCGTCGGCTTCTGCGCCATGTTCATGCTGGTGGCGATCTTCAGCGGCATCGTCACGCACAAGCGCATCTTCAAGGACTTCTTCACCTTCCGGGCGAAGAAGGGCCAGCGCTCGTGGCTCGATGCGCACAACGTGACGGCGGTGCTCGCGCTGCCCTACCACCTGATGATCACGTACACCGGCCTGGTCACGCTGATGTTCATGTACATGCCGTGGGCGCCGCAGGTGGCCTACAAGGACCGCGGCGGCGAGCAGGCCTTCTTCGCCGAAGTGTTCCCCGGCGGCGGGCGCGACCAGTTCAAGGCCTCGGGCAACAAGGTGCCGCTGGCGCCGCTCGCGCCCATGCTGGCGCAGGCCAGCGCGCACTGGAACGGCGCGGGCGTGGGCCGCATCACCGTGCACCAGCCCAACGACGCCAATGCCGTGGTCTTGCTCACGCGCGCCGAAGGGCCGCAGCTGTCGAACGACCAGCCGTCGATGCAGTTCAACGGCGTCACCGGCGCGCTGATCGGCGCCTTCGGCGACGTGCCCAAGCCGGCCGCCGAGACGCGCGGCGTGCTCTACGGCCTGCACATCGGGCGCTTCGGCGATCCGCTGGTGCGCGCGCTGTTCTTCCTGTCGGGGCTGGCGGGCTGCCTGATGGTCGCGACCGGCCTGCTGCTGTGGGCCGTGAAGGAGCGGCAGAAGTTCGCCAAGACGCTCAAGCAGGGCGGGCGCATCAGCTTCGGGCTGCGCCTGGTCGACGGGCTGAACGTGGGCGCCGTCGCGGGCCTGCCGGTGGCCATGGCCGCCTTCTTCTGGGCCAACCGGCTGGTGCCGGTGGGCGTGGCGGAGCGCGGGGAGGTGGAGATCCGCTGGTTCTTCATCGTCTGGGGCGCGACCGCCGTGCTCGGCCTGCTGAGGCCCACGCTGCGCATGTGGCAGGCGCAGCTGGCGCTTGGCGCCTTGCTGTTCGTGCTGCTGCCGGTGCTCAACGCCTTCACCGGCCCCGCGCCGCTGACCGTCAGCCTGCGCTCGGGCCCGAGCGCGGTGGCGGGCTTCGATCTGGTCGCCATTGCGCTGGGCCTGGGGCTGGCCAGCGCCGTGTGGATCGTGGAGCGCAAGCGCCGCAAGTCGCTGGCCAAGCAGGTGAATGTGCAGGCGCAGGCGAACGTGCAGGCGTCCAAGGCGCCGGCCGCGGCGCAGCCGTCGCTGGTCACGTCGGAGCAGGGCTCGTGATGGATTCGCTGCTGCTCACCCTGGTGTTCGCCGCCTCGCTCGCCGGCTTCTGCGCGCTCAGCCTGGCCATGGACCGGCACAGCGAAGACGTGTACGGCCGCGGCAGCACGCCGGGCGCATGGCGGCGCTGGTTGCAACTGGGCGGCACCGCGCTGCTGTGCGTGTCGCTGGGCGCCAGCCTGCAGGCCGCGGGCGGCTCGGTCGGCTGGGTGCTGTGGCTGGGCGCGCTCACGGCCGCGGCGCTGTCCACGGTGGCGCTGCTGGGCTATGCGCCGCGGCGGTTCCCGTGGATCGGGTCGGCCGCGGCGGCCGTCGCCGTGGGCGGCGGGCTGCTGTACCTGCTGCTGGCCTGAACGGTTCAGGCCGGGCGGCGCGCCACCGTGCCGCCCGACACCACCCCCTGCGTCATCGGCAGGGCCATGAAGTCGTGCGGAAAGCCCATCGCCACCGCGCTGACGGCGTCCAGGCGCTGCAGCGTCGATGCGTCGAGCTGCACGTCGAGCGCGCCCAGGTTGTCCTCGAACTGCGCGAGCGTGCGCGCGCCGATGATCGGCATCACCACCGGCGCGCGGCGGTGCAGCAACCACGCCAGCGCGACCTGCGCGGACGAGCGGCCTTGCTCCTTCGCCACCTGCGCGACCACCTCGGCGATGCCCAGCGAGCGCTCGCTCAGCGCGCCGTTGCCGGCCGCCACGTCCTTGCGCGTGCCGGTCACGCCCGAGGCCGCGTCCTTCGTGTGGCCGATGTCGGCGCGCGTGTACTTGCCCGAGAGCACGCCGCTGCCCAGCGGCGACCACGCCATCACGCCCAGGCCGAGCTCGTGCGCCATCGGCAGCAGCTCGCGCTCCACGGTGCGCTCGATCAGGCTGTGCTCGATCTGCAGCGCCACCAGCGGCGTCCAGCCGCGCAGGTCGGCCAGCGTCTGCATGCGCGCCACCTGCCAGGCCGGCGTGTCGGAGATGCCCGCGTACACCACCTTGCCCGAGCGCACCAGGTCGTCGAAGCCGCGCATCACCTCGTCGACGGGCGTGAGGTTGTCCCAGATGTGCAGGTACAGCAGGTCGATGTAGTCGGTGCCCAGGCGCTTCAGGCTGGCCTCCACCGAGCGCACCATGTTGCGCCGGTGGTTGCCGCCCGCGTTGGGGTTGCCCGGCTGCATGTTCAGCGTGTACTTGGTGGCCAGCACCACCGACTCGCGCTGGCCTTCGAGGAACTGGCCGAGCAGCTTTTCGGAACTGCCGTTGGTATAGAAATTGGCCGTGTCGACGAAGTTGCCGCCGCGCTCCCGGTACAGGTCGAACATGCGGCGCGACTCGCCGGCGTCGGCGCCCCAGCCCCAGTCGCTGCCGAAGGTCATGGTGCCCAGCGACATGGGGCTGACGCGCAGGCCCGAGCGGCCGAGGGTGAGGTAGTGGTCGAGCTTCATGGTGAATGTCCTTTCGAGGTGGCTGGCGTTGCGGTTGCAGCGCCATGGCCTCGAAGGTAGTTGCGCCATTGCGCGGGAAAAAGCCCGCCGGGCTTGATGCTTTGTGAAGCTGGTCTTCATAATTTGCCGCATGTCGCCCGAACTGCTTCCCGCCATCGCCGCCTTCGCCCGCGTGGCGCACCACGCCAGCTTCACCCGCGCTGCCGAAGAGCTGGGCGTGTCGCCCTCGGCCTTGTCGCAGACGGTGCGCGCGCTGGAGCGGCGCCTGGGCGTGCGGCTGCTCGACCGCACCACGCGCCGCGTCGGCGTGACCGAGCTGGGCCAGCAGCTGCTCGAGGGCGCGCGCCCGGCGCTGGACGCGCTGGCGCAGGCGGTCGAAGGGCTGGACGAAGCGCGCGACCGCCCGGCCGGCCTGCTGCGCCTGAACGCGGCGCGGGTGTCGGCCGAGCTGCTGCTGTACCCGCACTTCGGCGATTTCGCGCAGGCCTACCCCGACATCACGCTCGAACTGGTCTGCGACAACCGCATGGTCGACCTGGTGGAAGGCGGCTTCGATGCCGGCATCCGGCTCGGTGAAAGCCTGGCGCAGGACGTGGTGGCCGTGCCCATCGGCGGGCCGCAGCGCATGGTGACCTTTGCCTCGCCGCGCTACCTCGCGGGCCGCGCGCTGCCCCGAACACCGGAAGACCTGCGCGCCCACCAGTGCCTGAACTACCGCCTGACCACGGGCGGCCTGTACCGCTGGGAATACGCGCAGGACGGCCGCGCGCTCGACATCGAGGTGGCCGGCCCGCTGGTGAGCAACGACAGCGACGTGCTGCTGGCCGCGGCGCGCTCGGGCGCGGGGATCATGGTGGCGTTCGAGGACGCCGCGCGCGAAGACTTCGCCAGCGGCCGGCTGGTGCCGCTGCTGGAGCCCTGGTGGCCGACTTTTCCGGGCTTCTACCTGTACCACCCGAGCCGCGCGCAGGTACCGCGCAAGCTCAGGGTGTTCATCGATTTCCTGCAGGCGCGGCACGCGGCGCCGCCGGTGTCGCAGCGGGCCAGCAAGCCGCTCAGGCCCGCATCAGTGCCTCGATCTCGTCCGCATCCACCGGCACGCCGCGAGAAATGAGCTCGCAGCCGGTGGCCGTGACGATCGCGTCGTCCTCGATGCGGATGCCGATGTGGTGGAACTGCTCGGGCACGCCCTCGCCGGGGCGCACGTAGATGCCGGGCTCCAGCGTCAGCACCATGCCCGGGTGCAGGATGCGGCTCGGGCGGTTCTTGATGACCTCGTTGGACAGCGGATCTTTCCGCTCGCTCACCTCGCCGACCTGCGTGGGCTCCACGTAGCTGCCGCAGTCGTGCACGTCCATGCCCAGCCAGTGGCCGGTGCGGTGCATGTAGAACTGGAAGTAGGCGCGCGAGTCGATCACGTCGTCCAGGCCGCCGACCTTGTTGGCGTCGAGCAGGCCCAGGTCGAGCATGCCCTGCGCCAGCACCTTCACGGCCGCGTCGTGCGGGTCGTTGAAGCGGTTGCCGGCCTTGGTGGCGTCGGCCGAGGCGTACTGGCTCTGCAGCACCAGGTCGTACAGCGCGCGCTGCGGGCCGGTGAACTTGCCGTCGGCCGGAAAGGTGCGGGTGATGTCGCTGGCGTAGCTGTCGAGCTCGCAGCCCGCGTCGATCAGCACCAGCTCGCCCGGGCGCACGGGCGCGGCGTCGGCGCGGTAGTGCAGCACGCAGGCATTGGCGCCGGCCGCGACGATGGAGCCGTAGGCCGGGTACTGCGAGCCGCCCAGCCGGAACTCGTGCAGCAGCTCGGCGTCCAGGTGGTATTCGCGCACGTCCTTGCCCTCGCGCAGCATGCGCGCCGACAGCTGCATCGCGCGGATGTGGGCGCGCGCGCTGATCTGCGCGGCGCGCCGCATGATGTCCTGCTCGTGCGCGTCCTTCACGAGGCGCATCTCGTCGAGCAGGCCGCACAGGTCGCGCTGCTCCTCGGGGCACAGCGCGCCGTAGCGCACGCGCGCGCGCACCGACTGCAGCCAGCCGTCGATGCGCGTTTCCAGCCCCTTGTGGGTGGCGAACGGGAACCACACGGTCGACTTGTTTTCCAGCAGCTTGGGCAGCTTCGCGTCGAGGTCGGCGATGGACAGGGCGTCGTCCACGCCGAGCGCGCCCGGCGCGGCTTCTGGGCCGAGGCGAAAGCCGTCCCAGATCTCGCGCTCCAGGTCCTTGGGCGCGCAGAACAGCGTGGAGCGGCCATCGCCCGAGAGCACCAGCCAGGCGTTGGGCTCGGTGAAGCCGCTCAGGTAATAGAAGTAGCTGTCGTGGCGAAACAGGAAGTCGCTGTCCCGGTTGCGCTGGCGCTCCGGCGCGGTCGGGATGATGGCGATGCCGTCCTTGCCCAGCTGCGAGGCAAGGCGCGCGCGGCGCTCGGCGTAGATCGTGGTGTCAATGGGCATGGAGTTTCACTTTCGATACGGTGCAAGTCCGGGGTCCGCGGGAACCAGGTGGCGCCATGGGAACACATCCTGCGCAAAGTGGCTGACGTAGCCGCCGATCGTTGACTGGATGACCATGAATTGCAGCCCCTGCCGCATGCGCTGCAACTGCTCGAGCTGCGCCAGGCCGAGGCAGGTGTTGCGCAACCTCAGCACGCGCAGCTGCGCGCCCATGGGGCCTTGCAGCAGGGCCTCGTAGTCCGCGAAGGGCGTGATGGCGTCCGGCGCCCGCTCGGCCGGCCACACCATCTGCTGCTCGGTGGATTCGGAAAAGTCCAGCAGCCGCAGTGCCGGCAGCTGCGTTGCCCCGGCCAGGTTGCGAATGAAATGCTGGGTGTCGAAATGGGCGCCGATGCACAGGCTGCCCAGCTGCGGCAGCGGCACCGCGAAGAAGTCGGCGTCCGGCGGGTTCGGCACGGTGAGCTCGCTCAGCCGCGGCGTCTTGCGCACCCAGCGCGCAATGTCGCCGCCCTCCTCGAGGATGCGGCCGCTCGCGCACACGAGCGAATGGTTGTGGTCCTCGGGCTGCGTGGGCTTGATGAACAGCGAGCGCAGCCGGGGAAAGGTCACGGTGCTGTCGAGCAGCGGCCCGAAGGTCCATTCGCGCGTGCCGTTCGCCCCGCTGTCCACGCCGCTGAACGACAGCGAGGTGATGCAGTCGGCCACCTCCTGGCGGGCGAGGCAGGCCAGGGTTTCTTCAAAAGCCTCGTCCCAGGTTTCGCCGAAGTACTCCACATGCCAGCCCTGGCGCATGGGCGCGAGCGCCAGGCGGGTGAAGTCGCTTTGGTACATGGGCACGCTCAGCGGGTCTTCGGGCGTGCCGTCGTTGCGTTCGGCGGCCGTTGCCAGGGCCAGGTCGTGGATGCGCAGGGGCAGCAGGCGCAGCGCGTCGGGGAGCGGGGCGATGGTCATGCGTCTCGGGTTCAGCGCGCCGGTGCCGGTGCTGCCCGTGCCGGTGCCGGGCCGGCGTTGAGTTGTTGCAGCCGCTGCGGCGTGCCCACATCGGTCCAGGCGCCGGTGTGAAGCTCGGCGCTGACCTGCCGGCGGTCCATCGCGGCGCGCAGGATCGGCGCCAGCGGGGCCTTGCGGCCGTCGGGGTTGCCGGGCGGAATGTCGCAGTACGGCGGCGCGAACAGCGCGGCGCGGTACAGGCCGATGGTGGAGAAGGTGAACTTCTCCGGGGCCGTGTTCAATGCCAGGCCGTCGGGCGCCAGGCCGAAATCGCCCTTCGGGTTGTGCTCGGGGTTGGGCACCAGCCACAGGTGGGCGAGCTTGCCGCTGGCGACGAAGCGGTCGACCGCGGCCTGGGTGAAGCGGAAATCGGGCGCGAACACGTCACCGGCCGCCACCCAGAACACCTCGCCCAGCAGCGGCAGCGCACGCACGATGCCGCCGGCCGTTTCCAGCGCGCCGCCGAAGTCGCGGCCTTCGTTGGAGTATGAAATTGATAGCGGTGTGCCGTTGCCCAGCAAGGGCTGCGCGCCGAAGCGCTGCGAAATCTGCTCGCCGAGCCAGTCGGTGTTGACCACCAGTTCGGTGAAGCCGCCGGCCGCCAGCGCCTCCATCGGCCATTGCATCAGGGGCTTGCCGCGCACCTCGAGCAGGGGCTTGGGGCAGGTGTCGGTCAGCGGGCGCATGCGCTCGCCGCGGCCGGCGGCCAGGACCATGGCGCGCGTCGCGCTGCCAGTGAGCACGGGGTTCACCGAGTTCACGCCGCGATGCGCCCGCGCTGTAGCGCGTTGCGCTCGCTGTGCAGCGGCTGGAACAGCGACACCAGGCATTCCATCAGCGCATGCGCCTTGGCCGAATGGTCGCCGCCGAAGTTGCACACGTACACGTCGAGCGTCACGCCGCGCTGCTCGGGCCAGGTGTGGATGCACAGGTGCGACTCGGCCAGCAGCACCGTGGCCGTGACGCCGCCCGGCCCCAGGGGCGTGGCCGGAAAGCCGTGCACCAGCTTGCCCACCGCCTGCAGCCCGGCGGCGGCCACCGCCTTCAGGCAGACGGCGCCCAGCGCCTCCCGGTCAGTGAGCCATTGAAGGCCGCATTGGCAGTCGTGGAGGTCGGCGGTAAGGTGCAGCCCATGCATGGGGGGCAACTCTAGCAGCGCGGGCGCGGTACACGGGAACATCGCCCGGGTGTTGGGCCCGTGTCGGCGCCCTGGCGGGCTCGCCCGGTAAAATCGCGGGTTCCCCCCAATCCCACCCACCCTTTTCCCCCGAAAGTCCCATGCCCATGGCAAACCAAGCCCTGATGGCCAACGCGATCCGCGCGCTGGCTATGGATGCCGTCCAACAAGCGAACTCCGGACATCCGGGTGCACCGATGGGCATGGCCGACATGGCCGTCGCACTCTGGGGCGATCACCTGCGCTACAACCCGGCGAACCCGCACTGGTTCGACCGCGACCGCTTCGTGCTGTCGAACGGACACGCCTCGATGCTGCTGTACTCGGTGCTGCACCTCACCGGCTACGACCTGCCCATCGGCGAGCTGAAGAACTTCCGCCAGCTGCACAGCAAGACCGCCGGCCACCCCGAGGTCGACGTGACCCCCGGCGTGGAAACCACCACCGGCCCGCTGGGCCAGGGCATCACCAACGCCGTGGGCTTCGCGCTGGCCGAGAAGCTGCTGTCGGCCGAGTTCAACCGCAAGGACCACGCCGTCGTCGACCACCACACCTACGCCTTCCTGGGCGACGGTTGCATGATGGAAGGCATCAGCCACGAAGCCTGCGCGCTGGCCGGCGCCTGGCACCTGAACAAGCTCATCGCCCTGTACGACGACAACGGCATCAGCATCGACGGCCAGGTCAAGCCCTGGTACATCGACAACGTGGCCGAGCGCTTCCACGCCTATGGCTGGCACGTGATCGGCCCGATCAACGGCAACGACGCCGCCGAGGTGTCCAAGGCCATCGCCAAGGCCAAGCAGTCGACCGACAAGCCCACGCTCATCAACTGCAAGACCGTCATCGGCAAGGGCAGCCCCAACCGCCAGGGCACCGCCAAGGCGCACGGCGAGGCGCTGGGCGCCGAGGAAATCAAGCTCACGCGCGACGCCATCGACTGGCACTACCCGCCCTTCGAGATCCCGGCCGAGGTGTATGCCGACTGGGACCACAAGCAGGCCGGCGCCAACCTCGAAGCCGAGTGGAACGCCAGGTTCGCCGCCTACGCGCTGGCCTACCCCGAGCTCGCCGACGAATTCACGCGCCGCATGAAGGGCGAGCTGCCCAAGAACTTCCACCAGGTGGCGTTCGACACCGTGGTCGCCGCCCACACCAAGGCCGAGACCGTGGCCAGCCGCAAGGCCAGCCAGCTCGCGCTGGAATCGTTCACCGCAGCGCTGCCCGAAATGCTCGGCGGCAGCGCCGACCTGACCGGCTCCAACCTCACCAACACCAAGAGCACGCCCGCCCTGCGCTTCGATCCGAAGACCGGCGCCGTGGTCATGAACATGCCGGCCGTCGAAGCCAAGCAAGGCGCCGAAGACGAAGCCAAGCCCGAAGCCCCGACCGAAGCCCCGCACGGCACCATCGGGCGCCACATCAACTACGGCGTGCGCGAGTTCGGCATGGCGGCCATCATGAACGGCGTGGCGCTGCATGGCGGCTACATCCCCTACGGCGGCACCTTCCTCACCTTCAGCGACTACAGCCGCAACGCCATCCGCATGGCCGCGCTGATGAAGCACCGCGTGATCCACGTGTTCACGCACGACTCCATCGGCCTGGGCGAAGACGGCCCCACGCACCAGTCGATCGAGCACGCCGCGTCGCTGCGCCTCATTCCCAACCTGGACGTCTGGCGTCCGGGCGACACGGCCGAAACCGCCGTGGCCTGGGCCGTGGCGCTGCAGAACCAGAAGCGCCCGACCGCGCTGCTGCTCAGCCGCCAGAACATCGCCTACGCCGCGAAGAGCGAGCTCGGCGACATCAGCCGCGGCGCCTACGTGCTGTCCGAGCCGGAAGCCGTGGGCCTGAAGAGCAAGAAGACCGTGGCCGTCATCATCGCCACCGGTTCGGAAGTGCAGCTCGCCATTGCCGCGCAGAAGCTGCTGGCCGAGAAGAAGATCGCCGTGCGCGTGGTGTCGATGCCCTCGACCACCACCTTCGACCGCCAGGACCTGGCCTACAAGAAGGCCGTGCTGCCCAAGAAGCTGCCGCGCATCGCCGTGGAAATGGGCTGCACCGGCGGCTGGTGGAAGTACGGCTGCGCCGCCGTGGTCGGCATCGACACGTACGGCGAGTCGGCCCCCGCGCCCGAACTGTTCAAGTACTTCGGATTCACGGCGGAGAACGTTGCCGCCACGGTGGAAGCCGCACTGCGCGACTGATCGCGCGCAGCGTTTCTTCCCGCCGGTTCACAACAAGTTTTTCAACCTTAGGAGCAAGTCAGATGGCTATCAAACTCGGTATCAACGGCTTCGGCCGCATCGGTCGCAACGTGCTGCGCGCAGCGGTGCAGAACTTCAAGAACGACATCGAAATCGTTGCCATCAACGACTTGCTCGAGCCCGACTACCTGGCCTACATGCTCCAGTACGACTCGGTGCACGGCCGCTTCAAGGGTGAAGTGACGGTCGAAGGCAACACGCTGATCGTGAACGGCAAGAAGATCCGCCTCACGCAGGAGCGCGACCCCGCGCAGCTGAAGTGGAACGAAGTCGGCGCCGACATCGTGCTCGAGTCGACCGGCCTCTTCCTCACGAAGGAAACCGCGCAGAAGCACATCGACGCGGGCGCCAAGAAGGTGATCCTGTCGGCACCGTCGAAGGACGACACCCCCATGTTCGTCTACGGCGTGAACGACAAGAAGTACGCCGGCGAAGCCATCATCAGCAACGCCAGCTGCACCACCAACTGCCTGGCTCCGCTGGCCAAGGTGCTGAACGACAAATGGGGCATCAAGCGCGGCCTGATGACCACCGTGCACGCCACCACCGCCACGCAGAAGACCGTCGACGGCCCGAGCAACAAGGACTGGCGCGGCGGCCGCGGCATCCTGGAAAACATCATCCCGTCGAGCACGGGCGCGGCCAAGGCCGTGGGCGTGGTGATTCCCGAGCTCAACAAGAAGCTCACCGGCATGAGCTTCCGCGTGCCGACCTCCGACGTGTCGGTGGTCGACCTGACCGTCGAGCTCGAGAAGGAAGCCACGTACAAGGAAATCTGCGCCGAGATGAAGGCGCAGAGCGAAGGCGCGCTGAAGGGCGTGCTGGGCTACACGGAAGACAAGGTGGTGGCCACCGACTTCCGCGGCGACCCGCGCACCTCCATCTTCGACGCCGAAGCCGGCATCGCACTGGACAGCACCTTCGTGAAGCTCGTGAGCTGGTACGACAACGAATGGGGCTACTCGAACAAGTGCCTCGAAATGGTGAAGGTCGTGTCGAAGTAAGGCTTCGCGGCTTCAATGACAAACGCGCCCTCGGGCGCGTTTTTTCATGGGCGGCCTGAACAGCTCGCGGCCTGCGCCGCGGTCGTCACCGCAACCTTCACTGCAGTTTTTCGTCCCTGCGAATCTCGCTGCTCAACTGCGTGGTCAACCGCGTCGCCGCCCTACGCGCGGCGAGCCCGAAGTCGCCTTTGAACTCCCCGAACTCCGCCGTGCCGTTGCCCGTCGCCTTCACGCGCGTGACCTCTTTGCCCGCCGCGTCGGTCACCACGCACGACACCTCCGCGGTGAACGAGGTCGGCGGCCAGCTGATGAAGGACGACGAGCTGGAATCGGTCCTGATGCGCGGCGCGAACACCAGCGACACGCCCGCGGCCTCGTTCGCGTTCGCGTCGCCGGCGGTGCGCAGCACCACCACGTCGCGGTACACGGCGCGCAAGGCATCGCGAATGGACTTCTCCAGGTCGCGGTACGGAAAGTAGCTCACGCGGTCGCCGCTGCCGCCGGGCGTGACCACCTCCTGGTCGCGGTCGGCGTCGGTCATCACGTAGGCGACCTTCTTCGGGAGCAGGTGCGCCTGCGAGCGCGGCGGCGCGGTCTCGGTGATCATGGTGATCGGGTGCACGCAGCCCGCGAGCAAGGCCGTGAGCAACACCGCGGCTGCGGTGCGGGCCGCGAGCGCACCACGCCGTGTCGCGGTCATCGGAAGGGCAATGGACATCGGGATCGCCTCCAGGGCAAAGAGGTCAATGGATCAACGACCGATGGCGGCCACGAACTGCGGGTCGGCATACATCTCGCGCAGCAGCGCACGCACCAGGCGCGGGTAGGCGGCCTGCCCCGCGGGCACGGCGACGATGCTGGCGTAGCTCGAATCGAAGGCGGTCTTCGCGCTGTAGGTCTTGCGCAGGCGCTGCATGCTGTTGCCCGCGGTGTCTCGCGTGACGGTGACCTCCACATCCATGCGGCCGCTGCCGTTGATCACGCCCAGGTCGATGTCGTTGACCACGATGCGCGCGGCGATGCGCGTGGGCGCCTTGGGGTCGTAGACGGCAATCTCGCTCAGGTCGCGCATCAGCGCGTCCTGCAGGTACTGCGCGAAGCTGCCGCTGGGCGACACCAGCCGGGCGCTGCGCAGGCGCACGGTGTTGAGCTTGTCTTCAGTGTCGGCGGGCTGGGCCTTGGCAAGGGCCACCATGCCGGGTCGCGTGGCTTCGAGCCGGTCGAGCGTCTCGTAGTCGGCCGCGTACGGCGGCGCAAGCAAAGGGGCGCAGCCGGTCAGCAGGAAGGCCATGAAGGCCATGTGGCCGCCAGCCCGTGCGCCTGGCGCCATCGGCACACGCCAGCGCCCACCCCGCGAACGAAAGATCGCCATGGCTTCGGTCCCTCTCTCCACGTCTGTCGCGTGGCCCCGGATTGCATGCATGGTGCCTCCGTGGTGCCTGCTCCCGGCGCGAAGGTAGCACGCATCGCGGCGCGCGCGAAGACGGAGTTGCGCGCGCTACGGGAACCGGTGGGACCGGCCGAATCGGCTGAACGGGCTGAGCCGATTCAGACCGGCTCGAGCACGTGGATCAGCTTGCTCTCGACCAGGTCCTTGGTCTTCGCGCCGTGTTCCTTCATGTGCGGTGCGACGGCATGGGCCTGCAGGTGCGCCAGCGTTTCCCACTTCTCGATCACGACGAAGGTCTCGGGGCCGAAGCTGGCCTTGGAGGTCGGCACGCCCTGCGCATCGACCGCGGCGCCGTACTCGATGCAGCCCGCCTCGGCCAGTACGGCCGCGCGGTTGGCGGCGAAGGCTTCGAGCAACGGAGCGCGCTGGCCGGGCTTGGCGGTGATGACGGCAACGACGTGGATCATGTGAAGGGTCTCCAGGGTGTGTAGGAATTCGGACGATCGAATCTAAGAGATTTCACGCCGCCGCGCAGAGGGCGCCGGTCCGGTCCGCGACAACGACATGACAACGCTCGAGAACGTTCGTCAAGACGGCCGCCTTGTCCCTATCATCGCCCGCATGTTCTTCCCGCTTCCCCGCACGGCCACCGCGCCCTTCTGCCCGTCCGAAGTGAAGGGCAGCGTCGCGGTCCCGCAAGAGCTGCCCTTCTTCAAGAAGCTGATGCGCTACGCGGGCCCCGGCCTGCTGGTGTCGGTCGGCTACATGGACCCGGGCAACTGGGCCACCGACATCGAGGCCGGCTCGCGCTTCGGCTACGGCCTGCTGTTCGTGGTGCTGCTCGCGAGCCTGGCGGCCATGCTGCTGCAGACGCTGTGCGTGCGCCTGGGCCTGGTCACGCAGAAGGACCTGGCGCGCGCCTGCCGCCAGCACTACCCGCCGCTGGTCAACCGCCTGCTGTGGCTGGGCGCCGAGCTGGCCATCGTGGCCTGCGACCTGGCCGAGGTGCTGGGCAGCGCGCTGGCGCTGCACCTGCTGTTCGGCGTGTCGATTCCGGTGGGCATCGCCATCACGGCCTTCGACACGCTGCTGGTGCTGGGCCTGCAGGGCGCGGGCTTCCGGCGCGTGGAGGCCATCGTGCTCGGGCTGGTGGGCACCATCGCGGCCTGCTTCATCGTCGAGCTGGCGATGGCGCCGCCCAACTGGTTCGGCGTGGCGATGGGCTTCGCGCCCAGCCTGGAGCGGCTGCACCAGCCGGGCGCGCTGTACCTGGCCATCGGCATCGTGGGCGCCACGGTGATGCCGCACAACCTGTACCTGCATTCGTCCATCGTGCAGACCCGGCTGGTGGCCGACACCGACGCGGCGCGCCGCGAGGCGGTGCGCTTCTGCACGCTCGACGCGGTGGTGTCGCTGTCGCTCGCGCTGCTGGTCAACGCGGCCATCATGGTGCTGGCGGCCAGCGCCTTCCATGCCACGGGCCACCGCGAGGTGGCGGAAATCGACGACGCCTACAGGTTGCTCGAACCCATCGTGGGCAGCGCCTTCGCGGCCACGCTGTTCGGCATCGCGCTGCTGGCCTCGGGGCAGAGCTCGACCTTCACCGGCACCATCGCGGGCCAGATCATCATGGAAGGTTTTCTCGACCTGAAGATCCCGTGCTGGCAGCGCCGGCTGATCACGCGGCTGCTGGCGCTGGGCCCGGCCTTCCTGGGCGTGTGGTGGTTCGGCGACGGCGGCGTGGGCAAGATGCTGGTGCTCAGCCAGGTGGTGCTGAGCTTTCAGCTGCCGTTCGCGATGTGGCCGCTCATTCGCTTCACGAGCCGTCGCGACATGATGGGCGACTTTGCCAACGGCCCGGTGCTCAAGCTGCTGGCCTGGGGCCTGTTCGGCGTGATCAGCGCGGCCAACGTGTGGCTGGTGGCGTCGGTGCTCAGCGGCGGTTGAGCGCGGGCTCGGCATCGTCCTTGCCGAGTGCTGCCGCCATGAAATCGACAAAGGCCCGCACGCGCGCCGAGAGCTGGTGGCGCTGCGGGTACACGGCGTGGATGTCGGCGTCGGGCGTGCGGCAGTGCGCCAGCACCTGCACCAGCCGGCCGCTGCGCAGATAGCGCGCAATGTCCCACTCGGCGCGCATCAGGATGCCGTGGCCGTCGAGCGCCCAGTTGACCGCGATTTCCCCGTCGTTGGTGCTCAGCGCGCCGCGCGTCTTCACGGCCTCGGTGCGCTGCGCCGTGCCGCGGCCCGTGCTCAGGCGCCACACGCCGTAGGCCTCGTCGCCCTGGCGGATGCCGATGCAGCGGTGGTGCGTGAGGTCGTTCGGCACCTTGGGCGTGCCGGCGCGCGCCAGGTACGCGGGCGACGCGCACAGCAGGCGCCGGTTCGATGCAAGGCGCCGCGCGATCACGCGCGCCTCGGGCGGCGCGCCGAAGCGGATGCAGACATCGAAGGCGTCCTCGGTCAGCGGCGGCGGGTTGACCGACAGCTGCAGCTGCACCTCCACCTGCGGGTGCTTGCGCACGAATTTCGAAATCAGCGGCGCCACATGGCTGCGCCCGAAGCCCAGCGTGGCGTTCACGCGCAGGAGGCCTTGCGCCTCGCCCTTGGCGCCGCCGAGCTGCTGCGCCATGTCGTCGATCTCGCCGAGGATGCGCCGCGCACTGGCCACGTAGAGCTCGCCCTCGGGCGTGAGGCTCATGCGCCGCGTGGTGCGGTTGACCAGCGTGACGCCCAGGCGCGCCTCCATCTGCGCGAGCCGCTTGCTCACGGCCGGCGTGCTGATACCGAGTTCGCGCGCCGCCGCGCTCAGGCTGCCGCAGGCCGCGAGCGTGGAAAAGAAGCCGAGGTCGGCGGGCTGGACGGGCGATGTCATGGCCGCTCCACTGTTGAACTGAAGTTAAGGATGGATTCACTTCGGGCATGAATCGTTCGGCCCGTCGAATCCTACAGTGGCCCTGTCCAAGCACATTCCACAGCACATTCGAAGGCACATCCATGAGCAGCTACAGCATTGCCACCATTCCCGGCGACGGCATCGGCAAGGAGGTGATCCCCGCGGGTCGCCAGGTGATGGAGGCGCTGGCCGCGGCCTCCGGCGGCGCCTTGCAGTTCAGCTTCGAGGACTTCGGCTGGGGCGGCGACTGGTACCGCGCGCACGGCGAGATGATGCCGGCCGACGGGCTAGATGCGCTGCGCCGGAAAGACGCGATCCTGTTCGGCTCCGCGGGCGACCCGCACATCGCGGACCACATCACGCTGTGGGGCCTGCGCCTGAAGATCTGCCAGGGCTTCGACCAGTACGCCAACGTGCGGCCCACGCGCATCCTGCCGGGCATCGACGGCCCGCTCAAGCGCTGCGCGCCGGGCCAGCTCGACTGGGTGATCGTGCGCGAGAACTCCGAGGGCGAATACGCCGGCGTCGGCGGGCGCGTGCACCAGGGCCACCCCATCGAGGCCGCCACCGACGTGAGCATGATGACCCGCGCGGGCGTCGAACGCATCATGCGGTTCGCCTTTGCGCTGGCCCGCTCGCGGCCCCGCAAGCTGCTCACGGTGGTGACCAAGAGCAACGCACAGCGCCACGCGATGGTGATGTGGGACGAGATTGCGCTGCAGATATCCAGCGAGTTCCCCGACGTGCGCTGGGACAAGGAACTGGTCGACGCCTGCACCGCGCGCATGGTCAACCGCCCGGCCACGCTGGACACCATCGTGGCCACCAACCTGCACGCCGACATCCTCAGCGACCTGGCGGCCGCGCTGGCGGGCAGCCTGGGCATCGCGCCCACCGGCAACATCGACCCCGAGCGGCGCTACCCCTCGATGTTCGAGCCCATCCACGGCTCGGCCTTCGACATCATGGGCAAGGGCCTGGCCAACCCGGTGGGCACCTTCTGGTCGGTGGTGATGCTGCTGGAGCACCTGGGCGAGGCGGAGGCCGCGCGCCGCGTGATGGCGGCGGTGGAGCACGTCACGGCCAACCCCGCGCTGCACACGCGCGACCTGGGCGGCAGCGCGACCACCGAGCAGGTGACGCGCGCGGTGTGCGAGCACATCGCGGGCGAGCCGCTGCGGCTGGCGGCCTGAGCCGCTGCAGCCGTACGACCTGCACGAGCGACCTCACGGTATTCGCGCGCCTCGATGCGCGCACCACGACAACAAGACGGAGACAACAACCATGAACGCTTCCTTCGAGGTGCGCCATCGGCGCACCGTGCGCCGGGTGACCTTGCTGACGCTCTCGCTGGGCACCACGCTGGGCATCAGCTTGGGCCTGGTCGCCACCGCCCCGGCCTTCGCGCAGCAGCAGCCCGCGGCCTGGCCCGCGCGGCCCATCAGCCTGGTCGTGCCCTTCCCCGCCGGTGGCACCACCGACGTGCTGGCGCGCGCGCTGGCCGACAAGCTCTCGCAGTCGCTGGGCCAGCCGGTGGTGGTCGAGAGCAAGCCCGGCGCCGGCGCCACGCTGGGCGCCGACTACGTGGCCAAGGCGAAGCCCGACGGCTACACGCTGCTGATGGGCGCGGTGCACCACACCATCGCCACCAGCGTCTACAAGAAGCTGCCGTACGACTTCCAGAAAGACCTGGCGCCCATCACCGTGGTGGCCATGGTGCCCAACGTGCTGGTCGTCAACGCGGCCCTCACGCCTGCGAAGAACGTGGCCGAGCTGGTGGCGCTCGCCAAGGCCGCGCCCGACAAGCTGGCCTACGGCTCCAACGGCAACGGCACGGCGCAGCACCTGATCGGCACGCAGTTCCAGGCCAGCACCGGCACCACGCTGCTGCACGTGCCCTACAAGGGCAGCGGCCCGCTCACCACCGACCTGCTGGGCGGGCAGGTGGCGATGTCCTTCGACACCATCATGCCGGTGCTGCAGCACATCAAGGGCGGCAAGCTGCGCGCGCTGGCCGTGACCACGGCGCGCCGCTCGTCGGTGCTGCCCGACGTGCCCACGCTGGAAGAGGCGGGCCTGAAGGGCTTCGACATCGGCACCTGGTTCGGCGTGCTCGCGCCGGCGGCCACGCCGAAGGAGGTGGTGGCGCGGCTCAACGCCGAGATGGTGAAGATCATTCGCTCGCCCGATTTCGCGCAGCGCATGCAGGCCATCGGCGCCGAGCCGCTGGGCGGCACGCCCGAAGAAATGGCACGCCAGATCCGCGATGAAACCGCCAGGTTCGCCAGGCTGGTGAAGGACGGGGGCGTGGCGATCGAATAGATCGGCGGGCCCCGCGGCGGCATGACGCAGCCGCTATGCAGGGCGTTGCGTCGGTTACCGGTGCGCACACTTTGGCGCAGGCGGCAGCCCCTAGGATCGGAATTCCCCGCACTTCCGCCCTCCGCCATGTTCATCGTCACCCTCACCTACGTCCGCCCGCTCGAGGAGCTCGACGCGCTGATGGACGCGCATGTCAGGTGGCTCAAGAAGCACTACGCCAGCGGCCTGTTCGTGGCCTCGGGGCGACAGGTGCCGCGCAAGGGCGGCGTGATCCTGGTGCGCTCGGGCGACCGCGACGCGCTGGACGCCGTGCTGTCGCGCGACCCGTTCGTGCAGAACGGCGTGGCGCGCGCGGAGGTGCTCGAGTTCATTCCGAGCATGACCGCGCTGGGCGCCGAGGTGCTGAAGACCCTCTAACTCCTCTGGCTCCCCTGGCGCCCATCGACCAACGGACTCAGGCCGTCGGCACTTCCTCACGCCCGCCCGGGTGCCTGGCGAAGCGCGCGGTCTCGCGGCCGTGCACCGGCGCCGTGTCGTCGAAGGGCCAGCCGCCGAACTGCGTGCGCCGGTAGTCGGCCATGGTCTGGCTGATCTCGGCCTGCGTGTTCATCACGAAGGGGCCGTACTGCACCACCGGCTCGGCAATCGGGCGGCCCTGCAGCACCAGGAACTCGCTCGCCTCGTCGGGCCCGTTGACCAGCTCGACTTCCAATTCCGCGCGCAGCTCGATGGCCACCGGGCCCTGCACGCGCTGGCCGCCGACCAGCGCCGTCGCGCCCTTGAAGAAATACAGCATGCGCCGCGTGCCCTCGCCGGTGGCGGCGGGCAGCGTCCATTGCGCGCCGGGCGTCATCTTGATCGTCCAGATCGCCACGTCGGCATCGGCCTGCGCGGCCCACGAGTCGGGCGGCGGCGCCAGCGGCTGGATGGGTGCCTGGCCGTTGGCGGCGTCGCCGAGCTGGCCCGCGATGACCGCGACGTCGGTGCGCCCGCCCTTGGCGTCGTCGGACGCGAAGCGCGGAATGTCGTCGGACCACAGCATCGTGAAATGCGGCTCGGCCATCTTGCTGCGCGCCGGCAGGTTCAGCCAGATCTGGAACAGCTCCAGCGGGTTCGGCGCCTTGGCGTCGAGCAGCGGGAACATCTCCGAATGCACGATGCCCTTGCCCGCCGTGAGCCACTGCACGTCGCCGCCGCCGAAGCGCGCGGTGGCGCCCAGCGAGTCGGAGTGGTCGACCAGGCCCTTGCGCACGATGGTCACCGTCTCGAAGCCGCGGTGCGGGTGCGAGGGAAAGCCCGGCACAGTGTCGCCGTGGTACATGCTCCAGCCGTCCTTGCGGCTGAAGTCCTGGCCGATCTGGCGGCCGGCCAGCGGGGCGTCGGGGCCCATGCCGGCGTTGCCGCGCGGGTAGGCGTCGTCGTGGTACACGCAGAACAGGAAGGGGTCGATGGTCTGCCAGGGAAAACCGAGGGGCGCGACCTGCAGCACCGGGCTGACGGGGCCGGCGGCACCGACTGCACCGGCGGAACCAGTGGGGCTCTGCACTTTGTTGTTGTCTTCGGACATGTAGCTGTTCCTTTCCATGGGGGGCATGGCCGATGGTGCCTTGCCAGTGGAAGGAATGTCGGGGCGCCGCCGCTTTCCGGTAGGTGCCTTGCCTGCAACAGTGAAGAGCGCGTATGGAACGATGGGCATCGTGCCGCCGGGGTGGTCGGGCCTCTGTGGACGGTTGCCTGCTGGTTGCCTACTGCTTGGGCATCTCGACGTTCGGGTCCATGAACACCAGCTCCCACAGGTGGCCGTCGATGTCCTGGAAGCCGTGGCCGTACATGAAGCCGTAGTCCTGCGGCTCGCGCGGAATGGTGCCGCCGGCCGCCTTGGCCTTGGCCACCAGGTCGTCGACCTCGGCGCGGCTCTCGCACGAGAGGCACAGGAGCACCTCGGTGGTCTTGCCG
The DNA here is from genome assembly GCF_030317035.1 of Variovorax sp. J22G73. Classification (GTDB taxonomy): domain Bacteria; phylum Pseudomonadota; class Gammaproteobacteria; order Burkholderiales; family Burkholderiaceae_C; genus Variovorax. The sequence continues at coordinate 274,037 of NZ_JASZYK010000009.1, forward strand.
GTGTCCGCGATGGCCTTGGTGGTGAAGGTCTTGAAGAAGGGTTCCACCAGCAGCATCACGTGGATGCTGTCCTTCTGCACCACCATGCAGGCGGCGTTGGCGTCGGTGAACTGCGGGTTGAAGGTGTAGCCCAGCGCGGCGAAGAAAGCCTTGGTCTTGTCGAGGTCCTTGACGGGGAGGTTCACGAAGATCTGCTTGGTGGCCATGGTGCGGTCCTGTGTAGGTGAAGGGAATGAAGGGTGAAGGAGGTGGTTTTCCGGCGTGTTGTGTACACCGTCCACAAAAGATATCAAAGAAAATGTACGGCGTCCACATGAATTTTCGGCGAGGGGGTTTTGCTGTCTTGGCGCGCTGGGCGCGGGCATCATGGGCGCATGGAAATCGAGTTCAAGTTCTGCATCCCCGCCGGCCGCCTGAAGGCCGTCGAAGCCGCCCTGAAGCGCGGCGCCGTCCAGCGCACCCGCCTGCAGGCCCGCTATTTCGACACCGCCGACCTGCGCCTTGCCGCCCACGGCGTGGTGCTGCGGCTGCGCAAGGAAGGCCCGAGGTGGGTACAGACCGTGAAGGCCACCGGCGACAACGCGCTGCACCGGCTGGAGCACAACGTCGACCTGGGCGCCGGCAGTGCCGCGCCGCAGGTCGACCCGCAACGCCACCAGGGCACGCCCGTGGGAGAGCGGCTCGCGAAGCTGCTGGCGGGGAGCGACGGTGACGACGGCGCTGGTATTGGCCCAGGTGCGCTGGTCGAGCGGCAATCGACCGACATCGTGCGGCTCACGCGCGACGTGCGCGTCACCGGGGCCGGCGGTGCCGTGGTCGAGATGGCGCTGGACGTCGGCAAGGTCGTCGCGCACGCCGGCACGCCCGAGCAGCGCGAGTCGCCCGTGTGCGAGCTGGAACTGGAGCTGAAAAGCGGCGACGTGCAGGGCCTGGTGTCGCTGGCGCGGCGCTGGTCGCAGCAGCACGGGTTGTGGTTCAGCACCGTGTCGAAGGCCGAGCGCGGCGCGCGCCTGCTGGCCGCGCGCGAGCAGGTGGACGCCGTGAAGGCCGAGCCGCCGCGCTTCGCCACGCAGCACCCGGACGGCCGGGCCATCCAGCAGGCCGTCGTCGCCGCGTGCCTGGCGCAGATGCTGCCGAACGCCAGCGAGATCGCCGCGGGCAACGCCGACCCGGCGGACGAAGAGCAGGTCCACCAGCTGCGCATCGGCATCCGCCGGCTGCGCACCGCGCTGCGCGAACTGGCGCCGCTCGATGCGGATTCAGCGCTTTTCGAAGCCGCCGAGTGGGAGCCGCCGCTGGTCGAGGCCTTCCGCGCGCTCGGTGAGTTGCGCGACCGCGAGCAGGTCGTGAAGCTCGCGCAGCCGCGGCTGCGCGAAGCGGGCGCACCGGAGTTCGATCCGCTGGCGGGCGATGCAAGGAGCGATTCCGAGGGCGCCTCGCCGCTTGCTTCCGCCGGCGATGTCGTGCGTGCCGCGGCGTTCCAGAACGTGCTCGTGTCGCTCATCGGCTTCACCGCCCTGGCGCCGGCAGAAACCGCCGCGGTCGACGCCGATGACGCGCGGCGCCTGCTGCGCAAGCGCCTGCAGAAGCTGCATAAGCAGGCGGTGCGCGACGGCCAGCGCTTCGAGTCGCTGGACACCGAAAGCCAGCACCGCGTGCGCAAGCGGCTCAAGCGTCTGCGCTACCTGGCGGAGTTCGTGGCGCCGCTGTTCGAGGGGGAAGACAAGGACAAGGACGCCGCCGAGCGCTACCTGAAGGCCCTGCGGCCCGCGCAGGACGCGCTGGGCGAGTTCAACGACGAGGCCGTGGCGCTGGCGTTGTACCGCGACGCGGCGCAGCACGATGGGCAGGCGTGGTTCGCGGTGGGCTGGTTCACCGCGCGGCACGCGGGGGGCGCGAAGGCGTGCCGCAAGGCGCTGGCAAAGATCGAGGGTGCGCCGAGGTTCTGGAAGAAGGGCTGAAAGAGCGCTGAACGGTGGCGGCTTCGAAAGACGCGGCCGCTTCAGGCGTCTGTGTCAGTGATGGTGCCCGTGCGCCCCATGCACATGCTTGTGCTCGATTTCCACCGGCAGCGCCGCGCGCACATCTGTCACCTGCAGGCTGAACTTCAGCGCCTTGCCGGCCCAGGGATGGTTGCCGTCGAGCAGCACGACCGGGCCCTTGATCTTCATCACGGTGAACACGTGCTCGGTGCCGTCGTCTAGGCGGCCTTGCAGCTGCCCGCCGATCTTCACGCCCGGCGGAAACTCGGCCTTGGGAATGCTGCGCACCAGCGCTTCGTCGCGCTGGCCGAAGGCGTCTTCGGGCGAGAGGTTGACCACGGTCTGGTAGCCCTTCTCCTTGCCGTCGAGCGCTTCCTCTATCTTGGGCAGCGTGTTCTCGTAGCCGCCATGCAGGTAGGCCATCGGCTCGGGGCTCGCCTCGATGAGCTTGCCCTGGGCGTCGGAGACTTTGTACTTGATGGTGACGACGGTGTCTTTTTCGATTTTCATGGGGAGGCATTTTCGTTCGAACTGCGAACCAGTGTTCATGTCGGTGTTCATGCGCTTTCCGTTCGCCGGACCGTGCAAGGCTTCACGAAATGCTGTATGAAAAAACAGTATCCGCGCGAGGTTAAGAACTACACTTTCCGCCACATGGTTGCATCGAATCTGCTGGACACGGGAATCTACTCACTGGGTCAAGCCGCGCGCTTGATCGGTGTCGAAACTCGCGCAGTTCGGCGGTGGATGCGGGGACATCGATGGAAATACGGTGAAGGTCACCGCTCCACGCCTCCCCTGTGGAAAGCCCAACTGGCAGACGCCGATTTCGATGAGCCGGCCATTGGCTTCCGTGACCTGATGGAGTTGCGCCTTGTGCGCGCATTCACCGACGCGGGTGTGAGCCTCCAGGTGATCAAGGCCACCATCGAGGCGGCGCGCGACAGTTGGCACATGGACTATCCGCTGACGACGCGGCGCTTCCTGACGGACGGAAAGAAGATTTTCGAATCCGCGGTCGACGATGCGGGCGACGAGACCCTGACCGATGTGCGCGCACGCCAGATTGTCTTTACGCACGTCATCAAGCCATCGCTCTACACAGGCATCGAGTACGCGGGCAATGTCGCTCGCCTTTGGACGCCGTCCGGAAACAAGGGCGTCGCCCTGGACCCCTCGCGCCAGTTCGGCACTCCCATCGTGGTGGGCCCGAGCATTCCCACCGACACGATTTTCGATGCCTTCATTGCGGAAGGGTGCGATCGCAAGGCGGTCGCGCGGCAGTTTGAAATAGAACCGAAGCATGTGGACATCGCGGTGCGGTTCGAGGAGCGACTACGAGCTTGAAGTTCTTTTTCGATGCGAACCTGTCGCCGCACTTTGCACGTGGCGTCGCTGGACTGTGCGGATCCATCAAGGACGAGGTCGAGCAGGTCGTGCATCTGACGGATCTCTTCAGCTCCGACGCGCAAGACGTCGATTGGATCGGTGCGCTGACGCAAACGGGGCCGTGGTGCATCGTTTCCATCGACCGCTTCAAGAAGCACCACAACGCAGAGCGCGAAGCCTTGCGCAAAGGCGGGCACATGGTCTTCGTGCTGGAAAAGCAATGGAGTGGGCAGCCCTTTTGGAGCAAGGCCGAGCGCCTGGTCGGCTGGTGGCCTCAGATCGTGGCCCAAGCCCAGCTCCAGGCCGGCGGCATGTTATCGGTGCCGTTCGCCCACCGTTCTGGCGCCAAGTTCAAGGCCATCAAGTTGTAGCTCGACGAGCTCCAGTGGGCGCGGGTGCTTCAGACAACACATCCAACTGCCCCAGCTTCCCAACCACCAGCTCGATAAACGCCGACACCGCCAACGGCAAATGCTTGCGGCTCGGATACACCACGCTCAACCCCCGCCCCGTGTACCGGTACTGCGGCAGCACCCGCACCAGCAACCCTTCCTGCTCGTCGCGCGTCGCCATCGACGGCGGCAGTTGCGCGATGCCCAGGCCCGCCAGCGCGGCCTTGCGCAGCGCCTGCGCGGTGTTGCCGGTGAAGCGGCCGGTGACTTGCACTTCTTCTTCCACCCCGTCCGGCCCCGTGAGCCGCCAGAGGGTGTGCCCCGCCGGGTGCGGCGGGGTCACGCAGTCGTGGGCCGCCAGGTCTTGCAGCGTGGCCGGTGCGCCGCGCCGCGCGAGGTAGCCGGGGCTGGCCAGCAGGCCGCCGTTGCGCGTGGCCAGCCGGCGGCCGATGTAGCCCGAATCTCGCAGCACGCCGCCGCGGAACGCCACGTCGATCTGCTCGGCGATCAGGTCGGCGGCGGCGTCGCTGAGCACGAAGTCCAGCTTCACCAGCGGGTGCTCCGCCAGGAAATCGGCCACCCATTCCATCGGAAAGAAATCGAAAAAATCCGCCGGCGCCGCCACCCGCACCAGCCCGCTGGGCGCCTGCCCGCCGGCCACCAGTTCCTGCCCCGCCGCGACCAGCCCGTCGACAGGCCCGGCGCACCGCTCATGAAAGGCCTGCCCCGCGCTCGTGAGCGTCAGCTTGCGCGTGGAGCGCTGCATGAGCCGCGTGCCCAGCTGCGCCTCCAGCTGCTGGATGCGCCGGCTCACGGTGTTGGGCGGCAGCCCCAGCCGGCGGGCGGCTTCGGCAAAGCTGCCGTAGCGCACCACCTGCACGAACATGGCGATGTCGTTGAGGTCGAACATGGCGGCTTGATTCCTCCGATTTTTGGACGAGTGCACTACCACTCTACCGTCTAGTCGACCAATGGGTGCGTGCCTAACCTTCAGTGCATGGCCGACCAAGACTCACGTCAACGCAACGACAACCCATCAGGAGCACCCCATGACCCAGGCACAGCAACCCCGCATCGGCATCGTCATCGCCTCGACCCGCGAAGGCCGCTTCGGCGAAAAGCCCGCGCAGTGGATCCACGACATCGCCCGCCAGCGCACCGACCTGGCCTTCGAGCTGGTCGACCTGCGCGACCATCCGCTGCCTTTTTTCAATGAAGCCGGCGCGCCCGCCTGGGGCCCGGTGAAAAACGAGGCCGCACAACGCTGGCAGGCCAGGCTGGCCACCTTCGACGGCCTCGTGGTCGTCACGCCCGAGTACAACCACGGCCCGAGCGCGGTGCTGAAGAACGCGATCGACTGGGCCTACAAGGAATTCATTCGCAAGCCGATCGGCTTCGTGGGCTACGGCGGCGTGGGCGCGGCGCGGGCCGTGGAGCAGCTGCGGATGGTGGCCATCGAGATGCAGATGGCGCCGGTGCGCCACGCGGTGCACATCGGCATGGTGGAGTTCCTGGGCGTGTGGCAACAGGGCAAGAGCTTCGACGACTTTCCGCACCTGGCGCAGGCCGCCACCGCCATGCTCGACGACATGGCGTGGTGGACCCGCGCGCTGAAGACCGCCAGGGAGGCCGCATGAACACCGCCGTTGGATTCGGCACCGCCGTCGAAACGCGCAGCCGCGCCATCGTCTACCGCACGCGCGGCTCGCGCCACGGCGGCATCACGCGGCTGGTGAGCCCGGGGGACCTGGGCGAATTTCTCAAGCCCTTCGTGTTCCTCGACCTGTTCGGCTTCGACATCGCGGGCGGCCACAAGGGCTTCGGGCTGCATCCGCACTCGGGCATCGCCACGCTCACCTACCTGATCGAGGGCGACACGCTCTACGAAGACACGACCGGCGAGCAGGGCACGCTGCTGGGCGGCGGCGTGGAGTGGATGCGCGCGGGCAACGGCGTGTGGCACACCGGCGGCCCCGCGCCGGGCGTGACGCGGGTGCGCGGCTTCCAGCTGTGGGTGGCGCTGCCGGCGTCGGAAGAAAACGCGCCCGCGCAAAGCCTGTACCTCGCGCCTTCGCAGGTGCCGCGGGAGGGCCCGGCGCGCGTGCTGCTCGGGCGCTACGGCGCGGCGCAAAGCGCCATCGCGGCGCCCGCGCCGATGAACTACCTGGGCGTGGAGCTGAAAGACGGCGAGCGCTGGCGCTATGTGCCGCCGGCCGGCCACACGGTGGGCTGGGTGGCGGTGAACGAAGGCGGGCTCGACACGGGCGATGGCGGTGGCGCTGGCGATGGCGCCGGCGGCCCCATCGGCGCAGGCGAACTCGCGGTGTTCGAGGAGTCGCAGGACGCGATCGACTTCGTGGCCCGCGGCGACACCAGCTTCGTGCTCGGCTCGGCAGTGAAGCATCCGCACGAACTGGTGATGGGCCACTACTCGGTGCACACGAGCCGGGCGACGCTGGACCAGGGCGAGGCCGAGATCCGGCGCATCGGCGCGACGCTGCGCCAGCAAGGGCGGCTCGGGTAGTTGCCGCGGCCTTGCCAGGCCTTGCCGGCCTGGCAAGGCGCGCAATCCCGGTGTGCACGCGGCGGGGGGCTGCGACAGAATCGTTCGCTTGTCCGTTCGAACGACTTCCGTCCGCCCCACCATGAACATCGCCGACTCCTTCATTGCCAACGCCGCGCGCTTCGTCGAGATCCGCCGCGACATCCACGCCCACCCCGAACTCGGTTTCGAGGAACACCGCACTTCCGAGAAGGTCGCCGCGCTGCTGACCGAATGGGGCATCGAGGTGCACCGCGGCATCGCGGGCACCGGGCTGGTGGGCGTGCTGCGCAAGGGCACCGGCACCCGCACCATCGGGCTGCGCGCCGACATGGACGCATTGCCCCTGCACGAGGCCAACGACTTCGCCCACAAGTCCACCCACCCCGGGCGCATGCACGCCTGCGGCCACGACGGCCACACCACCATGCTGCTGGCCGCAGCCTGGCACCTGTCGCGGCAGGGCCCCGGCGATTTCGACGGCACGGTCAATTTCATCTTCCAGCCCGCCGAGGAAATGGGCAAGGCCGGCGCGAAGAAGATGATCGACGAGGGCCTGTTCGAGCGCTTTCCGTGCGACGCGGTCTTCGGGCTGCACAACTTTCCGGTGGGCGACGTGGGCCGCTTCGCGCTGAACGAAGGCGCGCTCATGGCCTCGAGCAACACCTACAAGATCACGGTGCGCGGGCGCGGCACGCACGCGTCGATGCCGCACACGGGCATCGACCCGGTGGCGGCGGTGGTCACGCTGGCGCAGCAGCTGCAGACCATCGTGGCGCGCACCATTCCCAGCACCGAGCGCGCGCTGCTCGCGGTGACGCAGCTGCAGGGCTCCGACGCGCCCAACGTCATTCCCGACGTGGCCACGGTGGGCGGCACCATCCGCACCTTTTCGATAGATGCCATCGACAAGATCGAGGCGCGCCTGCGCGAAGTGGCGGCGGGCGTGGCGGCGGCGCACGGCTGCACGGCCGAGGTGTTCTTCAACCGCTCGTCGCCGCCCACCGTGAACCACCCGGCCGAGGCGCGCTTCGCGGCGGGCGTGATGCGCGAGGTGGTGGGCGACGACATGGTCACCGACAACTTTCCCGCCGTGATGGGTGCCGAAGACTTCGCGCACATGCTGATCGCGCGGCCCGGCTGCTACGCGTTCCTGGGCAACGGCGACGGCGACCACCGGCTCGACGGGCACGGGCCCGGCCCTTGCATCATCCACAACACCTCGTTCGACTTCAACGACGAGATCATCCCGATCGGTGCCAGCTACTTCGTGAAGCTGGCGCAACGCTGGCTGCCGTCGGGCACCTGAAATCATTTCCCCCTCTGTTCTGATGACGATGAAGAAAGTGGACACCCCGATGCCCTCGACCTTGCCTACCCTGTTCACCCGCCGTTCCATGGGCGCTCTCGCCGTCGCGGCCGCGGCCGCGGCGCTGGGCGCGTTCTCGCCCGTGCATGCGCAGCAGCGCGTGATCCACATCGTCGTGCCCTTCGGCACCGGCGCGGTGCAGGACACGGTGGCGCGCGCGTTCAACAACGAGCTGGGCACGGCGCTGAACGCCAGCGCCATCGTGGAGAACCGCGCGGGCGCGGGCGGCACGGTGGGCGCGGCGATGGTGGCGCGCGCGCCGGCCGACGGCAACACGCTGGTGCTGGCGGCCGCGAGCCACAACATCGCGGGCTTCCTGTACAACAAGCTGAGCTACGACCCGCTGAAGGACTTCGTGGGCGTGGCCAATGTCGGCAACGCGGGCTATGTGCTGGCGGTGGCGGGCAACATGGGCGTGACGAGCACGGCCGACTTCATCAAGGAGGTCAAGGCCAACCCGGGCAAGTACAACTACGCCTCGGCCGGCAACGGCAGCGCCACGCACCTGGCCATGGCGTCGTTCCTGGCCAAGGCGGGGCTGCAGATGACGCACATTCCGACCAAGTCGACCGGCGAAGCGGTCAACGAGGTGCTCGCGGGCCGGGTGCAGGCGGTCATCTCGTCGAGCATCGGCGTCATCGGCTTCCAGGACGACGCGCGCATCAAGCTGCTGGCCTCCACCGGCCAGCAGCGCAGCCCCTTCCTGCCCAAGCTGCCGACGGTGGCGGAAAGCGGCCTGCCGGGCTACGCCTTCGATTCGTGGATCGGCCTGCTCGCGCCGGCCGGCACGCCGAAGGCCGAGGTGGAGCGCATCAACGTCGCGGCCAACAAGGTGCTGGCGGACCCGGCGATCCAGGAGCGCTTCAAGCGCCTGGGCGTGGAGCCGCGCATGCAGAGCGCCGAAGAATTCCAGAAGCTGCTGCGCTCGGACTGGGACGCGATGGGGGCTGTGGTGAAGGCTTCGGGGGCGAAGATCGACTGAGCTGGTTTTGAGCTGGTTTTTTGGGTCGCTGTGGTTCGGGGCAGGTGAACAGGCCGCCGGGTACTTCCCTCCGCGAATGTCCCCCGCCTTCGGCTCCTCCTTTTACCGGGACTTCTCCAATCCGCAAGCGGCGGTGCGAGTTTGGTTTTTCAATAGGCGGTATTGGCTGCGTCAAGGTGAGGGCCAAGCTGCAATAGAACCAGG